>NZ_FLQR01000013.1 GCF_900078385.1 uncultured Microbacterium sp.
TGGGGACGGTTCAGACGGTCGGGTCACCCGAGGTGCTGGTGGAGTTGCGCGTGACGCGCTCGCCGGCGACCGGATCGACGGTCCGCGTGACGGACTCGGTCTGGCGGCGGCGCAGCATCATGACGATGCCGATGATGAAGATGAGAGCGCCCGCGCCCATCAGGATGTAGCCGATCATGTCGAGGTTGACGAACTCCACGTCCACGTTGACGGCGTAGACGAGGATGGCTCCGATGACGAAGAGCGCGATTCCGGCTCCGATGCTCATTTTGACTCCTTGTGGGTCGGTCGTGGTGTCATCATGACCGATCCCCGCGGCGCGGCGCCTCCTCTTGACAGCGCCGCGCCGATTGTGCTTAATCCGCCGCCGAGACGGCGGTCCAGGTGCCGTATTTCGGTGCCCGACCGTCGCCGGACGATGTGCCGGTGAGCCGGCGCCGCACCCACGGCCCGAGGTGATCCCGCATGTACTCCGCGCGCCGGAGTCGCACGGCCTCCGGCAGTTCGGGAAGCGACCACCACCCGTCGGGGACGCTCTCCCCGAGTGCGGTGAGCACGCGTGCCGCGACCCGGTGGTGGCCGCGCGCGTTCATGTGGAGGCGGTCCTCGGACCAGTAGGCGGGCCGGGACAGCTCGGCATCCGGCCAGTTGAGGGCCTGGACGACGTCGCCGTGATCGCCCATCCGCTCGATCACGGCGGCCGACATGAGGTCGCCGCGCCGTCGGATGACACGGCCCATCGGCAGCTGCGCCGACGGGTTCGCGCCCGAGAGCAGGATCAGGGTGACGCCCTCCTCGTCGCACCGGCGCAGCACGTGCGTGAACGCATCCGCGATGTGCGCGATCGACGTGCGCGGACGCAGCATGTCGTTCCCGCCGCCGTTGAACGAGAGGTGAGTGGGACGCAGAGCCAGGGCGGCCTCGAGCTGCTGGTGCACGATCGGCCACACGAGCTTGCCGCGGATGGCGAAGTTGGCGTAGGCGATCTCGTCACCGCGCGAGCGCGCCCACCCCTCGGCGACGAGATCCGCCCAGCCGCGCACCCTGCCGTCCGGGAGCTCGTCACCCACACCCTCGGTGAACGAGTCGCCGATGGCGGCGAAGCGCACGGCCGGCGTGTGCTCAGCGGTCATCGAGCGTCTGTCCCCTCTTGTCGACGAGTCCCCACGCGGCGCCTGCGGCCACCACGAAGAACACGGCGAAGACGATGAACAGCACGGGCACGCCCCCGAATGCGAGGAGCGGCGGCACGCTCAGCGGCGCGAGGATCGAGGCGATCCGGCCGACCCCGGCCGCCCAGCCCGAGCCCGTCGCGCGCAGCGATGTCGGGTACATCTCCGGCGTGACGGCGTAGAGCGCGCCCCAGGCGCCGAGGTTGAAGAACGACAGGGCCATGCCGGACGCGATGATGAGCGTCTCAGTGCCGGCCTGACCGAACAGGACGGCCGAGACCGCGGAGCCGGCGAGGAAGACGGACAGCGTCAGGCGCCTCCCCCACACCTCGATCAGCCACGCGGCCACGGCGTATCCGGGCAGCTGGGCGAGGGTGATGATGAGGGTGAACCCGAACGACTTCACGAGGTCGTACCCCTGCGAGAACAGCAGGGTCGGGATCCAGATGAACGCACCGTAGTAGGCGAAGTTCACGCAGAACCAGACGAGCCACAGGCACGCCGTGCGCACCGAGAACTCCGCCGACCAGAGAGCCCGGAGCCGCTCCCCCGCCGTCGTCGCGGCGGGGCCCGCCAGGGTCGTCGCCGGGGCGTCCGGCTCGACGCGGCGACGCTGCGACGAGGCGAGCGCCGGCGACGCCTCGAGGCGCGCCACGACGGCCTCTGCCTCGCCGCGCCGGCCCTGCCGCTCCAGCCAGCGCGCCGACTCCGGCAGTCCCCACCGGATCACGAGGGCGTAGACGGCCGGGATGGCCCCGATCGCGAAGGCCCACCTCCACCCCTCGTCGACGTTCGGGATGACGAAGAAGCCGATGAGCGCGGCGGCCGTCCAGCCGACGGCCCAGAACGCCTCCAGGATGACGATGAGGCGCCCGCGCATGCGGGCGGGGGCGAACTCGCTGACGTACGTGCTCGCCACGGGCAGCTCGGCCCCCAGGCCCAGGCCGACGAAGAAGCGCAGCACGAGGAGGAGCGCGAGACCGCCGACGAGCGCGCTCGCGCCGGTCGCGACGCCGTAGATCAGGAGCGTGATCGCGAACACCGAGCGGCGACCGAGTCGGTCGGCGAGGAGCCCGCCGAGCGTCGCGCCCACCGCCATCCCCACGAAGCCTGCGGACGCGATCCACGAGGCCTGCTCCCCCGTCAGCGACCACTCGCTGACGAGCACCGTGATGACGAACGAGATGAGGCCGACGTCCATGGCGTCCAGTGCCCAGCCGACGCCGGAGCCGCCGAGGATGCGGGCGTGGCCGCGCGTGAACGGGAGGGCGTCGAGGCGCGCCACCACCGTCGGAGTCGTGACATCGGTCATGACTGAATGCTACGGATGCCGGGGACCCGCCGTCACCGCGACGCGAGCATGTCCTGCACGAGCGGCGCCACCTGGGTGCCGTAGAGCTCGATGGAGCGCATCATCCGCTCGTGCCCGAGCGTGCCGGTGGAGAACTTCATGTCGAACCGGTCCGCGCCGAGGGTGCGGACGGTGTCCGCGATCTTCCGGGCCACCGTCTCCGGCGAGCCGACGTAGAGGGCGCCCTCGGGGCCGACGTCGTGCTGGAAGCGCAGCCGGTTGTACGGCGGCCAGCCGCGCTCCCGGCCGATCGTGTCGTTCATCGACTGCACGCCCGGGTACGCCTCCTCCCACGCCTGCTGGTCGGTGTCGGCGACGTGACCCGGGGAGTGGACCCCGATCGGGAGCTTCCCGCGCCCGAAGCTGTCCAGCGAACGGTGGTAGAGGTCGACGAACGGCCGGAAGCGCCCGGCCGGCCCGCCGATGATGGCCAGCATGAGGCCGTAGCCGTGCCGAGCCGTGCGCACGACGGACTCCGGGCTGCCGCCGACGCCGACCCACGCCGTGAGGCCGTGTTCGGTCTTCGGGTAGACGTCCGCCTGGTCCAGCGACGCGCGGAGCGATCCCTGCCAGGTGACGGGCTTCTCGGTGAGCAGCTGCGAGAACAGCTCGAGCTTCTCCTCGAAGAGCGTCTCGTAGTCGTGCAGGTCGTAGCCGAACAGGGGGAACGACTCGATGAAGGACCCGCGGCCGAGGATGACCTCCGCGCGACCGTGCGAGACGGCATCCAGCGTCGAGAAGCGCTCGAACACCCGCACCGGGTCGTCACTGGAGAGCACCGTGACGGCCGTGCCGAGTCGGATGTGCGAGGTGCGCGCCGCGGCGGCCGCGAGGACGATCTCGGGGCTCGAGACCGCGAACTCCGGGCGGTGGTGCTCCCCCACGCCGAAGAAGTGGACGCCCACCTCGTCGGCGAGCACCGCCTGATCGACGACGTGCCGGATCGTCTGCGCGTCGCTGACGCGCCGACCCTCCGCGTCCAGGGTGATGTCGCCGAAGGTGTCCAGGCCCAGGTGTACCGTCATGATTCGTCCCTTTCCATGCTGATGAATGGAACTCGGCGCATCGGGCGTGCATTCCCGATGGGATCGCGGCGCATTCCGCCGGCGCACTCACCAGCGTACGGTGGCCCCATGGCCCTCTTCGAGGATCGCGCCGCGGCGGGCCGCGACCTCGCTCGCGCGCTGGATGACCGGCGCGGCGGTGACGCCCTCGTCGTCGGGCTGCCGCGCGGCGGCGTCGTCGTCGCGGCAGAGGTCGCGCGGGCGCTCGGCCTTCCGCTGACCGCCGTCGCGGTGCGCAAGCTCGGCGCGCCGCGCCACGAGGAGTTCGCGGTCGGGGCGATCGCCGACGGGGTCCGTGTCGTGCATCCGGATGCCGACGGCTGGGCGACACCGGCGCAGCTCGCCGCCGTGGAGAAGGCGGAGCGGGAGGAGCTGCGGCGGCGCGAGGCGCTCTACTCGGTGCCGGGGCGCGACCCCGCGGGGCGGACAGTCATCGTCGTGGACGACGGCGTCGCGACCGGCGCGACGGCGACGGCGGCATGCCGCTCGCTGCGCGCCCACGGCGCGGCGCACATCGTGCTCGCGGTGCCCGTCGCACCGGCGGCCTGGCGGCCGGAGCCGGGCGTCGCGGAGGAGTACGTGTGCCCGCACCCGCAGCGGAACCTGTGGGCGGTGGGCCAGTACTACGACGACTTCCGTCAGACGCGCGACGCGGAGGTCGTGGCGCTGCTCGCCCGCGACCTCCGCGTCGACTGACGGTGCTCAGCCCTGCGCGAGCGCCATCCGCAGGGTGTCCAGTCCGACGCCGCCGAGGGTCAGCGCCCGCATGTGGAACTGCTTGATGTCGAACGCGTCGCCCGCGCGCTGCTCGGCCTCGTCGCGGATCTGCTCCCAGATGCGCTGGCCGACCTTGTACGACGGCGCCTGCCCGGGCCAGCCGAGGTAGCGGTTGACCTCGAACTGGATGAACTCGTCCGACATGTTGACGTTCCGGCGCATGAACGCGAGCGCGTAGTCGGCGTCCCACACCCCCTCGCCGTCGAGCTTCGGCTTCTGCAGGTGCACGCCGATGTCGAGCACGACGCGCGCGGCGCGCATGCGCTGACCGTCGAGCATGCCGAGACGGTCGGCCGGGTCGTCGAGGTAGCCCAGCTGTTCCATGAGGCGCTCCGCGTAGAGCGCCCAGCCCTCCGCGTGCCCGCTCGAGCCGGCGAGGAGCCGGCGCCAGGAGTTGAGCTCCGCACGGTTGTACACGGCCTGCGCGATCTGCAGGTGGTGGCCGGGGACGCCCTCGTGGTACACGGTCGTCAGCTCGCGCCAGGTGTCGAAGGTGTCGACGCCCTCCGGAACCGACCACCACATGCGGCCGGGACGGGAGAAGTCGTCGGTCGGGCCCGTGTAGTAGATGCCGCCCTCGTTCGTGGGCGCGATCATGCACTCGAGCTTCTTGATGGGGTCCGGGATGTCGAAGTGCGTGCGGCCGAGCTCGGCGACGGCGCGGTCGCTCGTCTCCTGCATCCACTTCTGGAGCGCGTCGGTGCCGCGGAGCTTGCGGGACTCGTCGGCCTCGAGGAAGGCGACGGCCTCCTCGACGCTCGCGCCGGCCTTGATCTCCTTCGCGATGGACTCCTGTTCGGCGACCATGCGGGACAGCTCCTCGACCCCCCACTCGTACGTCTCGTCGAGGTCGATCGTGGCCCCGAGGAAGCGGCGGGAGTGCAGGGCGTACAGCTCGCGGCCCACGGCGTCCTCGGCGCCCGCGGCGGGCGCGAGCTCGTCGGAGAGGAAGGAGGCGAGGCCGTCATACGCGACGCGCGCGGCGTCGGCGTTGCCGGACAGGTCGCGGGCGAGCGAGGCGGGCAGCGAGCCCTCCTCCGGCGAGGCCTCGGCGGCGAACGTCGCGAAGAAGCCCTGGGCCGCGGTGTACCGGCCGATCTGGGTGACGACCTCGGACACCTGGCGGCGCGCGGGGACGACGCCCTGCGCGATCCCCTGACGAAGGGTTTCGACGTAGCCGTCGATGGCGGCCGGGATCGCTCCGAGCCGGGTGGCGACGACCGCCCAGTCGTCGACGGTGCTCGTCGGCATGAGGTCGAAGACGCTGCGCAGGTCCTGCGCGGGCGAGGCGATCACGTTGAGGTCGCGCAGGTGCGCGCCGGCGTCGTACATCTCGAGGTGCAGGGACAGGTCGCCCTTCAGGTCGGCCTTGGTCACGACGTCGACCTGGTCGACGGGCTCGGCCGCCTCCAGCGCCGCGAGGGTCGCCGCGGCGGCCGCCCGGCCGCGCTCCGTCCCTGCCGGCGACAGATCGTCGAGACGGTCGTTGTATTCGGATCGCCCGATGTAGGTCGCCAGGCCCGGGGACAGTTCGGCGACGGTGTCGACCCAGCCGTCGGCGATCTCATCGATCGGCGTGGGAGTGCGCTGTGCGTCAGTCATCCTCCGAGCCTAAACCGACCCGGGCCGCGAGATCAGTGACCCGCCTCGTTCCAGTCCGCGCCGTGGCCGATCTGCACGTCCAGCGGCACAGTCAGCTCGGCCGCATCGCCCATGCGACTGCGGACGATGCGCTCGACGGCATCCCACTCCCCCGGAGCCACCTCGACGACGAGCTCGTCGTGGATCTGCAGCAGCACGCGCGACGTGAGCTGCTCGGCGGCGAACTCGCCGTGGATGCGGAACAGCGCGATCTTCATGATGTCGGCGGCGCTGCCCTGGATCGGCGCGTTGAGGGCGGCGCGTTCGGCATTCTCGCGGAGGACCCGGTTGGGGCTCGACAGGTCGGGGAACGGTCGACGGCGCCCGAAGATCGTCTCGGTGAAGCCGTCGATGCGGGCCTGCTCGACGGAGGAGCGCAGGTAGTCGCGGACAGCCCCGAAGCGCGCGAAGTACTCCATCATGAGCTGTTTCGCCTCGGACTGCTCGATGCGCAGCTGCTTGGACAGACCGAACGCGGACAGCCCGTAGACGAGGCCGTACGACATGGCCTTCACCTTCGTGCGCATGGCGGATGTGACGTCGGCCGGCTCGACGCCGAAGACGCGGGCGCCGACGAAGCGGTGCAGGTCCTCACCGGAGTTGAACGCCTCCACGAGCCCCGGGTCGCCGGAGAGGTGCGCCATGATGCGCATCTCGATCTGCGAGTAGTCGGCCGTGAGGAGCGTCTCGTACCCCGTGCCCACCTCGAAGGCGGCGCGGATGCGGCTGGACTCCTCGTTGCGGATCGGGATGTTCTGGAGGTTGGGGTCGGTGCTGGAGAGGCGCCCCGTCTGGCTGCCGGTCTGGACGTAGGTGGTGCGGATCCGACCGTCCGCGGCGATCGCGACGTCGAGGGACTCGATGATCTGCCGCAGCTTCATCGCCTCGCGGTGCTGCAGCAGCAGGTCGAGGAACGGGTGCGGGTTCGTCTCCTGCAGGTCTGCCAGGACGGCGGCATCCGTGGAGTACCCCGTCTTCGTCTTGCGGGTCTTCGGCAGCTGCAGCTGGTCGAAGAGCACCTCCTGCAGCTGCTTGGGCGAGCCGAGGTTCACCTCCCGCTCGATCGTCGCGTACGCCTGCTGCGCGATCGCGTCGGCGCGGGCGGCGAGCTCGGCGGAGAACGTCGACAGCTTCACGTGCGAGACGACGACGCCCGCGAGCTCCATGTCGGCGAGGGTGTCGAGGGTGGGCAGCTCGATGTCGGCGAGGACGGATGCCACGCTCTCCGGCAGCTCGGCGCGCAGCGCCTCGGCCACGCGCAGCGTGTACCAGGAGAGCTGACCGGGCGTCGCGCCCTCCGTCTCGGGGACGAGCTGGGTGGGGTCTGCTTCGGGAAGCGTCTCATCGAGGTAGCGGCCGACGAGGTCGGAGAGGTTCTTGTCCGGCAGGCTCGGGCGCAGGAGCCACCCGGCCAGCAACGGATCGAAGGCGAGTCCGGCCAGGCGGACGCCGGCGCGGCGCAGCGCCTTGACCTGCGGCTTCGCGTCGGTGAGCACCTTCGGGGCATCGCCCTCCAGCCAGGGGCGGAGGGCGGCTGCGGCCTCGTCGGTCCAGGCGGTCTCGACGGCCGCTCCGGTGCTCGCGAGGCCGATGCGGACCGGGAGCCCGGCCTGCATCACGAGGGTCACGCCGACCTCGCCGTCGGCCGCCGCCACCCATGCGGCGATCCCCGCCGGGTCGGGCTCGGTCGCATTCGGGGCGGCGGCGCCCGGGCGGGCGGGGGTCTCGGCCGGATCGGCCCCCATCGCTTCGAAGACGCGCGGCAGCAGGGTGCGGAACTCCAGACGCGAGAAGATGTCGCGCACGGCTTCGGCGTCGATCGGCTGCACGGCGAGGTCGGCGGGGCTCGCCTCGAGCTCCACGTCGCGCAACAGGGTGTTCAGCCCCCGGTTGCGCCGGACCCCGTCGAGGTGCTCGCGCAGGTTGCCGCCCACGACGCCCTTGATCTCGTCGGCGCGGGCGAGGAGTTCATCGAGCGATCCGTACTGCGTGAGCCACTTGACGGCGGTCTTCTCGCCCACCTTCGGCACGCCCGGGAGGTTGTCGCTCGTCTCCCCCACGAGCGCGGCGATGTCCGGGTACTTCTCCGGCGGGAGGCCGTACTTCTCGACGACGGCGTCGGGCGTGTAGCGCTTGAGCTGCGAGACGCCCTGCACGTTCGGGTAGAGCAGCGTCACATCGTCGGTGACGAGTTGGATGGTGTCGCGGTCGCCGGAGCACACCAGCACGTCGTAGCCGAGCGCGGCCCCCTGCGTCGCGAGGGTCGCGAGGATGTCGTCGGCCTCGAAGTCCTCCTTCGTGAGGACGCGGACGTTCATGGCCTGGAGGCACTCCTGCAGGAGGGGGATCTGCCCCTTGAACTCCGCCGGCGACTCCGACCTGTTCGCCTTGTACTCCGCGTACTCCCGGGTGCGGAACGACTGGCGCGACGTGTCGAACGCGACCGCGAGATGGGTGGGCTTCTCGGCCTTCACGAGGTTCACGAACATCGACAGGAAGCCGTAGATCCCGTTCGTGTGCTGGCCGTCCTTCGTGGAGAAGTTGTCGACCGGGAGCGCGAAGAACGCACGGTAGGCCAGCGAATGGCCGTCGACGACGAGAAGGGTAGGCTTTGCGGAGTCCGTCACCCTGCAAGCCTAGCCAGCGGAGGCGACACCCGATCCGGACCGTGCGAAGGCGAACGATGACCTCTGACACCAGCCCTGCATCCGTCGACGGACTCGACTGGGCGGCGCGCCGGGGACTCGGTGCGCTCGCCGAGAAGATGGGGATGCGGATCACCGAGTTCGGCGTCGACCGGTGCGTCGCGACGCTGCCGGTCGAGGGCAACACCCAGCCGGTCGGGCTCATGCACGGCGGCGCCTACGTCGTCCTCGGGGAGTCGCTGGGCTCGATGGCCGCGAACCTCCACGCGGGGCCCGGTCGCCTCGCGGTGGGCGTCGACATCAACGCCACCCACACCCGGTCGGCCACGAGCGGCATCGTCACGGGCGTGTGCACGCCGATCCACCTGGGTCGCAGCGTCACGGTGCACGAGATCGTCGTCACCGACGATCAGGGTCGGCGCTGCTCGACGATCCGGATCACGAACATGATCAAGGATCTGCCCGCGAGCTGATCCCGCGCGGCGTCAGGCCTTCTTGGGCGAGAGCTGCTCGATGATGGCCTTCGCGACGTCCTGCATCGTGAGACGGCGGTCCATCGACGCCTTCTGGATCCAGCGGAACGCCTCCGGCTCCGACAGGCCCATCTTCTCGTTCAGGAGGCCCTTGGCGCGGTCGACGAGCTTGCGGGTCTCGAAGCGCTCGACCATGTCGGCGACCTCGGCCTCGAGCGTGATGATCTGCTCGTAGCGGGCCAGCGCGATCTCGATCGCGGGCAGCAGGTCGTTGGGCGTGAAAGGCTTCACGACGTACGCGAGGGCGCCGGCTTCGCTCGCGCGCTCGACGAGCTCCTTCTGGCTGAAGGCCGTCAGGAGGACGACCGGCGCGATGTGGCTCTTGCTGAGCTTCTCGGCGGCGCTGATGCCGTCGAGTACCGGCATCTTGACGTCCATGATCACCAGGTCGGGGCGCAGCTCGGTCGCGAGCTGGACGGCGGTCTCGCCGTCACCGGCCTCGCCGACGACGTCGAAGCCGTTGTCGCGGAGGATCTCGACGATGTCGAGGCGGATCAGGGATTCGTCCTCGGCGACGACGACGCGTCGGGGGGCGGAGGACGTGGACGCCGTGGGCTGTTCCTGATCAGTCACCTGTCCATCCTAGAGCCCAGTGCGCGCTGGTTCCTGCGGTATGGTCGATTCCGGCGTGCGCCGGTGTGGCGGAATGGCAGACGCGACCGACTCAAACTCGGTTGTCTTCGGACGTGTGGGTTCGACTCCCACCACCGGCACCCCTCTGTACGACCCCGCATCCCGGTGCAGCCGGCGACGACCGGGCCCCTTCTCACCCCCCCTTGACCTCGTCGCCGCGACGGAGGAGCCTGAGGTCGGCCGCGCTGACGATGGAGCATGAGCGGTGTTCTCACCGTCATGGGCGGCGCATCCAACGCCGGCCGGCACCGACGACAGTCGACCGGAGGAACCCCCATGAAGATCAAGAAGACGCTGCTCACGGGCGCCGCCGCCGCGGCGCTCCTCGTGTCATCGCTCCTCGCCCCGGCCGCGGCGACCGCGACCGCCCCGGCGAGAGGTCCCGGCGGCGGCGCCGCTCCGCCCGCGGCGACGCTCCTCGTCTCGGGGCTGCAGCAGGCCAGCGGGAGCACCATCGGGCCCGATGGCGCCCTGTACGTCGTCGAGGGCGCGATCGGCCAGGTCACGCGCATCGACACGCGCACGGGCGTGAAGACGCCGTTCGTGACCGGGCTGCCGAAGTCGGTCATCCCGATCGGCGGGCCCATCGATGTGGCCTTCGTCGGCCGTACCGCGTACGTCCTCGTGGCCAACGTCGGTGACGACGTCCCCGGCAGCACGCGGAACGACGTCGACGGGATCTACCGTGTCGACGGTCCGTCCAGCTTCACCGTCATCGCCGACATCGGCGACTGGTCGCTGAAGAACCCGCCGCCGCCGGACATCGACTTCTTCCTCACCCGCGGAGTCGTCTTCGCGATGGAGCCCGTCCGCGGCGGCTTCCTCGTCACCGACGGGCACCACAACCGCGTCCTCAAGGCGTCGTGGTCGGGAGTGGTCACCGAGGTCGAGCAGTTCGCGAACATCGTGCCCACCGGGCTCGCCGTCCGCGTGCCGCGTGTCTACATGGCCGAGGCGGGCCCGGTCCCGCACCTGCCGGAGACCGGCACCGTGGTCTCGTTCGGGCTGAAGAACCCGCAGCCGCGCACCGTGGCATCCGGCTACAGCCTGCTCGTGGACGTCGAGTTCGGCCCGTGCGGGCTGTACGCGCTGTCGCAGGGCGACTCCCCCGGGCAGGTGGATGCGGGTGCGCCGGGCCTGCCCGACAGCGGCGAGCTCCTCGCGGTGAACCGGAACGGCAGGTTCTCGGTCGTCGCGGACGAGCTGGACCTTCCGACATCGGTCGCCTTCGCGCGGCACACCGCCTACGTCACGACCCTGAACGGCGAGGTCTGGAAGATCGGCGACCTCGCGGGCGCCGGACATCACCGCGGGAAAGGATGCGCCGTCACCCGCGGGTGGTGAGCCCGTCCCCGGGAACGACGAAGAGCGGATGCCGCGTGGCATCCGCTCTTCGTGTCCGCTGTCCGGGCTACTTGCCGGCCTGGTAGATCGGGGCCTTGCCGTGCACGGCGTCGCCGATCCGGTGGATGCGGATGTCGTTGGTCGAGCCGATGATTCCGGGAGGCGATCCGGAGATCACCACGACGACGTCGCCTTCCTCGGCCAGCTTGTTCTTCAGGAAGAAGTCGTCCACCTGCAGGAACATGAGGTCGGTGTGCGCGACGTGCTCGACGAGGGTCGACTGCACGCCCCACGTCATCGCCATGCGGCGGCGGATCGCCGGGTCGGCGGCGAACGCCATCATCGGGATCATGGGACGCAGGCGCGACATGCGCCGCGCCGTGTCGCCGGACTCGGTGAAGATGCAGATGTACTTCGCCTCGACGAACTTGGCGACCTCCTCCGCGGCGAGCGTGATGATGCCGCCCTGCGTGCGGGGCTTGGTCGTGAACGGCGCGATGCGCTCCAGGCCGTGGTCCTCGGTCGAGGCGATGATCCGCGCCATCGTCTCGACGACGACGACGGGGTACTTGCCGACGCTCGTCTCGCCGGAGAGCATGACGGCGTCCGCGCCATCGAGGACGGCGTTGGCCACGTCGCTGGTCTCGGCGCGCGTGGGGACCGGGTTCTCGATCATCGACTCGAGCATCTGCGTCGCGACGATGACGGGCTTGGCCATGCGGCGGCAGAGCTCGACGGCCCGCTTCTGCACGATCGGGACGGCCTCGAGGGGCAGCTCGACGCCGAGGTCGCCACGGGCGACCATGATGCCGTCGAACGCGTCGATGATCTCCTCGAGGTTGTCGACGGCCTGCGGCTTCTCGATCTTGGCGATGACGGGGATCTTGCGACCCTCCTCCGCCATGATCGCGTGCACGCGCTGCACGTCGGCGGCGTTGCGCACGAACGACAGGGCGATGATGTCCGCGCCGGCGCGGAGGCCCCAGCGGAGGTCGGCCTCGTCCTTGTCGGAGAGGGCGGGGACGTTGACGGCCACGCCGGGCAGGTTGATGCCCTTGTTGTTGGAGACGGGCCCCGCCACGATGACCTCGGTCGTGACGACCGGGCCGTCCACGGAGGTGACCTGGACGCGCACCTTGCCGTCGTCGATCAGCAGGAAGTCGCCGGGGGTGACGTCTTCGGGGAGACCCTTGAAGGTCGTCGAGACGATCTCCTTGGTGCCCTCGATGTCCTCGGTGGTGATCTTGAACACGTCGCCGACCGCGAGGTCGTGCGGGCCCGCCTTGAACTTGCCGAGACGGATCTTGGGGCCCTGGAGGTCCACCAGGATGGCGACCGTGCGGCCGGCGTCGTCCGCGGCCTTCCGGACGTTGGCGAGACGGGCCTCGTGCTCGCTGTAGTCCCCGTGGCTCAGGTTGAATCGGGTCACGTCGACACCGGCATCGATGATCGCGCGGAGGCTCTCATACGAGGATGTGGCGGGTCCCAGGGTGGCGACGATCTTGGCGCGTCTCACGTACTGACTCCGGTCTTCGGGTTTTGTTAGTGTTCCTTACAGCCTACGCTTCAGGCGGACTGCAAGCCGATCGCGATATCGCGCGGTCGGACGGGGGCGGGAAGGTTCGTCCCTCCCATAAGGTACTCGTCCACCGCCGCGGCCGCCGCGCGTCCCTCGGCGATGGCCCAGACGATGAGCGACTGCCCGCGGCCCGCGTCGCCGGCGACGAAGACGCCCGGCGCGGTCGCCTGGTAGTCATCGCCGCGCTCCACGTTGCCGCGGCCGGTGAAGATCGCGCCCAGCTGGTGCTCGAGCGCGGTGCGCTCGGGACCCGTGAAGCCCATCGCGATGAGGACGAGATCGGCGGGGATCTCGCGCTCGGTGCCGCTCTTGGGCACGCGCGTGCCGTCGCGGTACTCGGTCTCGGCGACCCGGAGGGCCCGGACCTCGCCGGCGTCGTTCGCGAGGAACTCGACGGTCGACGCGAGGAACGTGCGCTCTCCGCCTTCCTCGTGCGCGGACTGCATCTCGAAGACGGTCGGCGTCATGGGCCACGGCTGGTGGTCGGGGCGGGACGACGGCGGCTCCTTGCCGATCGCGAGATTCGTGACGCTCAGCGCGCCCTGGCGGTGGGCCGTGCCGATGCAGTCGGCGCCGGTGTCGCCGCCGCCGATGACGATGACGTGCTTGCCCTCGGCGTGGATCTGGTTCGCGACCTGGTCGCCCGCGACGACCTTGTTCGACTCGACGAGGTACTCCATCGCGAAGTGCACGCCGGCGAGGTCGCGACCCGGGATGGGCAGGTCGCGCGGCACGGTGGCGCCGGTCGCGACGACGACCGCGTCGTACCGGGCGCGCAGGTCGCTCCAGGACAGGTCCGTGCCGATCTCGACGCCCGCGCGGAAGCGCGTGCCCTCGATCTGCATCTGCCGCAGGCGCGACTCGAGGTGGCGCTTCTCCATCTTGAAATCCGGGATGCCGTAGCGCAGCAGCCCGCCGATGCGGTCGTCGCGCTCGTACACCGCGACGGTGTGACCGGCGCGGGTGAGCTGCTGGGCGGCGGCGAGGCCCGCGGGGCCGGAGCCGACCACCGCGACGGTCTTGCCGGTGAGGCGAGCGGGCGGCTCGGGCTCGACCCAGCCGTTCGCGAACGCGTCATCGATGATCGAGACCTCGATCTGCTTGATCGTGACGGCGGGCTGGTTGATCCCCAGCACGCACGAGCTCTCGCACGGCGCGGGACACAGCCGCCCCGTGAACTCCGGGAAGTTGTTCGTCGCGTGCAGACGCTCGATCGCGGAGCGGCCCTCGCCGCGCCACGTCAGGTCGTTCCACTCCGGGATCAGGTTGCCGAGGGGACAGCCCTTGTGGCAGAACGGGATGCCGCAGTCCATACAGCGACCGGCCTGGCGGCGGAGCACGGCGGAGTCGCCGGGCTCGTACACCTCTTTCCAGTCCATGATGCGGACGGGGATGGGCCGACGCGCGGGAAGCTCGCGCTCGGTGACTTTCAGAAAGCCCTTGGGGTCAGCCACCGGTCACCTCCAGGATTCGGGTCCAGACGACGTCGCCATCGGGGTCCAGCCCCTCGGCGGCCGCCTCCTGGCGGGTCTGCAGAACCGCGGCGTAATCGCGCGGCAGGATGCGGACGAAGTTCGACACCTCGGCGTCGAAGTCGTCCAGGAGTGCGGCGGCGAGAGCGGAGTCCGTCTCGGCCACATGCTGCACGAGCAGGTCGCGGAGGATCTCCGCGTCGCCCGCGCCGAGGTCGAGGAGCTCCAGCTCGCCGTTCGCGATCGCCTCGCGGTTCACCAGCGCGGTGTCCAGCTTGTAGACGTACGCGGAACCGCCCGACATGCCGGCGCCGAGATTGCGCCCCGTCGTGCCGAGGATGACGGCGAGACCGCCCGTCATGTACTCCAGGGCGTGGTCGCCGACGCCCTCGACGACGGCGGTGGCGCCGGAGTTGCGGACGAAGAACCGCTCCCCCACGACGCCGCGCAGGAACATCGTGCCCTGCGTCGCGCCGTAGCCGATGACGTTGCCGGCGATGACGTTCTGGGAGGCGTCGAACGTCGCGGCCCGTGGGGGCCGGACGACGATCTGACCGCCGGAGAGGCCCTTGCCCACGTAGTCGTTCGAGTCGCCCTCGAGTCGCAGCGTGATGCCCGCGGGCAGGAAAGCACCGAAGGACTGACCCGCGGAGCCCGTGAGGTTGACCTCGATCGAGCCCGAGGGCAGGCCGTTCTCACCGTGCGCGCGGGTGACGTGATGCCCGAGCATCGTCCCGACGGCGCGGGCGGTGTTGCGGACCGGCAGGTCGATGGCGATGTGACCGCCGTGGACCAGCACATCCTGAGCGCGTTCGATGAGCTGCACGTCGAAGTGGTCCTCGAGCTCGTGGTCCTGAGCCCGCGCGTTGCGCCGCGGCACGTCCGCCGCGAAGGCGGGACCCTCGAGGATGGGCGCGAGGTCCAGCCCGTTGGCCTTCCAGTGCTCGACCGCGCCGTTGACATCCAGCAGCTCGTTGTGGCCGACGGCCTCCTCGAGCGAGCGGAAGCCGAGCTCGGCGAGGTACTCGCGCACTTCCTGCGCGATGAACTCCATGAAGTTCACGACGAACTCCGGCTTGCCGGTGAAGCGCTCGCGCAGCACGGGGTTCTGCGTCGCGACGCCCACGGGGCAGGTGTCGAGGTGGCAGACGCGCATCATGATGCAGCCTTCGACGACCAGCGCGGTCGTCGCGAAGCCGAACTCCTCGGCGCCCAGGAGCGCCGCGATGATGACGTCGCGACCCGTCTTGAGCTGCCCGTCGGCCTGCACCACGACGCGGTCGCGCATGTCGTTGAGCATGAGGGTCTGCTGCGTCTCGGCGAGTCCCAGCTCCCACGGGGTGCCGGCGTGCTTGAGCGAGTTCAACGGGCTCGCGCCGGTGCCGCCGTCGTGGCCGGAGACCAGGATGACGTCGGCGAGGGCCTTCGCGGTGCCCGCGGCCACCGCGCCGATGCCCGACTGGCTCACGAGCTTGACGTGCACCCGCGCCCCGGGGTTCGCGCGCTTGAGGTCGAAGATGAGCTGCTTGAGGTCTTCGATCGAGTAGATGTCGTGGTGCGGCGGCGGCGAGATGAGGCCGACGCCGGGCGTGCCCCCGCGCGTCCGCGCGATCCACGGGTACACCTTCGCGGGCGGCAGCTGACCGCCCTCGCCGGGCTTCGCGCCCTGCGCGAGCTTGATCTGGATGTCGTCGGCGTGCGTGAGGTACATGCTCGTGACGCCGAAGCGGCCGGACGCGACCTGCTTGATCGCGCTGCGGCGCTGCGGGTCGAGCAGACGGTCGGTGTCCTCGCCGCCCTCCCCCGTGTTCGACTTCGCGCCGATGCTGTTCATCGCGATGGCGAGCGTCTCGTGGGCTTCCTTCGAGATGGAGCCGTAGCTCATCGCGCCGGTGGAGAAGCGCTTCACGATCGAAGAGACCGGCTCGACCTCGTCGATGGGCACGGGCGGGCGATGACCCGCGCGCAGGGCGAACATCCCGCGCAGGGTCTTCAGCTCCTTCGCCTGGTCGTCGACGAGCTTCGTGTACTCCCGGAAGATGTCGTACCGGCGCGTACGCGTGGAGTGCTGCAGCCGGAAGACCGTGTCGGGGTTGAACAGGTGCGGAGAGCCGTCGCGCCGCCACTGGTACTCGCCGCCGGTCCAGAGACGCTCGTGGGCGCGGGCCGCCTCGTCCTCGGGGTACGCGTAGTCGTGGCGCGCCTGGTTCTCGGCGGAGATCTCGGTGATCCCGACGCCGCCGAGCTTGGTCTCGGTGCCCGTGAAGTACTTGTCGACGAACTCGTGCGAGAGGCCCACGGCCTCGAACACCTGAGCGCCGGCGTAGGAGGACACCGTGGAGATGCCCATCTTCGACATGATCTTCAGGACGCCCTTGCCGAGCGCGTAGATGAGGTTCCGCACCGCCTTCTCGGGCGTGACGTTCGTGATGAACCCGGCGCGCACGAGGTACTCGACGGTCTCCATCGCGAGGTACGGGTTCACCGCGGACGCGCCGTAGCCGATGAGCGTCGCGACGTGATGCACCTCGCGCACGTCACCGGCCTCGACGACGAGCCCGACCTTCATCCGGTTCTCCTGGCGGATGAGGTGGTGGTGGATGGCGGAGAGCATGAGCAGCGACGGGATCGGGACGAGGTCCTTGTTCGAGTCGCGGTCGCTCAGGATGATGAACTCGACGCCGTCGGCGATGGCGGCATCCACCTCGGCGCACATGGCCTCCAGGCGCGCCTCCATGGAGCCGGGGCCCTGGTCGAAGTGGTAGAGCCCGCGGATCGTGACCGACCGGCGGCCCGGGAGCGCCTTGTCGATGTTCTGGAGCTTGGCGAGCTCGTCGTTGTCGATGACCGGGAAGTCCAACGTGATGACGCGGGTGTGGTCCGCACCCCAGGACAGCAGGTTCCGCTCCGGCCCGATGCCGTGCGAGAGCGAGGTGACGACCTCTTCGCGGATGGAGTCCAGCGGCGGGTTCGTCACCTGCGCGAACTGCTGCGTGAAGTAGTCGAACAGGAGCCGGGGGCGCTCGCTGAGCACCGCGATGGGCGTGTCCGACCCCATCGCGCCGAGCGGCTCGGCGCCGGTCTGCCCCATCGGGGTCAGGAGGATCCGCACCTCCTCCTCGGTGTAGCCGAAGGTGCGCTGGCGGCGCGTGATCGATGCGATGGGGTGCACGATGTGCTCCCGCTCGGGCAGGTCCTTCAGGCGGACGCGCCCGGCATCCAGCCATTCCTGCCACGGCTGAGCCGTAGCCAGCTGCGTCTTGATCTCGTCTTCCTCGACGATGCGCCGGTTGGCGGTGTCGACGAGGAACATGCGGCCGGGGCGGAGCCGGCCGCGCCGCTTGATGCGCTCCGGCTCGAAGTCGAGGACGCCCGTCTCGCTGCCGATCACGACGAGGCCGTCGGTGGTCTCGGTCCAGCGGCCGGGGCGGAGGCCGTTGCGGTCCAGCGTCGCGCCGACGAGGGTGCCGTCGGTGAAGATGAGAGCGGCCGGACCGTCCCACGGCTCCATCTGCATCGAGTGGTAGTCGTAGAAGGCGCGCAGCTGCGGGTCGATGTCGGCCTGCTTCTCGTACGCCTCCGGGACCATCATCATGATCGCGTGCGGAAGGCTGCGGCCGGTGAGGGTCAGGAGCTCGAGGACCTCGTCGAACGATGCCGAGTCACTCGCGCCCTCCGTGCAGATCGGCAGCAGCGGGCGGATGTCGCCGATGAGCTGGGACTCCAGCTGCGACTGCCGTGCCCGCATCCAGTTGCGGTTGCCGTTGACGGTGTTGATCTCGCCGTTGTGCGCGAGCATCCGCAGCGGCTGTGCAAGCGGCCAGGACGGGAAGGTGTTGGTCGAGTAGCGGGAGTGCACGACGGCGAGCTCGCTCGCGAACCGCTCATCCTGCAGGTCGGGGTAGAAGGGCTCCAGCTGCAGGGTCGTGACCATGCCCTTGTAGCCGATGGTGCGCGAGGACAGCGACACGAAGTACGCGTCGTGCTCGCGGCGGGCGCGCTTGCGGAGCCGGTACACGCGACGGTCGAGGTCGATGCCGGACAGCGCCGGCTGGTCGCCCGCGGCGGGGTGCGACACGAAGAGCTGCTCGAAGGCCGGGCGCGCCGCGTGGGCGAGCTTGCCGAGGTTCTCCTGCTCGGTGGGCACCACGCGCCACCCGAGGACCGTGAGACCCTCCGCGGCGGCGATCTTCTCGACGCCCGCCTTGACGGCGAGGCGCGCGGCCTCCTCCAGGGGCAGGAACGCCATGCCGGCGGCGTACTCGCCCACCGGCGGCAGGTCGAAGTCGACGACGGCGCGCAGGAAGGCGTCCGGCATCTGCGTGAGGATGCCGGCGCCGTCACCGGTGCCCGCGTCGGAGCCGATGGCGCCGCGGTGCTCGAGGTTGCGCAGCGCGGTCAGGGCCAGCTGCACGATGTCGTGGCCGGGCTCGCCGCGCAGCGTCGCGACCATCGCCAGGCCGCAGGCGTCCTTCTCGAAGGCAGGGTTGTACATGCCCTGCTTGGGGGGCATGCCCGGCAGCACGCCGGGGCGGTCGACGTCGCGATAGGGGCTCGAAGGCATCGCTACCGTCCTCACATTGATGCTCAACTGGGACGACGTCGGCCCGCGGTGTTCTTACGTGGTGACTTTGCTTGTGGCGGCGTCTGGGATGTCTTCGGGCGTGGTGGGTGCGCTGACGTCCACGAAGTCATCGGTGTCCCCCGATTGTACAACCCCGTCGGGCGTCCACTCGCGACCGGGCACGTAGACCGACGGCTCGAGGCCGAGGTGACGGCGTCGCTGGACGACCAGGATGACGATGCCGACCAGCACGCCGAGCACGGCCGCCCACACGTTCGTGCGGAGACCGAAGAAGATCTCGCTCGGATCGATGCGGATGGACTCCCACACGATGCGCCCGGCGCTGTACCAGATGAGGTAGACGGCGAACAGGCGACCCCACTGCATGCTCAGACGCCGGCCGAGCCACAGCAGCACGACGACGCCGATGAGGTTCCAGATGACCTCGTACAGGAACGTGGGGTGGAAGAGCGTGTCGTCGGCGAGGCCGGCGGGGAAGGCGGGGTTGTCGGGGCTGATCTCCAGCCCCCACGGCAGGTCGGTGGGCAGGCCGAACAGCTCCTGGTTGAACCAGTTGCCGAAGCGTCCCATCGCCTGGGCGAGCAGCAGACCGGGGGCGAGGGCGTCGGCGAAGCTCCAGAAGCGGATGCCGGTCCAGCGGCAGCCGAGCCACGCGCCGACGGCGCCGCCGAGGAGCGCGCCGAAGATGGCGATGCCGCCCTCCCAGATGAACAGCACCGCCCACGGGTTCTTGTCCTCGCCGAAGTAGAAGCCCGGGTGGGTCAGGACGTGGAAGATGCGGGCGCCGACGATCGCGAGCGGGACGGCGAGCAGGCAGATGTCGATGACGACCCACGGCTCCGCGCCGCGCTTGGTGAGGCGGTGGTTCGTGAGGAACGCCGCCGCGACGATGCCCGCGAGGATGCAGAGCGCGTAGAAGTGGATCGTCAGCGGTCCGACCTGGAAGCTGCTGATCGGCGGGCTCGGGATGCTGGCGACGACGGAGAGCGCGGAGAAAGTCACGCCGCGAGTCTACTTCGCCCCGCCCGCTCCCCCGCGCCGGTCGGCGCGCGAGGACCCCGTCGAACCGACATCGGCTCGCCGAACCCCTACGACCCCGACGCGAATCCTGCAGGGGCTCGGCGAGCCACGGTGGGTTCGCGGGAAGGGCGGGGGTGGGGGTGGGTCAGCGAGCGGTGCCGGCCGTCAGCGCGCGGGCGGTGGATGCCAGCTGCTCGAGGCCGCCGTCGCGCAGGGCGCGGACCAGCGCGGTGCCGACGATCGCGCCGTCGGCGTATTCGAGCACCCCGGCGACCTGGTCGGGCGTGGAGATGCCGATGCCGACGCAGGCGTGCGCCGCGCCGTGCGCGCGGAGGCGGGCGACGAGGCCGCGGGCCGCGGCATCCAACTCGGCGCGCTCGCCGGTGATGCCCATCGTCGAGACGGTGTACACGAATCCGGTCGAGGCGCCGACGATCATCTCGAGGCGCTCGTCGGTCGAGGTCGGCGCGGCGAGGAAGACGCGGTCCAGGCCCGTGCGCTCCGACGCGGCGATCCACTCGGCGGCGGCGTCCGGCGTGATGTCGGGTGTGATGAGCCCGGCCCCGCCGGCGGCCTGCAGGTCGTCGGCGTAGCGGTCCACGCCGTACTGCAGCACGGGGTTCCAGTAGGTCATGACGAGCACGGGGACATCGACGCGCTCCGCGATCGCGCGGACCGCCGTGAACGTGTCGCGGAGGCGGAAGCCGCCGGCCAGTGCCGCCTGCGTCGCCTCCTGGATGACGGTGCCGTCCATCACGGGGTCGGAGTAGGGCGGACCGAGCTCGAGGATGTCCGCGCCGTTCTCCGCGAGGGTCACGGCCGCGTCGATGCTCGTCTGCAGGTCGGGGAAGCCCAGCGGCAGGTACCCGATGAACGCGCCGCGACCCTCGGCGTGGGCCGCGTCGATGGCGGCGGCGACGCGCGAGCTCACAGCTCCGTCCCCTCGCCCTTCGCCTCGTCCGTGTCCGGCGGCGTGTCGACGGGGTCCGCGCCGTCGTCGTACAGGCCGAACCACTTCGCGGCGGTGTCCATGTCCTTGTCGCCGCGGCCGGACAGGCTCACCGCGATGATCGCGTCGGGGCCGAGCTCCCGGCCGAGGCGCAGCGCCCCGGCGAGGGCGTGCGCCGACTCGATCGCCGGGATGATGCCCTCGGTCAGCGACAGGAGGCGCAGGGCGTCCATGGCCTCGGTGTCGGTGGCCGGGATGTACGTGGCGCGGCCGATGTCGGCGAGCCACGCGTGCTCCGGCCCCACGCCCGGGTAGTCCAGGCCCGCGGAGATGGAGTGCGACTCGACGGTCTGGCCGTCCTCGTCCTGCAGGACGTAGGTCTTGGCGCCGTGCAGCACACCGGGTCGGCCGCGCTCGATCGAGGCGGCGTGCCGCGGCGTGTCCACGCCGTCGCCGGCGGCCTCGACGCCGTAGAGCTTGACGCCCTCGTCGTCGAGGAAGGCGTCGAACATGCCGATGGCGTTGGAGCCGCCGCCGACGCACGCGACCACGAGGTCGGGCAGGCGTCCGGTCTCGTCGAGGAGCTGCTGGCGCGCCTCCTCGCTGATCACCTTCTGGAAGTCGCGGACCATCGCGGGGAACGGATGCGGACCTGCGGCGGTGCCGAAGATGTAGTTCGTCGTCTCCACGGATGCCACCCAGTCGCGGTACGCCTCGTTGATGGCGTCCTTGAGCGTCCGCGAGCCGGTCGTGACCGGGATGACCTCGGCGCCGAGCAGGCGCATGCGGGCGACGTTCAGCGCCTGCCGTTCGGTGTCGACCTCGCCCATGTAGATCGTGCACTCGAAGCCGAACAGGGCGGCGGCGGTGGCCGTCGCGACGCCGTGCTGACCGGCGCCGGTCTCGGCGATGACGCGGGTCTTCCCGAGGCGCTGGGTGAGCAGCGCCTGCCCGAGCACGTTGTTGATCTTGTGCGACCCGGTGTGGTTGAGGTCCTCGCGCTTGAGGAAGATCCGCGCGCCGCCGGCGTGCGCCGCGAAGCGCGGCACCTCGGTGAGCGCGGACGGGCGGCCCGCGTAGCTGTGCAGGAGGCGGCGGAACTCGGCGTCGAACGCGGGGTCGGCCTTCGCCGATTCGTATTCGGCGGTGAGCTCGTCGATCGCGGCGATGAGCGACTCGGGCATGAAACGCCCGCCGAACTCGCCGAAGAAGGGTCCGGCGGCTTCTCGCAGACTCATGATCCAGCCTCCAGGAACGCATGCAGGGTCGTGACGGGGTCGTTCGTGACGAGCGCCTCGCCGATGAGGACGACGTCCGCGCCGGAGGCGCGGTAGTGGGCGACGTCGGCGGGGGTCAGCACCGCCGATTCGGCGATCCGGACGGCGCCGGCCGGGATGTGCTCGGCGAGGCGGCCGAACAGGTCGCGGTCCAGCTCGAACGTGGAGAGGTTCCGGGCGTTGACGCCGACGAGCTGGGCTCCGATGTCGGCGGCGCGCTGCACCTCTTCGAGGGAGTGCGTCTCGACGAGCGGCGTCATGCCCAGCTCGCGGACGAGGCCGTGCAGCTCGGCGAGGAGCGGCTGTTCGAGGGCCGCGACGATGAGCAGCACGAGGTCGGCACCCGCCGCGCGGGCTTCGAGCACCTGGTACGGCGTCGCGATGAAGTCCTTCCGGAGGACGGGCAGCGACACGGCCGCCTTGACGGCTTCCAGGTCGGCGAGCGACCCCTTGAAGCGGCGTCCCTCGGTCAGGACGGAGATCGTGGACGCGCCGCCCTGCTCGTAGCGGGATGCCTGGAGCGCGGGATCGGGGATCGCGGCGAGGTCGCCGCGCGAGGGACTCGCGCGCTTGACCTCCGCGATGATCTTGACGCGGTCGGCGGGCGCGAGGGCCGCGAGGGCGTCGCGCGCGGACGGCTGGGCGAGGGCGATCTTCTCGACGACGTCGAGCGGCCGGGTGAGCCTGCGCTCTTCGGCATCCTGCACCGCGCCGGCCGTCAGGTCGGCGAGCACGTCAGTGCTCTTTCGCGACGTACTTGTCTCCGCCGACACCGTAGCCGGCCTTGGCCAGGCCCCAGCCGACCAGGAGACCGACGATCAGAAGACCGAACGATGCCCACACGAGCACCGGCATGTCGAGGAAGAAGAAGAGCGTGCCGGCCGTGACCGCGACGAGCATGATCACGACGGCCGCCCAGGCAGCCGGGGAGTGTCCGTGGCCGGGGTCGCCGATGTTGTTGCTCATTGTTCTCCTTCGCGTGCGTGGCGGGCGTGCCCGCTCGGCAAGTCTAGCGGGGCGGTGCGGGGCGTCCGGGCATCACCGTGTCGGGTCATCGCCGCGACTGAGGTCGTCCCAGGAATCGATCGCGTCGTGCGGGCGGGACGAGCCGGGACGGTCGGCGGCCGGTGCGGCGGCGGTGCGGAAGCGCCGTCCGGAACCGCCCCAGGAGCGGGCCGTCATGAGCGTCAGAACCCCGCCCGCGACGATGAGCAGCGCTGTCGCCACCGCGATGTACGGCCAGGGGGTGGTGGTGAGGGATGCCACGAGGGCGCGCACCGTGTCGGTCCCGGTGAGCCCGGTGGCTTCGGCGATCGTCGAGGTGACCGCGTCGACGGGATGCTCGGCCACGATCCGCCAGGCGCCGGCGAGGAGTCCCACGCCGATCGCGACGGCGAGGACCCCGAAGACGTAGCGGGTCACCCGGCCGGCGATCGTGAGTGCCAGCCCCAGGGCCAAAGCGGCGAGGCTCAGCGGCGCGAGCAGAGGCAGGGCGGCGGCGCCGGGGACGTGCAGCGTCTCGCTCGCGCCGCCGCGGAGCGTGACGTCCAGCCACGTCTGGGTCGACGAGATGAGGGCCAGCGCCCCGCCGAGGATGACCGCGAGGACGCTCCACAGCCGCGCACGCCGTGCGGTCACCGCTCCCCCACGGCCGGGGTGAGGTCGTCGGCGTCGAAGCAGGTGCGGTCGCCGGTGTGGCACGCGGCGCCGACCTGGTCGACCGTGATGAGCAGGGCATCGCCGTCGCAGTCCAGGCGCGCGCCCTTCACGAACTGCGCGTGACCGGACGTGTCGCCCTTGCGCCAGTACTCCTGACGGGAGCGGGACCAGAAGGTCACCCGCCCCGAGGTGAGCGTGCGGCGCAGCGCCTCGGCATCCATCCACCCGAGCATGAGCACCTCGCCGGTGTCGTACTGCTGGATGATGGCGGGCGTCAGGCCCTGCGCGTCGAACGCGACGCGGGCGATCCGCGCCTCGATGTCGTCGGTCATCGGCGCACCTCGATCCCGTCGGCGGCCAACGCGTCCTTGACGTCGCCGATCGTCAGCTGCCCGGAGTGGAACACCGACGCCGCGAGGACGGCATCCGCGCCCGCGTGCACGGCGGGGGCGAAGTGCGCGGCACTGCCTGCTCCCCCCGACGCGATGACGGGGACGCTGGAGACCTCGCGCATGAGCCGGACGAGCTCGAGGTCGAACCCGTCCTTCGTGCCGTCGGCGTCGATCGAGTTGACGAGCAGCTCCCCCGCGCCGCGGTCGATGGCCTCGCGCGCCCAGGCGACGGCGTCGAGGGTCGTGAGGGTACGGCCGCCGTGGGTCGTCACGACGAACCCCGAGGTCGTGCCGGGGGCGCGCTTGACATCGAGGGAGAGCACGAGCACCTGCGCCCCGAAACGGTCGGCGATCTCGTCGATGAGGTCGGGACGGGCGATCGCGGCGGAGTTCACGCCCACCTTGTCGGCCCCGACGCCGAGCAGCCGCGCGACGTCGTCGGTGGTCCGCACGCCCCCGCCGACGGTGAGCGGGATGAAGACCTCTTCGGCGGTCCGCCGCACGACGTCGTAGGTCGTGGAGCGGTCGTCGACCGTCGCGGTGACGTCGAGGAAGGTGAGCTCGTCGGCGCCCTGCTCGTAATACCGGCGGGCGAGCTCGACGGGGTCGCCCATCTCGCGGAGGTTCTCGAAGTTCACGCCCTTGACGACGCGCCCGTCGGCGACGTCGAGGCACGGGATGACGCGGCAGGCCGGAGACATGTCAGAGCCGGGCGTTGTGGATCGGGGTGACGAGGATCGCCCGCGCGCCGATCGCGTACAGCGCGTCCATCACCTGGTTGACGCTCGTGCGCGGGCTCATGACCCGCACCGCGACCCACGCGGGGTCGCGCAGCGGCGAGATCGTGGGCGACTCGATGCCCGGCGCGATGGCCACGGCATCGTCGACGAGGTCCGCCGGCAGGTCGTAGTCGATCAGGACGTACTGGCGGGCGACCATCACGCCGCGCAGGCGCCGCAGCAGCGTGTCGGTGCCCTCCGCCTCCGTCGGTGCGCCGATGAGCACGGCCTCGGATTCCAGCAGCACGGGTCCGAAGATCTCCAGGCCCGCCTGCTTGAGCGTCGTGCCCGTCGAGACGACGTCGGCGACGGCGTCGGCGACCCCCAGCTGCACGGCGGATTCGACCGCGCCGTCCAGCGGAACGAGGTCGACGGCCACGCCGTGCTCGTCGAGGTAGGCGTCCACGAGCCCCGGGTACGCCGTCGCGACGCGCACGCCGTCGAGGTCGCGGAGGTCGGTGAAGGCGCCGGGAGGGCCCGCGAAGCGGAAGGTCGAGGCGCCGAAGCCGAGCTTCTCGATCTCCCGCGCACCCGGCATCCGGGCATCCAGGAGCAGGTCGCGGCCGGTGATGCCGACGTCCAGGGCGCCGGAGCCGACGTAGGTCGCGATGTCCTTGGGGCGTAGGTAGAAGAACTCGACCTCGTTGACCGGGTCGATGACGTGCAGGTCCTTCGGGTCGCGGCGGCCGATGTAGCCCGCCTCTCCGAGCATCTCGGCGGCGGTCTCGGCGAGCGAGCCCTTGTTCGGCACAGCGATACGCAGCATGTTGCGGGGGCTTTCGGTTCGGGGTGTACTCGGCGGCGTCGCTCAGAGATGTCGGTAGACGTCCTGCAGGCTGAGGCCCTTCGCGAGCATCATCACCTGGAGGTGGTAGAGCAGCTGCGAGATCTCCTCGGCCGCCTCGTCCGGAGACTGGAACTCCGCCGCCATCCACACCTCGGCGGCCTCTTCGACGATCTTCTTGCCGATCGCGTGCACGCCGCGGTCGAGCTGGGCGACCGTGCCCGATCCTTCGGGGCGTGCCGCCGCGGTCGCGGTCAGCTCCGCGAACAGATCGTCGAACGTCTTCACCCTGACAGGCTACCGGCCCGCGGGACGCCCCGGTGGCCGCGTGACGGCGTCAGTGGCGGTGATGCGCGGATGCCTCGGCGCGCAGCGCCGCGATCGCCTGGCCGGGATCGGCCGCGCCGAACACCGCCGATCCGGCGACGAAGGTGTCGGCGCCGGCCTCGGCGGCCTGCGCGATCGTCGACGCGCTGATGCCTCCGTCGACCTGCAGCCACACCTGCGACCCCCGCGCCCGCGCTTCGTCGGCGAGGCGGGCGAGCTTGGGCATCTGATCGGGCATGAAGCTCTGCCCGCCGAAGCCCGGCTCGACGGTCATCACGAGGATCTGGTCGAACTCGTCGAGCACGTCGTAGAGCGCCTCGACGGGCGTTGCGGGCTTGACGGCGACGCCCGCGCGGGCACCGATCTCCCGCAGACGCCGGGCGAGCCGGACGGGATCGGTGGCGGCCTCCAGATGGAAGGTGACCGATGCCGCGCCGAGCTCGGCGTAGCCGGGAGCCCACCGGTCGGGATCGGCGATCATCAGATGCACGTCGAGGGGCACGGGGCTCGTGGCCTGGATCCGCTCGACCATCTGCGGCCCGAACGTGAGATTCGGGACGAAATGGTTGTCCATGACGTCGACGTGCACGAAGTCCGCCGCCGCGATGCGCGCGAGGTCGGACTGCATGTTCACGAAGTCGGCGGCGAGGATGCTCGGGTTGATGCGGATGGCGGCGTCGTCGGAGGGCACGGCCCCATTATCGCGGGGCCGGCCTCAGCGGCGGCGCAGGAGCGTGATCGACATGGCATCCGTGCCGTGGCGGTGCGGCCACAGCTGGGCACGGCCCGACCCGTCGGCCTGCTCGGGTAGGTCGATCTCCCGTGGGGAGATGGATGCCAGAACGGCCCGCGCGTCGAGCTCCTCCAGCGCGTCGCCGCGCGAACGCCGGACATCGGCGACGACCGCGGCGGTCTCCGCCAGGTGCGGGGAGCACGTGACGTAGGCGACGATGCCCCCCGGGGCCAGGGCGTCGACGGCCGCCGTGAGGAGCTCCCGCTGCAGCTCGACGAGCGGGGCGACGTCGGCGGGGCTCTTCCGCCAGCGTGCCTCCGGACGCCGCCGCAGCGCGCCGAGGCCCGTGCACGGCGCGTCCACGAGGATGCGGTCGTACCGGCCGCGGCCGGCCCGATCCCGGCCGTCCTCCTCCGAGATCGGTACGTCCAGAGGGACGCCGGACACCGAGTCGCGGACGAGGCGCGCCCGGATGGGCGAGAGCTCGTTGGCCTCCAGGGCCGCGCCCCCCGCGAGCGCCTCGGCGGCGAGGACCGCCGTCTTCCCACCCGGCGCGGCGCACAGGTCGAGCCAGCGCTCGCCGCCGCGGATCGGCACGGCGCGGGTCAGGGCGAGCGCCGCGAGCTGCGACCCCTCGTCCTGCACGCGCACTCGTCCGGCCGCCTGCCGTACGAGCCGCTCGGGGTCTCCCCCGGCCAGGCGGAAGCCGATCGGCGAGTAGGGCGTCGCCTCAGCGCCGGCCGGCGTGTCGACGAGCCCCGGGAGCGCCGTCATCGTGACACCCGGGGCGGCGTTGTCGGCGGCCAGGAGGTCCTCGAGCTCGTCGGCCCTGTCCTCGGCGGTCAGCGCGCGGCGGAAGGCCCGGATCACCCAGACCGGGTGCGCGTAGCGCAGTCCCAGGCGCTCGTCGTCCGAGCGCGCCGCCGCCTCGATGCGGTCCAGCCACTCCTCGAGCGCCCGCTCCGAGATCCGGCGCAGCACGGCGTTGGCGAAACCGGTCGCCTTGGTGCCCGCGGTGTCCCGCACGAGGTCGACCGTCTCGTTGACGGCGGCGTGCGTCGCGACCCGCATCGACAGCAGCTGGTGCGCGCCGAGGCGGAGCGCGTCGAGCACGTCGGGGTCGATGGCATCCGGTCCACGGCCCGCGGCATCCGCGATGATCGCGTCGTACGTCCCCTGCAGGCGCAGCGTTCCGTAGGTGAGCTCGGTCGCGAGCCCCGCGTCCGCGGTGTCGAGACCGGCGAGCGTGATCTCCCGCGGGAGCAGCAGGTTGGCGTACGCCTCGGACTCGTGGACGGCGCGGAGCGTCTCGTACGCGACCCGGCGGGCGAGGTTCACGAGCTCACCGCCGTCTCATCGACGCGCGGGTTGTCCGACCGGAGGCCCCGCCACCAGTCCGCGGCCGCCATCGGCCCCTTGCCGGCCGGCTGGACGGTGCGAAGCGCCACGGTGCCGTCGTGCGCGCCGACGAGGACGGCGCCGTCGACGAGTGCGAGGCGGCCGGCGGCCAGGTCGGTCTCGGGGCCGCGGACGGCCGAGAGGACCTTGAGGCGCTGACCGCCGACGGACGTGTGCGCGCCCGGCTCGGGGGTCGTGCCGCGGAACCGGGCGATCACGGCGTCGGCGGATGCCGTGAAGTCCAGGGCGCCGTCGGCGATCGTGAGCTTCGGGGCGAGGGTCGGCTCACCGGTCTGCGGGACGGCGCGCGCCGTGCCCGCCGCGATCGCGTCGACGACGTCGACCAGCAGGGCGGCGCCCCGCTCGGCGAGGTCCGCGAGCACGTCGCCCGCTGTCGCCTCGGCGGGCACCTCGTAGCTCACGTCGCCGAACACGTCGCCGGCGTCGAGCGCCGGGACGAGCTGGAAGACGCTCGCGCCCGTGACGGTCTCGCCCGCCATGAGCGAGCGCTGCACCGGCGCGGCGCCGCGCCACGCCGGCAGGAGGGAGAAGTGCAGGTTGATCCAGCCGTGCCGGGGCAGCGAGAGGAGCGGCTCGCGGACCAGTCCGCCGTACGCGACGATGACGCCCAGGTCGGGTCGGAGGGCCTCGATCGCGGCCGTCGCGGTGGCGTCCAGCCTGTCGGCCTTCACGACGGGGACACCGAGGCCGTCGCCCGCCGTCGCGACCGGCGACGGCGTGAGGACGCGCTTGCGCCCGAGCGGCGCGTCGCCGCGCGTGACGACCCCGACGAGCTCGTGCGCGGACGCCGCGACGGCCTGCAGCGAGGGGACGGCCGGGTGTGGCGTCCCGGCGAAGACGATGCGCATGGGACTCCTCACAGATCCAGCTCGGGCACGTCGAGCCGCACTCTGAGTGTATTGCGCGTGCCCCGCTCCCTCGCCCGGCGGGCGCGCAGCGCCTCCGCGACGACGGCGGCACGCAGGTGCTCGGCGACGGCGCGGCCGTGGGCATAGTCGAACCGGACGAGGGCGCGCACGCCGCCGTCAGGGAGCGGCACGGGGCCGAGCACGGCCTCGGCGCCGAGCGACGGCACGGCGGTCCGCAGCTCGGCGAGCGTCGCCTCGACGACCGGCACGGTGCCCTCCAGCGCCGCGACGCGGACCGCGGGCGGCATGTGCAGCGGGATGCGGTCGGCGAGCTCGGCGCGGGCGTAGGCCGGCTGCGTCCAGGTCGCCAGTGCGCGGGCGACGGGGCCGGAGACCCCGACCAGGTGCACTGGCGCGCCGGGCGCCGCGAGCGTCGCGGCGTGCGACCACCAGCGCAGGCACGACTCGCCGATCCGCAGCTGCTCCGCCATCAGCATGCGGTCGCCGTCGAGCAGGATGACGGCGCGGTAGCCGCCGACGGCGGCGGGCTCGGCGCCGCGGGTGGCCACGACGAGGGAGGGACGGTGCTCGACGCGGGTGACGGGGTGCTCCCCGTCGGCGACGATGATCCGCGTGTTCGGGAACGCCCGGCCGAGTTCGTCGGCGGTGCGCTCGCTGCCCGCCGAGGCCATCCGCAGCTTCGTGGACTCGCAGTTCGTGCACGACCAGTTCGGCGCGGACCGGCCGCACCACGTGCACTCCGGTGCGGCGCCGGGCCGCCGCGCGCGCATCGGTCCGCCGCAGTGCCGGCACCGCGCGGGGGTGCGGCAGTCCGCGCACACGAGGACGGGCGCGTACCCCGGTCGGGCCACCTGGACGAGCACCGGGCCCCCCGCGGCGAGGGCTTCCCGCGCCGCCGCGAACGCCGCCGACGGCACACGCGCGCCGCGAGCCTCGCCCTCGCGCGTGGCGGAGAGCACGACGCGCGGGCTCGCGCGCCGCGCCGTCGGGATGTCGCGGACGAAGCCGATCTGCACGAGACGCTCGATGTCGGTGGTCCGGGTGTGACCCGCGAAGACGAGGGCGCTGCCCTCGAGCTCCTGCCGGATGAGGGCCGCATCGCGGGCGTGCACGCCGGGGCTCAGCGGCTCGGCCAGCAGCGGATCGCCGTCATCCCACACGACGACGACGCCCACCGCGGATGCCGGGGCGTACACCGTCGACCGGTTCCCGACGACGATGCACGGCGCGGGTGCCAGCAGGCGCAGGTAGGTCGCGTACCGCTCGGGCCCTGGCCGGCGCGCGTCGTCGCGGATCACCTCGGGCGCCCGTCCCTCGAGCGCGGCGAGCACCTGGTCCTCGTCGCGCTGGTCGGGCACGACGAGGAGGGTGCTGCGGCCCGCGGCGAGCGTGTGCACGGCGATCGCGGCGAGGAGCTCGGCCCACGCCCCCAGGACGCGCTCGGTCGAGGGGCGCGGCGGCGCGTCGAGCGCGAGCCGCTCCCCCGCCGCCAGCGCCTCGGTGAGGCCCGGATACCCGGCGAGGGTCTCGGCGGCCCAGGCGGCGGCCTCGGCGGCGACCGCCGTGACCGGCGGTGCCTCGGCGGCGAGCCACGCCTTCTCGGCGCGCACCGTGCGCTTCGGGATCGCGAGGCGCAGGATGTCGCTCGCCGAGCCGGCGGCCCGGTCCGCCGCGCGACGCGCGAGGGCGTACAGCTCGGGGGTGAGCACCGGGACGGTCGAGACGACGCTGTCGAGGTCGGACAGCGGCCGACCGGAGGTCTCCGCCTCCCCGCGCTCGACGAGATACCCCTCGACGACCCGCCCGGCGGTGCGCAGCGGCACCTTCACCCGGACGCCCGGCAGCGCCTCGGCATCCAGTTCCGCCGGCACGGCGTAGTCGAAGAGCCGGTCGAGCTGGGGCAGCGGGGAGTCGATGAGGACGCGGGCGACGCTCGTCACGGCCGCGGCTCTACAGTCGTGCGGCCGCGCGGAGCTCCTCGACGCGGTCCGTGCGCTCCCACGTGAAGTCGGGCAGTTCGCGGCCGAAGTGGCCGTAGGCGGCGGTCTGCGCGTAGATGGGTCGCAGCAGGTCGAGGCGCTCGATGATGGCGTGCGGCCGCAGGTCGAACACCTCGCGGATCGCCGCGGTGATGACCTCGTCGGCGACGTGGCCGGTGCCGAAGCTCTCGACGTAGAGGCCGACGGGCTTGGCCTTGCCGATCGCGTACGCGACCTGCACTTCGAGCCGGTCGGCGAGACCCGCCGCGACGGCGTTCTTGGCCACCCACCGCAGGGCGTACGCGGCGGACCGGTCGACCTTGGACGGGTCCTTGCCGCTGAACGCGCCGCCGCCGTGCCGCGACGCGCCGCCGTAGGTGTCGATGATGATCTTCCGGCCGGTGAGGCCGGCGTCGCCCTTCGGGCCGCCGATCACGAACGGGCCGGCGGGGTTGATGTAGTACTTGACGTCCGGCAGGTCCAGTCCCGTGCGCTCGAGGACCGGCTCGATGACCTCGGCGCGGATCGCTGCGCGGAGCGCCTTCTGCGAGATGTCGGGCTGGTGCTGCGTCGAGAGGACGACGGACTCGACGGTCTTGGGGACGGTGCCGTCGTAGCCGAGGGTCACCTGCGTCTTGCCGTCGGGCCGCAGGAACGGCAGGCTGCCGTCGCGGCGCACCTCGGCCAGGCGCTCGGCGATGCGGTGCGCGGTCCAGATCGCCATCGGCATGAGCTGCGGGGTCTCGTTCGTCGCGTAGCCGAACATGATCCCCTGGTCGCCCGCGCCCTGCAGGTCGTGCGGGTCCTCGGACCCGTCCTCGCGCCGCTCGAAGGCCTTGTCGACGCCCGCGGCGATGTCGGAGGACTGCGCGCCGATCGACACGCTCACGCCGCACGAGTCGCCGTCGAAGCCGGTCTCGGACGACGTGTAGCCGATCCGGTTGACGACGTCGCGGACGATCGCCGGGATCTCCACGTACGCGCTCGTGGACACCTCGCCGGCGACGTGCACGAGGCCGGTCGTCACGAGGGTCTCCACCGCGACGCGCCCGTCGGGATCGTCGGTGAGGATCGCATCGAGGATGCTGTCGGAGATCTGGTCGCAGATCTTGTCCGGATGCCCCTCCGTGACGGACTCGGACGTGAACAGGCGCAGCTGGGTCATCGGCTCTCCAGGAGACGGAAGCGAACGGGTGCGGAAACCATCATGCCCGCGGCACCTGACATGTCAGGGCACACGGGCATGGTGACGCCTCGCGGCGTCATAGAGTCACTCGGCCGGGCGAAGGCGGAGCTTGTCCTCGTGGATCTCGTGCATCGCGATGGTGAGCGGCTTGTCCTCGACGCTGGAGTCCACGAGCGGGCCCACGTTGTCGAACAGGTTCCCCTCGTGCAGGTCGGAGTAGTAGTCGTTGATCTGACGCGCGCGCTTGGATGCGTAGATGACGAGCTGGTACTTCGAGTCCACCTTGTCGAGCAGCGCGTCGATGGGCGGGTCGATGATGCCCTGGTTCGTTCCGGCCATGGCGAAACCTCCTGGATCGGATGTCATGGGAAAGATCGTGGCGCGGCGGCGCCGCGGCATCCCACCAGTCTACCGGACGGGCGGGCGTCACCGCGCGAGCGCGGCGACCTGCTCCGCCGCGCGGGCGACCTCGTCGTTGACGACGAGATAGTCGAACTCCCCCTGTGACGCGAGCTCCCGCCGCGCGGTGCGCAGTCGCCGGGTCCGCTCCTCTTCGTCTTCGGTGCCCCGGCCGACGAGCCGCTGGACGAGCTCGTCCCAGCTCGGCGGCAGGAGGAAGACGAGGGTGGAGGCCGGTGCGGCGGCCCGCACCTGCCGCGCGCCCTGCAGGTCGATCTCCAGCAGCACGGTGCGACCCTCCGCGAGGGCCGCGTCGATGGGGGCCTTGGGCGTGCCGTAGCGGTGCTTGTTGTGCACGGTGGCGTACTCGAGGAGCGCCCCGTCGGCGATGAGCCGGTCGAACTCGGCGTCGCCGACGAAGAAGTAGTGCTCCCCCTCGACCTCGCCGGGGCGGGGCGCCCGCGTCGTCGCGGAGACGGACAGCAGGATCTCGGGGTGGTGCGACTTGATGTGCGCGGCCACGGTGCCCTTGCCGACGGCCGTCGGCCCGGCGAGCACGAGCAGCCGGCTGCGTCCGGTGCGCGGCGCGGGCTCCGGCCAGCGCCCGTCGAGGAACTCCTGCAGCGCGACGCGCTGCCGCGTCCCGAGCCCCCCGAGCCGCTTGACGGGTGAGATGCCGAGTTCGGCGAGGATGCGGTCGCGCTTGCCCTCTCCGATCGCCGGGATGGCGGTGAGGAACTCCGGCACCCGCATGGCGCCCGCGGGCGACGCCGGGTCGGCCAGGGCGCGGCGCAGCAGCTCCTGGGGCGTGATGACGCGGGTGGTCACGTCGCGCTTGAGCGACGCGCGCTCGCGACGGGCGGCGACCGCGCGACGGGATGCCGCTGCCCGATCGACCTCGGGGGGACGCTGTCCGTCAGCCACGGCGACTCTCCTGCAGTTCTTCGTTGTGGGCATCGATCGCGGCGGCGAGACCGTCGGGTCCCGCACCGAGGATGCTGCGGCTCGCCGAGGCGAGCACCTGGGGTGCGAGCGCGCCGAAGAGGCGGCCCAGGTCGGTCAGGCGCGCGCCCTGCGCGCCGAAGCCGGGGGCGAGGATCGGCGCTGCGGCGAGCGTCTCGGCGCGCAGGCCCAGCTCGTCGCGGTCGATCGTCGCGCCGACGACGAAGCCGACCGGGCCGAGCACGTCGTCGCCCCGGACCGCGGAGCGGTTGGCCGCACCGGCGTGGGTCGCCACCCAGTCCGCGACGGTCTGCCCGCGCTCGGCGTCGACGACGGTGACCTCGGCGGACTGCAGCCCCCGCGCCTCGGGGTTGCTCGTCGCGGCGAGGACGAAGAGGCCCTTGCCGCCGCGGACGGCGTGCGCGATCGTGCCGCGGAGCGCGTCCGGGCCGAGGTACGGACTGACCGTCACGGCATCCGCCTCCAGCGGCGAGCCGGCAGCGAGCCACGCCTCGGCGTACGCGTCCATCGTCGATCCGATGTCGCCGCGCTTGGCGTCGGCGATCACCAGGAGCCCCGCGTCGCGGGCGGCGCGCAGGACGACCTCGAGGGCCGCGAACCCGGCGGACCCGTACCGCTCGTAGAACGCCACCTGCGGCTTCACGACGGCGACCCGGCCGGCGGCGGCCTCGACCACGCGTAGACCGAACTCGCGGGCACCGGCCGCGTCGGCATCCAGACCCCATTCGGCCAGCAGCGACGCGTGCGGGTCGATCCCGACGCACAGCTGGCCGCGCTCCGCCATCGCGGCGTGCAGGCGCCCGCCGAATCCGCTCACGCCGAGGCCGCCCGGTCCGCCGCGTACTCCTGCAGGCTCCGGACGCGGAACCCTTCCCGGAGCACGGGGAGGGCGCTCACGGCCGCGCCGAGCACCGCCATCGTCGTGAACAGCGCCTTGTCGGCGGCGACCGCCGCGGCGCGGATCTCGTAGCCGTCGGCGCGGGCGATGCCGCCGGACGGCGTGTTCACGATGATGTCGATCTCGCCGGCGTTGATGAGGTCGACGACGTTGGGCTCACCGGACTCGTGCGTCGCGGAGTACTTGTTCACGACCTCCACGCGGATGCCGTTGCGCGCCAGGACCTCCGCCGTGCCCTCGGTCGCGACGAGGCGGAAGCCGAGCTCCTGCAGCCGGTGGGCGGGCAGGATGACGGCGCGCTTGTCGTCGTCGGCCACGGAGAGGAACACGGTGCCCGACGTCGGCATCCCGCCGTACGCCGCCGCCTGGCTCTTCGCGAACGCGGTCGGGAAGTCACGGTCGATGCCCATGACCTCGCCCGTGGAGCGCATCTCCGGGCCGAGCACCGAATCGACGGTGTGCCCGTCGGCGGTGCGGAACCGCTTGAAGGGCAGCACCGCCTCCTTGACCGCGACGGGGGCGTCCAGCGGCACGCGCGAGCCGTCCTGTGCCGGCAGCAGTCCCTCGGCCTTCAGCTCGGCGATGGAGGAGCCGGCCATGATGCGGGCGGCCGCCTTCGCGAGCGGGATGCCGAGCGCCTTGGAGACGAACGGGACGGTCCGCGAGGCGCGCGGGTTCGCCTCGATGACGTAGAGCACACCGGCCGAGACGGCGAACTGCACGTTCAGGAGGCCCCGGACGCCGACGCCCTTGGCGATCGCGAGGGTCGCGATGCGGACGCGGTCGATCTCGTTGCGACCCAGCGACATGGGCGGCAGGGTGCAGCTGGAGTCGCCGGAGTGGATGCCGGCCTCCTCGAGGTGCTCCATGACGCCGCCGATGTAGAGCTCCTCGCCGTCGTACAGCGCGTCGACGTCGATCTCCACGGCGTCGTCGAGGAAGCGGTCGACGAGCAGCGGCGCGCCCTCGCCGATGATCGCCTGGTCGGCGACGCGGACGAAGTAGTCGCGGAGGCTGTCGGTGTCGTAGACGATCTCCATGCCGCGGCCGCCGAGCACGAAGCTCGGGCGCACGAGGACCGGATAGCCGATCTCCTCGGCGATCACGATGGCGCCGGCCTCGTCGGTGGCGGTGCCGTGGCGCGGGGCGATGAGCCCGGCCTCGTCGAGGAGCCCGGAGAACAGGCTCCGCTCCTCGGCCATGTCGATGGCCGCCGGCTGGGTGCCGAGGATCGGGTAGCCCGCGGCCTCGATCCCCTTCGCCAGGCCGAGCGGCGTCTGCCCGCCGAGCTGGCAGATGACGCCGAGGATCTGGCCGGAGCGGGCTTCGGCGTGCAGCACCTCGAGGACGTCCTCGAGGGTCAGCGGCTCGAAGTACAGGCGGTCCGACGTGTCGTAGTCCGTGGACACGGTCTCCGGGTTGCAGTTGACCATGACGGTCTCGTACCCGGCGTCGGCGAGGGCGAACGAGGCGTGCACGCACGAGTAGTCGAACTCGACACCCTGGCCGATGCGGTTCGGCCCGGAGCCGATGATGACGATCTTCTGCCGCTCCGACGGCGTGACCTCGGTCTCGGCGTCGTACGAGGAGTAGTGGTACGGCGTCTGGGCCGGGAACTCCCCCGCGCAGGTGTCGACGGTCTTGTAGACGGGGCGGATGTCGAGCCCGTGCCGGATGCCCCGCACCTCGGTCTCCTCCAGGCCCCGCAGCTGCGCGATCTGCGCGTCGCTGAAGCCGTGGTCCTTCGCGATCCGGATGGTCGCCTCATCCAGCGCGCCGGCGGCGGCGATGAAGTCCGCGACCTCGTTGATGAGGATCATCTGGTCCAGGAACCACGGGTCGATCTTCGTGGCCTCGAAGGCCTGCTCGAGGGTCGCGCCCTTGCGGAGCGCCTGCTGCAGCACGACGATGCGTCCGTCGGTGGGGACCTTCGAGATCTCCAGCAACTCCTCCATGGACCGCGGCTCGTCGCCCCAGTGGAAGCTCGAGCCGCGCTTCTCGAGCGACCGCAGCGCCTTCTGCAGGGCCGAGGCGTAGTTGCGGCCGATGGCCATGGCCTCGCCGACGGACTTCATCGTGGTGGTGAGGGTCGTATCGGCGTTCGGGAACTTCTCGAAGTTGAATCGCGGCACCTTGACCACGACGTAGTCCAGCGTCGGCTCGAAGCTCGCCGGCGTCACCTTGGTGATGTCGTTCGGGATCTCGTCCAGGCGGTACCCGATCGCGAGCTTGGCGGCGATCTTGGCGATCGGGAATCCGGTCGCCTTCGACGCGAGGGCCGAAGAGCGCGAGACGCGCGGGTTCATCTCGATGACGATGATGCGGCCGGTGGCCGGGTCGACGGCGAACTGGATGTTGCACCCGCCGGTGTCGACACCCACCGCGCGGATGATGTCGATGCCGATGTCGCGCAGCTTCTGGTACTCGCGGTCGGTGAGGGTGAGCGCCGGCGCGACCGTGATGGAGTCGCCGGTGTGCACGCCCACGGGGTCGACGTTCTCGATGGAGCAGACGACGACCGTGTTGTCGGCCGTGTCGCGCATGAGCTCGAGCTCGTACTCCTTCCAGCCGAGGATCGACTCCTCCAGGAGCACCTCGGTCGTCGGCGAGTCGCGGAGGCCCGCGCCGGCGATGCGGCGGAGGTCGCGCTCGTCGTAGGCGAACCCGGAGCCGAGGCCCCCCATCGTGAAGGACGGACGGACGACGAGCGGGTAGCCGAGCTCGGCGGCGCCGGCGAGCACCTCGTCCATCGTGTGGCAGATGCGGCTGTCGGCGACGTCGGCGCCCGCGTCCAGGACGAGCTGCTTGAAGATCTGGCGGTCCTCGCCCTTGTTGATGGCTTCGAAGTTCGCGCCGATGAGCTCGATGTCGTACTTCTCGAGGATGCCGTGGTTGTGCAGGTCGATCGCCGCGTTGAGGGCCGTCTGACCGCCGAGGGTCGGCAGGATGGCGTCCGGGCGCTCCTTCGCGATGATCGTCTCGATGACCTGCCAGGTGATCGGCTCGATGTAGGTCGCGTCTGCGAAGTCGGGGTCGGTCATGATCGTCGCGGGGTTCGAGTTGACGAGGATGACGCGCACGCCCTCCTCGCGCAGCACGCGGCACGCCTGGGTGCCGGAGTAGTCGAACTCGCAGGCCTGGCCGATGACGATGGGGCCGGAGCCGATGACGAGGACGGAGTGGATGTCGTCGCGCTTGGGCACTAGTTCTTGTCCTTCAGGGTCGACACGACGAGGTCGCGGAAGCGGTCGAACAGGTAGTTGGCGTCGTGCGGGCCGGCCGCCGACTCGGGGTGGTACTGCACCGAGAAGGCCGGGATGTCGAGGGCGCGCAGTCCCTCCACGACGTTGTCGTTGAGGTCGACGTGGCTGACCTCGACCCGGCCGTAGCCGTTCGGGCTGTCCGTGACGCCCTCGATCGGCGCATCGACGGCGAAGCCGTGGTTGTGCGCCGTGATCTCGACGCGGCCGGTCTGCTTGTCGAGCACCGGCTGGTTGATGCCGCGGTGGCCGAAGGGCAGCTTGTAGGTGCCGAAGCCGAGCGCGCGGCCCAGCAGCTGGTTGCCGAAGCAGATGCCGAAGAACGGAAGCCGCTCGTCGAGCACGGCGCGCAGCAGGGCGACGTGGTCGTCGGAGGCGGCCGGGTCGCCCGGGCCGTTGGAGTAGAACACCGCGACCGGCTCGATCGCGCGGATCTCGTCGATCGTGACGCTCTGCGGCAGCACGTGCACGTCGAAGCCGCGCGCGGCGAGGTTCGTGACGGTGGACTGCTTCACCCCGAGGTCGAGGACGGCGAGGTTGCCGAGGCGCTCGCCGACGGCGGGCGTCACCTGCGCCTCGGAGACCGACACGGCGGCGGACAGGTTCTGCCCCGCCATCTGCGGCGCTTCGCGGACCATGCGCAGCTGCTCGTCGGCATCCAGGTCGGCGGACTCGCCGGAGAACACCCCGCCGCGCATCGAGCCGGCGGAGCGGATGTGCCGGGTGACGGCCCGGGTGTCGATGCCGCTGATCCCGACGATCCCGTCGCGCTCGAGGGCGTCGTCGAGGGACTCCTGGGCGCGCCAGTTCGACACGACCCGCGAGGGGTCGCGGACGATGTAGCCGGCGACCCAGATGCGCCGCGACTCGGGGTCCTCGTCGTTCATGCCGGTGTTGCCGATGTGCGGCGCGGTCTGCAGCACGATCTGGCCCGCGTAGGACGGGTCGGTGAGGGTCTCCTGGTAGCCGGTCATGCCGGTGGAGAAGACGACCTCGCCGAGGGTCACGCCCCGCGCGCCGTACGCGCGGCCGGTGTGGCGGGCGCCGTCCTCGAGCACGAGGACGGCGGGGTCGGTGGTGAAGCTCATGCGTCGGTTCCCGTCGGGGTAGTGGAGGTCGGTGCGGGCAGGATGCCGGCGATCGCGTCGACGACGCGGCGTGCGGACGCGTCCTGCGCGCGCAGGTACGTGTCGACGAGCGTCTCGTCGGTCGCGTGCCAGGAGAGGCGGACGAGGCCGTCCTTCTCGACGACGCGGTCGATGGCGACGGTGGCCTGCCCGACCGAGGCGATGCGCTCGAGGGGCAGGAAGAGCCGCGGCTGGCCGGTGAGGTCGAGTGCGACGCCGAGGTCGGTCACGGTCACCGCGGCCCGGGAGCGGAACCCGAGCCCGCGGATGGCGAGGCGCTCGAGCGGCTCGTCGTGCCGGGTCGTGGCGACGTACAGGCCGTCGAAGACGGCGCGGGTGCGCGCGCCGTCCGGGATCTCCCCGACGGGGGCCGCGAGATCGCTGTCGCGGCGTGCTCGTCGTAGCCACGCCCACACGCCGAGCGCGATGAGGACGACCGCGAGGACGATGAAGATCAGGACGGCGGCTTCGCGGGTCATGCGCGCACCTCCGCGCGGAGGACGCCGCTTTCGACCGTGGGGGCGCCGCGGAAGAAGGTCCACTGCACCTGCCCGGGCAGCTCGCGGCCGACGTAGGGCGAGTTCGTGCTGCGCCCGTGCAGGTCGTCGCGTGTGAAGGCCCGCACCGGCGCCGGGTCGTACAGCGTCAGGGATGCGGGGGCGCCCACGACGAGCGGCGTGCCCGCATCGTCGAGGCGTCCGATGCGCGCGGGCGCCGTCGACATGACGCGGGCGACGTCGGCCCAGTCCAGGAGGCCCGTGTCGACGACCGCCTGTTGCACGACGCGGAGCGCGGACTCGAGGCCGACCATGCCGTTGGCGGCCGCCTGCCATTCGCAGGACTTCGCCTCGGCGGGATGGGGGGCGTGATCGGTCGCGACGATGTCGATCGTGCCGTCGGCGAGCCCCTCGCGGACGGCACGCACGTCCTCGTCGCGGCGGAGCGGCGGGTTGACCTTGTAGCGCGCGTCGTAGCCGCGGACGAGCTCCTCGGTGAGGAGCAGGTGATGCGGGGTCACCTCGGCCGTCACGTTGACGCCGCGCTTCTTGGCCCAGCGGATGATGTCGACCGACCCGGCGGTGGAGAGATGGCAGACGTGCAGGCGGGAGCCGACGTGCTCGGCGAGCAGCACGTCGCGGGCGATGATCGACTCCTCGGCGACGGCCGGCCAGCCGGCGAGTCCGAGCTCGGCCGAGACGGTGCCCTCGTTCATCTGCGCGCCCTCGGTGAGGCGCGGATCCTGCGCGTGCTGGGCGACGACGCCGTCGAACGCCTTCACGTACTCGAGGGCGCGCCGCATGATGAGCGGGTCGAAGACGCAGAATCCGTCGTCGCTGAACACGCGGACGCGGGCGCGCGAGGAGGCCATGGCGCCGAGTTCGGCGAGCCGCTCCCCCTTCTGCCCGACCGTCACGGCGCCGATCGGCTGCACGTGGACGTAGCCGGCCGCTTCGCCGAGCGCGAGCTCCTGCTCGACGACCCCGGCGGTGTCGGCCACGGGCGAGGTGTTCGGCATCGCGAACACCGTCGTGTAGCCGCCGGCGGCGGCGGCGCGGGAGCCCGTGAGGATCGTCTCGGACGCCTCGTAGCCGGGTTCGCGGAGGTGCGTGTGCAGGTCGACGAGTCCCGGCAGGGCGAGCAGCCCGTCGGCGTCCACGACCCGTGCCCCGGCGCGGCTGAGGCCGGTGCCGATCTCGTCGATGCGTCCGTCCGCGATCACGAGGTCGGCGGGCGCCGACCCCTCGATGCGGGCTCCGCGGATGAGGATGGTCTCGGTCACCGTGCGGCCTCCTCTGCGTTCGTCGTGTCCCGCTCGCCCGCCAGCAGCAGGTACAGCGCCGCCATGCGCACCGAGACGCCGTTCGCGACCTGTTCGAGCACGGTCGAGCGCGGGGAATCGGCGGCGTCGGCGGAGATCTCCAGACCCCGGTTCATCGGCCCGGGGTGCATGACAATGCTATCCGCCGGGAGCGACTCCACGCGCCGCGCGTCCAGACCCCAGCGGCGGGAATACTCCCGTTCAGTGGGGAAATAGGCGGCGTTCATGCGTTCGAGCTGGATGCGGAGCATCATCACGGCGTCGGGTCCCGCGGCCAGCGCCTCATCGAGGTCGTAGACGACGCGGGCCGGCCACGCGGACACGTCCTGCGGGACGAGGGTGGGTGGGGCGACGAGGGTAACCTCGGCGCCGAGTGTCGACAGCAGCCACACGTTGGAGCGGGCGACGCGGGAGTGCAGGATGTCGCCGACGATCGTCACGGCCATGCCCTGCAGGTCGCGCCCGCGGCTGTCCGCGCCGAAGCGGCGCTTGCGCATCGTGAAGGCGTCGAGCAGCGCCTGCGTGGGGTGCTCGTGCGTGCCGTCGCCGGCGTTGACGACTCCCGCGGAGATCCAGCCGCTCGTGGCCAGCGTCTGGGGGGCGCCGGAGGCGCCGTGGCGGATGACGACGGCATCCGCGCCCATGGCCTGCAGCGTCTGCGCGGTGTCCTGCAGCGACTCCCCCTTGGAGACCGACGACCCCTTCGCGGAGAAGTTGATGACGTCCGCCGAGAGGCGCTTGGCGGCGGCCTCGAACGAAATGCGGGTGCGGGTGGAGTCCTCGAAGAAGAGGTTCACGACGGTCTTGCCGCGCAGCGTCGGGAGCTTCTTGATCTCGCGGCTCTGGGTGTCGCGCATATCCTCCGCGACGTCGAGGATGCGCAGGGCGTCTGCGCGCGCGAGGGTCTTGGTGTCCAGGAGGTGCCTCATGATGCGATCGTCACCTCTTCGACGCCGTCGACCTCGGCGAGGAGGACGTTGACGCGCTCCTGGCGCGCGCTCGGCAGGTTCTTGCCGACGAAGTCGGGCCGGATGGGGAGTTCCCGGTGCCCGCGGTCGACGAGGATCGCCAGGCGCACGGCAGCGGGGCGGCCGATGTCCTGCAGGGCGTCGAGGGCCGCGCGGATCGAGCGTCCGGAGAAGAGCACGTCGTCGACGAGGATCACGGTCTTCCCGTCGATCCCGCCGGCGGGGATCTGCGTGGGCCGGGGCGCGCGCGTCGGGTTCCGATGCAGGTCGTCGCGGTACATCGTGATGTCCAGGGATCCGCTCGCGACGCGCGCTCCACCGAACTCCGAGACGAGGGCCGCCACCCGGTCGGCGAGGGCGACGCCGCGGGTCGGGATGCCGAGGATGACGAGGTCATCGGGGCCCTTGTTGGACTCGAGGATCTCGTGGGAGATCCGAGTCAGGGCACGGGCGATGTCGGCCGTGGACATCACGGTGCGGGGCTGCACGGTGGGCGTGCTCATCCGCGCTCCCTTCTCCGCCTCTCTGGACGGTGTTAAAGGTTGCTTCGACGAGATCAGCCTACCGGGCGCGCTCGCCTGCGACGAACCGGATGGATGGTCGTGCGCCGTGTTCGGCTGGTCAGACGGCGGCGGGCACCGTCGCGGCCTCTGTGATCTCGCCGTCGACGCTCCGCGACGCGCGCACGGGGTGGCCGTGCGTCGTCAGGCACTTCCCCGTGGCGAGGTCCCACTTCCAGTCGTGCAGCGAGCACGTGAGCACGCCGTCCTCGATCTTGCCGGTCTTCGACAGATCGGCGCGCAGGTGCGGGCACCGCCGCTGCACGGTCCAGTCGGCCAGATCGATGTCCTCGGACACGTCCGCCTGCTCGGCGTACCAGTTCTCCACGTACTCGATGCGGTCGCGGGACAGGCACTTGAGGAAGGTGTAGATGAACTCGTTGAACTTCCCGACGCGGCCGGCCTGGAACTGCATCGACAGGAAGATCGAGTTCGACCAGTCGATCTCGTGATCGGCGATGGTCGTGGAGACGAGGTCGGCGGGGATGGTGAACCAGTACCCGGTCTCCTCGCCCGCGTACTCGCGGACCTTCGCCTTGGGGAAGTCCACGACCATGTCGAGGTCGCCGATCGTGAAGCGGACGGGACCGCCGACGCCCGTGCGGATCGTGCGCGCGCGGCGCAGCAGCGGCTCCCACCACTCCTGGAGCGCCGCGAGCATCTCGGCCGGCGGCAGGACGGGCGCGCGCGAGGCGACCTCGTCGGCGATCTCCTGTCGGCGGGACGCGCGCTGCTCCTCGAGGTAGCTCCACTTGTCGCTGAAGATGCGCTCGATCTCGGCATCCGTGTACAGGCTCTGCTCGACGGACAGGTCGCCGCCCGAGAGCGTGACGACGGTGCCCGGGACGAAGATGTGCCCGCCGTACTGCGGCGCCTCCTCCTTCATCCGTGCCAGGAACTGCGCCTGGTCGGTGAAGATCGAGTCGTCCTCCTGGCCCAGGCCGTTGTAGCGGAAGAGGTCGTCGCGCAGGAACATCGGCGGGCCCGCCATGGGGAACACGTGCGGTGCGTCGACCTTGTCGATGTAGAACATGGCGCGCTTGTGCTGCGCTTCGCGCTTGAGATGCGCGAAGTTCCGCTTCGCCTCCTGCGGCAGGTCGTAGACCATCGGCCACCAGATGGCGCCGGAGAACTGCGTGAAGTACGCCTCGGGCTTGCCGAACGACAGCAGCTTCTCGAGATCCAGCGGATGCGAGTCGTTCTGGTTCAGGATCGAGGCGGTCCCATCGTCGACGGAGAGGCTGGAGTCGCCGATGGGACCGTCGCTGGGGGCGCGCAGCGGTGTGATCATGAGCTTCAGCGAGCCGCGCTCGATGATCTCGCCGGCGTGCGTGTACGTGATGTTGTCGTACCCGAGCGCACGGAGGTCCTGCTCGAGGTCGTCCGTCGGGTAGTCCGGCAGAAGGACCTCGATGTCCTTGGACACGTACCGCTGCAGCGCCCACGGGTCGAAGTGGTCGCGGTGGCGGTGCGAGATGTAGAGGAAGTCCGCGGCGCCGTAGCGCTCCCAGTCCAGGGCGCGGTTGTCCGGGAACACGAACCACGAGCCGTAGAAGGAGGACTTGACCACGGGATCGCACAGGATGCTGCCGCCCGTGGTCTCGATGAACATTCCTGCGTGGCCGAGACCGGTGATGCGCATGCTGAATCCTCCTGCCCCGAGTTTACGGGAGGCACCCGCCGACCCCGGGTGCCGAGCCGTGGAAAACGCGGACCGCGCGCTCAGTCCTCGAACAGGTCACGGATGTCCTCGGCCGTGAGCGCGCGGGAGAGCATCTCATCGTCGTCGAGGACGGCGTGGAAGAGTCGGGACTTCCGCTCCTGAAGGGCCAGGACCTTCTCCTCGATCGTGCCGTCCGCGATGAGCCGGTACACGTTGACCGGGCGGTGCTGGCCGATCCGGTGCGTGCGGTCGATCGCCTGCGCCTCGGCTGCGGGGTTCCACCACGGATCGAGCAGGAAGACGTAGTCCGCCTCCGTGAGGGTGAGCCCGAAGCCGCCTGCCTTGAGGCTGATGAGGAAGACCGGAGCGTCGCCGGCGCGGAACTCCTCGACCGTCCCGGCCCGGTCGCGCGTCGATCCGTCGAGGGAGACATGACGGATGCCGTGTGCATCCAGCGCCGCGGAGACGAGGCTCAGATACGAGGTGAACTGGCTGAAGACGAGCGCGCGGTGCCCCTCCGCGACGACCTCGTCGAGGCGCTCCAGCAGGGCGTCGAGCTTGCTCGAGCGGATGTTCCCGGCATCCACGAGGGACGGCGCCAGCGCGAGCATGCGCAGGAGCGTCAGCGAGCGGAAGACGATGAACCGGTTGCGGTCGAGGTCCTCGAGGAGCCCGAGCACCTTCTGCCGCTCCCGCTGGAGGACGGTGTCGTAGACGGCGCGGTGCGCGCTGCTGAGCTCGATGCGCAGCTCCTGCTCCTGCCGGGGTGGGAGCTCCGACGCGACGAGCTCCTTCGTGCGCCGCAGGACGAAGGGGCGGATGCGGTGGCGCAGGCGTTCGATCCGCCGCGCACGGTACGGGCCGCCTTCGACGTTCTCCGGGACCTTGCCCTGCTCGATCGGCTTGACGTACTCCTCGCGGAACCGGCGGGCCGAGGCGAACAGGCCCGGCGAGGTGAGGGAGAGGAGCGTCCAGAGCTCCGCGAGGCTGTTCTCCAGCGGGGTCCCCGTGACGGCGAGGGTGACGTCCGCGTGCAGCCCCGCCGCGGCCCGATACGCGCGCGTGCGTGGGTTCTTCACGAACTGGGCCTCGTCCAGGATCACGAGGGCCCACTCGGGGGCGGTGAACTCCGCCTCGTCGAGGCGCAGCAGCGTGTAGGACGTGACGATGATGTCGGCGCCCGCCGTGGCCACGGCCAGCGGCGTCCCGCGCGTCGCGGATGTCGAGTCCACGACCCGCACCCGAAGCCCGGGGGTGAACCGGGCGGCCTCCTCCCGCCACACCGACAGCACCGAGGTCGGTGCGACCACGAGGAAGGGTCGCCGCTCCCCCGTCTCCCGCGCGTGCGCCAGGAGGGCGAGCACCTGCAGCGTCTTGCCGAGCCCCATGTCGTCCGCGAGGATGCCGCCGAGCCGGTGCTGCCACAGGAACGCGAGCCGGTCGAAACCGTCCCGCTGGTAGGGGCGCAGCTCGGCGCGCAGTCCCGTGGGCAGCGGCGCCTGCTCGACCCGGTCGACGTTCCGCAGCGCGCTCGCCGCTTCCCGCCAGCTCACCGCCGGTGCGGAGATGTCCGCGAGGTCCTCGAAGTCCGACCAGAGCGCCGTCTGGTAGCGGCTGATGCGGGGCCCGGCCTCCCACTCGTCGAACCCGGCGGCTTCGTCGATGAGCTCGCGGAGACGGTCCAGGGCCGGGTGCGCGAGGGAGAAGTACCGTCCGTCGCTGAGCAGGATCTTCTTCCGGCGGAGGGCGAGGGCGGTGAACAGCGGTGTGAACGGGACGCGCCGGCCGCCGATCTCGACGATGATGCCCAGGTCGAACCAGTCCGGGTCCGTGGACTCGACGGTCGAGACGGTGATCCGCGGGTCGTCGGTGAGCTCGCGGTAGCTCCGCCGGGTACCCGTCACGACGACGCGGACGCCCTCGAGCGATTCGAGGAGGGGCAGGGCGCGTGCGCCGAACTCGGCGGCGTCGATGCCCCGCAGCGTCGCGGCCGGGGCGAACGGGAGCGGGACGGAGTCCGCCCAGGCGCGTTCGAGGGCGTCGGCCGCGGCGGACTCGGTGTCGTCGGCGGGCGGGTCGTAGGCACCGCTCCCCGCACCCGCGCGCTCCCAGCGGAAGGTGTACTCGATCGTGTCGCCGGGCCGGAAGGCCACCGCGGCGACGAGGGTCGTGTGCGGCGGGGCCGGAAGGTCGAGCTCCGGCGCCGGCGTGAGGTGCCGGGAGAGCGCGGGATACGCGTCGCGCACGAAATCGTCGACCTCCTGTGCGGGGACGATGATGGGCCCCGGTGACAGGAGCACCGCCCGCGCGGTCTCGCTGAGCGGGACGGGGGCGAGCGTCACGCGAAGGCGTGCGCCGTCCGGCGCGACGGCGTACAGGCCGCTGCGGGCCACGGGGCGCACGGTGGGCGCGTCCGCGGGGGCGCCGTCGATCTCGACACGCGGTGCGAGTCGGAGGCCCTCGTCCTCGCGCGTCAGGACGACGTCGACGTCCGCGCCGCGCGCGAGGGCGACGTCGAGGTCCTTCCGGGTGGGGACCACCGGGATGCCGAGTGCCGCCGCGGCGCCGAGGTGCACCCACAGGAGGGAGGCCTCGATGGTGTCGAGGGTCAGCCACTCCGAGGTGTCGGTGAACCCGCCGAGGATCCGGTCGTCGCGCGCGAGAGCGTGCAGCTCGGTGAACCAGCGCACCTGGGCCGCGCCCCAGCGTCGGCCACGTCCGCTGCGTCGCAGCGATTCCCACGTGACGTCGCCCTTGATCCAGCCACCGGCGCCGCGCATGAGCGGCCGGAGGCCCACGAGGAGGTCGTGCGGGTCACGCGCGAACCTCCGCGGCGTGACGGCTTGGATGCGGCGCGGCGCCCAATGCGCCTCCGCGGATGTCTCGCGCTGGCGCAGTTCGACGCCGAGGGCGAGCGATTCGACGGGTTCCGCGGGCGGCGACGGGAGAAGCGAGCGCCACGACGCTGCCGGCTCACCCGGCGTCGGGCGCGCGGCATCCATGGCGGCGGGCCTTCGTCCCGGAGTCAGCTGGAGCGGGCGATGCGCGCGAGGACGCCGTGGACGAAGGAGCTCGAGTCGTCGGTGGAGAACTCCTTCGCGAGCTCGACGGCCTCGTCGATCGCGACGGCGGTCGGCACATCGTCGTTGTGCAGGAGCTCCCACACCGCCATGCGGAGGATCGCCCGGTCGACGGCCGGCATCCGGTCGATCTTCCAGTCCCGCGCGTGCGTGACGATCTGCTCGTCGATGTCGTCGCGGTTGTCGATGACACCGTCGACGATCTCGCGGGCGTACAGCCACGACGCCTCGCGGGACGGCTCGCTCGCAGCGCGCTGGGCCTCCGCGGCGAGCGTCACGGCGAGGTCGTCACCGCGGATGTCGGACTGGTACAGGATGTCCAGGGCGCGCTTGCGCGCCTTGCTGCGGGCGCTCAATGCTCAGTTCACGCGACCGAGGTAGTCGCCCGTGCGCGTGTCGACCTTGACCTTGGTGCCGGTCTCCAGGAACAGCGGCACCTGGATCTCGTAGCCGGTCTCGACGGTCGCGGGCTTCGTGCCGGCCGACGAGCGGTCGCCCTGCAGGCCCGGCTCGGTGTACGTGATCTCGAGGACGACGGATGCCGGCAGCTCGACGTAGAGCGGGTTGTCGTTGTTGAGCGCGATCTGCACCTGCTGGTTCTCGAGCAGGAAGTTCTTCGCGTCGCCGACGGTCGCCGCCGGGACGCTCAGCTGGTCGTAGTCGGCGACATCCATGAAGACGAAGCTGTCGCCGTCGTTGTACAGGTACGTGTAGTCGCGACGGTCGACGTTCTCGATCTCGATCTTGGTACCCGCGTTGTAGGTGCGGTCGACGGTCTTGCCGGAGACGACGTTCTTCAGCTTCGTGCGGACGAACGCGCCGCCCTTGCCGGGCTTGACGTGCTGGAACTCCACGACGCTCCAGAGCTGTCCGTCGATCTTGAGGACGACGCCGTTCCTGATGTCTGCGGTAGATGCCATGAGTGTGAAGTTTCCGTTCGTGTGGGATTCGGGGCCGCAGCGCTGACGGGGTCGAAGCGCGGGCCGACAGTCGATTCTACGGGAAGACCGCTGGGAGGTCGGAACTGCCCGAGAGCAGGTCGATGAGCAGCTGCGTCGCACGCGCGTACCCGGGCACGCCCTCGCCGATCACGTGGACGGCGGCGACGTCGGCCACGAACGAGTGGTGCCGGAACGCCTCCCGCTCGTAGACGTTGGAGATGTGCACCTCCGCGACCGGCAGCGCGACCCCGGACAGCGCGTCGCGGAGGACCACCGAGGTGTGCGTCAGCCCGCCCGGATTGATCACGATGCCGGCGCAGTCCTCGCGGGCGGCGTGGATGGCGTCGATCAGGACGCCCTCGTGGTTGCTCTGCACGGCACGGACCTCGAAGCCGCGCGCCCCGGCGGTCTCGGACACGAGCCGCTCGACGTCGGCGAGGGTGTCTCGGCCGTAGATCTCGGGTTCGCGCATCCCCAGGAGATTGAGGTTCGGCCCGTTGACGAGCAGGAGGCGGCGCGAGGTGTTCACGTCAGCACCCTAGTGCCGTCCGCGCTCACGGCAGCGCGCGGCGCATCTCGAGCTCGGGCCCGATCGCGCTCGTGAACGTCACGCCGGTGGGGACGAACCCTGCCGTGCGGTAGGCCGCCTGCGCGCGGGCGTTGTCGACGTGGACGTCGAGGGTGAGCGCGTCGACGCCGTGGTCGGCGGCCCACGCCGCGGCGGACTCGAAGAGCCGCGGGAGGATCCCGGTCCCCCGGTGCGCGGCGGCGAGGAACACGCCCACGATGTCGGCACGGGGAGCCTCGACCTCGCGGCCGAGGTGGTCCCGTGTGCCGCGCTCGCGGAGCAGGACGGTGGCGGTCCCCACCCAGTCACCGTCCGCGATCGCGACGAACTGCGCCGAGGTGTCGCCCAGTGCGGCGCCCGCCGCGCGCTGCCGCCAGAACGCCTCGTCGCGGGCGAGCTCCTCCTCCCGCGTCGTGAGGAAGGCGATCGAGGCGGCGGGGTCGCTGACGGCCTCCAGCCGCAGGTCCCGCACCTCCCGCCACTCGTGCAGGCGCACGCGCCGCACCTCGACGGGGTCCGTCACCCCGCGACCTCCTGGTAGGCCGCGAACAGCAGCGACTCGTCCGGCGCCTGCAGCACGGTGGGCTTGGCGATGTCGTCGAGCACGATGAAGCGCAGCATCGAGCCGCGGGACTTCTTGTCGCGCTGCATCGTGGCGAGCAGCGACGGCCACGCGCCCGCGCGGTACGTGGTCGGCAGCCCGAGGAGCTCGAGGATGTCGCGGTGCCGCTGCGCGACGGCGTCGGGCAGTCGGCCCGCGAGACGGGACAGCTCCGCGGCGAAGACCATGCCGACCGAGATCGCGGCGCCGTGCCGCCAGCGGTACCGTTCGGAGTGCTCGATGGCGTGACCGAGCGTGTGGCCGTAGTTGAGGACTTCGCGCAGACCCGCCTCACGGAGGTCCTCCCCCACGACGCGCGCCTTCATCTCGATGGCGAGTTCGATGCACCGCCGGAAGGCCGCGCTGTGCGGGTCGACGGCGGCCTTCGGGTCCGCCTCGATGATATCGAGGATCTCCGGGTACCAGATGAAGCCGGCCTTCACGACCTCGGCGAAGCCCGCGACACGTTCGTTGTCGCTCAGCGAGTCGAGCATCTCCAGATCGCACACCACGGCGCGGGGCGGCCAGAAGGCGCCGACCAGGTTCTTCCCCTCGGCCGTGTTGATGCCGGTCTTGCCGCCGACGGCGGCATCCACCATGCCGAGGACCGTCGTCGGAACCTGCACGAGCGTGACGCCGCGCAGCCACGTCGCGGCGACGAAGCCGGCGAGGTCGGTGACGGCGCCGCCGCCGAACCCGATCACGACATCGGTGCGTGTGAAGTCCGCCTGCCCCATGACCTGCCAGCAGAACGCGGCGACCTCGACGCGCTTGCCCTGCTCGGCATCCGGGATCTCGGCGAGGAGCACCTGGCGGTCCTCCCCCAGCAGCGCGCGGAGCTTCTCTGCCTGTGCGGACAGCGTCGGCGGGTGCACGATGAGGACGCGGCGGGCCGCCGCGGGAAGGACGTCGCCGATCATGGGCAGGATGCTGCGCCCGATCGTGATGTCGTACGGCTGGTCGCCGGCGACCGTGATGACGGTGGTCTGGCTCATGTGTTCTCCTGAACCCAGTCGGTGATGGCGTCGACGACGTCCTGCAGGGGGCCGGTGGACGTGTCGAAGGTGACGTCGGCGAGCTGCTCGTAGAGCTCGCGTCGGGACTCGAAGACCTCGCGCCAGCGCGCGATGGGGTCCTCGCCGTGCAGCAGCGGGCGCTTCGACCCGCGGATGCGGGAACCCACCGTGTGCGGCGACACCGTCAGCAGCACGACGTGGTGGCCGGCGAGCTCCGCCTGGGTGTCGGGATGCAGCACCGCGCCCCCGCCGAGCGCGACGATGCCGCCCTGCGCGAGGCCCGCGTGCACGGCGGCGCGCTCGAGTGCGCGGAAGTGCTCCTCGCCGTGCGTGCTGAACAGCGCCTCGATGGGACCGTGGGCGCGCACGACCGCGACGTCGCTGTCGTAGAAGGTCACCCCGAGCCGCTTCGCGACCCGTTTGCCGATGCTGGTCTTGCCCGCGCCCATCGGACCGATGAGGACGATCGCGGGGCTCGTCATCCGAGCGAGTCGTCGCTGCCCGGGGCCGTGTGCAGGCTGTCCGGGATGGCGGCGAGGTAGCCGTCGAGGTTCCGACGGGTCTCGGCGACGCTGTCGCCGCCGAACTTCTCCAGGACGACCTCGGCCAGCACGATGGCGACCATCGCCTCCGCCACGACACCGGCCGCGGGAACGGCGCAGACGTCGGAGCGCTGGTGGTGCGCCGTGGCCGCCTCACCCGTCGCGACGTCGATGGTCCGGAGTGCGTGCGGGACCGTGGCGATCGGCTTCATCCCGGCGCGGACGCGGAGGACCGTCCCCGTGGACATGCCGCCCTCGGTGCCGCCGGCCTTGTCGGTCGCGCGTGCGATGCCGGCGCCCGTGGCGAACAGCTCGTCGTGCGCCGCGGACCCCCGGCGCCGGGTGGTCTCGAAGCCGTCGCCGACCTCGACACCCTTGATGGCCTGGATGCTCATGAGCGCATGTGCAAGCTTCGCGTCGAGGCGTCGGTCCCACTGCACGTGCGAGCCGAGCCCGGGCGGCAGCCCGTACGCGAGCACCTCGACGATGCCGCCGAGGGTGTCGCCGTCCTTGCGGGCCGCGTCGACCTCCTCGACCATGGCCGCGCTCGTGGCGGCGTCGAAGCACCGCAGCGGGTCGGCGTCGAGCGCGTCGACATCGTCCGGCGCCGGCACGGCGACGTCCTCCGGCACGCGGACGGGGCCGATGGAGAGCGTGTGGCTGACGAGGCGGATGCCGAGTTCGCCGAGGAAGCCGCGTGCGATGGCGCCGAGCGCGACGCGTGCGGCGGTCTCCCGGGCGCTGGCCCGCTCGAGGATCGGACGGGCCTCGTCGAAGCCGTACTTCTGCATGCCGACGAGGTCGGCGTGGCCGGGGCGCGGGCGGGTCAGCGCGGCGCCGCGGCCCCGGGACTTCTCCGTGAGCTCGACGGGTTCCGGGCTCATGACCTCGACCCACTTCGGCCATTCGGTGTTGCCGATGCGCAGCGCGATCGGGCTGCCGATGCTCGTCCCGTGCACGACGCCGGAGGAGATCGTGAGCTCGTCCTCCTCGAACTTCATCCGCGAGCCGCGGCCGTAGCCCAGCTTGCGGCGAGCGAGGTCGGCCTGGATGGCGGCGCGCGAGACGGGGACGCCCGCGGGCAGGCCCTCCATGACGGCGACGAGTTCGGGGCCGTGCGATTCGCCGGCCGTGAGCACGCGGAGCATTGCCCTATCCTCCCACGAGCGCGCGACGCATGACGGCCACGACGGCGGTCTCGTCCGGCAGGGGCTCGGCGGGGTCGCCGGAGCGGAAGATCCGGATCTGCAGCACCGCCTGGTGCAGCAGCATCCCCGCCCCGCTGACGGCGCGCCCGCCGACGCGTTCCCAGGCGTCCGAGAGCGCCGTGGGCCAGTGCCCGTAGACGACGTCCAGCAGCAGGCCACCCCCGGTGGCGAGGGCGTCGGCGGTGAGCGGCTCCAGCGGCGCGCCGCCGGGGAGGGTCGCGATCGTGAGGGGCACCGGCGCGAAGGGATCCGCGGTCAGGGGCACCGGCAGGACCGTGATCCCCAGCCGGTCACCCAGGACCTGCAGGGGCGTGACGGCGGCGGGGCGGCGCGCCGCCACCTCGACGCGGCGGGCCCCGAGCTCGGCGAGGGCGACGAGGGCGGAGGTCGCGGTGGCGCCGGCGCCGACGATGCGGGCATCCTCGACGCCGTCGACGCCCTCCTCGGCGAGCGAGCGGACGATGCCGCCGACGTCGGTGTTGAAGCCGCGCGGCGCGGCGCCGGTCAGGAGCAGCGTGTTGACGGCGCCGGTCAGCGCGGCGCGCTCATCGCGGGTCGCGGCGGCCGCGAACGCGGCCGCCTTGAGCGGCATCGTGAGCGACAGTCCGCGCAGCGCGGGGGCGGATGCGGCGAGCTCGCCGGGGAACGCGGCCTCCGTCACCCGACGCCGGCCGTAGGTCCAGTCCCAGCCGAGTTGCCGGTACGCCGCCGCGTGCAGCGCCGGCGAAAGGCTGTGCTCGATCGGGTCGCCCCAGACCTCCAGCGCGGCGTCCGCCACCGCTCAGCAGCCCGAGTCCGGGTTGTCCTCGCACCACGCGGTCCACTTCTCGATGGCCTGCTGGTGCTCGGCGTACGTCTCGGTGAACTCGGTCTCGCCGGTGTCGAGGTTCACGGTCACGAAGTACAGCCACGGCCCGTCGACGGGATTCAGCGCCGCATCGATCGCGAGCTCTCCGGGGTTCGCGATCGGACCGACCGGCAGCCCCGCGTGCACGTACGTGTTCCACGGGTTGTCGTCCTCGAGGGCCTCCTGCGACGAGCTGACGGTGCCGTCGTGCATCTCGCCGTAGCCGTACTGCGCCGTCGAGTCCATCTGCAGCTTGCCGTAGGTCTCGTCGTTGCCTTCGTCCAGACGGTTCTGGATGACGCGCGAGACCTTGTAGAAGTCGTCCTCGAAGCGCGCCTCCCGTTCGATGATCGACGCGATCGTGAGGATCTCGCCCCGGCGGTCCGCGGGCACGCCGACGGTGTCCAGCACGCTGACCGTCTTGTCGACGAGGGCCTGGATGACCTCCTCCGCCGTCACGCCCGGATCGAACGTGTAGGTGGCCGGGAAGAGCCAGCCCTCCAGGCTGTCCGCGTCCACGCCGTAGTCCGACGGATCGGCGACCGCGGCCTGGAAGTCCTCGATGGGGAGGCCGATGCCGTCCGCCAGGAGGGGCAGCGTGTTCTCGACCGTGAGGCCCTCCCGCAGCTGCGCGGTGTTCTCCTGCTTGTTGGCGGGATCCATGAGGGCCTCGAGGGCCGCCGCGGAGGTCATCTGCTGCTGCAGCGTGAACACCCCGGGCACGAACGTCGGGTTCTGGCCCGTCGAGATGAGGTGGTCGTAGAACGCGCCGGAGGTCTTCGTGACCCCGGCCTCGTAGAGGTGCTCGGAGATCGTGGCGCCGGTGTCGCCCGAGACGATCGTCACGAGCGCCTCCCCCTCGGCCATTCCGGCCTCGTAGTCCTTCGGCTCGCTCCACCCGAACAGATCGCGGATGGGCTCCTCATACGTGTTCCAGACCCACAGGCCACCGGCGGCGATGCCGCCGACGATCGCGAGGACGACGAGCAGGATCACCCACCCCGCGATGCGGCCCTTGCGGCGGTCGCGCTCGTGACGCTCATCGACGAGGTGCTTCTCCCCGGGGTGCGTCTCATCGGTGAACAGCGCGTCGATGGTCATCGTGGAGCGCGACGTCTCGGCGACGCCGGAGTCGGCGGTCGCGGCGCCCGTTGCGACGGGTGCGGTCGGTGCGCTGACCGGACCCGCGGACGCGGCGAGGGGCGCCCCGGACGGCGAGCTCGACACCGTGGGCGTCGTTCCGGTGGTCGCGGCCTGTCGGGCGGCGCGGCGGCTGAGCGGGGCGGACGGCGCGCCGGCGGACGTCGGCGGCTCGGACTCCGGGTGCACGCCCCCGCGTTCGGTCGGGGTCGGCAGCTTGCTGAAGAGGTCCGCGAACTGATCGTCGTTCGACGGTGTGTCGGGCATCAGACGAACTCCTGCGGATCAGGCAATGGCGTGCCGGCCGGGTTGCCGGTGCTCTTCTCGACGTCGATCGCCTGCTGGAGCAGGACGACCGCCGCGACTTGGTCGACAATCCTACGAGACGACTTCTGTGTTCTCCCAGAGTCCCGCAGCGCCGCGTGCGCCGACACCGTGCTGAGACGCTCGTCGACGAGCCGGATCGGCAGGCCGGACGCCGCCCCGACGGCCGCGGCGAAGGCGCGTGCGTCGGCGGTCGAGGAGGTCTCCCTGCCGCCCAGGCTAATGGGCAGGCCGAGGAGGATCTCGAACGCGTCGTACTCCGCCGCGAGCTCCGCGACGCGGGCCGCGGCGGCGTCGGTGCGGGGGACGGTCTCGACGGGGACGGCCAGGAGGCCGTCGCGGTCGCATCGCGCGACGCCCACGCGGGCCGTCCCGACGTCGACGCCGAGTCGGACTCCGCGACGGAACCCGCTCACGCGGTCGCCGACTCCAGCGCCGTGACGATCGCCGCGAGCGCGACCGGCAGCGCCGACACGTCGGTGCCGCCGCCCTGCGCCAGGTCGTCGCGGCCGCCGCCGCCCCCGCCGAGCGTCGCGGACGCCGTCTTCGCGAGGGCTCCCGCCTTGGCGCCGGCGTCTCGTGCGGCGTCGTTGGTCGCGACGATGACGACGGGACGCCCGCCGACATCCGCGCCGAGGGCGACGACGGCCGCATCGGAGCCGAGCCGCTCGCGCAGCTGCAGCGCGAGGCCGCGCACGTCGTCCGCGGAGGCCACGGCGCCGAGCGACTGCGCGACGACGCGATGCGCGCCGGCGCGCTGGACCGTCTCCAGGAGTGCGGGGAGCCGCTCGCCCAGGGCCTTCGCCTCGAACTGGGCGATCTTCTTCTCGGCGGCCTTGAGGTTCGCGGTCAGCTCCGCGATGCGGGCGGGGATCTGGTCGCGGGGCGTCTTCAGCGAGGAGGTCAGCTGGGAGACGATGGCGCGCTCGGCCGCGAGCTCGCGGAACGCGTCGAGTCCGACGAGGGCTTCGACGCGGCGGTTGGAGGCGCCGACCGACGACTCGCCGACGAGGTTGATGAGACCGACCTCGGCGCTCGTGGACACGTGCGTGCCGGCGCACAGCTCGCGCGACCAGGGGCCGCCGATGTCGACCATGCGCACGGTCTGGCCGTACTTCTCGCCGAAGAGGGCCATGGCCCCGAGCTCCTTCGCCTCCGCGAGCGGGAGGACGCGGGTCGTCACCTCGAGGTTGTCCCGGACGGCGTTGTTGGCGATCTCCTCGATCTCCGTGCGGGTCGCCTCGGAGAGCGCCTGGCCCCACGTGAAGTCGAAGCGCATGTATCCGGCGCGGTTGAGCGAGCCGGCCTGCGTCGCGGACCTGCCGAGCGTGTCGCGCAGCGCCGCGTGCACGAGGTGCGTCGCGGAGTGCGCCTGACGCGCGGCGCGGCGGTTCACGGCATCCACGACGGTCGTCGCGGGCTGGCCGACCCCGACCTCACCCGTCGTCACCTCGACGGTGTGGCTCACGAGTCCCGGCACCGGCTTCTGCACGTCGATGACCTCGAGCTCGAACCCGGGGCCGACGATGACGCCCTTGTCGGCGACCTGGCCGCCGGACTCGGCGTACAGCGCGGTCTCCGCGAGGATGACCTCGGCGATCTGCCCCTGCGCGGCGCGATCGACCGGCTGGCCGTCGACGAGCAGGCCGAGCACCGTGGACTCGGTCTCCAGGTCGCTGTAGCCGGTGAAGACCGTCTCGCCCTTCGCGCGGAGGGCGCTGTAGACGCTGAGGTCGGCGAGGGCGCGGCGCCGGGACTTGGCATCCGCCTTCGCGCGCGTGCGCTGCTCCAGCATGAGCGCGTCGAACGCGTCGCGGTCGACGGAGATCCCCGCCTCCTCGGCGACCTCGAGGGTGAGGTCGATGGGGAAGCCGTACGTGTCGTGCAGGAGGAAGGCCTCGGAGCCGGCGAGCGAGTCGCCCCCGGAGCGCTTGGTGTCCTCGACGGCGAGGTCGAGGATCGTCGAGCCGGCCGCGAGGGTCCGCAGGAACGTCTCCTCCTCGGCGACGGCGTACTGCGAGATGCGGTGCCAGTCGGTCTCGACCTCGGGATAGGCGGCCTTCATCGCGTCACGCGACGCGGCGAAGAGCTCCGGGAAGGTCGGGGCGTCGACGCCGAGCAGGCGCATGGCGCGCACGGAGCGGCGCATGAGGCGGCGGAGGATGTACCCCCTGCCCTCGTTGGACGGCGTGACGCCGTCGGAGAGGAGCATGAGGGACGAGCGGATGTGGTCGGCGATGACGCGGAAGCGCACGTCGTCGCCGTGGTCGGCGCCGTACCGGCGGCCGGACAGCTCGACGGCGCGGTCGAGGACCGGGCGCACCTGGTCGGTCTCGTACATGTTGTCGACGCCCTGCGTGATGAACGCGACGCGCTCCAGGCCCATGCCGGTGTCGATGTTCTTGTTGGGGAGCTCACCCACGATGTCGAAGTCGACCTTGGAGCGGACGTTCGCGATCGCGTCCTGCATGAACACGAGGTTCCAGATCTCGGTGAACCGGTTGTCGTCGACGGCGGGTCCGCCGTCCTGGCCGTACTTCGGCCCCCGGTCGAAGTAGATCTCCGAGCACGGGCCGGCGGGGCCCGGCTGCCCGGTGGACCAGTAGTTGTCCTCGCGCCCGAGACGCTGGATGCGGTGCTCGGGGAGCCCCGCGACCTTCTGCCACAGTGCGGCGGCCTCGTCGTCGGTCTCGTAGACGGTGACCCAGAGGTCGCGCTCGGCGAAGCCGAGGCCGCCGTCGGCGCGCGCGGAGGTCAGGAGCTCCCACGCGTAGCCGATCGCCTCCTCCTTGAAGTAGTCGCCGAACGACCAGTTGCCGAGCATCTGGAAGAACGTGCCGTGCCGAGCGGTCTTGCCGACCTCTTCGATGTCGTTCGTGCGGATGCACTTCTGGTTGTCCGCGGCGCGGAGGTAGGGCGGCGGGACGGTGCCGTTGAGGTACGGGATGAACGGGACCATGCCCGCGATCGTGAACAGGACGGAGGGGTCGGGGCTCACGAGGGATGCCGACGGCACGATGACGTGGTCGTTCTTCTCGAAGTACGACAGGTAGCGCTGGGCGATCTCAGCGGTCTTCATGGAGTGGGTCCCTCGGGAGAGCATGCGGACGCGGCGCACCCGTACGGGGCGCCGCGGTGACGCGGGTCAGTCGGTGAGCTTGGCGGCGGCGTCCTTGGACGCCTCGACGGCCTCGGCCGCGGCATCCGCGACGTCGTCGGCGGCTGCCGATGCAGCCTTCTGCGCGGCGTCGACGACGTGGGACGCGGCGTCCTTCGCGTCGGCGACGAGGCCTTCGATCTTGGCCTCCTGCGCGCGGTAGGCGTCGCCGATGCGCTCCGTGAACTCGGAGATGCGGGCGTCGACCTCGGCGAGGACCTCGTGGCCACGCGGGTCCTTGTTGACGAGGTGTGCGGCCACGAAGCCGCCGGTGATGCCCAGCAGGAACCACAGCGCGTTCTTCATGGGTTCCATGTTAGGCGCAAACGACGAAGGGCGCCGGGGTGACCCCGGCGCCCTTCGTGTGCGTGCTGATGTGTCAGCGCGCGGCGTAGTACTCGACGACGAGCTGCACGTCACACGTGACGGGCACTTCGGCGCGCTTCGGGCGACGCACGAGGCGCGCCTGCAGCTTGTCGAGCTCGACCTCGAGGTAAGCCGGGACCGGGGGCAGGACGTCGGCGTGACCGCCGGCGGCTGCGACCTGGAAGGGCTCGAGCGATTCGCTCTTGTCCTTGACGTGGACGAGCTGGCCCGGCTTCACGCGGAACGACGGGCGGTCGACGAGCTGGCCGTCGACGAGGATGTGACGGTGCACGACGAGCTGGCGGGCCTGCGCCGTGGTGCGGGCGAAGCCGGAGCGGACGACGAGGGCGTCGAGACGCATCTCGAGCAGCTCGACCAGGTTCTCACCGGTCAGGCCGTCCTTGCGGCGGGCTTCGTTGAACGTGTTCCGCATCTGCTTCTCGCGGATGCCGTACTGCTCGCGCAGACGCTGCTTCTCGCGCAGACGGACGGCGTAGTCGCTGTCCTGCTTGCGCTTGGTGCGACCGTGCTCGCCGGGAGCGTAGGGGCGCTTCTCGAGGTACTTGGCTGCCTTGGGGGTCAGCGCGATGCCGAGGGCACGCGACAGACGCACCTTGCGGCGGTCCTGGGACTTCGTTGCCACGAAGTGTTCCTTCCGTAGACGTGGCCGCGTCTTTCGCGACTCACGGACGTATCGCCTCTCCTCGCCCGGTTCGGACAGCACGCCGGGGCATGCCGAATGGTGTTCCAGAGGAGAGGGGATGCCCGAAAACTCGGTTTCAAGCCGCTCAAGTCTAACAGACCGGGCTCTCCCGCCCCGCGGCCGCGGCCCGCGCGTGTGCGCGGCCCGCGCGGGGCTTCATGTTAGGCGGCCTTGTCACACGTCCTGCGGCTTCGCGCGGGGTGCACGCACGAGAGGTGTGACACGCCGCGCGCGGGTGTCACACGAGGCGCGGGTCGGCCGGCCCGCAGCCCGCAGGTGGTGTGACATGGGCGACGGGGCGGGGGCGGGGGGATGCCGGGCGGCTGGCGCCCGGCATCCAAACCGGGCCCGCTCAGCCGAGCTCGGCGGCGTAGTCGGAGATCGAACGCCGGTACGCCGGGAGGTGCGGCGCAAGGGTGTCCAGAGCGGTGCGGAGCGCATCGGAGTGCCGTCCGGCGTCGTGCAGCGCGAGGGCGAGGAATGCGCGGGCCGATGCGTGGAGCGGGTCGGTCGCCGGCACGCCTTCCAGCAGGGCCGTCGCCTCGTCGACCTCGCCGACGTTGCGAAGCGAGCTGGCCAGCTGGATGACGGCCTGCGACCGACGTGCCCCCGCGAGACCGCGATCGAGCGCACGGCGGTACAGCGGGACGGCGTCGGCCTCGCGGCCGAGGAAGTCGTGCACCGAGGCCCACTCGTACAGCGCCGTCGGATCGTCCGCCGGACGGTCGGCGATGAGTGCGCGCATCGCGGCGATGGCGGCATCCGGGTCGGCATCGTCCGCCTGCTCCCAGAACGCGGCGACGCGCTCGTCCCAATCGACGGGCGGCGTCATCGGACGGCCCACGGTGCGAGCAACTCCCGCACCGCCCCGTGCAGGGGTGCGAGCGGTGTCGCGAGGTCGTCCGCCCGGGCGACGGTGTGCAGGCCGCGCAGCGCGGCACCGGCGTCGCTGAGGTCACCGGACATGAGGTGGGCGAGGGGCTCGGCGCGCGGGATCTCCCGCACCCGGCCCGTCTCCCCGGCCTCCCACTGCGGCTCGGCGACGCGGACGCAGTCCGCGGCGATGAGGATGTCCTTGCGACGCCGGGAGTCGGCGGCCGCCCACTCCGCCCCCACGTGGAAGACCGCACCCGGACGGTCGCCGGTCTCCTCGAGCAGCTCCCGCACGGTCACCGGTCGTCGCCCAGGATCTTGCGGATCTTCTCCAGCCGCGCGGAGATGTCGCGCTCGACGCCCCGACCGGTCGGCTCGTAGTAGCGCCTGCCCTGCAGCTCGTCGGGAAGGTACTGCTGGGTGGCGACGCCGACGTCGAGGTCGTGCGGATAGACATAGCCCTTGCCGTGCCCGAGCCGCTTCGCGCCCGGATAGTGCGCGTCGCGCAGGTGTGTCGGAACGCGGCCGAAGCCGCCGGCGCGCACGTCGGCGATCGCGGCGTTGATGGCGTTGTAGGAGGCGTTGGACTTCGCCGTGGTCGCCAGGTACGCCGTCGCCTCGGCGAGCGGGATGCGTCCCTCCGGCATCCCGATGAAGGCGACCGCGTCGGCGGCCGCGACCGCGATCTGCAGCGCCTGCGGATCGGCGAGGCCGATGTCCTCGGCGGCGGAGATGACGAGCCGGCGCGCGATGAAGCGCGGGTCCTCCCCCGCCTCGATCATGCGGGCCAGGTAGTGCATCGCGGCATCGACGTCGGACCCCCGGATGGACTTGATGAACGCGCTGATGACGTCGTAGTGCTCGTCGCCCTGCCGGTCGTAGCGCAGCAGCGCGCGGTCGACCGCCTGCGCGACGTGCTCGGCGGTGATGACGGCGGCGTCGCCCTCCGGCATGGATGCGGCCGCCTCCAGCGCCGTGAGAGCGCGCCGGGCGTCTCCGGATGCCAGCTGGATGAGGGCCGCCCGCGCCTCCGGGGCGAGCTCGACGGCGCCGGCGAGTCCGCGCGCGTCGGCGACGGCTCGATCGATGAGGACGCCGAGGTCCGCGTCGGTGAGCGTCTGCAGGGTCAGCAGCAGGGAGCGCGACAGCAGCGGCGAGATGACCGAGAACGACGGGTTCTCCGTGGTGGCGGCGATGAGGATGACCCAGCCGTTCTCGACGCCGGGGAGCAGCGCATCCTGCTGCGCCTTCGTGAACCGGTGGATCTCATCGAGGAAGAGGATCGTGGAGTGGCCGTACAGGTCGCGCTGGGTCATCGCCTCCTGCATCACCTCGCGGACGTCCTTCACGCCCGCCGTCACGGCGGACAGTTCGACGAAGCGCCGTCCCGAGGTGCGCGCGATCGCCTGCGCGAGCGTCGTCTTCCCGGTGCCGGGTGGGCCCCACAGGATGACGGACACGGCACGCGACGCCGTGGCGTCGGGGTTCGCGAGCGCGACGAGCGGCGAGCCGGGCCGCAGGAGGTGCGCCTGACCGGCGACCTCGTCGAGCGAGATGGGTCGCATCCGCACCGCGAGAGGCGTCTGCCCCTGGAAGAGCGCGGCGGGAGTGGTCACTCGTCAAGGCTAGTCGCGCCCACCGACCGCGGCGCGTTTGGCCGCCGCCGCGCGCGCACCATAGGCTTGCCCGCGCCCGGTGCAGACCGGCGGTGAGGGAGGCCACGTGGCGAGCGGTGCAGGCAAGAAGGGCGACCGCGCGGCGAAGGAGCGCGCGCGGCTGTATCTCGCGCGCCAGGAGTACCACCAGGGCCTGCAGCGGCGTCGGCGCCGCGACAACCTCATCGCGGGCATCGCGGGGGGCGCGCTCATCCTCGCCGTCGTCGGCGGGCAGCTGGCGTACTACACGCTCGGCCCCGGCACCCCCGCACCCGTGCCCTCGCCGTCCGCGACACCGACGCCGACCACGGCCGTGACCCCGTCGCCCACGCCCACCGCGACCTCGACGCCGTCCCCCTCGCCCACACCCTGAGTTCCGCCGTACTAGGCTGTGAGCCGACCGAACCCCCATGCGGCGTATGCCGCGACGAGGTGCATCCTGTGACTTCCGCCACACATCCCGAGCCCGCCGACAACGCCGCCGAGGACTCGGAGCCGACCGCTCCCGAGTCTGCGGAGACCGTCGAGCCCTCCTCCGCCGAGGACCTTCCCGCCGCCGAGCTGGACGCTGACCCCGAACCTGCCGTCGACGCTGAGCCTGCCGTCGACGCTGAGCCGACCGTGGACGCCGAGCCGGCCGTGGATGCCGAGCCTGCGGTGGACGCCGAGCCTGCGGTGGACGCCGAGCCTGCGGTGGACGCCGAGCCTGCGGTGGACGCCGAGCCTGCCGTTGACGCCGAGCCTGCCGTTGACGCCGAACCCGCCGCGGAGTCCGAGCCCGCGGCATCCCCCGCCCCTGTCCCGGCCAAGCCGACTCCGGGCCGTTTCCCGCTGCCGGGCAAGCCCGCCAAGCCGGCCATGCCCGTCAAGCCCACCGCGCAGCCGGTCGTCGCCTCCGAGCCCGTGGCCGACGCCGCGGACTGGGGTCGCGTCGACGAGGACGGCACGGTCTCGGTGCGCGAGGGCGACGAGTGGCGCGTCGTGGGCCAGTATCCCGACGGCACGCCCGACGAGGCGCTCGCCTACTTCCAGCGCAAGTACGCCGATCTCGTCAGCGAGGTGAGCCTCCTCGAGGTGCGTCACCGTCGCGGCGGCGCGTCGGCATCCGATCTTCGGTCGACGGCCAAGACCGTGCGCGAGCGCGTGACGGGCGCGATGGCGGTCGGCGACCTGGCTGCCCTGGAAGCGCGCCTGGACACCCTGGAGTCGACGCTCTCCGAGGCGACCGCCGAGGAGCAGCAGGCGCAGCGCGCCGCCGTGGACGCCGCGATCGTCGAGCGCACGCAGCTGGTCGAGTCGATCGAGGAGATCGCCGGGCGCGACCCCAAGTCGATCCAGTGGAAGCAGGTGACGGCCGACGTCACCGCGCTCTTCGAGCGCTGGCAGGCACACCAGGCCACCGGCCCCCGTCTGCCGAAGGCGGCGGGGCAGCAGCTGTGGAAGCGATTCCGCGACGCGCGCGCCGTGGTCGACAAGCACCGTCGCGAGTTCTACGCGGGCCTCGACGAGCAGCACAAGTCGGCACGCGACGCGAAGTCGCGCCTCGTCGAGAAGGCCGAGGCCCTCGCCAGCAAGGGCGAGGACGGCATCACCGCCTACCGGTCGCTCCTGGACGAGTGGAAGAACTCCGGCCGCGCCGGCAAGAAGGCCGACGACGCCCTGTGGGCGCGGTTCAAGGCCGCCGGTGACGCTCTGTACGGTGCGCGAGCCGAGCGCGAGCAGGCGGATGCCGAGGAGTCCAAGGAGAAGATCGACGCCAAGCGCGCTCTCCTGACCGAGGCCGCCGCGGTCCCCAAGGAGAAGGACGCCGCCAAGGCGCGCTCGCTCCTGACGGCCATCCAGCGCCGGTGGGACGACATCGGCCGCATCTTCCCGCGGGAGGCGGAGCGGAGCCTGGACGACGAGCTGCGCAAGATCGAGCAGGGCGTCAAGGCACGCGAAGACGCCGAGTGGAAGAACAACAACCCGGAGACCAAGGCGCGCCAGAACGACATGACGCAGCAGCTCCGCGACGCGATCGCGAAGCTCGAGGCGGATGTCGCCGCGGCCGAGAAGACGAAGGACAAGCGCGCGATCGCGGCGGCCGAGGACGCCCTCGCGGCGCGCAAGGCGTGGCTCTCCGCCCTCGGCGGCTGACACCCACCGTCTCCTCCCCCGACCTGCGCGCCGCGACCTCTCCACAGGTCGGGGCGCGGGGCGGCCTCGGGCCGTCCTCATCCGGCACACTGCCGTGATGTGGCCGTTCCTCTACTACGCGGGCGATCGGCTTTCGACGGCCGAACTGACGGCGGCGCGCCTGGACGGTGACCTCGTCGAGATCGGCGAGGCGTTCATGCCCGCCGACGCCGTCGAGACGCGCGAGCTCCGCGCCGGCGCCCTGCGCGCACTGGTGGGTGACACCGTCGCGGTCACCCGGGTGTCGGCGGCGTGGGTGCACGGCGCCGTCGCCGACCCGCCGATGCGGCACTGCGTGCAGCGCCGCTCCGCGCGCCGCATCGCGGCGGTCATCGACGCACGTCTCGACTACCGCGACCTCCAGCTGCCGCCGCCCGACGTCATGATGATCTCCGGCGTGGCCGTCACGACTCCGGTCCGGACACTCGTCGATCTCGTGCGTGATCTCGTCGGCCGACCGGATGCCGATCCGTCAGCGGTCGACGCACTGTGCGCGTGGCAGCCGGCTCTCGTTCCCGGCGCGGTGGCCTGGCTCGAGTGCTCCGGGCCGGTGCACTTCAAGCGTCCCGCGCTCGCCTACCTGCGCGAACGGATCACGACCCCTCAGGAGGACGTGACGCGGTACACGTCGTAGACGGCGTCGATGCGCCGGACGGCGTTGAGCACGCGGTCCAGGTGCACGGTGTCGCCCATCTCGAAGACGAATCGGCTCAGCGCGAGACGGTCGTTCGTGGTCGACACGGTCGCCGACAGGATGTTGACGTGGTGTTCGCTCAGCACCCGCGTCACGTCGCTGAGGAGTCCGGCGCGGTCCAGCGCCTCGACCTGGATCTGCACGAGGAACACGCTCTTGCTCGTCGGGGCCCACTCGACCTCGATCATCCGCTCGGCGTCGGCCGTCAGGGACTTGACGTTCGTGCAGTCGGCGCGGTGCACCGACACGCCGCTGCCGCGGGTCACGAAGCCGACGATGGCATCGCCCGGGACGGGCGTGCAGCACTTCGCGAGCTTCACGAGGATGTCGCCGGCGCCGCGCACGAGCACGCCGGAGTCGCCCCCTCGCGGGGCGCGTGCGCGGCCGGTGGCGGGGAGGTCGACCGCGCCCGTCGAGGTGTCCTCCTCGGCGCCGATGAGGGCCGTGACCTTCTCGATGACCGACTGCGTCGAGACGTGGCCCTCGCCCACGGCCGCGTACAGGGCGGTGACGTCCTCGTAGCGCAGCTGGTGGGCGACCTCGGAGAACGAGTCCTGGTTCATGAGGCGCTGCAGCGGCATGTTCTGCCGGCGCATGGCACGGGCGATGGCGTCCTTACCCTGCTCGATGGCCTCTTCGCGCCGCTCCTTCGTGAACCAGCCGCGGATCTTGTTGCGCGCGCGTGTGCTCTTGACGAAGCTCAGCCAGTCCTGGCTGGGGCCGGCGTCGGGATTCTTCGAGGTGAAGACCTCCACGACGTCGCCGCTCTGCAGCTCCGACTCCAGCGGCACGAGCCGGCCGTTGACCTTAGAGCCCATCGTGCGGTGACCGACCTCGGTGTGCACGGCGTAGGCGAAGTCGACGGGGGTCGCACCGGCGGGAAGGCCGATCACCCGCCCCTTCGGAGTGAAGACGTAGACCTCCTTGGCGCCGATCTCGAACCGCAGCGAGTCGAGGAACTCCCCCGGGTCGGCCGTCTCGGCCTGCCAGTCGGAGATGTGCGCGAGCCAGGCCATGTCGGCGTTCTCGGACTTCGAGTCCGTCTTGCCGCCGTTGACGCGCTCCTTGTACTTCCAGTGCGCCGCGACACCGTACTCGGCCTGCTGGTGCATCTCGTTCGTGCGGATCTGGATCTCGACCGTGCGGCCGCCTGGACCGATGACGGTCGTGTGCAGCGACTGGTAGAGGTTGAACTTCGGGGTCGCGATGTAGTCCTTGAACCGGCCGGGCAGCGGCGTCCACCGCGCATGGATGGCACCGAGGACGGCGTAGCAGTCGCGGACGGAGTTCACGAGCACGCGGATGCCGATGAGGTCGTAGATGTCGTCGAACTCGCGGCCGCGCACGACCATCTTCTGGTACACCGAGTACAGCTGCTTCGGGCGTCCCATGACGCGGCCTCGGATGCGCAGTTCGCGGAGGTCCGCCTCGACGGCCTCGATCACGGTGTGGACGTACTGCTCGCGCTGCGGTGTCCGCTGCTTGACGAGGCTGTCGATCTCGGCGTACAGCTTCGAGTGCAGCACGGCGAAGGAGAGGTCCTCGAGCTCGCTCTTGATGGCCTGGATGCCGAGTCGGTGGGCCAGCGGTGCGTAGATCTCGAGTGTCTCGGTGGCCTTGCGCGCCGCCTTCTCCGGCGGCACGAAGCCCCAGGTGCGCGCATTGTGCAGGCGGTCGGCGAGCTTGATCAGCAGGACGCGGATGTCCTTCGACATCGCGACGATCATCTTGCGGACCGTCTCGGCCTGGGTCGCGTCGCCGTACTTGACCTTGTCGAGCTTCGTGACGCCGTCCACGAGCATCGCGACCTCGTCGCCGAAGTCGGCGGTCAGCTGGTCGAGGCGGTAGTCGGTGTCTTCGACGGTGTCGTGCAGCAGCGCCGCGGCGATGGCCCGCGGCCCCAGCCCGAGCTCGGCGAGGATCTGTGCGACCGCGAGCGGATGCGTGATGTACGGCTCGCCGCTCTGGCGCTTCTGGGTCGCGTGTGCGCGCGCGGCGACCTTGTAGGCACGGTCGATGATCGAGAGGTCGCCCTTGGGGTGGTGCGTGCGCACCGTGCGGACGAGCAGTTCGACGCCGTCGCGCGAGGGAGCGCGGGAGAAGATACGGGGAACGAGGCGGCGCAGCGAGGAGCTCTGTCCGGGCGTCTGCGTGGACGCAGGAACGGGCTCCGCCATCCGCTCACCTCCGCCTGTGGACCGCCTGTGCAGGTTGCTCGTGCCTCACGGAACGCTCCGTGACGCACGCCTCGATTCTACGCCCGCCCGGAACGCCGCAGATTCACGCGGACGCGAGTGCGCGCTCGCGCGACTCGATGAGGCGCGCGTCGCGCGTCTTCAGGCCCGACTCGCCCTCACGCAGCAGCGAGTACAGCGGCGCGGCAACGAACAGCGTCGAGTAGGCCGCGACGATCGTTCCGACGAAGATCGACAGCGAGATGTCGGTGAGCGTCTGCGCGCCGAGCCACAGGGCGCCGATGAAGAGGATCGCGCCCGTGGGCAGCGCCGCGACGACCGTCGTGTTGATCGACCGGATGAGGGTCTGGTTGACGGCGAGGTTCACCGATTCGGCGAACGTGCGGGCGGAGCCCTCACCGTCCTCCTGCGTATTCTCGCGGATCTTGTCGAACACGACCGTGGTGTCGTACAGCGAGTAGGAGAGGATCGTCAGGAACCCGATCACCGCCGCCGGCGAGATCTCGAAGCCGAAGAGCGCGTAGACGCCCACCGTGATCACGAGCACGTCGACGAGACCGATGATGGCCGCGACAGACATCTTCCAGGTGCGGAAGTAGATCGCCAGGATCAGGAAGGTCAGGGCGAGGAAGATCGCGAGGCCCCACAGCGACTGCCGCGTCACGTCGGCGCCCCAGCTGGGACCGATGAAGGACGAGCTCACGTCGTCCGTCGACACGTCGAAGGCCTCGGCGAGGGCCGTCGTCACATCGCGGGTCTCGGCATCCGTCATCTGGTCGGTCTGCACGCGGATCGTGTCTTCGCCGATCGTCGTGACCTTCGTCGCGGCGCCGTCGACGACCGTCTGGACGGCCGCGGTCGCGGCGGTCTGATCGGGGGACGCCACGTTGCTGACGGTGAACTGCGAGCCGCCGGTGAACTCGATGGAGAACTGGATGGGGCGCAGGAGCGGGACGAGGGCCGCGCCGATGACCAGGACGGCCGCGATGATGAACCACAGGCGCCGCTTGCCGACGAACGGGAAGGACGTCTTGCCGGTGTAGAGGTCGTTGCCGAGATCGTTCATGGAGCGCATCAGCGGTCCCCCTCCGTCGTCCCGCGGCTACTGGTGCCGAGTTCGGCCTGCTTGCGCTCGGCGATGGTCTGGCGACGCTCGGCTTCGCCCCGCGAACGACCGGTGCGCCGGGCGGCTCCCTTCGCCGAAGCGGCGGCGGCGGGCGCTCGGAACTGCGCACGGCCGCGGTACACCGCACCGAGCGCCTCCGGGTCGAGACCGGACAGCGGGTGACCGCTGCCGAAGAACCGTGTGCGCGCGAGCAGCTGCATGACGGGATGTGTGAAGAGGATGAAGATCGCGATGTCGATGACCGTCGTGAGTCCGAGGGTGAACGCGAAGCCCTTCACGGTGGCGTCGGCGAGGATGTAGAGCACGACGGCGGCCAGGACGTTGATCGACTTCGAGATGTAGATGGTGCGCTTGGCGCGCCCCCAGCCGTCCTCGACGGCGCCCGTGATCGACTTGCCGTCGCGCAGCTCGTCGCGGATGCGCTCGAAGTACACGATGAACGAGTCGGCCGTGAAGCCGATCGTCACGATGAGGCCCGCGACGCCGGCGAGCGAGAGCCGGAAGCCCATGCGCCAGGCGAGGATGCACAGCGCGATGTAGGTGAGGACACCCATGACCGCGAGCGACGCGATGATGACGAACCCGAGCGCGCGGTAGACGATCAGCGAGTAGATGGCGACGAGCGCGAGGCCTATGAGACCGGCGATGAGGCCGATCTGCAGCTGCTGGGAGCCGAGGGTCGCGGAGATGGAGTTGCTGCTCTGCACCTCGAAGCTCAGCGGCAGCGCACCGTACTTGAGTTGGTCGGCGAGCGTCTTGGATGATTCCTGCGTGAAGCTGCCCGTGATCTGCGGCTTCCCGTCGAGGATGACGCCGTTCATGGAGGGTGCGGACAGCACGATGCCGTCGAGCACGAAGGCGAACTGGTTCTGCGGCGAGTCCAGGCCGTACAGACGCTGGCTGATCTGGCCGAAGATCTCGGTGCCCTCGCCGTCGAAGACGAGGTTGACCGCCCACTGACCGTTCTGCTGCACGACGCCGAACGTCGCGTTGGAGATCGACGAGCCGTCGAGCTCGACGGGACCGAGGATGTACTTGTCGGTTCCGGTCGGTCCGCACGTGATGAGCGGCTGGTCGGCGGGCTCGTTGGCCGGGTCGTTGGTCTCCGCCGCGCAGTCGTACGCGAGGAACTCCGCGAACAGGCGGTCGGTGACCCAGCTCGGGTCGCTGCCGTTGGTCGGCACGGCGGTCGGTGTCGCGGCGAGGGTCGGGTCCGGGCTCGGATACGGCGTCTCGTTGCCGTCCTCCCCGACATAGCTCGTGGCGGCGGCCCCGGTGTAGAGGACGGCGCGCAGCTGCAGCTGCGCGGACGCCTCGATGCGATTGCGGGTCTCCTCGTCGGCCTGACCGGGGATCTGCACGACGATCTGGTTGCCCGCCTGCGTCGTGATGTCAGCCTCGCCGACTCCGGACGCGTCGACGCGCTGACGGATGATCGAGGCCGCCTGCTCCATCTGCTCCGTCGACGGCGTGCTGCCGTCCGGCGTCTGGGCCGCCAGGATGATCTGGGTGCCGCCCTGCAGGTCGAGCGCCAGCTCCGGGGTCCACGAGCTCTTCTGGAACACGTGCACGCCGAGCGCATTGATGCCGAACAGCACCGCGGTGACGATCAGCAGCCCGGTCAGGGCGCGCCAGGCGTGGCGGACAGGGGTGGGTGTGGCCACGGAGGGTCAGCTTTCTTCGAGCACCGCGCGCGGGCGGTGGAGGATCAGGCCTTGGGCTTGTCGTCCGCGTCGGGGACGTTGTCGCCCGCGAGCGGCGCGGCCGGAGCGGCCGGCTCTGCGTCGATCGTCTCGACGGCCGGGGCGTCCGCGAGCGTCGCGTCCTCGGCCGGCACGTCCTCGGTCGGGTCGACGACCCGGAGGATCGCCTGGCTGTGCACCTCGACCACGAAGCCGGGGGCCAGTTCGACCTGCGCCGGCTTGGAGAGGTCTTCGCCGTCGAACTCGACGAGCGTGCCGTACAGGCCGCCCTGCAGCAGGACCTTCACGCCCGGGACCATCTGGCGCGCCTTCGTCTCCTGCTCGATCTTCGTCCGGGCCGCGCGGCGGCGCGAGCTCCAGAACATGAAGACGATGAGGACCAGCAGCATGAGCAGAAGCCCGTACTGCTGGAAGAACAGGGCGAACCCGCTCGGCTCGGTGGTCTGCGTCGTTGCGAATGTCATGGAGATGACGGCACCTTTCACGGTGGGCGCGGCGCAAGGGCGCAGCGAGAAGAGGATGAGCGGCGAGAGCCTTCAGCGATTATAGGTCATCGAGTCTCAGCGCCTCGTCCGCGCGCGGCACGCGCAGGTGGGCGTAGGCGTCGGGCGTCGCGATGCGGCCGCGGGGCGTGCGGCCCATGAGGCCGATGCGGACGAGGTACGGCTCGACGACCGACTCGATGGTCTCGGCCTCCTCGCCGACCGTGACGGCGAGGGTGTTCAGGCCCACCGGCCCGCCGCGGAAGCGTCGGATGAGCGCGTCCAGCACCGCGCGGTCCAGCCGGTCCAGGCCGATGGCATCGACGTCGTAGAGGTCCAGCGCGGCGGACACGTCCGCGTCGGTGGCCGAGCCGGCATCCCCGCCGTGGACGACGACGTAGTCGCGCACGCGGCGCAGCAGCCGGTTGGCGATGCGCGGGGTCCCCCGCGACCGGCGGGCGATCTCGGCGCGGGCGATGGGCGGAACCTCGACGGACAGCACGCTGGCCGAGCGCTCGACGACCAGTTCGAGTTCCGCGGCGTCGTAGTACTCGAGGTGCGCCGTGAAGCCGAAGCGATCGCGGAGCGGGTTCGGCAGAAGACCCGACCGCGTCGTCGCGCCGACGAGGGTGAACGGCGCGAGGTCGAGCGGGATACTGGTGGCGCCGGCACCCTTGCCGACCATGATGTCGATCCGGAAGTCCTCCATGGCGAGGTACAGCATCTCCTCGGCTGCGCGCGTCATCCGGTGGATCTCGTCGATGAAGAGGACTTCGCCGGGCAGGAGGCTCGACAGCAGCGCGGCGAGGTCGCCGGCGTGCTGGATGGCGGGACCGCTCGACAGGCGCAGAGGGCGTTCGCTCTCGTGCGCGACGATCATCGCGAGCGTCGTCTTGCCGAGCCCGGGCGGGCCGGACAGGAGGATGTGGTCGGCGGGGCGCTGTTGGATGCGGGCGGCGTCGAGCAGCAGCTGCAGCTGGCGGCGGACCTTGTGCTGTCCGATGAACTCGGCGAGCGATGCGGGGCGGAGGGCGCCTTCGACGGCGAGCTCCCCCAGATCCTCGGCGAGGCTCGGGTCGCGCGGCTCAGACACCGCTCTGCTCCGTCCGCGCGGGTCCGAGGTGGGCGAGGGAGAGCTTCAGCAACGCGGCGACGGAGCCCAGCTCGGCCGGCGTCGCCCCCGCGGAGACCTCGGTCACGGTATCGATGCAGACGCGTTCGCTCCAGCCGAGTGCGACGAGTGCGGAGATGACCTGGCTCGCGACCGCGGGTGCCACGGCGCCCCGCGCCCCGCCGGTGCGGCCGGTCGGCAGGAGCTTGCCGGCGAGCTGGACGACGATGAGCTTCGCGGTCTTCGGGCCGATGCCCGACACGCGCCGGAACGGCGCATCGTCCTCAGCGGTCACGGCATCCGCGATCTGGTCCACCGTCAGGGACGACAGCACCCCGAGGGCCGATTTCGGACCGACCCCCGAAACGCTCAGCAGCTGTGTGAAGACGGTGAGCTCCTCGCGCTCCTGGAACCCGAAGAGCGACAGGGCGTCCTCGCGCACGATGAGATTCGTGTGCAGCACGATCTCGTCCCCGATGTGGAACTCGCGCGTCACGGCGGGCGTCACAGCCACCGCGAAGCCGACGCCGCCCACGTCGACGACGAGGCTGTCGGCATCGAGGTGCAGGACGCGTCCGCGCAGCGAGGAGATCATGCCTCGAGCCTACGCATCGGTTCGCATCTTTGTTCGAGCGACACGCGTCACCGGCGGGCGAGCCGCTCCGCGTCGGCCCACGCGCGCTGCGCGGGGGTGAGCGCGGCGGTCGTCGTGGCGGTGCCCGAGGCTCCGCCGCGCCACGCGTGGCAGAGCGCGATCGCGAGGGCGTCGGCCGCGTCGGCGGGCTGCGGGAGCGCGTCGAGGCGCAGCACGCGCGCGACCATCGTCTGGACCTGCCGCTTGTCGGCAGACCCGTAGCCGGTCACCGCCGCCTTCACCTCGGACGGCGTGTGGGTGGCGGCCGGGAGTCCGTACTCCCCCGCGAGGAGAAGAGCGATGCCGCTGGCCTGCGCGGTCCCCATCACGGTGTTGCGGTTCTGCTGCGCGAAGACCCGCTCGACCGCGACGACGTCCGGACGGTGCGTGTCCAGCACCTCGCGGATGCCGGCGGCGATCATCGCGAGACGGCGCTCGATCGGGAGCTCGTGGTCCGAGCGCACGACGCCGACGTGGACGAGGGTCGCCGACCGGTCGCGCCCGACGTCGACGACGCCGACACCGCAGCGGGTGAGGCCCGGGTCGATGCCGAGGACGCGAAGGGTGGATGCCACGCCCCCACGGTACGGGCGACCCCCGACGGGCGCGATCAGGCGCGCCCGCGACTCACTCGTCGCTCTCGTTCTCGAGCTCGGCCTGCACCTCGGCCGTGAGGTCGAAGTTGCTGAAGACGTTCTGCACGTCGTCGCTGTCCTCGAGGGCGTCGATGAGACGGAACACCTTGCGCGCGGTCTCGGCGTCGATCTCCACCTTGAGCGAGGGGACGAACTCGACGTCGGCGGACTCGTAGTCCAGACCCGCCTCCTGGAGGGCGACGCGGACCGAGACGAGGTCCGAGGCGTCGGTGACGACCTCGAAGCCCTGCGCGTGCGGCTCGACCTCTTCGGCGCCGGCCTCGAGGGCGGCGAGCATGACGTCGTCCTCGGTCGTGCCCTCGCCGGAGACGACGATGACGCCCTTGCGGTGGAAGTTGTAGGCGACCGAGCCGGGGTCGGCGAGCGTGCCGCCGTTGCGGGTCAGCGCGGTGCGCACCTCGGCGGCCGCACGGTTCTTGTTGTCCGTGAGGCACTCGATCAAGAGCGCGACGCCGTTGGGACCGTAGCCCTCGTACACGATCGTCGTGTACTCGACGGCCTCCCCGCCGATGCCCGCGCCGCGCTTGACGGCGCGGTCGATGTTGTCGTTGGGGACCGAGGTCTTCTTCGCCTTCTGGATGGCGTCGTAGAGGGTGGGGTTACCCGCGAGGTCCGCGCCGCCGAGCTTGGCGGCGACTTCGATGTTCTTGATGAGCTTGGCGAACGACTTGGCACGGCGAGAGTCGATGACGGCTTTCTTGTGCTTGGTCGTCGCCCACTTGGAGTGGCCGGACATGACGATCAGTCTAAAGGGGCGCGCCCGAGGACACGGTGCGGAGCGCGCTAGAGCGCACTGCGCAGCGCCTCCGCGTCGTAGTGGCCGGGTCGCGCGGTGCCGGCCGACAGGAGCTCGAGCGACTTCTTGTACTGGCGGCGCCCGATGAGGCGATAGAGGATGCGGATCGCCGCCGGCACCTCCGCGATGAAGGCGTCCAGCCGATCCGGACTCAGGGAGTCCTGGATGATCCCGAAGAAGAGGAAGATCTGCGACCGGTCGTACGCCTTCTGCGCCTCCTCGCCGACGGCATCCCATTCGGACTGGCTGAACACCTCGCCCATGACGGGGAGCGCGAGCTCCTCCTCGCGGGCCAGGTGCAGCCGCAGCAGTGCGCCGATCTCCTCGACGTGTGCCGCGAACGCCTCCGCCGTCGCGACGCCGGGCCGCGTCGTCCACGCGTCGGACAGCGGCGCCGCCGCGTCCAGCAGCGCCGCCACCCGCGCGTGGTGCTGCTTCATGAGCTCGACATGCGGAGTGCAGGCCGGGCGCCGCGTCTCCATCGGCCCCCAGTAGTACTCGTCCTCGAGGTGGTGATGGTGGTGCAGGGCGTCCCCCACCATCGCGACGCCGCGTGCGACCGCCGCGACGCGCTTCGGATCGCCCGGCGGTGTCCGGCGGATGCCGGTGGGCATGACGCTGTAGAGGCGACGGAACGCGTCGTGGACGAACACGAGGTCCTCGGTGTCGCACCCCGCATCCTCCGGTGCCGGCCCTCCCGATGACGGCAGCGCTGTGGCGGCCACGGCCTCCCCCTCCCCCGACCCCCCGGCTGGTCGATGGCGGGATGCTAGCCCCGCACGAGCCCGGCGGGCAATCCCCGCGGCCGCCGGGGCCGTTGTATCAGGGGGGTGAGGCGGGCACACTTCGGTGTTATGGACGATCGGCGTCGTGCTCTGGAGGCCGCCCACGCGGCGGCGCTCGGCTTCCTGAACGGTCTCGACGAGCGGCCCGTGTGGCCGCGCGCCGGCATCGAGGACATGCTCGAGGTCTTCGGGGACGACCTCCCCGAGGAGGGTCAGGATGCCGCTGCCGTCGTGACCGATCTGGCCGAGCGCGCGGATCCCGGGCTCGTCGCCATCCCGGGGGGACGGTTCTTCGGTTTCGTCATCGGAGGGACGCTGCCGGCGGCCCTCGCGGCGGACTGGCTGGTCTCGGCCTGGGATCAGAACTCCGGCTCCTCCACGATGACGACCGCGACGGTCGCGCTCGAGCGGATCGCGGGACGGTGGGTGTGCCGCCTGATGGGTCTGCCGGAGTCCGCGGCCGTCGGCTGGGTGACCGGGGCGCAGATGTCGAACTTCGTCTGCCTCGCCGTCGCGCAGCACGCCGTGCTGCGGCGCGTCGGCTGGGATCTGACGCGCCAGGGCCTCCGCGGAGCGCCGCCGCTGCGTCTCATCGTCGGACGGCACCGGCACGGATCGGTGGACCGCGCCGCGCGGTTCGCCGGCATCGGGGCGGACGAGCTCATCGTGGTCGAGACGGACGAGGAAGGGCGGATGCTGCCCGCGGCGCTCGCCGAGGTGCTCGCCGGCGGCCGGGACGTGCCGACGATCGTGTGCCTGCAGGCGGGCGAGGTGCACACCGGCGCGTTCGATCCGTTCGACGAGCTGATCCCCCTCGCCCGCGCCGCGGGCGCGTGGATCCATGTGGACGGCGCGTTCGGTCTCTGGGCGGCCGCGACACCGGGACTGCGGCATCTCGTCGCGGGAGCCGAGGGCGCTGATTCGTGGACCACCGACGCGCACAAGACGCTCAACGTCCCCTACGACTGCGGGATGGCGATCATCCGAGACCCCGCCGACGCGATCGCGATGTTCCGGACCGGCGGGGACTACCTGATGTACACGAGCCTGGACCCGTGGGACGTGAACCCCGAGCTGTCCCGGCGCGGCCGCGGCGTGCCGGCGTGGGCGGCCCTGCGAAGCCTCGGCCGCCGCGGGGTGGCGGACCTCGTCGACCGGCTGCACGCCCATGCGCGCCGGCTCGAGGCGGGCCTGCGCACAATCGAGGGCGTGACGGTCGTCAACGACGTCGTCTACACGCAGGTCATGTTCCGGCTCGACGACGACGATGCGACACGCGCGCTCGGCGCCGCCATCCTCGCCGACGGCACGGCGGCCCTCACCGGGGCGGAGTGGAATGGGCACGCGACGCTGCGCTGCTCGATGTCGTCGTGGGCGACGACCGACGCCGACATCGACCTGACCCTCGCGGCCATCGCGCGGCTCGTCGCCGAGACGCGGAGAGGCTGAGCCTTCCCGCGCGCTAGTCAGGCCGCGCGTACGAGATCGAGGAAGCGGCGGTGGAACCGCAGCTCCCCCGCCACCTCGGGGTGGAACGCCGTGCCGAGCAGGGCGCCCTGCTGGACCGCGACGATCCGATCGTCCTCGAGGGCGGCGAGCACCTCGACGCCCGGGCCGACCTCGGTCACGAGCGGCGCCCGGATGAACACGGCGTGCACCGGCGGATCCCCGAACGCGGGAACGCGCAGATCGGCCTCGAAAGAGTCCACCTGGCTTCCGAAGGCGTTCCGCCGCACCGTGACGTCGAGACCGCCGAGCGTCTCCTGGCCGACGATGCCGTCGGTGATGCGGTCGGCGAGCAGGATGAGCCCTGCGCAGGTCCCGTAAACGGGCAGTCCTCCGGCGATGGCATCCCGCAGCGGCTGCTGCAGGCCGAACGCGCGGGACAGCTTGTCGATGACGCTCGACTCCCCGCCCGGCAGGACGAGTCCCGCGACGTCTGCCAGCTCCTCGGGGCGCCGGACGAGCACGACCTCCGCCCCGAGGTCGGTCAGCACGCGGGCATGCTCGCGGACGTCGCCCTGCAGCGCGAGGACGCCGACGCGGGGGGCTGTCACCAGCCGCGCTCGGACAGTCGGTGCGGGGCGGGGAGGTCGGCGACGTTGATGCCGACCATCGCCTCGCCGAGTCCGCGGGAGACCTCGGCGATGACCTTGGGGTCGTCGTGGAAGGTCGTCGCCTTGACGATCGCCGCCGCGCGCCGGGCGGGGTTGCCGCTCTTGAAGATGCCGGAGCCGACGAACACGCCGTCGGCGCCGAGCTGCATCATCATCGCCGCGTCCGCGGGCGTCGCGACGCCGCCGGCGACGAACAGGACGACGGGAAGGGTGCCGGTCTCGGCGACCTCTGCGACGAGCTCGTAGGGCGCCTGCAGCTCCTTCGCGGCGACGTACAGCTCGTCCTTGGTCTTCGAGCGCAGCACGTTGATCTCGCTCGTGATGGTGCGGATGTGCTTGGTAGCCTCCGAGACGTCGCCGGTGCCGGCCTCGCCCTTGGAGCGGATCATCGCCGCGCCCTCGGTGATGCGCCGGAGCGCCTCGCCCAGGTTCGTCGCCCCGCAGACGAACGGCACCGTGAAGTCCCACTTGTCGATGTGGTTGACGTAGTCGGCCGGCGAGAGCACCTCGGACTCGTCGATGTAGTCGACGCCGAGCTCCTGCAGCACCCGTGCCTCCACGAAGTGCCCGATGCGGGCCTTCGCCATGACGGGGATGGAGACGGCCTCGATGATGCTGTCGATCATGTCGGGGTCGCTCATGCGGGAGACGCCCCCCTGCGCGCGGATGTCCGCGGGCACGCGCTCGAGCGCCATGACGGCGACGGCGCCGGCGTCCTCGGCGATCTTCGCCTGGTCGGCGGTGACGACGTCCATGATGACGCCGCCCTTGAGCATCTCGGCGAGTCCGCGCTTGACGCGACCGGTTCCGGTGCTGGACATGACTGGTTCCCCTCTTCGACGCGCGGGTCGCGTCGCTTCGCTATTGGCCTATGCCAGAAGCTAGCATGGCCTGAGTTGTGCCGGTGGACACATGAAGGACGGTGACGGTGAGCGATTCGGCGATCACGGGGACCTCGGCGGCGGAGATCGCCGACAGCGTCCGCGCGCTCGTCGACAGCGGTCGCGTCTCCCCCGGCGAGGCCCTTCCCCCGGTGCGGGCGCTAGCCGATCGGCTCGGGGTCAACCGCAACACGGTCGTGGCCGCCTACCGCCTCCTCGGCCAGGCCGGGACGGTGGAGACGCTCGGCCGCGGCGGCACACGGGTCGCGGCGCCCGCGCCGCTGGCCGTCGAGGGCTACGCGCAGGACAGCGTCCTGCGCGACGTCGGCGACGGGAATCCCGACCCCGCGCTGATCCCCGACCCCTCCCGCGCCCTCACGGCGCTGGCCGGCCGGCCGATCCTCTACGGCGAGCCCGTCATCGACCCCGACCTCGAGCGCTGGGCGCGCGCGTGGATGACGCCGGACGTCGCGGACTCCGCCGCCCTCCGGCTGACGGTCACCGGCGGGGCCGTGGACGCCATGGAGCGCCTCCTCGCGCAGGCGCTCGTCCGCGACGACGCCGTGGCGCTCGAGGACCCCTGCTTCCTGTCCGGCATCCGCACCGTTCGTCTCGGCGGGTACCGCCCGGTCGCGGTCCCCGTCGACGACGAGGGGATGACGGTGGAGGGGCTCCGCGCCGCCCTCGCGCAGGGCGTCCGCGCCGTGATCTGCACACCCCGCGCACAGAATCCGACCGGCGCGAGCCTCACGGCGACGCGTGCCGCGCAGCTGCGCGCGGTCCTCGCCGACCACCCGTACGTCCTCGTCATCGCGGACGACCACTTCTCGATGCTGACGCGCCAGCCGTACCACTCGATCATCGGTCCCGAGCATCGCCGGTGGGCGCTCGTCCGCTCGGTGTCGAAGTTCCTCGGTCCCGACATGTGCCTCGCCGTCACAGCCACCGACCCCGAGACGGCCGATCGCCTCGCGATGCGGCTGAGCCCCGGCAGCACGTGGGTCAGCCACCTGCTGCAGCGTCTCGCCGTGGCTCTCGTGACCGACCAGGGCGTCATGGCGGCCGTCGACCGGGCCGGCGAGCACTACCTCCATCAGAACCGGGCCTTCGCCGACCGGCTGACCGCCCTCGGCGTGCCGTGCGCGGCCGGCGACGGCCTCAGCCTGTGGGTCGACGTCGACGGCCCCGCGCGTCCGGTCGTCGAGCGGCTCATGCGCCGCGGCTGGCTCGCCCGCGCCGGCGACGAGTTCGTCCTCGGCGACGAGGGCGCCGCGCACCGCCTCCGCCTCACCGTCCATACGCTGTCCGATCCCGACGCCGAGCGGCTCGCCGCCGACGTCGCCGCCGCCGTCCGTGCGACGGCATCCCCCCGAGAGAAGGTCACCCGCTCGTGAAGATCCTGTCGATCCAGTCCGCCGTCGCCTACGGCCATGTCGGCAACTCCGCCGCCGTCTTCCCGCTGCAGCGCATCGGCATCGAGGTCCTGCCGGTGTACACGGTGAACTTCTCGAACCACACGGGGTACGGCGAATGGGGCGGACCGATGATCAGCCCCGACGACGTGGCCTCCGTCATCGCCGGCATCGAGGCACGCGGCGCGTTCCCCGACATCGACGTGGTCCTCTCCGGCTACCAGGGCGGCGAAGGCATCGCCGACGTCATCCTCGACACCGTCGCCCGGATCAAGGCCGCGAACCCGTCCGCCGTGTACGCGTGCGACCCCGTCATGGGCAACGCGACCTCGGGCTGCTTCGTCGCGCCCGCCATCCCGGTGCTGCTGCGCGAACGGGTCGTGCCGGCCGCCGACATCATCACGCCGAACCAGTTCGAGCTCGGCTTCCTGACCGGCACCGAGCCCGCCGATCTGGAATCGACGCTCGCCTCCGCCGACCTCGCGCGGGCCATGGGTCCCCGCACGGTGCTCGTGACGAGCGTCGAGCGCCCCGACCGTCCCGAGGGCACGATCGAGATGCTCGCCGTGACCGACGACGGCGCGTGGATCGTCCAGACGCCGCACATCCCCATGAAGGCCAACGGGTCGGGAGACGTGACGGCGGCGCTGTTCACGGCGCACTACCGCGCGACCGGCGACGCCGCCGCGGCCCTCGCGAAGACGACCTCGAGCGTCTACGACCTGCTGCGGATGACGTTCGAGTCGGGGCAGCGCGAGCTGCAGCTCGTGGAGGCGCAGGAGTTCTACGCCCGCCCGCAGGAGCAGTTCGCGGTCACCCGGGTCCGCTGAGGCCCCGGCGCCGCCGCCAGGCCACCCGAGTCAGGCGATCTGCTCAGGACAGGGCGATCCGGCGGGAATCAGCCTGATCCCGGCCGGAGGCCTGATCTGGGCAGGTGGCCGGGCGCTCAAGCGCGGGCGCGAGGGGTCAGGATGCCGGCCAGGCGGCGGCGACCGCGTTGCGGACGTCGCCGAGCAGCTGCGGCAGGGCCTTGGTCTTCGCGATGATCGGGAAGAAGTTGGCATCCGTCGCCCACCGCGGCACGACGTGCTGGTGCAGGTGCGCGTCCACGCCGGCACCGGCGACACTCCCCTGGTTCATGCCGATGTTGAACCCGTCGCAGCGCGACACCTGGCGCAGCACCCGCATGGCGGTCTGCGTGAGGGCGCCGATCTCGGCGACCTCCTCGGCCGTCGCCTCGTCGTAGAGCCCGATATGCCGGTACGGGCACACGAGCAGATGCCCCGAGTTGTACGGGAACAGGTTCAGCAGCACATACGCGGTCTTCCCGCGCGCGACGATGAGCCCTTCCGTGTCGGACTTGTCCGGCGCCGCGCAGAACGGGCACTCCTCCCGGTGCGGCTCGGGTCCCGCCTGGATGTACGCCATGCGGTGCGGCGTCCAGAGGCGCTGGAATTCGTCCGGCACCCCCGGGAGCGTCGCGGCGTCCTCCAGGCGGGGCTCCGAGCCGTCCGTCACGCGAGGTCCTCCGCGGTGTCGACGAGGGTCCTGTCCTCGATGGCGGAGCGGATCTTCGCGATGGCCTCGGCGATCGGGATGCCGTTCGTCTGCGACCCGTCACGGAAGCGGAACGACACCGTGCCCGCCGAGCGGTCCTGCTCGCCGGCGATGAGCTGGAGCGGAACCTTCTGCGTCGTGTGGGTGCGAATCTTCTTCTGCATGCGGTCGTCGGAATGGTCGACCTCGGCGCGCACGCCCGCGGCGCGGAGTTCGTCGACGATGCTCTGTAGATAGTCGCCGTACTGCTCCGCCACAGGGATGCCGACGACCTGGACCGGCGCGAGCCACACCGGGAACGCCCCGGCGTAGTGCTCCAGCAGGATCGCGAAGAACCGCTCGATCGAGCCGAACAGGGCCCGGTGGATCATGATCGGCCGGTGCTTCTCGCCGTCCGGGCCCGTGTACTCCAGGCCGAAGCGCTCCGGCAGGTTGACGTCGACCTGGACGGTCGACAGCTGCCAGGTGCGTCCGATGGCGTCCCGGGTCTTGAGGTCGATCTTCGGACCGTAGAACGCCGCCTCACCGGGGACCTCGGTGACCTTCAGGCCGGAGGCGTGGGCGACGTGTCGCAGCGCGTTCGTGGAGTAGTCCCAGAACTCGTCGCTGCCGATCCACTTCGCCTTCTCGTCGTCGCGCATCGACAGCTCGAGCTCGAAGTCCTCGAGACCGAAGTCGCGCAGCATCGAGATGACGAACTCCAGCACGCGCGCCGTCTCGGCCTCGAGCTGGTCGGGGGTGACGAACAGGTGCGAGTCGTCCTGCGTGAAGCCGCGCACGCGGGTGAGGCCGTGCAGGGCACCGGAGAGCTCGTTGCGGTAGACCGTGCCGTTCTCCGCGAGCCGCATCGGCAGATCGCGGTAGCTGCGTGCGCGCTCCTTGTAGATGAGGATGTGCATCGGGCAGTTCATCGGCTTCAGGTAGTAGTCCTGGCCGTGCTTGGTGACGTTGCCGTCGGCATCCGTCTCCTCATCCATCCGGATGGGCGGGAACATGCCCTCCCGGTAGGTGACGAGGTGGTTCGAGGTGAGGAACAGGTCCTCCTTCGAGATGTGCGGCGTGTACACGTAGGTGTAGCCGCCCTCGATGTGCCGTCGGCGGGCGTGCTGCTCCATCTCGCCGCGGACGATGCCGCCCTTGGGATGCCAGACCGAGAGGCCGGAGCCGATCTCGTCGGGGAAGGAGAAGAGGTCGAGCTCCTTGCCGAGGCGCCGGTGGTCGCGCTTGGCGGCCTCCTCGAGGCGCTGCTGATAGGCGCGGAGCTCGTCCTTGGTGGGCCAGGCGGTGCCGTAGATGCGCTGCAGCTGCGGGTTCTTCTCGCTGCCGCGCCAGTAGGCGCCGGCGATGCGGGTGAGATCCCAGCCGTTGCCGAGCATGCGGGTCCCGGGCACGTGCGGGCCGCGGCACAGGTCCTTCCACACGGTCTCGCCGTCGCGGGACACGTTGTCGTAGATCGTGAGCTCGCCCGCGCCCACCTCGACGGAGGCGCCCTCGGCGGCCTCCTTGGAACCGCCCTTGAGCCCGATGAGCTCGAGCTTGAACGGCTCGTCGGCGAGCTCGGTGCGCGCCTCGTCATCGGTCACGACGCGGCGGACGAAGCGCTGGCCCTCGCGGACGATGCGCTCCATCTCCTTCTTGATGGCCTTGACGTCTTCGGGGGTGAAGGGCTCGTCGACGCCGAAGTCGTAGTAGAAGCCGTCCGTAATGGGCGGGCCGATGCCGAGGTTCGCCTGCGGGCGGACGCGCTGCACCGCCTGCGCGAGGACGTGCGCCGTGGAGTGGCGGAGGATCGACAGACCGTCGGGGCTGTCGATCGTCACCGGCTCGACGTCATCCGTCGCGGTGACGACCGTCGCGAGGTCTTTGAGCTCGCCGCCCACACGGAGGGCGACGACGGAGCGGTCGGGGAACAGGGCGAAGCCGTCGGCCGGAAAGGACACGTCCGACGGGGCGTTGACGTCAGTCAAGGGAAGGACTCCAGAGGTGGATCGGAAGGATGGCTCAGCTTCGGACGCGTCGCGTCCCGCCCGCTCAGGCGTCGAGCGTTCGCGTACCGGTGCGCGTGACGATCGTCACGGCGAGGATCCGGCGGTGTTCCATGGACCGAGTCTATCGCCGCCGCGCGCATCCCCCATGATGGATGCCGTGAAGCTCGCCGTCGTCGGAGCCGTGCTGCTGCTCCTCGGCGGAGCCGCGGTCGCCTTCGGCATCCTTCCCGTGGGCGACGCGCTGGCGGTCGCGGAACGGGTCTGGCCGATCCTCCTCTTCGTCGTCGCGGTCACGATCGTCGCCGAGCTCGCCGCCGTCGCCGGCGTCTTCGATGCGCTCGCGGCCCGCCTCGCGCGACTCGCCCGCGGCCGCACGATCGCGCTGTGGCTGCTGATCGTGGCGCTGGCCGTCGCCGCCACGGCCTTCCTGTCGCTCGACACGACCGCCGTGCTCCTCACGCCCGTCGTCGTCGCGGTCGCGCGGGCGAACGGCCTGCCGGCGCTCCCGTTCGCGTTCACAACGGTGTGGCTCGCCAACACGGCATCCCTGCTGCTGCCGGTGTCGAACCTGACGAACCTGCTGGCCGCGGGGCGGCTCGGTGGTCCGGATGCCGCCGCGTTCCTCGCCCTGCTGGGGCCGCCGGCCGTGGTGGCGATCCTCGTGACGGTCGGCCTGCTGTTCGTCATCCACCGCCGCGCGCTGACCGGTCGCTTCCTCCCGGCGCCGCCGCCGCACCTCGCCGATCGGCGGCTGCTCAGAGTGAGCGCCGTCGTCGTCGCCGTGATGGCGCCCCTCCTCGTGAGCGGACTTCCGCCGTGGATCCCCGCCGGGGCGGCGGCGGCCGTCCTGGTCGGGGTCTTCGCCTGGCGCTCTCCGGATGTGCTGCGTGCCGGCCTCGTGCCGTGGCAGCTGGTGGTGTTCGCGTCGGGACTGTTCCTCGCCGTCGCCGCCGTGGAGGCGCTCGGATGGGGGGCGATCCTGGCGACCGCCGCCGGGTCCGGCGACGATCTGCTCGCCCTGTGGCGACTCGCCGGCGTCGGGATGCTCGGTGCGAACGCGGTGGACAATCTGCCCGCGTACCTCGCGTTCGAGGCGAGCGCCGACTCCCCCGCGCGCCTGGCTGCTCTGCTCATCGGCGTGAACGCGGGGCCGCTCATCACCCCGTGGGCGTCGCTCGCGACCCTGCTGTGGCACCAGCGGCTGCACGCCGTGGGCGTGGACGTGCCCTGGCGCACCTACATCCTGTGGGGACTGCTCGCGGCGCCGGTCATCGTCGGCGCCGCGGTCGTTCCGCTCGCGCTCTAGAGATGCGTGAGCGCCTCGCGCCGGCTCAGCGGGCTGAGCTCGTGTGCGCCGCGTATTCGGACATCGTCGGCGGCGACGCTCATGCGTCGGTCACTGCAGGCTGAGGTCGACCTGGATCTCACCGGCGAGGCGCTCGAGCGCGCTCGTGATGGCGTCGGCATCCGCCGCCGACGGGACGCGCACGTGCACCGTCGCCTCGAACAGCCTGCCACCCGCCATGGGCGCGTCCAGGGTGCGGCTGCGGAACCCGTCGATGCTGACGGCGTGGGCGGCGACGGCCGCCGTCACGTCGCGGACGATGCCGGGTCGGTCATTGCCGAGCACCGTGAAGGTGAGGTCGTAGGCGTCGTCGTCGGCAGCTGCGGCAACCGGCGTGTGCGCCGTGACCCGCAGCAGGCCCCCGAGGCTCTGCACCGCGGTCGTGAGCTCGTCGACGCGATCATCCGGCACGGAGACCAGGACGATGCCCGCGAAGGCTCCGGCGAGCTCGGCCAGTTCGCTCTGCTCCCAGTTGCCGCCGTGCGCGGCGACCTGCTCGGCGAGGGCGCTGACGAGACCGGCGCGATCGTCGCCGACGACGGTCAGGACGAGGGTGGCCATGGTGCTGCCGCTCCGTGTCGTCAGCGCTTGGAACGGTCGGCCGCGCTCGGCAGGTGGAACAGCAGCGCGACAGCGAGCGAGACCGACAGGATGCCGGCGACGAAGATGTAGCCGCTCGGGTCGGAATCGATCGCGAACGCGAGCCCGAACAGGTAGAAGCCGAGCAGGAAGAGCACCAGATAGACGATGAACATCGCAGACCTCCATGACAGACCGTTGCCTCGATCGTATCGACTGGCGGGGCGGAGGGTGGGAATGCAGAAAACCCCCGACCGAGGCCGGGGGTTTCAGGTGGTGCGCGATACTGGGATCGAACCAGTGACCTCTTCCGTGTCAGGGAAGCGCGCTACCGCTGCGCCAATCGCGCCCAAAAGGGCTGTTCAGTTCTGAGTGGAGGTGGCGACGGGATTCGAACCCGTGTAAACGGCTTTGCAGGCCGGTGCCTAGCCGCTCGGCCACGCCACCATGTGGTTCGACCCACGTGTCGTGATCCCTTCGAAAAGGGATCCCCGCACTCGAGCGGATGACGAGATTCGAACTCGCGACCCTCACCTTGGCAAGGTGATGCGCTACCACTGCGCTACATCCGCGGATCCCGGATCTCTCCGGGCGCGTCATTGACTTTAGCTGACTAATCCGCGAGTTCCAAACCGGCGGCCGCTCGCGCGTGTCTCGCCTCAATAACGGGGTGCGCCCGGGTATCCGAAGTACTGCTCGAGCGAATGGAACCCGCCCGTGCGGTAGTCCGACGCGACGGCGGAGCCCACATATCGCAGGTGCCACGGCTCGGACGTGTAGCCCGTGATGGTCGTGTAGCCCGGCTCGTAGCGCACGACGAACCCGTACCGCCACGCGTTGGCGGCGACCCACTTCTGCTGAGTCGTGCCTTGGAAGGCATAGATCGAACCGCAGCCCCGAGCGGAGCACGCGACGACATCGGCGGCGAGCCCCGTCTGGTGCTCGCTGTGGCCGGCCCGCGCCGATTGCTGGTCGGCCCACGTCTGGCCGCGGGTCGCGACGTAGCTCGCGTAGAGGCGCTTCTGCGTCGCGTAGGAGCGGTACGCACTGTTGATCCGGATGGTGCCCGCGCCGGCCCTCTTCGCGGCGGCGACGAGCTTCTCCAGCGCCGTCGCGGCATCCGAGCGCATCAGGTAGGACGAGCCGGCGACGTACCGCAGGCTCGCGGGAACGTAGCTCGTCGGGCGGAGGGCGTTCTTCTTGTTCACCACCACCCACGGACTCTGGGATGCTGTCGTGCTCTGGCACGGCGTCAGCGTGCCGACCAACCCGCGCACGCTGGTGGGGGTGCCGACCAGTGTGAGCCGCGTGATGGCGCGAGCGGCGACATAGCCGCGCAGGTTCGCGTCTGCGCAGATCGGCGGGGTCAGCACGACCGGAACCTTGCGGACGGCCGCGAGCGTGATGGCAGGCAGGGCCTCGGTGAAGGTGGTGCCGGATGCCACGACGGCGGCCTTCGTCGTCGTCGGGAACTGCTTCGCGATCGCGGCGGATTGCAGATAGCGGTCGGTCCCCTGCACGCGGGCCACGGTGAAGCCGGCAGCAGTGAGCTGTCGGGCGATCCCGGCGGAGATGGAACCTGTGGTGCCGAGGAGCGTGACGCGCGTCGTGCCGAGGTCGCGGAGCAGCGCGATCGTCGCAGCGGGGAGGCTCTTCGCGGTGCCGGGCACGGCAAGCAGCGGAGCGTTGTTGCGGGCAGCGAGCGCGGCCCCGGTGAGCGCCGAGATGTAGCCCTGCCCGGTCGCGAGGAACACCCGGGTTGCGCCGGGCGTGCCGCCCAGCGCTGTCTTCGGCGGAACGGTGGTGGTGGCCACCTGCACGGTCGCAGCGATCCGCGCCGTCGCGGAGGACTCAGGGTTTGGCTC
>NZ_FLQR01000012.1 GCF_900078385.1 uncultured Microbacterium sp.
GGAGCGCCGCCGCGGGCCGCACTGTGTGACAGTCGACGCCCGGCTCAGCGCAGCGCGCCGCCCACGCGCTCGCGCACGGCGGCGGCGAGCTCCTCGACGGGGCGTGACGCGTCGAGCACGAGGAACCGCTCCGGCTCGGATGCCGCGAGCTCGAGGAAGGCCGCACGCACGCGCTCGTGGAACTCGGCCTTCTCAGCCTCGAGCCGGTCGAAGGGCTTGTCGTCGGCATCCAACCGGGCCCGCGCGGCGGCGGGATCGAGGTCGAGCAGCACGGTCACGTCCGGCAGCGCCCCGTCCGTCGCCCACAGCGACAGGTTACGCACCTCGCCGGCATCCAGCACCCGGCCCGCGCCCTGGTAGGCGACCGAGGAGTCGAGGTACCGGTCCTGGATCACGACGTCGCCGCGCTCCAGCGCCGGCCGTACGAGCGTCGCGACGTGGTGCGCACGGTCGGCCGCGTACAGGAGGGCCTCCGCGCGCGGCGCGATGTCGCCGCGGTGGTGCAGCACGATGTCGCGGATGAGCACGCCGACCTCGGTGCCGCCGGGTTCGCGGGTGCGCACGACGGTGCGTCCCTGCTCGCGCAGCCACTGCTCGAGGAGCGCGGCCTGGGTCGTCTTGCCCGACCCGTCACCGCCCTCGAACGTGATCCAGACGCCGGTCACTTCTTCGCGGCGGGCTTGCGGGCCGGCGCTTTGCGGGTCGTCGTGCGCTTGGGCGCGGGGCCCTTGGCACGCTTGTCGGCGAGCATCTGCACGGCGATCTCGAACGTGATGTCGTCGGGCATCTGGCCGCGCGGGATCGTGACGTTCGTCGTCCCGTCGGTCACGTACGCGCCGAACCGGCCGTCCTTGATCTTGATCGGCTTGCCGCTGACCGGGTCGGCTTCGAACTCCTTGAGGGCGCTCGACGCGGCACGGTTGCCGTACTTCGGCTGCTTGTAGATCTCGAGCGCCTGCTCCAGGGAGATCTCGAAGATGAGGTCTTCGCTGCCGATGTTGCGCGAGTCGGTCCCCTTCTTCAGGTACGGGCCGTACGGGCCGTTCTGCGCCGTGATGACGTCGCCGGTCTCCGGATCGGCGCCGACCGTGCGGGGCAGCGCGAACAGCTTCAGCGCGGTGTCGAGGTCGATGGTGTCAGGCGACATGCTCTTGAACAGCGACGCACGACGCGGCTTGGGTGCGACGTCCTTCTTCGCTCCGCGCTTCTTCGGCGCGTCCTCGGCAGGCGCCTCCGCTTCCGGGAGCACCTCCTCGAGGTAGGGGCCGTAGCGGCCGTCCTTCACGACGATGTCGCGGCCGGTGTCGGGGTTCTGCCCGAGCACGCGGTCGCCGGCGACGGGTGCGTCGATGAGCTCGCGCGCCTTCTCCGGGGTGAGCTCGTCGGGCGCGAGGTCTTCCGGCACGTTGACGCGGCGCGGGGTCTCCTCGTCGCCGGGAACCTCGAGGTACGGGCCGTACTTGCCGAACCGGAGGGTCGCCACGTCGCCGATGGGCGTCGAGTTGATCTCGCGGGCATCGATGTCACCGAGGTTGTCGACGATGTTGCGGAGGCCCCGGTGGTCGTCGGAGCCGAAGTAGAACTCGCGCAGCCACGCGGCGCGGTCCTGCTCGCCGCGGGCGATCGCATCCAAGTCGTCTTCCAGCGCGGCGGTGAAGTCGTAGTCGACCAGTTCGCTGAAGTGCTCCTCGAGCAGGCGGATGACGCTGAACGCGAGCCAGCTCGGCACGAGCGCCTGGCCGCGCTTGCTCACATAGCCGCGGTCGAGGATGACGTCGATGATGCTCGCGAACGTCGACGGGCGGCCGATCCCCTTCTCCTCGAGCGCCTTGACGAGCGAGGCCTCGGTGTAACGGGGCTTCGGGCTCGTCGCGTGGCCCTTGGGCTCGATGTCGCGCAGACGCAGCTCGTCGCCGACGGCGACGATCGGGAGGGACTGGTCCTCCGCCTTGTCGGCGTCGCCGCGCTTCTCGTCGCGCCCCTCTTCATACGCCTCGAGGAACCCCTTGAAGGTGTAGACGGTGCCGGATGCCGTGAAGGTCGCGACCTGTGCGCCGGCCTGGGCGTCCAGGGTCACGGTCGTGGTCTCGTACTTCGCGTCGGACATCTGGCTCGCGACCGTGCGCTTCCAGATGAGGTCGTAGAGCCGCAGCTCGTCGCGGTCGAGACCGGATGCCACGGACGCGGGCGTGCGGAAGCTCTCGCCCGAGGGGCGGATGGCCTCGTGCGCCTCCTGCGCGTTCTTGCTGTTGTTGCGGTAGCTGCGCGGGTTGGCCGGCACGGCTTTGTCGCCGTACAGCGCGACGGCCTGCTCGCGCGCCGCCGTGACGGCCTGCGCGGACAGCGCCGTCGAGTCGGTGCGCATATAGGTGATGTAGCCCTTTTCGTAGAGACGCTGCGCGACACCCATGGCGTGCTTGGCACTCATCGAGAGCTTGCGACCGGCCTCCTGCTGGAGGGTCGAGGTCGTGAACGGCGCCTTCGGGCTGCGGGATCCGGGCTTCGCCTCGACCGAGACGACGGTCGCGGTGCCGGCGGCTTCGAGGGCGGCGGCGAGGGCGCGCGCCTGCTCCTCGGTGACGACGACGACGGCCTTCTTGAGCTGACCGGCGTCGTCGAAGTCGGTGCCGCGGGCCAGCGGCGCGCCGTCGAGGCGCGCGAGGCGCGTCGAGAAGGACTCGGCGGCCTTCGCGGCGACGGCTTCGACGTCCCAGTACGACGCGGACACGAACGCCATGCGCTCACGCTCGCGGTCGACGACGAGGCGGGTCGCGGCGGACTGCACACGGCCGGCCGATGTCCCCTGGCCGACTTTGCGGCGGGTGACGTCGGAGACGTCCCAACCGTACAGGCGGTCGAGGATACGGCGGGTCTCCTGCGCGTCGACGAGTGCGAGGTCGAGCTCGCGGGTGTTGTCGACGGCGGCGCGGATGGCGTCCTTCGTGATCTCGTGGAAGACCATGCGCTTGACGGGGACCTTGGGCTTGAGCGCCTCGAGGAGGTGCCACGCGATGGCTTCGCCTTCGCGGTCTTCATCGGTGGCGAGCAGGAGTTCGTCGGCGGTCTTGAGGGCGCGCTTGAGCTCGGCGACCGTCTTCTTGCCGCGGTCGCTCTCCACATAGAGAGGGGTGAAGTCGTTCTCGATGTCGATCGAGTACTTGCCCACCGAGGTCTTCTTCAACTCGGCGGGGATGTCCTTCTTATTGGCCAGGTCACGGATGTGCCCGACCGAGCTGAGCACCTCGTACCCGTCGCCCAGGTATCCCTGGATCGACTTCATCTTCGTCGGGGACTCGACGATGACGAGCTTCTTGCCGTCTGCCACGGGGCGTCCTTTCTCCGAAGCACACCATACACACCGCGGGAGCAGGAGAATCCTGGGAGCGTCGCCGCTGTGCACTCACGGCGGCGGCCCCGCCCGTGCGCGGGCGCGCGCCGTGAAGACCCCCACCGGGGCGGATACCTCGACCGTCGCGATGAGCCCGTCGACCCTGCAGTCCTCCAGCGCAGCGCCGTGCCGGGCGGCGATCTCGGCGGCGCGTTCGCAGGGCACGCCCACGACCGCACCGGATGCCGCATCGGCTGCGGCGAGCGCGGATGCGTCCGCGGCGGAGGCCGCCCGGATGCTGCGGCTCGCGGCGACGCCGATGCCGGCGCAGCCCATCGCAAGGGTCGCCGTGACGGCGAGCGCGCCGACCGCAAGGCTCAGTCCGCTCACAGACCACAACCCATCCGGGATGCCATGACGAGGTCGCCCTCCTTTCTCTGCGGCCCCTGCTCCGGTGGTGTCATCTGCCGCCGCTCAACGCGCAGGATGACGCCCGGAGCGGCGGGAGGGGCAGCGGCACGGCGGACGGCGCGCTGGCGGTGGCGCACACCATATCCCCGTCCTGTCCGAGGCTGATCGTTCCGCCGAGCGCGGCGGCCACGGCTTGCACGCGGGCGTCGCTCTCCCCCCGCGCGGCGAGCCGCGCCGCCTGCGCGACGGCCTGCTCGAGGCGGACCTGGCGTGCCGCGCCGGTGAGCGTCGCGGCGGTGAGGAGCACGACCAGCACGACGGCGGGGACGACCACGGCGAACTCCGCCGTCACCGATCCCCGGTCGCCGTGGCGGATGATCATGCGACCGTGAGCGCGCGGCGGACGAGATCGGTCAGGATGCCGCGCACTTCGTCGCTGCGCATGATGATCACGAGGAGGCCGGCGAAGGCGACGGCGGCCATCGTGGCGATCGCGTACTCGGCGGTCGCGGCTCCCGTCTCGTCGTCGAACAGCGCCGCGGCGCGGCGCGCCGTGAGTCGGGGCAGAGGGTGCAGGGCGGCGACGCCGTCGCGGCGGGTGGTGAATCTGGTCATGGGTGGCTCCTTCGAGTGCGGGTGGGTGGGCACGGTTCAGAAGTGGGCACGGTCTCGGTGGGCACGGTCTCGGTGGGCACGGTTCGGGTGGGCACGGTTCTGGAGTGGGCACGGTTCTGGATTGGGCACGGTTGAGGGCGTCATGGTTCTGGATTGGGCACGGTTGAGGGCGTCATGGTTCAGAGGGTCAGCGGCGTGGCGCTCAGGACCGAGAGCAGCATCGGCGCGACGCCGAGAAGGAGGAAAGCGGGGAGCGTGCAGACGCCGAGCGGCAGCAGGAGGCGGCTCCCCAGCCGGGCGGCGCGCAGGCGACCGTCGGTGCGGACGCGGTGCCGCTCGGCGGCGGCCGCCGCGCGGAGCAGTTCGACGGCGGGCGCGCCGGCGCTCTGCGAGAGCGCGAGGACCAGGGACGTGGCGGCGGTCGGACCGCCGCCGCCGGACTCCTCGACGACCCGGAGCGCGCGGTCGATCGACACGCCGCCGAAGAGCGCGATCGCGACGACTTCGGCATCCAGCCCCGCGATCGACGGATCGGGCTGTGCCCGCGCGACGAGGCGCGACGACCAGCGATGCGCGACGACCATGAGCGTCACGCCGAGGGCCAGGCAGGCGATGCCGATCGGGTTGGTCGCGATGGCGACGACGTCGAATCCGAGCAGGAAGGCCATCCCGACGGCGACCAGCGGGAGCCAGGCGATGAGCCGGGCGGTCGCCGCCGGCTCGGCGAGCGCGACCGCGACGTCGTCGCGGGAGTCCTGCGCCTCGCGGAGCGCGTCGGCGAGACCCCGGAGGCTCTGCGCCAGGGGCGCGCCGACGGTCAGCGCCACCTGCCACGCGACGGCCACCTGTCGCCACGCTCCGCCCAGGGCGGCGACGGCGTCGGCGGGTGCCGTCCCGCGCTCGCCGGCCGCGCAGACGCGCCGCGCCCCGTCGTCTCCCGTGTCGGCGAGGTGCTCCCATGCCCGCGCGGGCGCGACGCCTGCCTGCAGGAGCACCGCGAGTCGGTGCATCGTCTCCGCCACCGCCGCGACGCCGTCCCCCGCAGCGTCCGTCCGAGCTCCCCGCCCGCCACGCCGGCGCACCCCGTCGGCCGGCTCGCCGCCGCCCGGCGCCGTCCGCGCCGGCCGTCTCCGCACCACGGCCGTCACGGGTCCGCCTCGATGATCTCCAATCGTCCGCCGGGCGCAACCGGCCGGGCGATACCGGTCACGCGACGGACGCCATCGGCCGCTCGCTCGACGTGGACGACGGCGCCGATCGCGCTGACGACCTGGCGCGCGACGGCGTGGTCGTCCATTCCGGCGAGCGACCCGAGTGCTTCGAGCCGAGCGGGCACGTCCCGCAGCGCGCCGGCGTGAACCGTCCCGGCGCCGCCGTCATGACCGGTGTTGAGCGCGGTCAGAAGCTCCCGCACCTCCTCACCGCGGCACTCCCCCACGACGAGCCGATCGGGGCGCATCCGCAGCGCCTCGCGCACGAGACGGCTGAGCGGCACGCCCCCGGCGCCTTCCAGATTCGCCTGCCGCGCCTCGAGTCGCACGTGATGGGGGTGCGCGATCCGCAGCTCCGCGACGTCCTCGATGGTCACGATCCGCTCCTGGTGCGGCACGAGCCCGAGGAGGCAGGCGAGCAGCGTCGTCTTCCCCGCCCCCGTCGCACCGGTGACGAGGACGTTGGCGCGCCCGGAGACGAGCGCTTCGAGACGCGCGCCCGTCGCGGCGTCGAACATCCCCGCTCGCCCGAGATCGTCGAGCCGCGGGGAGCCGGTCGCCGGGAGCCGGATGGAGATCGCGGTGCCCTGACACGACACCGGCGGCAGCACGGCGTGCACACGGGCGCCATGCTCCCAGCGCACGTCGACGCAGGGCGACGCGTCGTCGAGGTGACGACCGCCGAGGCCGATGAGCGAGACGGCGAGCGCGCGGACCTCGGCATCGGCGGCGCGCCATCCCCCGATGCGCTCGGCGCCCGCGCCGCGGTCGACGAACAGGCCGTCGGATCCGTTGATGAAGACGTCCGTCACGTCGGGATCCGTGAGGTAGGGCAGCAGCGGAGCCAACGCGGGGTGATCGGGCACGCGCCGCGGCTCTTCGCGCACCGGCGCCGCGCCGCCGCGCACTCTCATGCCGCCCCCGCCCCCGCCGCCTCCGACGTCGGCAGGCGCGCGAGAACCGTCCCGCCCAGGCCCCGCCGCGCGTGCCACAGCGCGGGGACGGACCACGAACAGCTCGGACATGCCCCGACGCTAGGCCGGCGGCATCCACCGCACGCCAGGTCAGAGGCAACCCGTGGACAGCCACCCGGCAACCCGTCCTGGGGAGGAGCCGCACATCCGGCACCGACCCCGCCGGGCGACGACCGTCCACGGCGGAAATCCCCGGAAACCCGCCGGAAAAGAGAGAGGGCGGCATCCCATTGGGGGGAATGGGATGCCGCCACATGCGAGCGCCCGTTATGGGGGTATCGGGACGCCGCATCGCCAGAATCAATGTTCGGCCGACCCGAGCTTACGCAACGAACCTGAGAGGACAAATTCGCACCGCCGTCGGCAACCGATATATCTCTCCGCCCCCCCGGCATCTCGACCACCCGGCCACCCGGCCACTCGACCACCCGGCCACCCACTATCGGCGGTAGTGGGTGGGAACCGCCGCCGTTAGATTGTCCGGAATCGTCGCGGCACCCGTGCCGCCTCCCGCACAGCCGCGGACCGTCGCAAAGGAGCGCGCCAAGATGAGCAGTCAGATCGACCACCTGCTGAATGAGACCCGCCGGTTCTCCCCGCCCGAGGCGTTCGCCGCGCAGGCGATCGCGACCGCCGACCTGTACGAGCAGGCCCGCACCGACCGGGAGGGCTTCTGGGCCGACCGGGCGCGCGACCTGCACTGGGACACGCCGTTCACGCAGGTGCTCGACTGGTCGAACCCGCCCTTCGCGCAGTGGTTCGCCGACGGAGAGCTGAACGTCGCCTACAACTGCCTCGACCGGCACGTCGAGGCGGGCAACGGCGACCGCGTCGCGCTGCTCTGGGAGGGCGAGCCGGAGGGCGATGCGCGCCGCGTCACCTACGCCGAGCTGACCGACGAGGTCAAGCGCCTCGCGAACGTCCTCATCGGCCTCGGCGTCGAGGCCGGCGACCGGATCGCCATCTACATGCCCATGATCCCCGAGGCCATCGCCGCGATGCTCGCGTCGGCGCGGATCGGCGCCATCCACTCCGTCATCTTCGGCGGGTTCTCGGCCGACAGCCTCCGCTCCCGGATCGACGACGCCGGCGCCAAGATCGTCATCACCGCCGACGGCGGCTACCGCAAGGGGCGGGTCTCCCCGCTGAAGCCCGCCGTCGACATGGCCCTCGCCGACCGCAACGGCTCGGGCCCGCAGGAGAGCGTCGAGCACGTGCTCGTCGTCCGGCGCACCGAGAACGAGGTCCCGTGGCGTGAGGGCCGGGACCTGTGGTGGCACGATGTGGTGCCGCAGGCATCCGCCGACCACGAGGCGCAGCCGTTCCCGGCCGAGAATCCGCTCTTCATCCTCTACACGTCCGGGACGACCGGGAAGCCCAAGGGCATCCTGCACACCTCCGGCGGCTACCTGACGCAGGCGGCGTTCACCAACAAGGCCGTGCACGACATCCACCCCGAGACCGACGTCTTCTGGTGCACCGCCGACATCGGGTGGATCACCGGGCACACCTATGTCGCGTACGGCCCGCTCGCCAACGGCGCGACGCAGGTGCTCTACGAAGGGACGCCCGACACCCCGCATCCGGGCCGCTGGTGGGAGATCGTGGAGAAGTACGGGGTCACGATCCTGTACACCGCGCCGACGGCGATCCGCTCGTTCATGAAGCTGGGCCGCGCGATCCCGAAGAAGTTCGACCTGTCGTCCCTGCGCCTCCTCGGGTCGGTGGGCGAGCCCATCAACCCGGAAGCATGGATGTGGTACCGCAAGATCATCGGCGGGAAGTCCGCCCCGATCGTCGACACCTGGTGGCAGACCGAGACGGGCGCCATGATGGTCTCCGCCCTCCCGGGCGTCACCGAGACCAAGCCCGGCAGCGCGCAGGTGCCGGTCCCGGGGATCTCCATCGACGTGGTGGATGACGACGGCAAGCACGTCGGCAACGGCAACGGCGGCCTGCTCGTGGTCACCGAACCCTGGCCCAGCATGCTGCGCGGGATCTGGGGCGACCCGGAGCGTTTCAAGGAGACGTACTGGGAGAAGTTCGAGACGCAGGGGTTCTACTTCGCCGGCGACGGCGCGCGCCTCGACGACGACGGCGATGTCTGGTTCCTCGGTCGCGTCGACGACGTCATGAACGTTTCCGGTCACCGCCTGTCGACCACCGAGATCGAGTCGGCGCTCGTCGGCAACGACGCCGTCGCCGAAGCTGCCGTCGTCGGCGCCGCGGACGAGACCACCGGCCAGGCCGTCGTCGCCTTCGTGATCATCAAGGAGAGCTACCTCCACGAGCACTCCCCCGAGGGCCTCGCCGGCACGCTCCGCGCCTGGGTGGGCGAGATGATCGGGCCGATCGCCCGCCCGCGCGACGTCTACATCGTCGGCGAGCTGCCCAAGACCCGCTCCGGCAAGATCATGCGCCGCCTTCTCCGGGACGTCGCAGAGGGCCGCGAAGTCGGGGACACGACGACCCTCGCCGACACGGCGGTCATGAGCGTCATCTCGGCGCAGGTGCGATAGGCACGCGACCGCGTCACGAGAGAGGGCGCCCTCGAGCAGCTGCTCGGGGGCGCCCTTCGACGTATCGCGGGGTCAGGCGAACGAGAAGACGACCTCGACCTCGACGGGGCTGTCCAGCGGCAGCACCGGGACGCCGACGGCGGCGCGGGCGTGCCGGCCGGCCTCCCCGAAGATCTCGCCGAGCACGGTGCTCGCCCCGTTGATGACTCCCGGCTGTCCGGTGAACTCGGGGACGGATGCCACGAAGCCGGTGACCTTGACGACGCCGGTGAGGCGGTCGACTCCGCCGACGACGTCGGCGGCCGCCGCGACGGCGTTCAGCGCGCACTGGCGCGCGTACGCCTGGGCGTCGGAGGCCGGCACGAGGCCGTGCCCGTCACCCACCTTCCCTGCGGCGGGGAGGGCGCCGGCGATCATGGGGAGCTGGCCCGAGGTGTAGACGAGGTCGCCGTGCACCCGCGCGGGCACGTACGCCGCGACCGGCGGGACCACCGGCGGAAGATCGATGCCGAGCTCGGCCAGACGTGCGGAGACGCCCATCATGCGTCGCCGAACTGCTGGGCCGCCTGCGCGGCCGCGCCGAGGCCGGCGTTCGCAGAACCCTGCCCGGACGGTCGCTTGAAGTAGCCGACGAGCCCGCCCTCCGGACCGGGGACGACCTGCACCAGCTCCCACCCCTGTTTGCCCCAGTTGTTGAGGATGGCGGCGGTGTTGTGGATGAGCAGCGGCGTGGTCATGTATTCCCACGTGGTCATTCGGACTCCCGGAAATCGGCGCGACGCGGGAGAGCCCCCGAGGCTTCCCTCAGGTATCTCCCTTACGATCAACCCTATGCCCCAGAAGAAACGGACGGCCAGCGGTGTGCTCGGCGGCCTGCTCGGTCTCGTCGGTCTCAGCGCCGTGGCCGGCATCCTCGTCACCGCGACGGTCACCCCCGCGATCGCCGTCTCCGGCTATGCGGCATCCAGCGCGATCACGGTGTTCGACAACATGCCGAGCTACCTCGAGATCGACAAGCTGATGCTGCCGACGCAGATCTACGCCGAGAACAGGGATGGCAAGGACGTCCGCATCGCGGAGTTCTACGACCAGAACCGCATCCCCGCCACCTTCGACAAGGTGTCGCCGGTCATGTACGACGCGATCCTCTCCAGCGAGGACAAGAACTTCTACACGCACGGCGGTGTCGACCTCGTCGGCACCATGAGCGCCCTCATCAACAACGCCGTCGGCGGCAACCAGCGCGGTGGCTCGTCCGTCACCCAGCAGTACGTCAAGAACGTCCTGCAGCAGAACTGCGAGCTGAGCGCCAAGAACCAGGAGGAAGTGCAGAACTGCTACCTCCAGACGACGGTCGCCGAGGGGGCCGAGGGCTACCAGCGCAAGCTGCAGGAGATGCGCTATGCCATCCAGCTCGAGAAGGAGTACTCGAAGGACGAGATCCTCATCGGCTACCTCAACATCGCGCACTTCGGCGGTGTCGTGTACGGCATCGGCGCCGCGGCGCAGTACTACTTCGGCACGACGCCCGCGAAACTGACGATCGCCGAGGCCGCCACGATCGCCGGCATGGTGCAGGAGCCGAACACCTACCGCATCGACATCCCGGCGGGATCGACGACCGACAGCGCGGGCGAGCCCGCCAACAGCGCCGAGGACGGCTACCAGCTGACGCTGGACCGCCGGAACTATGTGCTCTACCGCATGCTGGACGACGGCAAGATCACGCAGGAAGAATACGACGCCGCGAAGGCGCTCCCGATCGAGCCGAAGATCACGAAACGCACGCAGGGCTGCACGATCGCGAAGGGTCGCGAGTTCTTCTGCGACTACGTGACGTCGATCATCAAGACCGACAAGGCGTTCGGCCCCACGCCCGAGGACCGCGCGGCCGCGCTTCGCCGTGGCGGCCTCAAGGTCTACACGACGGTCGACTTCGACCTCCAGGCTGCGGCCCGCGACGCCATCGATGTCGTGCCCGCCGGCGTCGACTACATGAACCTCGGCGCCTCCGGCATCCAGCTCGAAGTCGGCACCGGCCGCATCCTCTCCATGGTCCAGAACCGCGCCTACGACGCGTCCGGCGGCGATGGCAAGAAGACCACCGCCGTCAACTACAACGTGCGAGAGAAGAACGGCGGCGGCGGCCATTCGGCGGGCTCGACCTACAAGGTGTTCAGCCTCATCAACTGGCTCGAGCAGGGTCACTCGGTCAACGAGTTCGTCAACGGTCGTGTCGGCACCAAGACGGTGCAGACATGCGACGGCCAGACGCAGTCCGTCGAGGCGGACAACTCCGGCCAGGCCGGGCACGTCGGCAACTTCGAGAGCAGCAGCGGCTACAACGGCACGATCTACAACTTCACGAAGGACTCCCTGAACTCGGGCTTCCTCTCGATGGCGCAGACGATCTCGGTGTGCAGCACGAACCGGATCGCCATGAAGATGGGCGTGATGCTGGGCGACGGCGGCGCGCTGGATCAGAACAACTTCGCCTACAACGTCCTCGGTGACCAGGCCGTCGCGCCGATCGACATGGCCGCCGCGTACGCCGCGATCGCCGGCAAGGGCATCCTGTGCGCGCCGAAGGCGATCGACAAGGTGCTCGACGCCGACGGCAACGAGCAGCCGATCCCGGAGACGAAGTGCGAACGCGTCATGAGCGAGGCCGTCGCCGCGACGGCCGCGTACACGCTCCAGGGCGTCATGGACGGCACCGGCGTCGGCTCGAAGACCTACGACGGCACCCCGATCTTCGGCAAGACCGGCATCCACGAGTACGTGCACACCTGGATGGACGGCTCGTCCACCGAGGTCGCCACGGTCGTCTGGGTCGGAAACGTGCTGGGCAAGAAGAAGCTCAACGACTACTACGAGAACGGCTGGATCCTCTCCCGCATCCGCAACGCCATCTGGCCGGTGATGCAGCGCGCCGCGAACGCGAAGTACGGCGGTGACCAGTTCCCCCAACCGGACGCGACGCTCACCAAGCGCACGTACGTCACCCTCCCGAGCGTCATCGGGATGTCGGTGGACCAGGCGACGGACACGCTGCGCCGCGCGGGCTTCTCGGTCAGCGTCGGCGACGCCGTCGACGGCACCGAGGCGGCCGGTACCGTGATCCAGCAGGACCCGGGCGCCGGGCGCGTCGCCGCCGGCGTGAACGTCACGATCCGCCCCAGCAACGGCCAGGGCATCTCGGTGCCCGCGGTCAACGGCACGCCGGAGGACGCCGCCGAGCAGCTCCGCGCGGTGGGGATCACCAACGTCGAGGGAGCCTGCACGGAGAAGGAGGACGCGCCGAAGGACGGTCAGGTCACCGGCACCTCCCCCGCCGCCGGCACGATGATCAGCCGCGGCACGAAGGTCACCGTCGCGTACGAGGCGAAGAAGTGCCCGTGACGCGAGCCCGCAGCGGTCTCGGCGCCGGCCCCGTGAGCCCCTGGCTCGTCGGGGCCGGCGCTGTTGCGGCGCTCGGCGCGGGCGCCGCCGTCTGGGGCATCGGCATCGAGCGGTACCTGTTCACGATCCGTCGGCACGAACTGACGCTGCTCCCCCGGGGTGCGGCGCCCATCACGGTCCTGCACCTCTCCGACGCCCACATGGCGCCGTGGCAGCGCTACAAGCAGAGCTGGATCGCGCGGATCGCCGACGAGGTGCGGCCCGATCTCGTGATCAACACGGGCGACAGCCTCGGCCACGAGCGGGGCCTGGAGGGTATCCGCCGCGCCTTCGCGCCGCTGCGCGGCGTGCCCGGCTTCCACGTCCACGGGTCCAACGACCGGGTCGGCCCGTCCGCACGCAATCCGCTGAAGTACTTCTCCGGCCCGTCGCGCCACATGCCGGTGGTCAGCGACATCGACACCGCGCGGATGGACGAGTTCTTCTCCGACGAGCTCGGCTGGACGGACCTCGACAACACCGCCGCCACGCGCACGGTGGCCGGCCTCCGCATCGACGCGTTCGGCATCGACGACGCGCATCGGGACTGGGACGATGTCCCGGCATCCGTCGACGCGCTCGCGCGGCTCGGCGATCGCGCCGCCGCGGATCTGACGATCGGCGTGACGCACGCCCCGTACCGCCGAGTCCTCGACCGCTTCACCGAGGCGGGGGCCGACATCCTCTTCGGCGGGCACACCCACGGCGGGCAGGTGCGCATCCCGTTCTCGCCGAGCGCGCTCGTCGCGAACTGCGACATCCCGCTCGATCAGGCGCGGGGCCTCAGCACGTGGACCCATGCGGAGCGCACCGTCCCGCTCAACGTCAGCGCCGGTCTCGGACACTCGATCTACGCGCCGGTGCGATTCGGATGCCGGCCCGAGGTCTCGGTGCTCACCCTGCGTCCCATCGCGTGAGCCGATTCGTCCAGAGCGCCCGGACAGGGTAGACTCGGGGGGTTGCCACGGGGTGTGGCGCAGCTTGGTAGCGCGCGTCGTTCGGGACGACGAGGCCGCAGGTTCAAATCCTGTCACCCCGACAACGGAGAGGCTCCGTCCCTGGTCTGAGAAGACCGGGACGGGGCCTTTCGCATCACCCGATCAGGAGCAGCAGCCATGACAACCGTCCGCCTCGTCGCCTTCGATCTGGACGACACCCTCGCCCCCTCCAAGAGCGCCATCGCGCCCCGGATGGGCGAGCTCCTGATCGCACTGGCCGAGCGGGTCGAGGTGGCGATCATCTCCGGCGGACAGCTCACCCAGTTCCAGAAGCAGGTCGTCGACCGCCTGCCCGCGGCGGACTCGGCGGTGCTCGGCCACATCCACCTGCTCCCGACGTGCGGGACGCAGTACTACCGGATCACGGCAGACGGCGTGCAGACCGTCTACGCCCACGCGCTCACCGACGACGAGAAGACCCGTGCGCTGACCGCGGTCGAGGAGGAGGCCCGCCGGCTGGGTCTTTGGGAGTCCGAGACGTGGGGCGACATCCTCGAAGACCGCGGCTCGCAGATCACCTTCTCGGCCCTCGGTCAGTCCGCCCCGGTCGACGTCAAGATGGCGTGGGACCCGACGGGCGAGAAGAAGAACACCCTGCGCGAGGCCGTCGCCGGCCGCATCCCCGACCTCGAGGTCCGCTCCGGCGGCTCCACCTCGGTCGACATCACGCAGCGGGGCATCGACAAGGCCTACGGCATGCGCCAGCTCGCCGACCAGACCGGTATCGCGCTCGACGATATGCTCTTCGTCGGCGACCGGCTCGACGAGAACGGCAACGACTACCCCGTTCTCGCGATGGGCGTGACGTGCCATGCGGTCACCGGGTGGGAGGACACGATCTCCTACCTCGAGGAGCTCGTGCCGACCCTCCCGGCTCGCTGACCTGTCGGCCGCGCGTCAGCCCTTCGCGGCGACCTGCCGCGGCCGAGCGGGGCGCGCCGCCGGGAGTGCGACGGGACTGAGCCGCTGCAGCTGCGTGACGTGGCGGGGCTCGAGCTCGTCGAGGCTCGAGACGCCGAGGAGCTTCATCGTGCGCTCGATCTCGCTCTGCAGGATCGCGATCGTGCGGTCGACGCCCCGACGTCCGCCGGCCATGAGGCCGTAGAGGTACGCGCGCCCGATGAGGGTGAACTTCGCGCCGAGCGCGACGGATGCCACGATATCGGCGCCGTTCATGATGCCCGTGTCGATCATGACGGTGGCATCCTTGCCGACCTCGCGCACGACGTGCGGGAGGAGGTGGAACGGGATGGGTGCGCGGTCGAGCTGCCGTCCGCCGTGGTTGGACAGGATGATCCCGTCCACGCCCAGGTCGACCAGGCGCTTGCTGTCGGCGACGTTCTGCACGCCCTTGACGAGGATCTTGCCCGGCCAGAGGCTGCGGATGACCTCGAGGTCGTCGTAGCCGATGGTCGGGTCCATCGCGGCGTTCAGCAGCTCCCCGACCGTGCCGCCGGTGGTGTTCAACGACGCGAACTCGAGCTTCGGGGTCGTGAGGAAGTCGATCCACCACCACGGCCGCGGGATGGCGTTGACGATCGTGCCGACGGTGAGCTGCGGCGGGATCGAGAAGCCGTTGCGCTTGTCGCGGAGGCGGGCACCCGCGACCGGTGTGTCGACGGTGAACATGAGCGTGTCGAAGCCGGCCTCCGCCGCGCGCCTGACGAGCCCGTAGGAGATCTCGCGGTCGCGCATGACGTACAGCTGGAACCAGTTGCGGCCGTGCGGGTTCGCCGCACGGACGTTCTCGATCGAGGTGGTGCCGAGCGTGGAGAGGGTGAACGGGATGCCGGCGGCCGCCGCGGCGCCCGCGCCGGCGATCTCGCCCTCGGTCTGCATGAGGCGTGTGAAACCCGTCGGGGCGATGCCGAACGGCAGCGCCGAGCGCCCGCCCAGGATCTCGGTCGACATGTCGACGCTCGCGGCGGGCCGCAGGATGTCGGGGTGGAACTCGATGTCCTCGAAGGCCTGCCGCGCCCGCGCGAGCGAGAGCTCGCCTTCGGCCGCGCCGTCGGTGTAGTCGAACGCGGCCTTCGGCGTGCGGCGCTTCGCGATGGTGCGGAGGTCGGAGATCGTGAGCGCGCCCTCGAGGCGGCGCTTGGTGCCGTCGAGTTCGGGCTTCTTGAACTGCATGAGCTCGAGGAGCTCGCCGACCTTGGGCAGCTGGCGCTGGACCATGGGGATCCTTCCGTGTTCCGTCACTCGGCCGAGAGGCCGGTGGCGGCGTAGTAGCCGGTGATGTGGGCGCGGACGCGGTCGCGGGCGGTGTCCGGGTCGCCTGCGGTGATGGCGTCGATGATGCCGTGGTGCTCGTGCACGAGGCGGGTGGCCGCCGCATCCCAGTCGGTCAGACGCTGCGACCCGGTGAGGACGTAGCCCTCGATCGCGGTGCGGAGCCCGCCCATCGTGGCGGCGACGATCTGGTTGCCGGTGGCGTCGGCGAGACGCACGTGGAACTGGGAGTCGAGGGCCAGGAACTCCTCGGTCGTGACGCCGTCCTCGCTCATGGCCTGCAGCGTGATGAGGGCTTCGGCGAGGTCGGGCTCGGCTGTCTCGGCGAGGCGCCCGACGGTCCAGTCCTCGAGCAGGAGACGGGTCTCGACGACGTCGGCGATGGGGAAGCCCTGCGCGGCGACCTGCAGTCGCAGGAACTGCGAGAGCCCGCCGAGGGGCGTCGCGACGATGATGGCGCCCGAGGTGGGACCGGACCCGGTCCCCGTGCGGATGAGGCCCATGACCTCGAGGACGCGGAGCGCCTCCCGCACGCTCGACCGCCCGACGCCGAGGGTCGTGGCGAGCTCGCGCTCGGGCTGCAGGCGGTCGCCCGGACCCAGCTTCCCTTCGAGGAGGTCGCTCTCGATCTTCTCGAGCACGACCCGCCATGCCCGTGCGGTTGTCTGCGGTGACATGCACTTCCCTTCGTCTGCTGTCCGACCACACTAACCCTCATGGTCTGACCTTGCAAACGGCTGAAGGATTGTTACCGCAGGCGACCGCCGGACTCACTCAGGTAGCAGTCCGCGCACATCGACTCGTAGGTGACGCGGTCGGCGCTCAGCTCATCGATGGCGACCTGGTCGCCGTCGAAGACGAAGCGGCCGCCGACGAGCCGCGCGTTGAAGAGCGCCTTGCTGCCGCAGCGGCAGATGGTCTTGAGCTCTTCCAGGCTGTGCGCGATCTCGAGGAGGCGCGCCGAGCCCGGGAAGGCGCTCGTCTGGAAGTCGGTGCGGATGCCGTACGCGAGCACCGGGATGCCGTCGTTCACCGCGATGCGGAGCAGGTCGTCGACCTGCTCCGGCGTCAGGAACTGCGCCTCGTCGATGAGGAGGCAGGCGACGTCGGGCCGGGAGCCGCTCGGCACCGGGTCGGGGATGAGCGCGCTGTCGGCCTCGCGGCGGACCCGGTCGCGGTGCATCGCGAAGAGCGCGCGCAGACCGGCATCCGGCGCGACCAGGAAATCGACGGTGCGCTCCACGCCGAGCCGGCTCGCGATCTTGTCGGCGCCCTTGGTGTCGATCTCGGGCTTGGCCAGCAGCACGCGCTGACCGCGTTCCTCGTAGTTGTAGGCCGCCTGCAGCAGGGCTGTGGACTTCCCGGAGTTCATCGCGCCGTAGCGGAAGTACAGTTTGGCCACCGATCGATTCTAGGCCCCCATCGGGGACCCCGCCGCGCCCGGATCCCGTCGGAAAGGGGACCTCCAAACCGTCCGGGGACGCCTCAGCGACCGCCGATCCCGCCCCCGCCGCCCCCGCCGCCGGAGAACCCGCCGCCGGAGGATCCGCCGGATGACGACCAGCCGCCGCTGGACGAGCTCCACGACGAGCTGGACCCCCTCGGGCGCGAGACCGGGGTCGCGGCGAGGCGCCCGACCGACGACGACGCGTCGGCAAGCGACCGGGAGGACAGCGCGTCGAACAGGCTCGCGCGGGCCGTGAGCTGAGCGGCCGGAAGCTGCGCGCGGATGACGGCGGACCACTCGTCCTCCATCCCGAACAGCACGGCGTAGGGCAGCAGACGCTCTGACGACCGTGCCCGGGGCGGTGTCGCCGAAGGGACGACGGCCGGAGGAGACGAGGTCGGCGGTCCGCGGACTCTGGGCGGCGCGCAACCGGTCCTCCTCCGCGAGCCGCAGGTACTCCCGGATGCCGTCGAGCTCGTGCTTGTGGCGCCCACCGGCGACCGTCAGCACGGTCGCCGGCAGCGGCACGGCGAACGAGGCGATGAACGCCAGGACGCAGGCGAGGAACGCCGCGACGAGGACGGGGAACGGGATGACGTCGACGTCGGCCATGCCGAACAGGATCACGCCGCCGAGGATCATGGCCCCGAGCCCGATCCCCCAGCGCAGCCGCTCGACCCAGCCGGGTCGTGCGGCGCGGTAGCCGCGCTGGGTCGTGAACTCGTCGATGCGGCGCACGTACGTCACGGCACGCGTGGGCGGCACGCGCGTGAAGGTGGACAGCCCGATGCGGGAGCCCGGCTTCGCCTTCCGCCCGAACAGGGTCTGCAGGACCCGCCTGTCGTCGTGGTCGAGCCCGTTGACGTCGGTGACGACGAGCTCGAAGTCGGACGGTTCGTCCCGGTCCCCGGTCGCGTGGATCTCGATCTTGTCCCGCACCGCGAGGTCGACGGTGTGCGCCGCGAGCGCCCGCGCGGGGACGTCGAGGACGCCGGCCGAGAGCGTGAGCGACTCGTCGTCGGATGGGGTGTACATCGCGATCACAGGGGTGTCATCGGGATTGCGCCGCAGCCGCGCGCGCAGCACGAGCAGGATCGGAAGCCCCAGAACGCCCAGCGCGAGCCCGAGACCCGGGACGATCCACTGCCACCACGGGTACGGCGGGGGCGGGGGCGGGCTCGCCGCCGCGAACGCGCCCACCGTGAATCCGAGGGCGACCGAGACGTTCTCATCGGCCGTGAGCGGCCCTGTGGCGACCGTGAACGCGACGGCGTCGGCCGCGGACGCGCCATGCCAGGACGCCCACGACGCGGCGTCGTACGACCAGTCGGCGTCGGGCGTGGGGCCGGTGATGTCGCACGTGTCGGTGGAGCCCTCCGGGCCCTCGTAGCAGGATGCTCGCCCGTCCTGGTGATCCCGGGCGACGGCGCCCGTCAGGTGCACCGTGATGTCGACCTCGGCGATGTCCTGCGCGTGATCGGTGCCGACGGTGTCCCAGTAGAACTCGTCGGCATCCGTGTCGGGATAGCGGATGACGACGTCGCTCATCGTGTAGCGGAAGGTGTAGCTCTGCCGGCCCTGCACGTAGTCGTCGTTCCCGGTGAGGATGTAGACCCAGTCCTCGTCCTCCTCGGTCCACCACGGCACCGCGGCGTCGTCTTGCCCGGAGACCTCGAGCACCTCGGTGCCGAGGTCGATGCCGGACTGGCGCTTGGGGAGGGCGCGGACGAGGCCCTTGTTCTGGTCGACGTCCGGGAAGAGCGCGACCATCGTCTCCTCGACGTAGAGCTGCGCCTCCCCGGTCGTGTCCCGGCTGAGGTAGTAGTCGCCGGTGAACGACGCGAAGTCGAAGTCGTCGACGCCGGCGTGCGCGGCGCTCGCGGGCACGAGGGCGAACAGGAGCGCGACGACCGCCGCGAGGAGTGCCGGCATCCGTCGAAAGCGCATAGCCCTCAGGCTAGACGGTCGGCTCAGCGGTTGATCGCCAGCGCTTCCGCCGTCGCGGTGACCGACTGCGCGGCCTTCTCGGCGTCGCCGTTGAGCGTCTCGCCGTAGCTCGGGATGAGCTCCGAGAGCGCGGGGGCCCACTCCTCGATGCGATCGGGAAAGCAGGTCTTGAGCAGGCCGAGCATGATCGAGGCGGCCGTCGAGGCGCCCGGGGAGGCGCCGAGGAGCCCGGCGATCGTGCCGTCGGCGGAGGTGACGACCTCGGTGCCGAACTGGAGCACGCCGCCCTTCTCGGCATCCTTCTTCATGACCTGTGCGCGCTGACCGGCCTGGATGAGCTCCCAGTCCTCGTCCTTCGCCGTGGGCACGAAGGTGCGGAGCGAGTCGACCTTCTTCTTGTGGTTCTTCAGCAGCTCGCTGACGAGGTACGTGATGAGGCCCGGGTTGTCGAGAGCGACCTTGATCATGGGCCAGAGGTTCCCGGGACGCACCTGCGCGACGATGTCGGTGATGCGGCCGTTCTTGAGGAACTTCGGGCTGAACGTCGCGAACGGGCCGAAGAGGAGCGAGGACTCCCCGTCGACGACGCGGGTGTCCAGGTGCGGCACCGACATGGGCGGCGCGCCGACCGACGCCTGCGAGTACACCTTCGCCTTGTGCTGCGACACGACGGCAGGGTTCGTGGTCCGGAGGAACTGGCCGCCGATCGGGAAGACGCCGTAGCCGTTGATCTCCGGGATGCCGGAGCTCTGCAGCAGCTTGATGGCCCAGCCGCCCGCACCGACGAAGACGAAGCGGGCGTTGAAGCTGCCCGGGGTCCTGCCGAGGGCGTTGCGGTACGAGACCTTCCAGGTCCCGTCCTTCTGCCGCGTGAGGCCGCGCACCTCGCGGTTGGTGACGACGTCGACGCCCTGCTCCTGCAGGTGGTCGAAGAGCTGGCGGGTGAGCGCGCCGAAGTCGACGTCGGTGCCGGCGGGCACGCGCGTCGCGGCGAAGGGCTCGTCGGTCTTGCGGCGCTTCTGCATGAGCAGCGGCGCCCACTGGTTGATGACGCGGGAATCCTCGGAGTACTCGATGCCGTGGAAGAGCGGCTGGGTCTTCAGTGCCTCGTAGCGCTTCTTGAGGTAGGCGACGTCCTTCTCGCCCTGCACGAACGTCATGTGCGGCGTGGCGCTGATGAAGGTCGACGGCTCGTCGAGGATCCCGCGCTCGATGAGCGAGCTCCACAGCTGACGGCTCTGCTGGAACTGCTCGTTGATGACGACCGCCTTGGCCGGGTCGACGGTGCCGTCCTTGCCCTCGGGCATGTAGTTGAGCTCGCAGAGGGCGGCATGGCCGGTGCCGGCGTTATTCCACGCGTTGGAGGATTCCTGCGCCACCTCGGAGAGGCGTTCGCAGACGACGATCTTCCAGTCCGGCTGCAGTTGCTTCAGCAGGGTTCCGAGGGTGGCGCTCATGATGCCACCGCCGATCAGGGCGACGTCGACTGTCTCACTCACAATGTTCCAGTCTAGGCGGGGTTCCGGGGGTCCCCGACCGGCGTGCGGGTCGCCGCGGCGTCAAGGAACGCGGTTCTTGCCGCCACGGCAAGCCGTGCCGCGGGCGTGTTGCGGGGCGTCGCCGACGGGGTCAGACGCCGGCGCCGAGGCGGGCGGCGACGAGCTCGGCGATCTGCACGGCGTTCAGCGCCGCACCCTTGCGCAGGTTGTCGTTGCTGATGAAGAGCACGAGACCCTTGCCGGCGGGGGCGGACTGGTCGGCGCGGATGCGACCGACGAAGCTCGGGTCCTTGCCGGCTGCCTGCAGCGGCGTCGGGACCTCCTCGAGGACGACGCCGGGGGCGCCGGCGAGCACCTCGCGCGCGCGCTCGGGCGTGATGTCGCGGGCGAACTCGGCGTGGATCGAGAGCGAGTGGCCCGTGAAGACGGGGACGCGCACGCACGTGCCGGCGACGAGCAGGTCCGGCAGCTCGAGGATCTTGCGGCTCTCGTTGCGGAGCTTCTTCTCCTCGTCGGTCTCGTTGAGGCCGTCCTCGACGAGGTTGCCGGCCAGCGGGATGACGTCGAAGGCGATGGGCGCGACGTACTTCTCCGGCTGCGGGAAGTCGACGGCGGAGCCATCGTGCACGAGGCGGAGGGTGTCGCCCTGCGCGAGCACGCCCTCGACCTGGCCGAGAAGTTCCTGCGCGCCCGCGATGCCGGAGCCGGAGACCGCCTGGTAGGTGCTCACGATGAGCCGCTCGAGACCGGCCTCCGCATCGAGGGGCTTCAGGACCGGCATGGCCGCCATGGTCGTGCAGTTCGGGTTCGCGATGATGCCCTTGGGCAGATTCTCGATCGCGTGCGGGTTGACCTCGCTCACGACGAGCGGGACCTCGGGGTCCATGCGCCAGGCGCTGGAGTTGTCGATGACGACGGCACCGGCCTCGGCGAAGCGGGGCGCGTGCGCGCGGGAGCCGGTCGCGCCGGCGGAGAACAGGGCGATGTCGATCCCCGCCGGGTCGGCCGTCGCGACGTCCTCGATGATGACGGTGTGCCCGCCGAACTCGACGGCCGTGCCGGCGGAGCGGGCCGTGGCGAACAGGCGCAGCACGCCGATCGGGAACGCGCGCTCGATGAGGATCTCGCGCATGACCGTGCCGACCTGGCCGGTGGCGCCGACGACGGCGACGGAGAGTCCGGAATCGGAGATGCGGGTCATGGCGGTGTCCTTGCGGTGGTGCGGGGAGGGTGCCCGATCGGGCGTTCCCGCGATTCTACCGGCCGCGGAATGGCGGCATCCCCTCTGTTGCAGCCCGCGACTGCCGCATCGCGGCGCAATCCTGCCGCTCTACGTCGGTGGGTGCGCTCACCGCGCGGCGGCGGGCGCGGCGAAGTCACCTGTCGCAGGATGCCGGCGGGCGCGGCGCAGTGCGCCGGGCGAAGGAGCCTCCGGCGCGGGTCAGCGGCCGGTGCCGGCGTAGACGACGGCCTCGGTGTCGCCGTCGAGGCCGTACGCCGCGTGCACGACGCGCGCAGCCTCGGCGAGGTCGTCGCCGCGGACGACGACGGAGATGCGGATCTCCGAGGTCGAGATCATCTCGATGTTCACGCCCGCGGTCGACAGCGCCTCGAAGAGCGTCGCCGAGACGCCGGAGTGCGTGCGCATCCCGGCCCCGACGACGGAGAGCTTGCCGATCTGGTCGTCGTGCACGAGGCTCTCGAATCCGACCTCGGCCTGCTCGCCGGCGAGCGCGCGGAGCGCCGTCGCGGCGTCGGCCCTGGGCAGCGTGAACGAGATGTCGGTGCGGCCGGTCGCGGCCGCCGAGACGTTCTGCACGATCATGTCGACGTTCGCGCCGGACTTGGCGACGACGGTGAAGATCTCGGCCGCCTTGCCGGGCACGTCCGGGACGCCGATGATCGTGATCTTGGCCTGGCTGAGGTCGGTGGCGACACCGGCGACGATCGGCTCTTCCATGGTCGAATCCTCTCCGAGGTCCGGCGCCGTCATCCCGGGTCCGAGCACGTACGTGCCCCGTCCCGAGCTGAAGGTCGACCGGGCGTTGATCATGACGCCGTGACGGCGGGCGTATTCCACCGCACGGATGTACAGGACTTTTGCGCCGTTGGCGGCGAGCTCGAGCATCTCCTCGGCGGAGATGACGTCGAGCTTGCGGGCCTTCGGCACGACGCGCGGGTCGGCGGTGTAGATGCCGTCGACGTCGCTGTAGATCTCGCACACGTCGGCCTCGAGGGCGGCCGCGAGGGCGACGGCGGTCGTGTCCGATCCGCCGCGGCCGAGGGTCGTGATGTCGCGGGTGTCGCGGTTGAAGCCTTGGAAACCGGCGACGATCACGATCGCGCCCTCGTCGAGCGCTTCGCGGAGGCGGACCGGGGTGACGTCGACGATGCGCGCGGCGCCGTGCGTGGCATCCGTGATCATGCCGGCCTGGCTGCCGGTGAAGGAACGCGCTTCGAAGCCCATCGAGTGGATGGCCATCGCGAGGAGCGCCATGGAGATCCGCTCGCCGCTGGAGAGCAGCATGTCGAGCTCACGCGGCGCGGGGATCGGCGCGACGCGGGCGGCGAGGTCGAGCAGCTCGTCGGTCGTGTCGCCCATCGCGCTGACGGCCACGACCACGTCGTGCCCCGCGCGACGCGTGTCGACGACGCGCTTCGCGACGCGCTTGATGCTCTCGGCGTCGGCGACCGACGACCCGCCGTATTTCTGGACGATCAGCGCCACGTGTGCGACTCCCGGATGATGGCCGGCACGCTGAGGCCGGCGGGCGAGCGGATGCTGCACCCGAGCGACCATTCTACGGAGCCGCCCATTCCGGCGATGCCATGTGTCAGGATCCGGGACGTCGGCGTACCGTGGACCCCATGAGCACTCACGTCGACGAGATCTGGAACCGGGCACTCGACCTCGAGTCCCCCGCCGCCGCGACGCACCCCGGCGATGCCGCACTGCTCACCGTCCTGACCTTCCACGGCCTCGTCATGAACGGCGGGCTGCTCAACGCCGTCGAGCTGCACATGAACGATGACGTCTATCCCGTGGATGCCGTCGTGGACGCCTACCGCTTCTTCGGGCTGGAGGATGCCGGGGGCGCCATCGACAACGCGGTGCTCGAACAGCGTGAGCTCGCGAACGACGGGGGCGATGAGGACGACGAAGAGGACGCCGAAGAGCGCATCGACGCAACGTACACGCTCGACGACACCGACATCGAGGACGCCCTGCGCATCGTGTTGACCAACGACCCCGACGCCTTCGCGCCGCTGGACTGAGGCCGCTCAGACCGCGGGCGGCAGTTCCGCGGGCCGGCGAGGCCGGAGCCGTCCGCCGGTCGCGGCGAGCCAGCATCCGACGATCACGAGCGGGAAGCCGAGGAGCAGACCCGTCGTGAGGTGCTCGCCGAGGAGCAGCACGCCCAACAGGATCGCGACGATCGGGTTCACGTAGGTGAAGAGCGGCGCCCGCACGGGCCCGACCTCGGCGATGAGGGCGAAGAACGCGACGAAGGCGACGGCCGTGCAGAGGACGCCCAGGGCGACGAGCGACAGTCCGCTGCGGAGCGTCGGCGCCTCCTGCGGGGTCAGCAGCGCGATCGGGAGGTAGGCGATGCCCACTGCGAGGAGCGAGAGCGTGATGCTGCCGAGGGCGGGGACGTCCCTGAGCTTCGTCGCGATGATGAAGGGCGCGACGGCGTAGAGCAGGGCGACGAGCAGCACCTCGCCGACGGCGAAGAGGGCGGCGGGGTCGCTGCCGACGGCCAGTCCCGGCCCGGAGACGATGACGGCGACGCCGGCGAACCCCGCGAGGAGGCCGATCGCGCGCACCGGCGAGAGCGCCGTGCGGTCGCCGCGCAGCAGCGCGATGAGCGCCGCGAAGAGCGGCACCGTGGCCACGAGCAGTCCCGTGGTGCCGGATGGGAGCGTCTGCTCCGCGTGACCGAGGAGGACGAAGGGGCCGGCCATCTCGATGGCGCCGAAGGCGAGCACCCAGGGCCAGAACCGCAGCGCCGGGCGCAGCGCGCGGCGGTGCAGCGCGATCGGCAGCAGGATCAGACCCCCGAGAAGGGTGCGACCCGCGACGACCGCGGCGGGCGAGAACGTCTCGACCGATTCCTTGATCAGGAGGTACGGCACACCCCAGAGCAGGGCCATGGCGCCGTAGAGCAGCCACCCCCGTCCGGTGACGGTCGTACCGGGCATCAGACGGCGCGCATCAGACGCTGCGTCGGCCCTCGAACGCGCGGCCGAGCGTGACCTCGTCGGCGTACTCGAGGTCGCCGCCGACAGGGAGACCCGACGCGAGACGCGTGACCTTGATCTCGAGGGTGTGCAGCAGGCGGCTGAGGTAGGTCGCCGTCGCCTCTCCCTCGAGGTTGGGGTTGGTGGCGAGGATGACCTCCTGCACGCGACCGTCCGCGAGACGCTGCATGAGCTGCGTGATGCGCAGGTCGTCCGGACCGATGCCGGCGATGGGGCTGATCGCGCCGCCGAGCACGTGGTAGAGACCGCGGAACTCGCGCGTGCGCTCGATCGCCGCGACATCCTTGGCGTCTTCGACGACGCAGATGAATGTGTCGTCGCGGCGCGGGTCGCGGCAGATGCCGCAGCGGTCCTGCTCGGAGACGTTGCCGCAGATCTCGCAGAACCGCACGCGCTCGCGCAGTTCGCCGAGCAGCTGCGACAACCGCGAGACGTCGAAGGTGGGCGTCTGCAGGATGTGGAACGTGATGCGCTGCGCGGACTTCGGGCCGACGCCGGGAAGGCGCCCGAACTCGTCGATCAGGTCTTGGACGATGCCGTCGTACATGGGTCAGCTGAACCTCGTCGTCGGCGCGGTGTAGGGCTCTTCGCGGACGAACGTCGCGCCGAGCACCTGGCGGACGACGGCCTCGCCGACGCGCTCGATGCCGCCGCGGCGCGGCGCGCGCGCGGGCGGGCGCTCGGCGATCGGGCGCTCGACCGCGACCGGCGCGCGGGGCGGGATCGGTGCGTCGTCGTCCGGCGGCGGCGGGACGTCGTCCTCATCGTCCGGCGCCTCGTCCGGGATCGGGATGATGTCGCCTTCGCGCGGCAGGGTGAGCGTGCGGACGGGGGCCGACTCGGCCTCCTCCGGCTCGTCGTCGACGGCCAGCGGCGCGGATGCCGCGGGCGCATCGTCGGACATCGGGATCGGCGCGACGGCCCACTCCGTGACGGGCGCCGCGGCCGCCGCTGCCGATGCGGCGCCGCGGGGCGGGGACGGCGCTGACGGGCGGGATGCGCCACCCGGGCGCGGCCGGCCGTCGCCGGAGGGCGCTGCCGGACCGGAGCCGCCCGAGCCGCCGGCAGGCCCGCCACCGGGACCGTCCGATGCCGGAGGCGGCGGGGTGGGGTCGGAGTCGTGCTTGGCGACGTACTTTACGCGGATGCCGAGCACGGAGTGGATGGCGCCGCGGAGGTCTTCGCTCGGTCCCTGCCCCGCGTTGAGCTTCTTGAAGGCGGCGACGTCTGCCTGACTCTGGAACGACAGCGTCAGGACGCCGGACTCCGTGTACGCGGCGGGTCGCGCGGCGGTGGCGATCATCCAGGACGAGCGGCTGACGGGCTCGAGCCTGTTGAGGATCTCGGGCCACGCGTCGCGGATCTGCGCGAACGTGACGGGCCCCGTCGGGACCGGCGTCGGCTGGGGCGCGGTATCCGTCGGGGTCGCGGGTGCGGTGTCCGCTCCGGGCGCTGCCGCTGAGCCCGGCGCCGGAGCGGGGGCAGAAGTAGCGGAGGCCGGGGTCCCGGAGGCGGAAGCAGGAGCAGCCGCGGAAGCAGAAGCAGCCGCGGGAGCAGAAGCAGAAGCAGGAGCAGGAGCAGCCGCGGAGGCCGGAGCAGAAGGTGCAGCGGCCGAGGCGGGAGCCGCGGGGGCCTGCGCGGCAGGGGCGTGCGCCGGTGCAGGAGCAGCCGCGGGCGCCGGAACGACCGAGCCGGCCGCAACGACGGGCGCCGCCGCGCCGGACAGGGACGCCGCAGCGGAAGAGGCCTCGCCTCCGGCGAGCACGCGCGCGACGAGCAGCTCGAGCTGCAGCCGGGGCGACGTGGCGCCGGTCATGTCGTCGAGCGTCGCGACGACGAGGTCCGCGATGCGGGAGAGGCGGTCGGTGCCGAACGCCGCGGCCTGGCGACCCATCCGGTCGAGCTCATCGGCTGTGATGCCGCGGAACACGGCCGCCGCACCGGGGCCGGTCGCCGAGACGATGATGAGGTCGCGGAGCCGTTCGAGCAGGTCGTCGACGAACCGGCGCGGGTCCTGGCCGGTCTGGACGACCCGGTCGACCGCGGAGAACGCTGCGGCCGCGTCACGGGCGCCGAAGGCGTCGACGACCTCGTCGAGGAGCTCCGCGTGCGTGTAGCCGAGGAGGGCGACGGCGCGCTCGTACTTGACGGCGCCGTCCTCGGACCCGGCGATGAGCTGGTCGAGGAGCGACAGCGTGTCGCGGGGCGACCCGCCGCCGGCGCGCACGACGAGGGGCAGCACGCCGGGCTCGACCTGCACGTCCTCGGTCCGGCAAAGCTGCTCGACGTACTCCAGCATCGGCCCGGGCGCGACGAGGCGGAACGGGTAGTGGTGCGTGCGCGAGCGGATGGTGCCGATGACCTTCTCGGGCTCGGTCGTCGCGAAGATGAACTTGACGTGGTCCGGCGGCTCCTCGACGAGCTTCAGCAGCGCGTTGAAGCCCTGCGCCGTGACCATGTGCGCCTCGTCGAGGATGAAGATCTTGAACCGGTCCCGCGCGGGGGCGAAGATCGCGCGTTCGCGGAGGTCGCGGGCGTCGTCGACGCCGTTGTGCGAGGCCGCGTCGATCTCCACGACGTCGAGCGAGCCTCCCCCGCCGCGGCTCAGCTCGACGCAGCTGTCGCACGTGCCGCACGGGGTGTCGGTCGGCCCCGCGGCGCAGTTCAGGCAGCGGGCGAGGATGCGCGCCGACGTCGTCTTGCCGCATCCGCGCGGGCCGGAGAAGAGGTACGCGTGCCCGACCCGGTCACCGCGGAGGGCGGTCATGAGCGGCTCGGTCACCTGCGACTGCCCGATCATCTCGCCGAACGTCTCGGGACGATAGCGGCGGTACAGGGCGGTGGTCACGACACCAGACTACGGCGTGCCGCCGACATCGCGCCCGCCGTCCGCACCCGAGCGCACGGCAGAAGCGGGCACGGCGACGCCGGCCGCCGGCGGGCGTGAAGCGGTGCCGCCGGGAACACGCCCGGACCCCGCGGCGTTGACCCGCGTGTGCAGCCCACCCCCGTCGATGTCGCCGTGATCGGCGCAGGTCAGGCGGGCCTGTCGGCCGCCTACCACCTGCGCCGGCGCGGCTTCGTTCCGGCGTCCTCGGGGGACCCGTCCTTCATCGTCCTCGATGCCGACGCCGCCCCCGGCGGCGCCTGGCAGCATCGGTGGGCGTCACTGCGCATGGCGACGGTCAACGGCATCCACGAGCTGCCCGGCTCTCCGGTTCCTCCCGTCGATCCGCGCGCGGCCAGCCGCGATGTGCTCCCGGCGTACTTCGCCGAGTACGAGGAGCGTCACGACCTCCGCGTGCTGCGGCCCGTCACCGTCTCCGCGGTGCGGCGTATGGATGACGCGCCGTCCGGGCGCCTGCTCGTCGAATCCGATCGGGGCGCGTGGGCCGCGCGCCACGTCGTCAACGCGACGGGGACATGGCGGCGGCCCTTCTGGCCGCACTACCCCGGCCAGGAGCGGTTCGGCGGCAGGCAGCTCCACGTGCACGACTACGTGTCCGCCGACGAGTTCGCAGGACTCCGCGTCGTCATCGTCGGCGCCGGCATCTCCGCCGTGCAGCTCCTGGAGGAGATCTGGCGCGTCGCGGACACCTTCTGGGTCACGCGGCACGACGTGGTGTGGGACGCCGCCGAGTTCGACACCGCCGCCCGCGTCGCGGCCATCGCCGGCGTCGAGGAGCGCGTGCGGCAGGGGCTGCCCCCGGGGAGCGTCATCTCCGTGACCGGCCAGCACTGGACGCCGTGGGCGCAGGCCGCCGCCGACCGCGGCGTGCTCGTCCGGCATCCGATGTTCGCGGCGATCGAAGAGCACGGCGTGCGCATGCCCGACGGGCGGTTCGAGGCGGCCGACGTCATCCTGTGGGCCACGGGCTTCCGCGCCGACATCGCCCACCTCGCGCCGCTCGGGCTGCGCACGGCGGCCGGCGGCATCCGCGTCGCGAACGGGCGTGCGATCGACGAGCCGCGCCTGTTCCTGATCGGCTACGGGCCGTCGCAGTCCACCGTCGGAGCCAATCGGGCCGGGCGGGACGCCGCGCGCGCGATCGTCGCCGCATCGGTCCCCGTCTGACCCCGCATCGCGTCCCGCGCGATCACGCGTCCAAGCCGAGGTGGCCGTCGTCGCCGCCCGCGATCGGGATCGCGGCCGTGATGATGGGGAGGCTCGTCGTCGTGGTCGGCACGGACGCCGACAGCAGCGTGCCGTCCTCACGGAGCGTCTCGCCGATGTCGCCGAGGGTGGGACGTCCGGGCAGCACCGGACCCTGACCGTCCAGCGTCACGACCACGGTCTCGCCGGGGGCGACGACGTGGTCCTCGCCGCGGACCGAGAAGGAGACCGTCTCGCCCTCCTCCCCCGCGATGATCGTGAGCGCGTCGCGCGTGACGCCGACCCGCAGCTGGGTGCCGTGCCAGTGCAGCGTGTACGACAGCGACGACCAGCCCACCGGCAGACGGGGATCGAACGACAGCGCGCCGAAGTAGTCGCGCATGCCGCCGAAGCCCGACACCAGCGCGGTCCACACACCACCGGCGGAGGCGACGTGCACGCCGTCGGACGCGTTGCGATGCAGATCGCCGAGGTCGACGAACAGCGACTCCGTGAAGTACTCGAGCGCGAGGTCCTGGTACCCGACCTCGGCCGCCAGGATCGACTGCACGACCGCCGACAGGGTCGAGTCGCCCGTGGTCAGCGGGTCGTAGTACTCGAAGTCGGCGAGCTTCTCCTCGGGCGTGAAGTGGTTGCCCTGCAGGAAGAGCGCCAGCACGACGTCGGCCTGCTTGAGCACCTGGTAGCGGTAGATGACGAGCGGGTGGAAGTGCAGCAGCAGCGGATGCTGCTCGGCGGGCGTGCTCTCCAGATCCCAGATCTCGCGCTCGAGGAACACGGCATCCTGCGGGTGGATGCCGAGCGCCTCGCTGTACGGGATGTGCATGGCGTCGGCGGCCGCGTCCCACGCGGGCGCCTCGGACGGGTCCAGGTCCAGCCGCTCGGCGGCCAGGCGGTAGGCCTCGGGGTCGTCCTTGGCCATGTCGCGCACGACGTGGGCCGCGAAGCGCAGGTTGAAGCGCGCCATGACGTTCGTGAAGAGGTTGTCGTTGACGACGGTCGTGTACTCGTCCGGCCCCGTGACGCCGTGGATGTGGAAGCTGTCGGGGCCGGCCTCGGAGAACCGCCAGAAGCCGAGGGTCGCCCACAGCCGCGCGGTCTCCACCGCGATGTCGATGCCCTCGCGGGAGAGGAACTCGTCATCGCCCGTCGAGCGCACGTACTTCGCGAGCGCGAAGCTGACGTCGGCGTTGATGTGGTACTGCGCGGTGCCGGCGGCGTAGTAGGCGGATGCCTCCTCGCCGTTGATCGTGCGCCAGGGGAAGAGGGCGCCGGCCTCGTTCAGCTGACCGGCGCGCTTGCGGGCGGCGGGCAGCATCAGGTACCGCATGCGCAGGGCGTTGCGGGCCCAGAGCGGCGTCGTGTACATGAGGAACGGCAGGACGTAGATCTCGGTGTCCCAGAAGTAGTGGCCGCTGTACCCCGAGCCGGTGAGACCCTTCGCGGGGACGCCGAGCCCGTCGGCGCGGGCGCTGGCCTGCGCGAGCTGGAAGAGGCACCAGCGGGTCGCCTGCTGCAGCTCGTCCTGCCCGCCGATCTCCACGTCGGACCGGTTCCAGAAGTCCGCGCACCACGCGGCCTGACGGTCGAACTGCGCCTGCACGCCCTGGTCGCGCACGCGGTCCAGCGCGCGGCGGCCCCGGTCGACGAGTTCGCGCGTGGGGACGCCCCGGGACGTGTGGTAGCTCACGACCTTCGTGACGGTGATGGGGACCCCGGCCTTGGCCTGCACGCGGAAGACGTTCTTCGCGATGTCGGGTTCGATGAGCGTGCGCTCGTCGTACGGGTTCTCCGTCTCGATCTGGTGGTCGGCGACGACCGCGATCGACATGCCGGAGGCCGCGACCCGGTACGACAGCGCAGTGCGCGGGCCATCCTGCCAGAACTCCTCCGGCAGCAGGACGCGGTCCTGGATGCGCTCGGCCTTGCGCGGGTCGAACCCGGCCTTCGCGAGGTGCGGCGCGTTGCCGCCGTAGACGTCGGCACCGTCCTGCCGGTTGATGATCTGGCAGTTCACGGTCACGGGCGAGTCGGCGTTCAGCACCGTGACGGTGATGCTCATGACCGCGAGGTGCTTCTCCTCGAAGGACACGATGCGGCGCATCTCCATCGCGACGTCCTTGCCGCTCGGCGTCGTCCAGCGCATGTGCCGCGTGAGGACCCCCGCGCGCATGTCGAGGACGCGCTCGTACTCGCGGATATCCGACATGTCGAACGCGAAGGGCTCGTCCTCGATGTAGACGCGCATGACCTGCGCGTCGGGGGCGTTGATGATCGTCTGGCCCTCCTCCGCGAAGCCGTACGCCTGCTCGGCGTGGCGGATGGGGAACGTCTCGTGGAAGCCGTTGATGAAGGTGCCGTGCTCGTGCGCGTGGCGGCCCTCCGGCTGGTTGCCGCGCAGTCCCAGATAGCCGTTCCCGATGGCGAAGAGCGTCTCGGTGAGGCCGACGTCGTCCAGGGACGGGCGTGTCTCGATGAGACGCCACGGGTCGACGGGGAAGCGATCGCGATCGATCATGTGCAGCCTCTCGGGTGGCTCGGTGGGGCTCGGGGCGATCAGGAGACGAAGGCGGACAGGTCGTCGACGACGACGTGCGCGCCACTGGCGAACAGAGTGTCGGCGCCGACGCCGCGGTCCACGCCCACGACGAGGCCGTAGCCGGCGGCGGCGGCGGACTGCACACCGGAATGCGCGTCCTCGACGGCGACGCTGCGGGCGGGATCGACGCCCAGCATCCGGGCCGCCTCGCGGAAGACGTCCGGCGCGGGCTTGGACGGCAGGTTCTCGTTCTCCGCGACGACGCCGTCCATGACGACCGGGAAGCGGTCGCGGATGCCGGCGGCGCGCAGCACCTCTTCGGCGTTCTTCGAGCTCGACACGACGGCGATCGGGACGCCGGCGGCCTGCAGCTTCTCGACGAGGGCGAGCGAGCCGGGGTACGGGGCGATGCCCTCGTCGCGGAGCACGCGCTCGAAGACGACGTTCTTGCGGTTGCCGATGCCGCAGACGGTGTCGGCGGTCGTGGGGTCGGACGGGTCGCCCCAGGGCACCTCGACGTCGCGGGAGCGCAGGAGGCTCGCGACGCCGTCGTAGCGCTTCTTGCCGTCGAGGTAGTCGAAGTAGTCGCGCTCGGTGTAGTCCGGGGTGATCCCCCAGTCCGCGAAGAGCTTGGTGAACATCGTCTGCCACGCGTGCATGTGCACCTCGGCGGTCGGGGTGAGCACGCCGTCCAGGTCGAACAGAACGCCGTCGTACGTGGTCAGGTCGGGAAGTTCGTCGGCTGTCACCGTTTCAGCGTAGTCGCGTGCCGGGGGCGCGGAGCATGCCGCGGACCGGATGCGCTGCACCTCCGGCCGCTCTCCCTCGTCAGCGCCCCGCGCCGGCAATGGAGAGCGTCTGCCGGGCGATCTCGAGCTCTTCGTTGGTGGGGACGACGAGCACCGTGACGGGTGAGTCGTCGGCCGAGATCGTGCGGATGCCGCGGCCGCGGACCGCGTTGCGCTCGGCGTCGAGGTGCACGCCGGCGAAGCCCAGGGTCTCCAGCGCCGCGGCACGGACGACGTCGGAGTTCTCGCCGACCCCGGCCGTGAAGGAGATGACGTCGACGCCGCCGAGCTGGGCGATGTAGGCGCCGAGGTAGGCGCGGATGCGGTGGATGTACACGTCGAACGCGAGCGTCGCGGGCCCGTCGCCGGCGGCGCGGCGATCTTCGACGTCGCGCATGTCGGAGACGCCGGCGAGACCAAGCACACCGCTGCGCTTGTTCAGGAACGCGTCGAGCTCGCCGGGCGACATGTCCTCGCGGCGGGCGAGCACCAGGAGCACCGACGGGTCGAGGTCGCCGGATCGGGTGCCCATCACGAGCCCCTCGAGCGGGGTGAGCCCCATCGACGTCTCGACGGATCGACCCCGGTCGATCGCCGTGATCGACGCGCCGTTGCCGAGGTGCAGCACGATCTGCCGCAGCTCCCGCAGCGGCCGGTCCAGGTGCGCGGCGGCGGCCTCGCTCACGAACTTGTGACTCGTGCCGTGGAATCCGTAGCGGCGGATGCGGTGCTTCCGCGCGATCGCCCGGTCGATGGCATACGTGTAGGCCGCCGGCGGGAGGGTCTGGTGGAACGCGGTGTCGAAGACGGCGACGTGGGGCAGGTCGGCGAACGCGGCGCGCGCGGCGCGGATGCCCTGCACGGCGCCGGGGTTGTGCAGCGGGGCGAGGACCGACAGCTCGTCGATGTTGATCTCGACGAGGTCGGTGATGAGCGTCGGCTGGAAGAACCGCGCGCCGCCCTGCACGACGCGGTGGCCGATCGCGATCGGCGGGGTCTCGGTGAGGGACGGGCCGTGCGCCGCGAACGCGTCGAGCATCACCTGGAACCCGACGGCGTGGTCGGGGATCGGGAGCTCGCTCTTGTACGTGGCATCCGTCGCGGCGACGCCGGCACCGTGGAAGAGCACGGTGTGCTTGGCGGCGCCGGTCGACTCGCCGATGCGCTCGACGAGGCCGCTCGCGAGCGCCGTCTCGGTCTCGACGTCGATCAGCTGGTACTTGAAGGAGGACGACCCGCTGTTGATGACGAGCACGACTCTCATGCGGATGCCTCTTCCTGGGCCTGGATGGCCGTGATCGCGATCGTGTTGACGATGTCCTCGACGAGCGCGCCGCGGGACAGGTCGTTGATCGGCTTGTTGAGGCCCTGGAGCACGGGGCCCATCGCGACGGCGCCCGCGGAGCGCTGCACCGCCTTATACGTGTTGTTGCCGGTGTTCAGATCGGGGAAGACGAACACGGTCGCGCGGCCCGCGACGGCCGATTCGGGCATCTTGGCCTTGGCGACGGCGGCATCGGCGGCGGCGTCGTACTGGATGGGGCCCTCGACGAGCAGCTCGGGAGCGCGCTCGCGGACGAGGACCGTGGCGGCACGGACCTTCTCGACCTCGGCGCCCGCGCCGGACTCCCCCGTCGAGTAGGACAGCATCGCGACGCGCGGTTCGATCCCGAACTGGCTCGCCGTCGCGGCGGAGGAGATGGCGATGTCGGCGAGCTGCTCGCTCGTCGGGTCGGGGATGACGGCGCAGTCGCCGTAGACGAGGACCCGGTCGGCGAGCGCCATCAGGAAGACGCTGGAGACGACGGAGACGCCCGGCTTCGTCTTGATGATCTCGAACGCGGGTCGGATGGTGTGCGCCGTCGTGTGCGCGGCGCCGGAGACCATCCCGTCGGCGAGCCCCAGGTGCACCATGAGGGTGCCGAAGTAGGACACGTCCGTCACGCTGTCCGCGGCCTGCGCGTAGGTGACGCCCTTGTGTGCGCGGATGCGCTCGTACTCCTTCGCGAACCGGTCGACGTAGGTCGGGTCGAACGGGCTCAGGACCTGCGCGGCCTGCAGGTCGATGCCGAGCTCACCGGCGCGGGCGCGGACATCGGCCTCCTCGCCGAGGATCGTGATGTCGGCGACCCCGCGGGCGAGGACCGTGGCGGCGGCACGGAGGACGCGGTCATCCGTCCCCTCCGGCAGCACGATCCGCTTGCGCTGCGCGCGGGCGCGTTCGATCAGCTGGAACTGGAACATCAGGGGCGTGACGACGTCGGCGCGCGCGATGCCGATCCGCCGCAGCAGGTCGGTCGTGTCGACGCTCTGCTCGAAGAGGGCCAGCGCCGTGTCGTAGCGACGCTGCGAGTCGGCGGCGAGGCGTCCGCGCGTCGTCATGATGCGCCGGGCCGTCTCGTACGTGTCGAGGTCGGTGGAGAGGATCGGCAGGGGCGACTCGAGGCCGTCGATGAGCCGGTCGACCGGCTCGGGCAGCGGGAACGGGCCGTTCAGCGCGATCGCGGAGACCGACGGGAACGTGCCCGAGGAGTTGGCGAGCAGCGTCGCGAGCAGCACGTCGGTGCGGTCGGCGGCGATCGTGACGATCGCGCTCTCCTCCAGGCGCGGCAGCACGTTGTTCAGCGACATGCCCGCCACGACGACGTGCAGCACCTCGCGGGTCAGGAGTTCCTCGTCGCCCTTGAGCAGCGTGGCATCCAGGGACCGCATGATGTCGCGGACGGACGGTGCGACGAGGTACTCGTCCTCGGGAACCGCCCACACGCCGATGTCGGCGCCGACGTGCGGGGCTGCGACGGCGGCGACGTGCTCGACGATCTCGGCGCGGAGGGCCGGGAGGCTGCGGTTGACGATGACGGCGAACAGGCGTGCCCGCTCGTGCGACATCTCGGTGAGCGCGAGGGTCGTGAGGTGGCCGATCTGCTCCGGGGTCCGCCCGCCGGACTCGCCGATGTGGTCGCCCTCCGCGGCCTGCCCGGACAGGACGAGCAGGACGGGGGCGCCGAGGTTCGCGGCGATGCGCGCGTTGTAGCCGAGCTCCGCGGGGCTGCCGACGTCCGTGTAGTCGCTGCCGACGATGACGACGGCATCGCACTGCGCCTCGACGGCCTTGTAGCGTTCGACGATCTTCCCGAGGGCGGCATCCGGGTCGGTGCGGACCTCGTCGTAGGTCGCGCCGATGCACTCGTCGTAGCCGAGGTCGACGCCGTCGTGGTCGAGCAGCATCTCCAGGACGTAGTCGCGCTCGGCCGTGGACCGGGCGATCGCGCGGAAGACGCCGACGCGCGGCGTCGCGTGGCTGAGCGAGTCGAGCACGCCGAGCGCGATCGTGGACTTCCCGGAATGACCCTCGGTCGACGTGATGTAGATGCTCTGTGCCACTCGCCCAGCCTAGGCCGGGGCCGGAGAAGGCGGCCAGGCGGGCACCGGGGAAAAGAGACACCCGGGGGAAAAGTAAGACTCTCCGCGAACCCGACAGAGCCCGGTTACCCTTGCTACGTTTCCGTCCTGGGGGAGTTGGCCGAGATGCCGCCTCGCGGAGAGCTGAGACAAGTCTAGCCGACTCACAGACGCGGCCGCCGCGCCGGGACTAGCATCGAAGGGCGAGCGCGAGGGTGCGCCCGCTGATCGCTCGCGACGGACCAGGGGGCCGCATGCCGGATGACACCACGCCGATCTTCAGCGATGTCCCGGCCGGGCCGCCGCCCAGCCACGCCATGACGGCGGAGGAGTTCGCCGAGACGACGGACGCCATCCTGGCCTCCGTCACGCGGGTCATCGACGGGAAGCCCGACGCGGTCCGGTCGGCCCTCGTGTGCATGCTGGCAGAGGGACACCTCCTCATCGAGGACGTGCCGGGCGTCGGCAAGACGATGCTCGCCCGCGCCCTGGCGGCCTCGGTCGAGGCGACGGTGCGCCGCATCCAGTTCACCCCCGACCTGCTCCCCGGCGACGTGACCGGCGTGAGCGTCTACAACCCCGTCGACCGCGAGTTCGAGTTCAAGCCGGGCGCGATCTTCGCGCACATCGTCATCGCCGACGAGATCAACCGCTCGTCTCCGAAGACGCAGTCCGCGCTCCTGGAGGCCATGGAGGAGGGACAGGTCACCGTCGACGGCGTCTCGCACCTGCTGCCGGAGCCCTTCCTCGTCGTCGCGACGCAGAATCCGCTCGAGATGGAGGGCACGTACGCGCTCCCCGAAGCGCAGCGCGACCGGTTCATGATGCGGATCTCGATGGGCTACCCGGATGCCGCATCCGAAGCGCTCATGCTGCGCCAGCGCGACACCGTCAACCCGCTGGATGCCGTGACGCCCGTCATCGGCTCGGACCGCGTCCGCGACCTCGTCGCCTGGGCGCGGAACGTGCACGTCTCCCCCGCCATCGAGGAGTACGCCGTGGGCCTCGCCCGCGCGACGCGTCAGCATCCGGATCTGCGCCTGGGCGCGAGCCCGCGCGCGACCCTCCAGCTGGTCCGCGCGGCGAAGGTGTGGGCCGCCCTCGACGAGCGCGAGTTCGTCATCCCCGACGACGTCGCGGCGCTCCTCGAACCCGTCTTCGCGCATCGCATGATCGCGGCGCGCGGGTCGAGCGCGGCGCGCGGACGGTCGATGACCGACGCCGTGTCGTCGATCCTGCAGAGCATCGCCGGGTCCGTCCGGGTACCCGTCGCGACGCGCTGAGGACGATCATGAGGGTGTGGCCGCTGACGCTCCGGGGAACGGGGGCGGTGCTGCTCGGCATCCTGTGCTTCATCCTCGCGTACGAGTTCACCATCACCGAGCTGCTGTACGTCAGCGCGCTGCTGCTCGCGGTCGTCGCCGCGAGCGTCGCGACCCTCTACCTCGTGCGGCGCACCGAGCGCGTCACGCGCACGTTCGTGCCCGACATCGGGACGGCCGGCCGGGAGAACCTCGTGCGCGCGCGGGTCGAGATCCGCTCGCCGCTGCCGGCGGCGCAGGGCAGATGGGTCGACAAGCTGCCGGACGGCGTCACGGGCACCGCCGCCGGCGCCTTCCCCGCGATGGCCTCGGCGATGGGCTCGGGGATGCACGCCATCGATCTGGAGTACACCATCACGACGGAGCGCCGCGGGGTCCGGGCCCTCGGGCCGCTGTCGGTGACCTCGACCGACCCGTTCGGCTTCGCACGCCGACGGCACACGATCGGCGGCACGGTGGCGCTCACGATCGCGCCGGCCGTCATCGAGCTGGGGCCGCTCACCGACCTGCCCGGTGAGGCCGGCGGCAGCATGCACTCCACGACCGATCAGCTCGGGCAGGGCACCGACAACCTCATCCCGCGCCACTACACGCCGGGCGACTCGATGCGTCGCATCCACTGGCGTGCGACGGCGCACCGCGACGCGCTCATGGTGCGGCAGGAGGAGCAGGAATCGACGCCGTCCGCCGTCGTCGTGTTCGACCGCAGCGTGCACCGCTGGACGCCGGAGGCCTTCCGGTCTCCCGGCAGCGACCCCGGCTTCGAGATGGGTGTCACGGCGTGCGTCTCGGTCGTCGCACGCCTGGCCCGAGAGGGCTACATCGTCACGGTGATGGATGCCGACGGGACCGATCTGGTCCCCCCCGTCGACGCCGGCGACTCGACGGGCGTCGACGAGCTGACCGTCGCGTTCGCGACCATCACGGCGCGGCGCGACGTCGCCCTCGAAGAGCTCGTGCGGCAGTTCACCGGCGCGCAGACCGGGCCCCTCGTCCTCGTGACAGGCCGGATCGACGACGCCGACACGGTCCTCCTCGCCCCGCTCACGCACCGCAGCACGCTGCCGATCCTGTTGACGGTGGCGCCGCACGAGGACGCGCTCGCCCGGTCGGTGGAGGCCGGCTGGCATGCCGCCGCGATCCCGCCCGACGCCGACCTGGCCGTCGCGTGGCTCGCGGCGCTGGACCGGGGGTCGCGCCGTGTCGGCGTTTGAGCGCCTGCCCGAGGCCGTCGCCCGCCCACGCGGCGAGCGACGGCTCACCCTCGCGCTCTACATCGCGCTCGTCTCCGCCCTGGCGCCGCTGCTGAGCGTCGTCGCCGCCGGCGCGTGGACCTTCGCGGTCGCCTCGCTGACCGCGGCGCTGCTGGCGCTCGGCTTCGTGACGCGCCGCCTGCGCGTGCCGGCCGTCGCGGTGACGCTGCTGGAGACGGCGGTGTGGGCGGGAGCGGTGACGGTGATGTTCTTCACCGACACGGCGCTGTTCGCGGTGATCCCGACGCCGGAGTCGTTCGGGCAGATCCCGGTGCTGATCCAGACGGCCTCCAACGAGATCCTCCTCGGGGTCGCCCCGCTCGAGCCGACCCGGTCGGTGAGCTTCATCATCGTCGCGGCGATGGGGATCCTCACGATCGCGCTCGACCACGTCGTGCTGACGGCGCGGATGCCGCTGCTCGCGACCATCGCGCTCGTCGCGGTATGGCTCATCCCGGCGATCGCCGTGCCCAGCGGGGTCAACGTCCTCGCGTTCGCGGTGCTGGCCACCGCGGTGCTCTACCTCATCCGCGCCGAGACGCGCACGCGCGAGACCGTCGCGCCGCGCGGTCGGTCCGACGGCGCCGGGGTCACCGCTGTGGCGGCGACGATCGGCGCGGTCGCGATCATCGGTGCCATCATCGCGGCCCCCGCCCTGCCGCCGCCGGTCGTGCGTGCCGGCGGCAACGGGTTCGCGGCCACCATCGACCCGACGCTCGAGCTGGGCGACGACCTGCGCCAGCGCGGCGACGTGACGGCGCTCCGGGTGCGGACCAACGCGCCCGCGCTGCCGTACCTGCGTGCGACAACGCTGTCGAGCTTCGACGGCGCGGTGTGGCGTCCCGATCGCCTGCGGTCGGTGCCGCTCGGCGAGTCCACGTTCGACGACGTGCGGGCCGATGAGGACATCCGGGTCACCGAGTACCGCACGAACGTGACGATCGACCAGCTGTCGTCGGCGTACCTCCCGGTGGCCTTCCCGGCCGTCGCCGTCGACGGCCTCGAGGGCATCTGGCGCGCTGTGCCGTACAGCCGCACCGTCCAGACACCGCAGAGCAACACGCTCGGGCAGCGGTACGAGATCGTCACGCACGTGCCGCGACCGACGCTCGAGCAGATCCGCGGCGCCGAGGCGCGACTGGTGGGCAGCAACATCGTGCTGGACGCCGCACCCGACGGCATCCCGGAGATCATCGAGGCGACGGCGCGCGAGGTGACGGCCGAGGCGACCAACGACTTCGATCGGCTGTCCGCGCTGCAGTCCTGGTTCCGTGGGCGCGACTTCAGCTACTCGCTGCTGTCCCCCGTCCAGGACGGGTTCGACGGGACCGGCGCCGATGCGATCGCGCAGTTCCTCCAGGTGCGGGAGGGCTACTGCATCCACTTCGCGGCCGCGTTCGCGCTCATGGCCCGCACGCTCGAGATGCCCTCGCGGATCGTCGTGGGCTTCCTTCCGGGCAGCCTCACGAACGAGCGCGAGGAGGACCAGCGCATCGCCGAGGTGAAGACGAGCCAGCTGCACGCCTGGCCGGAGGTGTACTTCGAGGGGATCGGCTGGATCGCGTTCGAGCCGACCAAGAGCCTCGGCGACGTGCCGCGGTTCCTGCCTGCCGCGATCGCGGGCGTCGACGACGACGGTGAGGATGTCGCGGGTCCGCGGCCGACGACGACGCCCACGGCGTCTCCCGCGGCCACGCCGCTGAACCCCGAATTCAACGACGGTGCCTCGTCGGGCGCCGGGAGCGTGCAGCTCGTCGACCTGCGGCCGTACCTCGCGACCATCGCGGTGGTCCTGGTGCTGTCGGTGACGCCGACGGCGCTGCGGGCCCTCCGGCTGCGGATGCTGTCGCGCCGCGCGCGCGCGGGCGACATCACGGCGGCGTGGCGGATCGTGCAGGACGTCGCGATCGACCTCGGTGCCGCCGTGCCGGCATCCGAGTCGCCGCGCGCGTTCGGGATGCGGCTGATGGAGTCGCACGGCGCTCCCCCCGGCGAAATGCGACGGCTCGTCAACGCCGTCGAGCATGCGAGCTACGCGCGCGCCGGCGCCGTCGAGGTGGCCGAGCGTGCGGCGGAGGACGCCGAGAAGATCCGCGTGGCGATGCTGGATGCCGCGCCGGCGGCATCGCGCGCGAAGGCGCGGGCGCTCATGCTGCCGCGGTCGCTGATCATCCGGCCGGGCTCGGCGTTCGCGGACCGCGTCGCCCCGGTGGCGTAGCCGGGCGCGGGCTCGGGCCGCGCGCCGGCGCGGGTTTCGCCCGCGCCAGATGGCGGGTGCGAGGCGCCACCACCCGCCGGTCGGCGCGGGTGAACGAAGCGCCCAAAGTTCGCCCGCGTCACATTGCGGGTGCGCGGCGCCACGACCCGCAATTCGGCGCGGGTGAACGAAGCACCCAGGAGTCGCCCGCCGTGGTGCACCGCGCAATCGGCGCTCGCCCGCGTCACATGGCGGGTGCGCGGCGCCACGACCCGCAATTCGGCGCGGGTGAACGATGGCCTCAGCCAGCCGACCGGGCGACGGGGCGCTGAGCCGCGCGCCCGAGGAGCGGTATCGGTGGCCGTTCCCGGAAACGCAGATGAGCGCCGCCCCTCGGGGACGACGCTCATCTCGTGGCGGAAGTGACAGGATTTGAACCTGCGAGGCGAGTTACCCCGCCTACATGGATTCCAGCCATGCTCCTTAGGCCGCTCGGACACACTTCCAACGGACGATCCTACCAGAGCGACACCGGCTCCCTTCTCGCCGGACGCCGGGTGCTGGCCACGGGCAACGACGGCGGCCGGCGCTCGGTGACAGGTGCTGGGCGCTGAGGATGACGGTGGCCGGGGCACCGTGACGGGCGCCCGACGCCGGGCGGCGGGCGCAGATGGGACCGGCGCTCGGCCGGTCACGCCTGACGCCCGGCGCCGAGACGGCCTGGGCCCCTCATGCCGTCGTGGCCGCCCCTGGCCCGCGTCAAGCCGCGCGCCAGCCGCCGCGGTCGGGCGGTGGATCCCACGCCCACCGCACGGGCGACTTCGACCGGAGGACGGTGTCCTCCGCCGCCCTTCCCTGCCGGTCCCCTGCCCTTCCGCGCGGAGGATGGAGGACGAACGGGCCGGCGCCCTCGCGGCTGATCTTCCACCCCTGGTTGTGAAGCAGCAGGTGGTGGAAACGGCAGAGCAGCACGCCGCGGTCGATGTCGGTCCGACCGTGGTCCTCGGCCCAGTGGTCCGCATGATGCGCCTCGCAATACGACGGCGGCCGATCGCATCCGGGCCAGAGGCACCCGCCGTCGCGGACGGCGAGCGCCATCCGCTGCTTCCCGGAGAAGAGTCGCTGCTCGCGCCCCACATCGAGAGGGTTGCCGCATCCGTCGACGGTCACGACGACGGATCCGGTGTCGCACAGCGCCCGATCGAGCACCGACCCGGGAACCGCATCGCCGCCATCCTCGACGTGTCCGACGGCGAGGAGGCGACCGAACGGGTCGCGGGGGCCGACGGCATCCTTCACCACGACAAGTCGGACTCCCGGCTGTCGCGCCCCGAACACATCCTCGGTGGACGCGAGGGCACCGGCCCGCAGGATGTCCATCATCAAGTCGTACGTCAGCTGCTCGTTGGTGCGCGGATCGTTCACGAGATCGTCCGCCTGCGTCCGCTCGGCGTCGGTCATGAAGCGCGGACCGCCGCGGCGCGGACGCAGCGCAGCATCCGTGATCGACTGCACCCACGCATAGGCCTCGTCGTCGAAGTCGATGCGGGCGTGGTGGACGCCGTCCGCATCCGTCCACGTGCGGAAGCCGCGGCCTGCGAACCGCGGCGCGAACCTCTCTTCGGCACCCACCGGATCGAGCACATCGCGGACCGCGCGGGCGCGCTTAGCGAGCTCCTCCACCGGCATGCCGGGCGCTTCCTCCGTCAGCTGCTGTGCCGCGATCGCCCAGACCTCCGCCGCGCCGGCGCAGTCCCGCGGGTCACCGAGACCGCGCCGGATGGCGTCGTGCTGTGCCGCCGTCACCGTCCCGCAGAGCATCGCATCGCGCAGGCCCCTATGCCACACGAACGGCGGCGCCACCGCCCCATCACCGGGCCCCGCTTCGGGCCCCGCATCCGGGTCGGCCGGCGGGCCTTCCAGCAGAGCCGCCCCGACGCGCACTGTCCGACTCGCCTCTCCCCTCGAGCCGCCCGTGATCTCCTGGACCAGGGTCACCGGCGACCGGTGCCCGAGCGTGCCGGCGAGTCCGCCGTGCGGGGCGGCCGACCGCTCTGCGATCACCCCCGCGACCGCGACCCGGAGCCGCTCCGCACATCCGATGAGCGCAGACGCCTCCTCGAGGAGCGCGATGACAGCATCATCCGGCATCTCTCGCAGCGCCGCCGGCAGGGCGGCCGACTCGACGTCGAGCGCGCCATGACCGGCGACGGTCTCCGCCCTCGACGCCAGCTCCGCGAGAAATCTCATACCGTCATTCTGACGCGACCATCGGACATTTGTTCGAATGGTTCACGCCTCTGTGGACGACACCGATGAGTTGACCGATGTGGAGGAAGCGGCGTCTTGACGAATATCACCCCGAGGGATAAATATATCCCTCAGAGAGATACATCTGTCGATCGCGAGAGCAGGACGCACCGCATGCCATACGTCATCCTGGGCCTGCTCCTCACCGGTCCCCTGTCGCTGTACGACCTGCGCAAGCGGTTCGGGGCGGGCATCTCGCTTTTCTACAGCGCGAGTTTCGGGGCTCTCCAGCGGGCGCTCCGGCAACTCGTCGAGCAGGGCGACGTCACGGTCGCCGACGCCGCGGGCGCGGGACGCCCGAAGAAGCTCTACACGGTCACGCCGGCCGGTCGCGAACGCTGGCGCGCGTGGATGCGGGAGCCGATCGCGCCGGGCGCGGACGCCGAGACCACACTCCTCGCCAAGGTGTACCTGCTCGGGCGCCTCGACGATCCGGGTGATCGGCGGTTCGTGCTCGATCGCGTCCGCGAGCGGGCAGCGAGCGCCATGGACGACCTCACCGGTCTCGCGACCCAAGTGGATGCCGCGGCCGCCGCCGTCCCCGACGACAGCCGCCTCGCCTTCGAGTACCAGCGCGCGACGCTCGACTACGGGCTCCGCGCCCACGCGCTCATGCTCGCCTGGACAGAGGAACTGCGGGGGCAGGCGTCATGAGCACACCGCAGCAGCATCCGCAGAGCCGCGTGCGGGTGCTCTACTCGCTCGCGGCCGCCGCCTCGCTCGTCGTCGCGGTGATCTTCGTCACCATCGGCGACGGCGTCGACGTCCCCGAGGCGACGGGGCTTCGCGCGATCATCGTCGACGGCGGCCACACGGCGGTCTGGGTGCTCCTCACCATCGCCTTCGCGATCGCCGCGGTGCGCGGCTCGTGGGTCCGCGCGGCGGGCGCCATCGCGGTCGCGGCCGGCGTCCTGTATGCCCTCTTCCTCGTGGCGGTGTTCCTGTGGCGGTGATCGCCGCGGCTGTGGCGGTCGCGATCCTCACGGGCCTTGCCGTCCTCCAGGTCTGCGTCGCGGCCGGCGCGCCGTGGGGCCGCTTCGTATGGGGTGGCCGACATCGCGTCCTCCCCCGCCGTCTGCGCATCGGCAGCGCCGTGTCGGTGCTGCTCTACGCCGTCTTCGCCGCGATCCTGCTCGCTCGCGCCGGCGTCCTCCCCGGCTGCACGTCACCCGTCGTCGTGGTCGCCACCTGGGTGCTGTTCGGCTACTTCGCCCTCGGCATCCTCATGAACCTCGCATCCCGAAGTCCCGCCGAACGCTGGACGATGGCTCCGGCCTGCGTCGTCCTCGCCGTGCTCACCGCGGTCGTGGCGCTCTCCTGAGCCGGCCTCGCACCCAGCACCGCGACCGGAACCCCGCCCACCGGAACTAGGCTCGTCCCGTGACCACCGCATCCCCCCTGGTCCTCGTGGCCAACGCCGGCGACGGCTCGATCAGCACGTTCCGCCTGACCCACGGCCGGCTCGCGCGCCTCGCCGTCACCGACGGCCTGCCCGGCACCTCGACCTTCGTCGTCGACGCCGAGCGCGACCTCGTCTACGCCGCGGTCAAGGGCGACGTCCCCGGCATCCTGACCCTCGCCCTCGACCGAGAGTCGGGTCGCCTCACGCCGCGCAGCAGGCGAGATCTTCCCGCCGGGGGGATGAACTACCTCGCGCTCACCCGCGGCGGCACCGCCCTGCTCGGGGCGTCGTACGGCGGCGGCTACGGCATCCTCGCCCCCGTCGTGGACGGCACGGTCGGCGAGCCGACGAGCACGATCTCGTACCCGCGCCTGCACTCCGTCCTCCCCAGCGCCGACGGACGCTTCGCGTACTTCGTCTCCCTCGGCGCCGACCTCGTCGCGCAGTATGCGATCGACGGCACGACCGGCAGCGACCTCGCGCTCACCCCGCTCGACCCCGCGACGGTCGCATGCCCCGCCGGCAGCGGTCCGCGTCACCTCGTGCTCAACGACGCGCAGGATGCCGTCTACGTCCTCACGGAGTTCTCCGCCGAGGTTCTCCACTTCGCCCGCAGCACCGACGACGGCACATTGACCCCGCAGGACAAGGTCACCGCCCACGACACGACGAAGGGCCTCGCGCACAGCGTCATCGACGAGGACCCGCTCGCACACCATTACATCTGGGGCGCCGACATCCACTTCGGTGACGGCGGCCGGCGACTCTGGGCGTCCGAGCGCACCGAGAACACGCTCGGCTCCGTCGCGGTGGCAGCCGACGGCTCACTCACCCCCGCCGACCGCTTCACCGTCACCGAGACGCAGCCGCGCGGCTTCGCGCTCAGCCGCGACGGCGCCTACCTCGTGGCGGCCGGCGAGAAGTCGACCACCGTCTCCCTGTACGACGTGGATGCCGATCGGCTCGAGCTCCGGCAGCAGGCCGAGACCGGTACGGGCGCGAACTGGGTCCGCTTCGTCGAGTGACCTCGCGGTGAGCCCTCGGCTCAGGAAATCGACGAGCCCCACGCCGGCCGAACTGTACTGATTCGCGGTCGACACGTCGCGCCGCCACATGGCGTCGAAGATCGCGCGCTCAGTGCCCCGCGCCACCGGGTCGGCGCTGCAGGCGCGTCTCCTCCTGGTCGAGCATCACCTGCGCCTCGGCGAGGATCCGCGAGGGGTAGACGCCGGCGGCGCGCAGCTCGAGCATCTTCTCCCGCTCCGCTCCCACGATGGCGAGCCGCAGCTCGCGGAAGACGCGGTGCGGCGTCTCACTGGCTGTTCCGCCCCGGCCGGCACGCTCCCACGCGGCTTCCGTGTTGAGGAACGAGGACTGGCGGGCCCGCTCGACGACCTCGGGGTCGAGGGAGTCGCCGCGGGCGGCGACCTCCTCGTCGAGGGCGTCGAGGCCTGCCACGCTGAGCGTCTCGAGCAGCTGCGCGAAGTCCTTGCGGTCTTCCGTGGCGTCGATCCCCTGCACGCCCAGGAGCTTGATCACCCACGGGAGCGTCCCGCCCTGCAGCAGGATGCTGACGACGGCGACGGTGAACGCGATGAGGATGAGCTGCGGACGGTACGGCGTCTCCTCCGGGAGGGACTGCGCCGCCGCGAGGGTCACCACACCCCGCATGCCCGACCAGCCCAGCACGACTCCCCCGCGCCAGTCGATGTGCTCCTGCCGCTGCGTCTCGAGGTCGGCTCGGCGGCGGGTGTAGTCGCGCTCCAGGCGGTTGCGCGCGAGCGCTTGGCGCCGTGACTTCATCGGATGGCTCCGGAAGTAGTAGAGCGCGAGCAGCGATCGGTAGGTCTGCTTCTCGGCACGCCGTGCGCGGCGGCCGAGCGCGTAGACGAGCGGACCGATCCACAGATACCGGATGGCGACCAGGGCGAGGGTCGCGAGCAGTCCGATGCCGATCGAGTCCCACACGCCGAGCACGGTCGGGTCGACGTCGCCGATGAGGGTGCGGATCTCGAGTCCGATGAGCAGGAAGACGCCGTTCTCCAGGAGGAACTGGATCGTCCGCCAGTTGATGCGGTCGCTGATCCGCGACTGCGGCGAGAACTTCGCCGGTGCCGCATGACCGGTGTAGAGGCCCGCGACGACGACGGCGAGGATCCCGGAGGCGTGCAGCTGCTCGGCCGGGACGAAGGCGATGAAGGGCACGGCGATCGACAGCGCCGTGTCGAGCACGGGGTCGGACAGCTTCGAGCGCACCCACACGGTCACCCAGCCCGTGATCAATCCGACGACGATCGCGATCGCGACGGCGTAGCAGAAGTCCGCGACGCCCGCCCACGGCGAGGCGAGCCCGCCGGCGGCGGCGGCGACGGCTGACCGGAGCAGCACGAGAGCCGTCGCATCGTTGACGAGGCCCTCGCCCTCGAGCACGGTGAGCAGTCGGGGCGGCAGGCCGAGGCGGCGCCCGATCGAGGTCGCCGCGACGGCATCCGGTGGGCTGATGATGGCACCCAGCGCGACGGCGGCGGCGAAGTTCAGATCCGGCAGCAGCAGGTACAGGAGCCCACCCGTCGCGAAGGCCGTGACGATGACGAGCACGACGGACAGGCTCGCGATCGGTGCAAGGTTCCGCCGGAAATCGATGATCGGCACGCTGATCGCCGCCGCATACAGGATCGGCGGGAGGAGTCCGTCGAGGATGATCTCGTGCGGCACCTCGATCTCGGGTACCCCCGGGAGGTAGGACAGGGCGACACCGGCGACGACGAGGATGATGGGCGCGGCGACACCGAGCTTCTTCGAAAAGGCGGCCACGCCGACGATGATGGCGACCGCCACGACCGCGTACACACCGATTTCCATTGTGGCCAGACTATCGGCCCGTTGCCGCGCGGCCCCGGGCTCGCGGCCTCGACGGCTGTCCCGACTCCCTCCTAGGCTGGCCCCGCTGACTTCCCCCGGACAGCAGAGGAGACGCGATGGCGAGCGAGACCACCACCGAGGACCCGACCAGGACCGCTCCCCGGCGCGACGTCGCCCGCTGGCTCTTCCTGCCGATGGGCGCCGCCGCCGCCCTGTTCGGGATGCTCCCCTGGCTCGCGACCGGTGCCGGGCTGCCGCTGCAGAACCTCTGGGAGGGCGCGCCGGGCGATGCCCCCTTCGTCCTGCTGCCGTTCAGCCAGTACGCGGTCAGCCTGATCGCCGCACTGCTGATCGTCGGAGCGCTGGCCGCCGGAGTCGTCGGACGTGCGCTTCGCGCGGCCACCGCGAAGGGCGCCACCGCGCTGCTCCTCGTCGGGGTCGTCGTCGTGCAGCTGGTCGCGGTCGCGCAGACCGCGGCCACCGTGCACGCCGGCCTGCAGGTGGGCGAGGAGGCGACCGTCTACGTCGTCGGACTCACCGCCGGTGCTGTGTTCATCGTGCTCGTGGGCGTGTGCGCGCTGCTGCTTGTCGTCCGGGCTCCGCGCGGGGGCGCCCTCATTGGGCTCGTCATCGGCGCGATCGCGTTGGGGCCGTGGACCTCGGCGCTCATCGTGCCGTTCGGCTCCGTGTCCGTCGAACCGCCGGCGGCGCTCGTCCTGACGCCCTGGATCGCGCCTGTCCTGGCGGGCGCCGCGATCGCGTGGGCGGGCGTGGACTCGGTGGGCCGGGTCATCGCGGCCGTCGCGACGGTCATCGTGGTGTGGGTGGCGCCCGCTCTCCTCACCGGCGTCAGCAGCGCCCTCGGCACCCGTGTCTACGCGAACAGTCCGGGCGACATGCTCGACTACGGCGTCAACGTCTTCGGCATGGCACTGCTGATCCCGGAGCTCGCGCTCCGCCCCATCCTGGCGACGGTGATCACGGCGGCGGTCGGGCTCGGCATCCGGATGCTGATCGCGCGGCGGTCGGACTCTCCGCATCCGGTGGCGAGCTGACGAACGTCACTCATCCCGCCGCGTCCGGCAGCATCTCGGGGCACGTGCCGCCCGGCTCGGTCGCGAGCTCGAAGTGCCAGCGCTCGTTCGCGTAGGTCTGACACAGGCCGTACCGGGCGCCGTGGTCGATCAGCCAGATCTGCGCGTCGAGCGGCGCGATGTCGACGGCATCCCCCGTCACATGGTGGGAGCCCTCGGGTGTCGCGACATACTCCCGCGCCAGCTCCTCACTCCCCCATTCCTCGATCCGCTCGTCGAGCAGCCACTGCTGATACTCGCGACTGCGCCATCCGCTGGTGATATCGAAGCGGATGCCGTCGGCAGCAGCATCCGCCTCGGCGCGCCGGAGCGCATCGAACAGGTCGTCATCCAGCCGCGAGATCGCGGGCAGGTGCGTCGCGCTGAGGGAGATCGGATGCCGCTCGTCGACGGCGCCGTCACGCTCGCCCGGCGCGAAGGCGAGGCTCTGCATCGGCGCCCACAGGACGGTGACGAGGATCGCCGCGCTGATCGCGAGCGCCGCGAGGACGAGGAGGACGACGAACGGGACGGGGCGCGGGCGGGCGCGTCGGGCGTGGCGGAGCATGCTCCCATCCCACGCGGGCGCGTGTTGCGGGAGCGTCGGCGCAATCCCATACGCTCCCGATACACCGGCCGACCTAGCATGGGCGCATGCGTGTGCTGATCGTCGAGGACGAGCTGTTCCTCGCCGAGGCCATCCGCGACGGGCTGCGGCTCGAGGCGATCGCCGCCGATCTCGCCGGCGACGGCGACACGGCGCTCGAGCAGCTGGCGGTCAACACGTACGACGTCGTCATCCTGGATCGCGACATCCCGGGACCGAGCGGCGACGAGATCGCCCGGCGCCTGTCCGCGACGCCGGAGAGCCCGCGCATCCTCATGCTGACCGCCGCCGACCGGCTGGACGACAAGGCGTCGGGATTCGAGTCCGGTGCCGACGACTACCTCACGAAGCCCTTCGCGCTGCGCGAGCTCGTGCTGCGCCTGCGCGCCCTCGGCCGCCGCCCGGCGGCGGTGAACCCGCCGATCGTCGAGGCCGCCGGCATCCGACTCGACCCGTTCCGACGCGAGGTGTTCCGCGACGGACGCTACGTCTCGCTGACCCGGAAGCAGTTCGCGGTTCTCGAGGTGCTCATGACGGCGCGCGGCGGCGTCGTCAGCGCGGAGGACCTGCTCGAGCGGGCATGGGACGAGAACGCGGACCCGTTCACGAACGCGGTGCGCATCACGATCTCCTCCCTGCGGAAGCGCCTCGGCGAGCCCTGGGTCATCGAGACCGTGCCCGGGGTCGGGTACCGCATCGCGACGGATGCCGCGCCGTGACCGCGCGCGCACGCGGACTGTCCGTGCGGGTCAAGCTGACCCTCAGCTACGCGGGGTTCCTGCTCATCGCGGGCCTCGCGCTCTTCGCCGTGGGGATCCTGCTGCTGAGGTTCGTCCCGGACGGCAACCTCGTGCTGCTGGAGGGCGGCTGGGCGCCGAACCGCCGCGACCTCATGGACGTGTTCGTCCGGTACGCGACCTGGGCGCTCATCGCCCTCGTCGCCATCGGGCTCGTGGGCGGCTGGTTCCTCGCGGGACGGATGCTGGCACCGCTCGCCCGCATCACGACCGTGGCACGGCGGACGGGTCAGGGCGCGCTGGATGAGCGGGTCGCCCTCTCGGGTCGCGGAGACGAGCTGACCGATCTCGCCGATGCCTTCGACGCGATGCTCGACCGCGTGCAGCGCACGATCGACGAGGAGCGCCGGTTCGCCGCGAACGCGTCGCACGAGCTGCGGACGCCGCACGCGATCATCCGCACGATGGTCGAGGTCGCTCAGGTAGACCCCGAGGGACGCGACGCCGATGCGCTGCTGGAGCGCATCGCCGTCACGAACGAGCGCGCGATCGCGAGCACGGAGGCGCTGCTCCTGCTGGCACGGGCAGGGCGGGGCGACGCGCCGACGGCGGCGGTGGACCTCGCCGCGGTGGCGGCGGAGGTCATCGAGGACGCCCGAGACCGCGCGAGCGGGATCCGCATCGAGACGGCACTGCATCCGGCCCCCGCCCGCGCGAACCGCGCCCTGCTGACGCGCGCCGTGGCGAACCTCGTGCAGAACGCGATCGTCCACAACCTGCCGAACGGTGGGCGGATGACGGTGTCGACGGACACCGGCGGCGGCGCGGCGGTGCTGACGGTCTCCAACTCGGGGCCGGTCATCGATCCTGCCGTCGCGCAGACGCTCACCGAGCCGTTCGTGCGCGGCGGCGGGCGCGCACGGCGGCCGGGCGACGACGGCGTCGGCCTGGGGCTCGCGATCGTCGCGTCGGTCGTCCGCGCGAGCGGCGGGGAACTCGAGATCCTCGCTCCCGCCGAAGGAGGCCTTCGCGTGCGGGTCACGCTGCCGGGCGACGGCGCCTCCTAGACGGCCGGCGTCGCGCGGTCGCCGGCTCCCCGAGGACAATGCCCCCATGAAGCCTTCCTGGACGCCCCTGTCGATCGCCTACCTCGTCCTCGCGCTCGTGGGCCTGATCGGCACGCTCCTCCTGAACGTGTGGTCGGTCGTGCTCATGCGCGACTACCTCGGCGACCTGTTCACGTCCGGCCCCGCGGTCGGGTCGATCGGCGTCGACCTCCTCGTCGTCGCGGTCGCCGGATGCATCCTGATCGTCGTCGAAGCGCGCCGGCTCGGCATGCGTCGCGCCTGGCTCTACATCGTGCTGTCCGGGGTGACGGCGTTCGCCTTCACGTTCCCGCTGTTCCTCGCGCTGCGCGAGCGGCGCCTCCATTCCCTGAACGCCGTCGCTGCGGGATGATCAGCCCAGGGTTGAGGTGTTCCGGGAGGTCTGCATGTCGACGATCGATTCCGCCGCTCTGGAAGCGGCTGCCGCGAAACGGGCGTTCACCGGTGTGATCACGGTGGATGCCGGAGACGAGCGCCCGCTCGCGCGTGCCTTCCGGTTCGCGCACCGCGCCTTCGCGGTGCCGAACACGCCCGAGACGCGGTTCGCGATGGCGAGCGGCAGCAAGACCTTCACGGCGCTCGCGGTCATGCGGCTCGTCGAGGAGGGCGTGCTGCGACTCGACCGGCGCGTACGCGAGATCCTCGGCGACGACCTGCCGCTCATCGACGACGCCGTGACACTCGAGCACCTCCTCGCCCACACGTCCGGGATCGGCGACTACCTCGACGAGGAGGCCGAGTGGGACGCCTCGGACTACGTGCTCACGGCTCCGGTCCACACGCTGACGAGCGCGGAGGCGTTCCTTCCGCTCGTCGACGGGTTCCCGCAGTCCTTCCCGCCCGGCACGCGCTTCGGGTACTGCAACGGCGGGTACATCGTGCTCGCGATCGTCCTGGAGCGCGTGACGGGCGAGACGTATCACGACGTCCTCCGCCGCCTCGTGTTCCAGCCGGCTGAGCTGACGCAGACCGACTTCCTCCGATCCGACGAGCTGCCGGGGACCGCGGCGCTCGGCTATCTCTTCGAGGCGGGTGACCGGGTCAACACACTGCACCTCCCGGTCCTCGGCAACGGCGACGGCGGGGCGTACACGACCGCCGCCGACCTCCACCGGTTCTGGCGCGCCTTCTACGCCGGGCGGATCGTGTCTCCCGCCTCGGTGGCCGCGATGACGGCGCCGCGCCACGACGTGCCGGACGAAGGGATGCGCTACGGCCTGGGCTTCTGGCTGCATGCGTCCGCGCCGGCCGCCGTCATGGAGGGCTACGACGCGGGCGTGTCGTTCCGGTCGACGCACATCCCGGCCTCGGAAACGACGGTCAGCGTCCTCGGGAACAGCTCGGAGGGCGCGTGGCCCGTCATCGGCGTCGCAGCCGAGGCCATCGACGCGTGGGTCGCGCAGGAGCAGCCCCACACGCACTGAGACGCGCGGGTATCACCGGCGCCCCGCCGCCCCTCCTTCCAGGCATGGCACTCATCGACGGCATCACCAGCGGCTTGTCCCTCGCCCTGCTCGGCGACGGATCGATCATCCAGCTCGAGCGGCCGAAGGCCCGCGCGTGGATGCTCGTGCACAGCGCGGCGGACGGCGCGCGCCTGAACTCCACCGCACATCGGCGCGCGATCGCCGACGTGGCCGCGCATCCGACGGATGCGACGTCCGCGGTCGCGGCGATCCCGACCCGGGGCGTCGCGACGGTCGCGCCGACGGTGGCGGCCGTGTCCCTGTCGGCGCTGGCCGACGCGGGGGGCGCCGTGGCGCTGACGGCGACCGGCGCGACGATCACCGTCGTCACACGCGGGCGCGCCGCGCGCCACCTCGAGGTCGACCCGGCGACGGGCACCGTGACGGACATCGGGAAGGCTCCGAGCGGGGTGGTCGACATCGTCGCGCACCCGAGCGAATCCGCCGTTCTGGCCCTCGCCGGCTGGGCGCCGCGGCGCCGGCTGTATGTCCTGCGCGCCGGCTCCGCGCCGCAGCCGATCGCGAAGACGCCCGGGGCCACCCGGATCGCGACGTTTGCGCCCGGCGATCAGCGCCTCGTCATCGGGTACGCCGACGGACGGACGGCGCTCATCGATCTCACGACGCCGACCACGGCGCCGGAGCCCCTCGACGCGGGCGCCGGTGCGGTGTGGGGGCTTGCGACGCGCGGGGACGAGGTGCTCGTGGGGACGGGCGCCGAGGTCCGCGTCGTGCCGCTCGTGGAGGCGCCCGGCGTCGAGATCACGATCGACGCCGTGCATTACCTGGCCTCCTGGACCCGCGCACGCGTCGCATGCCGCGGCGGCGTCTCCTTCGACTCCCTGCTCTTCGCCGTCGACCCGCCCGAGGGCGGCCTCGTCTCGGCGTCGCGCGACGCATCGTTCGACCCCGCGCATCCCGACGTCGTCGTCGCGATCGGCGGCATCGTCGGCGACTACAAGCTGGTGGCGATGGATGCTGCGACCGGCGCCGTCCACACGGCGGCGGCCTTCTCGATCACCGACACGTGGTCGGGCGTGGATGGGCCGCCGACGGCGCTCATCGGGCCGGCCGAGAACGCCGCGCCGGATGCCTCGTGGGGCGGCGGCGACCCGTACGTGCCGCAGAATCTCGACGTCCGCCCGCGGCGCGGGGACTACCGGGTCGCGGTGCTGCTCGTGGAGACCGACGATCAGGCGACGCTGACAGCCGCGGAGGTCACGGCGCTCACCCAGACACTGCGGCAGGAGATCTTCACGGGTGTCATGCGCGGCGGCGTCCTCGAATCGACGCGGCTGTACTACGACGCCGTCTCGGACGGGCAGCTGAACCTCGTGGAGGCCGGCATCATCGTGCCCGTCCACCTGCCCAACGACTGGGACGACTACGTCGACCCGGAGGCGACGGGCCGCACGCAGGGCGACGGGCTCAGCAACTTCACGACGGCCGCGGTCGCCGAGATCGTGCGGCAGAACCGCGATCGCACGGCGGCCGGGCAGCCGCTCGTGCTCGACCTCGACGCCGTCGACTCGATCATCGCGGTGATGCGCTCCATCCCGGCAGGTGCCCCCGCCGGCTTCCCCGGCCGCCACCAGTGGCCGTACGGCACACGCCCCGGCGGCTACCAGATGAGCTTCATCGTCGGCGAGGACCGCCTGTCGCTCCCGTTCGGCTTCGAGATCTCCATCCCGCGGATCCGCAACATCCAGGCGCTCACGATGCCGACGACGTGGACGGCGATCAGCAACGGCCGCACGCTCGCGGAGACGGTCGGCCATGAACTGGGCCACAACTTCGGTCTGCACGACTCGTACTGGGTGTCGACGAAGCACCTCGCCGAGTACCAGTCGCGCGCTCCCGGCACGTGGGACCTCATGGGCAACGAGGAGGGTGCGCCGGAACCGGCCGTCGTCGAGCGGATGCACCTCGGGTGGGTGCCGGGAGGTCAGGTGCGGACCATCTCGGTCGGCGTGGCCGGCTTCGTCGACGAGGAGGTCACGCTGCACGCGAGCGGCCGCGGCGTACCCGTCCCGGCGGGACGGCGGCAGGCCGTCGAGCTGCGCATCGCGAACGGCCGCAACTACTACTTCGAGTACCGGCGGCGGAACGCCGCGGCGCTCAGCGACCAGGCGATCCCGGAGGACTTCGTGGTCCTCGGCACCGACTACATCTCGGGCGACACGCCGCCGACCGACCGTCGGCCGCTGCTGATGCTGCGCAACGACTCCGACAACGACGACGCGACCTTCTCCCTCAACGACGACTACCGCGAGCAGGACACGACCGACCCGTCGTACCCGAACGACTTCGCGATGACCGTACTGGAGACGGCGGGCGACTTCGCCCGCGTGCGGCTGCGCTACGCGGACGCCAAGCCCGACCCGTCGATCCTGCCGTGGGGCCAGAGCACGAACTGGAAGAGCCCCGACCTGCGCGTCGAGAACCACCGGAACCGCCTGAACCCGGCGCTGCGCGACGTCCCGTGGGAGGGCCATGACAACTGGATCGTCGCGACGATCCGCAACACCGGCCGCGACGTCGCGAACGACATCGAGGTGCGCTTCGCGGTCAAGGACTTCACGCTCGGCGGCGGGGCCGAGACCGGACTCGGGACGATCACGATCCCGACGCTCGCGGCCGGCGCGACGACCGAGGTGACGTCTCCCGATGTGTGGCGCCCGCCGGCGCTCAGCGGCATCCCGTTCCTGGACATCCGTCCGCACTACTGCGTGATCGCCCGGATCACCGCGCAGCCCGGCGAGATCACGCGGGACAACAACGAGGCGCAGTCCAACCACACGCGCATGATCTCGGCCTCCGGGTCGCCCTCGACACGGGAGACGGGAGTCGTCCGGGTGACGAACCCGCACGCGGTCCCGGCACGGTGCCGGGTCGTCGTGCGCCAGACCGACCGGCTGTCGCGCACCTACCTCGAGCGCGCATGGGTGCAGCTGGACCCGGGCGAGGAGCGCGACGTGCGGTTCTGGACCGAGTCGATGATCGGCGACCCCGCGCTCGGCCGGTTCTGGGAGGAGCGCAAGAGCCAGTCGTGGGAGCTCCCGAACAGTCTGCGGCTCACGGGCGTCGCCGACACCGGCGAGGGCTGCCACGGCGACGTCACCGGCGGTGCGCACGTCGAGGTCTGGTTCGGACGGCGGACGCGCTTCGTCGATCTGTACGTCGGACGCGGGTACGCGCGCGGCCGCGTCGAGGTCGAGGAGGACGGCGACGGCGTGTGGGGAACCGTCGTGGTCTCGCTGCGCGAGGACAAGGAGGGCAAGGACCTCGGTGTGTACGAGGGACGCGTGGAGAACGGGAACTTCGCGTTCGAGTTCCGCGCCGAGCAAGGCGAGGTCGAGGGCGCACGCGTCGCCCAGGCCGAGTTCAGCGGCGGATACTCCGCCGCGGCCGCCATCAGCGAGTGGGTCGAGGTTCAGCAGTGAGCGGGAGCTCGCGGGTCCGGTCCCACGGCTCCGTCCAGCCGAGCCGGTCGAACAGCCCGTCCAGCACGATGGCGGTGAATCCCCAGACGAGGTGGATGCCGGCGGCGTGCGGCACGTGGAAGGCCGGGCCGCGCCACTCCTGACCATCCCGGCGGATCACGGTGATGCCGCGGTGCGCCGGGTCCAGGAGGTCGGCGACGGGGGCACGGAAGACCGCCGCGGACTCGGCCTCGTCGACGACGCGGACGGGCGAGGGATGCCGCCACCAGCCGAGCACGGGGGTGACGAGGTGCTGCGAGTAGGCGAGCGGGAGCGTCTCGAGGGTGCCGAGCACGTCGACGCCGGCCGGATCGAGACCGGTCTCCTCCTCCGCCTCGCGGAGGGCGGCGTCGACGGGCTCCTCGCCGGCATCGAGACGACCGCCCGGAAACGCGACCTGCCCGGGGTGCGACCGCAGGGTCGCCGCGCGGCCGAGGAGCAGCACGTCGAGGTCGCGTGAGACGGCGTCGGCGGCGTGATCGCTCGGCACGCCGTCGAGGATGCCGAAGAGGACCAGCACGGCGGCGGCACGGGGATCCGTCGGCGCCGGCGCGTTCCGCAGCGCGGAGAAGCCGTGGCCCGCCGTGCCGTCGGCGACCGCGGCCGTCAGCGCCTCCAGCTGCGCCCGGGCGCTGCGCGGGGCGGGAGGGGCGGACATCGGTTCAGGCTACGCCGGTTCCGGTGGGGTGGGCCGGTGCTACCCGCGACGCGCGCCGCGGTCAAGGGGCTGGGCTGCGCCGGGGCGCCCGGTGAGGCTGGGGTCATCGCGCATCCGCGCTGTGAGAGGAGAACGCCATGAGCACCGCCTTCCCCGACTCCCCCGGTTCCCCCGGGGAGACCCCCGGCCCCGCGAGCCCGCCGGATCCGGGACTGCCCGGCGCCCCGGAGGAGCCGCTGGCCCCGTACCCGTCCGAGCCGCTGGCGCCGAATCCGACCGAGCCGTTCGCGCCGCACCCCGAGGAGCCGTTGACCGACCCGGACGGGCCGAACCGCTACTGACGCTCAGCGGGACCAGGTCGACGCGGCGTCACCGGCGGCGCTGTCAGCGGAAGAGGTCGTCGTACTCCGCGAGCGCGACGACGCCGTCGGCCGCCGCGGCCAGCGTGGGGTCGGCGGCGATGAGCGCGTCGGCCTGCAGCGTCGCGACGGCCAGGTACTCGGCGGCCGCGGTGTCTTCCCACCCGAGCCCGGAGGCGATCTTCCACGCCGTCGCCCGCGACACGCGGTCGCCGAGCAGCCGGATCTTCAGCGCCGCGATGCCCTCCAGCCGCGCGCGGCCCTCCTTCTCGGCGAGGGTGCCGTCACGCACCGCCCGGTAGAGCGCACCCAGCGCATGCGAGCGCAGCACGGCCGGGCCCACGAGGGAATGCGCCGCACTCACCGCCCGCCCCTCTTCGACGAGGCGCAGAGCCGTTCCGGAGTCGATCGCGTACCGGGTCATGCCGAGATCATCCCACCGGGCGCGGACACTCCAGCGCGCGCGGAACCTCGAGGCTCCCGACGGGGGTCCGCCGCGCGCGTCGCTCGATGACCAGGTTGAGCACACCGAGTCCCACCACGACCCCGGCCGCGAGGAACGGGAGCACCATGGCGGTGCGCGCGCCGAAGGCCTCGGCCACGGCGCCGGTCACGGCGGCGGAGAGCGACTGGGACAGCGCCACGGCCGACCCGAGCACGGTCATGATCGTCGCCGACCGGCCGACCGGGCTGCGCTGGCCGGCCAGGCTGTAGAGGGTCACGAGGGTCGGCCCGACGCCGAGACCCATGACCGCCAGCATCAGGGTCACGCCGCCGACCGAGTCGCTCAGCGCGAACCCGAGCGCGGAGGCCGCCAGCACGCCGGCGAACAGCATCCACCGCCAGCGCAGCGCGAAGCGCGTCGGCAGCACGGCGACGGCGAGGGCGAGCACGGCGGACCCGATGCCCATCACCCCGTACATCAGCGACGCGGCGTCGACGTCGTTCCGCTCCGACATGAAGGCCGTCAGCGACGTGAGCGTCGAGCCGAAGAACATGCCCACGGCGAAGGTCGCGGCCACGAGGACGAGCACGGGGGCGCGCAGCAGGTCGCGCGCCGGAGCCATCTCGGCGACGCTCTCGCCGTGGCTCGTCGACACGCGCGCCGTGGGATGCAGGGCGAATGCCGTCACGAAGACGAGGCTCAGCACGGCGGCCGCGGCGATCGGGACCCACGGGGCGATGAACGAGGCCAGGATGCCGACGACCACCGGCCCGATGACGAACGCGGTCTCGTCCGCCGCCGACTCGTACGCCATCGAACGGGAGAAGGTGCGGATGCGGCGGTGCGGCGAGAGGCGGTCGCGGATGATCGTCATCATGCGGCTCCGCGACATCGCGGCGGCCTGCGGCGCGGACAGGCCGATGAGGAACGCCGCGGTCAGCAGCATCCCGTCGACGAGGTTCGACGATGCGACGAACGGGAATGCGATGAGGAGCGCCCCGTTCACGAGCCCGAGCGGGACCAGCACGCGGCGCTGGCCGAGCCGGTCGACGGCGTCGCCGACGAGGGGACCGGCGATCACCGTGCCGATGCCGACGGCGGCCGACGTCAGCCCGCCGAGCGCGACGGAGCCGCGCACCGAGACGACGAGGGTCAGCACGCCGACGACCATCATGGCGAACGGGAGACGCGCGAGGAACGCGATCGGGAAGTACCAGAGCCCGGTGTGCGAGATCAGGGAACGATCATCGACGGCGGTCGCGGTCATGGTGGAGCACCTCGGTTCGGCTGGCGGTCGGAGTGTGCCGCCTTGCCTTCCCAGCAGGTAGATGCACCATACGGGCGCCGCAGAATGCGGACGCCTCGCTTCCAGAGTAGCGCGTGCCGGTGGGAACGCGCTGGGTGGATCGTGCGGGTCGGCCGCTACCAGCCCATCGATCCCGGGATGCCCTTGAACGGGCCGACGACGGATGCCGTCACCCAGCCGCCGTAGAAGCCGCCGGGCTGAGGGGTGACCGTCTCGCCGTCGACCGTGCACCGGTCCATCTCGCGCGCGTAGACGGCGACACGGTCGGCGAGCCCCTCGTAGCCGGGCAGCGGATACGGGTAGCCCCATGCCGCGCGAGGGCGGACGAGGCCGCCGCCGGCGACGTCGAAGTAGCGCGCCGCGCCCTTGAACTCGCAGACCGACGATCCGGCCGCGGAGAGGATGGCGCCGTCGGCGAACGCCGCGACCGGCAGGTAGTAGACCGGCGGATGACTCGTCTCCAGCACGCGGACGACGTCGTCCGTGTCGACGATGGTCCGCCCGCCGAGGACGATCGTGACGCGGGACGCGACCTGCTCGACGCGGGGCGGACGCGGGTAGTCCCACACGGACTCCTGGCCGGGAGCGACGGGATCGGCGTGAGGGCGCGGCATCCCTTCACTGTACGTCCGCTGAAGGTCCACCCGGGCCGCCGCCCGCGATGTTTGACTGGTGCCATGAGCGCCGTGCCGATGTTCCCGCTCGGGTCCGTGCTGTTCCCGTACACCCCGCTCCCCCTGCGCGTCTTCGAACCGCGCTACCTCACGATGCTGGGGCGCCTGCTCGACGCCGAAGAGCCGACATTCGGGGTCGTGCTCATCGAGCGCGGTCACGAGGCGGGCGGCGGCGATCAGCGCAGCAGCATCGGGACCTTGGCGCGGCTCCTGGAGATCTCGACCGGCGACGACGACATGTACGCCTTGGCGGTCGGCACGGAGCGGATCACGGTCGATCGTTGGCTCGACGACGATCCCCACCCGCAGGCCGAGGTGTCGCCCGTGCCGCCGCTCGAGTGGAACGAAGCCCTGACGCCGCTGCTCACCGAGGCGGAGGCGCTGGTGCGCCGGATGCTGGCCCGCAGCGCCGCCATCGGCGAGGCGGCCTGGGATCCGAACGTCGAGCTGTCCGATGATCCCGTCGCCTCCGCGTGGCAGCTCGCCGCGATCGCGCCGCTCGGCGAGTACGACCGCTTCACCCTGCTGCAGTCCACGACGACGGGAGGGCTCCTCCGTCAGATCATCGACCTGACGCTGGAGATCGAGCCGCTGCTCGGACTGCCGGACTGACCGCGCCGCACGGGACGGTGCTGCCCACGGGCTGTTGCCGCTGTCGGCGGGGCGGAGTACACCGGGACGATGAGCAAGACACGCACGTGGCTCGACGGCTACCTCACGGCCTGGAAGTCCAAGGACCCGGCCGACGTCCGGGCGATCTTCACCGACGACGCGGAGTACTGGTTCCGCCCCGACGACCCCGACCCGGCCCGCGGCATCGACGCGGTGATCGAGGCCTGGCTCGATCCCGAGCCGACCGAGGCGCAGCCCGACCTCCAGGTCCTCGTCGAGGACGACCGGGTCGGCATCATCAGCGGCCGGGTCGAGTACCCGGGCCACGCCTCCTACGCGAATCTCTGGGAGGTCCATTTCGCGCCGGACGGGCGCGCGAGGAAGTTCATCGAGTGGTTCATGACGCCGCGGAAGGGCGACGGGGACTGACCGTTGCTCAGTTGAGCGCGCGGGTCGAGGGTGGGATGACTCCGTCGGCGTACAGGCTCTTCGCGACGTCCTGCAGCGCGGTCAAGGCGACGCGCTGCGTCATCGGTCCGTAGGAGATCCGCGCGACGCCGAGCGCCTCGTACTCGGCGGCGGAGAGCGCACCGGGCAGGCCGATGACGCTGATCTTCCGCTCCCCGATCCCCTCGACGAGCCGGCGGGTGACGTCCGCGTTCAGGATGCCGGGCACGAAGACGATGTCCGCGCCGGCGTCGAGGTAGGCGCGGCCGCGCTCGATGGCATCCGCGATCGACTGCTCGATGGGGCGGTCCCCGCCGCGGACGATCGCGTCGGTGCGTGCATTGAGCGCGAACGGCACACCCTCGGACTCCCCCGCGCGCACGATCGCCTCGACGGCGGCGACCGACTCGGCGAGCGGCTTCAAGCGGTCCTCGACGTTGGCGCCGACGATGCCGACGCCGATCGCGCGACGGGCCGTCTCGCCGGCGTCGCCGAAGCCGGCATCCAGGTCGGCGGACACCGGCACGTCGCCCGCGACCGCGACGATCCGGCCGACCATGTCGAGCACGAAGTCGAGCGGGATGTTCTCGCCGTCCGCGTAGCCGAAGGTCGCGGCGATCGAGTGCCCGGCGGTCGCGAGCGCTTTCGTCTCCGGCAGAGCGAGGATCGTCTTGGCGGAGACGACATCCCACACGTTCACGACGCGGAGGATCTCCGGCGCGGAGTGGAGGGCGGACAGGGTCTGGGCGCGTTCTGCCTGGGAGGTCATGACTTCACGCTATCGAGCGACCTCGATCGCGGCGAGGGGTTGACTCGGGCTCAGATGCCGACCGTGACCGGCGCCCTCGAACGGAAGAAGCGCCCCGCGGCGCGGGAGAGACCGATGGACGGCTTCTCCACCCAGCGGTAGAACGCGACGGTGACCAGGACGATGACCGCGTACACGACCGGAAGGGCGAGAACCCACGGGAACCATCCCGCGGCGCCGAGCAGGAGGGCCGACGCCACGATGATCGGCTCGTGCACGAGGTACAGGCTGAAGGACCGGCGCCCGAAGAACATGACGCCCGGGCTCGCGAGGAATCCCCCTGCTCGACGCGACACGATCGCCAGCACGACGAGGCCCACGGATCCGAGGAGCGAGAGGATCCAGAACTGTCCGCGAACGAGCGGAGCGCTCGGGGCGAAGGGTTCGAAGAGCGCCGGAACGATCAGCAGCAGCCCCACGACGCTCCACGACGCGGTGCGCCCGGCACTTCCCGCGCTCAGGTACCAGCCACGCAGCGTCGAGACCTTGAGCGCGAGGATCATCCCGAGGCAGAAGACCGGCAGATACCTCAGCAGCCCGCTCGTGATGTGAGCGAGCGGGAGAAGTTCGCGCACCTCCCGGAACTCGGCGAGACAGCTCATCACGACGAGCAGCGGAACCGCGATCAGCCACCATCGCTCGACGCGTATGGCCCGGAAGACGATCCAGATCAGTGGCAGGAGCAGCGAGAACCAGACCTCCCAGGTCAGCGACCACAGGGGACTGTTCAGGTTCGAGGTGCCGAACAGCAGGACCATGTCGAGCGCGAACGCGCCGGCCGACGGGTCCTGGTGCGACGCAAGCCAGGAACTGGCGGCGCCGGTGTCCCTCGCGATCGACAGCGCCAGGATCAGAGCGAGGATCAGCGATCCCCACACCGGCACGTAGAGGCGGACGATGCGGCGCGCCAGGTAGGAGCCCACGAAGCGCGCGGTCATGGTGCGGCCGATGAAGCCCAGGGTGAGGACGAATCCACTCAGCACGAAGAACACCATGACGGCCTCGGCCCCCATCGTGAGGACGCGCAGCGGAGTCCTGAGCAGGACCCACTCGGCGGTGCCGAAGGACGGCTCCGCGCCATCGACGATCGACGCGGAGAACGCCGGAACGATGAGGAGCGAGTGGCACAGAACGACCACGAGGGCTGCCACGCCGCGCAGACCGTCGAGCGACTCGATTCGTTCGACACCGCGAGCAGCGTCGGGTAGCCCCCGTGATCCCATCCCCAACCCCCCAGCAGGTGCCTCAGAGCGTAGCGTCGATGGCGCGTCACCGCTACGCGCGGCGGCCACTCGACTAGCGTGGCCGCACAGCCGCCTGAGGAGTCGACGTGACCGCACGACCCGAGGGATCGCCGACGATCTCGGTCGTCATCCCCGTGAAGGATGACGCGAACGAGCTGCACCGCTGCCTCCGTGCTCTGCAGCTGCAGACCCGCGAGCCCGACGAGATCGTCGTCGTCGACAACGGCTCCTCGGATGCCTCGGCGCAGGTTGCGCGGGAGTTCGGTGCGCGTGTCATCCGGTGCGACAGGTCCGGCATCCCGGCGGCGAGCTCCGCGGGGTACGACGCCGCGACGGGCGACGTCATCGCCCGGCTCGACGCCGACTGCATTCCGGCGCGGACATGGATCGAGACCGTCGCCGACGCGTTCGCGCGCCGGCCGGATGTGTCGGTGTTCACGGGCGGGGCGCGCTTCGTCGACGGGCCGATCGCGCTGCGCACGTCGCTGGCGGCCGGCTACCTCGGGGCCTACGCGCTCGTCACGGTTCCCGCGCTGGGCCACCTGCCCGTCTTCGGGTCGAACCTGGCCTTCCGGCGTTCGGCGTGGCAGGGCATCCGCAGCCATGTGCACCGGCAGGATCCCGAGCTGCACGACGACCTGGACTTCGCGTTCCACGTCGGCGAGCGGCACCGCATCCGCTATCTCCGCGGCGCGGCGATGGGCATCTCGATGCGGCCGTTCGCGTCCGGGGCCGACTTCGGGCAGCGCGTGCGGCGAGGGGTCCGCACCGTGCTCGTGCACTGGCCGGCGGACTTCCCGCCGGTGCGCTGGGTGCGCCTGGCTCTGCGTCGGGCGCTGCATCGCCTGGGCGTGCCTGTCCCCCGGCGGCGGGCCGCGCCATGAGCGTCGCTCCCCTGATCGGGCCGGTGGACCCACCGGACCTGCACGTCATGAGCTACAACATCCGTCGTCGGTTCACGGGCCCACGCGTCCGCCCCGCCGACCGCTGGCGCCGGCGCCGACCCCTCCTCGAGGCACTCCTGCGCGCCGAGCAGCCGACGCTGCTGGGTGTGCAGGAGGCGATGCCCGATCAGGCGACGACCGTGCGGGACGCACTCGGAGAGCGATACCGGTTCGTCGGACATGGTCGCCAGGCGAACGGCCAGGGCGAGGGATGCCCGCTGTTCTTCGACGGTGGGCGCCTCGAGCTGCTCGACTGGCGGCAGAGAGCCCTCTCCGACCGGCCGCAGGTGCCCGGTTCGAAGTCCTGGGGCTCGGCGCTTCCCCGCATCCTCGTGACGGCGACGTTCCGGGACCGTGGAACCGATCTGCGATTCGTCGCCCTCAACACCCACTTGGATGTCTTCTCGGCGCGCGCTCGGGTGGCCGGCGCTCGGCAGATCCGCGAGCTCGTCGAAGATCAGAACCTTCCGACCATCGTCATGGGCGACTTCAACGCGCGCCCAGGATCGGCGCCCCTGCTCGAGCTGCTGGGCGGCGATGACCTCGTGGATGCCTGGGATGGCGCCGCGGAACGCGAGACCCCCGAATGGGACACCTACGCCGGGTATCGTCGCCCGCATGTGCGTCGAGGACGGATCGACTGGATCGCGGTCACACCGGACGTGCAGGTGACGCGCGCGGCCATCGACGCCCGCCGCCTCGACGGAGGCTGGGCCTCGGATCATCTGCCGGTGCACGCCGTCGTGCGGTGGGAGGGCCGCGGCGCATGATCGAGAACTTCCTCCGGCGTCCGCGCGGCGTGGCCGAGACGATCGCCGACGCCGTGCGCGTCGCGGGGGCGGTCAGCATCCTGATCGCGGCGATCTGGTGGTCCGGGACGGATGCCGGCATTCTCGCGCTCGCACTTCCCGCGCTGCTGGTCCCCCGGTTCGTCGGCGTCCGGCCGTGGTTCGACATCACGTATGGGATCGCGGTGCTCGTGGCGTCATGGAGCAACGTGCTCGACCTGTACCGCAGCATCGCGGGATGGGACCTCGTGGTGCACACCGTCTGCACGGGCCTGATCGCGGCGATCGCATACCTCGCGCTCGTGCGCTGGGGAGTCACGCCTCCGCCTCCTGCCGCGCGCCCGGCGGCCGTCATCTTCACGGCGTCGCTCGGCCTCGCGGCGAGTGCCGTGTGGGAGATGCTCGAGTGGATCGGCAAGACCTTCGTCACAGCGGAGATCTTCGTGACCTACACCGACACGATCGGCGACATGGCCGTCGGCGGACTCGGCTCGGTCGCCGCCGGCTTCCTCGTGGCCAGAGTGCCGTTGCTGCGGGAGTGATCGCGCGGGTCCACCGGAGGCGCCGACGTCACCTCCTGCACCGGACGGATATTCGTCCAGTCGTCCACTACTGGGCCCTCAGTGTCGCATCAATGTCTGATATTGGCGGGACAATGGAGGTATGCAGGAGCTACCCGACCCGATCGCTGAGGATGCCGCGGCCCGCGCCGCCGGGCGTCTGGCTGAGGTGCTCCCCGACCTGATCGACGTGCGCGAAGAGATCGCGCGACTGCAGGCTCGGGAGGCGCGGCTGCTCGCCGTCGCCGACGAGATCGTCGATGACTGGGTGACGGATGCCGGCTGGCGGCATCGTTCGGAGGCGGAGCTTCCGCACCGGGTCGCGGCGGCCGAGATCGCGGCCGTCTGGCGCGTCAGCGATCGCACGGTGCAGCGCCAGCTCGACGATGCACGCAGCCTCGTGCACGACTTCCCCGCGACCCTGGCCTCGCTCGAGACCGGCCGGATCTCGCTGGCGCACGCGCGCGTGATCCTTGCGAGCGGCTCGCTGATCGCGCGACCCGAACTGCGCGCCGAGTACGAGGAGTCCGTCCTGCCCTACGCCGAGGCGGAGTCCGCGACGCGGCTCGCGCCCCTCGCACGGCGGCGCGCGGAGTGGTACGCCGAGACGACGTTCGAGGAGCGTCACCGCGCGGCACGGTTGCACCGGCGGGTGAGCGTGACGGATCTCGACGACGGCATGGCGGAGTTCCTGGCCGTCGGACCTGCTCCGATCATCCACGCGGCGTTCGACCGTGTGACGCAGCTCGCGCATGGCGTGCAGGAGGCCCGGGACACGGCGGGCGACGAGGGCGCGGCGGCCGACACGCGCACGCTCGATGAGCTGCGAGCCGATGTCTTCGCCGACCTGATCCTCACAGCGGATCCGCTGTCTGTCCCGCTTCCCACCGGTGCCGCCGCGGTGCAGGGCCGGGTCCAGGTGACCGTTCCGGTGCTCGCGCTCATCGGGGACGACATCGCCGACCCGTTCGAGGCCACGATGCTCGACGGGCACGGCCCCGTCGACCTCGCCACCGCGCGAGCGCTGGCCGCGAGTGCACCCGGCTGGGACCGGATCCTGACCCACCCCGTCACCGGCGCCGTCCTCGCCGTCGACCGGTACCGGCCGAGCGAGGAGATGCGGCGGCACCTGAAGGTCCGCGATCAGCACTGCCGGTTCCCCGGATGCCGCCTGCCGGTGACGGCATGCGACATCGATCACACGCACGACCGTGCGCGCGGCGGCGCGACGGACGCCGCGAATCTCGCCCACCTGTGTCGAAGGCATCACACGGTGAAGCACAACTCCGCGTGGCGGGTGCGACAGCGACCGGGCGGCGTCCTGGAGTGGACATCCCCCACCGGCCGCGTCTACGACGACCGGCCGGTGAGCACGGTGACCTTCGTCACCGACCCCGAGTTCGACCTCGCGCCGTTCTGACAGCATCCGTAGAGTGGCGCCATGTCTCCTGGCAAGGACGATGCCGTCACGCTCGAGATCGACGGACGCGAGGTCCGAGTGAGCAGCCCCGGGAAGATCGTCTTCCCCGATGCAGGGCTGACCAAGCTCGACATCGTCGAGTACTACCTCGCCGTCGCCGACGGCGCCCTGCGCGGAGCCGCCGACCGCCCCATGGTCCTCAAGCGCTTCGTGAAGGGCATCGACAAGGAGGCGTTCTTCCAGAAGCGCGTCCCCGACAATCACCCCGACTGGATCCAGACCGCGACACTGCAGTACGCCTCGGGAACGAGCGCCGAGGAGACGGTGATCCAGGATGCCGCCGGTCTCGCATGGGTCGTGAACCTCGGCTGCCTCGACCTGAACCCGCACCCCGTGCGCGCCGCGGATCTGGACCACCCCGACGAGCTGCGGATCGACCTCGACCCCATGCCCGGTGTGGACTGGTCGCAGATCGTCGACGTCGCCTTCGTCGCACGCGACGTCCTCGATGACCACGGCCTGGTCGGGTGGCCCAAGACGTCGGGCTCCCGCGGCATCCACATCCTGATCCGGATCCACCCGCAGTGGGACTACAAGGACGTCCGCCTCGCCGCGCAGACGTTCGCGCGTGAGGTCGAGAACCGCGCTCCCGGCCTTGCGACCGCGCACTGGTGGAAGGAGGAGCGCGGCGAGAGCGTCTTCGTCGACTTCAACCAGAACGCGAAGGACCGCACCGTCGCCTCCGCCTACTCCGTCCGCCCACGACCCGATGCGCGCGTCTCGGCGCCGCTCACCTGGGAGGAGCTGCGCGTACGCCGCCCCGAGGAGTTCACCGTCCGCACGGTTCCGGTGCGCTTCGCCGAGCAGGGCGACCCGCACGCCGGCATCGATGAGGCGCCCGGATCGCTCGACGCGCTCCTCGCCCTCGCGAAGGAGATCGGTCCGGCCGAGCGTGCGCCCCGCGGCGGCGACGGCTCGGGTCGGCGGCAGTCGACGATGCCGCTCATCGAGATCGCCCGCGCCAAGACCAAGGACGAGGCCCTGGCCGCGCTGGAGACCTGGAAGAAGCGGCATCCCGACGTCGTCGCCCAGCTCTCCCCCGCCGACGTCCTCGTCGACGGGATGCGCGGCTCCAGCTCGCTCTGGTACCGCATCCGCATCAACCTGCAGCACGTCGCGGAGGGCGACCGGCCGGCGCAGGAGGCCCTCGAGGTCGACTACGACCCCTGGGGCGGATGGGGCGGCGCGGGAGGGGCGGGCGGCAGGCGCTGAGGCCGGCCGACGTCAGAGCGTCCGCAGTTCGACGTCCCGCAGGATGCCGTCGTCGACGACCACCGTCATCATCGTGTGGTGGGGCTGCCGCCGCCGATCGGTCGGCGATCCGGGGTTGAGCAGGCGGATCCCGCCCGGGGTGGTCGTGTCCCACGGGATGTGGCTGTGTCCGAACACCAGCACGTCGACCTCCGAGTACTCGGCGTCCATCCGCTCCTCGCGCTTCCGCGCCTGGCCGGTCTCGTGGACGACGGCGAACCGCACGCCGTCGACCTCCCGGCGCGCGACCTCGGGAAGGCGTGCCCGCAGATCGGGTCCGTCGTTGTTGCCGAAGACGCCGAGCACGTCGCCGTGCCCCGCCAGATCATCCAGGACCGACGCCGCTACCCAATCGCCCGCGTGGACGATGAGGTCCGCGTCATCCGCGGCCCGCAGCACGGCGGCCGGAAGCCCGCGCGCTCGACCCGGGATGTGCGTGTCGGAGAGGAGGAGCAGTCTCGTCGCCATCCGACGATTCTGGGGGCCGCCGCGCACGCCTGTCGAGCCGAAGACAGGGTCCGGATATCTCGCAGGGGGCGCCCGACGCGCTTTGGTAGCGTCGAGCCGTGACCAAGACCGCCGGCTTCGCGCTGACCGCCCTCGCCATGCTCGTCCTCGCCGGCTGTTCCGGAGCCCCCGCCGCATCGGAGTCGGAGACCCCCGACGCGGCGCCGACGGCGAGCGCTTCCCCGACGGCGTCCGCGACACCGACGCCGGAGCCCGCCGGCTGGACGGCGCCCGAGGAGTGCACCGGCATCGACGTCAGCCCCGGCGCGGCCGTGGCCGGCGAGGCGCTGGGTGCGTGCATGCAGAAGGCGCTCTCCAGCTACGGCACGGGGCGCGAGACGATCAGCGGCGAGGAGCTCGGCGGCGAGATCGAGTTCCGCTACGCGCCGGACTTCGAGTTCCAGGGGTCGCTCGAAACCGGCGACGGCCCCATCGAGATCACCTTCCTCGACGGCACCGTCTGGATCGACAGCGGAGAGGGTCCGGTCAAGGGCGACACCGCATCGTCCGACCCCGAGGAGCAGATGGCGGGCGTCGCCGGAGAGCTGTACCGCGTCTTCTCCGACCCCTCGTTCGCGGGCGACCTCATCGCGGCAAGCCCCACCTGGACCGTCGCGTCGGCGCAGGAGTCGATCACGCTGGCGAACGGCGACACCGTCGCCGCGACCCGCATCACGAGCGATGCGCCCTTCGACTGGTACGACCTGCCGGTGCAGCAGTACGTCGTCTGGCTCGCCGAGGACTGGACGCCGGTGGGCTCCGAGGGCACCGCGTCCTTCTTCGGCTCGTCGAGCACGATCACCCAGCACTACTACGACCTCGGGGAACCCGTCGAGATCACGCCCGTCGGCTGAGCGCCCGTCACGCGGGAGTGTTCACTCCCGGAAATCCTCGGGGTCGACGTGCTCGAGGAACTCCTTGAACTCCTCGAGGTTCTCCTCGGGGTCGCCCTCCGTCTCATCGTCCGTGACGACGTCGATGACGCCGGCCTCGGCGAGCACATCGTCGGCGACCCAGATCGGAGCCGCCGCCCGCGACGCCAGCGCGATGGCGTCCGACGGGCGCGCATCGACGAGGTGGATGCCGGCGGCAGAGGTGAGCGTCACCTCGGCGTAGAACGTGCCCTCCTCGATCCGCGTCACCTCGACGCGGTCCACGGTGGCGCCGAGCTCGTCCAGGAGCGACCGCATGAGGTCGTGCGCGAGGGGACGCGGAGGGATCGCGCCCTCGACGGCGATGAGGATGGAGGTCGCCTCCTGCGCACCGATCCAGATCGGCAGGATGCGCCCCTCGCCGGGCAGCGAATCCAGGGGCTTCAGCAGGATGACGTGCTGTCCCGCGGCATCCAAGGCGACCCCGGCCACTCTCACCTGGACCATGGGCCTCTCCCCTCGACGGATGCCGTTGGCGCTGCTTCCATCGTAGGCACGTGACCCGGATTGCGTACCCGGGGCGGGAGGAACCCCCCGCCCTCCCGCCCCGTTCCGCTGTCGCCGGGCCCCACCCGGCGAAGTCGTGCTCAGACCGGATGCGCGGCGGCGAAGACGCCCGCCGGGTCGTAGCGGTGCTTGAGCTCGCGCAGGCGCTCCCCCGAGCCCCCGAATCCAGCCGCGCGAGCGACCCCCGCACTGTCGATGAAGGTCAGCGCGAGCGCGTCCCCGTGCCACAGGCTGAGCGCGTCGACCGTCCCCTGCACGGCCGCCGTCGCAGGCCCGACGGCTTCCGGCACGGGCGCGACGGCGATGCCGTGGACGATGTACTCGCCGGCGATGGCCGAGATCGCGCCCCCGTCCGGGCGCGGACGCGCGAACGCCCCGCCGATGTGGCGCAGCTCGGCGACGAAGAGCCCCGGCGATCCGGCCGCCGCCAGAAAGGCGTCGACCGCGTCGGCGGGGAGCGCCTCGAGTACCGCGTGCGCCGTGATCGCGGGCGTCGGTTCGGGCGGATCCATGTGCACGGCGATGAGCCCCGCGGATGGAATGCGCGCGAAGGTGTCCATCTCGGGCTGCATGGCGCGCAGCGGTGCGAGGACCTCCGCGGCGACGGCATCCGTCTCGAGAATCGCCCCGTCGATCACGACCAGGGACCGTCCGGACAGGAACGGCGGGAAGTCCGGGAGCGGCGGGATGTGCAGCACCCGCAGCGTCGTGGTCGCGCTCTCCGGCGCGGCGGCGCTCCACCGCGCCCAGGCGTGCGCCACGGCCGGCGCATGCACGGCGTCCCACAGCAGCATCCCGGCGTAGATGTCGGCGTACGGAAGCAGATCGATCTCCAGCGAGACGATGACGCCGAACGCGCCGCTGCCGCCGCGCACCGCCCAGAACAGGTCGGGATTCTCGTCGACGCTCGCCCGCAGCAGGGCGCCGTCGGCGGTCACCAGCTGCACCTCCCGCACGGTGTTGACGGCCATTCCGAGCGCGCGCCCGTAGAACGAGAGCCCGCCGCTGAGCGCGTACCCGACGACCGAGACGTCCCCGGCGCTCCCGTGCATCGCGGTGAGGCCGTGCGGCGCGGCGGCGGCGATCACGTCGTTCCACTGCGACCCGCCGAGCACGCGCGCCGTCCGGGCGAGGCGGTCGACGGTCGCTCCGCGCAGGCGCGCCAGGCTGACGAGGACGGCGCCGGACAGGTCGGTGTCCGCGAGGGCGCCCGCCGCATGCCCGGTCGACTGCGGCGCGACGCGCAGGCCGGCCGCCACCGCCGCGCGCACGGCGTCGACGACGTCCTCCGCGGACTCGGGGCGGACGACGGCGAAGGGATGCTGGTCGACGGCGACGTTCCACGGCAGGCGCGCCTCGTCGAAGCCGGGGTCACCGGCGAGGATCACGCGGTCGCCCAGCGCGTCGCGAAGCTGCTGGGCGCGGGTGTCGGTGGTGAGGTCGGAGAAAGTCATGCGGAAGTCCGAATCGTCGTGGGATGGGGCGTCGGAAGTCTGCCCGCCGGATCGGTGGCCTCACCATCCCAGATCGAGGGGGTCTTGCGCCCTCCCAGATTCCTGGGATGGCGAAACCGCGAGATCGGGGCCACACTTTCCTCCATGGCCTCGGGGGTGGTGGTAGGTCGCGCGCGCAGCGACCTCGATGTCATCTCGCGCGCCGGGCTTCCGCTGCTCCGGTTCATGGACGAGGCGGCGGCGGCGATGGCCGCAGTCGTCCCGTTCATCGCCGGATGCTTCTCCACCGTCGACCCCGCGACCGCGATGATCTCGAGCACGCTCAAGCTCGGCGACATCCGCGGCCGCAACGAGTCCGACGTGCACTGGGCGCAGATCGAGTACGGCGGCGACGATCCCACCGCGTTCACCGCGATGCTCGCGACCGGCCGCATCGCCGTCGGCGTGGCGCACGAGACGTCCGGTGATGTCGAGCGGTCGGTCCGCATGTCGGATCTCCTGCTCCCCCGCTTCGACTACCACGACGAGGCCCGCGTCCTGCTCAGCGACCGCGGCGGCGCATGGGGCAGCCTCAGCGTCTTCCGCGGCGGGGACGACCCCGCCTTCAGCGCCGAGGAGCTGAGCTTCCTCGAGACCGTCGCGCCCGCGCTGACCCGCGGCATCCGCGCCGGGCTGCTCACCCAGATGCACACGACCGCACCGCACGCGAACAGGGGTCCCGCCGTCATCGTCGTGGACGCGCACGACCGCATCGCGCAATCGAGCCCGGGGGCGCAGGAGCACCTCCGGCGCATGACAGAGGTGCCGAACGCCGCGGATCCCCTTCTCATCGTGCAGGCCCTGGTCGCCGGCGCACGGCGGTTCGCGCGCGGCGAAGCCGATCGGATGCCGCGCGTGCGTGCCCGCACGGCCGACGGCGTCTGGATCGTGCTGCACGCCGCCCCCCTCGGGGGCGCGGGCGATCGCGCCGGCGACGTCGTCGTGACGATCGAGGAGGCACGCCCTCAAGAGGTCATCGACCTCGTCGCCGCGGCATTCGGCCTCACGATGCGGGAGCGCGACGTCGTCGAGGTGCTGCTGACCGGCGCAGACACGCGGGAGATCGCGGCTGCCCTGCACGTGTCGCCGTACACCGTGCAGGACCACCTCAAGTCGATCTTCGACAAGGCCGGCGTCGCCAGTCGCCGCGAGCTCGTCGCCCGCGTCTACTTCGACCAGTACGCGACGCGGATCGGCGCGCCGCTCGGAACGGACGGCGCACCGCTGCTCTGATCAGGTCAGCGCGCGGCATCCCAGCGGTTCAGCGCGCGCTGCGCGAGGAAGGTGACCCACCGGGACGGTTCGCCGGGCTCGACATCGAGCGGGAACCAGACCCGCCCCGGATACAGATGCCCCTGCAGCCAGCGCCCATCGTCCTGGCGTGCGGCGCGCACCCGTTCGACCGTCTCGCCGATGCGGGCGTCCGGGCGCACGCCGTCGTGCTCGGCCGCCTCCGTGAAGTAGTCGATCGCCTTCAGCGCCGTGAAGGGCCAGCGGTACGGGTAGACGATCCGATCGGTCCACGGCCCCACCTGCTCCCCCGTGGAGAGCCGGTAGCGCAGCCGCCGCTCGAGCAGGTATTCCTCGCCACCGTGTCGCGCGTCGCGCAGCTCGGGTGTTCCGCCGGTGAGCTTCTCGTAGGCGAGGATGCCGCGCAGGGCATTGATCGTGGAGTGGAACGAGGACCGCGTCGATCCCTCGACCCATTCGCAGTCCCAGCCCCCGTCGCTCAGGCGGTGCTCCGGCAACCACGCGGCGATGGTCGACACGTCGGCGCCGAGCCATGCGCCGTTCGCGAGGGTCATCGCGTTGATGCACACGTCCACCTCACCGCTCCAGTACGGGAGGTCGTCGTACTCCCACCGCGAGTTCGCAGCGAGCTTCTCCGCCGTCCCGGCCAGGACGGCCGGGTCGAGACCCCACTCACGCAGCGTCGTGAGACTCCACGTCGTGGCCGTCCAGGGCTGCCCCTCCTCATCGGGGGTCGCGTCGGACGGGAAGTAGGCGCCGCCGCCCCATTGCCCGTCCGCATCCTGATGACTCAGGAGCGCGGCCCCGTCCCCCTCGGTCGCGATGCGCCCCCGCGTCTCCTCCCACACGTGCTCGGGCTCTGCGGCGAGATCGCGCTGCACCTGCCAGCGCAGGGTGGGATCGGAGTCGAGCAGCCAGTCCAGGACGACGGTGTCGGTCATCTGGGCAGGCTAGACGGCGGGTCCGACACCGCGACAGGGGGTTGCGGCAGCGGGACGTCGCGCCCGATGTGCCGCGTCAGACGCCGACGAGCGCGCCGCCCCGCGTGCGGATGAGACCGGCGCGGAGGAGCAGGACGTAGAGCTGGCAGCCGAGGCAGAACGCGAACGCCGCGTTGAGGAACGCCGCGACGAAGGCGGCGGCGCCCGCGATGGGCAGGGCCCACGGCACGCCGACGAGGTGCAGGACGATCCCGATCGTCACGACGACGAATCCGACGATCTGGGCGAAGCGCGGCGGTCGCGGGTCCTCGAGCTCGCTCGGCGGCGCCAGCCGCGGGCGGACGGCGGCGCGGAACAGCGCACCCCAGGGAGCGGTGCGCGGCGAAGCGAAGCCCCAGACGAACAGGAGGTCGACGAGGAGGAGGACGAGGAACCCCGGGTCCGTGATCCGCTCGGTCAGCGTCGTGCCGGTGCGCACAGCGGGGCCGAGGAGCGCGAGGAACGTGCCCAAGAGGACGAGCGCCGCGGTGATCCCGGCAGCGAATCGCGGGCCGCGCGGGTCGATGCCCGCGAGGCGGGATGCGCTGTTCTGCTGAGCCAACGTCGGCAGCCTTCCTGTCGATGGGTGTTCCGCGAGCGTAGGACCGTCGACCCGAGGGTCGGGTGGCGGCCGTCACACGACGTAGCACCACCGAGACCCGCTATTGATATTCGATCTCTATCTATCGATAATCGAGAGATGACTCGCCTTGTGATCGCCGCCCTCCGCACACTCATCGTCGTCATCGCGCTCGCGGGCCTGTTCGCGCAGATCCGCATCGTCCCGTTCATCGCGCGCGGGCTCGCGTCGGATGCGGAGCGCCCGGAGATCGCCCTGCCGTACGCGTTCTGCGGCATCCTCGCGATCGCGTGCGGTCAGGCCGTCCTCGTCGCGATCTGGGCGCTGCTGTCGATGGTGCGGCGCGACGCGATCTTCAGCGAGAGCGCACACCGGTGGGTGGATGTCATCCTCGCCGCCGGCATCACGGCGACCGCGACGCTCTTGGCGCTCGCGCTGCACGTCGCGCTCGTCGTGGAGCCGCCCCTGGATGCCCCCGGCCTGACGGCCTTCGCTCTCGGCGGGGTGATCTGCGCGGCGGCGTTCGTCCTGCTGATGATCGTCATGCGCGGCCTCCTCCGCAGCGCGACGGGGCTGCGCTCCGAGCTGGCGGAGGTGGTCTGATGGCGATCATCGTCGACATCGACGTGCTTCTGGCGCAGCGGAAGATGTCGGTCGCGGAGTTCGCCGACGCCGTCGGGATCAGCCCGGCCAACGTCGCCGTACTCAAGAACGGACGCGCGAAGGCGGTGCGGTTCACGACGCTCGACGCGATCTGCCGCGTGCTGGAGTGCCAACCGGGCGACATCCTGCGCTATCGCACGGAGACCGACGTCAACTGAGGTCATGTAATCATGAGGTAATGTAACAACATGCCCTCACCGCTCCTCCTCGATCGCCTGCTCCTGGTCTCCCACCTGTTCCAGCGCGACATGACGCGGGCCTTCGCAGGGACGGATCTCACCGAGGCGCGCATGGCGGTCCTGTGGGTCGTGCACCACGGCGGGCCGCAGACGCAGCAGGCGATCGCCGCAGAGCTGGCGCTCACACCGCGCACCGTCAGCGCACACATCGACTCCCTCGAAGCGTCCGGCCACGTCCGGCGCACGGCGCACGCGACGGACCGCAGGGCCCACGTCGTGCAGCTGACCGAGGAGGGCGCCGAACTGATGCGTCGCACCGCCGCCGAGCACGAGGAGCTGAGCGGCGCGCTCCGTGCGTCCGTCGCCCCTGCCGATCGGGCGGCGCTCGACCGCGGCCTGGACGCCATCGCCGAGCGCCTGCAGCAGCTCATGGCAGCACAGGACGCGCGGTGACCTCCGCCGTCGCCACCCGGCCGTCCCGCCTCGCCCGGGCGGGCGCCTTCGCGATGCGCGCCCTGCGGGTCGAGCTGCGCATCTACACGAGCATCGCCCGCGCCGTCGTCCGACGCCCCGCCGTCGCCGCCGGTGCGAGCGGCTTCGGGTACCACCGCCCGGTCCTGACGATCCTGGTCATCTTCATCGCCCTCTCGGCGATCGAGATCCCCATCCTCGACCTCATCGTGCACCGCTGGCCGGCCATCCGCATCGCCCTCCTCGTGCTCGGGATCTGGGGCCTCACCTGGATGATCGGCCTGCTCTGCGCGTTCCTCGTCCGGCCGCACACGGTCGGGCCCGCGGGCATCGTGGTGCGGGAGGGCCTGGAGATCGACATCCCGCTCTCCTGGGACGACATCGCCTCCGTCGCGCGCCGGCGCACGGTCGACGAGCCGAAGAGCCCGCGGATCACGCCGTCGCACGGCATCCCGACTCTCGCCCTGCGCATGCAGGACGAGACGAACGTCGAGATCGTGCTGGAGCGTCCGACCGCGGTGCGCCTGCCCGGAACGACGCCCAAGGGCGGCACGCACCATGTCGAGGTGGTGCGCCTGTGGACGGACGACGTGGAGGGCTTCCTCGAGGCGGTGCGCCGCCACATCCCGTGAAGCGGGTTCAGCGCAGGAACTGGGCGGGGTCGAACTCGGAGATCGGGATGACACGGACCCGCGGCAGCTGCGCATCGAACGCCTGCACATCGAACTCCAGGTCGAAGAACTGCAGGCCCGGGAGGCCGGCGAACTCCGAACTCCGGAACTCCTCGAACGCCAGCAGCCCGACACGGCGCGAGCCGTCGATGAGCGCCGAGACATCCTCGACGAAGTCGCGGTCGTGGCTGACGAGCACGACGTCGTCACCCCGCTCGCGGAGCGCCTGGAGCGTCCGCTGGATGGCGATGTCGACGACCTTCTCGTCGGCATTGCCGGACAGCGGCACCGGCTGGTAGTTCATCGCCAGCAGGGCCTGGACGAACGGCATCGGCAGACTGGTCGAGGCGTTCAGGAAGAACAGGCCGCGGGCCTGCTGGTTCCAGCGGCCGGCGACGAACGACAGGATCCGGTCCCACCGGGGCCGTTCCTCCGGCTGCGGCCGACGGCCGAGGATCGAGTTGCCCAGCGTCGCGTCGATGTTCTCGCCGTCGATCAGCACCCAGGTCGTACGGTCCGTCTCGTGCACGGTGTCCTCTCCCGAGCGCGGCCGCGCGCTCGCCTCATCCTATGGCGCGGCGGCACGCCCGATCGCGGCGGGGGTGGCTGGCGGATGCCGGGACGCGGCCGGGCGGATGCCGGTCAGCCGCGGAAGAACGTCTCGGCGACGCGGGTCAGATCCCAGAGGTCACTGACCCCGGCGAGCTCGCGCGCGGAGTGCATCGACAGGATCGGGATGCCGACGTCCACGGTGCGCATGCCGAGGCGCGTCGCCGTGATGGGGCCGATCGTCGAACCGCAGGGCACGGCGTTGTTCGACACGAACTCCTGGCTCGCGACACCGGCGTCGGCGCACCAGGCGCTCCACGCCGCGGCGCCGACCCCATCCGTCGCATAACGCTGGTTCGCGTTGATCTTGAGGATCGGCCCGCTCCCGAGCCGGGGCTGCACGATGGGATCGTGGCGCTCGGCGTAGTTGGGGTGCACGGCGTGGCCGACATCGCTCGATACGCACCAGCTCGCCGCGAGGGAACGCAGCTGCTGCTCGCGGTCGGCGCCGAGCGAGAGCCAGATGCGCTCGAGCACGTCGGAGAGGAACGGGCCGGCAGCGCCCGAGCGGGTGCCCGACCCGACCTCCTCGTGGTCGAACACCGCGAGCATCGCGATGTGGTCGGCATCGAGCCCCGTCTTCTCGAGGGCGACGACACCGGCGTGCACGGAGGCCAGATCGTCGAGGCGGCCCGCGGCGAAGAACACGTCGTCGTGACCGAACGTCTGGCCGGGGGCGGCATCCGCGGTGACGAGGTCGTAGCCGCGGATCCGCGCGGCATCCACCCCGGCGGCGCGGGCGACCTCGCCCAGGAGATCCGCGGAGTCCGCCTCGCCGAGCCCCCACACCGGCTGCGTCTGGGACTGCTTGTCGAGCGCGAGGTGGTCGTTCACCTCGCGGTCGAGGTGGATCGCGAGCTGCGGGAGGCGCAGGAGCGGCCCCGTCGCGGCGAGGACCGCGGTCCCGTCGTCCAGGACGAGGCGCCCGGCGAGACGCAGCTCGCGGTCGAGCCACGAGTTCAGCAGCGGGCCGCCGTAGATCTCGACGGCCGCCTGCAGCCAGCCGAGCCGGCCCGTGGTGGGCTTGGGCTTCAGCTTGAATCCGGGTGAGTCGCTGTGCGCGCCGAAGACGCGCACCCCGGTGGCCGCGGACGCGCCCTCCGGTACCACCCAGGCGATGACGGCACCGTCGCGGACGACGACGAACCGCCCTCCGACGGGCGAACTCCACCGCTCGTCCTCGGCGAGCCGCGTGAACCCGGCGTCGACGAGCCGGTCGGCCACGTGGGCGGCGGCATGGTGGCTCGACGGCGACGCGGCGATGAACGCGGCCAGATCGTCGGCGTGGGCGAGCGCGTCGGCGGGCACAGTGGACCTCCTGATGGGCGGGCGGTCCTTCGATCGTATGCCGCGCCGGGCGGGTCGCCCTCCGCGGGGCACGACCCGCCCACGGGTACCGTCGTGTCATGCCCGCCCCGCAGACCCGCCGCGCCCGCGCCGCACGTCGGCGCGCGAAGCGGGTCGCCGCGAGCGGGAGCGACCTCACCGACGCCCAGTGGTTCACCATCCTGGACGCGTGGACCCGGTGCGCGTACTGCGGCGCCGACGGCGTCGCGCTGCAGCGCGACTGCGTGCTGCCCATCTCGCGCGGCGGCCGCTACACGGTGGACAACGTCGTGCCGGCATGCCGCTCCTGCAATGCGAGCAAGAGCAACGACGAGGTCACGTCGTGGATGCGGCGCCGGCGACTCGACGAGCCGGCATTCCTCCTCCGGTGGTACGAGGTCACCGCCACACTGCGGGCGGCGCACGCACCGGACTGAGCCGCGTTGCAGCGCCCTCCGGCTACAGTCCCACCACGGGCACGCCGAGCCACTCCCCGAGGTCGCGGATCTCCGCGTGCACCATCTCGGTCTCCTCGTCGTCGAAGGGGGCGAGCTCATGGAGCGCGTTCACGACGAGCGTCTCGCGCTTCTTGTCGAGCTCGGCGTCGAGGAGCCCCAGGAAGCGGTCGCCGACGAGGACGGGGTGCGCGAAGTACCCGTAGCGACGCTGCGCCTTCGGTTTGAACTGCTCGAGGACGTACGCGAAGTCGAAGAGCTCCTGCAGGCGCGGGCGGTCGAACAGCATCCCGTCGTAGGGGTTGAGGATGGCGACCCGACCGCCCGGGTCGGTGTCCAGCGCAGCGAGGGCCTCCGGGTCGACGCGCCACTTCCAGGCGCATCCCTCCACCTCGGCGGCCTCGCCGGCCTCGCCGACGGGTGTCCAGGGCGAGCGCCGCTTCGCGATGCCCGCGGCTTGGAGTCGGCGCTCCTCGAGGCGATGACCGGCCTCCTCGTAGGAGATGTCGGGCAGGTCGGTGGGGTACACGCGCGCGGCGAGGTCCCAGCGGCGCGACCGGCCGACGCGCCCGACGATGGCCACCTCGCCGATCAGCATGAGGATCTCCAGCATCCGCGGCACCTGATTGGAGCCGTACCAGCCGCCCTCCGACGTGGCCGCGACCGCGCTCGTGTCGGGGATGTCGGCGGCGAGGAGCGGACCGTCGGCGCGCAGTCGCGCGATCACATCGCGGCGGAACGCGGCATTCGCCTCCAACCACTCCACGGTGCTGTCGCGGAGCTTCCGCTGCCGCATCCGAGGCACCAGGAACGGCAGGAGAGAGGACGGATGGAACCCGCCGTCGAACTCGAAGAGCAGGCGGTCGGTCTCGACGGCCTTGGTCAGCTGCGGCTGCTCGAACGACCAGCCGATGCGCGACCACAGGACGCTCTGCTCGGCCGGCGCGATGGTGGCCGTCGGATCGATCTTGATCGAGCCGATCTGCTCGGCGACCTCCACGACGTCGCCCGGGCGATCGGCGTCCAGCAACTGGGCGCGCACGGCGATGCGACGCGCCTCGTCCCGCGTCAGCCGATGCATGCCACGAGCGTAGCCGCAGGCGGCGACGGCGATCGGTCGTCCTGCGGGCGAGATCCGCATGGTCTGACCATATTCACGGTCCGAGCGCCCGCGCGGAACCCGGGACAGGTGTGGAGTGGCACCATGACCACCTCTGCACCTGCTCGCATGGCCGGCCTGCTCGCCGTCGTCCTCGCTCTCACCGGCCTCGCGGGTTGCGCGGCCGCCGATACCAGCCCCGCCGCGGATCCTCGCCCGACCACCGTGACGGTGTCCGATCTCGCCGACATGACGCCCGTGGAGGTCGTCGACACCCTCGAAGCGCTCCCCGTCGACGAACGGCCGACCGACTTCACGGTGTCCGTGCGTCCGGATCACCTGCTGATCACCGCGGACGGCGAGGAGACCGAGCGGGCCCTGCCGGAGGACCTGTTCTACCTCTCGCTCGCACCGTACGTCGACGGGACGCACGACTGCTTCTTCCACAGCCTGACCACCTGCCAGGGCGAGCTCGGGGGCGAACTCATCGAGGTGACCATCACCGACGCGTCCGGCGCGACCCTCGTCGACGAGACGCTGACGGCCGCCGACAACGGCTTCGTCGGGGTGTGGCTGCCCCGCGGCATCGACGCGACGCTCGAGGTCGCGTACGACGGCGCACGCGCCACGACGCCGATCAGCACCGGCGCGGACGACCCGACCTGTCTCACGGGCCTGCGCCTGAGCTGATCGGCGACGGGAGCGCGATCCGTCAGGGCGCGTCCGGCGGCTCCCCCGCCGCCGCGTTCTCGACAGCGGCGGCGTCGGCGTCATCGACCCCGGGACCGGGGCCGGGGCGCACGACGGCATCCTCCGCGATGTCGATGCGCGTGTGCCCGTCGTGCTCGCTCACCTCGATGCGCGGCGCGGCATCGCGCTCCGTGGAGCCTGCGGCGCGCAGCAGCTGATCGCGGCGCTTCTCCTCGTCGGTCATGCCGTCGGTCTCACTCATCGCCATCTCCTCACGAGACGTCGCCGCGCCAGGCGCCGGTCTCGGTGTCACGGCTTTCGATGAACTCCTTGAAGTTCTCCAGGTCCTTCTTCACGGCGTGGTCGTCGACGCCGACGAGCGCCCCGAGCGTCTCGGCGACACCCTTCGGCTCCCATTCGAGCTGGACCGTCACGCGCGACGTGGTGTCGTCGAGTTTGTGGAACGTGACGACCCCGGCGTGATCGGCATCGCCGTCGATGCTGTTCCATGCGACCCGCTCGTCGGGGTGCTGTTCGGTGATCTTCGCCGTGAACTCGCGCTGCACACCGGCGATCGTGACCGTCCACCGGTTCGTGGTGTCGTCGATCTGGGTGATCGCGTCGACGAAGCTCAGGAACTGCGGGAACGATTCGAACTGCGTCCACTGGTTGTACGCCGTCGACACGGGGACGTCGACGTCGATCGTCTTCGTGATGCTTGCCATGGGGTTCTCCTCTTCGCTTCTGCGTCTCGGGAGTGCCAGTGTCCTCGATCGTCGGACGCGACGCCCGAGGGTTGACAAGCACGGGCGCCCGTGTGAATGGCGCGCGGGCGGGTTCTGCCGCGTCAGGCGCGGGCGAGGGCCTCGAGCGGCGCGCCGGTCAGGCGCTGCGTCGTCCACTCCGAGAGGGGCTCGGCGCCGATCGAGCGGTAGAAGCCGATCGACGGCTCGTTCCAATCGAGCACGGTCCACTCGAAGCGGCGGTACCCGCGCGCAATGCACACGGCAGCCAGCGCCGACATGAGCGCGCGCCCGTAGCCGCGGCCGCGCTGCGCTTCGTCGACGTACAGGTCCTCGAGCCAGATGCCGTGCGTGCCGGTCCAGGTCGAGTACGTCAGGAACCAGATCGCGATGCCGACGATGGCGCCCTCGCGTTCGACGACGTGCGCGAAGGCACGCGGCTCGGGACCGAACAGCGTCGCGTGGATCATCTCGGGTGTGTTCTCGACGGCATCCGGTTCACGCTCGTAGACGGCGAGCGCGTGGATGAGGGCGAGGATGCCGGGCTCGTCGCCGGGTCGCGCGGCGCGCAGGACGGCGCCGTCGCCGAGGTCACGGGCGTGCGCCGCCCCCGCCGCGGGCGACACCTGCCGGGCCGAGCGCCTGCGGATCACGGAGGTCGCGATGAGGCGCCAGCACACGAGGGCGGCGAGGATGACGACCGAGGCGACGACGACGAACGGGACCGCGGTGCCCTGGCCGGAGAGCGCGCGCAGCAGCATCCCGCCGGCGACCGTCACGACCGCGATCGGGATGCCGGCGCGCACCGGCGCCGCGGGTACGCGCCACGCGCGGGTCACGGCCCAGCCCACCGCGAGCGCGAGGAGGAACGGCCACGCGGTGGTCCAGAGCCCGAGGACCGGATCCTCGCCGTGCGTCGTCCGCCCGAGCGCCGCGAACGCGGTGACGAGCACGGCATCCGCCGCGAGTGCCCCCGCGATGCCCCGCCGGCTCATCGTCGGCCGCCTGCGGCGCCCGCGAGGGTTTCGATCTCCGGCGTGCGCGCGAGGCCCGCGGTCGCCGACGCACGTACGTACCCATGTGGGTTCGCCGAGCCCCTGCTCGATTCGCGCGAATCCTGGGTGGGTTCGGCGAGCCCATAGTGGTTCGCGGAGGACGGAGAGGTGGAGGACGGGGACGGGGAGGACGGGGACGGGGAGGACGGGGAGGGCGAGACGGGGGTCAGGGCGGGGGTCAGAGCCTCGCGGGCGTCGAAGACGAAGCAGTCGCCGCGGAAGTGCGCGCCACCGGCGTGTTCGAAGTAGCCGAGGATCCCGCCGTCGAGCTGGTACGCATCCACGCCGCTCTCCCGAAGGTGGATGGCGGCCTTCTCGCAGCGGATGCCGCCGGTGCAGAAGCTCACGACGGTCTTGTCCGCCAGCTCCGCCCGATGCGCCCGCGCAGCGCCGGGGAACTGCGTGAAGCGCTCGATGCGCCAGTCGAGCGCCCCGTCGAAGGTGCCGTAGTCGACCTCGAACGCGTTGCGGGTATCGAGCAGCACGACCTCCCGGCCCGCGTCGTCGTGGCCCTGATCGAGCCAGCGGCGGAGGGTGCCCGGCGCGACCGCCGGCGCCCGCCCCGCGGCGGGCTGGATGGTCGGGTGATCCATCCGGATGATCTCGCGCTTGTGCTTGACCAGCATCCGGCGGAACGGCTGCTCCTCGGACCAGCTCTCCTTCGTCGTGAGCGCGGCGAACCGTCCGTCGACGCGCAGCATGCGAAGGAAGCCGCGGAGATCCGCCTCGGCCCCCGCGAGGAAGAGGTTGATCCCCTCCTCCGCGAGGATGATCGTGCCGGCGAGCCCCGCCGCCTCGGCGCGCTCCCGCAGGATGGGGCGCAGGGCCGCCGGGTCGTCGATCTGCGTGAAGAGATACGCCGAGACGTTCAGAACGGATGCCACCCCTCCAGCCTAGGGAGCGCAGGTGCGGCGCGCGGACATCCGATCTACCGTGGAGTCATGGACGGAGTCGGCGGCCTCATGGCGGGAGCAGCGGTCGTCGCGCTCCTGGTCTACGCCGTCTGGTACGCCGCCGACACCCGCCGGCGGCGGCGCCGGGGTGAGGTCGTCGCGAGGTCGACCGGCGGCGTCATCGGCTTCGACGAGGTCTGGCGGCCGACGGCCGCCGAGGCTCAGGCCGTGTGGGAGGCGGAGCAGATCACGCCCGCGCCGTCCCCCGTGCCCGCGGACGGGCCCGGGGTCATCACGGGGAACCGGATCGTCATCGACACCGGGCTGCGGCACGCGCCGAAGCCCTGACGCTTGCTCAGCCCCGGATCGCGTCCGCGATCGGCGCGTCGCCGGAGTTGAACCGCAGGGTGCGGCGCACGGTGGAGTCGTCGGCGAGCACCGCCGCGACGACGGCAGCGACATCGCCGCGCGGGACCGTGCCGGAGTCTGCGGCATCCACGTCGATCCGACCGGTCGGCGGGTCGAGCGTGAGGCCGCTCGGCGCGACGATCGTCCAGTCCAGGCCGCTCGCGCGGAGGTGCGCGTCGGCGGCGGCCTTCGCCTCGGCGTAGGCGAAGAAGCCATTCTCCGGCGGCACGCCGTGGTCGGGGCCGGCACCGAAGTACGACACCATCACGTAGCGGCGGACGTCCGCGGCGGCGGCCGCGTCGATGCTGCGGATCGCGGCATCCCGATCGACGGCGTAGGTGCGCTCCGGGCTGCCTCCGCCCGCACCGGCCGACCAGACGACGGCGTCGTTGCCGCTCAGGAGGTTCGCGAGCTGTGCGGTGTCGAGGGTCTCGATGTCGGCGACGACGGGCGTCGCGCCGGTCGCCGCGACGTCGGCCTCGTGGGCGGCGTTGCGGATGACGGCGGTGACGTGATCGCCGCGGGCGGCCAGGAGCGGCTCGAGGAGCAGGGCGACCTTGCCGTGTCCGCCGATGAGCAGGATGCGGGCCATGTGAAGGCTCCTTCCGGTCAGGGCTTCGAGACTACGCCGCAAAACGACGGAGGCGCCCGGCGGGATGCCGGACGCCCCTTCGGGCGCGTACCGGCGCCTACTGCACCGACCAACCGCCGTCGCTCGGCAGGATCGCGCCATTGATGTTCACACCGTCGTCCGACAGCAGGAACGTGATGGATGCAGCCAACTGCTCCGCCGTCGCGAGCGTCGGGATCGCGGACTGGAACGGCTGCAGGCGGGACTGCCCCGCCTCGGACACGTGCGGCGGGAACGGGATGCCGGTGGCGACGCCGCCGGGCGCCACGAGGTTGACCCGGACGCCCTGCGGCCCGTACATGAAGGCGGCGCTGCGGGTCAGGCCGACCACCGCGTGCTTGCTCACCGTGTAGGCGTTGCCGGAGGCGCTGCCGCGCAGGCCCGCCTCCGAGCCGACGTTGACGATCGACCCCGTGCCCGCCGCGAGCATGGCCGGCAGGACGGCGCGCGTCAGCTTGAAGGCGCCGGTGACGTTGACCGCGATGACGCGGTCCCACATCTCGTCGGTGGTCTCGCCCAGCGGCGAGAAGTCGTCGTTGATGCCCGCGACGTTGGCGAGGGCGTCGATCTTCTCGCCTGCCGCGGCGACGATGGCATCCACGGACGCGGTCGTGGTGATGTCGCCGACGACCGTGACGATGTCGGCGTCCGCGAGGGAGCCGCGGAACTCCTGCAGCCGGTCGGCGGACATGTCGACGGCGACGACACGGCCGCCTTCGCGTGCGATGCGCGACGCGGTCGCACGGCCGATGCCGGAGGCGGCACCCGTCACGACGACCGTCTTGCCGGTGAACCGCCCGGGCGTGATCCGCTCGGTCCAGCCGGCGGCCTCCGTCTCGGGCATGACGCCGCCGTTCGCCGCCAGGACGAGGTCGTCGATGACCGACTGGGGCATCTGGCCCTGGCTGAGCGGGACGAGCTGCTGGAGCGGAAGTCCGCGCACCGGTGCGAGCGACTCCTCCGACGCCCCGGACGCCGCGAGCAGTCCGCGCACGAGCTGGCCGCCGACCTCGCTGTCGAGCCAATCGCCGATCGTGCTGCCGGCGGTGAGTGCCTGTTCTGACATGTGGTTCCCCTTCGCTTCCGGCTCGATCCGGGCTGATCAAGCCACGCGGCTTATTCCCGCGCGGGAAATACTAAACTCGCGGATGCCGCAGATCAACCGGGAGAACCCCAAGGAGGCGCTATGGCGAGCCCGCAACGCCGAGGACGCGGATCGCGCGCGGGGCTCGACCTCGATCGCATCCTGGCCGCCGCGCGCGGCATGGATCCCGCCGGCCTGACGATGCAGGCGCTGGCCGATGAGCTGGGCGTCGACCGCAAGGCCCTCAACCATCACGTGACGGATCGCGAGGGACTCCTGGAGCTGCTGGCGATCGACGCCTTCCGGCGCCGGTTCGCGGCGGAGGACGTCGATCTCGGCACCACCTGGCAGGATGCGTGCCGGGCGTACGCGGACACGATGCGCCAGAGTCTCGCCGACACCGGCGAGTGGCTCACGTTCTTCCGGTTCACCAACCCCCACGACCTCGCGATCGTGGGTCCCGCGGAGACGGTCGCGGAGCGGATGCTCGCGGCCGGGTTCGACGAGGTGACGGTCAGCCGCGCCATGCACCTGCTCATGACCATCTGCAGCGGCTTCGCACGGGATGCCGTCATCGGCCGGCGCGAAGGGGGGCACCCCCAGGTCGAGGCGCTGCGCGCCGCGCTGGCATCCGATGACGCCGGGTACACCGCCCTCCGCGACCTCGTCGACGCCCGCGTGGACAACTTCGGCGACGAGCAGTTCCGCTTCGACGTCGACGCGTTCATCGCCGCCATGGAGCTGCGCGCCGCGCGCCCCGCCGGGCCGTGACGGATCAGCCGCGCGCGAGGACCTCGCCGTGCGGCATGAGCAGCCAGCCGTCGTCGCTCGCGGCCCATTCCCGCCAGCCCGCACTGATCCGCTCGAGGCCCGCCCGGTCGGCCAGTCCCAGGCGCAGCGCGTTGTCCGCGAACGAGGAGTGCAGCGCGCGGTCGGCCCACAGGCCGCCCCACCACGCCCGGTCCGCAGGGCTCTCGAAGAGCCACAGTGACGCGCTCGAGCGCACCTCCGCGAACCCGGCGGCCCGCGCCCACGACTTGAGCATCCGGCCCGCCGCCGGGTCGCCGCTGGTGCCGCGGTGCACCGCGAGGTACACCTCGCGCCACTCCGCGAGGCCCGGCACCTGCGGGAACCAGATGGTCCCCTCGTAATCGACGTCGCGCGCGGCGACCAGACCGCCCGGTCGCACGACGCGACGGAACTCCCGGAGCGCGTCGACCGGCCGCGTGAGATGCTGCAGCACCTGGTGCGCGTGCACGACATCCCACGCGCCGTCGGCCGACGCGAGGGCGTAGGCGTCGTCCACGGCGAAGGACACGTTCGCCACCCCGGCGGCAGCGCGATCGGCCTCGGCCTGCCCGATCACATCGGCGGACGCGTCGATCCCGTGCACGGGCCCCGGCGAGACGAGACGGGCGATGTCGAGGGTGATCGTGCCGGGGCCGGCGCCCACGTCGAGCACCGACATGCCGGCACGCAGGTCCGGCAGCAGGTACGCGGCGGAGTTCTCCGCCGTGCGCCAGCGATGCGAGCGCAGGACGCTCTCGTGGTGTCCGTGGGTGTAGTCGTCCGGCATGGCACCATCCTGCCGCAGCGCGTCGCGCCGGGTGCGGCGGCTCAGGCGGTCGCGGGCGTCCACTCCGAGACGCGGTTCAGCTCGAACACCTCGTCGGCGTCGAGCTCGGTGCGCGCGCCGTCGAGGAGGTCGGCGACCTGCGCGACCTGCGACGCCGAGGCGATGGGCGCCGCGACCGACGGCTGGGCGCGCAGCCACGCGAGCGCCGTCGCCGCCACGGAGACGCCGTGGGCGTCGCCGATGCGCTCGAGCGCGTCGATGATCCGCAGGCCCGCGGGCGTCGCGTATTCGGCGGCGGCCTGCGCCCGCGGCGAGGCCTGGCCGGTGGCATCCGTCGACCGGTACTTGCCCGTGAGGAAGCCCTTCGCGAGTGCGAAGTACGGCACGAGGCTCAGTCCGTGCTCCTGCGCGACGGGGACGATGTGCTCCTCGACATCGCCCCGGTGCACGAGGTTGTAGTGCGGTTGGATGGCGACGGGCTCGGCCACACCGAGGTCGCGGGCGATGCGGATCCACTCCTGGATCCGGTCGGCCGAGTAGTTCGACACGGCGGTGTGACGGACGAGTCCGTCGGCGACGAGCGCGCCGAATTCCGCGACGGTCTCCTCCAGGGGCACGGACGCGTCGTCGAAGTGCGCGTAGTAGAGGTCGATCGTGTCGACACCGAGGCGACGCAGCGACGCCTCCGCGGCGGCGCGCACGTTCGCCCCGGAGAGGCCCCGGAAGTCGGGGTGCTGGCTGACCTTCGTGGCCACGACCACCCCGGCGGGCTTCCGGGAGGCCAGCCACTCGCCGATGAGCGTCTCGCTCTCGCCCCCGGAGTTGCCGGGCTTCCAGGAGCTGTAGGAGTCCGCGGTGTCGATGAAGTCCCCGCCGCCGGCGGTGAAGGCGTCCAGCACCGCGAAGGACGTGTCGCGGTCGGCCGTCCAGCCGAAGACGTTGCCCCCGAGGGCTAGCGGGAAGATGTCGAGGTCGCTGGATCCGATGCGGGTCATACCGAAGATCAAGTCGCGACGCGGGCGGTCTATTCCGGCCCATATCCATTCACCGGAATGCACGAGCCCGGCGTACGGTTGCAGGCGACATGGAACGCTTCGGAACCCTCTCCTTCGGTCACTACGGCCCCCTGGGCGGCGGCCGCTCGCTCACCGCCGGCGACTCCCTGCGGCAGGCCGTGGATCTCGCGCAGGGGATGGACGACCTGGGTGTCAACGGCATCGCGTTCCGCGTGCACCACTTCGCCCGCCAGCAGTCCTCCCCCATGCCGCTGCTCGCCGCGATCGCGGCGACGACGGAGCGCATCGAGATGGGCACCGGCGTCATCGACATGCGCTACGAGAACCCGCTCTACCTCGCCGAGGAGGCGGCCACCGTCGACCTGCTCTCGGACGGGCGGCTCGCGCTCGGCGTGAGCCGCGGCTCACCCGAGACCGTCGTCCGCGGGTACGAGGCGTTCGGGTACACCGGCGCCGAGGATCCTCGCGGAGCCGACCTCGCACGGGCCCACTTCGACCTGTTCCTCCGCGCCATCGACGGCGAGGGGATCGCGCAGCGCGACCCGGACAGTCCGTTCGGCGGCGGCACCGGCCTGCAGCGCATCGAACCGCACTCCCCCGGGCTGCGGTCGCGCGTCTGGTGGGGTGCGGGCACGCGGGAGACGGCCGAGTGGGCCGGCCGCGTCGGTGTGAACCTCATGTCGTCGACGCTGCTCACGGAGGCCGACGGACGCCCGTTCGACCTCCTGCAGGCCGATCAGATCGACGCGTTCCGGGCCGCGTGGCGCGAGGCGGGGCACGCGGGGACGCCGCGCGTGTCGGTGAGCCGCTCCATCTTCCCGATCACGACCGCAGAGGACGAGCTGTACTTCGGGCACAGCCAGGACGGCGACGGCATCGGGTACATCGACGGGTTCCGGTCGACGTTCGGCAAGACCTACGCGGCGACCCCCGACGTGCTCGTCGAGCAGCTGCTGCAGGATGCCGCGATCCGCTCGGCCGACACCCTCATGCTGACGATCCCGTCGCAGCTCGGCGTCGAGTTCAACCTCCGCATCGTCGAGGCGTTCGCGACCCACGTCGCCCCGGCGCTCGGCTGGGTGTCGACGCGGGCGTAGCGCCGGTCGGCTCCGCGACGGCTCAGGAGCCGCGGAGCACCCCGTCGTGCAGTTCGAGGACGCGGTCGGCACGCGCGAGGATCGACGGGTCGTGCGTGGACAGCAGCACCGCGAGGGACTCCTCGTGGGCGATCGACGAGATGAGGTCGATCATCTGCGCGGCGGTGGTGGAGTCCAGCTGACCCGTGGGCTCGTCGGCGAGGAGGATGCGCGGTGACCCGGCGAGCGCGCGGGCGATGCCGACCCGCTGCTGCTGGCCGCCGGACAGCTCGGCGGGTCGCTGCGCCGCGTGGCCGGAGAGTCCGACCCGCTCCAGCAGCCGCCGGACGTGCGCGGAACGGTCGGCGGAGTCGGCACCGGCGATGCGCAGCGGCAGCTCGACGTTCTCCTCGGCCGACAGCGCGCCGAGGAGGCCGAACGACTGGAAGACGTAGCCGATGTCGTCACGTCGGACGCGGTCGATCTCGGCCTCAGAGGCTTCCGTGACCACGACGTCGCCGACGCGGACCCGGCCGGTCGTCACGGGCTGGATGCCGCCGAGCGCATGCAGCAGCGTCGTCTTCCCCGCACCGGACGGCCCGACCAGCACGACGAACTCGCCGGGGTGCAGGACGAGGGATGCCTCGACGAGAGCGTGCACGTCGCCGGCGGGCGTGCGGTGGACGACGGAGAGTCCGTCGGCCTCGAGCACGGCGTCAGTCATCGAGGTCTCCTTCGCTGCGCGCGGCCCGCAGACTCCGGCGGGACGGCGGCGGGTCGGCGGGGGGTTCGTCGGTCGGCGGCGTGTCTGTCGGCGGCGTCGCGGTCGGCGGCGTCGCGGTCGGCGGGCGCGAGTCGCCCGGCCACACGCCGACGTGATCGGGGTTCAGCTCGAGTCGCACCCGATCGCTCAGCGACAGGCGGCTCATGTACTCGGTGGGCAGCTGCATCCGTCCCACCCGGTCCAGCACGACGAACTCCTCGGCCATGGCGTGCTCGCGGCCTTCGTCGTCCGTGTGGGTCCACCGCAGGACCTCCGTGGAGGTGCGGCCGTCCCGGATCTGCACGGTCCGCTGCACGTGATCGGACACCGCCGGATCGTGCGTCACGATGAGGGCGGTCGTGCCGAGCTCGCGGTTGACGGCCTCGAACGTCGCGAGCACCTCCGCCGACGCGTGCTCATCGAGGTCGCCGGTCGGCTCGTCGGCGAGAAGCACGCGCGGATCGTTGGCGAGCGCGACCGCGATCGCCACGCGCTGCTGCTGGCCGCCGGAGAGCTCCGCCGGCCGGCGGTCCGCGACATCCGCGACGCCCGTCAGCTCGAGCAGGTCCCGCGCCCTGTCCGGATGCCGGCGGTCGCCGCCGATCGCCCGCGCGAGGTGCACGTTCTCCGCCGCCGTGAGGTAGGGCAGCAGGTTGCGGGCCGTCTGCTGCCACACGAAGCCGACGATCTCCCGCCGGTAGTCGACGCGCTGCCGGGCCGTCAGGGCCGTCAGGTCGCGGCCCGCGACCGTCGCCTTGCCGGCCGTGGGGGCGTCGAGGGCGGAGAGGATCGACAGGAGCGTCGACTTCCCGGACCCGGATGCCCCGACGAGCGCCACGAGCTCGCCGCGGCCGATCTGGAGGTCCAGACCCTGCAGCGCCTGCACTTCGATGTCCGCGACCGCGAAGATGCGCACGAGCCCTTCGCAGATGATGTCGGGAGCGTCCATCAGTCCTCCTCTGTTCGCAGCACGGTGGCGATCGATGTCGTCCGGGCGCTGAGCACCCCGGCGATGACGGCCGCCGCGAGGGCCACCACCACGACGGCGATCAGGATGCCGGTGAGGGCCGGGTCCACCGTCAGGGACGGCTGCCCTCCCCCGCCGGTGAAGGGTCGCAGGTCGATCGAGAGCACGACGAGCAGGGGCAGCACGGCGCCCAGGGCGATGCCGCCGACGAGGGCCGTGGCCCCGAGCGGCGCGAACTCCCACGTCACGATTCCGCGGCCCCGCGGTCGGTCCAGGCCCATCGTCCGCAGCAGCGCGATGACGCGCGAACGGGCGTCCCGCGACACGCCCGCGACGAGCAGGAGCGCGATGACGGAGAGGGCCACCGCGACCGCCAGGGCGCCGAGCAGCACGAACCGCAGCGCCGTGACGGCGGGCGAGGCCTGGATCTCGGCCGTGGAGTCGATGAGGATGCGCACGGAGTGGCTCTGGCCCAGCGCCTCGCCGAGGGCGTCCGCGACGACATGGGGATCGGCGTCGTCGGCGATGTCGACGACCGCTATGCGCGGCGAGAACCCGAGACCCGTGAGCGCGACGTAGTCGGCGCGGTCCAGCAGCACGAACGACGCCGTCTGCGGCACTCCCATGACGCGGGCCAGCGTGCCGGTGATCTCGGCCGGCGCCTCGGCCACGGTGGCGGACCCCGAGCCGATGTCGGCGACCACCGCATCGGCGAGCACGACCTGGACGGGTTCCGCCCCGGCGGAGATCGCTTCCGGGGCGATCGCCCCGACGAACCCGCGCTGGATCTCGGCGAGCCGCGCCGTGTCGGAGACGAGCGCGAGCACGCTGGCGCGCCCGCCTGAAGCGGTCACGGACAGGTAGTCGCCGCGCAGGATGCCGGCCACCTCCGTGACGCCGTCGACGGCCCGGAGCCGCTCGATGGTCGCGTCGTCCAGGTACGGTCCTGCGATGCGGATGTCGCCGCCGACGTCGCGCTGGGCGGCGACGACCGCGCCGCGGTCCACCGTCGCGAGGATCAGGGACGAGAAGACCGCGATCGCGACGGCGACGACCATCGCGAGCACCGCGGTGGTCCCGGCGGCCGGATCGCGCAGGTTCCGGGCCGCGCCGACGAGCCCGACGACCCCGCGCCCGCGTCGCGACGCGGCCAGCGCGGCGGCGATCGGAAGCGGGTGCAGGCGGACGACGAGAAGGGCGAGCGCGACGGTCGCGAGCAGCGGCGCCACGATGACGAGCGGGTCGATCTCGTCGGTCTGCGTGCCGATGCCGCGGAGCACCAGCTGGGCGACGGCCACCACCGCCAGCAGCACGACGACGATCTCCACGATCCGCGTCCACCGGCCCGACACGCGGGCGTCCAGATCGGCACGGGCGCGGGTGAGCAGGCCCGGGCGCAGGGTCCCGGCGAGCGCGAGCGCCGGGGCCGCACCGACGGCCACCGCGATCACGGTCGGCAGGAGGCCCGCGTCGTCCCGTGCGACGACGAGGCCCAGCGCCGCTCCGACGGCCGCGCCGGGGAACCCCAGGATCATCCCCTCGGCGGCCAGGAGCCGGCGGAGGCGAGCGATCGGGGCGCCCCGCGCGGAGAGGAGCGCGAGGTCGGTGCGGCGACGGCGGACGATGAGCGCGCAGGCCAGGACGATGAGGGCGACGCTGACCGCGAGGGGCCCGACGGCGGCGACCGCGAGGATGGCGCTGGCCGAGTTCGCGCGGGACAGCGCCGTCCCGAGCACGCCGACGAGCTCGGTCGACAGCCGCATCCGCAGGGTGCCCGTCGCATCGAGCGGGATCGACGCGGTCGTGGCGCCCCGCAGGGCATCCAGCAGATCGTTCGGCTCGACGCCGCGCGCCGCCGCGGCGTCGACGGGATACCACGCCGTCAGCTGCCCTCGACCGAGGACACCGCTCTCCATGACCCGCTGCCACGACGCCGCCGCCGTCCATGCGACGGCGGTCGCGGTGGGGCGCCGGTTGCCGTCGTCGAAGACCGTCGCCGCGAGGGCCGGGGGAAGGTGCTGCCACCGGTCGGCATCCGGATCGACGGCGGCCACGGTGCCGGAGAGGATGAAGACGGGTGTCTCCGCCATCCACCCCTGCGACAGGCGCTGGGCGTTGACGGGCACACGGCGTTCCTGCCCGACCGGCCAGCCCATCGTGGCTGCCGCATCCGCGGCGAGCGCGATCGGGAGCGGACCCGTGCCGTCCCAGCCCTGCGGCCACGTGCCCTCGACGAGCTCGAGGTGCGCCTGCGCGCTCGGCTCGGCCAGCAGCTGGATGCGCGCGAGCGGGATGTCGGACGCGAGCGCGTCGGGCACCGCGAACGGCGCAGCCGCGAGGTGCTCCGCGAACCGGGCCGTGCCGGTGAGTCCGCGGAGGACGGGATCGAAGCCCTCGCGGGCGTCGGCGAGCCGGGACGCGACCGCGCCGAGCACGTCCGCGGCCCCGGCATCCCACCCGTCCGCGACCGCCGCGTCGTCCGGCGCACCGAACGCCGGCGCATCGAGCGTCGCGCCGGTGAGGTCTCGCGAGGTCGGGGCGACCCCGGCCAGCTGGTGCGCGACCTCGGCCCGAACGACGCCGACGAGCGCGCGCGGCGCGGCGGCGATCACGAACGCCGCGAGCGCGGTGAGAGCGACGATGACGAGCGCCGCGCTGCGGGGCGTCGCGAAGCGCCGCCGCGTGAGCGCGAACAGCCCGGGCGAGGTCGTCATTCGTCCTCCCGTACGAGAGGAGCGAGCGCCGTCGGGACGCGGACGGAGGACACGACGGCGACACACGCCGCCACGACGCCGACGAGCGCGACGGCCAGCGGAAGCCACGGCCACACGAGCGGGACGGGGTACGACCCGGGGATCGTCCGGTAGGCGGCCCGCACGAGCGGCGGCACGATGAGCGTCGCCGTCACGACACCGGCGACCACGCCGCCGACGACGCCGATGGCGAGGGCGAAGAGGTCCTCCGCGCGGCGAAGGCCCGCGGCGCGGCGGCGGCCGAGGCCCAGGACGGCCAGCAGGGCGAGTTCGCGCGCATCCGCCCGCGTGCGCGTCCGGCGGAGGAACAGCACGAGGAGGGCGAGGACCGCGGTGCCCGCCGCCGCGAGCACGAATCCCCACGCCGTTCCGGCGGCATCCCGCCCGGAGCGCGGGTCCGCCACCAGGACGGTCGTCTGGGGATGCGCGGCCTCCACGGCCGCGGCGACCGCCGCCGCGTCCCCGCTCGCGAGCCACGCCTGGTTCGGCACGATGTCCTCCGGCGACAGCAGCGAGAGGGTCGCCAGGTCCACGAGGATCCCCTCGCCGGCCGGCGCCCCCGGCAGCACCGGGATGATGTCCGCGACCGTGACCTCCGCCTCGACGTCCGGGGATGCGAACTCCAGGGCGATCCGGTCGCCGACCTCGAGGCTGAGCGACGACGCGAGCTGCGCCGTCATGACGACCGGGGCGGCGTCCGGGGCGCCCGCGACGACGGCGCGCGTCGGCGGCGGGTCCACGCCGTCGGGGACGACGGACAGCACGACGGCGTCCGCGCGCGGCTCGACCTCGCCGGGCGTCCCGGGCGCCGGCGCGAGGGCCGCGAGGTCGACGGCGACGCCACCGCTCACGACGTCGGACACCGTGACCCGGCCGTCACCGACGACCATCGACATGTCGGCGAACTGGATCCGGGCGTCGATGCCGACCAGGGTCCAGGTCGCGCCCGCGGGCAGCTCCACCGTCTCGGTGACCCGGTCCCGGACCTCGATCTCCTGGAACGTCCCGTCATCGCCCTCGACGGTCGTGATCCGCACGTTTCCGACCGCGGCCCGCCAGACGGCTCCGCCGTCCGAGACGAACATCAGGCTCACGGTGACGGGCACGGCTCCCTGCTCGAGGACCTCGCCGTCGATCTCGATCGCCGGCATCTCGTCGGCCGTCACCGTGAAGGTCACCTCCTCGCCGTCGAGCGGGATGCCGATGGCCTCGCCGCCGATCGCCGTGCCGATGGCGGCGGGGTCGATCGTGCCGCCCGCATCGAGCATGACCCGGCCGAGCTGCGCCGATTCCGCCGCGAGCACCGGCATCCGGCGATCGGGCCCCTGCGCGGAGAACGCCCGGACGAGCATCGCGGCATCCGGCGAGCCCGACCGCGCGACCTCGACCGCCGCGAGCGTGTCGGGAATCGTCGTCACGCGTACGTCCGCGCCGACCCGGAAGGCCTCGGGAGCATCGCCGAGCGCCGAGATGCTGCCCTGATAGCCGGCCGCGACCGTCGCGGCGCCGACCGCGAACGCGACGGCGGCGATCGGGAGCGCGTGCCGGCCGGGACGGCGGGAGACGAGCCGGAGGGGCGTCACGGGCAGGACCCCCCGCGACGCGCGGAGCAGCGCCGCGACGGCGCGCGCGGCCGGGGTCGCCAGGAGCACGGCGGCGAGCGCCGCGAGCACCAGGATGAGCGCGGGCGCCACGGCCACGAGCGGGTCCAGGAGCGTCGCGTCACCGGCGGACACGACGGGCGTGCCGGCCTGCGCGAACCGCCAGGCCGCGAGCGCGGTCAGGACCGCCAGGACCACGGCGACGCCCGCGAACGCCGCGACGTCGGCCCGCGAAGAGCGCCGGTCGGCGGTCCGCGCCGCCACGATCACGGCGACGAGCGTGGCCGTGAGCGCGACGGCCACAGCCGCGGCCGCCGCGACGAGGAGACCGGGCGTCGTCGCGGAGGTGATCGCGACGACGGCGAGCGCCGTTGCGGCGCCGACGAGCGCACCGGCCAGGCTGACGACGCCCACCTCGAGCGCCGTCATCGCGGCGATGCCGCGTCGCCGCGCGCCGCGGGCCCGGAGGAGCAGCGTCTCCGTCATCCGCGCGCGCACGGGCTCGAGCCCGACCGCACCGACGACGACGGTCGTCACCACGGCGAGGAGGGCCACGGCGACGGCGGCCGGCCCGCGCCGGGCCTGAAGTCCTTCGGCGAGGGTCTCCAGGGTGGCCGGCAGTCCGCCGGCGACCTGGACCCGCGCATCGACGGCCTCCGCCACATCGTCGCGGAGCGCGCGCAGGGCCGCGCCCGCCGTCTCGATCGTGTCACCGGTCACCCGTGCGACGGTCATCCGCACGGTGACACCGGATTCCGCGTCGATCGTCGTGACGCCGGCGGCGCCGCGCGCACGCAGGGAGTCCGCGACCGCGCGGCGCAGGGCGTCGGGATCGGCATCCGGCGCGGTCACCGTGACGAGGGCGGCGTCGCCCGACGCGGCGGCGATCGCGGATCGGGCGGCGGCGGTCTCCCCGGACCGCACCCCGGCCACGACCCCCACCAGCAGCGCGGAGGCGATCGCGGCGACGACGGCGAGGGTGACGAGGACGGGAAGGGCCGCGCGGGCGCGGGCGAGCGCGTAGTGCGCTCCGCCCGTCATGCAGCGGTCCCCGAGGTCATCACTGCACCCTAACGCGGCGCCGCGGAGGGCGACTCGAAGACCTCATCGGCGGGTGGTCGACAGCGGGGCCCGACACCGTGAATAATAGAGGTATGACCACAGGACGCCCCGCGGGGTACAGCGCCATCTCGAGCTACTCCCGAGTGGAGCTGCTGCACCTGATCCAGGGGCAGCAGGAGCGCACGATCACCGACCTGGTGGCCGCGACGGGCCTGCATGCGAACACCGTGCGCGAGCACCTCCAGCGCCTCATCGACGACGGCTACGTCGTCGCGCACAGCGAGCACCGCACGACGCGCGGACGCCCGCGCGTGCTGTACAGCGCCGCCGACGGGGCAGGCGCCTCCAGCGTCGTGCAGCAGCGCAAGGTGAAGGCCGCCGCCGAACGCGGCGACCTCCTCCGCCGCGTGCTCCCGGGCACGCAGAACATCGAGCTGGACACGGCGGCGCTGCATCAGGTCGACGCCGTCGTCGAAGACCTGATGGATGCCGGCTTCGACCCGCTCATCGACGAAGAGGCCCTCACGATCGACCTGACGCCCTGCGCGCACGCGGAGTCCCAGGCCGCACACCGGGAAGTGCTGTGCAGCGTGCACCTGAGCCTCATGCAGAGCGTCCTCACCGAGGCGGGCGGCCCGCTGTCGATCGACGGCATGCGATCCTCGTGCGACCCGACCGAGTGCGTCGTGCAGCTGCTGCACGCCGGTCACCGGCAGTAGCGGTCACCGTTCACTCCCGGATGCGGTCCGCCCGCGCGTAGGCGTTCATCGACGGGCCGCGGAGGAACCCGACGAGGGTGAGCCCGGAGGCCGTCGCGAGCTCGACGGCGAGAGACGACGGCGCCGAGACGGCGGCCAGAACCGGCACGCCCGCCATGACGGCCTTCTGCGCGAGCTCGAAACTCGCCCTCCCCGACACCAGGAGCACCGTGCCCCGCAGCGGCAGGCGGTCGTGCAGCACGGCCCAGCCGACGATCTTGTCGACCGCGTTGTGCCGCCCGACGTCTTCGCGCAGCACGAGGAGCTCGCCCGTCGCGGCGTCGAAGAGCCCTGCCGCATGCAGTCCCCCGGTCTTGTCGAACGCCGCCTGCTGCGCGCGCAGCGCGTCCGGGAGGGCGGCGAGTGTCGCGGCCGACACCGACACGGCATCGTCTGCGACGTCGTACGCGGAGATCGTCTCGATCGCCTCGATCGACCCCTTCCCGCACATGCCGCACGAGCTCGTCGTGTAGAAGTTGCGGGCGAGGTCGGCGGACGGCGGCTGCACGCCCGGCGCGAGCGTGATGTCGAGGACGTTGTAGGTGTTGCCGTCCGCACCGCCCGTGCCCGGACCGCCGCAATGGATCGCGGAGGCGAACTGGTCACCGCGGGACAGCACGCCCTCGGAGACGAGGAAGCCGGCCGCGAGCTCCACATCGTGGCCCGGTGTGCGCATCGTGACGGCGAGCGGGGCGCCGGCGACCCGGATCTCCAGGGGCTCCTCGACGGCGAGTGTGTCGGGGCGCCGCACCCGGTCCCCGCCGACGGTGATCTTCACGACGGGGCTCCGTGTGGTGATGCGCCCCATGTCAGCCGCCGATCGCGTTCATGCCGCGCGCCGGCTGCAGGAACGCGGGGTCGTCGATCGCGTGGCCCGGCAGCTTGCCGTGCACGCACGCGCGCAGCATCCGCTCGAGGTCGCCGTCGACGACGCCGTCGTCGCCTCCGGAGCGCAGTATCGGAACCAGGTCGTACTCGGTCACGGAGAACAGGCAGTTGCGCAGCTGGCCGTCGGCGGTGAGGCGCAGGCGGTCGCAGTCCCCGCAGAACGGCGCCGTGACGCTCGCGATGACGCCGACGGCGTCCGGACCGCCGTCGAGGAGGAACCGCTCGGCGGGCGCTCCGCCGCGACCGGGGACGGGGGTCAGCTGCCAGTGCCGGCCGAGCTCGGCGAGGATCTCCGCCCGCGTCACCATCGCGCTCCGATCCCACGTGTGACCGGCATCGAGCGGCATCTGCTCGATGAACCGCATCTGCGCGCCGTGCGCGACGGCGAAGCGGACGAGGTCGGCGAGCTCGTCGTCGTTGACGCCGCGCATCGCGACGGCGTTGAGCTTGAGGGGACGCAGGCCCGAGCGTGCGGCGGCGGCGATGCCGGCGAGGACGTCGTCCAGCCGGTCGCGGCGCGTGAGGGCGTGGAACCGCTCACGGTCGAGCGTGTCGATGGAGATGTTGAGGCGGTGCAGCCCCGCGGCGACGAGGTCAGGGAGCAGGTCGGGCAGGCGGATGCCGTTGGTCGTCATGGCGATCTGCACCGGGCCGCCCGCGCCCTCGATGCCCGCGAGCCGGCGGACCACCTCGACGAGGTCGGGCCGCAGGAGGGGCTCCCCGCCGGTCAGGCGGAAGGTCGTGACCCCCGCGGCGGCCGCGATCCCGGCGACGCGCACGATCTCGTCGGTCGTGAGGATGCCGGCGCGCGCGAGCCACTCGTTGCCCTGCTCCGGCATGCAGTACGTGCAGCGCAGGGAGCAGCGGTCGGTGAGCGAGATCCGCAGGTCGCGGTGCACGCGCCCGAACGTGTCCACGAGCGGGCCGCCGGCCTCCCCGGGCGTCGTCGACGGCGCCCGGTGGGCGAGCGTGACGGGGACGGCGACCATGCTCCGAGGCTACCCGCGCTGGCGGCGCCGAGGGCCTCCCGGCGGCTCGAGCTATTTTGCACGGCCGTCCCCCTCCCGCCGCGACGGCGGCCTCGGTACCGTGACCTTCAGATACGGGGAAGGACCGGGGATGGATCTGCTCGACCCTCTGCTGCTCGCACGCTGGCAATTCGGACTGACGACGCTCTACCACTTCCTGTTCGTGCCGCTGACTCTCGGCATGGCACTGACGGTGGCGATCTTCCAGACGACCTGGTTCCGCACCGGGAACGTGAAGTGGCTGCACCTCACGCGCTTCTTCGGGAAGATCTTCCTCATCAACTTCGCCATGGGCGTCGTCACCGGCATCGTGCAGGAGTTCCAGTTCGGCATGAACTGGTCGTCGTACTCCCGCTTCGTCGGCGATGTGTTCGGCGCACCGCTCGCGTTCGAGGGCCTCATGGCATTCTTCTTCGAGGCGACCTTCATCGGCCTGTGGATCTTCGGCTGGGACAAGCTCCCGAAGGCCCTGCACCTCGCCAGCATCTGGATCGCGACGATCGGCGCCTGGTTCTCGGCGTACTTCATCCTCGCCGCGAACGCCTTCATGCAGAACCCCGTCGGCTACCAGATGGCGCAGGACGGCCACCGGGCCGAGATGACCGACTTCCTCGCCGTCCTCACGAACCCCGTCGCGCTCGCGGCCCTGCCGCACACGCTGTCGGCCGCGTTCATGATGACCGCCGGCGTGATCATCTCCATCTCCGCGTGGCACCTCATGCGCGGCCAGAACCTCGAGATGATGCGCCCCGCGCTGAAGTACGGGCTGTGGGGCATGATCGTCTCCTTCGCCGCCGTCGCGCTCTCCGGCGACCAGCTGGGCCTCGTGATGGTGCAGACGCAGCCGATGAAGATGGCGGCGGCCGAGGCGCTGTTCGACTCCGCGTGCGGCGCGGACGCCTCGTTCTCGCTCTTCTCGATCGGCACCCCGGACGGGACCGGCGAGATCTGGTCGCTGCGCGTCCCGTACCTGCTGGCCTTCCTGTCGACCCACACCCTCGACGGCTGCGTCGAGGGCATCAACGACCTCAACCTGCAGTACACGACCGAGCTCTTCCCGCAGTTCGCCGACCAGGTCGACGGCAACTTCGCCCCCATCCTCTGGATCACGTACTGGTCGTTCCGCTGGATGATCGGCCTCGGCGCCATCGCAGCCCTTAGCGCCGTCGTGGGTCTGTGGCTCACCCGCCGCACAGCCAAGCGGGACGTCCCGCCGTGGGCGTGGAAGCTCGCCGTGTGGGCGTGGCCGGCGTCGCTCGGCGCGATCCTCATCGGCTGGATCTTCACGGAGATGGGCCGTCAGCCCTGGATCGTGTTCGGTCTCATGCTCACCGAGGACGGCGTCTCCCCCTCCGTCCCGGGCTGGACCGTCCTGATCTCGCTCCTCGCGTTCACCGGGATCTACGCGGCGCTCGCCGTCGTCGAGGCCGGCCTCATCATCAAGACGGCCAAGGCCGGCCCCGCGCCGCTGCCGGGGCCCGACGACCCGGATCCCTCCGACGTCCCGGTCGCAGACACCCCGACGACGGTCTACTAGGAGCGCGCCATGGATCTCGCATACGTCTGGTTCTTCATCGTCGGCGTGCTGTTCGTCGGCTACTTCGTCCTCGACGGGTTCGACTTCGGCGTCGGGATGTCGCTGCCCTTCCTCGGCAAGGACGACGTCTCCCGCCGCCAGATCATCAACACGATCGGGCCCGTCTGGGACCTCAACGAGACCTGGGTCATCGTCGCCGGCGCGTGCCTGTTCGCGGCGTTCCCGGAGTGGTACGCGACCCTCTTCAGCGGCTTCTACCTCGCTCTCCTCATCATCCTCCTCGCCCTCATCGCGCGCGGCGTGTCCTTCGAGTACCGGCACCAGCGCGACTCGCTGCGCTGGAAGAGGGGGTTCGACCGCATGATCGTCGCCGGCTCGGCGCTCCCGGCGCTGCTGTGGGGCGTCGCGGTCGGCAACATCGTGCAGGGCGTGCCGATCGACCAGGACCACGAGTTCACGGGCTCGCTGCTCACGCTGCTGAACCCCTACGGCCTCTGGGTCGGCGTCACGACGCTGCTCCTGTTCTGGCTGCACGGCGTGTACTTCATCGCCCTGAAGACCGACGGGCAGGTGCAGCAGGACGCCCACGCGCTCGCGCGGCGTCTCGCGATCCCGACGGTGGTCTTCGCCGCCGGCACGGTCGTCTGGACCTACGTCATCGCCGCCGGCCGCGAGGCGCCGCTGCTGTGGGCCGTCGTCGGCTGCGGAGTGATCGCGGCGCTCGCCCTCCTGGCATCCGTCGTCGCCAACGCGGTCAAACGGGACGGCTGGGCGTTCACCGCCGGCGCCGCGACGATCGTATTCGCCGTGCTGACGCTGTGGCTCGCGCTCTTCCCGTTCGTCATGCCGTCCTCGACCGACATCGCGTACAGCCTCACGATCGAGAACGCCTCGAGCACCGACTACACGCTGACGATCATGACGTGGGCCGCGGTCGTCTTCCTGCCGCTCGTGCTGGTGTATCAGGGCTGGACCTACTGGATCTTCCGCAAGCGCGTCACGCGGTCGCGCATCGAGAAGGCGGCCGCGCTCGCCCACTGAACCGGCGCGGGCACGCCGCGCGCGGATGGCAGGATCGAATCATGGCTTCATCGGGTGGGGCTGCTGCGCGCACACGCAGCCGCCCCGTCGACCCCCGACTGCTGCGCTACGCGCGCGCCTCGCGCGGGTTCTTCGCGGCGATCGGGGTCGTCGCCGCACTGCAGACCGTCATGATCGTCGCGTTCGCGTGGCTCCTCACGCGGGCGATCGTCGATGCGCTCGCCGGTCGTGACCTGGCCGGAACACTCGTGGCGCTGGCCGGCGTCGTGGTGCTGCGCGCGGCGCTGCTCTGGGCGCGCGAGACCATCGCGGCGCGCGCCGCGGCGCGGGTGGAGACGGAGCTGCGCGAGCAGCTGGTCGCCGCCGTGGGCCGGCTCGGACCCGGCTGGCTCGCCGGGCGCAACTCCGCGCATCTCGCCGTGACCGCCGGTCGCGGGCTGGAGGCGCTCGACGCGTACTTCGGCCGGTACCTGCCGCAGCTCGTGCAGACCGTCGTCGCGACCCCCGTGCTGGTGCTCGTCATGTGGTGGGCGGACTGGATCTCCGGCCTGACCGTTCTCCTCACCATCCCCCTCATCCCCCTCTTCATGGTCCTCATCGGGCTCGCGACGCGCGCCGTGCAGCAGCGCCAGTGGGAGACCCTCGGCCGCCTGGCCGCGCGCTTCGCCGACACCGTGCGGGGCCTGTCCACCCTCAAGGTCTTCGGGCGGCAGCACCGTGCCGTGGAGTCGATCCGGCGCCTGACCGGCACGTACCGCCGCGAGACGATGCGGGTGCTGCGGGTGTCGTTCCTCTCCGGGTTCGCCCTGGAGTTCCTGGCATCCATCTCGGTCGCGATCATCGCCGTCACGATCGGCTTCCGGCTCATCGACGGGTCGCTGACCCTGCTGGTCGGCCTGTTCGTCCTGCTGCTCGCGCCCGAGGCCTACCTGCCGCTGCGGCAGGTCGGCGTCCAGTTCCACGCGGCCGCCGAGGGCGTCGCCGCGACCGACGACGTCTTCGCCGTGCTGGATGCGGCACGGGCTGCCGACGAGCCGACGGCCGTCGCCGCCGTCACGAGCGGCGTGCTCGTGCTGGACGGCCTGCGGGTGCGCCGCGGCGACCGTCTCCTGCCGCCGGTCTCCCTGACCGCGACGCCCGGCACGGTGACGCTGCTGGAGGGACCGAGCGGAGTGGGCAAGACGAGCATCCTCGCGGCTCTGCGGGGGGCGGCGGTCGGCGAGGGCACGGCGACCTTCGGCGGCACGGACGTCGCCCGTCTGGCGCCCTCGACGTGGCTCGCGTGGGCCGGGCAGGCCCCGGGGCTCGTCGCGGGCACCGTGGCGGAGAACGTGACGCTCGGCGACGACGCGCCCGATGACGCGCTCGTGCAGCGTGCGCTCGTCCTCGCGGGCGCGAGCGCGCTGGCGCCGCAGAGGGAGCTCGGCGTGCAGGGCGCGGGGCTCTCCGGCGGGCAGGCGCAGCGGGTCGCGGTGGCCCGCGCCTTCTACCGCCACCTGCGCGGGCGCGGACCGGTCCTCGCCCTCGACGAGCCGAGCGCCGCCCTCGACGCCGCGACGGAGGCCGAGCTGTGGGCCTCGCTGCAGGCCGTGGCGCGCGGCGGCGCGACCGTCCTGCTCGTCTCGCACCGTGCGTCGGCCCGCACCATCGCCGACCAGGTGGTGCGGCTGGATGCCGCGGAGGTGACGGCATGACGACCGCCTCCGACGTGCTGCGTCACGCGATGCCGTCCGCCCGGCGCTTCTGGCCGGGTGCCGCATCTGCGTTCGCGGCGGAGGCCTCCGCCGTCGCGCTCCTCGCGGTGAGCGCGTGGCTCATCGTGCGGGCCAGCGAGCAGCCGCTCGTGATGTACATCTCCGCCGCGGTCGTGGGGGTGAGGGCATTCGCCCTGTCCCGCGCCGCCTTCCGGTACACCGAGCGGCTCGCGAGCCACGACGCGGCGCTGCATCAGCTCGCTGTGACGCGCACCGACCTCGTCCGCCGGCTTCTGCCGCTCGCCCCGGCGGGTCTGCAGCGGAGCCGACGGGGGTCGATGCTCGGGGCGCTCGTCGACGACGTCGACGAGCTGCAGAACCTCCCGTTGCGGGTCGTCCTGCCGCTCGTCTCCTCGGCGTCAGTCGCCGCCGGCGCCGTCGTCCTCGTGGCGTTCGTGTGGTGGCCGGCCGCTCTCACATTCCTCGGCTGCCTCGCCGTCGCGGGACTCCTCGCGACCGGCTGGGGATGGGCCTCCGGGGCGCGGGCGGAGCGCGCGATCGCGCCGCTGCGCGGCCGGCTCGCCGACGCCGTGCTCGACCACCTCGGCAGCCTCGACGTGCTGATCGCCTGCGGCGCCGAGGAGGAGAGCCGCGCACGCATCTCCCGCGCCGACGACGCGCTGCGGCGCGCGGTCGTCCGCCGCGCCGGCGCCCAGGCGGGCACCACCGCCGCCGTCTCGCTCCTGGCGGGCGCGGCCTCGCTGCTGGCGGTATGGGCGGCGGCGCCCGCCGTCGCCGCAGGCGACCTCGGCGGGCCGCTCTTCGCCGTCGCGGTGCTCGTGCCGATGGCCGTCTTCGAGGTGTTCGCGGCGGTCCCGCTCGCGGCGTCCGCGTGGCGTCAGGTGCGCGCCGCGGCCGAGCGGATCGCGGACGCCGTGCCCGACACCATCCCGGCCGAGCTGGTCGCGGAGACGGATGCCGGCACCGGCGTCGCACCGGATCTCGGTGCCGGTCTGGCGCTGCGCGGCGTCACGGCCCGGTGGCCCGGCGGGGCGGAGCCCGCCCTGCGCGGCGTCGACCTCGACGTGCGTCCCGGCGAGCGCGTCCTCGTCGTGGGGTCCAGCGGCGCCGGCAAGACGACGCTCGCGCACGTCCTCGTGCGGTTCCTCGCGGCGGAGGGCCGGTACACGATCGGCGGCCGGTCGGCGGCGGACATCGCGCCGGACGACCTGCGGCGGACCGTCGGGCTGTGCGAGCAGCATCCGATGCTCTTCGACGAGGACATCCGGCAGAACCTGCTCTTCGCCCGCGACACCGCGACCGACGCGGAGCTCGAAGCGGTCCTCGAGCGCGTCGGACTGGGCCCCTGGCTCCGCGAGCGCGGCGGCCTCGGCGCCCGCGTCGGCGAGCGCGGCGCGTTGGTGTCCGGCGGGCAGGCGCAGCGGCTCTCACTCGCGCGCGGCCTCCTCCGCGGCTTCCCCGTGCTCGTGCTCGATGAGCCGACGGCGGGCGTCGACCCGGCGGCATCCGACGCGCTCCTGACCGACCTGCTGACGGCCGTCGATGCCGACCGCGCGGTCGTGCTGATCTCGCACGTGAGCGTGCCGGACGGGCTCGTCGACCGCACGGTGCGGCTCGCCGACGGGCGGATCGTCTAGGTCAGGTCGATGACGAAGGCCTGGACGCCGTCGTGGGACGGGACCGGCCGGAAGCCGAGCCGCGGGTAGAACGCGAGCGCGCCGGTGTTGTCCGATGACGCGACGAGATGCAGGCCCGGCACCCCGCGCTCGCGGAGGGCGCCGAGGAGCGTCTCGATGAGACGGCGCCCCCAGCCGTGCCCCTGCGCCTCGGGAAGCAGATCGATGTGCAGGTGCGCGGGATGCGTGTCGCCGTACGGTTCGGCGCCGGCGCGTCGGCCGTAGGCGTAGACGAGGGTGCCGTCCTGCCGGGTGGTCTCGGTCTGCGGACGGGGCCAGCGATCCGCGAACCGCGGCCACCACTGCGTCGCGAACCAGTCTTCGAAGGCGTGGGTGTCCGGCGTCCCGACGACGTAGCCGACGACGCGCCCGTCATCGGCCTCGACGACGAAGCCGAGGTCGGGATGCCGCGCGACGTAGGGCAGCACGAAGATCTCCGCCCAGAGGTCGTCGTCCGCGAAGACCCCCGTCGCGTCGGCGCCGGCGTCGGCGGTCTTCAGGCAGATCTCGGCGAGCGCTGGCTCGTCGCCGGCGCGGAACGGACGGATGCGGGGCACCCCAGCATCCTGGCACGCGGCGCGCCGTGCAGGGCCCCGGCCCCTCAGCCGGGCAGGAGCCGCACGACCGAGCCTTCCACCCGCAACCGGACCGGCAGTCCCGGCGTGAGGCCGTGCTCGGCGACCAGGTCGATCGGGAGGTCGACCGCGACGGCCGGCGCCGCCGTGTGCACGCGGACACCCGCGACTGTCTGCTCGAGGCGCTCGACGCGCGCCACCCATGCTCCGGCCGCGGCGGTGAGACGAAGGGCGCCGGTCCAGGTGTGCTCGGCGAGCGTCTCGAGGCTCACGGCGCCGGGGCGGAAGAGGGCCACGGCATCGCCGTCCGACAGACCTCGGGCGGGCAGGACGAGCCCGCCGGCGCGCCACTGTCCGTCCGTGACCGACCCCGGCACACGATTGAGACCGGCGACGACGGCGCCGAACGCGGTCGCCGGGGCCGCGAGCACCTCCCGCACCGCGCCGCGCTGCGTGACCCGCCCGTCCTCGAGGAGCACGAGGGTCTCGGCGAGCGCGGCCGCGTCGACGGCGTCGTGCGTCACCAGCACGGTGGTCGTGTGCGCGGCGGGCAGCTGCTCGGCGAGCATCGCCCGCACGCCGCCCGCCGTCTCCGGGTCGAGGGCCGTGAGCGGCTCGTCGAGGAGCAGCACCGCGGGGCGCGTCGCGAGCGCCCGAGCGAGGCCCACCCGCTGCTGCTGACCTCCGGACAGCTCCCCGGGACGGTGCGCCCCCGCCCCCGGGAGCCCGACCCGCCACAGCCACTCGTCGGCCTCCGCGGCGGCGTGCGCGCGGTCGAGGCCGCGCGCACGGAGCCCGAAGGCGATGTTCTCGCGGGCGCTGAGGTGCGGGAAGAGGTGCGGATCCTGTCCGAGCAGGACGACCCCGCGACGCTGGGGCGCGACGTGCGTCCGCCGATCCGAGACCGTCCGCTCCCCCACACGGACGTGTCCGCGCGTCAGGCGATGGAGGCCGGCGATCGCCGACAGCAGCGTCGACTTGCCGGCGCCGCTCGGGCCCATGACGGCGACGGTCTCCCCGGCCCGCGCCGCAAGGGCGGCATCGAGGGCGAAGCCGCGCCGCTCCACGGCGGCGTGCACATCGAGCGCCGCCCCGCTCATCGCGCGGCCCCCGGGCGCCACGCACGCACGAGCAGCAGCACCGTGACGGCGGTGCCGAGGAGCAGGAGCGACAGCGCGACCGCGGTCCCCTGCGACACCCCGGCGCCGTTGAACGCGGAGTAGATCGCGAGCGGCATGGTCTGCGTGACCCCCGGCGCGTTGCCCGCGAAGAGCGCGGTGGCGCCGAACTCGCCCACGGCGCGCGCGAAGCACAGCACGACGCCGGCGACGAGCCCGGGGGCCGCGAGCGGCAGCGTCACACGCGTGAGGATGCGCCACCGCCCGGCGCCGAGCGAGGCGGCCGCCTGTTCGTAGCCGACACCCGTCGACCGCAGCGACGCCTCGAGGGCCAGCACCAGGAACGGCAGCGCGACGAAGGTCTGCGCGAGGACGACGGCCGTCGTCGTGAACGGGATGCTGATGCCGACATCCTCGAGCGCCGGTCCGAGCCAGCCCGACCGGCCGAACAGGAACAGCAGCGCGACGCCGCCGACCATCGGCGGCAGGACCAGGGGGATCGTCACGAGCGCGCGCAGGACCGCCGCCGTGCGGTTGCCGGCGCGGGCGATGAGGAGCGCGAGCGGCACGCCGAGCAGGATGCACAGCGCCGTCGCGATGAGTCCGGTGCGCATCGACAGCGCGAGAGCTTCCAGCGCGGCCGGCGCCGTGACGTCCTGCCACAGGGTCTCCCAGCGCACCCGTCCGACCAGCGCCGCCAACGGCACGACGAGGAGCGCGAGCCCGACCACGGCCGGAACGACGAGCACCTGCGGCACGAAGCCGCGCTCTGCGCGGGTCACCGCGTCCCGAATCCGTGCTCGCCGAGCACCCGCTGACCGACCGGACCGCGGACGAACGCCACGAAGGCGGTCGCGGCCTCCGGCGCCGACGCTCCGGCGAGCGCGGCGATCGGGTAGAGGTTGACGACCGCCTCAGCGCCGGGCGTCGTGACGGTGTCGATGTCGCTCCGGCCCGCGGCATCCGTCACGTAGACGAGACCCGCATCCGCCTCCCCTGCCGCGACCTTGGTCAGCACCGCAGTGACGTTCTGCTCGTAGCTGTCCACACGTGCGGTCACGCCGGCGGCCGTCAGCAGGCGATCGGCGGCCGCACCGCACGGGACCTCGTGCGCGCACTGCACGATGACCGGATCGGGTCGCGCGAAGTCCGACAGCCCGCTCACCCCGGCGGGGTTGCCCGCGGGAACGATGAGCGTCAGGGTGTTCGTCGCGAAGACGGTCGGGGATGCGGCGAGTCCGGCGTCCACGACCTTCTGCATGTTCGCCTCATCGGCCGATGCGAAGACGTCGGCGGCGGCCCCCTCGATGAGCTGCGTCGCCAGCGTCGCCGAGCCGTCGTAGCGGACCGCGTCCACCGCGACGCCCGGGTGCCCGTCCTCGAACAGGTCGGCGATCTCATCGAACGCGCCCTGCAGCGACGCCGCGGCGAACACCGTGAGCCGGATGTCGGGACCGGCGTCCGCAGCGGGTCCGGCCGCGTCCGCGCCGGCCGCACAGCCGGTGAGGGCTAGCGCGCACGCCGCGAGGAACAGCAGTCGCCCGCGCACCTCAGGCCCGCGGGGTCTCGACGATGACGTTCGTGGCCTTGACGACGGCGACCGCCAGCGATCCGGGCTCGAGCCCGAGCTCGGCGACGGCCTCGGCCGACAGCAGGGAGACCACACGGTGCGGCCCCGCCTGAATGTCGACCTGCGCCATGACGCCGTCCACCTGCACGCGCGTCACGAGGCCGACGAAGCGGTTGCGGGCGCTGGCGAGCGCATCGGTGGGATCGGATGCCGCGCTCGCGAGCTCGACCGCGTGCCGGGCGAGCGCATCGCCGGGGATGCGGGCCGGGGACTCGCCGGTCGTCGGTAGCGTGCCCTGCTCCACCCAGCGGCGCACGGTGTCATCGCTCACGCCGAGCAGCCGGGCAGCCTCGGAGATGCGAAAAGCGTCCATGCAGCGACGCTATCACCGCAGATGCGGCGAAGATACGGTGCTTCTTCCGCATCTGCGGTCGATCCTGATCATCGCGCCCGGGATTACGCTGAAGGGATGCCGCTCCCACCGCTCGTCGACCCCGTCCCGGCGCTCACGGATGCCGAACGCGCGCGCACGGCGCGGCACGTCGCCCTCGCCGGTCTCGGCGAGATCGGCCAGCGACGCCTCGCGGCGGCGCACGTCGCCGTGATCGGTGCCGGCGGTCTCGGGTCGCCCGCCATCCTCGCCCTCGCGGCCGCGGGCGTCGGCACCCTCACCGTCATCGACGACGACATCGTCGAGCACACCAATCTGCAGCGGCAGGTGCTGCACCGGCTCGCCGACATCGGCGCCGCGAAGGTCGATTCCGCCGTGCGCGTCGCGGCCGACCTCGCCCCCGAGACCGTGGTCCATCCCGTCCGTGAGCGTCTCACGGGCGAGAACGCCGGCGATCTGCTGCGCGGCGCCCACCTCGTGATCGACGGCAGCGACACGTTCGAGACCCGCGCCGCCGTCGCCGCAGCGTGCGAGGGCCTCGGCATCCCGCTCGTCTGGGGCGTCGTGCAGGAGTTCCACGCGCAGGTCACGGTGTTCTGGTCCGCTCCCCCCGCCGGCATCGCCCCGGTGCGCCTGAGCGACCTTCACCGAGCGGAGGAGGTCGGCGAGCTGCCCACCTGCGCTGCCGTCGGCGTCCTCGGGGCGCTCTGCCTCCAGGTCGGCGGACTGCTCGCGACCGAGGCCGTCAAGCTCCTCACCGGCATCGGCGAACCGCTCCTCGGCCGCGTCGCGGTGATCGACGCCCTCGCCGGCACGCAGCGCGAGGTGCCGCTGCGCCCGGCGGTCCTCCGCCCGGCGGCGAGCGCTCCCGCCCCCGCACCCACACCGGCTCGGGAGGAGATCCCGCACATCACGGCCGCCGAGATGCTCGCGGCGCAGGAGGCGGGCGCGACGCTCCTCGACGTGCGCGAGCCGTTCGAGACGGACGCTGGCATCGTCGGCGGGTCGGTCGTCATCCCGCTCGCGGACTTCCTCGCCGACCCGGGCCAGATCGACGACGGTCCCGTCGTCGTGATCTGCGCGCACGGCATCCGCGCGCTGCGCGCCGCCGAGGTGCTGCAGGGCCGCGGCGTGACGGCCTCCGTCCTGGCGGGCGGCCTCGCCGCCTGGACACCGGCATGACGGGCCTCCGCACCGTCGAAGCGCAGCGGGCGACGGTGCTGGCCGCCGTGCGCCCCCTGCCGACGGAGGTGCTGCCGCTCGGCGCCGCCGCCGGTCGCACTCTTGCGACGGCGGTCCGCGCGGCCGTCGACATCCCCGTGTTCGACAACTCCGCGATGGACGGGTTCGCCGTGCGCGCGGTCGATGTCGCACACGCGAGCCCAGATGAGCCGGTCACGCTCCGGGTCGTCGCCGACCTCCCCGCCGGGACCGCCGCGGACCCCGCGATCGGCGCCGCGGAGGCCGCACGGATCATGACGGGCTCCCCCATGCCCACCGACGCGGACGCCATCGTCCCGTTCGAGGACACCGTCGGCGGACTGGCGGGGTCTCTCGTCACCGTCACGGTCGTCGCCGCGCCGCGCGCGGGGGGCCACCTCCGCCGGCGGGGAGAGGACGCCCGGGTCGGCGACGTCGTGCTGCCCGCCGGGGTCGCCCTCGGCGCGTGGCAGCTCTCGGCGATCGCCGCCGCGGGCGTCGCGCAGGTCGACGTCGCGCGCGCCCCGCGGGTCGCCGTCGTCTCGACCGGCAGCGAGCTGATCGAGCCGGGCCGGGCGCTCCGTCGCGGGCAGATTCCGGAGTCCAACAGCATCCTGCTCGCCTCCCTCGCGGTCGCCGCGGGCGCCGTCGTCGTGGCGCGGGAGAGCGTCGACGACGACGGCGACGGCCTCCGCACGGTGCTCGCGGCGGTGACCGGTGGAGCCGAGCCCGCCGACGTCGTCGTCTTCTCCGGCGGCGTGAGCGCCGGCGCGTACGAGGTCGTGAAGAACGAGCTGGCCGGCACGATGTCCTTCTCGACGGTCGCGATGCAGCCCGGCAAGCCGCAGGGCTTCGGCGTGACGCCCGGCGGCACCCTGCTGTTCGGGCTGCCGGGCAACCCCGTGAGCGCGGCGGTGTCGTTCGAGGTGTTCGTCCGCCCCGCCCTCCTCGCCCTGCAGGGCCGCACCGATGTCGACCGGGCCGTGCTGCGGCTGCCGGCGGCCGCGCCGTGGCGCACGCCCCCTGCGCGCCGCCAGTACCTGCCCGTCGTGATCGACCGGACCGACCCGTCCCGGTGGACCGTGCGACCGGCGACCGCGGGAGGGTCGGGCTCGCATTTGGCGGGCGGACTCGGCGCGGCCGAGGCGCTTGCCGTCGTCCCCGCCGAGACCGACGCCGTCGCCGCGGGCGACCTCGTCGACGTGCTGCTGCTCGACTGAGCACGCGAGCGGAGGCGACCGCGTCTCTCCCACCGAGTCCCGCGCGGCCCGCCGATGCCATGCTGGGGGCATGGGTTTCACGCATCTGGATGCCGCGGGTCACGCCCGCATGGTCGATGTCACCGCGAAGCAGCCGACGGCGCGCTCCGCCACGGCGCGCGGGTTCGTCCGCTGCGCACCCGAGGTCGTGGCGGCGCTGCGGGACGGCGCGGTGCCGAAGGGCGACGTGCTCGCGGTGGCGCGGATCGCCGGCATCCAGGCCGCGAAGCAGACCCCCGCACTCCTGCCCCTCGCGCACGTGATCGGCGTGCACGGCGTCACCGTCGACCTCGTCGTGACCGACGACGGCGTCGAGATCGAGGCGACGGTGCGGACGGCCGACCGGACGGGCGTGGAGATGGAGGCGCTGACCGCCGTCTCCGTGGCCGCCCTCGCGGTCGTCGACATGGTCAAGGGCATGGACAAGGCCACCGCGATCGAGACCGTGCACCTGACCCGAAAGACCGGCGGGAAGAGCGGCGACTGGGAGCGCCCGTGACGCGGATCGGCGCCATCCTCCTCGCGGGAGGCCGGGCCACGCGGCTGGGCGGGGCGGCGAAGCCGCTCCTCGAGGTCGGCGGGCGGAGCCTCCTGCAGCGCGCCGTCGACGCGGCCGCCGCCTGCAGCCCGCTGACCGTCGTCGGCGAGCCGGTGCCGGGGATCGACGGCGTCGAGTGGTTCCGCGAGGACCCGCCGTTCGGAGGTCCGGCGGCAGCGATCGTCGCGGCGCTCTCCGCGTGGTCCGAGGATCCGGACTGGACCATGATCCTGGCGTGCGATGTGCCGGGCGTCGTCGAGGCCGCCGCACGCCTGCGTCGCGACCTGCCGCTCCTGCCGACCGACTCCGACGGCGTCTGCCTCGGCGATGCGGGCTCGCGTCCGCAGTGGCTCACGGGGCTCTATCGGACGACTCCGCTGCGCCGCGCGGCGACCGCACTCCCCGATCGAGGTCAGGGCGCCCCCGTGCGCGCGCTCCTGGACGACCTCGCGATCGCGGTCGTGGCGGCGCCGGCCGAGGAGACCGACGACGTGGACACGTGGGAGGATCTGGAGCGGGCCCGCGCCCGGGCGCGTGGACCGGAAGCGGAGCGAGCATGAGCGAACGAACCCTGCCCCCCGAGGCGCTGGACGAGTGGGCCGCCGCCCTGCGCGAGCTGCTCGGACTCGGCGCGGACGATCTTCCGGTCTCGGTCATCCTCGACCTCGCCCGCGACGTCGCGAACGGGGTCGCACGCCCCGCGGCGCCGCTGAGCGCCTTCGCCGCCGGTCTCGCCGCCGGCCGTACCGGAGGCTCCCGCGCGGACACGGCGGCCGCGGTGACCGCCGTCACGACGCTCGCGCGGGGCTGGGCCGACCGATGACCCGCGTCCGCTACTTCGCCGCCGCGGAGGAACGCGCCGGTGTCCCGGAGGAGACCCGCACCGAGGCGACCCTCGGCGCGCTGCGCTCCGCGCTGGCCGCCGAGCGGCCGGGGCTGGGCGCGATCCTCCCCCGCTGCGCCGTGCTCGTGGACGGGATGCGCGTCGAGGACGCGCATCCGCTCACCGCCGGCGCCACGGTCGACGTGCTGCCGCCGTTCGCGGGCGGCTGACCGGCAGACCCGGACGGCCGCGCCGTCTCAGCCGCCGATGCCCTTCCAGGCCGTCGTGCCGTCGGCCTCGATCTGACGCTTCCACACGGGCAGCTCCCGCTTGATGGCCTCGATGACCGCGCGGCACACCTCGAACGCCTCCGCGCGGTGCGGGGCGCCGACGGCGATGACGACCGCGGCGTCACCGACGCCGAGCCGGCCGACCCGGTGACTGACCGCGACGATCGCCGAGGTCTCCCCGATCGCCTGGACCGCGATGCCGTGCAGCGTGGCCTCGGCGTCCGGGTGCGCGGAGTACTCGAGCGCCACGACGGTGCCGTGCGCGTCCGGGTCGTGATCGCGCACCCGGCCGAGGAACGTCGTGACGGCACCGGCCCGATCGTCCTCGACGGCCGCGAGGTGCGCGGCGAGATCGAGCGGCTCGGCGCTGATGCGCGCGAGGCGGACGGCGCTCACGCGTGGTCCTCCCCGGCGAGCTGGCCGATGGCGTGCGCCGCAATCTGCACGATGAGCGGGATGCCGGATGCCACGGCGGGGGGCGAACCCGGGAGGTTCACGATGAGTGCGCCGGATGCCGTGCCGGCGAGGCCGCGGGAGAGCAGCGCCGCCGCCTTCTCCGCGGCGCCGCGTCGGCGCAGCTCCTCCGCGATCCCCGGGACCTCCCGCTCCAGCACGCGGGCCGTGCCCTCCGGGGTCCGGTCGCGGGGGCCGATGCCGGTGCCGCCCGTCGTGACGACGAGATGGGCGCCGTGGTGGAGTGCGTCGCGAAGCGCCTGCTCGACGGCATCCGCACCGTCGGGCACGATGACGGCGTCTCCGCACGCGTAGCCCGCCTCGCGCAGCGCCGCGACGGCGAGGGGCCCACCGGCGTCCTCGCGCTCCCCTGCTGCGGAGCGGTCGGAGACGGTGATCACGACGGCGGTGCGGGTCATCCCCTCAGCGTAGTTCCGCGTGCGTTGTCCGCACGTCGGCCTCCGCCGCCGCCGTGATGCGATTGGCCATGCCGCGGAAGATGAACCCGTGGAAGGGCAGCACCGCGAGCCAGTACAGCCGCCCGGCGAGCCCGCGCGGGAAGAACACGGCGCGCTGGTCGTAGCGGGAACCGGTGCCGTCGGGGGCGACCCGCAGGTCGAGCCAGGCGAGACCCGGGACCTTCATCTCGGCCCGCAGGCGCAGCAGGCGGCCGGGCTCGACGGCCTCGACGCGCCAGAAGTCGATCGCGTCGCCCACCGCGACGCGGCTCCGACTGCGCCGACCCCGCCGGAGCCCGACGCCGCCGACGAGGCGGTCCATCCAGCCGCGGATCGCCCAGAGCACCGGCGAGGAGTACCAGCCGTTCGCGCCGCCGATGCCGGCCACGACGGCCCACAGGCGCTCCGGCGGGGCGGATGTCGCGGCGGTGCGCACATCGGTGAAGACGGTGCGTCCCGCCCACTCCGGGTCGCTCGGCAGCGGATCGCTCGGCAGCTGCGCGATCTCGGAGTCCTGCCAGCTGGTCTCGATCGAGTCCGCGTCCACGCGGCCGAGCGCGAGCGCCACGGCACGTCGGTAGGGGGTGAGCCCTCCCTCGGGGCGCGGGATGATCGCATCGACCTTGTGGTCGTCCATCACGCACTCGTTCTGCAGCGATGCGATGAGCGGGCGCGCGATCGCGCGGGGAACCGGCGTCACGAGGTTCACCCAGTGCGACGCCAGGCCGGGGGTGAGGACGGGGAGCGCCGCGATCGCGCGCTGGCGGAGGCCCGCCTCGACCGCGTACCCGTTCATCATCTGGCCGTACCGCAGCACGTCGGGCCCGCCGATGTCGACCGCGCGATTGACGTCCGAGGCGACGCGGGCCGCGCCGAGCAGGTAGTGCAGCACGTCGCGGACGGCGATCGGCTGGATGCGGTTGCGCACCCATTTCGGCGCCGGCATGTACGGGAGCACGTCGGTGAGGTGGCGGATCATCTCGAACGACGCCGACCCCGAGCCGATGACGACGCCCGCCTGGAGGACGAGGGTGGGCACGCCGCTCTGCAGGAACTCCTCTCCGACCTGCACGCGCGAGCGCAGGTGCGGGGAGAGGTCCCCCGTGCTCGGATGCAGGCCGCCGAGGTAGACGATCCGGCCGACACCCGCCTCGGCCGCGGCGCCCGCGACGGTCCGCGCGGCGCGGAGGTCGGCGGCCTCGAAGTCGGCGCCGGCCGCCATCGAGTGGATGAGGTAGTAGAGGACGTCGACATCGCGCACGGCGGCGGCCACGGCATCCGGGTCGTCGGCGGATCCCTCGACGATCTCGACGTCGCCGCCCCACTCGAACGCGGCGATGCGGGCGGCGTCGCGTGCGAGCACCCGCACGCGGTAGCCGGCGTTGCGCAGCCGGGGCACGAGCCGCCCGCCGATGTACCCCGTCGCGCCGAGGACGAGGGCGCGCGGCGCCTCTGCGTCAGGGCGCGGGATCGCACGGAGGGCCTCTTCGCGGCCGGTCGGGATCGAGGGTTCGCTCATCCCGGCACGCTACGCCCGACAGCGGGGATCGCCCAGGGCGTTGCGCCTCGCGCGCTCGGCGGGTATGGCTATACCCGCCGCTCCAAGCGGATGATGACGGCCTTCGATGTCGGCGTCCCTGAGACGTCGGCGACGGACTCGAGCGGCACGAGCACGTTGGTCTCCGGGTAGTACGCCGCGGCGTTGCCGCGCGGGGTCGCGTACGGCACGAGCCGGAAGGCGTCCGCGCGGCGCTCCTCGAGCCCGCCCGCGCCGTGCCACTCCGAGACGAGGTCGACGACGTCGCCGTCGGCGAAGCCGAGCTCGGCGACGTCGTCCGGGTGGATCAGGACGACGCGGCGTCCGCCGTGGATGCCGCGGTAGCGATCGTCCTTGCCGTAGATCGTGGTGTTGTACTGGTCGTGCGAGCGCAGCGTCTGCAGCAGGAGCCGCCCGTCCGGGATCCGCGGGTATTCGAGGGGGTTCACGGTGAACCGTGCCTTCCCGTCGGCGGTCGCGAACCGCCGCTCGTCCCGCGGGCCGTTGGGGAGGAGGAAGGTGCGCCCCTTCCGGATGCGCTGCTCGTAGTCCTCGAACCCGGGGATCACGTGCTGGATGTGGCCGCGGATGCCGGCGTAGTCGGCTTCGAGCGCCACCCAGTCCGCCTGCGGTGCGGCGGGCTTCCCGGCGAAGACGAGGTCGCAGAGGCGCGCGATGATGGCGACCTCGCTGAGCAGGTCCTCGGCCGGCGGCGCGAGCCGTCCGCGGGAGGCGTGCACCGCCCCCATGGAGTCCTCCACCGTGACGCGCTGGTCGGCTCCGCCCCGGCGATCGCGGTCGGTGCGGCCGAGCGTCGGCAAAATGATGGCCCGCCGACCGGTCACGACGTGCGAGCGGTTGAGCTTCGTGGAGACCTGGACCGTGAGATCGATCCGCCCCATCCCCTCCTCCACGACGGCGGTGTCCGGCGTCGCGGAGACGAAGTTGCCGCCCATGCCCATGAAGAAGCGCACGCGGCCCTCGCGCATCGCGCGGATCGCGGCGACGGTGTCGTAGCCGTGCGCGCGCGGCGCCGCGAACGAGAACTCGCGGTCGAGGGCGTCCAGGAACGCCTCCGACGGCTTCTCGTAGATCCCGACGGTGCGGTCGCCCTGCACGTTCGAGTGGCCGCGGACGGGGCAGACCCCCGCGCCCTTCCGTCCGATGTTGCCCTGCAGGAGCAGCAGGTTGACGACCTCGCGGAGGGTCGGCACGGAGTGCTTGTGCTGGGTGAGGCCCATCGCCCAGCACACGATCGTCGACCCGGAGCCGCGCACGATCTCCGCGATGCGGCGGAGTTCGTCCTCGCCGATCCCCGTGGCGGCCTCCAGGTCGTCCCAGTCGGCTCCCGCCATGGCCTGCCGGTACGCGTCGACGCCGCTCGTGTACTGCGCGATGAAGTCGTGGTCGAGGACCCCGCCGTCGCGCGCCTCGACCTCGAGCAGGTGCTTGCCGATCGCCTGGAACAGCGCCTGGTCGCCGCCCAGGCGGATCTGCACGAACTCGTCGGCCAGGGTCGTCCCGCCGAGCACGACGCCGCGGACGGTCTGCGGATTGTCGAAGCGCAGGAGGCCGGCTTCCGGCAGCGGATTGACCGCGATGATCGTCGCGCCGCGCTGCTTGGCCTTCTCCAGCGCGCCCAGCATGCGCGGGTGGTTGGTACCCGGGTTCTGGCCCGCGACGATGAGGAGGTCGGCGTCGTGGATGTCCTCGATGGAGACGGTGCCCTTGCCGATGCCGATCGTCTCGGTGAGAGCCGAGCCGGACGACTCGTGGCACATGTTGGAGCAGTCCGGCAGGTTGTTCGTGCCGAGCCCGCGCACCAGCAGCTGGTAGAGGAAGGCCGCCTCGTTCGAGGTGCGGCCGGACGTGTAGAACACCGCGTCGTCCGGATGGTCGAGCCCCGTCAGGGCATCGGCGATCTCGGCGAGAGCGTCGTCCCAGGAGATCGGGCGATAGTGCGTGGCGCCCTCCTCCAGGATGACGGGATGGGTGAGCCGCCCCTGCTGCCCGAGCCACCAGTCGTCGTGGCCGCGCAGCTCGTCGATCGAGTGGGCGGCGAAGAACTCCGGCGGCACGCGGCGCAGGGTCGCCTCTTCGGCGACGGCCTTCGCGCCGTTCTCGCAGAACTCGGCGAGGTGGCGCTTGTCCTCCTCCGGCCACGCGCAGCCGGGGCAGTCGAAGCCGTCCTTCTGGTTCACGCGCAGCAGCGTCCCGACGCTGCGCGCGAGGCCCATCTGCGCCTGCGAGATCTGCAGGGCGTGCAGCACGGCGGGGACCCCGACCGCGTGGTCCGCGGGGGGTGAGACCCGCAGCATCCGCTCGTCGATGTCGGTGGTCGGAGCTTTCCTCGCCATGGCTCGATCGTACGGCGCGGGTTCGGCGCGCGCGCCGGCGTCAGCGCCGACCGGTGCCGAAGACGCCGCGGATGACGCTGCTGAGGATCGTCTGGGTCGCCTTGGAGCCGAGGATCTGATCGATCGGCGACTTCTCGGTGCGCCGCGTCGTGCGGGTGGTGCGCGACGTGCCGCTCGCCTTCAGCAGCCGGTCGTACTCCTTCTGACGCTCGTTCGCCTCGCGTTCGAGCTGCTTCTCCACGGCCGCCTGCTGCTTGGCGAACTCGGCATCCGCCTTCGCCTTCTCCAGCGCCGCCTGCTCGGCTGCGGCCGCCTGCTCCGCCGCGTGCATCTTCGCCGCGAGGATCTCGCGGGCGGACTCCCGATCGATCGCGGTCCCGTATTTCGCGAGCAGCGGCGAGGCCTTCACGGCGCGCTCGATGTCGGGGTCGGGGGTCGGCGACATGAGGCCCTGCGGCGCCCGCAGCCGCGTCCACGCGACCGGGGTCGGGGCGCCCTTCTCGCTCATCACCGTGACGATCGCCTCGCCGGTGCCGAGCTCCTGCAGCGTGCGCTCGAGGTCGTACCCCGACTTCGGGTACGTTCCCACCGTCGCGCGCAGCGCCTTCGCGTCGTCGGGCGTGAAGGCGCGGAGCGCGTGCTGCACGCGCGACCCGAGCTGTCCGAGGACGTCGGAGGGGACGTCCTTCGGGGTCTGCGTGACGAAGAAGACGCCGACGCCCTTGGAGCGGATGAGGCGGACGGTCTGCACGATCGCGGAGAGGAAGTCCTTCGACGCGTCCTTGAAGAGGAGGTGCGCCTCGTCGAAGAAGAACACGAGCTTGGGCTTGTCGGCATCCCCCACCTCGGGGAGGATCTCGAACAACTCGGCCAACAGGTACATGAGGAAGGTCGAGAAGAGCGCGGGCTTGTCGACGACGCCCGGGACCTCCAGCAGCGAGATGATGCCGCGCCCGTCCGCCGCGGTGCGCAGGAAGTCGCGTACGTCGAACTCCGGCTCGCCGAAGAAGACATCGGCCCCGTCGTCGGCGAACGTGATGAGCTCGCGCAGGATGACGCCGGCCGTCGCCGATGACAGTCCGCCGAGCCCCTTCAGCTCGGGCTTGCCCTGGTCGCTCGTGAGGTAGGTGAGGACGGCGCGGAGATCGGAGAGGTCGACGAGGGCGAGACCGCTCTCGTCGGCGTAGTGGAAGACGAGGCCGAGGCTCGACTCCTGCGTCTCGTTGAGCCCCAGGACCTTGCTCAGCAGCAGCGGGCCGAACCCGGAGACGGTCGCGCGGACGGGAACGCCCTTGCCGATCCCGCCGAGGGCGAAGTACTCCGTCGCGGACGCCTCCGGCTTCCAGTCCTGCCCGATCGCCGCGGTGCGCGCGAGCAGCTTGTCGCTGGGCGTCCCCGGCGTCGCGACGCCGGACAGGTCGCCCTTGATGTCGGCGGCGAACACCGGGACGCCCTTCGCGGCGAGCTGCTCGGCGAGGCCCTGCAGCGTGCGGGTCTTGCCGGTGCCGGTGGCGCCGGCGACGAGGCCGTGCCGGTTCATCATCGCGAGCGGGATCCGGATCTGCGCGGCGGGGTCGGGAGCGCCGTTGAGGAGCGCGCCGAGGTCGAGGGTCGCGGCCTCGAACGAGTAGCCCTGCACGATCGCCGCGACCTGCTCGGCGTCCAGCGGGCCGGGCGCGGCTGCGGTCGGAGTGGCCGGCGGTACCGGGGTCGCGGGCTCCGCTGACGGGGCGGCCGCGGCCGGAGCCGCTGGTGCGGGTTCCGCCGACGCGGCGGGAGCCGCCGCGGGCGCGGGCGGGGCCGCTGGTTCCGCCGGCGCGCCGGCGCGCGCCCGGAGAGCCTCGGCCTCGGCCGCCGCGAGCGCGGCTCGCGCCTGCGCCGCCTTCAGCTGGGCCTCGGCGGCCTCCGCCTCGGCGCGCAGGCGCACGAGTTCGGCGGCGGCGACAGCCGGATCGGACGCGGCAGCAGCGGCGGAGTCGGTCATGCCGCTCAGCCTAGCGAGGCGCCCCGTTCGCGCTCAGGAAAGATCGAGTGCGTGCGGCCGCGCGCTCGCGCTCCTTCAGGATGGGGATCGTGAACGCGGCGGCGACGACGAGCGCCGCCCCGGCGCCGAGGATCGCGCCGCCGACCGTGTCGCTGAACCAGTGCGCGTGCACCTGCGTGCGACTGAAGCCCATGAGCAGCGTCCACGCGAGCCCGGCGACGAAGACCCAGACGCGGGGGAAGACGATCACGAGGAGGACGGCCATCGTCGCCGCGTTGGCCGTGTGACCGGACGGGAACGAGCCGTGGTCGGAGATCACGAGCATGTCCTCCGGGCGCGCCCGACCGAAGGCGGTCTTCAGCACCTGGACGATCCCGGCGCTCACGGCCGTCGCGACGAGGAACATCAGGGCGCTCCACGGCCGTCGCGCGAGCACGAGCAGCAGAGCGACGGTGAGCGGGACCAGATAGGTCGCGAACCACCCGCCGCCGAGGAAGTCCATGAGGAACGAGAGCGGGCGGATCCCCTGGGAGAACGTGCCCACCAGCGTGTTCCACCATGCGTCGATGTCGAGCAGGTCGGCATCCAGTGCGAGGAACAGTCCGAAGGTGAACCCGACGACCAGGAGGGCGAGACCGCCCACCAGCCAGCGCAGCCCATGGGTGATCTCGAGATCGGTCGTCCGCGTCGTCATCGACCCATCATGCACGACGGTCTAGGGCGTGAGGCGCGCGACGGTCCACGGGCGCACCACGAACCACAGCGACAGCAGGCCGATGACGGCGCAGCCGACCATGACGGATGCCATCGTCGTCGCCGTGATGGCGGAGTCCTTCGCGATCACGCCGACGAGCGGTGTGATGAGACCCGCGACGCCGAAGTTCGTCGCGCCGAGGATCGAGGCGGCCGTGCCGGCGGCCTTCCCGTGCCGGTCGAGCGCGAGGACCTGCACGCACGGGAAGGTGAACCCGCACGCCGTCATGAAGGAGAAGAGCGGGATCATCGTGCCCCAGACGCCGAGGCCCAGCTGATCCGTGACGATGATGGCCGATGCCGCGACGACGAGCACGGCGGTGGAGACCGACAGCACCCACTGCGGACCGAACCGGGCGGCGAGCCGCGACGCCGCCTGCACGCCGAGCACGACGCCGAGGGAGTTCGCCGCGAACAGCAGGCCGTACTGCTGCGCGTCGAACCCGTAGGTCTCCTGGAAGAGGAACGACGACGCGGAGAGGTAGGAGAAGAGTCCGGAGAAGCTCATGCCGCCGATGAGGAGCACGCCGATGAAGACGCGGTCGCGGAAGACGCTCCGGTACCGCTGGAGGACCGTCGTCGAACCCGGCTCCTGGCGCCGTGCCTTGGGCAGCGTCTCCGGGACGAACAGCACCGCCGAGATCAGCATGACCGCGCCGTACAGAGCGAGGACGATGAAGATCCCACGCCACGGCATGACCGCCAGCAGCGCCGACCCGATGAGGGGCGCGGCGACCGGGGCGACACCGGACACGAGCGCGAGCCGGCTCAGCATGACGACGAGCCGGCGACCGCCGAACAGGTCGCGGACGATCGCCATCGCCACGACGCCGCCCGCGGCGGCGCCCATGCCCATCGCGACGCGCGCGACGCTGAGCAGCTCCAGGTTCGGCGCGAACGCCGCCCCGAAGCTGGCGAGGACGTGCAGAGCCGTCACCGACAGGAGCGGGATGCGCCGACCGACCTTGTCGCTGAGCGGTCCGACGATCAGCTGCCCGAGAGCGAACCCGACCATCGTGCCGGTGAGGGTCAACTGGATCGCCGCGGCGGAGGTGCGGAAGTCTTCCTGCAGGACGGGGAACGCGGGAAGGTACAGGTCGATCGTGAACGGCCCCAGAGCCGTGAGCGCTCCGAGCAGGATGATGTAGAGCACGCGGCGCCGCGTCGGCAGCGCGTCGCCCGGATGCAGCACGACCGGCGCCGTCGCCGGATCCGCGCCGATCGTACGGATGGCACCCGTCGGCGAGGACCTGTGCCCCGACGTGGGCAGGCGGATCGTGTCGGTGTCGCGCAAAGGGGGCCATTCGGGTGAGGACGTCGGGACTTCGACGAGCGGAACAGGTGCCGAAACGATTCGACCGACCTATGTTACCGGAGACAACGGGCGCATCGGGGGCAGCGGACGCGGAGCTCTTCCGCTGGAGGCACCCCGGGGGGATAATCCCCCCATCATCACTCGCACCCTCTGGGGAGGTGCCATGCGCTCGTCGACATCGACCGGGCGCAGGGGGATCCGACGCGCTGCGCTCGCAGTCGCCGCCTCGACCTGCGTCGCCCTGTTGATCATTCCGACCACGGCGGCGTGGGCGGATTCACCGCCGGACGCTCCCGCACTCGTCGCGCCGGCGGACGGATCGACGGCGGAACAGGCCGATCCGGTCCTGCGAGTGAGCGTCGCGGACCCGGATGGCGACCCCCTCACGGTGCGCTTCGAGGGGCGACGCAAAGGGGCGACCGTCCCCCTGCCGGGGGCAGGCGCCCCCTTCACGATCGTCGCGATCCCCGACATCCAGAACTACACGAACGCGGCGCGGGGCGACATCATCCGTCAGCAGGCGCAGTGGGTCGTCGACACCCGCGCGACCCTGAACACGCAGTTCGTCGTCCAGCTGGGTGACCTGGTGTCGAGCTGGGACTTCGCCGGTCACTGGCCCTATGCCTCGAACGGCTTGCAGGTGCTGGACGACAACGGCGTGCCGAACGCCGTCGTCCCGGGCAACCACGACTTCGACAATGCGAACGGCACGCACATCCCCTACGACACCTGGTTCCCGCCGTCTCGGTACCAGAACGCCGTGTTCACGCCGGCAACGGCGCGCTACGGCGGGTACATGGGACAGGATCAGTTCGGCGACGACCCCGACGACCGCGGGAACATGAACAACTACTCCCTGTTCTCGGCCGGCGGGCGGGACTGGATCGCCCTGGGACTCGAGTGGGAGGCGGGGGCACAGGTGCTGGAGTGGGCGGACCGCGTCCTCGATGCCCATCCCGAGCGCGATGTCGTGATGTTCACGCATGCGTTCGTGAACCTCTCCGGCTCGCGCCGCCCGTTCGCGCAGCGCCCGGGCGGCACGCCGCCGGAGACCACGTGGCAGACCTTCGTCCGCACGCACTGCCAGATCCGGATGGTGCTGAACGGCCACGAGCACAACGGCGACCTCGGCGAGGCGCGACGCTCCGACCTCAACGCCTGCGGGGAGCCGGTGCAGCAGATCCTCACGGACTACCAGGGCCGCGCGAACGGCGGCAACGGCTGGCTGCGGTACTACACGTTCGATCCCGCCGCGGACACCGTGACCGCGGCGACCTACTCGCCGTATCTGAACCAGTACGAGACGGATGCCGATTCGAGCTTCACGCTGCCCTTCGCGTTCAGCGAGCAGGAACCGGCGCAGTTCACGACCATCGCGACGACGAGCCCCGCCGGGGGGACGGCGACCGCGACCTGGACCGGACTGCAGCGGGACACCGAGTACGAGTGGCGGGCCGTCGTGAGCGACGGCACCGCGAGCACGACCTCCGCCACCTGGACGGTGCGCACGGCTCCCGACGACGTCCTGTTCCGCGACGACTTCACCCGCACGGTGTCCAGCGGGTGGGGGAAGGCTCCGTCCGGCCAGTCGTGGACGACCAGCGCGCCCGCGACCTCGATGTCGGTGGACGGTAACTGGGCCAGGATGCAGGTCCCGCCCGGCAACCGCCGCAACCAGGCGCTCTCCACGACGACGTTCTCCGACGCCTCCTTCGCCACGGCCTTCTCCGTGACGCCCGCCGTGACCGGATCCGGAACGTACTCCACCCTGTTCACGCGGTTCACGTCGGCGAGCGACTACCGCGCCACGGTGCAGTTCCGTGCCTCCGGAGCACCCAACCTGACCCTCGTCCGCCGCGTGGGCTCGGTGGAGACCGTCCTCGCCAGCTACCGCATGACCACGACCCCCGCCGTCGGGGAGCCGGTCAAGCTGCGGTTCGAGGTCGTCGGCGCCTCCCCCGCGACCCTCCGGGCGAGGGTGTGGACGGGAGCGACGGAGCCGGCCACCTGGAACGCCACGGCGACCGACACGACCGGGCAGGTCGCCGCGGGCGGCACGCTCGGCTACTCGAACTACGTCTCGGGGACCTCCACGAGTACCGCGATCGTGGGCGTGGACCACCTCACCGTGACGCGGATCGGCGCACCCCCGCCGCCGCCGCCGAACGCGCCGCCCACCGCGGCGATCGCGGTGACCTCGCAGAACGAACGCGTCGTCGCGCTCAGCGGCGCGGGC
>NZ_FLQR01000011.1 GCF_900078385.1 uncultured Microbacterium sp.
GGCTCCGGCCCCGGCAGCACCCGCCGCTCCGGCTCCGGCTGCCGCCGAGGCACCGGCTCCCGCCGCGCCCGGCGCAGCCGCCCCGGCAGCCCCCGGCGCGACGCCCGGTGCGCCGCAGCCGCCGCGCCCGGGTGGCGCGCGCCCCGGCAACAACCCCTTCGCCTCGGCGCAGGGCATGGGCCAGCGTCCCGCCGGTCCGCGTCCGGGCAACAACCCGTTCGCATCCGCGCAGGGCATGGGCCAGCGTCCCAGCCCCGGCAACATCCCGCGTCCCCAGGCCCCGCGCCCGGGCGCACCCCGACCCGGCGCCCCGCGTCCGGGCGGTGCGGGTCGTCCCGGCGGTGCCGGTCGTCCCGGCGCGCCCTTCCAGCAGCGTCCCGGCGGCCCCGGCCGTCCCGGCGGCGCGCCCGGAGGGTTCCAGCGTCCCGGTGCACCGGCAGGCGGCGGCTTCGCCGGCCGTCCCGGCGGTGGCGGCGGTCGTGGCCGCGGCCCCGGCGGTGGCACGGCAGGTGCCTTCGGCAAGGGTGGCGGCAAGTCCAAGCAGCGCAAGTCGCGGCGGGCGAAGCGGCAAGAGTTCGAGATGCGGGATGCCCCGGTCGTCGGCGGCGTCAACGTCTCCCGCGGCAACGGGGAGATCATCCGCATGCGCCGCGGCGCGTCGATCTCGGACTTCGCGGACAAGATCGAGAACATCACCGGCTACACCGTGCAGCCCGGCACGCTCGTCACCATCCTGTTCAACCTGGGTGAGATGGCGACCGCCACCGAGTCGCTCGACGAGGCGACGTTCGAGGTGCTGGGTGCCGAGCTCGGCTACAAGATCCAGATGGTCTCGCCCGAGGACGAGGACAAGGAGCTCCTCGAGAGCTTCGGTCTCGACCTCGATCAGGAGCTCGAGGACGAGAACGAGGACGACCTCGAGATCCGTCCGCCGGTCGTGACCGTCATGGGTCACGTCGACCACGGTAAGACGCGACTCCTCGACGCGATCCGCAACGCGAACGTGGTCGCCGGCGAGGCCGGTGGCATCACGCAGCACATCGGCGCGTACCAGGTGTGGACCGAGCACGACGGCATCGAGCGCGCGATCACCTTCATCGACACCCCGGGTCACGAGGCGTTCACCGCCATGCGTGCGCGTGGTGCGCAGGTGACCGACCTCGCGATCCTCGTGGTCGCCGCCGACGACGGCATCATGCCGCAGACGGTCGAGGCGCTCAACCACGCCCAGGCCGCCGGTGTGCCGATCGTCGTCGCGGTGAACAAGATCGACAAGCCCGACGCCAACCCCGGCAAGGTCCGTCAGCAGCTCACCGAATACGGCCTCGTCGCCGAGGAGTACGGCGGCGACGTGATGTTCGTCGACGTGTCAGCGCGCGACGGTCTCAACATCCAGGCTCTCCTGGATGCCGTGCTGCTGACCGCCGACGCGGGCCTGGACCTCACGGCCAACCCGAACAAGGCGGCGCGCGGTGTCGCGATCGAAGCCAAGCTCGACAAGGGTCGCGGTTCGGTCGCCACGGTGCTCATCCAGTCCGGAACGCTCCGCATCGGCGACGCGATCGTCGCGGGCACCGCCTACGGCCGCGTGCGCGCCATGGCGGACGAGAACGGCGAGCCGGTCCTCGAGGCCGCCCCGTCGCGACCCGTCCAGGTGCAGGGCCTCAACTCGGTCCCGCGTGCCGGCGACACCTTCATCGTCACCGAGGAGGATCGCCTCGCCCGCCAGATCGCGGAGAAGCGTGAAGCCGCCGAGCGCAACGCACAGCTGGCCAAGGCCCGCAAGCGCATCTCGCTCGAGGACTTCACCCGTGCGCTCGAAGAGGGCAAGGTCGAGTCGCTCAACCTCATCATCAAGGGCGACGTGTCCGGTGCCGTCGAGGCGCTGGAGGAGTCGCTCCTCAAGATCGAGGTCGACGACTCGGTGCAGCTGCGGATCATCCACCGCGGTGTCGGTGCCGTCACGGAATCCGACGTCAACCTCGCGACGATCGACAACGCGATCGTCATCGGCTTCAACGTCCGTCCGGACGCGAAGGCCCGCGAGCGCGCCGCCCGCGAGGGTGTCGACATCCGGTTCTACTCGGTCATCTACAACGCGATCGACGACGTCGAGCAGTCGCTCAAGGGCCTGCTCAAGCCGGAGTTCGAAGAGGTCCAGTCGGGTGTCGCCGAGATCCGCGAGGTGTTCCGCTCCTCCAAGTTCGGCAACATCGCCGGTGTCATCGTCCGCTCCGGGACGATCACGCGCAACGCCAAGGCGCGCATCATCCGCGACGGTGTCGTGCTCGCCGATGGCCTGGCCATCGAGTCGCTGCGCCGCTTCAAGGACGACGTCACCGAAGTGCGCACGGACTACGAAGCCGGTATCGGCCTCGGCAAGTTCAACGACATCCAGGTGGGCGACGAGATCGAGACCACCGAGATGGTGGAGAAGCCGCGAGGCTGAGTCGCAACCGCTGAGGGGCGCCCACGGGCGTCCCTCAGCCGTCGAAGGGAACAGTCATGGCCAGTGAACGTCAAGCGCGTCTGGGCGACCGCATCCGCGTGATCCTCGCGGAGCGCCTCGAGAAGGGGCTGCGCGACCCGCGCCTCGGCTTCGTGACGATCACGGACGTCCGCGTGACGGGCGACCTGCAGCACGCCTCGGTCTTCTACACCGTGTACGGCTCCGACGAGGAGCGCGCGTCCTCCGCGGAGGCGCTGAAGGCGGCGACCGGGATGCTGCGCAGCGAGGTCGGCAAGCACCTCAACGTGCGCCTGACCCCGTCCCTGGAGTTCATCCCGGACGGCATCCCGGAGAACGCCGGCCACATCGCCGACCTGCTCCGCGAGGCGCGCGAGCGCGACGCCGCGGTGGCGGGCCTGGCGACCGGCGCGACGTACGCCGGCGAGTCCGACCCGTACGTGAAGCCGCGCGAGCTGGACGACGACGAGGGCTGAGGTCCGCCGCGCTCAGGCCGGCAGGCGCAGCATGCCGTCCGCTGCTTCGGCCAACCCGTCCGCGATGAGCGAGTCGATCGCGCGATCCCGCTGCTGCGGGTCGGGCCAGTCGGGCAGCACGTCTGCGAGAGGCACGGCGTGCGCCTCGCGCAGCATCCGCAACGCCGCGCCGCGCGCCTGCCGGTCGCTGCCTTCGTACGCCGCCTGACGACGTCGGCCATCGCCGGTGTCGGGGTACCCGGCCCCGCGCCACGCGCACACATCGACGAGGGGACACGCCTCGCAGCGCGGTGACCGCGCGATGCAAACCACCGCGCCGAGCTCCATGGTCGCCGCGTTCACGATCGCGGCCTCCGCGTCGTCCTCCGGCAGGATGGCCGCCATGGCCGCGAGGTCGCGCTTGGCGGGCGGACCCGGCTGCGAACGGCCCTCGACGGCCCGGGCCAGCACGCGGCGCGTGTTCGTGTCGACGACGGGATGCCGGTCGCCGTACGCGAACGTCGCGACGGCGCGCGCCGTGTAGTCGCCGATGCCCGAGAGCGCCAGGAGCGCGTCGACGTCGCGCGGCACGATCCCGGCGTGCCGGTCGCGGATCTCGACGGCGGCGCGGTGCAGCCACAGCGCGCGGCGGGGGTAGCCGAGGTTCGCCCACTGCCGCACGGCCTCGGCGGGTGGGGACGCGGCGAGGGCGACCGGCGTCGGCCACCGGATGAGCCAGGCCTCCAGGTGCGGGATGACGCGCGTCACCGGCGTCTGCTGCAGCATGAACTCGCTCACCAGCACGCCCCATGCGCCGAAGCCCGGCGCCCGCCACGGGAGGTCGCGGGCGTTCGCGCGGTACCAGTCCAGGAGCGGGCGGGAGAGGTCGGGCACCGCTCCAGCCTACGGAACCGCTCGACCCCCGCTGCGGCTTCGCGCGACGCCTAGGGTGGAGCCATGCTTCCCGTCACCCCGGCCTCCACGCTCTGGCGCGATCTCCGCGACGAAGTGCGGCAGCACTACCGCGGCGGCCGCATCCTGGTGGCCGTCGACGGGGAGGACGGCGCCGGCAAGACGGTGTTCGCCGACAACCTCGCCGCCGTGTTCGCCGAGGACGGGTCCGCGGTCTTCCGAGCCTCGATCGACGGCTTCCACCGGCCGCGCGCCGAGCGCTACGTCCGAGGTCGCACCTCGCCGGAGGGGTACTACCGCGACTCGTACGACTACGCGACCTTCCGGCGGGTGCTCGTCGATCCGTTCCGCGGGGGAGCGACGGCCGATGCCGGCTTCCAGCTCGCCGTGTTCGACGTCGACCGCGATGAGCCGGTCGCGTCCGAGTGGGTGACGGCTCCCCGCGACGCCGTCCTCATCGTCGACGGCATCTTCCTGCACCGTCCCGAGCTGCGCGGCATCTGGCACTGGTCGGTGTGGCTGGACGCGCCCCTGGACATCCGCTACGAGCGGATGGCCCGTCGCGACGGGACCGACCCCGACCCGGCCGCCGCCTCGAACCGGCGCTACCGCGACGGGATGGAGCTGTATCTGCGCGACGCGGATCCGCGCCGCGCGGCCGCCGCCATCGTCGACAACACCGATCCGGCGGCACCGGTCCGCGTGTTCCGCGACTCCTGCTGACCCGACAGGGACGCACGGGACGGTCCCGCCCCCGCCCGTAGGCTGGAGGCATGCGCGTCCCCGCCCCGACCCTCCCTCGACGCCCTGCGCCGACCGCCGTCCCCAGGGGCATCCGGTGACCTCCGCGCCCCGCGGCATCCTGCTCGTCGACAAGCCGGGCGGCATCACGAGCCACGACGTCGTCGCCCGCGCGCGACGCGCCCTGCAGACCCGCAAGATCGGCCATGCCGGCACGCTCGACCCGATGGCCACCGGTCTCCTCGTCCTCGGGGTCGGTCCCGCGACCCGCCTGCTCACCTACATCGTCGGCCTGGACAAGACCTACGAGGCGACGATCCGCCTCGGCGTCGCCACCGACTCCGACGATGCCGACGGCGTCGAGACGGCACGCGCGGATGCCGTCGCGGTCGCTGCCGTCACCGACGATGCGATCTCCGACGGCGTCGCCGCCCTGTCCGGCCCGATCTCGCAGGTGCCCTCCCGGGTCTCGGCCATCAAGGTCGGCGGCCGCCGCGCCTACGATCTCGCGCGCGCGGGCGAACATGTCGAACTCGCGGCACGGACCGTGACGATCTCGCGCTTCGAGGTCACCGGCATCCGACGGCAGGACGACATGATCGACCTCGACGTCGTCGTGGACTGCTCGAGCGGGACCTACATCCGCGCCCTCGCGCGCGACCTCGGCGCCGCGCTCGGCGTCGGGGGACATCTCACGGCGCTCCGGCGCACCCGGATCGGGCCGTTCGTGGTCGACGGTGCGGTGGGCGAGATCGCCCCCGACACCGAGCTGCGCAGCGACGCCGCGGTCGCGGCATCCGTCCTCGGCGCCTTTCCCGTCACCGCCGACGAGGCGCGCGATCTCCGGCACGGCAAGCGGCTCCCCGGCGCGGCGGCGCGCATGGTCACCGCGAACCCCGCCGCCATCGATCCGGACGGCCGCCTCGTGGGAATCGTGGAGCGGCGCGGCGACGACGTCAAGAGCATCATGAACATGGCGGAGGAGCCCCTGTGATCCTGTGGTTCACCATCGTCCAGCTCGTGGCCGCGGGCGGGGTCGGCCTGCTGTGCATCGTGCTGGGCCTCGCGGGCCGCCGACCGAGCGACCTGTCCGTGGGTGGGCTCGCCCTCATCCTCCTGCTCCTGCTCGCCCAGGTCGTCGTCGCGATCGTCGCGCCCCTCGTCGGCAACCCCCCGAGCGGCAGCGCGCTGGAGTACTGGGTCTATCTCGTCTCGGCGGTGCTGCTGCCGCCGGCCGGCGTCGCGTGGGCGCTCATCGAGCGCAGTCGGTGGAGCACCGTCATCATGGGGATCGCCGCGCTCGCCGTCGCGGTCATGGTGTGGCGCATGCACGTGATCTGGACCGTCCAGGTCGCCTGAGCGGCCGGGCGCACCCCGTGCCGCCTATCATTGACAGGTCATGTCCACGACCCGTCCCCGCATGACCGGCATCGCCCGCGTCCTCGTGATCGTCTACGCGATCATGGCGATGGCGGCCACCGGTCGCTCCTTCGTCCAGATCGTCCGCGAGTTCGACGCCGCTCCGCTGGCGTACTCGCTCTCGGCGCTCGCCGCCGCCGTCTACATCCTCGCGACGCTCGCGCTCATCCGCAGTGCGTCGCGGGCCTGGTACATCGTCGCGTGGGTCGCGATCGGGTTCGAACTCGTCGGCGTCCTCGTCGTCGGCACCCTCTCCCTCGCCGTGCCGGCGCTGTTCGACCACCCGACCGTCTGGTCCGGCTACGGCGCCGGGTACATCTGGGTGCCGCTGATCCTCCCCTTCCTGGGCCTCTGGTGGCTCGCGCACACGCGCGACGCCGTCGGCGAGGAAGCCGATCCCGCCCTCGAACGGTCGTCCTGGTGATCGTCTTCCGCGACCCGACCGAGGTGCCGGCGGGATTCGGGCCGAGCGTCGTCGCGATCGGGAAGTTCGACGGGGTCCACTCCGGCCACCGCGCCGTGATCGACCGGGCCCGCGTCGCCGCGGAGGATGCCGGTGCGCGCGTCGTCGCCGTCACGTTCGACCGCAACCCGCTGAGCCTGCTGCGCCCCGAGCTCTGCCCCGCGCCGCTCGTGAGCCTCGACCAGAAGCTCCGTCTTCTCGCCGAGCAGGGCATCGACGCGACGCTCGTGCTCCGCTTCGACGAGCAGCTCGCGGCGCTGACCGCCCGCGCCTTCGTGGAGCACGTGCTCGTCGACGCCCTCGGCGTCGTCACGGTCATGGTCGGCGACGACTTCCGCTTCGGGCGCGGGGGAGCAGGCGACCCCGCGCTGCTCGGCGAGCTCGGCGCCGAGTTCGGCTTCCGCGCCGACGTCGTCGGCGACGTCGAGGGAGGCGGGCGCCGGGTCTCCTCCACGTGGGTGCGGGACCTCCTCGCCGCCGGCGACGTCGAGGGCGCCGCCCGGCTCCTCGGACGCCCGCACGCGGTGCAGGGCGAGGTCGTGCACGGGCTCAAGCGCGGCCGCGAACTGGGGTTCCCCACGGCGAACCTGTCCGCCGACGTCGAGGGGTTCGTCCCGGCCGACGGCGTCTACGCCGGCTGGCTCGTGGACGAGGGGCTCCCCGCGGTCGCCGGCGGCATGCACGCGGTCACGCGCTACCCCGCGGCCATCTCGGTCGGCACGAACCCGACCTTCGACGACGTCCTCGTGCGCCAGGTCGAGGCGTACGTCCTCGACGAGACCGACCTGGACCTCTACGGCCACCGCGTGTCGGTCACCTTCACCGACCGCATCCGCGGCATGGTCGCGTTCGAGGGCATCGGGCCGCTCATCGCGCAGATGTCCCAGGACGTCGCCGAGGTGCGTGCCGCACTGTCCTGACCACGCGCGGCAGGGAACCCGCGGCGCCGGACGATCGGGTGCGCGTCAGTACGAGGACGCGTCGACCGCGCCCGTCGCGCCCTCACCGGCATCCACGCGGCGGGCTTCGCCGAGGATGACGGCGCTGCCGCTCGTGCCGAGGCGCGTCGCGCCGGCGTCGATCATGGCGAGGGCGTCGGCGTAGCTGCGGACGCCGCCGGAGGCCTTGACCTGCACGTCGGCGCCGACGTTCTCGCGCATGAGCCGGACATGCTCGACGGTCGCGCCGCCGCCGGCGAAACCGGTGGACGTCTTGACGAAGTGCGCGCCGCCGGCCTCGGTCAGCCGGCTGCCGCGGGCGATCTGCTCGTCGTCGAGGTACGCCGTCTCGAGGATCACCTTGGTGATGTGACCGGATGCCGCCTCCACGACGGCACGGATGTCGTCGGTGACGACGTCGTCGAAGCCGGAGCGGAGCGCCCCGATGTTGACGACCATGTCGACCTCCGTCGCCCCGTCGGCGAGCGCCTGGCGGACCTCGGCCACCTTCGCGGCCGTCGAGGTGGTGCCGTGCGGGAAGCCGATGACGGTGCCGACGGCCACGCCGGTTCCCGCGAGCCGGCTGACGGCGTGGGGGATGTCGCTCGGGCGCACGCACACGCTGAAGACGCCCCACTCGGCGGCGATGTCCAGTTCGGCGTCGACCTGGTCGCGCGTCAGTTCGGGCTTCAGGATCGCGTGGTCGAGGGTCGCGGCGAGGGCGCGCTCGGTGATGGTGGCCATGCAGCCAGCGTACGCCGGATGGCCCGAGGGTCATGCGGTGAGCGCGGCGCGAAACGGAGGTAACGGAAAGGTAACGGTGTCCGCTACAGTGGGCCGCGACGACGACGTCACCCACTGAAGGACCACCCCGATGCCCGAATCGAGGACGGCCGAACGGCTTCCCGCCCTGCTCATCGTCTGCGCGCTCGCCCTGGCATGCGTCGTGGTCATCATGACGGGGGTGACACCCACGAAGATCACCGCGCAGGAACTGTGGGGCTCGGCCCGGACGCCCGGCGAGCGGGCGTTCATCGCGAGTCACCGGGGCGGGGCGGAGTCCGCGCCGGAGAACACGCTCCCCGCCGTGGCCGCCGCGCTCGCCGCCGGCTTCGAGTACGTCGAGGTCGATCTCGCCCTCACGGCCGACGGTCAGGCCGTCCTCATGCACGACGCCGCAGTGGACCGCACGACCGACGGGCACGGACTGCTCGCCCGGATGACGCTGGCCGACGTGCGGGCGCTGGATGCGGGATCCTGGTACGCGGCCCGCTACGTCGGCACCCGGGTTCCGACGGCGGGGGAGTTCCTCGATCTCCTCGCCGAGCGGGACGGCCGCGCCCTGCTCGACCTCAAGGGCACGTGGACGCCCGCTGCCGCTGCCGCCCTCGCCGACGCCGTCACCGCCCGGGGCCTCGAGCGCCGCGTCGTGGCCTCGAGCTTCGACGCACGGACCCTCGCCCTCGTCGCCGCCCGCTCGGATGCCATCCCTCGGATGGCGATCCTCCGCACGCTTCCCTCGGATGTCGTGCGGGCGATCCGGCAGGTCGACGTCCGCGGGATCGTCGTGGACCGCGCAGCGATCGCCGCGCGCCCCGAGATCGTCGAGGAGCTGCACGCCGCCGACCTCCGCGTCGTCGTCTACACCCTCAACAGCGATCGGCACTGGGATGCCGCGGCGCAGTGGGGCGTGGATGGGATCGTCACCGACGATCCCGGGGCGCTCGCGGTCTGGCAGCGCGGGCTCGCGATGGACTGAGGAATACCCCCGGGGGGTATCCTGTTGTTGCACGTGAACGCAACACGAGGAGTCCCCATGAGCATTCAGGCCTACGCCGTCGAAGGAATGACCTGCGGCCACTGCGCCGCCGCCGTCACCCGTGAGGTGAGCGCCGTGGCCGGCGTATCCGAGGTCGCCGTGGACGTCGCCGCGAAGACCGTGACGGTCACCGCGGACAGCGCGCCCGCAGACGAGGCCATCGCCGCCGCCGTCGCCGAGGCCGGCTACAGCCTCACCGGCCGCCGCTGATGTCCGCGGCACCGGACGGTGCCGCCGTGCGCGACACCGTCCTCGACATCGAGGGCATGACATGCGCCAGCTGCGTCGCGCGCGTGGAGAAGCGGCTGCAGCAGGTCGACGGGGTGACGGCATCCGTCAACCTCGCGACCGAGACCGCCCGCGTGAGCTTCCCGCAGGGGGTCGATCCCGAGCGCCTCGTCGCCGCCGTCCGGGAGGCCGGCTACGACGCCTCCCTGCGCACGCCGCGCATGGACCACACCGCCGACCACACCGCCCACCACGACGACGGCGGTCACGTGCACGATGTCGCCGACCGTCCCGGGTCGACGCCGCTGCGCACCCGCCTGCTCGTCAGCCTCGCCCTCGCCGTCCCCGTCGTCGCGTTCGGCATGGTCCCGGCATGGCAGTTCCCCGGCTGGCAGTGGGTGTCGCTCGTCCTGACGGCGCCCATCGTCCTGTGGGGCGGCTGGCCGTTCCACCGCGCCACGATCGCGAATGCGCGCCACGGCGCCATGACGATGGACACCCTGATCACGCTCGGCACGATGGCCGCCTTCGGCTGGAGCGTGTGGGCCCTGCTCTTCGGGTCGGCGGGCCGGATCGGCCTCATGCACGAGGTCGTCCTGTTCGGCCCCGTGCACGACGCCACGGCGCTCGTCTACTTCGAGGTCGCAGCCGCCGTCACCGTCTTCCTCCTCCTGGGGCGCTTCATCGAGCAGCGCTCGAAGGGGCGCGCCGGCGCGGCCCTGCAGGCGCTGCTCCAGCTCGCGGCGAAGGATGTCGAGCTGGCGGACGGCACGCGCGTGCCGGTCGAGCGGCTCCGCGTCGGCGACGTCTTCGTCGTGCGCCCCGGCGAAAAGGTGGCGACCGACGGCATCGTGCGCGACGGGCGCGCCTCGGTCGACGAGAGCATGATGACCGGCGAGTCCGTCCCGGTCGACGTGAGTGCCGGGGATGCGGTGACCGGCGGCACGCTCGCCGCCGACGGTCGACTGCTCGTCGAGGCGACGAGCGTCGGCGACGACACCCGCCTCGCGCACCTGGCGCGCCTCGTCGAGGAGGCGCAGGCCGGGAAGAGCCGCGTGCAGCGGCTCGCCGACCGCATCTCCGCGGTCTTCGTCCCGATCGTGATCGCGCTCGCCGTGCTCACGCTCGTCGGCTGGATCGTGGCCGGGGAGCCCCTGGCCGCCGGCTTCACCGCCGCCGTCGCCGTCCTCATCATCGCGTGCCCGTGCGCGCTCGGGCTCGCGACCCCCATCGCGATCCTCGTCGGCACCGGCCGCGGCGCCCAGCTGGGCGTCCTCATCACCGGCCCGGAGGCCCTCGAGAGCGCCGAGCGCATCGACACGATCGTGCTCGACAAGACGGGAACCATCACGGAGGGACGGATGACCGTCGTCGCCGTCACCCGGATCGACGACGCCGCGACCGCCGACATCGAGCGGCTCGTGGGCTCGCTCGAGCACGCGTCCGAGCACCCGATCGCCCGCGCGCTCGCGAGCCTCACGCCCGCGCACCTGCCCGTCGCGGACTTCGCGGGCCTCGCCGGCCGCGGCGTGACCGGCACCGTCGACGGGCACGACGTGTTCGCCGGTCGGGCGGCCTTCGCGGCCGAGCAGTCCGGCGCGCTCCCGGATGCCGCCCGCGCCGCCGTCGAGCGGATCGAGACCGACGGCGCGACCGCCTCGTCGCCGGGTGGGACGGCCGCGTCCGTGGCGTGCTCGCGGTCGCCGACACGGTCCGCGCCGACAGCGCCGAGACGGTGGGGGCGCTGAAGCGCCTCGGCCTCGAGGTCGTCCTGCTCACCGGCGACAACGCCGGCGCCGCCCGCGCGGCCGCCGACGCGGTCGGTGTCGACCGCGTCATCGCAGGGGTCCTCCCGGAGGGCAAGGTCGACGAGATCGCGCGTCTGCGTGCCGACGGTCATCGGGTCGCGATGGTCGGCGACGGCGTCAACGACGCCGCGGCCCTCGCCACCGCCGACCTCGGGATCGCGATGGGCGGCGGCACGGATGCCGCCATGCACGCGAGCGACATCGCCCTCGCCGGTCACGGCATCGCGCCCGTGGTCACCGCGATCCGGCTCAGCCGCCGCACGATGCGCGTCATCCGCGGCAACCTGTTCTGGGCGTTCGCATACAACGTCGCCGCCCTGCCGCTGGCCGCGCTGGGCCTGCTGAACCCGATGATCGCCGGGGCCGCCATGGCGTTCTCGAGCGTGTTCGTCGTGCTCAACAGCCTGCGGCTGCGCACGGCACCGTGACGAGGCGCTAGACTTTCCGCGAGGACCGCATCCCGCCGTCGCCGCAGCTCGCAGAAGCGAGTACCCGCAGCCGGGAGGATCGGGCCCCACGCATTCCCGCCGCCGCTTCGCGGCGACTCCGTTCGACCGGCCGCACGATCGCCGGCACTGCCGGCTCTGCGCCGGCTCTCACGCTCAGGAGGAGCATGCCGACCACGGCATCCACCGCTCGCAAGTCGTCGTCCCGGCGTCGTTCGGGCTCATCGGCCCGCCGCGACGACGACGCGCCGCTCATCCCGATCCTCGCCCGCAAGGTGCGCGAGGTCGAGGCGAAGGCCCAGCGCGGCAAGCTCGGCCCCACCAACCGCGTCAAGTTCCAGGTCATCGCGTTCCTCGTCCGCGAGGAGCGGGCCCGGGTCAAGGCCGACGACGTCGTGCCGGCCGCCGCGCGCGCCGAGCTGCTGAAGCGCCTCGACGGCGTCGCGACGATCCTCGCCAAGACCGCTGCGCGCGACACCTCTCTCATACAGCTGCTCGAAGTCGACCAGGCGACCTCGCCGGTCGCGCGCCGCATGCGCCGCGACTGGCTGCTCGAGTCGGGCGCCGAACTGCCCGAGGACGAGCTCATCATCACCGACGCCGCCCCCGCGCAGACGCCTGTCGTTCCGGCGGCGCTCGCCGAGCGGCAGGTCATCCCGCCGCAGATCGACGCGCGACGCGAGTCGAACCCGTTCCTCGCGCCCGACGTCAGCCTGCGGACCCCCGCCTCCACCCCCCGCCGCCGACTCGACGGCTGGGAGCTGATGGGCCCGCTGTACAAGGCGTTCGAGACCGGCGCCGGCGGCGGCGCCGCGTCGATGGAGCTGCCCGAGGTCCCCGAGTTCGACCGCCTCTCGCCCAAGGGCCTCGAGGTCATGCCGCACCAGTCGCGCTTCCTCGAAGCCGTGCGCGCAGGTCACCGCTCCTTCCTCCTCGCCGACGAGCCGGGCCTCGGCAAGACGGCGGAGTCCGTGCTCGCGGCATCCGTCGCGAACTCGTATCCGCTGCTCGCGGTCGTCCCCAACGTCGTGAAGATGAACTGGGCCCGCGAGGTGGAGCGGTGGACGCCGCAGCGCCGCGCCACCGTCATCCACGGCGACGGCGGCCAGGTGGACGCGTTCGCCGATGTCTTCATCGTCAACTACGAAGTGCTCGACCGGCACCTGGCCTGGCTCGCCTCGCTGGGCCTGAAGGGCATGGTCGTCGACGAGGCGCACTTCATCAAGAACCTGTCCTCGCAGCGCTCGCAGAACGTGCTCGGTCTTGCGACCCGCATCCGCGAGCAGGTGCGCAACCCGCTCATGCTCGCCCTCACCGGCACGCCGCTCATCAACGACGTCGAGGACTTCGACGCGATCTGGCGCTTCCTCGGGTGGACCAACGGCGAGAAGCCCGGCCCCGCCCTCATGGAGAAGCTCGACGCGACCGGGCTCACCCCGGCCGACAAGTCGTTCTACCCGGAGGCCCGCGACGCCGTCATCTCGATGGGCATCGTGCGGCGAAAGAAGAAGGACGTCGCCGCCGACCTCCCGGACAAGCTCATTGCCGACCTCCCCGTCGAGCTGGACGACGAGTTCGGTCGCTCGATCCGCGAGGCGGAGCGTGAGCTCGGTCAGCGCCTCGCGGCGAAGTACCGCCGCATCATCGAGGCGCGCGGCGACCGCGTGTTCCTCGGCGAGTTCGACGAGGACATCGTGCGCCTCGTCGCGCACGGCGAACTCGAGGAGGCCAAAGCCGCCGGCTCCGGCTCGGAGAACGTCTTCACCATGGTGCGCCGGATCGGCCAGGCCAAGGCGCTGCTCGCGGCGGACTACACCGTGCAGCTGCAGCGCTCGGTGGGCAAGGTCGTCTTCTTCGCGAAGCACATCGACGTCATGGATGCCGCGGAGGACCTCTTCGCCGCCGCGGGGCTGCGCACCGTCTCGATCCGCGGCGACCAGACGACCCCCGCGCGCCAGCAGGCCATCGACGCGTTCAATACCGACCCCGAGGTGGCCGTCGCGGTCTGCTCGCTGACCGCCGCCGGCGTCGGCCTGAACATGCAGGCCGCATCGAACGTCGTGCTCGCCGAGCTGTCCTGGACCGCCGCCGAGCAGACGCAGGCGATCGACCGCGTGCACCGCATCGGCCAGGACGAGCCGGTCACGGCGTGGCGGATCATCGCCGCGCACACGATCGACACCAAGATCGCCGAGCTCATCGACTCCAAACAGGGACTCGCGGCGCGCGCGCTCGACGGGGAGGCCGTCGACCCGACCTCCAGCGACTCTGTGCAGCTGTCCGCGCTCATGCACCTGCTGCGCCAGGCGCTCGGCGGCGCCTGACCGACGTTTCCCGGCCGGGGGCCGTCGACGGTTATCGACGGCCGGACCGGTGGCAACGCGGCATCCGGCGGCGATAGTGTCGAATCCAGGCAACGGAGCCGCAGCATCCCTGAAACCCCGAAGGATCTCTCCATGAAGATCGGCATCCTCACCAGCGGCGGCGACTGCCCCGGCCTGAACGCGGTCATCCGCGGCGTCGTGCTCAAGGGCACGACCAACTACAACATCGAGTTCGTCGGCATCCGCGACGGCTGGCGCGGAGTGGTCGACGGGGACTTCTTCCCGCTCACGCGCCACGAAGTGAAGGGCCTGTCGAAGGTCGGCGGGACGATCCTCGGCACGAGCCGCACCAACCCCTACGAGGGTCCGCGCGGCGGCGCCGAGAACATCGCCAAGACGCTCTACGGGCACCGCATCGACGGCATCATCGCGATCGGCGGCGAGGGCACCCTCGCCGCGGCGAACCGTCTCGCCAACGACGGCATCAACGTGCTCGGCGTGCCGAAGACGATCGACAACGACCTGCGCGCGACGGACTACTCGTTCGGCTTCGACACGGCCGTCAACATCGCCACCGACGCGATGGACCGCCTCCGCACGACCGGCGACTCGCACCAGCGCTGCATGGTGGCCGAGGTCATGGGCCGGCACGTGGGCTGGATCGCGCTGCACGCGGGCGTCGCCGCCGGCGCGCACGTGATCTGCATCCCCGAGGTGCCCATGTCGATCGACGAGATCGTCGCGCAGGTGACGAAGGCCCATGACCGCGGCCGCGCGCCGCTCGTCGTCGTGTCCGAGGGCTTCACGATCACGGGCATGGACGAGGCGTACAGCGACAAGGGCCTCGACGCCTTCAACCGCCCCCGCCTCGGCGGCATCGGCGAGATCCTGGCGCCGGAGATCGAGCGCCGCACCGGCATCGAGACCCGTGCGACCGTCCTCGGCCACATCCAGCGCGGCGGTTCGCCGTCGGCGTTCGACCGCGTCCTCGCGACCCGTCTCGGCCTGCACGCCGCCGACGCCATCATGGACGGCGCATGGGGCCAGATGGTGTCGCTGCGCGGTACCGACATCGTGCGCGTGTCGTTCGAGGACGCCCTGGGCGAGCTCAACAACGTCCCGCTCTACCGTTACGAGGAAGCCGCCGCGCTCTTCGGGTGAGGTCGGCCTCGCGCGGGCGGCGGGCCTCCGGCATCCCGGTCGGCCGATGAACCGGCCCTTCCGTGGCGTGTCACGTCATTCGCGGGTGCGGACGCGTGGGGCCCACGCGAAGCGGGACGGGGTGACTGCGGGCGTCACGCAACGCGCGTGTCGGCCCTTCGGCCACCGGCAGGTTGTGTGACACGCGCCAGCTGTGACGGCGGCGGACCAGGCGTGGGATGCGGTCACGCGACGGAAACGGAGCGGATGCGCGGCGCGGACGTCGAGGTCAGTCGAGGCCGGGCCGCCAGCCGGCGGCGACGAGGGCGTCCGTCACTTTGGCGAGCGCGCGTCGCGAGTCCGGCCGCAGGTGGTGGCTCAGGATCCGCACGTGGGTCCAGCCTTGGCCGCGGATGGCGTCCCACCGGTCGGCATCCTTCGCGAACTGCTGCTCGTCGAAGGCGTGCGTGCGGCCGTCGTGTTCCACGGCCACGCGGAAACGTGTGTACGCGAGGTCCAGCCGTGCGACGAAGCGACCGCGCTCGTCTCGCAGGTCGAGGTTGAGTGACGGTTCCGGCAGACCCGCTCGCCCGAGCAGCAGCCGCAGATGAGTCTCCTCGGCCGTCTCGGCGCCGACCCTGACCTCTGCGAGCGCCCGTGCGAGCAGATGCCCCCGCAGGTCTCCGGCCTCCACGATCTCGGCGCGAAGCTCCGCCGGCGTGACTATCCGACGCCGGGGGCACACGAGGTGGTCTGCGGCGGCGATCAGGTCGTCGAGCTCCCACGTCGACGCCGCCTGCCGCCATGTCCGCGCAGGGTGCTCGATCGGCAGGCCCCGCGCAGTGCCTCGGAAAGGCGCGCGCGCCTGCAGCCGATGCCCCGCTATGCCATCGCGGCGAGGCTGGCCCGCGGGACGACGAGCGGATACATGCAACTCCCACGACGGATCCCGCAGGTACGGCAGGGGCACGCCGAGGAGGGCGAGCGCGGTGCCGTGGCTGAAGAACTGGTCAGGAGTCAGCGCGGGCGCGACCGCCGCGGCGCGCGCGAGCAGGTCGGCGCGAAGTCGTTCCTGACGGTTGACCACCGGAGTTGCGATGGTGGCCGAGCGGGGAACCCGCACCCCGCGCGTCGGTACGAGCAGGTCTCGCGCCCTCAACCGGGATGCGGTGACGCCACGCGCCATCGCATCGGAGACGCGAAACGGCCGCGCCTCAAGTTCCGGAGGAAGCGGTGTGATCCTCGTCATCCGCCCAGTGGACCGCGGAACGGCCGCGAGCTGTTCAGCGCTGAGCAGATCCGTACGCGCCCGGGCGTTCCCGGTTTGTGGGGAGGAGGCGCCGCGTGTCACAGCTCATGCGGGTGCGGCGGTGCTTCGCGGCGCCTTCTGTGACATACCTGTCTGGAATGTCACACGAGACGCGGGTCGACGCGACAGAAACCCGCGCAACGTGTGACACGGCGGACAGGCGGGCGCGCGCGGGGCGCGACCGCGCGGGACGCGCGCGCGCCACCTCCTCAGTCGGCGAGGCCCAGGACGTCCAGCAGCCAGGCCAGCTCGAACGCGCGCTGCTTCCAGGCGTTGTAGCGACCGCTCACGCCGCCGTGGCCGGCGACCATCTCGCACTTCAGCAGCGCGTCGGCGCCCACCTCGCGCAGCCGCGCGACCCACTTCGCCGGTTCGACGTACAGCACGCGCGTGTCGTTGAGGGAGGTGACGGCGAGGATCCGCGGGTACTCCACACCCTCGCGCACGTTCTCGTACGGCGTGTACGACTTCATGTACTCGTAGACGCTCGGGTCGTGCAGCGGGTCGCCCCACTCGTCCCATTCCACGACCGTCAGCGGCAGCGACGGGTCGAGGATCGTGGTGAGCGCATCCACGAACGGCACGTCCGCGAGGATGCCGGCGAAGAGGTCCGGCGCGAGGTTCGCGACAGCGCCCATGAGGAGCCCGCCCGCCGAGCCGCCCTCCGCGACGAGCAGCTCCGGCGTCGTGCGGCCTTCGGCCACGAGGTGCCGCGCGCACGCGACGAAGTCCGTGAAGGTGTTCCGCTTGTGCAGCAGCTTGCCGTCCTCGTACCACTGCCGGCCCATCTCGCCGCCGCCGCGCACATGCGCGATCGCGAACACGACGCCCCGGTCGAGCATCGACAGGCGCGCCACCGAGAACCCCGGGTCGATCGAGTGCTCGTACGACCCGTAGCCGTAGAGATGCACGGCGCGGGGCGCGTCGCCGTCGCCGGACGTCCGCTTCCAGACGAGCGAGATGGGGATGCGGGTGCCGTCCTCGGCCGTCGCCCACAGGCGCTCCTGCGCGTACTCCTCCGGGTCGTAGCCGCCGAGCACGGGCTGGCGCCGGCGCAGCAGGAGGTCGCCGGTCTCGACGACGTAGTCGTAGACGGTGCCGGGGGTGACGAACGAGCCGTAGCCGAGCCGCAGCACGGGGGGCGCCCACTCCGGGTTGCCGGAGGCGCCGACGGTGTACAGCGGCTCGTCGAACGCGAGTTCGGTCAGCGCGCCGCTGCCGTAGGCGAGCAGCCCCACCCGGGACAGACCCTCGCGCCGGTACGACACGACGCCCCAGTCGCGGAACGCCGACACGTCCTCGAGGCGCCGGCCCGGCACGTGGGGCAGCACGACTTCACGTGCGCCCTCCGGGTCGGATGCCGCGACGCGGACGAGCTCGAAGTCCAGCGCGCCGTCGTTGTGCAGGATGTACAGCACGTCCTCGCCGTCGACGACGGCGTGCGTGAGCGAATAGTCCACGCCCTCGCGGCGCGGCCAGACGGGCCGCAGCGGCGACCGGAGGTCGGCGGCATCCACGAGGAATTCCTCGCTCGTGATCGACGACTCCGCCGCGATGACGAGGTAGCGGTCGCTGCGCGTGAAGCCGGCCCCCACCCAGTACCGCTCGTCGGGTTCGTGGAAGAGCTTCTCGTCGGTCGCGGCATCCGTCCCGACCTCATGGAGCCACACGGTGTCGGGTCGCCACGCGTCGTCGACCGTGGTGTACACGACGAACCGGCCGTCGGGGGAGAACATCGCCCCCGCGGAGGTCTCCGGGATGACGTCGCCCAGATCGCCGCCGCTCGCGAGGTCGCGGATGCGCAGCGTGTAGCGCTCGTCGCCCTGCGTGTCGACGCCGTAGAGCAGGCGCGCGCCGTCGGTGGACACGTCGAACGTGCCCAGAGAGAAGAACTCGTGCCCCTCGGCCTCGACGTTGCCGTCCAGGAGCACCTGCTCACCGGGGATCTCGACATCGGGGGAGAGGACGGGCGGCGTCCAGTCGTCGGGGTCCGCGAGCGGCGCGCGGCAGTGGATGCCGTACTGGCTGCCCTCGACCGTGCGGCTGTAGTACCACCACGACCCCCGCCGGCTCGGGACGGACAGGTCGGTCTCGAGGGTGCGGCCCTTGATCTCCTGATAGATCCGCTCCTGCAGGGCCTCCAGGTGCGCGGTGCGCTGCTGCGTGTAGGCGTTCTCGGCGCTCAGATGCGCGAGGACCTGCTCATCGTCCTTCGCGCGCAGCCATTCGTAGGGATCGACGACGTCGTCGCCGTGGTGGCTGCGCGTGGTGGGGCGGGTGGGGACGGTGGGGGCGGAGGGCTCCGAAATGGTCACCGTCCCACGCTAACCGACCCCCCTCGGAGTGGATGCGGCGGTTCTGCGATCGGCCGCGGATGTGCGAGGATTTCCGTGGTCCGGTTGCCGGAACATGAACCCACGGTGAACTGTTCGTTCGCACCGCCGATTCCATCGGCACCCTCCCCACGAATCCCGACGGAAAGCGAACTGTGGAAACCGCCGTAATCATCGTGCTGCTCGTCATCGCGTTGGCGCTGTTCTTCGACTTCACCAACGGCTTCCACGACACCGCGAACGCGATGGCGACGCCCATCGCGACGGGTGCCCTGAAGCCCAAGGTGGCCGTGCTGCTGGCCGCGAGCCTCAACCTCGTGGGCGCGTTCCTGTCGACCGAAGTGTCCAAGACCATCTCGCACGGCATCATCCGCGAGGACCAGATCGAACCGCTGGCGTTCCTGCCGATCATCTTCGCCGGTCTCATCGGCGCGATCACCTGGAACATGCTCACCTGGCTGCTGGGCCTTCCGTCCAGCTCCTCGCACGCGCTGTTCGGCGGCCTCATCGGGGCGACGCTCGTCGGGGCGAGCACCAGCGCGATCGACTTCGGGGTCGTGCTGAGCAAGGTCGTGCTGCCGGCGCTCATCGCGCCGTTCACGGCCGGCGTCATCGCCTTCCTCCTCACGCGCCTCGCCTACGCCATGACGCGTCGCTACGACAACAAGCCGGACGGCCGCGACGGATTCCGCTGGGGTCAGATCTTCACGTCGTCGCTGGTGGCGCTCGCGCACGGCACGAACGACGCGCAGAAGACGATGGGTGTGATCACCCTCGCCCTGATCATGGCCGGCCTGCAGGACGGCGCGCACGCCGATCCGCAGCTGTGGGTCATCCTCGCCTGCGCCTTCACGATCGCCCTCGGCACGTACATGGGCGGCTGGCGCATCATCCGCACGCTCGGCAAGGGCCTCACCGACGTCAAGCCCGCGCAGGGCTTCTCGGCGGAGAGCTCCACCGCCGCCACGATCCTGGCCTCCAGCGCCCTCGGCTTCGCGCTCTCCACGACGCAGGTCGCCTCGGGCTCCGTCATCGGCTCGGGCCTCGGTCGCCGCGGCTCGACGGTGCGCTGGCGCACGGTCGGCCGCATCGCGATCGGCTGGCTGCTGACCCTGCCCGCCTCGGGCGCCGTCGGCGCGTTCGCCGCGCTCCTCGTCGTCTGGTTCGGCCACTGGGGCGTCCTCGTCGACGCGATCCTGGCGGTCGCGATCATCCTCGGCCTCTTCTGGCGCTCGCGCCACAACCGGGTCGACGCGTCCAACGCGATGAGCGAGGTCGCCGACTCCGGTCTGGCGGTCAAGGTCAAGCGCAACCCGCCGCCGACCCGTCGACAGCGCGAGATCCTGCGCGAGCAGGCGCGTCTGAAGGCGGAGCAGGCGGCGCGCGAGAAGGCGGAGCGCAAGGCCGCGGCGAAGGCGGAGGCCCGTCGGGTCGCCGACGAGAAGCGCAAGACCGACAAGCGCGCGGCCGAGAAGGCGCGCGCCGCAGGCAAGCCGGAGACCCGCCCGACCGCGAAGGGGGACGAGAAGTGACCGTCTCGATCGACTGGCTCGCGTTCCTGCAGGTGTTCGGCGCGGCCCTCGCCGCCGGTACCGTGGTGGTCGCCTTCTACGCGCTGGGGCTGCGGATGCTGGTGCGCGCGGGCCGCGCGCCGGTCGTCGCCCCCGCGGAGTTCACCGACGCCATCACGGTGATCACGGAGAAGGAAGCCCACCGTGCCGCGAAGGCGGCCGCGAAGGCGTCGCGCAAGAGCCCGCTCACGGAGGGGCAGAAGCGCGTCGCGCTCGTCGCGGCGTACGCGGCGTTCGGCATGTGCGCGCTCGCCGTCCTCTCCGGACTGCTCCTGATCGTCTTCGGACACTGACGCGGCCCGGCTTCGGGCGCTGACCGGGGCCCGATCTAGGCTGTCGACATGGAGACAGTGCAGTTCGGGCGGCACGCCCCCGCCCGGCGGGTGATCGTGCACCTCAGCGACACCCACCTGCTCGCCGGCAATGCGCCGTTGGGCGGGCGCTACGACACCGCGGCGAATCTCGCGGCCACCCTCGCCGCCGTCGAACGGACCGGGGTGGCGCCGGACGCGCTCGTGTTCACCGGAGACCTCACCGACCTGGGGGAGCCGGACGCGTACCGCGCGCTGCGCGCCGCCGTCCAGCCGCTCGCGGATCGACTCGACGCCCCGATCGTCTGGGTCGCCGGCAACCACGACGAGCGTCCTGCCCTGCGCGGCGCGCTGCTCGGGCTGGAGCCCAGCGGCGAGCCCGTCACCGGCGTGTGGGACCTCGGCGGCCTCCGGCTGATCGCGCTCGACACGAGCGTGCCCGGCTGGCACCACGGCGACCTCGACGACGGTCAGCTGACGTGGCTGCGCGGCATCCTCGCCGAGCCGGCTCCGCTCGGCACCCTGCTGGCCCTGCACCATCCGCCCCTGCCCAGCCACATCCCGTTCTTCGACATCCTCGAGCTGCGCCGTCAGGATGCGCTGGCCGAGGTCATCGCGGGATCCGACGTGCGCGGCATCCTCGCGGGTCACCTGCATTACTCCACCAGCGGGTCGTTCGCCGGCGTGCCCGTCAGCGTGGCCGCCGCCACCTGCTACACGATGAACCTGCAGCGCCCTGCCACCGAGGTCAACGGGATGGATGCCGGACAGTCGTTCCACCTCGTGCACGTCTACGACGACACCATCACGCACTCCGTGGTCCCCGTCGTCGCGGCCGAGACGGCGGAGACGTTCTCCGCGGACTGGGTGGCGCGGATGGCGGAACTCACCCCCGAGCAGCGCCTCGACGCGTTCTCGCGCAAACGCTGACCCTCGCCCGGACGTACAACGTCCGGGGTGGCGGTGTCCACCGCGTCCATCCATCCCGGATGTGCCCGCGGGTAGGCTCGGGGGCACACACCCCCTACCCGCTGTGACGACCCACAAGGACTGCACACCATGGCCGAGGACGCGATGACGCGCACGGAAACCGATTCACTGGGATCGCTGGAGATCCCCGCCGATGCCTACTGGGGCATCCACACCGCCCGGGCCCTGGAGAACTTCCCGATCTCCCTGCGCCCCATCTCCGTCTACCGCGACCTCGTCGTCGGACTCGCGATGGTCAAGCAGGCCTCCGCGCGCGCCAACCGCGAGATCGGCGTCCTCGACGAGGAACGCGCCGGCCTCATCGACGAGGCCTGCCGTCGCATCATCGACGGCGAGTTCCACGACCAGTTCGTCGTCGGCGTCGTCCAGGGCGGTGCCGGCACATCGACGAACATGAACGCGAACGAGGTCATCACCAACGTCGCGCTCGAGATCGCCGGGCGCCCCAAGGGTGACTACGAGTTCCTCTCGCCGATCGACCACACGAACCGCAGCCAGTCCACGAACGACGTCTACCCGACCGCCATCAAGGTGGGGCTCGGCCTCGACCTGCGGACCCTCCTGGAGGAGCTCGACCTCCTCCGGCAGTCCTTCCTCGCCAAGGCGCACGAGTTCCACGACATCCTCAAGGTCGGCCGGACACAGCTGCAGGACGCCGTCCCCATGACGCTCGGGCAGGAGTTCCACGGGTTCGCGACGACACTCGGGGAGGACTACCACCGGCTCAAGGAGAACGCGTACCTCCTGTGCGAGGTCAACATGGGCGCCACCGCGATCGGCACGGGCATCACGACCCACCCCGGCTACGCGACCGCCGTCATCCGGCACCTCCGCGACATCAGCGGCCTCGACCTGGAGACCGCGGAGGACCTCGTCGAGTCCACGAGCGACACCGGCGCCTTCATGTCGTTCTCCTCGTCGCTCAAGCGCAACGCGATCAAGCTCTCGAAGATCAGCAACGACCTGCGCCTGCTCTCCAGCGGCCCGCAGGCGGGCTTCGGCGAGATCAACCTCCCCGCCCGGCAGGCGGGCTCGAGCATCATGCCCGGCAAGGTCAACCCCGTCATCCCCGAAGTCGTGAACCAGGTGGCGTTCGCGGTCGCCGGCGCCGACCTGACGGTCACGATGGCGGTGGAAGGCGGGCAGCTGCAGCTGAACGCGTTCGAGCCGATCATCGCGCACTCGATCTTCCAGTCCATCACGTGGATGCGGCGGGGGATGCGGACGCTGCGCATCAACTGCATCGACGGGATCACGGCCAACCGCGAGCGGCTCGGGGCGATGGTCGGCTCATCGGTCGGCGTCGTCACGGCGCTCACCCCGTACATCGGCTACGCCGCCTCGGCGGCCCTCGCGAAGGCGGCGCTGCTCACCGGACGCAACGTCGGCGACCTCGTCGTCGAGGCCGGGCTGATGTCCCGCGAGGACGTCGACAAGCAGCTCTCCCCGGCGCGGCTCTCTGGGCTCGAGACCGTCACGCAGGCGATCCCGATCCACACCGCCGCCGAAGACGTCATCTGAGCGTGAGCGCGGCGCCTTTGCGAGGGCGCCGCGCTTCGATAGCGTCGCACTGCCGGGATGTTCCGGCATTCACTTCAGGAGGCCGCATGACCGACCCGCAGAACCCGACCCCGCCCGCCTACGAGCCCCCCGCGTACCAGCAGCCGGCGTACCAGCAGAGCGCCGCTCCCGCCTACGCCGCACCCGCCTACCCCGCGACCGGCTACGACGCGCCCGGCGCGCCCATCCCGGGCCGCACGATGGGCATCGTCGCCTTCATCCTGTCCTTCTTCATGCAGCCGGTCGCCCTGATCCTGGGGATCATCGCGCTCGTGCAGAGCAAGAAGGCGGGGCACAAGAACGGCTTCGCCGTCGCGGCCATCATCATCAGCTCGGTGCTGCTCGTCGTCGGCATCATCGTGGCCATCGCGCTGTTCGCGTGGTTCGGGACGGCCGCGGCCGACCTGACGACGCAGCTGCAGGCGTGCCTGGACAACGGCGGCACCGGCAACGTGGAGATCAACGGCATCACGATGTCGTGCGAGGAACTGCTCTCCGAGTCCGGCTACTGAGCCGGATCCGATACGACGGCGGCGGCCTGCGGGCCGCCGCCGTCCGTTCGTTCAGCCGAGGATGCGGCAGTGCGTCGTGAGCTCGCCGATCCCGTCGATCCCGACCGTCACGGTCGAGCGGTCGCGGAGGAACACCTGCGGGTCGCGCGAGTAGCCGGCGCCGCCGGGGCTGCCGGTGGAGATCAGGGTGCCCGGAAGCAGCGTCGCGGCCTGGGAGAGCTGGGAGATGAGGGCGGAGACCGGCCGGATCATCTGCCCGGTCGACGCGTCCTGCACCGTCTGTCCGTCCACGACGGCCCAGATGTGCAGGTCCTGCGGATCGGGCACCTCGTCGGCGGTCACGACGACCGGTCCCGTCGGAGTGAAGCCGTCGAACGACTTGCACCGCGACCACTGGGCCTCGGAGAACTGGATGTCGCGTGCCGTGATGTCGTTGACCACCGTGTAGCCCCAGACGTGGTCGAGGGCGGCGTGCTCGGCCACATCGTGCGCGGGACGGCCGATGATGACGCCGAGCTCGGCCTCGTAATCGATGGACTCGCTGAGCGACCGGGGCCAGGTCGTGGTCGCGTCGTGCCCGGTGAGGGAGTTCGGCCAGAGCACGAACACGGTGGGCGCCTTGTCGGCCTTCAGCCCCAGCTCGCTCGAGTGGGCCGCGTAGTTCAGGCCGATCGCGAGGACGACCGGCGGGCGCTGCACGGCCGACGCGAAGGCGAAGCCGTCCAGGGACCGCCAGTCGGCGGTGGATGCGGCGGCATCCCGCACGCGCTGCAGCAGCGCGTCGCCGCCCTCGATGAGGGCTTGCAGGTGGGTGGGGGCACCGTCGAACAGGGTTGGGACGAGGAGCGCCTCGCCGCGCTGGATGACGGCGAGCTGCGGCTCGTCGCCCCCGGGCGGGGTCACATGGGCGAAGCGCATCCGTCCAGGCTACCCGTCGCGCCTCTCGCTCATCCCGTCGGAACGTGCACCCATAGGCTGATCGCCATGACCTACCCGTCTCCGCTGGCGCAGCCTCCGCACGGCACTCCCGCGCTCATCCCGCCGGCGCCCGCCGCGGCGCCCGCACTGCCGGTCCCGGCGCGGAGAGGGCGGTCAGCGCCGATCTGGGGGTTCGGGATCCTGATCGTCCTGCTCGTCGCCCTCGCGGCGTACCTCCTGACCTTCCTGGGCGTGGTGGCGTCGGGGGTGGGCATGCTGCTCGCCCTGCTGCCGCTCGCGGGAGTCCTCCTCGCCATCCGCCTCGTCGACCGATGGGAGCCCGAGCCGCGCTCGCTCGTGGTCTTCGCCATCGCGTGGGGCGCGGTCGCCGCCGTGGCGATCGCCCTGCTGGTGGACATCGTGCTCACCCTCGTGCTCGGCGACGACGCCTCGCCGGCGCGGGAGGCGTTCTCTACCGTCGTGCAGGCACCGCTCGTCGAGGAGTTCGCCAAGGGCCTCGGCGTGCTGCTCATCTTCGCGGTCGGCCGGCGCGCATTCGACGGCCCGGTCGACGGTGTCGTCTACGGCGCCCTCGTGGGCGCCGGGTTCGCCTTCACGGAGAACATCCTCTACTTCGCCACGAGCCTCATCGAAGGCGGCGTCGCCGAGACGACCGCGACGTTCTTCCTCCGCGGCATCCTCTCCCCGTTCGCGCACGTCATGTTCACGGCGGTCACCGGCTACATCCTCGGCCGCGCGGCGCGGGCCGGCCGCACGGCGGGGACATCGGTCGGGCTCTGGACGCTCGGCGTGCTCGGCGCCGCGGCGCTGCACGCGCTGTGGAACGGCTCGGCACTGTTCGCGGACTTCTTCGCCCTGTACGCGACCCTGCAGGTGCCGCTGTTCCTCGGCTTCATCGTGGGGGTTGTGCTGCTGCGCCGGGAAGAGGCACGACTGACGCGCACCCGGCTCGGCGAGTACGCCGCGGCGGGCTGGTTCAGCCCCGCCGAAGTCGACATGCTCGCGACTGCGCAGGGGCGCCGGCGCGCGGTCGCGTGGGCGCGGACGCTTCCCGGCGACCGCTCGGCCACGATGCGCGGTTTCATCGCCGAGGCGACGGCGCTCGCCGCCGCGCGTCAGCGCGCGCTGTCCGGTCGCGACCCGGGTGCCGCCGAGGACGAGCGGCTCTTCCTCGCCCGCACGACCGCCACGCGCGACCGGCTGCTGCGTCGTTGAGCGCGACCCGCCGCTCGCCGACCGGGAATGACTCAGCGCCCGGTGCAGTGGCGATGCCTACGTGTCTACCGGGCGCTGAGTTGGCCTGGGGCCATTCTCTCCGGGCCGTCCGGGGGTGTCAAGGGTGCTCGCGTTGACCCGGTCGCCGCGCTCGGGTTGGATGGGAGCATGACTGATGACCGCACCAAGCCCGAGTTCGACGCCCCCGTGGGCCCCGCCCCCGCAGACCTCGTCGTCCGCGACCTGATCGTCGGCGACGGCGCAGAGGCGAAGCCCGGCGACACCGTGACCGTCCACTACGCCGGTGTCGAGTACGACTCCGGAGAGGAGTTCGACTCGTCCTGGGGCCGTGGCGAGAGCATCCAGTTCCCGCTGCGCGGTCTCATCCAGGGCTGGCAGGACGGCATCCCCGGCATGAAGGTCGGCGGGCGTCGCGAACTCGTGATCCCCCCGCACCTGGCGTACGGCCCGGCCGGCGGCCACTTCCTCGGCGGCAAGACCCTGATCTTCATCATCGATCTGATCGCCGTCGGCTGAGACGGATCGAAAGGGCGGATGCTGCGGCATCCGCCCTTTCGCATGCCCGCGCATCCTTTTTATATTCTTGGGAATAGATAAGCGCGCCCGGCGTTGCACCCTGTCAGACCAGCCCCACCGGCCCCCGCCTCACAGAACAAGGGACAGCACATGACCACGACCACCTCCACCATCGAGATCCCCGGCTACAAGGCCGGCACCTGGGTGCTCGACCCCTCGCACAGCGAGGTGTCCTTCAGCGTCCGCCACATGATGATCTCGAAGGTCCGCGGCGCATTCGGCCTGAAGAGCGCGACGATCGTCGCCCCGGAGAACCCGCTGGATGCCCGCGTGGAGGCCACCGTCGACGTCACCTCGATCGACACGAAGGACGAGGGCCGCGACGCACACCTGCGTTCGGCCGAGTTCTTCGACGTGGAGCAGTTCCCGACGCTGGAGTTCACCTCCACCGGCGTCCGCTACGAGGGCGGCGACTTCCTCGTCGACGGCGACCTCAGCATCCGCGGCGTCACGAAGCCCGCCACGTTCGAGCTCGAGTTCGGCGGCTTCGGCACCGACCCGTGGGGCAACTACAAGGCCGGCGCGACGGCGAAGACCGTCATCAACCGCGAGGACTTCGGCCTGACGTGGAACGCGGCGCTCGAGACCGGCGGCGTGCTCGTCGGCAAGGACGTCACGATCACGCTCGACCTGCAGGGCTCGCTCCAGGCCTGACCTGATCGCTGTGCGAAGCGCGGGTGCCCCTCCGGCATCCGCGCTTCGTCATGTCCGGCGGAATCCGCCGCCGAAGAGCACGCGGCCGATCGCACGGCCGGAGCGGTGCACCGCCGACGCGAGCCGATCATCCGCCGCGCGATGCACAAGGGTCCTCAAGCCGCGACCGGACCGCGTGAGGCGGACGATCTGCACGGCAGTGAGCGCGACCACCACCGCCGGGCCGCCCACGGAGAGCGACCAGGAGACCCACAGCGGGAACGCCGACGACGCGCCGGAGAGCAGGCGGGCGAGTCCGCTCGCCAGCGTCCACACACTCAGGGCGAGGACGAGGATCGGTCCGAGCATGGGGTGGACGTCGTTGATCCGGAACATCGAGCCGGTCACCATCCACAGCAGTGCGGCGAGAAGGGTGAACAGTGCGATGACGAGCACCACACCCGCGACGACGCTCAGCACGGTGACGAGCACGAGGGCGGCGGTACCCCAGCCGGACGATGCCGACCACGCCTGCAGGCCCGCCCAGGCCGCGTCGAGCGCGGTGGGCAGCGGCGGCTCCGCGCCGCCGAACGCCCAGCCCAGCGCGACGAACAGAGCGAGGACCGAGACCAGGACGGACAGGGGGATCGTCGTCAGCGCGAGCGCCTCCCCGCGGGTTCCCCTTCGCGCGAGCGCCACGAACACGACGAGGGTCAGGAGCACCGCGAAGAAGAGCAGGATGAGCGTCTCGAGCCGTCCGCTGAGGCTTTGGCCGACCGCCTCGTTCGCGTCGATCCGTCCCCACTGCCAGTTCAGGTGTGCCACGACCACGAGCAGCAGCCCGACGATGTCCCGCACGCGGAAGATGCGCGCGAGCGCGGGGTCGGGGTCCTCGCGTCGAGAATCCCAGACGCGGGCGAGTGCGCCCCAGATCGCGCCGGCGATGAGCAGCACGGCCCCCACGACGAGCATGACCACCGACAGTAGGAATCGCATGGATGCCTCCCCAGTCAGCTTCCTGGCGCAAAGCTACGGGAACGGCGGGCGGACGGGAAGGCTGTAGGCCCGCGTCAGCTGCGTGCGGGGGCGCGCAGGCGCAGCCGGTCCTGCGCGAGCAGGATGCCGAGGAAGACCACGACGGCCCCCACCGGCTCGTTCCAGGACAGGTGCTCGCCGAGGATCACGACGCCCAGCACGACGCCGACGACCGGGGTGATGTAGGTGACGGTCGACGCGCGCGTCGGCCCCCACGCGCGCAGCACGTTCTGGTTCCAGATGTACGCGACGCCCGTGCCGAGGCAGCCGAGCAGCACCAGGCTCAGCACGATCCACACGTCGAGGGACACCGGCGTCAGGGCGATGAGCGGAGTGAGCAGGAGCATGATGACGGCCGCGATCCCGATGTTGAGGAACGAGAAGACGAGCGCCGACATCCCGGTGTCGGACGTGAAGCGCCGCATGTAGGCGAGGCTGAAGCCGTAGCACGCGGTCGCCCCGAGGATCGCGAGCTGCGCGATGAGGGACTGCGCGAGGTCGAGCCCCTGCCACGGCGCGATGATCACCATGACGCCCGCGATGCCGACGAGGATCCCGGCGATCTGAACGGGCTTGAGCTTCTCGACGCGGAACACCGCCCACGCCATGATCGCCGTCATGATCGGCGTCGTGGCGTTGTAGATGCTGGCCAGGCCCGAGGTCACGTGCTGCTGCGCCCAGGAGAAGAGCAGGAACGGGATGACGCAGAACGACACCGCGAGCACGACCATGTGCCCCCAGACCCGCAGGCGCCGGGGGAGTCGTTCGCGCCGGGCCAGGACGAACAGACCCAGCGTCAGTCCGCCGAGGACGAGCCGGGTCCACGCCACCTGCGCGGGGGACACCCCGCCCAGGGCCACCTTCATGAACAGGAAGCTGGAGCCCCAGATGATGCCCGTGAGGATGAACTGCCACACGATCGTCGACGACCGCAGCCCGGTGCGGGCGGGCGGGACGACGGTCGGGGATGCGGTGGTCACGGGCCGACTCTAGACCCGGGCTCCGACGCGGAGGACCGCGCGAGGATGCGACGGCCGGAATCCGCCGACGTGCGACCGGATCCCTTCGTCAGCGGCCGCTCACGACGTCGGGTGCTCGGCGTCGTACGTGCGGAACCGCGGGTTCAGACGCACGAGGAACAGCACGAGCCCGATGATGACGAAGCCGCCGAGGAGCGGCGGGAACCACAGCGTGGTGGCCGTCGCGAGGACGCCTGCGTAGAGCGAGCCCAGCCGCGGGCCGCCGGCGACGACCACGATGAACACGCCCTGCAGTCGGCCCCGGATGGCATCCGGGACAGCGGACTGCACCATCGTGTTGCGGAAGATCGAGCTGATGTTGTCGGCCGCTCCGGACGCCGCGAGCGTGAGGGCGGCGACGACGATGAGCGCGACGTTGGCGCTGTGCTCGTCCACGACCGCAGGCGCGAAGACACGGAGGGCGCCGAGCACCAGCACGAGGGCGAATGCCGCGATCGACGCGCCGTACGCGATGATCGCGCGCTCGATCCCGCGCCCGTGCCACCGGTACCGGGAGACCGGGCCGGACAGGAGGCTTGAGAAGAACGCGCCGACCGCGATGGCCGCCGTGAGGATGCCGGTGGTGATGGGTCCGCCGCCGAGCAGCAGCGCGCCGATCGCAGGGAACAGGGCGAGGGGCTGCCCGAACGTCATGGCGACGATGTCGAGGAGGAACTGCAGGCGGATGTTGCGGGCGCCCCGGAGGAAGCCCCAGCCGTCGGCGAGCGAGCGCAGTCCGGGTCGCACGATCGCGCCCTCGGGGCGGATGGCGGGGAGCGTCCACAGGCCGAGGAAGAGCGCCGACATGAGCACGAGGTCGATCGTGTAGGTCCATCCGTAGCCCGTGAACGCCACCAGCACGCCGGCCGCCGCGGGACCGATGGAGACCATGATGCCCATCGTGATCCCGCCGAGCGCGGAGGCCGCCGGCAACAGCGACGCGGGGATCAGCCGCGGCACGATCGCGGAGCGCGCGGCCATGACGACCGAGTTCGCGGACGAGTTGACGACGGCGATGACGTACAGCCACGCGATCGTCTCGGCGCCCGTCCAGGTCAGCATCATGAGCACCGCGGTGGAGGCGAACGTGACGGTCGCGGCGATGAGCGCCACGCGGCGCCGGTCGAAGGCGTCCGCGAGCATCCCGCCGTAGAGCCCTGCGACGATCATCGGCACGAGTCCGGCGACCGCGATCATCGACACCGCGAAGGTGGATGCCGTCAGCTCGTACATGTGCAGCATGATCGCGACGATCGTCAGCTGACCGCCGAGGCCGGCCAGCGTCGACCCGATCCACATCCGCGCGTACGCGGGGCTGGTCGTCAGCGGCCGCAGATCGATGAAGTGGTCGCGGCGCAGGCGCGGCATCACTCGGCAGCCCCGCGCGGTGGACGGAGGCGACGCAGGGGGTGGGGCACCGTACGAGCCTAGAGGCCGCTCGATGGGTCCGGTCCGGGGCCGAGCAGCCGCCGGGTTCGACCTGGTAGACTCTCCAGGTTGCCGTTTGATCGGCCGCGGATAAAGAGAGCTCGCACATCAGGTGCCGAGCGCCGCGCAATGACCAGAAAGGGGATCCCATCTATGCCACTCGAGTCTGACGCCAAGAAGGCGATCATCGAAGAGTACGCGACGCACCCCGGTGACACCGGATCCCCCGAGGTGCAGGTCGCGATGCTGACGCAGCGCATCAAGGACCTCACAGAGCACCTGAAGGAGCACAAGCACGACCACCACTCGCGTCGTGGTCTGTTCCTGATGGTCGGTCAGCGCCGTCGTCTGCTCGGCTACCTCCAGGACATCGACATCGCGCGCTACCGCTCGCTGATCGAGCGCCTGGGGCTCCGCCGATAAGGCACCGCTCACCAGCGTTCAATCGTCTTCTGCGAAGGCCGTCCCAGGTGTGGGGCGGCCTTCGTCGTCTCCGCGCGACGCGGCGGCGTTCAGCCGGCCGTGCGCGCCGCCACGAGGTCGGCGTGCCAGATCCCCGCGACGTCGGGATGGGCGCGGAGCCGCGACTTGAGCGCGTTCTCGCCGTAGAGGGAGTGGATGGGGTTCGCGGGATCCTGCGTGACGCCGCGGGCGTGGGACGCGAGCTCGGCGGGCAGCTCGATGATGGGCAGCTGCGCGTCGAGGGCGGGGTTGAAGAAGAACGGCACCGAGATCCGGTCATCCGGGAAGGTCGGCGAGATGACACGGTGGTCCGTCGCCGTGAGGTAGCCCTGTGTCGCGTACTCGAGGAGCTCGCCGATGTTGACGACGAACGCGCCGGGCACGGGCGGGGCGTCCACCCACTCGCCGCCCCGTCGCACCTGGAGTCCGCCCTTCCCGGGCTCCACCCAGAGGAGGGTCAGGACGCCGGAGTCCTTGTGCGCGCCGACGCCCTGCTGAGGCGTCGGGTCCTCCTTGCCCGGGTAGCGGACGATCTTGATGAGCGTCGAGGGCTCTCCGAAGTGCTCGTCGAAGTACGATTCCGGCGCGCCGAGCGCGATCGCCCAGGCGCGCAGCAGACGGCGCGCGACCCCGGACAGGTGGTCATGCCATTCCGCGGCGACGGTGCGCAGCTCCGGCTGGGCGTCCGGCCAGAGGTTCGGTCCGATGAGGCGGGCGTAGTCCGGGGCGTCCGGGTCGGCCACGGCCTCGCGTTCGGGTCCGATGTCGATCTGCTCGCGCCAGTCGACCTTCCCCTGCGTGCGCTCGCCGCCCACCCGCGTGTAGCCGCGGAAGTGAGGGCTCCTGACGTTCTCGATCGCGAGCTTGTCGGCCGCCGGCAGCGCGAAGAAGTCACGCGCCGCACGGTGCAGCCGCGCCTCGAGTTCAGCGGGCACGCCCGTGCCCGTGAGGTAGAAGAACCCGACCTCGTGCGTCGCACGCCGCAGGTCGTCGCGGAACCGCGCGGCGGCCTCCGGGCCGTCGTCGAGGCGGGACAGGTCGAGGACGGGCAGGTTCAGCTCGGACATGGATCGAGGCTAGTCAGCCGTGCCGGCGGCGAGGGCTTTGTTGCCGTGCGTTACCGCGTGCGCTCCCGCTCGTCGGAGGGAGCCGTTTTCGCGAGGGAAGGTTGGTGAGGGTAACCTAAGTCACGTGCTCGCCACCCTCCTCGCCACCTTCCTCATCGGCCTCCGTGAAGGCCTCGAGGCCGCCCTGGTGGTCGGCATCCTCGTGGCCTACCTCACCCGTCTCGGACGCCGCGACGTCCTGCCCCGGCTGTGGGCCGGTGTCGGGCTCGCGGTGGTGCTCGCGCTCGGCATCGGCGCGATCCTCACGTTCGGCTCCTACTCGCTCACCTTCGAGGCGCAGGAGCTCATCGGCGGGGGACTCTCGCTCCTGACGGTCGCGATGGTCACCTGGATGATCTTCTGGATGCAGCGCACGGCGCGCACGCTCAAGAAGTCGCTGGAGGGCGGCATCGACCGGGCCCTCGCGACCGGCGGGATGTGGGCCGTCGTCGTGATCGGCTTCGTCTCCGTCGCGCGGGAGGGCATCGAGACGACCCTCCTGCTGTGGTCGATGGTGCAGTCCTTCGACGATGCCCCGTCCGCGCTGCTCGGCGCCCTTCTGGGACTTGCCGCCGCCGTCCTCCTGGGCTGGCTCCTGGCCCGCGGGATGGTGCGGCTGAACCTGCGCGTCTTCTTCACGTGGACCGGGGCGTTCCTCGTCGTCGTCGCCGCCGGAGTGCTCGCGTACGCGCTGCACGATCTGCAGGAGGCCGGCGCCCTGCCCGGCCCCTTCACCGCCGCCGCCCCCATCGACCCCGTCACCGGGACCGTGGCCGTCGGGTGGGCCGCCTTCCCGTTCGGCTGGGCCTTCGACGCATCCGCCGCGATCCCGCCGCGCAGCCCGCTCGCCGCCATCCTGCAGGCGACCGTCGGCTTCATGCCGCAGATGACCTGGCTGCAGGTCATCGCCTGGGCGGTCTACATCGTCGTGGTCGGCTTCTTCTTCATCCGGGGCGTCACGCGATCCGGCCCCGCCCGCCCGGCGTCCGCCGCATCGGCGGTCGCCGAGCCCGCCGCGTCCACCTCGCCGAAGGCGGCATCCGCCCGGCCCGCGATCCCCACCTCTGCACAGCAAGGAGCAGTATGACCCGCCTCCGTTCCCTCGCCGCCGTCGCGGCGCTCGGCCTGACCGCCACGGCGCTGGCCGGGTGCGTCGCGAAGTCCGAGCTCGCGTCAGCCGACGCACTCACGGTGGATTCGTCGGCATCCGCGTGCACGGTGTCGGCGGCCGCCGCCACGAGCGGCACGCTGACGTTCGACGTGAAGAACTCGAGCAGCGACGTCACGGAGTTCTACCTCCTCGCCGAGGACGGCCTGCGGATCGTGGGCGAGGTGGAGAACATCGCCCCCGGCGCGTCGCGCACGCTCACCGTCGTCGCGCAGCCCGGTGACTACTTCACGCTCTGCAAGCCCGGGATGGTCGGCGAGGGCGTCGGCCGTGCGGCCTTCGCCGTGACGGGCGAGAAGGTCGCGGCGACCGGCGACGACGCCGCGCAGAAGCAGCAGGCCGTCGACCTGTACGGGGCCTTCGTCAAGGACCAGGTGGAGACGCTGCTCCCCGCGGTGCAGGAGTTCGCCGCCGCGTACGCAGCGGGAGACGACACGATCGCCCGGGCGCAGTTCCCGCAGGTCCGCGCGTACTACGAGCGGATCGAGCCGATCGCCGAATCGCTGGGCGATCTCGATCCGAAGATCGACTACCGCGAGGTCGACGCGGTCGCGGAGGGCTTGGACTGGACCGGCTTCCACCGCATCGAGAAGGACCTCTGGGTGCCCGCCGAGGACGCCCTGAACTCCGACGACATCACGCCCGCCTGGCAGGACTGGGCGCCGTCCACCGATGCGCAGCGGCAGACGTTCGCCGCCGGTCTCGTGGCCGATGTCCAGACGCTCTTCGACTATGTGCACGGCGACGATTTCACCGCCGCGCTCGACGCGCAGGGCGTCGCGGGGCTGTCCAACGGCGCCATCGCACTGCTCGACGAGGTCGCCAACGGCAAGATCAGCGGCGAGGAGGACTGGTGGTCGGGCACCGACCTCTGGGACTTCGCCGCCAACGTCGAGGGCTCCAAGATGGCGTTCTCGCTCGTGAGCGACTTCGCCGCGGCGAAGGGCGACGAGGGCGCGACGCTCGTCGAGGACATCGACGCCGGCTACGCCGACCTCGAGGCGAAGCTCGCGACCTACGGAAGCCTGGAGGCCGGGTTCGTGACCTACAGCGAGCTGACCGACGCCGACCGGCGCGACCTCACCGGGCTCATCAACGCGCTCGCCGAGCCGCTGTCCCAGCTGACCGGCACGATCCTGGAGTGATGAGGATGCGGAGGAGTGACGGATGATGCGCGACGGTGACCTCGAGGCGGCGACGGAGGACCCGCCCGCCGAACCGGCGGAGGCCCCCCGAGGTCTCAGCCGGCGCGGACTCCTCGGGCTGATCGGCGCGGGAGGACTGGTCGCGGGCGGCCTCGGCGGGGCCGCGATCGGCGCGGCGGCGGCAACCGGCGGCGGCGCATCCGGCGGGCGCGCGGTGCACCCGTTCCACGGCGAGCATCAGGCGGGCATCACGACCGCCGTCCAGGACCACCTGCACTTCGCGGCCTTCGACATGGCGGACGACGCCACGCGCGAGGACCTCGTGTCGCTCCTGCAGGACTGGTCCTACGCCGCGGCCCGGATGACGCAGGGTCTCGACGTGAGCGCGAGCGGGGCCGTGGGCGGGTCGCCGCAGGCGCCGCCGGATGACACCGGGGAGGCGCTCGGGCTGCCGGCATCGTCGCTCACGATCACGATCGGGTTCGGGCCCGACCTGTTCGAGAAGGACGGCGTCGACCGCTTCGGCATCGCGGCGCGCCGCCCGGCCGGGCTCGCGCCGCTGCCCCGCTTCCTCGGCGACGATCTCGTCCCGCTCGGCACGGGCGGAGACCTCTGCGTGCAGGCGTGCGCCGACGACCCGCAGGTCGCCGTGCACGCCGTGCGCAACCTCAGCCGCATCGCGTTCGGTCGGGCCGCCCTGCGCTGGTCGCAGCTGGGCTTCGGCCGCACCTCGAAGACCACGACGGCGCAGGCGACCCCCCGGAACCTGTTCGGCTTCAAGGACGGCACCGCCAACATCCTCGCCGACGACACCGACGCCCTGCGGGAGCACGTCTGGGTCGGAGGCGAGGACGGCGCGGACTGGCTCGTCGGCGGCAGCTACCTGGTCGCCCGGAAGATCCGGCAGAAGATCGAGACGTGGGACCGGCTGCGCCTCATCGAGCAGGAGCGCTCGGTCGGACGCACGAAGGGCGAGGGGGGACCGCTGTCCGGCGGCGGGGAGTTCACCGAGCCCGACTTCGGCGCGGCCTCCGCCGCCGGGGCGCCGGCCATCGACCAGCGGGCTCACGTGCGGCTCGCGCATCCGGACTTCAACGACGGCGTCCGCATCCTCCGCCGCGGCTACAACTTCGTCGACGGCAACGACACGCTCGGAGCCCTCGCGGCGGGACTGTTCTTCGTGTCCTATCAGCGCAGCCCGGAGCAGTTCGTCACGATCCAGAAGGCGCTGGCCACCGACCTGCTGGGGGAGTACTTCGTGCACGTCGGCTCGGGCGTGTTCGCGGTCCCGCCCGGTGCGGCATCCGGATCGTACGTGGGAGCCGGCCTCTTCGCCTGACCGGACGCGCTCAGCCGTTCTGGCGCGGGTCGGCGTGCCGACGCGGCGGATCCGGGCGGGGCGCCGCTTCGGTGTCGCGACGCGAACCGGTCGGGTCGTCGCGACGGCCTTCCCGCTCGGCGAGGCCGGGGTCGGCGAACAGCCACCGGGGCCGCGGCTCGACGAGCGGACGGAAGAGCCGCCGCACGGGGCGGGTCGCGAGGGCCAGGGCGATGACGACGGCCAGCAGCACGACGATCGGGAGGACGAGCCAGGTCGGCTCCGCGGTGCGCAGGAAGCCGTTCTCACGGAACGGGTACAGCACGAAGGAGTGCAGCAGGTAGACGTACATCGTGTACTGGCCGAAGTGCGTCCAGCGGTGCTGGCCGCGGGGGATGAGGGCGAGGAACGCGATGCTCAGCACGAGGGCGATCGCCATGAGCGCGAGCCGCACCCCGCCGGCCCACCACTCGGTGCCGCCGAGGTCGGCGTAGCTTTCGTCGTACTGCAGCCAGTCGCGGAGATTCACGTCCCGCCACGCGTCCGCGAAGAACCAGCCGACGAAGCCGACCACCGCGAACATCCCGATCGCGATCGCCCGTACCCACCAGCGTCGCCGGCGCAGGAGGTCGAACCGGTGGACGATCCGATGGTGGGCGAGCCACCAGCCGAGCGTGAAGAACGGCAGCAGTCCGAGGGTGCGGTCCAGCGACAGGGTGGAGTCGATGTTGGGGAGGTATCCCACCGTGAGGGAGATCACGGCCGTCCACAGCAGCGGCCAGCGCAGGAGCGCCAGGTACGGGAGGACGAGGCGGAAGATGCCGAGCGCGAGCAGGAACCACAGCGTCCATGACGGCTGTGTGAGGTTCGGGTTCGCCCGCCCCTCCACGAGCCACTTCGTCAAGGTCCAGAGCGCCTCGAAGATGACGTACGGCGCCACGATGTCGGTCAGCACGCGTGCCATCTGCGTGCGCGACGGCGAGTCCGACTTCGAGAAGTACCCGGAGATGATCGCGAAGGCGGGCATGTGGAACGTGTAGACGAGCAGGTACAGGCCCAGGGCGATATCGGAGTCGTACGTGAGTCGCTGCACCGCGTGGCCGAGGACGACGAGGACGATGCATGCCAGGCGCGCGTTGTCCCACAGCGGCTCGCGGCGTTTCGTCCGCGCGGCGGTGCCCGGAGGTGTGGCGCCTGCCGGCGCCGCTGCACTGCCGCTCATCCCCACCACCGCTCGCTCGGGAGTGACCAGACTATCCCGCTGGACGCGCTCCCAGCCCCGTGCCGGACGGCCGGTGTAGCGTCGGGACCCCCCGGGCAGGCTCATGCCCGGGTCACGGAACGAGGCACATCATGTCCGCAGCAGGCCTCACTCTCGGCGTCATCGGCGCATCGCGGAAACCGGACGAGCGGCGGGTGCCCGTCCACCCGGGACACTTCGACCGGATCCCCGACGACCTCCGCGCGCGGATCGTGCTGGAGGAGGGGTACGGCGAGCGCTTCGGCATCTCCGACGACGACCTGCGTCCCCTCGTCGGTGCGGTGGCGAGCCGTTCGGCGCTGATCGCGGCATCCGATGTCCTGCTCCTGCCCAAGCCGCAGCAGGAGGACCTCGCGGAGATGCGCGACGGCCAGGTGCTGTGGGGCTGGCCGCATCTGGTCCAGGACGAGCGGATGACGCAGCTCGCGATCGACAAGCGGCTGACCCTGATCGCGTTCGAGGCGATGCAGCACTGGGGAGCGGACGGTGCCTTCGGCCTGCACGTGTTCCACATGAACAACGAGCTCGCCGGCTACTGCTCGGTGCTGCACGCGCTGCAGCTGTGCGGATCGACCGGCGATTACGGACGCCGGCTCACCGCCGTCGTGATCGGTTTCGGCGCCACGGCGCGCGGCGCGGTGACAGCGCTGCGGGCGCAGGGCGTGCACGATGTCCGCGTGCTCACGAACCGGCGCGCGGCATCCGTGGCGTCGCCGATCCACGCGGCCCACATCATCCAGTTCGACCACGACGACGAGCCCTACCTCAGCGAGGTCATCACCGATGACGGCCGTGTCCCGCTCGCGCCGTTCCTCGCGGAGAGCGACATCGTCGTCAACTGCACGCTGCAGGACCCGAACCGTCCGCTGCTGTACCTGCGCGAGACCGACCTGGACGCCTTCCGTCCGGGGAGCCTGATCGTCGACGTGTCGTGCGACGAGGGGATGGGCTTCGAGTGGGCCCGCCCGACGACGTTCACCGAGCCGATGTTCACCGTCGGCGGCACGGTCAACTACTACGGCGTGGACCACAGCCCGTCGTACCTCTGGAACTCGGCGAGCTGGGAGATCAGCGAGGCGCTGCTCCGCTTCATCCCGACCGTGATGGGCGGACCGGGCGCCTGGGCTTCGAGTGAGACCGTCCGTCGGGCGATCGAGATCCAGGACGGCGTTATCGCCAACCCCGCCATCCTCGAGTTCCAGGGGCGAGGCGGCGGATACCCGCACGCCCGGGAGTGAATCGCGGGAATACTCTGGTCGGGTGCGCGTTACATGGGATACATTCACATGAATAGAAGACGCGAGGAGCGATCATGAGCGACATCGGATCCCAGATGCAGTTCGGCATCTTCACCGTGAGCGACATCACGCAAGACCCGACGACCGGCCACACACCCAGCGAGGCCGAGCGCATCCGTGCGACGCTGACGATCGCCAAGCACGCGGAGGACGTCGGCCTCGATGTCTTCGCGCTCGGCGAGCACCACAACCCGCCGTTTTGGTCGTCCTCGCCCACGACGACCCTCGCGTACATCGCCGCGCAGACCGAGCGCCTCATCCTCTCCACCGCGACCACCCTCATCACGACGAACGACCCGGTGAAGATCGCCGAGGACTTCGCGATGCTGCAGCACGTCTCCGGCGGTCGCACCGACCTCATGCTGGGCCGCGGCAACACCGGACCCGTCTACCCGTGGTTCGGCAAGGACATCCGCCAGGGTCTGCCCCTCGCCATCGAGAACTACGCCCTGCTGCACAAGCTGTGGCGTGAGGACGTCGTGGACTGGGAAGGGAAGTTCCGCACGCCCCTGCAGGGCTTCACGTCCACGCCCCGTCCGCTGGACGGCGTCGCGCCCTTCGTCTGGCACGGCTCCATCCGCACGCCGGAGATCGCGGAGCAGGCCGCCTACTACGGCGACGGGTTCTTCGCGAACAACATCTTCTGGCCCGCCGAGCACTACCAGCGTCTCATCGCGCTGTACCGGCAGCGCTACGCGCACTACGGACACGGCACCCCCGAGCAGGCCATCGTCGGCCTCGGCGGGCAGGCGTTCCTGGCGAAGAACTCGCAGGACGCCGTCGCGCAGTTCCGTCCGTACTTCGACAACGCCCCGGTCTACGGGCACGGCCCGAGCCTCGAGGACTTCTCCGAGATGACGCCGCTCACCGTCGGCTCGCCGCAGCAGGTCATCGACCGGTACGCCGGGATGCGCGACCTCTACGGCGACTACCAGCGCCAGCTGTTCCTCATGGACCACGCCGGCCTGCCGCTGAAGACGGTCCTCGAGCAGCTCGACATCCTGGGCGGCGAGGTCGTCCCGGTGCTCCGCAAGGAGCTGGCGGAGAACCGCCCCGCCGAGGTGCCCGACGCCCCGACCCACGCCGGTCTCGTGCGCAAGGCCTACGGCGACGGACCGGCCCGCGAGGCGCGCCCGCGCGCGAACCGCGGCGACAACCTCAGCGGCCCCTCGCCCTACGACGACACTCCGGCCACGGCCGGGGCGGCCTTCGGCCTGGCCGGGGGTGCGCGATGACCGCCCGCCGCATCGCCGTCGTCACCGCCGGCCTGTCGAACCCCTCGTCGACCCGGATGCTCGCCGACCGCCTCGCGGCGGCGACGCTGGCCGCGCTCGCCGAGCGCGGGATCGAGGCTTCCGTCGACACGATCGAACTGCGCGACCTCGCGCACGACATCACCGACAACCTCCTCACCGGCTTCGCTCCGCCGGCGCTCGAGCGTGCGATCAACGCGGTCGTCTCGGCCGACGCGGTCATCGCCGTCACGCCGATCTTCTCGACGAGCTACTCCGGGCTGTTCAAGTCGTTCATCGACGTGCTGGACCCCGACGCGCTGACCGGGACCCCCGTGCTGATCGGCGCCAACGCCGGCACAGCGCGGCACTCGCTGGCGATCGACTACGCCATCCGGCCGCTGTTCGCGTACCTGCACGCCGAGGCGGTCTCGACGGGGGTCTTCGCGGCATCCAGCGACTGGGGCTCCCGCGCCGACGACGTCGCGCCGCTCAGCGCCCGCGTCGAGCGCGGCGCGAAGGAGCTCGCCGACGCCGTCGCCCGGCGCGAGCCCGCGACCGCCGTCGATCCGTTCGACCCCGCGCAGTACCTCGGCGACGGCCGGTCGTTCGGCCACCTGCTGGGCGGCCTCGCCGGCGAATAGCCGGCCGGGTCCGGTCCGGGTCCTCTCCCGAGCCCCGCGGGGCGTCAGCCCCGGAGCACGCTCGCGCTGTGCGCGCGGACGAGGTCGGCGAACGCCGCGAACGGCGCGGAGGCCAGCGCGAGGGGCGTGCCCTCCGCCTCGGGATGCCACTGCACGGCGACGATCGGCAGCTCGGGGTGCTCGACGGCCTCGATGACGCCGTCGTGGGCGACCCCGGTCGCGATGAGACCCGCCCCGAGATCGCGGATGGCCTGGTGGTGCCCCGACGCCACCGACACGGTCGCCGTCGGCAGCTCCGCGGCCAGCCGTGAGCCCGCGGAGACGGCGACCGGGTGCCACGTCCACTCCAGCCCGCCGGTCTCGTCCGCGCCCGGGACGTGCCCGCCCGGCAGATCTTCGACGAGCGTGCCGCCGAAGGCGACGTTGAGCACCTGCAGGCCGCGGCAGACGCCGAGGATCGGGATGCCGGCCGCGACGGCGGCCGCGGTGATGTCGAGGTCGAGCTCGTCCTGCGCCGGGTTCACGTCGTAGCAGGGCGCGGACACGTCGCCGCCGTACCGGGCGGGGTCGATGTCGCCCCCACCGGGCAGGACGAGTCCGTCGAAGCCGGCGAGGTCGGCGGTCCGCACCACGACGACGTCGAGATCCTCGGCGCGCACCAGCGCGGCGACGTCGTCGAAGATCGCGTTCGCCAAGCCCACCCGCGCGTCGGCGCCCTCCGCGTCGGACAGGCGTGCGGGGATGGCGATGCGGGGGAGGCTCATGCCTCCCATTCTTCCGCAGCCGCCGGCGGCGATCAGCCGCTCTTGCGGCGGAACTCCCGCTTCGTCACGGCGCCGTGGGTGCCGTGCACCGCGGAGTCGCCGTCGAGGTGGGCCTCGCCCTTGCGGTGCTGTGCGTTCTTCTTCTCCAGCGCTTCCTTGAACTTGCGCTTGACGTCGTCGGATGCGGCGGTTTCGTTGTTCCCGTCGGTACTCATACCCCCACGATACGCACGCCGACGGCACGCTGGTAGGCTTGCGGAGGTTGTGCGGGGTTCCTCCGCGCATCCGCTCAAGTCAACACTGAGCTCCTGGAGCAGGCCGGCAGGAAGCTGGTCCCCTGTGGTGGGTTCCCATCTGACGATGGTGATCTTCGACTGGTGACCAGCGCAGGCGGTCACGCGGCATGTCGTTTCGACGTGCGGCGCGCCCATACTGCCTGTTCCTGCTCCTTCGCATGATCTCGTGCGCGAAACGCGCGTGCGAGTCTAAACAAAGAAGGAGAGACCTCTTGGAAGGTCCTGAAATCACCGCCGCCGAAGCCGTCCTCGACAATGGACGCTTCGGCACCCGCACCGTTCGGTTCGAGACCGGACGCCTCGCCCAGCAGGCGCAGGGCGCCGTCGCCGCCTACCTCGACGAGGAGACGATGCTCCTGTCGGCGACCAGCGCCGGCAAGCAGCCCCGTGAAGGCTTCGACTTCTTCCCGCTGACCGTCGACGTCGAAGAGCGCTCGTACGCCGCGGGCAAGATCCCCGGCTCGTTCTTCCGTCGCGAGGGCCGCCCCTCCACCGAGGCGATCCTCGTCTGCCGCCTCATCGACCGCCCGCTGCGCCCGTCGTTCGTCGACGGTCTCCGCAACGAGGTGCAGATCGTCGTGACGGTGCTCTCGATCGCGCCCGGCGAGTTCTACGACGCGCTGGCCATCAACGCGGCATCGCTGTCGACGCAGATCTCCGGTCTGCCGTTCTCCGGCCCGATCGCCGGTGTGCGCCTCGCGCTCATGCCCGGTCACGGCGAGAACGCCGACCAGTGGATCGCGTTCCCGACCGTCACCCAGCTCGAAGAGGCCGTGTTCGACCTCATCGTGGCGGGGCGCGTCGTCCGCGACGCGGACGGCAACGAGGACGTCGCGATCATGATGGTCGAGGCCGAGGCCACCGAGGGTTCCTGGAACCTCATCAAGGCCGGCGCCGTCAAGCCCAACGAGCAGGTCGTGGCCGAGGGCCTCGAAGCCTCGAAGCCCTTCATCACGCAGCTCGTCGCCGCGCAGAACGAGGTCGCGAAGACGGCGGCCAAGGAGATCAAGGAATTCCCGGTCTTCCTGCCGTACAGCCAGCAGACCTACGACTTCGTCGCCGGCCGCGCGTACGACTCGCTCGTCCCGATCTACCAGATCGCGGACAAGCAGGACCGTCAGAACGCCGACGACGAGCTGAAGGACCGCGTCCGCGCCGAGCTGGTCTCCGCCGTCGAGGCCGGGGAGCTCCCCGCCGTCGCGACGACCGAGTTCTCCGCCGCGTACAAGTCGGTCACGAAGACGATCGTGCGCGGTCGGATCCTCGCCGAGGGTGTCCGCATGGACGGCCGCGGTCTGGCCGACATCCGCCCGCTCGACGCCGAGGTGCAGGTCATCCCGCGCGTCCACGGCTCGGCGATCTTCCAGCGCGGCGAGACCCAGATCCTGGGTGTCACGACGCTGAACATGCTCAAGATGGAGCAGCAGATCGACTCGCTGTCGCCGGTCACGCACAAGCGGTACATGCACCACTACAACTTCCCGCCGTACTCGACCGGTGAGACCGGTCGCGTGGGCAGCCCCAAGCGTCGCGAGATCGGGCACGGCTTCCTCGCCGAGCGCGCGCTCGTGCCGGTGCTGCCGAGCCGCGAGGAGTTCCCGTACGCGATCCGCCAGGTGTCCGAGGCTCTCGGCTCCAACGGCTCGACGTCGATGGGCTCGGTCTGCGCGTCGACCCTGTCGCTGCTGAACGCCGGTGTGCCCCTGCGCGCCCCGGTCGCCGGCATCGCGATGGGTCTCGTCTCCGACGAGGTCGACGGCCAGACGCGCTACGCCGCGCTGACCGACATCCTCGGCGCCGAAGACGCCCTCGGCGACATGGACTTCAAGGTCGCCGGCACGAGCGAGTTCGTCACCGCCATCCAGCTCGACACGAAGCTCGACGGCATCCCGTCGTCGGTGCTGACCGCCGCGCTGCAGCAGGCCCGCGAGGCCCGTCTGACGATCCTGAACGTCCTGACGTCCGCGATCGACGGCCCCGACGAGATGGCGCCCACGGCTCCGCGCGTGATCAGCGTGCAGATCCCGGTCGACAAGATCGGCGAGCTCATCGGCCCCAAGGGCAAGACGATCAACGCGATCCAGGACGAGACCGGCGCTCAGATCTCGATCGAGGACGACGGCACCGTGTACATCGGCGCCACCGACGGCCCGTCCGCCGAGGCCGCCCGCGCCCAGGTGAACGCGATCGCCAACCCGACCAACCCGGAGGTCGGCGAGCAGTTCCTCGGCACCGTGGTGAAGATCGCGGCGTTCGGTGCGTTCATCTCGCTGCTCCCCGGCAAGGACGGCCTGCTGCACGTCAGCGAGGTCCGCAAGCTCGCCGGCGGCAAGCGCGTCGAGAACGTCGAGGATGTCCTCGGCGTCGGTCAGAAGATCCTCGTGAAGATCACGAAGATCGACGACCGCGGCAAGCTGTCGCTCGAGCCCGTGGTCGAGGAGACCGCCGACAAGGGCGCCGCAGAGGTGCCCGTCGAGGCCTGATCCGCCGCGCACGACCACGGATGCCCGTCCCTCCCGTCTCGGAGGGGCGGGCATCCGTTTTCTGCGTCGCCCACCGGCCGGACGACGGGCGGTGAGACCTGCCGCGCGGGTTGGGCACGCTCCCACGCCAAACCGTTATCGAATGTTTACCGGCCGTTCGCCGCAGCGGCCGGAAGTGTCGGAGGCCTGGCCTACCCTCGGAGTTACCGCACGGGGGTGGGTGATCAACTCGGAGACTCCGCCAGAGGACTCGTGAGGGGGTGCACCGTATGGGTATGTTCGGGGTCGGATCGCCGATCACCACGGCCCGCGCCGACGAGCCGCAGGGCGGCGTTGCACACCCGTCGTCGCCGATCCCGGTCCAGGGTCCGCCGCTCGGCCAGGCCGTGCGCACGACGCTGGGGGAGAGCGGTCTGAGCGTCTTCCCGCTCATCATGGGCGGCGGCGAATTCGGCTGGCACGTCGACCCGGCGGCATCCCACTCCATCCTCGACGCGTACCGCGAGCGCGGCGGCAACGCCGTGCACACGTCGGACAGCTACTCGGCCGGCCGCAGCGCGCACATCATCGGCCAGTGGATGCACGCGCGCGGCATCCGGGACGAGATCGTCGTGGGCGTCCGCGTCGGCTCGAGTCCCGAGCATCCGGGGCTCGGCGCCGTCAACCTCGTCCGCGCTGTCGAAGGGGCGCTCACGAGGCTTCGCACCGACCGCGTCGACATCCTCTACCTCGATGCCACCGCCGACAGCGCGACCTCGCTCGAGGACGTCCTCGCGACGGCGGAGTGGCTCGTCGGAGCCGGCAAGGTGCGCGCGCTCGGGTCGTTCGGGCACACGGCCGCGCAGCTCGTCGAAGCGCGGATCCTCTCCTCCGCCGGCTACCCGCGGATGACGGTGCTCGACGTTCCGTACAACGTGCTGCACCGGCAGGACTTCGAGGGCGACCTGCGCCTCGTCGCCGGCGCCCAGGGCATCTCCTTCACGCCGTCGCAGGCGCTGGAGCACGGCTTCCTCGCCGGGGCGGTGCGGTCGCGTTCGCTCGTCGCGCAGTCCGTACGGGGCGTCCAGCTGGCGTCGAACATGAACCGTCGCGGCACCCGCACGCTCCGCGCCCTCGACAAGGTGGGCGCCGAGCTCTCGATCCCGACGGCCGCCGTCGCGATCGCCTGGCTGCTCGCGCAGCGCGTCGTCGCCGCGCCGATCGTCAACGCGTTCGCGGTCTCGCACGTCGAGGAGATCATGCAGGGCGTCGGCGCCCGTCTCAGCCGCGCGCAGCTCGCGGACATCGCCCGCGCCGCCGCCTGACGATCGCCCGTCGGCGGGCTGACATAGGGTGGAAGTGGCCTGCCCTGAGCCGTCCCCCCGACGAAGTGAGCGTGTGACCGTGTCGCAGTATCTGTATCTCGTGCGCCACGGCGAGCACGTCGGCGCCGAGCACGGGCTGGCGGACGGTCCGCTGTCACCACGCGGGCGTCGGCAGGCGCAGCTGATCGCCGACCGCCTCTCGGGCGTGCCGCTGACCGCCGTGTGGCACTCGCCCCTCGAGCGCGCCGCGGAGACGGCCCGCGCCGTCGCCGATCGTCTGCCGGCGGTGTCGCCCGTGGCCTCGCCGCTGCTGTTCGACTGCGTGCCCACCGGCATGACACCGGAGACGCCGAGCGCCTACGAGGCGTTCTTCGGCGGCATCACCGAGGCCGAGATCGAGGCTGGGTCCGCGCAGATGTCCGATGCCGTCGACGAGTTCCTCGTCCGCAAACCCGGATCGCACGACCTCCTCATCACGCACAACTTCGTGATCTCGTGGTTCGTCCGCGAGGTGCTCGAGGCACCGGATTGGCGCTGGCTCACGCTCAGCCAGGCGCACTGCGGTCTCACGGTGCTCGTGCAGCGCACCGGCCGGCCGTGGACGCTCGTGACGCACAACGACCTCGCCCATCTGCCGATGGAGCTGCGCACGGGCCTGCCCGAGCACCCCTTCGTCTGACCGCGGGGCCGGGAGCTCAGCGCAGCGTCTTGCCGTACCAGCGCGTCGCGTTGGGGTTGTCGTTGTAGGGCTCGATGGCGGTGAAGCCGCTCCGGGCATACAGGCCCCCGGCGGCCTCCAGCGTGTGGTGCGTGTCCAGCACGAGCTCGGCGGCGTCCCACTCCCGCGCGCGCGCCTCGAGCGCCTCCAGGAGCAGTCGCCCCCAGCCGCGGCCACGCGTCGACGGACGCAGATACAGGTGCTTGACCTCGTAGCGGATGCCGTCCGGCCCGTCCGCGATGCGCCGGATGCCGCCGCATCCGACGTCCTGCCCGTCGTCGCCGTGCACCACGAGGAAGATCCCCGCGGGCGGCTCGAACGCGGCCGGATCCGGGAACACCGGGGTGTACGCCCGGTCCGGGAAAGTCTCCCCGCGCATGTGGAAGTACTCGCCGAGAAGGGCGTGAGCGCGGGGGTCGTCGGTGCGTGTCGGGCTCAGGCTGACCATGCCTTCGAGCGTATCCCCGTAGTCTTGAGCCCATGACGACGACGCGGGTTGCCCTCGTCGGTGGCACCGGGAAGCTCGGCGGGATCATCGCCGCAGTGATCGACGCCGCCGAAGACTTCGAGACGATCGCGGTGCTCGGGTCGGGGTCGGACATGAGCGAGATCGACGGTGCCGACCTCGTCGTGGACGCATCGACGCCCGCCGTGTCGATCGATGTGGTCCGCGCCGCGATCGAACGCGGCATCAACGTGCTCGTGGGCACCTCCGGCTGGTCCGCAGAGCGCATCGCGCTCGTCCGTCCGCTCGTCGAGGCGGCCGGGACCGGCGCCGTGTTCATCCCGAACTTCTCCATCGGCTCGGTCGTCGGCAGCGCGCTGGCCGCCGCCGCCGCCCCGTTCTTCCCGTCCATCGAGATCGTCGAAACCCACCGGGAGACGAAGATCGACTCGCCGAGCGGGACCGCCGTGCGGACGGCCGAGCTGATCGCCGCCGCGCGTCGCGAGGTCGGCCCCGTCGAGTCGCCGCACGTCGATCAGCGGGCGCGCGGCCAGCAGGTCGCGTCCGTCCCCGTCCACTCGCTACGCCGCCCCGGCGTCGTCGCGCGGCAGGAGACGATCCTCTCCGGGCCGGGCGAGTCGCTCACGGTCGTGCACGACACGATCGAACCCTCCGCCGCGTACGCGCCCGGTATCCGCGCCGCTCTGCACGCAGCGCGCGACGCGCAGGGCGTGACGGTCGGGCTCGACAGCATCATCGAGATCGCCATCCGGATGCCGGCGACCCCGCCGCCCGCGCGCCCCGTCGCCGAGGGCGGCGTGCCCGGCCAGGTCGCCCGCACGACCGGAGCATGAGCGCGCGCATCGGCGTCGCCGTCATGGCGGTGCTCCTCGTCGTCTACATCGTGCTCGTCGGGCAGCGCGCCGTTCTGCTCCTCACGACCGGCGAACCCATCGGCGTCGCGATGGGCGTCGCGCTCATCGTGCTGCCCCTCATCGCGGCGTGGGGGCTGTGGCGGGAGCTGTCCTTCGGGCTCCGGGCCGCGAAGCTCGGCAAGCGGCTCGAGGCGGAGGGCGGGCTGCCGGACGACGAGGTCGATGTCCGCGCGAGCGGCCGTCCGATCCGCGACCAGGCCGACGCGCTCTTCCCCGCCTACCGTGCCGAGGTCGAGGCGCACCCCGGCGACTGGCGTGCGTGGTACCGGCTCGGGCTGGCGTACGACGGGGCGGGCGACCGCACGCGCGCCCGCCAGGCGGTGCGCAAGGCGATCGCCCTGGAGGCGGGCGCGCGACGCGGCTGAGCGGCGCCGCTCGTGCGCGAAGGGGCGGAACGGCTGATCAGGCCGGCACGGCCGCCGCGACGGCATCCTCGACGGTCGGATGCGTGAACGAGAACCCGGAGGCTGTGAGCGCACCCGGGACCACGTGCATGTCACTCGTCAGCAGCGACTCCGTCGCATCCGGTCCGAGGACCAGACGCATGCCCCACACGGGGGCGCGCAGCGCGTAGGGCCGGTTCATGCGGCGGGCCAGCGCGAAGCCGAGGTCGTTGGCCGTCGCGCGTTCGGGACCGGCGAGGTTGACCGGCCCCGTGAGCCCCGCGTCGATGACGTGACGGATCGCGCGCACCTCGTCCTCGAGCGAAATCCACGGCCACACCTGCGTCCCGCGCCCGATCGGGCCGGACACGCCCAGGCGGGTCAGGAGGAGGAGCGGCTTGAGGACGCCCTCGGGGTGCACGATCGGGGCGGTGCGCACGAGCGCGACGCGGGCCGCATCGCCGGCGGAGAGCGCCGCGGCCTCCCACTCGCCGCACAGATCGGCGAGGAACGTCTCCCCGCGCGGCGCCGTCTCCGGCAGCAGCATGCCCGGGACGGACGGGTAGTAGCCGACGGCGGATGACGACACGAAGGCCGGCGCGTCGGCTCCGAGGGAGCGGACGGCGCGGGCGAGCGCCTGCGTGGGCGTGATGCGCGACCAGACGAGCTCGTGCTTGTAGCGTGCGGTCCACGGGAAGCGGCCGATGCTCGCGCCGTTGAGGTTGACGACCGCCGAGGCGCCGTCCAGGACGCCGGGGTCGAGCTCTTCGGCGTTCGGATCCCACTGCACTTCGTCGGGGCTCGTGGGTGGCCGACGGACGAGCCGTGTCACGGCTACACCGTCACGGGTGAGCGCGTCGGTCAGCGCCCGGCCGATGAGGCCGGAGGAACCCGAGACGACGACGCGCGCGGGCGCGTCAGGCAAGCGTCGCCTCGAGGGTGATCTCGATGCCGCTGAGCGCCGCGGACACGGGGCAGCCGGCCTTCGCCTCTTCGGCCAGGCGGGCGAAGTCCTCGGGAGACAGGCCGGGGACGACGGCGTTGACGTTGAGGTGCGAGCCGCTGATCCCGGTGCCCGGGAGGAAGGTCACCGACGCGGTCGTCTCGATGCTCTCCGGCGGCGTCCCGTTCTCGGCGAGGGCGTGCGAGAGCGCCATGCTGAAGCATGAGGAGTGCGCGGCCGCGATGAGCTCCTCCGGCGTCGTCACCGAGGTCGAGCCTTCACTGCGGGCCTTCCAGTTCACCGCGAACGGCCCCTGGTTCGAGCTCTCCAGAGCCACCTCGCCCGATCCGTCGGCCAGGCCGCCCTTCCAGGTCGTGCTCGCTTCGCTCGTGACGCTCATGCTGATCCTCCTCGACGCGGACGCGGCCGTGTGCCACCCGTGCGTCGAGCCTAGACTCACCGCCGCGCGGAGGAAACGATGCCGTCAGACGCGGACGGTGGATGCCGTCACGCGCCCCAGTTCCAGCTCGATGACGTCGCGGCTGGGTGCACCGCCGAAGCGCGTCTGCACGACGCCGTCGCTGTCGAGGATGAGCGTGGTCGGCGTCTGGAGCACGTGGAAGTGCTTCGCGATGTCGGGGCGGTGCGTGAGGTCGACGTCGTAGTGCACGACGCCGGGGCTCGAGTCCGCGATCGCCGCGAGGGTGCGGTGCACGCCCGGGCACCGGCTGCACATCTCGCTGCTGAACTGCAGGAGTGTGGCCGCATCGCCGAGCTGTGCCGCGCCGAAGCGGCGCGGATCGACGACCTCGTCCGGGTCGACCCGGCACGGGCGGCCCTGCTGCCAGCGCAGGTAGACGCCGACGCCGACCGTCGCCGCGAGCAGCGCGGCGAGGATCAGTACGGCGTTCAGGAGGTCCACAGCGCCCCACACTAGCGCCCGACGCTGTGGGCGGGCGCACGTGACGGCCCAAGATGTCGCGTTACGGGCCGGGTGGGGGGACCGGTCGGTAGTCTGGCTGTCGTGACCGATGCATCCGTCCCCACGCCCTACGAGGATCTGCTGCGGGAGGTGCTGGCGGACGGCATCCATAAGGACGACCGCACCGGCACCGGCACCACGAGCGTGTTCGGGCGTCAGATCCGCTTCGACCTGTCGCAGGGCTTCCCGCTGATCACGACGAAGCGCGTGCACTTCAAGTCGATCGCCTACGAGCTGCTGTGGTTCCTGCGCGGCGAGTCCACCGTGCGCTGGCTGCAGGAGAACGGCGTGACGATCTGGGACGAGTGGGCCGATGCGTCCGGCGAGCTCGGCCCGGTGTACGGCGTGCAGTGGCGCTCGTGGCCGACGCCGGACGGCGGGCAGATCGACCAGATCGCGCAGGTCATCGAGCAGATCAGGGCCAACCCCGACTCGCGCCGACTCATCGTGTCGGCGTGGAACCCCGCCGACATCCCGAACATGGCACTCGCGCCCTGCCACGCGCTGTTCCAGTTCTACGTCGCCGACGGCAAGCTGTCCTGCCAGCTCTACCAGCGCAGCGCCGACATGTTCCTCGGCGTTCCGTTCAACGTGGCCTCCTACTCTCTGCTGACCCTGATGATCGCGCAGCAGACCGGACTCGAGCCCGGCGACTTCGTCTGGACCGGCGGCGACTGCCACGTGTACGACAACCACCTCGCGCAGGTCGAAGAGCAGCTGAGCCGCGAGCCGTACCCGTACCCGACCCTGCGCTTCACGCGGACGCCGGAGTCGATCCTCGACTACCGGTACGAGGACTTCGTCGTCGAGGACTACCGGCACCACCCGGCGATCCGCGGTGCGGTGGCGGTGTGACGACAGCGCGGATCGGCCTGATCTGGGCGGAGGCCGCCGGGGGAGTGATCGGCGCGGACGGTGGGATGCCGTGGCACGTGCCGGAGGACCTCGCGCACTTCAAGGCCGTCACGCTCGGGGCGCCCGTCATCATGGGGCGTCGGACGTGGGAGTCCTTCCCCGACCGATTCCGGCCGCTGCCGGGGCGTCGCAACATCGTGGTCACCCGCAGTGCCGAGTGGGATGCCGACGGTGCGGAGCGCGCCGGTTCGCTCGACGAGGCGCTGGCGCTGGCGGGCGACGCGGCGGAGGTCTGGGTGATCGGCGGCGGCGGCGTCTTCCGCGAGGCGATCGGTAAAGCCGACGTGCTCGAGGTCACGGAACTCGACCTGCGGGTGGACGGGGACACGTACGCGCCCGCCCGGTCGGGATGGTCGACGGCGGGCGTCGATCCACGGGAGGGGTGGCACACGTCGCGGAGCGGCATCCGGTACCGATTCCTGACTCTGGAGCCGGCGACGTAGTCTGCACGGATGGCGAAGACGGCACTCATCACCGGAGCGAGCTCGGGGCTCGGCAGCGAGTTCGCTCGGCAGCTCGCCGCGCGGGGAGCCGGTCTCGTGCTCGTCGCCCGCGACGCGGCGAAGCTCGGTGACCTGGCGTTCGCGCTGACCCGCGAGTTCGAGGTCGAGTGCGAAGTGCTCGCCGCCGACCTCACGACAGCGGACGGACTCGCGGCGGTCGAGGCGCGGCTCGGCGACGCGGCGCGCCCCGTCGAGATCCTCGTCAACAACGCCGGGTTCGGGCTGGACCTGCGGTTCGAGCGCAACGACCTGGCCGCCGAGGACCGGCACCTCGACCTGCACGTCCGCGCGACGATGCACCTGACGCACGCCGCGCTGCCCGGGATGCTGGAGCGGCGCTCCGGCCGCATCATCAACGTCGCCTCGGTGGCGGCATTCCTGCCGCGGGGGACCTACGGGGCCGTGAAGGCCTGGGTCGTCGCGTTCAGCCGGTGGGCGAACGCGACGTACGCGCCGCGTGGCGTCGCGGTCACGGCCCTCTGCCCGGGGTTCACGCACACGAACTTCCACGAGCGGATGGGCCTCGCGCCCGGACGCGAGGGTGTGCCGGGTCCGCTGTGGCTCGACGCGCGATCCGTCGTCGCCGAGGGTCTCCGCGACGCCGCGCGCGGAAAGGCGGTGTCGATCCCGTCGCTGCGCTACAAGCTCCTCGTCGGCGTGGTCCGCCTGATCCCGTCCGGCCTCGCCGCCCGTCTGGCCCGCACCGGCCGGTAACCGCGCCGGCGTCGCCGCGGGTCCCGTCCGGCCCGGCGGCGCCCACCGGCGCGACCCGCCCCGCCCGCCCCGACCCCGGCCCACTCCGGTGGCGCCGCGGTGCAAAACGCAGGACCGACCGTGACGCCTGGGGCGCATGTCGTCTCCGCTGCCCCACCTTTCACACCTGATCCTGCAGTTCGCCGCGCGATCGCCGTCCGGCGCCGTCTCCTGCACATCGCCGGCTGACACCTCACTCCGCACCGGTCGCGCCGGGACTCGTCGTCACAAGACCGGCCCGGCGCCACTGTGGCCTGGTGACCGGACGCGTTGTGGACGCCCTCGAGGCACGGGGTGGCGTCGCCGCGGCCCGGGACGTCCTCGAGTCAGGCGTGACCCGCGCGGCACTTGCACGCGCGGTGCGCGACGGCTGGGCGTTCCGAGTGCGGCACGGGGTTTACGCGCTCGGTCGGACCTCGCCCGCCGTCCTCGCGGCCGCCGCGCACGGGGGCGCGGTCGCCTGCGTCACCGCGCTCGCACTGGCGGGCATCTGGGTGCTCGCCGATCCCGGACTCCACGTGTGGCTCGGCGACAAAGGGCGCGCGCATCAACATCCCGGATGCCGCTGCGTCGACCACCATGGCGAGGGTCGAGCGACCTTCGGAGTCGTGCCGGTCTCCGATGCGCTGGTGCAGGCGGCGCGGTGCCTCAGCAGGGAGGGGTTCTTCGCCGCGTACGAATCGGCGTGGCGTCTCGGGCTCATCGGCGCGGCCGACCGCGTCGCCGTCCGGTCGGCGCTCCCGGCCCGGCTGCGCCGCGTGCTCGACATCGCCCGCGGTGACGCCGAGTCCGGGCTGGAGTCGCTCCTCCGGCTGCGGCTCGCGGACCGCGGCATCCGGCTGGACTGTCAAGTGCCGATCCCCGGTGTCGGACGGGTCGACTTCGTGCTGGCCGGACGGATCGTCCTCGAGGTGGACGGCCGCGAGAACCATGACGGACCGTCGAAGCGGCACAAGGACCTCGTCCGTGACGCCGCCGCGGCCGCCGCGGGGTACGAGACTCTCCGGTTCGACTACGCGCTCGTCGTCTACGACTGGCCGCTCGTCGAGGCCGCGATCCTCCGCCGCCTCGGCCGCTGACTGATTCGAGGCCGGGTCAGCCCTCCCGGTCGCGAGCAGACCGCAGGAGCACCGGTGACTGACGGGCCCCGTGAGCCACATGGGTCGCACCAGTCACAGGTGCTCCTGCAGATCGCCGACCCACCCGGCTCGACGCGACCACACGGCCACCGCACGGCGACCAGCCCCGCCCCACCCGACCCCGGCCCGCCGGAGACCGGCGCCGCGTCGACCGGGAGCCGAACCGATAGCCTGGGGGGATGACGCACACGAGCAACCCTTTCGGACAGGTACTCGTCGCGCTCGTCACCCCGATGACGGCCGACGGCGAGGTCGATTGGCCCGCCGTCGAGAAGCACATGGACGACGTCATCACGGCCGGCGCCGACGGCATCGTCGTGACCGGCACCACGGGCGAGACCAGCACCCTGACCGACCCGGAGAAGCTCAAGCTCGTCGAGGTCGGCAAGGACGTCGCCGCGGGCCGCGCGAAGATCATCACCGGCGGCGGCTCCAACGAGACCGCCCACGCGATCGAGCTGTACAAGGCCAGCGAGAAGGCCGGCGCCGACGGCATCATGATCGTCACGCCGTACTACAACAAGCCCACGCAGGCCGGCATCCTCACGCACTTCCGGCTCGTCGCGGACGCGACCGATCTGCCGGTCATCCTGTACGACATCCCCGGCCGCACGGGCGTCCCGATCAAGTACGAGACGATCCTCCGGCTCGCCAAGCACCCCAACATCCTCGCGATCAAGGACGCCAAGGGCGACTTCAGCGAGGTCAGCCGGGTCCTGAACCAGACCGACCTCATGTACTTCTCCGGCGACGACTCGAACGTGCTCCCGCACCTCGCGATCGGCGCGACGGGCCTCATCGGGGTGACGGCGAACGTGGCGGCTGCTCCGTACCGCGTGATCGTGGATGCGGTGAACCGCGGCGACCTGAAGGCCGCGACCGCGGCGCACCAGCAGCTCGAGCCGCTCGTGCGCGCCGTCATGACGCACGTCCCCGGCACCGTGAGCGCGAAGTACATCCTCCACGGCCTCGGCCGCATCTCCAGCCCCCGCGTGCGCCTGCCGCTCGTCGGGCCGGAGGAGTGGGAGGCCGCGGCCATCGAGGACGAGCTCGCACTCGTCAAGGGCGTCCAGGGCGCCGACTTCTCCAACTTCCGCCCCGACCGCAACGCGGCCGCCGGCGGCGCACTGCCCAAGGTGCACGGCACCACACGCTGAGCCCGGCGCTCACACCCACAACCGAACAAGCGGATGCCGCGGCATCCGGAGGAGGCATCCCATGCCCACGAACGTCTACGATCCGCCTGCCCTCGAGCCCGGCACCCTCCGCGTCACACCGCTGGGCGGCCTCGGCGAGATCGGCCGCAACATGACGGTCTTCGAGTACGGCGGCAAGCTGCTCATCGTCGACTGTGGTGTGCTCTTCCCCGAGGAGCACCAGCCCGGCGTCGACCTGATCCTGCCCGACTTCGAGCCCATCAAGGACCGCCTCGACGACATCGTCGCGGTCGTGCTCACCCACGGTCACGAAGACCACATCGGCGCCGTGCCGTACCTGCTGCGCCTCAAGCGCGACATCCCCGTCATCGGCTCGGGCCTCACGCTCGCGCTCGTCGAGGCGAAGCTCAAGGAGCACCGGATCAAGCCGTACACGCTGACGGTGACGGAGGGTCAGACCGAGAACATCGGGCCGTTCGAGCTCGAATTCGTCGCGGTCAACCACTCGATCCCCGACGCGCTCGCCGTCGGCATCCGCACCCCCGCGGGCCTCGTGCTCGCGACCGGCGACTTCAAGATGGACCAGCTGCCGCTCGACGGCCGGCTCACCGACCTCCGCGCCTTCGCCCGGCTCGGCGAGGAGGGCGTGGACCTCTTCCTCGTCGACTCGACCAACGCCGACGTCCCCGGCTTCACCCCGCTCGAGCGCGCCATCGGCCCGGTCCTGGATCAGGTGATCGCCAAGGCCCCGCGCCGCGTCATCGTCGCGAGCTTCTCCAGCCACGTCCACCGCGTGCAGCAGGTCATCGACGCCGCCGCCGAGAACGGCCGCCGCGTCGCGTTCCTCGGCCGCAGCATGGTGCGCAACATGACGATCGCCGAGGACCTCGGCTACCTGAAGGTGCCGGATGGCGTGCTCATCGACTACAAGAAGGCCAAGGACCTCCCCGACGACCGGATCGTCTACATGTCCACGGGCTCGCAGGGCGAGCCGATGGCCGTGCTGTCGCGGATGGCGAACCTCGACCACGCGATCGAGCCGGGCCCCGGTGACACCGTCATCCTCGCCTCGAGCCTCATCCCGGGCAACGAGAACGCGGTGTACCGCGTCATCGACGGGCTCACCAAGCTCGGCGCGAACGTCGTGCACAAGGGCAACGCCAAGGTGCACGTCTCGGGCCACGCCGCCGCCGGCGAGCTGCTGTACTGCTACAACATCCTCAAGCCCCGCAACGTCCTGCCCGTGCACGGCGAGTACCGCCACCTGATCGCGAACGCCAAGCTCGCCCAGGACACCGGCATCCCCGCCGAGCGCACGATCATCGGCGAGAACGGCACCGTCGTCGATCTCAAGGACGGTCACGCGGAGGTCGTCGGGCAGCTCGACCTCGGGTTCGTGTACGTCGACGGCTCGACGGTCGGCGAGATCACGGATGCCGATCTGAAGGACCGTCGCATCCTCGGCGAGGAGGGCTTCATCTCCGTCATCGTCGTGGTGGATGCCGCGACCGGCCGCATCATCACGGGTCCCGAGATCCACGCCCGCGGGTTCGCGGAGGACGACGCCGTGTTCGACTCGGTCAAGCCCAAGATCGCCGCCGCGCTCGCCGAGGCCGCGCAGTCCGGCGTCCGCGACACGCATGCGCTGTCGCAGGTCGTCCGCCGCACGATCGGCCGCTGGGTCAACCAGGCGCTGCGCCGCCGACCGATGATCGTGCCGCTCGTCATCGAAGCCTGACCCGGGCCTCCGCCGATGTCCTTCCGCACCCGCCCCGCCGTGCAGGCCGACGGCGCATTCCTGGCCGACATGGTCGTGGAGGCGGCGAACTGGCGGCAGGGCGGGGTGCGGCCGCGGCACGAGATCCTCACGCACCCCGACCACAGTCGGTACATCGCCGGATGGATGCGGTCGGGGGATGCCGGCATCGTCGCGATCGACGAGCAGGATGAGCCGGTCGGCGCGGCGTGGTACCGCGTCCTGCCGCGCACCGACCCCGGTCTCGGGTACCTCGCGACCGGGGTGCCGGAGCTGATCATCGGCGTGCGGCCGATCTGGCGCGCCCACGGCGTCGGCCGGACGCTGCTGCAGCGGCTGTGCGAACAGGCGCGGGCGGACGGGCACGGCCGGATCAGCCTGTCGGTGGAGCGCGGCAACTTCGCCCAGACCCTCTACCGCTCGGAGGGCTTCGCCGTCACGCAGAGCGGATTCGGGCGCGACACCATGGTCAAGCTCCTGCGCTGACCCCCGCGCCGCACGATCGGCGACCGGCCCTTCGCGCCGAACAGCCGCGTCAATCCGCGGGATCGCGCACCATGCGGCCTACCGTGGGGGGATGGCCAGGAGCAGCAGTCCGACCGCGAGCCCGCGCGCGTCCGCGAAGGGCTCCTCTTCGCGCGCGCCGAAGGCGGCGCCCGCCCCCAAGCGCTACGTCGACGAGCCGGAGAAGCCGCCCGCCCTCGCCCGCGCCTGGATGGGCCTCGCGCACGCCACCGGCGGCGTGTTCCGCACGTTCGGGCCGGAGACGCTCGAGAAGGATCAGCGCCGCGACGGGTTCCCGTTCGTCCTCGTCCTCCTCGCGATCGTCGGCGGCGTCGTGGAGTGGTTCCTGATCGGCACCGAGGTCGGCACGACGATCAGCGCGTTCTCGGTCGGGGCGCTCGTCGGCCGCGAGGCGTTCATCCTGCCCGTCCTGCTGCTCTTCCTCGCCGGCTGGTTGTTCCGCCACCCGCCGTCCGTGCACGACAACGGCCGCATCGGCATCGGCTTCGGCCTCTTCATCCTCACCATCGCGGGCTTCTGCCACGTGCTCGGCGGTCGCCCGCAGCCGAAGTCCGGCCTGCCGGCGCTGAGCGAGGCCGGCGGCCTGTTCGGCTGGATGATCGGCGAGCCGCTCGCGATGCTCCTCACGAACATCGGCGCCGGAATCGTGCTGGGCCTGCTGAGCGTGCTCAGCATCCTGATCCTCACCAAGACCCCGCCGAACCGCATCGGCGCGCGCCTCGGCGACCTCTACGCGTGGATGTTCGGCACGGAGCGCGTGCCCGCCGACGCGTCGACGGTCGCGTGCACGCCCGACGCGGACAAGGATGCCGGCGACAGCCTGCCGTGGTGGCGGCGGAACAAGTCCGGCCGCGAAGAGGTCGACGACGCCCACCTCGGCTCCGACGATCTCACCGCGCTGCTGGACGGCTCCGGCCCCGGCGCCTTCGAGACGGCGGTCACGGTGCCGACACCCGCGCCGGACGCACCGACCGAGATCATCGACCCGGCCGTCGTCGCCGGGGCGAAGCGCGCCGCCGGGAAGGCCGACACCGCGATCCGCGAGGACACGCAGGAGATCGTCGACGACGGGCTCCTGCCGGGCTTGAGCGGCCTGGGCGGCGACCACGACGGGCGTCCGCCGGCCGCTCCGTACCGCCTGCCGTCGGTCTCGACGCTCGCCGAGGGCACGCCCCACAAGGCGCGCTCCGAGACGAACGACCAGATGGTCCGCGCCATCATGGGCGTCTTCGAGCAGTTCTCCGTCGACGCCCGTGTCACCGGCTTCTCGCGCGGCCCGACCGTGACGCAGTACGAGATCGCCCTCGGCTCCGGCGTCAAGGTCGAGCGCATCACGGCGCTCACCAACAACATCGCCTACGCCGTCGCCTCCAATGAGGTGCGGATCCTCGCGCCGATCCCCGGCAAGAGCGCCATCGGCGTGGAGATCCCGAACCTCGACCGGGAGATCGTCACGCTCGGCGACGTGCTGCGCTCGCCGGCCGCGGGCGCCCAGACGCATCCCATGACGATCGGCGTCGGCAAGGACGTCGGCGGCGGCTACGTCATCGCGAACCTCGCGAAGATGCCCCACCTCCTCGTGGCGGGCTCCACCGGCTCCGGCAAGTCGAGCTTCGTGAACTCCATGATCACGAGCCTGCTGATGCGGGCGAAGCCCGCCGACGTGCGCATGGTGCTCATCGACCCCAAGCGCGTCGAGCTCACGAGCTACGCCGGCGTCCCGCACCTCATCACCCCCATCATCACGAACCCCAAGAAGGCCGCCGAGGCGCTGCAGTGGGTCGTGAAGGAGATGGACATGCGGTACGACGACCTCGCGTCGTTCGGCTACCGGCACATCGACGACTTCAACCGCGCCGTCGTCGCGGGGGAGATCAACCTGCCGGTCGGCAGCGAACGCGTGCTGAAGCCCTACCCGTACCTCCTCGTCGTCGTGGACGAGCTCGCCGACCTCATGATGGTCGCGCCGCGCGACGTCGAGGACTCGATCGTCCGCATCACGCAGCTCGCCCGGGCCAGCGGCATCCACCTGGTGCTCGCGACCCAGCGTCCCTCCGTCGACGTGGTCACGGGCCTCATCAAGGCCAACGTGCCCTCGCGGCTCGCGTTCGCCGTGACGAGCGTCACGGACTCCCGCGTCATCCTCGACCAGCCCGGCGCCGACCGGCTCATCGGGCAGGGCGACGGGCTGTTCCTGCCGATGGGCGCCTCCAAGGCGATCCGCGTGCAGGGCGCCTGGGTGAGCGAGGCCGAGATCGAGCGGGTCGTCTCCCACGTCAAGGGTCAGGAGCGTCCCCAGTACCGCTCCGACGTCGCGGCCGTCGCGGAGAAGAAGGATATCGACGCCGACATCGGCGACGACCTCGAGCTGCTCCTCGCGGCTGCCGAGCAGATCATCTCGACGCAGTTCGGCTCGACCTCGATGCTGCAGCGCAAGCTCCGCGTCGGCTTCGCGAAGGCCGGGCGCCTCATGGACCTGCTCGAGTCGCGGGAGATCGTCGGGCCCTCCGAGGGCTCCAAGGCCCGCGACGTGCTGGTGACCCCCGACGAGCTGCCTGCCGTGCTCGCGCGGCTGCGCGGCGACGAGCCGCCGGCATCCGCCGCGGGCACGGCGACAGACCCCTACGGTCCGAACGCCGTCGACGCGCAGTTCCACGGCTACGAGGTCGTCGAGGAGGACCGCGGCGACGAGGACGCCTGGGGCCTCACCGGCCGCGACTGACGCGACTAGGCTCGGTCTGTGGCGATCCCGAGGCAGCTCCCGAACGCGATCACGATCGTGCGCATCCTGTGCGCCCCGATCTTCGTCTGGATGCTGCTGGCCGATGCCGGCGCCGATGGCGCGCTGCGCTGGGGCGCGGCGGTCCTGTTCATCGTGGCGATCGCGACAGACGGGATCGACGGCTACCTGGCCCGCCGCCACGACATCGTCACGGACCTCGGCAAGCTCTTGGACCCGATCGCGGACAAAGCGCTCACCGGCTGCGCGTTCGTGTGCCTGTCCATCCTCGGCGAGCTGCCCTGGTGGATCACGATCCTCGTGCTCGTCCGCGAGGTCGGCATCACCGTGCACCGGCTCATCGTCGCGGGTGACCACGTCGTCGCCGCCGCGTGGATGGGCAAGCTCAAGACCGTGGCCCAGGCCGTCGCGCTCTCCCTCGCCCTCCTGCCCCTGTGGACGGTCGTGGGGGAGTGGATCCACATCGTCAACGCGATCGCCATGACCATCGCCGTCGTGCTCACCGTCGCGAGCGGCCTCGACTACGTGCTGACGGCGATCCGCGCCGCGCGGGACGGCTCCCGCGGCGAGGTGCGCGCATGACGCACCAGCCGCCCAGCTCACTGCCCGAGGACCTCGAATCCACGCTCGTCTCCCCGAGCCGGCGCACCGAGCCGGAGCGCCTCGTCGCCCGCCTCAAGGACCTCGGCTGGTCGGTGGGTGTCGCCGAGTCGCTCACCGGCGGGCTCGTCGTGTCGTCCCTCGTCTCGGTCGCGGGCGCTTCCGCCGTCGTCCGCGGCGGCATCGTCGCGTATGCGACCGATGTGAAGGAGTCGCTGCTGGGCGTGGATGCCACGCTGCTCGAGGCGCACGGACCCGTCCACCCGCGCGTTGCGCGGCAGATGGCCGACGGCGTGCGCCGCGCGGTCGGCCGCGACGGCATCCCCGCCGATGTCGGCATCGCGACGACCGGCATCGCCGGTCCGCTGTCGCCGGATGGTCAGCCCGTGGGCACCGTGCACATCGCCATCTCGACGCCGCTGGGGTCGCGTGTGGAGTCCTTCCAGCTCGGCGGGGACCGGGAGGCCATCCGCGCCGAGGCCGCCGCCCGCGCCCTCCGACTGGCACTGGACGCGCTGTGAGCGACCGCGGCGTGACGGAAGAGCTGTGACGGGCGGGAATACCCGTGGTTTCAGCTCCGTTACGTATCAGTGATTCCCACCCATTCCCCAGCGCTGCGGGTCTAGGGTGACTGGCAAGTGAGGTAGCGTGATCCCCTCGGGGACGCGGAAGATCGAAGGAGGGGGCCCGACATGATCCTGGTTCGTCAAGAGATCGGCGATGTCCTGCGCGACTTCCGCCTGCAGAAGGGCCGCACCCTGCGACAGGTCGCAGGTCGCGCGAGCGTGGCGCTCGGCTACCTCAGCGAAGTCGAGCGTGGACAGAAGGAAGCCTCGAGCGAGATCCTGGCCGCCGTGGCGGACGCCCTCGATGTGCCCATCTCCACGATCATGCGTGAGGTCGGCGACCGCATCTCGGTGCTCGAGGGGCTGCACACGTTCTCCGACGTCGTCCCGGACGACATCGCTTCGCTGGACGAGGTCCAGCCCGAGCTCTCCCTGCGCTGAGCCGGCACTGTACGCATGCGCTTGAGCGAGTTCCATCGCGCCGTCGAGGATGAGTTCGGCGCGCGCGGCGCGACGCTCGTCGACGACTTGAGCCTCGTCGCCCTGGAGAACCGCACGCCGCGCGAAGCGCTGAAGGACGGTGTCCCCGCCCGCGACGTGTGGCTCGCGCTCTGCGGCGAGATGGATGTGCCCGCCGCGCGGCGGCACGGCGTCGGTCGGCTGGATCCGCGCGGCCGCTGACCCGGAGATCGGGTTCCGACACGCGGCGTGTCATCGAAGCTCTGTTCGATTTCCGCGTAGTCTCCTGCACAAGAGGTGTCGTGGAAGCGTCTTCCTCGATGCGAGGGTTCAGCCGACGGATGTCGGAGGTCCTTCGTAGCGTGGGAGACGTCAGACAGACACCACATGCCTTGTCGCAGCATCACCCCGCCGGGGCGAGCGCGACAGCCTATAGGCGACGGAACGCGAGCATAAGGAGCACGCCATGCCCTCAGCAGTTGACCGCGAGAAGGCCCTCGAATCGGCCCTCGCCCAGATCGACCGGCAGTTCGGGAAGGGCTCGGTGATGCGCCTCGGCAGCGACGACCGCGCCCCCGTCGAGGTCGTCCCCACCGGGTCGATCGCCCTCGATGTCGCCCTCGGCATCGGCGGGCTCCCGCGCGGCCGCATCGTCGAGATCTACGGACCGGAGTCCTCCGGTAAGACGACGCTCACGCTGCACGCGATCGCGAACGCCCAGCGCGCCGGCGGCATCGCCGCGTTCATCGACGCGGAGCACGCCCTCGACCCCGACTACGCACAGAAGCTCGGCGTCGACATCGACGCGCTGCTCGTGTCGCAGCCCGACACGGGCGAGCAGGCGCTCGAGATCGCCGACATGCTCGTCCGCTCCGGCGCGATCGACCTCATCGTGATCGACTCGGTCGCCGCACTCGTGCCCAAGGCCGAGATCGAGGGCGAGATGGGCGACTCCCACGTCGGCCTGCAGGCTCGCCTCATGTCGCAGGCGCTCCGCAAGCTGACCGGTGGACTCAACCAGACGAACACGACGATGATCTTCATCAACCAGCTGCGCGAGAAGATCGGCGTGTTCTTCGGTTCGCCGGAGACCACCGCCGGCGGCAAGGCGCTGAAGTTCTACGCCTCGGTCCGCCTCGACATCCGCCGCATCGAGACCCTCAAGGACGGGACGGACGCGGTCGGAAACCGCACCCGCGTCAAGGTCGTGAAGAACAAGATGGCGCCGCCCTTCAAGCAGGCCGAGTTCGACATCCTGTACGGCGTCGGCATCTCGCGCGAGGGCAGCCTCATCGACTTCGGCGTCGAGCACGCCATCGTCAAGAAGTCCGGTGCCTGGTACACGTACGACGGTGAGCAGCTCGGTCAGGGCAAGGAGAATGCGCGCAACTTCCTGATCAAGAACGCCGATATCGCCGCCGACATCGAGACGAAGATCAAGCAGAAGCTCGGCATCGGACAGCCCAAGGTCGTCGAAGAGTCCGACGAGCTGGCCGCCCGCCGCCCCGCCTGATCATGCGTTCGGACAACGGGGGCGAGCGCGACGACGAGACGCTCGCCCCCGTCATCCCGCTCTTCGGCGGGGCGACGGGTGCGGACACGGCGCCAGTGCGCCACCGGCCCGGCGTCGACAACGGCCCCGGGCCGCAGACGCCGGAGTGGCACCCGACCTGGGTGGCGGAAGAACCGCCGGCGCCCGCGGTCGACGACGACTCTGCCGCAGCCGACGCGCTCGCACGCGCGGAGAAGGTGCTCCTGAAGAAGCTCCGCACCCGCTCGCTCTCGATCCGTGAGGCCCGCTCCGCGCTCCGGGAGCACGACCTGGACGACGACGTCGTCGCGGCATTGCTCGACCGCTTCGTCGCGCATGGGTACCTGGACGACGAAGCCCTCGCCGAGCAGCTGATCCACAAGGCCGTCTCCCGCAAGGGGCAGGGTCGGCAGGCGATCGCGCAGACGCTGTCCCAGCGGGGGATCGGGCGTGACGTCATCGACATCGCCCTCGAGTCGCTGCCGGACGACGAGGCCGAACGCGCCCTCGAGTTCGCGCGTGCCAAGGCCGGCTCGATGGACTCCCTCGAACGCGACGTCGCGCTGCGTCGCCTCTCCGGTCAGCTCGCGCGGCGCGGCTACGGCTCGACCGCGCTGAGCGCGGCACGCCAGGCTCTGGACGAGCGCGCGAGCCCCAAGAGCCGCGTCCGCTTCGAGTGACGGGCAGGGACGCGGCGGCGCCGCGGATACCTCGCTAGGATCGGGCCCGACGAGCGGAGGATGCCGTGGCGATCGAGGTGCAGGGGCTCACGAAGCGCTACCGCGCGAAGGTCGCCGTCGACGACATCTCCTTCACGGTGCCCGACGGGGGCGTGTTCGCCTTCGTCGGCACCAACGGCGCGGGCAAGTCGACGACGATCGGCTGCCTGACGACGATCCTGCCCTTCGACGCCGGTGAGGTGGTCGTGAACGGGCACGACGTGCGCCGTGAGGGGGGTCAGGTCCGCGAGTCCATCGGGGTCGTCTTCCAGGACTCGCTCCTGGACCCGCTGCTGACCGCGCGGGAGAACCTCCGCCTCCGTGGCCGGCTCTCCCACGTGCACGGCGGCGCGCTCGACCAGCGGATCCGCGAGGTCGCCCAGCTCATCGGCCTGGAGGAGTTCCTCGACCGCCGGTACGGCGTGCTCTCCGGCGGCCAGAAGCGACGCGTCGACATCGCGCGCGCCCTGCTCCCGGAGCCCGCGGTGCTCTTCCTCGACGAACCGACGGCGGGACTCGACCCCGCCAGCCGCGCCCTCGTCTGGTCGACCCTGCACGAGCTCAGCGCGCGCACCGACTTCACTGTGTTCCTGACGACGCACTACCTGGAGGAGACGGAGGAGGCGGCGCGCGTCTGCGTCATCGACGACGGCCGGATCATCGCCGATGACACGCCGGCCCGTCTGCGCGCGCAGTACAGCCGCAGCACCCTGACCGTCACGACCGACGACGCGGACGCCCTCCTGGAGCTCAGCCGCGCGGCGGGGGCCGACCCGGTGCGCGAGGGCGACGTCGTCGCCGTCGCGGTGCCGGACGCCGACGCGGCGCGGGCGCTCCTCGCCGCGCACGGCGACCACGTCCGCGATTTCGAGTTCCGGCACGGCCGCATGGACGACGTCTTCCTCGCGCTCACCGGGCGCCCGGCCGATCAGGACGCGGCCGCATGAACGTGGTCGCCGCGATCGTCGGGCGCAACCTGCGCCTCTTCTTCCGCGACCGCCTCAACGTCTTCTTCTCCCTGCTGGGCGCCGTCATCCTCTTCGCGCTCTACACGCTGTTCCTCGGGAACCTGCAGACCTCCGACCTGGCCGGGTCTCTTCCCGGCGCCTCCACGGGCGAGGTGCAAGCCTTCGTCGACAGTTGGATGTTCGCGGGCATCGTCCTCATCACGACCGTCACGACGGGGCTCGGCGGGCTGGCGGTGCTGGTGGACGACGATCAGTCCGGCCGGTTCCGCGACTTCCTCGTGGCGCCGCTGCGCCGCGGCCAGCTCGTCCTCGGCTACCTGCTGTCGGCGGTGCTGGTGGCGGTGCTGCTGTCGGTCCTCGTGCTGGTGATCAGCATCCTGTATCTCGGCCTGATCCGTGGCACCTGGCTGACCGTACCCGCGATCCTCCGGAGCCTCGCGATCGTCCTCCTGGCGTGCGTCTCCTTCACGGCGCTGTCCGCGCTCATCGTGTCGTTCGTGCGCACGAACGGCGCCTTCTCCGGACTCGCCACGATCGTCGGCACCATCCTCGGCTTCATCGCCGCCGCGTACATCCCGATCGGAGTCTTCCCCGACGGGGTCGCATCCGTCGTCGCTGCCCTGCCGTTCGCGCAGGCCGGGATGCTGCTGCGCCGGGAGTTCGCCGGCGATACCCTGGCGCAGATGACGGCCGATGTCCCCGATGCCCGAGAGGCCTTGCGCGCGGTGTACGGGCTGGATCTGAGCATCGGCGACTGGGCGGTCCCGGCATGGTTCGTGGTCGTGGTGCTCGTCGCGCTGGCGGCCGTCTGCACCGTGCTGTCGGCCGTGCGCACGCGCCTCCGCATCCGCTGAACAGAGCCCGCGCCGTCCCGGCTCGTAGAATGTGTCCATCATGACTTCCCCGTCCTCCTCGCCGACCCTCATCGCGCCCTCGGTCGCCGCGCACGCCGCCGACGGCCGCGCCCGCACCTACGAGGTACGCACGTTCGGGTGTCAGATGAACGTGCACGACTCCGAGCGACTGTCCGGTTCGCTGGAGAGCGCGGGCTACGTCCTCGCCGAGGCGGGCGCCGAGGCCGACGTCGTCGTCATCAACACGTGCGCCGTCCGCGACAACGCCGCCGGCAAGCTCTACGGCACGCTCGGGCATCTCAAGTCCCGCAAGGACAAGCACGAGGGCATGCAGATCGCGGTGGGCGGCTGCCTCGCCCAGATGGACAAGGATGCCGTCCTCGACAAGGCGCCGTGGGTCGATGTCGTGTTCGGCACGCACAACATGGGCTCCCTGCCGAGCCTGCTCGAGCGGGCACGGCACAACGGCGACGCGGCGCTGGAGATCCTCGAGTCGCTCGAGGTGTTCCCCTCGACGCTGCCGACCAAGCGCGACTCGATCTACAGCGGCTGGGTCTCGATCTCGGTCGGCTGCAACAACACCTGCACCTTCTGCATCGTGCCGAGCCTGCGCGGCAAGGAGAAGGATCGCCGCCCGGGCGACATCCTCAGCGAGATCCGCCTCCTCGTCGACGACGGCGCCCTCGAGGTGACCCTCCTCGGCCAGAACGTGAACAGCTACGGCGTCGAGTTCGGCGACCGGCAGGCGTTCGGCAAGCTCCTGCGCGCCGCGGGCGAGATCCCCGGGCTCGAGCGCATCCGCTTCACGAGCCCGCATCCCGCCGCGTTCACGGACGACGTGATCGACGCGATGGCCGAGACGCCCGCCGTCATGCCGCAGCTGCACATGCCGCTGCAGTCCGGCTCGGACAGCATCCTGAAGGCGATGCGTCGGTCCTACCGCAGCGAGAAGTTCCTCGGCATCCTCGACCGCGTGCGCGAGCGCATCCCGCACGCGGCGATCTCGACGGACATCATCGTCGGGTTCCCGGGCGAGACGGATGCCGACTTCGAGGACACCCTCCGCGTCGTCGAGCAGGCCCGCTTCGCGAGCGCCTTCACGTTCCAGTACTCGATCCGCGAGGGCACTCCCGCCGCGACGATGCCCGACCAGGTCCCCAAGGCCGTCGTGCAGGAGCGCTACGAGCGGCTCATCGCCCTGCAGGAGCGCATCTCGCTGGAGGAGAACCAGAAACAGGTCGGCCGCGAACTGCAGGTGCTCGTCTCCACCGGCGAGGGCAAGAAGGATGCCGCGACGCACCGCCTCACGGGCCGCGCCGAGGACAACCGTCTCGTGCACTTCGAGCTCCCCGTAGGCTCGCGGACGCCTCGCCCCGGCGACATCGTGTCGGTCGTCGTGACGCACGCCGCGCCGTTCCATCTCCTCGCCGACAGCACCGACGGCGCCCCGCTGCGCATCCGTCCGACGCGCGCCGGCGACGCGTGGGACCGCGCTCAGGCCGAGTCCTGCGGCGTGCCGGCCCCGGCGGCCCAGACCGGTGCCCCGCGCGCCGTGTCGCTGGGACTGCCCACGCTGCGCATCGGACAGTGACCGCCCCGCGCCTCTGGGCCCTCGTCGGGGCAACCGGCACCGGCAAGACGGCGCTGTCGCTGCGCCTCGCGGAGGAGCTGGCCCGCCGCGGCGGGGGAGCGGAGATCGTCAACGCGGATGCCATGCAGCTGTACCGCGGCATGGACATCGGCACCGCGAAGCTTCCCGAGGCCGAGCGCCGCGGCATCCCGCACCATCTCTTCGACGTGCTCGCCGTGACCGACGAAGCCGCCGTCGCGGCCTACCAGGCGCAGGCGCGGGCCGCGATCGAGCGGATCATGTCGCGGGGAGCGGACGCGATCCTCGTCGGCGGCTCGGGGCTGTACGTCTCGAGCGTCCTGTACGACTTCCGGTTCCCGCCGCGCGACGACACCCTGCGCGCCGAGCTGGAGCAGGAGCTCGCCGAGCGCGGTCCGGGGTCGCTGCTCGGCCGACTGCGCGACCTCGACCCCGCGACCGCCGAGCGGGTCGACCCGCGGAACGGCCGGCGGATCGTCCGCGCGCTCGAGGTCGTGCTGCAGGGGGAGGACACGCACGGCGCCGCGCTTCCCGCCGCGCCCGTGCTGTGGCACGAGCCGACCTCGATCATCGGGGTCCACGTCGACCGCGCCGAGCTCGTCGCCCGCCTCGACGCCCGCGTCGAGCGGATGTGGACAGGCGGGCTGCTCGACGAGGTGGCGGGGCTCCGCGCCGACGGCCTCGACGACGGACTCACGTCCCGCCGCGCGATCGGGTATGCGCAGGCGGTCGCTCAACTGGCGGGCGAGAAGACCCAGGACGAGGCGATCGCCGAGACGCAGGCGCTGACCCGGCGCTACGCGCGCCGCCAGGTGTCGTGGTTCAAGCGGTACCCCGGCATCGTGTGGGTCGGTCCCGACACCGACCCCGCCGCGCTCATCGACGGGGCGGTCTGACCGACCCGGGTTGTGCCCCGCCCGCGGCCGGCCGCCGGCGCCACGATCTAGACTGGCGGGATGCCGCAGACCATCCCGTTCACGAAGGGCCAGGGGACCGGCAACGACTTCGTCATCGTCGCAGACCCCGACGGAGCGCTCGCGCTGAGCGATGATCAGGTCGCGGCCCTCTGCGACCGGCGGTTCGGGATCGGCGCCGACGGCACGCTGCGCGTCGTGCGCTCGGCCGCCCTCCCCGAAGGTGCGAGCACGCCGGACGCGGAGTGGTTCATGGACTACCGCAACGCCGACGGGTCGGCCGCGGAGATGTGCGGCAACGGCATCCGCGTGTTCGCGAAGTACCTCGTCGACGCGGGCCTCGCATCCCTCGACGGCGATGAGGTGCTGCGCATCGGGACGCGCGCGGGCGTCAAGACCGTGACCCGCGTCGACACCGGCTTCGAAGTCGACCTGGGCATCTGGCGTCCCGACGACGCCGACGTTCTGGTCCGCGCGCGCGGTCTGTCCGTCGCCCGCCCCGGCCAGGGCATCGACGTGGGCAACCCGCACGTCGTCGTGGCGCTGCACACGATCGCCGAGCTCGAGGGTCTCGACCTGACGGTCCAGCCCGTGCTCGACCCCGTTCCGAGGGCCGGCGCGAACGTCGAGTTCGTCGTGCCCGCCGACCCGCTCGTGCGGGACGGCGTCGGCGCCATCACGATGCGGGTGTTCGAGCGGGGCGTCGGCGAGACGCTCTCCTGCGGCACCGGTGTCGCAGCCTCCGCACTCGCCGTGCGGCATTGGGCCGGCGCCGGAGCCCCCGAGCGGTGGACGGTCGACGTTCCCGGCGGGCGCCTCGGCGTCCGCGTCGTGACGCACGAGGACGGCGAGCACGTCCTGCTCTCCGGCCCCGCCGCGCTCGTCTTCAGCGGCGAGGTCGCGCTGGCCTGAGCGGCCGCCGCCTCAGGGCAGGTCGATCGGCGCCGTGGCCGGCGTGCCGTGCCGGCGCACGCGCAGCACGCGGAAACCACGACCCGTTGCTGCGCGCGAGACCGAGTAGCCCTTCTCGAACGTCGCCGCGAGCCAGCGCTGCAGCGAGTCCGAGCCCAGGTTCCGCTGCACGACGAGCCACGCGTCGCTTCGTTCGTCGAGGCGCGGGATCCACCGTTCGAGCAGCCCGTGCAGTTCGTTCTTCCCGACGCGGATGGGCGGGTTCGATCGGATGGTGCGGAACGAGACGTCGTCGGGAACATCCTCGGGGAGCACGGCGTTGACATTGTCGAGCCCGAGGGACACGGCGTTGCGCCGTACGAGGTCGAGAGCACGCTCGTTGACATCGACGGCCCACACGGTCGCGTGCGGGGCTTCCAGCGCGAGTGACAGCGCAATGGGACCCCATCCGCTTCCGAGGTCGAGCAGGTGACCGCCGGCCGGCGGCGGCGGCGTGTTCGCCAAGAGGACGCCCGTCCCGCCGTCGACGTGCTCGGGGCTGAAGACGCCCCCTGCGGTCTCGACCTCCATCGGACGGCCCGCGAGGGTCACGCGGATGCGCCGGAGGTTCTCGGCACTGGACGGGGTCGCGCTGAAGTAATGATCGCTCCCCACGGTGACGAGCGTAGCGGAGGAGCCGCCCGGCGGGGGAGGCTAGAGTGCACGGGTGGACCGCGAGGCCGCCCTCGGAAGGACGATATGACAGACGCCATGACACCCCAGAGCACGGACGAGACGCCGGTGGACCCGGTGGATCGTGTGCTGGCGCGCGCCGACGCGCGATCCGCGGTGCGCGTGTTCGGTGGCGCGCAGGCGCTGCAGGATGCCGCGACGGTCACCTACGGCGACAGCGACGGCGAGCAGTGGGACCGTGAGGAGCGCGCCGCGCTCCGCCGCGTCCCTGGGCTGTCCACCGAGCTCGAGGACGTCACCGAGGTCGAGTACCGGCAGCTGCGGCTGGAGAACGTCGTGCTGGTGGGCGTGTACCCGCAGGGGTCGCAGGAGGATGCCGAGAACTCGCTGCGCGAGCTGTCCGCCCTCGCCGAGACCGCGGGCGCCGTCGTGCTCGACGGCGTGCTGCAGCGCCGCCCGCATCCCGACCCGGCGACCTACATCGGCCGCGGCAAGGCCTCCGAGCTGCGCGACCTCGTGGCAGCCGTCGGCGCCGACACCGTGATCGCCGACACCGAGCTCGCCCCGAGCCAGCGCCGTGCGCTCGAGGACGTCGTGAAGGTCAAGGTCATCGACCGGACCACCGTCATCCTCGACATCTTCAGCCAGCACGCCAAGAGTCGCGAGGGCAAGGCGCAGGTCGAGCTCGCACAGCTCGAGTACCTCCTGCCGCGCCTGCGCGGCTGGGGTGATTCGATGAGCCGCCAGGCCGGTGGCCAGGTCGGCGCCGGCGGTGCGGGCATGGGCTCGCGCGGCCCCGGTGAGACGAAGATCGAGCTGGATCGTCGCCGCATCCGCACGAAGATGGCGCTGCTGCGCCGCCAGATCCGCGACTTCGGTCCGGCCCGCGAAGCCAAGCGCGCCGACCGCAAGCGCAACACGATCCCCTCCGTGGCGATCGCCGGCTACACCAACGCCGGCAAGTCGAGCCTCCTGAACCGGCTGACGAGCGCGGGCGTCCTCGTCGAGAACGCGCTGTTCGCGACCCTGGATGCGACTGTCCGCCGCGCGGAGGCCGCCGACGGCCGCGTGTACACGCTCACCGACACCGTCGGCTTCGTCCGGAACCTGCCGCACCAGCTCGTCGAGGCGTTCCGCTCGACGCTCGAGGAGGTCGCCGACGCCGACGTCATCGTGCACGTCGTCGACGGATCCCATCCCGATCCCGCCGCCCAGCTGCTCACCGTGCGCGATGTGATGGGCGATGTGGGCGCGCGATCCACGCGCGAGATCGTCGTCTTCAACAAGGCCGATCTCGTCGACCCGGACACGCGGCTCGTGCTGCGTGGGCTGGAGCCCGGCGCCCTGTTCGCCTCGTCACGGACCGGTGAGGGCATCGCCGAGCTGCGCGCCGCGATCGAGGAGGCGCTGCCGCTGCCCGCCGTCGAGGTGCGCGCGCTCGTGCCGTACGAGCGCGGCGACCTCATCAACGCCGTCCACGAGAGCGGGCACATCATCTCGACGCGCCACGAGGAGGAGGGCACGGCCGTGCATGCGCACGTCTCCGAGCACCTCGCCTCGCAGCTCGCGCCATACGCGCTCAGCTGAGCGCGACCGGATCCACGCCCGGCGTCGCGAAGCCGAACACCTGGCCGACGAAGGCCAGCTCCGTCGCGAGCGCGTGGACCATCGTGTCGGCGCGGCGGAAGCCATGGCCCTCGCCCTCGTACAGGACGTACGCGTGCGGGACGCCCCGCGCCGCCAGCGCCGCACGGATCGCCTCCGCCTGCGTCGGCGGGACGACGGCATCCTCCGCCCCCTGCAGCAGCAGGAGAGGGACGCGGAACCGGTCCGGACGGCCGAGCGGGGACCGCTCGATGTACACCGACTCGGCCTCCGGCAGCGGTCCGATGAGACCGTCGAGGTAGCGGGCCTCGAAGTCGTGCGTGTCCGCGGCGAGGGCACGCGCGTCGCCCACCCCGTAGCGGGAGATGCCCGCGTGGAAGACGTCGGTGCCCACGAGTGCGGCGAGCACGGTCCATCCGCCGGCCGAGCCGCCCTCGATGGCGAGGCGTCGCGCGTCGGCGCGGCCCTCCGCCACGAGACCGGCCGCCGCGGCGGCGACGTCATCGACATCCACGACGCCCCACTGTCCCCGCAGCCGCTCGCGGTACGCGCGCCCGTAGCCGGTGGACCCGCCGTAGTTGACATCGAGCACGCCGATGCCGCGGCTCGTGAAGTAGGCGATCTTGCCGTCCGCGACACCGCCGACGTGCGAGGTCGGGCCGCTGTGCACGAACACGATGTACGGCGGGAGCTCCTCCGCCGGCGCCCTGACCTCGGGGTTCGTCGGCGGGAAGTCGAACGCGTGCACGTCGCCGCGCGGACCCGCGAAGGTGACGGGTCGCCCCGCGGGGTACCACTCCGCCGCGAGCCCGCCTGCTGCGGGCGTGACACGTTCGACGGTGCCCGATGCGCCGATCAGCCAGATGCCGCTCCCGTCGGCGCCGGCACCCGAGACCAGTGCGCGGACGCCGTCGCACGCCTCCACGACGAGACGCGTCGTCGCGGGAAGATCGACGGGGGATGCCGTGCCGTCGGCGCCGATCAGGACCAGACGGTCGCTCCCCTGGGTCTGCACCGCCAGGACGCCGCCGTCGCGGAGCGGCGCGTACCACCGCACGCCGAGCACCCATAGGGGCCCGCCGGTGTCGGCGTCCGCCGGGAAGACGGCATCCGCATCCAGATCGGCGTCCAGACGCACCCGCGACAGGTTCCAGCGCCCGCTCGCATCGTCGGTGAAGAGCAGCTCGTCGGCTGACACCCACTCCGGCTGCAGCGCCGCCGTCTCTCCGGACGAGAGGCCGGTCCACTCGGCCACGACGCCGTCCTCGAGTCGTCCGACGCGCACCTGCGTCCGATCCCACGGCATGTCGGGGTGATCCCACGCGACCCAGGCCAGGTGCCGGCCGCCGGGGGACAGGGCGGGCTGCGCGAGGAACGTGCTCCCGGCCACGAGGCTCGTCACCGTCCCGTGCGCGTCGATCGACACGATGTCGCGGAGGGGGACCGGCTCGTCGCCGTGGCGCTCGCGGACCGCCAGCAGGATCCCCTCCTGCCACCGCAGACCGCCGAAGCGGACGTCCTCGTCCTCGGCCGGTGGCGTGAGTGCGCGGGGCTCCTCACCCGGCCGCACGGTCCACACCCGCTGGTCGCTCTTCTCGACGAAGAACAGCCGCCCCTCCTCCGTCGCCGCCCAGGACCCGCCGCCGTACTCGTGCACGCGCGAGCGCGCGTTCCACGGCGCGGGCAGAAGGCTCTCGATCGCCCCGTCGGCGCCGCGGCGCCGCACCGCGGTGCGCCCGCCCTCGTCGGGGAGCGATTCGCCCCACCAGATCTCACCACCCGCGAACGCGGCTCCCTCGTAGCGGGCGGAGCTCGACGTCGCCCGCTCGGCGGTGAGCGGAGAAGGCCAGGAACCGTAGGGCATCTCTGCGGGCATGGGTCCACCGTAAGCCCCGTGCAACATCGCGTCACACGCCTGCGCGCCGCTTCCGGGCGGTCGTAAAGTGATGCCATCGACGCCCGGTCATCGCCGGGCAGGAGCGACAGCCGAGCCCGGCACCCGCCCGCGATGCACTGCCGTCCCGCGACGGAAGTGCGACCGCGGCCGACCGGCCCGAGACGACGCCCCTGACCCTGGAGAGACCATGTCGAGCGCAACCCCCGCCGCCGCGGTGCCGTTCTCCTTCGAGATCTATCCGCCGCGCACCGACGCCGGGCTGCCCGCGCTGCACGAGACGATCCGGCGGCTGGCCGCCGCGGGCCCGGAGTTCATCTCGGTGACCTTCGGGGCGGGCGGGTCGACCGGCGGACGCTCCCTCGAGGTGCTCACGCACATCCTGCGGGAGACCTCCATCCCACCGCTGGCACACCTCACGTGCGTCGGATCCAGCTACGCGGACGCGACGACCCTCATCCGGGAGTTCCTGGATGCCGGGATCACGCGGTTCCTCGCGCTGCGCGGCGACCCGCCCGCCGACGCCGTGGAGGGCGAGGAGTACGTCGGCGACCTCTCCAGCGCCGCCGAGCTCGTGCAGCTCATCGATCGCGTGCAGGCCGAGCGCGCGCCGTACACCGAGGCTCCCGTCCCCGGCACCCCGGGCGCCGCACGCGTGGCGCCGCGCACCCGCGTCGAGATCGCCGTCGCCGCCTTCCCCAACGGCCACCCGCGCTCCCGGCACCGCCTCGAGCACATCGATGCGCTGCTGGCCAAGCAGGCCGCGGGCGCGACGTTCGCGATCAGCCAGCTGTTCTTCCACGCCCACGACTACCTGGGCTTCGCCGACGTCGCACGCGCCGCGGGCGTCACCATCCCGATCCTGCCCGGCATCATGCCGATCACGTCGCCCGGCCGACTGCGCCGTGTCGTCGAGCTGACCGGCGAAGCGCTGCCCTCCGACCTGGCGGTCGCCCTCGACGTGGAGCCGACCGTCGAGGGGCGCCGTGAGATCGGCATCCAGCACGCGGCCGCGCTCGCGCGCGACGTCCTCGCCGGCGGGGCCGCCGGCATCCACCTCTACGCCTTCAACAACCATGACAACGTGCTGGCCGTCCTCCGCGAGGCCGGCGTCCGCACCCGCACCGAGGAGTTCTCCGCATGACCGCTTCCTTCCCGACCGGCACGATCCTGGGATACCCGCGCATCGGCCGCCGCCGCGAGCTCAAGCGCGCTGTCGAGCAGCACTGGTCCGGTGCCCTCACGCTCGAGCAGCTCGAGACGACGGCCGCCGACCTGCGCCGCGCGACCCGCGCGCGACTGGTGGAGCTGGGCCTCGGCCGCGCCGACTCGTCGATCCCGGAGTCGTTCTCCTTCTACGACCAGGTGCTCGACGCGGCGGTCACCGTCGGGGCGCTTCCGGCACGGTTCGCCGACCTGCGCGACGCGGACGGGCAGATCCCCCTCACGGCGTACTTCACGGCCGCGCGCGGCGAGGGCGACCGTGCCGCGCTGGAGATGACGAAGTGGTTCGACACGAACTACCACTACCTGGTCCCCGAGATCGGGCCCGAGACGGTGTTCGCGCTGTCCAGCGACCGGTTCGCCCGTCAGGTCGCGGAGGCGCGTGCGGACGGCGTCACGGTGCGCCCCGTCGTCGTCGGTCCCGTGACGCTGCTCGCGCTCGCCAAGGCGACGGATGCCGCACCGGAGGGCTTCCGCCCGCTCGATCGCCTCGAGGACCTGCTGCCGGTGTACGTCGAGCTCCTCGCGACGCTGCGGGCCGCCGGCGCCGACTGGGTGCAGCTCGACGAGCCGGCCCTCGTGTCGGAGAGCCTCGGCGCGACCCCCGCCGAGCTCGCCGACGCCGCGCGACGCGCCTACGACGTGCTCGGCTCCGCGACCACGCGCCCTGCGATCCTCGTCGCGGCCGGGTACGCCCAGCTCTCCACCGCGGCGTGGGAGGCACTCGCGGCGGCGCCCGTCGAGGCGCTCGCCCTCGACCTGCACCGAGGCGACGTGCCCGCGCCGGTGCCGGGCCTCGCGGGCAAGACGCTCGTCGGCGGCGTCGTGGACGGACGCAACGTCTGGCGGGGCGACCTCGCCGCCGCCGCGACGACGCTCGACGAACTGCGGGCCCTCGGCGCACCCGTGGCCGTCGCCACGTCGACCTCGCTGCAGCACGTGCCGCACGACGTCGTCGACGAGACGGTCCTCGACCCGCGCCTCGCGTCCTGGCTCGCCTTCGCCGATCAGAAGGTGCAGCAGGTCGCGACCCTCGCCCGCGGACTGCGCGAGGGGCGGGATGCGATCGCGCCCGAGCTCGACGCGGCGACGGCCGCAGCGGCGGATCGGCGCACGGCGGGCGGCGTCCGGGACGGCGCGGTCCGCACCCGCGTCGCGCAGCTGACCGCGTCCGATCACCGGCGCGAGGACTACGAGGTCCGCCTCGCCGCGCAGGAGGAGGCGCTGCCGCTGCCGGCGCTGCCGACGACCACCATCGGGTCGTTCCCGCAGACCGACGAGATCCGCCGCGCCCGCGCCCGGCTCACCCGCGGCGAGATCACGGCGGGGGAGTACGACGGGTTCCTCCGCGACGAGATCTCCCGCGTCATCGACCTCCAGCTCGATCTCGGGCTCGACGTGCTCGTGCACGGGGAGCCGGAGCGCAACGACATGGTCCAGTACTTCGCGGAGAACCTCGACGGCTTCGCGGTCACGCAGCACGGCTGGGTTCAGTCCTACGGCTCCCGTGCGACGCGGCCCTCGATCCTCTGGGGCGATGTGTCACGCCCCGCCCCCATCACGGTGCCCTGGTCGCGATACGCCCAGTCGCTGACCGAGAAGCCCGTCAAGGGGATGCTGACCGGCCCGGTCACGATCCTCGCATGGTCCTTCGTCCGCGACGACCAGCCGCTCGCCGACACGGCTGCGCAGGTCGCCCTCGCGCTCCGCGACGAGATCGCCGATCTCGAGGCGGCCGGCATCCGCATCATCCAGGTCGACGAGCCGGCGCTGCGCGAGCTGCTGCCGCTGAAGGCCGCCGACCAGCCCGGCTACCTCGACTGGTCCGTCGGCGCCTTCCGCCTCGCCACGGGCGGAGCCCGGACGGAGACCGCCGTGCACACCCACCTCTGCTACTCCGACTTCGCCGTTGTGATCGACGCCATCGCCGCTCTCGACGCGGACGTCACCTCGATCGAGGCGGCCCGCAGCCGCGGCGCCGTCATCGAGGACATCGCCCGATCCGGCTTCTCGCACGGGATCGGGCCCGGCGCGTACGACATCCACTCGCCGCGGGTGCCGTCCGTGGCCGAGGTGACCGACCTGCTGCAGCGTGCCGCGGATCGGCTGCCGCTGCGGCAGGTGTGGGCCAACCCGGACTGCGGTCTCAAGACGCGCGGCTACGAGGAGACCGTCGCGGCGCTCCGCAACCTCGTGAGCGCCGCGCACGCTGTCCGCGTCCGCGCGGAGGCGACCGTCTGAGCGGACGCTGCGCGTCGCCTCTGCGCGTCGCCTCTGCGCGTCGCCTCTGCCTTGCGGGCTCAGATGGCGCGCAGCACCGCCACGACCTTGCCGAGCACGACGGCGTCGTCGCCGAGGATCGGCTCGAACGCGGAGTTGCGGGGGAGCAGCCAGGTGTGGCCGTCGCGCTGGCGGAAGGTCTTCACCGTCGCCTCCTCGTCGAGCATCGCCGCGACGATGTCGCCGTTCTCCGCCGTCGCCTGGGAGCGCACGACGACCCAGTCGCCGTCGCAGATCGCGGCGTCGATCATCGACTCGCCGCTGACCTTGAGCATGAACAGATCGCCCTTGCCGACGAGCTGGCGCGGGAGCGGGAAGATCTCCTCGACCTGCTGCTCCGCCGTGATCGGGATGCCGGCGGCGATGCGTCCGACGAGGGGGACCAGAGCCGCGTCGCCGACCGAGGGCGCCGTGTCGGCGGGGTTCTCCGTCGCGGCGCCGGGCAGGTCGATGAGGACCTCCATGGCGCGCGTCTTGCCGGGGTCGCGGCGCAGGTAGCCGCTGAGCTCCAGCTGGTTGAGCTGGTGGGTCACGCTGGAGAGCGACTTGAGCCCGACGGCGTCGCCGATCTCGCGCATGCTCGGCGGATAGCCGTGCCGCGCGATGGATCGCTGGATGACCTCGAGGATCGCCAGCTGCTTGTCGCTGAGGCTCTTGCGCCGACGGGTCTGCGGCTTCTCGCTCATCTCGCGCTCCTTCTCGTCACCCGCCTCCGGGCACTCGGCTTCGAATGTCGGAGGTCGGTGATGGGGTGTGTTCATCGAAACCGTATCCGGTATCGGGCCTCTCCACCGCCAAGCGTTCGCGTGTCGCGTTCGAAGAGAATCCGAGAACGGATGCACTTGACACTGTAGCTGTTCGAAGATAGCTTCGGAAGAGAAGTTCGCCTCCGGTTCTCCCGGCCGAGGGCGGGAGGCGAACTTCTCCACATCCGAGGCAGCAGTCCTGAGGAGGAGCCATGACCACCATCGACATCGCCGGCGTCGCCGCCATTTCGGCCCCGTCGACCCGTCTCCGTCTCACGACGCGGGGGCGCCGCGTCCTCGCCGCCCTCGCCTCGGTCCCCGCCGTCGTCGCGCTCAGCATCGCGATCGTCTCCGGCGGCGGCGCCCTCGCCTCGGGCGAGCGGAGCGCTCCTGAGGGCACGTTCGAGACCGTCACGGTGATGCCGGGTGACACCCTGTGGTCCGTCGCAGAGCGCGTCGCCCCCACCGCCGACCCGCGCGACGTCGTCGACGCGATCATGCGGCTCAACGCACTGAGCAGCGCCCGACTAGATGCCGGACAGCAGGTCGCCATCCCGCTGGAGTACGCGCCGGGCGAGTGACGCCGAGCCCTACCATGGGACGGTGACTGTTCGTCTGGAAGACCTCCCGCTGCGCGACGATCTCCGGGGCCTCACGCCCTACGGAGCGCCCCAGGCTCCGCTCCCGGTGGCGCTCAACGTCAACGAGAACACGCACCCGGTGCCCGAAGAGGTCGCCGACGACATCATCGTGAGCATCGCGCAGGCGCTGCGCAGCATCAACCGCTACCCCGACCGCGAGTTCACCGAGCTGCGCGAGGGCTTCGCGGACTATCTCGGACACGGGCTGTCGCGCGAGCAGATCTGGGCCGCGAACGGCTCGAACGAAGTGCTCCAGCACCTGCTGCAGGCATTCGCGGGTCCGGGGCGGACGACCTTCGGGTTCGCGCCGACCTACTCGATGTACCCGCTGCTGACCCGCGCGACCGGCGCCCGGTACGTCGCCGGGACCCGCGGAGTCGACTACACGCTCGACGCCGCCGACGCGGCCGCGCAGGTCGCCGAGGCCGAGCCCGACGTCGTCTTCCTCTGCGCGCCGAACAATCCCACCGGCACGCCCCTGCGCACCGATGTCGTCGAGGCGGTCTACGACGCCACCGACGGCATCGTGATCGTCGACGAGGCCTACCAGGAGTTCGCGCCGCACGAGGAGCGGTCCGCTTTGACCCTCCTGCCCGGCCGCGAGCGCCTCGTCGTGAGCCGGACCATGAGCAAGGCGTTCGCTTTCGCCGGCGCGCGCGTCGGATATCTGGCGGCCGACCCGGCCGTCATCGATGCGCTGCGCCTCGTGCGACTGCCGTACCACCTGAGCGCCCTCACGCAGGCGGCGGCGACGGCGGCGCTGAGACACGCGCCGACGATGCTGCAGATGGTCGATGACATCGTCGGCCAGCGGGACCGCATCTCCGCCACGCTGTCGGCCCTCGGCTACACGCCGTACGAGAGCTGGACGAACTTCGTCCTGTTCGACGGCGTCGAGGACCCCGCGGCCACCTGGCAGGCGCTGTACGACCGGGGCGTCCTGATCCGTGACGTCGGCATCCCGCACAGCCTCCGCGTGACGGCGGGCACCGAGGACGAGTCGACGGCCTTCCTCGAGGCACTCGCATCCCTCTGACCGCGGGGGAGGCCGTCATGCGGCCCGCGCCGCGATGGCGCGCTCGGTAGACTCGGAGGCATGAGCAGCCCCGCGCCCCGCACGGCCTCCCTTCGCCGCGCGACGAGCGAATCCACCGTCGAACTCGAGCTCGATCTCGACGGGACCGGCCAGAGCCACATCGACACCACGGTGCCGTTCTTCGACCACCTGCTCACGGCGTTCGCGAAGCACTCGCTCACCGACCTGACGGTGCGCGCGTCGGGCGACACCGAGATCGACGCGCACCACACCGTCGAGGACGTCGCGATCGTGCTCGGTCAGGCCATCCGCGAGGCGCTCGGCGACAAGGCGGGCATCTCCCGCTACGGCGACGCCCTCGTCCCGCTCGACGAGGCGCTCGCGCAGGCCGTCGTGGACATCAGCGGCCGCCCCTACCTCGTGCACACCGGGGAGCCCGCGGGCTACGAGCACCACCTCGTCGGGGGGCACTTCACCGGCTCCCTCGTCCGTCACACCTTCGAGGCCATCGCGTACAACGCGGCGCTGACGATGCACATCACCGTGCTCGGCGGCCGCGACCCGCACCACATCGCCGAGGCCGAGTACAAGGCGTTCGCCCGCGCTTTCCGACAGGCCAAGGCCCTCGACCCGCACGTGCGCGGCATCCCCAGCACGAAGGGCGCTCTGTGACCGACGCCCCCTTGGTCGCTGTCCTCGATTACGGCTCCGGCAACGTCCACTCGGCGGTCAAGGCCCTCGCGGCCGCCGGCGCCGACGCGCGCCTGACGCGCGATCGCGGTCTCATCCAGGACGCCGCCGGTCTCGTGGTCCCGGGGGTCGGCGCGTTCCGCGCGGTTATGGACGCGCTCCGCGCGAGCCGCGGCGACGAGCTCATCGAGCGCCGTCTGGCCGGCGGGCTGCCGGTGCTCGGGATCTGCGTCGGGATGCAGGTGCTCTTCGAGCACGGCGTCGAACGCGGCGTCGACACCGAGGGCATGGGGGAGTGGCCCGGGTCCGTGACCGAGCTCGACGCCCCGGTGCTGCCGCACATGGGCTGGAACACTGTCCGGTCCGGCGAGGGATCGGTGCTGTTCCGCGGCATCGAGCAGGAGCGCTTCTACTTCGTCCACTCCTACGCGGCGCAGCACTGGACGCTCGAGGTCATGCGGCCGTTCGCCGAGCCGGTGCTGACCTGGTGCGACTACGGCGCGCCGTTCCTGGCCGCCGTGGAGAACGGCCCGCTGTCGGCGACGCAGTTCCACCCCGAGAAGTCGGGGGCCGCCGGCATCCGGATGCTCGGCAACTGGATCGGCGCTCTGCCGCAGGGCTAGTAGGCTGTCACTTCGTGCATGCGCGGATCCGCGCGCGCGAGTCAACCGCCTGCTGGAGCCATGAACGATTTCGCTTCCACCCCTGAACTGATCCTGCTGCCCGCCGTCGACGTCGCGGACGGCAAGGCCGTCCGCCTCACGCAGGGCGAGGCCGGCACCGAGACGAGCTACGGCGACCCGCTCGAGGCCGCGCTCGCCTGGGCCCGCGACGGCGCCCAGTGGATCCACCTCGTCGACCTCGACGCCGCCTTCGGCCGCGGCAACAACACCGCCGTGTTGCGGAAGGTCATCAAGCAGCTGAAGGGTGTGCAGGTCGAGCTCTCCGGCGGCATCCGCGACGACGCGACCCTCGAGGCCGCGCTCGAGAGCGGCGCGGCGCGCATCAACCTCGGCACCGCGGCGCTGGAGAACCCGGAATGGGCCTCCGACGTGATCTACCGCTACGGCGAGGCGATCGCGGTCGGCCTCGACGTGCGCGGCACGACCCTGGCCGCCCGCGGCTGGACCCGCGACGGCGGCGATCTGTGGCAGGTGCTCGAGCGCCTCGAGGACGCCGGCTGCAGCCGGTACGTCGTCACCGACGTCACGAAGGACGGCACGCTGCGCGGCCCCAACATCGAGCTCCTCCGCGAGGTCGTCAGCCGCACTCCCAAGCCCGTCGTCGCATCCGGCGGCATCTCGAGCCTCGACGACATCGCGGCGCTCCGCGAGCTCGTGCCGCTCGGTGTCGAGGGCGCGATCGTGGGCAAGGCCCTGTACGCGGGCGCGTTCACGCTCGCCGAGGCGCTGGATGTCGCCGGAGGCTGACCACTCCTGCGGACCCGCCGATTCGGCCGGCGTCCCGTGGGCCGGCCGCAGCTTCGAGGCGAACCCGCACGCCGCGGACGACGGCTCCGCCGACCCCGCGCTCCTGGCGGCCCTGCTGGCATTCCGCGCGGGCGACGGAGACGCCGTCGCGGTGGTCGACGCCTACCGCGCCGCACGCCTGCTGATCCCGCTGGTCGCGGAGAAGGGCGAGGAGGGCGTAGGCCCGACCGGCCTGACCGTCGACAAGACGCAGGAGCTCTCGATCGTCACGGTCGCCGCACCCGACGGGCGCCGCGTGCTGCCCGTCTTCACCTCGGTCCAGACGCTCGCTGCGTGGGACCCGTCCGCGCGGCCCGTGCCGGTGGACGGCGTGCGCACGGCCCTGTCTGCGGCCGCCGACGACACCGATCTCGTCGTGATCGATCCGGCCTCGCCGACCGAGTTCGTGCTGCGGCGCCCCGCCGTCTGGGCGATCGGCCAAGGACTGCCCTGGGAGCCGGCGCACGCGTCGCCGGAGGTCTTCGCGGGCCTGCACGAGAGCATCGGCGGAGAGCTCGGCGTTCTCGACCTGTCCGTCGCCCCGGGCGACCCGGGCGCGCGCCTTCGGGGCCCGGAGCTGGTCGTGCGACTGCAGCTGATCGAGGGTCTCGATCAGAGCGAGCTGGATGCCGTGCTGCAGCGCCTCGCCGCGCGCTGGGCCGCCGATGACCGCATCGCGGTGCTCGTCGACTCGTTGACGGTCAAGCTCCTCCGCGCCTGACCCGCGCAGGATGGCGAAGGCCGGCGCCGAGGGTCAGTTGACCGGGCCGGTCCACTTCTCGCCGGGGCCCTTGCCGATCGGGTCCGGGATGACCGACGCCTCGCGGAACGCGAGCTGCACCGAGCGCAGGCCGTCGCGCAGCGATCGGGCGTGCATGTCGCTGATCTCGGGGGCGCCGGCGGTGATGAGGCCGGCGAGGGCGTTGATGAGCTTCCGGGCCTCGTCGAGGTCCTTCTGCGTCTCCGGGTCGTCGGCGAGGCCCACCTTGACGGCCGCCGCGCTCAGCAGATGCACCGCGGTCGTGGTGATCACCTCGACGGCCGGAACCGCCGCGATGTCACGGGTCGCGGCCTGCGAGGCGCGCTCCTCCTCTTCCCAGCGCGCGAGGCGCTCGGCATCCTGTTCCCCGGGTCCGGACGGAATCGTGTCCACGTGCTGCTCTCTGCTAGACTTGGCGCGCACCGGAGTGTTCTACTCCGGATCGAAAGAGGATCACATCCCACCCGCGCTTGCCGTTCCAGGCTACCGGGTCTCGCACTCCGCCCCGTTCACCCGGGGTGGCACGGGTGCAGAACACTGAATGCCGATGCGCGTGCATCGTGCGGGGTGGACGTGATGCTCTTCCGCCCGAGGCGCAGCCTTGCGTCCCGGTGGCCGTCGCCCGCATGAAGAGGAGTTCCGCATCAGCGATCCCCGCACCAACGACCGCATCCGCGTCCCCGAGGTTCGCCTCGTCGGTCCCGCTGGAGAGCAGGTCGGCGTCGTTCGTATCGAGGTCGCCTTGCGTCTGGCGCAGGAAGCCGAGCTGGACCTGGTCGAAGTCGCCCCGAACTCGAAGCCCCCGGTCGTCAAGATCATGGACTACGGCAAGTTCAAGTACGAAGCGGCGCAGAAGGCCAAGGAAGCGCGTCGCAACCAGGCGAACACGGTCCTCAAGGAGGTCCGCTTCCGCCTGAAGATCGACAACCACGACTACGAAACGAAGCGCAAGCGCGCCGAGGGCTTCCTCAAGACGGGTGACAAGGTCAAGGCCATGATCCTGTTCCGCGGTCGTGAGCAGCAGCGTCCCGAGCAGGGCGTGCGCCTGCTCAAGAAGTTCGCGGAGGACGTGGCCGAGTTCGGCACCGTCGAGTCCAACCCGATGATCGACGGACGCAACATGGTCATGGTCATCGCCCCGCACAAGAACAAGTCCGAAGTCAAGACGGAGCAGAACGCCGCTCGCGCGGCGAACAAGGAAGCCGCCCGTCAGGCCCGCGGCAGCTCGTCGCCCGAGGGCGACGCCTCCGAGGGTGACGCCCCCGAGTCCGCCGAGACGGCAACCGCCCCCGCCGAATAGGCGCCCACAGACTCCCGCTCCGGCGGGAAATACAACGAAGGAAGAGACATGCCGAAGCAGAAGACCCATTCGGGTGCCAAGAAGCGCTTCAAGATCACCGGCAGCGGCAAGATCATGAAGCAGCAGGCGAACCTCCGCCACAACCTCGAAGGCAAGCCCACCAAGCGCACCCGTCGCCTCACGCAGGACCAGGTCCTCGCCAAGGGTGATGCCAAGGTCGCCAAGAAGCTCCTCGGCCACTGAGCGCCGACGCACGTTAGGAAGTAGAACGAAATGGCTAGAGTCAAGCGGGCGGTAAACGCCCACAAGAAGCGTCGCGTCATCCTCGAGCGCGCCTCCGGTTACCGGGGTCAGCGGTCGCGTCTGTACCGCAAGGCGAAGGAGCAGGTCACCCACTCGCTCGTCTACGCGTACCGGGACCGTCGCAAGCGCAAGGGCGACTTCCGCCGCCTGTGGATCCAGCGCATCAACGCCGCGAGCCGCCAGAACGGGCTCACGTACAACCGCTTCATCCAGGGTCTGGGTCTCGCGGGTGTGCAGGTCGACCGCCGCATGCTCGCCGAGCTGGCCGTCAACGAGCCCGCCGTCTTCACCTCGCTCGTCGAGACCGCGAAGAAGGCGCTGCCCGCCGACGTCAACGCGCCCAAGGCCTGAGAACGGCTTGACAGGGGCGTCCTCCTTCGGGAGGGCGCCCCTTTCGCATGCCCCGGATGTCGTCCTACGGGGATGCCGGCAGCCGCGGCCCTACACTGAGAGCGTGCTCGAGAACCCCCGTTCGCCGCGCGTGCGCGCTGTGGCGAAGCTGACCAAGCGCAGCGCCCGTCAGGAGACCGGCCTCTTCCTCCTGGAGGGCCCGCAGGCCGCCCGGGAGGCCCTCACGTTCCGGCCCGACACCCTCGTCGAGCTGTACGCGACCCCGACGGCCATGGAGAGACACCAGGACGTGAAGGATGCCGCGGAGGACGCCGGCGTCGAGATCATCTTCACGACGGAGGCCGTCCTGGACGCGATGGCCGACACCGTCACGCCACAGGGAATCGTCGCGGTAGCCCGGCAATCGCCCACCGCGGCGCGCGACATCTTCGCGGGTTCGCCGCGTCTCGTCGTCATCTGCGAGGAAGTGCGCGATCCCGGGAACCTCGGCACCATCATCCGCGCCGCCGACGCGGCGGGGGCGGACGCCGTGGTCCTGACCGGACGGACGGTCGACCCGTACAACCCCAAAGTCGTGCGGGCGACGACCGGCTCGCTGTTCCACGTGCCGGTGGCCGTGGGGGCGGAGCTCGGCGAGACCGTCCAGCGTGCCCGCGCGGCCGGGCTCCGGGTGATCGCCGCGGACGTCGGGGGAGAGGACTTCCTCGCGCACCGGGGGACGCTCGCAGAGCCGACCGCGTGGCTGTTCGGCAACGAGGCGCGAGGCCTCGACGAGGATGCGCTGGCCCTCGCCGACCTGTCGCTGCGCCTGCCCATCTACGGCGCCGCGGAATCGCTCAACCTCGCCACCGCCGCGAGCGTCTGCCTGTACGAGAGCGCCTTCGCGCAGCGCGCCGGCGCCTGACGCCGCGCATTCCGGGCCTGTTACAGATCGGTAAAGGTCCCGTCAAGACCCTGCGCCCCCGGCGGGCGATCCGTAGGGTGGCGTCATGGCGACTCCAGAGAACGAGGCTGCGCCGCGAACGTCGAACATCGACGTCCGCCGCGGTCAGCCCCTCGTCGTGATCTCCGATGTCCAGAAGCACTACGGCGACTTCCAGGCGCTGAAGGACATCGACCTCACGGTCAATCGCGGTGAGGTGGTCGTCGTCATCGGGCCGTCCGGCTCCGGCAAGTCGACTCTCTGCCGCACGATCAACCGGCTCGAGACCATCACGAGCGGCAGCATCACGATCGACGGCAAGGAACTGCCGAAGGAGGGCAAGGGACTCGCCGCGCTCCGCGCCGACGTCGGCATGGTCTTCCAATCGTTCAACCTGTTCGCCCACCTCACGATCCTCGAGAACGTCACGCTCGGCCCCATCAAGGTCAAGGGCATGAAGAAGGCCGAAGCCGAGACGCTCGCGAAGAAGCTCCTGGACCGGGTGGGCGTGGGCCAGCAGGCCGCGAAGCTGCCCGCACAGCTCTCCGGCGGACAGCAGCAGCGCGTCGCGATCGCGCGCGCCCTCGCGATGCAGCCCAAGCTCATGCTCTTCGACGAGCCGACGAGCGCCCTGGACCCCGAGATGATCAACGAGGTCCTCGACGTCATGGTGACCCTCGCCCAGGAGGGCATGACGATGATCGTCGTGACCCACGAGATGGGCTTCGCCCGGAAGGCCGCCGACCGCGTCGTGTTCATGGCCGACGGACAGATCGTCGAGGAGGCCACGCCCGACGAGTTCTTCACGCATCCCAAGAGCGATCGCGCCAAGGACTTCCTCTCCAAGCTCATCACCCACTGAGAACGTCCGCGCCCATGCACCGGCGCGACGACCGAAGAAGAGATCGAAACCAGGAGGATCACATGCGCAAGACACGCATCGCCGGCGCTCTCGCCGGCATCGCGATCGCCGCACTCGCGCTCGCGGGCTGCAACAGCGGAACCCCCGGGGCAGACCCCGCCGAGCCGGGTGAGGGGGAAGGCGACGGCACGTGGTTCGAGGTCGCCTCCGAGCCCGTCGAGGTCGAGGGCAGCGACACCGTCGCCGCGATCACGGAGCGCGGGAAGGTCAGGATCGGCGTCAAGGAGGACCAGCCGAACCTCGGCTACCTGGACCCCACAACCGGCGAGCGCAGCGGGTTCGACATCGACATCGCGCGCTGGATCGCGGCATCCCTCGGCTACGACGAGGAGGACATCGAGTTCTCGGTGATCGACTCGAAGGCGCGCGAGGACTCGATCACGCGCGGCGACATCGACTACTACGTCGGCACGTACTCGATCAGCGACGCCCGCAAGGAGCTCATCTCGTTCGCCGGCCCGTACTTCATCACCGGTCAGGGTCTGCTCGTCATGGCGGACAACGACACGATCACCGGTCCTGACTCACTGACCTCTGACATGATCATCTGCTCGGCCACCGGCTCCACCTCCATCCAGAACATCCAGCGGGACTACCCGTCCCAGACCGAGGAGTTCGACAAGTACTCCGAGTGCGTCGAGGCCATGAAGAACGGCCAAGTGGATGCCGTCACGACCGACGAAGCGATTCTCCTCGGGTACGCCGCGCAGGATCCCGACAACCTCAAGGTGACCGGCGAGGTCTTCAGCGAGGAGCGCTACGGCGTCGGCATCAAGAAGGGCGACACGGCGTTCGTCGAGTACGTCAACACGCTGTTCACGGACGGCGGCGACATCTGGCAGGCCATCTTCGACAAGAACCTCGGCGCGGCCGGGGTCGACGGGAACCAGCCGGCGGTCGACCCCGTCGAGTGACCCCTGCGGGGCGGTGCGCCGTTGACGCGGCGTCACCGCCCCGCCCCACCCCCGGCACGATGAGAGGAGAACGGTGAACCAGGTCTTCGACTACCCCGACCTGTGGGTCGAGGCGCTGATCGGCACCCTCATCCTCTTCTTCGCGGGCGGTGGGATCGCCCTCGTCCTCGGGTTCATCGTCGGGGCGATGCGCGTCTCCCCGGTGCCGATCGCCCGCGCGGTCGGGACGGCATACGTCAACACGATCCGCAACACCCCGCTCACGCTCGTGCTGTTCTTCTTCGCCTTCGCGGTGCCCCTGCTGATCCCGATGCCGCGCGGCAGCTTCCTGCTGCTGGCCATCCTGGGCCTCGGCATCTACACCGCGACCTACGTCGCCGAGACGCTGCGCTCCGGCATCAACACCGTCCCGATGGGGCAGGCCGAGGCGGCGCGGGCGCTCGGCATGGGCTTCGGGCAGGTGATGGGCTACGTCGTGCTGCCACAGGCGGCGCGCTCGGTGATCCCGCCGATGATGAGCGTCCTGATCGCGCTGCTGAAGAACACGACGGTGGCGTCCGGCTTCTCCGTCGTGAACCTCGGCAACATCCGCGCCAACATGAGCGAGAACGGCGAGAACCAGATGGTGACGATCCTGCTCGTGATGGCCGTGTTCGTCGCCCTCGTGCTGCTCCTGGCCTGGCTGCAGCGCGTGCTCGAGAACAAGTGGCGGGTGGCGCGATGAGCGGCTCGGTCCTCTACGACGTCCCGGGGCCCCGCGCGCAGGCGCGGAACCGGATCATCGGCGCCATCACGATCCTCGTGGTCCTGGGGATCATCGGCTTCGTGATCTGGCGGCTCTTCGCGACGGGTCAGTTCTCGGCTCAGAAGTGGGAGCTGTTCGGCTACACGCGCGTCTGGCAGATGATCGGCACCGCCACCCTCGCGACCGTCACCGCCTTCGCGGCGGCGGGCGTCGGCGCGCTCGTCCTGGGCTTCGTCCTCGGCATCGGCCGTCTGTCCGACCACGCGTGGGTCCGGCGTCCGGTGACGGTGATCGTCGAACTCCTGCGCGCCGTCCCGGTCCTCGTGTTCATGCTGCTCCTGTACTACGGCTTGCCCGTCATCGGCATCCGGATGTCGAGCTACTGGGCCGTCGTCCTCGCCCTGGTCCTGTACAACGGCTCGGTGCTGTCCGAAGTGATCCGCGCGGGCGTGGAATCCCTGCCCCGGGGCCAGCAGGAGGCCGGCTACGCCGTCGGGCTCCGCAAGGCCGGCGTCATGCGGCTCATCCTGCTGCCGCAGGCGATCCGCGCCATGATGCCGGTCATCATCGCCCAGCTCGTCGTCACGCTGAAGGACACCGCGCTCGGCTTCATCATCACCTACCCCGAGCTGCTGTACACGGCCAAGCTCCTGGGCTCGAACGCCAACTTCGGCTCGCCCCTGATCCCGTCCGCGCTCATCGCCGGCTCGATCTACATCGCCATGTGCCTCGCTCTCAGCTACGTCGCGCACCGCGTCCAGCAGCGCACGCAGCGCTCGCCCAAGGTGCAGCTGACGATCGCGCCGCTGCAGGAGACCACCGACACGCAGCTCATCGCGACGCAGACCGAGGATCATCACCACGGCCGGCACCCCGGCCACTGACACCCGGACCACGGGCACCCCGACCACGGGGGCGCCGGAAGGCGGCCATCGCCGCCGGTAGACTCGTTCTTCGTGTCTGACGCACCCGAAATCACCCCCGACGCGGTCGAAGCCGCCGTCGCCGACGCGCTCGCCGCGATCGCCGCGGCCGGCGACACCGCCGCACTGAAGGCGTCCCGCGCCGCCCATACCGCGGAGGGCTCGCCGCTCGCACGCCTGAACGCCCAGCTGCGGAACGTCCCGAACGAGCGCAAGGCCGAGTTCGGCAAGCTCGTCGGCGGCGCCCGAGGGCGCGTGACCCAGGCGCTCACGGCGCGCGAGGCGGAGCTCGCCGAGGCGGAGACCGCCGCGACGCTGGAAGCCGAGCGCATCGACGTCACGGCGCTCCCGCAGCGCGCGCGCGTCGGGGCGCGGCATCCGCTCACCCTCCTGCAGGACCAGGTCGGCGATATCTTCGTCGGCATGGGCTGGGAGATCGCGGAGGGTCCCGAGCTCGAGCACGAGTGGTACAACTTCGACGCCCTCAACCTCGACGCCGACCACCCGGCGCGGCAGATGCAGGACACGTTCTACGTCGACCCCGTGGCCCGCCACCTGCTGCTGCGCACGCAGACGAGCCCCGTGCAGATGCGCACGATGCTCACCCGCGACCTGCCGATCTACGTCGTCTCGCCGGGACGCGTGTTCCGCACCGACGAGTTCGACGCAACCCACCTGCCGGTGTTCAGCCAGTTCGAGGGCCTCGTGATCGACAAGGGCATCACGATGGCGCACCTCCGCGGCACCCTCGACCACGTCGCCCGCGCCCTCTTCGGGGCCGAGGCGAAGACGCGCCTGCGCGCCAACTACTTCCCGTTCACCGAGCCGAGCGCCGAGCTCGACCTCTGGCACCCCACCTTCAAGGGCGGCGCCCGCTGGATCGAGTGGGGCGGCTGCGGCATGGTCAACCCCAACGTGCTGCGCGCGGCGGGGATCGACCCGGAGGTCTACTCCGGCTTCGCGTTCGGGATGGGGATCGAGCGGACGCTGATGTTCCGCTCGGATGTGAAGGACATGCGCGACATGGCCGAAGGCGATGTCCGCTTCAGCGAGCAGTTCGGAATGGTGGTCTGATGCGCGTCCCGCTCTCCTGGCTGCGTGAATACGTCGATGTCGCGGCCGACGCGACTCCCGAGGACGTCCTCGCCTCCCTCGTCTCCGTCGGCTTCGAGGAGGAGGACGTCCACGGCTTCGACCTGTCCGGCCCGATCGTCGTCGGCCGCGTCGTCGAGTTCGTCGAGGAGCCGCAGTCCAACGGCAAGACCATCCGCTGGTGCCAGGTCGACGTCGGCGAGCGAAACGGCGGCGTCCGGGGCGTCGTCTGCGGTGCACGGAACTTCTTCGAGGGCGACAAGGTCGTCGTGACGCTCCCGGGCGCCGTGCTGCCCGGCCCGTTCCCGATCGCGGCGCGCACGACCTACGGCCATGTCTCGGACGGCATGATCGCCTCCGCGAAGGAGCTGGGGCTCGGCGACGAGCACTCCGGCATCCTGCGTCTGACCGAGCTCGGGCTCGACCCCGAGGTCGGCGCCGACGCGATCGCGCTCCTCGGCCTCGACGACGTCGCGGTCGAGATCAACGTGACGCCCGACCGCGGCTACGCCCTGAGCCTGCGCGGCGTCGCGCGCGAATTCGCGCACGCCACCGGCGGGGCGCTCCGCGACCCCGGCCTGCGGCCGTTCGAGGACCTCGAGCAGCCCACCGGCGGGTTCCCGGTCTCCGTCGTCGACGACGCCCCGATCCGGGGGAACGTCGGCGCGAGCGAGTTCGTCGTGCGCATCGTCCGCGACGTCGACCCGTCCCGACCGACCCCGCCGTGGATGGTCGCTCGGCTGACGCTCGCCGGCATCCGCTCGCTCGGCATCCTCATCGACATCACAAACTACGTGATGCTCGAGCTCGGCAACCCGATCCACGGCTACGACCTCGACCGGCTGCAGGGCGGCATCACCGTCCGACGTGCGACCGAGGGGGAGAAGCTCACGACACTGGACGGCAAGGAGCGCACGCTCAGCGCCGAGGACCTGCTCATCACCGACGAGTCCGGCCCCATCGGCCTGGCCGGCGTCATGGGCGGCGGCACGACCGAGATGAGCGACGGCACGCGGAACGTGCTCATCGAGGCGGCGATCTTCGACACCGTCTCGATCGCGCGCACCGCCCGCCGGCACAAGCTGCCCTCGGAGGCCTCCAAGCGCTTCGAACGCGGCGTCGACCCGCTCATCCCGTTCGTCGCCGCGCGCCGCGTGGCCGACCTCATGGTGGAGCTCGCCGGCGGGACGCTGGACACCGAGATCGGCGGCGCCCTCTTCGCCGAGGTGTTCGTGTCGTCCGTCCCGCTCCCGCGCGGCTTCGTGTCGGGTCTCATCGGCGTCGACTACGCCGAGGCGGAGATCACCGACGCCCTGGAGATGGTGGGCTGCGAGGTGACCGCCACCGACGACGGCTGGGAGGTCATCCCGCCCACCTGGCGCCCCGACCTCACCGACAAGTGGACCCTCGCGGAGGAGGTCGCCCGCATCACGGGGTACGACCGCATCCCGTCCGTGCTCCCGGTGCCGCCGTCCGGCCGCGGGTTCACGCCGTCGCAGCAGGGACGTCGCCGTGTGGCCAACACCCTCGCCGCCGCGGGCTACGTCGAGACGCCGTCCTTCGGGTTCACGACGGAGGAGCAGAACGACCTGCACGGCTCCGCATCGGGGGAGCACCTGCCCTCCGTCAAGATCGCGAACCCCCTCGACGGGCAGGCGCCGTTCCTGCGCCGGTCGCTCGTGCCGGGACTCCTGCAGATCGCGCACCGCAACGTCTCCCGCGGTTTCACCGACCTGAGCCTCTTCGAGACCGGCTCGGTCTTCCTGCCCGAGGCCGGCGTCGCGTACGGCACCGATGTCGTGCCCGCCGCGACGGCCCGACCGGATGCCGAGACCCTCGCGTCGCTGGACGCCGCGATCCCGCCGCAGCCGCGGCATGTGGCCGTGCTCCTGACCGGCAACCGGGTCGCCAAGCAGCCCGGCCAGCCGGCCGAGCCGTTCGACGTGGGCGATGCCCTGGACGCCGCCCGCACGATCGCCGCCGCCGCGGGCGTCGAGATCGAGGTCGTGCAGGGACAGCGCGCCGCGCTGCACCCCGGCCGCACGGCCGTCCTCTCCGTCGGCGGCGCGGAGGTCGGCTACGCCGGCGAGCTGCTCCCGGCCGTCGCGGAGGCGGCCGACCTCCCGGGTCGGGTCGTCGTCGCCGAGCTCGACCTCGACGCGCTGCTCGAGCTCGCGGGGGAGCGCGTGGTCGCGGCCTCGCTCTCCGGATACCCCGCGGCGACGCAGGACGTCTCGCTCGTCGTGGATGCCGGCGTGCCGGCGGCCGCGGTACGCGCGGCGCTCGTCGACGGTGCGGGCCGGCTGCTCGAGTCGCTGCGTCTCGTCGACGACTACCGCGGCCAGGGCGTGCCCGAGGGATCGAAGAGCCTGACCTTCGCCCTCCGCTTCCGCGCGCCCGACCGGACGCTCACGGCCGCCGAGGCGACCGACGCCAAGCTCGCGGGCGTCGCCGTCGCGGCGGAGCGCTTCGGCGCCGCCCTCCGCGAGTAGCCCGGCGCTACCGGCTGCCCCAGTTCCAGGCGGGGACGTCGAGGAACCCCTGGTCCTCGACCGACGTGCCGGCCGTGCCGCGGCGCAGTTCGATGCGGCCGTCGTCCGGAAGCCGGTCGACCAGCGGGCGCGCATGGGAGACGACGATGAGCTGCGTCCGCTCGGACGCGGCGGCGATCAGCGCCGCGAGCGGTTCGAGCAGCGCCGTGTGCAGACTCGCCTCCGGCTCGTTCAGAACGAGCAGAGGAGCCGGGCGCGCGGGCAGGAGCGCGGCGCAGAGGAGGAGGTAGCGGAGCGTCCCGTCGGAGAGCTCCGCGGCATCGAGCGGGCGCAGGAGCCCCGGCTGATGCAGCGTCAGCCGGAACAGCCCGTCGGCCGCCTCGACCTGCACACGGCTGCCCGGGAACGCGCCGGACACGGCGCGGTCCAGGGCCGCCCCGTGCCCCGCGTCGACGACCGTCGCCCACACGGCGGCGAGGTTCGCGCCGTCGTGCGCGAGGGTCTGCGACCGTGTGCCGACCTGCGCGCGCCGGGCCGGAGCGTCGGCATCCACCCGGAAGTGGTCGTAGAAGCGCCATCCGCCCATCATGCGGCGCAGGGTCAGCAGCTCGGGGGCGGTGTCGCCGTCGGCGAGGTCGGTGACGATGCTCTCGTACGAGGCGAGCTTCTGGTCGAGGTCGATCCACGCGCCGTCCCGCACGCGGGTGTTCCCGCGGAGGCGGTCGATGAGGAGGGTCGCGGGCTTGGCGAGCGCGCCGGCGAAGACCTGCTCCCGTTTGATCTCGGGGTCGCGGGCGAACGGGTTCGCCTGGTCGACCTGCGGGATGCCGAGGTCGACGAGGTAGCCGAGCTCATCCGACGCGAAGCCGAGCTGCACGGCGACCGGCTTCCGGCGCACCGTGCCCTGCTCGCCGCCGCCCTCCGGTCCCGCCCACAGCAGCGACGGCAGCCCGCCCTCGCGGGCGACGGCGCCCACGAGTTCGCCGCGGGCGGCCGAGGCGAGGAGGCGGAGCGCGCGGTAGAGGTTCGACTTGCCGGAGCCGTTCGGTCCCGTCACGACCGTGAGGGGAGCGAGCGGCACGATGACATCGCGCAGCGAGCGGTAGCCGGCGACGGCGAGGGTCTGCAGCATGCCTCCACTGTGCCAGCACGCCCCGACGCTCGCGCAGGCACCTGAGCCGGATGGCTCATTCGGGCCATGCGGATGGCCGATCCGCGCGACGCGGGCCGAGGTTCCCGCGGCGTTGACTGCCGGGCATGTCAGCACTCACTCTCCACGTCCTCGACCAGCCCGCCCTGCTCGGCCGGCTGGCGCTCGTCCCCACCGGTCGCCCCCGCGCGGCCGGCCCCGGCCGCTTCACGGTCGGGTCGGTCACGATCGATCCTCGGCTGAACGGGCCGCGCCGCGCGGCGAACGGCGGCTTCGCGGCCGGGACAATCGCGCGACACGTCGATGCCGACGTCGTCACGGTCGTCCTGCGGCGCCCCGTGCCGCTCGGGCGCGAACTCGACGTCGTCACGGCCGGGCGCGGGGGGATCGAGGTGGTCCGCCGGCGGCGGGTCGTCGCGGAGGCCCGCCCCGGGGCACTGCACGAGGGACCCGCCCCGGTGCCGCCGTCGTTCGCCGACGCCCTCGCGGCGCGGGCCGCGCATCCGCTCGTCGGGTTCCGGCATCCGCTCTCCGACTGCGTCGTGTGCGGCCCGTCCCGCTCCGACGGGATGGGCGTCACGCCGGGTCCCGTGCCCGGCCGCCCCGATCTCCTGGCGGCGCCGTGGGTCGTCGGCGCCGAGACGGCGACCGCGGGCCTCGCGCACTTCCCGGCCGTGTGGGGTGCGATGGACTGCACGAGCTATCCGGCCGCCGCGTTGCGTGCCCGCGAGCTGTGTCTCCTCGGCACCATGACGGCATCGGTCGAGCGCCGCCCGCACGTCGGCGAGGAGCTCGTGGTCTACAGCTGGACCCGGGAGCATCACGGACGCCGGTACGAGACCTCCGTGCGCCTCGTCGACGGGCGGGGGGAGACGGTCGCCTGCGCCGATGCGACGTGGATCGCGCTCCGGCGCCGGCGCCGGTCGTACCGGGGCGAGGCGGAGCGGCCATGATCCATACTGATCTCGTGGAGGCCGCCGCCCCGCCGATCCGGTATGCGCGGTCGGGATCGGACGATGTCGCCTGGACCGAGCGCGGAACGGGCGCGCCCGTGCTCCTCGGCGGCTGGTGGATGAGCCACCTGGAGCGGGATGCGGAGTACCCGCCGCTGCGTCACTTCCTCGACGCGCTCGAGAACCGGCGCCGGGTGATCCGCATGGACGCCCCCGGCAGCGGGTTGTCCCGCTCGCGCCGGGAGACGCCCGCCGCGCTCGGTCCGCACACCGACGCCCTCCTCGCCGTCGTTGATGCGGCGGGTGCCGAGCAGGTGACGCTGCTCGCGGGCTCGTCCGGCTGTCCCATCGCCGTCGCGTTCGCCGCGCGGCACCCCGACCGGGTGCGCCGGCTCATCCTGTGCGGCTCCTACCTGCACGGCGACGCGATCGCGAGCCCCGCCGACCGGGAGGCGCTCGTCGACCTCGTCCGCCGCAGCTGGGGCGTCAGTTCGCGCGTCATGGCGGAGATCTTCTACCCCGACGCGACGCCCGAGGAGCAGCGCGCGTTCCTGCGGCACCAGCGGGCGACGGGCTCCGCCGCGGCGGCGGCCGCCGCGCTCGCCGCCGTGTACTCCTTCGACGCGCGCGCGGACGCGGCATCCGTGTCCGCGCCGACACTCGTCCTGCACCGCCGCGGCGACCGGGCGATCCCGCTCGCCCTCGGCGCGGAGACCGCCGATGCCATCCCGCACGCCCGGCTCGAGGTGCTCGACGGCAGCGCTCACCACCCCTGGCACGGTGACAGCGGGGCTGTCGTCCGGCACGCCCTCTCGTTCGACGGGGATCATGTCGGGCGTGACCTCGAGGACGCGCCGCCGACGGCGTCCGCGGCATCGCCGCTCTCCGAGCGGGAGCGGGAGGTGCTGCTCCTCGTCGCGCGCGGCATGACCGATGCGCAGATCGCGGACCGGCTCTTCCTCAGCATCCACACCGTGCATCGGCACGTCGCGAACGCGCGCGCGAAGCTCGGCGCGCCCTCGCGCGCCGCCGCGGCGGCGTGGATCGTCGCTCGGGGCGAGTGAGCGCACCGGCGCGCTGCCGAGAACGGCCCGCACCGACGGTGGACGGGGCCCCCGGCGCCGACGATAGGCTCGGGCGATGACCGAGTCACCCGACCTGCCGGCCCTGCAGCTGACCGGACTCGTGAAGCGGTTCGGTGACAACGTCGCCGTCGCGGGGATCGACCTCGTCGTGCCCGCAGGCTCGTTCTACGCCCTCGTCGGGCCCAACGGCGCCGGCAAGACGACGACGCTGTCGATGGCCACGGGGCTGCTGAGACCGGATGCCGGCGACGTGCGCGTGCACGGGGTGGACGTCTGGGCCGATCCGGTCGCCGCGAAGGCGATGATCGGCAACCTCGCCGACGGCGTCCGCCTGTTCGACCGGCTCACCGGCGAGCAGCTCATCACCTACACCGCCATGCTCTTCGGCATCCCGCGCGCCGAGATCGCGCCGCGGGTCGCGGATCTCCTCGAGATGATGGACCTCGGCGACGCCGCCGGCACGATCGTGGCCGACTACTCCGCCGGCATGACCAAGAAGGTCGCGCTCGCCTGCGCGCTCGTCCACGCGCCCCGGCTGCTCGTCCTGGACGAGCCTTTCGAGGCCGTGGATCCCGTGTCGGCCGCGAACATCGAGGACGTGCTGCGCAGCTACACCGTGTCGGGGGGCACCCTCATCGTCTCGAGCCACTCGATGGACCTCGTGCAGCGGATGTGCGACCACGTCGCCGTCATCGCCGCGGGTCGCGTCCTCGCGGCCGGGACCGTGGACGACGTCCGCGCCGGCGAGAGCCTGCAGGACCGCTTCGTGTCCCTCGTGGGCGGCCGGCACGTCTCGGAGGGGCCGCAGTGGTTGCGACAGTCCTGAGGCTGCGCTTCCGCATCCTCGGCAACACCCTGGCGCGCCGGCCGTGGCAGCTCGTCGGCTTCTGCTTCGGCGTGCTGTCCGCGCTGTGGGTCCTCGTCGCCGTCGTCGCCGGGCTCGTCGCGCTGGGCGTCTTCCAGGGCCTCGACGTCGCCCGCACCGTCGCCGTCGTCGGCGGGTCGACGCTGCTGGTCGGCTGGATCGTCGGGCCGCTCCTCATCGCCGGCATGGAGACGACCATCGACGGGGCGAGGCTCGCCCCGTTCCCGCTCACGACGCGTCAGGTGATGGCGGCGCTGACCGCCACGGGACTCACCGGCATCCCCGGCATCGTCACCGCCCTCGGCGCGCTCGCGACCGTCGTCCTCTGGGTGCGGTGGCCCGCCGCCGCGATCGCCTCCGTCCCGGCATCCGCGCTCGCCGTGCTCACCTGCGTCGTCGCGACGCGCTTCATGGGCACTCTGTCCACAGGCCTCGGCGGCAACCGGCGCAGCCGGGAAGTCGTGGGCACCGTCGTGCTGACGCTGCTGATCATGTCGGGGCCCATCGTCGCCGGCGTCCTGGCGCTCCTCGACAGCACCGGTGACCTCGTCACGCGCGTGGCGCAGGCCGGCGACATCCTCGGGTGGACGCCGTTCGGGGCCGCATGGGCAGTCCCCGGGGACATCGCCGCCGGGTCGTGGCCCACCGCGGCCGTGAAGCTCGCGATCGCCGTGGGAACCCTCGTCGTGATGTGGGTGCTGTGGTCGCGCGCGCTCGAGACATCGCTGACCTCCCCGCCGCGGACGGCGGCGCGCAGCGTCCGCCCCGGGACGCTGGGTCTCTTCGGCCGCATGCCGACCGGTGGCGTCGGCGCCACCTGGGCGCGTGCGCTGACGGCCTGGGTGCGCGACCCGCGCTACCTCCGGCAGCTGCTCGTCGTGCCGCTCTTCCCGGTGCTGTTCGCCTTCTCCACGGGTGTCGACAGTCTGCTGTTCACGGCATCCGCGGTGGCCGCGGCGTTCGTCCTGGCCGTGGCCGGCTACTCCGACATCTCCTACGACGGCACCGCGTTCGCCACGGTTCTCGCGAGCGGCGTCCGGGGGCGGGCCGACCGCCTCGGCCGCCTCCTCGCGGCGGCGTGCATCGGCGTGCCGCTAACGCTCGTCATCGCCGTCGCCACGGTCGCGATCGCCGGACGGATGGAGCAGCTGCCGGCCGTCCTCGGCGGCGCGTGGGGTCTGCTGCTGGTCGGCTACGGGGTCACGGCCGTGTCGTCCGCGCTCATCGTGACGCCGGTCGCCGCCGCCGGCGACAGCCCTTTCAAGAGCGTCCCCGGCCAGACCTTCGTGAGCGGTCTCCTCGTCTTCGTCGTCTGGCTGGTCATCGCGGTCCTCGCCGCACCGGCGCTCATCCTCGCGACGATCGGCATCGCCACGGAATCGGCCCTGTACGGCGGCCTGGCGCTGGGTGTCGGGCTGGTGGTCGGCGCGGCGGTCGTCCTCGCCGGCGTCATGCTCGGCGGTCGCACGCTCGACCGCACCGGCCCCGTTCTGCTGGCCCGCATCAAGGCGTTCCCCGTCTGAAGGTTGCGCTCTCAGCGGACCAGGTGGCGGGCGACGGGCGCGTTTGCTGGGATGGCGGGATGACTCGCGTTCTCGTCCTCGGCGGCACCGGATGGCTGAGCGGCCGCATCGCGCGCCGATGGGTGGATGACGGAGCCTCGGTCACCTGCCTCGCGCGGGGCGGCCGGCCCGCACCGGCGGGCACCCGTCTGATCGTCGCCGACCGCACCGCGCCGGACGCGTACGCGGCGGTCGCGGGGGAGGAGTGGGACGAGATCGTCGACATCTCCTCCGACCCCGCCGCCGTCGGCGCCGCGGTCGAGGCCCTCGGGGAGCGGGCGGCGCACTGGAGCTACGTGTCGAGCCTGTCGGCGTACGCCGACAACGCCGATCCCGACGCCGACGAGTCCGCGGCGCTCGCCGTGCCCCTGGAACCCGGGGACGAGTACGACTACTCCCGCGCCAAATCCGCCGCCGACCGTGCCGTCTCCGCGCTCGGCGACCGCGCGGCGATCGCGCGTCCGGGTCTCATCGTCGGTCCCGGCGACCCCACCGACCGGTTCGGATACTGGCCGTCGCGCTTCGCGCTCGCCGGCGCCGGGCCTGTCCTCGTGCCCGACGCCGAGGGCCTCGCTGCCCAGGTGATCGACGTCGACGACCTCGCGGACTTCGTCGTGGCCGCGGCCCGGCGCGGCTGGACGGGCACCGTCAACGCGATCGGCCCCACGATGCCGCTGGCCGCCATGCTCGGCGTGGCGCGCGCCGTCGCGGGGCACACCGGCGCCCTTCGCGCCGCCTCGCCGGAGTGGCTCGTCGGCCAGGGCGTCGCGCACTGGGCCGGGCCCCGTTCGCTGCCGCTGTGGCTGCCGGCCGACATGCCGGGCTTCGCGACCCGCCGGGGCGACGCGTACCGCGCGGCCGGAGGCGGCATCCGCCCGCTCGAGGAGACCGTCGCGCGCGTCCTCGCCGACGAGCGCGAACGCGGTCTCGACCGGGCCCGCGCGAGCGGCCTCACGCGGGCCGAGGAGCTCGACCTCCTCGCCGCGCTCGCCTGACGCCGGGGCCGCCCGCAGGCTCGCGCTGTCGAAAGCGGCACGCGCTGCGGAACGTTCGACCGCGTGTGCTGCTTTCGACCGCGCGACGGGCGGCGCCGCCCCCGGATTTGGCGGATGCCGCACCGCGGCGCTATCGTCTCCGCATGCGCGCCCCCGCGAACTGCACCGTCTCGACGGTCCTTCGCGTGCGCCGGCGTCTGAGCGGCCGCCGACTCTAGGCGACCCCGCGTGCTCCCCATCCGGGTCGAGCCGCAGGTGTCGCCGGTCTCCGGTCCCGATCGCCGTCCGAGGCGACACCCTCTCAGACAATAAGGTTGAAGCATGACCATTTCGGTCGCCGTCTCCGGCGCCTCCGGCTACGCCGGCGGCGAGATCCTGCGCCTGCTCGCCGCCCACCCCGACGTCGAGATCCGCACGGTCACGGCGCACTCGAACGCGGGCCAGCCGCTCGTCGAGCACCAGCCGCACCTGCGCTCCCTCGCGCACCTGACACTGCATGACACGACGCCGGAGATCCTCGCCGGCCACGACGTCGTCTTCCTCGCGCTGCCGCACGGGCAGTCCGGTCAGTACACCGACGCCCTCGGCGACACCCCGCTCGTCATCGACGCGGGCGCCGACCACCGGCTGACCTCGCAGGACGCGTGGGACGCGTTCTACGGCGGCCCGTTCCACGAGCCGTGGGCGTACGGGGTGCCGGAGCTCCTCGTCGGCGGCCGCAAGCAGCGCGAGCACCTCGCCGGTGCGACGCGCATCGCGGCTCCCGGTTGCAACGCGTCGACCGTCGCGCTGAGCCTCGTGCCCGGTGTCGCGGCGGGCGTCATCGACGCCGCCGACATCGTGACGGTCCTCGCCGTCGGCCCGTCCGGCGCCGGGAAGAGTCTCAAGACGAACCTCCTGGCCTCGGAGATCCTCGGCTCCGCGAACCCCTACGCCGTCGGCGGCACCCACCGGCACATCCCGGAGATCCGGCAGGCGCTGACGGATGCCGGAGCCACCGGCCGCATCGGCATCTCGTTCACGCCCGTGCTCGTGCCGATGGCGCGCGGCATCCTCGCGACCTCCACGGCGCCGATCGTCGACGGGGCCTCGGACGCGCAGATCCGCGCCGCGTGGGAGGACGCGTACGGCGACGAGACGTTCGTGCAGCTGCTGCCCGAGGGCCGGTTCCCGCGCACCGCCGACGTGCTGGGTGCCAACACGGGCCTCATCGGCCTCGCGATCGACCGCGCCGCGAACCGCGTCGTCATCGTCACCGCAGTCGACAACCTCGTCAAGGGCACTGCGGGCGCCGCCATCCAATCGATGAACATCGCCCTCGGCCTCCCCGAGGCCACGGGCCTGAGCGTGAACGGAGTCGCCCCGTGAGTGTCACGGCAGCGCAGGGATTCGAAGCCGCCGGCGTCACGGCGGGCCTGAAGAGCAGCGGCGGGAAGGATCTCGCCGTCGTCGTGAACCGCGGGCCGTACAAGACCGGCGCGGCCGTCTTCACGAGCAACCGGGCCAAGGCGAACCCGATCATCTGGTCGCAGCAGGTCATCGCGGACGGCGTCGTCGAGGCCGTCGTGCTCAACTCCGGCGGCGCGAACTGCTTCACCGGCTCGTTCGGCTTCCAGACGACGCATCAGACGGCCGAGAGGGCCGCGGAGCTGCTCGGCGTCAGCCCCGGCGACATCCTCGTCTGCTCGACGGGTCTCATCGGCACCGGCGACGAGGTCTTCCGCGGGAAGGTGCTCGCGGGCACCGCCGACGCGATCGCGGCGCTCGCCGCCGACGGCGGAGACGACGCGTCGCTGGCGATCATGACGACCGACACCAAGCCCAAGCGCTCCATCGTCAGCCGGCACGGCTGGACGATCGGCGGCATGGCGAAGGGCGCCGGGATGCTGGCGCCCGGCCTCGCGACGATGCTCGTGGTCATCACGACCGACGCCCGCCTCGAACCCGCCGAGGCCGACGCGGCGCTCCGCCGCGCGACGGCCCGCACGTTCGACCGGCTGGACTCCGACGGCTGCATGTCGACGAACGACCAGGTGACGCTGCTCGCGAGCGGCGCCACCGGGCTGCGCCCCGACCTCGACGAGTTCGCGCTGGCGCTCACCGAGGTGTGCCAGGACCTCGCCGAGCAGCTGCAGGCCGACGCGGAGGGCGCGAGCCACGCGATCGCGATCCAGGTCGTGCACGCGGCATCCGAGACGGATGCCGTCGCCGTCGGCCGCTCCGTCGCCCGCAACAACCTCTTCAAGGCCGCGATCTTCGGCAACGACCCCAACTGGGGCCGCGTGCTCGCCGCGATCGGCACCACCGACGCCGCGTTCGATCCGTACGACGTCGACGTGTGGTTCAACGGCGTGCGCGTCTGCACGCAGGGCGGCCCGGACCGCCCCCGTGAGGAGGTCGACCTCACGCCGCGCGCCACGTCGATCCTCATCGACCTGCGCACCGGCGACGCCGAGGCCACGATCCTCACGAACGACCTCACCCACGACTACGTCCACGAGAACAGCGCGTACTCCTCATGACCGACATCCAGCAGACCACCCCCGAGGAGGCCGCCGTCAAGGCGGGCGTCCTCATCGAGTCGCTTCCGTGGCTGCAGCGCTTCCGCGACCAGATCATCGTCATCAAGTACGGCGGCAACGCCATGATCTCGGAGGAGCTGCAGGAGTCCTTCGCGCAGGACATCGCCTATCTCCGCTTCGTCGGCGTGAAGCCGGTCGTCGTGCACGGCGGCGGCCCGCAGATCTCGACGATGCTCGACCGGCTCTCCATCCCGAGCGAGTTCAAGGGCGGGTACCGCGTCACGAGCATGGAGGCCATCAGCGTCGTCCGCATGGTGCTCACGGGCCAGATCAACCCGCAGCTCGTCGCCAAGATCAACGCGTACGGGCCGTTCGCGACGGGTCTCTCCGGCGAGGACGCGGGCCTGTTCGGCGGTCGCCGGCGCGGTGTCGTCATCGACGGGGAGGAGCACGATCTCGGCCACGTCGGCGACGTCGTCGAAGTGAGCCCGCAGGGCGTCCTCGACCAGCTCGCCGCGGGCCGGATCCCGATCGTCTCCTCGATCGCGCCCGACCTCGACAACCCGGGCCACTCGCTGAACGTCAACGCGGATGCGGCCGCCGCGGCCCTCGCCGTGGCGCTCGGCGCGACGAAGCTCGTCGTCCTGACCGACGTGCCCGGACTGTACGCCGATTGGCCGGACCGCGACTCGCTCGTCTCGCACCTGACGGCCTCCGAGCTGCGCGCCATGCTGCCCCGGCTGGAGTCGGGCATGATCCCGAAGATGCAGGCCTGCCTCGACGCGGTCGACGGCGGCGTCGACACGGCGGCGATCATCGACGGCCGCCAGCCCCACTCGGTGCTGGTGGAGATCTTCACGGAACAGGGAATCGGAACAGAGGTGGTGGCGCAGTGACCGGCGCATCGACGACGGACAAGCCGAGCTGGAAGGACGACGCGTCGCGCGACCTCGTCCTGAACTCGGGCGACCGCTACGCGCTGTTCGTGCGCGGAGAGGGCGCCTACCTCTGGGATGACGAGGGGCGCCGCCACCTGGACTTCCTCGGCGGCATCGCCGTCGTCTCGCTGGGGCACGCGCATCCCGTGTTCGTCGAGGCGGCTGCGGCGCAGGCCGCGATCCTCACGCACGTCTCGAACTACTTCGCGACCCCGCCGCAGCTGGCCCTCGCGGCCCAGCTCAAGCGGCTCGCCGGCACGGGCCCCGCCGGCCGCGTGTACTTCGGCAACAGCGGCGCCGAGGCCAACGAGGCGGCGTTCAAGCTCGCCCGCCTGCACGGCGGCGCGGACCGCCCGCGGATCCTCGCGCTCAAGGACGCGTTCCACGGCCGCACGATGGGCACCCTCGCCCTCACCGGCAAGCCGTACATGCAGGCGCCGTTCGAGCCCATGGTGCCGGGTGTGGAGTTCCTCGACTCCACCGTCGAGGCCCTCGAGGCGGCGATGGACGACCGCGTCGCGGCGCTGTTCGTCGAGCCCATCAAGGGCGAGGCCGGTGTCATCGAGCTGCCCGAGGGCTACCTCGCCGCAGCGCGCGAGATCACCGCCCGACACGGCGCCCTCCTCGTCATCGACGAGATCCAGACGGGTGCGGGACGCACCGGCACATGGTTCGCGTTCCAGCACGCCGGCATCACGCCGGACGCCATCACGGTCGCCAAGGGCATCGGCAACGGCATGCCGATCGGCGCGCTCATCACGTTCGGCGCGGCGGGGGAGCTGTTCTACCCGGGCACCCACGGCTCCACCTTCGGCGGCAACGCCCTGGCCACCGCGGTGTCCTCCGCCGTGCTCAGCGAGATCGAGCGGGCCGGACTCCTCGAGAACGCCGCCGTGCGCGGCGCGCAGGTGCGAGAGGCCGTCGCCGCGATCGGGTCGGACCTCGTCGAAGGATGCCGCGGGCAGGGGCTCCTCGTCGGCGTGGCGCTCCGGCATCCCGTCGCCAAGGCCGTCGTCGCCGCCGCCCAGCAGCACGGCCTCATCGTCAACGCGGCCAACGACTCCACCATCCGCCTCGCGCCCCCGCTCACGATCGGCGACATCGAGATCGACGAGTTCCAGGAGCTGTTCGAGAAGGCGCTGCGCACCGTCGAGGACGCACTGCTGCTCGATGAGAACCACCCGACCCCGGAGGTGTCCGCATGACCCGCCATCTGCTCCGTGACGACGACCTGACGCCTGCCGAGCAGGCGGAGATCCTCGACCTCGCGCTGGACCTGAAGAAGGACCGCTGGAAGGTCAAGGCGCTCGAGGGGCCGCAGACGGTCGCGGTCATCTTCGACAAGTCCTCCACCCGCACGCGGGTGTCGTTCGCGGTCGGGATCGCCGACCTCGGCGGGTCGCCGCTGATCATCTCGACGGCCAACAGCCAGCTCGGCGGCAAGGAGACCCCGTCCGACACGGCGCGCGTCCTCGAGCGGCAGGTCGCCGCGATCGTCTGGCGCACGTACGCGCAGGCGGGGCTGGAGGAGATGGCGCGCGGCACGCGGGTGCCCGTGGTCAACGCGCTGAGCGACGACTTCCACCCGTGCCAGCTGCTCGCCGACCTCCTCACGATCCGCGAGCACAAGGGTGACCTCGCCGGCCTCACCCTGACGTTCTTCGGCGACGGCAAGTCCAACATGGGCCACTCGTACCTGCTCGCGGGCGTCACCGCGGGGATGCACGTGCGCGTCGCGTCCCCGGAGGCCTACGCGCCCCGCGCCGACGTCGTCGCCGACGCCGAGGCCATCGCGGCGCGGACCGGCGGATCGGTCACGCTCAGCACCGACCCCGCCGCGGCGGCCGCCGGGGCCGACGTGATCGTCACCGACACGTGGGTGTCGATGGGCAAGGAGGAGGAGAAGGCCGCGCGCCTGCACGACCTCGGCGCGTACAAGGTCACGACCGCGACCATGGCGCTCGCCGACGAAGACGCGATCTTCATCCACTGCCTCCCCGCCGACCGCGGCTACGAGGTGGACGCCGAGGTCATCGACGGCCCGCAGAGCGTCGTGTGGGACGAGGCCGAGAACCGCCTGCACGCCCAGAAGGCGCTGCTCGTGTGGCTTCTGCGCCAGCAGTGACCACCGGCGTGGCCCTGTGAGCGCCGCGGCGCGGCGGGAGGACCCGCGCGCATGGAACAGGTCCGGCCGCCTGCACGGCGTCGACCTCGCACGCGCGCTCGCCGTGCTCGGCATGTTCGCGGCACACATGCTCACGGTCGACGACTTCTCCTGGAGCGACCCGGCCACCTGGGCGGACGTCGCGAACGGGCGCTCGTCCATCCTCTTCGCCGTGCTCGCCGGCGTGTCGATCGCGCTGGTCTCCGGAGGTCGGCGGCCGGTCGCCGGAGCCGCGCTCGGTCTCGTACGCCGTCGCCTCGCGGTCCGCGCCGGCCTCCTGTGGCTGATCGGCATCGCGCTGATCATCACGGGCGTGCCGCTCCTCATCATCCTGCCCGCCTACGCCCTGCTGTTCCTCCTCGCGCTCCCGCTCCTGCGCCTCGGGGCGCGCGCGCTCTGGGGCATCGCCGCCGCTCTCGCGCTCGTCATGCCGTGGGTGCAGCCGGCCCTCGACGCGCTGCCGCTCTGGGACGGACCCGCGGGCGAGGCCCTGGATCTCGCGCTCGGCTGGGGCTACCCGTTCCCGCTCTGGACGGCCTTCCTCGTCGCCGGGCTCGCGGCGGGACGCTCCGACCTCCGCGCGGTCCGCACGCAGGTCGCGCTCGCGGCGGGCGGTGCCGCCGCGGCGGCGATCGCGTACACGGTGGATGCCGCGACCCGCGCCGCGGAGGACGAGGGGTACCTCGGCCTCGTGTGGACCGCCGCCGCGCACTCCGGCGGCATCCTCGAAGTCGTCGGCTCGGGCGGGTTCGCGCTCGCCGTGCTGGGCGTCTGCCTGCTCGTCTGCCGGACGCCCCTGACCTGGGCGCTGCTGCCGCTCCGCGCCGTCGGCACGATGCCGCTGACGGCCTACGTCGGCCAGGTCTACGCCTGGGCGATCGTCGCGGCCGCCACGATCGGCGACGTCTCGGACCTCGGCCGATTCCGCGACCTCGAGCCGTTCTGGCCGTTCGCGCTCCTCACCATCGCGGCCTGCACGGCGTGGGCGCTGCTGCTCGGGCGCGGGCCCATGGAGCGGCTCGTCGCCGCCGGGGCGCGCCTCGCCGTCCCGGGGCGGGTGTAGGTCCGTGGATGCCGTGCCGGGCTCGCGCGTCGTTTCGCCTCAGCGGCCGCGGCAGACAGAATGGTGGAGCACCGTGAACCGACCGGCGGGAGCCTGATGACGAACGCGCCTCGTGACATCCTCGTCGTCGCGCACGCCCACCGGGAAGACACCGTCGCCGCCGCTCGGCGCGTCATCGCCGCCCTCACCGCGGCCGGCGCCCGCCCCGTCCTCGCGGCGGACGACGACGCCCTGGTGGCGGAGCTCTCCGACCTCGGCCCCCTCGCGCTGCTCGGCTCCGACGTCCCCGTCGCCGACGTCGAGATCGCGATCGTCCTGGGCGGCGACGGCACGATCCTCCGGGCCGCCGAACTCGTCCGCGACGGCACCGCGCCGATCCTCGGCATCAACATGGGTCACGTCGGTTTCCTCGCGGAGATCGAGGCGGATGTCATCGACGACGCCATGCGTCGGGTGATCGCGCGCGACTACGAGGTCGAAGAGCGGATGACGCTGTCCGCGCGGGTGAAGGATGCCGACGGCACGGTCATCTACGAGACGTGGGCGCTCAACGAGGCGACCGTCGAGAAGGCCTCCCGCGAGCGGATGATGGAGGTCGTCATCGAGATCGACGGCCGCCCGCTCTCGACCTTCGGCTGCGACGGCGTCGTCGTGTCGACCCCGACCGGATCCACCGCGTACAACTTCTCCGCCGGCGGTCCGGTGATCTGGCCGACCGTGGAGGCTCTCGCCGTCGTGCCGCTCTCCGCGCACGCGCTCTTCGCGCGTCCGCTCGTCGTGGGGCCGGAAGCCGCCATCGCGATCGAGGTGCTCGCGCGCACCGACGGCATCGGCATCCTCTGGGCCGACGGGCGACGCTCGCACGACCTGCCGCCCGGCGCCCGCGTCGTCGTGCGACGCTCCGACATCCCGGTGCGCCTCGCGCGGCTGCATCCCGCCCCCTTCACCGACCGGCTGGTGCGGAAGTTCCAGCTCCCCGTGACGGGGTGGCGCGGGCCGGTGCGCTCCCACGCCCGGGAGGCCGAGTGATCGAGCAGATGCGTCTGCGCGATCTCGGCGTGATCGCGCAGGCGACCCTGCCGATGGGCACCGGGTTCACCGCCATCACGGGTGAGACCGGCGCCGGCAAGACCATGGTCGTCACGGGTCTCGGGCTGCTGCTCGGCCAGCGCGCCGACTCCGGCGCGGTCCGCTCGGGCGCCGAGCAGGCCTGGGTCGAGGGCGTCTGGATCGTTCCGGAGGACGGACCGGTCGTCGAGCGCGTCCACGACGCCGGCGGCGAGGTCGAGCCGATCGGCGACGGCCGCGCCGAGCTCTACCTCGGTCGGACGCTGTCCAGCGAAGGCCGGAGCCGCGCGACGGTCGGCGGCCGCACCGCGCCCGCCGGCGTCCTCGCCGACCTCGCCGACCAGCTCGTCGTCGTGCACGGCCAATCCGACCAGCTGCGTCTGCGCAGCGCCGCCGCGCAGCGCGACGCGCTCGACCGGTTCGGGGGCGAGGAGGTGGCGACCCCCCTCGCCGCGTACCGCGCCGCGTGGACCGGCTGGCGCGCCGTCACCGACGAGCTCGCGACCCTGACCGCCGAGCGCGACGGCCGCGCGCGCGAAGCCGACGAGCTGCGTGCCGCGCTCGAGCAGATCGAACAGGTCGACCCCCATGCGGGGGAGGACGTCGAGCTGTCGCAGCGCGCGGAGCGCCTGGCCAACGCGGAAGACCTCCGCCTGGCGGCCGCGACGGCGCACGCCGCGCTCTCCAGCGACGACGATCAGCCCGACGCCCAGGCCCTCCTGGGCGAGGCCCGGCGGATCCTCGACCGGGTCTCGCACAGCGACCCCGCCCTCGCCACGGTCTCCGACACGCTCGGGGAACTCGGCTACCGGGTCGCCGACGTCGCGGGAGAGCTCAGCAGCTACCTGGCCGACCTCGACGAGTCCGGCCCGCACGAGCTCGCGGCCGTCGAAGAGCGCCGCGCCGCGCTCGGCGCCCTCCTCCGGGCGCACGGGACGCTCGACGAGGTCCTCGCCCTGCGGGGCAGCGGCGCGGCCCGTCTGGCCGAGCTCGACGACGACGGCGACCGCGTCGAGCGGCTCGCCGCTCAGACGCAGGAGGCCGCCGCTCTCGTCGATGCGCATGCCGCCACCCTGACCGCCGCGCGCACGCGCGCGGCCGAGCGCCTCGGGGCGGCGGTCACCGCAGAGCTCCGCGAGCTCGCCCTGCCCGACGCCCGGATCGTCGTCACGGTGGCGCCCGGCGCCGAGACCGCACAGGGCCGCGACGACGTCACGATCCTCCTCGCCCCGCACCCCGGCGCCGAGCCGCGGCCCGTCGCGCGCGGCGCGTCCGGTGGCGAGCTCAGCCGCGTCATGCTCGCGATCGAAGTCGTCATCGCCGCGACCGACCCCGTCCCGACGTTCGTCTTCGACGAGGTGGATGCCGGCATCGGCGGCGCCGCGGCCATCGAGGTCGGCCGGCGCCTCGCGAAGCTCGCGCTCACGAGCCAGGTGATCGCCGTGACCCACCTCGCGCAGGTCGCCGCGTTCGCCAACAACCATTTGAGCGTCGTGAAGGCCAGCGACGGCTCCGTGACGGCCTCCAGCGTGCGCGCGCTGACGGGCGCGGAGCGCGAAGCGGAGATGGCCCGCCTGCTCTCCGGCCTGCCCGATTCGGACGCCGCACTGGAACACGCTCGGGAGCTGCTCAGCCTCGGCTCCCCACGACTGATAGGATGAAAGCCCGTGACGGACACTTCAGACTCGGGCATCATTTCGAACGACACCACCAGGCACATTTTCGTGACGGGCGGTGTCGTTTCCTCGTTGGGCAAGGGGCTGACCGCCGCCAGTCTCGGCAATCTCCTCACCGCGCGGGGCCTTCGCGTCGTGATGCAGAAGCTCGACCCGTACCTCAACGTCGACCCGGGAACGATGAACCCGTTCCAGCACGGCGAGGTCTTCGTCACGGATGACGGCGCCGAGACCGACCTCGACATCGGGCACTACGAGCGCTTCCTCGACATCGAGCTGAGCCAGGCCGCCAACGTCACGACGGGGCAGATCTACTCGCAGGTCATCGCTCGCGAGCGGCGCGGCGAGTACCTCGGCGACACGGTCCAGGTCATCCCGCACATCACCGACGAGATCAAGCGGCGCATGCGCCTGCAGGCCGACGAGTCCCCGAAGCCCGACGTCATCATCACCGAGATCGGCGGCACCGTCGGCGACATCGAGTCGCAGCCGTTCATCGAGTCGGCCCGGCAGATCCGCCACGAGCTGGGTCGCGGGAACGTCTTCTTCGTGCACGTGTCGCTCGTGCCGTACATGGGCGCCTCCGGCGAGCAGAAGACCAAGCCCACCCAGCACTCCGTCGCGGCCCTCCGCTCCATCGGCATCCAGCCGGACGCGCTCGTCCTCCGCAGCGACCGGCCCGTCACCGAGTCGAACAAGCGCAAGATCGCGCTCATGTGCGACGTCGACGAGGATGCCGTCGTCAACGCCGTCGACGTGCCGTCGATCTACGACATCCCGACCATGCTCAACGAGCAGGGCCTCGACGACTACATCGTCCGTGCCCTCGGGCTCGGCAAGGCGGACGACGTCGACTGGACGCGCTGGCAGAAGGTGCTCCAGGCGGTGCACAACCCGAAGCACGAGGTCACGATCGGGCTCGTCGGCAAGTACATCGACCTGCCCGACGCGTACCTCTCGGTCACCGAGGCGCTCAAGGCCGGCGGTTTCGCGCAGGAGACCAAGGTGAAGATCACCTGGATCCCGTCCGACACGTGCGAGACCCCCGAGGGCGCGGAGAAGGCGCTCGCGCCGCTGGACGGCATCGTCATCCCCGGCGGCTTCGGCATCCGCGGCATCGAGGGCAAGCTCGGCGCGCTCAAGTTCGCGCGCGAGCAGGGCATCCCGACCCTCGGCATCTGCCTCGGCCTGCAGTGCATGGTCATCGAGTACGCGCGCAACGTCGCCGGCCTCGAGGGCGCCTCCTCCAGCGAGTTCGACCCCGACACCTCCTTCCCGGTCATCGCGACGATGGCCGAGCAGGTCGACATCATCGAGAGCGGCGACCTCGGCGGCACCATGCGCCTGGGCCTGTCCGAGGCGGAGCTCGCGGAAGGGTCGCTCGCGGCGGAGCTGTACGGCTCGACCCGGGCGTCCGAGCGGCACCGCCACCGCTACGAGGTCAACAACGCGTACCGGCAGCAGATCGCCGACGCCGGCTTCGTGTTCTCCGGCCTCGAGCCGAACCGCAACCTCGTCGAGTACGTCGAGCTGCCCCGCGACGTGCACCCCTACTACATCGCCACGCAGGCCCACCCCGAGCTGCGCTCGCGTCCCACCGAGGCGAACCCGCTGTTCCGTGGCCTCATCGCGGCGGCGCTCGAGCGTCACCGCGCCAGCGAGCTGTTCGATGACGTCGAGAATGACTGAGCTGCTGCAGGACGACCCTGCCGAGGTCGAGGTCATCCGGAGCGAGACGGTCTTCGAGGGTCGCGTGTGGAACATCCGCCGCGACGAGGTCTCCTACGCCGGCGAGAGCATCGTCCGCGAGTACATGGACCACACCGGCGCCGTCGCGATCCTCGCGCTCGACGACGAGGACCGGGTGCTCCTGATCAAGCAGTACCGGCATCCCGTGCGGATGCGCGACTGGGAGATCCCCGCCGGTCTGCTCGACGTCGCCGAGGAGCACCCACTGCTGGCCGCGCAGCGCGAGCTCGCGGAGGAGGCGGACCTCACCGCGGCCCGCTGGGACGTGCTGGGGGAGTTCTACACGACCCCCGGCGGCAGCGACGAGGCGATCCGCATCTACCTCGCCCGCGATCTCGCGGCCGCACCGGAGGTGTTCGCGCGCTCCGCCGAGGAGGCCGACATCGAGGTGCGCTGGGTGCCGCTCGACGAGGTCGTGGATGCCGTGCTCGATCGCCGCGTGCAGAACCCGTCCCTCGTGGTCGGTGCGCTCGCCGCGCACACGTCGCGCGCCCGCGGGTGGGCGACGCTCGCGCCCGGCGACGTGCCGTGGCCGCGCCGGTCGCGCGCGATCGGGGCAGCCACGACGTGAAGCTCGAACGCGCCGTCGACGCCTACCTGAGGCACATCTCGATCGAGCGCGGGCTGTCCGAGCACACCGTCGGCGCGTACCGGCGCGACCTCGCGGTCTACACGCAGTGGCTGACGCACCGCGAGATCGCGACGACCGAGGCGGTGACCGCGGCGACCGTCGCGGAGTTCGCCGCGGAGCGCGCATCCGCACAGCCGCCGCCGGCGGCGACGTCGCTCGCGCGGCTGCAGTCCTCCGTCCGCGGGCTGCACCGCTTCCTCGTCCGGGAGGGGATCGCCACGGAAGACCCGACCGGCCGCCTCCGGCCACCCAGGGCCCCGCAGCGGCTCCCGAAAGCGCTCACGATCGATCAGGTCGAGGCGCTGCTGGACGCGTCCGGCCCGGCGCCCGGAACGCCGAGCGACGGCGACCTGATCGGGCTCCGCGACCGGGCCCTCCTCGAGCTCCTCTACGCCACCGGCGCCCGCGTCACCGAGATCGTGCAGCTCGACGTCGACGATCTCGCGCACGGCGACGTGCTGCGCGTCCGAGGCAAGGGGTCGAAGGAGCGCATCGTGCCGATCGGCTCGTATGCGCGAGGTGCCGTCGACGCCTACCTCGCCCGCGCCCGGCCGGAGCTCTCCCGTCGCGGGCGGGCGACGCCCCGGCTCTTCCTCGGCGCGCGCGGTGCACCTCTGTCGCGGCAGAGCGCGTGGCTCGTCATCCAGCAGGCCGCAGACCGTGCGGGCCTCACCGCGCACGTCTCGCCGCACACCCTCCGCCACTCGTTCGCGACGCATCTCCTCCAGGGCGGCGCTGACGTGCGGGTCGTGCAGGAGCTCCTCGGCCACGCCTCGGTCGCGACGACGCAGATCTACACCCACGTGACGGTCGACGCCCTCCGCGACGTGTACGTCACCTCGCACCCGCGGGCGCGCTGACCCGCGCAGGGACGGCGCGGTTTCTCACGGCGGGCGCGGCGCGCATCCGGTGACGGGAGCGGCCAGGATGAGCGCGTGACCACACGCGCGCCGCTCGACACCCCGACCTACCGCCCCGGCCGGGCGCTCTCGATCTTCTGGATCGTGGCCGGCCTCGTGGCCTGGGTCGTGTCCTTCCTGCTGTACCGCGAATACGTGGGGCAGCTCACGGGGGCCGACGCACTGATCTCGTGCGACATCAGCCCCATCGTGACGTGCGGCCCGAACCTCCTGTCGCCCGGCGGCAACCTCCTCGGCTTCAGCAACTCGATCATCGGGATCGTCCTCTTCCTCGGCCCCATCTATGCGGGGGTGGGCGCCCTGGCCTCCCCGCACGGCATGCGCGCCTGGTACTGGCGGGTGTTCGGCGTCTTCGTGCTCGGTGGGTTCCTGCTCGTCCACTTCTTCGCCTACCGCAGCGTCTTCGAGTACGGGTCGCTGTGCCCCTGGTGCATGGTCGTCTGGCTCATGACCATCCCGCTCTTCTGGACCGTCCTCGGGTGGTCGCTGCGGGAAGGCCTCTGGGGCGCCGGCGCGCGCCGCGCGGGCGCGCTCGTGCTGTCCTGGCTGCCGCTGATCGTGCTGCTGGACTACGTCGTGATCGCCGTCGCGGCCCAGCTGCGACTGGATGTGCTCGGGAGCCTCTGACACGGGCGTGGCCGCCGGGCGCGCGCGCTTCCCTGTGCGAGAATCAGGGGCACGCAACAGGAGGCAGGAGTGTCGGTGACGACGGACAAGGCGCGGGGGAGCAAGAAGAAGGCTTCCACCGATGACACCCCGATGGGTCCCACCGGTCGCCCGTACCACGGCTTCGCCACACCGCCCAAGCTCGATGGCCACGGCCCGGCGCGCATCATCGCCCTGTGCAACCAGAAGGGCGGCGTCGGCAAGACGACGACGACCATCAACCTGGCCGCGTCGCTCGCGAAGTACGGCCGGCGCGTGCTCGCCGTCGACTTCGACCCGCAGGGCGCGCTGTCGGCGGGCCTGGGCATCCCGACCCACGACGTCCCCACCATCTACGACCTGCTGCTGGACACCAAGCGCGACCCGCGCGAGGTCATCGTGTCCACGGCTGTCGAGAACCTCGACGTCATCCCGGCGAACATCGACCTGTCCGCCGCGGAGGTGCACCTCGTCAACGAGGTCGCCCGCGAGACGATCCTCGCCCGCGTGCTCCGCAAGGTGTCGTCCGACTACGACGTCATCCTCGTCGACTGCCAGCCCTCGCTCGGCATCCTCACCGTCAACGCCCTGACCGCGAGCCACGGCGTCCTCATCCCGCTCGAGTGCGAGTTCTTCGCGCTGCGCGGCGTCGCGCTCCTCATCGAGACGATCGACAAGGTGCGCGACCGGCTGAACCCGTCGATCACGCTCGACGGCGTCCTCGCGACGATGTACGACCCGCGCACCCTCCACTCCCGTGAGGTGCTGGAGCGCGTCGTGGAGGCGTTCGGCGATGACGTGCTGGAGACGGTCATCGGCCGCACCGTGAAGTTCCCGGATGCCTCCGTGTCGGGGGTTCCGATCACCACATTCGCGCCCGAGCACCCGGCCGCCCAGGCCTACCTGCGATTGGCGCGGGAGCTGGTCGCCCGTGGCGCCGTCGCCTGACGAAGAGTCCGCGGCAGAGGAGACGACCGAGGGCTCTGCGGGTTTCCGCGTGACGCTCGGCGTCTTCGACGGACCGTTCGACCTCCTGCTCACGCTGCTGTCCAAGCATGAGCTCGACATCACCGAGATCTCGCTCAGCAGGGTCACGGACGAGTTCATCTCCTACCTGCGCGGCCTCGACGCCGACGAGGAGCTGGAGCAGGCCTCCGAGTTCCTCGTGGTCGCGGCGACCCTCCTCGACATGAAGGTCGCGGGGCTCCTTCCGCAGGGCGAGCTCGTCGACGCGGAGGCCGTCGCGCTGCTCGAAGCGCGCGACCTGCTGTTCGCCCGCCTGCTGCAGTACCGTGCCTTCAAAGAGGTCTCTGCGTGGTTCGCGCGCTGCCTCGCGCGGGAGGACCGCCGGCACGCCCGGTCGGTGCGACTGGACGAGAAGTATCGCCGGGCCGCCCCCGAGCTCGTCTGGACGCTGTCCGCCGATGACTTCGCGGCCATCGCGCTCCTCGCCTTCACCCCGCGGGAGATCCCGCACGTGGGGCTCGACCACCTGCACGCCCCGCTCGTCTCGATCCGCGAGCAGGCCGCCGTCGTCGTCTCGGCTCTCCGGGGTGCCGGGACGCTCAACTTCCGCGAGCTCATCGCCGGGGTGACGCAGCCCGGTATCGTCGTGGCGCGGTTCATCGCCGTGCTCGAGCTCTACCGTCACGCCGCCCTCTCGTTCGAGCAGCTCGAGCCGCTCGGCGAGCTCACCCTGCGCTGGACCGCCGAGCGCTGGTCCGAAGAGAACCTCGCCACTCTGGGAGCCGACTATGACCGATGATCACGTGACTGTCGACGGTGGGCCGGAGGACCGGCTGACCGCGGCCGATGAGACGCCCGTCCAGGCCACCCCCGTCGAGGTGGCCCGCCGCCTCGAGGCGATCCTGCTCGTCGTCGACGAGCCGCAGAGCCTCGTCGCGCTGGCCGCCGCCGTCGCCGCGCCCGTCCCCGCCGTGCGCCAGGCCGTCGAGGGACTGGTCGCCGACTACGACGGCGAGACCGGTGGACCGCGGCGCGGCTTCGAGCTGCGCGAGGTGGGCGGCGGCTGGCGCCTCTACGTGCGCGAGGAGCATGATGCCCTCGTGTCCGAGTTCGTCAACGCGCAGGCGCCGTCCCGCCTGTCCCAGGCGGCGCTGGAGACCCTCGCCGTCATCGCCTACAAGCAGCCCGTGACCCGCGGCCAGGTCGCATCGATCCGCGCCGTCAACGTCGACTCCGTCGTCCGCACGCTCCTCGGCCGCGGGCTCGTCACGGAGGCCTTCACCGACCCGGAGACCGGGGCCATCCACTACGAGACCACCGACGCTCTCCTGGTCAACCTGGGCATCAACTCGCTCGACGAGCTGCCCCACATCGCCCCCCTCCTCGATGACGGGTCGGACGGCTTCGACAGCGAGGTACTGAGATGACCGACGAACGCGACACCGACGGCGTCCGGCTGCAGAAGGTGCTGGCGAATGCGGGTGTCGCGTCGCGGCGGGTGTGCGAGCAGTACATCGTGGAGGGCCGCATCCGCGTCAACGGTGTCGTCGTGACCGAGCTCGGCCGGCGGATCGACCCGACCGTGGACATCGTCGACGTCGACGGCACCGCCATCCAGCTCGACAGCACGAAGCGGTACGTCATGCTCAACAAGCCGACCGGCGTCGTCTCGACGATGAAGGACGAGCAGGGCCGCCCCGACCTGCGCCGCTACACGCAGGACTGGCCGGAGCGGCTGTACAACGTCGGGCGCCTGGATGCCGAGACGAGCGGCCTGCTCGTCCTCACCAACGACGGCGAGCTCGCACACGTCCTGGCCCACCCGTCGTTCGGCGTGAACAAGGTGTACATCGCGAAGGTCGAGGGGCGGGTCACGCCGCAGGTCATCGCGCGGCTGACGAAGGGCGTCGAGCTCGAGGACGGCCACATCGCGGCCGACAAGGCCCGCCTGCTGGATGCCAGCGGAGCGACGAGCCTCGTCGAGCTGACGCTGCACTCCGGCCGCAACCGGATCGTCCGCCGCATGATGGCCGAGGTCGGGCACCCCGTCATCGAGCTCGTCCGGAGGCAGTTCGGGCCGCTCCACCTGGGAACCCTCCCGGCGGGGAAGGCACGCGAGTTGACTACAGTGGAACGCGGCGCGCTGCTCACTCTCGCGCGCCGGGACGCCCCGGGGGCCACCGCTCCTCGAAACACGGCGTCCCCCGATTCCTGATCCGGAGAACCCCGTGACCGATTCCACCAGCGTTCCCGCGCGCGCCGCGCGCGTGAGCGGATTGGTGCGCATCGTCGGCGCCGGCCTGCTCGGATCGAGCATCGGCCACGCCCTGCGTGCGCTCGGGATCGACGTCGCACTCGCCGACGCGTCGCCCGCACAGCTGCGGCTCGCGATCGACTACGGCGCGGGCCGCGCCGCGCGCGAGGACGACCGCCCCGTGCTCATCGTGGTCGCCGTGCCGCCGGATGTCACCGCCGACGTCATCGAGCGCGAGCTCACCTACCACCCCGAGGCCGTCGTCACCGATGTCGCGAGCGTCAAGCTCGACCCGCTGCACACGCTGCGCGCGCGCGGCGTCGACCTCACCCACTACATCGGCTCGCACCCGATGGCCGGGCGCGAGCGCGGGGGAGCGATCTCCGCCCGCGCCGACATCTTCGTCGGCCGACCGTGGGTCGTCTGCCGCGACGAGGAGACTCCCGCGTCCGACCTCGCCCTCGTCGAAGGCCTCGCGCTCGACCTCGGTGCCACGCCCATCGAGATGACGCCGGAAGAGCACGACGCGGCCGTCGCGCTCGTCTCCCACGTGCCCCAGCTCGTCGCGAGCCTCCTCGCCGGCCGGTTCGTCGACGCCCCGGACGGCTCGATGCGCCTCGCCGGTCAGGGCGTGCGCGACACGACCCGCATCGCCGCCTCGGCGCCCGAGCTCTGGGTCCAGATCCTCGGTGCGAACGCGCGCCCCGTCGTCGACGTCCTCGACGCCCTCGCCGACGACCTGCGCGGCGTCGCCGATGCACTCCGCGACCCGGAGACGCCCGGCGCGCGGCGCGCCGTCGCCGACACGATCCGCCGCGGGAACGACGGCGTCGAGCGCCTCCCCGGCAAGCACGGTCAGAACCGCCGGTTCGAGACCGTCGTGGTCATGGTCGACGACACCCCCGGCCAGCTCGGCCGCCTCTTCGGCGAGCTGGGTGAACTGCAGGTCAACGTCGAGGATCTCCGCCTCGAGCACTCCCCGGGTGCCCAGTTCGGTCTCGCCGAGATCAGCGTCGTCCCGGGCGCCGTCCGTCAGGCCGTGGACGGCCTGCAGGCGCGCGGATGGAAGATTGCGAGCACCACCAATGACTGACCCCACGACCGACGCCGACCGCGAGCCGGTCACCGTCGCGATCGACGGCCCCGCCGGGAGCGGCAAATCCAGCGTCTCGAAGGAGGTGGCCCGCCGCCTCGGGTACGGCTACCTCGACACCGGCGCCGCCTACCGGGCCCTCGCCTGGCACGTGCTCGAGCACGGTGCGGACACATCCGACGCCGTCGCGGTCCTCGAGGCGTCCGGCGACTTCGAGTACGCCATCTCGCTCGATCCGGACGCGTACTGGGTGCGGGTCGGCGCGCGCGACGTCACCGACGCCATCCGGGACCCGCGCATCTCCGAGGCCGTCAGCGGCGTGGCCCGCGTGCCGGTGATCCGGGAGACCGTCAACGGCATCTTCCGTGGTCTCGTCGCCGACTCCGGCCTCCCCGGCGTCATCGTCGAGGGCCGCGACATCACGACCGTCGTCGCGCCGGACGCGCCCGTGCGCATCCTGCTGACGGCGGCGCCCGAGGTGCGCGCCGCACGGCGCAGCGCCGAACTCACGTCGCACGACGCCGCGGCGGTCGCCGCGGCGCTGCACAAGCGCGACGCATCAGACTCGAAGGTCGTGGACTTCCTCACGGCGGCGCCCGGCGTCACCGTCGTGGACTCCACGGACCTCGACTTCACACAGACAGTGGACGCCGTTCTCGACGTCGTCCGGGCAGGGACGGGGGACCAGCGATGAGCGACCAGCGATCGCAGCACGACGGCGACGAGTACGAGGCCGGTCCTGACCGGCTCGAGGAGAAGCTCGCCAATCTCGACGAGGAGCTCGCCGACCAGCGGGCGGCGGCGCTGCGCGCCTCCCTCGCCGACTACGACCTGGATGACGAGGATGCCGAGCTCCTCGGCGGCTTCACCGCCGGCGGCGAGGTCGTCCAGGTGCTGCCCGCCCTTCCCGTCGTCGCGATCGTCGGACGGCCGAACGTGGGCAAGTCCGCGCTCGTGAACCGCATCCTCGGTCGTCGCGAGGCCGTCGTCGAAGACACCCCGGGTGTCACGCGCGACCGCGTGACGTACAAGGCCGAGTGGATGGACCGCAAGTTCACGATCGTCGACACCGGCGGCTGGGAGCCCGACGCGCGCGGCATCGACCGCTCCGTCGCCGCGCAGGCCGAGATCGCCATCGACCTCTGCGACGTCGTGCTGTTCGTCGTCGACGCGATGGTCGGTGCGACCTCCACCGACGAGCAGGTCGTCCGGCTTCTCCGCAAGAGCGGCAAGCCCGTCTTCCTCGTCGCCAACAAGATCGACGACCAGCGCCACGAGCCCGAAGCCGCGGCGCTCTGGAACCTCGGTCTGGGGGAGCCGCACCCCGTCTCCGCCATCCACGGCCGCGGTGTCGCCGACCTCCTCGACGAGATGATGAAGGTGCTGCCGAGCGTCTCGGCCGTCGCCAAGAACGAGCTCGGCGGTCCGCGCCGCGTCGCGATCCTCGGCCGCCCGAACGTCGGAAAGTCGTCGCTGCTGAACAAGGCCGCCGGCGAAGAGCGCGTCGTCGTCAACGACCTGGCCGGCACGACCCGCGACCCGGTCGACGAGATCGTCGAGCTGGGCGGCAAGCTGTGGCGCCTCGTCGACACCGCCGGCATCCGCCGTCGTGTGCACCTGCAGCAGGGCGCCGACTTCTACGCGTCGCTGCGCACCTCCGCGGCGCTCGAGAAGGCCGAGGTCGCCGTCGTCGTCCTCGACATCACCGAGCAGGTCAGCGAGCAGGACGTCCGCATCATCGACCTCGTGCTCGAGTCGGGCCGTGCGCTCGTCCTGGCGTTCAACAAGTGGGATCGCCTGAACGACGACGACATGGAGAACATCGACCGGCGCCGATACCTCGAGCGGGAGATCGAGCAGGATCTCGCGCACGTGGCCTGGGCGCCGCGCGTGAACCTCTCCGCCCGCACGGGCCGCCACCTCGACAAGCTCGTCCCGGCGCTGGAGACCGCGCTCGAGTCGTGGGATCAGCGCATCCCGACCGGCAAGTTCAACGCCTTCCTCGCCGAGCTCATCGCAGAGCACCCGCACCCGCTCCGCGGCGGCAAGCAGCCCCGCATCCTGTTCGGCACGCAGGCGTCCACGCGCCCGCCGACGTTCGTGCTCTTCACGACCGGGTTCCTCGACCCGGGCTACCGCCGGTTCATCCAGCGGCGGCTGCGCGAGATCTTCGGGTTCCAGGGGAGCCCGATCGTCGTCAACATGCGCGTCCGCGAGAAGCGCCAGCGCTGACCGGCGTCACCGCACGGTGAGCGTGCGGAACCGTTCCGTCGGGAGGCGGTCGAGCGCGAGCGCGCCGACCGCCTCTTCCGTACGGGGGAGCGGATTCCGGGTGCCGACGTCACGGAACCGCTGGACGGCCCACGACTCGACGCCCGCATCGGCGAGCCGGCAGCCGAGCGCGCGCACGCCCTCGTCGTCGATCGAGGCGGGGTGCACCGTCGTCCGCACCTCCACCTCGAGCGGGCGCGCCGAGCCGGCGCGCAGCAGGCGTTCGCCGAGGACGATGTCGAGCGACCGCCACGCGTGCGGGCCGCTCGGCGCACGGCCGGTGACCGCTTCGTAGTCCTCGGGGGCAGCCTTGATGTCGAGCCCGATCCAGTCGACGTAGGGGAGCGCCGCGGCCAGCAGTCCGGGGTACGGCCCCGCGCTGTGCAGGCCGACGCGGAACCCGAGGGCGCGGACGACCTTCATCGCCGGGATGAGTGCGCGCTGCATCGTGGGTTCGCCGCCGCTGAAGACGACGGCATCGAGCAGGCTGATCCGCTCGCACAGCAGATCGGTGACGTCGCTCCACGTGTACGGCGTCTCGGCGCGCGGGTCGATGAGGCCCGGGTTGTGGCAGTAGAAGCAGTCCCACGGGCACCCCTGCAGGAACAGCGTCGTCGTCAGCATCCCGGGCCAGTCCACCGTCGAGAACGCGGTGAGGCCCGCGATCCTCAGCTCGTGTGCGCCATGGGTGTGCACGATGTCTCCTCCGCCGCCGTGTTCGCCGCGGTCGCCGGGTCGACGAAGTAGCGGCGCTCCTCAGCCTCGCCCTTCTTGCCGATGTTGAACGACGCGATGGGCCGGAAGTAACCCATCACGCGGGTCCACACTTCGCAGGTCGCGCCGCATTCGGGGCACACCGGGTGCTCGCCGGAGCGGTAGCCGTGCTCGGGGCAGATCGAGAACGTCGGCGTGACGGTGATGTAGGGCAGTCGGAACCGCTCCAGCGACCGCCGCACGAGCTCGCGGCATGCGCTCACGGAGGGGAGTGCCTCGCCGAGGTAGAGGTGGAGCACGGTTCCGCCGGTGTACTTCTGCTGCAGCGGCTCCTGCATCGCCATCGCGAGGAACGGGTCGGCCGTATAGCCGACCGGCAGCTGCGACGAGTTCGTGTAGTACGGGTTCCTATCCGTGCCCGCGTGGCGGATGCCGTCGAACCGCGCGATGTCCTCCTTCGCGAATCGGTACGTGGCGCCCTCGGCGGGGCTCGCCTCGAGGTTGTACATGTGCCCGGTCTCCTCCTGGAACTGCACCATGCGGGCGCGGACGCGGTCGAGCAGCCGCGTGGCGAGGGCCGTGCCCGCATCCGTCGTGATGTCGTCGGCATCCCGTGTGAGGTTCCGCACGTACTCGTTGACGCCGTTGACGCCGATCGTCGAGAAGTGGTTGTCGAGCGTGCCGAGGTAGCGCTTCGTGTAGGGGAAGAGTCCGGCGTCCAGGTGCTGCCCGATCACGGCGCGCTTGGCCTCCAGGCTGTCGCGGGCGATGAGCAGGAGCTCGTCGAGCCGCGTGAGGGCGGCATCCTCGTCGCCGGAGTGCACGAAGCCGAGCCGTGCGCAGTTGACGGTCACGACGCCGATGGAGCCGGTCTGCTCGGCGGAGCCGAAGAGCCCGTTGCCGCGCTTGAGGAGCTCGGTGAGGTCGAGCTGGAGGCGGCAGCACATCGAGCGGATCATGTGCGGGTCGAGGTCGGAGTTCACGAAGTTCTGGAAGTAGGGGAGCCCGTACTTCGCGGTCATCGCGAACAGCGCCTCGACGTTCGGGCCCTCCCAGTCGAAGTCGCGCGTGATGTTGTACGTGGGGATCGGGAAGGTGAACGCGCGCCCGTCCGCGTCGCCCGTCGTGAGCACCTCGATGAAGGCGCGGTTGATGAGCGCCATCTCGGGGGCGAGGTCACCGTACGCGAAGTCGCTCACCTCGCCGCCGATGAGCGGACGCTGGTCGCGCAGGTCGTCGGGGCAGACCCAGTCGAACGTGAGGTTCGTGAAGGGGGTCTGCGTACCCCAGCGGGACGGGATGTTGAGGTTGAAGACGAACTCCTGCAGCGCCTGGTGCACCGCGTCGTAGTCGAGGCCGTCGCGCCGCACGAAGGGAGCGAGGTAGGTGTCGAACGAGCTGAACGCCTGCGCGCCGGCCCACTCGTTCTGCAGGGTGCCGAGGAAGTTGACGAGCTGACCGAGGGCGCTCGAGAAGTGCCGCGGAGGCGCCGAGGCGATCTTCCCGGGGACGCCGTTGAACCCCTGCTCGAGCACCATCCGCAGCGACCAGCCCGCGCAGTAGCCCGCGAAGACGTCGAGATCGTGGATGTGGACGTCGCCGTCCCGGTGCGCCGCACCGGCGGCCGGCTCGTACACCTCGTCGAGCCAGTAGTTCGCGACGAGCTTGCCCGCCGAGTTCAGGATCATGCCGCCCAGGGAGTAGCCCTGGTTGGCGTTGGCGTTGACGCGCCAGTCCGAGCGGGCGAGGTACTCGTCGATCGTCTCGGCGACGGACACGGCACGGGGCATGGGAGTTTCCTTTCGGGAACGGTGGGTGTTGTCTGACCACAATATGTGGGGGTGAAGTCGCGCAGGAAGTCCAGATGTGGCGTGTCGCGAATGTGGACCGACCACATCGGCGTGTCATGTGTCACCCTGCGACGTGTGCCGGGCTGCGTCCGGCCGGGTGTGACAGGCTGGGTCGGTGACCATCCAGCCGCCCGCCCCCGGTGAGCCGCGCCGCCCCCTGGGCCCGCGTAACCCCGGCGACGCGTGGGTCGTGGCGGACGACGGCGCCCGGTACTGGGGACGGTTCGGCGCGTCGGGGCTGCTCGCGGTCGATGCCGTTCGCGGCGTCCTGCTGCAGCACCGGGTGTCGTGGAGTCATCACGGCGACACGTGGGCGCTTCCGGGCGGTGCTCGGCACGAGGGGGAGTCGGCGAGCGACGGCGCGCTGCGCGAGTCGGCGGAGGAGGCCGGTGTGCCGGCATCCGCCGTGCGGCCGCGGCTGCTCAGCGTGCTCGACCTCGACGTCTGGTCGTACGCGACCCTCGTCGCGGACGTGACCACGCCGTTCGAGCCGGTCATCAGCGACCCGGAGAGTCACGAACTCGCCTGGGTGCCCGTGGAGGCCGTCGACGACTACCCGCTGCACCCCGGTTTCGCGGACTCCTGGCCGCTGCTGCGCTCGCTGCTGCCCCTGCGTCCCGCCGTCGTCGTCGACGCCGCGAACGTCGTCGGGTCGGTGCCGGACGGCTGGTGGCGCGATCGCGCGGGTGCCGCCGCACGCCTGCTCGGCGATGTCGCCGCGCTCGCCGCACGAGGGGTGGATGCCGCCGGTCTCGGCCTCCCCGCCGACACGTGGTTCCCCGAGTTCCATGTCGTCCTCGAGGGCGCCGCGCGGGCCGCGGCGGACGTCGCAGGCATCGAACTCGTGCGGGCGCCGGGACACGGTGACGACGCGATCGTCGACGCTGTTCGCGCACTCGCGTCGGCAGGTCACGCTGTGACCGTCGTGACGAGCGATTGCGCGCTGGGGGAGCGGGCCGTCGCGCAGGGCGGAGCCGTGCAGCCCGTGTCGTGGCTGCGCGACCGGCTGTGACGACGCGGCGCGCGACGGCGGTTCGTCGCGTCGTGGCCGCGGTCCTGATCGTCGTCGCGGTCGCGGCCGGGCTGTTCGTCCACGGTGCCCTGCCGGACACCGCCGCGACCGATATCGCGGGCGACGCGCTCTACGTCGTCGTGGTGTGGGGGCTCGTCGTGATGCTCGCACCGCGCCTGCCGGCGCCCGCCGTGGCGGGCATCGTGCTGGTGTGGTGCATCGCCGTCGAGCTCTTCCAGCTCACCGGGCTGCCCGAGGAGTGGGGAGCGGCCTTTCCGCCCGTCATGCTGGTGCTCGGCACCGTCTTCGACCCGCGCGATCTGCTGATCTACGCCGCCGCGACGGCGGTGCTCCTCGTGGCCGACCTCGCAGTGTCGCGGACGGTCACGCGCTCGCGCTGATCCGCGTCACTCCCGGCCCTGCAGGCGGTCGATCTCGCGCCGCTCCCGCTTCGTGGGTCGTCCGGCGCCACGGTCGCGGACCGCGAGCATCGCGGTGGGTTCGCGGGCGGGCGTCTTGTCCTCCGCGGCGACGGCCGCCAGGGGCGCCCCGACCCGCTTCGTCAGCAGCTGCCGGACGACGAGGATGCGGTCGAACCCGGCGATCCGGATCCGCAGTTCGTCGCCGATCCGGACGGGTTGGGCGGCCTTCGCCTTCTCGCCGTTGACCCGCACATGGCCGGCGCGGCATGCCGTCGTCGCTGCCGAGCGGGTCTTGTAGACGCGGACGGCCCACAACAAGGAATCGACGCGAACTGTGGACACGGCATCCATCATCACCGATGACGGAGCAGCCGCACGATTCCGAGCGCGAGGAGGCCCTGGCCGATCGTGTAGGTGATCATGATCCACGGGCCGGCAAGGGGTTCCGAGACGCCGTCGAGGAACAGGCGCATGGCGAGGATCGAATCGGATGCGAGGAAGAACGCGCCGCCGACCGCGGTGAGGGTGCTTCCGCGGGTGGATGCCGCGGCGGTGCCGCCCAGCACGAGCCCGTACACGGCGACCGCGATCGCGAGAGCACCGAGGCTCGGCCAGAGCAGGAGCATCATGCCCGCCCACCAGGCCGCGTAGACGAGAGACCACAGCGCGAACGGGCGACGCGCGACCGGGCGGAGGAACAGCCCGATGTACAGCAGGTGCGCGATGCCGAAGCAGAGCAGCATGGCCGGCAGCTCGTCACCGAGGAAGGGGAAGAAGACCGCCGCACCGTCGCCGAGCCAGGAGAACGCGATCGCGGCGAGCAGGAGGGCTGCGGCCGTGGACCGGAGGGCCCCGCGCAGCGCCCACACGACCGCGAGCGCCAGCACCGGCATGAGAGTGAGCTTGGTCGGGTACACGAGCGCTTCGAGGTCGAACGTCAGCGCGACCACGTGCACGAGGGAGACCGCGGCGTAGAGCGCGAAACCCCACCACCGCGTGTCGTCGCGGGGGCGGGAGGGCGCGGGCGATCCGGCGCGGGTGTGCGTCACGGTGCTCCTTCGGACCGGTGCCGGCCGCCTCGGGCAGCGACCGCGCTCCATCGTAGAGGCTGGCGGGTCAGCGCTCCGCGAGCGAGAGCGACACGATCGGCCGATTCGGCTTCGGGCGTGCCACTTCGCGGAAGCCGGCGGCCAGGAAGGTGGAGAGCGAGCCATGGTAGAGATCGTTCGTCGTCGCCTTCTGGACGGCGGTGTCGAGGGGATACGCCTCGATCACGCGCGCGCCGTTCGCGCGCGCGTGACCCAGGGCCGCCTCCAACAGTGCCGCGCTGAGCCCCTGCCCGCGGTGCTCGCGCCGGACGACGAAGCAGCTGACGGCCCACGCGGTCTCGTCCTCGAACGGGGTGGGCGAGGCCGCGAAGGCGCGCGTGCGCGCGAGGCGCGGCTGCGAGGTGCGCGGCGCGACCTTGACCCACCCGGCGGGCTCGCCGTCGACGTAGCCGATGAGCCCCGGCGCGAGCGGCCCTTCAGCCTGCGTGCGCAGCATGTCGTGGCGTTCGTCGCGGGTGGTCGCGTTGAACTGCGACGCGGACAGCATCCACCACTGGCACCAGCACGACGCGCCGTCTCCACCGCCGGTGAGCGCCTGCTCGACGTCGGCGAACCGATCGGGCGACGCGGGGACGATCGTGATCTCGGCCATTCCCCGACGCTAGCCTCGGGCGCCGACACGCGGAAGATCGCGCTCGCGTCTCGGTTCGCGGGGGCGAGGGCGAGCGGGTAGGATGGGGGAGTTGTCCGCGCGCGGACGACGTCCGGGATGTGGCGCAGCTTGGTAGCGCACTTGACTGGGGGTCAAGGGGTCGCAGGTTCAAATCCTGTCATCCCGACGGACACGGAAACAGAACGGGCCGGAAACTTCTCGAGGTTTCCGGCCCTTCTGCATGTCCCCGGATCACCGTCCCCTCGCAGCGGCGACGAGCCGCACGGGTTCGCATCACGGGCCGCAGGTTACGGTGTGTAGATCGGGTCAACGGAGCTCCCGGCAAGCCAGAAAGGCATCACGTTGAGAACATCCCGCATCCTGGCCGTCGCCACCTGCGCCGCCCTGCTTGCCGTCGGCCTTCCCGCCGCCGCGAACGCCGCCACCTCGGTGCACGAAGGTGACTTCACCGTCCGGGAGGGCACGACGTACGTGGGTGACCTGAGGGTGAACGGCGACGTCGTCGTGGCCGCGGGCGCAACAGTGTCCGGGAATCTGATCGTGACCGGTGACGTGACGCTGAGGGGCGGGTCCGTCGTCACCCAGACCGTCGTGGTCACAGACGGCACGATCACCGTCGCCCGCGCGACCGTCATCAAGAACGTCCGTCAGACAGGCGCTGGAGGCCTCGCCATCTACCAGGGCAGCGATGTCCGCGGCGACGTTTCAGAGCAGGGCGATGGAAACCTTTCGGTCAACGGTGATGTCGGGGGCGCGATTGCCGAAGCCGGCGACGGGGCCCTCAACGTGCGTGGAACCGTGGACGAGAGCGCGAAGGAGCAGGGTTCCGGCAACGTCTTGGTTCTCGGTACGGTCCGCGGCCGCGTGGCTGAGTATGACGGTGGGTATGTCGTCGTCGAGACCGACGCGAAAGCCGGGGTCACCGGAACCACCGGGGACGTCCTCGAGCACGACCTCGGCGCTCTCATCGTGCGCGGTCACGTGAACGGAACCGCCCGTGAGCTCGGGGGCGGCAGCATCACCGTTGGCAGGACCGCTGTCATCACCGGCAACGTCGTCGAGTCGGAAGACGGCGATGTGCTCGTTGTGACCGGTGCGAAGATCGCCGGCAAAGTCGTCACGACGCCCTGACCACACTCGTCCCGATGGCGTCCCCGTGATCGCCGCTTCGGGACCGATCCGATCGATCGGGTCGAGAACGGAAAATTGTGAGCAGGCGCGTAGCAATCGTGGTCGGCCTGATCACATTCGTGGTCGTCGGAGCGCTCGTCCTCTTGTACTCACTTGGGATGCTCGGCAACGCGCCAGTGTCATGAACGGCTCTGAGCACATGCCGGAAGCAGCCTAGCCGGCCCCTTTCGTCGTCGAGCCGCGGATCCTCGACCGGCAGCAACCGGCATCCATGCTGCCCGGCCAGGGCCGACGGTCCGTCCCCCTCAGCGTGGGACAGCACACATGGCGATGTATCTGGCCCTCGCCGTCCTCGCTCCTTCCTGTCATTGAAGACTGTGCGAGTTCGCCGGGATCCGCGAGATCCCTCCTGAGGTCACATCAGAGTCGATTGCCCACAACGAGAGGCCGACGGCCATGGTCGAGCAACTGAACCCCTTCGACGACTTGCACGCCCTCGGGCAGATCGAGTCGGCGAACCAGAAGTCGACCTTCGTGATGCAGGGCGACGGCAACCTTGTGCTCTACCGGGGAGGCAAGGCGCGCTGGGCGAGCGGCACCGCCGGCCGCTCGGTGACGCAGGCCGTCATGCAGGGCGACGGCAACTTCGTCCTCTACGGCCCTGGCGGCGCATACGTCTGGGATACCGGCACCGACGGCCATCCGGGGGCGTCTCTCTTCGTGCAGGACGACGGCAACGTGGTGATCTACGACCCTGCCGGCGTTCCGCTCTGGGCCTCGAACACGAGCATCACGATGCGATCTGTTTCGGGCTTCCTCCCCAGCACGTCGGCGTTCCACTTCGCCAACGCGTTCCCCGCCGTCCCGCATGGAACGATCACTCTGCTGGGCAACGCGATCCCCATCGGCGACGCATCGCAGGGGCTGTGCGGGGGGATGGCGTTCGCGGCACGCGACTACTTCGAAGCGGGGGTTCCGATTCCGCGGATGACGGCGCCGCCGACATCCGGACCGGTCTTCGATCACATCGTCATGCGGCTCTACGAAAGCTTCAACCTGCTGCTGCCGCCCCCGCCTCCGCCGGCGCCGCCGATCGTCCCGATCCTCACCCCGATCCCTCCGTTCGGACCGGGCCCCCTGACGTACTGGTGGCTGATGGACCCGGCTCTGCCCGACCACGAGACGGTGGCGAGCAACATCAACCTGGCTCCTCGCGGTCGCGCCTGGGTCACGATCGTGGACTCGTGGCCGCAGATCCGTGCCGACATCGAGGGCAATCGCCTCTCGCCGATCGCGCTCATCGAGGTCAAGTCGCACGACCCCCTGCAGATGGGCAAGAACCACCAGGTGCTGGCATACGGCTACGAGTTGGATGGCTCCGACCTGGCGATCCGGGTCTACGATCCGAACTTCCCGGACGATGACGGCGTCACGCTGTCACTCGACATCTCGGATCCGCAGCACACCACGCCGATCACGCACTCCGGCGGCACGACCGTGTTCTGCTTCTTCCACCAGGTCTACACACCTCCGCTGCGTCCCGTGCCGAGTCCGCCGCCACCTCCGCCCGCGCCCGTCGAGGAGACGCCGCAGGAAGAGCTCTCCTACGATCCATCGGGTTCGGTCGTCGTGCTGCCACGCGGACGCGACATCGCCCTGGTGCGGCAGACGCCGGGGTGGGGGTCGATCCCCGTCGGGTTCGGCAACGGCGACGGGTCCTGGAATGTCACCAACGGAGCCG
>NZ_FLQR01000001.1 GCF_900078385.1 uncultured Microbacterium sp.
GTCGCCGCGGGTGAACCGGGGTCGGTCTCTTGATCCGCGGCAAATAATGGGTCGACGGGCCCGGAACCCGCACTTCGCCACGGGTGAAGCCCTGCGGGCGCCGACCGACCGGTCACCCGCGGATGAAGGCACCCAGGCTCCGCATCCTGAGCCCGGGCCCGGAACCTCCCGCGAAGCCTCCTCCACAGGCCGCCGCCAGCGCGGCGGGGTCGGCGCCAGCGCCTAGGCTGGTCCGCATGGAGTCCGCCCCCCTCGTCCACGAGCTGCCGTGGACCGATGTGTGGGGCCAGGACGCCGCGGTCGCCCAGCTCAAAGCCGCCGCAGAAGACCCGACGCAGCTCGCGCACGCGTGGCTCATCACGGGGCCTCCGGGCTCCGGACGCTCCACCCTCGCCTACGCCTTCGCCGCCGCGCTCATCGCCGAACCCGGCGACGACAACGCCATGCGCCAGGTCTTGGCCGGTACGCATCCCGACCTCACCGCGCTGCGCACCGAGGGCGTCATCATCTCCATCAAGGACGCCCGCGCCCTCGTCGAGCGCTCGTACTTCTCGCCCTCGCTGGGCCGCCACCGGGTCATCGTCATGGAGGATGCGGACCGCATGGTCGAGCGCACCAGCAACGTCCTGCTGAAAGCCCTCGAGGAGCCGCCCGAGGGGACCGTCTGGGTCCTCTGCGCGCCGAGCGACGCCGACCTGCTCCCCACGATCCGGTCCCGCGTCCGCACGCTGCGCCTCCGCGAGCCCGACGTCTCCGACGTCGCCCGGCTCATCGTCGCCCGGACGGGCGTCGACGAGGTCACGGCGGAGCAGTCCGCCCGCCTGGCGCAGCGTCACATCGGCATGGCGCAGCGCCTCGCGACCGACGCCGATGCCCGCGCCCGCCGCGACGAGACCCTCCGTGCGGTCCTCCGCGTCCGGGGTGTCGGCGACGCCGTCGAGGTCGCCGCGCGCATCGTCGCGCTCGCGACCGACGACGCCAAGACCCTCACCGCCGAGCGCGACGAGGCCGAGCGCGAATCCCTCCTCCGCACCCTCGGCATCGCGCCGGGCGCCGCCGTGCCCCCCGCCGTCCGCGGTCAGCTGAACGCTCTCGAGGACGACCAGAAGCGTCGCGCGACACGCAGTCTCCGGGACGGCATCGACCGCGTGCTCACCGACCTCGAGTCGATGTACCGCGACACGCTCATGCTGCAGCTGCGTCCCGACGCCGAGCTCATCAACCGAGAGATCGGCGCCGACCTCGCCGCTCTCGCGAAGGCCTGGACGGCGCAGCGCACGCTCACGGTGCTCGACCAGATCTCCACCACCCGGACGAACCTCGAAGGCAACGCCGCGCCCGCGCTCGCACTCGAGAGCATGCTCGTGACCGTCGCGAGCGGAAGGACCCCGTGAACCGCAGAGCCCGCGTGCTCGCCGCCCTGGCCACCCTGGCCGCTGCGTGCGTGACCCTGACCGCATGCGTCATCCCCGGCGCCACCGCCGACCGGCTCCCGGCTCCCGATCGCGCGCCGGTCATCGCCGGCATCGCCGCCGACCTCCTCCCGTACTACGGTCAGCAGCTCGACTGGACGGCCTGCGAGGGCGCGGACGAGGGCAGCTACTACTGCACGACAGTCACGGCTCCGCTGGACTGGTCGGCCCCGGATGCCGGTGAGCTCGAGCTGGCCGTCATCGTGCGGATCGGTGACAGCGGAGAGTCGACGGCATCCCTGCTCACCAACCCGGGCGGGCCCGGCGCGAGCGGCTACGACCTGGTCGCCGACTCGGCCGTCTTCGCCGTGGGGGAGAAGCTCGCCGAGGCCTACGACGTCGTCGGGTTCGACCCGCGCGGCGTCGGACGCTCGACGGCCGTCACGTGCCTGGACACCGACGGCATGGACGCCTACCTGTTCGACATCCCCGCCGATCCGCGGGGCAGCGACGGCTGGACGGACGAGCTCACACAGCGCAACGAGGAGTTCGCGGCGGCGTGCGAGGCGGGCAGCCACGGCATCCTGCCGTTCATCACCACCGTCAACGCGGCGCACGACATGGACCTGCTCCGCGCCGTGCTCGGCGACGACGAGCTGACGTACCTCGGCTACTCGTACGGGACGTTCCTCGGCGCCACGTACGCGCAGCTCTTCCCCGACCGCGTCGGGCGACTCGTGCTGGACGGCGCGATCGACCCCTCGGTGTCCGGGCTGGAGGTCGGCACCACGCAGGCGATCGGCTTCGAGTCCGCGCTGCGCGCCTACATGGCCGACTGCCTCACCGATCGCGAGTGCCCCTTCCGCGGCACCGTCGACGACGCGATGGCCGACCTCGGCACGCTGCTCGCAAGCGTGGACAGGACACCGCTCCGAAACGACGACGGGCGGATGCTGGGCGCCGACTCGCTGATGACCGGCATCGTCGCGGCACTGTACTCGCAGGACAGCTGGACCTACCTCACGCAGGCCCTCGGCCAGGCGCTCAGCGGTGACCCCGAGTTCGCGTTCTTCCTCGCGGACTTCTACTACAACCGCAGCGAATCCGGGTACGACGACAACTCCACCGAGGCGTTCCGCGCGTACAACTGCATGGACTACCCGGCTGAGACGGACGCCGCCGCCGAGGACGCCGCCGACGCCCTCATCGCCGAGAAGGCACCGACGATCGCACCGTACTGGACCGGAGTCGACGCCTGCGAGGTGTGGCCCTACCCGCCCACGGGCACCCGTGGCGAGATCGCCGCCGAAGGCGCTGCCCCGATCGTCGTCGTCGGCACGACGAACGACCCCGCGACACCCTACGAATGGTCGGTGTCTCTCGCGGAGCAGCTCGCTTCGGGGGTGCTCGTCACCCGCGAAGGGGAGGGGCACACCGGCTTCAACAAGGGCAGCGACTGCGTCGACGACGCGGTCGAGACCTATCTCCTCGAGGGCACCGTTCCGACGGACGGCCTCGTCTGCCGCTGACCGCAGCGGCGCGCGGGCATCCCGGCGACGAGGGGGCGCGCTACCGCCGCAGGACCCGCCGCGCGAGCGCGTTGCCGAAGAACTGCACGCCCTGCACGATGACGACGATGATCAGCACGGCCGCCCACGTCACCCACGGGTTGAACTGCTTGAACCCGTAGACGATCGCGAACTCGCCGAGGCCGCCGGCCGCGACGGCGCCGGCCATCGCCGTCATGTCCACGAGCGCCACGACCACGAACGTGTAGCCGAGGACGAGCGGGCCGAGGGCCTCGCGCGGGACGAGTCGGAACAGGATCCGTGACCGGCTCGCGCCCGCCGCGCGCGCCGCCTCGATGACGCCGGGACGCACGGTGAGGAGGTTCTGCTCCACGATTCGGCTGATCGCGAAGAGCGACGCGATCGTGATCGCGAAGATCCCGAACGTGACGCCGATGCCCGGGATCCCGACGCTGCGCGCGAGCGGCTGCACCGCCGCGAGCAGGATGATGAACGGGATCGGGCGGATCGTGTTGACGATGACGTTCAGGATGCCGAAGACCACCTTGTTCGGGAACAGGCTCCCGTCGCGCGTCGCGTAGAGCGCCATGCCGAGCACGAGCCCGCCGAGTCCGCCGAGGATGAGGGCGAGCGAGGCGACGTAGAGAGTCTCGGCGGTGGCCGCCCAGAGCTCGGGCAGCAGATCGATGAGCCTATCCACGGACGGCCTCCTCTTCGTGCAGGGGTGCGAACGCGGATGCCGCGTCGATGGCGCGCTGCACGGCATCCGGCTCACCCGCGAGGGCGAGGGTCAGGTGCCCGAACACGCGCCCGCGGATGTCGTTGATGCCCCCGTGCACGACTTCGAAGCGCACGCCCTCGCCTGCGAGGGCGGCGAACACGTCGGCCTGTGCGCCTTCGCCGTCGCGCACCCGGAAGGTCACGATCCGGCCGGGATGGCGCTCGCGCAGCGTCTGCAGCTGCGCGCCGACGGGCACCTCCTCGATGATGCTCGCGACGAAGCGGCGGGTCGCGGGATGCTGCGGGGCGGCGAGGATGTCGAAGACGGCGCCCGATTCGATGACCCGCCCGCGCTCCATCACGACGACGCGGTCGGCGATGCTGCGGATCACCTCCATCTCGTGCGTGATGACGAGGATCGTGATGCCGAACTCGACGTTGACGCGCTTCAGCAGCGCGAGCACCTCCTGCGTCGTATCCGGATCGAGGGCGCTCGTGGCCTCGTCGGCGAGGAGGATGCGCGGACTCGTCGCGAGGGCGCGGGCGATGCCGACGCGCTGCTTCTGTCCGCCGGACAGCTGCTCCGGGTAGCTGCGGGCCTTGTCGGCGAGGCCGACGAAGCGCAGCAGCTCCTCGACGCGCGCCCGGATCTCGGCCCGTGGCCGGCCGGCGATCTCGAGCGGGTACGCCACGTTGCCGGCGACGGTCCGTGAGTCGAAGAGGTTGAACTGCTGGAAGATCATGCCGATGTCGCCGCGGAGCCGTCGCAGCTCGCGCTCACGCATCCGGGTGATGTCGGTCCCGTCGATCTCCACGGCGCCGGACGTGGGTGCCTCGAGAGCGTTGACGAGCCGGAGCACGGTGCTCTTCCCAGCGCCGGAGTAGCCGATGATGCCGCAGATCTCGCCCGCTTCGATCGACAGCGACACGTCGTCGACGGCGGTGACGGGCGCGGCGTCCTTGCCGGCGGGCGGGAAGGACTTGGTCACGCCGGTCAGGCGGATGAGCGTCATGGGTGCTCCTCGACGATGGTGCGAGAGGGTAGGGCGGGAATGCGTATGCGGCCCGGTCGCAGGACCGGGCCGCATACAGGGGCCTTACTGGTTGGCGCGGATGTCGTCCTCGACGTCGTTCAGTGACGTGACGAGGTCGGCGACCGGCGTCTTGACGAGCACGGCGGTGCCGCCGGAGGTCTCGAGCACGCCGTCCTGGACCGACTGGGTCTCCTGGAAGATCTCGACGAGCTTGAGGTACGTCGGGTTGTCGGCGTCCTCGGCCTTGGCCGCGAAGATGTTGATGTACGGGAAGGCGGCCGGGTCGGCGGGGTCGTCCTGCGCGAGCAGCTCGTCCTCGGTGAGGCCCGACTTCGTCACGAAGTCGTTGTTGACGATGGCGCCGGCGAAGTCCGGCAGCGACGAGGCTGTGAAGTCGGCGTCGACGGCCTCGACCGTGACGGTGGACGCGGCGGCGTCGATGTCGGCGACGGTCGAGAAGATCGAGCCGCCGTCCTCGAGTTCGATGAGGCCGGCCGACTGCAGCACGAGGAGGGCGCGCGCCTGGTTCGACTCGTCGTTGGGGACCGCGATGGTCTCGCCCTCCGGGATGTCGGCGACGTCGTCGTACTTCGTCGAGTACAGGCCCAGCGGGTAGATGGCGGTGGCGCCGATCGGCTGCAGATCGTCGTCCGCGGCGACGTTGTAGGTGGCCAGGTAGATGATGTGCTGGAACTGGTTGAGGTCCAGCTCGCCCGCGGAGACGGCGGGGTTGGGCTGGTCGTAGGCGGTGAAGTCGACGATCTCGACCTCGATGCCCTCTTCGGCGGCGGCCTCGGTGTAGAGCTCCCAGTAGGGGTCGCCCGCGCCGACGACGCCGATGCGGACCGGCCCGGTGGTGGCCTCATCCGTGCTGCCGGCGTCGCTTGCCGTACCGGCGCATGCGCCCAGAGCCAGGGCCAGAGGGAGGAGGAGGGCTGCTGCGGACAGCGACTTCTTGGACATGTGGTGCTCCTTGGGGGGTCAGGGCACCTCGTCGGGCGCGGAACGCCACGAGAGTCGGCGGGTACCGCGCTCGCCTCGTCGCGGTGCCTCATCGACCGTACGTCGCACGGCGCGCGGTCTCGACTCGCGCGTAACAGTCCGACACCGGCGGCGCACCCGCGTGGTTCGCGACGCCCCGATGAACCCTGTAAGATCGTTGATCGTGCAACGCGCAAGCGAAGCGCGCCACCTTAGCTCAGACGGCAGAGCGATTCACTCGTAATGAATAGGTCAAGGGTTCGATTCCCTTAGGTGGCTCCACACATCCTCGCATCAGTCGCGTTCGCCCAGCGGCTGGGTGCCGGTGCCGCTCGGCACGGTGTCGACGGCGACGAGTTCCTCCCGTGATCCGGGGTCGCCCGCGACGCCGATGGCGAGGACGGGACCGAGGCCCGGTGCGTAGAACTTCAGCTCCGCGACGTCGGGTTCCAGGGTGATCGTGTCCCACGTGAGCAGGACGTCGGTGTAGTGGCCGAGAGGGGTGTCCGCCATCGCGTCGATGCTGAGCACGGCGCCGTTGTCCTCCGCCTCGCCCTCGAAGTACTCCTGGCGGTAGGCCATCCCCGGCTCCGGGTCGGCGGGTATCGCGATGCCGGGCAGCGCCCCGTCGACACCGGCTTCGAAGGACCCTTCGCGCGAGGTGATCCGGCCGTTCTCGAACTCGGCGGTGTCCTCGCCGAGATACCAGATGGCGCCGTCGGCATCCTGCGCGTACCAATCGAAGGTGTCCTCGACGATCTCGTCTCCGCGCAGGACGGTGTCGCGCACCACGCGGGCGGTGATGCCGTTCGCGATCTCCCGGGTGGCCGATGTGACCGTGACCGTCACCGTCAACTCGGCGCCGTCGGCCTCCACTTCGCGGTAGGTCCACCGCGTGCCGGGCTTCATCGGCCAGTAGGGGTTGTCGATCTCCGTCGTGAACTCCCCGGGCACGAGCTCGACGGGCTCGTCCCCGACGGGCAGGTCGGCCGGGTCGTGGATGCTGCCCGAGGGCACTGGCGGCCCCGTCTGCGCCCCGCATCCCACCATCATCAGACCGCTCGCCGCGATCGCAACCGCAGCGCCCATCGTGCGCCCCGCTTTCCCCATGATCTGCTCCTCGCCTCGTGACGCCTCGCGTCGATGGCTCCCATGGTGCGCCTCCGGTGCTGACGCGCACCTGAACGCGCGCGCACGCCCGGTGCGATCGTGGTGAACCCCCCTGTTCGAGTACGATCGGAGCCGATGGACACAGCCCTCGACATCCTGCTCGAGGTCTTCTCGTGGCTCGGCCTCGGCGCGGGAGTTCTCCTGGCCGCCGTCGCCGTCATCCTGTGGGCCGTCGACGGCACCTGGCTTCCCGCCGATGCGATCGTCGATCACGAAGACGACGGCACAGTCGTCCGCTGGTTCGACGCCGACGGAGACGCCAACTCCGCCCACGCGTCACCGGCGGAAGCGCAGCACCTCGCCGGCGCCGACCGCACCCCGATCTGGTATCGGCACGGCTGGCGCGGACGGATGCGGCTCACGCGCCGCGCCGCCGGGTTCCGCGCCGTCGTCTGGGCAGCGGCGAGCATGCTGGCCCTGGGCGTCCTGGCGCTCACGGCCTCCTGGATCCTGCTCTTCGCGCGCGGCTGAAGACCGGACGCAGCGGGTCAGCCGATCGCGAGCAGCGCGCCGGCCGCGAGGGCCAGGGTGAGCCCGATCCACTGGACGCGCGCGATGCGCTCCCGGAGCACGACCGCGGCGAGCAGGACGGTGCCGGCCGGATACAGCGCCGTGAGGGCCGAGACGACGGCGAGGTCTCCGCCGGACCGGAGCGCGAGGAGCAGCAGCACGTTGGCGGAGGCGTCGACGAGTCCGCAGACCAGCGCGATCGTCCACGCGCGGCCGGCCATCATCCCTCGACCGGCGCCCCCGTGCGCCGTTCCGAGCGCCGCCGCTGCCCGCACGCCGCGTCGCCGTGCCGCGATCACCACGACGAGGACCACGGCGCCGGTGATGAGCACATTGACGCCGCGGTTCAACAGCAGCGGCAGGACGCCGCTCGCCTCGCTCGTCTGGTCGATGAGGATGAGGAACGCGCCGATCGAGAGCCCCGACCCGACCGCCATGAGAAGCCCCCGCGCGCTCGGGCGGGCGACCGACTCGCCGGGGAGGAACGCCACGAGCACGATCGCGACGAGGGCCAGCGCGAGCCCGGCGTAGCCCGCACCGCTGAGACGCTCGCCGCCGATGAGAATTCCCCACAGCATGGGGGCGATCGCGGACACCACCGCCGTGACGGGGGAGAGGATGCTCATCGGGCCGATGGCGAGACACGCATACAGCAGGCCGATCGCGAGGGCGCCGGTCACGCCCGAGAGCGCGCCCCACAGCGCGTCCGAGGCCGACCACGCACCACCGAGCACGGGAAGCAGGAGCGCGAGCACCGCGAGCCCGGAGAGCGCGGACGTCGCCGTCACCGCGACCGGCCGGATACGGCGCGCGGCCAGGCCGCCGAGGAAGTCCGCCGCCCCGTAGACGAGGGCGCCCAGCAGGGCGAGGGCGGCGGCGATCATGGTGGCGCCAGCCTAAAGCGAAATTGGCAGGAACCGAGATTGCTAGATAAGCTAGCAATATGTCGTCCTCCGTGAAACCGTCCCGCTGGCTGCGCATCGGCATCCCGCTTCTGCTGGTCCTCATCTGGACCGCCGGCGGTTCGATCGGCGGACCGTACTTCGGCAAGGTCAGCGAAGTCGCCACGAACGACCAGTCGACGTTCCTGCCCTCCAGCGCCGAGGCGACGCAGGTGCAGGAGCGGCTGTCCGACTTCACCGGCGGCGACACCATCCCCGCGGTCGTCGTCATCTCCGGCGATGCCGAGCTCGACGAGGGCCAGATCGCCGAGCTGGCCGACCTCGCCGACGAGATCGGCTCCATCGACGGCGTCGGCGATGTCTCTCCGCCCCTTTCCTCCGACGACGGCGAAGCCGTGCAGATCTTCGTGCCCCTGGACTCGTCGGGCGAGATCGGCGACCTCGTCGCCGAGGTGCGCGCCCTCGTGCAGGACAACCTCCCCGAGGGCATGGAGGGCTGGGTCACCGGGCCCGCCGGATTCACCGCCGACCTCGTCAAGGGCTTCCTCGGCATCGACGGGCTGCTGCTGATCGTCGCGCTCGGCGCCGTGTTCGTCATCCTCGTGATCGTGTACCGGTCGCCCCTGCTGCCCGTGCTCGTCCTCATGACGTCGCTGTTCGCACTCTGCGTCGCGCTGCTGACGGTGTGGTGGCTCGCCAAGGCCGACATCGTCGTGCTCAACGGCCAGGTCCAGGGCATTCTCTTCATCCTCGTCATCGGCGCCGCGACCGACTATGCGCTGCTCTATGTCGCCCGCTTCCGCGAAGCGATCGGGGGAGGGCTCCGTCGATGGGATGCCACGGTCCAGGCGTGGAAGGGCGCGTTCGAGCCGATCCTCGCCTCGGGCGGCACGGTCATCGCGGGTCTCCTCTGCCTCCTGCTGAGCGACCTCGCGAGCAACCGCGCGCTCGGACCCATCGCCTCGATCGGCATCGCCTTCTCGATGCTCTCGGCGCTCACCTTCCTGCCGGCGCTCCTGGCCCTCTGCGGCCGCGCCGCGTTCTGGCCCTTCGTCCCGAAGACGGCGGGCATCGAGCTGCCGAAGGACTTCACCCAGCCCGTCAAGGGCTTCTGGGCACGTCAGGCGCGCCTCGTCGCCCGTCACTCGCGTCCGGTGTGGATCATCTCGACTCTTCTGCTGCTCGCGATGGCCGCCGGCGTCTTCCAGCTGAAAGCCGACGGCGTGCCCGCGAGCGACCTCGTCCTCGGGGCCTCCGAGGCCCGCGACGGCCAGCAGGAGCTCGCCGAGCACTTCCCGGCCGGCTCCGGCAGCCCGGCGTACGTCATCGTCGCCGAGGAGAGCCTCGCCGGCGCCGTGGCGGTGCTCACCGACGAGGTCGGCGTCGCCTCGATCGCCGTCACCTCCGCGGACTCGCCCACGGGCCAGGCATCGGTCGAGCTGCAGGACGGCGAAGCCGTGCTCACCGCCGTCGGCCCGCCCGGGACCCCGGCGCCGGAGGCCACGGTCTCCGACGGCGACGTGCTCCTCGCGGCGACCCTCGCGGACAAGGCCGACTCCCTCGAGGCCGAGCAGACCGTCCGCGACCTCCGCGCAGCCTTCACGGACGAGCTCGGCGACGGCGTCGCGCTCGTCGGCGGCACCACAGCGGTCGACCTCGACACGAACGACACGTCGATCCGAGACCGCACGGTGATCATCCCGGTGATCCTCGTCGTGGTGCTGCTGATCCTCATGCTCCTCCTCCGTGCGATCGTCGCGCCGGTGATCCTCATCCTGAGCGTCATCGTCTCCTTCGGTGCGGCGATGGGCGTGAGCGCGCTCGTCTTCAACCACGTCTTCCAGTTCCCGGGCGGCGATCCCGCGGTCCCGCTGTACGGGTTCGTGTTCCTCGTCGCCCTCGGCATCGACTACAACATCTTCCTGATGTCGCGGGTGCGCGAGGAATCGCTGAAGCACGGCACCCGTGCCGGCATCCTGCGCGGGCTCGTCGCGACGGGCGGTGTGATCACCTCGGCCGGATTGGTGCTGGCGGCGACGTTCGCAGCCCTCGGCGTCATCCCCATCCTGTTCCTCGCCCAGCTGGCGTTCATCGTCGCCTTCGGCGTGCTGCTCGACACGTTCGTCGTGCGGTCCCTGCTCGTCCCCGCACTGTCGCACGACATCGGGCGCGCGATCTGGTGGCCGTCGAAGCTGTCGCGCTTCGCCGGCGAGGAGGACGCCGTCGTGGCGCGCGAGGAGCCTGAGGAGATGACCCGCGCGGAGTACCGGCGTACGCTCGGAGAATGACCAGAGCGCTGTTCATCGTCGATGTGCAGAACGACTTCACGGAGGGCGGTGCCCTCGGCGTCGACGGCGGTGACGCGGTCGCCGAGGGCATCACCGCCTACCTGAGTGCGCATGCGGGGGAGTACGCCCTCATCGTCGCCTCACGGGACTGGCACGACGCGGATTCGGATAACGGCGGCCACTTCGCCGCGGAGCCCGACTTCGCGGGGACCTGGCCCGTGCATTGCGTCGCAGACACCGACGGCGCCGCGTACGATCCGGGTCTCGACACGACCGCCGTCACCCACCACGTGAAGAAGGGCCAGGGCAAGCCCGCCTATTCGCTCTTCGAAGGCGTGACGGATGCCGGTGAGACGGTCGGCGACCTGCTCGCCGCGCACGGCGTCGTCGACGTCGACGTCGTGGGGCTCGCGACCGACTACTGCGTGAAGGCATCCGCGATGGATGCCATCGAGCACGGTCGGCACGTGCGCATCCTGACCGATCTCGTCGCCGGCGTCGCTCCCGAGACGAGCGAAGCCGCCCTTGCCGAACTCGCCCATGCGGGCGCCGAACTCCAGGAGAGTGCCCGATGAGTCCTCAGGTTCCCGCCGGCTGGTACCCCGACCCGACCGACCCCTCGCGCGTCCGCTGGTGGGACGGATCGTACTGGGGTCAGCAGGCGGCACCGGCCGGAGCGGCCGCGCCGCCGGTGGATGCCGCGCCCACCGTCCCGGCCCCGGCTGAGCAGGCTCCGACCTACGCCACCCCTGCGCCGTCCTACGCCACGCCCACGCCGTCAGCGGCGCCCGCCGTCACCCCGTGGCCGACCGCAGCACCACCGGTCGCGCGCTCCGGCCCGTCGGCGCCCGGTGTCGCGACCGACACCATCTGGATCTACCTCGCGATCATCGCCGGCACGCTGCCGATGTTCACGATCTTCCTCATGGACTGGGACGGCTACATCGACGTCATGGTCGAGATGTCCGGTCGCCCGTCGTCCGCGGCCGCGAGCGCCATGATGACGTGGGTCGGCGGCATCCTGCTGATCACGCTGCTGTCATACGCGTTCCTGGGTCTGTCGGTGCTCTTCGCCTGGTTCGACTGGCGCGAACTGCGCAAGCGCGGCATCGACAAGCCCTTCCACTGGGCGTTCGCGTTCTTCGCCCTCGTGGTCACGATCGGCGTCTACGTGATCGGCCGCACGGTCGTCGTGAAGCGCGAGACGGGCAAGGGGCTCACCCCGCTGTGGGTGTGGATCGCCGCGACCGTGCTCGGCTTCGTCGTCATCTCGGTGTGGAGCATCACGTTCACGCAGCAGCTTCTGGAGCGCATCCCGGTCAACTGACCGATCGCGGGATGCCGGTCACCCCGTCGGGATCGCCCGGACGCGATTGTTGCGCGGGTTGTGCTCGAGTTCGACGAGTCCGAGCGCCTCGAGGAGCGGCGGAAGGTACATGCCGAAGCGGCCCCGGTAACCCTTGCGCTGGCCGTACCAGCCACCGACCGGGTTGTCCTCCGATCGCCCCCACGCCTCGACCGATTCGGGTGCCGGCTCCTTCTTCTCGTCCGCGGCTCCCAGTGCCACCCAGTCTCCGCGGCGCAGGAGTTCCGTGTGGAGGTCCTCGATCGCGCGGGCGAGATACGTGAGCCTGGTCGATCCCACCTGGCACACCAGGAGCGCCGGGTCGCTGTCGTCGTCCCGGTGGATCGTGTAGTCCGCGGTCTTCAGCATCCACGGGTCCGCCGCGGTGCCCGCACCCGACCAGTGCTGCTGCGTCATCGTCGCTCTCCTACTCGACCCCGAAGGGCTCGACCTTTCCCTGTTGCGGCGGAGCTTCCTCGTCGAGCTCCCACTCGGGCTGTCCGGTGGGGTCTTTGATGCAGTTGCCCAGCGCGGTCCGGATGTAGCCCGGAGGGCAGTCACCAGAGGTCATGTCATGCTCCCTTCATTCGACGATCTCGACTCTGATCGGGGGATCCGTGGGCGGATTGACCGAGGCGCCGGTCAGGGCGAGGAGCGACGTGCCCCACGCGCCGGCCAGCAGGGTGAACCCGACGATGAGTGTCCACGAGCGGACCTTGAGCCTCGTCTGCGTGTGGCGTGCGGCGGTGAGCTCATTGCGGAGGATCGCCTCCTGGAGATCGACCGGGTGATAGTCGAGCATCGTCGCGAAGAACTCCTGGTTCGTGATCCCGAGGACCTTCAGCGGCCAGAGCAGCGCCAGCCCGGCGACCGCAGCGAGCACGGAGAGGACGATCCCGACGATGCCCCACGTCGACGTGTCGGTCCTCCCGCCTTGGATGCCCCCGAGAATCCCCGCGGCACCGATCAGCACGGTCGCCCGCGTCTGGATGCCATCCATGCGGGCGGCAGCTCGATCGCGCTCGCGCCTCGTGGATTCGAGGAGCACCTGGATGCGCTTCTCGATCGCGGCGACGTCGGTCACCGCCGGGCGAGCGGGCCGTGCCGCGCCGAACCACCGCAGTATCCGCATGCCCACCCCCCGAGCTACGGCCAATACAGCCAAAGTGCGCGCGCCGCGCAAGGGGTCGGCAGTCCCCGCGGGACCGCGTCGGTCACTCGGTGCGTCGGCTGTGATCCTCGACATCGGGCTCGGCCCGCAGGATGTCGGCGATCTCCTCCTCGGGGCGAGGGGCGATGTTCTCGTCCTCCTCGAGTTCCGGGATCGTCGGTTCATCCGGATTCGGGACGTGCTTCGGGGAGAGGTGCTCGTTCTCGGGGGACATGGCGATCCCTTCGGTCGTCGGCTTCGCGCCAGGGGCGGGGATCTCGAGCAGATGCAGGAAGTCCTCGAACAAGCCCACCATGTCGACCGCGTCGGGGTCCAGTAGCCATTGCAGCTGCAGGCCGTCCATCATGGCGGTGACGAGCTGGCCCACCCGGCGCGGGTCGAGGTCCTTGCGCAGCTCTCCGTCGGCCTGCAGGCGCGAGAACGAGGTGTCGTCCTGGTGCCGGATCTGCCGATAGCGCTCGCGGACCGACTCATGGGCCGGATGCTGTGGGTCGGTCGCCTCCGCCGACAGCACGACGTGCAGAGCGACGAGGCCGGGGGACTGGGCGTTGCGGGCGACCTGGTCGCGCATCGTGTCGACGAACGGCACTCCCGCCGCCTCGGACGCTTCGCGGCGCAGACGATCGATCTCGTCGCGCTCCGCGATGGTGGCGGCCAGGAGGCCCACCTTCGACCCGAAGTGGTGCAGCAGGCCGGCGTCGGAGATGCCGACACGGCGCGCGATCTCCCGCAGGGACGTTCCGCGGTAGCCCTGCTCGCCGAACACCTCGACGGCGGTCGACAGGATCGTCGTCCGTCTTCGGTCGCCGCGTACCCGCCGCAGATCGGGGCGCGCAGCCGCGTCGGGTACCGCCGCAGCATCTTCGTCGGTCATGCGCAACTCCCTTGCGAGCGATTCCATGTCAGTCTATGGTGAACAAACTAAGCGAGCAATCGCTAAGTTAGTTTCGGCAGGGCGACACGTCGTCGCCCACACTCAACGAGGAGGACCCCATGAAGATGGGACGCAAAGCGCTCACGATCGGAGCGATCGGCATCGTCGGCCTGCTGGCCCTGTCCGGCTGCGGCCGCGCCGACGACGCGGGCACGGACGACGCGGCCGAGACCGCGACGATCGACGATTCGCCCGCGACCGGCGAGATCACGGTCTGGGCGATGGGCGAAGAGGGCGAGAACCTCGGCGCCTTCGCCGATGCCTTCATCGAGGACAACCCCGACGCCACCGTGACGGTCACCAACATCCCGTGGGCCGACGTCATGACGAAGTACCAGACCGCCGTCGCCGCCGGCACGGTGCCCGATGCGATCATGATCGGCTCGTCCCTCCTGCCGTCCATGGTCGCCGCCGGTGGCCTCGCCGCCGTTCCGGACGGCCTCGTCGACGACGACAGCTTCAACGAGACCGCCCTCGAGTCGACCGAGGTCGAGGGCACCGCCTACGCCGTGCCGTGGTACGTCGAGACCCGCGTCATGTACTACCGCACGGATCTCGCCGAGAAGGCCGGCGTCGAGCCGCCCGCCACATGGGACGACCTCACCGCGTTCGGCGAGGCGATGAAGGCCAACGGCGCGCAGTACGGCATCCAGCTGCCGATGGGCGACGCGGAGGACTCCACCCAGGTCATCCTGCCCTTCTACGCGCAGGCCGGTGGCGAGGTTCTGAACGACGAGGGCGACGCCTACGCCTGGGATGAGGCCGCGCTGACCGACGCGCTCGACTACTACGCCTCGTTCTTCACCGAGGGCCTCGCACCCATGTCCGGCTACGGCGACGCGCAGACCGCGGCGTTCGCCGACGGCTCGAACCCGTCGTTCATCTCCGGTCCGTGGATGATCGGCGTGCTCGGGGACCAGGAGTCTCCGGAGTGGGTCGAGGAGAACGTCGGCACCGCCCCCGTGCCGACCGGCGCCGACAACAACGACTCCTACCTCGGTGGTGGACACCTCGGCGTGTTCGAGGATGCCGAGAACGCCGACGGCGCGTGGAAGCTCATCCGCTGGCTGTCCGACGCCGACACGCAGCAGGCCTGGTTCGAGCAGGTGAACGCCCTTCCCGCCGTCAGCTCTGCGCTGGACGCGGAGCCGTTCACGTCGGACCCGCGCCTGACGGTGCTCAACGACCAGCTGGAGAACACCGTGGCCCCGCCGTCGGTGCCGAGCTGGAACGAGATGTCGGCCTTCATCGAGACCGAGGCCGAGAAGGTCGCCAACGGTGGCAGCGCCGCGGACGCGGCTGCGGCCATCATCTCCAAGGCCGAGTCCCTCGGCACGGGCTGGTAACACCATGGCGCTCGCTCCGACGAGCGCGGCTGGGCGGCGAGGAGGATTCGCCGCCCAGCGGCGCCGCACCGCGGTGGCGGCCTGGCTGTTCGCCCTGCCGTTCGTCGCGATCTTCGCGGTGTTCATGCTGGGCCCGCTGATCGGCTCGTTCGCGATGTCGTTCACCGATCTCGGGGTGAAGGACCTGCGGACGCCCTTCGCGGTCAACCCCGTCGGGTTCGACAACTTCGTCGCCCTCTTCCAGGACGAGCTGTTCGTCAAGTCGATCTTCAACACGTTCTACTTCGTCATCGTCGGCATCCCGCTGACGATGGCGGCGGGACTGCTTCTGGCGGTCGCCCTCAACTCGGGTATCGAGAAGTTCCGGAGCGTCTTCCGCGTCGGCTACTACACACCGGTCGTCACCTCGATCGTCGCGGTCGCCGTCGTGTGGCGCTTCATCCTGCAGGACTCCGGCCTCGCGAACACCGTGCTCTCCTGGGTGGGCATCGACGGCCCCGATTGGCTGAACGACCCGTTCTGGGCCATGCCGTCGATCATCGCGATGGGCGTCTGGCGCAATATGGGCACGCTCATGATCATCTTCCTGGCGGGGCTCCAGGCGGTTCCGCGCGAGCTGTACGAGGCCGCCGAGGTAGACGGCGCGGGGTCGTGGCGACGGTTCACCGGCATCACCCTGCCGCTCATGCGCCCGACGCTCCTGCTCGGAGCCGTGCTGCTGTCCGTCGGGTTCCTGCAGGTGTTCGAGGAGCCGTTCGTCATGACCCAGGGCGGGCCGCTGAACTCCACCCTGAGCATCAGCTACTACGTCTACAACCAGTTCGGCTACGGCGACTACTCGCTGGCATCCGCTGCCGCCTACGTGCTGTTCGCGTTCATCGCGGCGCTGTCGGCCGTGCAGTTCCGCCTGCTGCGTTCGAAGGACAACTGACATGGCCACCATCACCGAGACCGCCGTCGCGGCGACTGCGACCACGGAGGACCGTCGGCCCCGCAGCCGCAGCCGCCGCCCCGACTGGTCGCGCGGTGCGACGTACATCGCGCTGACCATCGGGCTCATCATCACCCTGATGCCGTTCATCTGGATGCTGCTCGGCAGCTTCAAGACCCAGGGGGAGCTGCTGCAGCGCCCCATCACGTGGTGGCCTGAGCAGGCGACGCTCGACAACTATTCGCGCTGGCTCACGCAGCTGGACTACGGGCAGTTCTTCTTCAACTCCGTCGTCGTCGCCCTCGTGGTCGTGCTCGGCAACATCGCGTTCTGCTCGATGGTCGCCTACGCGCTGGCGAAGATGCAGTTCCCCGGCAAGAAGGTGCTGTTCGTCCTGGTGCTGCTGACCCTCATGGTGCCGGGCGTCGTGACACTGGTGCCGATGTTCGTCCTCGTGGCCAACATGGGGCTCGTGAACACCTACCCGGCGCTGATCCTGCCGTTCCTGGCAGGTCCGCTCGGCGTCTTCCTCATGCGGCAGTTCATCATGGGCGTCCCCGATGCGCTGCTGGAAGCCGCGCGGATCGACGGCGCGGGCGAGTTCCGCATCTTCCTGCGCATCGTCATGCCGCAGTGCGGGCCGGCGATCGCGACGCTCGCGATCCTGACGTTCCTGGGCTCGTGGAACAACTTCCTGTGGCCCCTCGTGGTCGCGCAGACCGAGCAGATGTACACCCTCCCGGTCGCGCTGTCGCTCTACTCGGTCGGCTCGAACGGCACCTTCTACGGCCTCCTCATGGCCGGCTCGGTGCTCGTCGTCACGCCGATCCTCATCCTGTTCCTCTTCCTCCAGCGCTACTTCGTGCAGGGAATCGCCATGACCGGGCTCAAGTGAGCTCAGACAAGGACCCATCCATGACCACGCTCACCTTCCCCGAGGGATTCCTGTGGGGCGCCGCGACGGCGGGCCACCAGATCGAGGGCGGCAACGTGAACAGCGACTGGTGGCCGCGCGAGGTCGCACCGGGGACCGACATCCCGGAGCCCTCCGGCGACGCCGCAGACAGCTACCACCGGTACCGCGAAGACATCACTCTGCTGGCCGAGGCGGGGCTCGACACCTACCGGTTCTCGCTCGAGTGGTCGCGCATCGAGCCGGAGGAGGGGATGGTGTCGCGCGCCGCGCTCGACCACTACCGCCGCGTCATCGACTGCTGCCACGAGCTCGGCGTGAAGCCCGCCGTGACGATCTACCACTTCACGACCCCGCGCTGGTTCGCGGATGACGGAGGGTGGCGCAACCCGGCATCCGTCGATCGCTTCGCCCGCTTCGTCGAGATCGTGCTGCCGCTGCTGCACACCGCCTCGCACGTGTTCACGATCAACGAGCCCAACATCCTCGCGATGATCTTCGCGGGCAAGGAGGGCAACCAGCAGATCCAGGCCGGCGCCCTGCCCGAACCCGACGCCGTCGTCACCGAGCACATCATCGCCGCGCACCACCGCGCCGTCGAGCTCGTGAAGACCACCGGCCGCCCGGTCGGCTGGCCGGTCGCCCCGCAGCAGTTCTTCGCCGATCCCGGAGCCGAAGAGGTGATGCGCGCCTACGCGTACCCGCGCGAGACGATCTTCCTCGAGGCGTCGCGCGGCGACGACTTCATCGGCGTGCAGGCCTACACGCGCACGCGCATCACGCTCGATGGGCCGCTGCCCGCGCCGGATGACGTCGAGCAGACCCTCACCGGCTGGGAGTACTACCCGCCGGCGATCGCGGAGGCGGCGCGACTCGCGTACGACATCACCGGCCTGCCGGTGTTCGTCTCCGAGAACGGCATCGCAACGGCGGACGACGCGCGCCGCATCGACTACACGCGCGGCGCGCTGGAGGCCCTGCATGCCGAGATCGCCGCCGGGCTCCCGATGATCGGGTACCTGCACTGGTCGCTGCTCGACAACTACGAATGGGGCTCGTACCGGCCCACGTTCGGGCTGATCGCGTGGGATCGGGAGACCTTCGAGCGACGGCCGAAGCCGAGCCTGGCATGGCTCGGCGGCGTCGCGAAGGCGAACGGGCTCGAGGGGAGCTGATCGTCGGCTAGCCTCGCTCGCATATGAGCGACATCGTCAGCATCGAACTGCTGCTGGATCCGGAGTCCGAATCGCTCGTGCGTGCGGACTGGGGCCGGCTGGCGGCCGCGGGCCTCTCCAGCATGGCGGCGCATACCGCGCCGAGCAACCGGCCGCACGTGACCCTGCTGGTGCGCCCTTCTCTGCCGACGGCGCGGTTCGAGGGAGCCGTCGCCTCTCTGCCGATCGCGCTCACCCTCGCGGAGCCGATCGTGTTCCGGCATGGTGACCGCGGAGTGCTTGCCCGTCGTGTCGTGCCGACCGATGAGCTGGTGCGCCTCCACCGTGCGGTCCACGCGGCCGTGCCGCCGGGACCGGATGCCGCCCACACCAAGCCGGGGGAGTGGACGCCGCACGTCACGCTCGCGCGGCGGCTGCGCCTGGATGCGCTCGATGACGCCCTCGCTCTGCTGGGCGCCGAGCATGCAGGGACCGGCGTTGCGCTGCGGCGGTGGGACTCGGCGAGGCGTGAGGTCACGCCGATCGGATGAGCCCCGACGCCCGGTCAGTCCGCCTCGCCGTTGGCGGTCGCCTCGATCCAGTCCACAGCCTCGTCGGAGAGGAAGAAGCCGTCGGGTCCGGACTCGCCGACCCACCACGCATCCGACGTCACAGACCCGCCGGCGGCGACGATCTCGAGCAGCACGTCGGGAGCGACGGCCTCGCCGTTGTGCGCGACGAGCCACGCCCGCGCGTCGGCGTCCAGCTTCGGCCACCACTCGATGATCTCCATGGCGCCACGATGCCACCGTTGCCGGCGATCCGGAAGACCGGGGATCACGTCCCGACGGTGGGGAGGATGCGTGCGCGCTTGACGGCGATGGACAGGACGGCGGCGATGGCGCAGAGCGCCGCGCCGCCCCACCAGGCGTAGGTGTACTCGCCGAACACGTCGCGGATGACCCCCGCGCCGAGGGCGGCGGCGGCGGCCCCGATCTGGTGCGCGGCGAAGACCCAGCCGAAGACGATCGTGCCGCGGTCGCCGAAGATCTCGCGGCAGAGCGTTGCGGTGGGCGGGACGGTGGCGACCCAGTCGAGGCCGTAGATCACGACGAACAGCACCATTGTCGGATGGATCGTGTCGGCGAGCAGCCAGGGCAGGAGGAGCAGCCCGACCCCGCGGAAGACGTAGTAGACGATGAGGAGCTTGCGGGGGTCGAACTTGTCGGTGAGCCAGCCGGATGCCACCGTTCCGACGATGTCGAAGACGCCGACGACGGCGAGGAGGCCGGCGGCGGTCGTGGTCGCCATCCCGTGGTCGTGCGCGGAGGGGATGAAGTGGATGCCGATGAGGCCGTTGGTGGTCGCTCCGCAGATGGCGAAGGCGATCGCGAGCGCCCAGAAGGCCCGTGTCTTCGCAGCGAACGCCAGTCCTTCGAACGCACGCCGTGCGGCGCCGCCGGTGGCCGGAACCGGCGGGACATACGTGTCGGGGTCGGCGCCGTAGGGGAGTGCGCCGCGGTCGGCGGGATGGTCGCGCATCACGACCCAGACCAGGGGGACGGCGAGAAGGGCGGCCGCCGCGACGACGAGCGATGCCGACCGCCATCCGGTGGTCTCGGCCAAGAGGGCGACGGGGGGCAGGAAGATGAGCTGGCCGGTGGCGGATCCCGCGGTCAGGATGCCCATCACGAGACCCCTGCGGTGCACGAACCAGCGGGTGGCGATGGTGGCGGCGAAGACGAGCGCCATCGATCCGGTGCCCAGGCCGATCAGCAGTCCCCAGAAGATGAGCAGTTGCCAGGATGCGGTCATGAGGACGCTTCCGCCGGCGCCGAGCGCGACGAGCGTGAGGGCGGTCGCGACGACCTGACGCACGCCGAACTTGTCCATGAGCGCCGCGGCGAAGGGTGCGGTGAGCCCGTAGAGGAGGAGATTGACGCTCACCGCGAGCGACATCACGCTCGTGGACCAGCCGAACTCCTCGTTCAGCGGCACCATCAGCGCTCCCGGCGCGGCGCGGAACCCGGCCGCGGCGAGGAGCGCGAGGAATGCGACCGCGGCCACCCACCAGGCCGGGTGGATCACGCGGCGCCCCAGAGGAGGGCGGGTGTCGTCGGTCGTCGGCGTGACGCGGGTCATGATGCCTCCATCGGCCGGTCAGGTGGACAGGGCCAGCGAACGGAGCTCGCGGGCGCCCGCGGTGGTCAGCGTCCGCTCGATCTCGGCCTGGGCGCTCTCCCAGAGCGGGACGGCTTGGGCGGTGATCGCCACCGCCTTCTCGGTCAGCACGATGGCGCTCGCGCGGCGATCGGAAGGCGACGTCGTCATCTCGACGAGCCCCGCGTTCCTCAGCACGCGGAGGTTGCGCGCGACGGTGGAACGCTCGAGCTCGGCCCGCTCCGCCAGATCCTGGATGGTGATGGGATCGGCGCCGGGCTGCGGAATGCGACGGATCAGGGCCCACTGGGCGACGTTGATGCCGGCAGGCTCCAGCGCGCGGTCATAGATCGCGGTCACCCGGCGCACGGCGACCCGAAGACTCGTGCAGTAGCAATCCGTCTCCACGAATGCGAGTATATACACGTATTGGGACACCCCCTTCCCTGTGAGCGCGAGCGCGATCAGTATGGATCTGCCGAATCGAGCAGCGAGGGGTCGAAATGAGCGTTTATCGAGTGATCGAGGTCATCGGCACGAGTGCCTCATCCTGGGAGGAGGCGGCCCGGGAAGCGATCACGACAGCGGCGGGGTCGCTGCACGACCTCCGTGTGGCCGAAGTGTCGAAGCAGGACGTGGTCGTCGGCGATGACGGGGCGCTGCTGTTCCGGGTGCGGATCCAGCTCTCGTTCAAGTACGTGCCCGAGTAGGCCGACCACCGGTCGGCGGTCTCCGCGTCGCGCGGGTCGCGGTCGGGGGAGTCGAGCGCGCCGTAACGCGTAGTCTCTACGACGGCCGTTCTCTCCGCGATCGCCAGATCCAGCTCCCGTGAAAGGAAGCTCGCCCGCCGTGTACTCGCTCCTCCTGGCGATCATCTACATCGCCTTCGTCAGCCTCGGACTGCCGGACTCGCTCGTCGGCGCCGGCTGGCCGGTCATGCATCAGGACCTCGGCGTCCCGATCGCCTTCGCGGGCATCATCACGATGATCATCGCCGCCGGCACCATCCTGTCGAGCCTCGCCTCCGAGCGGGTCACGCGGAGGTTCGGTGCCGGCATCGTGACGGCCGTCAGCGTCGGGATGACCGCGGCCGCTCTCGTGGGCTTCTCCTTCTCCGACTCGTTCTGGATGCTGTGCCTCTGGGCGATCCCGTACGGCCTCGGAGCGGGCGCCGTCGACGCTGCCCTGAACAACTACGTCGCCCTGCACTATGCGGCCCGCCACATGAACTGGCTGCACGGATGCTGGGGGCTCGGCGCGTCGATCAGTCCGTTCATCATGAGCTACGCGCTCACCTCCGGGTCGGGCTGGTCGAGCGCCTACCTCGTCGTCGGGATGATGCAGGTCGTCCTCACGTTCGCGCTGCTCATCAGCATCCCGCTATGGGGCAAGGTCAACGGCATCACTCCGATCGTCCATCCCGCCGAGGCCGACCACGAGGACGGCGACGAGCCGTCCGGACGGGGCAGCGCACACGTCCCGCTCGCTCGCGCCCTTCGGATCCCCGGTGTCCTCCTGATCCTGACCGCCTTCTTCGCGTACTGCGCGCTGGAGAGCACGGCGATCCTCTGGGCATCGTCGTACCTCGTCACCGATCGCGGCGTCGAGCCGGCAACGGCCGCCGCCTTCGCGTCGCTCTTCCTGCTGGGCGTCACGGCCGGACGGTTCCTGGCGGGCTTCTTCGCCGACCGGGTCGGCGATCAGAAGATGATCCGCGGCGGATTCCTCACCGTCGGCATCGGGGTCGTCCTGCTCGCGCTGCCGCTGGAGACCACGATCCTCGCGCTCGTCGGACTCGTGGTCCTCGGGCTCGGGTGCGCCCCCATCTACCCCGCGATCATCCACTCGACCCCCGTCAACTTCGGCCGCCGCAACTCGCAGGCCATCATCGGCATCCAGATGGCGGCGGCCTACACCGGCTCCACGTTCGCCCCGCCCCTGTTCGGCGCGATCTCGACGTGGACCGGGATGTGGATCCTGCCGCTGTTCCTCGCCGTTCTGGTGGCGCTCGGCCTGCTGATGTCCGAGCGCCTCAACGCGCTGGTCCGCTCTCGTGCCGACGGCATGAGCCCCGCGCTTCGCCGCTAGTCCGACGCGGCGTCCGCGGCCCTGATGAGTTCGGCCAACGGCAGAGGGACCCGATCGAGCGGCAGTGCCTCGGCCAGCAGGCGAGCGTAGCGGCATTTGTTGCCGCTCCGACCTCCGAAGAAGCGGGCCAGCTGCGCATCGACCGACGGCCGCGCTGCGCCGGCTGATTCTGCAGGCGCCGGAACGACGCGAGCTCGCCCTGGGCGGCGATCACGGCCTCTACGGCGTCGATGCCCAGCGCGCGGACGAGCTCGCCCTCCAGATCGGGGTCGCACACGAAGACCTGGTCGACGACCTGCTCGAACTGCGTCCGTTCATTGACATCGACCAACCCGAGGACGTCATCGTCCGACCGGTCGGATCGGGCACGCCGCGCCCCGCTCGCCCCGCCCACCGCGACGACCGCGGGCAGCCCGATGCCCAGGCGCGCGCTGAGGACTTCGAGCGCGACCCGGTCGCTCTCCCCCTCGACGAAGATGACCGTCATGCGCGGCGATGTCGGGGTCACGGTCGCTCGAGGAGTTCCGCGAGACGAGCCAGGTCGTCCGCGATGAGGCGGGCGTCGGCCCGGAACTCCTCGTCGGTCATCCCGGTCCGCTGGAAGAGCGTGAAGACGATCTCGCTGCCCGTGTCGTTGGAGAGCACCCGCATCGGATTGTGCACGACGGTGCCGTCGGGCATCGTCACGTCATGATCGAGGATGCCGAGCTCGATCGGACCGGTGAAGGCCACCTCGACGAGCCCCATCGGTGAGTCCGCGTACCAACGACCGCCCTCGAGACGGATCCCGGTGCTGAGACCGGCCGCCCACAGGGGCAGCCTCTCGGGGTCACCGGCGACACGGGCGACGGTCTCGGGGTCGGCATCCACCGATCGCGAGACATGGAGCGCGGGCCAGGTCATGGCACGGAATGTACCAGCGATACTTCTGCCCCATGTGACGACGCATGCGGTCGACCGTGGCGGGTGCACACGGGGTTGACCATCGCGGGCGCATTCGATGAAGTTGAGGCATGTTCGACGCAGCCGGACGCATCCATGCGCGCGATGTGCTGATCGCGCATGCCCGAACGGATGAGCAGATCGCCGGCGCCGCTCTTGTGGGGTCGGCGGCCCGGGGCGACGAAGACGCGTGGTCGGACATCGACCTGGTTCTCCAGCTTGCACCCGACGCGGACGAGCCGACGGTCGTCGACGCGTGGACGCGATGGATCGGTGATCGACTGGATCTCGCGGACACCTTCGATGTCGTGGCGGGGGCCCGCTATCGTGTGTTCCTCCTGACCTCGTCGCTGCAGATCGACGTCTCCTTCTGGCCGTACGAAGAGTTCCGCGGCACCGGGGAGAGTTTCGAGCTCATCTTCGGGACGGCCAACCCCTCCTCATCCCCACCCCCGCCGGATACGGGCACCCTCATCGGGATGGGGTGGCTGTACGCCCTGCACGCTCGGTCTGCGATCGCACGGGGAAGGCTGTGGCAGGCAGTCATGATGCTCGACGAGCTCCGCAACCAGATCATCGCCCTCGCGTGCATCCGGGTCGGGCTGAACCCGTGGCATGGCCGCGAGGTCGACCGCCTTCCCGCCGCCGACCAGGACGCGCTGAGACGCAGCAGATCAGCGGACGTGACGACGGGCGCCCTCGAGCGATCGAAGCGGCTGCTGATCGCGCAGTTCCTGGCGGAGGTCGCCCACCACGACCACGCGCGAGCACATGCGCTGGAGCGCCCGCTGGGAGTGCTCGCGGAGCATTAGCTCAGCGTGCGTCCTCCGGCAGGATGCGAGGCCGGTATCGCTGGGCGACCGCGCCCGATCCGAACTCGTGCCGGTCGACGAGCTCCAGCGGAATGCGCTCACGCAGACCGGCGAGGAGTGTCGGCCCGTGTCCGGCGAGGACCGGATGCACGACGAACTCGTACTCGTCGATCAGTCCCAGCTCTGCCAGCACCCTGGGCAGTGTCACACCGCCGACCCACAGGCCCTCGCCGGGCTCCTGCTTGAGCTGCTGAACCGCGTGCCCGACGTCTCCTCGCACCAGCTCGGCGTTCCAATCGACGCTGCTCAGCGTGCTCGACACGACGTACTTCTTCGCGCGGTCGATGGCCTCCGCGAAGGGGATGTCCCACTCGCTCATCCAGTCGGGCCAGGTTCCCGTGGCCGGCCGCCGCCACGCCGCCTGCATCATCTCGTAGGTCACCCGGCCGAAGAGGAGGGCGTCGGCGCGCTCCATCTCGGCGGTCCAGTGCCGCATCGACTCCGCGTCCGGGGGAAGTCCCACCTCGTGGTGGCAGCATCCGTCGAGCGTGACGTTGATCGAGTATCGGAGTGATCTCATCCCGCTGATCTCCCTTGTTCCGCACAGCGCTGACCGGATCGAACTCAGGGTATCCAGGTCGCAGGACGGATCGGGGCGAAGATGACGCGGTGGGCCCCGTGGGGCTCGAACCCACGACCCGCGGATTAAAAGTCCGATGCTCTACCGACTGAGCTAGAGGCCCTCGGAACCCAGCCTAGCGCGGGGTCCGAGGGCCTCTTCCCGGTTCACTCGACCGGGTACCACATGACCGGGTTACTCGGTCGGCGGCATCAGCACCGAGTCGACGAGGTAGACCACGGCGTTGGCGGTCTGCACGCCACCGCAGATGACCATGGCGTCGTTGACCATCCACTCGTCACCCGAACCGGTGACCTCGAGGTCGGCGCCGTTGAGGGTCGTGTGCATGCCGGCGATGTCGGACGGCTCGATCTGGCCCTCGACCACGTGGTAGGTGAGGATCGAGGTCAGCAGCTCGCTGTCGGTCTTGAGGGTCTCGATCGTCGCGGCGTCGATCTTCGCGAACGCGTCGTCGACCGGGGCGAAGACGGTGAACTCGCCACCGTTGAGGGTGTCGACGAGGTTCACGTCGGGGTTCAGCTCGCCGCTCACGGCCGAGACGAGGGTCGTGAGGAGCGGGTTGTTGGACGCGGCGACGGCCACGGGGTCCTGCGACATCCCCTGCACCGAGCCGGCGCCGTCGGGAACAGCCGCGGCGTAGTCGGCGCAACCGGCGCCCACGAGGTTCGCGGCCGGGTCCATGGTCTCCTCGGGCGCCATGGTCTCGCTCGCCTGCGGGGCGGGATCCATCGACTCCTCGGCGGTCGATCCGCCCATCGAACAGGCCGACAGCGCGAAGGCGCCGGCGAGCGTCAAGGTCAGAGCGACGGTGATCTTCTTCTTGGTGCTGAGCATGATGTCCTCCATGAGTGTGGGGCCACGGATGCGGCCTCACACATGGTTCGGAACCCTCCTCGCATCGGATGGGGATCCGGCCGGAATCCCTCCGATGCGTCGCCGCCGCCGACGAAACCGGCAGGTCGACCCCGGAGTGCAGGTGCTCTTCCTTCACATTCGGGTGATCCGCCTGCGCGCAGGAGGGGAGGTGATGAGGCATGCTGGTGGAGATGGTCATCGATGGTGTGGACGTGCCCGAGGACGGGCCGGCGACTGATCACGCCGCCGACCTCCTCATCCGCACGGCCGCGGGCGACCACGACGCCTTCGCGCGGCTGTACGACATGCTCGCGCCGCGCGCCTTCGGTCTCATCCTCCGCGTACTCGTGAACCGCGCGCAGAGCGAAGAGGTCCTCCAGGAGGTCTTCCTCGACGTATGGCAATCCGCCGCATCCTTCGCTCCGAACAAGGGGCAGGGAAGGTCGTGGGTGCTGACAATTGCGCATCGGCGGGCCGTCGATCGGGTTCGGTCGTCGCAAGCCAGTGCGGACCGGGATGTGAAAGCCGGTCTCCGGGATCTCAGCACACCGCAGCAGAACGTGGACGAGCAAGTCGAACTGAGGATCGAGAGCAGGCGGGTGGCGCGCGCGCTGGCCGCGCTTCCCGAGCCGCAGCGTGAGGCGCTGACCCTCGCCTATTTCGGTGGTTACAGTCAGAGCGAAGTGGCGGCCCTCGTGGGCGCGCCGCTCGGAACGATCAAGACGAGGATGCGCGACGGACTGTCGCGCCTGCGCACGGAGATGGGGGTGGCGCTGTGAACGAGGAAGAATTCGCCGAACTGTCGGCCGGGCACGCCCTCGGCGCGCTGTCGCCGGAGGACGAGCGCGCGTACACGGACGCGCTCGCCGCGCACCCCGAGTGGGCGGCGATCGTCGACGTGGATGCCGAAACTGTCGTCGTGCTCGCGGAAGGCGTCGCGGATGTCGCCCCGCCCGTCGACATGCGCTCGCGTCTGCTGAGCCGCATCGCGCGGGAGAGCGCCGCGCCCGCCGCCGATCCGACCACGGCGGACGCCGGGGCGACCGAGGACGCGCCGGCCGTGCCGCCGCTGCCGGAGGTTCCCGCCTCGATCGCGGCCGATGCGCCCCCGGCGCCGAGCGCCGGACCCCCGACGGAGGTCGTGCAGGCCATCGAGCGCCGCACCTGGACGCGCGGTCTGTTCGGGCTCGTGGCATCCATCGTCCTGCTCGTGGGGCTCGGCTGGGGTGCGGGAGCGCTCGCGAATCTCTGGGCCGACCCGCCTGCCGTGCAGGCGCTCGAGGAGATCGAGCAGGCGCCGGATGCCGAGTCGGCCACGGCCGAGCTCGCAGACGGCGGTGAGGCGACCGTGCACTGGTCGGAGTCGCTCGGCAAGGTGGTGCTGGTCGCCGACGGCCTTCCGGAGATCCCCTCCGACCGCACGTTCGAGCTGTGGTTCGTCCGCGGCGAGGAGGCGATCTCGGCCGGCACGTTCGACGCGTCGGGTGCGGAGAGCACGACGCTTCTGACCGGCGCGGTGGAGCCCGGTGACACGATCGCCATCACGGTGGAGCAGGCCGGGGGATCGCCGGATGGCGACCCGACCACCGACCCGATCGTCGCGATCCCCACGGCCTGAGCCGGCCCGCCGTCGGCGACGGCCGGTAGCCTGGAAGGCATGACCGACGAGCCGAGGGAGTTCCACAAGCCGCTGCGCCGGCCCGCCTCGACGTTCGATCGCCGCTTCGCCGCGGAGGACCCCGCGGAGGTGTCGCGCGTCGCGCATGTCACGGCATCCGCTCTGCTCTCGCGCGTGCGCAGCGACCCGGAGGGCGAGGTCGTCGACCGTCTCGTCGCCTTCACCGACGACCATGGCATCGACACGATCGCCGAGCTGTGGTCGCGCTCGCCGGCGCGGTCGCTGCCGGGCGCGCTGTGGCGGCTGTACCTGCTGCAGCTGATGATCCACGACGACCCGCAGACGGCGGCCCTCCTGTACGAACGCGGGCGCACGCGGCTGGCGTCGCCGGATGACGTCGTCGCGGGCGCGCCGACACCGGCCGGGCCGGACGAGCTGATGAGTCTCATCGACGAGATCCTGCGCGGCGTGTTCACGGGCGACTTCGCTGTTGCGCTGGACCGCGCCGCATCGTTCTCGCGGGTCGAGGCGGCGGGAGCCACCGATCTCGCGGACGACTACGACGCGGCCGAGCCCGACCGGGCCACCGCGTTCACGACGCGCGCGCTGCGCCTGTCGACCTACGGCGAGGATCTGAGCGCCTGCGCGGCGCTGTGGCGCCGGGACGCGCTGACCTGAATCGCCGCTGCGATCGCTGCGATGATCCGCGCCGGGGCAGGAAAGTGCCGGGCCGCAGAACGCCTCTCGGCGCGAGGCCGCTCACAGCGGCAGAAGATGGAGCCCGGGGTTACTGCGGCCCGGCCGAACCAGTGTAACCGAGACCGCGGAGCGGGTATTCCCGGAGGCTAGGCTCGGAGCATGGCCTGGCGCTTCGCCCTCATGATCGACCCCGCGGCATCCGACGATGCCCGCACCGACTTCTCGACGACGTTCACGGAGGTGGATCCGTCCGCCCCCGCGCTCACCGTCGGCGAGCTGAGCACGCAACGCGGCGACGGCATCTTCGAATCCATCGGCGTCGTCGACGGGCACGCGCAGGAGGTCGAGGCGCATCTGGAGCGTCTCGCGCACTCGGCGCACCTGTGCGACCTGCCCGCGCCGCACGTCGCGCAGTGGCGCGAGGCGATCGTCCGGGCGGCTGCCCGCTGCGGCGACGGCGAAGCCGTCATCAAGCTCATCCTCAGCCGCGGCGTCGAGCATGGCCCGACGCCGACGGCGTGGGTCACGGCGGCGACGGCCGGGGACTTCACGGCGGCACGCGCCGACGGCATCCGCGTCGTCACCCTCGACCGCGGGTATGACATCGGCGTGCCGGCGCGCGCGCCGTGGCTGCTGCTCGGTGCGAAGACCCTGTCGTACGCCGTGAACATGGCGGCGATCCGCGAGGCGAAGCGCCGCGGAGCCGACGACGCCGTCTTCGTCTCGAGCGACGGCTTCGTGCTCGAGGCGCCGACCGCGTCGCTCATCCTCCGCCGTGGCGACACGTTCGTGACGCCGGCGCCGAACGGCGGCATCCTGCACGGCACGACCCAGCTGAGCCTGTTCGAGCACCTGGCCCTGCAGGGATTCGCGACCGCCTACGAGACGATCCCCGCCGCGGACCTGCTGACCGCGGATGCGGCGTGGCTTGTCTCGAGCGTCCGTCTCGCGGCGCCGATCGTCGCCGTCGACGGGCAGGCGCTGCCGCACGACGCAGAGGTCACGGCATCCATGAACGAGTACCTGCGGAGCCCGCGCGACTGACCGCGCTTTCGGCGACCTGATGGCGGATTTGATGGCCGGTGGGCCCGGATGGATGCCGCTGCGCGGCGCCACCCACACGAACTCCGCCGTTGGGTAGCGACCCGCTCGGCGCCGACCGAACGGCGCACTTCGTGCCACGGCGGGCCCGAACGGATGCCGCTGCGCGGCTCGCGGCCCACGATCTCCGCCGTTGCGCACCGACCGGGTGACCCCGACCCAACGGCGGATTTCGTGCCACGTCGGGCGGAACGGATGCCGCTGCGAGGCGCGCGGCACACGATCTCCGCCGCTGGGCCTCGCAGTCGGTCGAGGCCGCGACCGACTGGCGGATTTCGTTCCCTGTGGGTCGAACGGATGCCGAACTCCGGCGCCGTGCGCAGGATCCCCGCCGTTGGGGACAGGCGAGTCGAGGCGCCTCAGGCCGCGAGGTGGTGCCCGGCGACGATGGCGCCGATGATGGCGGCCTCGACGAGGTCCCAGTTGTGGACGACCAAGGCGTAGTCGAAGCGCAGAGTCCGGTATCCCTGCGCCGCCGCGTTCGCGTCGCGCACGAGGTCGCGGTGTCGGTGGGAGTCGGGGTCGTGGTTGTCGCGGCCATCGGTCTCCACGATGAGCCGCTCGCCGATCAGCACATCGACACGCCCGACGCCGCGGATCTTCACCTGGGTGCGCACGCGCAGCCGGTGCGCGCGGAGTCGCCACCGCAGCAGCGACTCGAGGCCGCTGTCGGCATCAGCGCGCGAGAGCGTGATCGCCTTCCGCCCGGTGGCGTTCGTGTTCGCGCGGAGCCAGTCAAGGCCGGTGCGGGTGAGCCGCCCCTGTCGCCGCGCGGACTCGAGCGCGACGAAGAACGCTTCCACGCCGAGACAGCCGAGCATCTGGCGGAGGATGCGCGGGACCGACGGCATCCCGAACGCGTCGCGCGGCGGCCCGTCATCCCAGTGCTCGATGCACCCGCATCCTTCGTCATGCCGGCGGTGGCCACCCGCCCCCATCCATACGTGCGGGCGCGGATCGCTCTCCAGAACCCACAGTCCGAGATGTCTCGCCGCGCTCGCGCACGCCAGCGCGCCGCCGTGCGCGGCAGCCCTGATCGCCAGCGGGCAGGCGTCGAGGGTGGAGTAGACGCCGCGCCGCACACGCATGAACTCTCCGCTGCGCAGCGCCGCCGCGATTCCTGCCCGCGTCACTCCCCGCCCGCGCAGCTCGCGGGTCGCGACGATCGACGGCTCGGATCTGCACACCCACGACACATTGCCTCCCTGGACCCGCGCACCGTGCAGCGGCCCCGGCATCCTGTCGACACTCGTCGCGTAATGACCACCGGGGGAGGAGGCCATGCCGCGGACCTAACGGCGGGTTTCGCGTCCGCGACGGCTGAATGGATGGCATATCTCGCCGCAGCGCGCACGATCTCCGCCGTTGGGGTCTGAGCGCTGCCGCAGCGGACCCGACTGCGGAGCCCGCGCGACTGAGCGCGCGACTGACCGCGCGTCAGGCGGTCACGCCGGACAGCGACCGCTTCGCCCGGGCGACCATGCCGCGCAGGACGAACGGCAGCGCGACCCGAGCCGGCAGCGTCAGCACGCGGCTGCGTGCACCCTTGAACCGCATCGAGGTGATCACGCGGACCAGGCTCAGCCGTTCGTCCACGCCGACGGCGACCCGCAGATCCACCACGCGGGCGTCCCACCGGATCAGTGCCTCTTCGCCGACGACACGCCGCACCGTGAACCGCTCCCAGAACGGGGCGACGGAGCGTCGCCGGAGTACGGCCAGCGCGCGCATCGGAGCGGTCAGCCACCGCGGCAGCGCATCGGGGGAGAAGAGGCTCCGCGCCCACGCCGCGGGATCGGCGACAGCATGCGCGGGCAGGATGTCGACCGTCACGTGCGTGTAGTCGGGATCGGCGATCTCATCGAAGACCAGCGAGGAGAACGAGGGTGCGTCGAACATCGGAGAACTCCCTTCGTTCCATACCCCACCGTACGGAACGGTTTGACCATACGCTAACGTATGGTCCATGGCAAGACTGGGTCGTGACGAGTGGGTCGACGCCGCCTACACGGTGTTCCAGACCGACGGGCTGGCCGCCGTGCGCGTCGAGGCGGTCGCGCGGGTGCTCGGCTCGACGAAGGGCTCCTTCTACTGGCACTTCGCCGATCGCCGGGCGCTGCTGCTGGCGGTCCTGGAGCGGTGGGAGCAGTTGGAGACCGACGGGGTCATCGCCGAGCTCCAGCGCGAGCAGACGGCCGGCGGTCGGCTGGCCGTTCTCCTGCTCGTCATCGCGCACCGCACGGCGCTGCGGACCGGCGAGCGCACCCTCTACGTGGACGCGGATGCCGCCGGCGTCGCCGACATGGTCGCGGGCGTCACCGAGCGCCGGGTCGCGGGCATCGAGGAGCTGCTGACGGAACTCGGCATCCCCGCGGCGGAGGCGCGTGCGAGGGCCGTCGTCATCGTGGCGGCCGTCCTCGGCTACCAGCAGATGACTGCGGCGCCGTGGGATGCGAAGACCGACCCCGTCGCGCTCGTCGGGACCCTGCTGCGGCGCGCCGTGGACGACGCCCCGCGCGCGTCCGAGGCGCTCGACGCGTGGCAGCGCGTCCGGACGGGCTGAGGCTCAGCCGATCGGCTCAGCCGAAGCGGCCGGAGACGTAGTCCTCGGTGGCCTGGACGGACGGCGTCGTGAACATCGTCGCGGTGTCGTCGTACTCGATGAGCTTGCCGGGCTTGCCGGTGCCGGCGATGTTGAAGAACGCCGTCCGGTCGCTCACCCGCGAGGCCTGCTGCATGTTGTGGGTCACGATGACGATCGTGTAGTCCTTCTTCAGCTCCCCGATGAGCTCCTCGATGGCATAGGTCGAGATCGGATCGAGGGCCGAGCAGGGCTCGTCCATGAGGAGCACGTCGGGGGAGACGGCGATGGCGCGAGCGATGCAGAGGCGCTGCTGCTGGCCGCCGGACAGGCCCGAGCCGGGCTTGTCGAGGCGGTCCTTGACCTCGTTCCAGAGGTTCGCGCCGACGAGCGAGCTCTCCACGAGCGTCTCGGCATCCGACTTGGAGATGCGGCGGTTGTTGAGCTTCACGCCGGCCAGCACGTTCTCCCGAATCGACATCGTCGGGAACGGGTTCGGGCGCTGGAAGACCATGCCGATCTGGCGGCGCACAAGCACCGGGTCGACTCCGGGGCCGTACAGGTCGTCGCCGTCGAGCAGCACCTCGCCCTCGACGCGCGCGCCGGGGATCACTTCGTGCATGCGGTTGAGGGTGCGCAGGAACGTGGACTTGCCGCAGCCGGACGGGCCGATGAAGGCGGTCACGCTGCGCGGCTGGATCTCCAGGCCGACGCCTTCCACGGCGAGGAAATCGCCGTAGTAGACGTTGAGGTCGTTGACTTCGATGCTCTTGGACACGAGTTTCTTCCGATCGGGCCGCGGTCAGCGGCCGGTCTTGGGCGCGAACACCTTCGCGACGATGCGCGCGACGAGGTTCAGGGCCATGACGATGAGGATGAGGGTGAGGGCCGCGGCCCACGCGCGGTCGACGTACGCCTCTGGCGGGATGCCCTGGTAGGCGTACTGCGAGTAGATGTACACGGGGAGGGTCTGCATACGGTCGTCGGTGAGGTCGTAGTTCATCGAGTCGGTGAACCCGGCGGTGATGAGCAGCGGCGCGGTCTCACCGATGACACGGGCGATCGCCAGCATGATGCCGGTCGTGATGCCGGCGATCGAGGTGGGAAGGACGACCTTGACGATCGTGAGCCACTTCGGCACCCCGAGCGCATAGGCGGCTTCGCGCAGCTCGTTCGGCACGAGGCGCAGCATCTCCTCGCTGGAGCGGACGACGACGGGGATCATGAGCACCGCCAGCGCGATGGCACCGGCGATGCCCATGCGGACGCCGGGGCCGAAGATGAGCGCGAACACCGCGTAGGCGAAGAGGCCCGCGACGATCGAGGGGATGCCGGTCATGACGTCGACGAGGAAGGTGATCGCCCGGCCGAGGCGCGTGTTCTGCCCGTACTCGATGAGGTAGATGGCCGTCATGAGCCCGATCGGGATCGAGATGAGCGCCGCGGCGCCGGTGATCAGGAGGGTGCCCATGATGGCGTGCAGGGCACCGCCGCCCTCGCCCAGGATGCCGCGCATCGAGGACGAGAAGAACACGCCGTCGAAGCGGGCGACGCCCCGTCCGACGACCGTGACGGCGACCGAGACGAGCGGGACCATCGCGATGGCGAACGCGCACGAGACGACACCGGTCACGAAGCGGTCGAAAGCGCGGCGCGCGCCCTCGACGATGCGGGACAGCACGTAGATGAGCACGAGGTACAGCACGGCGCCGACGACGAGCCAGCCGGTCAGCGGGAACTCGGTCCCGGCCGCGGCGCTGACCAGGAGGAACACGGCGGCCGAGACGGCCAGGGCCAGCACGAGCAGTGCCCACGGCGCCCAGCGCGGCAGCCGGCCGCTCGTGAGGCTCGTGTGGGCCGAGGCGGCGCGCACGGGGGTCGGGGAGGGAGCGAGCGTGGTCATGTCAGTTGGCCCCCGAGAATTCCTTGCGCCGGCCCACGATCCAGCGGGCCACGGCGTTGACCGCGAACGTGACGATGAAGAGGATGAGGCCCGTCGCGATGAGGATGTTGATGTTGAGCTTGTAGGCCTCGGGGAAGGTCAGCGCGATGTTGGCCGCGATCGTCGACGGGTTCTGCGAGGTCAGCAGCTGCAGCGTCACGACGTTCGTGGCCGAGAGCACCATGGCGACGGCCATCGTTTCGCCGAGCGCGCGGCCGAGACCGAGCATGGATGCCGAGACGATGCCGGAGCGGCCGAACGGCAGCACCGCCATCCGGATCATCTCCCAGCGGGTCGCGCCGAGGGCGAGCGCCGCCTCCTCGTGCAGCCGCGGCGTCTGCAGGAAGATCTCGCGGCAGATGGCGGTGATGATCGGGACGACCATGACGGCGAGGACGAGGGCGGCGGTGAGGATCGTACGGCCGCTGTTGAGCACCTGGCCGGAGAAGAACGGGATCCAGCCGAGGTACTCGTTGAGCCACGAGTAGGTGGGGACAAGGGCCGGCGCGAAGACCAGGATGCCCCACAGGCCGAAGACGACCGAGGGGACGGCCGCCAGCAGGTCGACGACGTAGCCGAGGGTCTGCGCGAGCCGGCGCGGGGCGTAGTGCGTGATGAACAGGGCGATGCCGATCGACAGCGGCACGGCGACGAGGAGGGCGAGGAACGCGGCCCAGATCGTGCCGAACAGCAGCGGCAGGACGTACGACCAGAAGTCGCTCTTCAGCAGCGAGGCGGTGTCGCTCGTCGCGCTGAAGGCGGGTACCGACTGGACGATCAGGAAGATCGCGACCGCGGCCAGGGTGACCACGATCATCGACCCGGCGAACAGCGCGGTGCCGGAGAACCAAATGTCTCCGGCGCGCTTCTTCGCCTCGATCCGCGCGGGTGCTTCGGCGGTGGGGGCTGTCATCGCTGCTCTCTTGTCGATGGGGATGCGGCCCCTCGGCGCGAAGCCGAGGGGCCGCAGGGGATTACTTGATCAGCTCGATCGCGGCGAGCGACTTCTCGCGCAGCTCGTCGGAGATCGGGGCGCTGCCGGCGTTGTCGGCAGCGGACTGCTGGCCCTCTTCGCTGACCGCGGTCGTGAAGAACGCCTTGGTCAGCGCCGCGACGTCGGCGTCCTCGTACTGCTCGCAGCCGATGAGGTAGCTGACGAGGAGGAGCGGGTAGGTGCCGGCCTCTGTCGTGGTGCGGTCGATCGCGAAGGCGAGGTCGCCCTCGGTGCGGCCCTCCTCGATGCTCGAGACGTCGAGGGTCGCCGAGGCGCCCTCGGCGGAGTGACCGACGAACTCGTCGCCGACCTTGATGTTGACCGACGAGATGCCGCCGGCCTGCGACGAGTCGGCGTAGCCGACCGAGCCCTCGCCGGCCTTGACGGCGTTGACGACGCCCGAGGTCTTCTCCGCGGCCTCGCCGACGACACCGGCCGGCCACTCTTCCACGCTGTCGAACGTCCAGACATCGGGCGCGTTCGCGGCGAGGTAGTCGGTGAAGTTGCCGGTCGTGCCGGACTTGTCGGAGCGGTGCACGGGGTTGATCGCCAGGTCGGGCAGCTCGACGCCGGAGTTCGTCGCGGCGATGGCCGGGTCGTTCCAGTTCGTGATGGTGCCGGCGAAGATCCCGGCGACCGTGGCCGCGTCGAGGTCGAGCGCGTCGACGCCCGGCACGTTGAAGATGATCGCGATGGGCGAGATGTAGGCGGGGATCTCCACGATGCCGGAGTCCGCGGCGCACGCGCCGAAGCCGCCGGCCGAGATCTCCTCGGCCTTGAAGGGGCGGTCGGAGCCGGCGAAGTTCACGGCGCCCTGCTGGAACGACTCGCGGCCCGTGCCGGAGCCGGCCGGGTCGTAGTCGACCTGCGCGTCGGGGTTGGCGGCGAGGAAGGCGGCGGTCCAGGCCTGCACGGCGACCTGCTGCGACGAGGCGCCCTGGCCGACGAGCTGGCCGGTCAGCGCGACCGTCGTCTCTTCGGCGGACGGGCCGGCACCCGGCGTCTGTTCGTTCGACGCGCAGGCGGTGAGCGTGAGGGCCGCGATGGCGGCGACAGCGCCCAGCTGGGCGATGCGGGAAAGCTTCACTGTGTGATCCTTCGGGTTGTCAGGTTGCGCCCTGGTGCAGGGCTCGTCCCGACGGTAAACACCGTCTCTGACCAGCGTGCGCTTTCCGGGTGAACGAAAGGTGAACGGATCGAGACACCCTGACGCTGCGCCCGCACCCCGCTCAGACCGCGCTCAGACCGCGCTCAGACCGCGCTCAGACCGCGTTCAGACCTTCGGGACGTGCGTCTCGATCGAGACGATCCCCGATCCCGGGTTCGTGGCCGACAGGTGAACGACGGAGAACGAGCCGGGTTCGAGAGCCGACGCGCTGCCCAGGTACGACCCGCGGAGGGTCCCCGTCGCGAGCGCGAGCTCGGCGAGGATCTCCGGCAGCACGGGCCCGTGCGAGCAGAGCACGGCGGGCTTGCGGCTGCGCACCCGCTTGCCGACGACGGAGCGGGCGTCGGAGGCGCCCTCCTCCCACGCGTCCTGGCTCAGCAGCGGCGTGCGGTCGATCTTGCGGCCGAGCGCGGCGGCGAGCGGTGTGACGGTCGTGACGCACCGGACGGCGTCGCTGGAGATGAGCTTTCTGACCCCGAACGCGCGCAGCGGACCCACGATCGCGTGCGCCTGCTTGGCGCCGCGCGTCGTCAGGGGCCGCGCGGTGTCCGCACCGTCCCAGTCCTCCCGCGCGGTCGCCTTCGCGTGGCGGAGCACGACGATGGGGAAGGTCGACAGGATGCCGTCCTCCACGAAGGTCAGGAACTGCTCGAGGATCTCGATGTCGACGGGATAGCTGAGGTAGCTGAGCGCCTTCTTGGGCGTCACCCACTCGAGGGCGGCGATCTCCTTGTTCGGCACGAACGCCGAGGCGCGGATCGCGTCCTCGGTGGCCTCCGCGGCCCAGTAGTGCACGATCTTCTGCCGCTTGTTCGGCATCCGATACCGCGAGACGCCGACCGGGATGCCGAGGGCCACGGCGATGCCGGTCTCCTCGAAGATCTCGCGGGCCGCCGTCTCGGCGAGCGTCTCGCCCGGGTCGACCTTGCCTTTGGGGAGGGTGACGTCGGCGTACGCGGTGCGGTGGATGACGAGGACCATGAGCTTGCCCTCGACGAGACGCCAGACGACGCCGCCTGCGGCGTAGACGGCCGTATCGGTCATCGGGCCGCGCGCGCCCGGCGACGGCGCTGGATCAGGGACATCGTCCGTTCCTGCAGGTCGGCGAGGGGCTTGCCGTCCTCGCCCACGCTGTGCCGCGTCCACACGCCGTCTCCGCCCAGGTGCCACGAGCTCGTCGTGTCGGCCATCGCGGTGTCGAACAGCTCGATGAGCTCCTGGACGTGGGCGGGCGCGACGACGCGCACGAGCGCCTCGACGCGGCGGTCGAGGTTGCGGTGCATCATGTCGGCGCTGCCGATGAAGACCTGCGGGTCGCCGTTGTTGTGGAACGCGAAGATGCGGGAGTGCTCCAGGTAGCGCCCCAGGATCGAGCGGACCGTGATGGAGTCGCTCACGCCGGGCAGGTCGGTGCGCAGCGAGCAGATGCCCCGCACCCAGACCTCGACGCGCACGCCCGCCTGACTCGCCCGGTACAGCGCGTCGATGATCTGCTCGTCGACCATCGAGTTGACCTTGATGCGGATGTGCGCGGGCTTTCCGGCCAGCGCGTTGCGGCGCTCGCGGTCGATCTGACGGAGCAGCCCCTTCCGCAGGTGCAGCGGGGCGACGAGGAGGCGCTTGAACTTCTTCTCGATCGCGTAGCCGGACAGCTCGTTGAAGAGGCGCGTGAGGTCGCGGCCCACCTGCTCATCGGCGGTGAACAGCCCGAAGTCCTCGTACATCCGGCTCGTCTTGGGGTTGTAGTTCCCCGTCCCGATGTGGCTGTAGCTGCGCAGCATCCCGTCTTCCTCGCGGATGACGTGCAGCAGCTTGCAGTGCGTCTTCAGCCCGACGAGGCCGTACACGACGTGGACGCCGGCTTTTTCGAGCTTGCGCGCCCAGACGATGTTCGCGGCCTCGTCGAACCGGGCCTTCACCTCGACGAGCGCGAGGACCTGCTTGCCGTTCTCGGCGGCGTCGATGAGCGCCTCGACGATCGGGCTGTCACCCGACGTGCGATAAAGCGTCTGCTTGATGGCGAGCACGTGCGGGTCGCGCGCGGCCTGCTCGAGGAACGCCACGACGCTCGTGTTGAACGACTCGTACGGGTGGTGCACGAGCACATCCCCGGCGCGGATCGCGGCGAACAGGTCGGCGCGGCCGTTCTGCTCGGCCGGCTGGAACGCGGTCGCGGTCGTCGGCACGTGCGCCGCGTAGCGCAGCTCGGGGCGGTCGATGCGTCCGAGGTCGAACAGGCCGCGCAGGTCGAGCGGTGCGGGCAGGCGGTAGACCTCTTGCGCCGTGATGTCGAGTTCGCTCAGCAGCAGGTCGAGCGTGACGTCGTCCATGTCCTCGGTGATCTCGAGGCGGATCGGCGGGCCGAAGCGGCGGCGCAGCAGCTCGGCCTCGAGGGCCTGGATGAGGTTCTCGGTCTCGTCCTCCTCGATGACGACGTCCTCGTTGCGGGTGAGGCGGAACGTGTGGTGCTCGAGGATCTCCATCCCGGGGAAGAGGTCGCGCAGGTTCTCCGAGATCAGCGCCTCGAGCGGAAGGTAGCGCGATCGGCCCGGGCCGCCGCCGGGCACGGCGACGAACCGCGGCAGCATGGGCGGCACCTTCAGGCGAGCGAACTCCTGTCGACCGGTCTTCGCGTTCCGGATGCGGATCGCGAGGTTCAGGGACAGCCCGGAGATGTAGGGGAACGGGTGGGCCGGGTCGACGGCCAGCGGCATGAGGACGGGGAAGACCTGCGACTGGAAGTAGTCGTAGAGGGCCGTGCGCTCCTCGTCGTCGAGGTCGATCCACGACACGAGCTCGATGCCCGCCTCGGCGAGATCCGGGCGGACGAGGTCGGCCCACGCGTGCGCGTGCCGCAGCTGCAGCGCGTGCGCATCGGCGGAGATGTCGGCGAGCACGTCCTGCGGCGAGCGGCCCACGTTCGTCGGCACCGCCAGGCCCGTCACGATGCGGCGCTTCAGACCGGCGACGCGCACCATGAAGAACTCGTCGAGATTGCTGGCGAAGATCGCGAGGAAGTTCGCGCGCTCCAGCACCGGCAGAGACGGATCCTCCGCCAGCTCCAGGACGCGCTGGTTGAACGCCAGCCAGCTGACCTCGCGGTCGGTGTACCGGCCGTCGGGCAGCTGCGAGTCGTACGCCTCCGCCGAGTCGAAGTCGTCGTCGTCGGCGTCGCCCAGACCGGAGTCGAGAACCTCGGTGTCGATCATCCCCTCATCCTTGCAGTCCGGAGTGACTGCCGTGTGAACGGATCTGGCGCACGGGTCAGGCCTGGGACGACTCGCGCGGGGTGGGGAGCTGGTCGTCCTCGTAGACGTTGAAGCGGTAGCCGACGTTGCGGACGGTGCCGATGAGCTGCTCGAGGTCGCCGAGCTTCGCGCGCAGGCGCCGCACGTGCACGTCGACGGTGCGGGTGCCACCGAAGTAGTCGTAGCCCCACACCTCGCTCAGCAGCTGCTCGCGGGTGAAGACGCGCGAGGGGTGCGTCGCGAAGAAGTGCAGGAGCTGGAACTCCTTGTACGTGAGATCCAGCGGCTTGCCGTGCACCTTCGCGGAGTACGACGACTCGTCGATCGAGATGCCGGAGGTCTGGATGCGGGTGGAGACCTGCTCCTTGCTCACCCGGCCGACGGCGAGACGGATGCGCGCGTCGACCTCGGCGGGACCGGCGGAGAAGAGGATGACATCGTCGATGCCCCAATCGGTGGACACGGCCGTGAGGCCGCCCTCCGTGACGACGAGGATCAGCGGGGCGTCGAGGCCCGTCGTGTTGAGGATCTTGCACAGCGACTTGGCGCCGACGAGGTCCATCCGCGCGTCGACGAAGATGACGTCGGCGCTGGGCGCATTCACGAGCTGCGCCGGCTCGGCGGGGATCTGGCGGGCGCGGTGGCTCAGCAGCTCCAGCGCGGGCAGAACGGGGCCGCCGCCGTGCGCGGAACTCAGAACGAGAAGCTGAGCCAAGAGGGTGAGGTCCTTCCCGGTGCGGATGACCGACCGTGCCATCATCCTAGAGCGTTCCGCGGGGGCCGATCGTCGCGCGGCGACGGGGGTCATTCGCTGCAGGGTGCGCCACAATGGAGGCATGACGGTCCCCGATCTCGCACCGCGCCGCACGTTCGTCGGCGTCATCGTCGCGTGGGTGTTCGCCGCGGTCGTCGCGCTCGCGGTCGGTCTCATCGCCCCGCCGGAGTGGCGGGCCGCCTGGATGGCCGTGGGTCTCGGCGCCTGCGTCATCGTGTCGTTCATCGTGCATCTGTGGTTCGGCCGCTCGCAGGGCTTCATCGAGCGGGTCGCCGCGAGCATCCTCGGATCGCTGCTCGTGATGGGCCTCATCGGGGTCGGCTTCGGCCTCGCCACGCTGTTCTCCGGCTGATCCGGCGGTGCCTGCCGTCGGCGTAGAGTAGGGGCCATGGACCTCGTCGCACTCGAACTCTTCTTCGTCGGGCTGCTCGGACTCGCGTCGCTCGCGATCGTGTTCGTCTCCGGCGTCGTGATCAAGAACCTCTACCGCGGCCAGCGCTGACGTCGTGATCGACCTGCCCACCGACCTGCCGGCGGAGATCGTTCCGCTGTCCTGGCTCCTCGGAGTCTGGGAGGGCACGGGTGTCATCGACTACCACGCGGGCGACGCGGCCTTCTCCGGCGAGTTCGCGCATCGGGTGAGCTTCAGTCACGACGGCCAGGGCCATCTGAACTACACCGCGAGCGCATGGCTGCTCGGCGAGGACGGCGCCCGCACGCCGCTCGTCGCGGAGAGCGGCTACTGGCGGCTCGCGCGTCCCGCGACCGACGCCGACCCCGGGCCCGCGCTGCTGCCGCCCGTGATCGCCGGCGCCCCTGCCCGCACCGCCGACGACGTGGAGGGGCTGCGCACCGCTGACGACGCCTTCGAGATCGAGGTCGCCCTCGTCCACTCCGACGGGATCAGCGAGCTGTACCTCGGCCAGGTCGCCGGACCCCGGATCGACATCGCGACCGACGCCGTCGTCCGCCCCGCCGGAGCGAAGCCCTACGCTGCCGCGACACGCCTGTACGGCTACGTCGACGGCCACCTGCTCTGGGCATGGGATGTCGCCGCGCTCGGCGGCGAGCTCGCCTCGCACGCCTCCGCACGTCTGGCGCGGGCCGACTGATGACCGACGCGTTCGCACAGGTCCCGGGCGCCGTCATCGATGACGACGGGCTCGTGCACGCCGGCGATCCGATGCGCGAGCAGCGCGACCTCGCCCGCGGCACCGCCGTCGCGCCCCTCGGAGACCGGACAGTACTGACGGTGGCAGGGGAGGACCGGCTCACGTGGCTCGACTCCCTCACGTCGCAGGCCCTCGCCCGCCTCGCGCCGGGGGAGAGCACCGAACTTCTCGTCCTCGACCCGCACGGGCACGTGGAGCACGCGGCATCCGTCGTGGATGATGGCGCGCGGACGTGGCTCATCGTGGACAAGACGGACGCGGCGGGGCTGCTGACCTGGCTCACCCGGATGCGGTTCCGGCTCCGCGTGGACCCGCAGGACGCCTCGGCGGAGTTCCGCGTCATCGGCGGCACCGCGGCAGCACTCGCGGACCTTTCCGCCGCGGCCCTCTGGCACGATCCGTGGCCGGCCGTCGCAGCGGGCGGCTGGGCCTACGCGGCCGCCGAGCCGCACCCGGGCAGCGAGCGGGACTGGAGCGAGGCCGTCGTGACCGTCGAGGCGTACGCCGCCCTCGCGGCGGCCGCCGCGCGCGGCGAACGCGCCGTCGCGGGCCGGCTCGCCGTCGATGCCCTCCGCATCGCCGCCTGGCGCCCGCGGGTCTCCCGCGAGGCTGACGGGCGCACACTGCCGCACGAGGTGGACTGGCTCCGCACCGCCGTGCACCTGGAGAAGGGCTGCTACCGCGGCCAGGAGACCGTCGCCAAGGTGCACAACCTGGGCCACCCGCCGCGCCGGCTCATCGCACTGCAGCTCGACGGCAGCGACGCGCAGCTGCCCGGCCCCGGCGCGACCGTGCACGCGGGAGACGACGTCGTGGGCGTCGTCACCTCCGCCGCCCGGCACTACGAGGAGGGCCCGATCGCGCTCGCCCTCGTCAAGCGCACGACGCCGGTCGACGCACCCCTCACGGTCCAGACCGCCGACGGCATCGTCGCCGCGGCGCAGGAGCTCATCGTCCCGCCCGACGCCGGGCGGACGGCATCCATCCCGCGCCTGCCGCGGCTGTCCCGCCGGCGCTAGCGTGACCGACCCGGCGCCGGCGACGGCCCCGATCCGGACCGGCCTCGCCGCGCGCGTGGACCTGCGGCGGAGCGCATCGCGGGTGCGCGAGTCGCTGCCGGCGATCGTCCAGATCGTGGTCGCCGCGACGGCCGCCTTCGCCTTCGCGCACTACGTGCTCGGGCACCCCGCCCCGCTGCTGGCGGGCGTCGTGACCGTCTCCAGCCTCGGGCTCGTGCGCGACGCGCGCCCCGCTCGGGTGCTGGAGACCGTGATCGGCATGATGGTCGGCATCCTCGTCGCCGAGCTCATCGCCCTCGGGGTGGGTGTCGGGTGGTGGCAGCTGGCGATCACGCTCACCGCGACGCTCGTGGTCGCACGATTCCTCTCCGCGCAGGCGAGCTTCGCGATCGCGGCCACGATCCAGAGCCTCATCGTCATCGTGATCCCGGCCAACGTGCCGTTCCTCCGGCTGATCGACGGCGCCGTCGGCGGTGTGACGGCGCTGCTCGTGACGGCGCTCGTGCCGCGGAGCCCGCTGCGCGCGGTCACCCGCGACGGGCGGGCGCTGTTCGCGGCGTTCGACGGGGCTGCCGCGACGCTCGTCGATGCGCTGCGCCGCGGCGACCGGCGCCGCGCGGATCGCGGGCTCGAGAAGGCGCGCGCCCTGCAGGGCACGGTCGACGATTGGCGCACGGCCCTGGAATCCGGCGCCGCGATCGCCCGCATCTCCCCGTTCCTGCGCCGCCAGCGCTTCGAGATGCACCGCCAGGCGCGGATCCGGGAGGCCATGGACCTCGCCACCCGGAACCTCCGCGTCATCGCCCGCCGCGTCGTCTACCTCTGCGACGACGGCGCCGTGCGACCCATCGCGGCGGACCTCGTGGACGAGCTGCGCCGCGGCGCGGATCTCATCGCGCAGTCGCTCGACGACATCTCCCTGGAGCCGGTCGCGCGGGAGGCGCTGCGTGCCGTCGCCACGCGCCTCGACCCGGCGACGCTCGCGGGGCCGGGCGCCGTGCTGGATCAGAACTTCATCGGCGCGCTCCGCCCGTTCGCGGTCGACCTGCTGACGGCGACGGGACTGCCGCCGGAGGAGGCTCGGGCCGCGCTGCCGCGGATGTAGGCGGGTGTTCGCTTGGGTGCTACGCCCCGGGCGCGACGGCCGACCACGGCACCGTGACCTCGCCCAGCCGCCAGCGGGACCGCCCGCCGCCGGCGCGTCCCGCCACCGGCCAGTCCGCCGCCGCCAGGGCGCCGAGCGCAGCCTCCCAGCGCTGCCGCGGTCCGAAGGTCGACGCCGGCGCGGCCCGCACCCACTCCGACTCGAGCGCGGCGAGGAACGCGTGCACGCGCTCGCCCGGCACGTTCCGATGGATGAGCGCCTTCGGCAGCCGCTCGGCCGCGATGAGCGGCGACTCGAGGTCGGCGAGGCGCAGCGAGAGCGTCAGGGTGCGCGGGAGCGCGTCGGCACCGACCTCGATCCAGGTGCAGATGCGGCCGAGCTCGTCGCACGTGCCTTCCACGAGGATGCCGTCCGGCGCGGCGCGCGCCGCCATGCGCTGCCAGGCGCCCGCGACCTCGGCCTCGTCGTACTGGCGCAGGACGTTGAACGCGCGGATGACGGCGGGTCGCCGCCGATCGGGCAGCGGCACCTCGAACCCGCCGCGTGAGAAGGACACGTGCGCGTCGGACGCGAACGGCGTGCGACCGGACCGCACCTCGGCGAGCTGGGCGACGGCCCGCTCGACCCGCGCCGGGTCGATCTCCAGGCCCCGCACCTCGACGTCCGGACGGGTGCGGCGCAGCCGCGCCTCGAGCTCGAACGCCGTCACACCGCTCGCCCCGTAGCCGAGGTCGATCACGAGCGGATCGGGCGTGCGGCGCAGCACCGGGTGTCGGGCGATCCACCGGTCGACGCGGCGCAGCCGGTTCGTGTTCGTCGTCCCGCGCGTGATCTGACCGACCACGCCCGCGGTGACTTTCCCCGGCGCCATCCCCCCATGATGCCAGCGCCCTCGCCGATAGGATGGCGGCATGACCGCGCCGTACACGCTGATCCTCCTCCGCCACGGGCAGAGCGAGTGGAACAAGTCCAACCAGTTCACCGGATGGGTGGATGTCCGCCTGACCGAACAGGGCAAAGCCGAGGCCCAGCGCGGCGGCGAGCTGCTCGCCGAAGCCGGCATCCTCCCCGACATCCTGCACACCTCGCTGCTGAGCCGCGCGATCCAGACCGCGGACATCGCGCTGGACGCCGCCGACCGGCTGTGGATCCCGGTGAAGCGGTCGTGGCGCCTCAACGAGCGCCACTACGGCGCCCTGCAGGGTAAGGACAAGGCGCAGACGCTCGAGGAGTACGGCAACGAGCAGTTCATGCTCTGGCGCCGCTCCTTCGACGTGCCGCCGCCGGACCTCGCCGACGACGACCAGTACAGCCAGGTGAACGACCCCCGCTACGCGGACATCGACGGCGACGTGCCCCGCACCGAGTCGCTCAAGCTCGTCATCGACCGGCTGCTGCCCTACTGGGACGACGAGATCGTCCCCGACCTGAAGGCCGGCAAGACCGTCCTCGTCACGGCGCACGGCAACTCGCTGCGCGGCCTCGTGAAGCACCTCGACGGCATCAGCGACGCCGACATCGCCGAGCTGAACATCCCCACCGGCATCCCGCTCGTGTACCGGCTCGGCGAGGACCTCATGCCGCTCGAGCCCGCCGAATACCTCGACCCGGAGGCCGCCGCCGCCGGCGCCGCCGCCGTGGCCGCGCAGGGCAAGAAGTAGCGCCGCGCGCGCTGCGCGCGCGGTCGAAAGCGGCACACGCGGCTGAACGTTCGGCAGCGCGTGCTGTTTTCGGCAGCGCGGGCCGCGGGCGGATGCCGCCGCACATGCGAAGAGCGGATGCCGGTCGGCATCCGCTCTTCGTCGTTCCGGCGCGGGTCAGAACTCGTCGGCCGAGTGCCCCACGATGACCGAGATGGTGTCGGTGTCCGGCGTCCAGTCGCCGGTCGCGAGGTAGGCGACCTTCTTCGCGACCGAGACGGCGTGGTCGGCGAAGCGCTCCAGGTAGCGGCTCGCGAGGGTCGCATCGACGGTCGCGGCCGCCTCGCCCTGCCAGTTCTCGCTGAGCACCTTCTCGAAGACCGACAGGTGCAGGTCATCGAGCTTGTCCTCGCTCGCGCGCAGCACCTCGACGAGGGCCAGGTTCTCGGTGCGAAGCAGCTCGGCGAGCGTGCGCGCGACCTCGACGTCGAGGATGCCCATCTTCGTGAACGTGTTCTTCAAGCCCTTGGGGATCGCGCGCTCGGGGAAGCGCATCCGCGTGAGCTGCGCGATGTGCTCGGCGATGTCGCCCATCCGCTCGAGCGACGCGCTGACCCGGAGTGCGGCCACGACGATGCGGAGGTCGCGTGCGACGGGCTGCTGGCGGGCGAGGATCTCGATCGCGAGCTCGTCGAGCGCGATCGCCTTCTCGTCGATGACCCGGTCCTGTTCGATGACGTCCTCGGCGAGGGCGACGTCGCTCGTCGCGAACGCCCGCGTCGCCTTCTCGATCGCGATCGTCACGAGGTCGGCGATCTCGACCAGGCGCGCCTGGACGTCCTCGAGGGACTGGTGGAACACTCCGCGCATCACAGCATCCTTCTCTCTCCGCCGTCGGCGGCCGTCGCGGGCATGGCAGGGGGCCCTGCCCGGCGACCCCGCGATCATCTCCCGCGAAGGTTAACGAACGGTGCCGCATCCGTGAACACTCGGCGGTGAATGGCGCCACCGTGCCGAATCCGTCGGCGGCCGGCCGTCCCACCACCCTACGCTGAGAGCATGGACCCCCTGCCGCTGGCGCTGCTCGCCCTCGCCATGGGTGTGCTCATCGGCGGCACCGTCGCCGCCGTGGTCCTCCTGGCACTGCGCGCCCGGGAACGGGCACGGGTGGAGACGTCGCTGGAGATCCCGAACGGCACGCGCGACGTGCTGCAGGGGATGGATGAGACCGCGATCGTCGTCGACACGTCGCTGCTCATCGTGGCGGCCTCCACACCCGCCGAGCTCTTCGGGATGCAGGAGGGATCGAGCCTGCCCGGCGATGACCTGCGCACGCTGCTCCGCCGTGCGCGTTCGACGGGGCACGCGCAGGTGGAGACGCTGCGCCTCCGACGCGGGGCCGAGCCGCGATCGGTCGTCGCGCGCGCGACGCCCATCACGCCGCGCCTCACGCTTCTCGTCCTTCGGGACATCACCGAGCGGGAGCGCCTCGAGGAGATGCGGCGCGACTTCGTCGCCAACACGAGCCACGAGCTGAAGACCCCCGTGGGGGCGGTGACACTCCTCGCCGAGGCGATCGAGTCCGCGTCGGATGACCCCGAGCAGGTGCGCTACTTCGCCGGCCGGCTCTCCGCCGAGGCCATGCGTCTCGGCCAGCTCACCTCCCGCATCATGAACCTCTCCCGCCTGCAGTCGGCCGAGGACCTGACCGAACTCCGCGACGTGTCGATCGACGAGGTCGTGACGGCCGCGCTCGAGTCGCAGGCCGTCGCCGCCGACTCCGCCGGCATCACCGTCGTCCGCGGCGGCGACCGAGGGCTCTACGTCCGCGGCGACGTGCAGATCCTCATCGAGGCCGTCGGCAACCTGGTCGCGAACGCCATCGCGTACTCGCCGCCGGGCGGACAGGTGGGTGTCGGAGTCAAGCGCACCGACGACCTCGTGGAGATCGCGGTGACCGATCGCGGCATCGGCATCCCGGAAGCCGAGCAGGAGCGGGTGTTCGAGCGGTTCTACCGCGCCGACCAGGCCCGCTCCCGGCGCACCGGCGGCACCGGGCTGGGTCTGTCGATCGTCAAGCACGCCGTACAGCGGCACGGCGGCGAGGTGCTCCTCTGGTCGCGCCCGGGGCGTGGTTCCACCTTCACCATCCGCCTCACCGCCGCTGAGCACCCCGCGTCGGTCGACGCGCACAAGAAGTCGAAGAAGCCCAAGAAGCGCAAGAAGCGAGCCGACCCGTCCGTCGGACTCGTGAAGGGAGACCAGCCATGACCCGCGTCCTGATCGTCGAGGACGAGCCCGACCTCGCCGAGCCGCTCGCCTACCTGCTGCGGCGCGAGGGGTTCGAGGTCGACATCGCGGAGGACGGCCCCGCCGCCCTCGACGCGTTCGCCGCGCGCGGCGCCGACATCGTCCTGCTCGACCTCATGCTGCCCGGGATGCCGGGGACCGAGGTGTGCCGCATCATCCGCTCGACGTCCTCCACTCCCATCATCATGCTGACGGCGAAGGACTCCGAGGTCGACATCGTCGTGGGGCTCGAGCTGGGCGCCGACGACTACGTCACGAAGCCGTATTCGTCGCGTGAGCTCCTCGCCCGGATGCGCGCCGTGCTGCGCCGCGCGGACAGCACGGACGGCGACATCGACGACCGGGTGCTCGAAGGCGGCCGCGTCACGATCGACATCGACCGCCACACCGTCGCCGTCGACGGACGCGAGATCCCCATGCCGCTGAAGGAATTCGAACTGCTCGAGGTACTCGTGCGCAACGCCGGACGCGTGCTCACGCGCGGCCAGCTCATCGACCGTGTGTGGGGGAGCGACTACTTCGGCGACACCAAGACGCTCGACGTGCACATCAAGCGCATCCGTTCGCGCATCGAGGAGAACCCGAGCGATCCGGTCATGCTGCTGACGGTCCGCGGGCTCGGCTACCGCTTCGAAGCCTGACGCGGCTGCTCGCTCAGGACTCGGGGACGAAGTCCTCGAGGTAGGCGAGTTCGCCGTCGAGGACGGGGATCTCGGCTTCGACACCCGTTCCGGTGCCGGACTGGAAGGTGACCGCGAGCGTCTCGCCGGCCGACGTGTCGAGACCCTCGAGGAGCAGCGGCTCCTCGTCGTCGCTGCCGAGGCTGACGACACTGCGGGCGTCGACACGGACGGTCTGCGTCTGCCCGTCGATGCCGACGGTGAGCGTCTCGGCGCTGTCCGTGTCGTTGACGATCGCGGCGATGAGGTTCCCCGTGGTGCCGGCCTCATCGGTGACGATGAGGGCGTTGCGCACCTTCAGCGGACCGGAGTCGGCGACGTTCGCACCGTCGGAGGGGGAGTAGGGGATCGTCGTCGCCTGCGGGGAGACCATGGCGCAGCCTGTCGCGCCCAGCGCGACGGCGACTCCCAGGACGAGGGACGCGGCAAGACGCGATTTCACGGTTCCTCCAGATGAAGCGAGCGGCATCGACTTCATTGTATGGGTTCGCGCTGCCGCGCCGTGGCGCGGGTGTCGGGACCGGGGGAGAACCTTAGCGCATCACGGGCTGTGGTATTCTAGAGGTTGCCGAAAGGACATAACTACATGCTTTTTGAGGTTGGCGAGACGGTCGTCTATCCGCACCATGGCGCTGCGACCATCATCGAGGTCAAGGACCGCATCATCAAGGGTGAGACGAAGAAGTATCTGAAGCTCAACGTCACCCAGGGCGATCTGATCATCGAGGTTCCGGCGGACAACGTCGATCTCGTGGGTGTCCGCGATGTCATCGGCAAGGACGGCCTGGAGCGCGTCTTCGACGTGCTGCGTGCTCCCTTCACGGAGGAGCCCACGAACTGGTCCCGCCGTTACAAGGCGAACCTGGAGAAGCTGGCGTCCGGTGACGTCATCAAGGTGAGCGAGGTCGTCCGCGACCTGTGGCGCCGCGACCAGGACCGCGGCCTCTCGGCCGGTGAGAAGCGGATGCTCGCGAAGGCGCGTCAGATCCTCGTCTCCGAGATCGCCCTCGCGCTGAAGGCCGACGAAGACCACGCCGGCGGCGTGCTCGACGAGGTCCTCGCCTCCTGATCCGGGCATGATGGTGCCATGAGCACCGTCGCTCCCCATGAGATGCAGCGCGATCTGTCGCGCCGCGATCTGACCCTCGATCTCGCGCGCGTCGTCTGCGTGCTGTTCGTGGTCGTGGTGCACATCCTCATGGTGGGGATCGGTCCCGGCCCGGACGGCGCGCTCATAGCGACGCGCCCCGCCGAGGCGGAGCCGTGGTTCGACGCGGCCACCTGGGTCGGGCAGATCATGCCGCTGTTCTTCGTCGTCGGCGGATTCGCCGCGGCGACGGGGTGGCGTTCGTGGACGGCGAAGGGCGGGGATGCCGTCGGCTTCATCCGCACCCGGACGCTCCGCCTCGCGCAGCCCGCGCTGCCGCTGTTCGTCTTCTTCGCCGCCGTCCTGGTGGCGGTGACCCTCGCCGGGATCGCCCCCGGACTCGTGGAGTCGGCCGCGGTCGGCGCCGGGTCGCCGCTGTGGTTCCTCGCGGCGTACCTCCTCTGCCAGGCCGGCGTGCCGCTGCTGACCCGGCTGCACGAACGTGCGCCGCGGATGACGATCGCCGCGCTGGTCGCCGGTGTGGTGCTCGTGGACGTGGCGAGGTTCACGACCGGCGTCACCGAGATGGGCCTGCTCAACCTCCTCTTCGTGTGGCCGCTCATCCAGCAGTTCGGCTTCTGGTACGCCGACGGGTGGTTCGACCGGCGGAGCCCTGTGACGCTGCTGGCTATCGCGGCCGCCTGCTATCTGGTGCTGTGGCCGCTGACCGGCTGGGGTCCGTACTCGCCGAGCATGCTCGGCGGCCTGAACCCGCCGACGCTGCCGCTCGTCGCGCTCGGCCTCGGTCAGGCCTGCCTCCTCCGGCTCGCGAAGCCGGTGCTGTCGCGGCTCATGGAGCTCCGGGCCATGCAGGCGTTCGTCTTCCTGCTGGGGTCGCGCCTCATGACGGTCTACCTGTGGCACCTGCCGGTGATCCTCGCCGTGACGGGCGTCACGCTCCTGATTCCGGGCGCCGCGCCCGCGCCGTCCTCACCGGCGTGGTGGTGGACGCGGCCGCTCGTGTTCGTCGTGGTGCTCGCGGCGGTCCTCGCCCTCTCGCTCCTCGTCGCGCGCTGGGAGGCGCTCGGCGACCTCCGGGCGACACCGGGTGCCGTGCTCGTCGCGATCGGCTGGCTGTGCGCCTTCGTGCCGCCGTTCGCGGTCATGCAGTGGTTCCTGGATGTGCAGCTCGCGGTGGGCGGTGCGATCCTCCTCGCCGCGGCCGTCCTGCTGCTCCGGCGCGGCGCCCCGACCCGATCGGTACGCTCGGAGGCATGAGCATCGTTCCCGTTCCCGGGGTGGCCGTCATCGTCGTCGCCGCCGGGTCCGGTCAGCGCCTGGATGCCGGTGGGCCGAAGGCCTTCGTCGGACTCGACGGGCACAGCATCCTGCGGCATGCGCTGCGCGGTGTCTTCGCGGGCCCGCCCGCGCAGGTGATCGTCGTCGCGCCCGCCGAGCGGACCGGCGATGCCCTCACCGATGCGCACGAGGCGGCCGGAGACCTGCGGGACCTCGCCGTCGTGGTCGCCGGCGGCGACACGCGGCAGGCATCGGTGGCCGCAGGGCTGAAGGCGGTCTGGCCCGACGTCGAGATCGTCCTCGTGCACGACGCCGCCCGAGCCCTCACGCCGGCGGCCGTCTTCGAGCGGGTGGTCGCCGCGGTCGCCGCGGGTCGGGATGCCGTCATCCCGGCGCTGCCCGTCGTCGACACCCTCAAGCGCGTCGACGGACCGGCCGTGACGGCGGCCGTCGATCGGGCTGCGCTCGCCGCCGCGCAGACGCCCCAGGGGTTTCGTCGGGACATCCTCGAGATCGCGTACCGCATCGCCTCGGCCGAGCACACCGACGACGCCGCGCTCGTGCAGGCGGCCGGGTTCCCGGTGTTCACCGTGCCGGGGGACGAGCTGTCGTTCAAGATCACGACGCCCGCCGACCTCGACCGCGCCCGCGGTCTCGTGGGCTCGCACGCAGCCGCCGTCGCACCGGCCTCGGTCGGGATCGACGCGCGGCCCGCGCTGCCCCGCGTGGGCGTCGGCACCGACGTCCACGCGTTCGGGGGCGAGGGCACCCTGTGGCTCGCCGGTCTCGAATGGCCGGGGGAGACGGCGCTCCAGGGGCACTCGGACGGCGACGCCGTCGCCCACGCGATCGTCGACGCGCTGCTCGCGGCGGCGGGACTCGGCGACATCGGCACCCACTTCGGCACGGCGCACCCCGAGTACGCCGGCGCGCACGCCGACACGTTCCTCGTCCGCACGCGCGCCCTGCTGGGCGAGGCGGGCTGGGCCATCGGCAACGTGTCGGTTCAGGTGCAGGCGAACCGGCCGCGCTTCGCCGCGCGCCGCGCGGAGGCCGAAGCCGCACTGTCGGCGGCGCTCGGCGCCCCCGTGTCGGTGTCGGCCACGACGACGGACGGACTCGGCTTCACCGGTGCCGGGGAGGGCGTTGCGGCCTTCGCCGTCGCCCTCGTCGTCCCGGCCTAGGCCTGTTCCGGCCTAGACCTCGTCCGGTGCCGCCTCGCCCGGTGCCGCCAGGTCGCGGGTCATGAACATCGAATGCCGGTCGAGCCGGTAGTCGCCGAAGGGCGGGCACTCGACGAACCCCTCGCTCTCGTACAGGCGTCGTGCGGGCGTGAACGAGGGCATCGTCCCGGTCTCCAGCCACAGGCTCGACATGCCGTGCTCGCGGGCCACCGCGATGAGGCGCCGCAGCACCGCCCGCCCGACGCCGGTGCCGCGGAAGCGGTCGTCCACCCGCATCGACTTGAGCTCGCCGCGTCCGCCGCCGAGATCCTTGAGGGCCCCGATGCCGGCGAGCTCGTCGCCTTCCCAGGCCGAGAGGAACGTGATCGACGGGTCGCGCAGCTCCCCCAGGTCCAGAGCGTGGCAGCTGTCCTCGGGGGAGTCGGCGTGCACGCCCTCGAGGTGCAGGGCGACGAGCGCCTGGGTCGCGGGGCCACGGAGGTCGTCTTCGCGGATCTGCAGCGTCATGGGGTCTCCTAGCCTTCGACGGCGAACGGGGCGGGGTCGCGCGGGGCGCGCGACCCCGCGGCCAGCAGGGCGAGGCCGGCGGCCAGCACGATGAGCCCCGCGATCGCGAGCGGCGCGAGCCGCTCGCCGAGCGCGACGAGCCCGAGCACGCTCGCGGTGAGCGGCTCCCCGAGGGTGAGAGTCGCGGCGGTCGCGGCGGTCAGCCCGCCGAGTCCCCACGTGAAGAGGGTGTACGCCACGACGATCGTCGCGATCCCGAGCCACGTCGCCATGAGTGCGCCGCGCGGCTCGGCGATCCACGCGACGTCGACGAACGGCAGCGCGGCCAGGGCGATGACGGCGGAGCCCGCGCCCATGGCCCCGACGACCGTGAACGGGTCCCAGCCGGCATCCAGCAGCCGGCGCTGCGACACGGCGATGACGGCGAACGACGCCCCGGCGCCGATGGACCCGAGGAGTCCGAGCGGGTCGGTGCCGGCGGAGCCGGCCGCGTGCTCCTGGCCGCCGAACCCCAGCAGGACGACGCCGACCGTGGCGAGGGCGGTCGCGCCGAGCCAGATGCCGCTCGGGCGGCGGCGCGTGAGCAGCCACTCGAGGATCCCGGCGAGGACGGGCGCTGAGCCCAGCGCCACGACGGTGCCGACGGCGACGCCGTTGCGCGCCGTGCCGAGGAAGAACAGCGGCTGGTAGACGGCGAGGCACACGGCGGTCGCGGCCATGAGAAGCACGGCCCGCGTCCCGGCGCGCGGTGCGGGGGTGATCCGGGTGCGGGCGTGGCGGCGCGCGAGGAGCGCCGAGACGCCCGCGAGCACGGTCCCGCCGATCACGAGCCGGACGACGCCGACCGCGAGCGGAGTGGTCCCGTCCGGGCCGAGCGCCTGCGCGGTTCCCGTCGTTCCGAACAGCAGAGCCGCGACGAGGACGGCGAGGACGGAGATCACCCTACAGTTCTACCGTGACCCCGCCGGTAGGCTGGTGCGGTGACGGTCCGGCTCTATGACACCAAGGCGCAAGCGCTGCGCGACTTCGCGCCCGCGGACCCGGCGAACGTCACGATGTACGTCTGCGGCCCCACGGTGCAGTCGGGCCCCCACATCGGGCACGTGCGCGCCGCCCTGAGCTTCGACATCCTGCGTCGCTGGCTCGAGCACCGGTTCGGGCGCGTCACCTTCGTCCGCAACGTCACCGACATCGACGACAAGGTGCTCGCCGGCGCGACGGCCGCCGAACCCTGGTGGGCGCTCGCGTACCGGATGGAGCTCGAATTCACCCGCGCGTATGCCGCCGTCGGCATCCGCCCGCCCACCTACGAGCCGCGCGCGACCGCGTCGATCCCGCAGATGCTCGAGCTCATCGGGCGGCTCGTCGAGCGTGGACACGCCTACGCGGCAGCCGGTGACGTGTACTTCGACGTGCGGTCATGGCCGACGTACGGCGAGCTCACCCGGCAGGGTGTGGATGCCATGGAGGCCGCCGCCGATGCCGACCCGCGCGGCAAGCGCGACCCGCACGACTTCGCCCTGTGGAAGGGCGCCAAGCCCGACGAGCCGGCGGATGCCGCGTGGGACTCGCCGTGGGGCCGCGGCCGGCCCGGCTGGCACATCGAATGCTCGGCGATGAGCCGGCGCTACCTCGGCGCGGAGTTCGACATCCACGGCGGAGGTCTCGACCTGCGCTTCCCGCACCACGAGAACGAACTCGCGCAGTCCACCGCCGCCGGCGACGCCTTCGCCCGGTACTGGGTGCACAACGGACTCGTGACGGTCGGCGACCAGAAGATGTCGAAGTCGCTCGGCAACTTCCTCCTCGCGGACGACGTCCTGCGCGGCCGCGACCCGCTCGTCGTCCGCTACGCCCTCGCCGCCGCGCACTACCGCTCGAGCCTCGACATCGCCCCGACGACCTTCGACGAGGCCGAGGCTGCGCTCGACCGCATCCGCACCTTCCAGCAGCGCGCCGCGCGCACACTCGGCGCGGACAGCTGGCTCACCGTCGCCGACCTGCCGGACGAGTTCGCCGCCGTCATGGACGATGACCTCGGCGTGCCGCAAGCCCTCGCGCTCATCCACGAGCGGGTGCGGGCCGGCAACGCCGCCCTGGATGCCGGCGACCGCGCCGCGGCCGCCGCCGCCGCGGTGCAGGTCGGGCGGATGACCGGACTTCTCGGGCTCAACCCCGAAGACCCCTTCTGGCGCGCGGGGAGCGACAGCGGCGAAGCCGCCGCGCTCGACACGCTCGTGCAGACGATGATCACCCAGCGCGCCGACGCGCGCGCGAACAGAGACTGGGCGGCCGCCGACCGCATCCGCGACGCGATCGCGGCGGCCGGCATCGCCCTCGAAGACGGTCCCGACGGGACCCATTGGAGTTTGAGCAATGGCTAAGCCAGGTAACCCCTCCGCAGGCAAGGGCAAGAAGAAGGGCCCGCCCAAGGGCACCGGGGGCAAGAACAAGCGGTCGCTGGAAGGCCGCGGGCCGACACCCAAGGCCGAGGACCGCGCGTGGCACCCCGCCGGGAAGCGCAAGGCCGCTGCCGAGCGGTTCGTGGCCGCGGGTGGCAAGGGCAAGCCTGGGCAGAAGCCCGGCGGCTCGCGCGCGCCCAAGTCGAAGGCCGGCGACGACACCGAGAACGTGACCGGGCGCAACTCTGTGCTCGAGGCGCTGCGCGCGAAGATCCCCGCCACCGCGCTGTACATCGCGCAGCGCGTGGAGATGGATGACCGCGTCAAGGAGATGCTGTCTATCGCGACGCACCGCGGCATCCCCGTCATGGAGGTCACCCGACCCGAGCTCGACCGCATGGCCGGGTTCGACGGTGTGCACCAGGGCGTCGCGCTGAAGGTGCCGCCGTACGAGTACGGCCACCCGCAGGACCTCCTCGAGGAGATCATCGATCGAGGCGAGCTGCCCCTCCTCGTCGCCCTCGACGGCGTCACCGACCCGCGGAACCTCGGTGCGATCATCCGCTCGACGGCCGCGTTCGGCGGACAGGGCCTCATCATCCCGCAGCGCCGGTCGGCCGGAGTGAACTCGGCGGCGTGGAAGACGAGCGCCGGCGCCGCGGCCCGCATCCCGGTCGCGATCGCGCCGAACCTCACCACGACGCTCAAGGAGTTCAAGAAGCAGGGCGTCTTCGTGCTCGGCCTCGACGGCGGCGGCGACGTGTCGCTGCCGCAGCTCGAGCTGGCCGACCGCCCGGTGCTCATCGTCGTCGGGTCGGAGGGGAAGGGCCTGTCCCGCCTCGTCACCGAGACGTGCGACCAGATCGTCTCGATCCCGATCTCCGCGGCCACCGAGTCGCTCAACGCCGGCATCGCGGCATCCGTCGCGCTCTACCAGGTCGCCACGCTCCGCGCCGCGACCGAGTGATGCTCGATTCGCGGGAATAGAGCCATCCGCGGAGGGCTTGTTCTGAGCGACACGTTCACGGAAGGAACACCATGGCACGCATCGCCGTTCTCGGAGGCACCGGCTACGCCGGTCGCCACATCGTCGCGGAGGCCGTGCAGCGCGGCCACACCGTCGTCTCTGTCGCCCGCACCCTGCCCGCCGAGCGGGTCGAGGGCGCCACGTACATCGAGGGCACGCTCCTCGACGTCCCCTCGCTCGTCACCGAGCTCGAGGGCGTCGACGTCGTCGTGTCGGCGATCGCGCCGCGCGGCGACATGCAGGGCTTCTTCCGCCCGAACCTGGCCGCCCTCAACGCCGTCCTCCCCGAGTCGGTGCGCCTCGGCGTGATCGGCGGTGCCGGTGGAAGCCTCGTCGCCCCCGGCGGACCGCGCGTCGTGGACAGCGGCTTCCCGGAGGAGTTCAAGGCCGAGGCGCTCGAGGCGATCGGCGCGCTCGAGGACCTGCAGGCCGACCGCTCCGGTCGCGACTGGTTCTTCGTGCACCCGGCCGGCGGGTTCGGGGCCTACAACCCGGGCGAGCGCACCGGTACCTACCGTGACGGCGGCGACGTCATCGTGACGGACGCCGAGGGGGAGAGCTTCATCTCCGGGGCGGACTTCGCCATCGCGATCCTCGACGAGATCGAGAACCCGAAGCACGTGCGGGAGCGCTTCACCGTCGGCTACTGACGCGGACGGCCGCGGCCTCGTCGCTCAGACGAGGTCGCGCCAGTCGACGGTCCCGGAATCCGTCGGGACCTCGTCGTCGGGGGTGTCGGGGTCGATCGTCGACAGGCTCATCGTCTCGGTCGGCGGGCCCATCACGGTCGCCTCGTCGCGGCGGTGCCGCAGGACGTTGTCGACGTAGGAGGACAGCACCTCCGCGAGCGGCACCGAGCGCCCCCGCCCCTGCGACATGTACCAGCGGTGCTCCAGCACCTGGTGGAACACCTCCGCCGGCTCCAGCTTGGCGCGCAGGTCCCACGGGATGGCCTTCACGACCGGCTCGAACACGCGGGTGAGCCACTCGTGCGCGACCATCTCCTCGTCCGACCCCAGACGCGACACGCGCGCGCGGAACTCGTCCATGTCGTTGAGGAGCCGCCGGGCCTGGTTCTCCTGCACGTCGAGGCCGGTCAGACGCAGCAGGCGGCGCTGGTGGTGGCCGGCATCCACGACCTTCGGCTGGATGGAGACCCGCGTGCCATCCTGCATCGTGTCGATGGACATCTCGCCGATGTCGAAGCCCAGGTCGTTGAGGCGCTGGACGCGTTCGGTGATGTGCCACGCCTCGTCGACGGAGAACGTCTCGCTGTCGGTGAGGGCGGCCCACAGCGAGTGGTACGACGAGACGATGCCGTCCGCGATCGCGACCGCATCCACCCCGCCCTCCAGACGCCCACCGGCTTCGAGGTCCATGATCTCGCCGGCGATGTTCGTGCGGGCGACGTCCAGGTCGTGCTCGCGCTGACCACGGGTGAGGCCTGCCTCGTGCAGCTCGCCCGTCTCGGCGTCGACGAGGTACGCGGCGAAAGCGCCCGCATCCCGGCGGAACAGGGTGTTCGACAGCGACACGTCGCCCCAGAAGAAGCCGACCGTGTGCAGACGCACGAGGAGAACGGCGAGGGCGTCGACGAGGCGGTTCGCGGTGTCGGGCCGCAGCACCTGCGTGAACAGCGCCCGGTAGGGGAGCGAGAAGCGCAGGTGCGAGGTGACGAGGGCGGCGGGCAGCTCTTCGCCCTTCGCGTCGCGGCGACCGCCGATGACGGCGACGCGGTCGACGCACGGCACGTCCAGGCGGGCGAGCGAGCCCAGCATCTCGTACTCGCGCCGCGCCATCTCGGCCGTCGTCTCCTTGACGGCCACGACCCGGCCGGACAGGTTCGCGAAGCGCACGAGGTGGCGCGAGATCCCCTTCGGCAGCGACACGATCGTCTCGCTCGGCCACTCGCCGAGCGGTGTGGACCAGGGAAGGGCCAGCAGCCCCGCATCGATGCTGCTGGCGGTGATGGTCAGTGACGCCGGCACGTGCCGCCCACCTCTCGGGGTCAGACGACGCGGCGCGGAGAGTCCGGAGACCCCCCGCGCCGCGATGCGTGGTATTCGATCAGAGCGACGCTTCGACCTTGTCGTTGAGGCGCTCGCCCGTCTCGAGGTCGAACGCGTGCACGTGGCCGGCCTTGGCCGCCAGCGTCACGGTCTCGCCCGCGTTCGGGTGGCTGCGGCCGTCGACGCGCGCGACGATGTCCGTGCGCTTGCCACCGATGTCGGTGTGACCGTAGAGGTAGCCGTCGGCGCCGAGCTCCTCGACCAGGTCGACCTGGACCGACAGACCCTTGCCGTCGGCGGGGCCGACCTCGATGTCCTCGGGGCGGACGCCGACCGTGACCTGGCTGCCGTGGGCACGACCGACGGTGTCGCGGTCGAGCGGGACGACCTCGGTGCCGAAGCGGATGCCGCCTTCGGCGAGGTCCGCCGGGAACAGGTTCATCGCGGGCGAGCCGATGAAGCCGGCGACGAACACGTTGTTCGGCTTCTCGTACAGGTCGCGCGGCGTGCCGACCTGCTGGAGCAGGCCGTCCTTGAGGACCGCGATGCGGTCGCCCATGGTGAGCGCCTCGGTCTGGTCGTGCGTGACGTAGACCGTGGTGACGCCGAGGCGGCGCTGCAGCGACGCGATCTGCGTGCGGGTCTGCACGCGGAGCTTCGCGTCGAGGTTCGACAGCGGCTCGTCCATGAGGAACACCTGCGGCTGGCGGACGATCGCGCGACCCATCGCGACGCGCTGACGCTGACCACCGGAGAGCGCCTTCGGCTTGCGGGTCAGGTACTCCTCGAGGTCGAGGAGCTTCGCGGCCTCGAGAACGCGCTGCGCGCGCTCTTCCTTGCCGACGCCGGCGATCTTCAGGGCGAAGCCCATGTTCTCGGCGACGGTCATGTGCGGGTACAGCGCGTAGTTCTGGAACACCATCGCGATGTCGCGGTCCTTCGGCGGCACGTCGGTGACATCGCGGTCACCGATGAGGATGCGGCCGGAGTTGACCTCTTCGAGGCCGGCCAGCATGCGCAGGGACGTGGACTTGCCACAGCCGGACGGGCCGACCAGGACCAGGAACTCGCCGTCGGCGACCTCGAGGTTGAGCTTGTCCACGGCGGGACGCGTGCCCCCGGGGTACAGGCGGGTTGCGTTGTCGAATGTGACGGACGCCATTGTTTCTTCTCCTTCACCGGCAGGTACGTGCCGGACGATCCGTAGTGAAGTGAGCGGGTCTCCCCGCGCGCCCGCCATCGGACGCGTGTTCAGTATGGCACGGCGAGGCCGTTCGGGGAGGGGGCGTCTGGGCTTTTCCCAGGCTGTCTTACTAGCATCGGAACCATCGCCACGCCCGGGCGAGTCCGCCGGAAACGGCCGCACGATCTCGAGAAGGTTCCATGTCCAGCGACACCCCGAACGCGCCGTCGCCGCGCGACCGCCGCGAGGCCGTCCGCGAGAAGGCGCAGTTGGTGCGCGCTCAGCAGTCGCGTGCGCGCCTCGTGCGCCGCTCCGGGCTGGCACTCGGAGCCGTCGCCGCCGTCGCCGCGATCACGGTCGTCGTGACCTGGGCGGTGTCCTCCGCGGTGGGTCGTCCGCAGCTGTCGCCGCAGAACCTGGATGACGACGGGTTCGCCGTCACGTCCATCACCGGTTCCGTGTCCGCCCCGGGTCTGGGTGACGCCGCCGAGGCGACGCCGACCCCGACGCCGACCCCGGCCGCCGAGGAGACCGACGCCGCCGCCGTCCCCGCCGTGGAGATCGACGTCTACGTCGACTACCTCTCGCCGGGTGCACGGGAGTGGCAGCTCGCGAACGCGCAGCAGATGTCCTCCTGGGTGAACGACGGCGCCGTGACCCTCGCCTACCACCCGGTGTCGATGCTGACCGCGAAGTCCAACGGGACGAAGTACTCGCTGCGCGCTGCCGGCGCCGCCGCATGCGTCGCGACGCACTCCCCGGCCACCTTCTTCACCTTCAACAGCGAGCTGCTGACGCGCCAGCCCGCGGTGGACTCCGACGGGTTCTCCGACGAGGAGCTCGCCGACCTCGCTCAGGCCGCCGGTGTCGAGGACCCCAAGACGGTGCGCTCCTGCATCCGCGACGGTGCGTACATCTCCTGGGTGAAGGATGCGACCGAGCGCGCCGTGTCCGGCATCCCCGGTACCGATGACCTCGGCCTCACCGGAACGCCGATGGTGCTCGTCAACGGCCAGCAGTACGTCGGCGTCCTCGGCGACCCGGCCGAGTTCTCGCAGTTCGTGCTGACGAGCGCGAGCGATGCGTTCTACAAGACGCAGGTCGAGACGCCCTCGCCGACGGTCTCCCCGACGCCGTAACCCGTGCGAGTGCCCGGATAGACTGGGTCTCCTGCCGGCTTGGCGCAATTGGTAGCGCACCGTACTTGTAATACGGGGGTTGCAGGTTCAAGTCCTGTAGCCGGCACTGTCTTCGACGCTTTCCGGACCGCCACCGTCGCTGAGAAACCACATCCAGCATCGGAAACACGTTCTGGCATGGTTTCTCACGCTGGATATGGTTTCTCGAGCCGGATGCCGTCGCGCGGCCCCGCAGCGCCGCGGCGATGCGTGCCGAGGAACGTGCGCGCGGGGGCGTGCCGGGCACAATGGGGGCATGGCCGCGCCCCGGACGATCGTCGAGATCGCAGCCGAGCTGTGCGTGCTGCCTCCCGAGGACTTCGTGGCCGCGCGGAACGCGCGGGCGCGGGAGACGGATGACGCGGCGCTCGCCGCGGAGGTGCGGGCCCTGCGCAAGCCGCTGCTCGCCGCCTGGGTCGTGAACGTGCTCGCCGGTGCGGATGCCGACGCGCTCGGCGAGGCCCTCCAGCTCGCGGGCGAGCTGCGCGCCGCACAGGACGATCTCGACGCGGCCGCGCTGTCGAAGCTCGGTCGCGAGCGCCGGACACTGGTCCGCGCGCTGGCCCGCCGTGCGGGGTCGCTCGCGGAGGCGCGAGGGGCCACGGTCAGTGCCGCCGCCGTCGAGGCCGTCGAGCAGACCCTGAACGCGGCGATGCGGGATGCGGGTGCGGCGGCGGCGGTGGCATCCGGTCGCCTCGTCCGTCCGCTCGAGGCATCGGGGATGGATGCCGTCGACCTCGCCGACGCCGTCGCCGGTCCGCTCGACGTCGTCCTTCCGGCGGAGTCGGCCGCACCGACGGACGAGCTGAAGGCGCGACGGGAGCGCCGGGACGCCGAGCGCGCCGCACGCGACGCCGAGCGTGACGCGGCGCACGCCGAGCGCGAGCAGGGCCGACTCGAGGAGCGGTGGCGAGCGGCGCGCGAGCGCGCCGTGCTGCTCGAGGAGCGGATCGCAGCGCTCGAGGCCGACCTCGCGCGGGTCCGTGCGGAGTCCGACGCGCTGCGTGCGGAGACCGACGCGCTCGCCGAGGAGCGGAAGCGTGCGGGGGAGCAGGCGAAGGCAGCCCGTCGCGCGGCCGACCAGGCGCAGACGCGGCTCGACACCTGACCGGCGTCAGGGGGCCAGCGCCTCCTCGAGGCGGGCGAGACCGTACTCGAACGCCTCATCGACGCTCCCGCCCAGGCGGAACGCGCCGGCGAGCTCCATGCTGAGGAACCCGGTCGCCCACGCGGTGAGGAGCCGCGCCGCGTCGAGCGCCCGCTCGTCCCCGACGGCCGCCCGTGCCGCGCCGAGCACCGGCTCGCTGGCCCGCTGCAGGGCCTCGGCGCTGCCCGAGACGGCGTACATGAGCCGGAAGCCCTCCGGCTTGTCGTGCGCGAAGTCCCGGTACGCGCGCGCCAGGCCCCCGAGGGTGCCGTCCGAGGCAGCCAGGCGCGCGCCGAGGTCGTCCACCGTCGCCTCCGCGATGAGCTGCAGCAGCGCGTCGCGGTCGCGCACGCGCTTGTACAGCGACGGCGCCTTGACGCCGACGCGCTCGGCCACCGCCTGCATGCTCACGGTCGCGGGCCCACCCTGCTCCAGCAGGTCGCGACCCGCTGTGACGATCGCGGCGAGCGACGTGCGTTCCGGTGTCGGCATCCTGCCCTCCCCATGGCTACGAATCTAAGCTATCATGGCTATACAGATTAGCCATGACCTGATCGGGGGATCTCATGCAACTCGCTCCGCACCTGCACCGCATCGGCAACGACATCGTCGCCGCCTACCTCGTCGTGCTCCCGGAGGGCATCACCGTCATCGACGCCGGTCTGCCCGGCCACATCGCCGACCTCCGTGCGGAGCTGGCCGCACTCGGCCGCTCGCTCACCGACGTCAAGGGCATCGTCCTCACCCACGGCGACAGCGACCACCTCGGCTTCGCGGAGCGGCTCCGCCGCGAGTACGGGATGCCCGTCTTCATCCACGCGGCGGACGCCGACCGCGCCCGCGGCGGGGAGAAGCCGAAGACCCCGATGGGGCCGGCGCGGATCGGTGCGACGCTCGGCTTCTTCGCGTATGCGCTCCGCAAGCGCGGCTGGCGGACGAACCACCTGCAGGATGTCGTCGAGGTCGCCGACGGCGATGTGCTCGACCTTCCCGGCTCGCCGCAGATCATCGGGATGCCCGGCCACTCGCCCGGCAGCATCGCGGTGCACGTCCCGGCCGTCGAGGCGGTCTTCGTCGGCGATGCGCTGACGACCCGCCACGTGCTCACCGGCCGTGCCGGCGCACAGCCCGCGCCCTTCACGGACGAGCCGGCGCAGGCCCTGGCCTCGCTCGACCGGCTCGCGGCGATCGACGCGACGTGGGTGCTGCCCGGGCACGGCACGCCGTGGCAGGGATCGCCGGCCGACGCGGCCCGTCAGGTCCGCGCGGCGGCCGCGTAGCCGCGCCGGTCTACTCCGACGCGCCGGCCCTCCCGCCGTACTCCGCCAGGGCATCGAACGCGGCGTCGAGCGCCGGCTCGACGACCTGGCGGTCCGGGTGCGCGTCGTAGAACGCGAGGATGCGCCGGGCGCCCTCGTCGAACGTGACCGTCGTGCGGAAGTCGGGCGCGAGCCGCGTCACCTTCGAGGAGTCGAAGACCATCGAATGCGCCTTGTCGCCGAGCAGCGTCGGCCCGAGGTCCGGCGCGAACCGCGCGATCGCCTCACTCGCGACGTGCACGAGCTCGGGGGCGGCGACGCCCGCGGCATCCGCCAGCCAGCCGTAGATCTGGTTCCACGTCGGTGTGTGCGTCCCGGTGATCGTGAACGCATCGCCGATCGCGGCAGGGTTGCCCAGCAGCGCCGTGAAGGCGACGGCGAAGTCGTCGGAGTGCGTGATCGTCCACAGGCTCGTGCCGTCGCCGTGGATGATCACGGGCTTGCCGGCGCGCATCCGGGCGATGTCCGTCCAGCCGCCCATCGTCGGGATCCCGGCCTCGTCGTACGTGTGCGACGGGCGCACGATCGTCACGGGGAGCGCGCGCGTGCGGTGAGCGGCGACGAGCAGGTCCTCGCAGTCGATCTTGTCGCGCGAGTACCGCCAGAACGGGTTCCGCAGCGGAGTGGATTCGGTCACCGGCAGCGTCCGCGGCGGCTTCTCGTACGCGGATGCCGAACTGATGAAGATGTACTGCCCGGTGCTTCCCTCGACCGCGGACAGCACCGTCTGCACGTGCTGCGGCACGAACGAGAGGAAGTCCGCGACGACGTCGAAGTGGTCGTCGCCGAGCACGGCGCGGATGTCGTCGGCGTTGCGCACATCTCCCCGCGCGGTGCGGACGGACGGCGGCAGCTCGCGGTCGCCTCTGCCGCGGTTGAACACGGTGACGTCGTGGCCGGCGGCGACCGCCGCGCGGACGCATGCCGTGCTGATCATGCCGGTGCCGCCGAGGAAGAGGATACGCAGTGAGCTCATGCCCCGACGATAGTCACCGTCCGGCCGGCCGGGGCCGCCTCAGTAGGCTGGTCGCGTGATGTCCGCCGCCCCCGCGCGCCTGCCCGCGTGGGTCGCGCTGTCGGGGGCGGTGCTCGTCGGCGTGCTGACGGCCGCGCAGGCGCGCGTCAACGGGCAGCTCGGTCTGCGCATCGGCGACGGACTGACCGCAGCCGTGATCTCCTTCGGATCGGGCCTGCTCGTGCTGATCGTGCTGTCGGTGGCCATACCGGGTGGCCGTCGCGGGATCGCGCGGCTGATCGACGGCGTGCGCGGCCGCACCATCCCGTGGTGGATGCTGGCCGGCGGCCTCGCCGGAGCGCTCACGGTGGCGACGCAGGGCATCGCGGTCGCCTTCATCGGCGTCTCGCTCTTCACGGTCGGCGTCGTCGCGGGCCAGACGCTCTGCGGACTCGTCCTCGACCGGACCGGCTACGGCCCCGCGGGGGTCGTCGCCGTCACGATGCCCCGCGTCGCGGGTGGGGCGCTGGCGCTGCTCGCCGTCGTCGTCTCCCTGCAGGGCGGGGTGCTCGACGAGGTGCCCGGGTGGATGCTGCTGATGCCCTTCCTGGCTGGCATCGGCATCGCGTGGCAGCAGGCGACGAACGGGCGCCTCCGTCAGCGGGTCGGCACACCGCTGACGGCGACCCTCGTGAACTTCGCCGGCGGAACGGTCGTCCTCGTCGTCGCCGCCCTCGTCCACGGGGTGATCGCGCAGCCCATCCTCATGGTGCCGGGGGAGCCGTGGCTCTATCTCGGGGGCGTGACGGGCGTGGTCTACATCTTCCTGTCGGCGGCGCTCATCGTGCACACCGGCGTGCTGCTGTTCGGGCTCGGCGCGGTCGCCGGTCAGCTCCTCGCCGCGTTCCTGCTCGACGCGCTGTGGCCGGCCGCGGCCGGCGCCGGACTCCTCGTCGAGCTCCTCACGGTCGGGATCGCGCTGTGCTCCGTCGTGGTCGCGACGGCGCCGTTCTCGCGGCGTCCGCGCCGCCGTCAGGGCTGAGCGTCGGGTTCGACCGCGGCTTCCGCCGACGCGGCACGCTCAGCGGCGGCGGCCTTGGCATTCTTCTTGCTCTTCGGCATCCGCGTCAGGAGCTTCCGCGCGTCGACCGCTTTGCGACGACCTGCGCGGGCGCCGGCGGGCTTGCCGCCGACGTACAGCCAGCCCAGCAGCTCCTCGTTCTTGTCGAGGCCGTGGGCCTTCGCGACGGCCTTCGCCCGTGTGTAGTGGCCGGTGCGCCAGATGACGCCCCAGCCGGCCTCGTCGAGCAGCAGGCTCAGCGTGTGGGCGACGCCCGAGGCGACCGCCTCCTGCTCCCACCGGAGGACCTTGCCGCTCTTCTGGTAGCTGGCGACGACCGCGATGAGCAGGGGGGCGCGCAGGGGCTTGCCGGACGGCTTCGTGTCGCCGTCGGCTTTCGCGATCGCGCGCCCGAGGCGCTCCCGGTCCTCGCCGCGCAGCTCGATGAGCCGCCACGGCCGCAGTGCCGAATGGTCGGCGACGCGCGCCGCCGCGGACACGAGCGTGAGCAGTTCCGCGCGCGTCGGGGCCTCGGCCGTCACCTTCGACCACGAGCGGCGGGCCCGGACCGCCTCGAGCGCGGGGCCCGTCATGACTCGGGGGCGAAGTTCAGCGAGAGCGAGTTCATGCAGTAGCGGTCGCCGGTGGGCGTGCCGAACCCGTCCGGGAACACGTGCCCGAGGTGCGATCCGCACGCGGCGCAGCGCACCTCGGTGCGGAGCATCCCGTGCGACCGGTCCTCGATGAGCTCGACCGCCTCGGGGCGGACCGACTCGTAGAAGCTCGGCCAGCCGCAGTGCGAGTCGAACTTCGTGCCGCTCTGGAACAGCTCGGCGTGGCACGCGGCACAGGTGTACAGCCCGGCGCGGCTCTCATCGAGGAGTTCGCCCGTCCAGGCGCGCTCGGTGCCGGCTTCGCGGAGCACGGCGTACTGCTCGGGCGTCAGCTCGCTGCGCCACTCGTCTTCGGTCTTGTCCACGCGGTATGTCATGTCGACTCCTTCTCACCCCATTCAACCCGAGTGCGGCCGGGAGTGTTCCCCCAGAATGGTCGGGTGGGACAGCAGAGCGAGGTGGATGCGGTCGCCGAGCGCTACGCCCGCTTCGCGGCGACGGAGGCTCCCGGCCGGTCCGAGATCTACCGGCAGTGGGCCGCGGGTGTGGCGGCGGATGCCGATGTGCAGGCCGTGCTCGCCGGCATCCCGGCGAACCGGCGGCAGCCGCCCCTCGTGTTCGCCGTCACGCGCCTGCTCGGGTCGGGGGAGCCGTGCTTCGCGGGCTGGCGCTCGTGGCTGCTCGTTCATGCCGACGAGGTCGTCGCCGAGTGCGCGCGCCGGTCTCTGCAGTCCAATGAGCCGCTGCGCTGCGCGGCGCTGCTCCCGGCGCTCAGCCGCATCCCCGGGCCGGTCGCGCTGCTCGAGATCGGTGCGAGCGCGGGTCTGTGTCTGTACCCCGATCGGTATTCGTACCGGTACGCGACACCGGGCGGTGGTGAGCTGCGGCTCGATCCGGTCGACGGGCCGTCCTCGGTCGTGCTGGAGTGCGAGGTGCGCGGCGCCCTCCCGCCGCTGAGGCTGCCCGAGGTCGTCTGGCGTGCCGGCATCGACCTGAATCCGCTCGACCCGACCTCGCCCGACACCGCGGCCTGGCTCACCCGCCTCGTGTGGCCGGGGGAGACCGGGCGTGCCGAGCGCATCGCCGCGGCCGTCGCGGTCGCCGCGGCCGAGCCGCCGCTGCTCGTCGCGGGTGACGCCGTGGACCTCCTCGCGTCGGTCGCCGCACAGGCGCCGGCCGACGCGACGCTCGTCGTCACGACGCCCGGCGTGCTCGCCCACATCCCGTGGGACGGCCGGCGCCGCGTCATCGCGGCGGCGCGGCGCGCCGGCCGCTGGGTCACGATCGACGACCCGGGGCTGCACGACGGCTGGAACGCTCCGATCGAGGCGTGGCCCGGCGGCTTCGCCGTCGCGCTCGACGGCGACGTCGTGGCCGCCGCCGACCCGCTCGGCGCCTGGCTGCGGTTCTGAGCCACCCGCCGGGCGCCGCATCGGGCGGAGCCGGGTGTGGCGCCGCGGCGGCGGGCGGTGCCCGGGCTACCGTGAGGACGTGCCCCTCTCCGACCGCGATCGCGACCTCCTGGCCTTCGAGGCGCGGTGGCAGCGGCACGGTGCCGAGAAGGAGGAGGCGGTCCGCGTCGAACTCGGCCTCACCCCGGCGCGGTACTACCAGCTGCTCGGCCGCCTCATCGACGATGCCGACGCGCTGGCCCACGACCCGATGCTCGTGCACCGGCTGCGGCGCCTCCGCGACGCCCGCGAGCGCGCCCGCATGTCCCGCGCGTCCGTGCTCACAGCATCCCCCCGGTAGCATTCACTGGTGCCGAGAACGCCCGCCCCGAAGGACCGTTTCGACGACCTCCCGGTCGAGCGAGGCCGCGTCGGCGCGCACCGGGCGGAGAATCCGCGGCTGCGCGGCGGGACCGTCTTCCTCTGGTCCGCGATCGCCACGGTCGCGCTGATCGCCACCGGCATCTTCGGGACTCTCATCGCCACCGGCCGGGTCGTCCCCTTCCCCGCGCCGTCCGGTTCGCCCGCCCCCGTGGCGACCGCCGAGCCGACCATCGACACCGCGTACACCGTGCTCGTGCTCAACGCGACCGGTGAGAGCGGCCTCGCCAACCGCGTGCGGGACGAGATCCTCGCCGCCGGCTGGTCGGAAGACGCCGTCCTCGCGAGCGAGGCGGGAGCGGATGACTTCGAACTGACGACGGTCTACTACCCGACGGCCGAGGACGAGGGCGCCGCGCGCGGTGTCGCCGAGCTCGTCGGGGCGACGCGGCTCGTGCTGGACGACGCATATCAGCCGGCCGACGACCCCGACGCGCGCCAGCTCGCCGTCGTGCTCGGCCTCGACCGCGCCGAGACCACTCCCACCCCCTGACGGGCCACCGCGCGGGCTGTGTTTCGCGCGTGTGAAGAGTTCTATGCGGCGCTGTCAACAGTTCTCGGATGCCGGGAATCCGCCACCCGCGCGTGGTTAGCATGGCGAAGTCCCACAGCATCAGGAGATTCGCATGACCCAGGGCACTGTCAAATGGTTCAACGCCGAAAAGGGCTACGGCTTCATCACCGTCGTCGACGGCCAGGACGTCTTCGTCCACTACTCGAACATCGAGATGAACGGCTTCCGCGTCCTCGAAGAGGGCCAGAAGGTGGAGTTCACCGTCGGCACCGGGCAGAAGGGCCCGCAGGCCGAAGCCGTCCGGCCCGTCTGACCGGCGGGGCGGCCGTGGAGGCGAAGGCGGCGCAGTAGCCTTGCTGCGTGAACCATCGTCGTCGTCGCCTCCTGGCGGTCACGGCCCTCACCGCCGCCGCACTGCTGCTCGCCGCGTGCGCGCCCACCTCGACCGCATCGCCGTCCGCGACGCCGCGGGTCACGCGCTCGGCTGAGCCCACACCGAGCCCCACGCCGACACCGACCCCGACGCGCGTCGTGCAGACCGCTCCGCTGCGGGGCACGGTCGTCCAGGATGCCGCCGCCCTCGGTCCGGCATTGTCGGCCAAGATCGACAACCATCCCGACGCGCGTCCGCAATGGGGTCTCGAGCGCACCGACATCGTCTTCGAGGAGCTCGTCGAGGGCGGGATCACGCGGTACGTCGCCGTCTGGCACTCCGACGTGCCCGCGCAGATCGGACCGATCCGCAGCATCCGGCCGATGGACCCCGACATCATCGCCCCGTTCGGGGGGATCGTCGCCTACTCCGGTGGGCAGGGGCGGTTCGTGCGGATGATGAAGGCGACCGACGTCCACAACGCCATCCACGGGGGCGCGGACGACCGCTTCATGTACCGCACGACGAAGCGCACGGCGCCGCACAACGTGATCGTCGAGGCGCGGAAGCTGCGCGCGAGGTACGCGACGCTCGCGCCGCCCGCCGTGCAGTTCCTCTTCGCGCCGCGGGGGCACGCGCCGATCTTCGGCGAGGACGCCGCCGGCATGGATGTGCGCTTCGCGCGCGACTCGGCGCGCTCGTGGCGGTGGGATGCCGGCTCGGCCGCCTACCTCCGCTCGCAGAACGGGCGCGCCGACGTCGACGCGAGCGGGAAGCGGCTCCGGGCCACCAACGTCGTCGTCCTCCGGGTCGCGATCGACTGGTCCTACGGCATCGTCCCGCGCACCGTGATGGTCGGCGGCAGCGACGCCTGGATCTCGACGGGCGGCAGGGTCATCCACGGCCGCTGGTCGAAGCAGAGCCAGACCTCTCCCATCACGCTCACCAACTCCGCCAGCGGCGAGATCAGACTGGCGCCCGGCAACACCTGGGTGGAACTGGTCCCCACCTCCGGAAGCATCTCCGTCGTCGGCTGACCGCGTCCGTCGCAGCTTGCACTCGCCATGGTCGAGTGCCAGAATGGCTTAGCACTCACGGATAGCGAGTGCTAAAGACTCATCCTCACGTCCGGGAGGGACGACACACTTATGGCAAAGATCATCGCTTTCGACGAAGAGGCCCGACGCGGCCTCGAGCGCGGCCTCAACATCCTGGCTGACGCCGTCAAGGTGACGCTCGGCCCCCGCGGTCGCAACGTCGTGCTCGAGAAGAAGTGGGGCGCCCCCACCATCACGAACGACGGCGTCTCGATCGCCAAGGAGATCGAACTCGACGACCCGTACGAGAAGATCGGCGCGGAGCTCGTCAAGGAGGTCGCCAAGAAGACCGACGACGTCGCCGGTGACGGTACGACGACCGCCACGGTCCTCGCTCAGGCGCTCGTCCGCGAAGGCCTGCGCAACGTCGCAGCCGGCGCCGACCCCATCTCCCTGAAGAAGGGCATCGAGAAGGCCGTCAAGGCGCTCTCCGACGAGCTGCTGGCTTCCGCCAAGGAGGTCGAGACCCGCGAGGAGATCGCCGCCACGGCATCCATCTCGGCCGCTGACCCGGAGATCGGCGAGCTCATCGCCGAGGCCATCGACAAGGTCGGCAAGGAGGGTGTCGTCACCGTCGAGGAGTCGAACACCTTCGGCACCGAGCTCGAGCTCACCGAGGGCATGCGCTTCGACAAGGGCTACATCAACCCCTACTTCGTCACGGACCCGGAGCGCCAGGAGGCGGTCTTCGAGGACCCGTACATCCTCATCGCGAACCAGAAGATCTCGAACATCAAGGACCTTCTGCCGATCGTCGACAAGGTGATCCAGGAGGGCAAGGAGCTCCTCATCATCGCCGAGGACGTCGAGGGCGAGGCTCTCGCGACGCTCGTGCTCAACAAGATCCGCGGCATCTTCAAGTCGGCTGCCGTCAAGGCTCCCGGCTTCGGCGACCGTCGCAAGGCGCAGCTGCAGGACATCGCGATCCTGACCGGCGGCCAGGTCATCACCGAAGAGGTGGGCCTCAAGCTCGAGAACGCGACGACCGACCTGCTCGGCCGCGCCCGCAAGGTGATCATCACCAAGGACGAGACCACGATCATCGAGGGTGCCGGCGACGCCGGCCAGATCGAGGGTCGCGTCACGCAGATCCGTCGCGAGATCGAGAACACGGACAGCGACTACGACCGCGAGAAGCTCCAGGAGCGCCTCGCGAAGCTCGCCGGCGGCGTCGCCGTCATCAAGGCGGGTGCCGCGACCGAGGTCGAGCTCAAGGAGCGCAAGCACCGCATCGAGGACGCCGTTCGCAACGCGAAGGCGGCCGTCGAGGAGGGCATCGTCCCCGGTGGTGGCGTCGCGCTCATCCAGGCCGGTCAGCGTGTCTTCGGCAACCTCCAGCTCGAGGGTGACGAGGCGACCGGTGCGAACATCGTCAAGGTGGCCATCGAGGCTCCGCTCAAGCAGATCGCGCTGAACGCGGGTCTCGAGCCGGGCGTCGTCGCCAATAAGGTCGCCGAGCTCGAGGCCGGTCACGGCCTGAACGCGGCCACCGGCGAGTACGTCGACATGTTCGCCGCGGGCATCATCGACCCGGCGAAGGTCACGCGCTCTGCGCTGCAGAACGCCGCGTCGATCGCCGGTCTGTTCCTTACGACCGAGGTCGTCGTCGCCGACAAGCCGGAGAAGGCGTCGGCTCCGGCAGGCGACCCGTCCGGTGGCATGGACTTCTGAGTCCAGCGACTGATTCAGCGAAGGGTCCCGGCTTCGGCCGGGGCCCTTCGCCGTTCTCCGGGATGCCGCGTCACGGGGCAGCGCGCGGCGCGCGGGCGCTCAGCCACGAGAACATCCGCTCCACGGCGAGGGAGGCCGCGACGCCGATGAGCGCGCCGGAGAGCAGCAGGAGAAGCTGCGTGAAGGTCTGCCCGCCGGGGTCGGTCCAGCGGGTGAGGCCGGCCTCGAGGGTCGCCGCTGTGTCGAGCCCGGCGAAGTCCAGCCGCCACGTCACCGAGTCCGTCCACAGCCGCTCGCCGTCGGACTGCACCGCGACGCTCATCGCCTCGTCGATCTCGCCGGCCGGGCGGACGCTCACATCGATGAGCTCCTTCGGGGTCGCCTCGAACACGGTGGTGAGCGTCGAGGCATGCGCGGGGGTGGCGACGATGACGGGCAGCGCCTCGTCCATGATGCCGCCGACCCCGAGGACGAGGGCCGGGGAGCGGGCGGTCCGCTGCCCCGACGCCGTGGCAGACCAGTCGCGCACCGGCGTCCCCGTCACCTGCTGCGGCTCGAACTGCGTCACCTCGAAGACGAAGATCTGACGCGCGGGCACGCCCTCGGCGATCGCGCCGTCCGCGCAGAGCGCCTCGTCCCCATCGTCGACGAGTTCGATGTCCGGGCCCGGCTCCGGGTTCCGCAGGCGCGCGTCGCACCACAGCTCGACGACGACCGTGCCCCGCTCGGCGTTCAGTGTCTCCGCGTGCAGGTCGAACCCGAGGCTGACCGTGACCTCCGCCGTGCCGTCGGTGCGCAGGCGCCACTCCGCTTCGACGACGGCGTTCTCCGCGTCGGTGGAGACGACGACCATGTCCTGGGTGGAATCGCCCAGATCGACGGTCGGCACGGAGGTCGCCGTGAGGCCCATCCACACGCCGACGGCGCCCACCGCCGCCACGGCGGCGGACGACAGGATGACACCGACGCTCGGCGCGGTCCGCACGCGCGAATGCTATCGGCTCCGCAGGCGCCACGGGCAGGGTGCTCGCTTCTCGCCCTCGCCCGCCGCGGCGGCGGGTCCGGACTCACCGGAACAGCCCCGCGGCGGCCGACTCGGTCTCGGCGTACTGGACGCCGGCGGAGGCGAGGGCCGCGTTGATGTCCGCGAGGGCGGCGTCGAGGTCGCGCTGCGCGGCGCGCCAGCGCTCGACGACGCCCTGGAAGGCGACGGAGGCGGCGCCGGTCCATGATCCCTGGAGCTGCGTGAGCTGGGCGAGCATCGCCGCCGTCTCGCCCTGCAGGCGATCGCTCGTCGCGCGGACGGCGGAGGTGGCGGTGAGGACGGCGTCGCTGTCGACGGAGAAGACGGCCATGGGTGCTCCTTCACGAGTGGTGCCGCAACGCTACGCATCCCGGCACCCCCGACGGACGCCGGTGCGGATGCCGGTGGACGGCCGCGCCGATCCGCGTGCTGGGGAGGAGGCGCCTGCACAAGCCGCCCGAGCAGCGCCCGGCACCGCCTACTGCTGCTCGGTCGGCCTCATGCGCGGGAGCGGCTGCGTCTCGATGGACAGGTGCTCCTGGATGGGCCGTTGCCGCGCGAGCGGCAGCGAGACGCGGAACGTCGCGCCGCCGCCCGGCGTCTCGGTGACCGAGATGGAGCCGTGCAGCGCGTCGACGATCGACGCCACGATCGACAGGCCGAGCCCGGAGCCGCCGGTCTCCCGTGTCCGCGACGTGTCGGCGCGCCAGAAGCGCTGGAAGATCTTGTCGCGGATCTGTTCGGGGATGCCCTCGCCGTGGTCGCTGACCGCGATCCAGCCCATGCCGGCGCGGACATCGAGACCGACGGTGATCTCGATGGGCGATCCGGGCGGCGTGTAGCGGCGCGCGTTGCCGAGGAGGTTCGCGACCACCTGGCGGATGCGGTTCTCGTCGCCCAGGACGACGGGCGCGAAGTCGTCGGGCTCCACCGCCTCCATCGTGCGGATCGGTTCCGTGAGGGCCACGCCGGGCGCGGCGGGCTCGTTCGATCCGGCGCGGGGACGACGGCGGAGCAGCGAGAACGCGGCGCCCGGGCGGGAGGCGCTCGCCCGGCGCGTCGGCGCAGCGCCCCCGGCGGCGCCCCCGCCCGCCGCGGCGGCATCCGTGGTCTTCCGGGTCGGCAGCGTCGTCGTGTCGATGTAGGTGACGGCGCGCTCGGGAGCCGTCACACGCGCGTCCAGCGCGGCATCCTGCGCGACGGGGCGGAGATCCACGGCGGTCACGACGATGTCGCGCCGCTCGTCCAGTCGTGCCAGCGCGAGGAGATCCTCGACGAGCACGCCCATCCGGATCGCCTCCTTCTCGATGCGCTCCATGGACTGGGCGGTCTGCTCGGGGCCGGAGATCGCGCCCATCCGGTACAGCTCGGCGTACCCGCGCACCGTGACGAGGGGCGTCCGCAGCTCATGGCTGGCGTCGCCGATGAAGCGCCGCATCTGCTGCACCGAGGCGTCGCGCTGCCCAAGGGCCTGATCGACCCGGTCGAGCATCGCGTTGATGGCGGTCTTCAGGCGACCGACCTCGGTGCGGGGCGAGATGTCCGTCATCCGCTGCGTGAAGTCGCCCGCCGCGATCGACATGGCGGTGGTCTCCACCTGCCCGAGGCCGCGGAAGGTGAGGGTCACGAGGAGCCGCGTCGTGAGGGCGCCGAGCAGGACGGTGAGGATGCCCAGCGCCGTGTAGATGCCGATGAAGTTCGCCACGGTCTGGTTGACGGGCGCGAGCGGGAGGGCGAGGAGCTGCACGTTGAGCTCCCGCGCCCCGGTGATCTGCAGCGTGTCGACGCTCGCGTGGAAGGTGGCGGTTCCCTCCTCCGAGGTCAGCTCGAACGGCGCCGTGCCGCGCATGAGCGGCTCGTCGAGCGCGACGGTCTCCGGGAAGTCGGGCCACACGGTGCTGGAGGGCCCGTCGGTCGCGAGCAGCGTGCCGTCGGCGCCGTACACGGCGATGAAGAACGGGCTGAGGGTCGACGCATCGCGCCGCTCGAACCGCGCGACGCCGTCGACGACCTCGACATCGAGCAGGCTGCTCGCGAGGTCGGTCGTCACGGTCTGGCTCAGCGACTGGTCGCGCTCGGCGATCTGGGCGTTGCGGAGGAAGATCATCGTGCCGATGCCGGAGGCGAACAGGCCGATCGTCAGGACGGCGACCGTGACCCCGGTGACCTTGGCGCGCAGGCTGATGCCGCGCCACCATGAGGTGACCCGGTCGGTCTTCTTCTCGTGCGCGGCCACCGGGCCTCCCGGGTCCTACGAGGTCTTGCCGGCCTTCAGCATGTAGCCGAATCCGCGCTTGGTCTGGATGAGCGGTTCGGTCGAGTACGGGTCGATCTTCCGGCGCAGGTAGGAGATGTAGCTCTCCACGATCCCGGCATCCCCGTTGAAGTCGTACTCCCAGACGTGGTCGAGGATCTGCGCCTTGCTGAGCACCCGGTTCGGGTTGAGCATCAGGTAGCGCAGCAGCTTGAACTCGGTGGGCGAGAGGTCGATCGAGACATCGCCGACGAGGACGTCGTGCGTGTCCTGATCCATCGTCAGCTCGCCGGCGCGGATGCTGGACTCCTCGTCGGCCTGCATCGTGCGGCGGAGGATCGCCTCGATACGCGCGACGATCTCGTCGAGACTGAACGGCTTCGTGACGTAGTCGTCGCCGCCGGCGTTCAGGCCCTCGATCTTGTCCTCGGTCTCGTCCTTCGCGGTGAGGAAGAGGATGGGGGCGGTGTACCCGGCGCCGCGGAGGCGCTTGGTCACGCTGAACCCGTTCATGTCGGGGAGCATGACGTCGAGGATGATGAGGTCGGGCTCTTCCTCGAGCACGGCGGAGATCGTCTGTGCCCCGTTGGCGACGGCGCGGACCTGATAGCCGGCGAAGCGAAGGCTCGTCACCAGCAGGTCCCGGATGTTCGGCTCGTCGTCGACGACGAGGATGCGCGCTGCGGTCATAGGCCCATCCTGGCACCGGATTCGATGTGTGTGCTGGATATCGGTGGCACGCCGATCTCAGGCGGCCACGGCGGCGTGCACGATCCGGGCGACGACGGGGCGGAGTTCGGCGTTCGGATCCACCGTCAGGCGATGCAGGACGACGCCGTCGAGCGCCGCCATCGTCGCCCGTGTGACATCATCCGCGGGGGTGACGCCGATGCCGGCGAGGAGGATCTGCATCCACTCCTCGAGCGCCGCGCGCTGCGCGAGGAGCGGGGCGAGCAGGACCGGATCGGAGGACCCCTCGAGGAACATCGCGTAGCGCGCGCGTGTGCGCGCCGCGAACGGGCCGGTCTCGACCGCGATCATGACGCAGAAAGCGTCCACGAGTTCGTCCTCGTCGCGCGGGGCTATGGGGCCGACGGCCGCGAAGTCGGCGCGCTCACGCTCGGCGATCCAGGTCGTCACGCCGGCGACGAGGGCGTGCCGGGTGCGGAACCAGTTGGACGTCGAGCCTCGGGGGAGGCCGGCGCGATCGTCGACGCGCGCGTGCGTGAGCGCGCGGACGCCCTGCTCGCCGACGAGGGAGACGGCGGCCTCGAGGGCGCGGCTGCGGGTGTCGCTCACGCTCCGACCCTAGGACGGCGGGGATTACTACGGAAGTAGTGACACGGCACTACGGAAGTAGTACCCTCGGCGGCATGGGAACGCCACACATCGGCGAACCGAGCGCCGAGACCTCGGTCTGGAGTCCACCGCTGCCCGATGCTCCGGGCTTCACGCACACGATCATCGAGACGCCGGGCCTGCGCACCCACGTCGCCACCGTCGGGGAGGGACCGCCCGTCGTCCTTCTGCACGGCCTCCCGGAGCACTGGTGGCAGTGGCACGACGTCGCCCCGGCCATCGCCGCGCACGGATATCGGGTGATCTGCCCCGATCTGCGCGGCGCCGGCTGGACCGAGGCGGACGACCCTCGCATCGGCCATGAGACGCGGATGCACGATCTTCTTGCGCTGCTGGATGTGCTCGGCGTCGAGCGCGCGCACGTGATGACACACGATCTCGGCGCGCTCACCGGGATGCACCTCGCATACTCCCGGCCGGACCGCGTCCGCACGCTCGTCCAGCTCGCGGTGCCGCCGGGCTTCATGCGGTTCTCGCCGCGGATGATCCCGGCCTTCCGGCATTACCCCCGCCTGCTGTGGGGCGGTCACCGGCACTCGCTGCGCTGGGTGCTCGCGCCGCCGTACACGGTGCGTCCGATGTCCGCCGACACGATCGACGCCTACCTGCGCGTTGAGACGCGTCCCGAGGTGGCGCGGGCGACTCGCAGAGTGCTGCTGGGCATGATCGCTCCCGAGCTGCCCCGGCTCATGGGCGGCTACTACAAGCGGATGCGACTGCGGCCGCCCACGCTCGTCGCCTACGGTGCCCGTGACTGGCCGCTCACCGAGCCGGTCGTGCGCACCATGTGCCGCGACCACGAGCGGTGCGCGGAGCGATTCGCTCTCGCGTTCGTCCCGGACGCCGCCCACTTCGTCACGGACGACGCCCCGGATGCCGTCGTGGACCTCGCGGTGGACTGGTTCCGACGGGAGGGCGGCGCCGACTGATCCGGCGGCCGTGCGCTCCGTCATCGGCGAAGATGGAGCCATGACGACGCCCATCCCCGCGCCGCCGGCTCTCCGCCCGCTCCCCGCGCCCGCCCCGCTGCCCGCCGATGCCCTCACCGGCGGCCTCGCCTTCCACCGGCTCGTCTTCGCGCGGCGCCGCAGCGGATGGTGGACGCCGCTCGTGGTCGGTGTGCTCGGGGTCGCGCTGTACGCGGCGATGCTCGGGGTGGTGCTCGTCGGCATCCTCGCGGCCGCCTTCGCCGACCCGGCGTTCGCCCAGCGCATGATGACCCTCGGGCAGAACATCGCCTTCGATCTGACGGACCCGTTCCTCATCGCGCTGACCCTCGGCACGATCGTGCTGATGCTGCCGGCGTACGTCCTGGCATCCCTCATCGTCAACGGCCGTCGGGTGGGACTCGTCTCGTCCGCCGCGGGTCGGCTACGGTGGCGATGGATGCTGCTGTGCGGCGCCGTCGCCGTCGTCATCTCGCTCGCGCTGAGCGGCGTGTCGGCGCTGCTTCCCGCGGAGGCCGTCGACAGCAGCGGCGTCGTGCCGCCGGACCAGAACCCGCAGCTCCTCGCGACCCTCGTCGTGCTGCTGCTCCTGATCCCCTTCCAGGCCGCGGCCGAGGAGTACGTGTTCCGCGGCTACCTGCAGCAGGCCATCGGCCGGTGGCTGCGGCATCCGGCGTTCGCGATCCTGCTGCCGGTGCCGCTGTTCGTCCTCGGTCACCTGTACGACCCGCTCGGGCAGGCGAGCGTCGCGGTCTTCGCGATCGCCGCGGGGTGGCTCACCTGGCGGACCGGGGGGCTCGAGGCCGCGATCGCGCTGCACGTCGTGAACAACCTGCTCGCGTTCCTCCTCGCCCTCGCCGGGCTCGGCGACGTCAACGACTCCTCGCCGGGGGTCGCGAGCTTCTTCTGGTCGCTCATCGTGATCGGCGCGTACACCGGTGCCGTGGAGTGGATGTTCCGCCGCGGGACGCTCGGCCGCACGCTCGTGCTCACGCCGCCCGCGCCCGCGCCGCACGCGGCCGTCGCACTCGCGCCGCCCGTGGGTCCGCCCGCGCCCGCTGCGGACTGAGCGGCGGCGCTCGGTCGCGCAGCGCCGACCGGCCGTGTCACAGGACCTGCGGGTATCGCCGCGCACACCGGCATCCACTGTGACATACGCGTGTGGCGTGTCACAGAACCTGCGGGCCACCCGGGGGCTCACCCGCATGAGGTGTGACACGACCGGCTGCGACGGCCACGCGGCGGGCGATGGGATGCCGCATCACGACCGGCCGCGACGGCGACGCGGCGCCGCCCCGCGCCAGCCCCCCGAACCGCGTTACGCGGCCGTCAGCTGATCGGCATCCAGGATCGTGTAGCTGTAGCCCTGCTCGGCGAGGAAGCGCTGACGGTTCTGCGCGTAGTCCTGGTCGACGGTGTCGCGGGCGATGAGCGTGTAGAAGCTGGCGGTGTGCCCCGACGTCTTCGGGCGCAGCAGGCGGCCGAGGCGCTGGGCCTCCTCCTGGCGGGAGCCGAACGAGCCGGACACCTGGATCGCGACGGACGCCTCGGGCAGGTCGATCGAGAAGTTCGCGACCTTCGAGACGACGAGGAGCGGGATGCGGCCCTCGCGGAACGCGGCGTAGAGCACCTCGCGCTCGTCCACGGGCGTCGCCCCGGTGATCTGCGGGGCGTCGAGGGCCTCGGCGAGGATGTCGATCTGGTCGAGGTACTGCCCGATCACGAGGATCTGCTCGCCGTCGTGCCGAGCGACGAGGTCGCGGACGACCCCGATCTTGGCGTGCGCGGTCGCCGCGAGGCGGTAGCGCTCGTCGTCCGCCGCGGCGGCGTACTCAAGTCTGTCGGATGCCGGCAGGTCGATGCGCACCTCGTAGCAGACGGCGGGGGAGATGAAGCCCTGGGACTCGATCTCCTTCCACGGGGCGTCGAAGCGCTTGGGGCCGATGAGGCTGAACACGTCGCCCTCGCGGCCGTCCTCGCGCACGAGGGTCGCGGTGAGGCCGAGCCGACGGCGGGCCTGCAGGTCGGCCGTGAGCTTGAAGACCGGGGCCGGAAGCAGGTGCACCTCGTCGTAGACGATGAGCCCCCAGTCCAGCGCGTCGAGCAGCGCGAGGTGGGCGTACTCGCCCTTCCGCTTCGCGGTGAGGATCTGGTAGGTCGCGATCGTGACCGGCTTGACCTCCTTGGACTGCCCGGAGTACTCGCCGATCTCCTCGGCAGTCAGCGACGTGCGCTTGAGCAGCTCGTCGCGCCACTGCCGGGCGCTCACGGTGTTGGTCACGAGGATCAGGGTCGTGGTCTTGGTGTCGGCCATCGCGGCGGCGCCGACGAGCGTCTTGCCCGCGCCGCAGGGGAGCACGACGACGCCGGAGCCGTCGGCGCTGAACGTGTCGACGGCCTTGCGCTGGTACGGGCGCAGCGTCCAGCTGTCCTCATTGAGCGCGATCTCGTGCGGGGTGCCGGGCGTGTACCCGGCGTGGTCCTCGGCGGGCCAGCCGATCTTCAGCAGCTCCTGCTTGATGTGCCCGCGCGCCCAGGCGTCGATGACGTGCACGCCGGGGGCGGGCTGGGCGATCAGGAGCGGCTGGATGCGCTTGTTGCGCGCGACCTCGGCGAGCACCGCGGCATCCGTCGACCGGAGGATGAGGGTGCCCTCGTCGTCGCGCTCGATCGTGAGCCGGCCGTACCGGCCGACGGTCTCCCGGATGTCGATGGACACCGACGGCGGCACGGGGAAGCGCGACCAGCGGTCGAGCGTCGCGAGCATGTCCTCGGCGTCGTGCCCGGCCGCGCGGGCGTTCCACAGGCCGAGGCGCGTGATCCGGTAGGTGTGGATGTGCTCGGGGGCGCGCTCCAGCTCCGCGAAGACCGCGAGCTCGTGGCGCGCGTCTTCGGCGCGGGGGTGCGCCACTTCGAGGAGCACCGTGCGGTCGCTCTGAACGATGAGGGGGCCGTCAGCCATAACGGACGATTCTACCGGAATGGCCGGGGTGCGGGCCGGTGCGGGCGCCGTCAGGCACCGGGGCGGACGCTGACGATGCTCGAGACGGGCAGGGTCCGCTCGACGTCGGCGGCGCGGTCGCGACCGCGCAGGCGCCCGCCGCCGAGGCCGGTGGCCTCCATCGTGATCTCCCGGTCGGAGCCGTCGGGGAGGCGCACGATGATCGTGACGATGGAGTGGGAGCGGACGGCCTGCTCCAGCTCGCGGCCGAGCCAGGCGGCATCCGAGTCGTCGCTGCTCGCTCCCCGAAGTCGTGCCAGCAGGCCCGCATACGGATCCACGGGCTCGCTGTGCGGCGCGGACGCGAGGCGGTGACGGTCGAGGGCGCGCGGGTTCCCGTCGATGTCGACCGAGACGACGGGGTAGCGGGCGTCGGCCAGCATCCAGAACGCCGTCTCGGGAAGGCTCCGGCTGATGAGCGCCTCGCCGTCGAGGTAGAGGCCGAGGGGCCGGAGCGCCTGGTCGACGGCCACGGCGCGCAGCAGTGCCCGGTCGTGGCTCGTGACGCGGGCGCGGCCCGCGGCGTCGGGGCCGACCCGGATGGTGCCGTGGCGGGCAGCGCTCCGCTCGATCTCGTACGCGAGCGGTTGGGGCAGGCCCGTGAGCGAGAGCTCCTCGAGGAAGACGCGCAGCGACTCGGCGGTCTCGCCCGCCGTGAGCGCGGAGCTCAGCGACTCCGCCGTGAACCGGTAGGTCGACGCCTGCGCCCGGGACTCGCGGCGCGCCATCGTGCGCAGCCGCATGTCGAGCTGCGGCGCGAGGGGGCCCGGCGAGATCGCGGTGAGGTCGTTCTGCAGATAGACGCGGTCGACCTCGGGCGGGAGGAGCGCCTGCAGCGCGGCGTGATCGGCGTCGCCGCCGCGGGCGAGGTCGGAGGCCCAGACGGGCGCCGCGCCGCCGCCGTCGACCATGGCCCACCGCTCCAGCATCCGGCGACTGCGCGCCGCGCGGACGGGCCAGGACGTGTCGAAGGGGTAGGCGTCGGCCCACTGCGCCACCGGGATCCAGCCGTCGTCCGGGTTGCGGAGGGCGGCGGGGAGCGTGTCGCGCAGCGCCCGGGCGATGCTCGCCCAGCGCGCGACGGTGCCGCTCGCGAGCCATTCGACACCGGTGGCCGTGACGAGCCACTGCCGGTCGCTCGGGGCGATGAGCCCGGCGTGCTCCGCGATGGCGATGAGCTCGTCGGCTTCCTCGCCGTCGTTCACGGCACCCGATTCGACGAGCCGGCGGCGGTCGCCGGCCCCGAGCGCACCGGACCCGATCCGGTTCAGGGGCGCCGCGAGGCTCAGCTGCAGGATATCGGCGAGCGACGTGGATGCCGCGAACGCGCGCTCGGCGGCGTGCTCGGCAGAGTCCCCGTCGGACGGTGCGGTCTCCGGGTCGGCGGCGGGGGTGAACCCCGGCCAGACATCGCGGACGGCGCGGAAGGGCACGCCGGCGTCGTCGACGAAGCCGCGGATCGTGAGGTCGTGCCGGTGCGCGCCCGGGGGCACCGGGGTGCCGTCAGCCAGCGCACGCTGCAGCGCCTCGGCATCCGTGCGCGAGAGCGCGGCGACACCGCGGGCCACGAGCGCCGGATCGAGCAGGGCCTCGGCCATGTCGTAGTAGTCGGACCACGTGGCCGTCGGCGACACGCGTCGCTCGGCGAGGACCCGCCGCAGGGACTCGTCCTCGAGCGCCGCGAGCGTGCTCGCGAGTACTCGGGCGTCCGTGGCGGCCACGTCAGAGGCCCTTGTTGGCCCGCGCCCTTCTGACGAAGGTCATGACGAGCACCGCCACGAGCAGTACGAAGGCGAGGATGGGGGCGATGTAGACGATCGTGCCGACGACGGGCCAGAGGCCCGCGCTGAAGTCCGCCTGCACCATCCCGCTCGCCGTGCCGATCATGATCGACAGGAAGCACACGATGGACAGCACAAGCAGCCCCAGCGACATGAACGCGAGGATGCGGTCGATCCGGCGAACCGGCAGATCCTCGCCGGAGTGTGGTGTGCTCATCCGTTCCAGCCTACTGCGTCGCGGTCGGTGTCGTAGGCTGGGGGCGGGGCTGAACGGTCCCGGTTGGACTGCGCCCGTCTGCGGGCAGAGCGAGGTTGAGATGCCCACCGGCAAGGTCAGGTTCTACGACGAGGAGAAGGGGTTCGGCTTCATCACGACCGATGACGGCCAGGACGTCTTCCTGCACGCCACGGCGCTGCCCGCCGGCGTCACGACTCTGAAGCAGGGCACCCGACTGGACTTCGGCGTGGCCGACGGCAAGCGCGGGCTCCAGGCCCTCGCGGTCCGGGTGCTCGAGGCGCCCGTGAGCCTCGCCAAGCGCAACCGGAAGCCCGCCGACGACATGGCGATTATCGTCGAAGACCTTGTCAAGCTGCTCGACGGCATCGGTGGCGACCTGCGCCACGGCCGCTACCCGACCCCGGCGCACGGACGCAAGATCGCGGCCGTGCTCCGCAAGGTAGCCGATGACCTCGACGCCTGAGCCCGCCGACGAGCGGCTCCTGAGCGCGCACGACCTCGCGCGTGCGGCTCTGAACGAGATCACGCCGGCCGCGACGGTCGGCGACACCGCCGGCTACACGCTGGAGGACGAGGGTGTCGTCTCGCTGCGGTTCCACAACCGCCTCGAGGGATACCCGGGCTGGTTCTGGACCGTGAGCCTCGCCGTCGTGGAGGGCGCGGAGCCCACCGTGCTCGAGGTGGAGCTGCTTCCCGGCGACGGGGCGCTGCTCGCGCCGGAGTGGACGCCGTGGGCCGAGCGCCTCGCCGACTACCAGGCCGCGCAGGCGGCGCTGGCCGAGGCCGCCGGCGAGACGGTGGACGACGACGCCGACGAGGACGCGGACGACGACGACGATGAGGAAGCCCTCAGCGAGCTCGACGACCTCGACGCGACGGACTTCGACGTGGACGGCTCGTCGATCCTGCACGCCGGCGACGTCGACGGCGTCGACATCGATGTACTCGATGACGACGCGGACGACGATGAGTCGGACGACGCGGACGACGATGAGTCGGACGACGACGACGACGCGGATGGCGACGACGACGACGCGGACGACGACGAGTCGGACGACGATGACGCGGACGACGATGACGCGGACGACGATGAGTCGGACGACGATGACGACGAGTCGGACGACGACGACGACGCCGACGCCGACGACGACGAAGGCGCCGACCGCACCTACTGACGTCGCGGCCTCCGCGCCCCCCGCTCGGCCGAGCGACGGCATCCGGCTCGAGAAACCACATCCGGCGTGAGAAACCACGCCAGAACGTGTTTCTGATGCTGGATGTGGTTTCTCAGCCTCAGCGCGCGCGAGCGCGCGCGCCGGCCCCGGGGTCAGGCCTCGACGATGAACTCCGACGACAGCAGCGCCTCGGCGCGGGAGGACGGTCCGACGAGCAGCTCGAACGCGCCGGGCTCGACGATGCGGCGGCCCGCGGCATCCACGATCGTGCAGTCCGCGACGGGGACCTCGAGGTCGACGACGGCGCTCTGACCCGGTGCCAGGTCGACGTGCCGGTACGCCTTGAGCTCCCGGTCGGCCCAGCTCACGGACGTCACGGCGTCGCGCACGTAGACCTGCACGACCTCGTGGGCCGGCCGGTCGCCGGTGTTGGCGACGCGCACCCGCGCGCGCACGGTCTCGCCGCGTCGCACGACGGGGGAGAGGACCTCGAGCGCCGAGTACTCGACGGTCGAGTACGACAGCCCGTCGCCGAACGCGAACGCCGGCTCCTGCGTGAGGTCGGCGTAGCGGTCGCCGTGCTGGCCGCGGATCTGGTTGTAGTAGGTCGGCTGCTGGCCGGCGTGCCGCGCGAACGAGATGGGCAGGCGGCCGGCCGGCTCGATGATCCCGAGCAGCAGCTCGGCGATCGCCTGCCCGCCGCGCATTCCGGGGTTCGCGACCCACACGAGCGACGCGTCGCGCACGGCGTCGGGCAGGACGAGCGGCTTGGATGCCAGGAGCACGACGACGAGCGGCGTGCCCGCGGCCGCGAGGGCCTCCAGCAGCGCGCGCTGCCCGCCGATGAGCTCCAGGGTGGCGGTCGAGCGGCCCTCGCCGACCAGCTCGATCCGGTCGCCCACGACCGCGACGACGACGTCGGACCGCTCCGCGACCGCGACGGCCTCGGCGATCTGGGCGGCATCGGGCTCGCTCGGCACGACGATCGGCGGTCGCGGCTGCCCGTCGGGGAAGACGCCGGCGGGGTCGTCCGTGAGCTCGAGGATCCCGGCGCCGTCGGCGTGCTCGACGCTCCAGTCGGCCGCGACGAGCGTGCGGAGCCCGTCGAGGACGGTGGTGATCTGACCGCGGGGGTGGCCGTCCGGCATCCAGTCGACCTGACCCGAGGATCCGGCCCAGTCGCCGAGCTGCGTCTGGGCGTCGTCGGCGAGCGGGCCGACGACGGCGATCCGCCGCGATCCCGATCCCGATGCCGAGCCCAGCGGCAGGGTGCCGTCGTTGCGCAGCAGGACGAGCGAGCGGCGCGCGACCTCGAGGTTCAGGTCGGTGTGCGCGCCGGAGGCGATGACCGACTCGATCCGCTCGGGGTCGGGCAGACGCGGGTTCTCGAACAGCCCGAAGCGGAACTTGAGGCTCAGCACACGCGCGACGGCGCGGTCGATGTCGGCCTCGTCGAGGAGGCCCGACGCGACCGCCTCGAGCGCCCCCTCGAAGAACTTCGGCGTCGTCATGACCATGTCGTTGCCGGCCTTGACGGCCGCCGCGGCGGCGTGGGCGTAGTCGGGCTGCACCTTCTGCTCCCACACCATCCGGCCGATGTTGTCCCAGTCGGTGATGAGCGTTCCGGTGTAGCCCCACTCGCCGCGCAGCACGTCGCTGAGCAGCCAGTCGTTCACGGTGATGGGCACGCCGTCGGTGGTCTGATAGCCGAGCATGAACGTGCGGCATCCCTCGCGCGCGACGCGCTCGAACGGCGGGAGGAACCACGAGCGGAGCTTCCGCCGCGAGATGTCGGCCTCGCTCGCGTCACGGCCGCCCTGGGTCTCGGAGTACCCGGCGAAGTGCTTCGCGGTGGCGAGGATGGCGTCGGGATCGTCGAGGCCGTCGCCCTGGTAGCCGCGCACCATGGCCGAGGCGAGCTCGCCGATGAGGAACGGGTCCTCGCCGAACGTCTCGTCGACGCGGCCCCAGCGCAGGTCGCGCGCGATGCAGAGGACGGGGGAGAAGGTCCAGTGGATGCCGGTCGCGGCGACCTCGGCGGCGGTCGCGCGGGCGACCTGTTCGACCAGGTCGGTGTCCCACGTCGCGGCCATGCCGAGCTGGGTCGGGAAGATCGTCGCGCCCTCCCAGAACGAGTGGCCGTGGATGCAGTCCTCCGCCACGAGCAGCGGGATGCGGAGGCGCGTCTGCGCCGTGAGGGCCGCCGCCTGCAGGACCTTCGCGGGGGAGGTGTGCAGGATCGAGCCCGCGTGCCGGCCGTGGACGATCTCATCGAGATCCTCCCGGGCATCCAGCTGCATCATCTGCCCGACCTTCTCCGGCAGCGTCATGCGGCCGAGGAGATCGGCGACGCGCTCGTCGACGGACAGGCGGGAGTCGAGGTACGGCGCGGTCGACAGGTCGACGGTGGTCATGCGGTGAGGTCCTTGGGGGTCGTGACGACGGGCGAGGCGGGCGTGCGGACGACGGTGACGGCGTCGTTGACGTTCAGGCCCTTCTTCTTCATCGCGCGGGCGCGCTCTCCGGCCGAACGCAGGCGCGGGTTGACGTACTCGTCGATGCCGAAGTTGATGAGGGAGAGCGCGACGCCGATGGCGGCGATGCAGAGCCCGGGAGGCAGGTACCACCACCACTGGTTCTGCCGGAACGCGCCCTGCGCGCCCGCCCAGTTCAGGATGGTGCCCCAGTTGTATGTGGTGACCGGGATCACGCCGATGTAGGAGAGGGTCGTGAGGCCCAGGATCGCGGCGGTCACCGTGCCGACGAAGCTCGCGGCGATGAGCGCCATGAGGTTGGGGAGCATCTCGACCGTGATGATCCGGCGGAGCGGCTCGCCGTTGGCGCGAGCGGCCTGGATGAAGTCGCGGTTGCGCAGCGACATCGTCTGCGCGCGCAGGACGCGCGCGCCCCACGCCCATCCGATGAGGCCGAGCACGCCGGCGATCAGGATCAGGGGCGGGTCCTCGAAGGCCGAGGCCACGATGATGATGAGCGGCAGCCCCGGGATCACGAGGAAGACGTTCGTGAGGGCGGACAGGCCCTCGCTCCGCCACCCCGTGAGGTAGCCGGAGATCACGCCGACGACGATCGCGATGATCGTCGCGATGATCGCGGCGAGGAAGCCGACCACGATGACGCCGCGGGTGCCGTGGATGACCTGGCTGAGGACATCCTCGCCGATGTGCGTCGTGCCCAGCCAGTGCGCCGCGGAGGGCGGCTGGAAGCGGGCCGTGTTGTCGATCTGGGTCGGCGAGAACGGCGCCAGCACGTCGGCGAAGATCGCGACGAGGACGAAGAAGCCGAGGATCGACAGGCCGGTGATCGACTTCCGGTTGCGGAACATCGCGAACGCGGCGCCGAACCGGGATCGCCAGGTGCCCTGGGGGCGGGCGGTGATGGTCATGCTCAGGCCTCCGTCTGACGGGTGCGCGGGTCGAGGAACGCGTAGGCGAGGTCGGCCAGGATGTTGGCGACCAGCACCGAGAGCGTGATCACGAGGAAGACGCCCTGCATGAGCGCGTAGTCCTTCGCGTTGGTGGCGTCGAGCAGGAGCTTGCCGACGCCCGGGTAGCTGAACACCATCTCCATGACGATGGTGCCGCCGACGATGAAGCCGATCGACAGCGCGAAGCTCTGGAGCTGCGGGAGCACCGCGTTGCGGGCCGCGTACCGCCACAGCACGCGGTTGTTCGGCATGCCCTTGGCCTGCGCCACCGTGATGTAGTCCTCGTCGAGCACCGTGAGCATCATGTTGCGCATGCCCAGCATCCATCCGCCGAGCGAGGCGATGATGATCGTGAGCGCGGGAAGCGTCCCGTGGTGGATCACCTGGCCGATGAACTCCGCCGACCACTCGGGGGCGATCCCCACGCCGTAGGCCTTGCCGATCGGGAACCATCCGAGGTTCACCGAGAACAGCGCGATGGCGAGCAGGCCGAGCCAGAAGTAGGGGATCGTGCTGAGGAACGTCGTGATGGGGATGAGCGCCTCGAGCCGGCTGCCGCGGCGCCAGCCGACGATCGCCCCGCCGATCGTGCCGATCGCGAAGGACAGGATCGTCGCGAAGCCGACGAGCCCGATCGTCCAGGGGAGCGCCTGGCTGATGACCTCGGTCACGGGGCGGAGGCCGTGCAGGAGCGAGACGCCGAGGTCGCCCTGGAGCAGCAGTCCCCAGTAGTCGAAGTACTGCTGCAGGAGGGTCCGGTCGGAGTCGAGCCCCAGCAGCGTCCGCAGCGCATCCGCCGCCTCGGGGGTCACCCCCCGGTTGCGCGAGAGGTACTGGTCGACCGCGTCGCCCTTCATGAGGCGGGGCAGGAAGAAGTTGATCGTGATCGCGGCCCACAGGGTGAACAGGTAGAACGCGGCACGTCCGCCGAGGAATCGCCACGGGATGCGCGAGTGGCCGCGGACGGCGACCGTCGCCGTCGTGCCGTCGTCGAGCGGGTCCGACCCGGCCGGCGCGGCCTCGGTGAGCGGCAGCTGCGGTTCGACGGCGGTCACAGCGTGCCTCCCGGAGTTCCGGATGCCGCGGCGAAGTGCTTCTCCGGATCGGGCGACGCGGCCCGCAGCTCCCGCGTGTAGGGGTGCTGGGGGCGGAGGATGACGTCGTCGGCGGGGCCCCGCTCGACCACGCGGCCCTGGTTCAGGACCATGATCTCGTCGCTGAAGTGCCGGGCCGTCGCGAGATCGTGGGTGATGTACAGCACGCCCAGGCCCTCCTCTCGCTGCAGGTCGGCGAGCAGGTTCAGCACGCCGAGACGGATGGAGACATCGAGCATCGACACCGGCTCGTCGGCGACGAGGAGTCGCGGCCGCGAGGCGAGCGCCCGCGCGATCGCGACGCGCTGGCGCTGACCGCCGGAGAGCTCGTGCGGGCGGCGGTCGATGACGGCATCCGGGATCAGACGGACACGCTCGAGCAGGCGTCGCACCTCCGCTTCGATCTCCTGGCGGGGGACGACGTCGTCCAGGCGCAGGGGCCGCTCGATGTGGTACCGGATGGAGTGATAGGGGTTCAGCGACGCGAACGGGTCCTGGAACACCATCCGCAGCTGCTGCCGGTAGGCGCGCAGTCCCTTGCCGCGGCGGGGGATCGGCGTGCCGTCCAGACGCACTTCGCCGCTCGTGGGGACCTCGAGCTGCGTGAGGATCTTGGCGATCGTGGACTTGCCGCTGCCGGACTGCCCGACCAGGCCGATGGTCTGGCCGGATCGGAGCGTGAAGCTCACGTCGTCGAGTGCCTTCATCTGGCCGGCGCCGCGCACCGAGTAGATCTTCGACACGTGGTCGAATTCGAGGAGGGTCATCGCACGACCACGCCTTTCTCGCCGGTGAGGCGGGGGAAGGAGGACAGCAGTGTCTTCGTGTACTCGTCCTGCGGGCTCCGCCAGATGCGCTCCGCGGTGTCGAGCTCGACGATCTCGCCCTCGCGCATGATCGCGATGCGATCGCTGATCTCCAGCAGCAGCGGCAGGTCGTGGGTGATGAAGATCACCGAGAAGCCGAACTCGTGTCGCAGCTGCGAGATCTGACGGAGGATCTCGCGCTGCACGAGCACGTCGAGCGCGGTCGTCGGCTCGTCCATGACCATCAGCTGGGGCCGGAGGGCCAGCGCCATCGCGATCATGACGCGCTGGCGCATCCCGCCGGACAGCTCGTGGGGGAAGGAGCGGAGGCGCTGCCCGCCGACCTTGACGATCTCGAGGAGCTCGACGACCGCCTCGCGGCGCTGCGCCTTGGAGAGGGAGGGGCGGTGGACTTCGAAGACGTCCTCGAGCTGCGAGCCGATCGTCGCCACGGGGTTCAGCGCGTTCATCGCGCCCTGGAACACCATCGAGATCTTGTCCCAGCGGAACGCGAGCATCTGCTCGGCGTCGAGGCTGTTGACGTCGATGTCCTCGCCGGACGCATCGTGGAAGAGGACGGAGCCGCTCGTGATGACGGCGGGGGCTTTGAGGAGCCGCTGGATGCCGTAGGCCAGCGTGGTCTTGCCGCAGCCGCTCTCCCCGGCGAGGCCGAGGATCTCGCCGCGCTGCAGGTCGAGGGTGACGTTCTTGACGGCCTCCACGGGCGGGTCGACGTCGTAGACGACCGAGAAGTCGTGGATGGAGAGAAGGGGGTCGCTCATCGGAGCGTGCTCGCTTTCGTGAGGGTGCGCGGTGCGATGGAGCGGGCGCGCAGGGTGCGCCCGCTCCACCGCGCGCTGGACTACTCGGCCGGCGTCAGCGCGGTGAGGACCTGGACGATCCCCGGCTGGGTCGGGTCGGCCGACGCGTACTGGTCGTCCTCGGACGGCCAGCCGACGTAGTTGCGCGTGTTGAACTCGCCCAGCAGCGGGTGCGAGCCCAGCGGGATCGCCGGCACGTTGTCGACGAACGCCTTCTGCATGACGGCCAGGGCGGCCTGACGGTCGGCATCCGAGGACGCGTTCGCGTAGGTGTTCAGCGCCTCGGTGACCGCGGGGTCGTCGAAGCGTCCGAAGTTGAACTGCGCCTTGTCGTCGACGATCCACTTGGGGTCCATCGTGGACGTGTACATGCCGTACGCGTTGCCGGTGTCCTCGAGCCAGTGGATGATCGCGTCGAACGTGCCGTCCTGGCGAGCGGCGTCCCAGCCGCCCCAGTCGGGCTGGTCGACCTTGACCTCGATGCCGAGGCCCTCCTTCAGCTCCTCGGCGAGGAGCGCCTGCTCGGTGTTCCAGTCGCTCCAGCCGGCGGGGACCGAGACGGAGAACGAGACCGCCTCGCCGTCGGGGTCGATCAACTGGTCGTCCTTCCAGGTGTAGCCGGCGTCCTCGAGGATGCCCTTGGCCTTGTCGACGTCGACCGCGTAGTCCTGACCCTGGTACTCGGGGAGGATCTCGCTGTCGAGCACCTCACCGAGACCGGTCACGCTCCACACTGGGGCGCTCGCGCCTTCACGTGCGATGTCGACGTACGCCTGGCGGTCGATCGTCCATGCCAGCGCCTGACGGAGGGCCGGGTTGTTGAACGGCTTCTCCTGCAGGTTCATGAACAGGGTGCCGGCGCCCGCGGTGGGGGAGACGAGGAAGTGGTTGTCCTCGTCGGCCGACAGGTAGCTCGCCTCGATCTGCGGGATGAAGGCCTGCGCCCAGTCCGCGTCGCCCGACACGAGCGCCGTCGTCAGCGCCGCGTTGTCGCCGTAGGAGACGTAGTGCAGCTCGGGCACGGCCAGCTCGCCGCCCCAGTAATCCGGGTTGGCGGTGAGGGTGACCGACTCGGTGGTCCAGCTGTCGAGCACGTACGGGCCGGTGCCGACGGCGAGACCCTCTTCGGTGAGCGGGTCGGTGTTCGGGTCGGCGATGCCCTCCCAGATGTGCTTCGGCACGATCGGCGTGTGCAGCACCCGCGCCTGCGCGGTGTACTTCGAGTTGCCGAACTTCAGCGTGATCGCGTCGCCGTCGACCGTGGAGCCGGTGTAGTTGATGCCGCCGGTGTCGGTGAGCTTGCCGCTCAGGTACTGGTCGAACGTGAAGACGATGTCGTCGCCGGTGAAGTCGGTGCCGTCGCTCCAGGTCACGCCGCTGCGCGGGATGACGGTGAGCTCGGTGTAGTCCTCGTTCCACTCGACCGACTCGGCCAGCCACGGGGTCGTGGCGAGGTCGCCGGTGGGGTTGACGAGCGCGAGCGGCTCGAAGATGACCTTGGCGTAGCCGTACTTCGAGGCCGACGAGTCGCCGAGGTACGGGTTGTGCGACTCGGTGGTGATCGCGCCGTCGGGCTTCGCGATCGTGAGTGCCGCGCCGGCTTCCGGCTCGGACGGATCGTTGCTGCCACCGGCTGCGCAGCCGGACAGCACGAGTGCCGCGGCGATGCCGACGGCGGCCAGAGAGGACCTGAGCCTCATTGCTTCTCCTTCATTGTGGACGGGCGGCGTCGCCGTGCCTCACGGGCCACTCGACTCCGAGCGTGATTGCGAGATTTAACTTACAATCAAGTAAGTAACTTTTACAAGTCCTGCCGAAGGCGCCGGAATCCCCGTGCGTAGAATCGGTGACCGACCGCAGATGAAGGGGCCGATCCATGGCCGGACAGCGCCGCCCGCCGCGATCGCGGCCCGAGACGATCGCGCGTCGCCGCGACATCCTCGACGCCGCCACGGAGATCTTCGGCAGCAAGGGGTTCGCCGGCGGCACGCTGCAGGACATCGCCGATCAGGTGGGGATGACGCACGCCGGCATCCTGCATCACTTCGGGTCGAAGGATCAGCTCCTCCTGGAGGTTCTCGCGCACCGGGACGAGACCGACGTCGCCGACCTCGAGGGTCAGCACATCCCGGACGGACTGCCGCTGTTCCGCCACCTCGTGCAGACGGCGTTCCGCAACGAGCAGCGCCCCGGCATCGTGCAGGCCTACGCGGTGCTCTCGGCCGAGTCGGTCACCGACGACCACCCCGGGCGGCCGTTCTTCGAGCGCCGCTACACGATCCTGCGCGCCGAGGTCGCGCACGCGTTCGCGGTGGTGTGCGCGCAGCGCGGCATCACGGCGCCGGATGCCGTCGAGACGGCGTCGGCGTCGATCCTGGCCGTCATGGACGGTCTCCAGGTGCAGTGGCTGCTCGATCCCACCGCCGTCGACCTCGGGCGCGCGAGCGCGTTCGCGATCGAGGCGATCGTGGCCTCGGTCCTGACGCCGCAGCCGTCTCCGCTCGCGGAGTGATCCTGCCGGACCGGCTCAGTCGGCCAGGTGCTCCACCGTGTAGTCGATGCACTGGATGAGCCGGCGCACGTCGTCCGGCTCGATCGAGACGAACGTCGCGATGCGCAGCTGGTTGCGGCCGAGCTTGCGGTACGGCTCGGTGTCCAGGATGCCGTTGCCGCGCAGGCTCTTCGCGACGGCCGCCGCATCGATCGCGTCGTCGAAGTCGATCGTGACGACGACGGGGGAGCGGTCGGCCGGGTCTGCGACGAACGGCGTCGCGAAGCTCGACGCCTCGGCCCACTCGTAGAGGGCGTTCGAGGACTCCGACGTGCGGGCGCTCGCCCAGCCGAGCCCTCCGTTGCCGTTGATCCACTCGAGCTGCTTGTCCAGCAGGTGCAGCGTCGCGACGGCGGGGGTGTTCAGCGTCTGGTTGAGGCGCGAGTTGTCCACCGCGTTCTTGAGGCTGAGGAACTCCGGGATGTAGCGACCGGATGCCGCGATCCGCTCGATCCGCTCGATGGCCGCGGGGGAGACCGCGGCGAACCACAGGCCGCCGTCGGAGCCGAGGTTCTTCTGCGGGGCGAAGTAGTAGACGTCGCTCTCCGAGACGCGGACGTTGATCCCGCCCGCGGCGCTCGTCGCGTCGATGACGGTCAGGGCGCCCTCGTCGCCCTGCACGCGGGTGACCGCGGCGGCGACACCGGTCGAGGTCTCGTTGTGCGGCCACGCGTAGACGTCGACGCCCTCGACCTCCTCCGGCGTCGTGCTGGTGCCCGGTGCTGCCGTGCGGACGTCGGGCGCCTCGAGCCACGGGGCGCCGGCGGCGGCGGCGAACTTCCCGCCGAACTCGCCGAAGACGAGGTTCTGCGCGCGCTTGTCGATGAGGCCGAACGCGGCGGCATCCCAGAACGCGGTCGAGCCGCCGTTGCCGAGGATGATCTCGTAGCCCTCCGGCAGGCGCAGGAGGTCGGACAGTCCCGCGCGGACCTGGCCCACGAGGCTCTTCACGGCGGGCTGGCGATGCGAGGTGCCCATCAGCACGGCACCGGGGCCGGCGAGCGAGGCGATCTGCTCCTCGCGGATCTTGGACGGGCCGCAGCCGAATCGTCCGTCGGCGGGCAGAATCTCGCGAGGCAGCGTCACGTGGGCCATGTCATGAGTCTAGAGAGCGTGGGGCGGCTCTCACGTCTCCGGGCCGTCACAAACGGATAGGCTGGATCGGCACCCCCGACCCGTGCACCGAGGCCCTTCATGACCGACTTGATCGACACCACCGAGATGTATCTGCGCACCATCCTCGAACTCGAGGAGGAGGGGATCATCCCCCTGCGCGCACGCATCTCCGAGCGGCTCGGCCACTCCGGTCCGACGGTGTCGCAGACGATCGGACGGATGGAGCGCGACGGCCTCGTCGTCGTGTCCGAGGACCGTCGACTCGAGCTGACCGGTGCCGGGCGCCAGAAGGCCGTCGACGTCATGCGCAAGCACCGCCTGGCCGAGCGACTCCTCAGCGACGTCATCGGCCTGGACTGGGCGTACGTGCACGAAGAGGCATGCCGGTGGGAGCACGTCATGAGCGAGCTCGTCGAGCGGCGCCTCATCGAACTGCTCGACCACCCCACCGAGTCGCCGTACGGCAACCCGATCCCGGGTCTCGACCAGCTCGGCGACGTCCCGGCGCGCACCTTCGATGAAGGAGTTGTCGGCCTCGTGCGCCTGCTGGAGCAGGTCGGCGGACCGGTCGTCGGCACGGTGCGGCGCCTTGCGGAGCCCGTGCAGGTCGACCCCGAGCTGCTCATCCAGCTGCGCGACGCCGGCGTCGTCCCGGGCGGGGCAGGGGAGTACCGGTTCAGCGAGGGCTATGTCCTCGTCCAGATGGACGGCAAGGACGAAGGCCTCGAACTGCCCGTCGAGGTGGCGTCCCACATCTTCCTCGTGGACGCGCGCGAGCGGGTCTGAACGCCCGCCGCTCCGTGCCCCGAGCCTGAGCGTCACCAGGGAAGCCGGTGTGCACAACCCGGCCTGCGTGACATATTCGTTACCTTCCGGTAGCCTCGGAGAGTCCAACGGCGAGAAGCCCGCCACAGGACCGCCGCACGAATTGCCTCATCGGCTCGTCGTTCGCGTGGTGACACCCGTACATCTGTGCCTGACACTGATCACCGACGAGCCAGCGTGCGAACGCGGGGGCGCCGGAGGAACTTTTGGCTGAACAGATCGATTCGTCGTCGGAGTCACCCGAGACCGACAAGACGAGTCCCGTGAGGCGGGACCGCGTGCGCCATCTTCTGGCGCGTCGCTCCGCCTCCAAGACTCCCGTCGCGCGCCAGCAGCGCAGCACCGCCGTCGTCGCGGCATCCGCGCCCGTGCGTGGCCGCGACCGCAAGGTGCACCCCCTGCGGAGCCTCCTGACGGTCACCGCCGTCGCAGGGCTCGTCGCCACCGTCGCCATCCCCGCCTTCGCGGCGTCGCGCGGCACGGCCGCCGAGGCCATGACCCTGCAGCAGGTCGCCGCCGAGAACGCGCAGAACCTGGTCGTCGCCTCCGAGGCGACCCCCGAGGCGCTCGAGCGCGGCGGATACTCCGCCACGACGCCCGAGGAGATCGCCAAGAAGAAGGCCGCCGAAGCCGCGAAGAAGGCGCTCGCCGCCCGTCTGGCCGCCGCCGCCGTCGCCAGCAGCAGCAGTAGCAGCAGCAGCTCGTCCATGAGCATGGACGTCCCCGCGTCGATCGCCGCTGCCGGGTCGGTCGTGCGCCCCCTTCCCCACTTCGACAACTTCGGCACCCCGTATGCCGGCCACAAGGGCACCGACTACATGGTCGCCCGCGGTACCCCGATCTACTCGATCGCGGACGGCGTCGTCGTCGCCTCGAGCGAGAGCGGCCCGGGCTGGGGTGTGTACGTCAAGATCGCGCACAACATCGGCGGTCGCACCGTCACCTCGCTCTACGCGCACATGGGCTACGGCACGCGCCGCGTCACGGTCGGCCAGACCGTTTCGGCCGGCCAGCTGATCGGTCAGGTCAGCGACACCGGACGCGCGTTCGGCACCCACCTGCACCTCGAGATCTACGTGGGCGGCTCCTGGGTCAACGCCGAGGGCTTCCTCAGCGCCAACGCCGGCTGACAAGCCGACACGCGGATTCATCGGGCGTTCTGCGCCCGGTGTCTCCAGGCTGTAATACCCTGATCCCGACGCTCGTGTGAGCCGAGGGGGAGCCGATGGACGCAGTACCCCGCATTCGAACCGTGGATGCGCTAGGTCGCTATGTCCTTCGTCATCGTGTGCACGACTGCCGCGACATCCGTCGTGGGAGTAAGGCGCTGTCTTCGTGACAGCGCCTTTTTTCGTGCCTGCACCCGCTCGGGGAACGTGATCGTCGCAACCGGACAACCGCTGAAGCCGTCACGGCCGTTCGAGAGGACACCGAATGCGCACCCTGGTGCTGAACGCAGGATATGAACCGCTGGCCGTCGTGTCGTTCAAGCGAGCCCTCGTGCTCGTGATGAACGACAAGGCCGTCGTGATCGAACGGGTGGACGGAGATCCCGTGTGGGGAACCCGCTCCTCCTACGACCGTCCGGCGGTGATCCTGCTGACCAGATACGTGCGCGTGCCCGGTGCGCGGCGGGTGCCGGTGACGCGTCGCGGCGTGCTGCGTCGCGACGGGCAGCGCTGCGGGTACTGCGCCAAGAACGCCACGACGATCGACCATGTGCTCCCGCGCTCGCGCGGCGGAGCGGACTCCTGGGAGAACCTCGTCGCCTGCTGCCTCCGCTGCAACAACGCCAAGGGGAACCGCACGCCGCAGGAGATGGGCTGGCAGCTGCGCATCGTCCCGCAGCCGCCGCGCGGTGCGCAGTGGACGGTGCGGGGCACCGAGCGCGGCGACCCCGTCTGGGAGCCGTACCTGGCACTCGCCGCCTGATCTTCCGCATCCGACGCCGCCGAGACCGCGATGTCGGAGGTCGTCCTTATCTTCGACAACAGCATTGAGGAACTAGAACATAGGTTCTAAGCTGTTGAAGTGAGGACGATCGTGCGGAACGCGGCTGCGGTGCAGGAGGTGCAGCGACTGCGCGCCCAGCTCGAGAAGGTGCAGGGGCGCCGCATGGACGCGCCCGTGCTGCCGACGCATCCCGCGCTGGCGGGGCTGCTGCCCGGGCGGGGGCTGCGCCCGGGGTCGTCGTATTCGCTGGGCTCGTCGATGTCGCTGCTGTTCGCGCTGCTCGCGCAGCCCTCGCAGGCGGGGTCGTGGTGCGGGGTCGTGGGGGTTCCCGGCTTCGGGGCGGAGGCTGCTGAGAAGGTCGGCGTCGACCTGTCGCGTCTCGTGCTGATCCCCGATCCCGGGCAGCGCTGGATGGTCGTGACGGCGACGATCGCCGAGGTGCTCCCGCTCGTCGTGGTCCGTCCGCCGGCACGGGCGAAGGATGCCGACATCTCGCGCCTGGCCGCCCGCATGCGCGAGCGCGGCTCGGTGCTGCTCGTGCAGGGGCCGTGGCCGCAGACCGAGGCGATGATCGACGTCGCCGAGCCGCACTGGTCGGGTCTCGGCGACGGCTACGGGATGCTGTCGTCGCGCGAGCTCACGGTGACCGTCTCCAGCCGGCGGTTCCCGACGCCCCGCTCCGAGCGGATGCTGCTGCCCGCGCCGGACGGCACCGTCGCGCCGATGCGGGACGACCGGAAGCGCCTTGAGTGGGAGTCGGCGTCGGCGCCGTCGCCGGCGCCGATGCGGGCGGTGGGCTGAGATGGAGCCCCTCCGCAGCCTCATCGTGTGGGTGCCCGATTGGCCGGTCGTCGCCCTCACGCGAGACGGCGACGATCCGCCCGACCCGGAGCTGCCGATCGCCGTCTTCGCGAAGGGCGCCGTCGCGGCGTGCTCCGCAGCAGCCCGCGTCGAGGGGGTGCGGCGGGGGCAGCGGCGGCGTGACGCGCAGGCGCGCTGCCCGCATCTGCTCGTGGTCGAGGCCGACGAGACGCGCGACCACCGGGCGTTCGCGCCGCTCATCGCCCGCCTCGAGGAGCTCGCGCCGGGGGTGCAGCTCCTGCAGCCGGGACTCTGCGCCCTGCGCGCCCGAGGTCCCGCCCGCTTCTACGGCGGGGAGGCGGCCGCTGCGACGGTGCTGGTCGGCGCGCTCGCCGACGCCGGGCTGGCCGATGTCCGCGCCGGGATCGCCGATGGGCCGTTCACCGCGGAGCAGGCCGCCCGCGCCGGGACGCGGCGGGAGGATCCGCTGCGGATCGTGCCGGCGGGGGAGTCCGCCGCCTTCCTCGCCCCGCTGCCGGTCACGGCGCTGGAGGACGACGTGGTCGACCTCTTCGCGCGGCTGGGCGTGAAGACGCTCGGGCAGGTGGCCGAGATGGCCCCGGAGCGCCTCGTCGAGCGGTTCGGGCCGCGCGGCGCGCGCCTGCACGCGCTCGCCGCGGGGTCGGACTCCCGGCCCGTGACACCCCGGACCCCGCCGCCCGAGCTGCACCGCGAGGTCTCCTTCGAGCCGCCGCTCGAGCTGGCCGAGCAGGTCGCGTTCGGCATGCGCATCGCAGCGGAGGAGTTCATCGCGGGGCTCGGGGCCGTCGACCTCGTCTGCACGGAGCTGCGGGTCGTGCTGACGGGCGACCACGGCGACCGCAGCGACCGGGTGTGGTTGCATCCCGGCGCCTTCGACGCGTCCGCCGTCGTCGACCGGGTGCGCTGGCAGCTCGCGGAGCAGGGGCTCCGCAGCCCCGTCGCGCGGGTGCGGATCGAGCCGGAGGGGGTGGATGCCGCCTCCCATCACACCGCCACCCTGTTCGGCTCGGGTCCCGAGGAGCGCGTGCACCACGCCCTGTCCCGTGTGCAGGCGATGCTCGGGCATCGCGGCGTGCTCATCCCGGCCGTCGGCGGCGGCCGGTGGCTCGCGGAGCGGCAGATGCTCGTGCCGTGGGGCGACCGGCCCGTCGGCACGCAGACGCGCGACCGCCCGTGGCCGGGGAGCCTGCCCGATCCGCTGCCGGCGACCGTGTTCGCCGAGCAGGTGCCCGTCGCCGTGGTCGACGGTGACGGCGACATGGTCGCCGTCGACGGGCGCGGCGAGCTCACGGCATCCCCCGTCGCCCTCGTCGCGGGCGGCCGTTCCCGCGCGATCGGGACGTGGGCCGGTCCCTGGCCGGTCATCGAGCGGGGGTGGGATGCCCGCGCGCGGCGCGCGCACCGCTTCCAAGTGGTCGACATCACCCAGACCGCCTGGCTGCTCGTGTGCGAAGAGGGCGTCTGGCACGCCGAAGGGCTGTACGACTGATGGGCTTCCACAACCCCTCCGTGCCGTGGTCGGAGATGGAGCGGCTGCTCAGCGACCGGCGCCGCCCCGAGGGCACCCCCGCGAACGCCGACGGCGGGGACAGCCCCGCCTGGTCGCGCAAGCGCGGGAAGTACGCGCCGCCGCCCATCGAGCGTCCCGACACCGCCGTGGCGTACGCCGAGCTGCACGCGCACTCGTCGTTCTCGTTCCTCGACGGGGCGTCGTCGCCGGAGGAGCTCGCCGAGGAGGCCGAGCGGCTCGGGCTGCACGCCCTCGCGGTGACCGACCACGACGGGTTCTACGGGATCGTCCGCTTCGCCGAGGCCGCCGAGCACCTCGCGGTGAAGACGGTGTTCGGTGCGGAGCTGTCGCTCGACCTGCCGAAGCCGCAGAACGGCGAGCCCGACCCGGCAGGCGCGCACCTGCTCGTCCTCGCCCGCGGGGAGGAGGGGTATCACCGGCTCGCGGCGGCGATCACCCACGCGCAGCTCGCCGGGCAGGAGAAGGGGCGGCCGCTCTACGACCTCGACGAGCTGGCGGCGCAGGGCGACGGGCACTGGGCGATCCTCACCGGATGCCGGAAGGGCACGGTCCGCCACGCGCTCGCCGCCGGCGGCGCCGCGGCGGCCGCCGACGAGCTCGACCGGCTCGTCGCCCTGTTCGGGCGGGATGCCGTCAACGTCGAGCTCATCGACCACGGCACCCCCACCGACTCGCGCGACAACGACCTGCTTGCCGCCCTCGCCCGCGACCGGGGGCTGCCGATCCTCGCAAGCAACAACGTGCACTACGCCGTCCCGGAGAAGGTGCAGCTGGCCGCGGCCGTCGCGGCCGTGCGCGCGAACCGCGGGCTCGACGAGCTGGACGGGTGGCTGCCCTCCCACGCCGGCGCGCACCTGCGCTCCGGTGTGGAGATGGCCCGGCGGTTCCGCCGGTATCCCGGCGCCGTCGCGCGCACCGTCGAGCTCGCCGACGAGCTGGCCTTCCCGCTTCGGCGGGCGAAGCCCGCCCTGCCGAAGCTGCCCGTCCCGGAGGGGCACACGCCCATGACGTGGCTGCGGAAGCTCGTGTGGGACGCGGTGCCCCGGAAGTACCCCGACCTCCCGCCGGAGGACCGCGCCCGCATCGAGCGGGAGCTCGGGGTCATCGAGCAGAAGGACTTCCCCGGCTACTTCCTCATCGTGCACGGGATCGTGCAGGAGGCGCGGCGCCGCGGCATCCTGTGCCAGGGGCGGGGGTCCGCCGCCAACAGCGCCGTGTGCTACCTGCTGGACATCACCGCGATCGACTCGATCTACTTCCAGCTGCCGTTCGAGCGGTTCCTCTCGGCGCTGCGCGAAGAGGAACCCGACATCGACGTGGACTTCGACTCCGACCGGCGGGAGGAGATCATCCAGTGGGTGTACGCCACCTACGGGCGGGACCGGGCCGCGCAGGTCGCCAACGTCATCCAGTACCGCCCGAAGAACGCCGTCCGCGACATGGCCAAGGCGCTCGGGCATTCGCCGGGGCAGCAGGACGCCTGGTCGAAGCAGGTCGAGCGGTGGGGCGCGATGCTCGAGTCGGGACCGGACCACGACATCCCCGACCGCGTCATCGAGTACGCCGCCGAGCTGTTGAAGGCGCCGCGGCACCTCGGCATCCATTCCGGCGGGATGGTGCTCACCGATCGGCCCGTCGGCGAGGTCGTGCCGATCGAGCACGCCCGGATGGAGAACCGCACCGTCATCCAGTGGGACAAGGACGACGCCGCGTGGATGGGGCTCGTGAAGTTCGATCTGCTGGGGCTCGGGATGCTCGCGGCCCTGCAGTACTGCTTCGACATGATCGCGGAGGCCACGGGGGAGCGGTGGGAGCTCGCCACGATGCCGAAGGAGGAGCAGGCCGTCTACGACATGCTCTGCCGCGCCGACTCGATCGGCGTGTTCCAGGTCGAGTCCCGCGCGCAGATGGGGCTGCTCCCGCGCCTGCAGCCGCGCCGGTTCTACGACCTCGTGATCGAGATCGCGCTCATTCGCCCCGGTCCCATCCAGGGCGGCGCCGTGCACCCGTACGTGCGGCGCAAGCTCGGGCAGGAGAAGGTCACGTATGCCCACGAGAAGCTCCGGCCCGTGCTCGAGCGCACCCTCGGGATCCCGGTCTTCCAGGAGCAGCTCATGCAGATGGGCATGGCGGTCGGCGGGCTGACGGGTGAGGATGCCGATCTGCTGCGCCGCGCGATGGGCTCCAAGCGCGGCATCGAGCGGATCGACTCGCTCAAGCGGAAGCTGTACGCCGGGATGGCGGAGAACGGGCTCGTCGGCGACGTGGCCGATGACATCTATACGAAGATCCAGGCGTTCGCGAACTTCGGGTTCGCCGAGAGCCACTCGCTGTCGTTCGGGCTGCTCGTCTATGCGTCGTCGTGGCTCAAGCTGCACTACCCGGGCGTCTTCCTCGCCGGGCTGCTGCGCGCCCAGCCGATGGGCTTCTACTCGCCCGCGACCCTCGTCGCCGACGCGCGCCGGCACGGCGTGGAGGTGCGCCGCCCCGACCTGCTGCTCTCCGGGGTCGAAGCCGGGCTCGAGGTGGTCGAGGGTGGTGTGGCGGGTGCGCCGACGGGCCGCGACGTGTGCGCCGAGCGCCTCCAGCCGCCCGTCGGCCCGTTCGACATCCACGCGCCGGACGAGTACGCCGCGCACCGCCGCGACGGCGCGTTCGCCGTGCGGCTGGGGCTCGCCGCCGTCACCGGCATCGGCGCGCGGCTGGCCGAGCGGATCGTCGCGGAGCGCGACGCGCGCGGGCCGTACCGCGACCTCCGCGACCTCGTGCGCCGGACGGGCGCGAACACCGCGCAGCTGGAGGCGCTCGCGACGGCGGGGGCGTTCGAGTGCCTCGGCATCACGCGGCGCGAGGGCATCTGGCTGGCGGGGGATGCCGCGCAGGACCGCATCGAGTTCCTGCCGGACTCGCTCGTGGCCGTGCAGCCGCCGCTGTTCCCCGACCCGACGAGCTACGAGACGCTCGCCGCCGACCTCTGGGCGACCGGGATCTCCACCGACGACCACCCGATGACGCACTACCGGTCCGAGCTCGATGCGCGCGGCGTGCTCACCTCCCGCGAGCTGCGCACGCACGAGAGCGGCCGCCGCATCGAGGTGGCCGGGCTCGTGACGCACCGGCAGCGGCCGGCGACGGCATCCGGTGTCACGTTCCTGAACCTCGAGGACGAGCACGGGCTCGTCAACGTCATCTGCTCGACCGGCGTGTGGAACCGCTACCGCCGGGTGCTGCGCGACAGCCCCGCGCTCATCGCCCGCGGCATCCTGGAACGCTCGACGGAGGGGGTGACGAACGTGCTGGCCGACCGCTTCGACGATCTCCGCGTGGGGGTGCAGCACCGCTCGCGCGACTTCCGGTGAGACGTCCCCTGTCATGCGCCGGCCGCTCCCGCAAGGGGCTGGGGATGCCGCCGCCGGCGGCGTACCGTGGCGCGCATGCCGAACGTCGCGGAGTTCTTCATCGACACCCTCGTCCGAGCCGGAGTGACACGCGTCTGGGGGCTCGCGGGCGATTCGCTCAACGCCTTCACCGACGCGCTGCGCCGGGACGGGCGGATCGAGTGGCTGCACATGCGGCACGAGGAGGCCGCCGCCTTCGCCGCCGGCGCGGACGCGGAGCTGACCGGCGAGCTCGCCGTCGTCGCCGGCTCCAGCGGCCCCGGCAACCTGCACTTCATCAACGGGCTCTTCGACGCGAACCGCAACCGGGTGCCCGTGCTCGCGATCGCCTCGCACATCCCCTCCGCCGAGATCGGCGGCGGCTACTTCCAGGAAACGCACCCGCAGGAGCTGTTCCGCGAGTGCAGCGTGTACTCCGAGCTCGTCGGCGACCCTTCGCAGCTGCCGTGGGTGCTGGAGATCGCGATGCGCGCGGCCGTCGAGAAGCGTGGCGTCGCCGTCGTCACGGTCCCCGGCGACCTGTTTTTCCAGGACGCGCCCGACCGCAGGCCGACCGCGCCCATCCGCCGCGCGCTCAGCGAAGTCGTGCCGGTCGAGTCCGAGCTGCGCGCCGCCGCCGACATGCTCAACGGCGCGAAGAAGATCACGATCCTCGCCGGTGCCGGCGTCGAGGACGCGCACGACGAGGTCATCGCGCTCGCGGAGGCCCTGCAGGCGCCGATCGTGCATGCCCTCCGCGGCAAGGAGCACATCGAGTGGGAGAACCCGTACGACGTCGGGATGACGGGGCTGCTCGGGTTCGCGTCCGGCTACCGCGCGATGGAGAAGTGCGATGCGCTGCTCATGCTCGGCACCGACTTCCCGTACCGGCAGTTCTTCCCGGAGAAGGCGCAGATCGTGCAGGTCGACATCCGCGGCGAGCAGCTCGGCAAGCGCACCCCCGTCGACGTCGGCATCGTCGGCGGTGTGCGCGAGACCGCCTTGGCGCTGATGCCGCTCATCACCGCGGGCCGCAACGGCAAGCACCTGAAGGAGAGCGTCGACCACTACGCGAAGACACGGCGCCAGCTCGACGACCTGGCCGTCGACGACGGCAAGACGCCGCTGCATCCGCAGTACGTCACGCGGATGATCGACGAGCTGGCCGCACAGGATGCCGTCTTCACGGCCGACGTCGGCAGCCCGGTGATCTGGGCGGCGCGGTACCTCACGATGACGCGGGACCGGCGGCTGCTCGGTTCGTTCGTCCATGGGTCGATGGCGAACGCCCTGCCCCAGGCGCTCGGTGCGAAGGCCGCCGATCGGTCGCGGCAGGTCATCGCGCTGGCCGGCGACGGCGGACTCTCGATGCTCCTCGGCGACCTCCTCTCGGCGCGGCAGAACGACCTGCCGGTGGTCATCGTCGTCTACAACAACTCGTCGCTGAACTTCATCGAGCTCGAGATGAAGGCCGCCGGGATCGTCACGTTCGGCACGGAGTTGACCAACCCGAACTTCGCCGACGTCGCCCAGGCGATGGGGATCACCGGCATCCGCGTGGAGAAGGGGACGGAACTGCGGCCGGCATTGGAGGCCGCGTTCGCGAGCGGCGGGCCGGTGCTGCTCGACGTGGTGACGGCGCGTGACGAGCTGTCGATCCCGCCGGCCATCACGCTCGCGCAGGCGAAGGGCTTCACGATCTGGGCGCTCAAGACCGTGCTGTCCGGGCGAGGCGACGAGCTGTTGGACCTTGCCGACACCAACGTGTGGCGGCGGATCTTCAAGTAGGGGCGGTTGGCGGCGGGCGGCACATGACTGCGAGGCGAGGCGAGGCGAGGCGGAGCGGGGCGGGTCGTCGCGTTGTTAGGCGTCGGCGACCGCACATTGCCGGCCGGCCCATCCTTCGGGGAGATCGCGACGCAAGGCAGACCCGCGTGAGGCGGCGCCGGGTGGAGCGCGTCGGTGCCGTGCGATGCGAGGGCGGGGCGGGGCAAGCCTTATCAGAACGGGGGCGGGTCCGTATCGGTGACGACACCCGTCGGGCTGGTCCAGGTGAGGCCGGCACCGTTCGCGACCAACGACCAGCGGGTCTCGTCCTTCAGGGAGTGATGGTGCGGGCAGAGCGGACCGAGGTTGTCGGCTGACGTGGCGCCGCCGTCGGTCCAGCGGGTGCGGTGGTCGATGTCGCAGCGATGCGAAGGGCGGGTGCAGCCGGGGAAGGTGCACGTGGGGTACAGGACGCCGAGGTAGCGCTGCAGATCGCGCGAGACCCGACGCGTCGAGCGGTCGACGGAGAGCACGGCGCCGGAGATGGGGTCTGTGAGCACACGGATCCAGCTGGACGCGCCGCCGGCGAGGCGCCGGGCGGTGTCGATGTCGATGGGGCCGACGCCGTCGAGGGTCGCCGGCTCGTCGGAGTGCCCGAGCAGCGTCAGTACCGGCACCGTCACGCGCACCGTGGTCGTCACCCCGAGGCCGAGGTCGCCGCTCTGCAACAGGTCGCAGGCGAGATCGGCGCGCAGCTGTGGAAGGGTTCGCTGCTCGTCGGGCTGCGCGGCGAGGTGCCGAGCGTGGTCTTCGACGCGTTCCTCGATCGCCTTGACCTTCGCGGCCGGCGCCGAGACCAGGATCGTCCCCATGCCGTCCATGTCGTAGTCGAACCAGGCCGCGCGGTCTTCGGCGGCGCGCGCGTGGCGCTGCTCGATCGACTCCGGGTGCACGCGTTCCCGCAGCGCTCGCGCGAGGCGGCGCAGCCGGCCATGACCGAGCTCCTGCGCGGGCTGGGCGACGCCGTCATCGAACGCCTGCCAGGTCTCCGGGTCGTCCGGAAGGCTTGTCGCAAGCTCGGCGATCGTCGCCGCGCTCTGCTCGGGGACGGACCCCGCGCGATACGCGGTCCAGAGGGCGGGGCACCGACGCTGCAGCACATCGGCGCGATGCGCGCGCGTCCGGACGTGGTTCTCGGACACGTGCACCCGGACGCTGAGATCCGCCGCCGCCGACCGCACGGCGAGGCTGCGCCGTCGCGCTCGCACCGAAGCGATGGTCTCGCCCCGCGGAGGCAACCAGGCACGGTGCAGCGTCGGATCCGGGCCGAGCCACGGCACCGTATCGGCTGCGGCGCGCACGAGCACGTCGTGGAACAGCTCGTCCTGTGCCGCGGACAGCAGCCGGGTCGAGCGCACGGCGTTCTCGGCTGCGCGCAGCTCGTCGGTCAGCGAGAGGGGAGACGGCGACGGGAGGTCGCCGTCCTCGCCCTCGTCGTCGACCCAGCCGGCGCGCTCCTCGTACTCGCGGTCCAGCACCGCCGTGTAGGCCTCGACGAACGCGGGGTCGGACCAGAGGCCCTGCATCCCGTCATCCATCGTCGAAACCTTCATAACTCGACGCTAGTCGCAGCCTCCGACATTCAGAGATATCAGCGACACCTTGCGATGGAAGCGCTCCGCCCACTCACGAGCATCGCCGGAACGTGTACCCCTCGTCGTCGGGGGCGCCGAGCGCGCGGTCGCGGAGGATGATCGAGCGCGGGTGCTCGGGGTCGGCGCAGACCTCGTCGAACGACACACCCGTGAGGTTGTCGGTGTATTCGATCGCCAGCACGTCGTCGCCGTACACGTCGGTGTACGCGTCGCATTCGCGGTACGCGCCGCATTCCTCGGCGATGGCGAAGTCGAAGTGCGCGGACGCGTGGAGCACCGCCGTGTCCTCCGCGGCGTTCTTCTGAGCCGCCGCGAGCCCTGCCGCGTGCGCGACGTCGACGAGGCGACGCGCGAGCACGACGGCATCCGCTCGCTCGAGCAGTCCGCGCGCGCGGCTGTAGGTGTCGAGGTTGTCGAACTCGACGGCATCGAATCCGTCCTCGGCGCACCCGCGGATCCACGGGCCGACGACCGCGACGACGGCCTCGGCATCGGAGGTGTCGACGAACGCCTCGTCGGGCCAGTCCGGGTCGAACACGACATCGCGCGCGGCATCCCGGAGGAGAAGCTCGTCCGGCCAGTCACCGAGTTCGCCCGGCTGAGTCTGGAACGCGTTCACGTAGCAGATCGAGTACATGTCCTCCCCGGGTGAGGCGGTGCGATCGCGCACGACGACGTCCACGGACACGTCGGGCTCGTACGGCGCGCCCAACTGGTAATCGAAGACCGCTCCCGGGGGCGGCGGCGCGGGAGGGGACGGCGTGCAGCCGCTCAGGACGGCGACACCCAGCGCGCCCCCGATCAGGGCCGCATGCGCAGGATGGATGCCGCGACGAACCATGCGGTGACGGTATCGCACGCCGCCCGCGGGCGGGGGTCACTCAGCGAAGGAGTTCGCGCAGCGTCTGGATGGTGTCGGCCTCGTCAGCCCGCTTGTCGGGGCGGTAGCCCTTGACCCGGGCGAAGCGCAGTGCGACACCGCCCGGGTACCGCGTCGAGCGCTGCACGCCGTCGATCGCGATCTCGACCACCGTCACCGGACGCACGTGCACCGCGTACTCGCTGCGGTGCGTCTCGATCGAGGGGAAATGCGCGGTCTGCCAGCGCAGCAGCTCATCCGTGAGCCCTTTGAAGGTCTTGCCGACCATGACGAACTCTCCGGGAGGTCCGAACTCGCCGTCACGATCGAGCGCGCCGAGGTGCAGGTTGGAGAGCTGGCCGGTGCGCCGGCCCGACCCCCACTCGACCGCGAGGACGACCAGGTCGTACGTGAGCACGGGCTTGACCTTGATCCAGTTCTTGCCTCGTCGCCCGGCGGCATACTCCGAATCGAGCGCCTTCACGACGACGCCCTCGTGCCCCGCCGCGAGCGCGTCGCGCGAGAGCTGCGCGGCGACCTCGATATCCGCCGTGATCACGCCCGGCATGCGCCACTCCCCGGCGATGCGCTCGAGCTCGGCCTGTCGCTCGGCGAGTCCTTGGTCGATCAGATCGCGTCCGTCCACGTGGAGCACGTCGAAGAACCACGGCCGCAGCGCGGTGTCGCCGACGGACTCCGACCCGAACCGCGACATCGTGTCCTGGAACGGTCGCGGCGCCCCGTCGGCATCCAGCGACAGGGTCTCGCCGTCGAGGATGACGGCATCCACCGGCAGCGCTCGCACGATCTCGACGAGCTCGGGCACGCGGTGCGTGATGTCGGCGAGGTTCCGCGTGAACACCTGCACCCGGTCGCCGGCGCGGTGCACCTGGATGCGGGCCCCGTCGAGCTTGTACTCCACCGAGGCCTCGCACGCGATCGTCGTGATCGCCTCGGCCACCGACCCCGCGGTCGAGGCGAGCATCGGCAGCACGGGACGACCGACGACGAGACCCACCGCGGCGAGCTCGCCGGACTCGCCCGCGAGAGCGATGCGGGCCGTCTCACCGAGGTCGCCGGAGAGCATCGCCGCGCGGCGCACCACAGCCGCCGGCTGCCCGGACGCACGCGTGACGGCGTCGAGCAGGACACCCTCGAGCGCGCCGGTGCGCAGCTCGCCGAGGATGACGCGGGTGAGGAAACCCCATTCCTCCTCCGTCGCACGCGCGGCGAGCGCGTCGAGTTCCGTGCGGCGCGCGCCGACCGATCCCGCTCCGGATGCCGCGGCCAGGCGTTCGAGTGCGGCATCCACCTCCCGCACCGTGAGGCCGGGCTCTGCGGCGTGCGAGACCTCGAGAGCCGCCAGCCCGCGCCACCCGACGCCGATACGACCCTGCCGCGGCTTGGCGAGCAGGAACCCGATGGCGGGCGCGATCTCCTCAGGCTCGAGCAGCCGGAGGAGCGTCGCGAGGGCATCGACCTTCGCGAGTCGCGACGCGGTGGATGCCACGACATCGGTGGTGGTCACGAGCTCGTACAGCAGCATCCGCTCAGTCTCCTCCCCGTCACCGACACCGGAACCGGAACCGGAACTGACACCGACACCCGGTCACCGGGGACAGGCGAGCAGCCAGTCCATCGCCGCGGGGACGGCGTCGAGCACGGAGATGTGTCCGTCGTCGGGGCGGAGCCAGAATTCCGCGTCCGGCAGCCTGCTCGCCAGCCACTCGCCGTGCGCGAGCGGCACTACTCGATCGCGCGCGCCCTGCACGACCAGTACCGGCGCCCGCACATCCTCCAACGCGAACCCCCAGGGCGACGTGAACGCGACGTCGTCGTCGATCAGGCCGTCGGAGCCGTATGCCCCGGAGCGCTCGACATCCGCGCCGAGCGATGCCCAGGCGCCCTCGAGCGCCGCATAGTCAGCCGGTGTGAACTGAGCGGGATCGAACTCCGCGGTCTCCTCGAACCTGGCTCGCGCGGCGCGCCCGTCCCGTGCCGAATGGAGTGCGGCTGGCGTAGCCATCCCGGCGAACCAGTCGAACTCCGTCGAGAACGGCGCGATACCCGCGAGCGTGACCGCGCCCATGACACGGTCGGCCAGGAGTCCGGCCGCGAGCGCGTGCGGGCCGCCACCCGACGCGCCCATCGCGGCGAAGCGATCGATCCCGAGCGCATCGGCGACGGCCGCGCTGTCCGCCGCGGCCGAGCCGACGTCCCGTCCGAGGTGCGGGCTCGATCCGCCGTAGGAGGGTCTTCCGTAGGAGAAGACACGGATGCCGCGGCGCGCGGCCGCCTCGAGCACCGGCGCGAGCGGGGCTCCGGTCTGCGGCGACCCGTGCTGCCAGAGCAGTGCCAGCGTCACCCGGCCTGGAGGAGGCGCGTCGTACGCGTGGAGCATCCGTCCGTCCGGCGACGCGATGTCTCGTTCGATCACACCGTCACCGTCGTCTCACGTCTTCGCGTCCTGCCGCGGGACGAAGACATGCTTGATGATCAGCAGGATCGCGGCGGTGACCGGGATCGCCACGAGGGCGCCGAGGAGGCCCAGCAGCGTGCCGCCGACGAGGGCGCCGATCACGACGAGGGAGCCGGGGATCGAGATCGCCTTGTTCATCACACGCGGCGTCAGGACGTATGCCTCGACCTGGATGTAGATGAAGTAGAGGATCGCGAAGATGAGCGCCCCGACCGGGTTGGTGACGAGCGCGACGAGGGTCGCGATCACCCAATAGAGCACCGGGCCGATGAGCGGGATGAGGGTGATGAGGAACGCGGCGAGCCCCATCAGGGCGGGGAAGGGCAGGCCGAGGATGAGGAAGAGGATCGTCGCGAACGCCGCGTTGCACGCTGCCAGGATCACCATCCCGATGAGGTAGCCGCCGACGGATTCGGTGATCCGCTCGGTCAGATCGGCGACCGAGGCCCGGTTGCGGGCCGGTGCGAGCCGGTAGAACGCGGCCTTCATGGCGCTCAGCGACGCGAGGAAGTAGAGGGTCAGGACGATCACGATGACCGCGCCGGAGAGCGCATTGCCGACACTGAGCCCGACGGCGAGGACGCCACCGCCGACCAGCATCAGGTTGCCCGGGTCGGCGAGGAAGGTCTTCAGCTGATCGAGCCCCGCGCCGATCACGTCGCCGAACTGCGCTTCCAGACTGCGATACCAGTCGGATGCCTGGAGCTCGGTGATCTGCGCAGGGATAGCGCGGACGAACTGGCCGATCTGCGCGATCGCCGGGGGAACGACCCAGATGATGATCGCCGCCACGACCAGCAGGAACGCCGCGAAGACCACCGCGATGCCCCACGGGCGGGGGAGTCCGCGCCGTTCGAGGCGCTCGACGACGGGCTCGAGCCCCAGCGCCGCGAAGAGGGCGAGGGTGATGTAGATGAGGATCGTCGACAGGGATGCCAGGGCGAGGCCCAGCACGATCGCCGCGAGGCCGCCGAGAGTGAGGGTGAGGCCCAGCAGGAAGGGGTGATCGAGGGCGGCGCGCAGGGCGGGGCGGTCTGCGGGGGTGGGGGAGAGGCCACGGTCGCGGAGCGGTGTGTCGGGGGATGCGGGCGGCGCGGCAGGCTCGTCGGTCACGTTCACACTGTCTCGGGTTGTGTCGGGTGGGCGCAAGTGGCGGGTGCGGGGTTCGCGCCGGCTATGTACGGAGCCGGGGCGGGCGCGGGCCGCAAGCGCGAGGCTGGCCTAGAATCGGGAGGCCAGCCTCTGTAGCTCAATGGAAGAGCAGTTCCGTCCTAAGGAAACGGTTGGGGGTTCGAGTCCCTTCAGGGGCACAGCTGTTTTTTCTATCTGACCAGGTATTTCTTGCGTGGTCAGACCTCGAATATTGCATTTTTGGCCGCTTTTTGGCCGCATTTGAGAATCCTATGAGCCGGAAACGAGGCTCTACACAGTGCTTCGTGCGGCGTCTCAGAACGTCGAAATCGAGCATTCTGAGCGAACTTCGGGGCCTTAAAAACTGAGCAATCTGCTCTAGGGCCGCTGCGGCCGCGCGTAGCGGGTCTGCGGGCCCGCCGGCAGCGCGACCAGTGGCATCGCGTCGTTGAGGCGCGCTGCGACGGCATCCAAATCGTCGTCGAAGAGGTCGGCGTAGGTGTCGAGAGTCATCGCAGCCGACGCGTGCCCGAGCATCCGCTGCACGGCCTTCACGTTCGCGCCGGAGCTGATCGCCAGAGATGCGGCGGTGTGTCGGAGGTCGTGGGGCGTGAGCCGCGGGATCGATGGATCGACCGCCTGCGCGCGCTTCACCGCGTTCGCGAACCAGCCCTGACTGCCCGAGTTGCGCATGTGACTGATCCCGTCCCCGAAGAGCAGCCCTTCGGGGCCCTTGCCTGCACAGGCCTGCTCGATCATCGGAGCGAGGCGTTCCGGATAGGGGACTGAGCGCTTCTCGTGCGTCTTCGGCGTGCCGACATGGATCTCGTAGCCGATCATCACCGCGTTCTCCTCGATGACGAAACGCTTGCGTAGCCGGTTCACGCTACGCACGCGCAACCCGGTCGCCTCGCCCCAGCGCAGGCCCGTGTAGGCGAGCGTCAGAACCATGGTCGGATGCGCCGAGCACGCCGCCAGGGTCGCCACCTGGTCATGTGTGAGATAGACGCGGCGCTTGCCCGGACCGTTTCGGGGGAGATTGCGAATGTGGCGGGCCGGATTGTTCGAGAGGCGACGATCGTCGATGGCGACGTCGAGGATGCCGGCGAGGACGCCGAGCGCGCGAAGGACGACGGTGCGCGACTTCTGCGTCGCGAGCTCGGACACCCAATCCTGAACTTCAGAGCGTCGGATCGACCAGATCTCCCTGTCCGCCCAGACCGGTTCAACATGGTTCTTCCACGCCTGCTCAAGTGTCATGTAGTACGAGGGCTTCGACATCGGCGGCTGCTTGGATCGCAGCCAGCTGTCGGCGAACATCCGGACCGGCACCCGCGAAGCGACGGGATCGATGTACTCGCCCTTCGACTTCGACACCGTCACCAAAGAGAGGTAGTGCTGCGCTTCGCGCATCGTCGTGAAGCCGCGCTTCTGGGTCTCGGTGCGATCAGGCTTGCGATACCGCACGCGGTAGCGGCGCCCTTTCACCGTCCCGTACGAGGTGATGGTGCCCATCTCGACCTCCGCTCCTGCCGGTTCGACGGCCCAGTCTCGAGCCAGTTTCGGACACTCCAGTGACCGCGTCAACGACACCGAGGCGGTTTGCCTGGCGATGCTTGCGGACGCCGCCAAGTGTTGCCGGCGAGTGAGCGGATCGCCGTCGTCCGGCGCGGAGCGCCTGCCGATCGTGCCCGGCTCCGCGCGGCGCTTTCGACGACACACTCCCGGCGCTGCGCGCGGGCGACATTCCACATCCCGGTACTACGCCGAACCCGACCGCTGTGGTTGGATGTCGGGCCGGAGGATGACTACGACGACTTGAGAGTGCTGATTCCTGAGCTCTCTCAAGTGATGACCCTTGACTTGGATGGGCGCTGTTGAGCGCCCGCTCGAGCGATGTCCGCCACCCTCCGTACATTGACTTGCGCGACACGTCGTGGACTCACCGCCGGTGGCCTCGCGAGCGGGTAAGCTGCTAGCTAGACGCCGGGTTGCGATCCGCGGGACGCTCGAGGCTGGACGATACGGCGCCGCTGAATTGATATGGAGATCGCATTGGGCCTGAACTTCACGATGGGTGAGCTGTTCTCCGGACCGGGCGGTATGGCGGCCGGCGCACATCTTGCCGCATCACGACTTGGAGTCGACCTTCGCCACGGTTGGGCCAATGACTACGACGACGCCACATGCCAGACGTATCTCGCCAATATTCATGGGGCGACGCCGGAGACCGTTCATTGCGAGGACGTCCGAAACCTCGATGTGAAGTCGTTGAGAAGGATCGATGGCTTCGCCTTTGGGTTTCCGTGCAATGACTACAGCGTGGTGGGAGAGAACCTCGGCCTCAATGGAGAGTTCGGCCCGCTGTATCGATACGGAATCGACGTGCTCGACCACCACCAGCCCGAGTGGTTCGTCGCTGAGAATGTCAGTGGGCTCAAGAGCTCAAACGGCGGTAGCGATTTTGAGCAGATTCTCGACGCGATGTCTGCCGCCGGGCCTGGGTACACGCTTACTCCCCATCTGTACCGGTTTGAGGAGTATGGCGTGCCCCAAAGGCGCCATCGCATCATCATCGTCGGGGTCCGAAGTGACCTTAGGGTCGAGTTCCGGGTGCCGGCTCCGTCGCACCCGACAGCGGACACTTGGGAGACGGCGTCCCGCGCCCTCGCAGGTATACCGGCTTGGGCGACGAACCAGGAGCTGACGCGGCAGTCTCCGCGTGTTGTGGAGAGGCTCTCCTACATCGAGCCCGGCCAGAACGCCTTCAATGCCGACATCCCTGCAGATCTGCGGCTCAACATCAAGGGTGTGACCCTTAGCCACATCTATCGACGCTTGCACCCGAACCAGCCGGCGTACACGATGACGGGATCTGGAGGGGGAGGCACGCACGGCTACCACTGGGAAGAGCCGCGCGCTCTCACGAATCGGGAGCGAGCCCGCCTACAGACCTTCCCCGATGACTTCACGTTCAAGGGCACGAAGGAAAGCGTCCGCAAGCAGGTTGGGATGGCAGTTCCTGTTCTCGGAGCCCAGCGCATCTTCGAGGCTTTGTTCAAGACCTTCAGCGGAACGACCTATGCAAGCATCGATTCAAACCTGCAGTCGCGTCTCCTCGCCTGACATCGTGGAGCTGGCCAACTCGAGCACTTCTACAGAGACGTAGCGCATTGCACGACGAAATCCTTGTCCCTGGTGTAGAGCTGCTCGAGTCGATGCGGTCCGTCGGCTACTCATTCGATGCTGCAGTGGCAGACATCGTCGACAACAGCATCGCCGCTGGTGCGCGGCATGTTCAGATTGTGGCTGACTCAGTCGACGCGAGCTACATCGCGTTCCTGGACGACGGCAGCGGCATGACAAGCGACGAAGCGCGGGAAGCGCTGAAGCTCGCGGGAACCAGTCGGATTGAGCGGAGCTCGACAGATCTCGGGCGCTTCGGCCTGGGACTCAAGACAGCGTCGCTTTCACAATGTCGCCGACTCAGCGTTGTGACTGTGCGGGGCGGAGTCCTCACCGGGTTGCAGTGGGACATCGACCATGTGCTTCAGACCGGGAGCTGGTCAATCCGCGTGCTCGACGCCCAAGATCTGTCAGTCATTCCTCAAGCGGACCGCCTCAGTCTGGACACCAATGCGACCCTCGTCGTCTGGCAGACGCTCGACTACCTCCTCGCCGGCGCGGGAGACCCGGCGCTCGAAATCTCCGAACGTCTCCAGCACCTCCGCCATCACCTGGGGCTGGTCTTCCAGCGGTTCTTGGAGGGACGTGGTTCCGTGCGCGTCGAGGTGAACGGCGTTGCTGTTGCGCCAGTGGACCCTTTCCTAGAGTCCAACTCGAAGACCCAGGCGGGCCCGCGGGAAACTGTGGTGATTGAGGGACACACGGTGGACGTAGACCCGTTCACTCTCCCGCATCCGTCCGCGCTCAGCGCCCGCGACCGGAAGCGCAGCGATCTCGGCTCAAGCATGCGCGACCACCAAGGATTTTACGTCTACCGCAATAAACGTCTGATCAGTCACGGGGGGTGGTTCGGCTTGGCAAAGCTCGATGAGCTGACCAAGCAGTCGAGAGTAAGGGTCGACATCCCTCCAGAGCTCGATCAGCAGTGGCAACTCGACATCAAGAAGTCCCGGGTGGAACCTCCGCAGGCGTTTCGAAGTCGGTTTCGTCAGATCATCGAGCACGTCACAGGCGGAAGCAAGCGGCTGCATCGATTCCGGGGACGGGCGAGCGCCAGGTCGGATGCCGTGTATCTGTGGCAGGCGATCGAGGAGCGTGGAGGTTACAGGTATGCGATCAATCGCGAGCATCCGATGATCTCCGGCCTCGAAGCGCAACTGCCCCCTGAAAAGCGGAAGCTTCTCGATCAGACGCTCAACGATCTCGCCAACTACTTCCCCGCGCCGGACCTATACGTGCGGATGGCAGACAGTCAGCCACGTATCGAAGTGGACTCCACCGAGTCCGAACTGCGAGACAGGCTACGAGCGATCCGAGACGCCGGAGGATCGCTAGCCGACCCGGCGGCACTCGTGCCAGCGCTCCGAAGAGTCGAGCCGTTCAACAATGTCGTCGATCTGCAGTCACTCGTGGCTCAGGTCTGGGAGGAGAACACATGAGCGTGCAACTGAGCGGCGAGGCCGAGACATTGCTGATGACATTGAACGCGATGCTTCGCAAGGACGACACGCTCGACCTCACCGCCCTCAAGAGGGCCGCGGAGGGCGTTCGTCCGTTCGTGGCCTCCGCGATCGACGATGACGAGTTTCAGGCGGTCATCGCGCGGGCAGTGGAAATGAACGCGATCGTACTGCGGGTCGGGGATGCGATCGTCGATCCCAAGACCTACGAACCCTGGCTTGAGGATCGTCGTCCTCTTACGGAGGTCAGACGATCGAGCGCATATCAGGAGCTCCTTCTCGCGCGTGGGTGGGCGGGCAATGTTGTGGAGACACTCGACGAGCAGACCGACCTCATCATGGATCTCGTGGGCGACCCACAAAAGACCGCGCCGTGGGGAAGACGTGGCCTGGCCATCGGCGAGGTTCAGTCGGGCAAGACCAGCAGCTACATCGGAGTCCTCGCTAAGGCGATCGACTACGGATTCAAGATCATCGTCGTCATTGGTGGGCACACCGAGGACTTGAGACGACAGACCCAGGCTCGAGTGGACTCAGACCTCACAGGCGTGGACTCCGCCTATCTTGCCGACAACATCATCGTCGAGACTGACGTTGCTCGCATCGGAATCGGGCGGGTTGATCAGACCCTCGCATCTAGCGTGAATGTCCTTACGACTACACGTTCGGACTTCTCAGCCCATAGCAAACGGGCGGGCAACGTCGCGCTCGGCGGCGAGACTCCGACCATATTCGTCATCAAGAAGAACGCGAGGGTAATGCAGAACCTCGCCGGCTACCTTCGCGCCCACATCCCGAACTGGGCAAACCAGCCGCCGCTGATCCTCATCGACGACGAGGCTGACTGGGCATCGATCAATGTGAACTCACGCGAAGACGTCTCCGCCGTGAACCAGGCAGTTCGCGACATCCTCGCGGCGTCCAATCGAAACAGCTACCTAGGCATCACGGCCACTCCCTTCGCCAACGTCTTCATTGACGATGAGGTGGAGGAGGACATTTTCCCTCGCGACTACATACTTGCGCTTGAGAGTCCCTCCAACTACCAAGGCGTCGGAAAGTACTTTGCCGATGCAAGTCACCCGGCGATCGTGAACGACGTTGCCGACACTCTTACCCTGATCCCGTACTCGCACAAGCGCACGCTGCAGGTCTCGGAACTCCCCGCAAGCGTTCGGCGCGCAATCGCCACGTTCTTCATCGGAACAGCGATCAGGCGAGCACGTGACGGTCAGCCGAAGCCGGCGTCGATGCTCATCAATGTCAGTCGGTTTAACGATGTGCAATCGAGAGTCGCCGACCTCGTCAACAGGTTCGTGGTTGAGCTCGCATCGACTGTGTTGAGCGACTTCGGCGTTCCGGAGAGCCCACGCGGCCGAAGCGAACGCAGCCAACTTCTCTTTGAAGCCTACGTGGAGCAGTTTGACGGCACGGATGTTGATTGGCAGACAGTGCGACAGCAGCTCTTGACCATCGCTGACGAGTTCCAAGTGCAGCTCATCAACTCGCAGACCAAGGCGAACCGAGAGAAGCACACCCGCGAGACACCCAAGAGCGTGCGCGAGGTCGAAGCGCTATTGCCCACGATCTACGTTGGTGGTGACGTGCTCGCGCGCGGTCTCACGATCGAAGGCCTGCAGGTCAGTTACTACTCGCGCCGCGCGGCGGCGGCCGACACCCTTCTACAAATGGGGCGTTGGTTCGGATATCGGCCGGGATACGAGGACCTTGTACGTCTCTGGATCGACGACGAGACGGCTGAGCTGTTCAGATGGACCGCGGATATCTCCGCCGAGCTCCGCGAATCCCTATCCGAGATGAAGGGTCTCGGGCTGACACCGGCTCAGTTCGGTCTCAAGATCAAGCGGCACCCCGAGGGCTTCCAGATTGCGGCCGCGCGCAAGATGCGCGATGCGGTGGATCATGACGGCGTCATCTCCATCAACGGACGGGTCTTCGAGTCGACGACGCTGTCATGGCACCCCGAAGACCGGAACCGAAATCTCGAAGCGCTGAAGACGCTGCTAAGCGTCCTGGGATCGGAAGGGCGCACGCCGGGCAAGAAGCATGGAGGCGATCCGTTCTGGCAGAACGTCGATCGTCGCATCGTCGCGGAGTTCCTGAGCGCCTTCCGAAGCTACGTCGACGAGCCATTCTTCGGCGGGACTGCCAGAGGGCGGGGAATGATCGTCCAGAACATGGTCGAGATCAAGAATGGAGAGTCGTGGGACATCGCGCTCATCTCCGGCTCTGGGGACCATGTGCGCTCCAAGGGCGTCCCGGAAGGACATAGAGCGAGCGTTCGCAATGGGCTCAAACTCGACTCGTCTGCCGGGGCTGTCGGCCCATCCGTCCAGTTCCCCAATCGACGAGTGGCTGCCGGTCAGGATCTGGTTTCTGTTATCCCGCCGGACACCCGGATCCAGTCGGATGAAGGCCCGCCCGTCCTTCGGGGAGATCGCGCCGTCGCTCGAGAGTCGCTCACTCGCCCAACAATGTTGCTCTATACGGTCGTCGCGAACACGAATCCCTCGGAGTCTGTGCCCGAGGACGGGGTTCGGGTCGAGCTGGACAACCCGCTTGTCGCCGTGGTGGTGGCGACGCCGAAGTTGACGATCGAGGAGGAGTACGACGAGCTGATCAACGGGCGAGGCGTGAGGTGGAAGGTCAACCGCGTGTACGCGCGACGACAGCTCGGCATGTCAATGAGCACCGACGATGATGCAGACGAGGACGAGGACGCGTAGATGGACTCGCGTATTGCAGAGGTGCTGACGAAGCAGAACTTCCAGCTGCTTCCGATCGATCACCGGGTGCTCACGATGTACGCGCAGAACGTCGATGGGCATCCGGCGATCGTCGTCGACGTCCGGGGCAGTGTCGACAGGTACATCGCAGGAACGAAGGGGATCGCCGTGGTGGTCGATAGGTCCGGCGACGATCAGACCTATGTGAGATTCGAGTCGGTTGCGAAGGGGCGCACTCCGATGTTCAGTTCGCTCATTGATTCCCTCCTTGAATCGACATCCGGGGTGACCGACCCGGCGGCCGCCCTAGACGCCATGGTGGACACTTTTGACGAGTTCAAGATGATGCTCGCGAAGGATCGTGCTCAACTCAGCGAATCGTCCCTCCGCGGTCTGTTTGCCGAACTGGTGCTCCTCGGCGAACTCCGTGACGCTGGCTACGGCCCAGCGACAGCGCTGGGCGCCTGGCATGGGCCATATCGAGCCGCGAAGGACTTCGTTCTCCCTGGCGAGAAGTGTGTTGAAGTGAAGTCCATTCGGCGTCAGAATCACAGGCTGCAGATCTCCAATCTCGATCAGCTGGATCCGCGCGGCGAGGATCTGCGACTCGCTGTGCTGGAGTTGGACCGCCGCGTCGATGGTGAAGGGACCTCGCTCCTGAGCCTGATTGAAGAACTACAGACATGGGTAAGCGAAGATTCGCAAGCGAAGGACTTCTTCACGCAGGCTCTTGCGGCCGTCGGGCTCGATGCGTCTGACCCGTACTACCGGCAGTGGCGATTCGATATCGGCGAGTGGCGGTGGTACGAGATCGCCGACGACTTTCCGCGAGTACGCGCCGAGGCCGTGCCCGCTCCGATATCTGGCGTCCGCTACTTGATTGACATCGACCAAGTCACCCACTTCGAGACCCAGTCATTCTGGGCCAACGACCTCGAGGAGTAGATATCGCATGTCAGAGTTCTACGACGAGTTCTCGAACGCGATCACCCTGCGAGCGCACGGCAACGCGGGATTTCAGCTCACCGCGTTTGGCGAGGAAGTCGCGGACCGGCTAGAGGAGGCTGAGGTCGCGCTCGACCTTACGATCATCGCGTTGCAGTGCACGGGCCGCAATCGCCGGAAACTCCGGTTGCTCGGATATGCCGAGGACCCCGCCGACAGCTCGTTGATCGTCCTCTGTTCGGCGTTCTACAACCAACCCGGCAACACCCTGACCAAGACTGAAGCAGAAGCGGCGTTCGCGTCCGCGCGCGCATTCATTGAACAGTCAGAGGACGGCTACCTGATCGACGCCCTCGAGATAAGTTCTGCAGAAGCAGAGCACGCACGCTACTTCCAGGACCTTCTGTCGCGCGAGCATCGAAACTCACTTCATCGAGTAGAACGATTTAAGTTCATCCTGGCCACTGATGGCGTCATGAGCGAGCGTCTGCGATCGATTCCAAGCGACGAGGTGTGTGGGCGGCCCGCGTCCTACTCGATCTGGGATCTTCGTCGTTTCGAGGACCTCAGCACCTCCGAGTCTGGCCAGGACGAGTTCGAAGTGGATCTGACAAAATGGTTGCCGGACGGCCTGCCATGTCTTGTTGGCTCTGAGAGCGATTCACGAGCCAAGTCCTACCTCGCTGTGTTGCCCGGTCAGCTCCTCGCCGACGTATACGCCGAATACGGCAGTCAGCTACTCGAGTCCAATGTTCGGACCTTCTTGAGCGCACGGGGAAAGGTGAATCGAGGCATTCAGGGAACACTTACGCACCAGCCGGACATGTTCCTCGCGTACAACAACGGTCTGACGACTACCGCGACGGGTGTGGAACTCATCGAAGGCTCCGGAGGGACGCGCATACGAAGCCTTCACAACTGGCAGATCGTGAATGGCGGACAGACCACCGCATCGCTAGCTCACTTCATGCGAGGCGCGGCAGGACGCAAGGTCGATGACGTGTACGTGGCGATGAAACTCGTTACGGTCGAACCCGAAACCGCCTCTGAGATGGTCGCGTCAATCTCGCGATTCGCCAACAGCCAGAATGCTGTTAGTGAGGCGGATCTGTTCTCCAACAGCCCATTCCATATTCGGCTTGAGCAGATCAGCCGACGCGTTATGGCTCCTGCAAAGGAAGGACATCTGTACCAGACAAAGTGGTTCTACGAACGCGCGCGTGGTCAGTGGGAGAACCAGCGAAACGCGGGCACGCCTGCCGAGGTGAAGCGGTTCGAGCTCGAGTATCCAAAGAAGCAGAGGCTGACAAAGACGGACTGGGCGAAGTTCGCATTCAGCTGGTCGCAGCGACCTCACGAGGTCAGCAAGGGCGCGCAGAGCAACTTCATGGCCTATGCGAAAGTCGCTTCCGAGCTCTGGGACAAGGATCCTGATCAGATCGGCGACGCATACTTTCGCATCGGCGTCGGCAAAGCAATCATGTTCAGCGACATTCGGGAAGCTGTCCTGGAATCTGAATGGTACGAGACCGGTTACCTTGCGAACATCGTGACGTACGCGATGTCTCGATTCGCGTACGAGCTGTCGATCCGCTTTCCTGACCAGAAGTACGACTTCGAATCGGTATGGCGTCGACAGGGCCTGTCACAGGTGAGCCGCGACGCCTTGACCGAAGTCGCGCATCGAATGCAACTCGTCTTGACCGCCGACGACAGACCCCAAGCGAACGTCACTCAATGGGCGAAACAGCAGGCCGCGTGGGATGCCGCGAAGAGGTGTCGCGTCGAGCTGCCGGCCTCGATCGCGGGAGATCTCCTAGGTGTGGCGGAGGAGCGCAGCCGCCTCGTCGATGCCAAGCGCGAGCGACAGATAGATTCGGGACTCGAGGCGCTCTCCCGGGTCATCAAGGTGGCGCCGACGACGTGGGAGGCGGTGCTGACCGAGGGCACGCGCGCCGGTGTCCTGAGTCCGACAGACGTGGCCCTGGTGCAACTGGCGATGAAGAAGGCGATGCCTACCGATCGGCAGGCGCTTCGTCTCGCCCGTATCCTCGAGCGTAGTACGCAGGAGGGGATAATCCCCGACAACTCGTACTGAGGGCTTGCGCCCTGGCCCACCGCGAATCCACCTGGTCGGGCCTGCTCCGCAAGTCATCCGTCGATTACCTTGAATGGATGGGTGAGTCCTGGGCGTCAAGTGAAGCCGCGCGGCGCACGATGGTCGCGAATCGACGGCGAGACACACAGCCCGAGTTGCGTGTGCGGCGCTTGCTACACGCTGCCGGGCTGCGCTACACCGTGGACGCGCGCCCCGTCCCGACCCTGCGCGGTCGCGCCGACATGGTGTTTTCTCGGCGGCGGGTCGCCATCTTCATCGATGGCTGCTTCTGGCACGGATGTCCATTGCACGGGGTGCAGCCGAAGACGAACGCGCCCTACTGGGGACCTAAGCTCGCACGGAATCGGGAACGCGACGTGCAGGTCACCGCCGAGCTCACAGCGCTGGGATGGACCGTGCTCCGCTTTTGGGAGCACGAGAGTCCTGAGTGGGTAGCGGAAACGGTGATCGCGACCTGGCGCGAGTGGGACGACTCGCTAGGACAGCACGTTAGGCCCAAACGCGCGCACGAAGTACCTCACTAGTTCGCCCGCAGAGCTCTCGTCGAACTGGATGACCTGGCTCTGCTTCTTCGCGGTCTTTCGGTTGTCAGAGCCCCAGGTGCTCACATGGACCAGCGGCCGCCCTGACTCGTCAAGGAGGATCTGCACATACCCTTCCACGTTCGTTGGGTGTGCTTGAACATTCTGATGTCCCTGGACCAGGTTCCTGACTATCGCCATCGCGCGCATCCTTGACTCGAAGTTGAAGCCGAGCCTATCGGCGGAACCGAGCAGGATCTGCCGGATACCGCCTTCGTATCGGTCGTGTTCCGCGATCAACTGTGCGAATCGGGTAGCGCGGAGTCCCGCGAGCGCGTGGGGCCAATCGACGTGGTCGAAAGCCTCAAACGTCGGTAGAAGTCCGTCCAGCGAGGCGAGGTGTCCCCGCAGGCCCGAGCGAACCAGCGTCTCATGAAGCCGAACTTGCACTTCCGGGGATCCGGCCATCCTGCTCCCCGTAACCACGCTGCTCGCTTTGCTCCACACGCTAGTGGAGCAGTCGAGACGGCTAAGGAAGGGCAACTAACCGTTGGGCGGAGGCTGAGCCGCGTGTCCTGCTACGGTCGCAAGTGTGACAAGTGAGCGGGTTCGCAAGGCGCTGGACGAGTTCGTTCGACAGCGTGACTGGGCCCAGTTCCACACTCCTGCGAACCTCGCGAAGAGCATCGCGATCGAGGCGGGTGAGCTACTGGAGTGCTTCCAGTGGAGTGACGATGCGGATGAGGCGCTGGTGCGCGCCGAGCTCGCCGACGTGGTGACCTATTGCATACTGCTCGCTGCGCGGCTCGGGGTCGACCTCGACGAAATCGTGCTCGAGAAGCTTGTTGCCACTGGGGATAAGTACCCGGCCGATCGTGCACGGGGACGGAGCACAAAGTATGACGCCCTTTGAGATCGAGCGACTGAATCTCACGCCGGGCGCGATCGCGGGTTGGGTGGCCGGCGACGAGCGCCTCAGAAACTGGCCGGTCGTATACGTGCTCGATGGTGCCAACTCGTCGGGGGCCGGGTCCGTCTACGTCGGTGAGACAGTCAACGCCGCTGCGCGAATGCGCCAGCATGTCGCGAACCCCGCCAAGAGCGCATTCCGGAGCGTTCGCGTCGTTATCGACGACACCTTCAACAAGTCGGCGTGCCTCGATCTGGAATCTCACCTCATTCGCTGGCTCGCCGGCGACGGCCAGTTCACCGTGATGAACGGCAACGAGGGCATCATCGATGCTCGGTACTACGAGCGCGACCTGTACCGGGAGAGCTTTCGCGACATCTTCGAGAAGCTGCGAACAGAGGGAATCTTTCAGCGCAGCATCCCTGAGATTGAGAACAGCGACCTCTTCAAGCTGTCGCCGTTCAAAGTGCTCACGCCGGAACAGGCAAGCGCCGTCGAGGACATTGTGGAAGGGCTACTCTCCGATCTCGAGACCGGGGCTTCGTCCACAAGCGTCATCGAGGGTCAGCCTGGGACGGGCAAGACCATCATCGCGATCTTCCTGATGAAGCTCCTCGCGGATATCCGCGACCACAGTGATGCAGACGAAATCGAACCAGACTCGATGTTCGCCGAATTCTTCGTCCCCGAGAATCGCGCGCTGCTCGCAGACCTTCGGATCGGGTTCGTCGTGCCTCAGCAGTCTCTGCGCGAGTCGATCAAGCGTGTGTTCAAGAAGACGCCGAAGGTCGTCGAGGGACAGATCCTCACGCCCTTCGATGTTGGGGCATCTGATCAGCGGTGGGACCTCCTGATCGTAGACGAAACCCATCGCCTGAATCAGCGGGCGAACCAGTCCTCCGGTGTAAACAACAAGCGATTCATCACGATCAACGAGAAGCTCTTTGGCGCCGATGATCCGTCAAAGACGCAGCTGGATTGGATCCGCACTCAGAGTCGGCAACAGATCTATTTGCTTGACGCCGAGCAGACCGTGCGGCCGGCTGACTTGCCACAGAGTTTGCTCCGATCACTTGTCGAGGAGGCGAAGTCGACGCATCGCCGGTACCCGCTGTCCACCCAGATGCGCGTTCGCGCGGGCGCCGACTACGTGCAGTTCATGCGCGACGTCCTGCATGGCGAGTCTCGGGCGAGCGAGCGACCTGACTTTGGCGACTACGACCTGAGGTTCTTCGACAACCTCGCGGCGATGCGGCGCGAAATCATCGACCGCAATGCAGAGCATGGCCTCGCGCGCCTGATCGCGGGCTATGCATGGGAGTGGAAGAGCAATCGCGACAAGGAGGCGTTCGATATTGAGTTGGATGGCCTGAGCCTTCGCTGGAATAGCCAAGCAAAGGACTGGATCAACAGTCCCGCCTCAATCCATGAGGTTGGGTCGATTCATACGGTCCAGGGTTACGACCTCAACTACGCAGGCGTGATCATCGGCAATGACCTCCGCTACGACCCGCACTCGCGACGGCTCTTTATCGACCGCGGCTCGTATCGCGATGCGAAGGGCAAGGAGAATAACAAGCAACGCGGGATCGACTACTCCGATCACGACCTGCTCGAGTTCATCCGGAACATCTATGGCGTTCTTCTGACGAGGGGCATGCGCGGCACATACGTGTACGTGTGTGACCCAGCTCTTCGCGAGTACATCGCCGGCGTGATTGATGGTGAAGGCAAGGATTCATCGGCGCCCGATGGCTTCCGCCGCAAGCTGACCGTCTAGGCGGCCGACCCAGCAAACCGCCGCCGGCGACGAATCCGACCGTGCGCAAGTGATCCCTACCGGGCACTACTCGAGCGCAGTACTGAGCCGGACCGCGTCGCACGCGTTTATAGCCACTTGCCGGGGGTGGCGGCTATCTGATTGATAGCGGTTGCGGCGGCAGGCCGGGGCCGATTGGTGCTCTACCTGTGCTGCGGCCAATTAGCTCACCACGTCTAAGCCACGGTCTCGACTGCCCCGCGTCGCCAGAGCGTCTTCAAGACCTACGGGCCGCATATGCGCCGCAGCGAGCTTCTCCGTCGTGCGCCATGAGAACACAATGGGCTGAGCGCATCTGTCACCGTCGACGCGACGCACTGTCGTCAGTTCGCGTTCATCCCATGGGGATGGCGAGAATCGAGCGCCTGCTTCCAGAATGACTCGCGGGCCAGGATGACCTCCGCCTTCGTCTTCGGGTCGAAGATCTCCAAGATTGAGTACTGGAAGTGCCCGACGATATGGGCGTCGCCGAGATCGCTACGCATACGCTCGAGTTCGCGGTTTCCCCCGGTTAGATTCTTCAGGTGCGCGTAGCCCGACCATCGCTGCCAGAGCCCAATCGCCTCGCCGGACGCCGAGCCCACGTAAAGTCGTCCATCGCTGAGATCGGCGATCACGTAGACCCGCCGTCCGATAGGTGCATCGAGCTTGATGATCATGCGTTTGATGTACTCGGAGTGCTCATCGAGCAGTTCGAGGTCGCGTCAAGCAGGTCGAAAAGCAGGAGGGCGACATGCGGTACAAACCGAGATTGCTGAGCTCCAGATCCGGGCCGCTAGTTTGAACTCATGACGACCTCACGTAGCACTCTTCGGCTGACCAGGGACGAGCTCGGTCCCCTGCGCGCAACGATGCGCGACATCCAGCTCGCCGTGGCAGCCTACTACGAACTCACGGCCAAGAGCGGCGACGTTGACGAGCTCGGATCACCGGTGCGGGCGTTCCTGACGAGCGTGCAGCAGCTCAATGAATCGCTCTCTAGGCGCGTCGCGGACTCCGCGACCTACGAGGCGTTGATCACGCAATACGGCACCGCGGGGCTCATCGACGCCGCCAAGTACGCCCGAAATGTCGTCGAGCACGTGCTTCACGTCGTGAGACCTGATGACGACACAAGCCTGATCGGTGGGATGCACGGGCTGCGGACATACGCGCAGTGGGCCCATATCCCCACAGACGTGGACGCGAAGCTCCACAAGGGAACGCGCGCCCTGCGACCGTCCTATGTCGCGACGGTCGAGGGGCGGGAGATCGTCGCGGTGATGCTCGACATCCTGCACGCCTTCTGGAGCATCGCGCCCGACATAGTTCACCGTGACCAGCTGGGTGAGTGGACGGGGTTCCCTCTCCGCAACCAGCCGGGAGTGGGGGCGCGCCTGCACGCCGAAGAGCCAACGGATTTCGCCGCGGCCGAGGAATGGCTGAACTCGCGCCGACCGAACGGTACGACTCGCCTCGCCTGCGGTCAGCTGACACTCGACGGCGCCCCGCTCGTCTACGGCTTCACCTTCGTCGGGCAGTACAGCTTCTCGCCGTTTGTGGAGAGTGCGGCGCAGGTGGCACGAGACGTCGCCTCCGGTGCGCGCTATGTTCGCGGTGACGTGAACTCTCGGCTTGAGGACCGCACTCAGGAGTTTCGCCACGGGGTTCAGGGGGCGGTTTATCTTGCCTCCGCAGATCTTGATGAGTGGACTGAGGAACTGACGGAAATCGAGTCGAGCGAGGACTGGTGCGCGTTTCTCGATGAGGAGGCCTGGATGCGGGTGGCCAGCCCCGAGCGCGGGGTCTATCCGCCGGAGTTCCGCTACCCGATCCGTCGCGCGAGACGGTTGAACGCATTCGTGGCCACTCGCGACTAGAGGCCCCATCGTCTCGTCGCCGGGCGCGATGTGACCGGACGACGCATTCCGTGCGGGGAATGTCGAGACTCAACACGACCGTGGTCAAATCCAGAGGCATACAGAAGGGGTTGGCGTGACTCGACCAGAATGGACCTCCCACGGCGTTACGCTGCCCCGCGTCATCGAGGACGCGTTCACCGCGAACAAGCTCGTGTTCTTCTGCGGGGCCGGCGTCTCATCCGCACCGCCCTCCGAACTCCCCGGCTTCCGAGGGCTCGCCCGACACGTCGCGACCGCACTGGGGCATCCCGACCTGGTCCCCGAGGACAAGAACATTCCCGTCCAGTTCGACGTCGTCATGGGCAAGCTCAACGAGATCAGCGGCGACATCCACAGCCGCGTGAGCTCGCGGCTCAAGGTTGCCGTGACGCCAAACGACTACCACCGCGACATTTGGCAGATCGCGACAGCGCAGGGCAACACGCCCAGGCTCGTCACCACCAACTTTGACCTCCTCTTCGAGGCCGCCGCGGCCGAGCTCTCCATCCCCACGACCCCCTACGTCGCGCCCACACTGCCGCTGGGCGACGACTTCTCTGGCCTCGTGCACCTGCACGGCGTCGTCGACCCACCGCCCGCGACCCGCATGGTACTGACCGACCAGGACTTCGGACGCGCCTACATCACTGAAGGCTGGGCAACCCAGTTCCTCACCCGAATGTTCGCGCGCTACACGATCGTCCTCATCGGCTACAGCGCCGAGGACTCCATCGTCCAATACCTCAACAGGGCGCTCCCGCCCGGCACGCGACGGCTGGCCTTCGACAAGAGCACGTCCGACCGTGAGCTCTGGGACCGACTGGACATCACACCGATACCGTTCCCATCTACGCCGGACGACCAATACGGCGCCCTCGCGGCGTTCCTCCAGAGCTGGCGCCAACGGGTCACCGCCGACGCCGCGGAACGCTTCGACGCGGTGGGGCGGTTCGTGGAGGCCGGCGTCGAGGCAGCGGAAGCCGACACGGACGCAGCCAGATGGATACTGTCTGATCCCGAGCTCGCCCGCCACTTCCGAACGCATGCCGCCGCCACCGAGTGGCTCCGAGCGCTGGACGGCATTGGAGTGCTCGACAAAGCCTTCTCTGATGAGGTCGACCCATCACTGGAGACTAAGGAGTGGGCCCAGTGGATCCGCTCATCCATCGACGACGACGATGGCGCGACCCTCCTCGCGGTGCTCGCCGCCCACGAGGGCCGGATGCACGAGCACCTGTGGTTTCAGATCTGGCACAAGCTCTACGGCGACTTCAACGGAACACAAGCCCACCGGAAGCTCGTCTTCGTGCTCGCTGCCGCAGACCTCGGACGTGATGACGGCCGGCTGTCAGCACTTGTGCCGCGCATCGTCGAGAACAACCCGGAGACAGCCGAGCGCCTCCTCGTCCACCTTCTTGAACCGACCCTCCGAATGAAGGTCGCGAGCGGCTGGGGGCTCTGGGCTGACTCGCTCGAGACGCGGCTGCGGCTCCGGTGGAGGACCTCGCTCCTCAAGGACGCGTGGCCGCGACTGATGCCCGCGCTGAAGGATCGTGGCCACCTCCTAACCGCCATCCTCAATCTCATCCGTACCGTCGAGACAACCGACGCGTTCTTCACTGGTCGCGAACGACCCGAGGCGATCTCGGTGCGACGGCAGCAAGTCGAGGATGCTGGCCGCTCCCTGCGCGACGACGCCTACATCCTCGTGGTCGACATGGGCCGCGATCTGCTCCGGGAGGCGGTGCAGAACCACGGCACCACCGAGGCCCTGCGGCTCCTCGACGATCAGTCGGAGATGAATCGCCGGCTCGCTATCGACGCACTCGCCGAGGCGCGCAGCTCAGAAGGCGAGGCTCTGCTGAGTTTGCTGATCCAACGGGGTCTGCCGTTCGACTTCCGTGGCCGCTCCGAGGTATTCCGTCTCATCAAGTTCGCATACCCCAACTCGGGCGACGTTGCCAAGGCGGCCTTCGTCGAGTACATCCAGGCCGCGAGCGGGGTGCCCGAAGACGACGAGATCACCGTCTACGCGCGCTACAACGTCCTCGTGTGGCTCAACAGCGTCGCCCCGGACGATGAGCAGGTGCGCAACCTCCGGACTGAGTACGAGCGGGAACAGGGGTTCGAGCCCGACCCGGCTCCGAATCTCACCGCCGGATTCAGACTCAGCGACCCCGAGCCGTCGAAAGAGGCGGAGGGAATCTTTGTTGAACTTGACCCCGATGCTCTGGTCGCTGCACTCGCAGATTCGGACGAGCTCAGTGATGAGTACTCGAATGGACGGGTGCTCCGCGAACTCGGTGCGTATCTCGAGAAGTGGCCGAGCCGTCACCTTGATGTCCTAGATGCCATGGTCGCCGCCGGGTTAGAGAACGATGCGGCCTGGCGGACCGTGATCCAGGATCTCGTTCGCCGGGACGCGTGGATTGCTGGCGAGATTCTTGAGCGCATGCACGCGAAGGCGGAGAATCCCCAGCTCGTAGCCGCACGGATCGTGTTCGCGACCGCGTACCCCGACAATCAGCTGGGCGGCCCGCTTACCAACCCGGTCGAGAGGGCGCGCCTTCTCCTCGGTCTGTGGATGCTGTGCACGCATGAGCACTCGCATGCGCCGTCGACGAACCCTGCCGAGGCCCGAAGCTCGGATCGCGGTTCGCTGGCTCACCACTACACGGAGACTCTGCTCCGCGCGGCTGATCAAGACGGCGACGAGGCGAGACTCACGGACGAGGGCACGGCGGGCCTTCTCCTGCTCCTCAATGGGCAGGTTGACAACCCAGCGGATCCGAGCCCAATGATGGTGGCCGAGTACGCGCCGCACATCGCGTACCGCGCGCCGGAGTGGTTCGAGGAACATCTTGCGCCCCGACTCGCTGTTCTTGACCACACGCCGCAGGCGTTGACGCTGTGGGCAGGTCTGCTGGTACGAGGGCTCAGGTCGGGGTCGATGCGCCAGCGATTCCGAGAACAGATCCGCGTTGGCTGGGGGCAGGTCGCCGCATCGCTTCCTTCGCTAGTCGAGTACTACCTACAGACCCATGCGGTGTGTTTCGCCTTTGATTCGAGTCCGGAAGACTCCGAGTGGCCCGATGCCTTCCTGACGCACGCGGAGCCCAACATCAGAGCCCGGTGGATTCGCGCTGTCGCGCACTACTTCGATCGAAGCGACGCGACCTTTCAGGACCTCCTGTTCGGTCATTGGCAACACCGAATCGACGGGCAACCGGCTATCGCGCCAGATGAGCAACGGGCTCTATTGCGCTGGTTGACCCTCCCCAACATCGACGTTGAGCGAGCGGCTCAACTTTTCACGGGCGGTCCTACGGTCGCCGTCGACGAGGACGTACTCCATGACTACTACGACCTAGAGGACTTCCCGCACGACTACTATCCGGCCGATTATCTGCGAGTCGCTAATCACCTGATGCAGGGCACCCGATTCCCACCGCCCTTCGCTGCTCAGCTCGTTGACGTCTCCCGCGCCGTCGCAGGCAGCAACCCCAGCCTCGCTCGCGCCGCGCTGAACACAGTTCTGAGCCTGGGCTATTCGCCGGCACGAGCCGTGTTGCGAGAGCTCGGCTAGATGAGCTAGACGGAGCGCATCGTCGGGTCGTGCAATCGACCCGCAGCGCGCTGTCGTCGTGGAGCATCCACGGCCGACGCCATCGACAAGCTCGCCGCCCGCCGTCGGCGTCACGAGTCTCGGACAACGCGAGCAATGGTGTGAGGACTGTATCCAAAGCCACGACCGATGGACGCAGCAGACTCGCCCGCCGGGTTGGCCTCGCGAGCACGCGCGACGTCGATCTTCGTCATGCCGCGGCCGCGGCCGCTGCAGATGCCCGCCCGGGTGGGTGCTCATGGGAAGTACGTCCCGACAGTGGAGGGGCAGGAGGCGTTCACCGGCCGAGCCGTAAGCGCGTTGCACGAGCATCTTGGGTTTCTGGCGAGGGCTGCGAATACCACACCGTGACTCACTCCGCAGAGCTCGCGTCCTCCACCTGGCAGGTCCGTCTCGACTGCCGCCTCGGGTTCGCGAGGTCATCGGCACCGGGCTGGTGACGACGAGCCTGCAAGCCGGTAGGCAATTGTCCTGCGCCGTATCGTTGCCGAACCTCCCGAGCCGTTTCCTCGCTCACCGAACTCGATTCGCGGTAGACCGGTACGTGACGATGCGCGATAGAGGACACCTCCCCTGGCAAGCACGGGCACGATGACCGATCATCCCCTTGGAACACCGCGAGGCGAAGAACATAAGCGATGCACGCAGGCACCAATGGTGGGCGACACCCTTTGAAACCGCTTGGCTACAGATACCTGCAACGCAGAAAAATCCCTGGATAACCGCGAAAACCTGACCTACCCTGGCGTCATGCGGGGAGGCTTGGAGCGATGGAAGAGGGGTGTTGAATCCCGCGGGGTTCGGCACGCGATCTCGTACGCTCTCGAGGGCACGTGCGACGCCCACCTGCCCTACTCGACGGGCACCGAAGCGCTCGGGGCGTATGGCGCAGCATCCGATTCAACCGTCTCTCGGTTCATCGTCGACAACGGCGTCATCACGACAGACCAACTCACGGCCGGCGGCCTTCGTGTCTGGCTCACTGGGCACGACCCGGTCACGGGGGAGGAGCGAGGCCACCAGCGGTTGAGCCCTGACGCGGACTTGGTGCTCGACGCCACGCTTAACCACCCGAAGTCCTACAGCATCGCGGCGTTGCTGCATCCCGAGCTCGCTGCCGAGTTCGAGGCGCTGCAAGACCGGCTGCGGGAGCGCATCCTGCTCACCTGGCATACCGAGCTCAACGCGCGACGCGGGCACGGTGGGCTCCTCCGCGAGGAGATCACGCGCATCGAGGTCGTCGAGCTGCAGCACCGCCGGTCCCGGGCGCTCGACCCGCACATCCACCGACACCTCTGGCTGAACATCAAAGTGCTCGGCGCGGACGGCAAGTGGTCGAACCTCGACTCCCGCGTCGCGATGAAGCTACACACGGTCATCAACGCCGAAGGCGAGCTCGCGGCCCGTACAGACCCCGCGTGGATCGCCGCCCTTGCGCGCCATGGGTACAGAATCGACGGCGCGGGGGAAATCGGCGAACTCGCCAGCGCCGTCCGCCCGCTCTCCCGCCGGTCGTCGCAGATCGAGACGAACCGGGCGCGTCTGATAGCGGAGTGGTCGGCTGTGCACGGGGGATCGGCGCCGAGCGTCGAAGTGCTCCATCAGATCGACCGGCGCGCCTGGGCGGTGGCGCGACCGAACAAGCCGACCGACCTCGACGAGGTGTCGTGGGAGTCGCGCGTCCGCGACGAGATCGCGGCGATCGATCCGAGCTTGATCACGGCGCGTGCGCCGATCGCCGTCGCCGCGACAGACCTGCCTGCCCTCGATCTCGATCTGCTCGCTGCAGCGGCGATCGTGGATGCGGACGAACGATCCACATCATGTGGCGGGCGATTCAGCACCTTTGACATCCGCGCCGGCGCGACGCGCGCGCTCTCACGCACCGGCATCGTTGAGCCACGTGATCAGCTCGACAGTGTGATTGCCGAGATCACAGCGCGCGCCGCGAGGGCCGTGTATCGGCTCGTTGCAGAGGTTCCGCCCGCGCACGTTAAGGCCTTCATGGCCACCGAGACGGTGCGGGCCAAGGTGCGTCTCGACGGACGCCTTGACGTGCTCGCCCAGCCGGGCCGCTCGCTCCTGCCGAACGAGTTGCATCGTTTCGCGCCGAACGAGGACAACTCAACACTCGATACTTCGCAGCGCGTTGCGGCGTGCGCGATCGCAGGGACCGACGGGCTCGTCACGGTCACCGGCCCTGCTGGCACGGGCAAAACGACGATGATGCGTGCTGCGTTCGCCGCGCTCGGGGCGCAACGGCGGCGGATGCTCGTCGTCGCGCCGACCCGGAAAGCGGCGTCGGTGGCGTCTCGCGAGGTCGGGGCTGCGGCATCCAGCATTCATGCACTGCTCGCCGACCACGGCTACCGGTGGGGTGCCGATCAGGCCGGCGCGAAGGTGTGGACACGACTACGCGTGGGGGAGATCGATCCCAGCACGGGTATCACGTATGGCGGGCCAGCGCAGTACGTGTTCCGTGCTCGCGATCGAATCGTGGTCGATGAAGCCGGCATGGTCGATCTGCAGACGGCGAACGTCCTCGTCGAGCTCGCGATCGAGCAGGGGGGAGGGGTCGCGTTCGTCGGGGACCCGTACCAGGCGATGCCGGTGGGGCACTCCGGTGCGATGGGTTCGGCGATTCGGCACGCGAACGCCGCGGTTGAGCTTGATACGGTGCACCGGTTCCGCGATCCCGAGTACGCGGCGCTCACTCTCCGGTTGCGAGACGCGCGCGACCGTGAGGGCGCGTTCGCGGTCGCCGGCGAGCTGGCGGAGCGCGGGCATGTCGAGCGAGTTGCTCATCATGATGCAGCCCGTGAGCGGATGGTCGGCGCCTACTTGGAGTGGCACGCGCGTGGCAAGCGGGTGACGTTGGTGTCCGCTACCAACGCTGAGGCTGATGCCATCAACGACGCGATCCAGCAGAGGCGAGTCGATCACGGCGAGCTGGATCCCGGCGTCGTCGCGTGGGGGATGGGGGAGCAGCGCATCCTCGTCGGCGACACGGTCCAGACTCGCCGCAACGACCGGCTCACGGGCGTCGAGAATCGTGCGCAGTGGATCGTGCGCGGCATCGGCGAGGAGTTCGTCGATCTTGTGTCAGTTGGCGACAGCGGCGAGTTGCGGCGAGTGTCTGCCGAGTATGCGCGGGAGCATCTGCAGCTCGCGTACGCGTCGACGGTGCATGGCGTGCAGGGCGACACCGCCGATGCGGCCGTGGTCGGGCCGGATGTGGACGCGGCGGGACTGTACGTGGGCCTCACCCGCGGGCGGGTGCACAACCTCGCGATCGTGGTCGCGCGGACGGATATCGACGCCCGCGAGCATCTCGTCGAGTCGATGCAGCGCGGCACACCGGAGTTGACGATGCAGGATGCCGTGCGCGCGGCTCAGGCGGAGTTGCGGCGCGCGGCGCGCGGCGCGTACAGGTGGCCAGTAGCCGGGTCAGTAGGTCGGGCGCCTGAATCTGGTCGCGGCCTAAGCCTTTAGTCCACTGGCGCGCGCTCACCGCGAATAGAGGTCGAGGTCGGCCATCGTTGACCCGCGACTAGCGCCTACATCTTCTACCCTCCGACCGTTCCCCGCGGATGGGCCCGCGGAGCCCGGTGGCCGAGTGCGCGCGGCACCCTAATCGCTTCTCGTGGCGATTGGGGAGGGCCAGCACGGATCGTCCGCTGTACCGCAGTTCACGTCTGCCTACTCGTCACTCCGCCTCAGCGACCGCAGCGGCATACAGGTCCGCTGGGAGCCGAGGCATGCCTTTGCGTATAGCCACCGAGGCGAAACTCTGTTGCAGGAAGCTCGAGTAGGGAGGTAGGAGTCTGCCAATCCTCTTGTGGCCGGGCCAGATGACGAACTCGTCGGGCGTCTTCGTTGGCGTGACAGCCTCGGATGTCCACTCGTTGACCGCAATATCGTACTCGGCGCAGTCTTCTGTCAGAAGATTTACGGTCAGGAACAGGTCGCGTGACCTCGACAACTTCCACGCCTCTGCCGCTCGATTCTTCGACTGCTTCGACGCCCGAGGATTACGAACTGCTGTCAGCGTCGTGAAGCGCCAGGTCTTGTCTCTAAGCGTCAGGTCGCACTCGGGAGTCAGAAGGATGCGAATCCGTTCGAAGGGCTCCGATGCTCCATCGACCACAAACAAATCGCCCGTGCTCGCCTCAGACGTAGCCAAAGAGCTGTCGGGCACCACAGCGCTGTAGTGCAAGACTCGGCGAAGCGAGCTCGCGTCGTCGAGCGCACCGTCAGGAGCCACATCGCCGAGTATCACCTTGAGCGGCCCGATTCGGTTCAATACGTTTGCCGCGATGAGGTCGCGCATCATGACCGGAAGCTCCGCGTCATCAGCTGCCGCGGCTCGTTGAATAGACGCCACCCAATCGTGTTGCGCTCGTGAGAACTGGTGAAAGACATTGATTTCGGCATCAACGTAAGCGGTGCGCCACGCGTTAAGGACTGTGAGGGCCGGCCGGGAGGAAACCCAGCTGCCGATGGTTTCGAAGAGGTCAGGTTTCAGCTCACTCTTGCTGAATACATGCACCCGCTCGTTGTAAACCGGAAAGTCCGTCTCGAGGCCTTCGCGCAAGGAGGTCCTTACCTCGTCGAGTGACTCGTTCGTAGCAATGAATACTGGTAGTGCAGTTTGCTCGAGGAGCGCAGCAATGAAGGCGATGTTTCGGTCGATGATCTCTCGGGAGAGAGTAGACGGGACCGGCACTCCGGCCGGAATTTCAATCTCGGACTCATCATCGACGTCGGTCAGTGCCCAGTCCATCACGATCAGCGCGAACTGCTTCCAATGAACCAGCGACTCCGGCGGGGGCAGTCTCTTCAGCTTCACTGTAGGGATCGCCTCGTCGTCGAGCTGCTTCAGCAGGTCGTCGATATCGCTCTCCTGTCCGATGCGATCGTCAATCACAACTGCAGCGCCGCGTACAACATCCATGGCGGTTGCGGTCATTCTGAGCCCCTCAATCTGAAGGTGGCTGGGACACGACCGCGCTGATCGACTTCGACCTCCTCGACCAATTCCAAACTAAGTCCATCGCGAGCGGCCACCTGACGAGCGATGTACAGCCCTAAGCCGCGCCCTTCGTCGCCCTTTGCGGAAAAGAAGGGCTCAAAGACATAGGGCATATCAAGCGCGGCTATTCCAGGGCCGTTATCCCTGAAAATCACCTCCCTTTGTTTCGAGTCGATAGTCACCGTGATGCGAGGCTCCGCCACATCGGCGACCCTCAGCCAATAGACCGCATTGTCCGTGAGATTCAGGAACACTTGGAGCAACGTCGGCTCGTGGGCGACATAATCAAGATTCTCGTCGCCGCTTATCTCGAAGTCGATTCCGGCTTCAGCCAAAGTCCGAGAATAAATCGACCTAATCTTCTTCACGTACTGAGCGACACTGAGAGCCTTGGGGCGCTTGCGGCTCGATACGAATAGACCCTGTACGTCCTGGAGGCGTGAAACCACAAAAGACAAGGTCTCTGATAACGCTTTGGCACGGACCGTGAGATCATGCCCTAGTCCCAGCTCGCCGCCCAATTGCTGGACCAGCAGAAGCCCGTCCTTGTAGGCTTGATTCGACGCAGCAATGACGTCGTGCGACGCCGTTTCGACCGAGAGGCCGACGCCAGCAAGGTCCTCAGACTGCTCGACGCGTGCCTGCATAAACTCCCGCTCTATCGAGTAGGCGGCAATGAAATTGTCCAGGGCGCGCTTGGCTGAGGGAGCGTCTTGAACGCTTATTCGCACTTCTTCGAGGCGTTGCTCGAGGGCGTCGATGGAACGGCGCTTTTTTGCGTCAGATCTCTGGCGCGACTCCTGCAGATAGCGGCTAAAGTCACCTTTCCGCAAGTAGTTGATGAGTAGTTGCAGCAAGTGAAGAAAATCTCTGTAGGCGCCGCCCGAATCAATCAGGCCCTCGCGATTGGTCTTGTCGCGTAGCTCAGGATTGTCCTCCTGAGAGATATAGACAAAGCCAATAGTCTGGTCGTTACCCAGAACCCGGTTGGCCCCCATTGTCCCTCGAATGGTGTCAAGTTGCAGCCAATCGTCGTCGGGATCGCCATATGGAAGCACGCGAACGCCGTCGCGATATAGGTATATCCGATGGTTCTTGATCAGGTCCTTATCAACCGGATTCAGTTGGTATTCCGCCTCGGCGCTCGGACGCAGATCGAACACCATCAGCTCAAAGGAAAAATCACCAGAGGTGAATAGATGAGGTTCTCGTTCCTTCGAGACGCGTCGGTATAGCTCTAGCCCCCGAATCTCATCAGAACCCAACTCGAGAACGCGGTCTTGCTCGTTTACCGTCAGGACGAAGGAATTGGAAGCCGAGCGGTAATCTCCGACTACCTTGAGCACGGCATGCTGAGCGATGTTCTCAAGCAACTCGTCCGGATCCTTGAGCGAAGGTGGTCGCTCGCCGTTGACGAAGTACTCGATCAAGAACTCGCGCTGATCGACACCCGCATCGCCCGTAAGGAGCTGCCGCAGCGGCCTGAGGCGAAGTAGGTCTTGGTGAAGGTTCTCAAGGCTCGACCAAGACCAAGTACTGCGAAGTGCCCGGATGATCAGCTCCGTCCCATGCGGACCGATCGTCGACACTTCAGTAAAGCGTGTGGGCTCATGGACCGTCACAGGCACACGCAGCTCGTCCAAATAGGTGAGCTCCTGAGAAGCCTCCGGCGTCGCTCCGCCGTCGAGGAACCCGATGTCAAGGTTCGTTGAAACCTCGAGGTCTTCGCCCTCGGCGCGGGTTCTGAGCTCTACTGAGGACCCCAGTTTGAACATTGCAAATCTGCCAATGCCCTTCTCCCCTTGAATGACGCGTCCGCCGACTGTCTTGGACTCTCCCTTGCGCTTCTTCTCCGCCTTAATGTTTGTGGCAGGGTTTAGCCAGTGTTCGCGCACGATATCCGCGGACATGCCGATTCCGTTGTCAATGACGGTTATAGACGAATCAGCGAGCGTTTCGAGGTTCGGGCCGAAGCCGTCCAGCCTTATCTGCACTCGAGTCGCATCTGCGTCGTAGCTGTTCTTTACCAACTCAGTTAGCGCGATTCGGTCGTTCTTGATGAGCTGCTCGCCGAGCATCGTGAGAAGTCGGGCATATGGGCGCAGCCGAACTAAAGTCGTCGACTCGGCGGTCACGACGCAACCTTCACGGCGGTGATGATGTATTCGCTCTTCATCCGCTTGGACAGCTGGTTCCCGGCCTTTACTACGGGCAAGTACCGAAGCGTTGCGGGTATCTCGCGAGTTTGAACCGAGTTGACTTCTAGGCCTTTATCAGCCAGCGCCATCGTGACGATGTCGCCCGTGGGGATGCGGTTGCCTCTCAGGACCGAGTCGGCGACGACCACCACGACTCGGCCCCGCTCAACCAGGCAGTGGTGGACGTTGTTCGCCAGCTCCAGCATGTCGTGTGCGTACCTGAGGACTAACCGATGAGTCCCGTTATCGAGGTGGTTCAGCCCTTTGAAGGCGCGGGCGACTAGAGCCTCATGCGGCTCTGTGGGGGCCTCCCTGCGAGCTGCCTCCGAACCGATCGAGATGTTGCGGATACTTCTCAACTCGGAGAGTGTGTGACCCATCCAGATCAGCGCCAGGCGGTGACCGCGCAGGTAGTCGATGGCATTCAGGTAAGGAGGCGAGGTCACCACCAGGTCGTACGTGTCGGGGGCGAAGAGCGCCTTGTTTCGCGCGTCGCCGCGTTCGATGCGCGCTGAGCCCGTGAGCCGCCTGGTTCCAAGTGTCGTTGACATCGCGGCAACCGACGCCGTGAATCCTTGGTACACATCGAACTTCGAGTCGTCGAGGACTCGATGTGGTCTGCTATGTGCGGTGTCCGCCGCTAGGGAGGCCCGGGGTGACTTCGTGATGATCAGCCGACTTAGGCCAACGTGCAGGACATCGCGCTCCGGGCTGTCGTCAAGTTCATTTAAAGCTCGCGATAACCGAACGAGCTGAGTCCGCTGCGTGTGCCCAAACCAGTAGCGCGCGAACTCCCTGGTCTCGCTGTCGGACCAGTGGGCATCGGTCGCTCGAGCCCGTCTAGCTTTTTCCAAGCACTCATCAGCAAGTCCGGCTAATGCGCTCGAATCCACGGGTTGAGTTGCAACTCTGGCCATGAGGACGGCGAGTGGGTCAAGGTCGTAGCCTGTGACCTGGTGTCCGTGAGTGACGCCTAGACTCAGCACTGTCCCGGACCCGCACATTGGGTCCAGCACCCGCATCGGACGTGCCGATTCACCGACGACAGCGAGCGCCACTTCCGGTGCCATACGTGCTGGGAACGGGTGAATGGCGCGAATCAAGACCTGCTCCTGCTCGTCTGGGCTTAGTTGAGCTCAACATTATGCGAAGCGTGAGTGCGGCGGCCTTATTGAGGGGGTGCGTGTGGCGCCGAGGCCGTGGGTTCGTGTGCGGTGTCGTTCGACTGTGACAAGGGCGGATAGCGCAACGAGTCTGGCAACCAGGGTGGCGCCGACTAGGCAAAGCGACGGCGCCCTGCGCCTACGCATCGGGAACCCCAGCGGCGATCCGCTCGGCGCATGTCAGGCATCTACCCCGAATACGCGCAGCAACGGGACGCGGGGGATCATTCGGCGCGGGCCAAGCTGGACTGTGGGGATGGTCCCGCTCTCGATACCGAGCTTGATCGTGCGGTAGTCGACGCCGACGAGTTTGGCGGCATCCTTCATCGTCAGTGCGAGTGAGTTGTCAGTCTTGTTCATGTCCTTCTCCTTTCGGTGAGCAATGCATGTCATCACTTGCCCACACCGTACTCCTGTCCTGAGCAATCCGCGACATGTATTGCTCATCGACCCGAAATCGTGCCAGGCTCATCGCATGAGTGACGTTGACGTGGAGGTGACCGACACCGAGCGGGTCGATGTCGGCGACGGCGTGAGCATCCCCAAGGCGTGGGATGCTGTCGCGATCGGCGAGCCGAACGTCGCGGGAGCCATCCGCCTTCATGTGGTGTTCGACGAGCAGCTGCGGCGCACGGCGGCGGCGTCTGTCCGTCTCGATCGCGTGGGGGAGGGGGACGAGGTGACGGCCGCCGCGCTCCGCGATGTGCGCGTGCAGTACCTCGTCGCGGTCTCGTCGATGCGCGTCGTCACCGTGACGCGCGATGAGGGTGAGCCCGAGTCCTTCAGTCAGTACATCGAGGAAGTGAGATCGCGTACCGATCGCAACTACCAGGAGACGGTGCGCGAGGCGGTGACGCTCTACCGGATAGCGGCGACCGTGAACCTCGCTCCCCTCAAACTCGTCTCGGAGCAGCTCGGTGTGAGCGTCAGCACAGCGACGCGCATGATGGCTCGTGCCCGCGAAGCCGGCCTCGCTGAGGACCTGATCACGCGGGAGACCTACAACCGGATGCGCGCCGACGAAGACGAACTGACGCGCCCGCACCAACTCCCGGGCTCTCCGTCGGGCCCCTCGTTGGGACGCTGACGGCAATCTGGTGCATCTAACGCCACTTCGACACTTTGCTCCGTTTGCATGCGCGCCTGCACGCAAATTGCTCAAAATTGGCGACATGCGCGTAGGCCGAATTCGGATTTGGCCGCATTCCATTTCGGCATGAGTCTGCTGGCGCTCCACGACGGGAAGTTTCTGGCCGCGATTTGGCCGCATTCCATTTCCAACTGGCTGTTTTCGGACGTGGCTGGATGTCGATCCGGCCGCGAAGATCCGCGTAATTACGCGGAATCTGCCGTTTCAAGGCGCTATGCAAAATGCTCAAAACGTGTTCGAGTCCCTCTAGGGGCATTGCCGAGCTAGGGGGTACTGAGGCGACTCCACACGGGCGCGCGAGGTCCCATCATGAACCCGCCCAGGTGTGCCAACCGCGACACGCTCCTACAATGTCCGCGTGGACACGCTCAGAGCGGATGCCGTGCAGGACATCCGCTTCGCGCGCTCGGCGGACGGCGTCGGGATCGCCTACGCCGTGCACGGATCCGGGCCGCCGCTGCTGATCGACGCGTGCTGGCTCAGCCACCTGCAGTTCGACTGGGAGAGCCCGGTCTGGCGGCACTACCTCGTCGAACTCGGCAAGATCGCGACCGTCATCCGCTACGACGAGCGCGGGCACGGGCTCTCCGACCGCGGCGTCACCGACCACAGCCTCGAAGCGCGCCTCGCCGACCTCGAGGCGGTCGTCGAGGACGCCGGGCTCGACCGATTCGCGCTCATGGCGATGGCGCAGGGCGGTCCGGTCGCGATCGAGTACGCCGCCCGGCATCCGGACCGTCTCACCCGGCTCATGTTCTACGGGAGCTATTCGGGAGCTCAGGCAGCCGCGACACCCGAAGAGCTCGAGATGCTCGCGGCGTTCGAGGCGCTGATCAAAGTCGGGTGGGCGCGTCCGACATCCGAGTTCCGGCGCGTCTTCAGCAGCATGATGATCCCGGGCGGCACCGAAGAGCAGATGCGGTGGCTCGACGACCTGCAGGCCCGCGCGTGCGACACCGAGACCGCGGTCATCTCCCGTGCGCAGCGTCAGGTCACCGACTCGACGTGGCGCCTGCCCGAACTGGACCTGCCGACCCTCGTCATCCACAGCCGCGGCGACCAGATGAACGAGTTCCACCACGCCCGGCACCTCGCCGCGAACATCCGCGGCGCGCGCCTCGTCGGGCTCGACAGCAACAACCACGTCGTCCTCGCCGACGAGCCCGCGTGGCCGATGTTCCTCCAGGAGATCGCGGATTTCATCGAGCCCGACAGGCGGGCGACCCCCGAAACCACGACCGACGACATCGCCGGCCTCGTCTCGCCGCGGGAGCTCGACATCCTGCGGCTCGCCGCCGCCGGCCGCGACAACGACACCATCGCTGCCGAACTGTTCCTCTCCGTGCGCACCGTCGAACGGCACCTGCAGAACGCCTACGCGAAGCTCGGGCTGCACGGACGAACCGCCCGCACCGCCGCCGTCGCGCGGCTGCTGTCGCACACGTAACGCGTACGCGTCAGCCGCCAGCATCCGCTCTTCGCGCGGTGATTGTTGCGCGTCGGCGCCGATGTGGCGAAGGATGCCGGATTCCTACCGTGGTCTCACCAACCACGACCTGGAGGAACCAGATGTCAACCTTTACCAGCACCACCCACCCCGTCACCGCGACGGAGGAGGACCGTGCGCTCAAGGCCAAGCACGCCGCGATGTGGGCGAGCGGAAGCTATCCCACCGTCGTCGACGAGGTCGTCCACACGCTCGGCGGCATCCTCGTCGAGGCGGTCGACGTGCAGCCCGGGCAGCGCGTCCTCGACGTCGCGGCCGGCACCGGCACGTCGGCGATCCCGTCGGCGCGACGCGGGGCCGACGTCGTCGCGACGGACCTCACGCCCGAACTCCTCGCCGTCGGCCGCGCCGCCGCGGAGGCGGAGGGCATCGAGCTGGCGTGGCAGACCGCGGATGCCGAAGCGCTGCCGTTCGCGGATGCCGACTTCGACGTCGTCATGTCGAGCATCGGCGTGATGTTCGCGCCGCACCACCAACTGGCCGCCGACGAGCTCGTGCGCGTCACCCGGCCGGGCGGAACGATCGGCGTGCTCAGCTGGACCCCAAACGGGTTCATCGGCCAGCTCTTCGCGACGATGAAGCCGTACGCCCCGCCGGCGCCAGCCGGTGCGTCGCCCGCACCGCTGTGGGGGAGCGTCGAGCACGTGCGGACGCTGTTCGGCGACCGCGTCGACGACTTCGTCGCCCACCAGCAGCAGCTGCGGGTCGACCGGTTCGTGACGGGTGCGGAGTTCCGCGACTTCTTCAAGGCGAACTACGGCCCGACGATCGCGGTCTACAGGTTCCTCGCCGACGACGCGGAGAAGGTCGCTGCGCTGGATGCCGACATGGCGGCGCTGGGCGACCGCTTCCTCGCGGGCGGCGTCATGCCGTGGGAGTACCTCATCGTCACCGCGACGCGGCGGTAGGGAGGCAGATCATGATCCTCGTGATCGTCCTCGCGGTTCTCTCCATGGTCGCGGTGATCGGGTCGATCGTCGGGACAGCGCGGGACTCGAGAGGGCGGATGCCCACCGTCTGGGGATACGACAGTCGGCGGCCGTCGATCTGATTCGCGAACCGCATGCAGGAAGCCCCGCACCACCCGACACCTCGGGAGGTGCGGGGCTCCTTGCGTGGATAGTCCGTTCGCTCCCGACCTCCCTTGACCGCGCCAGACCTCGCCCCTAGTGTCCGGATAGGGGAACGCGACTCATGGGGGAGCCAACATGGCTGCGGACGCGCCGACGACATCGCTGGCCGATGCGATGAAGAAGTTCAGCGAGGCACTGAAAGCCCTCACCGACGCCTGGCCGGGCGAGAAAGAAGACGAGGCGACGGAAACCCCGCCGCCGACCGACCAGGCCGCGACGACACTCGCGTGGGCGCGGAAAAAGTACGACAGCCTCGTCCGCTGGGTGCTGGCATGCTTCAGCGCGATCGGGCTGCTGATCTTCGGCTCCGTGCCGTTCGTCGATCTCACCGCCGTCGACATGAGATGGGTCATCCTCGGCCTCGTTCTGGCGGGTCTCGGTCTGGGCGTCGTCGTCTGGGCGACGACGAGGGCGCTGGAACCCGAAGACGCGAGCCTCGGTGAGATCAAGCAGACGCTGACCAGCACGGTGACGGGCAGTGCGCGGCGTCAACGGTGGCGGCGCACCTTCTATCCGCCGCACAAGCAGGCGCAACGCCTCGCTCAGGTGCTGTCCGGAGACGAGGCCGCGCACTTCGGTCCCGGAATCGGCGGGGGCGACCCGGTCGCGAACACGTCGCGCCTTCTCGACGAGATCGCGGCCGCCGAGACCGCTCTTCTCGCCCTGGAGACGGGATGGCGGCTGGCTCCCAACCCGCCCGATCTGGCAGGAACCTCGACCAATGAGGTGGAGGCGAAGCTCAAGGCCGCGCTCCGCACGGTGATCGCGGCGCTCGCGCCCGAGCACGAGGCCGACGCTGAACGGATCTGGCGCCTGAGTGACGGCCCCTCCCGAACGACGGTCATCAAGGGTCTGCGAGGCCGCGAGCGCAACTTTGCGGTCGCCGCCTGGCACGCGACGGTGGTCGCGTTCGTCACGTCGCTTTTCGCGCCGGACCCAGTCGAGCTGAAGGCCGCCGACGCGTCGCTGAAGGAGGCGATCGAGCATCTCGGCGAGGCGAAGGATGCACTGTCGGCCGGCGCCACGCCGGCTCCGGACGACGTCACCAAGGCGGCAGCTGCGCTGGAGGCGGCGACCGCGGCGTTCGAGGAGGGAGCCCTCCCCGCCCGGGCGGCCGCCCGCCGCGTCAGCGACCAGCGGGCTATCCTGAACAACCGGCTCATGCACCGCGACCTCCTCATCGCGGAGTCCGGGGTGTCGCAGCTGCGCGGGACATTCCGGCTCGTCCGGCGGTGGCTGTTCGTCGGCGCGGTCCTCACGGTCACCGGCGGGATGATCTACGCGTGGGCGGTCGCGAACCCGGCGCCGTCCGGCTTGGGCATGCCGATCACGATCACGATGCCCGACTCGGCCAAGACCGCCGAAGAGCTCGCCTACTGCGGATCGAAAGCGGGCTGGGCCAGCACGTTCGCGGGGACCCTGGTCTCGGTCAACGACGCCGGCGACCCGGACGGCGGGTTCACCGCGTTCGCGGCCAGTGGGCCCTGTGCGGGCAAGATCATCACCGTCCCGAAGGGCGAGAAGCTGACCAGCTTCATCTTCGGGAAGCCGCCGGTCGGAGCGAGTGAGCCTCCCGCCGACCCCGCGCCGCAATCTCCGCAGGCACAGGTACTCGTGACGATCGAGCCCGAAGCCGAGGCGTGGGATGTGGTGGCGGAGGTGTGCGACACGGATGCTCCGCGGAGCCAGCCCATCACGCTCCCCGGATACGTGTCCGTGGGCGAGGGGCCGCTCACGGGGAAGGCGCCGTTCGATGCTGCGGTGATCTGCCAGGCGGGCGCAGGTGCCGGCACGCTCGTCTCGATCAGTCTCGCGGAGGATGAGGGCGCGTTCACCGCGCCATGATCACGCGCCGGATGGGGGCTGGCGTCAACGGGTCGCGGCCGCGCGTGTCCGAACAGCGAGTTGCGCGAACGCCTCGGTGAGCTCCGCCGGCCCGACGACCTCGATCTCCGCATCGAACCGGCACAGCGATGCCGCGAGCGCGACCCACGACCAGGATCCGGCCGTGAGCCGACAGCGGTCGGCGTCGATCGCGTCGACGGTGCCGTCGCCGATGAACGGGCGGACGGCATCCGCCGACAGGTGCAGGATCACGGTCCCCGTGCACGGCCAGCCGTCGCCCTCCGCTGAACCCTTGAACCGCGCCGCGACGTACGCGCGGGCATCGCCGCCCGGTACCCCGCGCGGCGGGAAGCGCGGACCGGTCGGCGTGCGCGGGGAGATACGGTCCGCGCGGAAGATCCGCCAGTCGTCGACATCGAGATCCCACGCGACGAGGTACCACCGGCCGTCGGACGCGATGAGATGGTGCGGTTCGACCCGACGCGGCGGCCGCGCTCCATCGGCATCCGCCCGCACGCTCGCGTAGTCGAACCGCAGCACCTCGCGCGCGCGGACCGCCGCGGACAGGGCGATGAGGACGTCGGGGGAGACCGGGTCGACCGGCCCGCCACCGGGGCGAGCGAGAGTAGAGAACTCGACCGCGTTCATCCGGTGCCGGAGCCGCGACGGCATCACCTGCCGGATCGTCGTCAGCGCACGCAGCGCGGCTTCCTCGATGCCCGCGCCGGTCGCGGTCGCCGCCTGCAGCGCGACGGTCATGGCCACGACCTGGTCGTCGTCGAAGAGCAGGGGCGGCAGTTCGCTGCCGGCATCCATTCGGTACCCGCCATCCGGTCCCATCGTCGCCTCGATCCGGTAGCCCATCTCGCGGAGCCGGTCGATGTCGCGGCGCACCGTGCGGTGGCTGATCTCCAGCCTGTCGGCGAGGACGGCGCCGGGCCAGTCGCGACGTCTCTGCAGCAGAGACAGGAGCTGCAGCAGTCGGGAGGTCGTCGGCATGTCTCGAAAGTAGCCAGAGTGTAGGACAAAAACCGTCCTACACGGTTGCCAGAGTGGATGTCGTCGGGACGCGCCCGGCCACCTTCTGAGGAGCAGACATGACCATCACGACCACCACCCACCTCAACTTCCGCGGCGAGGCCCGCGCCGCCCTGGAGTTCTACCGGTCGGTCTTCGGCGGCGACCTCACGATCGCGACGTACGGCGAGGTCGGCATGCCCGCAGATGTGCCAGGCGCCGAGAACGTGGTCTTCGGGCAGGTCCACGCCGCAGATGGGTTCCGCGTCATGGCGTACGACATCCCCGGGCCGGCCGACGCGCCGGCGATCGCGGGCCAGACGCGCCGCGAGAACGGCATGACGATGACCGACCAGCCGTTCTTCGTCTCGGTGCGCGGCGACGCGCTCGACGAGGTGCGGCGGTACTGGGATGCGCTGTCGATGGGCGCGTCGATCGTCGAGCCGCTCGCGGCATCGGCGTGGAGCCCGGGCTTCGGCATGCTCACCGACCGGTTCGGCGTGACCTGGATCCTCGATGTCGCCGCGGTGCAAACGGGGGAGTGAGACGGTGGGCGCCGCGGCGTGGGACTCACTCGCGCCGCGGGGCCTGGCTCGTGTCGGGCGGGCGGAGTATCGTCCCCAGCGATCGATTCCTCCTCGACGGCAGGGATGAGGCGCAATGACGGATGGCGACGGCCGCTCGGTCGATGAGTACCTCGCGACGCTCGATGAGCAGACGCGTGCGGACAGCGAGACGCTGATCGCGATGATGCGGCGCATCAGCGGCCTGGAACCCACACTCTGGAACGTGGGCACCATCGGGTTCGGCACCTACCACTACAAGTACGCCACCGGCCGCGAAGGCGACGGCCACACGATCGGCTTCTACCCGCGCAAGGGCAAGCTCACCGTCTACCTGATGGACGGCACCGCGCGCCACGAAGGGATGCTGGCGCAGCTGGGCAGCCACTCCACGACGGGGTACTGCGTGTACATCAAACGGCTCAGCGACGTCGACCTGTCCGTGCTCGAGCAGATCGTCGCGGACTCGTACGCGTTCATCGAGGCCAAGGCGGCGGACGGCCCGATCCGCGAGATCTTGTGGAAGGAATCGGCGTGAGGCGGCCGTCGGATGAGGGCCCGTTCTTCCACGGCACGAAAGCCGACCTGCGGGCCGGCGACCTTCTGACAGCCGGCTTCCCGTCGAACTACCGGCCCGAGATCGTGATGAACCACATCTACTTCACCGCGACCCGTGACGGCGCGGGGCTGGCGGCCGAGCTCGCGCCCGGCGACGCCGCCCCGCGGGTCTACGCCGTCGAGCCGACCGGCGACTTCGAGGACGATCCCAACGTCACCGACAAGAAGTTCCCCGGCAACCCCACCCGCTCGTACCGCAGCGGCGCCCCGCTCCGCGTGCTCGGCGAAGTCACCGACTGGACGCGACTGGCGCCGGAGGCGCTGCAGGAGTGGCGTGACCGCGTGGCGGCGCTGCGCGCGGACGAGCGCGGCGAGATCCTCAACTGACCATGACCACCATCATCTTCCTCCACGGCGCCGGCGCAGGTGCGTACGACGAGGACGCCCGGATGGTCGCCGGGCTCGCGCGGCACCTGGGCGACGACGACACGATCGACTATCCCCGGCTGCCGGAAGAGGACGGCGGCGACGACCAGGCGTGGCATCGCGTCATCGGCCATGCCCTCGAGCGGGCGCACGCGCCCGTGTACCTCGTCGCCCACTCGGCCGGCGGATACGTTGCCGTGAAGCACCTCGCCACCCATCCGGTGGCGGTGGACGTGGCGGGGCTGTTCCTCATCGCGGCGCCGTTCCCCGGCGGCGACCCGGATTGGACGTTCCCGGGCTTCGAGCTCCCCGAGGGCTTCGGTCGTGCGCTCCCGGCCGGGATGCCCGTCTATCTCTACGCCGCCGAGGACGACGAGGTCGTCCCGTTCGCCCACCGCGACCTATACGCTGCGGCGATCCCCGGGGCGGTGGTGCGCACCGTGACCGGCGGGCACCAGCTCGGCGATGATCTCGCGGCCGTCGCCGCCGACATCCGGGCACTGGCGGAGTCCCGGTCACGGCTCGCCCGCTGAGAGACGTGGCAGAAGCGGAGTGAACCCCACCTCTGCCACGTGAGCGCTCCGACTCCGTCGGCGGAGGCGCTCAGCGCTTGCGCGGCTTGATGAACGGGCCGTCGGCCTCGGTCGTCCGCTTCTGCGCGCGCTTCTCCTTCAGCGTCATCTGCGGCGCCTTCTTCGCGCTCTTCTTCGCTCCGGTGTCTTTTGCCATGGTGATACTCGCTTCCCTTCGTCAGCTGGCGGGTATCCGAGTGACCATAGCCCACCGGCACCCGAAAGCAAGTCGGCTACATGCTGGACTCGAGCCACCACTCCACGTCGTCGAGCATCAGGCGGTGCGCCGCCGCGGCCTCCGTCTGGTTTTCCGGTGGCGGCGTATCGCGTTCTTCGATGTGCTCGATCGTGACCGACGACGACGGCGTGATGAGGACGTCGACCCGACGATCCGCGTCGCGACGCAGTGCGACGAAGTCGCCGCCCGCGTGCACCGCATCCACGATCCGCTCCTTGACCTCCGCCTCATCGCCCTCGGCCAACGGGAAGAACTCGTTGTCGATGACGACGTAGTGCGAAGTGGGCATGGTCTGGTTCCAAACCTGGTCTGCGTTGCTCAGACAGTACGGGGCGGACGCCGTTCCCGGCGACCTGTTGACCAAGCCGCGGCGAGAGGCCACAATGCCGGTCACGACATGATCACGAGAGCCCCTCGCCCTCGAACTCCTCGTCCGCGTCGCCGGACACTTCGTTCTCGCCGTCAGGCGCGGCGACACCCGTGTCCTCGCCCTCCGCCTGGGACGGGTGACCGGAGGTGCCCTCGGGGGGACCGGTAGGACGGTCCGGGTCTTCGCCTTCGGCCTGGCTGGGCTTGGGATCATTGAGGCTCATCGCCGCTTCCTCTCGTCGAACGCTGCGGCAGGATCCACCCCGCCATCGCACGCGACGTTAGCCGTGCGCGGATGCCGCGGCCACGGTCTTGACAAGGGGAGGTCCGAGGCTGGTCAGCCCGCGGCGGCCACCGCATCCTGCAGTCGCTGCGCGTTCGTCGCGCCGTCGGTGATCTCGAACACCGCGCCGTCGACGAGCAGGATCGGCACGCCGTCGACGACGCGTTCGGTCCCGTCGATGGTGCGGCCGAGCCAGTGCTCATTGGATGCCGTGACCCACGCGCCGAACCGCTGCGCGGCGACGGCATCGGCGATGTCGGCGGTGACGCCCGCCTCCGCCGCGAAGGCGAGGATCTCCTCGTCGGTCGGGGCTCCCGCCTCGGTCAGCTGGTGCTCCTGCAGGAGTGCGTAGAGGGCAGGCAGGCGATCGCCCTGCCCGGCGTCGACCGTGGCGGCCAGCGCGTTGGCCGCGCGGGTCGACCAGTCGGTCTCGTCGCCGTGCTTGGCGCTCACGAAGTTGAGGGGATGGAGGGTGAGGGTGATCGCGTCATCCGCGACCCACTGCTCCAGCAGCGCGCCAGTCTCCGCCTCCAGAGCCTGGCAGTAGGGGCAGGACAGGTCGGTCCAGAGCTGGACGTCAACGGGGCCGGCGCCAGCGGTGAGGCCGTAGCCGTCGGCGGTGGCGGGAGCAGCCGACGCGGCCGCTGTCGGCGCCGCGGTCGAGGCTGCCTGGCAGCCGGTGAGGAGGAGAAGCAGAGCGGCGGCGGCGACCAGCGCGCGCGGCGAACGGGAGGTCATGCTCCCGTCCTACTGTCGTCGCTCGTTCCCGATGAAATGCTTCGTGGGGCGTCGACAGTGGGCTTCACCCGTATGGTCAGACCATATGGAGGGTGCCGCCAAACCGGTCAGTGCGCGGCGTCGTAGGCATCCAGCACGGCGGCCGGGACGCGGCCGCGTTCGGACAGGGTGTACCCGTTCTCGGCCGCCCACGCGCGGACGGGGGTGTAGTCCCGCTGCCCCGAGCGCTTCTGCCGGCGGGCGCCGCCGGACGATCCGCGCGGGGACGACGTCGACGCCCCGCCGCGCGCCGAGATGGACCGCGCGGCCGCGATGTACGGCGCGAGCGTCGCGCGCAGCGCGTCGGCGTTGCCGTCGGTGAGGTCGATCTCGTACGCGGTGCCGTCGAGCGAGAACAGCACGGTCTCGCCGGAGCCGACCTCGAGGACGGTTCCGTCGAGGTCATCGACGAGCTGGTGGACGATTCTGCGGGCCATGGACAGAGCCTAGTGAGCGGGGGCCTGCGAGCGACAGGAATCGCTCAGGGGAGGAGGCCGGCGCGCCGCGCCTTGGCGACCGCGGCGTGGCGGGTCGAGGCATCCAGTTTCGACATCGCCGCCTGCAGATACGACTTGACGGTGCCCTCGCGCAGAGCGAGCGACGCACCGATCTCGGCGTTCGTCGCACCCAGCGCGCAACAAGCCAGAACGTCCAGCTCGCGCGGCGAGAGGCGCACGTCGAGCTTCTCGCCGCCGTCGCTGTCGTCGCGGGAGATGGATGCCAGGCGCGCCTCGACGGCGGCCAGCCGCTCCCGGATCGCCGCGTCGGACACGGATGCGGCGATGCTCCGGAGCTCTGCGAAGCTCTCCCTCAGATCTTCCTGCGCGGAGGCGGAGAGGGTCGGCAGGGGCTCGGTCGGCGTCACGTTCCGCAGCCGGCGCTCGACCTCGTCGCGGACGCGGAGCTCGGTCGCGATGCCGTCGGCCGCGCGGAACGCGGGGCGTGCGACGAGATCGCCCACCGGCGCCTGCGACCACGACCCGCAGTACACGATGCCGCGCGAGCGACCGGCCACGACGATGGGGACGGCGAACAGCGTCGCGATGCCCTCGCCGAGGATGACCCGGTCGTAGTCGTGGGTGATCGAGCGGGCGGTGCGGTAGTCCAGGGCGAGCCGCGGCCGCTTCTCGATCATGGCGGCGCCGCCGAGGCCCCGTCCCTCGTGGACGATGAGGCCGTCGAGGTTGCGCGTGCGGGCCCCGGAGACGGCCAGGACCTCCACGGAGCCGGCTTTCTCGAGCCCGGCGAAGACGATGGGGAAGCGGGTCTGGCGTGCGAGATCGGTCACGGCGCGGCTGACGAGCTGCGTGTCACTCTCGATCTCGACCGATGATCCCACTCGGTACCCACTTCCGGGGGTGACGACGATGTCACCGCTTTTCGTAGCGTCGACCCTACCACGCAGGCTGTCGTCGCCGACGGGCGCGTGCGAGCACCGCTGCTCACACTCATGAGGCAAGGAGGCCACATGTCCCATCCCGTGAACGATGCCCCGCCAGGCGGCATCGACTACGTCGCCGTCGAGGAATCACCGCGGTTCGTCGAGCTGAAGAAGAAGCACCGCAGCTTCGTCTTCCCGCTCGCCGTGTTCTTCCTCGTCTGGTACTTCGCCTACGTGCTCCTCTCGTCGTTCGCCCCGGACTTCATGGGGCAGTCGGTGTGGGGCAACATCAACGTCGGCCTGCTCCTGGGCCTCGGCCAGTTCGTCACGACCTTCGCGATCACGATGTGGTATGTCTCGTTCGCCAACCGCACGCTCGACCCCATCTCCACCGAGATCCGTGAGCAGCTCGAAGAGCAGGAGGCCACCGCATGAACGACGTCTTCGCAGCCGTGCCGGCGGCGGTCACGACCACCGAGAACAACCCCGTCCTGAACATCTCGATCTTCGGGGCGTTCGTCGCGGTGACGCTCTTCATCGTCATCCGCGCCAGCCGCAACAACAAGACGGCGGCGGACTACTACGCCGCCGGACGCTCCTTCACCGGGCCGCAGAACGGCTTCGCGATCGCCGGCGACTACCTCTCCGCCGCCTCGTTCCTCGGCATCTGCGGCGCCATCGCGATCAACGGCTACGACGGATTCCTCTACTCCATCGGCTTCCTCGTCGCGTGGCTCGTCGCGCTGCTTCTCGTCGCCGAGCTCATGCGCAACACCGGCAAGTTCACGATGGCCGACGTGCTGTCGTTCCGGCTGAAGCAGGGTCCCGTCCGGATGGCGGCGGCGCTCACGACCCTCGCGGTCTGCTTCTTCTACCTCCTCGCCCAGATGGCGGGCGCCGGCGGTCTCGTCTCGCTGCTGCTCGGCATCAACGACCGGATCGGCCAGTCGATCGTCGTCGCCGTCGTCGGCATCCTGATGATCGTCTACGTGCTCGTCGGCGGGATGAAGGGGACGACGTGGGTGCAGATCGTCAAGGCGTTCCTCCTCATCGGCGGCGCCATCGTCATGACGATCTGGGTGCTCGCGATCAACGGGTTCAACCTCGACACGCTGCTCGGCAGCGCCGTCGCGGCGTCCACGAGCGAGCCGGCCGAGGCGATCCTGAAGCCGGGCCTGCAGTACGGCGCCAACCCGTGGGACTTCATCTCCCTCGCGATCGCGCTCGTCCTCGGCACCGCCGGCCTCCCGCACGTGCTGATGCGCTTCTACACCGTGCCGACCGCCAAGGAGGCCCGTCGCTCGGTGGTGTGGGCGATCTGGCTCATCGGCCTGTTCTACCTGCTGACGCTCGTCCTCGGCTTCGGCGCCGGCGCGCTCGTCACGCCGGACGTGATCAAGGCGGCCCCGGGTGGCGTCAACTCGGCGGCACCGCTCCTGGCCGAGGCCCTCGGCGGCCCGTTGCTGCTCGGCTTCATCTCGGCCGTGGCGTTCGCGACGATCCTCGCGGTCGTCGCCGGCCTCACGATCACGGCGGCGGCGTCGTTCGCGCACGACATCTACGCCAATGTCGTCAAGAAGGGCAAGGTCGCGCCCGACGGCGAGGTCAAGGTCGCCCGTCGCACCGTGATCGTGATCGGCATCCTCGCGATCATCGGCGGCATCGGCGTGCAGGGGCAGAACATCGCGTTCCTCGTGGCGCTCGCCTTCGCGGTCGCCGCGTCGGCGAACCTGCCGACGATCCTGTACTCGCTGTTCTGGCGCCGCTTCACCACCCGCGGCGCGGTGTGGAGCATGTACGGGGGCCTCGCGGCGGCGATCGTCCTCATCCTGCTGTCCCCGGTGTTCTGGGGCACGGAGACGAGCGTGTTCAAGAACGTCGGCACGGCGATCTGGCCGCTCAACAACCCGGGCATCGTCTCGATCCCGCTCGGGTTCTTCCTCGGGTGGCTCGGCACGGTGACGACCCGCACCAAGGAGGACCCGAAGAAGGCCGCCGAGATGGAGGTCCGCTCGCTCACCGGCTACGGCGCCGAGAAGGCGACGCACCACTGAGCCGACACAGCGAGCGGACAGGCGCGGCCCCGGGGAAGACCCCGGGGCCGCGCCCGCGTGCGTCCGGCGGCCTACGCGCCCGACGCCCGCCCCTCGGGCGGTGCGCTCTCCAGATCGAGGAGGAACCGCTTCCGTTCGGGGCGGCCGCCGTACTCGCCGATGGACCCGTCGCTGCGGACCACGCGATGCGCGGGCACCACGATCGACATCGGCGTCCGCGCGCACGCCGTGCCCACGGCCCGGTTCGCGCCGGGCGAGCCGGCCATGATCGCGACTTCGGCATAGGACGCCGTCTCGCCGTACGGGATGTCGCACACGGCCTCGAGGGCCGCGCGGACGAACCCGGTCACGAGCCGCCAGTCCAGCGCAAGGTCGAAATCGCGCCGGGTGCCGGCGAAGTACTCGTCGAGCTGCCCCGCGACCATCGCGGTGGCCTCCGCATCCTCGGCGGGGACCGCATGCAGCCGCGCGGACAGCCCGCTCAGGACCGCGTCGGCGGGGCCGTCGAGGACGTCGAGACTGACGAGGCCCTCATCGGTGACGACGATGAGGGCCTCGCCGATCGGTGTCGGGTGCACCGAGTACGCGGGGGAGGTCATGCCTCCATGATGGCGCCCGCGGATGCCGGCGACCGCCTCGCAGGACCGGCCTGTGGATCACGGCCGCCGGGCCGGCGCGGGGGAGGAAGCGCTGATCGGACCGGCGCGTCGCGCCGAGGCGGCAATCCCGCGAAACTCGGGGGTGCTGCACGGAACGCGCAGGTACGCCGCCTAAGGTTTCTCGTGTGTGGCGAGCAGAGGGCAATGCCGCGCCCGGCGTGAGCGACGTCGAGCGCGAGGTGCCGGTGACCCCATCCGACCTCGAGCTGTCAGAACCGGGAGTCGTCGTGGGACATGTCGCCGAGACCGAGCGCGGCCGACTCCGCGAGGAGGCCGCGCAGCTGGGCGGGCCGTCCACCCTCCTGCACTACTCGGATGCCGGCGACGCGGGCATCGAGATCACCAACGCCCACCCCGGCAGCCTCCCGCAGTTCATCACCGGCCGCTCGACGCTGCTGTCCAACCTGTTCCGCGACGAGGTGGCGCTGCGGACCGCGCGGCTGGCCGCCGAGCGCATCGCGGCGAAGGACGTCGAGCTGCGGACCGCGCGGGGCCTGGACACCGTCCACCTCGCCGTCGGCATGGCATCCTGGCGGATCGGCGGGGTCGCCTACAGCGCGCCCGTCCTGCTCCGCCCCCTCGCGATCCGCCGGCACCACTCCGACTTCGACCTGAAGCTGCACGGCGCGTTCACCGTGAACCCCGAGCTCGTCCAGGCCGCCCGCACCCACTTCGGCCTCGACCTCGACGGCCGCGCGCTCGCGAGCCTCGCGCACGACGCCGGCGTCTTCAAGCCGCAGCCGGTCATCGACCACCTGCGCGCGCTGACCGCCCACGTCGACACCTTCACGGTGCAGCCGCGGCTCATCGTCTCCACGTTCGCCGATGTCGCCTCGCACATGGAGCGCGACGGCGGCTCCCTCGACCACCCGGTGCTCAACGCGCTCGCCGGGCACGAGGCCGACCGCGAAGACCTCGCGCTCGTCCGCGGCATCCCGCAGGCCGTCAGCGCCGACGAGCGTCCGCCCGCCTCCGACCGGCTCCTCCTCGACGCCGACGCGGAGCAGGAGGCCCTGCTGGCGCGGATCATCGCCGGTCAGCCGCTCGCCGTGCACACGCTGCCGGGCACCGGCGGCACCCAGACCGTCATCAACGCGGTCGGCGAGCTCGTCCGCGCCGGCAAGCGCGTTCTCGTCGTCAGCGCCCGTCGCTCGACGCTCGAAGGCGTCCGGCACCGGCTCGGCAAGATCGGGCTCCCGGGCCTCGCCGTCTCCCCGAGCCGGCTGCACCGCGACCTCATCCGCGCGATCGCCCGCAACGAGAAGGCAGAACAGCCCAAGGTCGCCGAGGTCGACGACGCGCTCGTGCGCCTGCGGACCGTCCTGCGCGACTACCGCGGGTCGCTGACCGGACGGCATCCACAGATCGGCGTCTCACCGCTCGAGACCCTCCGGACCCTCGCGACGATCGCGAAGTCGACGCCGCAGCCCTCCGCCGAGACGCGGTTCGACCTGTCGACCCTGCAGACCCTCTCCACCCGCCGCGCCGAGGCCGCGACGGCCCTCGCGACCGCCGCCCGGCTCGGCGAGTTCCGCTTCGGGCCGGACGACTCGCCCTGGTACGGCGTCGCGTTCTCGACGACCGAGCAGGCCCGCTCCGCGCACACCCTCGCCGGGCGCCTGCACCGCCACGAGGTGCCGGCGATCCTCGAGCGCGGCTACGAGCTCATCGGGCAGACCCGCATGCGTCCGTTCTCGACGGTCGCGGAGATGGGCCAGTACATCCGCCTCCTGCAGGGGATCCGCGCGTCGCTCGACCGGTTCAGCCTCACGGTCTTCGAGCGTCCGCTGGACGAGCTCATCCAGGCCCACGGTCCGCGCCGCGACGCGTCGACCATGTCCGCGAGCAACCGCCGCCGCCTCAAGCGCCTCTCGAAGGAGTACGTGCGCCCGGGGATGCACATCACCGACATGCACGAGTCGCTCCTGCGCGTGCAGCAGCAGCGCACGCAGTGGCAGCGGCTCGTGCAGGCCGGCGTCACGCCGGAGATCCCGCTCGGACTCGACGACGTCGCGACCGCGTGGCAGCGCGTGGATGCCGATCTCACCGACCTCGACCGTGCGCTCGGACGCACCGAGGCCCTCGCCGGGCTCCCGATCCCGCACCTGCTGCGGACGCTGGCCGGTCTCGCCGCCGACTCCGACGTCTTCGACAACCTCGTCGAGCGCGCGACGCTCCGCGGCGAGCTCGCCGAGCTCGGCCTGGAGCCGCTGCTCACCGAGCTGTCGGTCCGGCACGTGCCGGAAGACCGCGTCGCGACCGAGTTCGAGTTCGCCTGGTGGCAGTCGGCGCTGGAGGCCATGCTGCGCAGCGACCGTGCGCTGCTCGGCGCGAACACCTCCGTCGTCGACCGCCTCGAGCGCGACTTCCGCCTCGTCGACGAGGCGCACGCCGCGTCGGCCGGGCCGCTCCTGGCCGCCGAGCTCGCCACCCGCTGGAAGATCGCGATCGTCGACGAGGCCGGCGAGGCCGCGGCGCTGAAGTCCGCCCTCCGCGGCGGCACCGCGACCCCGGCTGAGCTGATCTCGACGGCGCCCACGCTGCTGCGCACCCTCGCCCCCGTGTGGCTCGCGTCGCCCTACGAGGTGCCCGCCATCCCCGACCACCCCGACTTCGACGTCGTCATCATCGCGGACGCCGCGGCGATCTGCCTCGCCGAGGCCGCCCCCGCCGTGCGCCGCGCACGCCAGGTCGTCGTGTTCGGCGACCCCGTGACGCAGAAGCCCACGCCGTTCCGGGTCGGCGCCGGCCTCGTGGTGCAGGAGGACGAGCCCGAGGTGCCGTTCGACGAGACGAGCCTCTTCGAGCGGCTCGCCGACCTCGTCCCCACCGCGAAGCTCACGCGCAGTTACCGCGCGGGCGGCGAAGACCTCGCCGAACTCGTCAACGACGCGTTCTACGACGGCGAGCTGGTCTCCCTGCCCTGGGCGGGGTCCTACCTCGGGCGGGGAAGCCTCAGCGTCGACTACGTCGAGGGCGGCTCCGGCGCGCCCGACCCCGTCACGGGCGCCGTCGAGAGCCCCGACGCCGAGGTCGCGCGCGTCGTGACGCTCGTCGTCGAGCACGCCGTCAACCGCCCCACCGAATCGCTCATGGTCGTCACGGCCTCCACGCGCCACGTCGAGCGCGTCCGTGCCGCCGTCGCGGCCGCGTTCGCCGGACGGTCGGACGTCGCCGACTTCGTCGGCCGCGACACCGCGGAGCCCTTCGCCGTCCTCGGGCTCGAGGAGTCGGTCGCGGAGAGCCGCGACCGCGTCATCTTCTCCCTCGGCTTCGGTCTCACCAAGCACGGCCGGGTCCTCAGCGACTTCGGCGACCTGTCCGGCACCGACGGGGAGCGCCTCCTCACGGTCGGGATGACGCGGGCCCGCCGCTCGATGGTCGTCGTGTCCTCCATCCGCCCCTCGGCGTTCGACGACGGACGGCTCGAGTACGGTGCCGCGACGCTCATGACGATCCTCGGCGGGGTCGCCGCCCGTGCGCGCGAGTCGCGGCTGGAGGACCTCGCCGACCCGCTGACGCTCGCCCTCGCGCAGCAGCTGCGCGCCCTCGGAGTCTCGGTCGACGTCGACTACCGGGGTCTTCTGCCCCTGGTCGCGCAGTACAAGGGCAAGGCCGTGGTCGCCGAGAGCGATCCCGAGACGACGGGGGAGTCGCTGCGCGAGGCGCTGCGCCTGCGTCCCCAGGTGCTGCGCCGCCTCGGCTGGCACTACATCCGCGTGCACGCGTTCGACCTCTACAGCGACCCCGCCGGTGTCGCATCCCGGGTCGCCGCGATCCTCGGCGTGCAGCCGCAGACGCCGACCGCCGCCGCCGAGACGCAGCCGATCGATGTCCCGTGACGAGCGCCAGCGGATCGAGCGGGTCCCGGGATCTCGTCGCGTCCGCCTGACCCCCGCGCCCGGCACGATCGCCGAGCCGCTCGCCGTCGATGAGGCCGAGACGATGGATGCCCCGGCCGACGCTGCACGCGCGGCCGGGGCATCCGGACCCAATGACGAGCGCCTGCGGAACGACGTCCCGCCGCACTACTGAGGGATCAGGGGAGGCGGGTGGCGCTCGGAGGAGTGGCGCCGGGAGTCGATCCGGGGGTGCCGTTCTTCTCCAGCAGGTCGCGGATCTGGATCAGCAGCTCCGCCTCGGTCGGCAGCGGCTCCGCGTCCTCGACGACACCCGCCTTGGCGGCCTGACGCTCCTTGAACCTGTTCATCGGCACGACGAAAACGAAGTACACGACGAGCGCGACGGCCAGGAACGTGATGAGCGCCGTGATCAGGTCGCCGAGCGGGAACACGACCTCCTGGCCGTAGATGCCCGTGAACGTCGGCCCGATGTTGCCGTTCGCGTCGGGCTGGTAGAAGAGCGCGACGATGGGCGTGACGACGCTCGCGACGATCGCGTTGACGACGGCCGTGAACGCACCGCCGATGACGACGGCGACCGCGAGGTCGATGACATTGCCGCGCAGGATGAAGTCTTTGAAGCCCTTGAGCATGTGAGCCCTCTTTCGTCAGCCGGCTCGCACCGGGTTTACGATCCCGACGCTGCGGGCGAGGCCTTTGCCTCGGACTTCGATGATGGCGCAGAAGAGGAGGCGCCGCCACCGCCGGATCCGCCGGCGCCCGAGCCTGCGGCGGCGCGCGAGTCGGTGCGGTAGAAGCCCGAGCCGTTGAAGGTCACGCCGATCGAGCCGTACTCCTTGCGCAGGGGACCGGCGCACACGGGGCACTCGGTCAGGGTGGGCTCGGAGAAGGACTGGGTCGCGTCGAAGCGATGTCCGCACTCCTTGCAGGCGTAGGCGTAGGTGGGCATGGGTCCTCGGGTGGTCAGTGGATGAGCGAGACGGTGCGCGTCGGGGTGACGACGCCGCTGACGGGCTGGTCGTGCAGGTCGCGGGGGACCTCGTCGACCAGCTCGGAGTCGAAGATGACGGCGTAGACGGGCGGGCAGCGCTCCATCGACCCGATGGTCTTGTCGAAGTAGCCGCGGCCCCAGCCGAGACGCATGCCGGTGCGGTCGACGGCGGCGGCGGGGATGACGAGGAGGTCGACGTCGTTGACGGCGAGCGGGCTCAGCACGTCGGCGACCGGCTCCGGCATCCCGAAGATGCCCTCGGTCACGTCGGCATCCGCTTCCGCGACGGCCCAGTCCAGCAGCCCGTCCGCCCGCGTGATCGGCAGCAGCACCCGGATGCCGCGCTGCACGGCATCCCGGATGAACGCGCGCGTGCCGGGCTCGGTCGTCGTCGAGAGGAAGCACGACATCGAGCGGACGCCCAGATCGTCGACGAGCCGATCCAGCTGGGCCTTCACGCCCTCCTCGGCGGACTCGAGGGCGGCGGCGGAGCGCTGCTGGCGGCGCTCGCGGAGGTCGGCACGCAGCGCTCGCTTCGCGTTGTCGATGCCGTCGGTCATGGGTCCGATTGTAGGCGGCTCATGGCGCGCGAAGGCGTCGGGGATCGGAGGGCGTCGGCGCGGCGTCGATAGAGTGGGCATCATGCCTCATTCGCGCATCAAAGCCGTCATCCCCGCCGCAGGCCTGGGCACCCGGTTCCTGCCGGCTACGAAAGCCATGCCGAAGGAGATGCTGCCGGTCGTCGACAAGCCGGCCATCCAGTACGTCGTGGAAGAAGCCGTGCAGGCCGGGATCGACGACATCCTGATCATCCTCGGCCGCAACAAGAACAACATCTCGAACCATTTCGACTCGGTTCCCGAGCTCGAATCCCGCCTCACCGACAAGGGCGACCTCGACCGGTTGCGCAAGGTGCAGGAGTCCAGCGACCTCGCCGACATCCACTTCGTGCGCCAGGGCGAGCCGAAGGGCCTCGGGCATGCCGTGCTCCGCTCGCGAGCCCACGTCGGCACCTCGACCTTCGCGGTCCTCCTCGGCGACGACCTCATGGACGAGCGCGACCCGCTCCTGACCACGATGATCGCGGAGAACGAGCGCACGGGACTCACGATCATCGCCCTCATGGAGGTCGACCCCGCCCACATCCACATGTACGGCGCGGCCGCCGTCGAGCCGACGGACGATCCGGATGTCGTGAAGGTCACGGGGCTCGTCGAGAAGCCGAACCGGGAGGATGCGCCGTCGAACTACGCCGTCATCGGCCGGTACGTGCTGACGCCCGACGTCTTCGACATCCTGGAGCGGACCGAGCCCGGCAAGGGCGGCGAGATCCAGCTCACCGACGCCCTGCAGGAGCTGGCCGTCACGACCGGCGTGTACGGCGTGATCTTCCGCGGGCGTCGCTACGACACCGGCGATAGAGTGGATTACATCAAGGCCATCGTGCAGCTCGCCGCCGACCGTGACGATCTCGGACCCGAGCTGCGCCCATGGCTGAAGGACTTCGCGTCGCGGCTGTGACGGCGCTTCGTCGAGGGGGACCCGGATGGATCTGACGGTTCCCCGCCGGAACGGGCCGGTCTCCATTCGCCTCGTCCGGCAGCGCGACGCGCGGGCACTGCAGGATGAGCTGCTCAGCAACCGCTCCTGGCTCCGGCCGTGGGAGGCCACGAGCCCCGACGGGCCGGTCTCCTTCGACATGCGTGTCGGCATCCGGCGCCTCCTGCAGCAGTATCGGGACGGCGGGGGAGTGCCCCTCGTCATGGAGCACGACGGCGACATCGCCGGACAGCTGAACGTCTGGGGGATCGCCCGGGGCTCGCTCGCGTCGGCGACCATCGGCTACTGGGTCAGCGAGCGCTTCGCGGGCCGCGGGATCACCCCGACCTCCGTCGCGCTGGCGACCGACCTGTGCTTCAGCGAGCTGCGCCTGCACCGCATGGAGATCTGCATCCGGCCGGAGAACCAGGCGAGCCTGCGGGTCGTGGAGAAGCTCGGCTTCCGCTACGAGGGGCTCCGGCGCCGCTACATCCACATCGACGGCGACTGGCGCGACCACTACGCCTTCGCCCTCGTGCGCGAAGAAGTGCCCGAGGGCGTGCTCGAGCGCTGGGTGTCGGGGCGGGCGCCCGTCGGTGCGGCCACCATCCCGCCGGCGGACCGTCGGGCGGAGTAGCCGCGCGCCTCGCGGGAGGTCCGTCGCGAACCTTCGAGTTCGACTCGAACTTCAGACACGCGGGCGGATGCGGGCTCCGCGAGGCCTCGTGCACCTACCGTGGACCGCATGGGTGGGCAGGTTCTGGGCGGCGGCGTGGTGGTGCTGGTCGCCGTCGTGCTGTGGATGGTCTATCTGCTGCCGTCCTGGCACTCCCGCCACCAGTACAACGCCGCCGAGCGCAACGCCGTCCGCCTCAACCAGGCGCTGCGCGTGCTCGCCGAGACGAGCCAGACGCCCGACGAGGTCCGCCTCGAGCTGAACGCCCGCACCGCCCTCGCCCAGCAGAAGCTGGCACGTCGCGCGCAGGCCGAACGCGAGAGCGCCGAGCTCGAGGGTGCCCGCGCCGACCTGGAGACCGCGCGCGCGGAGGCCGAGGTCGTCCGCGCCGAGGCCGACATCGCCCGTGCGCAGGCCCGCGCCGAGGCCGAGATCGCCCGCGCCCACGCCCTGGCCGAAGCCGCCGTCGCGCGGGAGCGCGCCGCCGCCGAGACCGCGGTCGCCGCGTCGGCGCCCGCCGTCCGCCGCGCCCGCGCACGTCGCCGCGCGCGCCTGATCTTCACCCTCGTCGGCCTGGCCTCCGTGGCCCTCGCCGGCTGGGGCGCCGTCATCGTCGTCTCGACCGGCGCGCAGTTGCTGCTGTGGGCCGGTGTCTCCGTCGCCGTGGTGTGCGGATTGATGCTGCAGCGGATGACCGCCGTGCAGCGCCGCTCCGCCGTGCGCGTCGTCGCCGTCGACGCCGGAGCGCTCCGACCCGCCGTGTCGGTGCAGGATGTCGCGCTCGGCGCGGACCGCGAGGCCTGGACGCCGCGTGAACTGCCCCGCCCGCTCACGGCCTCCGCGGGATCCCGCGCGGCCGCCGTGCTCGACGCCGCCGCCGCCCGCGAAGACCTGCGTCGCGCCGCCCTCGACGAGGCGATGCGCGAGCGCGCCGAGGCCGCCGCGCCGCCGTCGATCGACGAGGCGCGCCGCACCCGCGCCGCCTCCGCAGCGCCGGACTTCGGCACCATGGGACGCGTCGACGACGCCGAGATCGAGGCGCACGTGCGCCGCCTGCTCGAGCGCCGCGCCTCCGGTCAGTAGCCCGCCGGAGACGGCATCCGGCGTGCGGGTGACACCGCTGGTCGTGATAGTGTTTTCGAGGTCCACGGGCCTGTGGCGCAGTTGGTAGCGCGCTTCGTTCGCAATGAAGAGGTCAGGGGTTCGAATCCCCTCAGGTCCACCGGAGAAAGCCCCCGCTCGTCGGGGGCTTTCGCGTTTCCCGGGGTCTGCGCCGTTCCGGCGCGGCTGCGCAAACCGCAGGATGCGGTGTGACGGGCGGGGCGGGTGAGCCTCGGCAGTCACAGTCGTCACGCCCGATCCTGCGGGTTGCATCGGCGCTGGTCGCCGCGGAACTCACATTCGGTCACAGCAGACTGTGAGGAAGACGTTCGACCGGGGTAACCCAATGCGCGCCCCCGCCGAAACACCCTCCTCGTAGCGTCGCCTGCACGACTTCATCGCTCGACCCCGGTCGACGATCGGCAGGAGGCCCCGTGTCAGACATCCTCTCCCCTCTCCGGGAACGCATCGTGGTGGTGGGCGCCGGCATGGTGGCCCACCGCTTCCTGGAGAGCCTCCTCACCCGCACGGACGAGAACCTCGACGTCACCCTCATCGGCGAAGAGGGCCGCCACCCGTACGACCGGGTCGGGCTGACCGGCTTCTTCGGCGGGCGCGGCGACGACGAGCTGACCCTGGACCCCGTCCACATCGACGCCGACCCGCGCGTGCGGTTCCTTCCGGGCGACCCGGTACGGCGCATCGACCGTGCCGAGCGCCAGGTCGTCACCCAGTCCGGTGAGGTCGTCGGGTACGACCGGCTCGTGCTTGCGACGGGGTCGTACGCGGCCCGCCTCGCCGTCGACGGGTTCTCGCTCCCCGGCTGCTTCGTCTACCGCACCCTGGGCGACGTCGCGGGGCTGCAGGCGTTCGTCGAGGCCCGCTCGCGCGAGCTCGGCCGGCCGCTCACCGGGCACGTCATCGGCGGCGGCCTTCTGGGCCTCGAAGCCGCCGGTGCCCTGCAGCAGCTGGGCGTCGAGGCCACCGTCGTCCAATCCAGCGACCGCCTCATGTCGGCGCAGCTCGACCTGCCGGCGGGCACGGCGCTCGCGCGCCTCATCGAGGCCCGCGGCATCCGCGTGCGCACCGGTGCCCTGACGACCCTCCTGACCCCCGACCGCAGCGGCAGCGTCGCGGCGCTGGAGTTCCGCGACGGCAGCCACGCCGCGGCCGACGTCGTCGTCTTCACGGTCGGGGTGCGTCCGCGCGACGAGCTCGCGCGCAGCGCGGGGCTGACCTGCGATCCGCGTGGCGGTGTCGTCATCGACGAGCGCTGCGACACCGACGACCCCGCTGTCATGGCGATCGGCGAGGTGGCGAGCTTCGGCGGCATGGCCGTCGGGCTCGTCGCTCCTGGCTACGCTATGGCCGAGGTCGCGGCCACCCGCATCCTGGGCGGCGAGGCGACCTTCGACGGCTACGACCTGTCGACGAAGCTCAAGCTCACCGGCGTCGACGTCGCGAGCTTCGGCGACGCGTTCGCCGAGACCCCCGGCGCCCTCGACGTCGTCTACGCCGACCCCGCGGCCGGCGTCTACAAGAAGCTCGTCCTCTCCGACGACGCGAAGACGCTGCTGGGCGGCATCCTCGTCGGCGACGCGTCGGCGTACGGGTCGCTCCGGCCGCTGCTCGGCACCGCGCTCGGGGCCGACCCCGCGGCGTTCCTCCTGCCCGAGGGCGGCGTCGAGCTGCCCGGCGGCGATCTGCCCGACGAGGCGATCGTGTGCTCCTGCTCCGCCGTGACCGCGGGACGCATCCGGCATGCCGTCCACGAGGAGGGCTGCACGGATGCCGCCGCCGTCAAGGCGTGCACGAAGGCCGGCGCGACCTGCGGTTCGTGCGTCGTCGCGGTGGGCAAGATCGTCGGGCGCGAGCTCGGCAAGATGGGCAAGACCGTCTCGCACGCGCTCTGCGAGCACTTCGACCTGTCGCGGCGGCAGCTCTTCGACGCCGTCCGCGTGTCGGGCCTCACCACGTTCAGCGCCGTCATCGAGCGGTTCGGCCGCGGGCGCGGGTGCGATGTGTGCAAGCCCGCGCTCGCCAGCATCCTCGCCGTCCTCACCGGCACCCACGTGCTCGACGGGGAGAACGCGACGCTGCAGGACACCAACGATCACGTCATGGCGAACATGCAGAAGGACGGCACCTACTCCGTCGTGCCGCGGATGCCGGGCGGCGAGGTGACCCCCGACGGGCTCATCACGATCGGCGAGATCGCCCGCGACTTCGCGCTCTACACGAAGATCACCGGCGGCCAGCGGGTGGACATGTTCGGGGCGCGACTCGAGCAGCTGCCCGACATCTGGCGACGACTCGTGGATGCCGGCTTCGAATCGGGGCACGCGTACGGCAAGTCCCTCCGCACCGTGAAGTCGTGCGTCGGCTCGACGTGGTGCCGCTACGGCGTGCTCGACTCGGTCGGGATGGCCGTGCGCCTCGAGCTGCGGTACCGCGGCCTCCGGGCGCCGCACAAGCTGAAGCTCGGGGTCTCCGGGTGCGCGCGCGAGTGCGCCGAGGCGCGGTCGAAGGATGTCGGGGTCATCGCGACCGAGAAGGGCTGGAACATGTACGTCGGCGGCAACGGCGGCTACTCGCCGCGGCACGCGGAGCTCCTCGCCGAAGGGCTCGACGACGACGGGCTCATCACGGCCATCGACCGTTACTTCATGTACTACATCCGCACCGCCGACCGCCTGCAGCGCACCGCCCCCTGGATCCAGGAGCTCGAGGGCGGGCTCGACGAGCTGCGCGCCGTGATCTTCGACGACAGTCTCGGCATCTGCGCCGACTTGGATGCCGCGATGGCGGGGCACGTCGAGGGCTACGAGGACGAGTGGGCCGCGACCCTCGCCGATCCGGAGAAGCTCCGGAGGTTCGAGTCGTTCGTCAACGCCCCGACGACGCCGGATCCTTCCTTGGCGTACGTCGCCGAGCGCGGGCAGGTGCGCCCCGCGACCGAGGACGAACGGCGATCCGAGGCCGTGCTCATCGCGAGCACGACCCTGGCGGTCCGGCGATGAGCGCCGTGACGGCCACCCGGACCTGGGTGCGGATCTGCGCGATCGGCGACCTCGAGGTCGAGCGGGGGCGCGCCGCGCTGCACGGCGATGTGCAGGTCGCGCTCTTCCTGCTCCGCGACGGGACGGTGCACGCCGTGTCGAACCGTGACCCCTACAGCTCAGCCCAGGTCATCTCACGCGGTATCGTCGGCACGAAAGGCGACGCGCCCACGGTCGCGTCGCCCATGTACAAGCAGGTCTTCGACCTGCGGACCGGCAGCTGCCTCGAGGCGCACGGCAAGGACCCGCGATCCCTGCAGGTATGGCCCGTGGCCCGACGCGGCGATGACATCTACCTGCGGTGGGAGGAGTGAGATGACCACGATGCTCGGAGTCTCCCTCGCCGGCCGCGACGTCCTCATGGTCGGCGGCGGTCCCGTCACGGCCCGCCGTCTGCCGCGCTTCCTCGCCGACGGGGCGCGGGTGCGCATCGTCGCCCCCGAGCTCGCGCCGGAGACGCGCGCCCTCGTCGAGGCGCACGGCCTCGTCTGGTCGGCCCGCCGGTTCCGGCGCGCCGACCTCGCCGGCGCGTGGCTCGTGCACACCGCGACCGGTGATCTCCGGGTCGACGTGGCCGTCGCCGCGGCCGCCGAGCGCCGCCGCGTGCTGTGCGTCAACGCGTCCGACGGCGCGCACGGCAGCGCGCGGCTCACCGCGCAGACCACCTCGGGCGACGTCATCGTCGGCGTCGTCTCCGACGCCGGCGTCGACCCGCGGCGCTCCGCCTCGGTGCGCGACGCCATCGCGCTGCTGTTCGCCGGTGGAGCCCTGCCGCTGCGGCGGCGGCGCAGCGGCGCGCCCGGCCGCGTCGACCTCGTCGGCGGCGGCCCCGGCCCCGTCGACCTCCTGACGGTGCGCGCCCGGCGCCTCATCGCCGAGGCCGACGTCATCGTCGCCGACCGGCTCGGTCCCGCCGCCGAGCTGCTCGCCGAGCTCCCCGCGGACGTGCTCCGCATCGACGTCGGCAAGGAGCCGGGCTCCCATCCCGTGCCGCAGGAGGAGATCAACGAACTCCTCATCACGCACGCCCGCGCGGGCAAGCGCGTCGTCCGGCTCAAGGGCGGCGACCCGTTCGTCTTCGGCCGCGGCGGCGAGGAGGTCCTCGCGTGCGTCGCCGCCGGCATCCCCGTCGACGTCGTCCCCGGCACGAGCAGTGCGATCTCGGTGCCGCAGGCCGCCGGCATCCCGGTCACCCATCGCGGGACCGCGATGGCGTTCCACGTCGTCAACGGCCAGGCCGACGTGACGCCCGCGACCCTCGCCGCCCTCGCAGACGACGCCGTGACCACCGTCATCCTGATGGGCGTACGCGCCCTCCCGCGGATCGCGGAGGCCGCGCGGCGGGCGGGCGTCGCAGACGATCGGCCCGTCGCGATCGTCGAGAACGGGCACACGCCGAGCCAGCGGACGACCCACACGACCCTCGGGCGCGCCGCCGACGAGGCCCGCGCCGTCGGGGTGCGCAACCCCGCCGTGATCGTCGTGGGCGACGTCGCGCGGGCTGGGTTCCTGCTCCCCGCCCCTGCGTGGATCGGAGAAGCGACCCGGTGACCGAACGCGAGCCGCTGTCGGCGGCGCTGCAGGGCTGCACGATCGTCATCGCCGTGGATCGGCGTTCGGGCGAACTCGCTGCCGCGCTGGAGCGACACGGCGCGCAGGTGCGCGCGGCGCCCGCGCTCACGATCGTGCCGCACATCGACGACGCGGCACTCCTCGAACGGACCCGCGAGCTCATCGCCGACCCGCCGGACATCGTGGTCGTGTCGACGGGCATCGGGTTCCGCGGCTGGATCGAGGCGGCCATCGAGGCCGACCTCGTGACCGGCCTGACCGAGGCGCTCGAGGGCGCCCAGATCGTCGCACGCGGACCGAAGGCGCGGGGCGCGATCCAGCAGGCCGGGCTCACGGCGGACTGGGTCGCCGAGTCGGAGACCTCCGCGGAGCTCGGCGAGTACCTCGTCGCGCAGGGCATCGCGGGTCGGCGTATCGCCGTGCAGCACCACGGCTCGGGCGCGGACGGCCTCGACGAGCTCTTCGCCGGCCACGGCGCCGACGTGGTCAGCATGACCGTCTACCGGTGGGGCCCGCCCGCCGACCCGGATGCCGTGCGCCGCTCGGTCGCGCAGACCGCGTCCGGCGAGGTCGACGCGGTCCTGTTCACCTCGGCGCCCGGAGCGTCGCAGTGGCTCGCCGAGGCGGAGCGCGACGGTGCGCTCGACGCCATCGCGCGCCGCTCGCAGACCGGCCGGCTGCTCGTCGCGGCCGTCGGACCGATCACGGCCGGTCCGCTGCAGGATGCCGGGCTGCGCACGACGATCGCCGAGCGCGGCCGCCTCGGCTCGCTCGTCCGCTGCGTCGTCGGACACTTCGGCGGCGGCGGCGCCCCCATCCACGAGACCGTCGGCGGCCGGCTCGAGCTGCGCAGCGGGGGAGCGGTGCTCGACGAGCGCTTCGTGCCGCTGTCGCGCTCGGGCGTCGAGCTGCTCGGGATGCTGTTCGACGCGGCCGGCAGCGTCGTGCCCCGCGAGCGGCTGCAGAGCTCGCTCTCCCGCTCGGCGCCCAGCACGCACGCCGTCGAGATGGCGGTCGCGCGGGTGCGCGAGGCCCTTGGCGCCCCGGATGTCATCAAGACCGTCGTCAAGCGCGGCTACCGCCTGAACGTGCGGGGCGACGGATGACGACGCTCGTCGCCTGTTCGCACGGCACCCGCTCACCCGTGGGGCGCCAGGTCGTCGCCGCGATCGTCGAGGCCGTCCGCGCCGAGCTGCCCGACGTCGATGTCCGCCCCGCGTTCGTCGACGTCGAGGAGCCGGAGATCGGCGGCGTCGTCGCCGGCGTCACGGGCCCGCTGGTCGTCGTGCCGCTCCTCCTCTCCCGCGGCTATCACACGAAGGTCGACATCGCGCGGGCCGTGGGCACACGTGCGGATGCCGTCCAGACGGCGCCGCTCGGCCCGCATCCGCTCATGTCGGAGGTTCTGGTCGCGCGTCTCGCCGAGACCCTCGGCCCGGAGGGCCTGCGGCCCGGCGACCATCTCGTGCTCGCCGCCGCCGGGTCGTCCGAGGCCGTCGCCGCCGTGGACGTCGAGGCGACCGCCGCCGACCTGCGGAGGCACGTCTCGGTGCCGGTGTCGGTCGGCTTCGCCGCCGGCGCGACACCCCGGATCGCCGACGCCGTCACGCAGGCCCGATCGGACGGCGCCGCGCGGGTCGTGTGCCTGAGTTACGTCCTGGCCCCGGGGCACTTCGCGGACGTCGTGCGTGCCGCGGGCGCCGACCTCACGACCGCACCGCTCGGCGCCGATCCGCGCATCGCGCGCATCGTGGCGGACCGGTTCGCGGCGGCCCTGCGGGAGTCCGGCCGGGTCTGAGACCCCGGGTCTGAGAGCCGAGGTCCGTGGCCCCGGCGGATGTGCCGTTGCGCCCGTGCTGCTGTGATCGCCTGAGCCCGGCAGCCGCCCCCAGCACACGGGAACGCCCCCGCCGACGAGTCGGCGGGGGCGCGTTTCCGGGGGGTCAGGGCTGCGAGACGAGCTCTGGGGCCACGGGCGCGACGGCCGGGGCAGCCGCCGCCTTCGGGCGCCGGACCCGCACCGTCGGGATCCGCGCGGGGGCCGTGCGCCCGTGCGTGGCGTACATCGTCGCGGCGACGAACGTGAGGCCGCCCACGAGGTTGCCGATGACGGTCGGGATCTCGTTCCAGAGGAGGTAGTCCCACAGCGTGAAGTCGGCGCCCAGGAGCAGCCCCGACGGGAACAGGAACATGTTGACGATCGAGTGCTCGAAGCCCATGTAGAAGAAGAGCATGATCGGCAGCCACATGCCGATGACCTTGCCCGCGACGCTGTCGGACATCATCGCGGCCACGACGCCGGTGGACACCATCCAGTTGCAGAGGACGCCGCGGATGAAGAGGGTCAGCATGCCGGCGGCGCCGTGGTCGGCGTAGCCGATCGTGCGGCCGTGGCCGATCTCGCCGATCGCCTGGCCGACGGGGCTGGGCTCGGTGGAGAAGCCGTAGGTGAAGTAGATCGCCATGAGGATGGCGACGAGGAACGCGCCGCCGAAGTTGCCGAGGAACACGAGCCCCCAGTTGCGGAGCACGCCGCCGATCGTGACGCCGGGGCGCTTGTCCACCCAGGCGAGCGGCGCGAGGGTGAAGACGCCGGTGAGCAGATCGAAACCGAGCAGGTAGAGCAGGACGAATCCGACCGGGAAGAGCACGGCCCCGAGCAGCGGCTGGCCGGTCTGCACTGAGACCGTGACCGCGAACGCGGCGGCCAGCGCGAGGATCGCGCCGCCCATGACGGAGCGGATGAGGGTGTCGCGGGTGGACATGAAGACTTTGGACTCGCCGGCATCCACCATGCGGGTCACAAGTTGAGCGGGCTTGACGTAGGACATCTGGGCCTCCAGATCGGTGACGCATCCGAGTGAGTGGGCTTCAGCATCTCTCGTGTGCGTTTCCGGCGGCCGTTCGCGGTGTTGCACGGCGCGAACACTCCGCTCACATCCGCCCGGAGGCGTCGGTGAGAAGGTCTATGAAAGAACTCTTGCGCAAGATATCTTTCACAGCGTACGCTCACCGCATGCCGGAGCAGTCGTTGCAGCGCGTCACCGATCCGTCGCGCCTTCGGGCGCTCGCGCACCCACTCCGGGTGCGGCTGTTCGACCTGCTCAACGACCATGAGCTCACGGCATCCGAATGCGCGGCGCGCGTGGGGGAGTCGCCAGCGAGCTGCTCCTTCCATCTCCGCACCCTCGAGAAGTACGGCTTCATCGAGCGGGCGCCCGCACGCGGCCGCGAGAAGCCGTGGCGGCTGGCCGCGCCGTCGTGGGACATGCGGCCGGATCCCGCGCAGCCCGCGTCGCTGAGCGCCCTGCAGCAGATCGCGCTGACCGGGCTCGAGCTCGACGCGGAGCGGACGCGGGCGTTCATCGCGGCGATGCCGTCCGAGACCGACGAATGGCTGCAGGCGTCGACCATGACGCGCAGCACGTTCTGGGCGACCGCGGAGGAGCTCGCGGAGCTCAGCCGCGACCTGCAGCAGATCACCGAGCGGTTCGCCGGCCGGTCGGCCGACCCGTCCCTCCGCCCGCCGGGCGCCCGCTACGCGCGGATGCTGGCCGTGGCCCACGCCGATCCCGCGGAGGGCGCGTGACCACGTCGGTGTCGGCGTGGACGGCGCCCGGGTTCCGGCGCCTCGCCACCGCCTGGGTGTTCACGAACCTCGGCGACAGCGCGCTGTACCTGATGGTCGCGGTCTGGGTGAAGGACCTGACCAGATCCGACGTCGCCGCCGCGTTCGTGTTCGTGAGCCTCGGCATCCCGGCCGTCCTCGCCCCGTTCCTCGGCATGCTCGCCGACCGCTTCTCCCGGAAGCGTCTGCTGATCCTCGCGAACGTCCTCATGGTGCCGGTCGTGCTGAGCCTGTGGTTCATGACGGATGCCGACACCGTCTGGGTGTCGTACGTCGTGATCCTGCTCTACGGCTCGTGCGGCTACCTCACCGCCGCCGCCCAGTCCGGGATCATCCGCGGGATGCTGCGCGACGAGCAGCTCGCATCGGGCAACGGCGCCCTGTCGACGATCGACAACGGCCTGCGGCTGCTGTCGCCGCTCATCGGCACCGTCCTGTACGTGGGTCTCGGCCCGCACGCCGTCGTCGTGCTCACCGCCGCGTGCTTCGCCGTCACCGCCGTGATCCTGCTGGGGCTGCCCGTGCCCGACGCGTCGGGGGAGCGCGGCGCGTCGCGCGGCTACCTGCGCGAGCTCGTCGCCGGGTTCGAGCACCTCGCGCTCGTACGGCCGCTCCGGTGGGTGACCCTCTCGATCGCGATCGCCTTCGGGGCGACGGGGCTCCTCAACGTGCTGGTCTTCCCCGTCCTGGACGGGATGGGCGCACCGGCCGCCGCCCTCGGCTGGCTCGTGCCGGTGCAGGGTGCCGGGGCGCTCGTCGGCGGCATCCTGTCGGCCCGGTTCGTGCGCGCCCTCGGCGAGCCGCGCACGGCGGCGCTCGGGATGGGGCTGCTCGCGATCGGGTCGATCCCGCTCGTGTTCGGGTCGCTCGCCGTCGCGGCGGGCGGGATGGCGGTGATGGGATTCGGCATCCCGCTCACCGTCGTCGCCTTCGCGACGCTCCGCCAGCGCCTCACGCCGCACGACCTGCAGGGGCGTGCGGCGGCCGCCGGCAACGTCGCGATCAACCTGCCGCAGACGCTCGTCTCGATCCTCGGCGCGGCGCTCATCGCGAGCGTCGACTATCGGGTGCTCGTGTGGGTGACGGTGGCGGTCGTGGCCGCCGGGGGGATGCTGGCACTCGCGGCCCGCGTGCCGCGGCCCGCGCCGGCGCCGGCGTGAGCCGGCGAGCAGAGCGGCGCTGAGAGCGGCCGGAGCGAGCGGCACTGCTGGCAGGGGCCGATTGTCGGTCCGGGTTCACGGCGCAAACTGCAGGACGCGGTGTGACGGACGGGGCGCATGAGCCTCGTGAGCCGCATAGGTCACACCCGGTCCTGCAGATCGCACGAGCGGCACCGGGTCCCCGCGGCGGGGTCCGCCGCGCGGGGGCGTAGCGCGCAGGGCGGCGGCCCCCCGACCACCGCCCTGCGCTGTCCCCAGTAGGTCAGTGCGCGTGCGCCGGCTCGCGCGTGTCGGTGCCGAGCCGCTGCGCGGCAAGGGACTCCGCGGCCGAGAGCGGCGTGATGCCGCGGGCGTCCGCGTCGTGGAAGATCCGCCGCACCGTGTCGCCGATGCCCGCGACGCGCGCCATGATCTCGTCCCGCGACGCGAGCTGCTTCGCGACGAGGTCGAGGTACAGCACGCCGCCGGCGTTGACGACGAAGTCGGGTGCGTACAGGATGCCGCGCGCGGCGAGGCGCTCGGCGCCGGCGTGCTCGGCGAGCGGGTTGTTCGCCGGACCGCACACGGCCTTCGCGTCGAGGGCGTCGATGACCTCGTCGGTGAGGAGACCGCCGATGCCGGCGGGCACGAAGACGTCGGCCGGGACGTGGTGCTCGGTCCCGGGCTCCGCCCACTGGGCGCCGAGCTCGACGGCGAGGTCGCGCTTGAGCGGGTTCACGTCGGTGACGGTCAGCACGGCGCCCTCCGTCGAGAGGCGCACGGCGAGGCGGCTGCCGACCTGGCCGAGGCCGGAGATCGTGATGCGGCGGCCGGCGGGGTCGGGCGATCCCGTGACGCGCTCGAGGGTCGCGCGCAGCGCCTCGTACACGCCGAGGCTCGTGGGGCCGGCGGGCTCGCCGGATCCGCCGACGGCGTCGGGGAGCCCGACGACGTGCTCGGTGCGCTCGCTGACGACGAGCATGTCGTCCGTCGTCGAGCCGACGTCCTCGGCCGTGCGGTAGAGGCCCCCGAACGACTCGACGGCGTCGCCGAGGTCGAGGAACGCGGCGCGGCGGCGCGCCGCGTCGAGGACCGTGTCGGGCGGCAGGCAGATGACGGCCTTGCCGCCACCGGCATCCAGCCCCGCGGCCGCGTTCTTCAACGTCATGGCCGCGGACAGGCGGAGGGCGTCGCCGATCGCGTCGCTGTAGTGCGGGTACGTCCACAGGCGGGCCCCGCCGAGCGCGGAGCCCAGGACGGAGGAGTGCAGCGCGACGATGATCACCAGGCCACTGCGTCGACCCGTGATCACCTCCACGCGTTCGTGGGAGAAATCGGGCAAGGGCAGGGTGTGCGTCATCGCGTTCCTTCTTCGGCGGCCTTGTGGGCTCTGCGCTGCGGAGGCCGCGGCGTTGCGGCATCCGCATCCATTGTGCCTCAGCCGAGCCGGAACGTCACGGGCTCTAGGCTGATCGCATGCGCCAGATCGCCCTCCGTCCCGTCGACGCGGCGGTCACCGCATGACCGCCGCGCACCTCCCGACCCGCAGCCGGCTCGTCCACGATGCGCTGCGCGCCGCGGGCATCGCCGGCGAGATCGTCGTGCTGCCGGATGCCGCCTCGACGGCGCCGCTCGCCGCCGCCGCGCTGGGCGTCGAGGTGGGCGCGATCGCCAACAGCCTCGTGTTCTGGTCGGACGGCGGACCCCTCCTCGTCATGACGAGCGGCGCGCACCGCGTCGACACCCGCGCGCTCGCGGAGCGGCTCGGCCGCGGCACGATCGCCCGCGCGAGCGTCGAGCAGGTGCGCGAAGCCACCGGACAGGCGATCGGCGGCGTCGCGCCGACCGGGCACCCGGCGGCGCTCACGACGATCGTCGACGAGGACCTCTCCGCCTACCCGGAGATCTGGGCGGCCGGCGGCACCCCGCACACGGTGTTCCCGCTGACCTTCGACGAGCTCGTGCGCCTCACCGGCGGGACGGTCACGAAAGTCGACTGACGCGCGTCAGCCCCGCTCGAGGATCGCCCGCCAGTCGTACGGGACCCGTCCGCGCGGCCCGGGCGAGGGCTGCGTCTCGGGGCGGCTGAGCGGCGGGGCGAGCGCGGGGCCGTCGACGGTCTCGCCGTCGACGTAGTCCCAGAACCAGTCCTCGCCGGGCTCGAAGCTCTGCATGTACCGGTGTCCCGTGGCGGCGAAGTGCGCGGTCGCGTGACGGCCGAGCGACATGTCGCAGCATCCGATGTGACCGCACTGCGCACACCGTCGCAGGTGCACCCACCAGCCGTCGACGTCGTCGCATTCGGCGCAGCCCGTCCCGGACGGCGGCACGGTCGTGTTGAAGCCCTCGGTCATGGTTTCCTTCCGGAACGGGACGGCTGTGTCAGACGGCCAGGGCGCGGTGCACGGATGCCACGGCGCTCGAGCCTTCGCCGACGGCGGCGGCGACGCGCTTCATCGACCCGCGCCGCACGTCACCGGCGGCGAACACGCGCGGCGTCGAGGTCTCGAACGGGAACGGCTCGCGGCCGAGGCTCTGCCAGCGCTCCAGCGACTGCACGGCGATGTCGGTGCCGGTGCGGATGAATCCCTCCGCGTCGCGGTCGAGGGTCGGGAGCCAGGATGTCGCCGGGTCGGCGCCGATGAAGCAGAAGAGCCCGCGAGCCGAGACATCGCCGACGCTGTCGATCCGCACCGACTCGAGCGACTCCGTCCCGTCCAGTCCCACGACGTTCGCGCCGGTGTGGACGCGGACGCGCGGCTCCTCGCCGAGCCGATCGGCCAGGTAGGACGACATCCGCGTGCGGAGGTCGGTGCCGCGGACCACGAGGTCGACGGCGCAGCCGTTCGCCGCGAGGTAGAGCGCGGCCTGCCCCGCGGAGTTCGCCCCGCCGACGACCACGACGGGGGAGCCCGCCACCTGGCGCAGCTCGAGCGGCGTGGCGGCGTAGTAGATGCCGGCGCGCTCGAAGTCCTCCCAGCGCTCCAGATCGAGGCTGCGGTAGGCGGCGCCGGAGGTGATGATCGCGCTCCGCGCGCGGATGATGCGGCCGTCGGAGAGGGTGACGTCGAGGTCACGGCCGACCGGCTCGAGCGCGGTGGCCTCGCACGGCGCGTAGACGCGGACGCCGAACTTGAGCGCCTGCAGCGTCGCCTGCCCGATGAGATCGGCGCCGCTCACGCCGAACGGGAACCCGAGGAAGTTCTCGATGCGCGACGTCGACGCAGCCTGCCCGCCCGGGGCGACGGCATCCAGGAGCACCGTGCTCAGCCCCTCGGATGCGCCGTAGATCGCCGCGGCGAGGCCCGCCGGACCACCGCCGACGACGACGAGGTCGACGACCTCATCGGCCTGGGCCTGATAGCTGAGACCCAGCTGCTCGGCGACGATACCGGGCGTCGCGCGACGGATCGGCTCGCCCTGGATGAAGGCGACCGGCAGGTCGGCGACGGTCAGGTCGTGGCCCGCGAGCGTGCCGAGCTCGCCCGGCGGGAGGGCGACGGCGGCGTGCACGAGGTCGAGGCGCTCGGCGAACCTGCGGAGGGCGAGGAACTCGCTCGAGGCCGTGGACCCGACGAACTTCAGCGTCATGGCCGCGGGGCCGCTCCGCAGCGACTCGCGGCGCGCCCACAGCGCGTGCAGGATCAGGTCGCAGAGGTCGTCGTCCTCGTTCATGACCTCGCGGAGCTGCGCGCGCGACACGCGGATGACACGGCCCGCCTTCGTGACGCGGGCCGTGAGGAACGCGCTCTGGCCGTTGAGGATGCCGAGCTCCCCGGCGAACGTGCGGGGGCCCATCGTCGTGATGACGGCCTCGCCGATCCAGCGCAGCGCGTCGCGGACGATGTCGACCGCGCCGGACTCGATGAGGATGAGGTCGTAGTCCGACTCGCCCGCATGGAAGGCGACGTCGCCGGGCTCCACGTCCTGCGGGGTGCCGGCGCCGGCGAGCCGCGCCCACTGGGCATCGGTGAGCGTCGGTGACATCACCGTGTTCTTCTCAGCATCCATGGCAGACAGGCTAGTGAACCGTGGACACGTCGGGGCCGTCGTCGGCGGTCGCCTGGAGCGCGCGGATGAGCGACTGGGCGTCGTAGGGACCGGTGTGGCGACGTCCGTTCACGAAGAACGTGGGGACGGACGTGATGGACATGGCCTCGGCATCGAACATGTCGTCGCGGACGCGCGAGGCGACCTCGGGGGAGACGAGGTCGCGCTCGAACTTCGCGACGTCGAGGCCGAGCGTCTGGGCCAGCCGGATGATGTCGGTGGGGCGCTGGTTGTCCTGGTCGGCGAACAGGCCCCGCTCGAACTCGAAGAAGTGGCCCTGCATGGCGGCCGCCTCCGACGCCTCCGCGCCGGCGAGCGCGTTCGGGTGCTGCTGGACGAGCGGGGCGTGCCGCCACACGTAGCGCAGCCGGTCGCCGAGCTCGTCGTGGACCTCCTGGATGGAGCCGGATGCCTTGAGGCAGAAGCCGCACTGGAAGTCGCCGTACTCGACGATCGTGTACGGCGCGTCGACGGGGCCCCACACGTGGTCGCGGGCGGGGTCGACGGGACGCACGAGGGTCTGTCCCGTGTTCAGGTCGGGCCGGAGGGCATCGGAGATGCGGAACACGATCGTCGCGATGACGAAGGCGATGACGGAGGCGGCGAGGACGCCGACGCGGGCCTCGTTCTGCGCCGCCGCATCGTCGATCGCGAGGTCGATGATGAACAGCGAGATCGTGAAGCCGATACCGCAGAGCGCCCCGCCGCCGGCGATGCGGTCCAGCGTCAGGCCGGGTCCGAACTCGCCGACGCGCAGGAGCCGCAACACGCTCGTGGACCCGAGGACGCCGATGAGCTTGCCGACGACGAGACCGATGACGATGCCCCAGGTGAGGGAGGACTGCGCGGCGGCCGCGAGGATCTCGGGGCTCAGCACCACCCCGGCGTTCGCCAGCGCGAACAAGGGGAGGATGACGTACGCGACGTACGGCGCGTAGGCCGACTGCAGCCGCTCGTTGATGGAGATGGATTCGCGGAGGCTGTTGGCCGCGGCCCGCGCGTACTCGGAGCTCGGCGACTGGCGGAACGTGCGGGCCAGCTCGAGCGCGTGCTCGACGTCGCGGCGGTCGGGCCGGTAGACCGGCACGAGGAGGGCGATCGCGACGCCCGCGAGCGTCGGGTGGACACCGGATGCCAGGAACGCGAACCACACGATGATCGCCAGGGTCGCGTACACCGGGCCGCGCCCGCTGCGGAGGTATCGGGTCGCCCACACGCCCGCGAGCCCGACCGCGGCGACGATGAGCGGGACCGGTGTGAAGTCCGCGGTGTAGACGAGGGCGATGATGCTGAGCGCGCCGATGTCGTCGACGACGGCGAGGGCGAGGAGGAAGACGCGCAGACGTCCGGGCACCCGCGGGCCGATGAGGGCGAGCGCGCCGACGAGGAACGCGGTGTCGGTGGAGATCACGACGCCCCACGCGGCGGCGTGACCGGACGGCGCGGCGATCAGGACGAACAGGAGCGCAGGCAGGGCGAGCCCCGCGATCGCCGCGATCACCGGGACCATGGCGCGGGACCAGCTCGTGAGCTCGCCGATCGCGAACTCGCGACGCACTTCGAGCCCGACGGTGAAGAAGAAGACGGCCATGAGCGCATCGTTGACGAGGGCGTGCAGGGTGAAGTCGAGCTGGATGTCGCCGAGCCCGACCGTCATGTGCGTCTCCCAGAACGCGGCGTACGACCCGGTCGACAGGTTCGCCCACAGGATGGCGGCGGCCGTCGCGACGAGGAGGAGGAGCGCGCCGATGCGGTTCTGGCCCATCGCGGAGATGCGGGCGGCGATCGAGGGCCGCCTGCCTTCGCTGCTGTGCGTGCGGGAGCTCGGCTGCTCGAGGATCGACAGTTCCGTCATACGAGGGGGAACCCTTCGGGAGGCGTCGGGATTCCGCCCAGTTTCCACCCGTGGCGACGCGGACCGCAACGCCGGGGAGCGGGGAGGTTCAGCGCTGCGTGATCGCGAGGCACGCGATCGCGGCGGCCGCCGACCAGGCCTGCGGGCGGCAGGCGGCCGGGTAGGGGGCCGGAGCCGGGGTGCGCTCGGCCGGATCCCCGGCGTGCAGCTCCGGCATCCGGAACCCGAACGCCTCCGCGGCGGCGAGGAGCCCTGCCACGAGGATGTCCGCATCCTCGTGCAGCCCGGCGCGCGCCATGCCGTGCGCGACGATCGCGGTGTCGTGGGCCCACACGCTGCCGCCGTGATAGCTGAGGGGCCAGTAGCCGGCGGCGCCGGTCGACATCGTGCGCAGTCCGAACCCGGAGCTCATGGTCGGTCCGACGAGCAGGCGCGCGACGCCTGTCTCCTGCTCAGGGTCGAGGATGCCGGTGCCGAGCAGATGCCCGATGTTCGAGGTGAGGGTGTCGACGCCGCGACCGTCACGGTCCAGCGCGATCGCGGGATAGGTGCCCTCGTCGGTCGTGACCCAGAAGCGCTCCTGGAAGCGGGCGCGCAGCGCATCGGCCCAGCGGCGGATGTCGTCCGCGCCGTCGCGTCCGAACCGCTCGAGGAGATCGGCGCCCGCGTACGCGGCCTCATAGGCGTAGCCCTGCACTTCGCAGAGCGCGATGGGTCCTTCGGCGAGCTCGCCGGTGCGCCACTGGATCGAGTCGCCCGAGTCCTTCCAGCCCTGGTTGGACAGGCCCCGTCCGGTCTCGTCGACATACTCGAGGAAGCCGTCCTCGCCCGCGCCGGCGCGCATCCACCCGAGGGCGGCCTCCAGCGCCGGGAGCAGGTCCCGCACCTCGTCCTCGGACATCCCGGCGGCCGCCGCGTCGCCGAGGAGGCACACCCACAGCGGCGTCGCGTCGACGGTCCCGTAGTACCGCGGGGGCAGGACGATCCCCTCGCCGGGCATGCGCAGCTCTCCGGCGCGCAGCTCGTGCAGGATCTTCCCGGGCTCCTCCGCCGTGTCCGGATCGGCGGCGGTGCCCTGCAGGCGCGCGAGCACGCGCAGGGTGGATGCCGCCGTCGCGACGTCGACGGGGAGGAGGAGGCGGGCGGCCCACAGCGAGTCGCGGCCGAACAGGGTGAGGAACCACGGGGTGCCGGCGGCGAGGAACTCGTCGTCGGGGTGCCCGGGCAGTGTGAGGCGCAGCGCGTCGAGGTCGGAGAGGGCGCGGCGCACCCACCGCGCGAGGCGCGGGTCGGCGCCCGACGCGGGCGCGGCGTCCGCCCACGGGGCGCGTGCGGCCGCGCCGCGGACGACGAGCGAGGGGTCGTCCAGGGTCGCCGACCATGTCACCTGCACCTCGCCGCGGGCCGGGCAGGTCAGCATCCACTCGAGCGTGACGTCGGCGTCGGCGGCCACGCGGGCGTCCGGCGCGCTGACGCGCATGCGCGCTCCGCCGCCGTCGATGTCGATGGCGCCTGCGTCCGACCCGCGCGTGGCCGTCCACGTCGCGGTCGGCGGCGTGCCGGCCTTCACCTCCTGGAGCGGCGCGAAGTCGGGTGTGAGGCGGAGGCGCAGCCGCAGCTCGACCGGCTCGGACAGGTGCGAGCTGACGGTGAGGCGCTCGTCGAGGCCGCCGTCGGTGACCGTCCGCACGCGTTCCAGGCGCACTTTGGGGTCGGGCCAGTCGTCGTCGACCCCGCGGAGGACGGCATCGAAGGAGACCTCGGATGCGCTGTGCTCCGCCACGGAGATCCACTCCGGGGCGATGTCGGGCTCGGCACCGGCCGGCCCGTAGGTGAGCGCGGTCGCCCGCACGAACCGGGTGTCGCCGTGATAGAGCCCGTCGATCGCATGAGCGCCGATCTCGCCGCTCCGCCCCGACCATACCTGCGTCGGAGCGCGCAGCGCGACGATGCCGTCGGAGAGGAACGGCTGCAGTCCCTCGGTCATCCCTTGACCGCCCCCTCGGCGGTGGTCATGATGCGTTTCTGGAAGACGAAGAACATCACGGCGACCGGGATCGTCATGATGGCGGCCGCGGCGAGCTTGAGCGGGTACTGCGTGCCCGAGCTCAGCTGTCCGGAGGCGAGGCTCGCGACGCCCTTCGTGAGGGTCGTGAGCTCCGGCGACTGCGTCGAGACGATGAAGTGGTTCAGCTCGTTCCACGATCCCTGGAACGACAGGATGATGATCGTGATGAGCGCGGGCCGGGCCATCGGCAGCACGACCGACCAGAACACGCGGAACGCGCCGGCCCCGTCGATGCGCGCCTGCTCCTCGACGGACACCGGGATCGACTCGAAGAAGTTCTTCATGATGAACACTCCCGCCGCGTCCACGAGGAGCGGGAGGATCATGCCCGCATAGGAGTCGTACAGCCCCACCTGATTCAGGACGAGGAACCGGGGGATGAGGAGCACGACGCTCGGGACGGCCATCACCCCCACGACGAGGGCGAAGACGAGCCCTCGCCCGCGGAAGGTGAGGCGCGCGAGCGCGTACCCCGCGAGCGACACGAAGAACACCCGGCCGAGCGTCACGAACAGCGTGACGACCGCCGAGTTGAGGAACCACAGCGGGAAGTCGCTGTTGAGGAACAGGCGCTCGTACGCGGCGACGGTGAACGTTTGCGGCAGCAGCGAGATCGGGTTCGACGCGGCCTCCTGCTCGCTCTTGAACGAGGTCGCGACCTGTACGAGGAACGGGTAGATGTACACGAGCGCGAGCACGACGAGCAGGCCGTACAGCACCACCTGCCCGGCGATGCCCTTCTTCGTCCACTGGCGGCGGCGCGTCGCGGTCGGTGCGGTGGGCTCGGCCGCCGCGATCCTCGTGGCGGCGGGCTGGACGGTGTCGGTCACGGCCGGACCCCCTTGACCTGGTATTCGGCCGCGCGGCGACGCGAGACCGGCGCGCGCCGCGACCGAGCACGCGCGGCAGCATGCGGGAGGGCGGGTCGCCTTCCTCGGCTGGCCGGCCGGGTCGGGCACGGGGGATGACCGCGAGCGCGGCTGGCGGGAGGCGATGCGGGCCGGCGGCGCGACCGATGCCGAACTCGCCGCGCTGCGCCTGACCGTCCCGGAGAGCGTCGCGAAGGCGCGCGCCGCGACCACCGCGTTCCTGAAGCGGGACGGCGTCGACGCGATCGTCTGCGTGAGCGACTCGCTCGCGGTCGGTGCGCACGTCGCGGCCGTCGGCGCCCAGCGCGCCGACCTGCTCGTCATCGGATTCGACAACACGCCGGCGGCCGAGGCGCTGGGGCTGTCGAGCATCGAGCAGCTGCCCGAGGAGGTGGCAGTCGGGACGCTCGATCTGCTCACCGTCGGCGGCTCGCTCATCGGCAACCGGGCCCTCGAGGCCGGGCAGGCCCACGTCCTCGTCCGGCCGCGCCTCGTCGTGCGCTGAGGGCGGCGGGGACGCAGCGCCCGGTCAGCGGCCGCCGATCCGCCGCTCGAGCTCGCGCGCCGCGTCGCGGGCGAGCTGCGCCAGCTCCGCGGCATCCCGATCCGCGTCGCCCGGCCACGTGACGGCGATGGCCGCCGCCGGCCAGCCCGTGTGATCGCGCACCGCGACGCCGACCGAGCGGAGGCCCAGCGTGACCTCGCCGTCCTCTTCGGCGACGCCGTCCGCCCGCACGGCGCGGAGCACATCGCGCAGCTCCCGCGGGCGCCGCGGTCCGCGGCCGGTGCGATCGGCGAAGGCCGCGGCATCCGGGTACAGCGCCCGCACCTGCCCCGCGGGCAGGAGGGCCAGCATCGCGCGGCCCGTGGCCGTCAGGTGCGCGGGGAGCCGCACGCCGACGTCGGTCACGAGCGCGGGACGGCGCGGCGCGCGCTCCTCCACGATGTACAGCACGTCGCGCCCCGTCATGACCGCGAGGTGCGCGCTCTCGCCGGCGCGGTCGGCGAGTCCGGCGACGAGCGGGCGGCCGAGACGGGCGAGCGGATCCTGCCGCGCGTAGCCGCCCGCGAGCTCGAAGGCCGCGGTGCCGAGTCCCCAGCGCCGCTCCGCCTCGAGGTGCACGACGTAGCCGTGCCCGGCCATCGCGTGCAGCAGGTGGTAGACGGTGGACCGGGGGATGCGCAGCGCCGTCGCGACGGTCTGCGCCGCGACCGGTCCGCGCTGGCGCGCGAGGAACGTCAGCACCCGCAGGGTCTGGTCGGCTGCCGGGACCTGGGGCCTCGCGTGCGGCGTCACGTCTGGGATCACAGACACAGGATGCCACGGGAGCATGGCGCTGTGGGCGCCGCGGGGGTGGAATCAGAGCATGACCGCCGCACCCGTCTCGGAGACCGCCACCCACCGCACGGCGAGTCCGCGCGTGCGCATCGGGCCGGGCGCGCCGCTCACCCCCGCCGACGTGGTCGCGGTGGCTCGCGCCGACGCCCGCATCGCCGTGGATGAGGCCGCGCTCACCCGGGTGGCCACCTCGCGCGCCCTCGTCGAGCGTCTCGCCGACGACCCCGAGCCGCATTACGGCATCTCGACCGGCTTCGGCGCGCTCGCGACGACCTTCATCGCCCCCGAGCGCCGCCGCCAGCTGCAGGCCAGCCTCATCCGATCGCACGCGGCCGGCACCGGCACGGAGGTCGAGCGCGAGGTCATCCGCGCCCTCCAGCTCCTCCGCCTGCAGACTCTCGCGTCGGGCCGTACGGGAGTGCGCCCGGTCGTCGTGGAGACGTATGCGGCGATGCTCGACGCCGGCATCACCCCGATCGTCCGCGAGTACGGCTCGCTCGGCTGCTCGGGCGACCTCGCGCCCCTCTCGCACGTCGCGCTCGCCGCCATGGGGGAAGGCGAGGTCCGCGACGCGACCGGTGCCGTGGTCCCGGCGGCCGACGCGCTCGCCGCCGCCGGCATCGCACCGCTCGTGCTGGAGGAGAAGGAAGGCCTCGCCCTCATCAACGGCACCGACGGGATGCTGGGGATGCTGCTCCTCGCGGTGCACGACCTCGACGTGCTCCTGGCCACCGCCGACCTCGCCGCCGCCCTGTCGATCGAGAGCCAGCTGGGCACCGACGCCGTCTTCGCCGCCGACCTCATGGCCCTGCGCCCGCAGGTCGGCCAGGCCGCGTCGGCCGCGAACCTGCGTGCGTTCCTCGCCGGGTCGCCGATCGTCGCGAGCCACCGCGACCCCGCGGTCTGCACCCGCGTGCAGGATGCGTACTCCCTCCGCTGCACGCCGCAGGTGCACGGCGCGGCGCGGGACACCCTCGACCACGCGCGGATGATCGCCGAGCGGGAGCTGGCATCCACGGTCGACAACCCCGTCCTCACCGACGACGGCCGGGTGGAGTCCAACGGCAACTTCCACGGCGCGCCCGTCGGCTACGTGCTCGACTTCCTCGCGATCGCGGTCGCCGACGTTGCCTCCATCTCCGAACGCCGCACCGACCGGGCCCTCGACCGCACCCGCAGCCACGGCCTGCCGCCGTTCCTCGCCGACGAGGCGGGCGTCGACTCGGGCCTCATGATCGCGCAGTATGCCGCGGCCGGCATCGTCTCGGAGCTCAAGCGGCTCGCCGTCCCGGCATCCGTCGACTCCATCCCGTCCTCCGCGATGCAGGAGGACCACGTCTCGATGGGGTGGGCGGCTGCGCGGAAGCTCCGCCGCGCCGTCGACGGGCTCGCACGGGTGCTCGCGATCGAGATCGTGACGGGATGCCGTGCGCTCGACCTCCGCGCGCCGCTCCAGCCGGGCGCCGTGACCGGCGCCGTGCGCGCCCTCGTCCGCACCGTCGTCGACGGCCCGGGCCCGGACCGGTTCGTCTCACCGGAGATCGAGGCCGTCACCGAGCTCGTGCTCTCCGGACGGATCGCACGCACCGCGGCCGACGCCGCCGGCTTCGAAGAGAACACCCGATGACACAGGGGGATGCCATGACCGCAGGCCACGAGCGGGGACCCGTGCGCGCCGCGCGCGGCGCCGAGCGGACCGCGAAGAGCTGGGGTGCGGAAGCCGCCAAGCGCATGCTCATGAACAACCTCGATCCCGAGGTCGCCGAGCACCCCGAAGACCTCGTCGTCTACGGCGGCACGGGCAAGGCCGCGCGGTCGTGGGCGGCGTACGACGCGATCGTCCGCACCCTCGACGAGCTCGAACCCGATGAGACGCTGCTCGTGCAGTCCGGCAAGCCCGTCGGCGTCTTCCGCACGCACGAGTGGGCCCCGCGGGTCCTCATCGCCAACTCGAACCTCGTGGGCGACTGGGCGACGTGGCCGGAGTTCCGCCGGCTCGAGGCGCTCGGTCTCACGATGTACGGGCAGATGACCGCGGGGTCGTGGATCTACATCGGCACGCAGGGCATCCTGCAGGGCACGTACGAGACCTTCGCCGCCGTCGCCCGCTCGCTCGGCCGCGCGTCGCTCGCCGGCACCCTGACCCTCACCGGCGGGGCCGGTGGCATGGGCGGCGCGCAGCCGCTCGCCGTCACGATGAACGACGGTGCCGTGCTCATCGTCGACGTCGACGCGTCGCGCCTCGAGCGCCGCGTCGCGCACGGCTACCTCGACGAGGTGGCGCCCGACCTCGACACCGCCCTCGCGCGCGCCGTCGCGGCGAAGGACGCCGGGCAGGCGCGGTCGATCGGCGTCGTCGGCAACGCGGCCGAGGTGTTCCCCGAGCTCCTGCGCCGCGGCGCGCCCATCGACATCGTCACGGATCAGACGAGCGCGCACGACCCGCTCTCGTACCTCCCGATGGGTATGCCGTTCGAGGAATGGAAGGGCGAGGCCGCCCGCGACCCCGAGGGCTTCACCGAACGCGCGCGCGCGTCGATGGCGCAGCACGTCGCCGCGATGGTCGGCTTCCAGGATGCCGGCGCCGCCGTCTTCGACTACGGCAACTCCATCCGTGCCGAGGCGCAGCTCGGCGGCTTCGGCCGGGCGTTCGAGTTCCCCGGCTTCGTCCCGGCGTACATCCGGCCCCAGTTCGCCGAGGGCCGCGGCCCGTTCCGCTGGGTCGCGCTCTCCGGGGATCCCGAAGACATCCGCCGCACCGACGAGGCGATCAAGGCGCTGTTCCCGGACGATGCCGGACTGGTCCGCTGGCTCGACAAGGCCGCGGAGAAGGTCCACTTCGAAGGGCTCCCGGCGCGCATCTGCTGGCTCGGCTACAAGGAGCGCCATCTCGCGGGCCTGACCTTCAACGAGATGGTCGCCTCCGGCGAGCTGAGCGGCCCGATCGTCATCGGCCGCGACCACCTCGACGCCGGGTCGGTGGCGAGCCCCTACCGGGAGACGGAGGCGATGGCGGACGGGTCGGACGCCATCGCGGACTGGCCGCTGCTCAATGCGCTGCTGAACACGGCCTCCGGCGCGTCGTGGGTCTCGATCCACCACGGTGGCGGTGTCGGGATCGGCCGCTCCATCCATGCGGGGCAGGTGACCGTCGCCGACGGGACGCCGCTCGCCGCCGAGAAGCTCGAGCGCGTCCTCACGAACGATCCCGGCACGGGCGTCATGCGGCATGTGGACGCCGGCTACGAACGCGCCCGCGAGGTCGCCCGCGAGCGCGGCCTGATCGTGCCGATGCCATGACCGACGCCCTGCTGCTGACCGGCATCGCCGAGCTCACGACCAACACGCCCCGCCCGGGCGACCCGACCGGGACGATCACGCGGGCCGCGGTCCTCGTCGTCGACGGCCGGGTCGCGTGGGCCGGACCCGGCGCCGACGCGCACGGCGCCGTCGCGGCGCACGACGCGGGCGCCGCGGTCGTCGTCGAGGACGTCGACGGCCGGGCGGTCATCCCCGGGTTCGTCGACGCGCACACCCACCTCGTGTTCGGCGGCGACCGCGCCGACGAGTTCGAGGCGCGGATGGCGGGGACGCCGTACACGGCCGGCGGCATCCGGCGCACCGTCGCCGCCACCCGCGCGGCGACGGAGGACGAGCTGCGCGCCCGCCTCGCCGGGTTCGTCGCGGAGCTCCACCGCCAGGGCACGACGGCGTTCGAGGTGAAGACCGGGTACGACCTCACCGTCGAGGGCGAGGCACGGCTCGCACGGCTCGCGGCCGAGGTCACCGCGGAGGTCACCTTCCTCGGCGCGCACGTCGTCCCGTCGGAGTTCACCGGCGACCGCGGGGCGTATCTCGCCCTCGTCTGCGGACCCATGCTCGACGCCGTCCGTCCGCATGCGCGCTGGATCGACGTGTTCTGCGAGGAGGGCGCCTTCACACCCGAGGAGACCCGGCGCGTCATCGCCGCGGGCGCCGCGGCCGGCCTGCCGGCGCGCCTCCACGGCAACCAACTCGGCTACGGCGCCGGTGTCCGTCTCGCCGTCGAGGCCGGCGCGGCGTCGGTCGATCACTGCACGTATCTCTCCGACGACGATGTCGCGGCCCTCGCGGGCTCGGACGTCGTCGCGACGCTGCTGCCGGGCGTGGAGTTCTCCACGCGGCACCCGTACCCCGACGCCCGCCGCCTCCTGGACGCCGGCGTGACGGTCGCGCTCGCGAGCGACTGCAATCCGGGCACGAGCTTCACGAGCTCGATGCCGCTCATGATCGCGCTCGCGGTCCGCGAGATGGGGATGACGCCGGCGGAGGCCGTCTGGGCCGCGACCGCCGGCGGGGCGCGGGCGCTGCGCCGCACCGATGTCGGACATCTCGGCGCGGGCGCGCGGGCCGACCTCGTCGTCCTCGATGCGCCGACGCGCGTGCACCTGGCCTACCGGCCGGGCGTCCCGCTCGTGCGCGACGTGTTCGTGGGCGGCGCGCGGGTCTGAGCCGCCCTCAGCGCGGGCTGTCGAACTCCCATGCGTCCGGGTCGGTCGCCGTCGCGACATCCCAGTCATCCGTCTGCCAGGTGAACAGGGCGACGGCGCACGTGGGCATGTGACCGATGCCCCCGCCGGACAGCCGCTCGGCGAGGACCGTCATCCCGGGGTCGTGCGCGACCACGAGGACGGCCGGCGATCGCTCGGCGGCGGCCGTCTGCAGCAGCACGGAGGCGGGAGCCCCGTAGAGCTCGGGGTCGGTCCGCAGCGGCGCGCCGAGCTCGGCGGCGAAGGCCTGTGCCGTCGTGTGGGCGCGCAGCGCGGTCGAGGCGAGGATCGCATCCAGACGGATGCCGGTGGCCGCGAGCCGCCGCGCCATCCGTGGCGCGTCCGCGCGGCCGCGGTCGTTGAGCGGCCGGTCGTGGTCGTCGAGGTCGGGACGGCCCCAATCGCTCTTGGCATGTCGCACGAGCACGAGTGTGGTCACGGTCGCTCCGTCCCGTCGTCCGAGCCGGCGCCGTCCCGCGCCACGAGCCCCGCGAGCAGTTCGAGCACGCACAGCGCGGCAAGGCGCACCGTGCGGCCGTCCGGGGCGTCGGCGGTGGCATCCACCTCGACGATGTCGGCGCTGCCGACCCGGGGGTCGCGTGCCGCGGCGCGCACGAGTGCGCGCAGCTCGAACGCCTGCAGTCCGCCCGGCACCGACGCGGGACATCCCGGGGCGACGGCACGGTCGCAGACGTCGACGTCGATGTCGAGGTGCACGCGGCCGTCGACGCCGGCGATCTCGAGCGCCTCGGCCATGACCTCGGCGGCGCCGCGCCGTCGGACGTGGTCGAGCGGGATCACCGTGATGCCGAGGTCGGCGGCCCGGCGGGCGTAGGCGGCGGAGTTGGCGAAGTCGGCGATGCCGATCTGCACGATGCGCCGCGGGTCGAGACCATCCTCGACGAGCCGGCGGACGGGGGAGCCGTTGGAGACGCCGTCGCGCAGGTCGAAGTGCGCGTCGAGCGTGATGAGTCCTGTCGCTCCGGCGCCCTGGGCGGTCGCGTACGTGATCGAGTTGTCACCGCCGAGGGCGATGACGAGGTCGGCGATCGCGACCAGCTCGCGCACCCGCGCGCGGGCGCTGGCCTCGCCCTCCGGGCCGTCGGGGTCGGCGACGTCGCCGGCGTCGGCGATGCGCAGCGCCTCATCGAGGTCGATCGGCGGCGGACCGAGGAGCGTGGGGCTGTAGCGTCGCAGCGCGTCGCGGACGGCCGCCGGCGTCGCATGCGCGCCGGTCGGGCTCAGCGACGTCCGGAAGGCGGGCAGTCCCAGGAGGACCGCGTCGACCCGCCCGTCGGGCGCGGGCCAGCCACCGGCACGGGGCCAGAGCGGATCGATCGAGAGCACGCTCATGCGGTCAGGTACACCCAGGCCTCGCGACCGCTGCCGAGCGTCACGCGGACGCGGCGGAACATCGCCACCTCGAACTCGTCGGCGGCGACGAACTCCTCCGGCGTCAGCCGCAGCAGCGCGCCGAGCACCTTGTCCCTCGTGTTGCCGGTGGGGCGCAGGTGCGGATGCACGGTGCGGCCGGTCCGGTCGTTGAAGCGGATGTCATCGATCTCGACGTAGTCGACCGTGTACCCCGGAAGGGTGTCGGGCTCGGCGGGCAGCACGCGGCCGAACATGTCCAGCTGCAGCTGCGGATCGCGCAGTTCCGCGTAGCTGAACAGCAGCTCCTCCGGTTCGGCGGCCATGTGCTCAGAGTAGTCCGCGGACCCCGTCATCCCTACCCGAAGAAGGCGTGCGCGAGCGCGAAGATCGCGAGGCCGGCGAGGGCGCCCACGAAGGTGCCGTTGAGGCGGATGTACTGCAGGTCGCGGCCGACCATGAGCTCGATCTTCTCCGTCGTCTCGGCCGGATCCCACTTCTCCACCGTGTCGGTGATGATCGAGGCGATGTCGTGGCGGTAGCGGTCGACGAGGAACACGGCGGCATCCGTCACACGGTCATCGACCCGGCGCTGCAGGGCGGGATCGGTCGCGAGGCGCGCCCCGATCTCGGCGAGCGCGGCGCTCACGCGACGACGGAGCGGGCTCCCCGGGTCATCGAGCGATCGGAGGAGACCGGTCTTGGCGGTGTGCCACGCCTCCGCGGCGAGGGCGCGGACCCGCGGGCTGTCGAAGACGGCGCTCTTGGCGTCCTCGAGGCGGCCGATGGTCTCGGGGTCGTGCTGCAGGTTGTCGGCGAGCCGGACGAGGTAGCCGTCGATCGCCTTGCGCGCAGGGTGCTCCGGGTCGCGCCCGATGGCCGCCGCGAACTTCACGGCCTCGTGGTAGACGGTGTCGTCGACGAGCCGCATCGCGACGGACGGCACCCAGGACGGCAGGCGGCGGGAGACGAGCCCGCTGAAGGACTCGCGGTTGTGCTCGAGCCACGACGAGATGCTGTCGACGCCGAGGTCGACGGCGCCGCGGTGCGCGTCGGCCTCGACGACGCGGGCGAGCCAGCCGCCGACCGTCGGGCCCCACTCCGGGCTCAGCAGGTGCTCGCGGGCGAGGTCGCTGATGAGGTCCTGCACCTCGTCGTCGCTGAGGGCCTGCAGGATGCCGGCGGCCATCGTCGACGCCTCCGCCGCGACGGTCTCGGCGTGCTCGGGCTCGCTCAGCCACTCGCCGGCCTTCGCGGCGATCGCGGTCGACTCGAGCTTGGAGCGGACGACGCCGCCCTCGAGGAAGTTGGTCTCGACGAACTCGCCGAGGGTCCTGCCGATCTCGTCCTTGCGGCGCGGGATGATCGCGGTGTGCGGGATGGGGATCCCGAGCGGATGCCGGAAGAGCGCGGTCACGGCGAACCAGTCGGCCAGCGCGCCGACCATGCCGCCCTCCGCGGCGGCCCGCACGTACGCGAGCCAGGGGTACTGCTCCTCGAGGGCGAACGCGACGACGAAGATCACGGCCATGAGGACGAGCGCGCCGAGGGCGACCCCCTTCATGAAGCGGAGACCCCGGAGCCGCTCCTGGTCCGCGGGGCTCAGGAGGTCCATCGAGGTGCGCGCCATGCCGTCATCCTCGCACGCGTCGTATCCTGGCCGCGTGATCGACGACATCAAGAAGCGCGCCATGCACCGCACCAGCATCCTGGAGGGGCAGCTGCGCGGGCTGGCGAAGATGATCGAGAACGAGGACTACTGCATGGACATCATCGCCCAGTCGCGCGCGGCCCAGAAGGCGCTCGCGTCGCTGGACAAGATGCTCCTGGAGAACCACCTGCGGACGCACGTCACGCACATGTTCGAGGAGGGCGGCCCGCAGCGCGAGCAGGCCGTCGCGGAGCTGCTCAAGGCCTACGACCTGGAAAGCCGCTGACGCCGGCGTCGCCGCCTCAGGAGGCGACCGGCCCGAGCCACGCCGTCGCGACGGTGGAGTGCGCCGACTCCGGGTCGGACGGGTGGAAGAGCCCCGCCAGCACGTCGCGGTACAGCCGGCCGAGTTCGCTCCCGCTGAAGTAGGACGAGCCCCCGGCGACGAGGACCGCCTCGTCGACGACGCGCTTGGCCGTCGTGACGGCGCGGTGCTTCACGCCGCTGAGGAGCGCGAACCACTGTGCGCCGTGGTCGGCCTGCGCGTCGACGTCGCGGCTCAGTGCGGCCAACTGCGGGGGGAGTGCGTCGTAGGAGAGCGCCATCTCGGCGATCCGCCAGCGGATGTCGGGGTCGTCGCTGTACGCCGCGCCGGTCTTCTTCGACGTGCGTTTCTTCGCCGTCGCGACCGCAACCTCGAGCGCGCGACGCGCGATGCCGGTGTAGACGGAGGCGAGCAGCAACTCGAACACGCTGAAGATGCCGAAGACGATCGGGTCGGGGTTCGGACCCGGGGCGACCCGCCGGACCACGCGGTCGGCCGGGGCGATGACGCCGTGCAGCTCGGTGGTGCGCGACTGCGTCCCGCGCATCCCGACGGTGTCCCAGTCGTCGCGGGTCACGACGGCGTCGCTGCGCGGCACGAACGCGTAGACCATCTGCGGGCCGTCCGGCGAGGTCGTGTCCAGGCCGTGCAGGCCCAGCTGCGTCCACACGGGTCCGAGGGAGGTGAAGATCTTCGTGCCGGTGAAGGCGTAGGAGCCGTCCGGCTGGGGCGCGGCCTCCGTGTCGCTGCCGAAGAGGACGAGGTCGTTGCCGGCCTCGCTGATCCCGAAGGCGAAGACCTCCCCGGCCGCGGCACCCTCCTGCACGAACCGGAGGGTCTCGATGCCGCGGTCGGCGAGCACCTTCGCGACGCCGGTCCACACGAGGTGCATGTTGATCGCGAGGGCGGTCGCCGGTGCCGCACCGGCGAGTCGCTGCTGCAGGAGCGACGCCTCCGCGAGCCCCAGTCCCGCTCCGCCGAGCGCCTGCGGGACGAGAATCGCGAGGTACCCGGCATCCTTCAGCTCGGCGAGGTCCTCGTCGGGGAAGACATTGTCGCGGTCGACCTGCGCCGCGCGTCCGCGGAAGCGCTCGAGCAGGTCGTCGGGGAGGAGGGTCGCGGGGTCGAAGGCGGGAGCGGATGCGGTCACTCGAACATTGTCCTCCCGCGCCGGGGTGCCGGCGGCGTGGGGGAGGATGGTCGCATGATCTCGACGGACCTGGCCGTGTCGCTGCGTGAAGCGGGCCTCGTCTGGCGGCCGACCTCGGGCGACCGGTTCCAGCTCGATGAGCCGGAGTTCGAGGCCGACGTCTTCACGGTGAGCGAGATGACGATCGAGCCGCGGAGCTACTCGACCGGGATGATCCTCGCGTTCAACGGCACGACGGAGTGGGCGCTGGACTCCGTGGCCCTCGAGGACGCCCTGTGGCTCCCGCGGGAGGATCAGCTGCGCGAGCTGCTCGGCGGCGCGTTCCGGGCGCTCCGCCGCCTGGCCGACACGCACCGCGTCGAGGTGCAGATCGCGGGACAGCGGCACGAGTTCGACCACCCGCAGCCCGAGGACGCGTACGCGCTCGCGCTGCTCGCCCTGCTGCGACGCGTCGCCTGAGCCGGCCCGCGGCGCCGGTCAGGTGATGATCGGGACGGGCTCGGTGTCGGGGATGGGGCTCGCATCGCGATGCCGCAGATCAGGGAATCCGCGCACGCACGTCACCGCGACGATGACGCCGACCACCGCGAACGCCGCGCCCGCCCAGTACGCCCCGACCGGGCCCACCCCGTCGATGAGGAACCCGGCGACGGCGGAGCCGACGGCCGCGCCGATGAGCTGTCCGGTCCCGATCCAGCCGTAGGCCTCGGCGGTCTCGCTGAACTTCACGCTGGCTGAGGTCATCGCGAACATGACGGCGAGGGCGGGCGCGATGCCGATGCCGGCGACGAACAGCGACGCACCGAGCCACCAGACCGTGAGAGAGAAGAAGGTCATCGTCAGGCCCACCGTGACCACGGCGAGGCGGCGCGCCATCGCCCAGCGGCCGATCGGGATGTGGCCGAAGCTGAGGCCGCCGGCGAGGCTCCCCACAGAGAAGACGGCGAGGACGAGCCCGGCCTCGAGGCCCCCGTGACCGAACGTCGCGACGACGCCCGCCTCGACGGCCGAGCACGCGCCGATCAGCAGGAAGCCGATGACGGTGGCGAGCAGCACCGTGGGCTTGCCGAGCACCTTGCCGAACGCGCGGCGGCTGCGCGGGATGCGGACCCGGCCGACCTCGGGGGACAGGATGAACCACGCGCCGCCGAGGACGAGGATCGCGACGATGAGCAGCAGGCCGGGCACGGTGCCCGCCTGCGTCGCCACGAGCGTGATGACGACCGGCGCGAGGATCCAGATGATCTCCTGCAGGCTGGCATCCAGGGAGAACAGCGGCGTCAGCTGACGCGACGTGACGAGCTTCGGGTAGATCGTGCGGACCGCCGACTGCACGGGCGGGGTCGACAGGCCCGCGAGGAAGCCGAACACCATGTAGCCGGTGAGCTCGAGCGGTGCGAGGGCCATGACCAGGACCGCCGCCGCGCACACCGTGGTCGTGAGGGTCAGTACGCGGCGGATGCCCCAGATCCCCATCCACCGGCTCGTTACCGGTCCTGCGATCGCCTGCCCGATCGACGTGGCGGCAAGGACAAGGCCGGCGGCGCCGTACGAGCCGGTGATCTGCTCGACGTGCAGAAGGATCGCGAGACTCGTCATCCCGTTGGGGAAGCGGGCGGTCAGCTGGGCCGCGATGATGCGCGCGACACCGGGGGTGCGCAGAAGATCCCGGTAGCCGGCCACCCCTCCACGGTACCGCCGCCGCGACACGCCGACGACACGCCGAAACCCGAATTCCACAGGCTGGGGATGTCGGAGGCCCCCGTTAGCGTGCGATCTGTGGATGGATCCTGGCGGCCGCCGCGAAAGAGCCGGATTCCAGGGCTTTTCCCGGTTCGAAAATCATCGGCATCCTGTGGATGAATCGGTGGAGAACATGTGTTGTACCTGTAGAGAGCGGTGGAAAATGACACGGATGTAACTACTAGCCCTTGTGGTGCTATCGAATGTCGGCACCCATATGTAGTATTGGACTCCCGGCGGCGCACTGCCGGGCACACACAGATCTTGAGGGGAGAAGACAGGTCATCATGGCGATCACGGTCTACACCAAGCCGTCCTGCGTTCAGTGCAACGCGACCTACCGCGCACTGGACTCGAAGGGCATCGACTACGAGGTCCTCGACCTGTCCGAGGACCCCGCGGCCCTCGAGCACGTCAAGTCGCTCGGATACCTCCAGGCGCCCGTCGTTGTCACCGACGAGGGTCACTGGTCGGGTTTCCGTCCCGACAAGATCGACGAGCTCGCGTCCCGACTGGCGTGACACCATGAGCGCGGCCGTCGCGACCCAGGCGCCGCTGCTCGTCTACTTCTCGAGCGTGTCGGGCAACACGGCGCGATTCATCGAGAAGCTCGGGATGCCGTCCGTCCGGATCCCGCTCCGCCCCACTGACCCGCCCCTCGTGGTGGACGAGCCGTTCGTGCTCGTCACCCCCACGTACGGCGGGGGACAAGGGCGAGGCGAGGAGAAGGGCGCGGTCCCCAAGCAGGTCATCCGCTTCCTCAACGACGAGCGAAACCGGAACCTCATCCGCGGGGTCATCTCCGCGGGCAACACCAATTTCGGCGCGGCCTTCTGCCTCGCCGGTGAAGTGATCAGCCGCAAGTGCACCGTGCCGCACTTGTACCGGCTCGAATTGTTCGGCACGCCTGAAGACGTCGACCGCGTGAGCGACGGATTGGAACGATGGTGGAAGCTGCATTGACCGAGAAGACCTTCAAGACCGATGCCCGGTTCGAAGGTCTCGACTATCACGCCCTGAACGCGATGCTGAATCTGTACGGCGAGGACGGGAAGATCCAGTTCGACGCCGACAAGCGCGCCGCACGGGAGTACTTCCTGCAGCACGTCAACCAGAACACGGTGTTCTTCCACTCGCTCCAGGAGCGCCTGGACTACCTCGTGGAGAAGGAGTACTACGAGGGCGCCGTCCTCGAGAAGTACCCGTTCGAGTTCATCCAGAGCCTCAACGACCGCGCCTACGGTGCGAAGTTCCGCTTCGAGACGTTCCTCGGCGCGTTCAAGTACTACACGAGCTACACGCTGAAGACCTTCGACGGCAAGCGCTACCTCGAGCGCTTCGAGGACCGCGTCGTCATGACGGCCCTCGGCCTCGCCGACGGCGACCAGCAGCTCGCCGAGAAGCTCGTCGACGAGATCATCTCCGGCCGCTTCCAGCCGGCGACCCCGACGTTCCTCAACACCGGCAAGGCCCAGCGCGGCGAGCTCGTCTCCTGCTTCCTGCTGCGCATCGAGGACAACATGGAGTCGATCGCCCGTGGCATCAACTCCGCGCTGCAGCTGTCCAAGCGCGGCGGCGGCGTCGCGCTGCTCCTCTCCAACATCCGCGAGGCGGGCGCCCCGATCAAGCAGATCGAGAACCAGTCCAGCGGCATCATCCCCGTCATGAAGCTGCTCGAAGACAGCTTCAGCTACGCGAACCAGCTCGGCGCGCGTCAGGGCGCCGGCGCGGTGTACCTCTCCGCGCACCACCCCGACATCATGCGGTTCCTCGACACCAAGCGCGAGAACGCCGACGAGAAGATCCGCATCAAGACGCTCTCGCTCGGTGTCGTCATCCCCGACATCACGTTCGAGCTCGCCCGCAACGACGAGGACATGTACCTGTTCTCGCCGTACGACGTCGAGAAGGTCTACGGCGTGCCGTTCGGCGACATCTCGGTCACCGAGAAGTACCGCGAGATGGTCGACGACGCGCGCATCAAGAAGACGAAGATCAACGCCCGCGACTTCTTCCAGACCCTCGCGGAGATCCAGTTCGAGTCGGGCTACCCGTACATCATGTTCGAGGACACGGTGAACAAGGCCAACCCGATCAAGGGCCGGATCAACATGTCCAACCTCTGCTCGGAGATCCTCCAGGTCAACACCCCGACCACCTACAACGAGGACCTCTCCTACGCCGAGATCGGCAAGGACATCTCCTGCAACCTCGGGTCGATGAACATCGCCCTGGCGATGGACGGCAAGGACCTCGCAGGCACCGTCGAGACCAGCATCCGCGCCCTCACCGCCGTCAGCGACCAGAGCCACATCCGCTCCGTCCGCTCGATCGAGGACGGCAACGACCGCTCGCACGCGATCGGCCTGGGACAGATGAACCTGCACGGCTACCTCGCGCGGGAGCACGTGCACTACGGGTCCGAAGAGGGCATCGACTTCACGAACATCTACTTTTACACGGTGGTGTTCCACGCGCTGCGCGCCTCGAACCAGCTCGCGATCGAGCGCGGCACGGCGTTCGACGGGTTCGCGGACTCGACGTACGCATCGGGGGAGTTCTTCGACAAGTACACCGAGCAGGAGTGGGTCCCGCAGACCGCGAAGGCCGCCGAGCTGTTCGCCGGCATCCACATCCCCACGCAGGACGACTGGCGCGAGCTGAAGGCATCCGTCCAGGCTCACGGCATCTACAACCAGAACCTGCAGGCCGTCCCGCCGACCGGCTCGATCTCGTACATCAACAACTCGACGAGCTCGATCCACCCGATCGCGTCGAAGATCGAGATCCGCAAGGAAGGCAAGATCGGCCGCGTCTACTACCCGGCGCCGTTCATGACGAACGAGAACCTGGAGTACTACCAGGACGCGTACGAGGTCGGCTACGAGAAGGTCATCGACACGTACGCCGCCGCCACCCAGCACGTCGACCAGGGCCTCTCGCTCACGCTGTTCTTCAAGGACACCGCGACCACGCGTGACATCAACAAGGCCCAGATCTACGCCTGGCGCAAGGGCATCAAGACGATCTACTACATCCGCCTGCGGCAGATGGCGCTGGAGGGCACGCAGCTCGACCAGTGCGTCTCCTGCATGCTCTGACCCCGAGGAAGCCACGGACATGACCCCCGAACCGCTGAAGCTCCTGACCTCCGTCCAGGCGATCAACTGGAACCGCATCGAGGACGACAAGGACCTCGAGGTCTGGAACCGTCTCGTCAACAACTTCTGGCTGCCCGAGAAGGTGCCGCTGTCCAACGACGTGCAGTCGTGGGCGACGCTCACCCCCGAGGAGCAGACCACGACGATGCGCGTGTTCACCGGCCTGACGCTCCTGGACACCATCCAGGGCACCGTCGGCGCCGTCTCGCTGATCCCGGATGCCATCACTCCGCACGAGGAGGCCGTCTACACGAACATCGCGTTCATGGAGTCGGTGCACGCGAAGAGCTACTCGTCGATCTTCTCGACGCTGTGCTCGACGCCCGAGATCGACGACGCCTTCCGCTGGTCGGTGGAGAACCCGAACCTGCAGAAGAAGGCTCGGATCGTCATGGACTACTACCGGGGCGACGAGCCGCTCAAGCGAAAGGTCGCCTCGACTCTGCTCGAGTCGTTCCTCTTCTACTCGGGGTTCTACCTGCCGCTGCACTGGTCGTCCAAGGCGAAGCTCACGAACACGGCCGACATCATCCGCCTCATCATCCGCGACGAGGCCGTGCACGGGTACTACATCGGCTACAAGTTCCAGAAGGGCCTCGAGCAGCTCACCGCCGCCGAGCGCGACGACCTGAAGGACTACACGTTCTCGCTGCTGTACGAGCTCTACGACAACGAGGTGCAGTACACGCAGGACCTCTACGACGGCATCGGCCTGACCGAGGACGTCAAGAAGTTCCTGCACTACAACGCGAACAAGGCGCTCATGAACCTCGGCTACGAGGCGATGTTCCCCTCGTCCGTGACGAACGTGAACCCGGCGATCCTGTCGGCGCTCTCGCCCAACGCGGACGAGAACCACGACTTCTTCAGCGGGTCGGGCTCCTCGTACGTCATCGGCAAGGCCGTCGCGACCGAGGACGACGACTGGGCGTTCTGATCGCGGCCTGATCGTCGCACGAAGGGTCCGGATGCTGCGGCGTCCGGGCCCTTCGTCGTGCGCCTGCGCGGGTGCGCCCCTAACTCCACTGCGGGAGCTGCTGCAGTGTCCAGGTGTTGCCGTCTGGGTCGTCGAAGGTGACGAACCGACCCCAGCCGAGTTCCTGCACGCCCTGCGCCTCGACACGTGCGTCGCGGAGCTGCGCGAGCGCCGCGTCGGCATCGGGGACGACCACCTGAATCGTGTTCTGCATGCCCGGCGCGAGATCGATGCCGAGCCCTTCGCCGATGGCGATCGAACAGGCCGAGCCCGGGGGAGTGAGCTGTACGAACCGGATGTCGGGGGTAGGCCTCTGATCGTGATCGGTGTGGAACCCGATGGTCTCGTAGAAGGCCTTCGCACGGTCGACGTCGGTGACGGGCACGAAGATGAGCTCGATCTTCCAGTCCATGGGGGTGTCCTCTCTGTCGGTCTCTCCGCTTCGCGACGATACGCCGCGCCTCCGACAGCGCGGTGGCGCCCGGCTCCGGTTGAACACCGCCACGGTCTTCCTGACACGTGACGGCAAACGATTGCCAATGAGTCCGTTAGCGGAGGGATAGGCCTACTGGCCGACGGAGACGCGAGGTGAACGACTTATGGCAAGCGGTTGACACGACAGGCGAGAGGGTTCACACTGGGGTCATGTCAGTGAAGACCGGGCTCTCCTCAGCAGCGCTCCTGCCCGCGGATGAAGCCACCCGCGAGATCGCCGCGGACCTCTATCAGGAGGTCGCCGCCGCGCCGATCATCTCCCCGCACGGTCATGTCGACCCGCGGCTGCTCCTCGAGGACCAGCCGTTCCCCGACCCCACCGAGCTGCTCATCCGGCACGACCACTACGTCACCCGCCTGCTGTTCGCCGGGGGAGCCTCCTTCGCCGAACTCGGCCTCGACCCGGCCTGTCCGCAGGACTCGCGCGCCGTGTGGCGCGTCCTCGCCGAGAACGGGCACCGGTTCGCCGGCACGGCCAGCGGGTACTGGCTGCAGCACGAGCTGTCCGAGCTGTTCGATGTGCAGGAGGAACTCACCGCCGACAACGCCGATGCGGTCTACGACCGGATCTCCGCGGTCCTCACCGAGCCGGCGTTCCGCCCGCGTGCGCTGTTCGACCGGTTCCGCATCGATGTCCTCGCGACGACCGACGACCCGCTCGACGACCTGGCGGGCCACCGGTCCCTCGCCGACGATTCCGGTTTCCGCGGGCGGGTGCTGCCGACATTCCGCCCCGACACTTACCTCGACCCCGCCGGTGCCGGCTACGCCGAACGCGTGCAGGCGCTCCTGGACGCGACCGGGCAGCCCGGGACGTTCGACGGGTACCTGGCTGCGCTCGAAGACCGCCGCGCCCACTTCATCGCGCACGGCGCGGTCTCCGCCGACCACGGGGTGCTCGAGCCGTTCACGACCGACGTGAACCCGGCCGACGCCGAGCGGCTCTTCCAGGGAGCCCGCGCCGGGCTCCTCGACGCCGCCGAGCAGCGCCTCCTCCGCGGGCACATGCTGTTCCAGATGGCGCGCATGAGCGTGGCCGACGGTCTCGTCATGACGGTGCACCCGGGCGTGCACCGCAACCACCACGCGCCGACGTTCGAGCGGTTCGGTGCGGACACCGGCCACGACATCCCGGTGCAGACCGAGTACACCCGCAACCTGCGGCCGCTGCTGAACGCGTTCGGCACGGCGCCCGGATTCCACCTCGTCCTCTTCGCCGTGGACGAGACGGTCTACTCGCGCGAGATCGCGCCACTCGCCGGGTTCTACCCGAGCGTCTATATCGGGGCACCGTGGTGGTTCCTGGACGCTCCCGACGCGATCCTCCGCTTCCGCAGCGCCGTGACGGAGACCGCGGGCTTCTACCGGGGCAGCGGATTCATCGACGACACCCGGGCCTTCCTCTCCATCCCCGCCCGCCACGACACGTCCCGCCGCGTCGACGCCGCGTTCCTCGCGCGACTGGTCGTCGAACGGCGCGTCAGCCTGCCCACGGCCCGCCGCATCGCCCGCGACCTCGTCGATGCCATCCCGCGTGAGGTGTTCAAACTGTGAGCACGCAGCACCTGAACGGCGCCGCGTATCTCGCGCACGGCGGGACACGGCCCACCCGCGTGCGGATCGTGCACATCGGACTCGGCAACTTCCATCGCGCTCATCAGGCCTGGTACACGGCGCATGCCGCGGATGCCGCCGACTGGGGCATCGCCGCGTTCACCGGACGTTCGGCCGACCAGGCCGACCTCCTCGCACCGCAGGACGGGCTGTACTGCCTCGTCGTCCGCGGCGAGGCCGCGGACCGCGTGGAGGTCGTGCCGTCCGTCGTGGAGGTCCACGACGGCGCACGGCTGGATCGCCTGACGCAGGTGCTCGCCGACCCCGACGTCGCCATCGTCACCCTCACGGTGACGGAAGCCGGCTACCTGCTGACGCCGGCCGGCGACGCCGACCTGGCCCACCCGGCCGTCGCGGCCGATGTCACCGAGCTCACCGAGGGCCACCCGTCGGGCAGGCACCCGACGACGGCGCTCGGTCGCCTCCTGCTCGGTCTCGATGCGCGGCGGCGTGCCGGCGGCGGGCCGCTGGCCGTCATCCCGTGCGACAACATCCCCGGAAACGGCGCGTACGTCCGGCGCGGCCTGCTCTCGCTCGCGGGCGCCGTGTCGGCACCGCTGGCCGCCTGGATCACCGCGCACGTCTCGTTCGTCGGCACCTCCGTCGACCGGATCACCCCCCGCATCCACTCCACGGTGCCCGCCGTCGAGGATGCCGGCTGGGTGGACCGGTCGCCGGTGGTCACCGAGCCGTTCTCGGACTGGGTGCTCTCCGGTGCGTTCCCCGCCGGCCGCCCCGCGTGGGAGACGGCCGGTGCCCGGTTCGTCGACGACCTCGAGCCGTGGGAGAACCGCAAGCTCTGGCTCCTCAACGGCGCGCACAGCATCCTCTCCTTCGCCGGACTCACCCGGGGCCTGACGACCGTCGCGGAAGCCATCGCCGACGGCGAATGTCGCGCCCTCGTCGACGCGTTCTGGGACGAGGCCGTGCAGGCTCTGCCGGAGGGCATCGAGCACGTCGAGTACCGCGCCGCGCTGATCCGCCGCTTCGCCAACCACCGCATCGAGCACCGTCTCGCCCAGATCGCCGCGGATGACGCCACCAAGGTCCGCTACCGCTTCGCGGCGGTGGCGGAGGCGAGCCTGGACCGCGGCGTAGATCCGGCCGCATCCGCCGCCGGCATCGCGGTCTGGATCGACGCGCACCGCCGCGGCGTGCTCCCCGGCCCCGCCCCCGCCGACCCGCTCGACACCGCCGCGATGCTCGCGGCCGTGTCGTCGCGTCTGACCGCATCCGCGCCCTTCCTGCGCCGCATCGACGATGAGCTCACGGCGCTCCACCGCACGACCGCGTCCGCGACGCGCTGACCCAGACAGGAAACCCCATGCTGAAGCCTCAGACATCCGCCACCCGCGAGCTGGTCAACCTCGACGGCATGTGGCGGTTCGCCCTCGACACCGCCGAGGTGCCCGAGCCGTGGTCGGCGCCGCTGACGACGACGCTCGAAGCACCGGTGCCGTCCAGCTACAACGACCTGTTCGTCGACCCCGCGATCCGCGATCACGTCGGGTGGGTCTGGTACCAGCGCGACGTGCGCGTCCCACGCGGCTGGACGGGGGAGCGGGTGATCGTCCGCGTGGACTCCGCGACCCACGAGGGCGCCGTGTACGTCGACGGGACCGAGGTGGCGCGCCACGTCGGCGGCTACCTGCCGTTCGAAGCCGACGTCACCGACCTCGTCACCCCCGGCGAGACCTTCCATCTCACCATCGGTGTGAACAACGTCCTCACCAACGAGACCCAGCCTCCGGGACGCGTCGAGGAGCTCTCCGACGGGCGTCGCGTGCAGCGGTACTACCACGACTTCTACAACTACGCCGGTCTCGCCCGGTCGGTCTGGCTCGCCTCCCGCCCGGCCGTCCATGTCGCCGACATCACCGTGACGACGGGCGTCGACGAGTCCACCGGCGTCGTCTCGTACCTCGTCGAGACGGCGGGCGACGCGGATGTCACCGTCTCCCTCCGGGATGCCGACGGCCTCGTCGTCGCACAGCAGGCGGGCGCCGACGGCGAGCTTCGCGTGGCGGATGTCACCCTCTGGCAGCCCGGCGCCGGCTACCTCTACGACCTCGACGTGGAAGCCCACGTCGACGGAGTCCTCGTCGACGCCTACCGGCTGCCGGTCGGCGTGCGCACCGTCGAGGTCCGCGGGCTCGAGTTCCTCATCAACGGCGAGCCGTTCTACTTCACCGGGTTCGGCAAGCACGAGGACACCCCCGTCCGCGGCAAGGGGCATGACCCGTCCTACCTCGTCCACGACATGGAGCTGATGGGGTGGATCGGGGCGAACTCGTTCCGCACCTCGCACTACCCGTACGCCGAGGAGGTGCTCGAGTACGCTGACCGGCACGGCATCGTCGTCATCGACGAGACCGCCGCCGTCGGACTGAACTTCGGCCTCATCGGCGGGCTCACCGGCCAGAAGGCGCCGGCGACGTTCGCCCCGGACGGCGTCAACGACGCGGCGCGCGAGCGCCACGCCGAGCACATCCGCGAACTCGTCGCGCGCGACAAGAACCACCCGAGCGTCGTCATGTGGTCGATCGCCAACGAGCCGGCCTCGCAGGAGGAGGGCGCGCGCGAGTACTTCGCACCGCTCGTCGACGTGACCCGCGCGGCGGACCCGACGCGGCCGGTCACCTACGTCAACGTCATGATGGCGCCGCCCCCCGTCGAGCGCATCGCCGACCTCTTCGACGTCATCTGCGTGAACCGCTACTACGGCTGGTACGTCAACACCGGCGACCTCGCCTCCGCGGAGGCGGCGCTGGAGAGCGAGCTGCTGCAGTGGCAGGACATCTACGCGCGGCCGCTCATCATGACCGAGTACGGCGGCGACACGATGCCCGGCATCCACTCCGTCTGGGACCAGCCGTGGTCCGAGGAGTACCAGAGCGCCCTCCTCGACATGTTCCACCGGGTCCACGACCGCGTGCCCGCGATCGTCGGCGAGCAGGTGTGGAACTTCGCCGACTTCCAGACCTCCGTCGGCATCTTCCGGGTCGACGGCAACAAGAAGGGTGTCTTCACCCGTGACCGGCGTCCGAAGGCGGCCGCCCACTCCCTGCGCGCACGATGGAGCGCTCGCAACCAGAACGGACAGATCGACTGACATGACCACCGCCATCCCGCTCACCGACTCGACCGGACGACTGAAGCTGCGCACCGTCGTCGGCTACGGCGCCGGCGACGCCGCCAACAACCTCGCGTTCACGACGGCGACGATGTTCCTCCTCGTCTACTACACGGATGTCGCCGGCATCAGCGCCGCCGCCGCCGGCACGCTCCTGCTCGTCGTCCGCGTCTTCGACGCGTTCGCCGACATCTTCGCGGGGCGCATCGTCGACCGCACGTTCAACAAGCGGCTCGGCAAGTTCCGTCCCTTCATCCTGTTCGGGTCCCTCCCGCTCCTCCTGCTGAGCGTCGCGACGTTCTCCGTCCCGCAGATCGGTGAGAGCGGGATGCTGCTGTACGCCTACCTCACCTACGCGGCGCTCGGCCTCGCGTACAGCCTCGTCAACATCCCGTACGGCTCGCTGGCCGGCGCGATGACCCGGAATGCGGGCGAGCGCGCCAAGCTCGCCAGCGCCCGCACGGTCGGCGCGATCCTCGTCGGCGCGACGCTCGGCATCTTCGTCGCCCCGCTCATCACGCCCGACCGCGACCTGCAGTCGCTCTTCACCGCCATGACGCTCGGGTTCGTGGTCGTCGGCTTCGTCCTCTACATGTGGACGTTCTTCACGGCGAAGGAGACCGTCGTCCGCGACGTGCCGAAGGTGTCGGTGCGGCAGAGCTTCGCGATCCTCAAGAGCAACAAGCCGCTCCTCATGCTGTGCCTCAGCTCGTTCGTCTTCCTCACCGGGATGCTCGCGCTCAGCACCGTCCAGCTGTACTACCTGCGCGACGTGCTCCACGCGCTGCCCCTGTACGCGGCGCTGTCGATCGTGCAGATCGTGCTGACCTTCGCGCTCGCCGCCGTCGTGCCCGCGCTCGTGCGGCGTTTCGGCAAGCGCGCCGGGTACGCGACCGGCAGCAGCGTCATGATCGCGGGCGGCCTCATCGTCTTCCTCTCCCCGCCGTCGATGATCTGGCTCGCCTTCAGCGGTCTGGTCCTCTGCCAGGTCGGCGTCGCGCTGGTCAACATGCTCGTGTGGGCGCTCGAGGCGGACACCGTCGAGTACGGCGAGTGGAAGACGGGGGTGCGGGCCGAGGGGATCATCTACGCCCTGTTCTCCTTCACCCGCAAGACCGGGCAGGCCGTCGGAGGCGCACTCGCCGCCTACGCCCTCGCCATCGGCGGCTACGTCGCGGGTGCAGAAGTGCAGTCCGAGTCCGCGGAGTGGGGCATCCGCGCCGCCGCGGGCCTGCTGCCCGCGGTCGCCGCCCTCATCGCGGTCGTCATCATCTTCTTCTACCCCCTCACCGACGCCCGCCACCGCGAGATCGTCGCCGACATCGCCCGCCGTCGCGAAGCGCGCGGCGAGGACGAGCCCATCGACCCGACACTGAGCAGCGCCGCCTTCCGCGCCGCCGACCGAAAGGACATCCGATGAGAATCGACAAAGCTGAAGTCATCGTCACGAGCCCCGACCGGAACTTCGTGACCCTCAAGCTCACCACCGACGACGGTCTCACCGGGATCGGCGACGCGACGCTCAACGGCCGCGAGATGGCGGTCGTCGCCTACCTCCGCGAGCACGTCGTGCCGCTGCTCATCGGCAGCGACGCGACCCGCATCGAGGACACCTGGCAGTTCCTCTACCGCGGCGCGTACTGGCGGCGGGGGCCGGTGACCATGGCCGCCATCGCCGCGGTCGACATGGCGCTCTGGGACATCAAGGGCAAGGCGGCCGGGATGCCGGTCTACCAGCTGCTCGGCGGCGCCAGCCGCAACGGCCTCATGGCCTACGGGCACGCGTCGGGCAAGGAGCTGCCGGAGCTGTTCGACTCCATCCGCGCGCACCAGGAGAAGGGCTATAAGGCCATCCGGGTGCAGACCGGCGTCCCCACCCTCAAGGCGATCTACGGCATCGCCGCCCAGGGCGCCGACGTGGGCGACGCGACCGTCCGCTACGACCACGAGCCCGCCCGCCGCGGCGCCAAGCCCGTCGAGGAGGATTGGGACACCCGCGCCTACCTCACCCACCTGCCGGGAGTCTTCGAAGCCGTCCGCAACGAGTTCGGGCCCGACATCCCGCTGCTCCACGACGGCCACCACCGGATGACGCCGATCCAGGCGGCGAAGCTCGGCAAGTCGCTCGAGCCGTACGACCTGTTCTGGCTGGAGGACTGCACCCCCGCGGAGAACCAGGAGGCGCTGCGGCTCGTCCGCCAGCACACCACCACGCCGCTCGCGATCGGGGAGATCTTCAACACGGTCTGGGACTTCAAAGACATCATCCGCGATCAGCTCATCGACTACGTGCGCGGCGCCGTCACCCACATGGGCGGCATCTCGCCCCTGAAGAAGACGCTGGACTACGCCGCGCTCTACCAGATCAAGTCCGGCATGCACGGGCCCACCGACATCTCACCGGTCGGCATGGCCGCCGCGATGCACCTGGGGCTCGCCATCCACAATTTCGGCATCCAGGAGTACATGCAGCACGGGGAGCGGACCAACCAGGTCTTCGAGCAGTCCTTCACCTGGCAGGACGGCTACCTGCACCCCGGCGACAAGCCCGGCCTCGGTGTCGAGCTCGACGTCGACGAGGCGGGCAGGTACCCGTACGAGCAGGCCTACCTGCCGTACAACCGCCTCCTCGACGGCACCGTCCACGACTGGTGAGCCATGTCCGACACTGAAGCGCCGCGGCTGGTCGTGATGGGCGTCTCCGCGGTGGGCAAGTCCAGCGTGGCGGCCGCCCTGGCCGACCGGCTCGGCGTGCCGTGGGCGGACGCCGACGCGCTGCACCCGCCGGCGAACATCGCGAAGATGGCCGCGGGGACCCCGCTCACCGACGCGGACCGCTGGCCGTGGCTCGACCGCGTCGGGGGTGTGCTCGCCGGTGGTGCGGATGACGGCGTCATCGTCGCCTGCTCGGCCCTCCGGCGCGGATACCGCGACCGGCTCCGGGACGCGGCGCCGACCGCGCAGTTCATCCACCTCGCGGGGGAGGAGCACGTCCTCGTCGCCCGCTCGCAGGCGCGCGCGGGCCACTTCATGCCGCCCTCCCTCATCGCCTCGCAGCTGGCGACCCTCGAGGCGCTCGGGGACGACGAGGTGGGCCTCGTCGTCGGCGTGGACGCGACCGTCACCGATATCGTCGACTCCGTGGTGGCGTGGATGGAGACACATGAGCGATGAGACCGGTTCGAAGGCGCGCCGGGGCTCGGCGCCGACGATCTACGACGTCGCCGAACTCGCCGGCGTCAGTCCGTCGACCGTCTCGCGGGCCCTCAGCAAGCCGGGTCGCATCAGCGCCACGACCGAGGCGAAGATCCGCGCCGCCGCCGACGAACTCCGCTTCCGGGTGAACCCCCTCGCGCGGGGGCTCTACACGGGGCGCACCCTGACCCTCGCCCTCGTCGTCGCCGACATCACCAACCCGGTCATCTTCGGCATCGTCCGCGGCGCCGAGCACGCCGCCAGCGAGCGGGGCTACACCCTGGTGATCGCCGAGTCGCAGGAGTCGGGCGAGGCGGAGAGCGAAGCCGTCCGGCGGCTGATGCCGAGCGTCGACGGCATCATCCTGGCCACCACGCGCCTCGGCGAGGCCGGCATCCGCGACCTCGCCGCCGAGAAGCCCGTGGTTCTTATCAACCGGGCGGTCAGCGACGTCCCCGCGATCCTCCCCGACGTCGAGAAGGGCGTCGCGGCGCTCATCGACCACCTCGCGGGGCTCGGGCACCGCTCGATCGCCTACCTCTCCGGCCCCACCGCGTCGTGGATCAGCGACCGGCGCTGGGAGGCGCTGCTCGCGCACGCGGAGCAGCGCGACATCGCCACGGTCGAGATCGGGCCCAACGCACCGACGATCGACGGCGGGCGCGCCGCGGTCCGCCGTGTGCGAGCCTCGCGCGCCACCGCCGTCGTCGCGTTCAACGATCTGATCGCGATCGGCGTGATGCAGCAGTTCGCCGAGGACGGGATCGAGGTCCCGCGGCAGGTGAGCGTGTCCGGCTTCGACGACATCTTCGGGAGCGAGCTGATCGTCCCGGCCCTCACGACGGTGCGAAGCCAGCTGGAGTCCGCGGGCCGTCGCGCGGCGACCTCGCTCATCGCCCTCGTCGACGGTGCGCAGCCGGACGATCCCGCGCAGCTCCTCGACACCACTCTCGTCGTCCGGGCCTCGACGGGGCCGGCGCCGACCACCTGAATCCGACGCGGACGTTTGTCACGCCGCGACGCACCCTCCACGAGCCCTGCCGCATCGTTACCATAAGGGCATGACCGACGAGAGTCCCCGTTTCAGCCCCGTGATCGCCCTGATCGCGGTGTCGGCGATGTGGGAGGACCAGCTCGCGTCCGCTCTCCGCGACCTCGGCATCTCGACCCGCAAGTTCGGGCTGCTGGGCCACATCGGGGCCGACCCGGGCATCTCGTTCTCCGAACTCGCCCGCCGCTCGCACATCACCGTCCAATCCGCCCATACCGCGGTGCGCACGCTCGTGGACGAGGGGCTCGTCGCCGACGCCATGGCGCACGCCGGCGCGGCATCCGACCTCACCGTCACGGAGAAGGGCGCGCGGGTCCTGCGGGAAGCGCGCGACCGCCTCGCGGCCCTCGACGGCGCGCTCGCCGCGAACCTCCCCGGCGTCGCGACGTCGCTCGACGGCATCCGGGCCGGGATCATCTGATCCTTCAGCTAGTCTGAAGGGGTGTTCTCCACCCCCGCTCGGCTCTTCCGTGTCCTCGCCATCGCCGAGATGGTGTCGTGGACGATCCTCATCGCCGCCCTGATCCTGCGCGCCACCCTCGGGTGGGCGGTCGCCGTCACGATCGGCGGCAGCATCCACGGGTTCGTCTTCCTCTCGTACGGCGCCACCGCGATCCTCGTAGCGCTGAACAACCGGTGGCGCCTGGGGCCGGCGGTCCTCGCCGTCGCGTCCGCCGTCATCCCGTATGCGACGGTCCCGGTCGAACGGTGGCTGCATCGCCGCGGGCTGCTCGAGGGTGCGTGGCGGATCGAGGAGACGGCCGATCCGGACGACCGGCGCTGGTACGACCGCGCCATGCGCTGGTTCCTCCGCCGTCCCTGGGTGCTCGCCGTCCTCCTCGTCGGCCTCGTCGCGGCGCTCTACATCGTGCTCGTCCTGATCGGACCCCCGGTTCCGCGCAGCGACTGACGAGCGCGCGCCCGCGCTCGCGCCGGACGCCCGGTCCGGGCGGCGAGCGTTCTCTACGATGAGGTTCGTGAGTACGGAACGCAGGAAGGTGGCGATCGCCCTCGGCGGCGGCGGAGCGCGGGGCTATGCGCACATCGGCGTCCTGGACGAGCTGGCGGCCCGGGACTATGACGTCGTCCAGGTGGCAGGCACATCCATGGGCGCGGTCATCGGCGCGCTGTTCGCCTCCGGCCGCCTGCCGGAGTACAGCGAATGGGTGCGTGGCCTGCGCCGGCGCAGCGACGTGGTCAAGCTGCTCGACCCCAACTTCTCCGGGTCGAGCGCGGTCAAGCTGGGGCGGGTCCTCGCGCGGGTCAACGAGATCATCGGGGTGCAGCGGATCGAAGAGCTGCCGATCGCCTTCACCGCCGTCGCGACCGACCTGTGGGCCCGCCGCGAGGTGTGGTTCGACTCCGGCCCGATCGACACGGCGATCCGCGCGTCGATCGCCATCCCCGGCGTGTTTCCTCCCATCGCGCTCAACGGTCGCCTGCTCGTGGACGGCGGTGTCGCCAACCAGGTGCCGGTGAGCGTGCTCGCCTCCTCGGCCGCCGACCTGACGGTGGCCGTCACCCTCGACGGGCACGGGACCGTCACCCAGCGCGGCAAGGGCCTGCCGGTGCACACCTCCTCCGACGAGGAGGAGGACGCCGCGGTCTGGTCGGACCGGCTCCGGACGAGGATGGGCAAGCTGATGGAGGCGGAGCCTATGCGTTCCATCGCCGCGCGCATGGCCGCACGACCCCCGCAGGAGCGCACCGAGGGTTCGGGCACCTCGGTGGCCGAGCTGTTCGAGGAACTGCCGACCGGGTTGCGCGCGTCGGACGTTGCCACGCAGTCCCTGGATGTGCTGCGGTCGATCGTGCAGCGTTACCAGTTGGCCTCTTTCCCGACGGATGCGCTCGTGGTCGTCCCGAACGACTCCCTCGGCACGATGGACTTCCACCTCGCGGACGAGCAGATCGAACTCGGCCGCCGGCTGGCTGCCGAGACCTTCGACCGGGCCGGCATGCTCACCGGCGTCGGGGACGTCGAAGCCTGACGGCGGGTTTCGTAGGCAGACGGGGGTCCGGATGCCGTGATCCACGGCATCCCGTCACGATCTCCGCCGTTGCGCCGGGCCGCCGGTGCCGCACGCCGACTAGCGTGGGAGGATGACCCGTACCATCGCCCGCTGGCTTCTGGCCGCCCTGCTCGTCGCGGCTGGTGCCGGGCACCTGACGACGCTGCGCCGCGGCTTCCGCATCGCCGTGCCGGGCTGGGCGACCGAGGTCTTCCGCACGGACAAGGACACGATCGTCGTCGTCTCCGGGGTCGTGGAGATCATGCTCGGACTCGCGCTCGCGCTGCTGCCGCACGAGCGCACGCGCATCGGCCTCGTGATCGCCGCGTTCTTCGTCGCGGTGTTCCCGGGCAACGTGCACCAGTGGCGGACGGGGGCATCGGCGCCCGGTCTCGACACCGACGCTCGGCGCCTCGCGCGGCTCTTCCTGCAGCCCGTGCTCGTGGCCTGGGCGGTCTGGGCCGGGCGGGCGTGACGCGTCAGCGCCGCGTCGACACCGTCACGGTGAACTTCGGGTCGCGGGCGATCTGACGCGTCGGCCCGACGATGCGCTCCAGCACCGGGCGGTAGTGCAGCGGGGAGTTCCACACGCACCACAGCCGGCCGCCGGGGCGCAGCACACGGGCGGCGTCGGCGAAGAGCCGCGGTGCGAGCCGGTCGGTGACGGCGGATCCGCTGTGGAACGGCGGGTTCAGCGCGATGAAGGACGCCGTCCCGTCCGGACGGCGGGAAAGGGCGTCGTCGCGGACGACCGTGATCCGGTCGGCCACCTCGCTCGCGATCGCCGTCTCGCGGGCCGACCGGACGGCGGCCGCCGACTGATCGCTGGCGTAGACGAAGGCCGTCGGATGCCGGAGGGCGAGGTGCGCCGCGACGGCGCCGCTGCCGCACGCGAGGTCGATGAGCGGGTCGTCGGCCGAGCCGCCGTCGAGATCGTCGGGGAGGTGTGCGAGGAGGAGCCGCGTGCCGATGTCGAGGCCGGCCCCCGCGAACACGCCGCCGTAGGCGCGGAGGGCGAGATCGCCCTCCTGCGCGGCGGAGGCGACGGGATCGGCGCCGTCGCCGGGACCGGACGCGATGAGGACGCGGGATTTCTGCCGCGCGTGCGTGACGTCGACGCGGGCGAAGTGCGCGCCGAGCACGTCGTTCATGGTGAGCGTCATGTGCTTGATGCGTCCACCGGCGAAGACGCGGACGCCCGGCTCGGCGTGGGCGGCGATGAGGCCGGCGATGTCGCGCAGGGCGTCGAGCGACCGGGGGAGGCGCAGCAGCACGACGCGGGCGCCGCGCACGAGGTCGGCGCTCAGGGCGAGCGAGGTGGTCCGGCCGGAGAGCCCCAGGCGCTCGGCGTTGGCGGCCAGGGCGCGCTCGCCGAGCAGGTCGTCCTGGTGCACGCGGACGCGCTCGGACCCGTCGGCGACGGCGCCCAGCGCGAGCGCCCCGTACGTGTCTCCGATCACGACGAGCCCGTCGGGTCCGAGATCGCTCCGGGCCGCCGCCGACTCATCGAGGATCAGCCGGTCCGCGGCGTCGACGGCGGTCAGCTCGGGCGCCTCCACATCGGGCCAGCGTCGCAGCTGCTCGAAGGGAAGGCTCATGCGCCGTCGTCCGCGTCGTCGGCGTACCGCAGCCGCGCATCGTCGGCGCCGCACTCGTCGCCGATCCGGATGCCGTCCGCGAGGCGGCCCTCGGCCCGCAGCGCCTCGAGGGAGGCGACGGCACGGCGGCGCAGCTCCCACGGGTCGATCGTGTTGACGTAGATCTTCGTACCGCCCTCGAACCCGGCCGGGGTGGAGATCCGCCACTTGAGGACGATCCGCCACGGCATGGGCCACGGCGCCTGCGGCGGGCGGTAGTGCCACTCCTCGTTCGTGGGGACGTGGACGCCCGTCGCGGCGTGCAGGGCGTGCACGAGGTCGGATACGGCGCGGATGCCGGCATCCGAATGCTCCTGCGGGAGGTTCGCGGCGCTCGTGGAGAACACCTCGAACGCGGGGTAGCGGTGCCCGATGCCCGCGAACGCGACGGCGCCGTCGGTGGCGGCGACGACGAGCCGCTCCGCCACGGCGAGGTCGGCGATCTGATGCTGGTAGAGGTGCCGGTCCGATGCCAGCATCCGCAGCTCGCGATCGACCTGCGGACCGGACTCGTCGATCGCGACGAGCTGCTTGTGCAGGTGCTCGAACGACGCGCCGGCCGGACGGAGCCAGTTCTGGAACACGGCGACGTACGCGGCGTGCGGCTGGGCGGCCTGGATCTCGGTGAGCGAGCGCACCGTGAACGCCATGTAGGCGGCGTGCTCGTCGGGGGTCAGCGCGCCCGAGGACACGAGCTGGTCGTCGGTCTCGGCGCCGTCGAGGACATGGCGCCGCGCGACGATGACGTCGTGCGAGCCGCCGAGGAGGTCGAGCGCCGCCTCCTCGATCGAGATCTCCTCGCCGGAGGCGTGCGCGCGGATCGCGGCGAGCCGCTCGATGTGTGCGCGTCCCACGCGGTCCGAGAGGTACGCCCGCGCCCACTCGAACACGGCGGCGGGCTGGCGGAACCCGTGGTTCTCGCGCCAGTACTCGGCCGACACGATTTCGAACAGGTTGCCGAAGCGGCGGAACTCGGCGACCGTGTCGGAGAGCTCCGAGGCGGGGACGCGGCGGAGCTCGGTGAAGTCGGGGCCGACCAGGCGCGCCTTCTCCGGGGTCGTCTCCAGCTGCCGACCGGCGCAGAACGCGCACAGCCGGTCACCTTCGCCGGGTTCGAGGTGGCGGGACTCCGCGGGCGGCACGTCGATCGGCCGTCCGGCGCGACCGGGGACCGTCCACACCCGGGTCCCCGTCAGGGGTCCGACCTGCTTGACGGTGCCGTCCGGCATCCGCACGATCGCCCGCGCTTCGCTCACGTGGCCAGCCTACTCAGCCCGGCAGAATGGGCGGCATGCGCATCGTCGTGCTCACCGGGGCGGGCATCTCCGCGGAGAGCGGCGTGCCCACGTTCCGCGATGCGGACGGCCTCTGGGAGGGGCATCGCGTCGACGACGTCGCGACGCCCGAGGGGTTCGCGCGCGACCCGGACCGCGTGCAGCGCTTCTACGACGAACGCCGTCGTGCCCTGCACGCCGTGGAGCCCAACGCCGCGCACCGCGCCCTCGCACGGCTCGAGGGGGCGCTCGGCGAGGACCTCCTCGTCGTGACGCAGAACGTCGACGACCTGCACGAGCGCGCCGGGTCGATGAACCTCGTGCACATGCACGGCGAGCTGCGGCGTGCGCTGTGCGGTGCGTGCGGGGCGCGGCCCACCTGGGAGGGCGACCTCGTGCAGCGTCCGTCGTGCCCGGCCTGCGGGCACCGGGAGCTGCGGCCGGATGTCGTCTGGTTCGGCGAGCTTCCCTACGAGCTCGACCGCATCGAGGGCGCCGTCGTCGCGTGCGACGTGTTCGTCGCGATCGGGACCTCCGGCGCCGTCTACCCGGCCGCGGGCTACGCGGCCCTCGCCGGTGCGTTCGGCGCACATACGGTGGAACTCAACCTCGCGCCCACGCTCGCGGACGTCGCGTTCGACGAGGTGCGCGCGGGTCCCGCGAGCGTCGTCGTCCCGCGCTGGGTCGAGGGCCTCCTCGCCTGACCGGCCGGGCGGTGACGCATACTCGGAGGATGAAGACGACCGCTCGCTGGATCCTCGCCGCCGCCATGATGTTCGCCGGGGTCAGCCACCTGTTCTGGGCGCGCCGGGAGTTCCAGGCGCAGGTCCCGGATCTCGTGACCGACCTCCTGCCGATCGACAAGGACGCCGTCGTCGTCGCATCCGGCGCCGTCGAGATCATGCTGGGCGCCGCGCTCATCGCGCTGCCGAAGGAGCGCCGCCGCGTCGGCGCGATCCTCGCGGCGTTCTTCGTGGCGATCTTCCCGGGCAACGTCGCGCAGGCCGTCGGAAAGCGGAAGGGCTTCGGCCTGGACGACGACCGGGCGCGCTTCGCCCGGCTCGCCTTCCAGCCGGTCCTCGTGGCCTGGGCCCTGTGGAGCACCCGCCGCTAGACGCGGATGTTCCCACCGCGCAGTCGCGACACGGCATCCACGGTCGCCGCGAGGATCAGGACGCCGCCCGTGACGATCAGGTACACGCCCGCGTCCAGGCGCAGCAGCGCCAGGCCGTTGATGATCGTCGCGATCATGAGCGCGCCGATCGCCGCGTGCACCAGCCGGCCGCGTCCGCCGAAGAGGCTGACGCCGCCGACGACGGCCGCCGCGACGCCGGAGAGGACGATGTCGCGTCCCGCCGCGCCGTCCACCGAGCCCAAGCGGGTCTGCGCGAACAGCCCGGCGACGACGGCCAGGCCGGAGCAGATCACGAAGCAGCCCCACTTCACCCAGCGCACCTTGATGCCCGCGCGCCGAGCGGCCTCCGCGTTGCCGCCGATCGCGTACACGTAGCGGCCGAAGGTCGTCCGGTCCAGCACGAAGGTGCCGATCCACAGGATCGCCAGGACGATCGGGACGATGATGGGGACCCCCTCGATCGGGATGACCGACTGCGAGCGGTTCAGGTTCAGGATCGCGACGGCGATGCCGCCGAGGATCGCGATCGCGGCGAGCTTGATCCAGACGAGCGAGATCGCCCGGTTGGGCACGCCCGCGCGCGTCCGGCGCCGACGATCCCAGAAGGACATGCCGCCGGAGATCGCGAGGATGACGGCGAGCATGACCCAGCCGGCCCACACCGGCATGCGGCCGTTCTGCAGCGCGATGAGCTCGGGCGCGTTGATCGGGTAGAGCCCGCCCGCACCGATGATGAGCAGCGCGAGGCCCTGATAGCCGAGGAACAACCCCAGCGTGACGACGAACGAAGGGATGCCGACCCGGGCCACGAGGAACCCGATGAGGGCGCCGGTCGCCAGGCCCACCCCGAACCCGATCAGCAGCGCGATCGGCCAGGGGAACCCCTGCTTGACGTTCAGGACGACGAACGTCGCCATCGCGACGCCGCCCGTGACGCCCGCGGAGAGGTCGATCTCCCCGAGGAGCAGCACGAACACGAGCGCCATGCCGAGGACGACGAGCGGCGCGGCCTGGTTCATGAGGTTCGCGAAGTTGATCGGCGTGAGGAAGAACCGGTTGAGGATGCCGAACAGGATGACGAGCACGATGAGTCCGGCGATCGCGGGGAGCGCCCCCATCTCGCCGCCGCGCACGCGCTGGAGCCACGCGCCGACCTGATCGCCGAGCCCGCCCTCGACGCCGCTGCCGATGGCGTCGCCGGCGAGCGGGTCGGGTCCCGCGGCCGTCCGGGTGCTGCTGTCCGCGCTCACAGGTCGCCTCCGGTGGGGATGGTGTTGGTGCCGACGAGTTCGACGCCGGGCGGGGTCTTGGTGCCGGTGATGTAGCCGACGATCTCATCGCGGTTGGTCTCCGCGGTGGGGACCTGGGCGACCATCTGGCCGAGGTAGAGGACGGCGATGTCGTCGGCGACGGCGAACACATCCGCGAGGTTGTGGCTGATCAGGACGACCGCGACGCCCTGTTCGGATAGCCGGGAGACGAGATTGAGCACCTGCTCGGTCTGGGCGACCCCCAGCGCCGCGGTCGGCTCGTCGAGGATCACGACCCGCGCCTTCTTCAGGACGGCGCGGGCGATCGCGACGGTCTGCCGCTGCCCCCCGGAGAGGCTCGAGACCTTCTGGCGCACCGACTTGACGGTCCGGACGGACAGCGAGCGGAGCGTGTCGGAGGCGTCCCGCTCCATGCGGCCCTCGTCGAAGGTGCCCGCCGAGGTCTCCTCCCGCCCGAGGAACATGTTCTGGACGATGTCGAGGTTGTCGCACAGCGCGAGGTCCTGGTAGACCACCTCGATGCCGAGGTGGGCCGCGTCACGCGGGGTGTGCAGGACGGCGGGCTCGCCGTCGAAGAGCACCTCGCCCTCGTCATACGGCTGGACGCCCGCGAGCCCCTTGATGAGGGTCGACTTGCCGGCACCGTTGTCGCCGACGAGCGCGGTGACCTTGCCGGGGTGGACTTCGAGGCCGACGCCGCGGAGGACGCTGACAGGCCCGAAGGCCTTCTTCACGCCCCGCAGTTCGATGATCGGTTGAGTCATGTTCGCTTCCTTGCGCTGGATGGTGTGCCCTGTGCACCGGTGCGCGCGAGGGGCGCCGCGTCTGTGAGGACGCGACGCCCCTGCGCCGGGTGGGGGTTTACTCGACCCCGAACTCCGCGCACTTGTCGGCCATGCTGACCCCGTCGATCTCGCCGGAGCAGATCTCCGACGCGGATGCATCGCCTGCGGCGACGACATCCTTGACCTGCTCGGGACCGACCAGCTGCGGCGTCACGGCGATGTACGGCGTGCCGTCCTCGAGCTCCTGGTCTGCGGTCGGCGTCTCGCCGTTGAGCAGGGCGACGGCGACCTCGACGGCCTTGTCGGCTTCGAGCTTGACGGGCTTGTAGACCGTCGCGGTCTGCCAGCCGGCGAGGATGTTGCGAAGCCCCTCGAGGTTGGCGTCCTGACCCGACACCGCGACACCCGTCAGCCCCTTGTCCTGCAGGACCTTGATGACGCCGTCGGCGTTCGTGTCGTTCGCCGCCCAGACGCCGTCGACCTTTCCGTCGTTGGCCGTGAGCGCCTGCTCGAAGTTCGTCTGGCTCACGCCACCGTCCCAGACGCCCTTGGGCTCTGCGACGGCCTTGACGCCGGCGGCCTCCATGACCTCGACGGCACCGGAGCGGAACATCGCCGCGTTGCCGTCGGTGGGGTCGCCGCCCATGTAGAACACCTGCGCCGTGCTCGGGTCCTTTCCGGCGGCCTCGAGGCCGTCGAGCACCGTCTGGCCCTCCATGCGACCGACCTCGACGTTGTCGAAGGACACGTAGTAGTCGGCGCCCGTGAACGGACGGTCGTACGCGATGACCGGGATGCCCTGGCCCTTGGCCTTGGTGGCCACGCCCTTGGCCGCGCCGTTGTAGTCCACGAGCAGCATGACGCCGCAGCCCTGCGTGAGCTGCTGGTCGGCGAGCGTGGCGTACTTCGAGGCGTCACCCTGCGCGTTCTGGATGTCGACGTCGAAGCCGGCGCCCTCCAGGCCCTCCTGCAGGTACTTGCGGTCGAAGTTCTCCCAGCGCGGCGAGGAGGCCGCGTCGGGGAGGATCACGCAGGCGCGCTGCGCCTCGGCGTCGGGTTCCTCGCTGGAGGTCGGGGTCTGGGTGCCGCCGGCACAGCCGGCCAGGAGGAGTGCCGCGGCGCTGCTGAGTGCGGCTGCGGCGAGCAGGGAGCTCTTCTTCATGATTCGCCTTTCGTCGTCGAATAGCGTTCGGGTCGTGCACCATCGCACTGGTGATGATCATCATCCGTTCACGTCTTGGCGTCAAGACTTGAACATAACGGATTGGCATCCGTGCGTCGGCGTTCGCGCCGTGAACCCAGCCGTCAGGCGCGTCCGGCGGCCACACGGGTGCGTCGGGACAGCGAATCGACCGTCACGGCGAGCACGAGGACTACTCCCGTCACCATGAACTGGACCGAGGAGTTGAGGTTCAGCAGCGTCAGCCCGGACGAGATCGACTGGATGACGATGACGCCGAGCAGCGCCGCGAACGCGGTGCCGCGACCGCCGAAGAGCGACGCGCCGCCGATCACGGCGGCAGCGATCGCGTTGAGGTTCGTGTCGCCCGCGCCCGAGCTCTGATTGGCCGCGGCCAGCCGTGCGGCCGCCAGGATGCCGCCGACCGCGGCGAGGCTCGAGCACAGGGCGAAGACGGACAGGTAGATCCGTTCGACCCGGATGCCCGCGCGCCGTGCCGCCTCGACGGAGCCGCCCACCGCGTAGACGGCGCGCCCCCAGCGGGTGCGCGTGAGCACGAGGTGCAGGAGCACGACGAGGGCGAGGAACAGGAGGAACATGACCCCGACGCCGCGTGACTGGTTGAGGTACCACGCGGCGGGGAGGAGGACAGCGAGGAGCAGCGCGGCGCGGAGCGCGATGGCGCGGTAGCTCTGGCTGTCCAGGTTCGCTGCGGCGCGCTTGCGCGAACGGCCCGCGAGCGTCCACGCGAAGGCGGCGGTGCCGCCGACGACGAGGACGTACGACGCCCAGGCCGGAAGGAACGCGTGCTGCGCGAACTGGACGATCCACGAGTCGAACGGCAGGTTGATCGACCCGGCATCCCCGAGGACCCAGAGCTGCAGGCCCAGGAAGCCGAGGAGTCCGGCGAGGGTGATCACGAAGCTCGGCAAGCCGAACCGCGTGTACAGCAGGCCGTACAGGATGCCGACGAGACAGCCCGCGCCGACCGCGATGAGCACCGCGATGACGAGCGGCCAGCGCAGCTGCACGAAGGCGACGGCCAGGATCGCGGATGCCAGCCCCGACACCGATCCCACGGACAGATCGATTTCGCCGAGGAGCAGCACGACGACGATGCCGAGCGCGATCGTGCCGATCGCGGCGCACTGCATCGTGAGGTCGACGAGGTTGCGGCTCGAGAGGAAGACCGGATTCAGGATCTGGAACACGGTCCAGATGAGGGCGAGGCCGACGATGACGGGCAGCGCGCCGAGGTCGCCGCCGCGCACACGCCCCCACACCCGCAGGGTCGCCGCCCGAACGCCTTCGCGCTCGGCCTCCTCGAGGCTCACGAGGTGCCGCCGTCCGGGCGCCGGCGACCGCGCGGGGTCAGCGGCGTGACGGTGGCGTCCGTCGTCGCCGGCGGCTCGTCGCGCTGCAGCGCCTGGCGCCGGCTGACCGAGTTGTCCACGGCGCCCGTGATGGCTGCGATGAGCAGCTCGCTCGTGACGTCGGCCGCGTGGTACTCGCCGTTGTTGCGCCCGAGCCGGAGCACGACGATGCGGTCGGCGACCGCCATGACATCGGCCATGTTGTGGCTGATGAGGACCACCCCGTGCCCGCGTTCGCGGAGGCGCTCGATGAGGTTCAGGACCTCGGCGGTCTGGGCGACGCCGAGCGCGGCGGTCGGTTCATCCAGGATCACGACGCGGGGCTCCCCGACCAGCGAGCGCGCGATCGCGACCGTCTGCCGCTGGCCGCCGCTGAGGGAGGCGACGGGGGTCCGGACGGAGGGGATCTTCGCGGCGAGCTCGCGCAGCAGCGCCCACGTGCGCTGCTCCATCCCGACCTCGTCGAGGCGACCCTCGGCGGTGAGCTCGCGCCCCAGCCACAGGTTCGCGACCACGTCGAGGTTGTCGCACAGCGCGAGGTCCTGGAACACCGTCGCGATCCCGAGCTCCTGCGAATCGGCGGGGCTCGTGATGTGCACGGGGTCGCCGTCGAAGAGGATCTCGCCGGCGTCGGGCGGGTGGACGCCCGCGAGGACCTTCACGAGGGTCGACTTGCCGGCGCCGTTGTCGCCCACGAGCGCCACGACCTCGCCCTCGCTGACCCAGAAGTCGACGTCGGTGAGGGCCTTCACGGCGCCGAAGTGCTTGTCGATGCCGCGCATCGTCAGGACGCGATCGCGCGGTCGGCCGGCGCGCGGCGGGGTCACGGTGGTCAGCGTCTGATCCTCACTGGAGTCCGGCGGCCGCGCACGCCGCGGCGTAGTCGGGGGTACAGATATCCTCGATGCTCCAGAACCCGTCCGCAACGACGGTGTCCAGGATGTCGGCGACGGTCACGGCGACGGGCGTGAGCAGCGTCGCGGGCGTCCCGTCCACGTCGATGTCGCCCGTGACGGGGCGGCCGTGCAGCAGGTCGACGGCGACCTCGGCGGCGCGCTCCGCCTGCGGCCGCAACGCCTTGTAGACGGTCATGTGCTGGTCGCCTGCGACGATCCGCTGCAGCGCCGACAGCTCGGCATCCTGTCCCGTCACAACGGGGAAGGGCGAGACGTCCGCGGCGCGCAGTGCCGCCACCGCGCCGCTTGCGGTTCCGTCGTTCGCGGCGTAGACGCCCGCGATGTCGGCGCCGTACTGCGAGATCTGCCCGGCGACCCAGGACTGCGCCTTGTCGGGGCTCCAGTCGGGCGTGTCGTATTCGGCGAGGACCCGGAGCCCGCTGTCGCCGATGATGCGTCGCGCGCCCGCGCGGAAGAGGGCAGCATTGCTGTCGGTCGGGGAGCCGTTGACCATGAGGATGCCGGCGGCGCTCTGCCCGCGCTCCGCGAGTGCCGTGACGAGGGCCGTCGCCTGCAGCTCGCCGACCCGCTCGTTGTCGAAGGAAATGTAGTACGCGAGCCCGCCGCCGGAGATGAGGCGGTCGTAGGCGATGACCGGAACGTCCTGAGCGGCGGCGGACGCGACGATCGTCGCCGCGGCGCGCGCGTCGACGGGGTCGAGGACGAGGACCTCGGCGCCGGCTGCGAGGGCGGACTCGGCCTGCTGCTGCTGGCGGGCGGCATCCTGATCGGCGTTGGCGTAGAGGACGTCGTAGTCGCCGAGCTCGGCGACGCGCGCCTCGAAGATGGGCCGGTCGAACGTCTCGTAGCGCGCGGTCTTCTTGTCCGGAAGGAGGAGCGCGATGGGGCCGTGCGCGCTCGTCGACGGCGGGGTGCAGGCGGTGAGCAGCCCCGCGGCGACGGCCAGCACGAGCAGCAGGCCCGGCAGCCGCCTCATGCCGTGATGGAGAGGACGTCGGCGTCGACGCGGACGTGGTCCAGGGCCGTCGCGATCGCGCCGCGGCACTCGGCCCATTCGCCGAAGGACGCGCCCACGATCTCGGGCAGGCCGCCGGTCGCGGCCAGTGCCGAGCGCTCGAGCGCGTGCCGCATCGGCGCCAGGAGGATCTCGCCGGCCTGCGCGAGCTCGCCGCCCACGACGATGATCTCGGGGTCGAAGAGGTTGCAGAGGCTCGCCGCCGCGATGCCGATGTGCCGCCCGGCATCCGCGATCACCCGCTGTGCACCGCCGACGCCGTCCTCGGCGGCGGCGATCAGGTCGCCGAGACGCTGCATCCCCTCACTCTCGGGGAAGAGGGCGAGGAGCGCGGGGCCGGCGGCGTAGGTCTCGAGGCAGCCGCGGTTGCTGCAGCGGCAGAGGGGACCGTTCTCGTCGATCGTGACGTGGCCGATCTGCCCCGTCTTGCCGCTCACGCCGCGGAACAGGTCGCCGTCCACGATGAGGCCGGCGCTGATCGTGTGCCCGACGCGGATGTAGACGGAGGAGGAGGCGGCGCGTCCGCTGCCCTCGCGCGCCTCGGCGAGCCCGCCGAGGTTGGCTTCGCTGTCGACGTGGACGGGCCGGTTGATGCGGGCGCTGAGGCTTGCGGCGATGTCGATGCCCTCCCAGCCGGGGAGGAGACCCGGGGTGGAGACCATCCCGGTGCGCGGGTCGATGGGGGCGGGGACGGCGAGGCCGACCGCGAGGAGGTCGGCGAGCGTTCCGCCGAGGGTCTCCATCATGTCGCCGAGGATGATGCTCAGGCGATCGAGCTCGGCGTCGTGCCGGTGACCGGGAGCAAGCGGCACGGTGTTCTCGGCGACGACGGTCCGAGTCGCGTCGGCGATCGCGATCCGCAGCTGCCGGCTGGAGAAGTGCACGCCCGCGACGAGGCCGACCTGGCGGGCGAGGGAGACGAGGGTCGCGCGGCGGCCGCTGCGCGACGTGAAGGAGGTGTGCAGGATGCCGGAGGCGGTGAGCTCCTTGACGATGTTCGACACCGTCGCGGGAGAGAGCCCTGTGTTCCCGGCCAGTTCGATCTGGGTCAGGCGCCCATGGCGCTTGAGCGAATCGAGCAGGCGGGCTCGGTTCGCCTCTCGCAGCGAGGACTGCGATCCGGGTGGGGTGCTCCGGCGTACCACGATCGCCACTGTACCCGCTCCTGTCCACCGTGCCGAGGTTCCACGACACGCCGAAACGCGGACCGCGCCCGCCCGCGTGTCCAGGACACGCAGGCGGGCGCGGTGCGAAGCGTGGGGCGCGAGCCCCACGCGGGGTCAGCGCGTACGGGCGACGGTGACCGTGCCGGTCTCCTCGTCCAGGCGCGCGCGGTCGACCTCGTCGACGTCGTGCAGCGAGATGCCGCGCGTCTCGCGCAGCGAGATGACCGCCACGAACGTGATCGCGGCGGCGATCGCGAGGTAGATCGCGATCGGCAGCCCGCTGCCGAAGCCCTGGAGCAGCGCGGTCGCGATGACCGGAGCGAGCGAGCCCGCGACGATCGAGGTGACCTGGTAGCCGAGCGAGACGCCGGAGTAGCGCATCCGGGTCGGGAACATCTCCGACATGATCGACGGCTGCGGGGCGTACATGAACGCGTGGATCACGAGGCCCAGGCAGATCGCCAGGATGATGATGAGCGGTTCCCGGGTGTCGAACATGGGGAAGGCCACGAAGCCCCACCCTGCCGCGAGGACCGTTCCGATCATGTACACCGGGCGCCGGCCGATCCGGTCGGTGAGCCCGCCGACGAACGGCACGACGATCATGTGCACGATGTGCGCGATGACGAGCCAGCTGAGGATCGCGGTCGTGTCCATCTCCAGCGCGAGCTTGAGGTAGGTGATCGAGAACGTCACGACGAGGTAGTACATGATGTTCTCCGCGAACCGCAGACCCATGGCCGTGAGGACCAGGCGCGGGTAGCGACGGACGACCTCGAACACGCCGACGCGGACCTCGGGACGCTGGGCGACCTCCTGCTTGGACTGCTCGAAGATCGGGGCGTCCGTGATGCGGGTGCGGACGTAGTAGCCGATCGCGACGATGACGACGGAGAGCCAGAAGCCCACGCGCCAGCCCCAGGACAGGAAGTCCTCGGGCGAGAGCACGCTGTTGAGCACGAGGAGCACGACGGTCGCGAGCAGGTTGCCGATCGGGACGGCCGCCTGCGGCCAGGAGGCCCAGAAGCCGCGGCTGTGGTCGGGGGAGTGCTCAGCGACCAGCAGGACGCCGCCGCCCCATTCGCCGCCGACCGCGAAGCCCTGCGCGAAGCGCAGCACGACGAGGAGGACCGTGGCCCAGATGCCGATCTGGTCGTAGGTGGGAAGGCAACCCATGAGGAAGGTCGCGACGCCGACGAGGATGATCGCGAGCTGCAGCAGCTTCTTGCGACCGTACTTGTCGCCGAAGTGGCCGAAGACGATGCCGCCGAGCGGGCGGGCGACGAAGCCGACCGCGTACGTGAGGAAGCCCTGGATGACGGGCGTGTAGGGGTTGTCGGCGGGCGGGAACATGATCAGGTTGAACACGAGCGTCGCCGCGGTGGCGAAGAGGAAGAACTCGTACCATTCGACGACGGTGCCGGCCATCGAGGCCGTGACGACGCGACGAAGACCCGAATCCTTGGACCCGGGCTTCTGTGCTGCGGGGGTGGCAGATGCCATAGCGCTGTTACCTCCTTGTAGAGCGCGGAATGCGGCAGGGGGCTGCCGCGCGAGGAACGCTACCTGAGAGTCGATTCAGGTACAAGTCGGGTCTGCGCACAGAGAGTGTGCGTTGACGCACACGCCGTTTCAGGTGGCGTCGACGGTATCCGCGCGCAGGCGCACCCGCACGATGTTCGTCGACTCGTCGAGTTCGGCCACCGACGGGTGCGCCTTGACGAAGTCGGAGAACGAGCGGTGCCCCAGTGCCTTCTCGCTGAAGGAGGGATCCATGCGCTTGAGGAGGTTCTTCACGGCCGACAGATGTACCCAGTCCTCGTCGGTGCGCTCCTGCTCGAGGCGCAGGGCGCGACCGAGCAGCTCGGCGCTGGGATCCTGCGCCTTCTTCGCGCCGCGGCGGCCGGTGGTCGCGGTCGTCTCCTCCTTCTTCTCGGTCACGGGGGCCGAGACGCCGGGGAGGCCGTCGTAGGAGTCGAACTGGTCGCACGCCGCCGCGAGCGACTTGGCGGTGGAGCCCGCGACGCCGACGCCGACGACGAAGCGGCCGAGCCGCTTGCAGCGCTGCGCGAGGGGGACGTAGTCGCTGTCGCCGGCGACGATCACGACGTGCGTGAGGTCGGGGAGGCGGAACATGTCCTCGACGGTGTCCACCGCGAGGCGGATGTCGGCGCCGTTCTTGGCGTAGGCGGCGGCCGGGAAGAGCTGCACGAGGTCGACGGCGCGTGCGACCAGCTGCGGCCGGTAGACGGCGTTGACGGGCGAGGACCAGTCGGCGTACGCGCGGGTGAGCACGAGCGTGCCGAACGATGCGGCGTAGTCGATGATCGCGCCGACGTCGATCATGGCCGCCGCGAGGCGCTCGGCGATCTCGGGCTCGGTGGGGTTCTCGGCGATGCGCTGCCGGTCACGGGAGTAGGAGTTGCGACCGTGGACGCGGTCGTACCAGGACATGACGATGTTGTCGAAGTCGAGGTAGACGGCGACGCGGGGATTCTGCAGGTCGGGCATGTCCCCAGTGTGGCAGTCCGGGACGCGCTCAGCGCTCCTTCGGGTAGGTGACGCCGACCTGCGCGCGCACCTCGTCGAGGGTCCCCATGATCGCGATGCTCTCCTCGAATCCGAGCAGGTCGCTGTCGGTGCGCCCCTCGGCGACGATCTGCTCGGCGGCGAGGGCCTGGTACTGCATGCCGCGGCCGTCGACCTCGGACCGGTACTCCTCGAGCACGGTGCCGTCCGGTGCGATGAGGCGGAACGAGGTGGGGGTGTACCAGACGCGGTCGATCTCGATCCGGGCCTCCGAGCCGATGACCTGCGCCGTGTTCGGACCGACGGCGCGGGATGAGGTCAGCAGCGACGACACGGCGCCGGAGGCGTGCGTCAGGGCGATGGCGACCTCGGTGTCGGCGCCCGTGTCGCCAAGCCGTCCGAGCGCGCGCACTTCGACGGGTGCGCCCAGGACGTCCCACGCGAACGACACGGGGTAGATGCCGAGATCGAGCAGGGCGCCGCCGCCGAGCTCCAGCGCGTTCATCCGGTGCGCCGGGTCGAGCGGTGCCCGCTGCGTGTGGTCGGCGGACACGGCGCGGATGTCGCCGAGCGTGCCGGCGCGGACGAGTTCGCGGATGCGGACCATGTGCGGCAGGTAGCGCGTCCACATCGCCTCCATGGCGAGCAGGCCGTGACCTGCCGCGACGTCGCGGATCGCGGTGGCCTCGTCGGCATCGAGGGTGACGGGCTTCTCGATGAGCACGTGCTTGCCGGCCTCGAGCGCCGCGACGGCGGGTTCGAGGTGGTGGCTGTGCGGCGTCGCGATGTAGATGATGTCGACGTCCGGGTCGGCGATGAGGTCGTCGTACGAGCCGTGCGCCCGAGGGATGCCGTACTGGTCCGCGAACGCGCGGGCGGAGTCGGTGCTCCGGGAGCCCACCGCGGCGACGTCGAGACCCGCCGTGCGCAGGTCGGAGGTGAAGGCGTGGGCGATGCCACCCGTGGCGAGGATTCCCCAGCGAAGTCCGGTCATGTGCAGAGCCTAGCGGGGGCTGCCGGTCGGTCGCCCGGCCGCGCCCCGGCGACGGGTGAGGCGGGTCGTAGGCTCGGGGGGTGGCATCCGAGAAGACGATCGACCCGGCGGCATCCGTCGCCCGGTTCCGCGACCTCCTGCGCATCCCGACCGTGTCCGACGCCGACGAGACCCGCACCGATCCGGAGCCGTTCGACCGGTTCCACGCGGAGCTCGAGCGGCTCTACCCGCTCCTGCACGGCGCCCTCGAGCGCGAGGTCGTCGCACGTCACTCGCTGCTGTACCGCTGGCGCGGCGCCGCAGGAGGCGACCCGCTCGTGCTGATGGCCCACATCGACGTCGTCCCGGTGGTCGAGACCGAGTGGGAGCACCCGCCGTTCGCGGCGGAGCTCATCGGCGCGGGCGCGGATGCCGCGATCCACGCGCGCGGCGCGATCGACGACAAGGGCTCCCTCGTGGCGATCCTCGAGGCCGTCGAGCAGCTCGTCCACGACGGCTACACGCCGGGGCGCGACGTCTATCTCGCCTTCGGGCACAACGAGGAGACGGCCGGCGACGGCGCGCAGCGGATCGTCGATCTGCTCGAGGATCGCGGGGTGCGCCCGGGTCTCGTGCTGGATGAGGGCGGGGCCGTCGTCGACGGGGTCATCCCAGGTGTCGCGGTCCCGACCGCGATGGTCGGCGTCGCCGAGCGCGGCGTCATGACCGTGCTGCTGACGGCCCGCGAAGCCGGCGGCCACGCCTCCACGCCGCCGGCGACACCCGCGACGGCGCGGCTCGCGCGCGCGATCGACCGCCTGCACCGGCATCCGTTCCCCCCGCGCATCGCTCCGCCGGTCCGCGCCCTGTTCGCCACGATCGCGCCCTACGCGCCGCCGCCGCTGCGCTGGGTGTTCGGCAACCTCGCCCTCACCGGACCGCTCCTCGCGCAGGTCTTCCCGCACCTCGGGCCGGAGATGAACGCGATGGTGCGCACGACCGCCGTCGCGACGTCGCTCTCGGGTGCGCCGGGGGAGAACGTCCTCGCCACGACCGCGCAGGCGGCCGTCAACATCCGCCTCCTGGCCGGCGACACCGTCGACGGCGTCACGACGCGGCTGCGGCGGATCGTGTCCGACCCGCAGGTCGAGATCGAGGTGCGGCACGCCTCCGATCCCTCGCCCGTGTCTCCGTGGAAGGGGGAGCCGTGGCGGCGCATCGCCTCGGCGGTCGCCGAGGGGCTGTCCGCGGACATCGTCACGACGCCCTACATCCAGCTCGGTGCGAGCGACAGCCGCTGGTTCACGCGGATCAGCGACCACGTCTACCGTTTCACGCCGTTCCACCTGACCCGGTCCGAGCGCGACGCTCTGCACGCGCACAACGAGCGCATCCGCGTCGAGGTGTGGCTCCGCGGCATCGGGTTCTATCGCGCCCTCATCCGCGGCGGGTGAGGGGCGGAGGTTCGTCGCCGAGTTCCAAGACGAACGCGAGGATCTGCCGCGCCGTCGCCTCCCGCAGCGGTCCACGTCCGAACGACCAGTCGGCGTCGGTGGCATGCACCGTGCTCCCGGTCAGCACGGCACGCCGGTCGAAGGGTGCGCGGGTGGCGCCGTACAGCGCGACGGCGCCGCTCGTCGTCGGGTCGAGCCCGACCTCCCGGTCTCCCGCGAGCCGGAGGAGTGCCCGGGTGGCATCGGCGAGCTCCGCGATGCGCCGCCGTCTGCCGGAGCGGATCGCAGCGGCCACGTCGGCCGGCGACGCCGCCGGGAACTCGGCCGCGAGCTTCGCGTCGACGAGGAACCCGCGGAGCTGATCCGGGTCCCCAGTGAGGTGCGCAGCCGCCGCCACGACGTCGGCGACCGCCCGTCGCCAGTCGCCGGTGACGGATGACTCGTCCGTGTACGGCCGGTTGCTCAGCGGGAGATGGCGGGAGAGATCGGCCATGGCGCCAGCATAGGCGGCGAACGGAATGTGACAAATGAGGCGGCGTGTCACATGGATGTGCCAGACCATGTGACGTCACATCGGGATCCGGGGGCCCGGGGGAGGCAGAACGTGCATAATGGGCCGCAGGCGATGTGACCGTACACATCCATCGACACGGAGACCCATGAGCGACGACGCCGGAGGCCGCAGGCCGAGCATCCGCGATGTCGCCCGGCTGGCTGGCGTCTCCCATCAGACCGTGTCACGGGTGCTGAACGACCATCCCAGCATCCGGCCCGAGACGCGTGACCGCGTGCGCGCCGTCATGGCAGACCTCTCGTACTCGCCCAATCGCGCGGCGCGGGCGCTGGTCACGAGCCGTTCCCGCACGATCGGCATCCTCGCCGCCTCCTCCGACCAGTACGGCCCCGCCTCGTCCATCGCCGCCATCGAGGAAGCCGCGCGGGAGCGCGGCTACTGGGTGTCCACGGCGAACATCGACCCCGGCGACCCGCAGTCCATCCCCGATGGGCTGTCGCATCTGACGGCGCAGGCGATCGAGGGCCTGGTGGTGATCGCCCCGCAGGTGCGGGTGATCCGCGCGCTCGCGGCGCAGCGGGTGGACGTGCCGTACGTGACGCTGCAGTCGACGGATCTCGACCCCACGCACACGCTCACGGTCGACCAGACCGCGGGGGCGCGACTGGCGACGCGGCACCTCATCGAGCTCGGACATCGGCAGATCTACCATCTCGCCGGTCCGCAGGACTGGATCGAGGCCGAGGCGCGGATGCGCGGGTTCCTCGAGGAGATGAGCGCGTGGGACATCCCCACCACCGCGCCGGTGCTCGGGGACTGGACCGCCGACTTCGGGTACTACGCCGGGCGCGAGCTGCTGCGGTTCCGCGACTTCACCGCGATCTTCTCCTCGAACGATCAGATGGCGCTGGGCCTGCTGCACGCCGTGCGCGACGAAGGGCTCGACTGTCCGCGGGACATCAGCATCGTCGGATTCGACGACATCCCCGAGTCCGGGCACTTCTGGCCGCCGCTGACGACCGTGCGGCAGGACTTCGCCGAACTGGGGCGCCGCTGCGTCGCCCTTCTCCTGGACGGCGTAGGTGCCCGCACCGCGCCGGTCATCGCTCCGGAGCTGATCGTGCGTTCCTCTACGGGGCCCGCTCCGCGCCTCTAGACGCGCCGTTACCAAGCTGAGACACGATCGGCTTGACAGGCGCGGCGGCGGCGGGCATATAGTGTGGCAATGTGAACGGTCACATGGATCGTCACACCAAAGCTACACAGCCCATGCGTGAGTGCGGGGACAAAGGAGTCGGACAGTGGTGTCGAGCATGGACGCGGAACGGTACGTCAGCGGCGTGAAGACCGAGGTCGCCGTCGCCCGTGTGCGCGCCGATGTCGCATCGCTGCACGCCGAGCTCGTGCGCTCCGGCCTCGTCGTCTGGACCGGCGGCAACGTCTCGGGTCGCGTTCCCGGCGCCGACCTCTTCGTGATCAAGCCGTCCGGGGTGTCCTACGACGACCTCGCGCCGGAGAACATGATCCTCTGCGACCTGGACGGCAACGTCGTCGACGGCACGCCCGGCAGCGACCGGGCGCCCTCCAGCGACACCGCCGCGCACGCCTACGTGTACCGGCACATGCCCGAGGTGGGCGGCGTCGTGCACACGCACTCCGACTACGCGGTCGCCTGGGCGGCACGCGGCGAGGAGATCCCCTGCGTCATCACCGCGATGGCCGACGAGTTCGGCGGACCGATCCCGGTCGGCCCGTTCGCGATCATCGGCGACGACTCGATCGGACGGGGGATCGTGGAGACGCTCTCCGGCCACCGCTCGCGCGCCGTGCTGATGCAGAACCACGGGCCGTTCACGATCGGCGCGACGGCGAAGGATGCCGTCAAGGCGGCCGTCATGCTCGAGGACGTCGCGCGTACGGTGCACATCGCCCGACAGGGCGGGGAACTCCTGCCCATTCCGCAGGAGGCCATCGACAGCCTCTTCAGCCGTTACCAGAACGTCTACGGCCAAACCACCGACGACCGCCGGTAGCCCGATAACTCGGGCGCGGTCACACCTGAAAACCGAACACCAAGACATCGATGTCCAGGGAAGGACTCACAGTGAAGTTGAAGCGAATTCTCGTCGCAGGCCTCGCGGCCGGCGCACTCGCCCTCACCGCCTGCGCAGGCGGCACGAGCGGTACCGGCTCCGAGGGGGAGGGTGACGGCGGACTCATCGGCGTCGCCATGCCCACCAAGAGCTCCGAGCGCTGGATCCAGGACGGCAACGCCGTCAAGGCCGCGCTCGAGGAGCAGGGCTACAAGGTCGACCTGCAGTACGCAGAGGACGACATCCCCACGCAGGTCTCGCAGATCGAGAACATGATCACAAAGGGCGCGGAAGCGCTCATCGTGGCATCGATCGACGGCACGACCCTGTCCGAGGTGCTCCAGACCGCGGCCGACAGCGACATCCCGGTGATCGCCTACGACCGCCTCATCAAGGGCACCGAGAACGTCGACTACTACGCGACGTTCGACAACGAGCTCGTCGGCAACCAGCAGGCCTGGACCGTGCTCAACGGCCTCGGCCTGACCGACCTCGAGGGCAACGCGCTGCCGGACGCCCCCGCGGGTCCGTTCAACGTCGAGCTGTTCGCCGGCTCGCTGGACGACAACAACGCGTTCTTCTTCTTCAACGGGGCGATGGACGTCTTCAAGCCGTTCATCGATGACGGCACGCTCGTCGTGAAGTCGGGTCAGACCGACATCGAGCAGGCCGCCACGCTCCGCTGGGACGGCGAAGAGGCGCAGAGCCGCATGGAGAACCTGATCACCGCGAACTACTCCGACGGCTCCAAGGTCGACGCGGTGCTCTCGCCCTACGACGGCATCTCGCGCGGCATCATCGGCGCGCTCACCGACGCCGGCTACAGCGTCGGCGAGGACTGGCCGATCATCTCCGGCCAGGACGCCGAGGTCGACTCGGTCAAGGCGATCCTCTCCGGCGAGCAGTTCGCGACCATCTTCAAGGACACGCGCGAGCTGGCCAAGGTCGCGGCCGGCATGGCGGTCGACGTCCTCAACGGCGACGAGCCCGAGGTCAACGACACCGAGACGTACGACAACGACGTCAAGGTCGTGCCGTCCTACCTGCTGGCCCCCGTGCCGGTCGTGAAGGACAACGTCGAGTCGGCGCTGGTCGACACCGGCTACTGGACGGCTGCGGAGCTCGGTCTCTGAGCCGACCCGTTCGCTGAACATCCGCGTCGGCGGCGGGGCGCATCGCCTCGCCGCCGACGTACCCAGTAACCTCCCCTCAAGTCCCCACAAGGAAGTCGGAGATCGTGACCGAGATCATCCTCGAGATGCGCGGCATCACCAAGACGTTCCCGGGCGTGAAGGCGCTGTCCAACGTCAACTTCGAAGTCGAGCGCGGCGAGATCCACGCGATCTGCGGCGAGAACGGCGCCGGCAAGTCCACGCTCATGAAGGTGCTGTCCGGCGTCTACCCGCACGGCACGTATGACGGCGAGATCGTCTACGCCGGCGACACCGTCGAATTCAAGAACCTGCGCGACAGCGAAGCGCGCGGCATCGTCATCATCCACCAGGAGCTGGCTCTCAGCCCGTACATGTCGATCGCCGAGAACATCTTCCTCAACAACGAGCGCAAGGCCGCGAACGGCCTCATCGACTGGAACAAGACCAACTTCGAGGCGGGCAAGCTGCTCCAGCGCGTCGGCCTCCGGGAGAACCCGACGACGAAGGTCAACCAGATCGGCGTCGGCAAGCAGCAGCTCGTGGAGATCGCGAAGGCCCTGTCGAAGGAGGTCAAGCTCCTCATCCTCGACGAGCCGACCGCGGCCCTGAACGACGAGGACTCCGATCACCTGCTCGACCTGATCCTGAGCCTGCGCGAGCAGGGGATCACGTCGATCATCATCAGCCACAAGCTCAACGAGATCAAGAAGGTCGCCGACACGGTCACCGTCATCCGAGACGGCAAGACGATCGAGACCATCGCCAAGGCCGATGTGACGGAAGACCGGATCATCAAGGACATGGTGGGCCGCGACCTCGAGCACCGCTACCCGGATCACGAGCCGCAGATCGGCGAGGAGCTGCTGCGCGTCGAGGACTGGACCGCGCACCATCCGCAGGACCCGACCCGCGTCATGGTCGACAACGTCTCCCTCACCGTCCGCGCGGGCGAGATCGTCGGCATCGCGGGCCTCATGGGCGCCGGGCGGACCGAGTTCGCGATGAGTCTGTTCGGCCACAGCTACGGCTCCCGGATCTCCGGCAAGGTGTACCTGCGCGGCAAGGAGATCAAGACGCGCACGGTCGCCGAGGCGATCGAGAACGGACTCGCCTACGCGACGGAGGACCGCAAGACCTACGGCTTGAACCTCATCGAGGACATCAAGCGCAACATCTCGATGGCGTCGCTGAAGAAGCTCGAGAGGGCCGGACTCGTCGACGACAACGAGGAGTTCAAGGTTGCCAACGAGTACCGCCAGAGCATGAACATCAAGGCGCCGAACGTCCTGGTGCCCACGGGCAAGCTCTCCGGCGGCAACCAGCAGAAGGTCGTCCTGTCGAAGTGGATCTACGCGGATCCCGAGGTCCTGATCCTCGACGAGCCGACCCGCGGCATCGACGTCGGCGCCAAGTACGAGATCTACACGATCATCAACAAGCTCGCCGCGGCCGGCAAGGGGATCATCGTGATCTCCTCCGAGCTGCCCGAGCTGCTCGGCATCTCCGACCGCGTGTACGCGCTGTCGGAGGGCCGCATCACCGGCGAGCTGCCGATCAGCGAGGCCACCCCCGAGACCGTCCTGAAGCTCATGACCATGGAGAAGCCCCGCTGAGGGGCAGGAGACGCATATGTCGAACGACACCCTCACCCCCGAGACCGCCGCGGGCGGCGGAATCAACCCCACGGAGAACAAGTTCACCCGCTGGTTGACCACCGTCCTGTCCGACCTCGGCAAGAACGGCATCTTCATCGCCCTCATCGCCGTCGTCGCGCTGTTCGCGATCCTGACCGACGGCATCCTGCTGCGCCCGCAGAACATCTCGAACCTGATCGTGCAGAACGGGTACATCCTCGTCCTCGCGATCGGCATGGTGATGATCATCATCGCCGGCCACATCGACCTGTCCGTCGGATCGGTCGCCGCCTTCATCGGCGCGGTCTCCGGTGTCCTCGCCGTGAAGATGGGGATGCCCTGGTGGCTCGCGATCATCCTGTCCCTGCTGATCGGGGCGCTGGTGGGCGCCTGGCAGGGGTTCTGGGTCGCCTATGTCGGCATCCCGGCGTTCATCGTGACGCTGGCCGGCATGCTCATCTTCCGCGGACTCGCGCTGGTCGTCCTCGGCAACGCGAACATCGGCTCGTTCCCGACGGAGTACCGAGCGCTCGGCAACGGGTTCCTCACCGGGATCTTCGGGGAGACCAATCCGGACGTCTTCACCCTCGTCATCGGCGCCGTCGCCGTCGTCGCGCTCGTCGTGCAGCAGGTGCGGACCCGCCTGGCCCGCCAGAAGTACAAGCAGGACGTCGACCCCACGATCTGGTTCGTCGTCAAGCTCGCGCTCGTCGCGCTCGTCATCGGTTGGTTCACGTGGGCGCTGGCGTCGTACAAGGGCATCCCGGTGACGCTGATCATCCTGGCGGCGCTCGTGATGGTCTACGGCGTGGTCATGAACCGGACCGTGTTCGGACGCCACATCTACGCGATCGGCGGCAACCGCCACGCCGCGGAGCTGTCCGGCATCAAGACCCGCCGGGTCGACTTCTGGCTGTTCGTGAACATGGGCGTCCTCGCCGCCCTCGCCGGGCTCATCTTCACGGCGCGACTGAACCTCGCAGGGCCCAAGGCCGGTGACGGCTTCGAACTCGAGGCCATCTCGGCCGCGTTCATCGGCGGCGCGGCGGTCCAGGGCGGTGTCGGCACCATCGGCGGCGCGATCATCGGTGGTCTCATCATCGGTGTCCTGAACAACGGCATGTCGATCATGGGCATCGGCATCGAGTGGCAGCAGGCCGTCAAGGGCCTCGTGCTCCTGCTGGCGGTCGCGTTCGATGTCTACAACAAGCGCCGCGCAGGTCACTGACGTGGCGAAGGAGTCCTTGGGACTCGGCGGGGGCCGGCCGGGCGACGACTCGTCGCCCGGCGGTCCCTCGACCGCCCGCATCACGATGTGGATCATCGGCGGCGCCGTCGGCCTCTACATGGTCGTCACCGGCGTCGTCGGTGCGCTGACCGCGGGCTAGGCGTCAGGGGAGCAGGACGACCTTGCCGTCCGTCCCAGCCTCGACGAGGCGATGCGCCTCGGCGGCGTCCGCCAGCGGCAGCTGCGGGCCGAGCTCGACCGTGAAGCGCCCGGCGGCCATGAGGTGCAGCACCACGGGGATCGCCTCGGCCCGCCACGCCAGCTCCTGCGCGTTCAGGGGACGGGGGCTCCCGCCCATGAAGGCGCGGATGCCGAGACCCGCGGCATCCTTCCCGCGGACGAGCGTCGCGATGCGGTGGCGGTCCGTGACCAGGTCGAGCGAGGTCTGGAGGGCCTCGTCGGTGCCGGCGATGTCGATGACCGCCGTGACACCGCCCGGCGCCGCCGCGCGCACGCGGTCGGCGAGCGTGCCACCGTCCGGGTCGTCGTAGCGGACGGCGACGGCGCCGAGGGCGCTCACCCGCTCCGCGCGGCGTGCGCTGCAGGTCGCGAGGACCGTCGCACCCCAGAGGACCGCGAGCTGGATGATCGCCTGGCCCACCGAGCCCGACCCGCCGTGCACGAGCAGCGTGTCGCCCGCGCGCACGTCGAGGGAGCGCAGCGTCTGGTACGCCGTTCCGACGGGGACGCCGAGCGCCGCGCCCTCCGCCGCAGACACCTGCGGCGGCCGCGGCGCGAGGCGGGAGGAGGGGACGACGATGTCGGAGGCGTAGACGCCGGCCGCGCCGAAGACGACGACCTCGTCGCCCGCGCGGAAGCCCTCGACATCCTCGCCGACGGCCGTGACGACGCCGGCGCCGTCGCTGCCGACCCGCCGCGGGTCGGTGATGGGGCCGGACGGGCGGGCGCCGGAGCGCAGCTTGTGGTCCAGCGGGTTCACGCCCGCCGCTTCGATGCGCACCGCGACCTGATCGGCGCCGGGCGCCTTGACCTGGATCTCGGTGGGGGTGAGGACCTCGGGTCCTCCGAACGCGGTGTAGGTGATCGCCGTCGCCATGGCGGGTCCTCTCGGTCGTCAGTCCTTGCCGGACAGGGCTTTCGTGATGCGCTGGATGGACACCGGCTGCGCCGTGCCGAGCTGCTGCGCGAACAGGCTCACACGGTACTCCTCGAGGAGCCAGCGCGCCGTGTGGAGGGTCGCGGGGGCCTCGGCGTCGAGCGGGATCGTGCCGCCGGCATCCGTGTAGAGGGCCGCCGCGCGCTCGTACTCGGTCTGCCGCTGCCGGTCGCGGCCGGGGTTGTCGCCGAGCCCGCGGACGCGCTCGAGCGCCCCTTGCAGATAGCGCGGCAGATGTGCGAGCCGAACCGTGCCCGTGCGGGACAGGAACCCGGGGTGGAGGAGCCCCGCGACCTGCGCCTTGACGTCGCCGAGGGCGGAGAGGAGCGTCATCGAGTTCTGCGCGCGGATGGCGCGGTCGATCTCGCGCTGCAGGGTGAGGATGCGGGCGGCCAGCGACACGGTCTGGAAGAGGTCGTCGACGATGGACGCCGAGAGGCGGTCGCGGGCGGCCTCGAACGCCGCGGTCGTGCGGACCTCGGTCCCGGCGAGGACGGCGTCGGCGACCGCGACGCGGGCATCCTCGATGAGCGCCTTCGCGGATGGGTAGGGGGATGTCGCGAGGGCGAGCTTCTCCGCGGCGGTCAGGTGCTCGAGCACATAGGCGGCGGGGGACGGGACGGCCAGCAGCAGGAGGCGCCGGACTCCGGCGTGCGAGAGCCGCGCGGCGCGCTCCGCGGTCGCCTCGATGCGCAGGGCGACGCCGGCGCCCTCGTCGACGAGCGCGGGGTAGCCGCGGACGACGCCCCCGGCCACCTTCGTGTCGACGACGGCGGGGAGGTCGCCGACGTCCCACGTCGTCAGGCCGGACCGCTCGAGCGGCGCGGCGGCGGCCGGCGACCCGGCGGCGGGCGACGGGTGCGCCGGGCGCGCGGGGGTGCTGAGCGAGCGAGCGACCGACTCCCGGGCGCGGCCCGCGAGGCGGTCCTGCAGCGCGCGGAGGTCCCGCCCCGACCCGACGGCGCGCCCGCGCTGGTCGACCGCGCGGAACGAGACGAGCAGGTGCGGGGGGACGCGGGACAGGTCGAAGTCGGCGGCCGAGACCCGCTGGTTCGCGACCGGCTGGATACGGGCGGCCAGGGCGTCGAGGAGGCTCGTCGGCGGCAGCCCTTCGTGGGACTCCGGGCCGGCGCCGACGAGGGCGTCGCCGAGCGTCGCGGCCCAGTCCGCCGCGGGGACCACGTGGCGGCGGATCGCCTTGGGGAGTGCGCGCAGCAGCGCCGCGATGAGCTCGCCGCGGAGCCCCGGCACCTGCCAGTCGAAGCCGTCCGGGCGCAGCTGCGCGAGGAGGGCGAGCGGCACGACGACGCTGACGCCGTCGTCGGGTGCCCCGGGCTCGAACCGGTAGGCGAGGGAGAGCACCTGATCGCCCTGCGTCCAGCGCGTCGGGAAGTCGCGCTCGTCGGCGCGCGAGGCGTCGTCGATGAGGTCGGCGGCGGTCATGTCCAGAAGCCGCGGGGTGCGTGCCGAGGTCTCCCGCCACCACGTCTCGAACGAGCGGACGTCGAAGACGTCGCGAGGCACCCGCGCGGCGTAGAACGCGTACACGGACTCGTCGCCGACGAGGATGTCGCGGCGGCGCTCGCGCTCCTCGACCTTCTCCAGGTTCCGCCGGAGCTCGAGGTTCCGGCGCTCGAAGGCCGTGAGCTTCTTGTCCAGGTGATGCGTGTTCCACTCGCCGTCGACGAGGGCGTGCCGCAGGAACAGCTCGCGGGCGAGTTCGTGGTCGATCCGCGCGAGCTGCACGCGCCTTCGCGGGATGATCTCCACCCCGAAGAGCGTGACCTTCTCCGCCGCGACGGCGGCACCGGCATCCTTCGACCAGTGCGGATCGCTGATGCTGCGGTGCGCGAGGTCGCCCGCGAGCTCTTCGGCCCAGGCCGGGTCGATCGCCGCGACCGTCCGGGCGAACAGGCGCGAGGTCTCCACGAGCTCGGCCGCCATGACGGCATCCGGCGACGCTTTCCGCAGCCCCGATCCGGGGAAGATCGCGAACTTCGCGCCCCGCGCGCCCCGATACTCGGCCATCGGCCGTCGCCCCTTGTCGGGCTTCGCGCCGCCGCTCTTCCCGGGGCTGCGCGTGTCGAGGATGCCGATGTGCGAGAGCAGCCCGGACAGGATGGCGCGATGCACGGCGGCGGGATCGGCGGCGGCGCCCTCGGCCGTGGCCGTGCGGGCGGCCGGTCCCTCGCCCTGGCGCTCGCCCCGCCGCTCGCCGGTGAGCTGCCGCAGCTGACGGTGCACGTCGAACCACTCCCGCACCCGCACGTAGTTCAGGTGCTCCGCACGGCACAGGCGCCGGAATGCGCTCGAACCGAGCTCGGACTGCTGCTCCTGCAGGTGGTTCCAGAGGTTGAGCAGCGTCAGGAAGTCGCTCGTCGGGTCGGTGAACCGCGCGTGCAGGCGGTCCGCCTCCTCGCGGCGCTCCTCGGGGCGCTCGCGGACGTCCTGGATCGAGAGCCCGGCGACGATCGCGAGGACGTCGGGGGTGACGTGCAGGCGCCGCGCCTCCAGCAGCATCCGGGCGAACCGCGGATCGATGGGGAGCCGCGCGATCTCGCGGCCCGTCTTCGTGAGCTTCGGGGTGGACCCGCCGGTGATGGCCTGCAGTTCGGTGAGGAGCTCGAGCGCCGCTTTCACGCCGCGGGAGTCCGGAGGCGTCAGGAACGGGAACTCCGAGATGTCGCCGAAGCCGAGGGCGAGCATCTGCAGGATGACGGATGCCAGGGACGTCCGCAGGATCTCCGGCTCGGTGAACTCCGGCCGGGCCGTGAAGTCCTCCTCCGAGTACAACCGGATCGCGATGCCGGGGGAGGTGCGCCCCGCGCGGCCGGACCGCTGCTGCGCGGACGCCTGCGAGATCGCCTCGATCGGCAGCCGCTGGATCTTCGAGCGCGCGCTGTACCGCGAGATGCGGGCGGTGCCGGCGTCGACGACGTACCGGATGCCGGGGACCGTGAGGCTCGTCTCGGCCACGTTCGTGGCCAGGATGATGCGGCGCCGGACACCGCGGACGCGGGACGGCTCGAACACGCGGTGCTGCTCGGCGGCGGAGAGCCGGCCGAACAGAGGCAGCACCTCGGTGGGGCGGGCGTCCTTCGCGTACCGGCCGCGGACGGCATCCGTCGCGTCGCGGATCTCCGCCTCGCCGGGCAGGAAGACGAGCACGTCGCCGTCGGCTTCGCGGTCGAGCTCCCCGAGCGCGCCCAGGAGCGCATCCACCTCGTCGTCGGTCTCGTCGTGCGCGCGGTAGCGGATCTCGACGGGGTACGTGCGTCCGGAGACCTCGATGACGGGGGCGGGCGTCTCGTCCGCTCCCGCGAAGTGGCGCGCGAAGCTCTCCGGGTCGATCGTCGCCGACGTCACGATGACCTTCAGGTCGGGGCGCTCCGGGAGGATCCGGATGAGGTAGCCGAGCAGGAAGTCGACGTTGAGCGACCGCTCGTGCGCCTCGTCGATGATGATCGTGTCGTAGCGGCGCAGCAGCCGGTCGCGGTGGATCTCGTTCAGGAGGATGCCGTCGGTCAGGAGCGCGACCTTCGTGTCGGCGGAGACCTGATCGGTGAAGCGCACCTTGAACCCCACGGTGGAGCCGAGCGGCACGTCGAGCTCCTGCGCGATCCGCTCCGCGATCGTCCGGGCCGCGATGCGGCGGGGCTGGGTGTGCGCGATCGACTGCCGGCCGAGCTCGAGGCAGATCTTGGGGAGCTGCGTCGTCTTGCCCGACCCGGTCGCGCCGGCCACGATGACGACCTGGTTCTCCGCGATGGCGCGCGCGATCTCCTCCCGCGCGGCGCTGACGGGCAGCTCCGGCGGGTAGTGGATGCGGGGTTCCGGCGCGGGCATAGCGTTCCATCGTATGACGGTCCGGGGTCAGGTCGGGTTCCTTAGGCTGGACCCATGACGATTCCCGCTCTCACGCTCAACGACGGCCACACCATCCCCCAGCTCGGGTTCGGCGTCTTCAAGGTCGACCCCGCCGAGACCGAGCGGATCGTCGCGGAGGCCCTCGCCGCCGGGTACCGCCACATCGACACCGCCGCCATCTACGGCAACGAGGAGGGCGTCGGCCGCGCGATCGCCGCCAGCGGCATCCCGCGCGAGGAGCTCTTCATCACGACGAAGCTGTGGAACGACCGCCAGGCCGGTGACGCGCCGCACGCGGCGATCGACGAGAGCCTGGGCAAGCTCGGCCTCGACCGCGTCGACCTGTACCTCGTGCACTGGCCCGCGCCCCGCAACGGCACCTACGTCAACGCGTGGGAGCGCATGGTCGAGATCCGGGATGCCGGCAAGGCCACGAGCATCGGCGTCTCCAACCACCTGCCGGAGCACCTCGAGAAGATCATCGCGGCCACGGGCGTTACGCCCGCCGTCGACCAGATCGAACTGCACCCCGCGTACCAGCAGCGCGAGGTGACCCGTTTCGCCGCCGACCACGGCATCCTCATCGAATCGTGGGGGCCGCTCGGCCAGGGCAAGTACCCGCTCTTCGACGAGGCGCCCGTCGCCGCCGCGGCCGTCGCGCACGGGAAGACGCCCGCGCAGGTCGTGCTGCGCTGGCACCTGCAGCAGGGCGTCATCGTGTTCCCGAAGTCGAGCACGCCCGAGCGCATCCGGGAGAACCTCGACGTGTTCGACTTCGCGCTCACGGGCGACGAGCAGGCCGCCATCACGGCGCTCGAGCGGGGCGGGCGGGTCTCCGCGCACCCCGACGAGGTCAACTAGACCCAGCCCGGCATCCAGTTGTGCAGGCGGTAGAACTCGTACGGGACCTGCGTGGCCGACCACAGCGGGTACCAGAACACCGACAGCAGCACGGCGACTGTCAGGACGACGAGGACCACCCGCTGCCCGGCGAGCCGCCGCGTCGCTGAGGCGTGCGCGGGGCCGGCGATGTCGCGGAGTGCGAACGTGAGCGCGAGCAGCACGAACGGCAGCAGCACGATCGTGTAGAACTGGAAAACCGTGCGCTCCGGGAAGAGCAGCCAGGGCAGCCAGGTCGCCGCGATCGCGGTGAGCAGGACGGCGTACCGCCAGTCGCGGAGCGCGACGAAGCGGTAGCCGATCCACACGGTCGCGGCGACGCCCGCGTACCAGAGCAGCGGATTCGGCATCGAGTAGAGGATCTGCAGGCAGCCCTGCGCGCTCGCGCAGCCGTCCTGGCCGTCCGGCACGCTGCCGGTGTACATCGCGGTGGGCCGCCACAGGAACGGCCACGCCCACGCGGGCGACATGTAGCTGTGCGGCGTCGCCATCCCGGCCATCGCGGTGTAGATCGTCTCGTGGTAGCGCCACAGGCTCTGCAGCGACAGCGGCACCCAGCCCCACAGGCCCGTCGCCGGCTGCGCGTCGGCGGCGTGGCGGTCGTACCCGCCGTCGCTGAGCAGCCAGCCCGCCCACGAGGAGAGATAGACGACGAACGCGACCGGCACGAGCAGGACGAAGGATGCCGCGCCCTGGCGGATCGCGTCCATCGGCCAGAACCCGATGCCGAGCCGTCGCCGCTCGAGCGCGTCGGTCACGACGGCGTAGATGCCGACCGCCGCGAGCACCCAGACGCCCGACCACTTGACCGCGCACGCGGCGCCCGCCGCCGCGCCCGCAGCGATCAGCCAGGGGCGGTTCCAGCGGAGCGGTCCCCAGTTCGGCGACGACCCGTCGCCGGTGCGCGCGCGCACCGCGTCGGCGAGGCGGTCGAGGTGCGAGCGGCGGTCGAGGACCGTGAACCAGACCGCCAGGAGGACGAAGAACGCCAGGAAGATGTCCAGCAGCGCGACGCGGCTGAGGACGATCGCCTGTCCGTCGATCGCCAGGAGGCCCGCGGCGATCGTCGCGAAGACCACAGACGGGACGAGGGCCTTGGCGAGGAAGTAGAGCACGAGCACGCACGCCGTGCCGGTGAGCGCCGCCGCGATCCGCCAGCCGAACGACGAGTCGGCGCCGAACAGCGCCATCCCGGCGCCGATGAGGTACTTCCCGAGGGGCGGGTGCACGACGAAGCTGGGGTCCGTCCCGAAGATGTCGGTCTGCCCGGCGAGGAACAGCGCGTTCGCATCCTCCGGCCACGTCGCGGCGTACCCCAGGATCCACTGCGACCAGGCGTCCTTGACGTAGTAGGTCTCGTCGAAGACGAGCGCGTGCGGGTGTCCCAGGTTCGCGAGGCGCAGGACGGCCGCGAGCAGCGTCACGAGGGCCGGCGCGAGCCACCTGGTGAGCCGGCGCAGCCGTGGGTCGGCGGACAGCCGACCGCGCCACCGCTCGTAGGGTGTCGGGGGTGCCGTCGGCAGCAGGGCCTCGACCGTCGTCGTCACGTCGACCAGCCTATGCTGGGGCGGGTGATCATCCTCGCCGCGACGCCCATCGGCAACCTGGGGGATGCCTCCCCCCGCCTCGTCGCGGCGCTCGAAGCCGCGACCGTCATCGCCGCGGAGGACACCCGCACGGCGCAGCGTCTGCTGCAGGCGCTCGGCATCGACAACCGGCCCCGGCTCGTCGCCCTCCACGAGCACAACGAGCGCCAGCGGGCCGCCGACCTCGTCGAGCGAGCCCGTGAGGAGGATCTCCTCGTCCTGAGCGACGCCGGGATGCCGACGGTGAGCGACCCCGGATATGCGCTCGTCGTCGAGGCCGTCTCGCAGGGCGTCGGAGTGACCGTGATCCCCGGGCCGAGCGCCGTCGTGACCGCGCTCGCCGTCGCGGGGCTTCCCACCGACCGGTTCACGTTCGAGGGCTTCCTGCCGCGCAAGTCGGGGGACCGGCGATCGACGCTCGCGCAGCTGTCCGCCGAGCGGAGGACCATGGTCTTCTTCGAAGCGCCGTCGCGCATCGCGGAGAGCCTGGCCGCGATGGCGGGCGCGTTCGGCGCCGATCGGCCCGCCGCCGTCTGCCGTGAGCTCACGAAGCTCCACGAAGAGGTCGTGCGCGGTCCGCTCGGCGATCTCGCGACCTGGGCCGAGGCCGGTGTCCGCGGCGAGATCGTCGTGGTCGTCGCCGGTGCGCCGGCGCGCGAGGTCTCCGCCGAGGACGCCGTCGCCGAAGTGCAGCGGCTCGTCGCCGACGGCATCCGTCTCAAGGACGCCGCCGCGGAGGTCTCGGCGCAGACCGGACTGTCCTCGCGCGCGCTGTACCAGGCGGCTCTCGCCGCCCGGTCAGCGACACCCTGACGAGCGCGCTCAGCCCTTGACGGAGCCGGCGGTCAGGCCGCCGATGATGTAGCGCTGCAGCGTCAGGAACAGCGTCAGCACCGGGATGGCAGCGAGGATCGCGCCGGCGGCGAAGAGGCCCCAGTTGCTGGAGAGCTGATTCGAGACCCACTGGAACATCCCGACCGCGAGCGTCCAGTTGTCCTCGGACACCAGGATGATCTTCGAGATGATGTAGTCCCCGAACGAGGCGATGAACGCCAGGAGGCCCACGACCGCGAGGATCGGGGTCACGAGGGGCATGATGATCGTCCAGAAGATCTGGGCGTGCGTCGCGCCGTCGATCTTCGCCGACTCGTCCAGCTCCATCGGGATCGTGTTGAAGAACCCGTACATGAGGAACGTGTTCACGCCCAGCGCGCCGCCGAGGTAGACGCAGATCAGCGCGATCTTCGAGTTGAGCCCCAGGGCGGGGAAGACCTCGCCCATCGCGAGCAGCATGAGGAAGATCGCGACGAACGCGAGCGCCTGCGGGAACATCTGGACGATGAGCAGGCTCGTGAGGCCGAGCCGGCGGCCCTTGAACCGGAACCGGGAGAACGCGTACGCGGCTGCGGCGCCCATCAGCACGGCGCCGATCGCCGCGGCGACGCCGACGATGAGCGTGTTGCCGTACCAGGTCCAGTACCGCGTGCCGGCCAGGGCGGTGTAGTTGCCCACGTCGAAGACGCGGAACAGCGCGTTGCTCGCCGCGAGGCTGCCGCCGGGGTTGAACGACGCCGACAGCACGTACACCAGCGGGAACATCGAGTAGAACAGCAGGCCCGCGGCGATGATGTACTTCCAGCCGACCTCGGCGAGCCAGCGGCGGCGACGCGCGGACGTGCGGTCCGGTGCGGTGCCGCGCGCGGTCGCGGTCTGGGTCGGGGTGGTGGTCTGGGTGGGAGCGGACATCACTGGTACTCCTCGAGCTTCTTGGTCTGGCGGAAGGCCAGGGCGGAGATGACGCCGACGACGATGAACACGAGGATCGACAGCGCGGAGGCGAGACCGTAGTCGGCCTTGCCGCCGGAGACGCCGGAGATGTCCCAGATCGCGGAGATCAGGATGTCGGTGGCGCCGAGGGCGTACGGGGCTCCGGGTATCGCGGGACCACCGTTGTTGAACATGTAGATGATCGTGAAGTTGTTGAAGCTGAACGCGAACGACGAGATCAGCAGCGGCGCGGTGGCGACGAGCACGAGGGGCAGGATGATGGCCCGCAGCTGCCGGAACCGCCCGGCGCCGTCGATCGACGCGGCCTCCAGCGCGTCGGCGGGGAGCGCCTGGATGGCGCCCGTGCAGACGAGGAAGTAGTACGGGTAGGTCAGCCACACGTTGACGAACAGCACCGCGAGCCTCGCGAGCCACGGATCACCGAGCCAGTCGATGTTCGCCCCGCCGAAGAAGAACTCGTTGATGACGCCGAACTCGGAGTTGAACATGCCCCGGAACAGCAGGGCGGACATGAACGCCGGGAAGGCGTACGGGAGGATGAACAAGGTCCGCAGGATCTTCCGGCCCTTGACCCGCTCGTCGTTGAAGATGATCGCGAAGACGAGGCCCATCGCGAACGGGATCGCGACGGAGAGGATCGCCCAGACGAAGGTCCACAGCGTCACGATGCCGAGCGGCTGGAAGAGATCCGGGTCGGTGAAGAGGCGGGCGAAGTTGGCGAAGCCGACGTTGACGGTCCAGCCGGTGGCGAGCGTCGTGCCGTCCTCGGCCGCGAACAGCCCGTCCGGTGTCGCGGAGTAGACGGTCCCGGTCGCGGTGTCGGTGATGGTCTGCGCCTCGGGGTCCCACTGCATCGTGGAGAGGTAGACGGCGCCCGTCGTGCCCTCGCGGGTGCGGATCGAGCCGTCGTTCGGGTCATCCGAGATGGGGACGCGCAGCTCGACGACCGTCTGCTGCATGTCCCGGTCGCTGATCAGGGTGTTGCGGGGGACGACGTTCCAGCCGGGCACCTCGGTGGCGGCGCCGGATCCGGGGGCGTCCCCGACGACCTGCAGGGGCTGATCGGCGGTTCCGGCCTTGATCTCGCCGTCCTCGACGATCGCGAACCCGAGTTCGCCGTTCTGCTCGACGACGGTCAGCGGGTACGACGGGGAGCCCTCGACGCGACGCTCGCCCTGGCTGAGCGCGGCGCTGACGGCCTGCTCCTGCGAGCCGACGTGTCCGGCTCCGTAGTTCGTGAAGGCGATGTAGGCCGTGTAGGCGAAGATGAAGACCTGGAAGATCAGCAGGAACGTGAGCCCCGGCAGCAGGTACTTGAGGGGCAGCGCGCGCTTGGTGAAGTAGACGATGTCGGCCGCCACCAGGATGAGGACCGCCGCGGCGAAGATGAGCCAGGACTCGGCCTGGAACGCGGCGAAGATGCCCAGGAGGCCGAAGGCGTTGATGAACGCCATGATGGCGAGCTTGACGAGGAAGCCCCAGCCGAGGCCGCGCCAATCGCGGCCGTGGGGTTCCTTCGTGGGTGCCGGTGACAGCGGCACCTTCGGCGGCGTGGTGTCAGCGGCGAGCGTGCCCTGCGGGACCGACATGTTTCATCTCCTTCGACGAGGCGAATGGTGCCCGGGGGCGGGCGGCGCGAGCCACCCGCCCCCGGACGGGGATCAGCCGATCGCGGCCTCGAGGTCGGCGACCATCTTGTCCCACGTCGACACGGGGTCGGCGCCCTTGATGATCTGCACCTGAGCGGCGTTCCACAGGTCCCAGACCGAACCCATCTGCGGGATGTTCGGCATCGGGACGCCGTTCTGCGACGACGCGACGAACCCGGCGATCACCGGGTCGGCCGAGACCTCTTCGGCGACGGTCGACCACGCGGGGATGCGGGGGTCGGCCTCGTAGAGCGCGCGCTGCGCGTCCTCGGTGGCGAGGTAGTTCACCAGGAACTCCTGCGCGACGAGGGCGTTCTCGCTCTCGGAGCTCAGGTAGAAGCCCTGCACGCCGACGAACGGTGCGGCGGTCTCGCCACCCGCGGACGGGATGGGGTTGACCTTGATGTTCGCGCCCTGCGCGGTGAGCGCCTCGATGGCCCAGGGACCCTGGATCGTGTAGGCGGCCTTGCCGGAGGCGAAGAGCTCGTTGTTGGTGTCGTAGTCGACCGTGGTCGACACGTTGCCGGTGCCCTTCTCGCCCTTCTCGCCGAGCCAGGTCGCGAAGGCCTGACCGGTCTCGCCGCCCATGCCGACCTCGGCCGTGTAGCTGCCGGAGTCGTCCTGGACGAACACGGGAGCACCGAAGGAGGTCTGGAACCCGTACATCGTGTACGCGTCACCGGTCTGACCGCCCGTGTTGATCACGAACGGACGCTCGGCGTCGGACGCCTCGCCGGCGGCGACCATGTCGTCCCACGTCGCGGGCGCGTCCTCGCCGACGAGGTCGGTGTTCTGGACGAGCGCGATGGTCTCGAGGGAGTACGGCAGCGCGTAGAGCTGGCCGTCGTACGCGAAGGCGTCGAGGGCGACCTGCTCGAACTCGCTCGCCTTGTCGCCGATGTCGAGCGTCGAGACGACGCCCGCCTCGACGAGGCTGCCGAGCCAGTCGTGCGCGCCGATCGTGATGTCGGGGCCTTCACCGGTCGGAACCTGGTTGGTGAAGTCGGTGCGGATGTCCTCGAAGTTCTTCTGGACGAGCTCGACGGTTGCGCCGGTCTCCTCCTCGAACGTCGCCGCCGCGGCCTCGATGGCGGGCTTGCGGTTCTCGTCGGTCCAGATCGTCAGCGTCACGCCGCTGGCGTCGATGGGTCCGGCGTCGGTCTCCGACGGAGCCGGGGTGTTGCCGCCGCCGGCGCAGCCGGCGAGGAGGATGGTGGTCGCGGCGAGTGCCGCGACTCCGGTTCCCAACTTGCGCATGGATTTTCCTTCCATAGGGTGGTCGATCCTGCGGGGCCTCATGCGAGGTCGCGCCCTTACGACCGATGGTGGTTGCTGCGGCCAGTCGACCGCAACGGGTGTTTCTCAGTGCGATGTGCGCGGGAGGGTGCCCGCACACGGTGTGGTGGTGTGGAGTGTCAGCGCTGACCACCCCGATCTGCTGTGTGCGGCGAGCGGATGACGGCGACGTCGCCGCCCGCCAACACCAGCATGCCGTCGGTTGCGGTCTGCGTCAGCAGATCCTCACCCGAAACAGACAACGAAACGGTCACGGCCGAGTGATTGATCGCCACGACGTAGTCGGCGTCCTCGCCCGCACGGCGGATGACCTCGACGCCGGCCGGGAGCCCGGCGGGGGCGACCCCGGCGTCGGCGTAGATCTCGGACATGACGGCCGCGAGACCGTCGGCATCCGGGCGGGTGCTGATGTACCAGCCGGTGCCGTTCCCGTGGCGGTGACGGGTGATGGCCGGTTCGCCGGCGGCGGGACCGTCGAGGTACACGCCGCGGGCCTCGGCTCCGGCGAGGACGAGGTCCTCCTGCCAGACGTCCGCGGTGAGCGGCCGACCGGCGAAGTCGACGGTGCACGTGCTCTCTTCGCGGAGCGGGAGATGCTCCTCGATGCGGAGCCCCAGGGCCGGCTCGAGGGGAGCGGCGAAGCCCCCGACGTGCACGGCGTCGTTCTCGTCGACGACGGCGGAGAAGAAGGACACGACGAGCGTGCCGCCCTGCTCCACATACCGGTTGAGGTTGTCGGCATCCGCCGTGCGCAGCAGATACTGCGCGGGGGCGAGCACGAGCTTGTAGCCGGAGAGGTCGTGTCCGGGCAGCGCGAAGTCGGCGGTGATGCCGTCGCGCCAGAGGCGCTCATAGAAGGCGCGGATGCGCTCGCCGTGGTCGACGTCCTCGGAGGGTCGCCACTCCAGGCCCTGCGCCCAGAACGACTCGAAGTCCCACAGGATCGCGACGTCGGCCTGCACGCGGGAGCCGCGGACGGCGTTCAGCTTCGCGAGCTTGTCGCCGAGGTCGACGACCTCGCGCCAGACGCGCGAGGTCGTCCCGGCGTGGGGGAGCATCGCGGAATGGAACTTCTCCGCACCGGAGCGGGAGGCCCGCCACTGGAAGAAGAGGATGCCGTCGGCGCCGCGCCCGACGTGCGAGAGCGAGTTGCGCGCCATCTCGCCGGGACGTTTGGCGACGTTGCGCGGCTGCCAGTTCACGGCCGAGGTGGAGTGCTCCATGAGGATCCAGGGCTTGCCGCCGCCGACCGAGCGGGTCAGGTCGGCCGCGATCGCGAGGCCGATCTCGCCCTCCTCGTCGGCGGCCCAGAGGTAGTGGTCGTCCGAGACGACGTCCACCTCGCGGGCCCAGGCCCACAGATCGCAGCCGTTGTGCTGATTGGCCATGAAGTTCGTCGTGATGGGGCGGTCGCTGTGCGCGCGGATCGCGTCGCGCTCGGCGATGTAGCACGCACGCAGCTGGTGGTCGGTGAAGCGCGCGAAATCGAGGCGCTGCGCCGGGTTGACGACGCTCGGCGCGGCGGCGGGGGCGCCGACGTGCTCCCAGTCGCCGTAGTGCTGGCCCCAGAAGGCCGTGCCCCACGCGGTGTTGAGCGCATCGAGGGAGCCGTAGCGCTCCTGCAGCCAGAGGCGCCACGCGCGGACGGCGTTCGGGGAGTAGTCCTCGCCGACGGGGACGCCGTACTCGTTGTGCACGTGCCAGAGGACGACGGCCGGGTGGGAGCCGTAGCGCCGGGCGAGTTCGGTCGCGATCCGGACCGACGCGTCCCGGTAGGCGGGGGACGAGTGCGACGCCATGCCCCGCGCACCGAAGCCCATCGTGACGCCGTCGCGCGTGATGACGCGCGCATCGGGGTGGTTCGCGAAGAACCACGCCGGGGGCGACGCCGTCGGCGTCCCCATGTCGACGGCGATCCCGTTCGCGTGCAGCAGCTCCACGACCTCGTCGAGCCACGTCCAGTCGAAGACGCCCTCGCTGGTCTCGATGAGCGCCCACGCGAAGATCCCGATGCTGACGAGGTTGACGCCCGACTCGCGCATGAGCGCGACATCCTCACGCCACGTCTCGCGGGACCACTGCTCCGGTGTGTAGTCGCCGCCGAACGCGATCGCGTCGAGCTTCGGCCAGGTGGGAGCGGTCATTGCTTCGGGTCCTCGGGAGTCTCGGGTATCTCAGGGCTGTGACCGGTCACAGCCTCGCCGCACAGTTTACGTGCACGAAACATCCGGCTCGAGGTCTCGTTATCGAACTGTGACCGGTCCCACCGTCGGCGCGCGTCTACCGCGGTGCGGCGGATGCCGAGGGGTAGAGTCGCGATCGTGGCATCCCCCGACAGCGTGAGAAAGCCGACGATCCGCGACGTCGCGCGCGTCGCCGGGGTCTCGCACGGGACCGTCTCCCGCGTCATCAACGGCGGGCACTGGGTGTCGCCGGAGGCGCGCGTCGCCGTCGAGGACGCGATCCACCGCACCGGCTACACGGTCAGCCACGCGGCGCGGAGCCTCGCCACGGGGCGCGCCAACTCGGTCGCGTTCCTCCTGACCGAGCCGCATCACCTCCTCTTCAACGACCCGACGTTCGCGCTGCTGCTGCGCGGCGCGACGGAGACGCTCGCGGAGCGCTCGATGACGCTCGTGCTGCTCGTGGCCGACACGGCCGCGCAGCGGGCGAGCATCGAGCACTACGTCCGGGCCGGCCACGTCGACGGCGTCCTGCTCATCTCCTCGCACGAGTCCAATCCGCTGCTCGCGTCGCTCATCGCTGCGGGCGTCCCGACCGTCTGCAGCGGCGTGCCGCTCGGCGATCGCGCACACGTACCGACGGTGTCGGTGGACGAAGAGCGGTCGGCGCGCGAGATGACCCGCTACCTCATGGGGCGCGGCTACGAGCGGATCGCCGTGATCACGGGCCCCGACGACACCCCCGGCGGCCGCTACCGGCTCATCGGCTTCCGCGACGAGCTCGGCGACCGGTTCGATTCGGACCTCGTGGAGCAGGACGTCTACTCGAGCGAGGCCGGCGCTGCGGCGATGACGCGCCTGCTGGAGCGCGCCCCCGACATCGACGCCGTCTTCGCGGCATCCGACGTCATGGCCGTCGGCGCGATCGCGGCGATCCGCCGCGCCGGCAAGCGCGTGCCGGAGGACATCGCCGTCGCCGGCTTCGACGACTCCGGTCTCGCCGAGACGCACGACCCTCCGCTGACGACGATGCGCCAGCCCTGGGCCGACATCTCCAGCACGATGGTCGACATGGTGCTGGATGTCATCAGCGGCACGCCGCGCGAGTCGGTCGTGCTGCCGACGACCCTCGTGGTGCGCGAGAGCGCCTGACCGCACGTCGCGCGCGGCGGGACGTCCGCCACCGCGTCGGACCGCGGCGTGTCACACGACGAGCGGGTGGCCCGCGCCCGCACCCACCGCTGCTGTGACACGGCTCGAGGGCGAGTCACGCATCGCGCGGATGGTGTGCGAGCCGAGCCGCAGATCCTGTGACACGGCTCCGGGGCGTGTCGGAGAACGGAGACGCGGCTCCGGGACGGGTCACGAAGAAGCGGGGGCCGGTGGCGGGGCACCCGAGCGGCCGGCTGTCATCTGACCCTGGGGGAGACGGCGCCCCGCCTAGAATCGACGGGTGACTTCCGGCCGCTCGTTCTACATCACCACGCCGATCTACTACCCCTCCGACCTGCCCCACATCGGACACGGGTACACGACGGTCGCCGTCGACGCGCTCGCGCGCTGGCACCGGCAGGCCGGCGACGACACCTGGATGCTGACGGGCACCGACGAGCACGGTCAGAAGATGCTGCGCGCCGCCGCCGCCAACGGGGTGACGCCGCAGGCGTGGGTCGACAAGCTCGTCGAGGAGTCCTGGTTCCCGCTGCTGGAGACCCTCGACGTCGCCAACGACGACTTCATCCGCACGACCCAGCCGCGCCACGAGGAGCGCGTCCAGCAGTTCGTCCAGGCGCTCTACGACCGCGGCTACATCTACGCGGGCGAGTACGAGGCCCTGTACTGCGTCGGCTGCGAGGAGTTCAAGCCCGAGTCCGAGATCGTCGACGGCACGGGGGCGTTCGAAGGCCTCAAGGTCTGCGCCATCCACTCCAAGCCGCTCGAGCTGCTGCAGGAGAAGAACTACTTCTTCAAGCTCAGCGAGTTCCAGGACCGCCTCCTCGAGCTGTACCGCACCGAGCCCGACTTCGTGCGCCCCGACTCGGCGCGCAACGAAGTCGTCTCCTTCGTCAAGAGCGGCCTGAAGGACCTGTCCATCTCGCGCTCCGCGTTCGACTGGGGCATTCCCCTGCCGTGGGACACGTCGCACGTCATCTACGTGTGGGTCGACGCGCTCCTGAACTACGCCACGGCCGTCGGCTACGGCACCGACCCCGAGCAGTTCGCGCGCCGCTGGCCGGCGTACCACGTCGTCGGCAAGGACATCCTCCGCTTCCACGCCGTCATCTGGCCCGCCATGCTCATGGCACTCGGCCTCGACGTGCCGCGAGGTGTCTTCGCGCACGGCTGGCTCCTCGTCGGCGGCGAGAAGATGTCCAAGTCCAAGCTCACCGGCATCGCGCCGACCGAGATCACCGACGTCTTCGGCTCCGACGCGTACCGGTTCTACTTCCTCTCCGCGATCCCGTTCGGGCACGACGGCTCGTTCTCCTGGGAGGATCTGTCCGCCCGCTACCAGGCGGAGCTCGCCAACGGCTTCGGCAACCTGGCATCGCGCACGACGGCGATGATCGCGCGCTACTTCGACGGCGTCGTCCCGGCCCCGGGGGACCAGAACGACAACGACCGCCGCATCCAGCAGGTCGTCGCGGATGCCGCCACCGCCGCCGATGCCGCGATCGACCGCTTCCGTCCGGACGAGGCCATCACCGCGATCTGGACGATCGTGGACGCCCTCAACGCCTACATCACCGACAACGAGCCGTGGGCGCTCGCGAAGGACGACGCGCAGCGCGCGCGACTCGGCACCGTCCTCTACACGGCCGCCGAGGGACTCCGCGCCCTCGCCGTGCTGCTCTCGCCGGTCATGCCCGACGCCACGCAGAAGCTCTGGACGGCGCTCGGCGCGGCCGAGCCGCTCGCCGACCAGCTGCTCCGTGAGGCCGGGACATGGGGCCGCCTGCAGCCCGGTGCCACCGTGACCGCCCTCGCGCCGCTGTTCCCGCGCGTCGAGCAGAGCGCCTGACGCGCGGAAGGCCTGAGCGGATGACCGTGCCCGGCGAGGACTCCGACCCCAGTCAGTACGTGCGCCAGCGCGAGAAGGGGTCGCGCGACGTCAGCTATCCGGCCCCGCCCGAGCCGCTCCGCATCCCGGTCTACGACAACCACGCCCACCTCGAGATCGAGGACGGCGAGGAGGGGCTGAGTCTGGACGAGCAGCTCGACCGCGCCGCCGCCGTCGGTGTGCTCGGCGTCGTGCAGGCCGGCGGCGACATCGAGTCGAGCCGCTGGTCGGCGTGGGCCGCCGCGACCCACCCGCGCGTGCTGGCCGCCGTGGCCATCCACCCCAACGAAGCGCCGGCATATGCCGAGAACGGCATGCTGCAGCAGGCGATCGAGGCCATCGACGAGTTGGCCGGGCAGCCGCGCGTTCGCGCGATCGGGGAGACGGGGCTCGACTTCTTCCGCACCGACGAGGCCGGCCGCCCTGCGCAATTCGAGGCGTTCGAAGCCCACATCGCCCTCGCGAAGAAGCACGACATCGCGATGCAGATCCACGACCGCGACGCGCACGACGCGGTCCTGGAGACCCTCGAGCGGGTCGGCGCGCCGGCGCGCACCGTGTTCCACTGCTTCTCCGGCGACGAGGCCATGGCGCGGTACACCGCGGAACGCGGCTACTGGCTGAGCTTCGCCGGCAACATCACGTTCAAGAACGCGCAGAACCTCCGCGACGCCCTCGCCGTGACACCGCTCGAGCGCATCCTCGTCGAGACGGACGCCCCGTTCCTGACCCCCGTGCCGCACCGCGGCCGCCCCAACGCGCCGTACCTCGTCCCGGTCACGGTGCGCTTCATCGCCGCCGAGCTCGACCTCGACGTGGAGGAGTTCTCCGCGCGTCTCGCGGCGAACACGCTCGAGGTCTACGGCTCGTTCTGAGCCGCGACCGTCACGAGCACCAGCACGCCGCGCTCGTCCGCATCGCAGAAGCGGCCGAACGACCCGAAGTACGACTGCTCCTCGGCGCCCTCCGGAAGGTCGTCGAGCGTCACGATCCCGCCCTCCCCGCGCACACCGTCCCCGTCGCCGATCCGGTCGCCTCCGTCGAGCACGACCTCCGCACCGTCCTGGCGCGCGTCGTCCGGCCACACCACCCAGGCGCCGTCGGCGGGGCTCCCCGGCTGCGCCCAGTGGAAGCACCCGTTCCCGGCGACGGACAGCGCACCCGTCACGGATGCCGTGCCGCGCGGCGCCTGGACGAGCACGGTGTCGCGATCTCCCGGGGTGAGCGTCGGCAGACCCATGCCGGCCTCCGCGGCGCATCCGCCTAGCGCGCCCGCGACGATGACGAGGGCGACCGTCGCCGGCACGCGGGTGCGATCCATGCCCCTGAGAGTAGGGCCGGTCGGGTGCTCAGCGGGTCGTCGACCCGCGGACGAGCTCCCACGGCAGGTCGATGACCGTGGTCCCGACGAGGCCGCCGATCCGGCCCAGCGTCTCGAAGACCTCCTCGGCCGCCCGCTCGGGGTGCACGCACACGTGCGTCACGCCGAGCCGGGTGTTCAGCGCGCACTCCGTCGTGCACAGCGCGATGAGCTGGATGTCGCGCGGGATCACGAGGGACGTGGCCTCGAGCTGCAGGTAGATCTCCGGGCCCTCCTCGCAGAAGGCGAAGACGGCGTCCGCCCCGGCGTCGACGACCTCGCGCAGGCGACGGTTCAGCGAACGCCGCCCGGCGTCGACGCGGCCGACCCGCACATCGAGCCCGCGCACCGTCATCCAGGCGCGGTAGGCGGTCTCGCCGATCTCGTCGCGGGGATGCCCGCCCTCGTCGACGAGGAACGCGATCCGCTCCGCGCCGGTCGCGGCGAGGAGATCGAGCCCCGCCCGCACGGCGGCGTCGTAGCCGGTGCGGATGCTGAGCCCTCGGTCGGTGTCGATGAGCAGGTCGTTCGCGACGACGGGGATGCCGCGGGCCACGGCCTCGCGCAGCACGGCGTGCGTGCCGTGCGCGTCGGGGAAGTACAGCACGTCGATGTGCGCGCCGGCCAGGAGGTCGGGGCGGGACTCGGGGAGGACCGTCACGGTGAATCCGTGCGCGGCCGACGCCCGGACCAGGGCATTGAGCTGGCGGGTCCGGTGCAGCGCCCAGCGCTTGGCGGAGTCGTCGTCGGCGTCCTCCGCCATGACGAAGCCGACCGACATCGTCCGTCCGCTGCGCAGGGCCGCGGCGTACTTGTTCGGGACGTAGCCGAGTTCGGCGGCGACGGCCTTGATGCGGTCGCGCGTCTCCGGACGGAGATTGCCCCGATCGTTGAGGGCTTGGCTGATGGCGGCCGTGGAGACACCCGCCCTGAGGGCGATGTCCTTCAGGGTCACCATGCGGCTCACTGTCCGGGCGTCCCTTCGGCCTCGTCACCGGATGCGCGGTCGGGGAAGACGGTCCGGACCGACTCGGCCCACGCCGTGCCGGACCCGGTGGCGGCGAGCGTGTGGCCTTGGGCGATGAGGTGGTGCAGCACGACGCCGGAGAAGTGCCGGAGGGCCGCCTCGACCTCGGCGGCCGCGTCGCTGCGGCGCGTGCGGGTCAGTTCTTCCTCGAGGAGCCCCTGCACGTAGGCGCGCATCCGGACGACCTCGGGGGAGACCTCGTGCACGCGGCGCGCGGCAGCGTGCCGCTGGGACGCGTTGTGGACGATCTCGCGCGCCTCGCCGATGAGCGCGAACTCGTCGACGGGCGCGTGCACCCGGATGGTGTCGAGGTCGAGCAGCTCGATGCCGGGCAGGTCGGCGATCCGGGGGTCGACGTTGCGGGGGAGGCCGAGGTCGATGATGATCTGCGGGCCGGCGGCGTCGCCGCGCGCCGCGGCGTGCGTGCCCGCTTCGAGGGCGAACGCATGGGTCGTCGAGGTGCACGTGACGATGAGATCCGCCGCGGCGGCCTCGGCCTCGTACTCCTCGAGGGGGACGGCGATGAGGTGCTCCTGACGGGCGAAGCGCTTGCGGCCCGACCGGGAGTGCACGCGGATGTCCTCTGCCCCGGCCGCGCGCAGGGCGGCGAGGGCCGCGGCGGCGTAGCGGCCCGTGCCCACGAGCAGCACGCGCGCCGTCGCCCACTCGAGGCGCGAGGACACGAGGTCGACCGCGAGGCGGACGAGGGAGCGGCCCGACTCGCCGAGCCGCGTGCCGTTCTTCACCGCGCGGGAGGTTTCGGTCGCGCGCTGGAACAGGTGCTCGAGCGAGGTCGTCGTGGAGCCCTGCGCGCGGGCCGCGTCGAGGGCCCGCTTCACCTGCCCGGCGATCTCGTCCTCGCCGACGGCGACGGAGTCCAGACCCGCGGCGACGGAGAAGAGGTGCTGCGCGACGCGGTTGCCGTGCGCGAAGTCGACGGACTGGCGGACGTCGCGGTAGGGCAGATCGGCGAGATCGGAGATCTGCTCCATCGCGGCATCCATCGCCGGGATGGGGGAGGGGAGGTCCGGGTCGTCGTGCAGGTCGAAGTACGCCTCGAAGCGGTTGCACGTCGCGAGGACGACGGCGCCGCGGATGGAGTCGTGGGCGTCGCGCAGGCGCACCGCGAGATCGTCGCCGATGAGCGACAGGCGCTCGAGCGATTCGAACGGCGTGGTGCGCTGATGCGCGGACAGGCAGACGAGCACGGTGCGGGAACCCCCTCGGATCACCCGATAGTATAACGATTAACTGATTCGAGGAGCGTCACCATCTCCACGTCCACGCACCCCCTCTCCGCACACGGCACGGCCCAGTCCCGCCTCGTGCGCGCTCTGCTCGGCGACCGTCCCGACGTGACCCCGGTCTGGTTCATGCGCCAGGCGGGGCGATCGCTCCCGGAATACCGCGCGCTCCGCTCGCAGGGCACGATGCTCGAGGCCTGCCTCGACCCGGCGCTCGCGAGCGAGATCACGATGCAGCCCGTGCGCCGCCACGGCGTCGACGCCGCCATCTTCTTCAGCGACATCATCGTGCCGCTCGCGCTCCTCGGGATCGAGGTCGAGATCGCACCCGGGCGGGGTCCGGTGTTCTCCCGGCCGCTGCGCACCGCCGCCGACATCGCCGCCGCGGTGCGCATCGACCCGGCCGGCGTGCGCGAGCGCGGCGAGGCCATCGCGGATGCCGTCGGCCGGACGACCGCGATGCTCGGCGACCTGTCCGCCGAGCGCGGGGAGGCGATTCCGCTCATCGGCTTCGCCGGCGCGCCGTTCACCCTCGCCGCCTACCTCGTCGAGGGGGGTCCGTCCAAGGACCACATGGCCGCGCGTCGCCTCATCCACGAGGACCCCGCCGCATGGGAGGCCCTCACCATGTGGCTCGCGGAGGTCACCGGGCAGTTCCTCGCCCTCCAGGTCTCCGCCGGCGCGAGCGCCGCCCAGCTGTTCGACTCGTGGGCCGGGGGCCTCGCACCCTCCGACTACCGCAACGCCGTCCTCCCCGCCTCCGCCGCGGCCCTCGACGCCGTGCGGGCGCTGCCCGTGCCGGAGGGCGTCGACCACATCCCGCTCGTGCACTTCGGCGTCGGCACCGGCGAGATCCTCGCCGATATGGCGACGCTCGACATCGACGCGCTCGGCGTCGACTACCGCGTGCCGCTCGACGAGGCCCGACGCCGCATCGGCCGCGATCTGACGCTCCAGGGCAACCTCGACCCGGCACTGCTGTTCGCCCCCGAGCCGGTGCGCCGCGCCGCGGTGGAGCGGATCCTCGCCGAGGGGCGCCTCGCCCGCGCGCACGTCTTCAACCTCGGCCACGGCGTGCCGATGGATGCCGATCCCGACGCCATCTCGTCGGTGGTGCGGATGGTCCACGAGGGGCAGGCCGCCTGACGATGAACCCTGTCACGGCTCCCGCCGCCGATGTGGTCGTCGTCGGCGGCGGCGTCGCCGGCCTCGTGATCGCGTGGGAGGTCGCGCGCGCCGGCCGCCGTGTCATCGTCTGCGAGAGCGGCGACGACACCGGGGGGATGCTGCGCCGCGGCTGTGTCGCGGGCGTCGACCTCGACCTCGGGGCCGAGTCGTTCGCGATCCGCTCGAGCGGTGTCGCCGACCTCGTCGCCGACCTCGGCACCGGGGCCGCGCTGCCGCTCACGATCGTCGAGCCGCGGCCGGAAGGGGCGTACCTCGTCCTGCCGGCGCCGTTCGGTCGGGTCCGCCGGCTGCCGCTGCCCCGCCGCGCCGTCGTCGGGATGCCCGCCGAGCCCGCGGCATCCGACGTCGTGCGGGTCATCGGCCGTGCCGCCGCGCGCCGCGCGGCGCGCGAACGCGACCTGCCGGCCGGGCTGCCCTCCGGTGCGGAGCCGTCGCTGTTCGACCTCGCCGCTGCCCGGTACGGGCGACGCCTCGCCGAACGCCTCGTCGACCCGCTCTGCCAGAGCGTCTACTCGCAGCCCGCGTCCGCCGTCCGCCTCTCCGCCGTGCACCCGTCGCTCTGGGCCGAGTTCGCTCGCCGCGGATCGCTGACCGCCGCCGCCGAGGCCGTCGCGCCGGCCGCACGGGCGGGCTCCGCCGTCCGCGGCATCGACGGCGGCATGTGGCGCCTCGCGGCAGCACTGCGCACCGCCGCGGAGGCGGCCGGCGCGGTCATCCGCACGGACGCGCCGGTGCAGGCGCTGCGCACCGCGGCGGAGGGCTTCGACGTCGTCCTGGCCGGAGAGACGCTGCGCGCCGCGCACGTCGTCGTCGCGACGGGACCCGCCGCCGCCGGTGCCCTGCTCCATGTGGACGTCGCCGCCCCCGTCGGCGGCGCCGTCCGTCTCGTCACGGCCGAGGTCGTCTCCGGCGCCCTCGACGCCCGCCCCGTAGGGTCGGGCGTCATCGTCGCGCCGGGTGCGCGGGGCGCGGCCAAGGCGCTCACCCACGTCGACGCCAAGTGGGACTGGGCCGCCCGCGCCCTTCCGCCGCACACGCACGTCGTGCGGCTCTCGGCGCGCGACGCCGACGCGCCCGGGCTCGACACCCCTGCCGCCGTCGCCGCGGAGCTGCGGCGCCTCACCGGCGCCCGCATCCGGACCGGCGACGTCCGCGCGCTCACCCAGACACGCTGGAGCGACGCCGTCACGTCGGCCACCGCCGAGGCCGCCGCGTGGCGCGCCGCCGCCCGCGCGGCCGCGCCCGCCGGCATCCACCTCGCCGGCGCCACCGTCGCCGGGACGGGGCTCGCCTCCGTCATCCCGCACGCCCGCGAGCTCGCCCGCGCGCTCGTCGCCCGCACGTCCCACCCCGCCACCGCCTGAAGGAGCACTCCATGTCCGACGACACCGCGCTCGGCTACACCCTCTTCGCGATCCTCGCCGGCCCCCGCCCGCGCGGCGCTGCGCCGACGCCCGCCGACCTCGACGGGCTCGCCGCCGTGGCCGGCGCGCTCCCCGCCGACGGCGTGACCCTCCGCGGCCTCTACGACGTCACCGGCATGCGCGCCGACGCCGACCTCATGGTGTGGCTGCACGGGGAGGACCCCGTCGCGCTGCAGCGCGCCCTCCGCGCCCTCCGCCGGACATCCGTCCTCGCCGCGTTCGAGAACATCTGGAGCGCGATGGGGGTGCACCGCGAGGCGGAGTTCAACAAGCGCCACGTGCCCGGCTACCTCCGCGGCGAGCACCCCCGCGGGTGGCTGTGCCTGTACCCGTTCGTCCGCAGCTACGAGTGGTATCTGCTCCCCGAGGAGGAGCGCTCGCGCATGCTCGCCGAGCACGGCCGGAAGGGCGCGCGCTTCACAGACGTCGTCGCCAACACCGTGTCGACCTTCGGGCTGAGCGACTTCGAGTGGCTGCTGCCGCTGGAGAGCGACGAGCTCATCAGCCTCGTCGACATGATGCGCGACCTCCGCGCCACCGACGCGCGCCGGCACGTGCGCGAAGAGGTGCCGTTCTACACCGGCCGCCGCATCGAGGTCGCCGAGCTCGCCGAGGTGCTGTCATGACCGCCGAGGCGTTCCGGCCCAAGCCTCCGCGCGCGGCGCACGCCGAGTGCGCGCCCGGCTGCGTCGTGCCCGGTGCGACCGCGGCGACGTGCGGCGGGGATGCCTACGCGACGCGGCCGGTAGCCTACGACGGCGTCCTGCTGCTCGGCTTCGGCGGGCCCGAGGGTCAGGACGACGTCATCCCGTTCCTCCGCAACGTCACGGCGGGTCGCGGCATCCCGGACGAGCGTCTCGAGGAGGTCGCCCACCACTACCGGCACTTCGGCGGCGTCTCGCCGATCAACGAGCACAACCGCGAGCTGAAGGCCGCGCTGGATGCCGAGCTGTCCGCGCGGGGTCTCGACCTGCCGGTGTACTGGGGCAACCGCAACTGGATGCCGTACGTCACCGACGCTCTGACGGCGGCCCATGGCGAGGGTCACACGACGCTTCTCGCGATCGCGACGAGCGCCTACAGCTCGTATTCCTCGTGCCGGCAGTACCGCGAAGACCTGGCCGACGCCGTCGCGGCGACGGGGCTGTCCGGACAGGTGCAGATCGACAAGGTGCGCCAGTTCTTCGACCACCCGGGCTTCGTCGCCCCCTTCGTCGACGGCATCCGCTCGGCGCTCGCCGAGCTCGCGGAGCGCGGGATCACGGATCTTGACCGCGACCTGGAGATCCTCTTCTCGACGCACTCGATCCCCACCGCCGACGCCGACCGCTCCGGCCCGCCCGAGCGCGGCTTCGGCCCCGGCGGCGCCTACGTCGCCCAGCACACCGCGGTCGCCACGGAGATCATGGCGCAGCTCGGCATCGGGAGCGCCTGGCAGATCGTCTACCAAAGCCGCTCCGGCCCGCCCTCCGTGCCGTGGCTCGAGCCCGACATCAACGACGCGATGCAGGAGCTGCCCGGCCGCGGGCGCCGCGCCGTGCTCATCGTGCCGCTCGGGTTCGTGAGCGATCATATGGAGGTGCTCTGGGACCTCGACACCGAGGCGCTCGAGACCGCGGGGGAACTCGGGCTCGTCGCGCTGCGGACGGCGACGCCCAGCACGCATCCGGCCTACGTGGGCGGCCTCGTCGATCTCATCGAGGAGCGCCTGCACGCGACGCCCGCCGCCGAGCGGCCGCACGCGACGGATCTCGGTCCCTGGTACGACGTGTGCCGTCCGGGATGCTGCGAGAACAAGCGGCTGGGCTTCCAGCCGGCCCTCGCCGGGGTGGCGCCGTGACAGCGGCGACGGTCCTGCGACTCGGCACACGCGCGAGCCTGCTCGCGACGACCCAGTCCCAGCTCGTCGCCGATGCCATCACCGCCGCGACCGGCATGACCGTCGAACTGGTCCGCATCACGAGTGAGGGCGATGTGCTGACCGGGTCGCTCGCGCAGATGGGCGGGACCGGCGTGTTCGCGACGGCGCTCCGCGACGCCCTGCTGCGCGGCGAGTGCGACCTGCTCGTGCACTCCATGAAGGATCTGCCGACGGCGCCGTTCCCCGGCATCGTGGTCGGAGCGGTCCCCGCCCGCGCTCCGCAGCGCGACGCGCTGTGCGCGCGCGACGGGCTGACCCTGGAGACGCTGCCGGTCGCCGCGCGCGTCGGCACGGGTTCGCCGCGCCGCGTCGCGCAGCTGCTCGCGCGCCACCCCGACCTGGACGTCCGCGACATCCGCGGGAATGTCGACAGCCGGCTGCGGAAGGTCACGGACGGCGAGCTGGATGCCGTCGTCCTCGCCGAGGCGGGTCTTCGCCGCATCGGACGCGACGCCGCGATCACCGAGCTCCTGGACTGGCCCACGTCCGCCGCGCAGGGGGCGCTCGCCGTCGAGGTGCGCGACCGGGACGCGGACGGCGAGATCGGCCGCGCCGTCCGCGCCGTCAACGACGCCGATGCGGAGCTGTGCGCTCTGCTCGAGCGCGCCGTCCTCCGCCGCCTCGAGGCCGGCTGCGCCGCGCCGGTCGCGATCGACGCGGTCCGCGTGGAGGACGACGTGACCCTCGTCGCCGACGTGCACGCACCCGACGGCACGCGGTCCGTGCGCGCCGAGCGGCGCATCGCACGCGATGACGCCGCGACGCACGAGGGCCGCGCCGCGGTGGCCGGCGACGTCGTCGCCGAGCTCCTCGCCGGCGGTGCCGCCGACTTCGCCGACCTGCCCGGGACGGCTCGATGAGCCTCGCCGGAGCCCGCGTCCTCGTGCCGCGCGGCGGCGCCTGGGGGGAGCGCGTGCGCGCCGACCTCGTCCGCCGCGGTGCCGAGGGCGTCATCGCGCCGCTCATCGCGTCGGCCCCGCCCCGCGACGCCGACGCGCGCGACCGCGCGTTCGCGGCGCTCGCCGCGGGGGAGTACGCCTGGCTCTTCGTCACGAGCGCCGCGAGCGTCGAGCAGCTCGTGACCCACGGGGTCCGCATCCCCGCCGCGACCCGCATCGCCGCCGTCGGGCGCGCGACGGCGCGCGCCGTCGCCGACGCGGGCTTCGACGTCGAGTTCGTCCCCGTCGGGACGTCCTCGGCCGCCACCATGATCACGCAGTGGGTCGCCGGACGAACTCCGGCCGGCACGGGCCGCTGCCTGGTCCTGCGCTCGGACCTCGCGCAGGCCGTGATCAGCGACGAGCTCGAACTGCAGGGATACGCCGTCGACGTCTGCATCGGCTACCGCACGGTCGGCATCGACCTCGCGCCCGCCGTCGCCGACGACCTCCGTGCCGGCCGGATCGACGTCGTCCTGCTCACCTCGCTCAGCGTCGGCCGCGAGCTGCGTCGCCAGGTGGGTACGCTGCCCCCCACGACCGTCGTCGCGACGATCGGTCCCGGCACGACACGCGATGCCATCGCCCTCGGCTTCACGGTCGGCTACACCGCCCTCACCCAGAGCGTCGACGCGCTGATCGCCGAGCTCGACGACGCCGACATCCGCACCCCCACGCGTCAGGAGACCCCGTGACCGCCTTCCCCACCCGCCGGCTCCGCCGGCTCCGCGCGACCCCGGCGCTGCGCCGTCTCGCCGCCGAGCATGCGCTCGTGCCGTCGCAGCTCGTGCTGCCCGTCTTCGTCAAGGAGGGGCTCACCGCGACGCAGCCCATCGCGAGCATGCCCGGCGTCAGCCAGCATCCGCTCGACGCCCTCCCCGCCGTCGTCGAGCAGGCCGCCGCCGCCGGGATCGGCGGCATCATGCTGTTCGGCGTGCCCGCGTCCCGCGACGCCGTCGGCTCCGGCGCCGTCGACCCGGACGGCATCCTGAACCGCGCCATCGCGGTCGCGCAGGGAGCCGCGGCCGGTCGCCTCACGGTGCAGGCCGATCTGTGCCTGGACGAATTCACCGACCACGGCCACTGCGGCGTGCTCGCGGGCGACGGGTCCGTCGACAACGACGCGACCATCGAGGTGTACGGCCGCATGGCGGTGGCTCAGGCCCGAGCCGGCGCCGACATCCTCGGCCTGTCCGGAATGATGGACGGCCAGGTCGCCGCCGTGCGCGCCGCGCTCGACGAGGCGGGCTTCGCGCACGTCGTGATCCTCGCCTACTCCGCGAAATACGCCTCGGCGTTCTACGGGCCGTTCCGGGATGCCGTCGAATCGACCCTGCAGGGCGATCGCCGCACGTACCAGATGTCGCCTGCGAACGCCCGCGAGGGTATCGAGGAGGCGCTCGCCGACATCGACGAGGGCGCCGACATCGTCATGGTCAAGCCCGCGGGCCCCTACCTCGACATCCTCGCCCGCGTCGCGGACGTCTCGAGCGTCCCGGTGTGGGCGTACCAGGTCTCGGGGGAGTACGCGCTCATCGAGACCGCCGCCGCCGCGGGGCTCATCGACCGCGACCGTGCCATCGGCGAGTCCCTGCTCGGCATCCGCCGGGCCGGCGCCGACGCCATCCTCACCTACTGGGCCATCGAGGCGGCCGGGTGGCTGCAGGACGGGAAGGACCTCGCATGACCGGCAACGACGATTCCTTCGCCCGCGCGCAGGCGGTCATCCCCGGCGGCGTCGACTCGCCGGTCCGCGCGTACGGCTCCGTCGGCGGCACGCCCCGGTTCCTCGTGTCGGCCTCCGGCCCGTACGTCACCGACGTCGAGGGGCGCGAGTACGTCGACCTCGTCGCCAGCTGGGGTCCGGCCCTCGTCGGGCACGCGCATCCCGTCGTCGTCGACGCCGTCATCGAAGCGGCCCGCCGGGGACTGTCCTTCGGCGCGCCGACGCCCGCCGAGACCGAGCTCGCCGAGCTGATCCGCGACCGCGTGCCCGGCGTGCAGAAGCTCCGCCTCGTCTCCACCGGCACCGAGGCCACGATGACCGCCATCCGCCTCGCCCGCGGCGCGACCGGCCGCGACCTGCTCGTGAAGTTCGCCGGCCACTACCACGGGCACTCCGACGGCCTGCTGGCTCAGGCGGGTTCGGGCCTGGCGACCCTTGCGCTGCCCGGATCGGCGGGCGTCCCCGAGGCCATCGCCGCCCAGACCCTCGTGATCGGCTACAACGACCGCGCCGCCGTCGAAGCGGTCTTCGCGGCGCACCCCGGCCGGATCGCCGCGATCATCACGGAGGCCGCCGGCGCCAACATGGGCGTCGTGCCGCCGGCGCCGGGCTTCACGGCGTTCCTCGCCGAGATCGCGCACCGCGACGGCGCGCTCCTCATCAGCGACGAGGTGCTCACGGGCTTCCGGGCCTCGGCATCCGGCTACGCGGGCGTCCTGTCCGCGGCGGGCGAGGATGTCACGCCCGACCTCGTCACCTTCGGCAAGGTCATCGGCGGGGGACTTCCCGTCGCCGCGGTCGGCGGTCGCGCCGACATCATGGACCTCCTCGCCCCCACCGGCCCCGTCTACCAGGCGGGGACGCTGTCCGGAAACCCCGTCGCCGTCGCGGCGGGACTCGCGACCCTGCGCCTCGCCGATGCGGACGTCTACCGCCGGATCGACGCGGCCGCGCACGTGGTCGCCGAGGCTACCTCGGAGGCGCTGACCGCTGCCGGCGTGCCGCACGTCGTGCAGTGGGCCGGGACGCTCTTCAGCGTGTTCTTCGGGGAAGCGGTCGTGGGCGGCGTCCCGGACTATGCCACCGCAGTGAAGCAGGATGCGGCGGCCTACGGGCGGTTCTTCCACGCGATGCTGGATGCGGGGGTGTCGTTGCCGCCGTCCTCGTTCGAGGCGTGGTTCCTCACCGCCGCGCACGACGAGGCGGCCCTCGGGCGGATCGTCGGGGCACTGCCGACGGCGGCGGCTGCTGCTGCAGGGTGATGAACATACGAATGTTGGTAGCACGTGGCGCCGACATCGACGCTTCGTATGGAGCAGTTATACACAGGTAAAAACCGGATCAGAGTGAGAATAGTCTCATTCTTGCTTCGTAGCTATGTTCGAAGAAAACCGCTAGAATTTCGTCATGTCCACCACCCTCGACGACCTCACCGCCGCAGTGGCCGCGGTGTGCGGGCTGTGGCCGGGGGAGCATGTCGAGGGCACGGAGGCGGGCCGGCTCGTCGCGCTCAACGACGCGCTGGGCAAAGTGCGGCGGCTCGCCGACGCGGCCACCGTGCGGGTGGCGGCGGAGATCGCCCGGCAGTCCCGTCCCGAACTGGGCGCGGACTCGCTCGCGAGGAAGCAGGGCTTCCGCAATGCCAACGTGCTGCTGGCGAGCGAGCTGGGCATCGCGAACGGCGAGGCGGCACGGCTCGTGGAGGTCGGCGAGGCGACCGCGCCCCGCGTGCTCCTGACGGGCGAGCACGCGCCCGCGAGGCATCCGCACGTCGGTGAAGCGGTGGAGGCAGGCGTCATCGGGATGCCGGCAGCGTCGGCGATCATCCGGATGCTCGACCGGGTCGTCACGACGGCCGGTCGGACCGCGACGGACGCCGCGGAGCAGACACTCATCGGTCAGGCGCCCGGACTCACGCTGGATGCGCTCTCGAAAGTGCTCGCCCGTGCCGAGGCATACCTCGACCCCGACGGCGTCGCGCTCCGGGAAGACGAACTGCGGGCGAAGGAGTCACTGCGGATGCGCGAGGACTCCGACGGGATGCTGCACCTCACCGCGGTGTTCGGTCCCGAGCGCGGCGCCCCGATCAAAGCCGCCCTCGAGGGATACGTCACCGCCCGGCTCGCCGCGCAGCGGGATGCCGCGGCTGCGAGATCGGGCATGGGGGAGTCCGGACAGTCGGAAGACGCCCCCGCGGATGCGCTCTTCGTCGACGATGTGGTCGACGCGCCTCGTCCGACGATCCCGCAGCTGCACGCCGAAGCCCTCGCGCTCATCTGCGAGCATCTGCTCGGCTGCGCGGATCGGGATGTGCCGGTGCAGGGCGCGACCGTCGTGGTCCGCCTCAGCCTCGACGACCTAGAGAGCGGCACCGGATACGCGCTCATCGACGGGATGACCACCCCGGTCTCGGTCGGCACCGCCCGTCGGATGGCCGCCGACACCGGGATCATCCCCTGCGTCCTCGGCGGTGACAGCGAGATCCTCGACTGGGGTCGGCAGAAGCGGCTGTTCACGCCCGCTCAGCGGCTCGCACTCGGCGAGCGGGACGGCGGCTGCGCCGGCTGCGGCGCCCCACCGTCGCACTGCAAGGTGCATCACCTCGACTGGTGGAAACGCGACCGGGGTCCGACCGATCTGTCCAACGGGATCCTGCTGTGCACGTCGTGCCATCACCGGATCCATGACAGCGGCTGGACCATCCGCATCGACGGTGCCGGCATCGCGGCGCGGGTGTGGTTCATCCCGCCTCCGTGGATCGACGCCGCCCAGACGCCCCGCCTCGGCGCCCGGCGCAGATTCGACTACGTCGCGGCCTGATCAGGAAGCGCGCGCCGGCCACGCCGGCCGCGCCCGCACGACCCGCCGCGCCCGCCCGCCGCGCCGGCAGTGCCCGCCCGACCCGCCGCGCCCGCCATCTCCGGACACCGCCCTCGGTACTGTTGAGGCATGCCCGTCACGCTCCTCGGCGCCACCGAGATCCGCTCGCTCGCCGCCGACCTCGACGTGACCCCCACGAAGAAGCTCGGCCAGAACTTCGTCGTGGACGCCAACACCGTCCGCAAGATCGTGCACACGGCTCGCGTCACCGACGCCGACCGCGTCGTCGAGGTCGGCCCCGGCCTCGGCTCGCTCACCCTCGCCATCCTGGAGACCGGCGCCACCGTGACGGCCGTCGAGATCGACCACCGCCTCGCCGCGCGTCTGCCCGACACCGCCGCCGCGCACGGCGTCCCCGACGGCGCGCTGACGGTCGTCGACGCCGACGCGCTCCGCGTCACCGAACTGCCCGGCGACCCGAACGTCCTCGTGGCCAACCTGCCCTACAACGTCAGCGTCCCCGTTCTGCTGCACTTCATGGAGACCTTCCCGCACCTCCAGCGCGGCGTCGTCATGGTCCAGGCCGAGGTCGGCGAGCGACTCGCCGCCCCGCCCGGATCCAAGGTCTACGGCGCACCGAGCGCGAAGGCCGCCTGGTACGGCCGCTGGCGCCTCGCGGGCACCGTGTCGCGGCAGGTGTTCTGGCCGGTCCCGAACGTCGACAGCGTCCTCGTCGGCTTCGAGCGCGACACGACGTCCCGCGGGACCGAGGAGGAGCGGCTCGCGACCTTCCGCATCGTGGATGCCGCCTTCCAGCAGCGCCGCAAGATGCTGCGGCAGGCACTGGCCGCCGTCCTCGGCGGCAGCGCCGCCGAGGCCGTCACCGTGCTGGAGGCCGCGGGCGTCGCGCCGACGGCGCGGGGCGAGGAGCTCGGCATCGACGACTTCACGCGTATTGCACGCGCCGCGTGGCGTTCACCACGTGTTCAGGAAACATCCCGGTAACATTGGCGCGACCGCGGATCGGCCCGCCCGATCCGTCCCGACGGGAAGGGAACCCATGCGCCGCGCCGAGCACCCGGCTGCCGAACGCATCCTGCTGCATATCAGCGACACCCATCTGCGGGCGGGCATCCCCCACCTGTTCGACAGTGTCGATGGGGCGGCCAGCCTGACCAGAGCCCTCGACGGCATCGAAGCGTCGGGTCTCCGCCCCGACGCGGTCGTGTTCACCGGCGACCTCGCCGACCTCGGCGAGCCGGCCGCATACCGCGTGCTGCGCGCACTCGTCGAGCCGTTCGCCGAACGCCTCGGCGCGCGCCTGCTCTGGGTCATGGGCAACCACGACGACCGGGCCGCGTTCCGCGCGCGCCTGCTCGACGAAGACGGACGCGGCGACCCGCTCCGTCCCGTCGACCGGGTCGACGAGCTGGACGGCCTCCGCGTCGTCACGCTCGACACGAGCGTCCCGGGCCACCATCACGGCGAGGTCACGCCCGCACAGCGGGCCTGGCTCCGCGACGTGCTCGCGACCCCGGCGCCCCTCGGCACCATCCTCGCGATGCACCACCCGCCGATCCCCAGCGTGCTGCCCCTCGCGGCGAGCGTCGAGCTCCGCGCGCAGGCGAGCCTCGCCGAGGTCGTCCGCGGCACCGACGTGCGCGCCATCATCGCCGGCCACCTGCACTACTCGACGTTCGCGACCTTCGCCGGCATCCCCGTCTCGGTCGCCTCGTCCACCTGCTACGCGCAGGACCTCACTGTCCCCGTCGGCGGGTCGCGGCCGCAGGACGGTTCGCAGGCGTTCAACCTCGTCCACGTCTACGACGACACGATCGTGCACTCGGTCGTGCCGATCGACGCGCCGCGGCCCCTCGAGCACATCGACGCCGGCGAGGCGCTCCGGCGCCTTCAGGCCGCCGGCATCGAGACGTCGCTCACCGCGTCGCGGGTTGCTCCGCCGACCGAGCCGCTGACCGTCCTGCGCTGATCTCCGCAGCCTCCCACGGGGGTCGCGCCGGGAAGAGGCGCTCCAGCAGCGACGTGACGGCCCGCACACGCACCTTCTCGGGCACCTCGGTCTCGCCGCCGTCGTTGAGGCAGAACATGTCGACGTCCTTGCGGGTCGCGAGGCGCTCCATCCGGCCGAGCGACGCGGCCGCCGTCGTCTGGTAGTACCGCACACGCGGCGCCGTCGAGGCGAGCGCGCGCCCGGTGGCCTGCGCGTAGTAGTGGTACAGGCAGTTGGTCACCGACACGTCGGTCGCCGACCGGAAGCGGGCCGCGGCGGTGCGGGCGACCTCGTCCGGGAACTCCCGCTCGAGCTCGAACATGACGCTCCGCCGCAGCGGCGCCGCGCAGTGCTCGAGGTCGCGGACGATCGTCCGGCCGAACCGCTCCTGCAGGAGCGCACGGTTCACCCGCAGCGCGTTGTCGTGCCCGCTGCGCGCGACGCGCGTCGGACCCGTGCCGATGCGCACGTCGCACTCGACGAACGACGAGATGCCGGCGGGGGAGAAGAAGAGCTCCGGGGAGACGGGACGCCCGAAGAACATGTCGTCGTTCGAGTACAGGAAGTGCTCGGAGAGCCCCTCGATGCGGTGCAGCTGCGCCTCGACCGCGTGCGAGTTGTGCGTCGGCAGCACCGACGGATCGGCGAAGAACTCCTCGCTGCGCACGATCGTGACGCGCGGGTGGTCCAACAGCCAGGCAGGCGCGGGGGAGTCGGTCGCGATGAAGATGCGCCGCACCCACGGGGCGTACATGTAGACGCTGCGGAGGGCATAGCGCAGCTCGTCGACGTGACGGTAGCGCGCGGGGCCGGCATCGCCCTCGCCGACGACGTACTCGGACAGCTGGGCCGCGCGCTGGCGCTGGAAGTCGGTCGACGATCCATCGACCCACGAGAAGACCATGTCGATCTCGCCCGTGAACTCGCCGGGGTGCGCGTCGAACATCCCGCTGACCGTGCGCCACGTGCGGCCGTAGCGCTCCACCGTCGCGCCGGACAGGTCCTCGGCCGGGAACGCCCGACGGGTGAGGGCATTGGCGTGCGGGGCCTCGATGAGCTCCTCGCCGAAGCGCCAGAATTCCACGCGCGCCGCATACGCCGCGCCGTAGCGGAGACCGCCGGTGCGCGCGACGCGCGGACGGAACACGCGGATCGCCGACGGACCGGTCGCGGTGCTCGCGAACTCCACCGCGGGCACCGCCGAGCCGGTCGCCGGCTTGACGTACAGGGGCTCGCCGGCGCCGCGCGCCGCGAGTGCGGTCAGCGCACGGTCGCGGTCGGCGAGGTCGACGACGAGGGCGGGCACGTCGGAGGAGTGCCGGATGAGGAGGTGGGCGACGCCGGCGTCGTCGAAGGCATCGGCGATCAGCAGCAGATCGGCGGTGCGCGCCTGATCCGGAGTGACGTCCTCGTGCGAGAGGTGCAGCATGCCGCGGTCCAGCACGATGTCGTCGCGCTCCAGCAGGGCGGCCCAGCGGTCGGGCTGGGTGGGAAGGGCGGAAAGACGCGCCATGGATGCCTCCGTTCGATGTTTCGGGTTCACACTAGGAACCGCGGGTTACGGTGACGTTTCCGGGACACGCGCGGGAGACGGCGGATACGCTGGGACGGTGACCGATGACGACCGCTTCCCGCCTTCGCGGGGAGGAGACCTGCACAGACCTTACACCGCCGCCGATGACCGCTACCTGGGAGCCTCGTTCCGCCAGGTGGGCGACAGCGGCCTGTACCTGCCGCCCATCTCGCTGGGCCTGTGGTGGAACTTCGGCGACAACATCCCCTTCGACGCTCAGCGTTCGCTGCTGCGGCACGCCTTCGATCGCGGAGTGACCCACTTCGACCTGGCCAACAACTACGGCCCGCCGTACGGGTCTGCGGAGACGAACTTCGGCCGCATGATGCGGGAGGACTTCGCCCCGTACCGCGACGAGCTGATCATCTCGTCCAAGGCCGGCTGGGACATGTGGCCGGGCCCCTACGGGACGCAGGGCTCGCGCAAGTACCTGCTCGCGAGCGCCGACCAGTCGCTGCAGCGGATGAGCCTGGACTACGTCGACATCTTCTACTCGCACCGCGTCGACGACGTCACCCCGATCGAGGAGACCATCGGGGCGCTCGACACCCTCGTCCGCCAGGGCAAGGCGCTCTACGTCGGCATCTCGTCCTACAGCGCCGAGCGCACGGCCGCGGCGAAAGCGGCCGCTCGCTCCCTCGGCACGCCACTCGTCATCCACCAGCCGGCGTACTCGATCCTCAACCGCTGGGTCGAAGACGGCCTGACCGGCGTGCTCCGCCAGGAGGGGATGGGCGCGATCGCGTTCACCCCGCTCGCCCAGGGGCTCCTCACGGACAAGTACCTCGGCGACGGGACCGCCGACCGCGCCCAGCAGCGGTCCTCCCTCCCCGGCGGCCGGCTCAGCGAGCACGGTCTGTCGGCGCTGCGCAGCCTCGACGTCATCGCGAAGGAGCGCGGGCAGAGCCTCGCGCAGATGGCCATCCAGTGGGTGCTCCGCGACCCGGTGGTCACCTCGGCCCTCATCGGCGCGTCGCGTCCGGCGCAGCTGGACGAGAACCTCGCGGCCCTGAACGGCCCGGCGTTCGACACGGAGGAGCTCGAGCGCATCGACGCGCTCTCCGACAGCATCGAGGTCGACCTCTGGGCGGACTCGGCGACCGCGTGAGCCTCCTCGGCATCCGCGACCGCGTGCACGTCCGCGCGCCCGGCAAGCTCAACGTCTTCTTCGAAGTCGGCGACGTGCAGGACGACGGCTACCACGACGTCGCGTCGGTGTATCAGGCGGTCTCGGCCTACGAGGACGTCATCGCCACGCCGGCCGACGATTTCCGCGTCACGGTCACGGGCGCCGTCGACGTGGGCGACGTGCCGCTGGACGACCGGAACCTCGCGGTCCGCGCCGCGCGGCTGATCGCCCGTGAGCTGGAGCAGCCCGGCGGAGTGCACCTCGAACTCCGCAAGGGCGTGCCGGTCGCCGGCGGCATGGGCGGCGGGTCCGCCGACGCGGCCGCGGCGCTCGTCGCGTGCGACGCCCTGTGGGACGGCGGGCTGTCCTCCGCACGCCTGCACGAGCTCGCCGCGCGTCTCGGCGCCGACGTGCCGTTCTCGCTGCTGGGCGGCACCGCCGTCGGCACGGGCCGCGGCGACGAGCTCGCCCCGGCGCTCGCGCGGGGACGGTTCGACTGGGTCCTCGTGACGAACGCGGAAGGGCTGTCCACGCCGACCGTCTACGGCGAACTCGATCGCCTGCGCGCCCAGCCGGACATCACGCCGCGCCGCGGCACACCCGCCGTCGACCCCGCCGTCCTGCAGGCGCTCCGCGCGGGCGACCCGATCGCCCTGGCCGCGGCCGTCCGCAACGACCTCCAGGTCGCCGCATGCCACCTGCGCCCCGGGCTCAGCGCGCTGATCGAGACCGGCATCGCCTACGGCGGGCTCGCCGGGATCGTCTCCGGGTCGGGCCCGACGGTCGCCTTCCTCGCGGGCTCGGATGCCGCAGCCCGCGACCTGCGTGCCGACCTCATCGCGGTCGGCCACGACGTCCTCCATGTCCACGGTCCCGTCCCCGGAGCGAAGGTGGTCTCCTTCACATGAACGAAGTCCCTCTCCCGACCTGGCGGGACGCTCCCGTCGACGCCGCGGCCCGCGACGCGCTGCACAGCCGCGGCCTCTCGTATCGCACCGTCGCCGGAGACGAGGTCGACGGCTGGCTCCAGTCCGTCGCGCGCGGATTCCAGGACGGCGAGCGCACGGAGGCGCAGCTCGCGGCGGGCCGGACCCGCAACGTCGACAAGCGTCTCACCGGCGTGTTCGACGACGCCGCTCCGGACGGCGCGCTCGCGGGGCCGGTCGCGACGCTCGCGTCCTGGATCGGCGACCTCGCGCTCCCCGGGGAGACCGCGGTGCCGTCGTGGGCGATCAGCGCCGTGACGGTCTCGCCGACGCACCGCCGTCGCGGCATCGCCCGGGCGCTCCTGGAGGGCGAGCTCCGCACGGCCGCCGCACAGGGCGTCCCCGCCGCGATGCTCACCGTCTCGGAGTCTCCCCTGTACGGGCGGTACGGCTTCGGCGTCGCGGCGGAGAGCGCATCGCTGGTAGTGGACGCCAAGCGGGCGAACTGGATCGGGCCGCGCCCGGAGGGGCGGGTCGACTTCGTCTCCCGCGCCGACGCGAAGGAGCTCTTCACCCAGCTCCACGAGCGCACGCGCCTGCAGGCTCCCGGAGAGATCACACTGCCACCGGGCCACGAGGACCGCTTCACCGGCACGGCCCCCGACTCGAGCCACGGCGGCGACGTGCGCTGCGTGCGCTATACGGACGGCGACGGCGAGAGCCGAGGCGTCGTGTCGTACCGCATCCGCTCCAACGACGACGACTTCACGAAGGGCACCGCGGAGGTCACCCGTCTCCTTGCCGACGGCGCCGACGCGTACGCGGCGCTGTGGCGGTTCGTCCTCGAGCTCGACCTCATCGGCGAGGTGCACGTCGATCTCGCCGGGACGGATGAGCCGGTGCTGTGGATGATCGACGACCGCCGTGCCGCGACCGTCACGGTCCGCGATCACCAGTACGTCCGGATCCTCGACGTCCCCGCCGTCCTGGGCGCGCGCCGCTACGACACCGTCGGGTCCGTCGTGCTGGACGTCGACGACCCTCTCGGCCTCGCCGCCGGCCGGTTCCTCCTCGCGGCGGACGGCGAGGGCCGCGGCACGGTCACGCGGGTGGACGACGCGCCGGACGGCGTCGCACGCGTCTCGCTCGGCATCGCGGAGCTGTCCGCCGCGTGCCTCGGCGGCGTGTCCCTGCTGACCCTCGCCCGCGCGGGGCGCGTGCGGGGGGCGGATGCCGGTGCGGCGCGCCTGCTGTCGTGGCACGTCACACCGCGTCTCAACCTCTGGTACTGAATCGCCGGTTCCGAATCGCCGGTACGGAGGCTCAGGCCTCCAGGCGGTCGCCGAGCTTCAGCCACTCGTCCTCGAGGCGGCCGATCTCCTCGGTGAGGTCGTCCCGTCGCCCGTACAGGGCGGTGAGGCGCTCGTACGGCGCATCCTGACTCGAGGCGATCTCGACGTCCAGCGTCCCGATCTCGCCCTGCAGCCGGGCGATCCGGCGCTCGAGCGCGGACTGCTCCTTCTCCGCCGCCCGCCGGTCCGCGCCGGACAGGCCCGGCGCGGAGGACGTCGAGGCGCCCGAGGCGGCCGGCGCGACGCTGTCCTGCGCGCGGCGCAGCCGGAGGTACTCGTCGACTCCGCCGGGGAGGTGACGAAGGCGCCCCTCGAGGATCGCGAACTGCTGGTCGGTGACGCGCTCGAGGAAGTACCGGTCGTGCGAGACGACGAGGAGCGTCCCGGCCCAGGAGTCCAGGAGATCCTCGATCGCGCCGAGCATGTCGGTGTCGAGGTCGTTGGTCGGCTCGTCGAGGATGAGGACGTTCGGCTGGTCGAGGAGGATCAGCAGCAGTTGGAGGCGCCGCTTCTGACCACCGGACAGATCCTTCACGGGCGTCGACAGCTGCTCCGACGAGAACCCCATCCGCTCCAGCAGCTGGCCGGGGGTGAGGTCCTGCGCCTTGGAGCCGGTGCCGATGGTGTAGCTCGTGCGCAGCCGCGAGATGACGATCCGGACGGGGTCGGCCATGTGCTCGTCGAGCTCGTCCATCCGCTGCGTGAGCGTCGCGACCTTGACGGTCTTGCCGCGCTTCACGCGGCCGGCCGTCGCCTCGACAGCGCCGGAGATGAGTCCTAGGAGCGTCGACTTCCCGGCGCCGTTGACGCCCAGGATGCCGGTGCGCTCGCCGGGCGCGATCCGCCACTCCACATCCCGCAGCACCATCCGCTCCCCGTAGGAGACGCCGACGTCGAGCAGATCGACGACGTCCTTGCCGAGGCGCGAGACGGCGAGCGACTGCAGCGACACCCGATCGCGGATCTCCGGCACATCCGCGATGAGCGCGTTGGCCGCGTCGATGCGGAACTTCGGCTTCGACGTGCGGGCCGGCGCGCCGCGCCGCAGCCACGCGAGCTCCTTGCGGGCGATGTTCTGCCGGCGCGCTTCGATGGTCGCCGCCTGCCGGTCGCGCTCGACGCGCTGCAGGATGTACGCGGCGTACCCGCCCTCGAACGGCTCGACGAGCCGGTCGTGCACCTCCCACGTCGCGGTGCACACCTCGTCGAGGAACCACCGGTCGTGGGTGACGACGAGGAGCCCGCCCGCTGTCGCGCTCCACCGTCGCTTCAGATGCTCGGCGAGCCACGCGATGCCCTCGACGTCGAGGTGGTTCGTCGGCTCGTCGAGGAACAGCACATCCCAGTCGCCGGTCAGGAGGCGCGCCAGCGCCACGCGGCGCCGCTGACCGCCGGAGAGCGAGGAGAGGACGGCGTCCCACGGCAGGTCGCCGACGAGCCCCGTGATGACCTCGCGCACCCGCGCGTCGCCGGCCCACTCGTGCTCGGGGGTGTCGCCGACGATCGCGTTGCCGACGGTGTCGTCGTCGGAGAGCGTCTCGGCCTGGTCGAGGACCCCGACGGTGACCCCGCCGCGCACCGTGACGCGGCCGCTGTCCGGCGACTGCAGGCCCGCCAGCATCTTCAGGAGGCTGGACTTGCCGTCGCCGTTGCGGCCGACGACCCCGATGCGGTCGCCCTCGTCCACGCCCAGCGAGACGGAGTCGAAGACGACGCGGGTCGGATACTCGAGGTGCAGGGCCTCGGCCCCCAGAAGATGCGCCATGTCCCTCCCAGCGTAGAGGGCGCTCAGGTGTCGAAGCTGAGACTCAGCTTGCGCAGCAGCCCCGCGAGGCGGTCGCTGTCGGAGCGGGACAGCACACCGAGCAGCAGGGCCTCGGCGTCGACGAGGCGCGTGATCGCGGCATCCACGCGTGTGCGGCCTTCTTCCGTGAGCGTCACGAGGATGCTGCGCCCGTCGCCCGGGTCGGCCTCCCGGCGCACGAGCCGCCGGCCCACGAGCCGGTCGATCCGGTTCGTCATCGTGCCGCTGGAGACGAGCGTCTGCTGCAGGAGCTGCTTGGGGCTCAGCTGGTACGGCTCGCCGGCGCGACGGAGCGCCGAGAGCACGTCCCACTCCCACGGCTCCAGCTCGCTGCGACGGAACGCCTCCCGGCGCGCGCGGTCGAGATGCCGGGAGAGCCGGTCCACGCGGGAGAGGACCTCGAGCGGGGAGAAGTCGAGATCGGGGCGCTGCCGTCCCCACGCGTCGACGATCCGGTCGACTTCGTCATGCTCGCTGGTCACTCGGTCATTATCGCGAACGGGCATGGACCTCGGCGCCGCCGCCTGTTACTGTGACCGGTAACAGGCGGGCTGGACGGTGTCGTCGCCCCGCGAGATCGAAGGGGATCCACACGCATGCGCGCACCACGGACATGGCGGATGACGGCGGCCACGGCCGCCCTGGCCCTCGGACTCGGAGCCCTCGCGGCACCGGCCGTGGCGGCAGAAGACGGACCGGTCGAAGCCGGCATCGTCGTGCAGAAGGTCGAGAACCTTCCCGCCGACTTCATCAACGGCGTCGACGTGTCCTCGGTGCTGTCGCTGGAGGAGTCGGGTGTCGTCTTCCGGGATGACGCGGGGGAGCCGGCCGACCTGTTCGACGTGCTCGCCGACCACGGCATCACCGACGTCCGCGTCCGCGTCTGGAACGATCCGTTCGACGCGGACGGCAACGGCTACGGCGGCGGTGACGTCGACGTGGAACGTGCCGTGGAGATCGGGCAGCGCGCCACCGCCGCGGGCCTGCGCGTCCTCGTCGACTTCCACTACTCCGACTTCTGGGCCGATCCCGGCAAGCAGAAGGCGCCGAAGGCGTGGGCCGACCTCTCCGTCCCGGCCAAGGCCGCCGCCGTCGGCGCGTTCACGACCGACGCGCTCGAGCAGTTCGCCGCTGCCGAGGTCGATGTCCGGATGGTGCAGGTCGGCAACGAGACCAACAACGGCGTGGCCGGGGTCACGGGCTTCGCCAACATGGCGCAGATCTTCTCCGCCGGCTCCGCCGCCGTCCGCGACGTCTTCCCCGATGCCCTCGTCGCGGTGCACTTCACGAACCCCGAGACGACCGGACGCTACGCGGGCTACGCGGCCGGCCTGCAGACGTACGGCGTCGACTACGACGTCTTCGCGTCGTCGTACTACCCGTACTGGCACGGCACGCGCGCGAACCTCACGAGCGTGCTGTCGCAGGTGGCATCCACCTACGGCAAGAAGGTCATGGTCGCCGAGACCTCGTGGGCGCGGACCTTCGAGGAGGGCGACGGCCACGGCAACACGATCGACCTGCCCAGTGAGGCCACCCAGTACCCCGTGAGCGTCCAGGGCCAGGCCACGGCCGTCCGCGACGTCATCCAGGCCGTCGCCGACGTCGGCGACGCCGGCATCGGCGTCTTCTACTGGGAGCCCGCGTGGCTTCCGGTCGGTCCGCCCTCCCAGCTCGAGCAGAACAAGCTCCTCTGGGAGGAGTTCGGCTCCGGCTGGGCCTCCAGCTACGCCGACGAGTACGACCCCGACGACGCGGGTGAGTGGTACGGCGGCTCCGCCTGGGAGAACCAGGCCCTCTTCGCCTACGACGGCACCCCGCTCGAATCGCTCAACGTGTTCGCCTACGCCCGTACCGGCGCCGTCGCGCCCCGTGAGGTGACGGCCGTCGAGAACCCCGCGGTCGGCCTCACCGACGGTGCCCCCGTCGTCCTGCCGGCGACCGTCCGGATCACCTACAACGACGGCTCGACCGAGCAGGAGGCCGTGACCTGGTCGGAAGCCGCCGAGTACATCTCCGGGCCCGGCGTGTACGAGATCTCCGGTGAGACCGCATCCGGACACGCCACGGCGGCGACCGTGACGGTCCGTGCGGTCAACCACGTCCGCAACCCCGGTTTCGAGGACGCGGACGTGTCGATGTGGACCCGCACGGGTTCGGGGCTCACGCTGCGGGCGACCGACGACCCGCGCTCCGGCACCCGGTCGGCGCACTTCTACTCCGGTGCGGCGTACACCTACACCCTCTCGCAGCGGGTGACCGCTCTGACGGCGGGGTCGTACACGGCGTCCGTGTCCGCACAGGGTGACGGCGAGAACGCCGCGAGCACGCTGCGGCTGAGCGCGGCCGTGACCGGCGGTGCGACCGCCACCGCGCCGCTCGAACTCAACGGCTGGCGCAACTGGTTCACCGGGACCACCGGAGCCGTGACCGTCCCCGCCGGCGGCACCGTCACGGTGACCGTCACCGCCAGCCTCCCCGCCGGTGCCTGGGGCACGCTCGACGACGTCGTGCTGGCGCGCGCTGCCGCCGCGCCGGCGGACACCTCGGCGCTGCAGGCCGCGGTCGACCGGGCCGAAGCCCTGGATCGCAGCATCATCACGCCGGCCTCGCTCGCGGGGCTCGACGACGCCCTCGAGATCGCCGACGTCGTGCTGGCCTCGGCGGCGCCGGCCGCCGACAAGGTGGCCGCGGCGCTCACGCGCCTCGAGTCGGCCCTCGATGCGCTGGAACTGCTCGGCGAGGAGCCCGCACCCGTGGTGCTGCCCGTCGCCGTGACCGCGGTGGAAGGCGACCCGATCGACCTCCCCGCCACCGTCGACGTGCGCCGCTGGAACGGCGCCGTCGAGGAGCAGGGCGTCGAGTGGTCCGGTGCCGTGGACTGGATCCCCGGGGCCGGCGACTACGTCCTCAGCGGCACGACCGAGGACGGCCTCGCCGCCCGCGCCACCGTGACCGTCACGCCGCGCCAGTGGGTCCGAAACCCCGGCTTCGAGGCCTCCGACACGTCGATGTGGGAGATCACCGGCACGGGGGCATCGATCGGGGCCAGCGCCGACGCCGCGGCGGGGTCGCGCGCCGTCAGCTTCTGGAGCGACGCCGCGTACACGTTCGCTGTCACGCAGCGGATCACCGGCGTCACGCCCGGCACGTACACGCTCTCCGCGACCGCGCAGGGCGACGGCGAGTCCGCCGCCGACCGGCTCACGGTCGCGGCGACCACCGCCGCCGGTGCGGTCACGGCGCCGCTCGCGCTCGACGGCTGGCAGGCCTGGCGGACGGGCACGACGCCCGCCGTCACGGTCGGATCCGACGGCATCCTCACCGTCGCCGTCCGCGGCACGCTGTCCGCCGGCGCGTGGGGCACGGTCGATCAGGTGCGCCTCACCCGTGCCGGCGACCGCGTCGCGACCGCCGACCTCGCCACGGCTGTGGACGCCCTCGCGGCGCTGCGCGCCGGCGACTACACGGACTGGTCGTACGAGCCCGTCCCGGCAGCGCTCGAGAAGGCGCGCATCGTCGTGGCGGCCGACTGGCCGAGCGCCCCGCTCGTCGCAGCCGCCACGGCGCTCCTCGCCGAGGTGCGGGCGGGTCTCGTGCGGAAGGACGCCGACACGGCGACCGCGGTGCCCGCCAAGGGCGTCCTCTCGCACGACAACGGCTGGGACACCGGGCTCCTGGACGGGGACTACCGCATCACCATGAACCTGTGGTGGGGGCAGAACGCCTCCTCGGTGCGCCTCTACGAGAACGGCGTGTTCGTCGCGGCCGTGCCGCTGACCTACGGCGGGCTGAAGGCGCAGACCGCGTCGATCCCGATCTCCGGTCGCGGCAACGGCACCTACCGGTACACCGCCGTCCTCGCCAACACGAAGGGCGAGACGACGCTGGCGCCGCTGACGGTGACCGTCACGGCGGCGAACCCCGGCACCCCCGTGCTCAGCCACGACAACCATGACGGGGACGGCACCTACACCGTGACGGCGAACATGTGGTGGGGGACCAATGCGACCTCCTACCGGTTCTACGCCGACGGCGCGCTCGTGTCCGAGGGGGCCCTCACGGCCCGGACCCCCGGCGCGCAGAAGGCGACGCTCGCCGTCACCGGCGCGACGAAGGGCAGCCACGTGTACCGCGTCGAGTTCCGCAACGCCGCGGGGACCACCTCCAGCGCACCGCTGACCGTCAAGGTCACCAGGTAGGCGCAGGTGCCGGATGCCGTCCGCGGCATCCGGCACCGCGCCCCCTGCATGGCAGACTTGACAGGCGGTCCCGGCGCGATCCGGTGCCGTGGTCCGCCGTGGTGTAATGGCAGCACGACAGCCTTTGGAGCTGTGAGGTTCAGGTTCGAGTCCTGGCGGCGGAGCATGACCGACAACAAACTCGACGACTCGCTCGCTGTCGTGATCCTGGCCGCAGGCCAGGGCACACGGATGAAGTCCGCCCTGCCGAAGGTGCTGCATCGGATCGGCGGGCGCCCGCTCATCGGGCACGTGCTCGACACGGCGCGCGACCTCGGCCCCGCCCACGTCATCGTCGTCGTGCGCCACGAGCGCGACCAGGTGGCCGACGCCGTCCTCGGCGTCTCGCCGGAGGTCGTGGTCGTCGACCAGGACGAGATCCCCGGCACGGGCCGCGCCGTCGAGGTGGCGCTGGACCGCCTCCCCGACTTCGCCGGCGACGTCCTGGTCCTCAGTGGCGACGTGCCGCTCCTGGATGCCGATACGCTCGGCGCCTTCCTGCGCGGTCACCGCGGACTCGCCGCGGCGGCGACGCTCATGAGCGCCGTGCTGGAGGACCCCACCGGGTACGGCCGCGTCATCCGCGATGCCGACGGCGGCGTGGACCGCATCGTCGAGCAGAAGGACGCCTCCGACGCCGAGGCCGCGACCCGGGAGATCAACGCCGGCGTCTACGTCTTCCAGGCGGCGGCGCTGCGCACCCAGCTGGCCCGCCTCACGACCGACAACGCGCAGGGCGAGAAGTACCTCACCGACGTCATCGGCCTTCTCCGCCGCGACGCGCTCGCCGTCGCGGCATCCGTCGCCCCCGACGTCTCGCTGACCCTCGGTGTCAACGACCGCGCGCAGCTGGCCGAAGCCGGCCGCATCCTCAACGCCCGCACCGTCCGCCGGTGGCAGCTCGAGGGCGTCACGATCCAGGACCCCGCGACGACGTGGATCGATGTGACCGCGACGCTCGCCCCCGACGTGACCGTGCTCCCCAACACCCACATCCTCCGGGCCACCGTCGTCGCCGCCGGCGCCGTCATCGGACCCGACACGAGCCTCGTGGACTGCGAGGTCGGCGAGGGGGCGACCGTGCGGCGCACCGATGCGACGCTCGCGGTGATCGGACCGCGGGCCACGGTCGGACCCTTCGCGCACCTGCGTCCCGGGACGCAGCTGGCCGAGGGCGGCAAGATCGGCACGTTCGTGGAGACGAAGAACGCGATCATCGGCGAGGGCAGCAAGGTCCCGCACCTCAGCTACATCGGCGACACGACCATCGGCCGCGGGGTGAACCTCGGCGCCGGTGCCATCACCGCGAACTACGACGATGTCGCCAAGCACCGCACCGAGATCGGCGACGAGGTGCATTCCGGCTCGCACAACGTGTTCGTGGCGCCCGTTAGGATCGGAGATGGCGCGAAGACAGGCGCCGGCGCGGTCATCCGCAAGGACGTCCCGCCCGGTGCGCTCGCTTTGAGCGTCGCCCCTCAGCGCAATGTCGAGGGGTGGGTCGAGAACCACCGACAAGGGACCGGCGCTGCGGACGCGGCGGCCCGGGCTCGGTCAGCACAGGAAGCGGACGATGTCGCGCAAGAAGAACAAGGTTGATCTCGACGTGGAGCGCGGTATCGCCCCCGGCCTCGTCGCCAAGACCAAGAAGCGCCTCGTCGTCGCGACGGGCCGCTCGCACGAAGCGCTCTCGCTGGCCGTCGCGGACGCACTGGGCACGGAACTGGTCCCCACGGAGCACCGCACCTTCGCCTCCGGGGAGATCCTGACCCGGTTCGAGGTCTCCATCCGCGGCTGCGACTTCTTCCTCATCCAGTCGTTCGGCCCCCCGGTCAACGAGTGGCTCATGGAGACGCTCATCATGCTCGACGCCGCCAAGCGCGCGTCCGCCAAGCGCATCACCGTCGTCGCCCCGTACTACCCGTACTCGCGCCAGGACAAGAAGGGCCGCGGCCGCGAGCCGATCAGCGCCCGCCTCGTCGCCGATCTGCTGCGCACCGCCGGCGCCGACCGCGTCATGAGCGTCGACCTGCACGCCGCCCAGATCCAGGGCTTCTTCGACGGCCCCGTCGACCACCTCTTCGCCAAGCCGGTGCTCCTGGAGTACTTCCAGAAGAACCTGTCCGCGGCCGACCGCGCCAAGCTCACCGTGGTCTCGCCCGACACCGGCCGCGTCCGCGTGGCCGACACCTGGTCGGACAGCCTCGACGCGCCGCTCGCGATCATCCACAAGCGGCGCGACCCGAACGTCGCCAATCAGGTCACCGTCAACGAGATCGTCGGCGACGTGCGCGGCCGCGTGTGCCTGCTCGTGGACGACATGATCGACACCGGCGGGACCATCGTGAAGGCGGCGCAGGCGCTCAAGGCCAACGGCGCCGACCGCGTCATCGTCGCGGCGACCCACGCGATCTTCAGCGACCCGGCCGTGGCGCGCCTGCAGGACGAGGCGATCGACGAAGTCGTCGTCACCGACACCGTGCCGATCCCGGCCGAGAAGGTCTTCCCTGGCCTCACGATCCTTCCCATCGCGCCGCTGCTGGCACGCGCGATCAAGGAGGTCTTCGAGGACGGCTCGGTCACCAGCATGTTCGACGGCGCCGCGTAGCCGGTCCTAGACTCCGGGCATGGCCACGGCCCCTGCCCCCACCGCCCTCTCCGTCACCGGAGCCCACGCCCTCGAGATCGCCGACGTCCACGCCACGCTGCGGGCGGACGGGAGCGGACTCGCCGCCGACGATGCCGCTGCGCGCCTGGCAGCGGTCGGCCGGAACGTCCTCCCGGAACCGGCCCGGACGCCCGCCTGGCTGCGCTTCCTCACGCACTTCAACGACACGCTGATCTACATCCTGTTGGCCGCCGCCGCCATCAAGGCGATCATGGGCGACTGGCTCGACTTCTGGGTCATCATGTCCGTCGCGATCATCAACGCCGTGATCGGCTTCGTGCAGGAGGGGCGCGCCGAGAAGGCGCTCGCCGGGATCCGCGGGATGCTGTCGGCCGACGCGAGCGTCCGCCGCGACGGCGGGTGGACCACGATCCCGGCCGCCGAGCTCGTTCCGGGCGACATCGTCCGGCTCGCGCCCGGTGACAAGGTCCCGGCCGATCTGCGTCTCACGCAGGCGCACCAGCTGCGGGTCGACGAGGCCGCGCTCACGGGCGAGTCGGTGCCGTCGTCGAAGCAGGTCGAGCCGGTCGCGGAGACCGCAGGAGTCGGCGACCGCACGTCGATGGCCTTCTCCGGAACGATCGTCTCGGGCGGGCAGGGCCGCGGCATCGTGACGGGGACCGGCGCCGGCACGGAGATCGGGAAGATCCAGGCCCTCGTCGGCGACGCCGGCAGTCTCGCGACCCCGCTGACCAAACAGCTCGCCGCCTTCGGGAAGGTCCTGACCCTCGTCATCCTCGGCATGGCCGTCGTCATGCTGCTGATCGGCAAGTACCTGCACGGGATGGAGCTGGGGGAGCTCACGTCGGCGACCATCGGCTTCGCGGTCGCCGCGATCCCGGAGGGCCTCCCGGCGCTCGTGACGATCACCCTCGCCATCGGCGTCCAGCAGATGGCCCGGCGTCGCGCGATCACGCGCAAGCTCCCCGCCGTCGAGACCCTCGGCTCGGTCACGACCGTCTGCTCGGACAAGACCGGCACACTCACCAAGAACGAGATGACGGTGCGCCGCCTCGTCACCCCGCTCGGGAGGTACCGCACGAGCGGACTGGGCTATCAGCCGGAGGGGGAGATCCTCGCCGAGGACGGCGGGGCGCGCGCGTCCGGCGCCGACCTCGCGGCGCTCCTGGCCGCCGGAACGCTCTGCAACGACGCGCACATCGTCGACGGACCCGAAGGATGGATGCTCGTGGGCGAGCCCACCGAGGGGGCCCTGAAGGTCGTCGCGATCAAGGGCGGCGCGACGGCCGAGGGCACGCGCCGCATCGGCGTCGTCCCGTTCGACTCGGAGCACAAGTTCATGGCGACACTGAACGAGTCGCCGGACGGGGCGCGGGCCATCCTCGTGAAGGGGGCGCCGGACCGGCTGCTGGATCGATCGCTGACGCAGCGCGGCGCCGACGGCTCCGTCCCCCTCGACCGCGCGTTCTGGGAGCACGCCGTCGACGAGCTGAGCGCGCAGGGCCTCCGCGTCCTCGCGGGCGCCCGCAAGCCCACGCGTGCGGCGCACGTCGCGATGGACGACCTCGAGGATCTGGAGTTCCTGGGCCTCTGGGGCATCCTCGACCCGCCGCGGCCGGAGGCCATCGAGGCCATCTCCGACTGCCACGCCGCCGGCATCCGCGTGAAGATGATCACCGGCGACCACGCCGGCACGGCCCTCGCGATCAGTCGGGAGATGGGTCTCGTCGGCGGGGAGGGCGACGTCCGGGTCCTCACGGGCGGCGAGCTCGAGGCGCTCAGCCAGGAGCAGCTCAAGGAGGTCGTCCGGGACGTCGACGTGTACGCGCGGACGAGCCCCGAGCACAAGATCCGCATCGTCCGTGCCCTCCAGTCCCACGGCGAGGTCGTCGCGATGACGGGCGACGGCGTCAACGACGCCCCCGCCCTCACCCGCGCCGACGTCGGGGTGGCGATGGGCATCAAGGGCACCGAGGCGACGAAGGAGGCGGCCGAGATCGTCCTGGCCGACGACAACTTCGCGACGATCCGCAGCGCCATCCGCGAGGGCCGGCGCATCTACGACAACCTCCGGAAGTCCGTCGTCTTCATCCTCCCCACCAACGGCGCCCAGTCCCTCGTCATCCTCATCGCCGTCGTCTTCGGCCTGACCCTTCCGCTGACCCCCGTGCAGGTGCTGTGGGTCAACATGGTCACGGCCGTGACGCTGTCGCTCGCGCTCGCCTACGAGCCCGCCGAAGCGGGCATCATGACCCGGCCGCCCCGCCGCCCCGGGGGCTCGATCATCTCGATGCGGGAGCTCGGCTTCGTGCTCACGGTGTCGCTCCTCATCGGCGGGGCGACGCTCGCGATCTTCGGGCTCGTCGTCGCGGCCGGCCACGACATCGCCTACGCCCGCACCGAGGCCGTGACGATGCTCGCGCTCGGGCAGCTCGCCTTCCTCTTCAACTGCCGCTTCCTGTCGCGCTCGAGCCTCACTCCGCAGGTGCTCCGCGGCAACCCGGTCATCTGGTGGTCGGCGCTCGCGCTCATCGTGCTGCAGCTGATCTACACGTACGTCCCGTTCATGAACACCCTCTTCGAATCCCGGCCCCTCGCCGCGCAGGACTGGCTCCTCCCGCTCGCGCTGTCGATCGTGATCTTCCTGGTCGTCGAGGCGCTCAAATGGGTGCGGCGGCGCGGAACGGAAGGATCCATGCATCCGCATTCGGAGCGGGAGCATAGGTTGGTCGGTGAGGATGCCGGAACCGCATCCCCCCGCGGAGACCGAGATCGTCCAGCGACCCCAGGAGGACCGCCATGATCCGCACCACCTCGCTTTCCCGCCGCGCCGGCTTCGCCGCCGCGGCGTCCGTCGCCGGCATGGCCGCCCTCGCCGGGTGCGCCGGCACCACGACCCCCGCGGCCACCGCCGACCCGGACGAGGCCGAGAGCGCTCCGCTGCAGACCGGCAGTGCGGGAGCGGCCGGCTACGCCGACGGCACGTACTCCGCGGACGGGTCCTACCTCGACGGCGGGGGCACGGTCGAGACCATCTCGGTCACCGTCACCCTCGAGGGCGACGTCATCACCGACGTCCAGGTGACCGGCGATCCGCAGAACCCCGAGTCCGAGCGGTACCAGTCCGAGTTCATCGGGGGCATCTCCGGCGAGGTCGTCGGCAAGGACATCGACGAGGTCTCCGTCGACCGCGTCGCCGGCTCGTCCCTCACCAGTGGCGGCTTCAACGACGCGCTGGCGGCGATCCGGGACGACGCGGCGGCATGACGCGCGGCGCCTCGCCCCCGTGGGAGTTCGAGGCGATCGGCACGCGCTGGCAGGTGCAGACGCCGCACGTGCTGGGTCCGGACGTCCGCACCGCGGTGCGCGGGATCGTCGAGGACTTCGACCGCGCCTGGTCGCGCTTTCGCGCCGACTCGCTCGTGACGGCCCTCGCCCGCGGCGCGGGCGCCGTGCCGCTGCCCCGCGACGGTGCCGCGATGCTCGACCTCTTCACAGCGCTCTCGGCGGCGACCGCCGGGGCCGTGAACCCGCTCGTGGGTGGGCCGCTCGCGCGACGCGGCTACGACCCGGCGTACGGCCTCGTCGACACCGGCGCCGAGGCCGCGCCCGCCGACTGGGCGGATCGCCTCGCGTGGGACGCCGGGAGGCTCACGCTCACGGCACCGGCCGTCATCGACGTCGGGGCGCTCGGGAAGGGCCGCCTCGTCGACCTCGTCGCGGCGGCCGTGAACGGCCCCGTCGTCGTCGACGGCGGCGGCGACCTCATCGTGCGGGGGATGACGCAGCGCATCGCGTTGGAGCATCCGTACGACACGTCGCGGGCGATCGGGGTGTGGGAGGTGACGGATGCCGCGCTGTGCGCGTCGGCCCTGAACCGGCGCGCGTGGGGCGACGGGCTGCATCACGTGCTGGATGCGCGGACGGGGGAGCCCGTCCGGACGATCGCGGCGACCTGGGCCGTCGCGGCGACGACCATGGTCGCGGACGCCGCCGCGACGGCGCTGTTCTTCGACGGCGGGCCGGCGTTCGCCGCCGCGCACCACGTCTCCTGGGTGCGGATGATGACCGACGGGTGCGTCGAATGGTCTCCGGGATGCCGCGCCGACCTGTTCCTGGGGGCCGATAGCGTGGAGTCATGAGCGGACTGACAGCCCTGTGGAACCGTGCGTTCGCGATCGTCGGGCGCCTGTCGATGTACCGCCTCGTCGTGTTCGCGCTGGCCGCGCTCGGGGCCATCGCCTTCGTCCTGACCTTCTTCGACGTGCTCGCGCCGACCCCGCTCGAGCTCGTCGTGACGTGGCTCGTGCTGGGCGCCGCGTGCGCCGCCACCGACGCCGTCGCGCACCGCCTCCTGGGCCGCGCCTGGCGGTGGGAGTCCTCGCTCATCACCGTCCTCATCCTCCTGTTCGTGCTGCGCCCGACGCTCGCGCCCTGGGAGCTCGTCGGGATCGCCGTCGCCGGAGTCGTGGCGTCCGCGTCGAAGTACGTGCTCGCGTGGCAGGGCCGGCACATCTTCAACCCCGCCGCCGTGGGGGCCGCGTTCCTCACCGTGCTGAGCGTCTGGCTCCCCGCGCTCGGCGCCTCGTCGTGGTGGGTGGGGTCGCCGTTCCTCGCGGCGCCCGTGATCGTCCTCGGGCTGATCGTGCTCCTGCGGACCGAGAAGATCAGGGTCATCGCGGTGTTCCTCGTCGTCGCGGTCGCCGTGGCCGTCATGCGGGCATCGGTGCAGTTCCAGCAGGCCGGGCTCGCGTTCGATCTCGGCACCGTGTTCTGGCAGATCCTCTGGTCCTCGCCGTTCCTCTTCCTCGGCGCGTTCATGCTGTCCGAGCCCCTCACGCTGCCGCCGCGCCGCCGCCAGCAGTTCCTCGTCGCGGCCGTCGTCGGGGTCCTCGCGGGCTGGCCGATCGCGATCGGGGCCGTCACGCTGGGGCAGGAACGCGCGCTCCTCGTCGGGAACCTCGTCGCCTTCGCGTTCGCCTTCCGCTCGGCGGTCCGGCTGACGCTCGTCGAGCGCCGCGCGCTGACCCCGACCGTCCGCGAACTGACGTTCCAGGCCCGGCGCGGTCTGCGGTTCGCGCCGGGTCAGTACCTCGAGCTGGAGGTGCCGCATCCGCATCCGGACTCCCGCGGCACGCGGCGCGAGTTCAGCATCGTCTCGTCGCCGGACGAGCTGCCACTCGTCAAGATCGCGCTGCGGGAAGGATCGCAGTCCAGTTACAAGAAGGCCCTCGCGGCCGTCGGTGCGGGGGAGTCGCTCGCGGTGACGGGTGTCTGGGGCGACTTCGTGCTGCCGCAGCGCACCGGCGCGCCCGTGCTGATGGTCGCAGCCGGTATCGGCGTCACGCCGTTCGTGTCGCAGCTGCGGCACACCCGGCTCGCGCAGGAGGACCGCGACATCGTCTTCGTGTACGTCGCATCGGATGCCGAGGAGCTCGCGTTCCGCGACGACCTCGAGGCCTCCGGGGTTCCGGTCATCGTGTTCACACGCACCGAGCCCGCGGACCTCCCGGCCCACTGGCGATGGGCGAAGGGCGTGCGGCTCGACGCCGACGGCCTCCTGCAGGTCGTGCCCGACATCGCGGCACGGCACGCCTACATCTCCGGGCCGCCCGCCCTCATCGCCGACCTCGCGCCGGCGCTGGAGAAGGCCCGGTCGATCACGTCCGACGCCTTCTCCGGCTACTGACCGGGATCAGGCCGCCGGATCGGCGGGGCGAGCCGGCAGGCGCACCTCGAAGGTCGTCGAGCCCGGGCGGCTGTCGACCGTGATCGTGCCGTGGTGGGCCTCCACGATCGCCTTCGCGATCGAGAGTCCGAGGCCCGTCCCGCCGGTCTGGCGCGCCCGCGACACGTCCGCCCGCGCGAAGCGCTCGAACAGCCCGCCGGCGATCGCCGGATCGATGCCGGGGCCGTCGTCCTGCACGCGCAGCACGGCGCTGCCCTCCTCGACCGTCACGCTCATCGTGACGTGCGTCCCCGGCGGCGTGTGGACGCGGGCGTTCGCGAGCAGGTTCGCGCTCACCTGGTGCAGGCGCGACGCGTCGCCCGCGACGACGACGGGCGCATCGTCGACCTCGAGCGCCCACGCGTGGTCGGGTCCGGCGGCGCGGGCATCGGTGACCGATTCCACGGCCAGGCGGGTGAGGTCGACGGCGCCGTAGACGAGCTCCTTGCCCTCGTCCAGGCGCGCGAGAAGCAGCAGGTCCTCCACGAGCGCCGTCATCCGCAGCGACTGCGCCTGGATGCGCTCGAGCGCCTGTTCGGTATTCTGCGCCGTCGCCTCGGCCAGTGCGCGGCTCTCCCCGGTGGTCTCCCGGCTCTGCCGGATGCCGCGCAGCGACAGCTCGGAGTAACCGCGGATGGAAGCGAGCGGCGTGCGCAGCTCGTGGCTCGCGTCCGCGACGAACGCCCGCATCCGCTCCTCGTTGCGCTGACGGGCCGTCAGTGACGTGCCGACGTGGTCCAGCAGCGTGTTCAGGGCCGCACCCACCCGCCCGATCTCGGTGCGATCGTCCGCCTCCTCCGCGGGCACCCGTTCGGCGATCGTGACATCGCCCTCGGCCAGCGGCAGGGCGGCGACGCGCGTCGCGGTGTCGGCGACGGCGCGCAGGGGGGCGAGGGAGCGGCGGATGACGAGGGCGACCGCGACACCGAGCAGCAGCAGGCCGCCGATCGTGACGAGGAGGATCGTGGTCAGGATCTCCGCGATCGTCGACTCGAGTTCGGACAGCGGCAGGCCGGCGATGCCGGTCACCGTGCCGGCCTTGAAGGGGGTGACGCGGTAGCTCCCGAGCCCCTGCACGGTGACGGTGGACAGCCCCCGCCCGGCGGCATCCCGGGTCAGCGCCGCCGTCTGGGCCGCGGTGAGGGGCGTGACGTCGAGGTCCTCGTCGACGACCGCCGCGGACACCCCGTCGAACGGGGAGTCGACGAGCAGCAGATAGCCGGCCGTCTGGCGGCCCGTGGAGAGCACGTCGTCGGCGTCGCGCACGTTCTGCATGGGTCCGGGCTCGAACAGCTGCAGCTGCCGGGTCGTGGCCTCCAGGTTGGCGTTGAGCGACTTCGACAGGGCGTCGCCGACTCCCGCGCCGATCGCGACCGCGCTGCCCACGAGAATGAGGGCGACGATGCCGATCACCGTCGCCATGAGGCGGGCCTGCAGGCTCCAGGGCCGCCGCAGCATCGCCGCGCGCTCGCTCACCGGAACCGTCACTGCATCTGTCACTGCGGCGCTTTGATCATGTAGCCGACGCCGCGGACCGTGTGGATGAGCGGCTCCCGCCCGGCATCCAGCTTCTTGCGCAGATACGAGATGTACAGCTCGACGACGCTCGACCGGCCGCCGAAGTCGTAATTCCAGACGCGGTCGAGGATCTGCGCCTTCGAGACGACGCGGCGCTGGTTGCGCATGAGGAAGCGGAGGAGCTCGAACTCCGTGGCGGTCAGCTCGATCTCGGTCCCGGCGCGCTCGACCTCGTGCGAGTCCTCGTTGAGGGAGAGGTCGCCGACCCGGAGCATGGGGTCCGCCCCGCCCGCCGTCGCACTGCCGGCACGACGCATGAGCCCGCGGAGCCGCGCGACGACCTCCTCGAGGCTGAACGGCTTCGTGACGTAGTCGTCGCCGCCTGCCGTGAGCCCCGCGACCCGGTCGGCGACGGCGTCCTTCGCGGTGAGGAACAGCACCGGCACGTCGTTGCCGGAGTGGCGCAGCCGCTGCAGCACCGCCATGCCGTCCAGGTCCGGCATCATGATGTCCAGCACGACGGCATCCGGGTCGAAGTCCCGCGCCGCGGCGAGCGCATCGAAGCCGGAGCCGGCCGTGCGGACATCCCAGCCCTCCATGCGCAGGGCCATCGAGAGCAGGTCGGTGAGCATCTGCTCGTCATCGACCACGAGGACGCGGAGAGCGGAGCCGTCGGCACGGCGGAGGGCGGGGGCGGCGGTCGTCATGTCCACCATTGTGACCACCTTCCTATGCGGTTCCTATGGCGTCCGCTATGCGCTGTCTGTGAATCGCGCGACCGCCGGACGGGGATTCGCATAGCGATCTCATGAACGACGCTGGGTGATCGCATGATCGACCTCCCTACCGTCGGATCGCCGGCGTGTGGTGCGCCGGGAAGGAGACCCATGTACTGGACGTATCTGCGCCGTGAGCTGTCCGGCCGGAAGAAGCAGACCGCGATCGTCGCGACGGGACTGGCGATCGCGATCGCGCTCGTCATCATCGTCAACGCCCTGTCGGCGGGCGTGCGCGATGCGCAGACCCAGGCGCTGGAGTCGGTGTACGGCGTCGGCACCGACCTCACCGTCACGGGTGCGCAGGCGGAGCCCGGCGAGGGCGGCCGCGGCGGCCCGCAGTTCGACTTCGACGAGGATGCCGGCGCGACGGCGGAGGACGGCACGACGAACCTCAGCCAGTCGCGGTTGAGCACGGACGTCGGCCGCAGCACGCTGGACGCCGCGACGCTCGACACGGCCGCGGGGGTCGACGGCGTCGCCGCCGTCGCGGGCGCGCTCAGCCTCACGAACTCCACCTTCTCCGGTGAGCTCCCGCAGCGACCAGCCGACGGCGAGGAGGCCGGGGAGGCTCCCGCCGACGGTGCCCAGCCGCGCGCGGAGGGCGGCGGCGGCTTCGGCGGCGGATCGTTCGGCATCGAGTCGTTCCGCGTCCTCGGCGTCGACGCCTCGACGACCGTGGTCGGACCGCTGTCCGCCGTGACGGTGGCCGACGGGCGGATGCTGGATGCCGGCGACGACGGACAGGACGTGGCCGTCCTCGACGCGACCTATGCGGCCTCGGCCGAGCTCGCCGTCGGCGACACGATCGACGTCGCGGGCACCGACATCGAGATCGTCGGCACCGTCACCTCGGCGACCTCGTCGGCCGATACGGCGGCCGACGTCTACCTGCCCCTCGATGTCGCGCAGGAGCTCTCCGGCGCCGGTGACGTCATCTCCACGATCTACCTGCAGGCCACCTCCTCGGATGACATCGCCGGCGTGCAGACGGCGCTCGAGGAGGCCCTGCCGGACGCGACGGTCAGCTCCCAGTCCGACCTCGCCGCCACCGTGTCGGGGTCGCTCGCCAGTGCCGGCGCCCTGATCACGAGCCTCGGCACCTGGCTCTCCGTCATCGTGCTCGCCGTCGCGGTCGCCCTCGCCGTGCTGCTCACCCTGTCCGGCATCACCCGACGGACGCGGGAGATCGGCACCCTGAAGGCGATCGGCTGGTCGGACCGCCGCGTGGTCGGCCAGATCGCGGGGGAGTCCGTCGTGCAATCGCTCATCGGCGGCGCGGCCGGCGTCGTCCTGGGTCTCATCGGCGTCGTGGCCATCAACATCGTCGCGCCGACGATCTCCTCGGCGCCCACCGCCGCGACGGCAGTCCCGGGCGGAGCCGGCGGCCGCGGCGGCGCGATGCCGGGCGGCGCGTCGCTCGTGCAGACGGCGACCGACATCGTCCTCTCCGCCCCGCTCTCGGTCGGCATCATCCTCGCCGCCCTGGCCCTCGCGGTGGCCGGCGGCCTCGTCGCCTGCGCCGTCGGCGGCTGGCGCGCGGCGCGCCTGCGTCCCGCCGAAGCGCTCCGCGCGATCGCCTGACCCCTCGCATCCGGAAGAAGGAACCGCACCATGACCACCATCGACCCCACCATCGGCACCGGCATCGACACCGGCATCGACACCTCCGGCGCCGCGCCCGCCTACCGGCTCACCGGCGTCACGAAGACCTATCGCGCGAAGGGCCGCGTCGTGCACGCGCTGACCGGCGTGGACGTGGAGATCGCTCAGGGCGACTTCGTCGCGATCCAGGGTCCGACCGGCGGCGGGAAGTCCACGCTCCTGCAGCTGCTCGGTGCGCTCGACACACCGACCGCCGGGCACGTCCTCATCGGAGGGACCGACCTCGCCGCCGCGCGACCGGCCGCGCTCGGCGCCGTGCGCGCCGCGGAGATCGGCTTCGTCTTCCAGGGGTTCAACCTCATGCCGACCCTCACTGCCGCCGAGAACGTCGACATGGGTCTCGAGCCGCTGCGCCTCGAGCGGTCAGAGCGGGAGGAGCGCGTCACGGAGGCCCTTGCCCGGGTCGGACTCGCCGACCGCGCCGACCACCGCCCGGGCGAGCTGTCCGGCGGACAGCAGCAGCGCGTCGCGATCGCCCGCGCCATCGCGAAGCGGCCGCGCGTCCTGCTGGCAGACGAGCCCACCGGCAACCTCGATGAATCGATGCGCGACGAGATCCTGACGGTCCTCGATCAGCTGAGCGCGGAGGGTCTCACCCTCGTCATCGTGACCCACGATTCCGCTGTCGCCGGGCGTGCGCGCCGGCGGCTGCGTCTGGACCGCGGGAGACTCACCGACATCACGCGCTGACCCGCGGATCGGAGGAGGGCCGCCGCGAGCGTAGGGTGTGACGATGGCGACAGCGCGCACCGTGGTCTATGTTCGCGGCGAGCGGGTCCGGGAGGGGATCTCCCCGGCCGAGGGCCTCGCCCTCGCCGAGGAGCAGGACGGGATGCTGTGGGTGGGGCTCCAGGGTCCGACTCCCGAGGAGGTCGTGGCGCTCGGCGAGCAGCTGGGCCTGGACCGCCTCGGCATCGCCGAGATGACCCGCACGCACCAGCGCTCCAAACTCGACCACTTCGGCGATCGCCTGTTCCTGGTCATGCAGCCGGCGGAATACACCGACCGGACGGAGACGGTGCAGTGCCACGAGGTGGATGTCGTGGTCGGCGACCACCTCGTGATCGCGGTCTCCGCGCACCCGGCCGTCGACCTGGAGCGCATGCGCACGCTCCTCGAGCAGTACCCCGACATCGTCACGCGCGGCCCGTATGCGGTCCTGTGGGCCGTGTGCGAATACGTCACGCGCGGCTACCGCGACGTCATGGACGGCATCGAGCACGACATCGACGAGATCGAGGAGGAGCTCTTCGGTGAGGAGGAGGAGGTCTCGCGCCGCATCTTCGCGCTGCAGCGCGAAGTGATCGACCTGCACCATGCGACGGCCCCGCTCGCCGAGATCATCGAGCGTGTGGAGCGGATCGTCGCGAAGAAGCAGGGCGTCCCGTCCGTCGCGCCGTTCGCGGAGGTCGCCGACCGCGCCCGCTACATCGACGCGCGCGTCGCGGCGTTCCGCGGCACCCTGGACAGCGCGCTCACCATCCACGCGACGCTCGTGGAGCAGCGTCGCAACGAGCAGATGCGCGAGATGACGCGGGTCGGCCTCGAGCAGAACGACCAGGTCAAGAAGGTCTCGTCGTGGGCGGCCATCGGGTTCGCCCCGACGCTCATCGCCGGGGTCTACGGCATGAACTTCCGCTTCATGCCCGAACTCGACCAGCCCTGGGGCTATCCGTTCGCCGTGGCGCTCATGGTGGGTGCAAGCGTCGGGCTGTACGTCGTCTTCAAGAAGCGCAACTGGCTCTGAGCCAACGGGCTCCCAGCCGGCCGATCGGTGCCGCTCAGCGGCGACGGCGGGCGGGGGCGCTCGTGAGCAGGAACCACAGGAGGACCATGACGGCCGCGCCCAGCACGGCGCCGGTCGTGTTCGCCAGGAGATCCCGCGCGTCGGGGTAGCGCGACGGCAGGAGCCAGAGCTGACAGAGCTCGATGGCGGCGCTCACGGCGAACCCGACAGCCACCCGACGACTGCGAGGTAGGCGATCGACAGCGGTGCGAGCAGCAGGCGCGCGATGACCGTGCGCGCCTGCAGGCTCACCGTCAGTGGGTGTCCTCGGCCTCGATCTCGGTGCGGTCGCCGGACCAGAGGGTGTGGAAGGTCCCTTCTCTGTCGGTGCGCTTGTAGGTGTGGGCGCCGAAGAAGTCGCGCTGTCCTTGGATGAGGGCGGCGGGGAGGCGGTCGGCGCGGAGTCCGTCGTAGTAGGCGAGGGAGGAGGAGAACGCGGGGGCGGGGATGCCGGCGGTCGCGGCGGTGGCGACGATGTTCCGCCAGGCGCTCTGGGCGCGGGAGAGCGCATCGACGAAGTACGGTGCGGTCAGCAGTACCGGCAGAGTCGCGTCGGCGTTGTAGGCGTCGGAGATGCGGTTCAGGAACTGGGCGCGGATGATGCAGCCGCCGCGCCAGATCTTCGCGATCGCGCCGAGGTCGATGCTCCAGTCGTATTCGGCGGCGCCGGCGCGGATCTCATCGAACCCCTGGGAGTAGGCGACGATCTTCGACGCGTAGAGGGCGAGGCGGACGTCTTCGATGAACGCGTCCGCGTCCTCGACCTCGAGGTCCTCTTCGGCGCCGGGCAGGCCCAGCGACACCTGACGCTGTTCGGGGTGCGAGGAGAGGGAGCGGGCGAAGACGGCTTCGGCGATGCCGGAGACGGGGGTGCCGAGGTTCAGGGCGGTCTGCACGGTCCACGCGCCGGTGCCCTTCGCGCCGGCCTGGTCCAGGATCACGTCGACCAGCGGCAGGCCGGTGTCGGCGTCGACCTGGCGGAGCACCTCGGCGGTGATCTCGATCAGGTAGGACTCCAGCTCCCCGGTGTTCCATTCCGCGAACACGTCCGCGATCTCGGCGGGGGTCTTGCCGGTCCCGCGGCGGATCAGGTCGTAGGCCTCGGCGATGAGCTGCATGTCGGCGTACTCGATGCCGTTGTGCACCATCTTCACGAAGTGCCCGGCCCCGTCGTGTCCGACGTGCGTGACGCACGGTTCGCCCTCCGCGACCGCCGCGATGGATTTCAGGATCGGGCCGAGGGTGACCCAGGACTCATCCGACCCGCCGGGCATGATCGAGGGGCCCAGGAGGGCGCCCTCCTCACCGCCGGAGATCCCGGCGCCGACGAAGTTGATCCCGGTCTCCCGGACCGTCTTCTCCCGGCGGATCGTGTCGGTGAACAGCGCGTTCCCGCCGTCCACGATGATGTCACCCGGCTCGAACACCCCCGTCAGCGCGTCGATCACCGCATCCGTCCCGGCCCCGGCTTTGACCATGATGATCGCCGTCCGCGGCTTCACCAGCGACGCCGCGAACTCCTCGTAGGAGAACGCCGGCACGAACCCGGCCTCCGGATGCGCGGTGACCAGCTCATCCGTCTTGGACCGCGACCGGTTGAACACCGCGACGGTGTTCCCCTCACGGCTGGCGAGGTTGCGGGCCAGATTCGAACCCATGACGGCGAGTCCGACGACTCCGATGTTCGCGCTTGCTTCGGGCACTGTGGGACTCCTCGAGGTGTGCGGGGGACCGTTTCAGCGTACCGGTGCTCCCGGATCGTCCGCCGCCGCATGACAGGATGCGGTCATGCGGATCGTCGTGATGGGGCCCAGCGGCTCGGGCAAGTCGCTCGTCGGAGCAGCGTTGGCCGCTCAGGTGCGCGCGCGTTTCGTGGACGGCGACGACCTGCACCCCGCGGCGAACGTCGCGAAGATGGCCGCCGGAGCTCCGCTGACGGATGCCGACCGGGAACCCTGGCTCGACATCGTCGGCATCGTGCTCGCCCGCGAGCCGCACCTCGTCGTCGCCTGCTCGGCGCTGCGTCGCGTCTACCGGGACCGCATTCGGGCGGCCGCGCCCGATGCCGTGTTCGTCGAACTCGTCGTACCGGTGGCCGAGCTCGCGCAGCGCATGTCGCGGCGTGACCACTTCATGCCGCCGGCGCTCCTGGACTCGCAGCTCGCCGTGCTCGAGCCGCTCGCGGCGGACGAGCCGGGCGTGCGGATCGCGAACGATGCCGACCTCGTGTCGGTGGTGGAGCGTGCGGCGTCGCTGCTCAAGCGCCGCCTCGGCGGTGACGGGCCTCAGTCCTTGCGGTAGGAGGTGCGTCCCATCGACCACAGGGCGCCGGCGGCGCCGACGGTCGCGACGACGGTCATGAGGCCGATGATCCAGCCGAGCGCGTGCGACATCCAGCCGTATTCCATGGGTCTCCTCCGTCGTCCGATCTGACGTCCTCATCGTATCGGGCGCGCTGATAGACTGAGGGACAACTTCGGCGAGGGGTGCACACGCATCCGTGATCGACGCGGTGATGCAGGCTTCGCGGCTTTCCTCACGCGCATGCGTTCGAGTCGAGACACAGACCACATCTGGGCCGCGAGGGCCCCACAAGGAGAACAACCATGTCGACTGAGACCGACACCAAGGTCATCGCCGAGCTGCGTGACAGCTTCGGCAAGGGCTACGCCCGTCGCCTCCGCGCCGCCGGCAAGATCCCCGCCGTCATCTACGGACACGGGACCACGCCCGTCCACGTCGCCCTGCCCGGCCACCAGGTCGCGCTGCTCATCCGCCGCGCGAACGCCGTGCTCGAGCTCGAGGTCGACGGCACGCAGCAGCTCACGCTCGTGAAGGACGTGCAGAAGGACCCGGTGCACCAGATCATCGAGCACATCGACCTGCTCGTCGTGAAGAAGGGCGAGAAGATCCAGGTCGACGTGCCCATCGTCGTCACGGGTGAGTCCTTCGCCGGCACGATCGTCAACCTCGACAACACCACGGTGCTGCTCGAGGTCGAGGCCACGCACATCCCGCAGAACATCGAGGTCGACGTCGAGGGCCTCGAGGAGGGCGCGCACATCACGGCCGCCGACCTCAAGCTGCCCAAGGGCTCCGCGCTCGTCACCGACGGCGAGACCCTCATCGTGGCGATCACCACTCCGGCCGCCCCGACCGCCGACGACGAGGCCGCCGACGCCGCCTCCGCCGCCGCCGGCGAGGAGTCCGGGGCCGAGTCCGCCGAAGCGGCCTCCGAGTAATCCGCACCGCACGTCCCGGGGCCCGTCTCCACCGATACTGGTGGCGGCGGGCTCCGTCGTCGAAGGGAGAGGGCGCCATGGCCGACACCTGGCTTGTCGTGGGACTGGGCAACCCCGGAGCGCGCTACGAGATGACCCGGCACAACGTGGGGCAGCTCGTCGTGGACGAGCTCGCCGCGCGACGCTCGGAGACCCTGCGTGCCCACAAGGCGAACGCGCGGGTCGCCGAGACGTGGCTGCGTCCCGGCGCCGCGAAGATCGTCCTCGCCAAGCCCAACTCCTTCATGAACGTCTCCGGCGGGCCGGTCTCCGCTCTCGCCGCCTTCTACGGCATCCCCGCCGAGCGCGTCGTCGTCATCCACGACGAGCTCGACATCCCCTTCGATTCGCTCAAGCTCAAGGTCGGGGGCGGCCACGGCGGTCACAACGGCGTCCGCGACATCGAGAAGGCGCTCGGCACGGCGGACTTCCCCCGGGTGCGCGTCGGGATCGGCCGCCCGCCCGGCCGGCAGGCCCCCGCCGATTGGGTCCTCGACGCGTTCGGGGGCACGGAGCGCAAGGAGCTGCCGCTCGTGCTGGCCGACGCCGCCGATGCCGTCGAGCAGCTGATCGACGAAGGCCTCGTCGCCGCGCAGCAGAAGCACCACGCTCCCCGCGCCTGAGACGCCCGTGTCGGCGGCCGGGCTTAGACTCGTCCGGTGACAGTTCCCGGGATCGTGCGCGCCCTCGAGCAGGCGGAGTCCTTCCGGGATGCGATGGGCGAAGCCGTCGTCGACGGCGAGTTCTCGCTCACCCCGGGCCTGGACGCCCCCGTGCTCGCGGGCCTCCTCGAACGACGCCGCGCCGCCGGCCTGCCGGCCTCGCTCCTCGTGATCGCCCCGACCGGCCGCCGGGCCGAGAGCGTGGGCACGGCGCTGGAGTGCCTCGTCCCCGGCGCGCTCGTCCTGCACTTCCCGGCGTGGGAGACGCTCCCGCACGAGCGGCTGAGCCCCAGCGCCGAGACGGTCGGACAGCGCCTCGAGGTCCTCCGCCGCGTCGCCGCCTGGGACGGCACCGTCCCCCTCATCGTGACGGCCTCGGTGCGCTCCGCGACCCAGCCGCTCGCCTCCGGGCTCGACCGGGCCGGCGTCGTCGAACTCGCGGTCGGCGGGCGCGGTCATGACCTGGATGCCGTCATCCGGCGTCTCGTCGAGTTGGCCTACCACCGTGTCGACATGGTCTCCCGGCGCGGCGAGTTCGCCGTGCGCGGCGGCATCCTCGACGTCTTCCCGCCGGTCGCCGACCACCCCTACCGGGTGGAGTTCTTCGGCGACGAGATCGATCAGATCCGCGCATTCTCCGTCGCCGACCAGCGCTCCCTCCCCGGCGCGATCACGGACGTCGTCCTCACGGCGAGCCGCGAGCTGCTGCTGACCCCGGAAGTCCGTCGCCGCGCGGCCGACCTGCAGGGCCGCTTCCCGGGACTGCGCGGCATGCTGGAGAAGATGTCCGAGGGCATCCCGGTCGAGGGCATGGAATCGCTCCTCACGGCCCTGGCCGACGCCGTCGTCCCGCTCGTGGACTACCTGCCCGCCCGCACCGCCGTCGGCCTCGTCGATCCGGAGCGCGCCGTCGCGCGCGCCGTGACGCTCACAGAGACCAATCGCGAATTCCTCGAGGCGGCGTGGAGCGCGGCGACCGCGGGCGCCGACACGCCCGTCGATCTCGGCGAGGGCGACTTCCTCACGCTGCCCGCCCTCCGCGAGGCCTCCGCCGCCCGCGGCGGCGTGTGGTGGACCTTCAGCACGTTCGACTCCGGGGCGGCCGAGATCTCCGCAGACGGTGTCGCCGACGCGCCGGACGGCGCTGTGCTCGTCGTCGGGTCGGTCGTGCCCTCCTTCCACGGCAACGTCGACGGGGCGTCCGGACACATCGGGGCGCTGCTCGCGGACGGGTGGCGGGTCGTCGTCGTCGCCTCCGGCACGGGCCTCGTCGACCGCGCGCGCGACGTCCTCGCCGAGCGCGGCATCGCGGCCCGGACCGTCGAGCGGGTCGATCAGGAGCCGCCGCCGGGCATCGCGGTCGCCGTCGTCGCGACCTTGGAGAACGGCTTCCAGGCTCCCGAAGCGAAGCTCGCCGTCTTCACGGAGAGCGACTTCTACGGGCGCACGATCGGCTCGGACTCGCGCGTCGTGAAGAAGCTCGCGTCGCGCCGCCGGAACGTCGTCGATCCGCTGCAGCTGAAGGCCGGCGACTTCGTCGTGCACACGACGCACGGCATCGGACGGTTCGTCGAGCTCGTGCAGCGGGAGGTCTCCACGGGCGGGCGGAACGCGGTGAAGACCACGCGTGAGTACCTCGTGCTGGAGTATGCGCCGTCCAAGCGCGGGTATCCCGGCGACAAGCTCTTCGTCCCCACCGACCAGCTCGACCTGCTCTCGCGCTACGTCGGCGGTGAGGCTCCGACCCTCTCCAAGATGGGCGGCAGCGACTGGGCGGCCGCCAAGGGCAAGGCCCGCCGCGCCGTGCGCGACATCGCCGTCGAGCTCGTGAAGCTCTACTCGGCGCGCATGGCCGCGAAGGGGCACGCCTTCGGCCCGGACACTCCGTGGCAGCGAGAGCTGGAGGAGGCGTTCCCCTTCGCGGAGACGCCGGACCAGCTGCAGACGATCGACGAGATCAAGGCCGACATGGAGCGCCCGATCCCGATGGACCGCCTGCTCTCCGGCGACGTCGGGTTCGGCAAGACGGAGGTCGCGGTCCGCGCCGCGTTCAAGGCGATCCAGGACGGCAAGCAGGTCGCGATGCTCGTCCCGACGACCCTGCTCGTCAAGCAGCACATCGAGACGTTCACGGAGCGGTTCGCGGGGTTCCCCGTGAAGGTGCGTGCCCTGTCGCGCTTCCAGACCGACAAGGAGGCGCGCGATACCCTCGACGGCCTCCTCGACGGCACCGTCGACATGGTCATCGGCACCCACCGCATCCTGACCGACCAGGTGATCTTCAAGGACCTCGGCCTCATGATCATCGACGAGGAGCAGCGCTTCGGGGTCGAGCACAAGGACAAGCTGAAGAAGCTGAAGATGAACGTCGACATCCTCGCGATGAGCGCGACGCCCATCCCGCGGACGCTCGAGATGGCGGTCACCGGCATCCGGGAGATGTCCTCGCTGCAGACGCCGCCGGAGGACCGGCATCCGATCCTCACGTACGTCGGCCCGCGCAGCGACAAGCAGGTCGCCGCGGCGATCCGCCGCGAACTGCTGCGCGAGGGGCAGATCTTCTACGTGCACAACCGGGTGCAGTCGATCCAGCGCGTCGCGGCGCAGCTGGCCGAACTCGTCCCCGAAGCGCGCATCGCCGTGGCACACGGCCGGATGGGCGAGCACGCGCTCGAGCAGGTCGTCGACGACTTCTGGGAGCGCCGCGCCGACGTGCTGGTCTCGACGACCATCATCGAGACGGGCCTGGACATCGCGAACGCGAACACCATCATCATCGACCGGGCCGACAAGTACGGGCTGAGCCAGCTGCACCAGCTGCGCGGCCGCGTGGGGCGTGCCCGCGAGCGCGCGTACGCGTACTTCCTCTATGACGAGATGAAGCCGCTGAGCGAGACGGCCTCCGACCGCCTGGAGACCATCGCGGTCAACAACGACCTGGGCAGCGGGATGCAGGTGGCGCTCAAGGACCTCGAGATCCGCGGCGCCGGCAACATGCTCGGCGCCGAGCAGGCCGGCCACATCGCGGGCGTGGGCTTCGACCTGTACCTGCGGATGATCGGCGAGGCCGTCTCCACCTTCCGCGGCGAGGAGACCGAGGGTCCCGCCGAGCTGCGGCTCGAGCTGCCCGTGGACGCGCGTATCCCGGAGTCGTACATCGACAGCGAGCGGCTGCGACTGGAGGCGTATCAGAAGCTCTCCGGGGCGGCGTCGGCCACCGCGAAGGACGAGACCATCGACCTCGTCGTCGAGGAGCTCGTCGACCGCTACGGCGACCTCCCGCGAGAGGTCGAGGGCCTCATCGCCGTCGCCCGCCTGCGGCGTCGCGCCGCCCGCTCGGGCCTCACGGACGTCGTCGCGATGGGACCGAACCTGCGGATCGCGCCCGCGCACCTCCCGGACTCGCTCCGGGTGCGGATGCAGCGGCTGCACCCGAAGGCGAAGATCCTCTCCGGCGGAGACGCCATGATCGTGCCCCTGCCGACGGCGGGCGGGGAGAGCGTCGTGGACACCGACCTCATCGCGTGGACGGCGCAGCTGCTGGACCAGCTGTTCCCGCTTCCGGTCGCGGAGCAGCCGGCCGCGGACGCGACGACGGGCGCCTGAGCCTCAGAGACCGATGGCGCCGGTCGCCAGCAGCACGGCGGCGGTGACGGCCCCGGCGACCGCGACGGCGAAGACGACCCACTCGGCCGGCGTGAAGACCCGCTCGTCGCGCTCCCGCTTGGCCGCCGCGAACAGCGCCGTCGCCGGCACCAGGACGATGAGCGAGAGCAGGACGTAGGTCGCCCCGGCGGCGAGGAGCAGGAACGCCGTATACGCCGTCGCGAGCGCCGAGACGACGACGGCGCCGAGGCGGAGCGGACCCGGGGTGGTGAGCGCGAGCTTGAGGCCGAACGCCGCGGACAGCAGATACGGGATGAGGATGAGCGCGCCCGTGAGGTCCAGGGCGATGTCGAACGCGTTGTCGGAGAACAGGACGACGATCAGCATCAGCTGCGCGAGCGCCGTCGTGATCGTGAGGGCCCCGACCGGGACGTCCTTCGCGTCGGCGCGGCGCAGCGGGCGGGGGAGCACGCCCGCGCGGGCGGCGACGAGCAGCACCTCGGCGGCCATGAGCGTCCACGCGAGGTAGGCGCCCAGCACCGCGACGATGAGGGCCACCCCGACGAACACGGCGCCCCACGGACCGACCGCCTCCTCGAGGATCGCGGCCATCGACGGCTGGCGCAGCGCCGCGATCTCGGCGCGCGGCAGCACGCCGTAGGACACGAGCGTCACGGACGCGAAGACGGCGAGGACGCTCACGAACCCCAGGAGCGTCGCGCGCCCCACGTCGCGGCGGCGCCGGGCGTGGCGGGAGTAGACGCTCGCGCCCTCGATCCCGATGAACACGAAGACGGTCACGAGCAGCGTCGAGGTGACCTGGTCCCACAGCGGCGGGCCATCCACGCCGCCCGTCCAGTTCCCGGCGAAGACGGCCGGGTCGAACGCGAACAGGCACAGCACGACGAAGAGCACGATCGGGGCGACCTTCGCGATCGTCACGACGCGGTTCAGCGCCGCCGCCTGCGTCACCCCGCGCCGGATGAGCCCGTAGAAGAGCCACAGGCCGGCAGACGCCACGAGGATCGCCGCCGGGGTGTCGCCCTCGCCGAGGGCGGGGAAGACGGCGCCGAGCGTGGTCGTGACGAACACCCAGTAGAAGACGTTGCCGGCGACCGCGCTCGCCCAGTATCCGAAGGCCGAGACGAACCCCAGGTAGTCGCCGAAGCCCGCCTTCGCGTACGCGAACACGCCGGCGTCCAGGTGCGGCGCCTGCACGGCGAGGCGCTGGAAGACCAGCGCCAGCATGAGCGTTCCCGTCCCGGCGAGCGCCCAGGCGAGCAGGGACCCCGCGACACCCGCCGAGGCCGCGAACTGGCCGGGCAGCGAGAAGACGCCGGCACCGACCATCGAGCCGACGACGAACGTCGACAGGGTGAGGGTGGAGACCTTGGCGGGGGAGCCGGCCGGAGCGGGCGTCGCTGTCACGCTGTCACCCCGCGCCTCAGATCACGCCCTGCGCGAGCATGGCGTGTGCCACGCGCTCGAAACCGGCCGAGTTCGCGCCCACGACGTAGTCGCCGGGTGCGCCGTAGCGCTCGGCGGCCTGGAAGGCGGCGCGGTGGACGTCCCGCATGATGGCGTGCAGCTTCCCCTCGCTGTCCTCGAAGCCCCAGCGCTGCCGCGACGCGTTCTGGCTCATCTCCAGCGCAGAGGTCGCGACGCCGCCGGCGTTGGCCGCCTTGCCCGGTCCGAACAGCACGCCGGCAGCCTGCAGGGCCGCGACGGCGGCCGGCGTCGAGGGCATGTTGGCGCCCTCGGCGACGGCGCGGACGCCACCGGCGATGAGGGCGCGCGCGTCGTGCTCGTCGAGCTCGTTCTGCGTCGCGGACGGGAGGGCGATGTCGACCGGCACCTCCCAGGGGCGGGCGCCCTCGACGAAGCGCGCGTGCGGGCGGTGGGTGACGTACGCGGAGATCCGGGCGCGCTGCGTCTCCTTCAGGTGACGGAGGAGATCCAGGTCGATGCCGGCGTCGTCGACGATGTAGCCGGACGAGTCGGATGCCGTGACAGGCGTCGCGCCGAGCTGGCGGGCCTTCGCGATCGCGTAGATCGCGACGTTGCCCGAGCCGGACACCGCGACGCGCTTGCCGTCGAGGCGCTCGCCGTGCACCGCGAGCATCTCCTGCGCGAAGAAGACGGCGCCGTAGCCGGTCGCCTCGGTGCGCACCTCGGCGCCGCCCCACTGGATCCCCTTGCCGGTGAACATGCCGGACTCGTGCCGGTTGGTGATCTTGCGGTACTGGCCGAACAGGTAGCCGATCTCGCGCGCCCCGACCCCGATGTCACCGGCGGGCACATCGGTGTGTTCGCCGAGGTGGCGGTACAGCTCGTTCATGAACGACTGGCAGAACCGCATGACCTCGCCGGCGGAGCGGCCGTGCGGGTCGAAATCGCTGCCGCCCTTCGCCCCGCCGATGCCCTGGCCGGTGAGCGCGTTCTTGAAGATCTGCTCGAAGCCGAGGAACTTGATGATCGAGAGGTTGACCGACGGGTGGAAACGGAGACCGCCCTTGTAGGGGCCGAGGACCGAGGAGAACTGGATGCGGTAGCCGCGGTTGACCTGCAGCTTCCCGGCGTCGTCGACCCACGGCACGCGGAACATGATCTGCCGCTCGGGCTCCACGATGCGCTCGAGGATGCCGCCGTCCACGAACTGCGGGTGCGCCTCGAGCACCGGCGTGATGGAGTGCAGGACCTCGTGCACCGCCTGCTGGAACTCGGGCTCGTGCGGGTTGCGGGCCACGACCGCGTCGAAGACGGGGCGCACGGAGTCGGGCAGGGCGATGAGCGTTTCAGGCGCGGAGGATTCAGGCGCAGAGGTGTGAGGCACAGTGGAGCTTTCTGCCGGGAGGGGGTGGGCGCGAGCGGCCCCTTCAACTTTAATCCCGGTCGTGCGGCCTTCCGTCCGGATGACAGGCGGCTACGCTGGCGGGGACGCGAGGGAGCCGCCATGCGATTCGAGCATCTCGGGGCGCAGCCCCGCATCCATCCGGACGCCGTGGTGGCGCCCACGGCCGTCATCTCCGGCGATGTCACGATCGGCCCGGGATGCCAGGTCCTCCACGGCGCGGTGATCACGGCCGAGGGCGGCCCCGTCATCCTGGGCGAGAACGTCATCGTGATGGAGAACGCCCTCATCCGTGCGACGTCCGTCAACGCTGTGCGCATCGGTTCGCACGTGCTCGTCGGGCCCATGGCGAGCATCTCCGGCGCGACGATCTCCGACGAGGTGTTCCTCGCGACCGGGACGCGCGTGTTCAACGGGGCGCGCGTGGGGGAGCGCTGCGAGGTGCGCATCAACGCGGTCGTGCACCTCCGCACGGTGCTGCCCCCCGAGACGGTCGTGCCGATCGGCTGGGTCGCGGTGGGGGACCCCGCCCAGCTGCTCTCACCGGACCGGCACGACGAGATCTGGGAGCTGCAGCACGACTTGGACTTCCCCGGCTACGTCTTCGGCCTGGACCGCGAAACGCCCGACCTCATGATGCAGCTCACCGAGCGTTACGGCTCGTCGCTCGCGCGCCACGCCGACGACCGGCGCGTGGACTGACGCCGGTCAGGTCCAGCTGAGGCCGCAGTCGCGGCACGCGAAGTCGATGTGCTCCGCCCACCCTCGGTCGAGCTCGGAGCGCCGGTCGACGTCGACCTGGAACCACCGGGGCTCGATCGCCCGCACGTCGAAGGAGCCGCACGAGGGGCAGACCTCCGCGGATACCGCTGTCTTCCCGTCCATGCGCACACGATAACCCCGGCGCGCCCGGAAGGACGGCTGATCAGCCCGTGTTCTGCAGTCCCGCCGCGACGCCGCTGACGGACAGGAGCAGCAGGCGCTGCCAGCCCTGCACGTCCTGTCCCTCGGGCGCGGTCCGCAGGGCCCGCAGGGCGCGCAGCTGCAGGAGCGAGAGGGCGTCGACGTACGGATCGCGCATCTTCACGGCCCGCTGCAGCACCGGCTTGTTCGCCAGCAGGTCTCCGCCGCCGGCGATCCGCACGACCCAGTCGCGGGTGAGCGCCATCTCCGTCATGACGAGATCGGCGAGGTCCGCGCGGTCGCCGAGGTCCAGGTAGCGCCGCGCGATGCGCTGGTCGGCCTTGGCCAGGCTCATCCCGACGTTGTCGATGACGGTCCGGAAGAGGGGCCATTCCTCGTAGGCGCGGCGCAGCAGCTCCTCGTCTCCGACGGCCTCCAGCGCCGAGCCGAGTCCGAACCAGCCGGCGAGGTTGATGCGAGCCTGCGACCACGCGAACACCCACGGGATCGCCCGCAGGTCCTCCAGCGACTCCACGGACAGGCCGCGGCGGGCGGGACGGGAGCCGAGAGCGAGCAGCCCGATCTCCTCCATGGGCGTCACGGTGGCGAACCACGGCGCGAAGCCGGGCGCCTTCACGAGCGAGAAGAAGCGCTCCCGCGACGCCGTGTCCATCGTCGCGGCCACGTCCGCGTACCGCTCTGCGGCGGCGCGGTTGCGGTTCTCGATCGAGGGGGCGGATGCCAGCAGGGTCGCCGCGGCGACCTGGTCGATGTGCCGCATCGCGATGGCGGGGTCGCCGTACCGGGCGAAGATGACCTCGCCCTGCTCGGTGAGCTTGAACCGGCCGTCGACGGAGTGCGGGGGCTGGGCGAGGATCGCGGAGTTCGCGGGCCCGCCGCCGCGACCGAGGGCGCCGCCACGGCCGTGGAAGAGGGTGAGGGCGATGTCGTTCTCCTGCGCCCACGCGGCGATCTTCGCCTGCGCCTCGTACAGGGCGAGGTTCGCTGCGACCGGGCCGACGTCCTTCGACGAGTCGGAGTAGCCGAGCATGACCTCGAGGCGCCGGTCGGTCGCCGCCAGCCGGGCGGCGAAGTCGGGGTGCTCCACGATCTCGGCGAGCACCTCGGGTGCGGCCTGGAGGTCGGCGAACGTCTCGAACAGCGGGATGACGTCGAGTACCGGCATCCGGCCGGCCGAGCCGACGGCGTGCCGCGCGAGCGCGTGCACGGCGGCGAGATCGGCGGCGGTGCGGGTGAACGAGACGATGTAGCGACCGGCGGCGCCGGGCCCGTAGCGTTTCTGGATCTGCGCGATCGTGCGGAAGACCTCCAGCACCTCCTCGGCCTGCGCGCTGAGCGCGCCGCCGGCTTCGCACTCGGCGAGCACTTTCTCGTGCACGGCCGAGTGCTGACGCACCTCCAGCTCGGCGAGGTGGAACCCGAAGGTCTCGACCTGCCAGAGCAGCTGCTGCAGTCCGCCGTAGGCCTGCCGCGGGGCGCCGCCGGAGACGAGGGAGGCCTGGACGGTCCGCAGATCTGCGAGGAGGTCGGCCGGGTCGCGGTAGGCGAGGTCCGCGTCGCGCGCCCGGGTGGCCGCGATCCGCCGGGCGAGGAGCATGAGGACGCGCTTGTGCGGCTCCGCGGCGGCCCGCTTGAGCGCGTCGGCGGCGCCCTCCTCGTCGGCGGCCGCGAGCCGCTGCCAGAGCGCGGTGAGCCCTGCGCTCGGCGGTGTCGTCTCGGCCGAGACCGTCAGTGCGCGGGCGACCGTGTCGGCCGTGCGCTCGAGGCCTCGCAGGATGTGCTCGGAGGCGATGGCGGCGGCCTTCTTCGTGACGGCGGCCGTCACGAACGGGTTGCCGTCGCGGTCGCCGCCGACCCACGTCCCGAGTCGCACGAAGGGGCGCACGACCGGCGCCCGCCCGCCCGCGGCGGGGCCCTGCAGAGCGTCGTCGACGCGGCGGTACACGTGCGGCACCGCGGTGTACAGCGTCTCGTCGAACACCGCCATGATGGCGCGCACCTCGTCGGTCGGCGACGGCTTCTCTGCGCGGAGCGGCGCCGTGCGCCAGAGGATGTCGATCTCCTCCAGCATCCGGCGGCCGGCGCGGCGCTCGTCCGCCCCGCCGCGCAGCGACGCGTCGTACTCGCGGAGGAGTCCCGCGAGCCGGCGGATGCTCGTCGAGACGGCGCGGCGCCGAGCCTCGGTCGGGTGCGCCGTGAAGACGGGGTGGAAGCGGAGGGTCTGCAGGCGGCGGAGCGCCGTGTCGTCGCCGACCTCCGCGGCCAGGCGCACGAACGCCGCCGCGACGGAGTCGGTGGCGTCCTCCTTGTCGGGCCGCCCGTCGCGCTCGCGCAGGACGCGGACCCGCTGGAACTCCTCGGCGAGGTTCACGAGGTGGAAGTACACCGTGAAGGCACGGGCGACCTCGTCGGCGCGCTCGACCGTGAACGACTCGGCGATCTCCGCCGCGCGGGCGTAGGCCTCCGGCGACTCGTCGGTGTACGCCGCGATCGTCGCGAGGCGCAACCGTTCGACGTCGTCGTACAGGCCCGGCGACCCGCTCTCGCGCAGCACCTGCCCGAGGAGGCCGCCGAGCAGGCGGACGTCGGCCCGCATCCGCTCGGGAAGCTCCTGCTCGGCGTCGGCGCGGCCGACCAGGTCGATGGCCTCGGTGCGCGTGGGTTCTCGCATCCTTCAACGCTAACGGCCCCGCGCGCTCCGGAGTGACCGGTTACACTCGCGGGCAGGTGAGCCGGGAAGTCTGGTCGGCGCTCGTCCGCCGACCCCCGAAAGGCTCGCATGTCGCTGCTGCGCTCCGCCCGCTTCCCCGCCATCCTCCTTCTGGCCGCCGCCGTGGCGGGACTGGTCCTTGCGAACGGCCCGCTCGCCGACGCGGCGTTCGCCGTCCAGAACGCCCACCTCGGCATCCCCGGGACGCCCCTGGACCTGTCGGTCGGACACTGGATCTCCGACGGCCTGCTGGCCGTGTTCTTCTTCACGGTGTCCGTCGAACTGCAGTACGAACTCACGCAGGGGGAGCTGGCGGGCATCCGCCGGGCCGCGCAGCCCGCCGTCGCGGCCCTCGGCGGCGTCCTCGTCCCGGTCGCGGTCTACCTGACGATCGTGGGCGTGAGCGGGGCGGGGGACCAGGCCGCCGGGTGGCCGATCCCCACGGCGACGGACGTCGCGTTCGCGCTCGGGGTGCTGGCCGTCTTCGGTCGGGGCCTCCCGAGCGCCGTCCGGGTCTTCCTCCTGGCGCTGGCGATCCTCGACGACCTCATCGGCATCCTCCTCATCGCCGTCCTGTTCGCCCACGACGTGCAGGCCGGCTGGCTCCTCGGCGCGCTCGTCACGACGGCGGCCGTCGCCGTCCTCACCCGCGTGCGCGACGACAGGATGACGCCGGCGTTCTGGGTCGTCATCGGCGTCCTCGCCATCGCCACCTGGCTCTTCGTCCTCGCCTCCGGCGTGCACGCGACGATCGCCGGCGTTCTGCTGGGGCTCGCGATGGCGCAGGGATCGGCGGTGCGGGCCCGCCACGCGCTCGAGCCGCTCGTGAACGGCCTGGTGCTGCCGCTCTTCGCGCTCTCGGCCGCCCTCGTCGCGATCCCGGCCGTCGGCGGCGCGGTGTCGCCGGCGTTCTGGGGTGTCGCGGTCGCGCTGCCGGTCGGCAAGCTCGTCGGGATCGTCGCGGGCGGCGCACTCGCGCAGCGACTGTTCGGCAGTCCCTCGGGGCGGCTCGCGCTCGGCGACCTCGCCGCCGCGGCGGCGCTCGGCGGCATCGGGTTCACGGTGTCGCTGCTGCTCGCGAACCTCGCCTTCCCGGCGGACGCCGTCGTCCGCGACCACGCGACGCTCGGCGTCCTCGCGGGATCCGCGGTCGCCGTCGTGGCCTCGTCCGCCCTCGTGGCCTGGCGGGCCGCGTACCATCGTCGCCTGAGCGCCGCCGCCGTCTGAGCCCCCCGCCGCCTGAGACCCCAAGGAGCCGCCGCATGACCGAGGCCACCGCCGATCCGCTGCGGGCCGCCGCCGAGACGATGCGCTCCGTCCGCGACCGCTGCGTCTGGACCCAGCAGATCGACCACCGCGCGCTCGTGCCCTACCTCGTGGAAGAGGCGGCCGAGCTCATCGACGCCGTCGAGGTCGGCACGCGCTCAGAGCTCCGCGAAGAGCTCGGCGACCTCCTCTGGCAGGTGCTGTTCCACGCCGAGATCGCCTCCCGCGACGCCGACGACCCGTTCGACATCGACGACGTCGCGCGCGGCCTCACCGAGAAGATGGTGCGCCGGCACCCGCACGTGTTCGGCGACGCGGTCGCCCGGACCCCGGAGGAGGTGCTCGTGCACTGGAACGCGGCCAAGGCCGCGGAGAAGAGCGCGCGCACGAGCGTCCTGGACGGCGTCTCCGGGCACATGCCGTCGCTCGCGCTCGCGCAGAAGCTCCTCGGCAAGGCCGCGCAGGCCGGCGTCGACGACGCCTCCGCTGACACGCCACCGCCGCGCGATGAGGCAGAGCTCGGCGACCGGCTTCTCGCCCTCGTCGGGGCCGCGCGGGCGCAGGGCTGGGATGCCGAGCGCGCCCTGCGCGAGCGCCTCCGCGTGCTGGAGGCGGAGATCCGCGCGACCGAGCTGGGCACAGGCCCCTGACGGGACGCGGGCGCGTGAGGCGACCGCCACCTGAGAGAATCGTCGTGTGGCATCCGTGAACCCGCCGCGCGGCATGCGCGACTTCCTCCCCGCCGACAAGGCCCGCCGCGAGCGCGTCCTCGCCGTCATCCGTGAGCGCTACCGCGCGCACGGGTTCGACGAGATCGAGACGCCCGTCGTGGAGGACTACGCGAAGCTGCACGCCGGCATCGGCGGCGACAACGAGAAGCTCGCGTTCACTCTGCTGCGCCGCGGCCTCGACGCGGACGGCATCCGCGCCGCCGCCGAGGATCCGGCAGCCCTCAGCGACCTGGGACTCCGGTACGACCTCACGGTGCCCCTCGCGCGCTTCTACGCGACCCATCGGGGCGACCTGCCCACCGTCTTCCGCTCGATCCAGATCGCGCCGGTTTGGCGCGCCGAGCGGCCGCAGAAGGGTCGCTACCGCCAGTTCGTGCAGTGCGACATCGACATCATCGGTGACGCCACGGCACGCGCCGAGGCCGAGCTCATCGTCGCGAGCCTCGACACCCTCGACGCGCTGGGCCTGGAAGGCGGCAGCATCCGGATCAACGACCGCCGCATCCTCGACGGGATGCTGGACGGCTTCGGCTTCACCGCCGACGAGCGCCCCGGCGTCCTCATCACGATCGACAAGCTCGACAAGATCGGCCCCGACGGGGTCATCGCCGAACTCACCGACCGCGGCGCGACCGCGGACGCCGTCGCCGCATTCGCGGCCTTCCTCCGCCGCCCGCAGACGCGGGAGTTCCGGCCCTACGGGGAAGGGCAGATCCGCAAGGCCCTGCCCGAGGGAGCGGCCGACGACGTCGTGGCGCACCTCGTGGGCATCGGCGAGGCGGTCGCCGCCGCGCGCGGCGGGGCGGGCGACATCCCGCTCCTCTTCGACCCGTTCCTCGTCCGCGGCATGGGGTACTACACCGGCACGATCTTCGAACTCGCGCACCCGTCCGTCGAGTCCTCGCTCGGCGGCGGAGGCCGCTACGACGGCATGATCGGCCGGTTCCTCGGCCAGGACGTGCCCGCCGTCGGCTTCTCGATCGGGTTCGAGCGGATCGTCGACCTCGTCCCGGATCCCGCGGGCGTGGATGCGGCTGCCGTCGTCCTCGTGCACGACCGCGACGTCCCGGTCGCCGAGCTCATCGCGCTGAAGGCCGCCTTCGTCGCCGAGGGCGCACGCGTGCGCCTCGAACAGCGCACCAAGAACCTCAAGGCGCTGCTCGAGCGCGCCGCATCCGACGGCTACACCTCGTTCGCCGCCGTCACCGCCGGCGCGTCGCGCGCCGGGCTGGAGCTCAAGCCCCTGTCCTGACCTCACCCGCTCCGGCGCCTTCCGAGCGCTCGCCAGGTCGGGCATGATCGTCGTCATGTCGCTTCACGTCCGCACCGTCCTGCCCGCGAACGGCCCCGCCACCGCCATCGAGCTCACCGATGCGCAGGTCGCGGAGCTCGGGGGCGGGAAGCGCGCCGCCGTCCTCGTCGCGATCGGCGACCGCTCGGCCCGCCTCCGGCTGGCGGTCATGGGCGGGCGCAACCTCATCGGGCTTTCGAAGGCCGCACGCGATCAGCTCGGCGTCGCGATCGGCGACGAGGTCGAGGCGACCATCGAACTGGATGCCGCCGAGCGCGCCGTGGAGCTGCCCGACGACCTGGCGGCGGCGCTGGCCGCCGCCGGCGTCCGCGCCGCGTTCGACGCGCTGCCGCCCTCGCAGCGCAAAGAGCTGGCCCGCGCCGTCACCGAGGCCAAGCGGCCGGAGACCCGGGAGCGCCGCATCGCGACCACGGTCGCCGACCTCGGAGGCTGACGCTCAGCCGCGCGCCTGCGTCACGCGTCGCTTCTCACGCACGTACACCTCGCGGCGGACGCGCGCGACGACGGTGCCGGACCGGTCGGTGATCTCGGTCTCGAACCACTCCAGCACCTTCGCACCGCCGCGGGCGCGCTCGCGCAACTCCTCGGCCTTCTCCCGCGAGACCTCGAAGTCCGCCGTCAGGACGCCGCGCCCCGGCGTCAGGAACTCGATCTCGCCGCGCGTGTCCCACACGACGTAGTCCCGGCCCAGCTGGTGCATCACGAGCATGAAGAAGTACGGATCGGTCATCGCCGACAGCGACCCGCCGAACGCGGTGCCGACGAAGTTGCGGGTCACCGGATTGACGTGCAGCTCGACGCGAGCGCTCGTCCAGTCGGCGGAGAACTCCTTGACGCGGATGCCGCTGAAGAGGTTCGGGAACCAGAGGCTCATGCCGACGGCGAGTCGGCGCGGGGTCACACGCATCCGGTCAGTGTGCCGGGCCGCCCGGCCGGGCGCACGTCGCTTGTCCGCACCCGACAATCCCGCCCGCACCTGGCGCGCGACGCGAGCGTGCGGTTGGCTGGGCGTATGACCGATCCGCTGCCCCACCGCGACACGTGGCGCGCCGTCGACCGCTACCTCGCCGACACGCTCGTCGGCCACGACCCCGCCCTCGAAGAGGCCGTGCGGCGGCAGAACGCGGCCGATCTGCCCGCCATCGAGGTCGCCCCCGTGAACGGAAAGCTCCTGCACCTCCTCGCCCGCATCGCCGGCGCCCGCCGTGTGCTCGAGATCGGCACCCTCGGCGCCTACTCGACGATCTGGCTGGCCCGCGCCCTCCCGGAAGACGGCCGCGTCGTCACGATCGAGGCCGAGCCGCGGAACGCGTCCCTCGCCAGGGAGAACCTCGACCGCGCCGGCGTCGGCGCCCGCGTCGAGATCAGGGTCGGGCGGGGCGCCGACGTCCTCCCCACCCTCGTGGGGGAGGAGCCCTTCGACTTGGTCTTCATCGACGCCGACAAGGAGTCCAACACGATCTACCTGGACTGGGCCGCGCGTCTCGGCCGCCCGGGCACCGTCGTCATCGTCGACAACGTCGTGCGGTCGGGCCGGATCGCAGACGCCGGCGACGACGACCCGCAGATCGTCGGGGTCCGTGCGGGGCTCCGGATGCTGGGGACCGACCCGCGGTTCGATGCGACGGCGCTGCAGACGCTCGACGCGAAGGGCTGGGACGGCGTCGCCGTCGCGCTCGTCCTTTGATCCGGCCGGTGCCCTGCGGCCCCGCCACCGGCATCACTAGACTCGAACGCGGACCGACGACGCTCCGTGATCCATCCTCCACAAGCAAGGAGTACCCCTGTGGCACTGATCGAGGCTGTAGGCGCACGCGAGATCCTGGATTCGCGTGGCAACCCGACCGTCGAAGTGGAGGTGCTGCTCGACGACGGAATCGTCCAGCGTGCGGCTGTCCCCTCCGGCGCATCAACCGGAGCGTTCGAAGCGTATGAGCTTCGCGACGGCGACAAGAGCCGATACGGAGGCAAGGGCGTCCTGAAGGCCGTCGCCGCCGTCATCGACGAGCTCGGCCCCGCCATCGAAGGCGTGGATGCCGCCGAGCAGCGCATCATCGACGAGATCCTCATCGAGACCGACGGCACCGAGAACAAGTCGCGCACCGGCGCGAATGCCATCCTCGGCGTCTCCCTCGCCGTCGCGAAGGCCGCCGCGGACAGCGCCGACCTGCCGCTGTTCCGCTACCTGGGCGGCCCCAACGCGCACGTCCTGCCCGTTCCGCTGTTCAACGTCATCAACGGCGGCGAGCACGCCGACAACGGCATCGACATGCAGGAGTTCTTCCTGGCCCCCATCGGCGCGGCGAACTTCTCCGAGGCGCTGCGCTGGGGCGCCGAGGTCTACCAGGTCCTCAAGGGCGAGCTCAAGGCCGCGGGCTACGCGACCGGCCTCGGCGACGAGGGCGGCTTCGCACCCGACCTCCCCAGCAACCGCGAGGGCCTCGAGTTCCTCGTCAAGGCGATCGAGAAGGCCGGCTTCGCGCCGGGCGCCGACATCGCCCTGGGCCTGGACGTCGCGGCGACGGAGTTCTTCAAGGACGGCGTGTACCGCCTCGACAAGAAGGACTGGAACGCCGACCAGCTCATCGACTACTACATCGACCTCGTCGACTCGTTCCCGATCGTCACGATCGAGGACGCGCTCGCCGAGGACGACTGGGAGAACTGGACCGCGCTGACCGAGAAGCTCGGCAAGCGCGTGCAGCTCGTCGGCGACGACCTGTTCGTCACGAACCCGGAGCGCCTCGCGAAGGGCATCGAGCTCGGCGCCGCCAACTCACTGCTGGTCAAGGTGAACCAGATCGGCACGCTGTCCGAGACGCTCGACGCGATCGATCTCGCGCACCGCTCGGGTTACACGACGATGCTCTCGCACCGCTCCGGAGAGACCGAGGACACGACGATCGCCGACCTCGCGGTCGCCGTCAACTCGGGTCAGATCAAGAGCGGCGCGCCCGCTCGCAGCGAGCGCGTCGCGAAATACAATCAGCTTCTGCGCATCGAAGAGGAGCTGGGTGACGCGGCGGAGTTCATCGGCCGCGCCGCCTTCCCGCGCTACAAGGCCTGACAGATCGAGGAGAGGGGGAGCCGTGGTCAAGACGACGGCTCCCCCTTCCCCTTCCCGCCGCACGGTCGACGTGCGCGACTGGGTCGGGGGAGTGCGCCTCTCGGCCTTCTCCGGCATCATGCTGGGCCTCGTCGTGCTGGCCGCGTTCGCGCTCGTGCCGACCATCGGCACGTACCTCGACCAGCGGCAGCAGATCGCCGCGCTGCAGGAGAGCGTGCGGCTGAGCGAGGAGCAGGTCGTGGCCCTCGAGGCCGAGCGCGACCGCTGGGCGGATCCCGCCTACATCACGTCGCAGGCGCGCGAGCGCCTGTACTACGTCAAGCCCGGCGAGGTGGTCTACCTCGTCGACGACGACCTCCCGCAGGGCACCATCCCGCCCGAGCAGGCGCCCGTGAGCGAGGACGTCGAAGAGACGACGACCGACTGGATGACGCAGTTCGTGCGCTCCGTCGCGAACGCGGGCCTGGCCCGCTCCGTCGCCGTCGAGGACTGACCCCGGCACAGCCGGACCGCGCCCGGCGGCCGCCCGACCCAGCGTCCGGCCAGGTGACGGCCGGTACCCTGGACGGGTGCCACACCTGACGCCTGCGACACCCGCCGACCTCGACGTCATGCGCGAGCAGCTCGGCCGGCCCATGCGCGGCGTCGTCGGCGTCGCGGCCCGCTGCGTGTGCGGCAACCCGACCGTCGTGGCCACGGAACCGCGTCTTCCCGACGGCACGCCGTTCCCCACCTTCTACTACCTGACCCACCCCGGCGCGACCGCGGCGATGTCGGCGCTGGAGGCCACGCAGGTCATGCGCGAACTCGCCGACGAGCTCGCCGCCGACGACGACCTGCAGGCCGAGTACGCCGCCGCGCACGCCGCGTACCTGGCCGACCGGGCGGCCTACGGCGAGGTCGAGGAGATCGCCGGCATCTCGGCCGGCGGCATGCCGACCCGCGTGAAGTGCCTGCACGCCCTCGCCGGGCACGCCCTGGCCGCCGGTCCCGGCGTCAACCCGATCGGCGACCGTGCCCTCGCACGCGGCGACTGGTCCCGCGAGCGGTGCACGTGCGCGAACCCGCGGACGGCGACGTGACGGCGCGCCTCGCGCGGCTCGCGGCCGCCTTCGTCGTGACGCTCGCACTGAGTGCCGGTGCCGTCGGATCGACCGCGGCCACCGCGGCGCCCGTGGACGAGGCGCCCGCGGCCCCCGCCGCCGACACCGACCCGACCCGCGCCGCCGAGTACTGGCTCGACGACTACGGTGTGCGCGAGGCCTGGAAGACCGCCAAGGGCAAGGGCGTCACGATCGCCGTCATCGACACCGGGATCGGCCGGACTCCCGTCGAGTTCGCCGGCGCCGTCGCCGGCGGCAAGGACTTCTCCGGGGTCGGCTCGCCCGACGGACGGACACCCGTCGGCGCCGTCGACGCGAACCACGGCAGCTGGGTGGCATCCCTCGCCGCGGGACGCGGCACGAGCGCGGACGCCGGCATGATCGGCGTCGCTCCGGAGGCGAGCCTCCTGTCGCTGTCGATCGGCTTCGGCGCGTCGGCATCCGTCCCCTTCGTCGACCAGGTCGCCGACGCGATGCGCTGGGCCGTCGACCATGGGGCCGACATCATCAACCTGTCGTTCACGACCAACACGCTGGACTGGGACGAGAGCTGGGATGACGCGTTCCTGTACGCGTTCGAGCACGACGTGGTCGTGGTCGTCGCCGCCGGGAACAAGGGCAGCGGCACCGACATCGTCGGGGCGCCCGCGACCATCCCCGGGGTCCTCACCGTCGCCGGCGTCGACAAGGCCGGCAGGGCCAGTCGCGAGGCCTCGACGCAGGGCATCACGATCGGCATCTCGGCGCCGAGCGAGGAGCTCCTCGGCGTCTCCGCGGACGGCCAGATGGTGCTCTGGAACGGCACGAGCGGCGCGGCGCCCATCGTCGCGGGGATCGCCGCGCTCGTCCGCTCGGCGCACCCCGACCTCGACGCGGCGAACGTCATCAACCGGCTCATCCGCACCGCCAAGCGCGTGCCGGGGGTCACGAGCGTCCCGAACGCGCTGTACGGCTACGGCCTCATCGACGCCGCGGCCGCCGTCAAGACGCCCGTCACGGCCGTGAGCGCCAACCCGATGGGGAGCCTTCAGGAGTGGATCCGGGTGTACCGGCGGGCGGAGGCGACGCCGCTGCCGACACCCACCGTCGCCCCCGTGGAGATCCCGCCGCTGCCCGTCGCAGATCCCGCGGCCCGGCCCGGCTCGCCCCTGCTGCCGAGCCCGGAGACCCTCCGCTACGGGACTGTCCCGCTCGTCGCCGGAACCCTGGCGGCTATAATGGTGGCGCTCGGCGTCACCGCTGCTGTCCGACGCATCAGATCGGCGCGCGAGTCGCGTACGCCGAGCCGTTGATACAAGGAGTTCTTCCGACTGTGACTAGCACTGTGCCCAAGATCCTCATCGTCGGAGGCGGCTACGCGGGCTTCTACACCGCGTGGAAGCTCGAGAAGCACCTCCGCAAGGGCGAAGCCGAGGTCACGATCGTCGACCCGCTCCCGTACATGACCTACCAGCCCTTCCTCCCGGAGGTGGCCGCGGGTGAGATCGAGGCGCGTCACGTCATCGTGGGGCTGCGCCGCCACCTGAAGAAGACCCGGGTCGTCACGGCCAAGATCACCGGGATCGATCACGCGAACCGCGTCGCCACGATCACGCCCGAGGTCGGCGACTCCTGGGAGGAGCCGTACGACCAGATCGTCGTCACGGCCGGCGCCGTCTCACGCACCTTCCCGATCCCCGGCATCGCCGACAACGCGATCGGGCTGAAGACGATCGAGGAGGCCGTCGCGATCCGCGACCGCATCCTCACGAACTTCGAGCGCGCCTCCAACCTGCCTCCCGGACCGCAGCGCGACCGCCTGCTCACCGTCGTCGTCGTCGGCGGCGGCTTCGCCGGCATCGAGGTGTTCGCGGAGGTCCGCGCACTGGCATCCTCGCTGCTGAAGGACTACCCGCAGCTCCGTTTCGAGGACACGCACTTCCACCTCATCGAGGCGATGAGCCGCATCATGCCCGAGGTCTCGCTGAAGACCAGCGAGTGGGTGCTCAAGGACCTCGCCAAGCGCGGTGCCTACGTGCACCTGGACACCCAGGTCACCGGCGCCGTCGACGGCAACGTCGAGCTCTCCACCGGCGAGGTGCTGCCCACCGATCTCATCATCTGGACCGCGGGCGTCATGGCCAACCCCACCGTCGTCCGCGGCAGCGACCTGCCCGTCGAGGAGCGCGGCCGCATCCGCACCCGCGCCGACCTCCGTGTCGGCACGCCGGAGGAGATCGTCGAGGGCGCCTGGGCGGCCGGCGACGTCTCCGCCGTCCCCGACCTCACCGGTGGCGGGGTCGGCGGCTACTGCGTCCCGAACGCACAGCACGCCGTGCGTCAGGCGAAGCTGCTCGCGAAGAACCTCACCGCGGTCCTCCGCGACGAGCTGCCCCGCGAGTACGTCCACAAGAACCTCGGTGCCGTCGCCGGCCTCGGGCTCTACAACGGCGTCTTCCAGTCTGGCAAGCTCGCGCTCAAGGGCTTCGTCGCGTGGGTCGCGCACCGCGGCTACCACGGCATGGCGATGCCGTCGTGGGAGCGCAAGTTCCGCGTCGTGGGCGACTGGTGGCAGAACTTCTGGCTGACGCGCGACAACGTGTCGCTGCAGACGGTGCAGAACCCGCGCTACGTCTTCGAGGAGTTCGCCGCACGCCCGCGTCCGGCCGCTCCGGAGGCTGTGGCTCCCGCCGCGCCCGAGAAGAAGGCACCGGCGAAGAAGGCCGCCGCGAAGACTCCCGCCGCGGCGAAGTCCGCCGGCTGACCGGCTAGCGTGGGGGCGTGACCGGCGGCGACGCCGGCCACGCCCCCATAGCCCAACGGCAGAGGCAGGCGACTTAAAATCGCTTCAGTCTGGGTTCGAGTCCCAGTGGGGGCACGGGCTGTCGCTATGCTCGCGGCATGCGACATCGCCTCCGCTTTCTCGGACCCGCCGTGATGGGCGTGGTGGCGTGCGGCGGCCTCGGCATGCGCGGCACCGGACCTGATGGAACATCCGTCGAGATCATCGACCCCGCGCTCGAGGTAGACCGAGACATGGATGCCGAGACGGTCGGCGACTCGCTTCTCGTGCGCCCCGGCAGCTGAACGGCAGGCGCGCGGCCAGGGTTCAGTCGTACCCGAGGACGACGCACACGGCCGTTTCGGTCGAGGGCTCCTGAGGTCGCGGGGGGTCGGTCTGGTCCACGTGTGCGACGATACCGGCCCGTGCCCGCCCTGCCGGGATGCACGCGCCGTGCATATGCGTCGCGTCGCGCGGTCCGGCGCGGGCGGTAATGTGGCCGCACGGACTCGATCGACACCGGGAACCACCGTGCGTCGGACCGGGTCCCAACCCGCCGCCCACCGCCACGTCACGGAGCCCGCCCGCCCATGAGCCTCGACCTCCTCGGCCGACCCGCCGGCACCGAGCCGTGGCGCGAGCCCGCGACCTACTGGGCGGCCCGATCGGCCGCGATCGCCGACCTCTCGGGACCCATCGCGACGATCGATCTGGACGCGCTCCGCTACAACGCCCTCGACCTCGTGGTCCGTTCCAGCGGCGTGCCGATCAGGGTCGCGAGCAAGTCGATCCGCGTGCGCGACGTGCTCGACGCGACGCTCGCCCTCTCCGGCTACCGCGGCATCCTCGCCTTCACCCTGCCCGAGGCGCTCTGGCTCGCCGAGTCCCACGACGACGTCGTGCTCGGCTACCCGAGCGTCGACCGCGCGGCGATCGCCGCACTGGCCGCCGACCACGTGGCGGCGGAGCGCATCACACTCATGGTCGACGACCTCGCCCAGCTCGACCTGATCGATGCCGTCGTCCCGCCGGCGCGGCGTCCCGCCCTCCGGGTGGCGATCGACGTGGACGCGTCCTGGCGCGCCCCGGTCCTCGGGCACATCGGCGTACGCCGCTCGCCCGTGCACGAGGTCGCCGAGGTGCAGCGCCTCGCCCGCGCGATCGTCCGGCGCGACGGCTTCGCGCTGGTCGGGCTCATGATGTACGAGGCGCAGATCGCCGGCCAGCCGGATGCCGCCGGCTCGGGCGACACCGTCGTGCGATGGATGCAGCGGCGCTCCGGCCACGAGCTCGGCCACCGCCGCGGCGAGATCGTCGCGGCGCTGCGCGACATCGCTCCGCTCGAGTTCGTCAACGGCGGCGGCACCGGCTCGCTCGAGACGACGGCATCCGACCTCGCCGTCACCGAGACGACGGCCGGCAGCGGCCTCCTCGCGGGCCATCTCTTCGACGGCTACCGCGCATTCAGCCCGGCGCCGGCGGCGGCCTTCGCCCTCGAGGTCGTCCGCAAGCCCGCACCCGACATCGTCACGGTCCTCGGCGGCGGGTGGATCGCCTCCGGCCCACCGCTCGCCTCCCGCCAGCCGCTGCCGGCGTGGCCGCAGGGCCTGCAGACACTGGGTCGTGAGGGCGCCGGAGAGGTGCAGACACCGCTCCGCGGCGAGGCCGCGCGATCCCTCTCCGCCGGCGACCGCGTCTGGTTCCGCCACGCCAAGAGCGGCGAGCTCGCCGAGCGCGTCGATCGCTTCCACCTGGTCGCCGGCGATGCGGTCGTCGGCGACGTGCCCACGTATCGAGGCGAAGGGAAGAGCTTCCTGTGACACGACCCGGCGGCATGTGGGAGAACTGGGGGCGCACCGAACGGGTCCGCCCGGTGCTCGTGGAGTTCCCCACGACCGTGGCCGCCGTGCGCCGCTCGGTGCACGCCGCCGCGGTGCGCGGACTGTCGGTCAAGGCGGTCGGCGCGGGGCACAGCTTCAGCGGCATCGCGGTGGCGCCCGGAGTGCTGCTCGACCTCGCGGACCTCTCGGGTCTCATCCACGTCGACCGTGAGCGCTCCCGCGTGCGCCTCCTCGCCGGCACGCGCCTGCACCGCATCCCCGCGCTGCTGAAGCCGTACGGGCTCGCGATGCCGAACCTCGGCGACATCGACCGCCAGTCCATCTCCGGCGCGATCTCGACGGGGACGCACGGCACGGGCCTCGGCTTCGGCGGCATCGCCACGCAGGTCGTGGCGGCGACCCTCGTCACCGCCGACGGGGAGCTGCTCACCGTCTCGGAGGACGAGAACAGCGACCTCCTCCCGGCCGTCGCCTTGAGCCTCGGCGCTCTGGGTGTGCTCGTGGACGTCACCCTCCAGTGCGTCCCCGCGTTCGGCCTGCGCGCCGTCGAGCGACCGGAGCCGATGGCCGAGGTCCTGGGCGGCCTCCGCGCGCGGGCCGCCGCTGCCGATCACTTCGAGTTCTACTGGTTCCCGCACACGGATGCCGCGCTCACCAAGACCAACACACGCCTGGCCGGCGACGAGCCGGTGGCCCCGCAGCACCCCGTCCGCGCGTGGATCGACGACAGCCTGCTCGGCAACACGCTCCACCAGGCCGTCTGCTCACTGGGACACGTCGTGCCCCCGCTCATCCCCACGATCAACCGGGTCTCCGCGTCGGTCTGGGGGAACCGCACCTTCTCCGACCGCTCGCACCGCGTCTTCGCGACCTCGCGCGGCGTGCGGTTCCGCGAGATGGAGTACGCCGTCCCGCTCGAGCGGCTGCCCGACGCCTTCCGCGCCGTGCAGCGGGTCATCACCGAGAGCGGCTGGCGGATCGAGTTCCCCGTCGAGGTGCGCACGGCCGCGCCCGACGACCTGTGGCTGTCCACGGCGCACGGCCGGGAGTCCGGCTACATCGCCGTCCACCGCTACGCGAAGGCCGATCCGGCCCGGTACTTCGCGGCCGTCGAAGAGGTGATGCTCGCCCACGACGGGCGCCCGCACTGGGGGAAGATGCACACTCTCGACGCCGCCGCGCTCCGGGAGCGCTACCCCCGATTCGACGACTTCGTGGCGCTGCGCGACCGCCTCGACCCCGACCGCCTCTTCCGCAACGCCTACCTCTCGCGCGTACTCGGTGGGTAACGGCTGGGAGTACCCGAGCGGGGTGGGTCGCCTGTCGTCACCGTGGATAGGATGAACAACATATCGATGGGAGTGCTATGGAATGGCTGATCCCGGTATTGATCGTCGTCGGTCTGATCGTGATCGTCGGGATCTACCTGTGGGCCACGTACAACTCGCTGGTCGCGCTCAATGTGCGGGTGGATGAGGCGTGGAGCGACATCACCGTCCAGCTGAAACGTCGCGCCGACCTGCTGCCGAACCTCATCGAGGCGGTCAAGGGGTACGCGGCGCATGAGAAGGCCGTCTTCGAGAACGTGACGCGCGCTCGTGCGGAGACCCTCACCGCCGGTTCGCCCGCCGACGCGGGCGTCGCGGAGGGTCACATGCAGCAGGCGCTGAAGTCGCTGTTTGCGGTCGCCGAGGCGTACCCGCAGCTGCAGGCCAGCCAGAACTTCCTCCAGCTCCAGCAGTCGGTCGTCGACACGGAGGACAAGATCCAGGCCTCCCGCCGGTTCTACAACGGCGGCGTCCGCGAGCTGAACACGAAGATCAAGGTCTTCCCGAACAATCTCTTCGCCCGCAACCTCGGCTTCTCCGAGCGCGAGTTCTTCGAGGTCGTCGACGGGGCCGCGATCGCCGAGCCGCCGCGCATCCAGTTCTGAGACCGGCCCGGTAGCGCTCGGGTCAGGATGCTGCAGCTCTCCGCGGCCGATGCGCGCCGCGTCGCCGTCGCGGCGCAGCTGCTCGACGATCACCGTCCCGCGGGGATCGTCGAGACGATCTACGCCCTGACGGCCGTCAACATCGACCCGGCGGCGGCGATCGCGCCGAGCGCCGACCACATCCTGTGGAGCCGCCTCGGCTGGCCGTACCAGCACGCCGACCTCGCCCGCGCCGTCGAGGTCGACCGTGATGTGTTCGAGTGGCGGGGCGCCTATCGTGTCATGAGCGACCTGCCGCTCCTGCGGCACGAGATGGCGGCGTCGCCGCGCTACGCAGAGCCGCGTGAGTGGCTGCGCGCGAACGAGACGTTCCGGCAGGACGTGCTCGCGCGGCTCCGTGACGAGGGCCCGCTGCGCGCCGCGCAGATCCCGGACACCGCTCAGGTCTCGTGGCGCTCGACCGGCTGGACCCACAGCCGCAACAGCTCGCAGATGCTCGAGATCCTCGTCGCGAACGGGGAGGTCGCGGTATCGTCGCGCGATGCGAAGGGCCGGGTGTTCGACCTCGCCGAACGGGTGTATCCGGCCGACCTCCCCGACGTCGATCCCGCGGATGCCGTGCGCGAGCGCGTCGAGCGCCGGCTCGGCGCGCTCGGCATCGCACGCGCGAAGGCGCTCGTCGCGGCGGCGGAGGACATCGATCCGTCGACGGTGGGGGAGGAGGCCGTCGTCGACGGCGTCGACGGCACATGGCGTGTGGATGCCGCGGCGCTCGAGCGCCTCGACGGCTTCGCCCCGCGCACCGCCCTGCTCTCGCCGATGGACGCCCTCGTCTTCGACCGCGAGCGCCTGCAGGCCGTCTTCGGCTACGAGTACATCCTGGAGATGTACAAGCCGGCGGCGCAGCGCCGCTGGGGCTACTTCGCCCTCCCGATCCTGCACGGCGACCGGTTCGTCGGGAAGCTCGACGCGAAGACCGACCTCAAGGCCGGCGTCCTCCGCGTCAACGCCCTGCACGAGGATCTCCCCTTCGACACGGCCACCTCCGACGCCGTGGATGCCGAGATCGCCGAGCTCGCGCGCTGGCTCGGGGTCGAGGTTGTCGGCCGCTGACGCCTCAGCCGGTCGCGACCCGCTCGTGCCGGTCTGCGCCGAGCGCCCCCGCCAGCTCGTCCGCGGCATCGCCCCAGCGGCCCACCGAGACCGTCTCCAGCCCCTGCCACGCGGCCGCCGACCGCAGATGCGCGGCGAGCCGCTCGGCGGTCTCCGGCGGATGCGAATGCTCCCACCACGCCGACTGCACGAGCAGGCGGGAGGCGGCCCGGTCGGCCTTCAGATCGACGCGTCCCACGACGTCATCGTCGATGAGCACCGGCAGGGAGTAGTAGCCGTACCGCCGTTTCGCGGCCGGCGTGTAGATCTCGATGCGGTAGTCGAACCCGAACAGCCGCGAAGCGCGGTCGCGGAACCACACGAGCGGGTCGAAGGGCGTCAGCACCGCCGTCGCGTCGATGCGGCGGGGCCGCACGGCGTCGCGGTGGCGCCAGGCCGGCAGCGGCCGCCCCGCCGACGTCCAGCCCTCCACGGTCACGGGTTCGAGCTCCCCACCGTCCACGAGGTCGCCGATCGCCGCCGTCAGCGCGGGACGGTCGCGGATCCGCCAGTAGTCGGCGAGATCGGCGGCCGTCGCGACACCGTACGCCCGGGCGGCCCGCCGGGTGAGCTCGCGCATCGCGTCGGCGCGCGGCACCGGGGTGCGGGCCGTCTCCGGGATGACCTGCTCGGCGAGGGCGTAGGTCCGCTCGAAGCCGCGTCGCCCCGCGATGGCGACCTCCCCGCAGAGCCAGAGGATCTCCAGCGTCTCCTTCACGACATCCCAGTCCCACCACGGCCCGCGGGTGACCCGCCGCAGGTCGTGGTCGAACTCCGCCGGGCGCAGCGGCCCGCGGTCGGCGAGCTCGGCGCGCACCCACAGGGCGATGTCCCGGTGGCGCTGCAGGAAGCTGTCCTCGGCTGCGCCGTACCGCTCTCGTGCATCAGCCATGCGGAAGGCGAACAGCCCCCAGTCCTCCCGGGGGATGAAGGAGGCCATGTGCGCCCAGAACTCGGTGAACGGCGCGCGGCGCGTGAAGAGCAGGCGGTCCAGATCCGCGGGGTCGTAGGGCCCCAGCCGGGAGAACAGGGGCAGGTAGTGCGAGCGCGCGAAGACGTTGACCGAGTCGATCTGCAGTGTCGCCATGCGGCCGAGCGCCGCACCGAGCTGACGCGTCCCGACGGCTGCCGGGACGGCGCGTCCGAACCCCTGAGCGGCGACGGAGATGCGGCGCGCGTCGGCGGCGCGGAGAGAGGCGGTCACGGCGGTCAGCCTAGCGACGGGGTCCGTCACGCATGCCCGACGAGGAACGTGCGCGCGCCTAGACTGACGAGGTGACCGGTCAGGAAGACAAGCCGCGCGGCGGATTCTTCGATGCCCTGCGCCCCCGGGCCGTGGTCTCCGACGCCGCGGACAGCGTTCCGCGCGGGTTGCGCGTCGCGTCTGCCTACTCCTGGCGGTTCCTCCTCATCGCCGCCGCGATCGGCGTCGCGATCTGGCTCGTCATCCAGCTCAAGCTGCTCGTCATCCCGCTCCTCGTCGCGATCCTGGTCACGGCGCTCGTCTGGCCCGCGTTCGGATTCCTCCTGCGCGCGCGCTTTCCGCGCTGGCTCGCGATCGTCGTCACGGTCCTCGGCACGCTCGCGGTCGTCACGGGTCTCGTCTGGCTCGTCGTCTGGCAGATCACGCGGGAGTGGTCGGGCGTCCAGACCCGCACCGTCGGCGCTCTCGAGGACTTCCGGCAGTACCTGATCGCGGGGCCGCTGCACTTGACGGCCACGCAGATCGACGACCTCCTGGCTCAGGGCTGGACTCTCGTGCAGGAGCAGGCATCGCTCCTGTGGTCGGGGGCTCTCGCGATCGGCTCGACCCTCGGCCACGTCGTGACCGGCGCGCTGCTGACGCTGTTCATCCTGCTGTGCATCCTCGCCGACGGCGCCGGGATCTGGCGCTGGACCGTGCGCCTGTTCCCGCAGCGCGCCCGACCCGCGGTCGACGGTGCCGGCCGTGAGGGCTGGGTCACGGTCGTCAACTACGCCCGCACGCAGCTGCTCGTCGCGACCATCGATGCGACCGGCATCGGCCTCGGCGCCTTCCTCCTGGGCGTGCCTCTCGCGATCCCCGTGGCCGTCCTCGTCTTCCTCGGCGCGTTCATCCCGTTCGTGGGCGCCGTCATCACCGGCGCGCTCGCGGTGTTCCTCGCCCTCGTCTACAACGGGCCGTGGATCGCGCTGTGGATGCTGATCATCGTGCTCGCCGTGCAGCAGCTGGAGGGCCATGTCCTCCAGCCGCTCCTCATGGGTTCGGCCGTCAAGGTCCACCCCCTCGCGGTCGTCCTCGTCGTCGCGGGCGGCGCCATGATCGCCGGCATCCCCGGCGCCCTCTTCGCGGTGCCGCTCGCCGCGTTCCTCAACGTCGTCTGGATCTACCTGTCGCGCCGCGGCTGGGAGACGGGCCTGCGGCCGCCGCCGGACGACCTCATCTGGAGCACCGTTCCGCGCAGCAGGAGGAGTCCCGCGTGACGGAGACGAAGAAAGTGACCCATCCCACCCTGGCCGAGTTCGAGGACGCCGCAGCCCTGCTGCGCGGCGTCATCGTGCACACCCCGCTCGAGGATTCCGAGCATCTCTCCGACGTGCTCGGGGCGCCCGTGCACCTCAAGCTCGAGAACCTGCAGCGAACAGGATCGTTCAAGATCCGCGGCGCGGTCTACCGCCTGTCGCGACTGACGCCGGAGGAGATGGCGCGCGGCGTCGTCGCGGCATCGGCCGGCAACCACGCGCAGGGGGTCGCCCTGGCCGCGCAGAAGCTGGGCATCCCCGCGACGATCTTCATGCCGCTCGGCGTCCCCGTGCCGAAGCTCCTCGCGACCCGCGGGTATGGCGCGGAGGTGATCCTCGAGGGCGCGACGGTCGAGACGCCGCTGCGGCTCGCGGCGGAGTTCGCCGAGCGGACCGGCGCGGTCCTGATCCCGCCCTACGACCACCGCGACATCATCATCGGCCAGGGCACGCTCGGCCTCGAGCTCATGGACGAGGTGCCCGACCTCGACACCCTGGTCGTGGGGATCGGCGGCGGCGGACTCATCGCGGGCGTCGCGGCCGCTGTGAAGGCCCGCGCGGCCGCGCAGGGGCGCACGGTCCGCGTGATCGGCGTCCAGGCGGAGAACTCCGCCGCGTACCCGTCCTCGCTCGCCGCCGGCACGCCCCGCACGGTCGCCACGACGCCGACGATCGCCGACGGCATCGCCGTCGCGCGGCCCGGCGACATCCCCTTCGACATCATCCGCGACCTCGTCGACGAGGTCGTCACGGTCACCGACGACGACATCGCCCGCGCCATCCTCGTGCTCCTCGAGCGCGCCAAGCAGGTCGTCGAGCCCGCCGGCGCCGTGGGTGTCGCGGCGATCCTCGCCGGCAAGGTGACGGCGACCGGCCCGACCGTCGCGATCCTCTCCGGCGGCAACATCGACCCGCTGCTGCTGCAGCGCGTCGTCGCGCACGGACTGGCGGCATCCGGTCGGTACATGACGCTGCAGGTGCCGCTGCCGGATCGTCCCGGCCAGCTCGCGCGCGTGTCGGAGCTGCTCGCGATCGCCGGAGCCAACGTCATCGAGGTGCTGCACACCCGGCACGGCCAAGGGATGCAGATCAGCGAGGTGATCCTGCAGCTGAGCGTCGAGACGCGGGGCGAGGAGCACCGCGCGCAGGTGATCTCGATCCTGCAGGATGCCGGCTACGAGCCGCGGGTCGTGCGCGACTGAGGCTTACTCGCCGTTGTAGGTCGCGACCTTGACGACCTCGACGGTGATCTCGCGGCCGTTCGGCGCCGTGTAGGTCGTCTTCTCGCCCTCCTTGAGGCCGAGGATGGCGGCGCCCAGGGGGGAGGCCTCGCTGTAGACGTCGAGGTCGGAGACGCTCGCGATCTCGCGGCTGCCGAGGAGGAAGACCTCTTCGCCGCCGGCGACGACGGCGGTGACGACGGTGCCGGGCTGCACGACGCCGCCGGCCTCCGGTGCCTCGCCGACCTTCGCGTCCTTCAACAGCTGCTGGAGCGTGCGGATGCGCGCCTCCTGCTTGCCCTGCTCGTCCTTGGCCGCGTGGTAACCGCCGTTCTCCTTGAGGTCGCCCTCTTCGCGGGCGGACTCGATGCGCTTGGCGATCTCCTCGCGGCCCGTCGTCGACAGGCGCTCGAGCTCGGCGGTGAGCCGGTCGTAGGCGTCCTGGGTGAGGAAGGGCGCGGTGCTGTCGCTGGACACGTCATCTCCTTGCATCGAGGGGCGTAAACCGAACGCCCCGGCAGGCAGCCGGGGCGCGAAGGTGCCTCTCAGACTACGGGATCCAGCAGGAGGTCGCCAATCCCGTCGTCGCCTCGGCCGTCGTGGGGACGTCCTCGCTGAAGGTCCGCGTCCGGGTCGGCTCTGCGGCGTACTCGATCACGCGCCAGCCCACGACGCCGTGCTCCTCGTCGCGCGCTTCCACGGCGCACGCGAACGCGGTGCCGGGTTCCGCGGTGACTTGGAAGGTGACGCTGACGCGGTGCTCGTCGTGCACGGTGAAGCCGGTCGTGTCGTAGTCGACCGTGCCGGCCGCAGTGCTCCAGGTCGTCCATGCGATGTAGCCGAGGAGCGCCGCGGCGACCAGCCCGATGACGACCCAGCGGGCGCGCCGCGCGCCCGGGCGCGAACGCCCGTAGCGGTCGGCGAGCTTGCGGTCGATCGCGGCGGTGGTCATGCGGCATCCGATCTAGGCTGGGATTCCAGGCTATTCGCTTGCGACGAGGAACGAGGACCCATGGACGTGCTGTTGTGGCTGGCGACGACCCCGACGCCGTCGGGGACTCCGGGCGTCGACCCGGAGGACGTCACCCCCGGTTTCATCGGGTTCGTCGCCATCGCCGTCCTCGCGGTCGCCGTCGTCTTCCTGCTGATCGACATGCTGCGGCGGATCCGCCGGGCGGGGTACCGCGCCGACGTCAACGAGCAGCTGGATGCCGAGGAGAAGGCGGGGGCGGAGGCCCGCGACGCCGAGCGTGCCACCGACGTCGACGGTCAGGACATCGACCCCGCCCGCTGACGGTTCCGGCTCCTCCGCCTGGTCAGCCGCCGAGCGACGGGACGACCGGGTCGAGCGCGATGAGCAGGCTTGCGGTCCAGTGGCAGAGGAACGCCAGGACCGTGCACACGTGGAAGATCTCGTGGAAGCCGAAGTGGCCGGGCCACGGGTTGGGCTTCTTCAAGGCGTAGACGACGGCGCCGGCGGTGTAGAGCAGACCGCCGACGATCACGAGGACCATCATCGCGACGTTCGCCTGCAGCAGGTCGCCCATGTACATGACCGCGGCCCAGCCGAGCAGCAGGTACAGCGCGACGTAGAGCCAGCGCGGCGCCCCGATCCAGAAGACGCGGAAGAGGATGCCGGCCAGAGCCCCCGACCACACCAGGATGAGCAGCAGGCTGCCCTTCTCCGGCGGCAGGGCCAGCACGGACAGCGGCGTGTACGTCCCCGCGATCAGCAGCAGGATGTTCGCGTGGTCGATCCGCTTGAGGATCGCCTTCGTGCGGGGTCGCCAGTCGAAGCGATGGTAGAGCGCGGAGTTGCCGAACAGGAGCAGCGAGGACGCGGCGAACACGACGCAGGCCCACGTGGCGGCGACGCCGTCCGCGAGGAGGACCAGGACGATGCCGGCGGCGATCGCGACGGGGAACGTGCCGGCGTGGATCCAGCCGCGCCAGGTCGGTCTCAGCTCGACGTTCGCATCGACGGCCGCCGCTTCGATGAGCGGCAGCTCCGGCATCTCGGCGCCGGCGTCCGATGCAGGTGGGGTCACGGCCCGACTCTACGCGTCGACGTATGCCTGCCACTACATACGGCAGGCGGCGCGATAGCGTAGGGGGGTGACACGCTCAGGCGCTGCAGACGGACGGGGATTCCTCTACCGTCTCTACAGCTCCCGCCTGCGCCGCGCGCTCACGCCGGAGACCGTGCCCCACCACGTCGCGATGATGATCGACGGCAACCGTCGGTGGGCCCGGCAAGCCGGCTATCCCACGGTCGCCGAGGGCCACCGCGCCGGCGCGGCGAAGATGCACGACTTCCTCCGCTGGTGCGATGACCTCGGCATCCGCGTCGTGTCGCTCTACCTCCTCTCGACCGACAACCTCACCAAACGCGACACCCAGGAGCTCGCGGATCTCATCGAGATCATCGCGGAGCTCGCCGACGAGCTCTCCCGGGAGCCCGGCTGGCGTGTGCAGCACGTGGGCCGCGCGGAGATCCTGCCCGCCGAGCTCGCCCGCGTGCTCGCCACGGCGCAGGAGCGCACCCGTGAGAACACCGGCCTGCACGTGAACCTCGCGGTCGGCTACGGCGGGCGCAGCGAGATCGTCGATGCCGTCCGCAGCATCCTCGCGCAGCACCAGAAGGACGGCGGGTCGCTCGAGGATCTCGCCGCGAACCTCACGCCCGAGCAGATCGGCGAGCACCTCTACACGGTCGGCCAGGCCGATCCCGACCTCGTCATCCGCACCTCGGGGGAGCAGCGCCTCAGCGACTTCCTCCTGTGGCAGTCCGCGCACTCCGAGTTCTACTTCGTGGAGGCGCTGGGGCCCGACCTCCGCAAGGTCGACTTTCTGCGTGCGATCAGGGATTATGCCTCCCGGGATCGCCGCTACGGGAGCTGATCGACGGCGTCCGCGTGACAGAATGGACGGTGTGAACGACCTGGAGCCCTACCTCGAGACCTTCGACGCGGAGTCCGGGTATCTCAACTGGGCGTCCTTCGGTCCGCTCTCGCCCGCGGTCCGCGCCGAGGCGCAGGCCGATGCCGAGCTGCTCGGGACGGGCCGCCGCGGCGGCATCGACCTCGTCTCATCCCGCATCGGCGAGGCGCGGGAGCTCCTGGCAGCCATGCTGGGCGTCGCAGGCGACGAGGTCACGCTGCAGCCGTCCACGACGTACGGGCTCATGCAGGCGCTCTTCGGCGTCTCGGGGGAGCTCCTGGTCGCGCCGCACGAATTCCCCGCGCTCACCGTCACGGCGCGCCGCGCGGCGGACGCCCGCGGCCTGCTCCGCGTCCACGACCTGCCGGACGGGCCGGTCACCCCGGATGCGGTCCGCGCGGCGCTGACCGACGAAACCACCGCCGTCGCCCTGAGCCTCGTCGACTACCGCACCGGCTACCTCGCCGATCTGGGCGCCGTGCGCGACGTCATCGGCGACCGGCTGCTCATCGTCGACGCGATCCAGGCGTTCGGGGTCGTGGAGGCCGACTGGACCGCCGCGGACGTCGTCTGCGGGAACGGCTACAAGTGGCTGCGCGCCGGCCGCGGCACCGGCTTCGCCTGGTTCTCCGACCGCGCGCGGGAGCGCATCGAGCCGATCCTCTCCGGCGTGAGCGGGATGGACGGTGACCTGTCCAGCGTCGGGGTTCCCGCACCGGTGGGCACCGCAGCGGCCTATACCGTCTCGCCCGCCGATCCGCTCGCCGCGGCGCGCCTCGCGACCGCGCTGCGCGAGATCCAGGCCGCCGGCGTCGCCGCGATCGCCGCGCAGCTGCGCGAGCGCGCGCGGGATGTCATGACGCTCGCTGACCGCTACGGCGTGCCCGTGCTGACCGACCGCGAGCGCCACGCCGGCATCGTCGCGCTGGCTCCCGAGCCCGCCGAGGCGGGTCATCTCGCCGCGGCGCTGGCCAATCACGGAGTCACGGCGACGGCGCGCGGCGGCACGATACGCCTCTCGCCCCACATCGGCACGGGAGCCGACACATTCGTGCTGCTGGGCGACGCGCTGGCCGAAGCCTCCGCCGGGCGCATGTCGCTGGAGGCGGCGACCTCCGGCACCACCGACGTCGTCGTCTCCGGAAGTTAACCGGCCCGCAATACGGCGCGGCGTGTCGGTTGCGCTGAGCGTCGCACCCCGGACGTACGTTCATCACATCGGGCACGGTGCCCGGTCGGGTCGGCCGCTCCACGACTCGTGGCCAATGGTCGACTCGTGACTGCCGGGTGAACCACCCGGGGCGGGAGTGGGTTGTGACCACACGAGCACCAGAGAAGCAGCACCGTGTCACTCAGGAAGGCGCGTCCGATCACGGACAAGCCGCCTCGGACCAGGATCTCCGCACGTACGTGCTGGACACCTCGGTTCTGCTGAGCGATCCCCGGGCCTTCTTCCGTTTCGCCGAGCACTCCGTCGTGGTCCCCGTCGTGGTGATCACGGAGCTGGAGGGCAAGCGCCACGACCCGGAGATCGGGTACTTCGCGCGCCAGGCGCTGCGCCACCTCGACGAGCTGCGGGTCGAGCACGGCCGCCTCGACTTCCCGGTCCCCGTGGGGGAGGACGGCACGCTGCGCGTCGAACTCACCAACACCGACCCGACCGTCCTGCCCGCCGGCATGCGTCTGGGCGACAACGACACGCGCATCCTGTCCGTCGCGATGCACCTCTCCCAGGAGGGGCAGTCGGTCACCGTGGTCTCGAAGGACCTCCCGATGCGTGTGAAGGCCGCTTCGCTCGGCCTGCACGCGGAGGAGTATCTGGCCGAGCAGGCCGTCGACTCCGGCTGGACCGGCATCGCCGCGATCGACGTGTCCGGCGATGACGTCAGCGACCTCTACGAGAGCGAGGTGGCCTCCAGCGCCGACGTCGTCGGACTGCCGGTCAACACGGGTCTCGTCATCCACTCCGAGCGGGGATCGGCCCTGGGCCGCGTGACCGGCGGCGGGGAGTACCGGCTCGTCCGCGGTGACCGCGACGTCTTCGGCCTGCACGGCCGCTCCGCCGAGCAGCGGATCGCGATCGACCTGCTGCTGGACCCCGAGGTCGGCATCGTCTCCCTCGGCGGGCGCGCCGGCACCGGCAAGTCGGCCCTCGCGCTGTGCGCGGGGCTCGAGGCGGTGCTCGAACGCCAGCAGCAGCGGAAGATCATCGTGTTCCGGCCCCTGTTCGCCGTCGGCGGGCAGGAGCTCGGCTACCTCCCCGGCGACGCGCAGGAGAAGATGAACCCCTGGGGACAGGCGATCTTCGACACGCTCGGCTCCGTCGTCTCGGGCAACGTGGTCGAGGAGGTCGTCGAGCGCGGGCTGCTCGAGGTGCTCCCGCTGACCCACATCCGCGGACGCTCGCTGCACGATGCGTTCGTCATCGTCGACGAGGCGCAGTCGCTCGAGCGCAACGTGCTGCTGACGGTCCTGAGCCGCATCGGACAGAACTCGCGCGTCGTCCTCACCCACGACGTCGGTCAGCGCGACAACCTGCGCGTCGGCCGGCACGACGGCATCGCCTCGGTCATCGAGACGCTCAAGGGCCACGGCCTGTTCGGACACGTGACGCTGATGCGGTCCGAGCGCTCGGCGATCGCGGCGCTCGTCACCGAGCTCCTGGAGGCGGCCGAGCTCAGCTGATCGGTCCGGCGACGCGGGATCCCCGGGGCGAGGCCCCGGGGATCTTCGCGTTCAGTCCCAGCGATACCCTTCGCCGCGCACCGTGACGATGTTGTCGGCGCCGAGCTTGGAGCGCAGATACCGCACGTAGACGTCCACGACATTCGAGCCCGGGTCGAAGTCGAGCCCCCACACGCGGCTCAGCAGGACCTCGCGGGTGAGCACCTCGCCGGGATGGCGGAGGAACTGCTCCGCGAGGGCGAACTCGCGGGCCGACAGGTCGACCTCGCGACCCGCGACGCTCGCGTGCCGCCCGAGGATGTCGAGCGTCACGGTGCCGCGCGTGAGGATGACCGGAGCGGTCGTGGACGTGCGCTCGCGGAGCCGGGAGCGCACGCGGGCCAGGAGCTCGGCCACCGCGAACGGCTTCGGCACGTAGTCGCTCGCGCCGGCATCCAGCCCCTCGATGGCGTCGCGGGTCGCGCTGCGCGCCGTCAGCATGATCACCGGGATGCCGCTGCCTCGGGCGCGAAGGTGCCGCAGCACCTCGAACCCGTCGAGGCTCGGGAGGCCGACATCCAGCACGATGAGGTCGATGTCGCCCTCGAGCGCGCGGTCCAGTGCCGCCTGACCGTCGTCGGCGGTGACGGTCTCGTACCCCTCGACGTGGAGGCCGCGCGTGACGAGCGAGACGATGTGCGGTTCGTCGTCGACGACGAGGATGCGGGTCATCCGGTGGCCTCTCTCTGCATGACGACGTCCCCGGCGCGCACAGGCGTCGGCAGAGCCGCGCGGGTGCCCATGGGGACCTCGAGGGTGAAGGTGGCTCCGCCACCGGGGGTGTCCGAGACGGCGCAGTGGCCGCCGTGCGCCTTCGCGATCGCGTCGACGATCGCCAGCCCCAGCCCCGAGCCGCCGACCGCCCGCTTTCCCGTCCCGCGGTCGAAGCGGCGGAAGATGCGGTGGCGCATCGCGGGCGGGATGCCGGGGCCGTGATCGCGGACCCACAGCTGCGCACCGCCGGCGTTGACGGCGCTGCCGACCTCGATGGCGGCGCCCGCCGGCGTGTACTTGGCGGCGTTGTCGGCCAGCTGCAGCCAGGCCTGCAACAGGCGGTCGGAGTTGCCCCGGATGACGGCGTCGGCCGTGTTCTCGATGCTCCAGGTGTGGCCGGGGATGACCCCCACGAGCTCCGACACGCGCTGCGTGAGACCGGCGACGTCGACGTCCCCCATCGGCAGGCGGTCCATCTCGACGTCGGCGAGCAGGTCGATGTCGCCGATGAGGCGGGTCATCCGGTCCAGCTCCGCGATGCCGATCTCCCGGATGGCGGCGACGTCCTCGGTGTCGGTGGGGTCCATGACCTCGAGGTGTCCGCGCACGATCGTGATGGGCGTCTTCAGCTCGTGCCGGACATCGTCGAGGAGTCGCCGCTGGGCGTCGAAGAAGGACTCCGCCGAGTCGCCGCTGCCCGTGTCGGCGGGGTCGCCGGCGAACACCGTCCAGCCGACGATCCCGGTCACCAGCACGCTGAGCGCGGCGATGAGCGAGTAGACCGCGACGGCCGTCCAGGTGATCGGCTGCTCGATGACCGCGTGCACGATCCCGACGCCGAGCGCGGCCACGGCGTAGCCGGCGCACACGACGGCGAGGACCAGGCCGAGGGTGCGGGAGCGACGGGAATCGTCCGCCGGTGAGCGGTTCACACCTTGATTATCAACCAGGGTGGGTCATCGAGAGCAGATCCAGCTTCTCATCGAGCTGAGCCTCGGTCAGTTCGCCCCGTTCGAGGTACCCGAGATCGATGACCGCCTCGCGCACCGTGATGCCTCGGGCGACCGAGTGCTTGGCGATCTTCGCGGCCGCCTCGTAGCCGATCAGCTTGTTCAGGGGCGTCACGATCGACGGCGACATGCCCGCGTACGCGGCGCTGCGCTCGAGGTTCGCCTCGAGCCCGTCGACGGTCTTGTCGGCGAGGACGCGCATCGCGTTGGAGAGCAGACGGATCGATTCCAGGAGCGCCGTGCCCATGACGGGGATCGCGACGTTGAGCTCGAACGAGCCGGAGGCGCCCGCCCACGCCACCGTCGCGTCGTTGCCGATCACGCGCGCGCAGACCATGAGCGTGGCCTCGGGGACGACGGGGTTGACCTTGCCCGGCATGATCGAGGAGCCCGGCTGCAGGTCGGGGATGTGCAGCTCGCCGAGGCCCGTGTTCGGTCCCGAGCCCATCCAGCGGATGTCGTTGTTGATCTTGGTGAGCGAGACCGCGATCGTGCGGAGCGCCCCGGACGCCTCGACGAGGCCGTCGCGGTTGGCCTGCGCCTCGAAGTGGTCCTTCGCCTCGGTGATCGGCAGTTCGGTCTCGGACGCGAGCAGCGCGATGACCTTCTGCGGGAACCCGAGCGGCGTGTTGATGCCGGTGCCGACGGCCGTGCCGCCCAGCGGCACCTCACCGACCCGGGGGAGCACGGACTGCACGCGCTCGATGCCGAGGCGCATCTGGCGCGCGTAGCCGCCGAACTCCTGCCCGAGCGTGACGGGGGTGGCGTCCATGAGGTGCGTGCGGCCCGACTTGACGGCGTCCTTCCACAGCTCCGCCTTGGCCTCCAGGGCCACCGCGAGGTGGTCGAGCGCCGGGATGAGGTCGTCGATGAGGGCCTGCGTCACGGCGATGTGGACCGACGTCGGGAACACGTCGTTGGAGGACTGCGACGCGTTGACGTGGTCGTTCGGGTGCACGGGTGCGCCGAGCTTCTGCGTCGCGAGGTTCGCGAGGACCTCGTTCATGTTCATGTTCGACGACGTGCCGGAGCCGGTCTGGTAGGTGTCGACGGGGAAGTGCGCGTCGTAGCGGCCCGTGATCACGTCGTCGGCGGCGGACGCGATGGCATCCGCGATGGCGCCGTCGAGGGTGCCGAGTTCCTTGTTCGCGAGGGCCGCGGCCTTCTTGATGCGCGCGAGTGCCGCGATCTGCGTCGACTCCAGGCCCTTGCCCGAGATGGGGAAGTTCTCGACGGCGCGCTGCGTCTGCGCGGCGTAGAGCGCATCCTTCGGAACGCGCACCTCTCCCATCGTGTCGTGCTCGATGCGGTACTCGATGTCGGCCATGGCGGTCACGTCCTCGTTTCCTGGGTGGGGTGAAGAAAGGCGGGTCAGACGACTCAGTCGGCGATGCCGACCATCACGTCGGGCACGGCGGTGCCCTCGCCGAGCCGGTAGTTGGCCCCGACGATGCCGAGTCGCCCGGCGGCGACGGCGGTGCTGATGAGCTCGGAGGTGTGCAGCAGCTCCGTCACGGTGTCGCGGAGGTGCTCGCGGCCGACCTCCTCGGCGTCCACCGAGGACGTCGTGACGCCCGTGTCGGCGCCGGCGCGCAGCACGCGGCGGACGGCCGGCACGATCGGCGCGATCTGGCGCCAGATCGCGGCGGGCAGGGCGGGGGAGTCCAGCGAGGTGGAGTCGATCGCGGCACGGACGGCGCCGCACTCGTCGTGGCCGAGCACGATGATGAGGGGCACGTCCAGCACCGCGACGGCGTACTCGAGGCTGCCGACGACCGAGTCGGAGATGACCTGGCCGGCGTTGCGGATGACGAAGAGGTCGCCGAGACCCTTGTCGAAGATGATCTCGGCCGCGAGGCGCGAGTCCGCGCAGCCGAAGAGCGCGGCACGGGGCGTCTGCGTGTGCGCGAGCTCGTTGCGGCGTTCGACGTCCTGGCGCGGGTGCCGGGGTTCACCGGCGACGAAGCGTGCGTTGCCGCGCTGCATCTCGGCCCAGACCTGGGCGGGGGTGGGGCGATCGCTCACGGTGTCTCCTCCTGCAGTCGGCGGACCTGGTCGGCGATGCCCTCCGCGGCGACGGCCGCCGTGTCGGCATCCATGGCTCCGTAAATGAGGATCGTGTCGCCGCCCGCGCGGGTGGCCAGGGCGTACGAGATGTTGTCGGCACGGGCGGCCGCCGGGATCTCGTAGACCTCCCAGTCGAGGTCGTCGATCGCGACATCGCCGGACGGGGCGAAGCCGCCGAGGGTCTGCGACACCCAGCCGTCGTCGACGCCGATGCCCTGCGCGATGCGCACGAAGCCCTGCTGCGGCGCGTACACGACGCGCCATGTGCTGCCCTCCAGGCGTGCCGAGTTGGCGCGCCAGTCCGACGGCACCTCCGGGACGATGAGGCGGTGGTCGATGCGCTCCTGAGCCTCTGCCGCGGCGGCGGCGACGTCGACGGGCTCCGGCTCGGCGAGCGACCCGCGCGGGACCGCGAGCACGATGACGGCGACGACGGCGAGGGTGACCAGCAGAGCGGTGACGAGGTTCCGGAAGGTCTTGCTGGAGCGGTAGGCCTGCGAGGACGCGGCCTTCCGATCGGCGGTCTCCTGGGGCGTCTCGGGCCGTCCCAACTCGGCGACGATGCGCGGCGTCGTGGGCATCACGACACCGCGTCGGCGGCGGGGCGGGACTCGTCCAGCCGGCGCTTGGCGCCGCGCAGCCACTCCTCGCACCGGGCCGCGAGGGCTTCGCCGCGCGTCCAGAGCAGGAGGGACTCCTCGAGGGTCGGGGCGCCCTGCTCGAGCTCGGCCACGACGCGCACGAGCTCGTCGCGGGCCTGCTCGAACGTGAGGTTCGAGACGTCGGCGGCGCCTTCGCTGGTCATGTCATCCATCCTAGAGCGGCCTCGCCGCGGCCTCGTCGACAGCGTCGTCGAGGAGGTCGGGCGCCGCCGACTCGGCCACCTCGCCCTCCGATCGCGCGGCGAACGACCCGCGCGCGACCGTCACGACGACCGGTGCGCCGGCCGGCGCCTGCGCGGCGTCGCGCAGGATGACGCCGTCGCCGATGTGCGCGATGGCGTAGCCGCGGGCGAGGGTCGCGCCCGGAGACAGGGCGCGCAGCGATGCGCGGAGCTCGGCGGTGGTCCGGGTCGCGGCGTCCATCCGCCGCCGCGACTGGTCGCGGCCGCGGCTCAGCAGCGTCCACACCTCCTGCGCGCGGGCGGACAGCATCGACTCCGGGTCGCGGAGGACCGGGCGGGACCGCAACTGCTTGAGCTGGGCGATGTCGTGCGAGATGCGCTGCGTCAGGCGCGTGCGCGCGCGACTGCGCAGCTGCTGCACGAGCGCGCGCTGCTCCGAGACGTCCGGCACGACGCGCTTCGCGGCGTCGGTCGGGGTCGAGGCGCGGACGTCGGCCACGTCGTCGAGGAGGGGGTGGTCGTTCTCGTGGCCGATGGCCGACACGATGGGGGTGGATGCGCCGGCCACCGCACGGAGCAGCCGCTCGTCGCTGAACCCGAGGAGCGTCTGCGGGTCGCCGCCGCCGCGCGCGATGACGATGACGTCGACGTCGGGGTCGGCATCCAGCGCGGCGAGGGCCGCGATCGTCTCCGGGACGCACCGGTCGCCCTGGACGGCCGCGTGGATCGTGCGGAAGCGCACCTGCGGCCAGCGCAGCTCGGCGTTGCGGTGCACGTCCTTCTCGGCGTCGCTGCGCTCACCCGTGATGAGCCCGATGACGTGGGGGAGGAAGGGGAGAGGGCGCTTGCGGGCGGGATCGAACAGCCCTTCCGCGCGGAGCGTCGCGCGCAGCCGCTCCAGCCGCTCCAACTGATCGCCGAGACCCGTGTGCCGCATCGCGGAGACGGTGTAGCTGAACTCCCCGCTCTTGACGTAGTAGTCGCCCTTGACGCACGCGACGACCCGGTCCCCGACGGCGAGGTCGTCGGGGAGGCGCTGCAGCGTCGAGGACCAGAGCCGGAACGAGATCGAGGCATCTCCCGCCGCGTCCTTCAGGCGGCCGAAGACGTGCCCGCCGCGCTTGTTCCACGCCGTGATCTCGCCCTCGACCCACACGGCGCCCCAGCGCTGCACGAAGTCGCGGACGGTCTCGCCGAGCCGCGAGATCGAGGTGGGTGTCTGGGGCGAGGAGTCGCGCGGGTGCACGGCATCCGGCGGCGGGGTCTCCCCGGCGGCAGCCTCGAACGTCGTCATGAGCACCCTTCGGCCCGCGCACAGGACGGCATCCGTAGACTCGACGTGTGAGCACAACCGCCGTCCGTCTGCCTTTGCCCCGCATCCCGGGGCCGCGCGGGCGGCTCCAGGATAACCCCGTCAACGGACACAAGAAGATCCTGCTCGCCGCACCGCGCGGCTACTGCGCGGGCGTGGACCGGGCGGTGATCGCCGTCGAGAAGGCGCTCGAGCGCTTCGGCGCCCCCGTGTACGTGCGCAAGCAGATCGTCCACAACATCCACGTCGTGACGGAGCTCGAGGCGCAGGGCGCCATCTTCGTCGAGGAGGTGGATGAGGTGCCGCCGGGCGCGCACGTCGTCTTCAGTGCGCACGGGGTGTCGCCCGCCGTCGTGACGGCGGCCGCCGACCGCGGACTCCAGGCCATCGACGCGACCTGCCCGCTCGTGACGAAGGTGCACCGCGAGGCCGTCCGCTTCGCCCGGGACGACTTCGAGATCCTGCTGATCGGGCACGAGGGCCACGAAGAGGTCGAGGGCACGGCCGGTGAGGCGCCCGAGCACATCACGGTCGTCAACTCGCCCGACCACGCCGACGTCGTCGAGGTGAAGGATCCGTCGAAGGTCGTGTGGCTCTCGCAGACCACGCTCTCCGTCGACGAGACGATGGAGACGGTCCGCCGGCTCCGCGAGCGCTTCCCGCAGCTGCAGGATCCGCCGTCGGACGACATCTGCTACGCGACGCAGAACCGCCAGGTCGCGATCAAGAAGGTCGCGAAGGATGCCGATCTCGTGATCGTCGTCGGCTCGGCCAACTCGTCCAACAGCGTCCGGCTCGTCGAGGTCGCCCTCGAGTACGGCGCGCACGCGGCGTACCGCGTCGACTACGCGCACGAGATCCAGCAGTCCTGGCTCGACGGCGTCGAGACGGTCGGGGTGACATCGGGCGCCTCGGTTCCCGAGGTCCTCGTGCGCGAGGTGCTCGACGAGCTCGCCGGGGCCGGCTATCGCGACGTCGAGCAGGTGCGCACCGCGGAGGAGGACCTGCTGTTCTCCCTGCCGAAGGAGCTGCGTCAGGACTCCTCCGGGCGCCGCGACGAGCGCGCCCTCGGCGGCCGTGCCGCGGCGTCGCCCGAGGGAGAGGCCTCGGCGTGAGCACGCCGGAGGAGTCGCGCCCGCGTCCTCAGTACGGCGAGTACGCCACCCCTGAGGAGCAGCGTGCCCGCATCCTCCAGCCGGCGCCCGACGCCGGGTCGCCGCACACTCCGCCGGCGGCTCCGGCCCCGTACGTCCCGCACCCGCCCGCCGCGCCCGCGACCACGACCGCCGCGCGCCCCTCGCGCACGGCGGACCGCATCATCACGATCGCCCTTCTCGCATACGGCCTCGTGACCGTGATCACGGCGGTGCCGCAGCTGCTGGACTTCGCGGGCTTCGCGGAGGCCTGGATGGAGATGGCGGGCGTCGAGGAGCCGTTCACGAACACGGCTCAGGGCGCCCAGTTCGGCGCCATCGGCGCCGTCGTCTTCGTCGTCGGCTGGGTCGTGACGGCGCTGCTGTCGTGGCGCTCGCTGGCTCGCCGCCGGCTCACCTGGTGGATCCCGCTCGTCGGCGCGATCATCACCTTCCTGGCGGTGAGCGCCGTCCTGACGGTGCCGCTGCTGGGCGATCCCGCGATCGCGTCGCACTTCGCCGGCCTCGGAGGCTAGATCCGAGACCTTTGCCCCGACGCTGCGTCGGGTGCTAGCGTGACGCTGCGCGTCGCCCCCCGGTCGCGCACCTTCCCCCCCGAGGAGGCACCCCCGTGTCCCGCAGCGCCTTCCGCCGCACCGTCTGGACGGTGGGCGCCCTCGGCGTGGCGCTGGCCACCGCGATCTCCGCCGTCGTCCCCGCCGTCGCGGCGACGACTCCGACGCCCACGCCGACCGTGACGGTCTCGCCGACGCCGACCGTCACGCCGACGCCGACGCCGACGCCGACGCCGACGCCGACGCCGACGCCGACGCCCACCCCGGCGCGGCTCGTCGCCGGGACGCCCACCGTCACCGGGACCGCCCGCTTCGGCGCGACGCTCACCGCCAAGCCCGGCACCTGGACACCGACCCCGACCTTCGCCTACCAGTGGCGCGTCAACGGCGTCGCCGTGGCCGGCGCGACCAAGGCCACCTGGGTGGTGACGGCGGCCGCCGTCGGGAAGACCGTCACCGTGGCCGTCACGGGCACGCGCTCGGGGTACGCGAGCGTCACCGCGACGTCGGCCGCGACCGCGAAGATCGCGGCGGCGACCCTCACGACCATCGCGCCGAAGCTCTCCGGCGAGCCGTCGATGGGCGCCACGCTGACCGTCACGCCCGGCGCCTGGGGTCCGAGCCCCGTGACGCTGGCCTATCAGTGGCTGCGCGGCACCGCGGCGATCCCCGGAGCCACGAAGACCACGTACGTCCCGGTCGCCGCCGATCTCGGTCAGAAGGTGTCGGTGCGCGTGACCGGCACGAAGCCCGGCTACGGCGCCGTCGCGAAGACGACCACCGCCGTCACGATCGGCCGCCCGTACACGTCGAAGCCCTCGCCGACCATCACCGGCACGGTCGCGGTGGGCAAGACGCTCACGGCCGTCCCCGGCACGTGGGGCCCGGCGCCCGTGACGCTGAGCTACCAGTGGTACCGCGGGTCCGCGGCGATCGCCGGGGCGACCGCGCGCACCTACACGCTGGTCAAGGCCGACGGCGGGCAGAAGGTGTCCGTCCGCACGAAGGGCGTCAAGACCGGGTACACGACCATCACCCGAAAGAGTGTCGCCGTCTCGGTTCCCCGCGTTCTCACGGTGCCCACCGACGTGAGCTTCGCCGGCATCGCGACCGTCGGAACCAAGCTCACGGCGCGGCCCGGTACCTGGGGTCCGACACCGGTCACCCTCGCGTACCAGTGGCTGCGCGACGGCACCTCCATCGTCGGGGCCACCGCCTCGACCTACACGCTCGTGAAGGCCGACGCCGCACACAAGATCTCCGTGCGGGTGACCGGGCGGAAGACGGGCTACACCACCGTCGCCAAGACGAGCGCGGCGGCGGACGTGAAGTTCCCCTTCACTGCCTCGCCCACCCCCGTCATCAACGGCACCCCGGCCGCGGGCCGTGTCCTGACGCTCGCGACCGGCACGTGGACGCCGGGACCGGTCACCCTCAAGGTGCAGTGGCGGGTCGACGGCAACGCGGTCGCGGGCGCGACCGCCAAGAGCTTCACGGTTCCGCCGTGGGCGGCCGGACGCTCGATCACCGCGACCGTGACGGGGACGAAGTCGGGCTATCTCACCGTCAAGCGGACCGCCACCGCGAAGTCCGTCTCGTGGGCGATCGGCGACACGCTCCGCCCCGGGACCTCGATGCGCCCGGGTGTGTACCTCACCTCGCCGAACGGCCGATACCGCTTCGGCCTGCTGGGAGACGGCAACGTCGTGCTCTCCGACGGGACGACGCCGCTGCGCACCTCGCGGACCACCGGAACGCTCTCGCCGATGTTCGCCCTGCAGGAGGGCGGCGCGCTCGCGCTCTACGACGGCGAGATGAAGACCGTCTGGACCAGCGGCACGGCGGGTCGTGCGGTCAGCGCCCTCACGCTCACGGACGAGGGGACCCTGACGCTGTCCGAGATCGACGGCCTCGTCGCCTGGGATGAGTCGCGGCTCGCCGTCTTCTCCGACGCGTCGGCGCCCGCCGCCGGTGTCCCCGCCCGCAACGGCTGGGCGTACCCTCTGCGCCCCTCCGCCACGATGACGACGTACGCCGGGCACAGCGGCGACGATTTCCCCGCTGCCTCCGGCACCGCCATCTACGCCATGCGCGGCGGAAAGGTCACGACGCGGGAGGTGTGGATCACGTCGGGTTGCCCGGCCTGGGCCCCGAACAACACGAGGCAGAAGGACGTCATCATCGAGACGGTGATCGACGGCACGGTCTTCAAGCAGACCTACTCCCACCTGAGCTCGTTCTCCGTGACGTCGGGTCAGATCGTCAAGGCGGGCCAGAAGATCGGCGCCGTCGGCTCGACGGGCTGCTCGACGGGACCGCACCTGCACCTCGCTCTGACCGTGGATGGCGTCCGCTACGCGCTCTACCCGCGCGATGTGCTCGGCGTGACGAGATACTGACGGCATGGCACAACTGCTCGCCGTGTGCGCCGTGCACCAGCTGCGGCCCGACAGCGGGACCGCGGGCGTGACCGCGATCGACAAGCGCCCCATGGCGACCGCGGTGCGGATCGGGCCCTACGGCGTCCGCACCGACGTGCAGGCGAACCGCAAGCACCATGGGGGACGGGACAAGGCGCTGTACGCGTACGCGCAGGAGGACGCCGAGTACTGGGAGCGGGAACTCGGCCGCGACGTCCCGCCGGGCTTCTTCGGAGAGAACCTGCGCACCGCCGGCATCGACGTGAACGCCGCCCGCATCGGCGAGATCTGGCGGATCGGCGATATCGTTCGCGTCGAGGTCACGATGCCGCGCACCCCGTGCCAGACCTTCGCCCGATGGATGGGCGGAGCGGAGCAGCGCGGCTGGGTGAAGCGCTTCTTCGACGCGCGGCGACCGGGACCCTACCTGCGTGTCGTGAAGGGCGGCATGGTCCAGGCGGGCGACGAGATCATCGTGGAGCACCGGCCGGAGGACGCGCCCGGCATCCTGGACGGCTACCGCGCGCCGTAGCGCGCCGCACACGACGATGCCCGGACCGCCGGGCCGGGGCATCGCAGGTGGATCGGATCAGGCGCTGATGGAGTGCCCCGCCGAACCGAGCTGCTGCGTCGCCTCGACAACGCGGGCGGCCATGGCGGACTCGGCGACCTTGCCCCACGCACGCGGGTCGTAGGCCTTCTTGTTGCCGACCTCGCCGTCGACCTTGAGGACGCCGTCGTAGTTCTGGAACATGAAGCCGGCGACCGAGCGCGTGAACGCGTACTGCGTGTCGGTGTCGATGTTCATCTTCACGACGCCGTTGGCGACCGCGAGGGCGATCTCCTCCGAGGTCGAGCCGCTGCCGCCGTGGAAGACGAGGTCGAGGGGCTTCTCGCCCGTGCCGAACTGCTGTGCGATGCCGGCCTGGATCTCGCCGAGCAGCTCCGGGCGGAGCTTGACGTTGCCCGGCTTGTACACGCCGTGCACGTTGCCGAACGTGAGGGCGGCGATCCAGCGGCCCTGGTCGCCGAGGCCGAGCGCCTCGACGGCCTTGGCCACGTCGGCGGTCGTCGTGTAGAGCGCGTCGTTGGAGCCCTCGTGCTTGACACCGTCCTCCTCGCCGCCGACGACGCCGATCTCGACCTCGAGGATGGCGTTGATGGCCTTCAGACGCGGGAGCAGGTCCTTCGCGATGGCCACGTTCTCGTCGAGCGGCACGGCCGAGCCGTCCCACATGTGCGACTGGAAGAGCGGTTCGCGGCCGGCCTTGACCTCTTCCTCGGATGCCGCGATCAGCGGCAGGACGAAGTCCTCGAGGGCGGGCTTCGGGCAGTGGTCGGTGTGCAGGGCGACCGTGATGGGGTAGTTCTTGGCGACCTCGGTCGCGAACTTCGCGAACGCGATCGCGCCGCGGGCGCGGCCCTTGACGGTGTGGCCGGCGAAGTAGTCCGCGCCACCCGTGGTCACCTGGATGATGCCGTCCGATCCGGCCTCGGTGAGCCCCTGGAGGACGGCGTTGATCGACTGCGAGCTCGCGGCGTTGATCGCGGGGAAGGCGAAGCCGCCCGCCTTTGCGCGGTCCAGCATCTCGGCGTACTGATCGGGGGTTGCGACGGGCATGTCAGCTCCTCAAGTGGGCGTTGCGTGGCGGTTCGGTGTGCCACGGTCACTCTAGCGAAGCGGGGTCGTCCCGGTGAGCGGGGGAGCCGTGCAAACCCGCGCTGCGCTCCTGCCGCTGTGGAAAGAATCGCGAATCCTTCGCGCTCCGGGGCGGCGAAGCCCTCGTCCGGGCCGGGGGCGGGTCGTAGGCTGGCGACATGGTGAGCCTGACTGCAGACATGAGCCCGCTTCATCCGGACCGCAACCTGGCTCTCGAGCTCGTCCGGGCCACGGAGGCCGCGGCGATCCGCTCGGTCCCGTTCATCGGACGCGGCAAGAAGGAGCTCGCCGACGGTGCCGCCGTCGACGCGATGCGGGCGTTCCTGTCCACCGTGAACTTCGACGGGCTCATCGTGATCGGCGAGGGCGAGAAGGACAACGCGCCGATGCTCTTCAACGGCGAGCACGTCGGTACCGGACGCGGGCCGCAGTGCGACATCGCCGTCGACCCGATCGACGGGACCACGCTGACCGCCGAGGGCCGCAACAACGCGCTCTCGGTCATCGCCGTGTCCGACCGCGGGACGATGCTCGACGCGTCGGCGGTGTTCTACATGGACAAGCTCGTGACCGGCCCGGCAGGCGTGGGCGTCGTCGACATCCGCCTGCCGATCGGGGAGAACATCCGCCGGCTCGCGCAGGCGCTCGACAAGCCCGTCGACGAGCTCGTGGTGTCGGTGCTCAATCGCCCGCGGCACGCGACGCTCATCGACGAGATCCGCGAGGCCGGCGCCGGCACCCGCCTGATGAGCGACGGCGACGTCGCCGGCGGGATCAACGCGGCGCGCTTCAACGCCCGCACCGACATGTGCGTCGGGATCGGCGGCAGCCCCGAGGGCATCGTCACCGCGTGCGCCATCAAGGCGCTCGGCGGGCACATCCAGGGACGGCTGTGGGCGCGGGACGATGAGGAGAAGCAACGCGGCATCGATGCCGGTCTGAAGCTCGACGACCACGTCTACGAGGCCGACGACCTCGTCAAGGGCAGCAACACGATCTTCGTCGCGACGGGCGTCACGAACGGCGAACTCGTCGCCGGGGTGCGGCGCGCCGGCGCGGACTACCTCTTCACCGAGAGCGTCGTGCTGCGCGGCGCCTCGGGCACCATGCGACGGATCACCTCGGAGCACCTGACGTCCAAGTGGCTGTAGCTCCCGGCTCGTGATCTCGAACGGTCCGTGACCGGATCGAGACGACTGGCTGTGTGCCGACACAGGGAAAGTGGGCGTGCCTCTGGCACAATGGCAACGGTGTCAGCGGCGACATGTTCGCCGTCCATGCACATCAGGAGACTTCATGACCGCAGCTTCGAGCAGTCCGAGGACCGGGCAGTTGACCGTCCCCATCGACCCGGCGCGTCGTCCCGACGTCCTGTTGCGCCGCCGTGCCCCCGAGGGTCACCAGGTCAGCGGATGGTGGATGGTCGGTGCGTTCGTCTTCGTCTCGGGCGCCGTCGTCGGCCTCATGAACTTCTTCCCGGGCGGCTGAGCCCCTCCTCGCCCTCGATCCGCGCACGCAGGTCGCCGACGTCGGCGACGAGCGGCGCCGTCAGCTCGGGCGCGGTCACGCGCTTCGGCGACTTCTCCACGAACGCCGGCGCCGCCACAGCATCCAGCTTCGTTTCGTCGATGCCCGGGAACCGGCGCGCGCTGACGAGGACGCGGGTCTCCAGCGAGCCGACGAGCCGGTTGTAGCTGTCGACCGTGCGCTCCAGCGCACGGCGGAGATCCTCGGCGTGCCCGGCCAAGCCGCCCAGGCGGTGGTACAGCTCGTTGCCGAGCTCGAACAGGGTGCGGGCCTCGTCGCTGACATCCTGCTGCGTCCAGGTGTACGCGACGGTCTTCAGCACCGCCCAGAGGTTCACCGGCGACGCGAGCGCGACGCGACGGCCGAACGCATAGTCCAGCAGCGACGGATCCTCCTCGAGCGCCGCGGCGAGGAGCGATTCGCTCGGGATGAAGCAGACGACGAACTCGGGGCTCGAGCGCAGCCCCGCCCAGTACGACTTCTTCGCGAGCGCATCCACGTGCGCACGGACGGCCTTCACGTGCTTCTCCAGCAACGCCTTGCGTCGCGCGCCCTCCTCGCCCTGCGCCGTCACCGGGATGGCGCTCGCCTCGAGGTAGGCGTCCAGCGGCACCTTCGCGTCGACCGCGAGCGCCTTGTCGCCGGGGAGCCGGACGATGAGGTCGGGGCGCCCGGCGCCCGCATCCGAGCTGATCGCCGACTGGGTCTCGAAATCGACGAAGCGCGTGAGGCCCGCCGACTCGACGATGCGCCGCAGCTGCGTCTCGCCCCAGACGCCGCGGGCGGAGTTCGAGCGCAGTGCTCCGGCGAGCGATTCGGTCGTGGCACGCAGCGCTTCATCGGACTGCTGCGCGCGGCGCAGCTGCTCGGCGATCGAGCCGTACTGCGACTGCCGCTCGCGCTCGAGCTCGTCGACCTTCTGCTGCATGGACTGCAGGGTCTCCTGCACGGGTGCCAGCGCCCGCAGGACCAGCTGTTCGCGGCGCTCCCGCTCCTGCGCCGCCACCTGATCGGCGCGGGACTGGGCGCCGAGTTCGCGGTGCAGGGCGCGCTGCTGGTCGAGCTGCGCCGCGAGCGCCTCGCGCGCGGCCTCCGCGGCCGCCAGGCGCGCGGTCAGCGCTTCGCGGGCGGCGGCGGTCCGCTCCGCGGCGCGCGCGCCGCCGGCGAACCAGCCCGCGAGCAGCCCGGCGAACAGGCATGCGATCGCGACGACGGTGAACATGACGGCATCCATACCGTCAGGATGCCGCGGGGGTGCGACACCGGACGCGCGACACTCAGACGGCGGCGACGACCATGGTGGCGGCAGGCGCCTCGGCGGGCACCGGGATCTGCGGAACGCGCAGGCCCAGGAGCATCGCGAGCTCGACGATGTCCAGCGCGCCCGCGCGCCCTGCGGCGTCGATCATGATGTGCGCGCACGCGGCTGCATCCGCCGTCGCGTCGTGGTGCGCGAAGTCGAGGTAGCCCGCGGCGGAGGCGACGAGGGGGAGGCGGTAGGACGGCAGGTCGTAGCTCTTGCGGCTGACCTGCAGGCTGCAGACGTAGCGGTACGGGGCCACGGTGTCGCCGGTGGCGTCGCACGCGCGGCGGAGGACGGCCATGTCGAAGCCGGCGTTGTGGGCCACCAGCACGTCGTCGCCGATGAACGCGGCGAGGTCGGGGAGCTGCTGGCTCCAGGTCTTCGCGCCGACGACGTCCTCCGCGCGGATGCCGTGGATGCCGGTGTTCAGCTCGAAGAAGCGGTCGTGGCCGGGCGGGGGCTGGATGAGCCAGCCGGCCGTCGCGACGATCCGGCCGTCCCGGACGCGGGCCAGCCCGACGGCACAGGCCGAGGCGCTGGAGGAGTTCGCCGTCTCGAAGTCGATCGCGGTGAAGTCCAATGCCACGCCCCCACCCTCATGCCGGCCGGGCGCCGTGGCAGGGAGGCGCGCCGAGGGCGCGCGACGTAGGGTCGATTCGTGACCAGCGATCGCGAGATGTCGACCTCGTTCGGCCGCGCCGTGGGAGCATACGAGGCGGGCCGCCCGGAGTATCCCAGCACCGCCGTCGCGTGGCTGCTGGCGCCCGCCGGCCGCGACGGACGTGCGACACGGGTCGCCGACGTCGGCGCGGGGACCGGCAAGCTCACCCGGACGCTCGTCGAACTCGGGGCCGAGGTGGTCGCCGTCGATCCCGACCCGGAGATGCTCGCGGCGCTGCGGGACGCGGTGCGCGCCGTGCCGACCTTCACGGGGACCGCCGAGCGCCTGCCGCTGCCGGACGCGTCCGCCGACGCCGTCGTCCTCGGTCAGGCGTGGCACTGGGTGGAGCCGATCGCCGCCTCGGTCGAGGTCGCCCGCGTCCTGCGCCCCGGCGGCGTGCTGGGGCTCATCTGGAACATCCGCGACGAGAGCGTGCCGTGGGTGTCGCGGCTCACCGCCGTCATGCGGGGGAGCAACGCCGAGAAGATGCTCGCGGCGGGCAACCCGCCCATCGCGGCGCCCTTCGCGGCGCTCGAGTCCGAGGAATGGCACTGGTCGCGTCCCATGACCCGCGCGACGCTGACGGCCATGGTGCGCTCGCGGAGCTACATCATCACGGCCGCCGACGACGAACGGGCGCGCATCGAGCAGGAGATCGCCGCGCTGTTCGACGAGATCGGCGCGATCGGGGATGCCGTGGTCGACCTGCCCTACGTGACCCGTGCGTATCGGGCGGTCCGACCGTAGCCTGAGCGGATGCGCACACTCACGGTCTGCAACTTCACCACGGTCGACGGCCGCTACGAGGACGACGAGCACGACATCATCTCGTTCTTCGAGCACTGGCATCCCGACTATCACGGGGCCGACAGTTTCGACTTCTACACGACCGAGCTCCTGCGCGCGTCGGACACCCTCCTCCTGGCGGGGCGCCGCTCCTTCCTCGGGAACCTCGAGTACTGGACCGGCGTCGCGACGGACCCGGAGGCGACGGCGATCCGCCGTGAGTTCGCGGACCTGATCCTCAACGTCGAGAAGGTCGTGGTCTCCGACACGATCACGGACGACGACATCGCGCCGTACCGCAACGTCCGCATCGTGCGGATCGCGGACAGCCGGGCCGAGGTGGCGTGGATGAAGGACGGCGCGGGGCGCGGCATCCTGATCCTGCTCGGTCGCGTGCTGTGGAACGACCTCATGCGGGCGGGACTCGTCGACGAACTGCACCTCGTGACGTTCCCGCTCATCGCTGGCGGGGGCGTGCCGCTGTTCGACGAGCGGCCGCCCGTGGCGCTGCGCCTCCTCGACACGCGGGTGTGGGAGAGCTCGGGGAACGTCCTCATGAGATGGCGGGTCGATCCCGCCACGTAGACTGGATGCCCGTGGCTCTTACCATCGGAATCGTCGGTCTCCCCAACGTCGGCAAGTCGACGCTCTTCAACGCCCTGACCAAGAATCAGGTGCTCGCGGCGAACTACCCGTTCGCGACGATCGAGCCCAACATCGGGGTCGTGAACCTGCCCGACCCGCGGCTGGAGACGCTCGCCGAGATCTTCGGCAGCGAGCGGATCCTGCCGGCCGCCGTCTCGTTCGTCGACATCGCCGGCATCGTGCGCGGTGCGAGCGAGGGCGAGGGCCTCGGCAACAAGTTCCTCGCGAACATCCGGGAAGCGGATGCGATCGCACAGGTCATCCGCGGTTTCGCCGACGACGACGTCGTGCACGTCGAGGGAGCCGTGAACCCGCAGAACGACATGGAGACCATCAACGCCGAGCTGCAGCTCGCCGACCTCGAGACGCTCGAGAAGGCGATCACGCGGTACGAGAAGGAGGTCAAGGGCAAGAAGCTCGACCCCTCCGTGCTCGAGGCCGCCGTCGCCGCGCGCGACGCGCTGCAGCGCGGCGAGCTGCTGTCGGCGTCGAAGCTGGACCTCGCGCCCATCCGGGAGCTCGGCCTGCTGACGGCGAAGCCGTTCATCTTCGTCTTCAACGTCGACGAGTCCGTCCTCACCGACCCCGCCCGCAAGGGCGCGCTGGAGGCGCTCGTCGCCCCCGCGAAGGCCGTGTTCCTGGACGCGAAGATCGAGTCCGAGCTCATCGACCTCGACCCGGAGGACGCCGCCGAACTCCTGGCATCCACGGGTCAGGAGGAGTCGGGACTCGACCAGCTCGCCCGCATCGGCTTCGACACGCTGGGGCTGCAGACCTACCTCACCGCCGGCCCGAAGGAGTCGCGCGCGTGGACGATCGGCAAGGGCTGGAAGGCGCCGCAGGCTGCCGGTGTGATCCACACCGACTTCGAGAAGGGCTTCATCAAGGCCGAGGTCATCTCGTTCGAGGACCTCGTCGCGACCGGCTCGGTCGTCGAAGCGCGCGCGAAGGGCAAGGCCCGCCTCGAGGGCAAGGACTACGTCATGCAGGACGGCGACGTGGTGGAGTTCCGCTTCAACGTGTGAATGAGAAGATAAAGACCTGATCAGCTTCTATTTCTAGTCAGAAGTCGGGCGAAAAGTCCGCGAAAAGTCCGCAAGAATTTCTACGCGTATCCGACGCATTCGGACCCAGATCGAGCTCGCGACTCGCCTCGGCTCGTCCGCTGGCGTAGTTGGAGTGGCGTCGACTTCCAGTTCAGAGGCCGGTTGCGGTCGCCGGCGATGAGGCGAGGACGCTTCGCATCAGCTCGCTCGCAGCCGAGCGTGTGCGCTCTTCCGCGGTCGGCCAGAGATGGCTGTACGTGTTCAGCGTCGTCGTCGCGCGGGCATGGCCGAGCGAGCGCTGAACGGTGACGACATCGAGTCCAGACGCGATGAGGCCTGACGCGTAGAAGTGGCGGAGGTCGTGCAGTCGGATGCCTTCTACATTGGCATCGCGCTTGGCGAGTCGCCACCAGTAGCCGACGGTGTTCTGATGCGGCGGCTCACCATACTGTCCATCGAAGAGCCACCGCGCCGCACCGAGCGGGGTTGTCGTGCGCAGATGCTCAGTGAGCATCGCCAGCAACTCGTCGGGGGCATCGATCGCTCGCTCTGAGCCGTACTTGGGTGCGGTGATCGAGACCTCACGCGCTGCCACGCGCTGCACCTGGCGGCGCACGTGAATCTTGCGCCGCAGGAAGTCAATGTCACCCGACTGCAAGGCCGATGCCTCGCCGAGGCGAAGGCCCGCGAAGGCGCACAGTGCGATGTAGGGCGCGAACCAGGATGGCGCTGCGTCGAGCAGTGCGGCGACCTCAGCCGGCGTCGGTATGCGCATCGCCGAGTCGATCTTGCGAACGCGCGGCAGCTTGACTCCCGCCGACGGATCTTCGGGCAGGCGACGATCGCGGACGGCGGCCCGAATCACGCCGCGAACATTGTTCACCCGGGTCTTTATCGTCCCGGGCGCGAGACCCTGGACCGACATCGCCTTGATCCACCCCTCGATGTGACTCCGGCTCAACCGATTCAGCTCAAGTTCGCCAAAGGTGCAGGTGCGCATGGCGAGGTTCATGGCTGTGACGGTGCCGCTGGCCCAGATCTGCCGCGTTGACCAATCGTCGTAGTACTGCTGGAGGGTGATCGAACTGGCGATCGGATCCACCCACCGGCCCGTCACCATCGACGACGTAACCTCGTCGAGCCACGCCTGGGCGGCACGCCGGGTCGCGAAGTGGCGTGCGTGCTCCGTGTCCGCCGCGTCACGGTAGCGGGCACGCCAGGAGCCGTCCGCGCGTTGCTTCACGCTCGCCATTCCGCCTCCCGTGCGTCGCTGCTTTGGGACCAGTCTGTGCCCAGTCCGGCGGTACCGCTAGCGCTCGTCCCCGGCGAGGGTCAACGACCAGCATCGGGGGACATACCTGGTCGATGGCGATCATCGCCGGCCGAGCTGCTGCGCCACAATTGGCGGTAGCTCTATGCTCGTCGCATGACCGACTGTATGCGCATTGCTGCGGGGGCCACAGTGTCGGTTCTCGCACTTTTGCTCACTGCGTGTGCTGCGTCGGCTGGCGTCGCCGTCGTGAGCGAGAGCCCGACCGTCGTTCTCTCCAAGTCCGACGAGACGATTGTGGCGGACGTCGTCGGTGATGGTGCCGTTGATTACGAGGGCATTCAGGCCGAGTGGACGCGCGCGGTCGCGGCATGGCCACTCCCCGTCCCGAGTGCTCGGCCCTTCCCGCAGCAGTATCCAATCAAGGACCTGAACGAGTGGGACTACTACGAGTCGGGGTCTGCGCTCAAGAAGGCCAGCTTCTGGTGGGAGTGCGCCGACAACGAGGCAATCGAGCAGGCCCACGCCGACGAGGAGGCCGACGACGCGGACTACTGGGTGGAGGCGTTCGAGACCTGGAAGTCGTCGTCGGCCGGCGCATTTGCGATCGACAACATCACTGCGGTCCGGCTCGGCACGTCCTGTGCCGGCTTTCCTGGGTTTGATCCCTCAGTAGCGATCGTTTCGCCCTGACACGACCGTCTTCGGCCATCCTCCTCAGACTGCTCTCAGCGAGACGCCCACTCCTCACCGCTTCGCTCATAGCAATTTCATTGACTGGTAGGAACAGGACCTGTTAGCTTCGCGACCACAGGAGCGGTAGATCTGACGGAGGGTCATGTCTGGTCGAAGAATTGCCCTGGTCGGCGTACTAGTGAGCCTAGTGGTTGGGTCAAGCGTGAGTGGCGGATCCGCCGCAGTAGCGAACCTCTCAAATACAGGACTTGACTCAGCGAGGTGGCACTGCCGTTCGTTCGGACGAAGACACACAACGCGATCTCAGGACGCTTGCGAAGGAGCTGGACATCTCCTTCGATGAAGCTGTTCAACGCTTCGGCGATCAGCATGCTTTTTACGATGTATTGGACGAGGTCCGTACGATCGACCCCGACGTAGTTGTACGTGCTGAGTGGCGCGAAGGCAGCGGCGTGATCTACGTACAAGATCAGCTGTTGCCAGCCGTCGTGGAGATCGTGGCACACAGCGAGGTGGAGGTCCGAGGCGCTGCTGCCATTGGGGAGGCGACCCAGTCCGCCTTGGTCGAGGACTTATCCGCCGAGCTGACGAAGTTCGGTCAGAAAGCCTTCGTTGCTTCATACGATTGGAACACGACGACAGTTCTCGTCGAAACGTTCGGCTCCCCAATTGTCGATAGCGAAACCCTGATGAAGCAGAGCGCACTGGCATCGCGCCTCCACGTCTCCCTAACGATTCGCGAGTCAGGCGACTCCGCGCCGGCACCTGCGGCCCGTGGGGGGATGAAATACTCCAACTGCACTGGGGGATTCATTGCCAAGCAGGGCACAGAGCGGGTCATTGTGACAGCTCGCCACTGTGATACCAAGCCCGCGACTTATGACGCCGCGACGACGGGGACTACGGTCGTGACCTCGAGCTCGGACCTTCGGAAAACGTCGCTGGTTGGCACGGCGCATGGACCGGGTTTTCGCCGCGACCTCGGCTTGTGGACGAGTGCGACTTCGTATGGCGATCCGGCCTTCGGCGGCTACGTCTGCAAGTTCGGCACGACAACCAACAACACCTGCTCGGTCGTAGAGGCAACCGGTCTTTGCGTAAAGTACGCCGAGTGGCCGCAGTTCTGTGGGATCTTCCGGACCATGAGCGACATCGTCGACCCCGGGGACTCCGGAGGACCGGCATTCAATGGCGGGCGCGCTCTGGGCATAACATCCGGCCACTCCCCGGGACAGACGTCCTTCTTCACCCAGATCAGCCGGCTGTCAGGTCTCGGCGTGACAGTAGTGACGGGCTGATCCGATGTCACGCAGAGTCAGACGCCGACGCGCGATGAAGGTGGCGACAGCGGTGACAGCTCTCGTCACATTGGCGGGCTGTCAGAGCAATCCCGCCGTCGAGCATGCAGAGGGCCTCACCTACCTGCGCGTCCACGGCGAGATGGTTTCGCCGGCATCGCTGTTCGAGGCTGTTGTGTACGTCGGAGAAGGAGACTGCGTTTACGTGCAACTCCCGAACGAACCCGTTCCGGGAATCCTTGCTCTCGCGGACGGCACTTCCGTCTCGAGGGAGGGACTATCGACCGAGGGCGGCACCCTTCACGCCTTCGGGGAGACGTTGAGCGTAGAGCTTCCAGCCTCCGCTGATGGATCTTGGGAGACCCCGAGTCTCCCGGAATGCTCGGAAGCGAGCAATCGCTACCACGCCCTCTCGTTCTTCGAAGCGACCGGCTAGCTCTAAACGTGAGTTCATCCGCTCTCACAGCGAAGAGTCTGCTGCGATGGTCGAGAGCATCGCGATTCAACGCATGAATGCGAGCTCAATCCTTGAAGGGGAACAGTAGCGTGACAGGTTGCCAGCACACCGGGGGTTCGGTGTTGCCTCCCCACCGGTTCGGGCATTCAGTCGGCGCGGAAGCGGTCGTCCGTGCTACTCGATCGTTGGGTGTCGCAATTGTCATCGCAGCGAGTTCCGTCGCGCTCGCTGGTTGCACGACGCCGACAACGCCATACGACGACTTGGAGCGTGATACGCAACCGTCTGATCAGCTCCCTGATTCGATGGCGCATGATGCCACTGTCAACCCTGAATCGGCACGACTCGTCGGCGAGTATGAAGGCACCAAGGTATGGATTACACTCGGCGCGTCCGAAGACCACGTTTGTCTGGTGATTGCCCCGGGTGATGGTGATTCCCAAGCGGCCTGCGACTTCTTTGGTCGCGAGATCAGATTGTCGGAGGATAGCGCCGTGCACTATCTGCTCGTGCCCAACAGCGGTGAAGCGCCAGAAGTTGTCCATCTCCGGCTGTCAAAGAACGTCTACGTCATCGCGAAATAGCGGGCGCCAACTCTTGGGCGCACATCCGCATCCCCCGCACCGGGAAGGGCCGATCCCGCACCCGCCCCGACCGGGTGCTCGCCGACAGGGGGTACCCGTCGAAGGCGAACTGGGCCTGGCACCGCGTCCGCGGTATCGCAGCGACCATCCCCATTGCTGCCATTGTTCTCGTCGCGACGCACTTCGCGACGGTTGCAGGCAGCTTGCTTTCGGCGCTGGAGTGACGGACCGCGGGCCAAGCGTACGCGTGAAGGAGGTGCCAGCCGTCCTCGGCGGGACACAAGTCGAACTCGTGTCAGCCGAAGGGCGGGGTATGGGTCGCGTGGACACGAACCCGTCTTGCGCCCATCACCACGTGCGGCGCACCTTTCCTTCCGACCTCAAAGTTGCGTCGGATCCACTTGTTGCCAGAGCCTGTGTCGCGGTGTCAGGATGATCGCGTCGACGGCGAGGGAGGTGAGGTCGGATGGCCGCAAAGAGGCGGGTATTAGCGACGATCGTTGCAAGCGGGCTACTCACGTTGATGACTTCTGCCGCCCACGCGGCGCCAGCCACCAGCGAGGGGGCACCGCTCGACGAGACTGCCGCGACCAGCCCGCGGGAGATTCCAGCGCGCTACGACCCGCTCATCGGCACCCTCGACCGTCCGCGGAAGATCATCGTGACGTCTTTGGGGGTGTTTGGTTCGATCACGATCGCTCAGTGGTTGTCGTGGATATCTTGAATATGGAAGCGCGCGGAGTTGCGGACCTCGCACTCGCCGATGCGGGGCTCCCCGACGCCGGTTCAACCGTCGAATACCGCGTCGTCGTCCACAATCGCGATTCGCTGGATCGGCTTGCAAATGACGCGATCGGTCTGCCCGGCGTCGTGGAGACGTACGTCGATGATCGGTCAAACGGTGTCGTTGCCGTGGCGGCCGACAACCCGTCCGCCGCACGAGCGCGGGCCTCCGGCGAGCTCGATTCGGCAGTCCGACTGGTCGTCGATCCATCGATCGATTCGGGCGACCCCGCAGATCGGATGGCGGATACATCGCCGTTCTATGGCGGAGCGCGGACGATAACCCCCAGTGGTAATGGTTGCTCCGACGCGTTCTCTTGGCGTAACGGATCCACCTACACGATGGTCACTGCAGGACACTGCGTTCCGAATGGTGGAACCACAAAGAACGGTGGCGGCTCCGCGATGGGGACGACTGCAAGCGGTACCCGTGAGAACTGGGCGCCTGGCTTCGGTACTGCCTGGTTGACAGGCGACAATCAATACCGTGGCGACATCGCCCTGATTAGTCTCAGCTCGCCCAAGACGAACTCGCCACGCGTCTACCGCGGCTCAACGACGTCCGCGACGAGCTCGGCTGTCGCAGAGATATGGTCAAGGTCTCCTCGCGCGGGCGACCAGTTCTGTACGGGCGGAACCCGATCGGGCGAGCTCTGCGGCTGGGTTGTACAGGAGACCAATGTTGTACATGAGTACAGCAACGGAGAAATTCTCAGGTCGGGGTTCCGGGCAACCCGCGCGGGCAGCTGCATCATCGGAGGAGACTCCGGCGGACCCGCCTTCACGGTACGGTCTGACGGTCGCCTCGCCGCCAAGGGCGTGGTCTCGGGGAGCAATAGCAGTTCGACGAACTGCAACGCGTGGTTCACAGACATCTGGCACGTCGTTTACGCCTACGGAGGGAACCTCGCGCTCGGCTGAGGTCTCATTTCATGACAGGCAAATACATTCGTTACATGAGCGTGCTGGCGGCGACGCTGTGCGCAACGCTGCTCGTCGGCTGTTCGGCCACTACGCGTGAGGCTCAGATCACGGGCTACGAGCGAACAGGAGAGACTTCGATCCGAGTGTGGATCGAACGTGACGAGCAAGATTCCATCGCCCAAACCGAAGCAAAGGAAGACGCGACGACGATCGTCGTCGCGGTGCGCCTTGAGGGCCCTGAAGACGGCGCATGGATCGCGGTCGAGGACTCCGTTGTCATCGAGCTTAAGGACCCGGTAGGCGATCGGGATGTCGTGAACAGCGCGGGAGATTCGGTGCCTCTCCGATAGCACCAACAAGCCCACCATCAGAGAAGGCGCGCGGGACTGCGTGGCGCATTCGAGGCATCCAGTCAAGCAAGCACGATTGGCACGCCGCTCGCTCGCCGTGACCACGCACCGTGCCCGAGCGCGTGTGGGCGTAGGTGCGGTTGGGGCGGACACCGATGCGCGTGGGACGCTGACGCGTGCATGTCGACCATCAACGCGGTCGCGATCCGCTTTGAAGCAGACGGGCGCGAACACAAGTGCTGGGTCGGGCGCGACGCCGTCGAAGAGGGCTCCCGCGAGGCAACCCGTCAATGCGCCGGCCCACGCGTGTGAGCGGGTGTCACGGCCACGACGTCAGCATTCTGCGTCGGCGGTGTCAGTGCGCGGTGTCGGAGCGCATCGGCGCACCGCTCCGCGGCGGCAACTCGGCCTTCGAGACCGCGGTCGACGGCGGGCGCCGGTTCGCCCTCGGTGGGTGGCGCGCGCTGCGCCGCCGTGAACGACACAAGTTGAGGGTCCTTGCTCGTGCGCTCGGCGCTCGGTGGGCGCACGTCGCAACGGGCTCGAACCAAAGCGCGCGAATAGCCCGCTCAATGACATGCACGCGGGTCGCCCCACATCCGAGCGACGGAAGGGGCGACAGCGCCGATGAAATTGCGAGCCACCACCGCGCAACGAAAACAGCGATGCACGCAGGCACCCGAGGTGGCGGCGCCCGCCCGACCATCAACCGACAGCATCGAGCTACAGTTGCGTGCATCTAGGAAAAATACCTGGATAAGCGCCAAATCTGTCCCTAGCTTGAGGTCATGCGCGGAGGGCTTGAGCGGTGGAAGCGAGGCGTCGAATCTCGCGGTGTCCGCAACGCGATCGCCTATGCGCTCGAGGGCACCTGCGATTCGCGCCTGCCGCTTACGACGGGCATTAATGCCCTGGAAAGGTATAGCGAGGCGCCCGGCTCGACAGTCTCTCGCTTCATTGTCACCGACGGGGTCATCACCTCTGATCAACTCACCGCCCCCGCGCTGCGAGTGTGGATCACCGGCCACGACCCGATCACGGGAGAGGAGCGTGGACGACAGCGGCTGAGTCCCGATGCCGATCTTCTCCTCGACGGGACCATCAACCACCCGAAGTCGTACAGCATCGCCGCGCTGCTGCATTCGGATCTGGCGCAGGAATTCGAGGCCTTGCAGGACCGCCTGCGGGACCAGATCCTGCTGACCTGGCAGGCAGAGCTCAACGCACGCCGCGGTCACGGCGGACTGATCCGAGAGGACCTCACCCGGATCGAAGTGGTCGAGTTGCAGCACCGCCGGTCGCGCGCGCTGGATCCGCATATTCACCGGCACCTCTGGCTGAACGTGAAGGTGCGGGGAAGGGACGGGAAGTGGTCGAACATCGACTCACGGGTCGCCATGAAATTAAACACCGTGATCAACGCGGAAGGGGAACTCGCTGCCCGCACCGACCGCGCATGGGTGGCCGCGCTCGCCCGCCACGGATTCACGATCGACGAAGCGGGGGAGATACGACAGTTGGCGGCGGCGGTGCGTCCGCTATCGCGGCGGTCAGCGCAGATCGACGCGAACCGTGCGCGGCTGATCGCGAAATGGGCGGCAGAGCATGGTGGTGCGCCGAGCGCAGAGGGCCTCGCGCAGATCGATCGCCGGGCGTGGGCAGTATCCCGACCGAACAAACCCGCTGAGCTCGACGAGGACGCCTGGGAACACGCGGTGCGGACCGAACTCAGCGCCATCGACCCGACACTCCTCGAGCGGCGCCCCCCGGTCAGCCTCACACCAACCGTTCTTGCCGACCTCGACATGGAGCTTCTGGCGCAGATGGCGGTTGTGGATGCGGATCGCCGATCGGTCTCCTCCGGCGGGCGCTTCAGCCTGTTCGATCTGCGCGCCGGTGCCGTGCGTGCACTCGCGCGGTCCGGGATCGTCGGCGAACGTCACGGCTTTGACTCTCCGATAGACATGATCACTGATCGCGCGCGGGCGCTGACGGTCGCTTTGGTGCAAGGGGATGTCGCGGGCCATGTCAAAGGGCGGATGGCGTCGGCGACCATGCGGGAGAAGATTCGCTTGGGTGGGATGCTCGAGGCTCTGGCGCACCCTGGGCGATCGCTGCTACCGGCAGAGCTGATGGACCTCATGCGGGACCGGCGGGAGGTCGCCGCGCTCGACCGGTCGCAGATCGCCGCGTCGGCGGCGATCGCCGGATCGCACGGGCTCGTCACGGTGACGGGGCCGGCCGGCACCGGCAAGACGACGATGCTGCGGCTGGCGCAGCGGGCGCTCGCCGCGCGGGGGCGGCAGATGCTGGTGGTCGCGCCGACTCGCAAGGCGGCATCCGTTGCGGCCCGGGAGATCGGGTCCCGCGCGACGAGCGTGCATGCGCTCCTCGCCGACCATGGCTACCGGTGGCGCACCGATGCCGTCGGAGCGCAGATCTGGTCACGCCTGGCCGTCGGCGAGATCGACCGGGCGACTGGCCGCGTCCACTCCGGACCGAGCCAGTTCCCGCTTCGGCCGGGGGACCGGGTCGTGGTCGACGAGGCGGGGATGGTCGATCTGCAGACCGCGAACGCCCTCGCGGACCTCGCGCTCGAGCAGCGGGTTGGTGTGGCGATGGTGGGTGATCCCTGCCAGGCGTCGCCGGTCGGGCATGCGGGAGCGATGGCCTCGGCGATCCGGTACGCGACCGCAGCGATCGAACTCGACACGGTGCACCGGTTCCGTGACCCCGACTACGCCGCCCTCACGCTCCGCATCCGGGATGTTCGCGACAGGGAAGGCGCGCTCCGGGCTGCGGCGGACCTCGTCGCGTTCGGCCACGTGCACCGAGTAGACCATCACGACGCCGCGCGTGAGGCGATGATCGACGGGTACTTCGCGTGGCGCGCCCACGGGAGTCGGGTCGCCGTCGTAACCGGGACGAATGCGGAGGCGGATGTGATCAACCATTTGATCCAGCTGCGTCGTATCGAAGCGGGGCAGCTCGACCCGAGCACGGCCGCGTGGGGCATGGGGGAGCAGTGGATACTCGTCGGCGATACCGTTCAGACCCGTCGCAACGACCGCGCCACGGGAGTCGAGAACCGAGCTACGTGGAACGTCGTGTCCATCACCGGTGACGCGCTCATCCTCGCCGCCGTCGGCAGCAGCGGTGAGCTGCGGCAGGTGAGCACGAAGTATGCTGCGGAACACGTGCAGCTGGCGTACGCGTCGACCGTGCATGGCATCCAGGGCGACACCACTGACGCGTCCATCGTTGGCCCGGACATCGGCGCGGCAGGTCTCTACGTCGGCCTCACTCGAGGCCGGCACCACAACACGGTGATCACCGTCGCTCGCACCGACCAGCGCGCGCTGGAGTACATTGCGGACGCGATGCTCCGTGGCGGCACCGAGATCACGATGCAGGACGCAGTGCGGGCGGCCGAGTCCGAGCTACGCCGCGCCGCACGGTTCGCCGCAAGCGGTACGTCAACCGCGCCGACGGGCGGCGCCGCAGTCGTCGGTCGTGGCCGGAGCACCACTTCGACTGGGGTCTCGCCGGCGTAACGCGAGACCATCAACGGGGTGCCAGTCACCGAAGAGCAGATTCAGGTGTGGGCAGATGAGGCTGAGGCCGGGTATGACGTCGATGCGCTCACGAAGCGCGGGCGAGGGCGCCCAGGGCGGGGCGGCGGAGCCTTCGCAGGTGGTCGCGCTGCGCCTCACGATCGAGGAGTTGACCGAGCTGGACGCGCTGGCCTCGCGTGCGCACAAGCCGCGCTCCGAAATCATCCGCGCCGCTCTCGCCGCCTACGCTGCGTGAAAGTCCATGCCTCGGCACTCAAGCCCGGCATCGCCGCAGTAGATGTGAAGTACGCCGCATCCCGGTCGCTGTGGATCGAGGACCTGGACGAGGACTCGCCGCTCGTCAGCTACGTCTCGGCTTCGACACGCGAGGGCGGCTTCTCGAGACCGTTGTCCTTGTGTTCGACAGCGGGAACGAGCTGGTCATCGAGGCGATGCGAGCGAGGTCGCACCTGCTCGACCTGCTCCCGTAGGCCGATCGCTCGTCCAATCAGATGCGGATGCCGAAGACGCGCAACAGCTCGGCCCGGGGGATGAGCCGTCTGGCCCCGAGTTGCACCGTCGGGATGGTGCCGGTGTCGATACCCTGCTTGATCGTGCGGTAGTCCACGCCGACCAGCGCGGCCGCATCCTTCATCGTCAGGGCAAGCGACTTCGGTGAGGTATTCATCTCCTCCTCCTTCCGTGCATGACATATGTCGTCACTTGCTCACGCACACTACACCCGTGCATGTCGCGTGTCATCACTTGCTCACGGGAACGCAGCCTGCGACACTCGCAGGATGCCCGCACTGTCTCTGCAAGACGTCGACGCCGAAATCGTGGATGCCGGTGACGGCGTGCGAGTGCCGAAGGCGTGGGTCGCGGTCGCGACCGGGATTCCCGGCGTCCCCGGAGGCGTGAGCGCCCGCGTCGTCTACGACCCCACCCTGCGGCGGGCGGTTGCGGAATGGGTCCGCATCGACCGCACCGGTCCCGGAGAAGAGGTGACCACCACCCTTCTGCGTGACGTGCGGGTACAGGCCGTCGTGCAGTGGTCGACGGCGCGAGTCCTTCGTGTCCAGACGGACCATGGCGATTCCGAAGGCTACGGGGCATACATCGCGCGTCTCCGCAGCGAGACGGACCGCAGTGAGGAGGAGAACCTGCACGAGGCGGTCCGGCTGTACCGGATCGGTTCGGTCATCAACCACGGCCCACTCAAGCTCGTTTCCGAGGAGCTCGGCGTCAGCGTCAGCACTGCCACACGCATGATGAACCGCGCGCGCGTGGCCGGCCTCGTGGATGAGGCGACGAGTCGCGACGTCGTGACGGACCTCCGCGAGCAGCAACTCCGCGAACGGGAGGCTGGCCTCGGCGCAGGGCCACACTCGTCCGGGCCCTCGATCGGAATCTGACGACATCTCGAACGGCGTATTCTGGTGACACCCATGCCCGCGATGTCCGATTTCCGCTAGTCTAGTCCGCAGGAAGTCCGCAAGAAATCTGCATTCATCCGTATTTGGGTGCATGCAGATGTCGTCGTAATAGCCATCTGATCAGGCTAATTGTTGTGGATTGAGGGTCGATGTTTCTGAGATCTTTGTTCCGCTTCAACGTCTGAGCCGCCGCTGACTGTCGGCGCCCGGTCCTACGCTGGCGGGATGCCGACCCTCGACGATGTGCGACGCATCGCGGCCGCGCTCCCGGGCAGCGAGGAGCGCACGACGACCGGCGGGGCCGCATGGTTCGTGCGCGGCAAGCTCTACGCGTGGGAGTGCCACCCGTGGCCGAGCATCCCGGACGAGGTCCGGGCGATCATCGCCGCCGAGCTCGTGGTCGGGGTGAAGGTCGCCGACGCGCTCGACGCGCTCGCACTGCGCGAAATGGCGCCGGACGTGTTCCTGCCCCGGACGACGGGGTGGGGCGAGCCGAAGATCGCGTTCCGCATGGCGGACATCGACGCGGAGCACCTCGACGAACTCGTCACGGAGGCGTGGTGGTCGCAGGCGCCGAAGTACCTGCGCGCCGCGTTCGACAGCGCGGGCCGCGCCCCGGGCTAGGCCCGGCCCTGCAGGATCAGGTGCCAGTAGACCTGCGGGAAGACGTAGCGGTCGATGATCCAGTTCAGCCGGCTCTCGCGGTACGACGTGCGCCACAGGGTCGGTGTCAGACGTCGCTCGTCGTCGAACTCGGCGAACACCGCCGTGGAGCGCGAGACGGTGAACGGGCAGACCCCGTAGCCGTCGTACCGCGCCCGAGGCTCGCGGCCGCGCAGCACCGCGACGAGATTCTGCGCGAGCACCTTCGTCTGCGTGCGCAGAGCGCCCCCGGACTTCGAGTTGGTCGTCGCCGCCGCGTCTCCGAGTGCCCACACGTTCCGGAATCGGGCATGCCGCAGGGTCCGGACATCGACGTCGACGAAACCGGCGGAATCCGGGCCCGCCAGACCACTCGCCGCGATGAAGGGCGGAGCGGACTGCGGCGGCTCGACGAGCAGCGCGTCGTAGTCGAGGCTCTGCGCGTGACCCGTCGTCCCCGTGGTGAAGATGAGCGAGCGACGCTCGGCGTCGATCTCCGTCACACGCGCGTCCGTGTGCACCTCGATGCCGTACTCCGCGATCATGCGGTCCAGCTCCGCATCGATCGCGGGGATGCCGAAGATCGTCGGGTCCGGCACGAGCAGGACCACGCGGATGTCGGCGAGCACCCCCGCGCGCTGCCAGTACGCGCACGCCTGGTACATGGGCTTCTGCGCGGCCCCCGCGCACGAGGCCGGCCCGGGCGGCTGCACGAAGACGACCGTCCCGCGGCGGAGATCCCGCAGGAGCGGCGACGCCTTCGCCGCGAGGTCGAAGAGGTAGTTCGACGCCCCCGCAGGGGAGAGCATCGCCGCGGGTAGTCCGGGGACGGCATCCCAGTCCTGACGGATGCCGGCGGCCACGATGAGGTGCTCGTACTGCAGGCGTTTGCCACGGCCGAGGGTCACCTGGTCGGCGTCCGGCTGGACGGAGGCGACGGCATCCTGCACCCATTCCACGCCCCGCGGCGTGACGTCCGCTTGCGGACGCACCGTCTGGCTCGCCCGGGCCGTGCCGCCGGCGACGTGCGAGAACAGGGGCTTGTAGTAGTGGTCGGTCTGCGGCTCGACGACGACGATGTCGGTGACGCCGGCGCGGCGCAGCCGCCCCGCCACCGACAGGCCGCCGTTCCCGCCCCCGATCACGACGACGTTCGCACGGCGGGCGGGCGCGTTCCGAGGATCATCCATCCGGCGAGCGTAGGTCGACCGCGGCCCGGGCGGTGTGGCCTTGACAGGCGTCGTCACGCATGCGTCGCCCGACTATCGCGGTCCGATCCCACCGCCCCGCGTCCGCGCGTCGACATCGACTCTGATGCGCCCCGGGCCGAACGGGAGCGCCGGCGCCCGGTAGACGAGGTTCGGTGCGTCACCCGGCGCGAGCGTGACCTCCGCCTGGCCGAAGCGCCAGACGCGGTTGAAGAGGTAGACCGCGAACGCGACGGGCTCGTCGGCCGGGACCTGCCAGGTCCCGTGCCCCCACTGCGTCGGCTGACCGCGCCCGCCGACGACGAGGGTCGGCCGGATGCGGGCATACAGCGCGAACCACGGACGACGCAGGGTCAGCTCGATGCGTCGGGATTCGGTGGAGGGCACCCTTGACCGTAGCGCGACCCGCCCGGTGGAAGGATGGAGGGATGACCGCAACACTCGTGGCCCAGAGCCTGGCCGGCGGGTACGGTCACCGCACCCTCTTCGACGGCCTCGACCTCACGGTCGCCCCCGGAGACGTCGTCGGGGTCGTGGGCGCGAACGGCGCCGGCAAGTCCACACTGCTGCGCCTCCTCGGCGGCATCGACGAGCCGCAGGCCGGCAGCGTGACCCTCGCGCCGGCGGACGCCTTCGTCGGCTGGCTGCCGCAGGAGCACGAGCGCGTCGTCGGCGAGACGGTCGCCGCCTACATCGCCCGCCGCACGGGCTGCGCCGACGCGACGACCGACATGGATGCCGCGGCCGCGGCCCTCGGCGATCCGTCGCCGGCGGCGGGCGGCGTCGACCCTGCCGACGTCTACTCGGCGGCGCTCGACCGCTGGCTCGCGAGCGGGGCCGCCGACCTCGACGAGCGCGTGCCTGTCGTGCTCGCCGATCTCGGGCTGGATCTCGGCGACGACCCGGCCGATGCGCTGATGACCTCCCTCTCCGGCGGCCAGGCGGCGCGCGTGGGTCTTGCCGCGCTGCTCCTCTCCCGGTTCGACATCGTGCTCCTCGATGAGCCCACCAACGACCTCGACCTCGACGGGCTCGAGCGCCTCGAATCCTTCGTCCGCGGACTCCGCGGCGGGGTCGTGCTCGTCAGCCACGACCGCGAGTTCCTCGCGCGCAGCGTCACCCGCGTCCTCGAACTCGACCTCGCGCAGGGGTCGAACCGCGTATTCGGCGGCGGCTACGACGCCTACCTGGAGGAGCGCGCGACGCTCCGCCGGCACGCCCGGGAGAAGTACGACGAGTTCGCCGACAAGAAGGCCGACCTCGTCGCCCGGGCCCGGGTGCAGCGCGAGTGGTCGAGTCAGGGCGTGCGCAACGCCATGAAGAAGTCGCCGGACAACGACAAGATCCGGCGCAAGGCGGCGACGGAGTCCAGCGAGAAGCAGGCGCAGAAGGTGCGCCAGATGGAGAGCCGCATCGCCCGCCTGGACGAGGTGGAGGAGCCGCGCAAGGAGTGGCAGCTCCAGTTCACGATCGGCTCCGCACCCCGCTCGAGCTCCGTGGTCTCGACGCTGAGCGGTGCCGTGCTCCGGCAGGGCGCGTTCACGCTCGGGCCCGTCTCGCTGCAGGTGAACGCGGGGGAGCGCATCGGCATCACGGGACCCAACGGTGCCGGGAAGTCGACGCTGCTGCGCGCCCTCCTCGGCCGGCAGGCTCCCGACGAGGGGACCGCGAGTCTCGGGGCGAGCGTGCAGATCGGGGAGATCGACCAGGCCCGCACCCTGCTGGCCGGCACCCGCCCGCTCGCCGACGCGTTCGAGGCGGCCGTGCCCGAGATGCCGTCCGGCGAGGTGCGCACGCTCCTCGCCAAGTTCGGTCTCAAGGCCGACCACGTGACGAGGCCGCTCGACGAGCTGTCACCGGGGGAGCGGACGCGGGCGGGCCTCGCCCTGCTGCAGGCGCGCGGGGTCAACCTCCTCGTGCTCGACGAGCCGACGAACCACCTCGACCTCCCCGCGATCGAGCAGCTCGAGGAGGCGCTCGAGACCTACGAGGGGACGCTGCTGCTCGTGACCCACGATCGGCGGATGCTGGAGACCGTGCGCACCGACCGCCACTGGCGGGTCGACGCGGGGCGGGTCGCCGAGCTCTAGGCGGTCAGCGCCCCTGGCGCTTCTTGTACGGCTTCGGCTGGCCTTTGACGACCGGTGCGCGCCCCTTGCCCTTCGACGCCTTGGCCTTGCCGCCGGCGGGCGCGGTCGGTGTGCGATCGGGGGCCGGCTCCGCGGCGATCCGCTCCTTCGCCTCGACGAGGAGGAGCGTCCCGGCCGGAGTCAGCCGCGGCGTGGCGCCGTCGCGCGTGAAGAGCGCGTGGCCGACCTCGGCCTCGAGCTTCTCGATCGACGAGTAGAGCGCGGGCAGGGGGATGTCGAGGGCCTGCGCCGCGCGCGGGAAGTGGAGCTCCTCGGCGGCCGCGACGAACCTGGTGAGCGCGGTGATGTTCACGGGGAGCCTTTCGTCGCACGGATCCGTTCGGCGATGCCGCCAGGATCAGGATAGGCGCTGCTCGCGGGCCACCGATCGCGCGACCGCGCGGGCGTCGAGGCGGATCTGGAAGAGCTGCCCTTTCAGCGGGTTGGTGAGCCCGATGAATCTCAGACCGGGTGCCTCGGGCAGCACCTTCCGGCCCCGCACGAGAGGCCTCCCGCGCCGATCGAGAACCCCGAGATGCCCGGCGACGCTCGTCAGACCGGTCGTGTAGCCGGTGGCGGCGATCACCGCATCCGCCGCGAATCGGCTCCCGTCGCCCAGCACGGCATCCGTGCCCTCGAACCGCTCCAGGGATGCCACCGGGACCACGCGGCGACTGCGCAGGGCAGCGACCAGGCCGACATCGATGGTGGGCGTCAGGCCGGTCGCGCGAGCCTGCGCGACGACGCCGGCGCGGGCGCGCGGCATCCCGTAGCGGGTGAGGTCTCCGAGCAGGGCCCGTTGCAGCAGCCGGTTCATCGGGTCGACGAGCCAGGCGGGCAGAACGTCCATCGGGATGGCGAGCAGCGTCGTGGGGATGGGTCCCACCCGGCGGGGGATGATGTTGGGTGGGGTACGCACCGCCAAGCGCACCTCCGCCGCGCCGTTCTCGGCGAGGTCGGCGGCGATCTCGGCGCCCGTGTTCCCCGCTCCCACGACGATCACGGCGCGGCCGGCGTAGGGCGCTGCCGTGCGGTAGGCCGACGCGTGGATGATGGGTCCCGGAAAGCTCGCCCTGCCGGGCCAGTCCGGCACGACGGGCGTGTTGCTGTAGCCCGTCGCGACGATGACCTGACGCGCTGTCAGGGTGCCGGCATCCGTGGTCACCACCCAGTGGGCGCCGTCGCGGTCGAGGCGGAGCACGTCGGTGTGGAACGTCGGCTCGAGCCCGTGCCGTCGCGCGTATCCGCGGAGGTACCGTGCCATGTCGGCCTTGCCGACCCACCTGCCGAAACGGCGCGGCATCCGCAGCCCCGGCAGAGCCGACTGCACGCGCGGGGTGTGCAGGTGGAGTCGTTCGTACCTCGATGCCCACGTGTCGCCGACGGCCGCGCCGCGATCGACGATCAGCGACGGGACCCCGTTGCGCTTCAGACACGCGGCGACCGCGAGTCCCGCGGCCCCGGCCCCGACGACGAGCACCTCGGTGTGCATGCGGCCTCCGGGACCAGACGCTACCGGTCGGATCAGGCGGGCGTCGAGAGCACGTGCGCGACGCGGTCGATGGCGCCCGGGACGAGCGCGAAGTATGCCCAGGTGCCGCGCTTGCTACGTGTGAGGAACCCCGCGGTCGTCAGGATCTTGAGGTGATGCGAGACGGTCGGCTGGCTGAGGCCCAGCGGCTCGATGAGGTCGCACACGCACGCCTCGGCGTCCTTCGACGCGGCGACGATCGACAGGAGGCGCAGGCGCGCGGGGTCGGCGAGGGCCTTCATGGTCTTCGCGAGCGTCTCGGCCTCGTCTGCCGACAGGGGCTCCCGCAGCAGCGGAGCGCAGCACGTCGCGGCGGTGATGTCCGTCAGTTCGAGGGTTGCCATACATCGATCATAGTCGATATTGACAACCGTCGATACCCCGGGTACAACTGAACATCGAACACCATCGATATCCCTCGGGAGCCCTCATGACACTGCTCGACCTCACGCCCCGCGTCGCGACCGGCGATCGGCTCGCGACGCTGCCCGTCGCCATCATCGGCGCCGGGCCAATCGGCCTCGCCGCCGCCGCGAACCTCCTCGAACGGGGGATCGACTTCGTCGTCTACGAGGCCGGCGACGGCATCGCGACGAGCATGCGCTCCTGGGGGCACACGCGGCTGTTCTCGCCGTGGAAGCACCTCGTGGATCCGGCATCCCGTCGTCTCCTCGAGGCGCGGGGCTGGCAGCTGCCATCGCCGGAGCGGGCACCGACCGGGTCGGAGCTCGTCGAGCTCTACCTCACGCCGCTCGCGCAGGTGGACGAGATCCAGCAACGCGTCCGGACCGGCGTCGAGGTCGTCGCCGTCGCTCGCGAGGGCATGGACCGCACCCGCACGCGCGCCCGCGCGGCGACGCCGTTCGTCCTCCGTCTGCGCGAGAAGTCGGGGGAGATCACCGAGGCGACGGCGCGCACCGTCATCGACGCGTCCGGCACGTACACGTCGCCCAACCCGCTCTCCTCGAACGGACTCGACCTCCTGGGCATGGGCGCCATCGCCGACCGCGTCACGCCGGCGCTGCCCGACGTGCTCGGTCGCGATCGGGCGCTGTTCGCGGGCCGCCGCGTCACGGTCGTCGGCGCCGGTCACTCCGCCGCCAACACGCTGCTGGCGCTCGTGAAGCTGGCGCGGGACGAGCCGAGGACCACCGTGACGTGGCTCATCCGCAACGCGCAGGCGGTGCGGGTGTCGTCGTCGCCGGATGACGAGCTCGTCGGCCGCGCCCACCTCGGCAGCCGCGTCGATCAGGCCATCGCCCGGGGCGAGATCACCGTGCTCGACGGATTCGAGATCCTCCGCGCCGCGCGGGCCGGCGACGCCGTCGAGCTGATCGGAAGCCGGGGCGGCGAGCTCACCCAGCACGAGACCGACGTGGTCGTGAACGCGACGGGGTTCCGTCCCGACCTCGACATGCTCCGCGAGATCCGGCTCGAGCTCGATGACATCGTCGAGGCGCCGCGGCGTCTCGCGCCGCTCATCGATCCGAACGTGCACTCGTGCGGCACGGTCGAGCCGCACGGATTCCGTGAGCTGACACATCCGGAGCGCGGGTTCTTCATCGTCGGGATGAAGTCCTACGGCCGCGCGCCGACGTTCCTGCTGGCCACCGGATACGAGCAGGTGCGCTCCGTCGTCGCGTGGCTCGCCGGCGACAGCGCCGCGGCATCCACGGTGCAGCTGACCCTGCCCGCGACCGGCGTGTGCTCCACCGATCAGGCGGGTGGCTGCTGCTCGTGACGCGCGTGCGGGCGATGACGCCCGAGGACTGGGATCGCGTCGAGGAGATCTACCGCCAAGGGATCGAGGACGGCGAGGCGACGTTCGAGACGGACCCGCCGACCCGGGCCGAGTTCGATGCGGGCCGGCTCCAGGTGCCGCGCCTCGTCGCCGTGGACGATGACGGTGCGGTGCTCGGCTGGGCGGCCGCGTCGCGGGTCTCTTCGCGTGAGGTCTATCGCGGCGTGATCGAGCACTCCGTGTACGTCGACCGCGCCGCCCGCGGCCGGGGGATCGGGCGACTGCTGCTGGCGGCGTTCGTGGAGGCGGCCGAGGCGGCGGGCGCGTGGACGATCCAGTCGAGCGTCTTCCCGGAGAACGCGGCGAGTCTGCGGCTGCACGAAGCAGCCGGGTTCCGCGTCGTGGGCAGGCGCGAGCGGATCGCCCGCTCCGCGCGCGGCCCGCATGCCGGGACGTGGCGCGACACCCTCCTCATCGAGCGTCGCAGCGCCTGAGCGCCACGCCGTTCAGGAGGATGATAGGGGCATGCCCCGCAATCCCTACGCCGATCGCCCGTGGCTCACCGCGTACGCCGACGGTGTGCCCGCCGACATCGACGAGCCGTCCGAGACCCTTTCCGAGATGATCGCGCTGAGCGCGAGCGCCTACGGGAAGCGGACGGCATTGGAGTACTTCGGCGCCACGACGACCTACGCGCGTCTCGGCGAGCAGATCGAGCGCGCCGCGGAGGGGCTCCGCCGTCTCGGGGTGGTGAAGGGCGATCGCGTGGCGATCGTGCTGCCGAACTGCCCGCAGCATGTCGTCGCGTTCTATGCCGTCCTGCGCCTGGGCGCGATCGTCGTGGAGCACAATCCGCTCTACACGGCGCGCGAGCTCCGCCACCAGTTCGAGGACCACGGTGCGCGCCACGCCATCGTGTGGGACAAGACGGCGGATGTCGTCGCGGCGTTCCCGGACGACGTGCGACCGGCGCACATCGTCAGCGTCGACATCACGACGGCTCTGCCGCTCGGCAAGCGCCTCGCGCTGCGGCTGCCGGTGCCGAAGGCGCGGACCGCGCGCGCGCAGCTGACGGCGCGCCCGCGCGCGAAGCACCTGCACGTGTGGAGCGCGCTCGTCGACCATCGCCGACTGTCCCGCCGCGTGCGCGGTCCTGTGCTGTCGGACATCGCGGTGCTGCAGTACACGAGCGGGACGACGGGCATGCCGAAGGGCGCGATCCTCACGCACGCGAACCTGCGGGCGAACGCGATGCAGGGGCGCGCGTGGGTGCCGGGTCTGATCGACGGCGCGGAGACGTTCTACGCCGTGCTGCCGCTGTTCCACGCGTACGGGATGACGCTGTGCCTCACCTTCGCGATGAGCATCGGCGCCAAGCTGGTCCTCTTCCCGAAGTTCGACCTCGACCTCATGATCGACGCTGCGCGGACGAGCCCGCCCACGTTCCTGCCGGCCGTGCCGCCGATCTACGACCAGCTCGCGCGCGCCGCCTCCCGCGGCCGGATCGACTTGTCCGGTGTCCGCTTCGCGATCTCGGGTGCGATGAGCCTGCCGGTCTCGACCGTCACGCGGTGGGAGGAGGCGACGGGGGGACTCCTCGTCGAGGGGTACGGCATGACGGAGACCTCGCCGGTGGCCGTCGGCAACCCCATGGGGCCGTCGCGCCGGCCCGGTACCGTCGGGGTGCCGTTCCCGAGCACGGAGATCCGCGTCGTCGACCCGGAGAACCCCGCGGTCGACCGGCCGATGGGAGAGGCCGGCGAGCTGCTGATCCGCGGTCCGCAGGTGTTCCAGGGGTATTGGCAGCGCGAGGAGGAGACCACCGCAGCGCTGCTCGACGGGGGCTGGCTGCGCACGGGCGACATCGCCTCGGTGTCGCCGGACGGATTCGTGACCATCGTCGACCGGCTGAAGGAACTCATCATCACGGGCGGGTTCAACGTGTCGCCGAGCGAGGTCGAGGCGACCCTCGAGTCCCATCCGGATATCACGGCCGCCGCCGTCGTCGCGCTCCCGCGGACGAGCGGAGGCGAGGAGGTCGCCGCCGCGGTCGTCCTCCGCGAGGGTGCCGTCCTCGACGTCGAGGGGCTGCGCGACTACTGCCGTACGCGCCTGGCCGCCTACAAGGTCCCGCGCCGCATCGTGGCGATGGACGATCTGCCGCGCTCGCTCATCGGCAAGGTGCTGCGCCGCGAGGTGCGCGACCGGATGGTCCAGGCGCAGGCGACCTAGACCGCGCGGAGCGCGCGGAGATCGTCGACGAGCGCGGGTTCGTTCCCCAGGTGTGCGTCAGGCGGGCGCGTCCTCGTCCTCCTCCGGCTCGAACGTGGACGTGACGCCCGTGTGGCCCGCGGCGACGCCGTCCGGGTCGGCGGGGATCGTCCCGTCCTCGCCCAGGCCGTCGGCCTTCGGCTCGGCCGTCGTGTTCTCCTCGTCCGACGCGTTCTCGAGGTCGTGCGCGTGGTCCTGCTCGTTGTCGTGATGCATCATGCCATCCCTTCTCGGTGCCCCGAGCGTAAGCGCACCCACCGTGCAGAGCGAGGGCTTGACAGCGTCCCGTCAACCCCCTTCGCGGACGAGGCTCCGCCTCCTAGCGTGGCCACGCACGCCATCGAGAACGACAGGAGCGCCATGACCACCGCCACGGGTGACACCCCGCAGGACCCCCGCACGAAGCACCCCGAGGGCGGCTTCCCCGCGCAGGAGCAGGAGCAGCCCGGCCTCACCGACGAGACCATGCCCGAACCCGACCACGGCGAGACGAGCTATCGGGGAGCGGGTCGTCTGGTGGGTCGTCGCGCGCTCGTCACGGGCGGCGACTCGGGCATCGGCCGCGCCGTCGCCATCGCCTTCGCCCGCGAGGGCGCCGATGTCGCGATCGTCCACCTGCCCGAAGAGGAGGAGGATGCCGCGGCCACGATCGCCCTCGTGCAGGCGGAGGGCCGGCGCGCACTGGCGCTCGCCGGCGACATCCAGGACGAGTCGTTCGCGACGCGGATCGTGACCGACACCGTGGACGCGTTCGGCGGCCTCGACGTCGTCGTCCTCAACGCCGCGTACCAGAAGGACCGGGAGAGCCTCGAGACGCTCGAGACGGCGGAGTTCGACCGTGTCTTCCGCACCAACCTGTACGGCATGATCTTCACGGCGCGCGCCGCCGTCCCGCACCTCGAGCCGGGTGCCTCGATCATCGTCACGTCCTCGATCCAGGCCTTCGACCCGTCGCCCGGCCTCATCGACTACGCCATGACGAAGGCCGCCCAGGTCGCCTTCGTGAAGGCGCTCGCCCAGCAGCTCGGGGACAAGGGCATCCGCGTCAATGCCGTGGCGCCGGGCCCGATCTGGACCCCGCTCATCCCGGCCACCGGATGGGACGCCGAGCGCATCGCGACCTTCGGGAAGGACACGCCCCTCGGGCGACCCGGCCAGCCGGCAGAACTCGCCGGCGCATACGTGTACCTGGCGTCCGAGGACGCGTCGTACGTCTCCGGCGCCGTCCTGCCCGTCACCGGCGGGAAGGGGCTGTAACCGCCGTGCCCCGTGCGCTGCGCGTTCTCGCGATCGTCTCCGCGGCGCTCGCCCTGACCGGATGCGGGATCCCCGTCGACCCCGACGGGACGCTCGAGCGCATCGACGCGGATCGGACGCTCCGTGCGGGCGCCTCGCCCAGCGGCGAGCTCCTCCGGGTCACGGGCGAGGACGTCGCTGGGCCCCTCGTCGACCTCGTCGAGGGGTTCGCGCGCACGCGCGGCGCCGAGGTGACGTGGGAGGTGGAGAGCGAGGAGTCCCTCGTCGACGGCCTCGAATCCGGCGCACTCGACCTCGCCGTCGGCGGCATGACCGATCGGACGCCGTGGAGCGACCGCGTGTCCGTCACGCGGGGGTTCACCGGCATCCCTGGTGCCGAGGACACCCCGGTGGTCTTCCTCCTCCCGATGGGGGAGAACGCGACCCAGTCCGCGCTCGAGCGCTACCTCGACGAGGAGCTCGCGCGATGAAGAGCATGGGGCGGACGGACCTCCCCGCCGAGCAGCAGGCGGCCCTCCGCTCGGCGGTCCGCTGGGAGTGGTTCACGATCGGCTACACGGTCGTCACGATCGTGATGATCGCCTTCGTCGTCGGCGGCTCGCAGGCGATGAAGACCGCCTGGATCGAGGACATGCTCTCCCTGATCCCGCAGATCTCTTTCCTCGTCGCGCTCCTCCTGATCCGCCGGAAGCCCACCCGCGCGTTCCCGTACGGCCTGCACCGCGCGATGGGCGTCGGTCATCTCGTCGCGGGCGTCGCCCTGCTCGCGATCGGCGGCAGCCTCGCCGTCGAATCGCTCCTCGGGCTGCTCCGCGGCGAGCATCCCGCCATCGGCACGGTGCGGGTCTTCGGTCAGACGATCTGGCTGGGATGGTTCATGATCGCCGTGATGAGCCTCATCGTCGTCGGTCCGTTCTTCTACGGGAACGCGAAGGCCAAGCTCGCGCCGACCCTGCACAACAAGGTCCTGTTCGCGGATGCCGGCATGGCGAAGGCGGACTGGACGACCACGGTCGCCTCGATCGTCGGCGTCCTCGGCATCGGGATGGGCTGGTGGTGGCTCGACGGCGGGGCGGCGCTGTTCATCTCCGCCGGGATCGTGTGGGACGGGTACAAGAACGCGCGGTCCGCGATCCTCGACCTCATCGACCAGCGCGCGCGCACGCACGACGACGCGGACACGCAGCCCCTCATCGGCCGCATCGTCGACGCGCTGGAAGCCCAGCCCTGGATCGAGGAGGCCGGAGTGCGGATGCGCGACATGGGCCAGGTCTTCCACGTCGAGGCCTTCGTCGTCCCGCACCGCAGGAAGGTGACCGTCGCTCAGCTGGAGGCCGCCCGCCACGCGATCAGCGAGATGGACTGGAAGATGCAGGACATCGTCGTCATCCCGGTGACGGATCTCCCGGACGAGACCGAACGTCGGACCCGCGTGGCAGGATGACGGCATGCCGGAGTCGCCGGAGGTCCAGGCGCTCGCCGAGTTCCTCGCCGAGCACGCCGTGTCGCGGCGCATCGAGACGGTCGACCTCGACGAGTTCCGCGCGCTGAAGACCCGCGACCGGCCGCTCGCCGAACTCGACGGCGCGACGATCACCGGCATCCGACGGTTCGGGAAGCACCTCGACCTCCAGACCGACGCGGCGCACCTCGTGATCAGCTTCGGCCGGGCCGGGTGGGCGCGGTGGGACGGCGAGGCCGCGCCGGACGGCGCGCCCGTCATCGCGCGGATCCCGCTGCACGGTGCCCCGCACGGTGCCCTGCTGGAGCTCACCGACGCGGGCGACTGGCTCTCGCTCGGGCTGTCCGTCGTCGACGACCCGCTCGAGGTGGCGGCGCTCGCGAAGCTCGGCCCCGACCCGCTCGACGAGGCATTCGACCGCGCCGCCCTCGACCGCGCCGTCACGGGGCGCCGCAAGCAGCTGAAAGCCCTGCTGCAGGAGCAGGAGACGCTCGCCGGGATCGGCAACGCGTACTCCGACGAGATCCTGCACGCCGCGAAGCTCTCACCCCTCGGGCACGGCTCGGCCCTCGACGCCGACGAGCGGGAGCGCCTGTCCTCGCCGTCACGACGACGCTCCGGGATGCCGTCGCCGCGCGGCGCGGCATCCCCCCGCACCGGCTGAAGGAGGCGAAGGTCGCCGCGATGCGCGTGCACGGCCGCGCCGGCGAGGCCTGTCCCGTCTGCGGCGACACGATCCTCGACCACGACGCCGCGGCGTCCTGGCAGTACTGCCCGACGTGCGAAGCGGCCGGGTGACCGGATCGGCGGGTAGCATCGAGGTATGGCCACTTCGAACCTCCCGACGCCGACACTGCAGCCCGTGCCGGACGAGAAGAACCTCCTGACGGTCGCCGAAGAGGGCGCCTCCTGCTGCGGCGGCGGCTGCTGCAGCTGACGCCGACCGCGTGACGGCCCGCGTCAGCGGGTCAGCGGCGACAGCAGCGCGTCCGTCACCCGCCCGGTGAGCCCGGGTACGTCGTCGACGTCGACCGACAGCGCGAGCAGCGCCCGGCTGAAGTAGTTGCGGGCCGCGGCCGCGAGGGTGATGTCGACGATCTGCCGATCGGTGAACCCGACGTCCCGGAGCGCCTGACTGTCGGCATCCGTCATCTCACCGGCGTCCGTCGACAGCCGCGCGGCGTAGTGCATGACGGCCAGATCCGCGGGCGAGAGCCCCGCGTCGTCGGGGTCGCGCGCCAGCCGGACGAGCTCCTCCTCGTCGATGACCCCGGTCCGCAGCGCGTGCCGCCCATGCGCGAGGAGGCAGTGTGCCGACCCGATGGCACCCGCCGCCGCGAGCGTCACGAGCTCGTACGTGCGCGCGCCGATCGAGGGCACGATCGCGTGGATGAGGTCCTCGAACGCCGCATGGGCCTCCGGGTTCACGGCCATCGCCCGGCGGTGCGCATACACGAAGCCGTCGGTCTCGATGTCGCCGGCGTACATCGCGGCGACGTGACCTTCGGCGCTCTCCGGCGCCGGTGTCGTGATGATCATGGGGTGCCCCTCCCGACCCGTGGCATTCAGGATGCCACCGCGACCGGGCCGCGTCGAGGCATCGTCAGTGGATCGCGGGTGCAGCGCCCTCGAGGTCGTCGGCGGGCTTGCGGATGAGGAACGCCCCCACGAGCAGCGGCAGGGCGATGCACGCGGAGAGCAGGAAGGCGGCGTGCGCACCGGCGGCGCCGGCGACCTGCTCGGAGACACCCGCGTCGCGCTGCGCGGCCGTGACGCCCGCCATGACGGTCACCATGACGGCGATGCCCGCAGCGCCCGCCACCTGCTGTGCGGTCCCGAGGATCGCCGAGCCGTACCCGTAGAACTTGGGCGTGAGCGAGCCCAGCGACGCCGTGAACAGCGGCGTGAACGACAGCGCGAGTCCGAGCGAGAGGGCGGTCTGGGCCGGGATGATCGACCACAGCGTCGTCGTCTCGTCGAACGTCGTGAACACCCACAGCATCGAGATCGCGATGATCGATCCCGGCACGAGCAGGACGCGCGTGCCCTTGGCGTCGTAGACGCGCCCGATGAACGGACCCGCGATGCCCATGAGCAGGAAGCCCGGGAGGACGGCGAGTCCCGTCTCGAGCGGAGAGATGCCGAGGACGCTCTGCATGTACAGCGGCAGCACCGTGATGGTGCCGAAGAAGGCCATCGACAGCAGCGCCATCTGGGCGATCGACAGGGAGAAGTTGCCGCTGCGGAAGACGCGGAGGTCGAGCAGCGCGTCGTCCACGCGCTGCAGCAGAAGCTGGCGCCACACGAACAGGCCCAGGGCGATCACCCCGATGCTCAGCGACACGATGAGCGAGACCGTGGACAGGCTCTGCGCCGCCGCCTCTTCCGCGACCGTGCCGCCGTGCGCCGGCGCGCCGCCGATCTGGCTCAGCCCGTAGACGAGCCCGCCGAAGCCGAAGGCGGACAGGATGATCGACAGCACATCGATGGGCGCCCGCGTCGTCTCGCCGAGGTTGTGGATCCAGCGCGCCCCCATCGCGAGCGCGACGAGCGCGATCGGCAGCACGATCCCGAAGATCCAGCGCCAGTTGAGCGTGTCGAGCAGGGCGCCGGACATCGTCGGCCCGATCGCGGGTGCGAGCGACATGACGATGGAGACGCGCCCCATCATCCGTCCGCGGGAGTGCGGCGGCACGATCGTCATGAGCGTGGTCATGAGGAGCGGCATCATGATCGCGGTGCCGGAGGCCTGCACGACGCGGGCGACCAGGAGCACCTCGAACCCGGGCGCGAGGAGCGCCGTGAGCGTGCCCAGCGAGAACAGGCTCATCGCGGTGATGAAGACCTGCCGCGTCGTGAAGCGGCGCAGCAGGAAGCCGGTGATCGGGATGACGACGGCCATCGTCAGCATGAAGGCCGTCGTCAGCCACTGCGCCGCGACGGCGGTGATGCCGAGGTCGCCGATGAGGTGCGGGATCGCGACCCCCATCGTCGTCTCGTTGAGGATCGCGACGAACGCGGCCGCGAGGAGCAGCCAGACGACGCGTCCCTCTTCGGGGCTCAGCACGCCGTGGGATGCGCGGACGGTGTCCGTCGTCACCGGGGTTTCGATCGCCATAGGGTCTCCCAGCTGGGGCGGTGGAAAGTGAGCGGGTCGCGTCCGAGAGCCGGCACGGGTTCTCAACATAACCGCCGGGTCGGACGTCGCATTCCCGGATCGGGTGCCACGATTCCGTCATGGCCACTTCGGCACGTCGTTCCCCGGCGCTCGTCCGCGGCCTCATCGCGCTCGCCGCCGGCGTCGCGGCAGCCGCAGCGCTCATCCCGTTCCTCGGCTGGGCGGGCGCGCTGCTCGCGGGCTGGTCGGTCCTGGCGCTCGTCGACGTGGTCTGGGTGCTGGTCCTCATCTGGCCCATGGATGCCGCGCGCACGCGCGCGCATGCGACCTCGGAGGACCCCGGGCGCCCCGTCGCGCGGCTCGTCGTGCTGGTCGGCGGGTTCGCGAGCCTCGGCGCCGTGGTGATCGTGCTGCTGCAGACCGGCTCCGCGCATCCCGTGCGGGCGTTCGTGCTCTCCGGTGTGGCGGTGGTCGCGGTCGCGGCGTCGTGGGCGCTCATCCAGGTGGACTACCTGCTGCGCTATGCGCACGTCTACTACACGCCACCCCTGGGGGGCATCGACTTCAATCAGGCGGAGGATCCCGTCTACTCCGACTTCGCGTACTTCTCCGTCGGTCTCGGGATGACCTATCAGGTCGCCGACACGAGCGTCCGCACCAACGGCATCCGCCGCATCGTCGTCGCCCAGACGCTGCTGGCCTACCTCTTCGGCGCCGTCATCCTCGCGACCGTGATCAACCTCGTCACGAGCCTGCGCTGACCCCGTCGCCTAGGCTGACCGGATGAGCATGGCAGGCGGTCGCGGCGGGTTCCGCGGGGTGGACGAGGCCGCGCAGAAGAAGCTCAACGCCGACGCGCCGCAGGTGCCCGACCTCGGCAAACGGGTCGTCGCGCTCTTCCGCCCCTACCTCGGGCGCATCGCCGTCACCGGCGTCCTCGTCATCGTCGGCGCGGCGCTCGCGGTCATTCCGCCGCTCATCGTGCAGCGCGTCTTCGACGACGCGCTCTTCCCCGTCGACGGATCCGGGCCCGATCTCGGGCTCCTCATCCGCCTGGTCCTCGGCATGATCGGGCTGTTCCTGCTCTCCGCCGCACTCGGCGTCGCGCAGACGTGGTTCACCTCGACGGTCGGCAACCGCGTCACGGGCGATCTGCGCGTGCGCCTCTTCGAGCACCTCCAGTCGATGGAGCTCGGCTTCTTCACGCGCACGAAGACGGGCGTCATCCAGTCCCGCCTGCAGAACGACGTGGGCGGTGTGTCGGGCGTGCTCACGAACACCGTCACGAGCATCCTCGGCAACGTCGTCACGGTCGCGGCGGCCCTCGTGGCGATGATCATCATCGACTGGCGGCTCACGATCATCGCCGTCATCCTCATGCCGTTCCTCATCGTCGTGCAGCGGCGCGTCGGACAGGTGCGCGCCCGCATCGCCGGGCAGACGCAGGAGTCGCTGTCCGAGCTCACCTCCATCACGCAGGAGACGCTGAGTGTCTCCGGCATCCTGCTGTCGAAGGCCTTCAACCGGCAACGGGCGGAGTCGGCGCGCTATCAGGAGGAGAACGGCAACCAGGTCGTCCTCCAGGTGCGGCGCGCGATGAGCGGCCAGGGCTTCTTCGCCGTCGTGCAGGTGCTCATGGCGTCTGTCCCGGCGATCATCTACCTCGTCGCGGGCTACCTCATCGTCGGCGGCGAGGGCGCGATCACGGCCGGCACGGTCGTCGCGTTCACGACCGTGCAGGCGCGCCTCCTCATGCCCCTCATGGGGCTCATGCGCGTCGCGCTGGACCTGCAGACCTCCGCCGCGCTCTTCGCCCGCATCTTCGAGTACCTCGACCTCACGCCCGCGATCCAGGACCGCCCGGGAGCCATGACGGTCGCCGCGGCCCCGGGTCCCGTCGGCCGGCTCGAGTTCCGCGACGTGGTGTTCCGGTATCCGGATGCCGCGCCGGAGGCCCGCCCGACGCTCGGCGGCGTCTCCTTCACGGCCGAGCCCGGCCAGCACGTCGCATTCGTGGGGCCGTCGGGAGCGGGGAAGACCACGATCCTCTACCTCGCCCCACGCCTCTACGAGGCCTCGGACGGCGCCGTGCTCTTCGCCGGCGCCGATGTGCGCGCGCTGACGCAGGAGTCGATCATCGACCACATCGGCATCGTGTCGCAGGAGACCTACCTCTTCCACGCGACGATCCGCGAGAACCTCCGCTACGCCAAGCCCGACGCGACCGATGCGGAGCTGGAGGCGGCCTGCACGGCGGCGAACATCCACCACATCATCGTGGGGTTCGAGCACGGCTACGACACCGTCGTGGGGGAGCGCGGCTACCGCCTCTCCGGCGGGGAGAAGCAGCGCATCGCGATCGCGCGCGTGCTGCTGAAGGATCCGCCCGTCCTGCTCCTGGACGAGGCGACCTCCGCCCTGGACACCGTCTCGGAGCGCGTCGTGCAGGATGCGCTCGAGGAGGCCTCGCGCGGGCGGACGACCCTCTCGATCGCGCACCGGCTGTCGACCGTCATCGGCGCCGACGTCATCCACGTCATCGAGGCCGGTGAGATCGTCGAGTCCGGCACCCACACGGAGCTCCTCGAGCGCGGCGGCCTGTACGCCGAACTCGCCGCGCAGCAGATGGCGGCGTCGCGCATCGAGGGCTACGAGGAGACGGTGATCCCGCCGCCGCACCCCGAGCGCCGCGCCGACAAGGCGCCCGACGACGGCGCGGGGGCAGCGGCCGTCCGCCTCGTCACGGCGCCGCTCCCCGAGCGGGTCTGGCCCGACCTCAGCTGAGCCTTTTCACCACAGCCTCTTCACCACAGCCGTGCGGCGGCCCGCACATCGGCGGACGCCGCCGCGAGCGCGACGGACTCCTCCGCGGCGCGTGCGTCCAGGTCGCGGACGAACGCGCCGAGCACGCGGCGATAGGCCGCGTCGGGGTGCGTCCGAGCGATCTCGACGAGTGGCGGCACGTCCATGTCGAGGATGAGGCGCACCCGCGCGCGTGCCGCGGCACGCTGCCCCGCTGCGTCGAGCACGGCGATCCCGGCGCGCATCGCCTCGAGGTAGTCCGCCAGCACGCGGAGATCGTCCTTGTGCTGCGTGATGGACGAGCCGTCGGCGCGCTCGCGCCACAGCACGACGACATCGGGCACGACGTCGAACGCGCGCGCCGCGGTGTACATGCGCTGCGCGACGACCTGGTCCTCGTAGGCGCGTCCCTCCGGGAAGCGCAGGTCGTGCCGACGCCAGAACTCGATGCGGCTGACCTTCGACCACGCGACGATGTTGCCGGACGCATCCGGATGCTCCGCGAGCGTCGTCCCTTGCCGCGCCGGGGAGGTGGATGCCGCGACCCACGGCTGGACGATGCCCGGGGTGTACCCGCCCTCCGCGTCCGGCCGAAGGCGCACGTAGGCGCCGACGGCGAAGTCGCTGCCGCTCGCGGTCAGGGAGCCGACGAGCACCTCGAGAGCCGTCGGGGTCAGGACGTCGTCGGCGTCGAGGAACGCGACGAGCGGCGTCTCGACGAGCTCGAGCGCGGCGTTGCGCGCCGCGCCGAGCCCGCGCGCGCGGTCGTGCCGGACGAAGTGGAACCGCGGATCCGTGTCCGCGGCCTCCGCGAAGACGGCGGTCGTGGCATCCGTCGACCCGTCGTCCACGAGGATCGCGCGCCAGGCCGGGAAGGTCTGGGCGCGGAGCGACTCCAGCGCATCGGCCGCGTAGTCGGCGACGTCGCGGCCGGGGACGATGACGGTGACCGTGGCGGGGACGGCGGGCGAGCTCACCTGCCCGATCGTACCGTCGCGACGGAGGCCGCGACCGCGTCGGCCAAGGGTCCGGCCAGATCGCCGGCGGCGACGGCGTGCCCGAATGTGAAGCGCACGGAGGTCTGGGCGACCTCGGGTGGGATGCCGAGCGCCAGCAGCACGTGGGAGGGCTCGTCGCTGCCCGCGGCGCACGCCGAGCCGCTGGAGGACACGACGCCGCGCCGCTCGAGTTCGAGGAGCACCGCCTCGCCGCTCGTGCCCGCGAACGTGAAGCTCGCGGTGCCGGGCAGGCGCCGCACCGGGTCGCCGGTGAGCCGCGCCTGCGGGACGAGGGCGAGCACGCGCGCGATGAACGCCGCGCTCAGCGCGCCGACGCGGGCGGCATCCCCGGTCCGCTCGCGCTCGGCCGCCTCCAGCGCGACGGCGAAGCCGACGGCGCCCGCGACGTTCTCCGTTCCGCTGCGGCGGTCGCGCTCCTGCCCTCCGCCGTGCAGGAGAGGCTCGAGCGGGATCCGTCCGCGCACCGCCAGGACCCCGATGCCCGGTGGGGCGCCGATCTTGTGTCCGGCGATCGAGAGGGCGTCGGCGCCCGTGCCGGACAGCGCCAGCCAGCCCGCGGCCTGCACGGCGTCCAGGTGCAGCGGCACGCGACCGTCCGCGGCGACGCCGGCGAGCCCCGCGGCATCCTGCACCGTGCCGATCTCGTTGTTCGCGTATCCGACGGTGATCAGGGCCGTCTCCTCGCGGAGCGCGGCCGCGACCTCATCGGGGTCGACCCGGCCATGGCCGTCGACGGCCACGTGCGTCACCGCGAAGCCGTGCACCCGCTCGAGGTAGGCGCACGAGGCGAGCACCGACTCGTGCTCGATGGGTGTCGTGACGACGTGCACGGGGGACCCGGTCCGCAGCGCCGCCGCGATCGCGATCCCCTTGACCGCGAGGTTGTTGGCCTCGGTGCCGCCGGAGGTGAACACGACGTCGCCGGTCCGCATCCCGAGCACCGCCGCGACGCGCGCGCGGGCGTCCGCCAGCGCGGTCGCGGCGGCCTCCCCGACCGTGTGGTGGCTCGACGGATTGCCGAACCGCTCCGCGAGGTAGGGGAGCATGGCGTCGCGCACCTCGGGGCGCACCGGCGTCGTCGCGGCGTGGTCGAGGTAGAGCATCAGGCCTCGATGCGCATGTCCAGGCCGAGATCGAGAGCCGGCGCGGAGTGCGTCAGGGCGCCGACCGAGATGACGTCGACGCCGGTCTCCGCGATCGCACGCACGGTGGCCAGGGACACGCCGCCGGACGCCTCCACGGTCACGCGCCCCGCGATCTTCTCGACACCCGTCCGCAGGTCCGCGAGCGGGAAGTTGTCGAGCATGATCGTCCCGACGCCCGCGGCCAGGACGGCGTCGATCTGATCGAGCCGGTCGACCTCCACCTCGACGTGCGTCGTGTGCGGCAGGCGCGCGATCGCGGCCTGCAGGGCCTGCGTCACGGAGGCGCCGCGCGCGGTGAGCACCGCGAGGTGGTTGTCCTTGGCCATGACGGCGTCCGACAGCGAGTAGCGGTGGTTGTGGCCTCCGCCGCAGCGCACGGCGTGCCGCTCGAAGGCGCGCAGCCCGGGCGTCGTCTTCCGGGTGTCGGCGATCCGCGCACCGGTGTGCGCGACCTCCGCGACGTAGCGCGTCGTGAGGGTCGCGATGCCGGACATGCGTTGCACGAAGTTCAGCGCGACGCGCTCGGCCGTGAGGACGGCGCGCGCCGGCCCGCGGACCGAGGCGAGCCGGTCGCCGGCGCCGAACGCATCGCCGTCCCGCACCGCGAGTTCGACGTGCGTCGACGGGTCGGTGAGGGTGAAGGCGGCCGTGAACACGTCCGCGCCGCTGAAGACGCCCGCCTCGCGCGCGACGAGCTCGGCGGTCGCGACGGCATCCTCGGGGATCAGGTACGCGCTCGTGACGTCGCCCCACGGGGCGTCCTCCTCGAGGGCCGCCGCGACGACGCGGTCGATCTGTGCACGGGCCAGCATCACGCGGCTCCCTCCAGGACGGCGACGGCATCGCGACGGTAGTGGGCGCCGACGCTGCCACGCCGTGCGAGGGCCGCCGCGACGAGGCGTTCGGCCACGAGCAGGAGGTTCTCGTCCTCCAGCTCGGCCTCGGTCCGCGGGTCCCTGGGCTGGGCGCGCCAGCCGGCCAGGACGGATGCCGCGTGCGCGAGGCCGTCGGCATCCCGCGCGAGCCCGGCATCCTCCCACAGCAGGTGCTGCAGCGCTCCCCGGGAGAACGCCGGGCCGCCCGGGTCGGGGAGGGTCGCGGGCCGGTCCTCGACGACCGGTGCGGCCGGTGGGGCCGGCCATATGCCGCTGGCGGCATCCGCCGCGACGACGTCCCCGGTCCGCGCACCGAAGACGGCTCCCTCCAGCAGCGAGTTCGACGCGAGGCGGTTGGCGCCGTGCACGCCCGTGCACGCGACCTCGCCGACGGCGTACAGACCCGGCAGGCTCGCGCGCCCGGCGAGGTCGGTGACGATGCCACCCATCAGGTAGTGCGCGGCGGGGACCACGGGGATCGGCTCGCGCGCCCAGTCGAGTCCGCGGGCGCGGACGGCGGCATCGATCGTCGGGAAGCGCCGCGCGAGGAAGGCGGCCGTCTCCTCCGCGTTCGCACGCAGGTGGGTCGCGTCCAGCCGCACGGGCCGTCCGCCCTGCCGCTCCATCTGCTCGGCGATGGCGCGGGCCACGACGTCGCGGGGGGCGAGCTCGCCGTCGGGATGCGCATCGAGCGCGAACCGCCGTCCCGTGTCGTCGATGAGGGTCGCGCCCTCGCCCCGCACGGCTTCGGAGACGAGGAACGCCTCGTCGCCGGGCAGGACCGTGGGGTGGAACTGCATGAACTCGAGGTCGGAGACCGCTGCTCCGGCCCGCAGCGCCGCCGCGATCCCGTCGCCGGTCGCGACGGGCGGGTTCGTCGTGTGCGCGTACAGCTGGCCGGCGCCGCCGGTGGCGAGGACGACGGCGTCGGCCTCGATGCGCTCGCGCTCGCCCGCGCGGCCCGGTGCCTCGCCGACGAGGAGGTCGACGCCCGCGACGCGGCCGCCCGCCATGACGAGGTCGACGAGGAACGCGTGCTCGATGACCCGGAGGTCGGTGGGGAGGTCACCGCTCCGGTCACTGTTCCGGACACTGGCGCGCAGTCGCGCGACGAGGGCCTTCTCGATCGCGGTGCCCGTCGCATCACCGCCCGCGTGCAGGATGCGCGGGTAGGAGTGCGCCGCCTCCAGGCCCTTGACCCACTCGCCGTCCGCGCCGCGGTCGAATGCCACGCCGAGCGCCACGAGCTCGCGGATGCGCGCGGGCCCCTCCTCGACGAGCACACGCACGGCGGCGGGGTCGCTCAGCCCCGCGCCCGCCGCGAGCGTGTCGCGCATGTGGTCCTCGGCCCGGTCGTCGGCGAACATGACCCCGGCGATGCCGCCCTGCGCGAAGCGCGTGTTGGCGTGCTCGAGCACGTCCTTCGTGACCAGGGTCACGCGGCAGCCGGCGTCGGCGGCGTGCAGCGCCGCCGTGAGCCCGGCGATCCCCGACCCCACCACCACGACGTGCGCGCTCATGATGCCTGCTCCCACGCGGCCGCGGGCGCGGCGGGGGGCTTCGCGGCGAGCATCCGCTCGAGGGCGAGGCGGGCGGGGTCCGCGACGTCCGCGGGGACCGTGATGCGGTTCCGCACCTCGCCGTCCACGAGACCCTCCAGCACCCACGCGAGGTAGCCCGGGTGGATCCGGTACATCGTCGAGCACGGGCAGACGACGGGGTCGAGGCAGAAGACCGTGTGCTGCGGGTGCGCGGCGGCCAGGCGTTGCACGAGGTTCACCTCGGTGCCGATCGCGAAGGTCGTCGGCTCGGTCGCGGCCTCGATGGCCTTCCGGATGTAGTCGGTCGAGCCCGACTCGTCCGCTGCGTCGACGACGGCCATGGGGCATTCGGGGTGCACGATGACGCGGACCCCGGGGTGCTCGGCGCGGGCCTGGTCGATCTGATCGACCGTGAACCGGCGGTGCACCGAGCAGAACCCGTGCCAGAGGATCACGCGGCTGTCGGCGAGCTCGTCGGGCGTGCTCCCGCCGAAGGGCTTGCGCGGATTCCACATCGGCATCTGCTCGAGCGGCACGCCCATGGCCTTCGCGGTGTTGCGGCCGAGGTGCTGGTCGGGGAAGAACAGCACGCGGCGGCCGCGCTCGAACGCCCACTCCAGCACCGTCCGGGCGTTCGAGGACGTGCAGACGATGCCGCCATGCCGCCCGACGAAGCCCTTGATGGCGGCAGAGGAGTTCATATACGTCACCGGGATCACGGGCACGAGCCCGTCGGCATCCGGAGTGTCGAGGTCGCCGAGGGCATCGGCCAGCTGCTCCCAGCACTCCTCGACCTGGTCGATGTCGGCCATGTCCGCCATCGAGCAGCCCGCGGCGAGATTCGGCAGGATGACGGCCTGCTCGGGGCCGGAGAGGAGATCGGCGGTCTCCGCCATGAAGTGCACGCCGCAGAAGACGATGGCCTCCGCCTCGGGGTGCGCCTTCGCGGCGTTGGCGAGCTGGAAGGAGTCGCCCACGTAGTCGGCGTGGACGATGACCTCCTCGCGCTGGTAAAAGTGGCCGAGCACGACGACGCGGTCGCCGAGGACCGCCTTCGCGGCGCGGATGCGCGCGCTGAGCTCCGCCTCGGAGGCCTCGCGGTACGCGGCGGGCAGCTCGCCCTGCCGGGGTGCGCCGGTCGGGATGACGTCCCCCATCGACGAACCCGGACCGTAGCCCGGTCGGGTGTCGAAGGTCCACGGCGCCGCGGCGAGGTCGGTGTTGCAGGTCGCGCCGAGCGTGCTGCCGGCGACGATCGCCTGGATCTCATGGTCGACGCTCGGGTCGGGGGCACCGCCCGGGCGGCTGTCGAGGGTGAGGGGTGTCGTGGTCATGACGGCTCCTTGAGGAGGATGCGGCGGGGGAGTGGGCCGCGGTCGGCCAGCTCGATCTCGTGGTTGTGGCGGTAGAGACGGGCGGGCCGATGGCTGCCGGTGCGGAAGGCGTCGGTCGGCAGGAGGGTGCCGGAGTTCTCGACCTGCCGGCGGAAGTTCGCGGGGTCCAGGCGCCGGTCGAGGATGGCCTCGTACACCTCGCGCAGCTCGGCGAGGCTGAACTCGTCGTCGAGCAGGCCATGGGCGATCCGGCTGTAGCCGACCTTGTTGCGCAGGCGCCAGAGCGCGTAGTCGACGATCTGGTTGTGGTCGAACGCGAGCTCGGGGAGCGCGGTCGCGTCGAACCACGCGACGTTGTGGGGCGAGGCGCTGCGGGACATGTCCTCCCGGACGAGCGCCCAGTAGACGATCGAGACGACGCGGGAGGGGGAGCGGTCCGCGTCGCCGAACGCGTACAGCTGCTCGAGGTAGCTGGGCGAGAGGTCCGTCGTCTCGCGGAGCGTGCGGGAGGCGGCGACCTCGAGGTTCTCCTCCGCGCCGAGCCAGCCGCCCGGGAGTGCCCAGCGCCCCTCGTGCGGTTCGCGCGTGCGGCGCACGAGCGGCAGGACGACGGTCGGGCGCGTGTCGCCGCCGTGCCGGCGCAGGCTGAAGATCACCGTCGAGACGGCCAAGCGGATGCTGGTTTGTGTCATGGTGACCCTAACTGATCCAGGCCATCTTATAGTCACCCTGACACGAAGCGCAAGAACGGTCGACGATCAGGTGCACCGCCTACGCTGGCCGCGTGGTCGACATCTTCATCGTGCTCGTGCTGATCGTGGCGCTGCTCGCCGGCATCCTGCGCGGCTTCGTCGCCGCCGCCGGCACGATCGTGGGGATCGTCGCGGGTGCCGTGGCCGCCCTGCTGCTCGTGCCGCTGCTGGGCAGGGTGATCCCGGTCGCGGAGTGGCGCGGGGCGGCGCTGGCCGCCGCGGCCGTGGGCATCGTCGTCCTCGGCGGCGTCGCCGGGTCCGCCGTCGGGGCGGCGCTGCGCCGCGGCGTCGAGCGCTCCAAGCTCCGGATCCTCGACCGCGCGCTCGGCGCCGTGGTCGGCGTCGTCGCGACGACCTTCGTGCTGCTGCTGGTGTCGACGTCGGTGACGGCGGCCGGGATCCCCGGACTCTCCTCCGCCGTGGCCTCCTCCCGCGTGCTCGACCTCCTCGACCGCGTGACCCCGCCGAGCGTCGATCAGGCCGTCGCACAGCTGCGGTCGCTCGTGATCGACGAGGGGATTCCGCGGATCGGCGAGCAGCTCAGCGAGCTGATCGGCCCGACCGTGGCCCCCACGTCGCCGGCCATCGCGCTGGATGACCCCGAGCTCGAAGCGGCGGCGGCATCCGTCGCGCGGATCAGCGGCACCGCCTACGCGTGCGGGGTGAGCGTCACCGGCTCGGGCTTCGTCGCGGAGGAGGGCCTCGTCATCACGAACGCCCACGTCGTCGCCGGGGTGTCCGCCCCGCTCGTGCAGCTGCCGGGCGGCGCAGCCCGTGACGCGCGCGTCGTGTACTTCGACTCGGTGGACGACATCGCCGCCCTCGCCGTGGACGGCCTCGACGCGCCGCCGCTGGCGACGGTGCCGACTCTCGAAGCCGGCGCCGCGGCCGTCGTGCAGGGCTATCCGCTCGGCGGCCCGTTCACCAGCACCCCCGCCCACGTCCTCTCCGCCGGCGTCGTGCCCGTCTTCGACATCTACGAGGAGTCCGCGGCGCCACGGGAGATCTTCGCCCTGGAGGCGAACGTGCAGCCCGGCAACTCGGGCGGACCGCTCCTCACGGGAGACGGCGAGGTCGCCGGTGTCGTCTTCGCCCGCGGCGACGACGGCAGCGGGCGCGGATTCGCCATGACCAACGCGGAGCTGCTCCCTGTCCTGGATCGGGTGTCGCGCGCCGATGACACCGTCTCCACGGGGCGCTGCCTCGGGTGATCCTGCCGCTATGCTGAGCAGGTAACTGAAGACAGGCCGCATGACGTGTGCGGGAGAGCCCCGCACCGCCGCGCACGCGGGTCGGGCACCGAAGGAGCAAGCCTCCCCGCCAATCTCTCAGGTCCGCGTACCGCCCACGTCCGGCCGCTCTGAAAAGCGATTCTTCGAATCCGCCGACGGTGAAAGCCGGGCCTGTGCGCCCGGTGAAGCTCTCAGGCCCATGACAGAGGGGGAGTTCACGGATGCCGATCCCGGCATCCGCCCGCCCGCGTCCGGGAGAACTCATGACATCGCCCCGCAGTACACCGCTCCGCGAGCGCCACGAGGCGCTCGGCGCGTCGTTCACCGACTTCGGCGGCTGGGAGATGCCCGTCCGGTACACCTCCGACCTCGCCGAGCACCACGCCGTCCGCACCGCCGCGGGCCTGTTCGACATCTCGCACATGGCTCTGTTCAGCGTCCGCGGCCCCGAGCGCGATGCCTTCCTCGGCTACGCCCTCGCCGTCGATCCGGCCCCCCTGAAACTGTCGCGGGCGAAGTACACGATGATCCTTGCCCCCGACGGCGGGATCATCGACGATCTGATCGTCACGCGCAACGCCGAAGACCAGTTCCTGATCGTCGCCAACGCGGGGAACAGGGACGCGGTCCGTGATGCGCTCCGTGAGCGCCTGGCCGGGTTCGACGCGGAGCTCGTCGAGCTCGACGACGCGCTCGTCGCCGTGCAGGGTCCGCGCGCCCGCGAGATCCTGCAGCAGACGTCCGGCTTGGTGCACGACGAGTCGCTCGCGATGGGTCACGCGCTCGACACCCTCCCGTACTACGCCGCCATGGGCATGCGATTCCGCGACAGCACCGTTCTCGTCAGCCGCACCGGCTACACCGGCGAGGACGGGTTCGAGATCAGCGTCGACGCCGACCGCGTCGGAGAGCTGTGGGACGCGCTGCTCTCCGCAGGAGAACCGTTCGGCCTCGTCCCGGCGGGCCTCGCGTCGCGGGACACGCTGCGCCTCGAGGCGGGCATGCCGCTCTACGGGCACGAGCTGTCGCGCCACGTGATCCCGTCCCAGGCGGGGCTCGGCCGCGTTGTGCCGCTGTCGACGAAGGCCGCCGACTTCGTGGGTCGGTCTGCTCTCGAGTCGGGTGCGCGCGCAGACGCGCCCGTGCTCGTCGGCCTCGTCTCGGACGGCCGCCGCGCCGGCCGCGCCGGGTACCCCGTCCGCGACGGCGAGGACGTGATCGGCGAGGTCACGAGCGGCGCCCTCAGCCCGACCCTCGGCTACCCGATCGCGATGGCCTACGTCGCGCCGGGCCTCAGCGCGCCGGGAACCGAACTGACCATCGACGTGCGGGGGACCGCCATCCCCGCGACCGTGACCGCCCTTCCCTTCTACCGGAGGACCACATGACCGATCTCACCGCCCTCAAGTACACCGCCGAGCACGAGTGGGTCGCCCTCGACGGCGACGTCGCGACCGTCGGCATCACCGACTACGCCGCCGACAAGCTCGGCGACGTCGTCTACGTCGACCTGCCCGCCGTCGGCACGACCGTCACCGCCGACGCCGTCTGCGGGGAGATCGAGTCGACGAAGTCGGTCGGCGAGCTCTACGCGCCGCTGTCCGGCGAGGTCGTCGAGATCAACGACGCCGCGGTGGATGACCCCTCGCTCGTGAACGCCGAGCCCTACGAGGCGGGCTGGCTCATCAAGGTCAGGGTGGACGCCGCCGCCGTCGAGGCGCTGCTCGACCGCGCCGCCTACGTCGCGCTCACGGGCGGCGATCAGTGACCGTCCCCTTCACCGCGCGGCACATCGGCACCGACGCCGCCGCGCAGCGGCAGATGCTGACGGGTCTCGGCTACGACAGCCTCGACGCGCTCGTGCAGCGCGCCGTGCCGGCATCCATCCACGTCGACCCGCGCGCGGACAGTGTCATCCCGCCCGCCGCGAGCGAAGCGGAGGCCCTCGCCGAGCTCCGCGGCATGGCGGACCTCAACCGGTCCGCCCGCAGCCTCATCGGGCTCGGCTACTACGACACGATCACGCCGTCCGTCATCGCGCGGAACGTGCTGGAGAACCCGTCCTGGTACACGGCGTACACGCCCTACCAGCCGGAGATCTCGCAGGGGCGCCTGGAGGCGCTCATCAACTTCCAGACGATGGTGACCGACCTGACGGGCCTCGCGACGGCGGGCGCGTCGATGCTCGACGAGTCCACGGCCGTCGTCGAGGGGATGCTGCTCGCCCGCCGCGCCTCGAAGTCCCGCTCCGACGTGTTCCTCGTCGACGCCGATGCCCTCCCGCAGACGAAGGCGCTCCTCGCGCACCGCGCGGCAGCCCTCGGCATCCAGCTCCACGAGACCGCGTACGACGTGTCCCCGCCGCCGGAGGACATCGACGTCTTCGGCGCGTTCGTGCAGTACCCCGGCGCCACCGGCCGCGTGTGGGACCCCTCCGAGGTCATCGCCGCCGTGCAGGCGCAGGGCGGTCTCATCGTCGTCGCTGCGGACCTCCTCGCCCTGACGCTGGTGCGCTCGCCCGGATCCCTCGGCGCCGACATCGCCGTCGGGACGACGCAGCGCTTCGGCGTGCCGATGGGCTTCGGCGGCCCGCACGCCGGGTACCTCGCCGTCCGCGCAGGTCTCGAGCGGCAGCTCCCCGGGCGCCTCGTCGGGGTTTCGCAGGATGCCGCGGGCCATCCCGCGTACCGCCTCTCGCTGCAGACGCGCGAGCAGCACATCCGCCGCGAGAAGGCCACGAGCAACATCTGCACGGCCCAGGTGCTCCTGGCCGTCATGGCGTCGATGTACGCCGTCTACCACGGGCCGGACGGGCTCCGCGCGATCGCGCAGGACGTCGCCGGCAAGGCCCGGCTGCTGCGCGACTGGATCGTCGACGCCGGCCACGACGTGCTGCACGACACCTTCTTCGACACCATCGTCGTCCAGGCGCCGGGTCGCGCCGGCGAGTTCGTCGACCGCGCCCGCGCCCGCGGCTTCCAGCTCTGGTTCCGCGACAGCGACACCGTCGGCATCTCCGTCGACGAGACGACGACGATCGACGAGCTGCACGCCCTCGCGCAGGCGTTCGACGGCCCCGAGACGCGCGCCTTCGCCGTCGTCGCCGGCGCCGCCGTGCCGGAGAACCTCCGCCGCGAGGACGAGTACCTGACGCACGCCGTCTTCAACACGCACCGCTCCGAGACGGCGATGATGCGCTACCTCAAGCAGCTCGCCGACCGCGACTACGCGCTGGATCGCGGCATGATCCCGCTGGGCTCGTGCACCATGAAGCTCAACGCCGCCACCGAGATGGCCGCGGTGTCCTGGCCCGAGTTCGCCCGCGTGCACCCGTTCGCCCCCGCCGACGACGTCGCCGGGTACCTCGTGATGATCGAGCAGCTCGAATCGTGGCTCGCCGAGGTCACCGGGTACGACGCGGTCTCGCTGCAGCCCAACGCCGGCTCGCAGGGCGAGCTCGCCGGCCTTCTCGCGATCCGCGGCTTCCATCACGCGGGCGGCGACCTGCACCGCGACGTCTGCCTCATCCCGTCGTCCGCGCACGGCACGAACGCGGCATCCGCCGTGCTCGCCGGGATGACGGTCGTCGTCGTCGCGTGCGACGAGGCCGGCAACGTCGACCTCGGCGACCTCCGCGCGAAGATCGCGGCGCACGCCGACCGCCTCGCCGCGCTCATGATCACCTACCCCTCGACGCACGGCGTCTACGAGCACGACGTCCTGGAGATCACCGGCGCCGTGCACGACGCCGGCGGACAGGTGTACGTCGACGGCGCCAACCTGAACGCCCTCCTCGGCTTCGCCCGGTTCGGCGACCTCGGCGGCGACGTGTCGCACCTGAACCTGCACAAGACGTTCGCCATCCCGCACGGCGGGGGCGGCCCCGGCGTCGGCCCCGTCGCAGCAAAGGCGCACCTCGCGCCGTACCTGCCGAGCCACCCGCTCGCGCAGCGCGCCGAGCACGCCGGCGGTTTCGTCTTCGACGGCGGCCCGATCTCGGCGGCGCCGTACGGGTCGGCGTCCATCCTCCCGATCTCGTGGGCGTACGTGCGCATGATGGGGGCCGACGGTCTCCGGGAGGCGACCGGCGCCGCCGTGCTCGCCGCCAACCACATCGCGCATCGCCTGCAGGCGCACTACCCCGTGCTGTACGCGGGAGAGGGCGGGCTCGTCGCGCACGAGTGCATCCTCGACCTGCGGCCGCTCAAGGAGCAGACCGGCATCACGGTCGACGACGTCGCCAAGCGACTCATCGACTACGGCTTCCACGCGCCGACGATGTCCTTCCCGGTCGCCGGGACGCTCATGGTCGAGCCCACCGAGTCCGAGGACCTCGGCGAGATCGAGCGTTTCATCGAGGCGATGATCGCGATCCGCGCCGAAGCGGATGCCGTCGCGGCGGGCGAGTGGCCGGCAGGCGACAACCCGCTCGTCAACGCACCGCACACGGCCGAGTCCGTCGTCGTGGGGGAGTGGGACCACGCGTACAGCCGGGAGCGCGCCGTGTACCCCGTCCGCGCCCAGGTGCGGACGAAGTACTGGCCACCGGTGCGGCGAATCGACAATGCGTACGGCGACCGCAACCTCGTGTGCGCGTGCCCCCCGCCGGAGGCGTTCGCGTAGCAGGGCGGATGCGCGGGTTTGACGTCGCGCGGGATCTTGTGTGCAATACATCGCATGCCCATCCCCGCGAAGTCCGGCTCCCTCGGCCGCTCCCTCCTCCGTGACGACGTCTACACGCGCCTGCGCGACGCCATCGTCGACGGCACTTTCGCCCCGGGGGAGAACCTCAAGGACGGCGACCTCGCCGAGTGGCTCGGCGTCAGCCGCACGCCCGTCCGCGAGGCGCTGCTGCGTCTGGCGGAGAGCGGGCTCATCGTGGCGCGTCCCGGACGCTCGACGGCTGTCGCGGAGCTCGAGGAGGAGGCCGTGCGCGACGCCCGCGACGTCGTCGCGGCGATGCACGGGCTCGCCGCCCGGACCGCCGTGGCCACCCTTACGGAGGGGGACATCGACCGGATGCGGGACGCGAACGCGCGGTTCGGCGCCGCGCTGGCCGCCCAGGACGCGCCGGCGGCCGTCGCCGCCGACGACGAGTTCCACGACGTGCTCGTCGCGGCCTCCCGCAACGACGCCCTCATCGCCGTCCTCGACCGGTACAGCCCCGTGCTCCGGCGCGCGGAGGCGCTGCGCTTCCTGTCCCTGGACCGCTTCACCTCGCTCGAGCGGCACGAGCAGCTCATCGCGGTCTGCGCGCGCCGCGACGCCGAGGCCGCGTCCGCCCTCGTCTTCGAGACGTGGCACAGCCTCCCGGTGCCGGGCGCCGCGTCAGGAGGATGACGGCGTCGGCGTCGGCGTGGGGCCGGTCGGGGGTGCGAACACGCCGGGCAGGAGCGCGGCGGCGAGCGGATAGCCCACGAAGGCGATGACGTCGATGATCACGTGCGCGATCACGAGCGGCATGACCCGCCCCCAGCGCTGGTAGGCCCAGCCGAACACGACGCCCATCGCGGCGTTGCCGATGATCGAGCCGAAGCCCTGATAGGCGTGATACGCGCCGCGGAGCGCCGCCGTGGAGAGGATGATCGTCCACGTCCCCCAGCCCAGGCGCCGCAGCCGGTCGAACAGGTAGCCGAGGAGGATGACCTCCTCCGTGAGCCCCGCCCGCAGCGCCGCGAGCAGGAGGAGCGGGATCGTCCACCAGGAGGGGTCGAGCGGCGACGCGTCGACCTGCACCGTGATCCCCAGGGCGCGACCCCCCGCGTACAGGGCCAGTCCGGGCACCCCGATGACGAGGACGAACAGGACGCCGGCGCCGAGGTCGCGGCCGAACATGCGGAAATCCAGGCCGATCCGCCGGAACGCCGAGACGCCGGGCTCCCACAGCAGGTAGATCGCGAGCGCGATCGGGGCGAAGGCGAAGAACTGCGAGAGGAACTGGGAGAGCACGTCCCAGAACTCCGCCGCGCCGGCCCCGGGATTGAGCGAGGTCTGCTGGTCGCCCAGGGCGACGTCGCGCGTGAGGGCCTGGACGAGGGCGAGCACCGAGTAGACCGCCGAGCGCCCGATCGAGAGGGCGAGGACGATCCCGATCTCCCACCACAGGCGGACGCGCCCGGGGGGCCGACTTGGCGTTTTCGCGGCTCGTGTGTCGATCACGTTGTCAGAATGTCACGGGCATGTTGATTTCAGTAAAGGATCTGTAACGGTTTGCCGAGTCGGTTTTGACTGGCCCGTACACGTGCATATGGTTTCGGTATCCGCGCCCGGGCTTATTCATGCTGGGCGCATCACCCTTGCACAGGAGGAAATGTGAAGATCGCACGTCTTGTGGCGGGCGTCGGGGTCGTAGCTGCCGGAGCACTCGTGCTCTCGGGCTGCGGAAACCCGTACCAGTCAGAGGTTCAAGAAGGCACGGAGATCTTCGTCGCCTACAACGAGGGCTTCATGGCCTTCAACTCCAGCAGCAGTGCTGGAAACAACACCGCCAACTCGAACGTGAAGTACATCACTGACTCCGCGTCGTCGTGGTCGTACTACAACAACACCCCGGAGCTCGTGAAGAACGAGAACTTCGGCACGTACGAGAAGACGAGCGACGAGCCGCTCACCGTCGACTACGAGATCACGGCTGACGCCGTCTGGTCCGACGGTGTGCCGATCGACGAGGCCGACATGCTCATGCACTGGGCCGCCATGGGTGGCAACGTGGCCGGTGGCTGGGCGCCCGCGTCCACCTCGGGCTGGAGCCTCATCACGGAGACCCCCGAGGTCGACGAGAAGAAGATCACCCTCGTCTACGACGAGCCGTACGTGGACTGGGAGCTTCTCCAGCCGCTCGGCGTCTCGGCGCACGGCACCTACGCGCTCGCCTACCCGGACGAGTACGCCGACGTCCAGGCTGCGTGGGACACCGCGCAGAGCTCGGACTCCGAGGACGACCTGAAGAAGTACTACGAGGCCGCGAAGACGTTCGCTGAGGACGCCAAGCAGAAGGTCATCGACGCGATCACCGACGGCGACGAAGAGGTCCTCACGGCCCTCGGCACCGCCTGGAACGACGCGTACGTGTACACCGAGATGCCGGAGAGCCCGGCCGCCTTCCTCACCGCCGGCCAGTACAACCTGGTCGACACCAAGGAGGACGAGTACACGACCCTTCAGGCCAACCCGCTGTTCACGTGGGGCGAGTCGCCGAAGTACGAGAAGATCACGATCCGCGCGATCGCCGACTCGACGACGGCTCTCCAGGCACTGCAGTCCGGTGAGCTGGACATCTGGACGGGTCAGCCGACCTCGGACATCCTGCAGCTCGCGAACGACATCGACACCGCGGAGGTCCAGACGGGCATCCAGGCGTCGCACGAGCACGTCGACCTCACGTTCAACAACGGCGGCCCGTTCGACCCGGCCACCTACGGTGGCGACGAGGCCAAGGCGCTCAAGGTCCGCCAGGCGTTCCTGAAGGTGATCCCCCGCCAGGAGATCGTCGACAAGATCATCAAGCCGCTGAACCCCGACGCCACGGTCCGCAACACGCACCTCGTGTCGCAGGCCGACGGTGAGCGCTACGACGTCCTCAGCGAGGCCAACGGCTCCGCTGACTACGCCGAGGTCGACATCGAGGGCGCCAAGGCGCTCCTCGCCGAGGCCGGCGTGTCCGGCACCGTCGAGGTCGGCTTCTGGTACCCCGAGGGCAACGTCCGTCGTGGCCAGGAGTTCGAGCTCATCGCGGCTTCGGCTGCGAAGGTCGGCTTCAAGCTCGTCGACGAGAGCGAGCCCAACTGGGTCTTCACCGACCCGTCGCAGGAGCCCATCAACCCGCACGACGCGACGATCTTCGCCTGGTCGCAGACGTCGCTCGCCGTGGGTGGATCGGACCAGATCTACGCCTGCTACGAGGACCCGATGGCCAAGGGCGGCAACTACAACGGCTTCTGCAACGACGAGACCACGGAGGCGCTGCGTACGCTCAACGTCACGTCGGACACCGCCGAGCAGACCGAGCTGCTGAAGACCGCCGAGACCGGCATCTGGGCGGACGCCGCCTCGATTCCGATCTTCCAGTTCCCCGGCCTGCTCGTCTCGAGCGACCGTGTGACCGGCGTGAAGATCATGCCGCTGAGCCCGGACTACTTCTGGAACTTCTGGGAGTGGGCACCGGCTGGCGCGGAGTAATCCGCAGTCCGGGCGGGCGGTTCACACCGCCCGCCCGGACCACACAGCAGATCAGGATTGTGGGTGCCGGGGCGACCCCCGCGGCACCCACAGTCATGTCGGCCCACCGATACGCGGGCGCCGACGTAGTAGCTTTGGCTGACCCGCCATTCGGTTCGCGAACGGAACACACCATGCCCTCAGCAACCTCACTGAGAGGTCGCTCATGCTGACCTACATCCTGCGACGACTCGGCGCCACGATCCTGGTGCTCCTCGTCGCGTCCTTCATCGTCTACACCCTCACCTCCATCGGCACCGACCCGCTCGCCGACCTCAAGCAGAGCAATGCGTCCAACCGCCAGGAGCTGATCGACAACCGCATCGAGAAGCTCAGCCTCGACGTTCCGCCGGTCCTGCGCTACTTCACCTGGCTGGGCGGCGCCTCGCGCTGCCTCATCCTCCAGTGCGACCTCGGCATCGCGTTCTCCCGCAGCGACCAGCCGGTCATCAACGCCGTCTCCACGGCGGCGAGCTCGACCATCCAGCTCGTGACCGCGGCGACCATCATCGCGATCATCGCCGGTCTGACGATCGGCATCCTGACGGCACTGCGTCAGTACAGCGGCTTCGACTACACGGTCACCTTCATGACCTTCATCGTGTACTCGCTCCCCATCTTCTGGATCGCAGTGCTCCTCAAGGAGTTCGGCGCCATCCGCTTCAACGCGTTCCTGTCCGATCCACAGATATCCGTCTGGGCGATGCTGCTCGCGGGTCTCGTGGCGGGCATCATCTTCATGAGCGTCCTCGGGGGCAGCTGGCGGACGCGCCTCATCACCTTCGCCTCGGCGTTCGTCGCCGTCGCCGGCCTGATGGCGTTCCTCGGCCTGACCGACTGGTTCGCCAAGCCCACCGTCGGCATCATCGGCGTGATCCTCACGGGCGTCGCCGCAGCCGTCGGCGTCACCGCCATCTCGACGGGCCTCGCGAACCGCCGCGCGCTGTACGCCTCGCTCATCGTCGTCGCGATCTGGGCGGCGCTCTACCAGCCGCTGCAGTACCTGTTCTTCTACGTCCCGCAGGGCTGGATGCTCCTCATCATGTACGTCGTCGCGATCATCGTGGGCGTCGTGGTGGGCCTTCTCATGGGCGGCGACGGGAAGAAGGAGGTCGCGCGCACCGCGGCCATCGTGAGCTTCATCACCTTCTTCGTCATCGTCATCGACCGCGTCCTGCTCGTCTACAGCGACTACCTCGACCGCATCCCGCAGTCCGGCGTCATCGCGACCATCGGATCGCAGACGCCGAACCTCAACGGCGACATGTGGTTCCAGCTCCTCGACGGCTTCGCGCACCTCGTCCTCCCGACGATCGCGCTCTCCCTCGTCTCGATCGCGGCCTACACCCGCTACGCGCGGTCGAGCCTCCTCGAGGTGATGAACCAGGACTACGTCCGGACGGCCCGCGCCAAGGGGCTCACCGAGCGCACCGTCATCGTCCGGCACGCGATGCGCAACGCCCTCATCCCGATCGCCACGATCGTCGCGTTCGACATCGGCGCGCTCATCGGCGGCGCCGTCATCACCGAGACGATCTTCGCCTGGAAGGGCATGGGCGCGCTGTTCGTGACCGGCCTGGAGCGCGGCGACGTGAACCTCGTCATGGGCTTCTTCGTCGTCACCGGCGTCCTGGCCGTCATCTTCAACCTCATCGCGGATCTCTTGTACTCCGCGCTCGACCCACGGATCCGGGTGAGCTGACATGTCCACGACACCACTTCCCTCCGACGCCCCGCAGGACCGCGGCTCCGAGCAGTCGCTCGAGCAGAAGGCGATCGCCGGCCTCAGCCAGGGGCAGCTCGTCCGCCGCCGGTTCTTCCGGCACAAGGGCGCGATGGTCGCCCTCGTCGTCCTCGTCGCCGTCATCCTGCTCGCGTTCACCTCGGTCGGCGTCGTCGTCGGCGGGACCGGCGCGCTCCAGGCCAGCGCCGACGGCACCCTGAGCGTCAACGGCTGGCGGATCCCCGGCTGGTGGCCGCTGGACTGGTTCACCGCCTACCCGGTGGTCAACGGCGGTCAGCCGACACTGACGCTGTTCCCGTTCAACATCGGCGAGCACCCGTTCGGCCAGGACACCCTCGGCAAGGACGTGTTCGCGCAGGTCATGCGCGGCACGCAGCAGTCGATCACCGTCATGTTCCTCGTCGGCATCGTCTCGCTCGTGCTCGGCGTCCTGCTCGGCGCGCTGTCCGGCTTCTTCCGCGGCTGGATCGACGCGCTGATCATGCGCTTCACCGACGTCGTCATCATCATCCCGATCATCGTCCTCGGCTCGATCATCGGCCGCCTCCTCGGCGGCAACAGCGCCGTGGTCTTCGGACTGTTCCTCGGCATCCTGAGCTGGACGGGTCTCGCCCGCCTCGTTCGCGGTGAGTTCCTCTCCCTCCGGGAGCGGGAGTTCGTGGATGCCGCCCGGGTCGCCGGCGCCGGCGACGGGCGGATCATCTTCCGCCACATCCTGCCCAACGCCGTCGGCATCATCATCGTCAACACGACGCTGCTGATGAGCGCCGCGGTGCTGACGGAGGCGGCGCTGAGCTTCATCGGCTTCGGCATCAGCTACCCGGACGTCTCGCTCGGCCAGATCATCTCGGAGTACCGCGAGGCGTTCCGGACGCGGCCGTGGCTGTTCTGGTGGCCGGGCATGTTCATCATCGCGCTGGCCCTCTGCATCAACTTCATCGGCGACGGTCTGCGGGACGCATTCGACCCGCGTCAGCAGTCGAAGATCAGCAGCCGCCGCGCCGCGAAGGCGCTGGCCGCGATCCCGTCGGTGCAGGCCGTGCACGTCGTCGACGGTCCCACGAGCTCCGATGACACCGAGGGCGTCGTCGTCGACGGCGACGACTCGGTCGGCGCCGGGAAGGGCGGTCAGCCGTGAAGCGAGGCCTGGACGAGGCTGTAGCCGGCCGCCGCGAGCAGGGCCAGCGTGACGCCGAGCGTCACGACGTCCCACGTGGTGGCCGTCCCGCCGGGCAGATCGACGCCGCCGCTGCGACGATGCTCCTCGAGGGCGCGACGCACGAGTGCGGCCGCATCGCCGGAGTCGGTGCCCTCGGCATCCGACGGACCGCGCGTGTCGCTGTCGCCCGGCGTGCGGGAGACCTCTTCGCGGCGAGTGCTCAGAGCACGTCGCGCACCGGGTGCGGGAGCAGCCCACGCCCGGATGCGGGAGCCGCCCGCCGTCTCCACGGTCAGCGCGTAGCGCGATTCGACGGCGGCGACGTCGCCCCACGGCACCCGATGGGTCCGGAAGAGATTCCGGATCTCGACGAAGGCCTCCGTCACCTCGACGCTCGGCCGGATGTACAGCAGCCACGCGAGCCACGCGAAGGCGACGATGGGCCAGCCCCACTGCAGCACACCCTCGATGCCGTCGGTGACGGCGAGGGAGACGAGCGCCACGGCGCAGATGACGATCGCGATCGCGGCGAGGATGACACCGCCGCGCGGACGGAAACGAACCGGGTGGGGCATGCGCCCATCCTGACACGGGAGATCTCCTCATGAGCACCAGCGAGCGCGCACACAAGGGCCGCGCACACGGCACCCCGGCAGCCACCGGCGGACCGGTGCTGTCGGTCAAGGACCTCGGCGTCGAGTTCTGGGTCGGCGACCAGTGGGCCGCCGCCGCCAAGCACGTGACCTACGACCTGATGCCGGGCGAAGTGCTCGCCATCGTGGGCGAGTCGGGCTCGGGCAAGTCGACGAGCTCCATGGCGATCATGGGCCTCCTCCCGAAGAACGCCCGCGTCAGCGGCAGCGCGACCTTCGGCGGCCGCGAGCTCGTCAACGCCTCGCCCGAGTCGCTGCGCAAGGTGCGCGGCGAGGGCATCGCGGCCATCTTCCAGGAGCCGATGACGGCGCTGAACCCGGTCTACACGATCGGCTTCCAGATCTCCGAGACCCTGCTCACGCACCGCCCGGGCATGACCCGCAAGGAGGCGAAGGAGCGCTCGATCGAGATGCTGCGCCTCGTCGAGATGCCCGACCCGGCGAAGGCCTACAACTCCTACCCGCACCAGCTGTCCGGCGGCCAGCGCCAGCGCGCCATGATCGCCCAGTCGATCGCGCTCGACCCGCGCGTCCTCATCGCCGACGAGCCGACGACGGCGCTCGACGTCACGGTCCAGGCGGAGATCCTCGACCTGCTGCGCAACCTCCACCAGAAGCTCGACTCCGCCATCATCCTCATCACGCACGACATGGGCGTCGTCGCCGACATGGCCGACGACGTCATGGTCATGAAGGACGGCGACGTCGTCGAGCACGGCCCCGTGGAGCGCATCTTCGGATCCGCCGAGCACCCGTACACCCGTGCGCTCATGGCCTCGGTGCCGCACCTCGGCCTCGGCGAGGCGACCCCCGGCGAAGACCGCATCAGCGACGACGCGACGGCGGCGCTGTTCTTGGACAACGTCTCGATCGAGTACCCCAAGCGCGGCCGCGTCGCCGCCTTCCGCGCCGTCGAGGGCGCGTCGCTGAAGATCCAGCCCGGCGAGGTGCTCGGCCTCGTCGGCGAATCCGGCTCGGGCAAGACCACGATCGCCCGCGCGATCGTGGGTCTCGTCCCGATCGCGGAGGGCACGCTCCGCGTCGCCGGCCAGGAGATGGTGGGGGTGGATGCCAAGCAGCTGCGCGCCGTGCGGCGCAAGCTCGGCATCGTCTTCCAGGACCCGGGCTCGTCGCTGAACCCCCGCTGGCCCGTCGGCATCTCGATCGGGGAGCCGCTCGAGCTCGCCGGTCACGACCACAAGGAGATCAGCCGCCGCGTCGAGGAGCTCCTCGACCTCGTCGAGCTTCCGCGCGACTTCCGCAACCGCTACCCGCACGAGCTGTCCGGCGGTCAGCGTCAGCGCATCGGCATCGCCCGCGCGCTGGCCCTGGACCCGACGGTGCTCGTGGCCGACGAGCCGACGAGCGCCCTGGACGTGTCGGTGCAGGCGCGCGTGCTCGAGCTGCTGCAGAACATCCAGAAGGAGAAGCAGTTCGCGACGCTGTTCGTGACCCACGACCTCGCGGTCGTCGATCTGCTGGCCGACCGGATCGCCGTCATGCAGCACGGCAAGATCGTCGAGCAGGGCACGAAGGAGCAGATCCTCCGCAACCCGAAGGACCCGTACACGCAGCGTCTCATCGCCGCCGTGCCGGTGCCCGACCCCGCCGAGCAGCGCGTGCGCCGCGAAGCACGGGCGGCCCTGCTCGCCGCACAGAAGTAGCGCTGACGGCGGTTTCAGCATCGCCGAGTAGAATGGACCGTCGGCATCCCGGCGCACCCCCATTCTGCTTAGGAACATCTTCATGGCGCATGCCCTCCGTCCGGACCTCCGCAACGTCGCAATCGTGGCGCACGTCGACCACGGCAAGACGACCCTGGTGGACGCCATGCTGCGCCAGACCGGCTCCTTCGGCTCGCACGAGCACATGGAGGAGCGCGCGATGGACTCGAACGACCTCGAGCGCGAAAAGGGCATCACGATCCTCGCCAAGAACACGGCGATCACCTACTCCGGCGTCCACGCGACCGACGGCCCCGTCACGATCAACGTGATCGACACGCCCGGCCACGCCGACTTCGGCGGCGAGGTCGAGCGCGGCCTGTCGATGGTCGACGGCGTCGTCCTGCTCGTCGACGCGAGCGAGGGTCCGCTGCCGCAGACGCGTTTCGTGCTCCGCAAGGCGCTCGAGGCCAAGCTCCCCGTCATCCTGCTGGTCAACAAGACCGACCGCCCCGACGCCCGCATCGCGGAGGTCGAGGAGGAGGCGCACGACCTGCTCCTGGGCCTCGCCTCCGACCTCGTCGACGACGTGCCCGACCTCGACGTCGACGCGCTGCTCGACGTCCCCGTGGTCTACGCGTCCGGCCGTGCCGGCGCCGCGTCGGGCAACCGACCGGAGAACGGCACGCTGCCCGACAACGACGACCTCGAGCCGCTCTTCGCGGCCATCCTGCAGCACGTCCCGGCCCCCGCCTACGACGACGAGGCCCCGCTGCAGGCATGGGTCACGAACCTCGACTCCTCGCCGTTCCTCGGTCGCCTCGCGCTGCTGCGCGTCTTCAACGGCACGCTGAAGAAGGGCCAGACCGTGGCCTGGGTGCGCGCGGACGGCACCACGAGCAACGCCCGCATCACCGAGCTGCTGAAGACCCGCGCGCTCGACCGCTACCCGGCCGAGAGCGCCGGCCCCGGCGACATCGTCGCGATCGCCGGCTTCGAGGACATCACGATCGGCGAGACGATCGCCGACCCCGACGACATCCGCCCCCTCCCGGCCATCACGGTCGACGACCCGGCCATCTCCATGACGATCGGGACGAACACGTCGCCGCTCGTCGGCAAGGTGAAGGGCCACAAGCTCACGGCGCGCATGGTCAAGGACCGTCTGGACCGCGAGCTCATCGGAAACGTCTCGCTCAAGGTCGTCGACATCGGGCGTCCGGACGCGTGGGAGGTGCAGGGCCGCGGCGAGCTCGCGCTCGCGATCCTCGTCGAGAACATGCGTCGCGAAGGCTTCGAGCTGACCGTCGGCAAGCCCCAGGTCGTCACGAAGAAGGTCGACGGCAAGACGTACGAGCCGTTCGAGCACCTCACGATCGACGCTCCCGAGGAGTACCTCGGCGCCATCACGCAGCTCCTCGCGGCGCGCAAGGGCCGCATGGAGAACATGACGAACCACGGCACCGGCTGGGTGCGCATGGAGTTCGTCGTCCCCTCCCGCGGACTCATCGGCTTCCGCACCGAGTTCCTGACCACGACCCGCGGCACCGGCATCGCCAACGCGATCTCGCACGGCTACGAGCCGTGGGCCGGTCACATCGTGACGCGTCAGAACGGCTCGATCGTCGCCGACCGCACGGGCGTCGTGACGCCGTTCGCGATCATCGCCCTGCAGGAGCGCATGTCGTTCTTCGTGCAGCCCACGCAGGAGGTCTACGAGGGCATGGTCATCGGCGAGAACTCCCGCGCCGACGACATGGACGTCAACATCACGAAGGAGAAGAAGCTCACCAACATGCGCTCTTCGACCTCGGACTCCTTCGAGTCGATGACGCCCCCGCGCCAGCTGTCCCTCGAGGAGAGCCTCGAGTTCGCCCGCGACGACGAATGCGTCGAGGTGACGCCGGAGATCGTGCGCATCCGCAAGGTGAACCTCGACGCGACCGAGCGCGCCCGCGCGACCGCGCGCCTGAAGCGCCAGGACGCGAACGCCTGATCGGGCATGCCCGACGAACACGACGAGGCACGGCGCGCGTGGCGTGACGGCCTCGGCGTCGCGCTCGCCACGAGCGCGTACGGCGTGTCGTTCGGCGCGCTCGCGGTGGCCTCCGGACTCGATGTCTGGCAGACCGGCGTCCTGAGCCTCCTGATGTTCACGGGCGGCTCGCAGTTCGCGTTCGTCGGCGTGATCGGCGCGGGCGGCCTCGCGGCCGTGCCCGCGGCGATCGCGTCCGCGGGTCTCCTCGGCGTCCGCAATGTCGCCTACGGACTCCGGATGTCGCCGGTCGTCGGGGAGGGCTTCTGGCGGCGCGCGGCCGCCGCGCAGTTCACGATCGACGAATCCACGGCGGTCTCGCTCGCGCAGGAGTCGCTCCATGCCCGGCGGATCGGGTTCTGGGTCACCGGCATCGGCATCTACCTGGGCTGGAACCTCTCGACGCTCGCCGGCGCGCTGCTGGGCGACGTGCTGGGCGACGTCCGCGCGTACGGATTGGATGCCGCCGCCGCGGCGGCCTTCCTCGCGCTGCTGTGGCCGCGCCTGCGCCGCCGCCAGGCGATCGCCGTCGGGATCGCGGCGGCCGTCGTCGCCACGAGTCTCACGCCGGTCCTCATGCCCGGACTCCCCGTGCTCGTCGCCGCCGTGGTCGCCGCCCTCGTCGGCTGGACGAACTGGCTGGGTGCGGGGGAGCGACCCGCCCCCGAGCCGGACGATGTGCCGGAGCGGGAGGGACTGCCGTGACCCTGTGGAACGCCGTCCTGGTGGCGGCCATCGTCTGCGTCGCGCTGAAGACGCTCGGCTACCTCATCCCGCCGCGCTGGTTCGAGGCGCCGACGCCCTCGCGGATCACCGACCTGCTCACGGTCGCGCTCCTCGCGGCACTCGTGGCCGTGCAGACGCTCGGCGCGGGCCAGGACGTCGTCGTCGATGCCCGCGTCCCCGCGCTGCTGGCTGCCGCCGGCCTCCTTCTGCTGCGCGCGCCGTTCCTCGTCGTCGTGGTCGCCGCCGCGGGGGTCGCGGCGCTCCTGCGGCTGTGGGGATGGGCGGCCTGAGCGCCGCCTAGACTGGCCCGGTGGGAACGGCGGTGGGTTTTTCGGTGGCGCGCGTGGGGACATGGGTCGTCGCCCTCCTCATCGGCGTCGTGTACGGCGTCGCCGGCACGGTCGGACAGGCCGCGCACTGGGGCGTCCTCCCGGTCGGGCTCCTCGTCGCCCTGCTCGGCACCGGCGCGCTCGTCCTCGCGGTGCGCCTGCTGACCTCGGACCGCTGGGCGGCGCTGGCGACGGGCCTCGGCGCGATGCTCGCGACGCTCATCTTCTCCGGACGCGGTCCCGGGGGTTCGGTCGTCGTCCCGGCGCCCGAGGACGGGCAGCTCTCCACCGGCATCATCTGGAGCCTGGCCGTGCCCATCGTCGTCGCGATCGTCGTCGCGTGGCCGTCGACGGCCCGCCCCTCGACCACGAACTAGACTGGTCGACGTGACGTATGTGATCGCCCTCCCGTGCGTGGATGTGAAGGACCGAGCCTGCATCGACGAGTGTCCCGTCGACTGCATCTACGAAGGCGAACGGTCGCTGTACATCCACCCCGACGAGTGCGTCGACTGCGGAGCCTGCGAGCCCGTGTGCCCCGTCGAGGCGATCTACTACGAGGACGACCTGCCGGACGAGTGGCAGGACTACTACACCGCGAACGTCGAGTTCTTCGAGGACATCGGCTCGCCGGGCGGCGCCGCCAAGGTCGGCGTCATCGCGAAGGATCACCCCGTGATCTCCGCACTGCCTCCGCAGAGTCACTGAGCCCCGCCGTGGCCGTCAGCGATCTCGCCGACTACCCGTGGGATGCCGTCGCCCCCTACGCCGCCGCGGCGCGCTCGCACCCGGACGGGATCGTCGACCTCTCCATCGGCTCGCCCGTCGACCCGACACCCGCCGTCGTCGCGGACGCCCTCCGCGCCGCCACCGACGCGCACGCCTATCCGCAGACCGTCGGCACGCCGGCTCTGCGTGAGGCGATCGCCGCCTGGTACGCCCGGCGCCGCGGCGTCACGGGACTGAGCGTCGACCAGATCCTCCCCACCGTCGGTTCGAAGGAGCTCGTCGCGCTGCTGCCCCTCCTCCTCGGGGTCGGTGCCGGCGACGTCGTCGTGCACCCCCGGGCCGCCTATCCGACCTACGAGGTCGGGGCGCGCCTCGTGGGGGCCGTCCCCCTCGCGAGCGACGACCCCGCCGAATGGCCCGCCGGCACGCGCCTCGTGTGGATCAACTCGCCCGGCAACCCGGACGGCCGGGTCCTCGGCGTCCAGGAGCTCCGGGCCGCCGTCCGCCGGGCGCGGGAGCTCGGCGCCGTGCTCGCCTCCGACGAGTGCTACGCCGAACTCGGCTGGGAGGGGGAGTGGGCGAGCACCGCCGTCCCCAGCGCCCTCGATCCGCGCGTCACGGAGGGCGATGCCACCGGCATCCTGTCGGTGTACTCGCTCAGCAAGCAGTCGAACCTGGCCGGCTATCGCGCCGCGTTCCTCGCCGGCGACCGCGACGTGGTCGCGCGCCTCCTGACCGCCCGGAAGCACCTCGGCCTCATGCTGCCGGCGCCCGTGCAGGAGGCCATGACGGTCGCGCTCGGCGATGACGCGCACGTCGCGGCGCAGAAGGAGCTCTACCGCGCCCGTCGCGCCGTGCTGCGACCCGCTGTGGAGGCGGCGGGTCTGCGCGTCGACCACAGCGAGGGCGGGCTCTACCTGTGGGCCACGGCGGGGGAGGATGCCTGGACGACCATGGGGCGCCTCGCCGAGCTCGGCATCCTCGCCGGCCCCGGCCACTTCTACGGCGCGCACTTCCCGCAGCACGTGCGCTTCTCGCTCACGGCGAGCGACGAGCGGATCGCGGCGGCGGCGTCGCGGCTGCGCGCGGCACGCCCGCAGGATTCGTAGGACATCCACTACGCAATCGAGGTTCCTTTGGCGCCGAACGGAGTAGGCCCGCAGGCGGACTAGGCTGTAAAGAACCCCATCGGACGATCCAAGGAGGCTGCGTGAGCGACGCGGACACCCCTCAGATGGCCACCGTCACCGTCGGTGACCGGACCGCGCAGCTGCCGGTCCTGCCGGGTACCGCGGGTGTCCCGAGCGTCGACTTCTCCACCTTCACGAAGCAGACCGGGCACACGACCCTCGACTACGGGTTCGTCAACACCTCCGCCACGAAGTCCGCGATCACCTACATCGACGGCGACCAGGGGATCCTGCGCTACCGCGGGTACCCGATCGAGCAGCTCGCGAAGAACTCGACCTACCTTGAGATCGCGTGGCTGCTGCTGTACGGCGAACTGCCGACGGCCGACCAGCTGGGCGAGTTCGACGAGAAGATCCGTCGTCACACGCTGCTGCACGAGGACCTGAAGCGGTTCTTCTCGGCGCTGCCGCACACCGCGCACCCCATGTCGATGCTCTCCGCCGCGACCGCCGCCCTCTCGACCTACTACGAGGGCCAGTCCGACCCGAACAACCCCGAGCACGTCGAGCTGAACACCATCCGGCTGCTCGCGAAGCTGCCGGTCATCGCGGCGTACGCGCACAAGAAGAGCATCGGACAGGCCTTCCTGTACCCGGACAACTCGATGAGCTTCGTGGACAACTTCCTCAAGCTCAACTTCGGCGTCCTCGCCGAGCCGTACGAGGTCGACCCCGTCATGTCCCGCGCGCTCGAGCGCCTCCTCATCCTGCACGAGGACCACGAGCAGAACGCCTCGACCTCGACGGTGCGGCTCGTCGGGTCCACCGGCGCGAACCAGTTCTCCTCCGTCTCGGCCGGCATCAACGCGCTGTACGGACCGCTGCACGGCGGCGCCAACGAGGCCGTCCTCGACATGCTCGCGCGGATCCGCGACTCGGGCGAGAGCGTCCAGCGCTTCGTCGAGCGGGTCAAGAACAAGGAGGACGGGGTCAAGCTCATGGGCTTCGGCCACCGCGTCTACAAGAACTACGACCCGCGCGCCAAGCTCGTGAAGGAATCCGCCGACGAGGTGCTCGAGGCGCTCGGGGTGAACGACCCGCTGCTGGACCTCGCGAAGGAGCTCGAGGAGCTCGCGCTCAGCGACGACTACTTCAAGGAGCGCCGGCTGTACCCGAACGTCGACTTCTACACCGGCGTCATCTACAAGGCGATGGGCTTCCCCACCCGGATGTTCACGGTGCTCTTCGCGATCGGCCGTCTTCCGGGCTGGCTCGCGCACTGGCGCGAGATGCAGTACGACCCGCAGACGAAGATCGGCCGGCCGCAGCAGCTGTACGTCGGCGCGCCCGCCCGGGACTACCCCGGCGCGAGCTGATCGCGCACGGCCGACTCAGTCCGCCGCGGCGCCGTCCTGCAGGCGCGCCGCACGGTCGGGGACGTAGTCCGACAGCTCGATGGGCGGCCTGACGTAGCCGTGCGGCTCCGGTCGCGGCGGGATGTCGATCGGGGCCCGCGTGACCTCCCGATAGGGGATCTGGGCGAGCAGATGGGTGATCATGTTGATCCGCCCGCGCCGCTTGTCCTCGTTGTCGACCTCGTGCCACGGCGCCTCGGGGATGTCGGTGTGGATGAACATGGCATCCTTCGCGCGCGAGTAGTCCTCCCATTTCGTGATGGACAGGACGTCGTTGGGGCTGAGCTTCCACCGGCGCATCGGATCGTCGTTGCGTGAGCGGAACCGGCGCTCCTGCTCGACGTCCGACACGCTGAACCAGTACTTCAGCAGCAGGATGCCGTCCTCGACGAGCATCCGCTCGAACAGCGGCGCCTGGTGCAGGAACCGGTGGTATTCGGCGTCGGTGCAGAACCCCATGACGCGCTCGACGCCGGCCCGGTTGTACCAGGACCGGTCCATCAGCACGATCTCGCCGGCCGCGGGGAGATGGGCGATGTAGCGCTGGAAGTACCACTGCGTGCGCTCGCGCTCGGTCGGCGTCGGAAGCGCGACGATCCGGGTGACGCGGGGGTTGAGGTACTGCGCGACGCGGCTGATCGTCGACCCCTTGCCGGCGGCGTCGCGTCCTTCGAAGATCACGACGATGCGCGCGCCGGTGTCCTGCACCCACGCCTGCATGTCGACGAGCCGGGCCTGCAGGCGCGCCAGCTCCGCCTCGTAGAGTCGCTTGGGCAGGCGTCCGGTCATGCCCCGAGCATAGGGCGGGCGGGCTCAGGCGTGGAGGGCCTCGTTGAGCGTGACGCCCACGCCCTGGCGCCGGACGGCCTCGACGGCGCCGGTCAGCGAGTTCCGACGGAACAGCAGACCGTTCTGCCCCGACAGCTGGGCACCCTTGACCACGGGCCGGGAGCCGTCGTGCAGCGGCGCCTCGGCGCTCAGCACGATCTTCGTGCCGGCCGTGACGTACAGCCCGGCCTCCACGACGCAGTCGTCGCCGAGCGAGATGCCGATGCCCGCGTTCGCTCCCAGGAGCGTCCGCGCGCCGATGGACACGCGGTGCGCGCCGCCGCCGGACAGGGTCCCCATGATCGACGCGCCGCCGCCGATGTCGCTGCCGTCGCCGACGACGACGCCCTGCGAGATGCGCCCCTCGACCATCGACGCGCCGAGCGTCCCGGCGTTGAAGTTGACGAAGCCCTCGTGCATGACGGTCGTGCCGGGGGAGAGGTAGGCGCCCAGGCGCACGCGCGACGCGTCCGCGATGCGGACGCCCGGGGGCGTGACGTAGTCGGTGAGGCGCGGGAACTTGTCCAGCCCCTGCACCTGGATGCCGGCGCGCTGCAGCTGCGGGCGCAGGCGTGCGGCATCCTCCGGGTGCACGGGACCGGCATTCGTCCACGCGATGTTGGGCAGGTGTCCGAAGATCCCGTCGAGGTTCAGGTCGTTGGGCTGCACGAGGAGGTGCGACAGGGCGTGCAGCCGCAGGTAGGCGTCGCTCGTGCCCGCGGGGGCGGCGTCGAGGTCGATCTCCACGAGGACGACCTCGGTGACCACGCCCCGGCGCTCGTCCGGCCCCGCGAGGGCGGCGAGGTCCGCCGTGTCGACGTCGTCGGGCGCGCGACCGGCGGCGGGCTCGGGGAACCACGTGTCCAGCACGGTGCCGTTCGCACCGATCGTCGCCAGTCCTGCGCCCCACACCCATCGCTCGTCGCTCATCCCTCCAGGGTATCGGCCCGAGGGGCGGCGCCCGGCGCGCTCGGTAGACTCGACGCCATGCCCCGGCTCGACCTCACCGCCTCGTCCGTCGACCTCACCCGCACGATCTGCGACATCCCGAGCGTCTCGGGGGAGGAGACCGTCCTCGCCGACGCGATCTTCGAGGCCGTCAGCGCGCTCGGACACCTCGAGGTCTTCCGCGACGGCGACACGATCGTCGCGCGCACGCATCTGGGCAGGGCTCAGCGGGTCGTGATCGCCGGTCATATCGACACCGTCCCGATCAACGCCAACGTCCCGACCCGCGACGTGGAGGAGGACGGGACGGCGTACCTCTGGGGCCGCGGCACCGTCGACATGAAGGCGGGCGTCGCCGTGCAGCTGAAGCTCGCCGCCGAGCTCGCGGCGCCCCGTGTCGACCTCACCTGGATGTGGTATGACCATGAGGAGGTGGATGCGGACCTCAACGGCCTGACGCGCCTCGCGCGGACGCGTCCCGACCTGTTCGCGGGCGACTTCGCGATCCTCGGCGAGCCGTCGAACGGCCAGGTGGAAGGCGGCTGCAACGGGAACCTCCGTGCCCTCGTGCGCACGCAGGGGGTCCGCTCGCACAGTGCCCGCGCGTGGATCGGCGAGAACGCCATCCACAAGGCCGCCCCCGTCCTCACCCGGCTCGCAGAGTACCGGCCGCGCGAGGTGGAGGTCGAGGGCCTCGTGTACCGCGAGGGCCTGAACGCCGTGCGCATCTCCGGCGGCGTAGCCGGCAACGTCATCCCGGACCTGTGCGAGGTGGAGGTGAACTACCGGTTCGCCCCGAGCCGCAGCGGCGCGGAGGCCGAGCAGCACGTTCGCGACGTGTTCGCCGGTTTCGACGTCGAGATCACCGACCTCGCCGTCGGCGCCCGCCCGGGCCTGGACGCGCCTCTCGCACAGGAGTTCGTGGCCGCCGTGGGCGCCGAGCCGCGCCCGAAGTACGGCTGGACCGACGTCGCACGGTTCTCCGCGATGGGCGTGCCCGCCGTCAACTACGGACCGGGCGATCCGCACCTCGCCCACCACGATCAGGAGCGCGTGCCGCTCGCGCAGATCGAGGACGTCGAGCGGGGTCTCCGGGCGTGGCTGACGGCGCCCTGACGGCGTCGCCCCCCGCCGGGAGGCTCCCGGCCGCGCTGCGCATCGCGATCGTCTACCTCGCGGCCCGTGCGCTGACGACCCTCTTCCTCGTCCTCGCCGCGGAGCTGTCCGGACCGACGTCGCGCTTCGGGGCGGATGCGACGGTGGGTTCCCTCTCGATGGGCTGGGATGCGCAGTGGTACTGGCTCGTCGGCACCGGTGGCTACCCGACCGAGCTGCCGCGCGGCGACTCCGGCGCGGTCGCGGAGAACGCGTGGGCGTTCATGCCGCTGTACCCCGTGCTGGTTCGCACCCTCGGCCTCCTCACCGGCTATCCGATCGCGGCCGTCGCCCTCGCCCTCGTCGCCGGCTACCTCTCCTGCCTCGCACTGCACGCGCTTCTCCGCGACCGCCTCGACGGGCCCGCCGCGATGTGGGCCGTCGTCCTCTTCGCCACCGGGCCGCTCGCGGCCCTCTTCCAGATGGGGTACGCCGAGTCGCTCTTCCTGCTCTGGCTGCTCCTCGCTCTCCGCCTCCTGCAACGGCGCCGCTTCGGCTGGCTCTACCTGCTCATTCCGCTGATGGGATACACCCGCCCCGGTGTGCTCGCGTTCGCGCTCCTGCTCGCCCTCTACGGGATCGTGCGGTGGGTGCGGCGCCGGCACGACCCGCTCCCCGTCCGAGAGATCGTGCACATCGTCGCCCTGGGTCTCCTCGCCGCCGGCGTGGGCTTGTCCTGGCAGGTGATCGCGGGCATCGCCACGGGGGAGCCGGGCGCGTACCTGGAGACCGAACTGTCCTGGCGCCGCAGCTGGACGGGGGATCCGGAGGCGCCGTTCCTGCCCTTCGACGGCTTCGTCCAGGCCTCCGCGCTCTGGTTCCGGCTGTGGGGCATGCCGGAATGGTGGGGATGGATCGCACTTGCGGCATGCGTCGTCGCGGTGGCGGCCGCGTTGCTGTTCTCCCCGCAGGTGCGCCGGCTCGGGGTCGAGGTCCGGCTGTGGTCGGCCGCGTACCTGCTCTACCTGCTCGCGGTGTTCTTCCCGCAGTCGAGCCTCTTCCGGCTGCTCCTGCCGCTCGCGCCGCTGTACGGCGCCCTCGCCGCCCCGCGATCGCTCGCGTGGCGGGTCGCGATGCTGACGCTCGGCGTCGCGGGACAGTGGTGGTGGATCTACAACATGCTGGCGCTCGGGAACACGTATTACCAGATCCCGTGACGGGCGGCGGAGACGCTCCCCGGGTACCGTGCGCGGCCGGGGTCCGGCATACCGGCTAAACTTGGGTGGGTAGTCCTACGACGAAAGGGAGCCGCAATGGCAGCCATGAAGCCGCGAACCGGTGACGGACCGATGGAGGCCGTGAAGGAGGGACGCCTCATCATCGTGCGCGTCCCGCTCGAAGGCGGCGGGCGTCTGGTCGTGTCGGTGAACGACGAAGAGGCCCGGGAGCTCCATGGCGTGCTGGGTGGCGTCGTCGGAGCCGTCTGACAGAATCCGCACGAAACGGTCGGTCCTCGGACCGGCCGTTTCGTCGTTAGGGGGCCGCTCTCGCGGTCAGCGCGGCGTCGTGGTCGTCAGCTGGAGGAGACCCTCGCCGACGATCGAGAGCGCGCCGAGGACCGCAGGCGAGGACTGCGTCTCCTGGATGAGCGAGCGATAGGCGCTCGTGAGCGCATCGCGCTTCACCGGATCGGCGACGGCGCCGCCGGCCAGGACACGGGGGACCAGCACGGTGCCGCCGGCACGCACGAGCCGCAGGCCGTGCTCGACGTACTCGATGACCCCGTCCGCGTCGGCGTCGACCAGGACGATGTCGTAGGACGCCTCGTTCATGCGCGGGAGGACATCCGCCGCGCGACCGGTGATGAACCGTGCGCGGGCCGCGGCGATCTTCGCGTCGGCGAAGGCAGCTCGCGCCAGCGCCAGATGCTCGGGCTCCTTGTCGATCGTCGTGAGGGTCGCACGCGGCGAGCCGTGCAGGAGCCAGAGCCCGGACACCCCGCCGCCGGTCCCGATCTCGACGATGTTCAGGGCGTTCGTCGCCGCCGCGATGACGGCGATCTGAGCGCCGACGGGTGCGCTGATGGGGTCGGCGCCGATCTCGAGGGCGTGCGCGCGCGCCCGCCCGATCGCGTCGGGTTCGATCGTCGCCTCTTCGGCGAACCTGCGGATCGCGTCGTTCTCGGCCATGCCTGGACCTCCGCGTTCAGCCTATGGCTCCCGCGGCGCTCGGACCGAGAGGCGCACGGGTAACCTGGACGCATGTTCTTCGGGCTCGACTGGGAGAAGTTCCTCCTCATCCTGGTCGTCGCCGCGCTCCTGGTGGGTCCCGAGCGGCTCCCGCGCTACGCCGAGGCCCTCGCGCGGCTGACGATGCGCGTGCGGGAATGGCTGCAGGGCGCGAAGTCGCGGGTCAAGGAGGAGATGGGCGAGGACTTCGACGACGTCGAATGGCGCAAGCTCGACCCGCGGCAGTACGACCCGCGACGCATCATCCGCGACGCCCTCCTCGAGGACGCACCCGTCGCGACCGTGAAGGCCGTCAGCGCCGGCGCCGCGATCGTGGGCACGGCCCCGCTGCGGACGCCGACCGGCGACCCCGCGGACGTGCCGTTCGACACCGAAGCGACCTGATCGGCGCCTGATCGGCGCCTGATCAGCGGGGTGCGACCGGCAGCGGTCGACCCGCGAGCCCCCGCGGCATCGTGGCGATCATCGCCGCGATGCGGGCGATCTCCCGGGCCGCCGGGTCGTCGGGGTCGGCGATGACGACGGGGCGCCCGGCGTCGCCGCCGGCCCGCAGGGCGGGGCTGAGGGGCACCGACCCCAGCAGCGGCACCGCCGCGGCATCCGCCGACAGCGCCGCGGCGACGGCATCCCCGCCGCCGGAGCCGAAGAGCTCCAGGCGCGAGCCGTCCGGAAGTGTCAGGGCGGCCATGTTCTCCACGACCCCCACGACGCGCTGTCCGGTCTGACGGGCGACGAGACCGCTCCGCACGGCGACATCGGCGGCCGCGGCCTGCGGTGTCGTTACGACGAGGACGTCGGCGTGCGGGAGCAGCTGACCCACCGAGATGGCCACATCACCCGTGCCGGGCGGCATGTCCAGCAGGAGGATGTCGAGGTCGCCGAAGAAGACGTCCGTGAGGAACTGGTTCACCGTGCGGTGCAGCATGGGACCGCGCCACGCGACGGCGCCGGGCGCCGCGTCGCGCGGCAGGAACATCCCGATCGAGATCGTCTTCACGCCGTAGGCCACCGGCGGGAGCATGAGGTCGTCGATGCGCGTGGGCTGCGGGGGCCGCCCCTCGGCGTCGACGAGGCCGAGGAGGGCGGGGATCGAGAAGCCGTGCAGGTCGGCGTCGATGAGGCCGACCGCGAGCCCGCGCGCCGCGAGGGCGACGGCGAGGTTCGCGGTGAGGGTCGACTTGCCGACGCCGCCCTTGCCGCTCGTGACCGCGAGGACGCGGGTCAGGGATTCCGGGCCGAACGGCATCTCCCGTGCCGCGCGGCCGCCGCGCAGGCGCTCCGTGAGCGCGGCGCGCTCGGCCGGGGTCATGACGCCCAGGGTCACCTCGACGGCGTCGATCCCGGGCACCGCGGCCGCTGCGGCGTGCACGTCGCGCTCGATCCGGTCCGAGGCCGGGCAGCCGACGATCGTCAGCGCGACCTCGACGCGCGCGAGGGCGCCGGTGACGGCGACGCCGCGGATCATGTCGAGGTCGCCGAGCGGACGCCGCAGCTCCGGGTCGATCACCGCGGCCACCGCGCGCCGGACGGCGTCGCCGGACGCCGTCATGAGCGTTCGGGGCGTTCCGTCGCCGCGTCGCGGGCGTCGAGCTGCTCGAGCAGGCTCCGCAGCTCCTGCCGCAGGGTGTCCTTCGTGACGAGCTCGTTCGTGAGGTCGCTGAGACCCATGCGCAGCGCCACGACCTCGCGGGCCAGGTACTCCGTGTCGGCGAGGTTGCGCTCGGCGCGCTGGCGGTCCTGCTCGATCTGCACGCGGTCGCGGTCGTCCTGGCGGTTCTGCGCGAGGAGGATGAGGGGCGCGGCGTAGGAGGCCTGCAGCGAGAGGATGAGGGTCAGCAGCGTGAAGTTCGTCTCGGCGGGGTCGAACTGGTACGCCCGCGGCATGAGGACGTTCCACGCGAGCCACACCAGGACGAAGACCGTCATCCCGATGAGGAATCCCGACGTGCCCATCCCGCGGGCGAACGCCTCCGAGAAGCGCCCGAAACGGTCGCGGGAGGGCTGCGAGGACCTCGTCAGCATCCCGGTGCGTCCGCGGGGCGCGTCGAGCGACACCTGGCGGGTGTTGCGTGCCATCAGCGCCTCCTCGTCTTCGTCGGCGTCGCCTTGGCCGGCGACGTCGTCACCGGGACGCGGCCGTCGTCATCACCGTCGTGCGAACGCCAGTCCTCGGGCAGCAGGTAGTCCAGCACGTCGTCGACGCTGACCGCGCCGACGAGGCGGTGCGCGGGGTCGACGACCGGCACCGAGACGAGGTTGTAGCTCGCGAGCAGGCGCGCCACTTCCGCGGCGGACGCCGTCGAGGGCACCGCGTCGAGCGTGTCGTCGATGATGGCGCCGAGGCGCTCGTGCGGGGGATAGCGCAGCATCTTCTGGAAGTGCACCGTGCCGAGCAGGCGCCCCGTGGGCGTCTCGTAGGGCGGGAGCGTGACGAAGACGGCGGCGGCCAGGGCGGGATGCAGCTCGTGCCGGCGGATGAGGGCGAGCGCCTCGGCGACCGTGGCGTCGGCGGAGAGCACGATGGGCTCGCTCGTCATGAGGCCGCCGGCGGTCTCCGGTGCGTACTTCAGGAGGGCGCGGACATCCTCCGCCTCTTCGGGCTCCATGAGCTCGAGAAGCTCCTCGCGCTGCTCCTCGGTGAGCTGGGCGAGCACGTCGGCGGCGTCGTCGGGCTCCATGGCGTCGAGGATGTCGGCCGCCCGCTCCTCGCCGAGTGCCTCGAGGATGTGGACCTGCTCGTCCTCGGGCATCTCCTCGAGGGCGTCGGCCAGACGGTCGTCGGACAGCTCCTCGGCGACTTCGAGCAGGCGCTCGTCGGGGAGGTCCAGCAGCGTGTTGGCGAGGTCGGCGGGCTTGAGCTCGGAGTAGGTCGCGACGAGCTGCTCGGCGGACTGCGCCTCGCCGGGCACCTGGCTCTCGCGGACGTCCGACCATGCGGCGAACGTGGTGGGGCCCTTCGCGAAGGGGGAGGCGCTCGTCTTGGGCTTGCGCAGGAACAGCTGGCCGATGTCCCACTCGCCCAGGCGGTCGCGCTCGATCCCGACGTCCTCGATGACGGCCTCGCCGGATCCGTCGGTGAAGTAGACGCGGCGCCCGAGCAGCTCGGACATGACCCGCACCTCGCCGCCGCGCTGCTGGAACCGGCGCACGTTGATGAGACCGGTCGTGATGACCTGGCCCGTGGCGATCGAGGTGACCCGTCCGATCGAGAGGAACACGTGCCGCCGGCCGGGGATCTCGACGACGAGCCCGACGACGCGCGGCGGATCGTCCCGTCGGTAGATCACCACGACGTCGCGGACCTTGCCGAGCCGGTCGCCCGCGGGGTCGAAGACGGTGCAGCCGGTCAGGCGCGCCACGAAAACCCTCTGCGTACTCACCTGTCCAGCGTAGACCGCCCTACCCGGTGAGCACGGGCGGGGCGCGTGACAAGATGTACCCCGTGAGCATGATGGGCGGAACCCCGCAGCAGCACGGCGAGACGATCGCGGACTACCCCTCCTACGAGGGCGCCCAGAAGGCGGTGTCGAAGCTCATCGAGGCCGAGATCCCCGCGAAGGACATCGCGATCGTGGGGCGTGGTCTGCGCTCGGTCGAGACGATCACGGGCCGGCTCGGCTACGCCGCCGCGGCGCGCACGGGCGCGATCAACGGCATCCTGCTCGGTCTGCTGTTCTCCGCGATCTTCGTGCTCGGAAACCCGAGCGCCGTCATCCAGCTCTTCATCGGCGTCATGCTCGTGGGCATCGCGATCGGGATGCTGATGAGCATCATCAGCTACTCGATCCTCCGCCGCCGCCGCGACTACACCTCAGTCACGCAGGTCATCGCCGACCACTACGAGGTGACGGTCCTGCCGCGGAGTCTGCAGAAGGCCCGCGAGGCGTCGGGCCGCGGCGCGGCGCCCGCGCCGGCACCGCCGGCGCCGGTCGCCGGCACGGCGGTCATCCCGCCCGCGGCGCCGCCGCACGTCACCCCGACCGAGCCCCCGCGCTACGGCGAGCGGGTCGACCCGGCGCCGGACCCCGGTTCCGAACCAGAGCCTCCTCTCGACGCCCGACCATGAGCGGCATCCGCGTCGCGCTGCCCGCCGGGGACGTCGAGGTCTCGGCCGCGTTCGACACCCCGGACGAGCCCTGGGCGGCGGTCGCGGTGGCCCACGGCGCCGGCGCCGGGATGGATCACCCGTTCCTCGTCGGCCTCGCCGGCGGCCTCGCGGCGGCCGGCATCGCGACGCTGCGGTTCAACTTCCCCTACCTGGAGGCGGGTCGGCGGATGCCGGGACCCGCGCCGCACGCGATCGCGACGTGGGGCGCCGTCATGGCGGACCTCGGACGGCGCGCCCCCGGCCTCGCGCACTTCGCCGCCGGCAAGTCCTACGGGGGACGGATGGCGTCGATGGCGGCCGCGGCCGCCATGATCGGTCCGGCCGGGCTCGTCTACCTCGGCTACCCGCTGCACCCGCCGGGGGAGCCGGACAAGGCCCGCACGGCGCACCTCCCGCACGTCGTGGCGCCGCAGCTCTTCGTCGCGGGCACAGGCGACCCCTTCATCCACCCGCTCGCGCAGCTGGAGGAGGCCGTGCAGTCCTGCCAGGACGCCGAGATCGCCTGGATCACCGGCGGCGGCCACTCGTTCGAGATCAAGGGAGCCAAGCGCCCTGCCGACGAGGTCGGCGCGGGTCTCGCCCCCCTCCTGGCGGAGTGGATGCGCGGCGTGATTCAGCGCCCGGCCGCGTAGCCCTGCATCCCGCGCGGGTTCGCGGCGGCCCACACCGTGTCGCCGTCGATGCCGACGGCCGACAGGCGCCCGAGCGACCAGTCGCCCGCTGCCGTCACCTCGTGCCCGCGGGCGCGGAGGTCCGCGATGACGTCGGCGCCCAGGCGCGCCTCGGCGACGACGCCCGCCGGCGTCCACGTCCGCGGCCAGAACGAGTCGATGAGCGCCGTCGTGTGCAGGGTCGGGGCGTCGACGGCCTCCTGCGCGGAGTAGCCCCCCGCGAGCATCCGCAGCAGCATCGGCAGCTGCCACTGATCCTGCTGGTCGCCGCCCGGCGTCCCCATCGCGAAGACGGCGGCCCCGCCCCGGAGCACGAGCGTGGGACTGAGGGTCGTGCGGGGGCGGACGCCCGGGCGCAGGGCCGCGGGCGCCGCCTCGTCGAGCCAGCACATCTGCAGTCGCGTGCCGAGGCAGAAGCCCAGCTCCGGGATCGTCGGCGAGGACTGCAGCCAGCCGCCGGACGGGGTCACCGAGACGATGTTGCCCCAGCGGTCGACGACGTCGATGTGGCACGTGTCGCCGCGCGTCCGGCCCGTGCGGCTCACGGTCGGCTCTCCGGTGCCGGCCACCGGCGCCGCCGTGTCGACCCGCAGCGGCGGGCGGAACGGCGTTCGGTCGGCGAGCGATCCGGGTCGCCATGCGCGGGAGGCCGTGGCGCCGATCTCGGCACGGCGCTCCGCCGCGTACTCCGCGGTCAGGAGCGGTGCGACATCGGCCCCGTCGCCGAAGTACGCGTCCCGGTCGGCGAGCACGAGCTTGAGCGTCTCGATGATCGTGTGCGCGCCGAGCGGGGTCTGCGGGTCGAGGTGCGCGTCGTCGAAGGGCTCGAGGATGCGCAGCGCCTCCAACAGCGCCGGGCCCTGACTCCAGGCGCCGGCCTTCGCGACGGTGTGGCCGCGGAACGGCACGGTCATCGGCTCCTCGTAGCCGGCGTCGAACGCCGTGAAGTCCGCCGCCGTGATGACACCGGCGTGGTCGGTGCCCGTCGCGTGCCGGTGCGGGCGGGAGAGGAAGTCCGCGGACGCGCGCGCCACGAGGCCGGTCTTCCATTCGGTGCGCGCCGCGTCGATCCGCTCCGCGCGGGTGGGCGCGCCGGCGCCGGCCGCCACGAGGCCGTCCAGCACGGCGGCGTAGGCGGGGTTGCGCACGAGCGTGCCCGCGGCCGGCACGTCGCCGTCCGGCATCCACAGGGCCGCCGACGAGGGCCACGCGTCACGGAAGAGGTCCTCGACCCGGCCGATCGTGAGGGCGGCGGACGCGAGGAGCGGGTGCCCGCCCCGCGCGTAGCCGATCGCATAGTCGAGGACGTCGGCCAGCTCCCACGTGCCGTGGTCGCGGAGGAGCAGGAGCCACGCGTCCACGGCGCCCGGCACGGCGGCGGCCAGTCCCCCGGCACCCGGAACGAGGTCGAGGCCCTCCGCGCGGAGGTGCGCGATCGTCGCGCCGGCGGGCGCCGGCCCCTGCCCGGCGAGCACCGTCGCGGGTCCGCCGGCGGCCTGGAAGAGGCCGACGAGGTCGCCGCCCGGGCCGTTGAGGTGCGGCTCGACGATGTGCAGGACGAAGCCGCCCGCCACGACCGCGTCGAACGCGTTGCCGCCCCGCTCGAGCACCGCCTGCGCGACCGCCGTCGCCGTCGCGTGCGTCGAGGCCGCCATGCCGAACGTGCCGGTCAGCTGCGGGCGCGTCGTGAACGCCGGCGGCGGAGTGAAATCCGTCACTGCGCGCGACGCGCGATCCAGGCCTCGACCTCGTCCGCCGTCCGCGGGATGTCCGCCGAGAGGTTCACGGGGCCGTCCGCCGTCATGAGGATGTCGTCTTCGATGCGGACGCCGATGCCGCGGTACTCCTCGGGGACCGTGAGGTCGTCGATCTGGAAGTACAGCCCCGGCTCGATCGTGAACACCATCCCGGGCTCGAGGAGACCGTCGTAGTACATCTCCCGTCGCGCCTGCGCGCAGTCGTGCACGTCGAGGCCGAGGTGGTGGCTCGTGCCGTGGACCATGTACCGGCGATGCTGCCCGCCGTTGTCGGCATCCAGCGCCTCGTCGGCCGTGACCGGCAGCAGGCCCCACTCCGCGGTCCGCTGCGCGATGACCGCCATGGCGGCCTCGTGCACGGCGCGGAACTTCACGCCCGGATGGGCGGCGGCCAGCGCGGCGTCGGCCGCTTCGCGGACCGTCTCGTAGATCTTCCGCTGGATGTCGGTGAACGTGCCGGAGACCGGCAGGGTCCGCGTGATGTCGGCGGTGTAGAGGCTGTCCATCTCGACGCCGGCGTCGATGAGGATGAGGTCACCGGGGACGACGGCCCCGTCGTTGCGGGTCCAGTGCAGGTAGCAGGCGTGCGGCCCGGACGCGGCGATCGTGTCGTAGCCCTCGCCGTTGCCGTCGGTGCGGGCGCGCAGGTGGAAGACGCCCTCGACGGCCCGCTCCCCGCGCGGCGTGTCGATGATGCGCGGCAGGTCGGCGACGATGTCGTCGAACCCGCGGGCCGTCACCTCGACGGCGAGGCGCATCTGCGCGATCTCGTACTCGTCCTTCACGAGCCGCATCTCCGACACGAACCGCGTCAGGTCGGCGTCCTCGTCGAGGACCAGTTCGCCTTCGACGTGCGCGAAAGCGTCGATGTGCGCGGTCGCGACGCCCACTTCGGCGGCGACGCCGGCCAGCGCCGGACGCGGGCCGATCCAGAACTCGCCGATCGACGCGTCACCGTAGAACTCCGCCGTCGTCCGGTCGGCGCGTTCCCGCAGGTAGAGCGTGACGTCGTGACCCGTCGCGGTCGGTTCGAACACCAGCACGGAATCGGGCACGGTGTCGCCGGCCCAACCGGTCAGGTGCGAGAAGGCCGAGTGCGCGCGGAACGGGTAGTCGGTGTCGTTCGAGCGCTGCTTGTACGACCCCGCGGGGAACACGAGGCGGCGGCCCGGGAAAGCCGCGGACACGACCTCGCGCCGCGCCGCGGCGTAGGGCGCGGCCTCACGCTGCGGGGGATGGTGCCCCGGTCGCTCGGCCCACCCCGTGGAGATCGTGTCGAGGAAGCCCTGCGGGAAGGGCTGCTTGCGGTTGGTGGTCGCGGACGCCTCGGTCGCGGCGATCGTGTCGCTGTCGCTCGTGCTCATGAGACCAGTCTCGCACCGTCGCGGCGCGGCGTCGCCCCTCAGTCGGCCGGTTCGAGCTGGACCACGAGCGGACGGTGGTCGCCGGCGGCGCCGTCGAGGGAGCGCAGCACGACCGAGCCCGTGGCGCGCCACGCGTCGGTCGTCATGACGTGGTCGATGGGGGTGCCGAGGAGGGCGGGGTACGCGCTCGACCACGTGCCGACGGCGCCGTTCCCGGTGGCGGCCGCGGCATCGTGGCACCGGCCGAGCGTGGCCCCGTCCAGGCCCAGTCGCCCCATGTTGTCCACCGTCGCGTTGAAGTCGCCGGCCATGATGACGCTGTCCGCGGCGCACTGGTCCGCGAGCCACCGGAGGTCGCCGCGCCAGTCGGCCATGTAGCTCCGCCGCGGCGCGACCGCGTGCACCGCCACGACGACCGGCCCCGTCCCGTCGACGGGCATCGCGACGACGCTCGGCACCGTCGAGGTGTTCGTGGTGCCGGCGGCGTTGGATTCGACGACGGCGTACTCGCCGAGGTCGGGGGAGATCAGCAGCGTCGTGGAGTTGGCGTCCCACCCCTGGTAGTCCTCGTCGATGGCCCACATCGGCCGCCCCATCTCGCGCATCGCGATCGCGACCTGCTCGCCGGTCTCGATCGTCGTCTCCGGCAGCGCGACGATGTCGGTCTGCATCGCGACGGCGGTCCGGGCGATCAGCTCCGGATCGGTCGCCTCGCCGGCGGTGTTCCAGGTCATGACCCGCACGGCGGATGCCGTCTTGGTGGGGAGCGTGTCGGTGCCGAGCCCGCGCACCGCGAGGGTCCCCGCGTTGGCGGCGGCCGCGAGGAGGGCGATGACCGCGAGGGATGCCGCGAAGGCGCGGAGCGGGCGGATGAGGCACAGCAGGAGGGCCAGGAGGAGCAGCGTCAGGAAGGCGAGGACCACGACGCCGCGGAGAGAGACCGCCTGGGCGATCGGGAACGTGCGCTCGAGCCGGAAGAACTGCGGCCACGTCACGACGGCGCTCGCGATCGCCACCAGGATGGTGACGAGGATCCCCAGCAGACGCAGCACGTCGGCGACTCTATGACAGCAGGCTGGGAGTTCTCGGCGCTACTCTCTGACCATGGCGGCGCGTGCAGACGGACCCGGGGCAGTGGCCGATCTGCACCTGCATTCGGACCATTCCGACGGCACCGAACCGCCCGCCATGGTCATGGCCGCCGCGCACCGGCACGGCCTCCGCACCGTCGCCCTCACCGACCACGACACGACGTCGGGGTGGACGGAGGCCGCCGAGGCGGCATCCTCCCTCGGCATGACGCTTCTGCCCGGCATGGAGCTCTCCGCGAAGTACGAGTGGCGGAGCGTGCACGTGCTCGGCTACCTCTTCGATCCGGACGATGCGGGCCTGCGCGCCCTCACCGACCGCATCCGGTCATCGCGGGTCACGCGGGCACGGACGATGGCGGACCGGATCGGGCGCGACTACGACCTGCAGTGGGAGGACATCGTGGCGCAGACGGCGGTCGGTGCGACCGTCGGCCGTCCGCACATCGCGGACGCGCTCGTGCAGAAGGGGGTCGTGCGCGACCGGGGCGAGGCGTTCGCCGGCATCCTGAGCCCGCACAGCGACTACTACGTCGCCCTGTATGCCCCCGACCCCGTGACGGCGGTCGCGGCGATCGCGGACGCCGGCGGCGTGCCGATCATCGCGCACCCCGCGGGGCGCGCGGGGCTCCTCCCGGACCGGCTGGTGACGCGGATGCTGGAGGCCGACCTCGCGGGCTTCGAGCTGGGGCACCGCGAGAACGTGGAGCCCGCGCTCGGGACGCTGGAGCGCCTCGTGCGGCGCCGCGATCTCATCGCGACCGGCTCGAGCGACTACCACGGGCTCGGCAAGCCGAACGTGCCGGGGGAGAACACCACGAGCCCCGACATGGTCGCCCGCATCATCGCGCGGGCGACGGGCAGCGAGCCCGTCTACCCGTGATCTGCGCGGGCGCTCGGCTCAGGCGCCCGTGACGGGAGCGCCGGCGCCGGAGCCGCCGCGGCGGCGACGGCGACGGCGGGCCGGTGCCGGCTTGCCGTCGTGGTGCTCACGACCGGCGCCGTCGTGCGTGCCGGCGCCGTCGGCGTCACGCGACTCGGCGCCGCCGTCGGAGTGACCGGCGGCCGATGTCCCGGCACCCTCCGCGCCGTCGGCGAAGGTCGCGCCGACGCGGTCCTCGCCGGTGCGGCGACGGCGACGACGGCGCGTGCCGCCCTCGGTCGTGTCGCCCTCGGCGACCTCCGCCGCGCGGGCGGGCTGCTGCGTGCGGACGGCCTGCGTCTTCGGGGCCGTCGCGACGCGGCCCTTCGTGCCGGCCGGGATGTCGAGGTCCTCGTAGAGGTGCGGGCTCGACGAGTACGTCTCGACCGGCTCGGGCTGGCCGAACTCGAGGGCGCGATTGATGAGCGCCCACTTGTGCATGTCGTCCCAGTCGACGAACGTCACGGCGATGCCGGTCTTGCCGGCGCGGCCGGTGCGGCCCGCGCGGTGCAGGTACGCGTGGTCGTCGTCGGGGATGGTGTGGTTGATGACGTGGGTGACGTCGTCGACGTCGATGCCGCGCGCGGCGACGTCGGTCGCGATGAGGACGTCCTTCTTGCCGGCCTTGAACCCGGCCATCGAACGCTCGCGCGCCTCCTGGCTCATGTCGCCGTGCACGGCGCCGGCGTTGAAGCCGCGGTCGTTCAGCTCGTCGACGAGCTTCTGCGCGGCGCGCTTGGTGCGCGTGAAGACGACGGTCTTGCCGCGGCCTTCGGCCTGCAGGATGCGGGCGATGACCTCGTCCTTGTCCATCGAGTGCGCGCGGTAGACGAGGTGCTTGATGTTCGCCTGCGTGAGCCCCTCATCGGGGTCGGTCGCGCGGATGTGGATCGGGTTGGACATGAACCGGCGCGCGAGCGCGACGATGGGTCCGGGCATCGTCGCCGAGAACAGCTGCGTGTGCCGGACGGGCGGAAGCTTGGAGAAGATCTTCTCGATGTCGGGGAGGAAGCCGAGGTCGAGCATCTTGTCGGCCTCGTCCAGGACCACCTGGGTCGCGTGGGAGAGGTCGAGGAGGCGCTGGTTGGCCAGGTCGATGAGGCGACCCGGCGTGCCGACGACGATCTGCGCGCCGGCCTTCAGCTGGTCGATCTGCCCCTCGTACGCCTTGCCGCCGTAGATGGCGACGACGCTCGTGGAGCGGTTCGAGGTGAGCATGTCCATGTCCTCGTAGACCTGGACGGCGAGCTCGCGCGTGGGGACGACGATGAGCGCCTTGACGCCGTGCTCGGGGTTCGGGCCCAGGCGCTGGACGACCGGGATGCCGAACCCGAAGGTCTTGCCGGTGCCGGTCTTGGCCTGCCCGATGATGTCCTGGCCGGGAAGGCCCAGCGGGATCGTCTGCTCCTGGATGGGGAACGAGTCGACGATGCCCTTGGCGGCGAGCGCGTCGACGATGTCCTGATCGACTCCGAGATCGGTGAAAGTCGTCACGATGAAAGCCTGTCTGGCGGTGAGAGCCGCCGGGGTGAGAGGGTCCACGCCCTTTACTCAGCCACAGGCGCGGTGATCCCGATCCGTCGCCGGGACCTGACCAGACTACCCGAGCGCACCCCGGCATCCCGGCTGCCGGTTCCCTCGGCTCTAGGCTGGGGGCGTGGTCACCTGGTTCTGGCAGCGCAGCTCGCCCGCCGCACGCACGTTGAAGGTGCGCTCCCGGGGGGACTACGGGGATGTCCGCCGCGTCGACTTCGAAGAGCTCGCGCCGGACATCGACACCTTCCTCGGGCAGGCCGCGTACCTGCAGCTCGGCTACTTCGAGACCCTCAGCGAGCTGATCGCCCCGACGCCGGAGCTCTCCCAGAAGGAGTCGCTGTCCCTTGCGGCCGGCGCCGCCCTCATCAAGCACCGGGAGCTCGTCCGCCTCATCCGCGACCGCGGCGACGACCCGCTCGGCCTCATGCTGCCGTTCCGGGAGCCGCTGGACGCCTTCCGCCGCGCGACGCACGGCGCGCGCCAGCTGGAGACGATGCTGTCGGTCCACATCACCGCCGGCATGCTCGACGACTTCTACCTCGCCCTCTCGGCGAGCTACGGCTCGACGGGAAGCCGGGTCGCCGGCATCCTCCGCGGGGACGATGACCGGCAGACGATCGTGGAGATCGTCACGGCCGCACTCGCGGCGGATGCCGAGTGGAAGTCGCTCCTGAGCATGTGGGGTCGACGGCTCGTCGGCGACACGCTGCTCATCGCCCGTGCGGCACTGCGCCCGGTGTCGCTGGACGCCGCGGAGGAGAAGAAGGTCGAGCCGGTGTTCACCGACCTGCTGGCCGCCCATTCCCGCCGCATGGCGCAGATGGGCCTCGACGCCTGACGCGCGGGGCCGCCCCGGGCGCTCAGGTCAGGCGGAGGCGGGTGCGCTCGCGCGCGTCGTGCGCGGTGCGCCGCGTCGCCAGGACGCCCAGCACGAGGGGCACGACGACGACCGGCACCGCGAGGGCGCCCAGCCAGATCCACGGGGTGTCCGCCAGACCCGCCCACGTGAGGACGGAGTAAACCGCCCCGGCGACCAGCGCGCCGAGGGCGGGGGCGACCGCGACCCCGCGGGAGGCGCGGCCGCGCATCGTGAAGTGCAGCACCGCCCCGTACACGGCCCCGAAGATGAAGGCCAGCAGGATCAGCACGTCAGGCCACGAAGCCGATGCGGCGGGACTCCTCGGTCCCGATCTCGATGAAGGCGATGCCGGCCGTCGGGACGACGTAGCTGTTGCCCTTGGTGTCGGCGAAGGTCACGATGGCCGCGCCCTCGGCGAACGCGTCGGCGACGGTCTTCTTCAGGATGTCGGCCGACTGGTCGGACTCGAAGTTGAGCTCTCGTGCGGTGTTCGTGATGCCGATGCGGATGTCCACGGATGACTGCCTTTCCGGCCCGCAGGGCGGGCGCATCTCGATGCTACGACACGGCGAACGGGGGTCGACGCGCGGCGGGGCGCTGCCTGAACGCTGTCGGCGAACGGTGTCCGCGACGGCCGCTAGCGTGAAGGGCATGGGTCATCCGCCGTTCCCCGCCCCCGGCGACACCGCGGGCGACCTGACGGGCGACCTCATGGTGGACGCAGCGCAGCGCAGCGTGCTGATGCTTCCCTCCGACGCGTCCGGCGTCGTCGTGGGCGCCCCGGGCACGGGCAAGACCCGCACGATCGTCGACCGTGTCGCGCGTCTCGTCGCCGACGGGATGCCGCCCGAGGCGCTCCTCGTGCTCACTCCGACGCGGCAGGCGGCCACGTCGCTGCGCGACCGCCTCGCCCTCGCGGTCGGCGTCGCGACGACGGGTCCGCTCGCCCGCTCCGTCGCGGCCTTCGCCTATCAGCTCGTGCGCGCCGAGGCGGTCCGTACTGCGGCGGAGCCGCCGCAGCTGCTCACGGGGCCCGACGAGGATCAGCTCGTGGCCGACCTCCTCGCCGGCGACGCCGAGGACGAGGCGGCGGGGCCGTCCCGCTGGCCGGAGTGGCTGCCCGCCGAGGTCCGCGCGACCCGGGGCTTCCGCACCGAGGTGCGGGCGTTCCTCGCCGAGTGCACGACGCTCGGCATCGAGCCGGCCGGCCTCGCGGCGCGGGCCGCCGCGGAGGAGCGTCCGGTCTGGGCGTCGATGGCCTCGTTCGCCCGGGAGTACCACCGTGTCCGCGCCGACATGCGCGGCGCGCACCGCGACGCGGCCGGGCTCGTCCGCGAGGCCGTGGGACTCGTCCGGCAGGGCCAGGCCGCACAGGGCGCGTTCGCGCAGCTCCGCGCGGTCCTCGTCGACGACGCCCAGGAGCTGACTTTCGGCGGCGTCGAGCTGCTCGAGGCGTGCCGCGCCCGGGGCGTCGCCGTGCTCGCGTTCGGCGACCCCGACGTCGGGTCCGGCGCCTTCCGCGGCGCGACGCCGGAGAACTTCGCCCGGCTCGCGGCATCCGGCCCCGTGCACGTCCTGCCGGCGGTGCACCGCGGCACGGCCCCGCAGCGGGACCTGACCGCCGAGGTCACCTCGCGGATCGGCGCGGCGGGGATCGTCGCGCACCGCCAGCGCCCCACGGCGGCGGCACCGGACGGCACGGTGCGGGCGCTGGCCCTGCGCTCACCGGCGGAGGAGCACGACGCCATCGCCCGGCTCCTCCGCGAACGGCATGTGCACGGCGGCGTTCCGTGGTCGGAGTGCGTCGTCATCGCGCACGACACGCGGCAGGTGCTGACCCTCGAGGCCGAGCTCGCGGCGCGCGAGGTCCCCACACGCGCGACCGGGCAGGGGGCGCCGCTGGCCGGCGCCCGCGCCGTCCGCGACCTGCTGCGGATCGTGCTGCTCGCCGCGCGGGAGAGCGCGGAGTGGACGAACGACGAGGTCGGCGACGCGCTGCGCGGCGCGGGGCTCGATCCCGTCGAGCTCCGCCGGCTGCGGACGGCGCTGCGTCATCAGACCCTGCGGCAGGCGGCGGAGGAGGATGGCGTCCCCGGCGCCGCAGAGCCGACCGGGGCGGCCCTGCTGGCATCCGCGCTCGCCCACCCCGCCGAGTTCGCCCTCGTCGACACGCGCGAGGCGCGCCGCGCCGCGCGCATCGGCACGGCCATCGCGGCGCTCCGCGCGCAGCTCGCCGCCGAGGCGACGGCCCACGAGCTCCTGTGGACGGCGTGGGAGAGCCTCGACGGGCAGCGGACGTGGCAGGCCGCCGCCGCGGGGCACGGTCCGCTCGCGGAGCAGGCGGGCCGCGAGCTCGATGCCGTCGTCGCGCTGTTCCAGGCCGCCAAACGGCACGGCGAGCGGGCCGACGGCACGGCGCCCCTGACGTTCCTCCGCGGCATCCTCGACTCCGACGTCGCCGAGGACCGCTTGGGCGGCCCCGCCCCCGACGGAGTCGTGCAGGTGCTGACCCCCGCCGCGGCGCTCGGAACCGAGTTCGACACGGTCGTCGTGGCCGGTGTGCAGGACGGCGTGTGGCCGAACCTGCGCGCGCGCGGGAGCCTTCTCGAGACGTGGCGGCTGTCGGCGTCGGGCGACGCGGATGCCGTCGACCGCCGGCGGGGCGTGCTCCACGACGAGCTGCGGCTCTTCGCCCGGGCGATCTCCCGCGCCCGGTCCCTCCTGGTCATCACGGCCGTCGACGACGACGACACGGGGCCCAGCGCGCTGTTCGAGCTGCTGCCCCCGGCAGACGGCGTCGGGCCCGAGCATCCGCTGTCGCTGCGCGGCCTCGTCGCCCAGCACCGCCGCCTCCTCACCGAGCCGCGCGCGAGCAGCGCGGCACAGGCCCACGCCGCGGGCCAGCTCGCGCTCCTGGCCGCCGCGGGCGTCTCCGGCGCCGACCCGGCCGAATGGTTCGGCATCCGGCCACCGACCTCCACGGCGCCGTTGCGAGACCTCGAACGCGAGGACGTGCGCGTGTCGCCGTCCCGCCTGCACACGCTCGACGAGTGCGAGCTCAACTGGGTGATCGGCGACCTCGGCGGCGACAGCGGCGGCGCGGTGGCGGGCCTCGGGACGATCGTGCACGCCGCCCTCGAGCACGCCGAGGGCATCGACGAGGAGTCGCTGTGGGCCGTCGTGGAGGCGCGCTGGGGCGAGCTGGACTTCGAGTCCGCGTGGCGCGACCGCGCCGAGCGCACGCGCGCCAGAGACCTCGTCCGCCGCCTGGCCGTGTACCTGCGCCGCTTCGAGGCCTCCGGCGGGCGCCTCCTCGGCGTCGAGCCGCACTTCGAGATCCCGATCCCGGTCGACGAGGGCGCCCCGCACGGCGCCATCCTCAGCGGCTACATCGACCGCGTGGAGCTCACCGGCGACGGCGACGTCGTGATCGTGGACCTCAAGACCGGCAAGCGCGAGCCGCAGACCGACGAGAAGGTCGGCGACCACCCGCAGCTCGCGGCGTACCAGCTCGCCTTCGAGTCCGGTGCGATCCCGGAGGCCGCCGGCCACCCCGGCGGCGGCGCGAAGCTGCTCGTGCTGCGTCCCACGGCGACGAAGAAGGACTATGCGGAGCCGCGGCAGGCGCCGTTCACCGACGAGACCCGCGCGGCGTTCCTCGGCAGGGTGCAGGATGCCGTCCGCGTCATGCGCGGCACGACCTTCGCGGCGCCGTACGAGGAGCACTGCCGTGACGATCACTCCTACGGGCTGTGCCGCATCCACACGATCGGGGCGGTGAGCAGCTCGTGACGGCCTCTTCCCGCACACTCTCGCCGGAGACGATCGCCGCCGCGCTCGGACAGTTCCCGCCGACGGCGGAGCAGGCCCGGGTCATCGCGGCGCCCCTGGATCCCGCGCTCGTCGTCGCGGGGGCGGGAAGCGGGAAGACCGAGACGATGGCGGGACGCGTCGTGTGGCTCGTCGCCAACGGCCTCGTCCGCCGCGACCAGGTGCTGGGCCTCACCTTCACCCGGAAGGCCGCGGGGGAGCTCGCCGAGCGCATCCACCTGCGGCTGCAGCGCCTCGCCGAGTTCGAGGCGCGGGGGCTCCTGCCGCTCCTGCCCGACCTGCACGCGACCGGACGGCTCGAGGTCTTCGCCCGCCTCGAGCGCGCCGGAGCCGGCGCGTCGTCGCGCCGCCTCGCCCTCGATGAGCTGGGCGGCCACGCGCCCGCGGCGCCCGATGCCGACGCGCTCCTGCACCGGCCCACGGTCGCGACCTACAACGCGTTCGCCGACCAGATCGTGCGGGAGAACGCCGTCCGCGTCGGCCGCGACGCCGAGGTCGCGGTCCTGAGCGAATCCGCCGCCTGGCTGCTCATGCGCCGCGTCGTGCTCGACTCCGACGACCCGCGTCTGGAGGACCGGGAGGAGGCGCTGCGGACCGTCATCGACGCCGCACTGCGGATCGCGCGCGACGCGACCGACAACCTCGTCGACCTCGACGAGGTCGCGGCGTTCCCGGCCCGGTTCGCCACCGTGTGCGAGCGGGAATCGACGTCGGCCCGTGTGAGCGTCTACGCCGACGTCGCCAAGGCCGCGACCGCGGTCGGCGGGTTGGCCGTCCTGGTCGACCTCGCCCGCGAGTACGCCGCGCAGAAGCGCCGCCTCGGCGTCATCGACTTCTCCGACCAGGTCGCCGGGGCCGTGGATGTCGTCCGCGGGCACGCCGCCGTGCGCGACGACCTCCGCGACCGGTACCGCGTGGTCCTGCTCGACGAGTACCAGGACACCTCGGTCGTGCAGACCGACCTCCTCGGCACCGCGTTCCGTGACACCGCCGTCATGGCCGTCGGCGACCCGCATCAGTCGATCTACGGGTGGCGCGGGGCGAGCGCCGGCAACCTCGGAGACTTCGCCGCCGCCTTCTCCTCGGGCGGGACGAGCGCGCGGTTCTCGCTCATGACGAGCTGGCGCAACAGCGACGAGGTCCTCACCGCCGCGGCGGCGGTCCTCGCGCCCCTCGCCGACTCCTCGCCGGTCCCCGTCGAGGCGCTCCGGCCTCGCCCCGGCGCACCCCGCGGCCGCGTGGACATCGCCGTCGAGGCCGACATCGACGCCGAGGCCGACCGGGTCGCGGCGTGGTTCGCCGACATCCGCGCGCAGCGCAGCGGCGAGGCGACGACCGGCGCGATCCTCTTCCGCAGCAAGAAGCACATGGTCCGCTTCGGCGACGCGCTCGGCCGGCTGGCGATCCCGCACCGGATCCTGGGCCTCGGCGGCCTCCTGAGCACACCCGAGGTCGTCGACGTCGTCGCGGCGCTGCGGGTCATCAGCGACCCGCGCGCGGGGTCGGCGCTCCTGCGTCTCCTCGCCGGCCCCCGCTGGGCGATCGGCCTCGCCGACCTGCGCGCGCTGGCCCAGCTCGGGCGGCGCATCGCGCGGCACGACGCCGCGCTGCAGCCCCTCGAGCCCGAGATCGCCGAACGGATGCGGGCGTCGGCCGGCGACGAGGAGGGCTCCCTCATCGACGCACTCGACTTCGTGCTGCGCCATGGCGCCGACCACGGCTGGCTCGCCGAACTCACTCCGGCGGCGCGCGAGCGCCTCCGGGAGGCGGGCGCCGTCTTCGCGGGGCTCCGCCGCGCCGCCGGGATGCCGATCCCCGAGCTCGTCCGGCTCATCGAGCTGGAGCTGCGCCTGGACGTCGAGCTCGCCGCGAACGAGGCGCGTGGCCCCGCCCGGATCGCCGGCGACCAGCTGCGGGCCTTCGTCGACGAGCTGCACGGGTTCCTCGCGACCGATGAGAACGGGTCGCTCACGAGCCTGCTCGCCTGGCTCGACCATGCCGAGCGCCTCGACGAGTTCGCCCCGCGCACCGAGCCGCCCGAGGACGATGTCGTGCAGCTGCTCACCATCCACGGCAGCAAGGGACTGGAGTGGGATGCCGTCGCCGTCGTGCGGTTCGTCGAGGACGAGCTGCCCACCCGCGCGAAGGACACGCAGGGATGGCTCGGCTTCGGCGTCCTGCCCTACGCCTTCCGCGGCGATGCCCGCTGGCTGCCGCGACTGGCCTGGGAGGCGCACGACTCCCCGACGCAGCAGCACCTGAAGGACGCCCTCGCGGACTTCGCGGCGCAGAACCGCGCGCGCCAGGTGGAGGAGGAGCGCCGCCTCGCGTACGTCGCCGTCACGAGGGCGCGCGACCACCTGCTGCTGACCGCCTCGAGCTGGTCGGGGACGAAGAAGCCGCGCGACGCGAGTCCGTTCCTGCGCGAGATCGCCGCGGCGCTCGGCGCGCCGCTGCCGGAGATCGAGGCGGGCGAGAACCCCTTCGAGGGGGAGCGGCGCCTGCTGCAGTGGCCCCTGGACGCCCTCGGCGCGCGCCGCCCCGGAGTGGAGCGCGCCGCCGCGGTCGTCGCCGACGCGCAGGCCGGGCCCGCCGCGGAGCCCTCGCGAGACCTCGAGCTCCTGCTCGCCGAGCGCGCCGCCCGCGCCGCCGGGACCGCCGGGCGCGCGCCCACCCGCATCCCCGCGTCGCGGTTCAAGGACTTCGCGACCGACTACGCCGCCGCCGTCGCCGCGTCGACCCGGCCGCTGCCGGAGCGCCCGTACCGCCAGACGCGGCTCGGCACGCTCTTCCACGCGTGGGTGGAGCAGCGCTCCGGCCTCACGGGACTCGGAGCGTCCCTCGACGACGCGCTGTGGGAGGGGGACGAGGAGGCCCCGGGGGGCGCGCATCCCGACGCCGCGGCGCTCGACGGGCTCATCGCGAACTTCCTGGGATCGGAGTGGGCGTCGCTGCAGCCGATCGAGGTGGAGACCGAGATCGACTTCGCCGACCCGGACGCCCTCGGCGACGGGCGGCCGCACGTCATCATCTGCAAGCTGGATGCCGTCTACCGCCGGGCGGACGGCCGGATCGAGATCGTCGACTGGAAGACCGGCCGGCCGCCGCGGACGCCGCAGGAGCGCCGCGAGCGGATGATCCAGCTCGAGCTGTACCGGCGCGCGTACCACGCGAAGCACGGTGTCCCGGTGGAGGAGATCGACGTCGCGCTCTACTACGTCGCGGACGACCTCGTGCTGCGCGGCTGATCGGGGCGGGCGCTCAGGCGGTGCCGGTCCAGCGTCGCAGGGCGTTGCGCGCCGCGGCGTCCGGGTCGTCGCCGTCGTCCTCGGACTCCGCCGGACGCGCCTCCGCCGTGCGGGCAGCGTCTACGCGGGTCGCGTCGCCGGTCTCCGCGGCCGCACGCTGCGGCGACCAGTCGGACAGCTCGATCGGGACGGTCTCGAGGTCGACCTGCTCCTCGTCGTCCGCGTCGCCGTCTTCGTCGTCCGCAGCGAACGCCGACATCGTGCGGGCATCGTAGGTGTCGGTGTGCATCGACGTGTCCACGTCGCCGGACGCATCCGGGACGCGGCGGATCGCTGCGAACGCGTCGTCGACCGTCACGCGGGCCTGCGTCAGCGGCGGCTCGTCGCGCACGTTCTCCGCGAGCGCCTCCAGCAGCGCGACGGCGTCGTCGACGACCGAGTCGGCGCCGACGGTGTGGCCGTGCACGAGCCACTTCGCGAACTCCAGTTCGGCGTGCAGGCGCGCGCGCTCGGCGATGAGGGCGTCGGGGGCGCGGTGCGAGGCGTGCGTGTAGGCGTCCAGGACGTCCGCACGACCGGCCGTCGCCGACGCGAGCCAGCGGAGGTCGACCGCGGGGTCGCCCGCGCTCAGCCCGCCCCAGGTGAGGAGTCCCGTGACGGCGGGGACGCCGTCCTCGTCGTCCTCGAGGACGAAGGACGCCGGTTCGACGCCGCCCAGCACGACGGTGGTCTCGAACCGCCACAGCGCGTCCGCGCCGATCGCGGTGCTCCAGCGGCGCAGCAGCCCGAACGGCAGGCGGCCGGTGGCCTCCGCGCGGTCGAGCAGGCGCTCGGCCTCGTCGCGCACCTGGGTCGAGGTGAGGACCGCGAGACCCGCGTCGCGGACGACGGTGACCGGGAGGTCGTGGACGGCGGCCAGCGCCAGGCCGATCGCGGTCGCGACGCCGGGGCCGGCGGGGATGTGCGCCGCGTCGACGCGGTAGCCGGGCAGCATGGTCTGGACGAGGGCGTGCATGCCGTCCACCGTCGTCTCGCCCAGCACATCGGGGGCGTGGAAGGGCAGGACGCCGCGGACGCCGGCCGACAGGGCGCGCAAGGCCCGCGCCTCGGCCCGCAGGTCGCCGTCGGCGTCGACGTCCACCGGAACGCGCACCACGACGCGGCGGCCGTCGTCGAGCGTGGCCACGGCACTGTCGTAGCGTCCCGACGAGCCTTCGGTGAGCGCGCCGACCCTCACGACCCCGATCCGGGGGAGGGCGGACGTCACCGACGCGGCTAGAGTGAGGGGTGAGCGTGCCATGCCCCCAGGGTAGGCGGGGCACGCCCCGGCGCCCACGCGCCACGCCCGGCAAGGAAGGTCCTCGATGACGTCGCAGGAGGCTTTTCCGCCGCCCGCTCTGGCTCGGGCGAGCCTGGACCGGGCCGCCGATGAGCGGCTCGAGGACGGACTCGTCGCCCGGCTGCGCGCGGCGGCGGACACCCGCGTGCTCGTCGTGCACGGCGACCGGGCGCCCGTCCGCGGCGCCGCGCTGCACTACGTCGGCCCCGCGGAGGTGCGCGGCGGTGCGGAGTGGGCCTTCCTCGGCCGCGACGACGCCGGCGCTCCCGTCCTCGTCGCGGCGACCGCGGCAGGTGACCCTGCCCCCGTCGACGACGAGGCATGGGAGTCGCTGCGGGTCATCGGCGGAGAGCTGCCCGCGGCCGACGCGGGCGCCTTCGTCGAGGCGCTGAGCCTCGGGCGCTGGCTGCTCGACGCCCCGTTCTGTCCGGCGTGCGGCACGCGCACCGTCATCCGCTCGGCGGGCTGGGCGCGCACATGCCCGGCGTGCGGGCGCGAGCACTTCCCGCGCACCGATCCCGCCGTCATCGTCGCGGTCCTGAGCGCCGACGGCGACCGCATCCTGCTGGGCAAGAACGCGATGTGGGCGGCGCAGAACCGCTACTCGACGTTCGCCGGCTTCGTCGAGGCGGGGGAGTCGCTCGAATCCGCCGTCGGGCGGGAGGTCTTCGAGGAGGCCGGCGTCACCCTCACGGGACTGCGCTACCTCGGCTCGCAGGCGTGGCCCTACCCCCGCTCGCTCATGCTCGGCTTCCATGCGACCGTCGTCAACGACGCCGCCGCGCGCGCGGACGGCGAGGAGATCGTCGACGTGCGCTGGTTCACCCGCGATGAGATCGGCGCGGCGCTGCGCGGCGCCGCCGACTTCGGGCTGCCGGGCACCGCGTCCATCGCGCACCGCCTCATCCTCGATTGGCATGCCGGATGAGCGATCGCGCTCTCGAGGGGCTCGACGAACGACAGCGGGAGGCGGCATCCGTCCTCCGCGGGCCTGTGTGCGTCCTCGCGGGTGCCGGCACCGGCAAGACCCGCGTCATCACCCACCGCATCGCGCACGGCGTCGACACCGGTGCGTACTCGCCGGGCCGCGTCATGGCGGTGACCTTCACGGCGAAGGCGGCCGGGGAGATGCGCGGGCGCCTTCGCGCGCTCGGCGTCGAGGGCGTCGCCGCGCGCACGTTCCACGCGGCGGCGCTCGCGCAGCTGAACTTCTTCTGGCCGCAGGTCGCCGGCGACACGGCGCCCAGCATCGTCGACAACAAGGTGCGCCTCCTCGGCCAGGCCGCCGACGCGCTGAGGCTGCGGCTGGACGGCGCGACCCTGCGCGACGTCGCGAGCCGCATCGAGTCGCGCAAGGTGACGATGCGCACGATCGAGCAGGACGCGGTGGCGCGGCCCCAGGGGCTCGGCCGCGTCGAGCTCGGCGCCCTCGTGGACCTGCAGCGCGCGTACGAGAAGCTCAAGGACCAGCGTCGTCAGCTGGACTTCGAGGATGTCCTCCTCGCGTGCGCCGGGATGCTGGAGTCCGAGCCCCGCGTGCAGGCCGCCGTGCACGAGCAGTATCGGCACTTCACCGTCGACGAGTTCCAGGACATCTCGCCGCTGCAGCACCGCCTCCTCGAGCTCTGGCTCGGGGAGCGGCAGGACATCTGCGCGGTGGGCGACGCCAGCCAGACGGTCTACTCGTTCGCGGGCGCCGACCCGCGGTACCTCCTCGAGTTCGCCGACCGGCACGACGACGCGCACGTCGTGCGGCTCGAGCGCAACTATCGGTCGGATGCCGCCGTGCTCGCCGTCGCCAACGAGCTCATGCGCGGACGTCCCGGCGCGCTGGAGCTCGTCTCCGGCGCCCCGCCGGGACCGGCGCCGGAGGTCCGCGGCTACGATGACGACGCCGCGGAGGCCGACGGGGTCGCCGCCGCCGTCGCCGCGCAGACCGCAGCGGGCGTCGATCCCCGGCGCATCGCCGTGCTGTACCGCGCCAACGCGCAGTCCGCGCCGCTGCTCGCGGCGCTCGCATCGCGGGGCGTGTCGGCGACGGTGCTCGGCGGCAAGCGCTTCTTCGACCTCCCCGAGGTGCGCCAAGGCCTGCTGGCCCTCCGCGGCGCGTCGGTCGCGCCGGTCGAGACGACGTTCGTCGCGGCCGTCCGCGACGTGCTGCGCTCGCTGGGGCTCACGGATGACCCGCCGCCCGCGGGCGGTGCGCTCCGTGATGCGTGGGAGGCCCGCGCCGCGCTGCTGCGGCTCGCGGAGGAGGCGCCGGAGGGCACGACGCTCCGGAGCTTCACCGACACCCTCACGGCCCGGGCCAAGGACCAGCACGAGCCGTCCATGCGCACCGTCACGCTCGCGACCCTGCACGCCGCGAAGGGTCTCGAGTGGGACCACGTCCACCTCGTCGGCCTCGCCGAGGGGCTCCTGCCGATCTCCTACGCGACGACCTTCGAGCAGGTCGACGAGGAGCGTCGCCTCGCCTACGTCGGGGTCACGCGGGCCGCGCGAACGCTGTCGCTGTCGTGGGCGCGGACGAGCGGTCATCGCGAGCGTCAGCCGTCGCGCTTCCTGCGGGAGATCGGCACAGGCACGCTGCGTGCGGTCGATGGGCGCGCCACGTCCGGCGCACGCTCCCGGCGCTGAGGGCCACCGACGCCCCCAGGACGCCGCCCGCCACGAGCCGGGCCGCCAGCAGCGCGGCCTCCAGGAGCAGGGCGGGCTCGGTGGGCACGGCCCCCCGGGACAGCAGCTGGGCCGCCACGAGCGGCCAGGTCGGATCGGCCGCGCGACGGTGGGCGTGCAGGCACGCGAGGCAGGCGGTCACGCCCGGGACCACGAGCGGGCCGATCGTCACGCGGTCTCCGCAGAGTTCGATCGGGACGTGCGGCGTGTCCGCCGCGACGAGCCGCGCGGCGCGGAGGGGATCGAGCAGCCGATGCGCGACCGCGACGACGGGGAGGCGCGACGCGGCGGCGTCGACGGGCCACGCCGTGCAGCCGGCGACGTCGAGCCCGCCGCCGCGCAGTCCCGCGAGCAGGGTCGTCGTCTCGGCGTGCCCGAGCTCGGCGGGCACCTCGACGCGCACCCGCGGCGGGGCCTCCGGTGCGCGCCCGAGCGCCCCGGAGATCCGGCGGACGAAGGCGGTGGCGTCACCCGCCGACGCGCCGAAGCTCGCCGCGAGCGGCAGCAGCATGGCATCCGGGATGCCGTCGACGAGCGCGTCGAGGAGCCGCTCCTGCCACACCGCGACGTCGTCGACGCGGGCGACGGCCTCGGGGCCCAGCTGGATGCTGGAGGGGCTCCGCCACAGCGGGGGGTGCGAGGGGGCGAGGCGCAGCATGTCCCGATTGTGCGCGCGGCGGCGCCGCCGCGCGCCGGCCCTCCACAGTGCGCTCGGTCCGCCGCGTTCCAGGGCGGGGTGGGGAGGAGACGCCGGGCTCAGACCGGGCGGGGGTCCTCGGGTGCGGGGTCGCCGGAGTCCGCGTCCCCGTCGCGCTCCGCGGCCGCTTCGTCCAGCAGCGCATCCAGCGCGTCGTCGAAGGCGTCCCGGACCGGCTCCTCGCCTCGCGCGCGCGCCTGCAGCCGGGCGACCAGGGCGGCGGGGTCGTCGATGTCCTCGGCGGTCGGCATGAGGTCGGGGTAGTCCCACAGGCTGTCGCGCACCTCGGTGCCGACGGCATCCGTGACGGCACGCCACATCGCCGCGGCCTCGCGGAGGCGACGCGGGCGCAGCTCGAGGCCGACGAGGGACCCCATCGCCTGCTCCGCGGGACCGCCGACGGCGCGCCGGCGACGCACGGCCTCGGCGATGCGGTCGGCCGCGGGGAGGCGCTGCGTCGCGTCGGTCGTGACGACGTCGACCCAGCCCTCGATCGTGGCGAGCAGGTTCTCCAGGCGCGTGAGGGCCGTGGTCTGGGAATCGGAGCGCTGCGGCAGCAGGGCGCCGCTCTCCAGCGCCGCCTTGAGCTCCTCGGGGGCGGAGGGGTCGAAGCGCGACGCGAGCTCCTCGAGCGCGTCCATGTCGACGTGGATGCCGCGGGCGAAGTCCGTCACCTGCGAGATGACGTGCAGCCGCAGCCAGCGCGCGTGACGGAACAGGCGCGCGTGCGCGAGTTCACGGGTCGCGAGCGAGAGCGCGAGCTGCTCCTCGTCGATCTCGAGATCGCGACCGAAGTCCGCGAAGTTCTGCGGCAGGATGGCCGCCTCGCCGTCGGGCATGACGGGGATGCCGACGTCGCCGCCGGAGACCACCTCGAGCGAGAGGCGGCCGATCACGGCGCCGAGCTGCGCCGCGAAGAGCGACCCGCCGACGGTCCGCATGAGCCGGCCGGCTCCCGCGACGATGCCCTTCATCTCCTCGGGCGTCTGCGCGTCGATCGCCGCCGTCATGGCGTCGGCGATCGAGTTGGCGACCGGCTCGGCGAGCTCCTGCCACACCGGGAGCGTCGCCTCCACCCACTGCCCGCGGGTGAGCGCGCGCGGCGGCGCCCCGAGATCGGAGATCGTGGTGGCCTCGCTCAGCCACAGGGTCGCGAGCGCGAAGGCCTGGTCGAAGTCCTGCCGGTCGCCGCCGGAGATGCTCAGGGCGTCCTTGTTGGCGAGGTGCAGGGCCTGCGTCTTCGCCGCGTTCCAGTCGATGCCGTCGGCGCCGGAGGCGAAGGCGCCCTGCATCTGCCGCATCATCTGCTGCAGCATCGCCGGGTCGACCCCGAGACCGGAGAGGCGCTCCAGCTGCTCGGGGTCCAGGCCCCCCTGACCACCCAGGAGATTGCGCAGCAGCTCCTGGAATTCGTCCTCGGGGGAGCGGTCGTCCTCAGCCATGTGCAGGGGCCTTTCAGCAGGAAGCAGGCGTCTCGCTCTACGCTAGTCGGGGTCTTCGCCGCGCAGCCCGCGCGCGGGACGTCGCGCTTACGCCGGCCGCGAACGACCGGCTCAGGAAGGTCACCCGTGGCACTGTTCGACGAGAACGTGACGATCACCCCCGCGCCGCGCCGGCGCATGGCGCGCTCGGTGACCGCCGGGATCTGGGCGCTCACGGTGGCCCTGATCGCGCTCCTCGCCCTCACCGTCCTGCCGACCACCTACGTCATCCAGCGACCCGGCCCCGTCTTCAACACGCTGGGGACGGCGACCGGCTCGGACGGCGACGAGGTGCCGCTCATCTCCGTCGACGGCGCGGAGACCTTCCCGACCGCGGGCTCGCTGGACCTGCTGACCGTCCAGGTCGTCGGCAACCGCGAGCGGACCCCGTCCTGGTTCGAGCTCGCCGCCGCCTGGTTCGACTCGTCCCGCGCCGTGCTGCCCCTCGAGGAGGTCTTCCCGGAGGGCCAGTCCACCGAGGAGCGCAACGAGCAGAGCGCCGTGCAGATGGTCGACTCGCAGAAGGAGGCCACGGCCGCGGCGCTCGTGGAGCTCGGCTACGACGTGAACCCGATGGTCCGCGTCTACTCCCTCACGGACGACTCCGCAGCGCAGGGGATCCTCCAGCCCGACGACATCATCCGGGCCGCCGAGGGCACGCCGCTCACCGACACCGAGACGCTCCGGAAGATCATCAACGCCGGTGACGGCGCCCCCGTCGAGCTCACGATCGAGCGGGACGGCGAGGAGCTGACCGAGTCGGTCACCCCGCGCGAGGGCGAGATCGAGGGCAAGACGAGCTGGCTCATCGGCGTGAGCACGCTGCACGACTACGACTTCCCGATCGACGTGACCATCCAGCTCAACAACGTGGGCGGCCCGAGCGCCGGCATGATGTTCGCCCTCGGGATCATCGACACCCTCACCCCGGGCGAGCTCAACGGCGGCGCGGACGTCGCCGGCACCGGCACGATCGACGCGGCCGGCACGGTCGGGCCCATCGGCGGCATCCGGCAGAAGCTCTACGGCGCGCGCGACGCCGGGGCCGAGTGGTTCCTCGCCCCCAGCGACAACTGCGACGAGGTCGTCGGGCACGTCCCGGCCGATCTGCGGGTGTTCGCGGTCGCGACGCTCGACGACGCGCAGGACGTCCTGGAGGCCATCCGCGACGACGGCGATCTCGCGGCGCTGCCCACCTGCGACGCCGGCTGAGCGTTCGCCGGGCGCGGCGCCCGCACTCCGGGCCCCCGCCTAGGATGGACGGGTGACCACGACCTCCGCGCCGACCCAGGCCACGCCGAGTCCGTTCCGCCGTGCAGTGACGATCACGCTCGTCGTGATCGCCGCGCTCGTAGTGGCCTTCTTCGTCTTCTCGAGCCTCTTCGCCGACTGGCTGTGGTACCGCCAGCTCGGCTTCGACGGCGTGCTCGTGACGCAGTGGGCCGCGCGCATCGTGATGTTCCTCGTGGGCTTCGTCTCGATGGCGCTCCCGGTGTTCGCGGCCATCCAGCTCGCGTACCGCCTGCGCCCCGTCTACGCGCGGCTGAGCTCGCAGCTCGACCACTACCAGGAGGTCGTCGAGCCGCTCCGCCGCCTCGCGATGTGGGGCATCCCGATCTTCTTCGGCTTCTTCGCCGGCTTCGCCGCCTCCGCGCAGTGGGAGACGTTCTGGCTGTGGCGGAGCGCCGTCCCGACGGGCGACAAGGACCCGGAGTTCGGCCTCGACACGGGCTTCTACCTCTTCCAGCTCCCCGCCTACAGCGCCGCCCTCGGCTTCGCGTCCGCCGTGCTGCTGGTGTGCCTCGTCGTGACCGCGCTCGTGGCCTACCTGTACGGCTCGGTGCGGATCGGCCAGCGAGAGCTCCGGATCTCGAAGGCCGCGCGCATCCAGCTCGCCATCATCGCCGGCGTCTACCTGCTCGTCCAGGCCGCGAGCCTGTGGCTGGACCGGTTCAAGACGCTCCTCTCCGAAGGCGACCGGATCACCGGCGCCGCCTACGTCGAGGTCAACGCGATCATCCCCGGCCAGACGATCCTCGCGATCGCCGCCGCGATCGTCGCGCTGCTGTTCTTCGTGACCGCCGTCATCGGCCGGTGGCGCTTCCCGCTCATCGCGACCGGCCTCCTCATCGTCTCCTCGCTCGTCGTCGGCGTCGCCTACCCGTGGGTGCTGTTCAACATCCAGGTGCGGCCGAACCAGCAGAACCTGGAGAGCGAGTACTACCAGCGCAACATCGACGCCACGAAGCTCGCGTACGGCATCGACGGGCTGGAGAAGAGCGACTTCCAGGCCGTGACCGACGCCGAGCCCGGCCAGCTGCGCGCCGACGCGGAGACGACCGCATCCATCCGCATCATGGACCCGGCGATCATCAGCCCCACGATCCGCCAGCTCGAGCAGTACCGCGGCTACTACCAGTTCACCGACCCCATGGACGTCGACCGCTACGAGATCGACGGCACGTCGCAGGATGCCGTCGTGTCGGTGCGAGAACTGGACATGACCCAGCTCGGTCAGGCCGCCTCCTGGTACAACACGACGCTCGTCTACACCCACGGTTACGGCATGGTCGCCGCCAAGGGCAACGCCCGCACCGCCGACGGCAACCCGCAGTTCCTCGAACGCGGCATCCCGACGGCCGGCGAGCTGACCGACGGCGCGGAGTACGAGCCGCGCGTCTACTTCGGCGAGAGCTCGCCGGTGTACTCGATCGTGGGGGCGCCGGACAGCACCGAGGACATCGAGCTGGACTATCCGCGCGGCACCGACGGCGCCGCGCAGACGAAGACCACCTTCGACGGCGACGGCGGACCCGAGGTCGGCAGTGTCCTGAACCGCCTCATCTACTCGATGAAGTTCCAGTCCACCGACATCCTCTTCTCCGACGCCATCAACGACGACTCGCAGATCCTCTACGACCGCGATCCCGTCACGCGGGTGCAGAAGGCCGCGCCGTACCTCGAGCTCGACAACGACCCCTACCCGTCGGTCGTCGACGGCCGGATCGTCTGGATCGTGGACGGCTACACGCTCAGCGCCAACTACCCGTACTCCTCGATCGTGAGCCTCCGCGACGCGATCAGCGACACGACGAACACGGCCCCGCGCGTGGCCCTCGACGACATCAACTACATCCGCAACTCGGTGAAGGCGACGGTCGACGCGTACGACGGCTCGGTCACGCTCTACGCCTGGGACGACGAGGACCCGCTGCTGCAGGCGTGGCAGAACATCTACCCGAACACGGTCAAGCCGATCTCGGAGATGTCCGGCGACCTCATGAGCCACGTGCGCTACCCCACCGATCTGTTCAAGGTGCAGCGCGCCATGCTCGGCACCTACCACGTCGATGACGCGGCCTCGTTCTACGCCCGCGACAACGCGTGGAAGACGCCGAACGATCCCGTGTCCAAGGCGAACGTCCTGCAGCCGCCGTACTACCTGACGATGCAGATGCCCGGTCAGGATGCCCCGAGCTTCTCGATGTTCACCTCGTTCATCCCCGCCTCGGTGGGCGACAACTCGCGGAACGTCCTGATGGGGTACCTCGCCGTCGACTCCAACGCGGGCAGCGAGGACGGCACGCGGGCAGAGGGCTACGGGAAGCTGCGGATGCTGGAGATCAGCGCCGACGTGAGCGTGCCGGGCCCCGGTCAGGTGCAGAACATCTTCAACTCGGACGACACGATCTCCTCGCAGCTGAACCTGCTGAAGCAGGGCCAGTCCGAGGTGCTCAACGGCAACCTGCTGACCCTCCCGGTCGGCGGCGGTCTCCTGTACGTGCAGCCGGTCTTCGTGCAGGCCTCCAGCGGCACGCAGCTGCCCACGCTGCGGAAGATCCTCGTCGCGTTCGGCGACGAAGTGGCCTTCGAGGACACCCTGCAGGACGCGCTCGACGAGCTGTTCGGCGGCGACTCCGGCGCCAGCACCGGTGACGGCGGGGTCACCCCGACACCGAACCCGACCGAGACACCCGACCCGAGCGATCCCGGCGTTCCCGTGGACGAGCTCCAGGCGGCACTGGACGAGGCGCGCCAGGCCATGCTCGACCGCGAGGCGGCGCTCCGGGACGGCGACTGGGCCGCGTACGGTGAGGCCGACGAGCGCCTCACCGCCGCGATCGAGAAGCTCCTGGCCCTCGAGGACTGACGCGATCGATCCCCTGGGGGTGGGTGCTCACGCGGTGAGCATCCACCACCAGATCAGCAGCAGCGTCACGAGGAAGCCGGCCAGCTGGTTGATCCAGAGGAACCGGCGCCAGCCCGCTGTCGCGGACGCGGAGTCGGCATCCGGGATGCTGCGGAACGGCCAGACCGCGGCGAGGTAGGGGAGCACCGCGATGGCCGCGAGCGGCCCGGGCCACGCCGTCCCGAGCATCGCGATGCCCGCGGCGGCATAGCAGACGAGCGCGAACCGCGACGTCCAGGCGGCGCCCCGCGCCGTCGCGATCGAGGCGATCCCCGCCTCCCGGTCGGCGACGACGTCCTGCACGGCGCCGAACGCGTGCGAGGCGACTCCCCACAGGGCGAACGCGAGGACGATGAGGCCCAGCTGCCAGGTCCAGGTCGCGCCCGCGAGGGCCAGGCCGTACACGGCGGGGGAGAAGAAGTGGATGCTGCTGGTCACGGAGTCCGCGAACGGCCGCTCCTTCAGCCGGAGCGGCGGGGCACTGTAGAAGACGACGAAGAACAGGCTCGCCGCGAGGATCGGCCAGGTCACCGGCGGGCCGACGACGACGAGGAAGACCACGAACGGCAGGCACGACAGGCCGGCCGCCCACAGCGTGACGGGATGCATGCTCCGATCCAGCACGGCGCCGTGCGCCCCGCCCTTCCGCGGGTTGCGGAGATCGGACTCGTAGTCGAAGACGTCGTTGATCCCGTACATCGCGAGGTTGTACGGGATGAGGAAGAACAGCGTCCCGACGATGAGAGTCACGTCGATCCCGCGGGTCGTCAGGAGATAGGCCGCGGCGAACGGGTACGCGGTGTTGATCCAGCTCACCGGGCGCGACGACACGAGGAGCTCGCGGCCGACGGACAGCGCGTTCACTCGGCCTCCCGTGGGCTCAGCAGCACCCAGAGCGCCGGCAGCAGGAACGCCGCGCACAGCGGGTAGGCGAAGTCCTCCACGGGTGCGAGGCCGATCCGGATCCCGCTGATCCGGTCGGCGGGATAGGTGAACAGCCCCGCGGCGATCATGACGTTGTCGAAGACGGCGGTCAGGATGCCGAGGATCACGGCCGTGATCCCGGACGCGCCCATCCGTCGCGCGAAGCGCGGGCGCCGCAGGGTCGCGAGGGTCACGGCCGCGGTGAGCGCGAGGAACGGCAGGACGATCCAGACGTAGGTCATGCGCGGCGTCCCCGGGTGGCCCGCGTGTGCAGCCGGCGGAGCGCGGCCGCGTGCACGACGAGGGCGAGATAGCAGAGGAACGCGAGGAAGACGGGCTCCTCCAACGGCAGGTGCGGCGCGAGGTCGACGCCGAGGAGGAGCGGGCTCCCGCCTTTGACGAACACCCCGGCGGCGATCCCGACGGCATCCCAGAGCAGGAAGAACGCCGTCCCCACGAGGATCGCGAGCGTGGCGCGGCGGGGGCGGCGCCAGAACACCAGCCGGCCGCGCGCGTCGAGGGCCGCGACGCCCGCGGCCGAGACCAGCAGCGCGAGGAGGTACGCGCCGGGCACGTCAGTCGTCCGTTCGCTCGGGCTCGGCGAGCGGACCCGTGCTGCGGTCGCCGCGGAGCCGCTTGACGACGAGCTCGGCGGAGATGAGGCACATGGGCAGTCCGATCCCCGGCAGCGCCGATCCGCCCGCGTACAGCAGGCCGTCGACCTTCGCGGAGGCGTTGCGGGGACGGAAGACGGCGCTCTGGCGGAGGGTGTGCGCGAGACCGAGCGCCGTGCCCTGCCAGGCGCCGAAGTCGTCGGCGAAGTCGCCGGGGGCGATCGTGCGGCGCACCCGGATGCGCGCGGCGAGGTCGGGGACGCCGGTCCACTGCGCGATCTGCGCGATGGCGGCGTCGGCGAGCTTCTCGATCCGGGCGTCGCCGTCGCCGTCGACCCCGCCGTGGCCGAGGCCCGGGTCGGCGGGCACCGGGACCAGGACGAAGAGGTTCTCCGCGTTGGCCGGCGCGACGGTGCTGTCGGTCGCGCTCGGCTTGCAGATGTACAGCGAGGCGGGGTCGGGCACCGTCTTCGTGTCGAAGATCGCCTGGAAGTTCTCCTTCCAGGCGTCCGTGAACAGCAGGGTGTGATGCGCGAGCTCGGGCAGCTCGCCGTCGACGCCGAGGAGGAGCAGGAGCGCGCCGGGTCCCGCGGTGCGCTTGCGCCACCAGGATTCCGGGTAGGTGCGCTCGTCGTCCGGCAGGAGCTTCGTCTCGGTGTGGTGCAGGTCGGCCGTGGAGACGACGACGTCGGCCTCGAGGACCTCGCCGTCGCCCAGGCGCAGGCCGGTCGCGCGGCCGTTCTGCGTGCGGATCTGCGTGACCGGCGTGCCCGTGCGCACCCGCACCCCGCGCGCCTCGGCGAGGCGCTGAACGGCCGCGATGACCTCGGTGAACCCGCCCCGCGGATAGAGGACGCCCTCGTCGAGGTCGAGGTGGCTCATGAGGTGGTACAGGCTCGGCGCCTCGTACGGAGAGGTGCCGAGGAAGACTCCCGGATAGCCGAGGATGCGGCGCAGCAGCGGGTCGCGGAACCGCTTGTCGATGACCGACTGCAGGGAGCGGGTCAGCAGCGGAGCGAGGGTCGGGAGCCGGCGCAGGAGCGTCCGATCGCGGAGCCCCGCGGTGCTCTCGTACGTGTCGTAGAGGAACCGCGTGACGGCGAGGTCATACGCGTCCGCCGCAGAGTCGAGGTAGGCGTCCAGTCGCGCGCCGGCGCCCGGCTCGCGGGACTCGAACAGCGCGCGGGCGTGCGTGCGACCCGACACGACGTCGACGTGCTCACCGGCGCCGGTGCCCTGCGGCTGCCCGTACACGCGGTAGGCCGGTGTCAGCGGCACGAGGTCGAGCTCGGCGTCCGCGGTCGTCCCGAGGAGGCGGAAGAAGTGGTCGAAGACCTCCGGCATGAGGTACCAGCTGGGCCCCGTGTCGAACCGGAACCCGTCGCTCTCCCACGACCCGGCCCGTCCGCCCGTGACGTCGCGGGCTTCGACGACGGTGACGTCGTAGCCCTCTTCGGCCAGGAGTGCGGCCGTCGCGAGCCCGGCGATGCCGGCGCCGACGACGGCGGCGGTCCGCGTCACGAGTCCGACCGCCGGGGCCGGCCGAACGCCGCGGCGCGCACGGCGATGCCCGCCTTCCGGGCGTTCGGGACGCGGACGCGCGCGTCCGGATCGGGCTCCTGCCGGAGCCGCTTCGCCAGCTCGGCGAAGAGGTCGTGGGCCGTCGTGACGGCGCGGCGGCAATCCGCCGGCAGGTCCGGGATGACGGCGGCCGCGGCGGCGAGGTCGCCGTCGATGCGCTCGAGCACCTGCGCCCGCGACGTCGTGCCCGCCTCGACCCCGAGGTAGTCGCGGCCGAGCCGGTGCGCGTCGTCGGCGTGGTCGCGGAGGAAGTTGATGTCCTGGAACGCCGCGCCCAGTCGGCGCGCGCCGCTGATGAGGGCCGGTGCGGGCGTCACGGGCGCGGGGGCACCGGCGGAGACGAACACCTGCAGGCACATGAGCCCCACCACCTCGGCGGACCCGTACACGTAGGCCTCGTGCGACTGGGCGTCGTGGACGCTGCGTTCCAGATCCGTGCGCATGGACGCGAAGAAGGGGCGCACGAGCTCGCCTCCGATGCCGCACTCGCGCGCGGTCCGGGCGAACGCGTGCACGACGAGGTTCACGCTGAAGCCGCGGGCGATCGCGGTGAGGGTCTCGGCCTCGAGCTCGTCGAGGACGAGGCGCTGGGTCGCGGGCGGCAGGCCCGCGGCCGCCGCCGTCCCGTCGACGACCTCGTCCGCGATCCGCACGAGGGCGTAGACGTTCCGCACGTGCGGGCGCACGCGCGGCCCGAGGAGACGCGAGGCCAGGCCGAACGAGGTCGAGTAGGCGGTGATGACGGTCGCGGCGGCGTCGCGCGCGACGCGGTCGTAGCGGTCGAGGTCGGGGATCTCCGCGCTCACGGGATACGCTCGTCGATCGCGGTGGCGAGCTGGGCGAGCAGGCTCACGACGGGCGCGCCCAGCGACGTCTCGGCGGCCAGCCGGCGCGCCTGCGCGAGGGTGTCGTGCACCAGGACGATGAGCTCCTCGCGGGCCCCGCTCGCGTCCAGCTCGCGCTGCGCCGCCCGCAGCGCGATGGGTCCCGTGTGGGCGACGGCGAGGGCGGAGCTGACCCGCGGCCACGCGGGGGAGTGCTGCGCGAGCGCGATGAGCGGGGTCCGCTTGGCCTCACGCAGGTCGGCGCCCGGCTCCCGGCCGGCCTGCTCGGCCGTCCCGAAGGTGCCGATGAGGTCGTCCACGAGCTGGAAGGCGAGGCCCAGGAGCCCGCCGATCGTCTCGACGGCGGTGCGTTCTGCCGCCGTCGCATCGGCCATGAGGGCACCGGCTGCCAGCGGCGCCCGGAACGAGTACGCGGCCGTCTTGTCGTGTGCGGCGCCGAGGAGCGCCGGGGTGTCCGGGTAGTCCGGAAGCACGGCATGCTCGACGTCGGCGAGCTCGCCCAGGGCCGAGACGAGGATCGCGTCGTCGAGGAGTTCGAGCAGTGCGGCGCGGGTGGCGTCCGGGAGGGCGGCCGTGGCGATCATGCGGGTCGCCTCGAAGAGCAGGAGGTCGCCGGCGAGCACGGCGGCCGCGTCGCCGAGGAGGTCGGCGCCGTCGGCGGTGGCCCCGCCGTCGCGGGCGCGGCCACGGAACTCGCCGCCGACGTTGGGGGCACCGCGGCGCTGCGTGTCGCGGTCGATGAGGTCGTCGTGCACGACGAACGCGGTGTGCAGCAGCTCGAAGGCGGCGGCCACCTGCGATACGCCCCGCGTGTCGGCGGCGCTGCCGCCGAACGCTTCGAAGGAGGCGACCACGAGCGCGGGGCGCAGCCGTTTGCCGCCGGCGGCGGCGCGCGCCGTCGCATCGGCGAGCGCGCGCGCCGAGGGCCCGCGCCGGGCGGTGCGGGCCCGCAGTCGCGACAGCGACGCGTCGATCTCGACGTCGACGGCCTCGCGGGCGGCGGGGGAGACGGCGATCATGATGCGCGGCGGACGGCCGGCGTCTGGAAGAGGTGCAGCTGCTCGGCCTGCAGGACGAGCCACGGGCTGAACGCCCACGGCGTCGTGACGAGCGACGAGCCGAGGTCGGCGGGGTCGACCCAGCGGGACTCGACGACCTCGAGCGGATTCAGGACGAGCTCGTCGTCGGTCACGGCCGTGTAGACGGGGCAGATCTCGTGCTCGACGATCCCGGAGGCGTCCACGGCACGGTAGCGGAACAGTGGCAGGGCGAGCCGCACGTCCTGCAGCGTGATGCCGAGCTCGTACTCCGCGCGGCGGTGCACGGCGCTCAGCACCGGCTCGGCGGGCTTCGGGTGGCCGCAGAACGAGTTCGTCCACACCCCCGGCCACGCGGTCTTGCCGAGCGCGCGCCGGGTCACGAGGAGCTCGCCGGCCCGGTTGTAGACGTGGCAGGAGAACGCCAGGTGGAGGGCCGTATCCGTGCCGTGCACGCTCGACTTGGGGGCCGTGCCGATCTCGCGGCCGTCTTCGTCCAGCAGGACGACGTGTTCTGTGTCTGACATCTCGCCTCGATTTTTGCTAGTTTAGCTAGCGATTTCGATTGAGCATACCCAAACCGACCCGGAGGTGTCCACGTGACGCAGCGGTGGGTCCCGCAGACCGCTCACGATCACCTCATGCTGGAGGCGATGAAGGCCGTGCGCGCCTTCAGCGATGCCATGGACCGCATGCACGGTGATCTGCGCGGCGACATGGGCATGAACGCGAGCGACCTCGCGGCGATGCGGATGCTCATCCTCCGCGAGCAGCGCGGCGAACTCGTCAAGCCCCACGACATCGCGAAGCACCTCTCCATCACGTCGGCATCCACGACGAAGCTGCTCGAGCGGCTCGAGGAGAGCGGACACCTCGAGCGCCTTCCGCATCCCACCGATCGTCGGGCGCGGATCGTCGTGCTGACGGATCAGGCGCGGGCGGAGTTCTATCAGCGCTTCGGCGAGCGGATGCGGAAGATGCGGGGCGCGATGTCCGGCTACGACGTCGAGGAGCTCAAGGTCGTCGTCCGGTTCCTCTCCGAGATGGAGGAGGCCCTCGTCGGCAGGTGACGGGGCGACGCGCCCGGGGAAACGAAGAAGGCGCCCCATCCGGGACGCCTTCTTCATCTGGTTGCGGGGGCAGGATTTGAACCTACGACCTCTGGGTTATGAGCCCAGCGAGCTACCGAGCTGCTCCACCCCGCGGCACACGAAAAGCCTAACATGCCTTCCGGGGACCGGATGCACGCGTTGCCCGCCGGGGCCCCGGCGGGAGAGGATGAGGGCATGTCATCGCAGTCCCACGCGCGCGAGGCCCGGTCACGCGACGACGCGGCCGACGGCCGTGCGGAGACGCCGAACGAGCGTGCCGACCGCAACTGGAACGACGTCCTGCAGGAGCTGCGGGTCCTCCAGACGGGCACGCAGATCATCACCGGGTTCCTCCTCGCCCTCGCCTTCCAGCCGGCCTTCGCCGACCTGACCGCGGGCCAGCGCACGTTCTACCTCACCCTGGTCGTCGGCTCCGCCCTCAGCGCGATCGTCGCGCTCGCGCCCGTCGCGCTGCACCGGTTCCTCTTCCAGCACCGTGCCAAGCAGACCGTCGTCGCCTACGGGCACGCGGCACTCATCACGGCGCTCGTGACCGTGTCCCTCCTGCTCGTCGGGGTCGTGGCCTTCATCTTCGAGGTCGTCGTCGGGGATGCCGCCTCGTGGACCGCGGGAATCGTCCTCGGCGTCATCATCGCGGTCCTGTGGGTCGCCCTCCCGCTGATGTTCCGCGCGCAGACGGGACGCGACGCGTGAGCGGGCCCGCCGTGCCCGTCGCCGTCGCGCAGTTCGCCCCGACGGCGGATGTCGCCGCAAATCTCGCGCTCATCGAGGAGCTCGTCGCGCGCGCAGCGGATCGCGGCGCGCGGGTCGTGCTCTTCCCGGAGTACTCCAGCTACTTCACCGACCCGTTCGACGAGTCCCTCGCCGCGCACGCCCAGGATGTCGACGGACCGTTCGTGCAGGCGCTGACCGCGCTCGCCCGGCGCCACGGCGTCGTGGTCGTCGCGGGACTCCTCGAGCGCGCCGGCGACGGCCGGCGGGTGCGCAACACCGTCGTCGCGGTCGCCGAGGACGGCGTCCGCGCGACGTACCGCAAACTGCACCTGTACGACGCGTTCGGTCAGCGCGAGTCGGACTGGGTGGAACCCGGCGTGATCGCGGCGCCCGAGACCTTCGAGGTCGACGGCGTCCGCTTCGCCCTGATGACCTGCTACGACCTCCGCTTCCCGGAGGTGGGCCGGCTCCTCGCCGACACGGGCGCGCACGTCCTCCTCGTGGCGGCGGAATGGGTGCGCGGTCCCCTGAAGGAGCACCACTGGCGGACGCTCCTGCACGCCCGCGCCATCGAGAACACGGTCTTCGTCGCTGCGGCCGACCACCCGCCGCCGCTCGGCGTGGGCGCCTCGATGATCGTCGACCCGCAGGGCGTGGAGATCGCCGGCGTCGGCACGACGAGCGACGTCGCGGTGGCGCACGTCGACGCGGACGCCGTCGCGCGTGTGCGCCGCGTGAACCCGTCGCTGGCGCTCCGTCGCTTCCGCGTCACGCCGCGCGACTGACGGCCGCACGGCGCGTCGTCAGCGCGGCAGGGCGGCCAGGCGCGCGGCCGCCTCCTCGAGCACGTCGACGCGCTTGCAGGCGGCGAACCGCACGAGCGTGGCGTAGTCGCCCTGGCGCTCCGGTGTCGCGAACGCGGTCAGCGGGATCGCGACGACGCCGGCCCGCGCGGGCAGCGTCCGGCAGAACTCCGCCGCGTCCTCCGCGCCGAGCGGGCCCGCATCGGCGACGGTGAAGTACGAGCCGGCGGGACGCGAGACGGCGAAGCCCGCCGCGCGCAGGCCGTCGCCGAGCAGGTCGCTCTTGTGCCGCATGGTCGCGGCGATGCCTGTGAAGAAGGCATCCGGGAGGCGCAGGCCGGCGGCGATCGCCGGCTGGAAGGGCGCGCCACCGACGTAGGTGAGGTACTGCTTGACCGTGAGGACCGCCTGCACGAGGTCCGCGGGACCGGTCACCCAGCCGATCTTCCAGCCGGTCGTGGAGAAGGTCTTCCCGCCCGAGGAGATCGACAGCGTCCGCTCCGCGGCGCCGGGGAGCGTCGCGAGGGCCGTGTGCGGTCCCTCGAAGACGAGGTGCTCGTAGACCTCGTCGGTCACGATGATCGCGTCGTGGCGCTCCGCGAGCTCCACGACGAGCTCGAGGACGTCGCGCGTGAAGACGGCACCGGTGGGGTTGTGCGGGTCGTTGACGAGGATGAGGCGCGTCCGGTCGGAGACCGCCCGGCGGAGGTCGTCGAGGTCGGGCTGGAAATCGGGCCAGCGGAGCGGGACGGCGACGAGCCGGGCGCCGGCGAGGGCGACGCACGCCGCGTACTCGTCGTAGTACGGCTCGAAGACGACGACCTCGTCGTCCGGGGAGTCGACGAGGGCCAGGATGGCGGCGGCGAGGGCCTCGGTGGCACCGGCGGTGACGAGCACCTCGGTCTCCGGGTCGGGGCGAAGACCGTAGAAGCGGTCCTGATGCTCGGCGATCGCGGCGCGGAGATCGGGCATGCCGCGCCCGGGCGGGTACTGGTTGACGCCCGCTGCGATGGCGTCCCGCGCGGCCTCGAGCACCTCGACGGGGCCGTCCTCGTCGGGGAACCCCTGCCCCAGATTGATGGCGCCGGTGCGGGCGGCGAGGGCACTCATCTCGGCGAAGATCGTCGGCGCCGCCGACCCGTCGGCGCCCAGGAGCCCTGCCCCACGGGCGGTGCGCTGCCAGGCACCCGGAATCGCTCGCATCGCGCTCAGGTTACACGCATAGGGTCACCGGGGTTCCGGCATAAGAAACGCACAGAAACCCGGGGCATCCTGAAGGGGCTTGGGAAAGAGGAGCATCATGAGCGACAACGCCGCATCCACCAACGAACCGCAGAACCCCGCGCAGGAGCCGGCTCTCGAGAGCGCTCCGGCCGCGGCCGGGATCCCGCCGCGCCCGCCCCTGCCTCCGCAGGCGCCGGACTACGCTGCGCAGCAGCCGTACACCGCGCCGCAGGCGCCCGCCTACGCGCCGACCGCCGCCGACCAGGCCGCAGCGCCCGTCTACCCGACCCAGCCGACGCAGCCGTACGGCGAGACGTCCGCCGAGCCGATCGCCGAGGCACCCCCCGAGGGCGGGAAGGTCGGCGCCGGCAAGATCGTGGCCATCATGGTCGCCGCGGCCCTCGTGGGCGGAGCATCCGGCCTCGGCGCCGCGGCGGCCGGCGGCTCCCTGTTCCCGTCCTCGCAGACCGTCGTCCAGAGCGGGCCGTCCACGGTCACCGTCAACGACAGCGCCTCGGTCAACCAGACGACCGCGATCGCGACCAAGGTGCTCCCGAGCGTCGTCACCATCTCGGCGAGTTCGTCGTCGGCGGGCGGCACCGGCTCCGGCGTCGTGCTCTCCGCCGACGGTTACGTGGTCACCAACACGCACGTCGTGACGCTCGACGGCGCGACGGGGGGCGCGGACCTGAAGGTCACGACCAGTGACGGCAAGGTCTACACGGCCGACGTCGTCGGGCTCGACCCGATGTACGACCTCGCCGTCATCAAGCTCGACGGGGCAGAAGACCTCACGCCGATCGAGATCGGCGACTCCGGCGATCTCAACGTCGGTGACGGCACCATCGCCATCGGCGCCCCGCTGGGGCTGTCCAACACCGTCACGACCGGCATCGTCAGCGCGCTGAACCGCTCCATCCAGATCGCCTCGTCGGCCGTGCCGGAGACCGAGCAGGACACCGAGCAGAACCCGGATGACGGGAACGGCCCGTTCCAGTTCGACTTCGGCCAGGGCGAGCAGCAGTCCGGCTCCACCGGCACGATCTCGATCGCGGTCATCCAGACCGACGCCGCGATCAACCCGGGCAACTCCGGCGGCGCACTCGTGGACGACGAGGGCAAGCTCATCGGCATCAACGTCGCGATCGCGACGGCCGGCGGATCGTCCTCCAGCCAGTCCGGCTCCATCGGCGTCGGGTTCTCCATCCCGTCGAACATCGTCCAGCGCGTGACCGACGAGATCATCGCCGACGGGGAGGCCACCCACGGGCTTCTCGGGGCCATGGTCGGCGACGCGGCGAGCCAGGAGGATGCGACGACGGCCGGCGCCTACATCAGCGAGGTCACCGGCGGCGGCGCCGCCGACGAGGCGGGGCTGAAGGCCGGCGACATCGTCACCCAGTTCGACGGCGTGCCGATCTCGGACGCCACCGATCTGACGGCCCAGGTGCGCGCCCTCGCAGCCGGCAGCTCCGCGACGGTCGTGTACCTCCGGGACGGCAAGGCCGCCTCGGTCGAGGTCACGCTGGGCGAGCTCAGCCAGTAGCGGCTCCCGGACCAGGACGCCACCCCGCGATAGGCTCGCGGGGTGGCGTCCTTCTCGTTCGGCGCGGGCAACGCCGGGAAGCTCGTGCGCATCCCGCTGTACCTCCTCGGACGCCTCGCCACGTTCCTCATCCCGCGGTCCCGGGATGAGTGGGTCTTCGGCTGTGCCGTGGGCGTCGCCGACGGCGCGCTCGCCCTGTGGGACCGCGCCGCATTCGCCGGCGAGGATGCCGTGTGGCTCACCGGCGGCGACCGCGATGCCGCCGCGGCGGAGGCCCGCGGCATCCCGCACGTCCCGAAGCACTCGGCGCGCGGGTTCTGGCGGACGGCGCGCGCTCGCGTCGTCGTCGTGACGCACGGGCTCGGCGACGTCAACCGCTACGCCGTCGCGGGCGCCTTCGTGGTGCAGCTGTGGCACGGGATCCCGCTCAAGCGCATCGGGCTGGACTCCCCGGAGACCACGCGCAGCCCCCTGCCGATCGGCTCCGCCGCGGTGAGCCGGCTCCTCGCCCTCCTGTACCGCCGCGCGCAGCGGGGCATCCGCGTGCTCCCCGCCGCCTCCGAGCTCGTCCGCGGTCGCCTCGAGTCGGCGTTCGGGCTGGACCACGAGCGGGTGCCGGTGACCGGCGAGCCGCGCGTGGACGTCCTCTCCCGCGGCACGGCGGAGGAGCGGCGCGCGGCGGCGCGCACGCGCCTCGACGACCTCGTCGGCCCGTTCGGCGCCGCCTCCCGTCTCGTCCTCTATGCACCGACGTGGCGCGACGGCGCTCCCGACCCGGCCGTCCCGACCGCGGCGCAGTGGGCGCGGCTGACCGAGGTGCTGACGGCCGGGGACGGCGTGCTGCTGATCCGCTCGCATCCGCTCGGCGCCGGCGACTACACGCCGCCCGCGGCGACCGACCGGGTCCGGCTGCTGGCCAGCGATCTCGTCGCGGACGTCACTCCGCTGCTGCCGGGGCTCGACGCCCTCGTCACCGACTACTCCTCGCTCGCGTTCGACGCGGCCCTCGTGCCGCTGCCGTGCCTGTTCCTCGCCCCCGACGTGGACGCGTACCGTGCGCGCCGCGGCTTCTACGGCACGTACGCCGAGCTCGCCGGAGACGAGGTCGCCCCGTCGTGGACGGAGGCGACCGCCCAGCTCGAGCAGCTGTGGGCCGATCCGCACGAGCATGCGCGCCGGCGGGACCGTGCGGAGGCGCTGAGCGCGCGCATGCACGCGCATCGCGACGGGCGCAACACCGAGCGCGTGTACGAGGCCGTGCGCGCCGGCCTGGCGCGAGGGAGGACGACGTGAACGCCGAGTTCGACGTGGTGGGCGGTGCGCTGGTCCTCAGCGGGACGGGCGCCGCCCCCGCGGCCGTGGTCGCCGTGGGTCCGCGCGCGCGGACCACTGCCGAGATCACCGCCGAGGGCGCCGCATGGCGCGCCGTCCTGCCGTTGCGCGCCGCGCGCTGGGGCGGGGACGAGCTGCCGCTGCCGGCCGGCGACTACCGCGTCGCGGTGACCGGCGCCGACGGGAGTCCGAGCGCGGTGACGGCATCCGTCCCCCTGACGATGTTCCCGCTCCTCCGCGCCGGACTGGACGGCGAGACGCTGCGCGTCGGTCCGCCCATCGATCCCGCCTACGACTCGGGCGACGGCCAGGCGGCGCTCGAGCGCCGCTACGCGACCCGGCCCGGGGGGCTGGAGAACGCCGTCTTCTTCGAGAGCTTCTACGGGCGCAACGCGAGCTGCAATCCGCTCGCCATCGACCGGGAGCTCGCGCGGGTCGCACCCGGGGTCACCCGGTACTGGAGCGTCGTGGATCGCTCGGTCGTCGTGCCCACCGGCGCGATCGGCGTCGTCGAGGGGAGCCCGGAGTGGTGGCGCGCGCGCGGCTCGGCGCGTCTCCTCGTCGTCAACGACTGGCTCCGCCGCCGCTTCGCGCGCCGCCGCGGGCAGGTCGTGCTGCAGACGTGGCACGGGAGCCCCCTGAAGCGCCTCGCTCTGCACCGTCCGGGCTTCGACCCGCGGCGGGCGGCGGCCGTGTTCAAGGAGAGCCGCCGCTGGGACGTGCTCCTGGCCCAGAACCCGTACGCGGCGCGGATCCTCCGGAAGGCATACGCGTTCCTCCGCCGCCCGGTGTGGGTGGAGGGCTACCCGCGCAACGACGTGCTCGTGACCGGGGACGGCGCCGCCGCGCGCAGGGCGCTCGGGATCGGCGCGGAGGAGCGCGTCCTCCTCTACGCCCCCACCTGGCGCGACGACCGCGCCGAAATGGTCGACTTCCTCGACCCGGCCGCCCTCGCCGCCGAGACCGACGCCGTCGTGCTCGTGCGCGGGCACTCCCGGACGCTCGCCGCGGGAGCCGATGCGGCCGGTCCGCGGGTGCTCGACGTCACGACGTTCCCCGACATCGCGCAGCTCCTCCTCGTCGCCGACGTCCTCATCACCGACTATTCGTCGGTCATGTTCGATTTCACCGCGACGGGGAAGGCGATCTACTTCCTGACCCCCGACGTCGAGCACTACCGCGGGGAGCTGCGCGGCTTCTACTTCGACCTCGCCGCGCACGCGCCCGGGCCGCTCGTGACGACGCAGGACGAGCTCGTCGCCGCTCTCGCGGACCCCGAGGTGCCGGCGCGGTTCGCACCCGCGTACCGGAGCTGGCAGGCGCGGTTCAACACGCACGACGACGGGCACGCGGCCGAGCGCGTGGTCGCCCGCATCCTCGACCAGGGTTTCGTCGACCGCGCCTGAGGCGAGGCCGGTCAGGGGTGAGGCCGGTCAGGGCAGCGGCGTGTTCCGCCCCAGCCGCGACGTGTCGACGTTCTCCTTCGCGCCCCGCGTGATGCCGACGAGGAAGCCGACCCCCCACGCGAGGTGCATCGACGGGAGCACCACGAGGCTCCAGAGGCGTTCGCGGAAGCCCGGCGCACCGGCCGGGGCGAGGGAGACGACGATCACGAGGACGAGGTAGGCCGCGACGGGCAGGTGCACGACGGCGGCCACGAGCGCGGACGTCCCGGTCAGGATGCCGCTCAGCCGCAGCACCGCCACGACCAGGGAGGCCGCGACGGCGAGGACGAGCAGCGGCGGCGCGAAGAACCGCAGGGCGTTGCGCCGTCCGTAGCGTCGGACGAGCTCGCCGCGCCACGTTCCGGTCGAGCGGAACTGGCGGACGAGGCGCACCCAGCTCTCCCGCGGCCAATAGGTCACCGCGAGCGCGGGGTCGAACCACACGCGGTAGCCGGCGCGGCGGATGCGGAGGTTCAGCTCCCAGTCCTCGCCCCGGCGGATCGTCTCGTCGAAGAGGCCGACCTCCTCCAGCACGCTCCGGCGCATGACGCCGAGGTAGGCGGACTCCGCCGGTCCCTCGGCGCCGCCGGAGTGGTAGGCGCCGCCGCCGAGGCCGATGGGGGAGTTGTACCACCGCGCGACGGCGCGCTGGAACGCCGTCCGCCCGTCGGCGCGCATGACGCCCCCGACGTTCCCCGCCCGCACGCGGGCCAGCGTCTGCATCGCGCGACGGGTGTAGCCCGGGACGAGCTCGGAGTGCGCGTCGACACGCACGATCGTGGGGTGGCGGGCGGCGCGGATCGCCAGGTTCAGACCCACCGGGATGTCGGCCGCCGGGTTGTCCACGATGCGGATGCGCGGGTCGGCCCCCGCGAGCCGGTGGGCGAGTTCGGTCGTGCCGTCGCTCGAGGGTCCGATCGCGAGGATGAGCTCGCCGGGCCCGTCGTGCTCCTGTGCGAGGACGGTCGCGACGGCCCGCTCGAGGTAGTCGTGCTCGTTGAGAACCGGCATGACGAACGAGACGCCGGAGCCGGGCGCCGGGACGGGGGCGTCCCGGTCCGCGGGCTCGACGTCGTGCACCCGTCGATCATGCCACGGCCCCGATACCCTGGGAGGATGTCGATTCTCGGGGATGCGCGCAAAGTCGTCCGACTCTTCTCCGGGGCGCTGAGCTCGCGCGCCGCGATCGCGGAGGCCGAGCGACTGGACCGCCAGCGCGGGCCGCTGCCGCCGCGGCACTTCCAGGTCGCGGTGTACTTCGCCGACGGTCCCGTGAACCTGTACCAGATGCGCCAGTGGTACGCCCCGCTCGTGAAGCTGGCCGAGACGCGGCCCGTCGTGGTGATCGCGCGCGCGGCGAGCGGTGCGGCGGCGCTGCTGAAGGAATCGCCGCTGCCGGTCGTCTACGCCCGGACGATCGACGACGTCGAGAGCCTCCTGGCATCCCAGCAGATCCGCGTCGTGCTGTACGTCAACCAGAACACGCGCAACTTCCAGATGTTCCGGTACGGCCACCGCTGGCACGTCTTCATCAGCCACGGCGAGAGCGACAAGGTCTACATGCGCAGCAACCAGATCGGCGCGTACGACTACGCGTTCGTGGCGGGGGATGCCGCGATCGCGCGCCTGCGCGGCGCGCTGTGGGACTACGACATCGACCGCCGCGCCCTCCCGATCGGTCGCCCCCAGGCGGACTACTTCGGGGCGCGGCCGGCTCCGTACCCGGCTGACGGGCGGGTGACCGTCTTCTACGCACCGACGTGGGAGGGCGATCGCGCCTCGATGTCGTACGGCTCGATCGTCACGCACGGCGAAGCGCTCGCCGCCGCCGTGCTCGCCGACCCGACTCTGCGGCTCGTGTTCCGTCCGCACCCGCGCTCGGGGGTCTCCGACCGGGAGTACGGCGTGGCGCTGCGCCGCATCGTCGCGGCGATCGGCGCGGCCAACGCGGCCGACCCGACGGCGCACCACGTGTTCGACGAGTCGCCCGACCTCGACTGGCAGCTGCTGGCCCCCGACATCGCCGTCATGGACGTCTCCGCGATGGTCTACGACCGGCTCGCGACCGGGAAGGCGCTGTTCGTCACGCGCCCCGTCGACCCGGCCGCCGTCATCGACGACGAGGGGTACCTGTCGGAGTGCGAGTGGCTGGACGCGCGGGATGCCGCCGACGTCGGCGCGCTCGTGACCCGCGCGCAGCAGCCCGATGTCACGGCGCGGCTCGCGCAGTGGTCGCAGCACTACTTCGGCGACACGACGCCCGGCGCCGCCACCGCCCGGTTCGAGGACGCCGTCGGGCGACTCGTCGCGGAGTGGGAGGTCTGGCACGCGCGGGCCGGCGCGCAGGGCATCGACGATGAAGAGGTCGAGTCGTTCGTCGACGCCGACAGCGAAGAGGACGACCCGGAGGATTGAGCGGCGTCGGCCGCGGCGCTCAGTCCCCGTCGCCGCCGGCGTCGCCGGACTCCACGGCGGCGGGCGCGGCAGGCGTCAGCGCGATCGCGATCGTCTCGACGCCGACCGGGTCGCCGTAGATCGTGTACTCGACGTTGGGCGCATCGCCCAGCTGCTCGACGGGGGAGCGGGGCTGCCACGGCTCGGAGGGGAGCCCGGTCCACTCGGTCGGCTCTTCGGGGCGGGTCTGGAAGATTCCCATGCGCCCATTCTGCGCCCGAATCCGCGCCCCGTCACCTGGCCGGCGCCGGGTCAGACGCGTACCGACGACAGCAGCCCCAGGAACCGGCGCACGGCGTCCGCCCGCTGCAGCAGCCCGTGCGCTCCGACCGGCTCGATCGAGGCGATGAGATGCGCGACACCGCCGATCCCCGCGGACACCGTCCCGGCATCCCCGCCGATCGTCAGCGTGGCCTCCGTGAAGTCGCCCCACGCGTCCGGGCCCGGGTCGTCCCGCAGGGTCCGCACGCACCGCAGCGCCACATCCCGCCCGCCGCGCCGCACGGTGCCCGTATACGTCAGTGCCCCGTCGACCAGCGTCACCTCGCCGCCGGCGAGGTAGACGGTGCCCTCGCCGGGGATCGTGACCGCCCCCACGAGCGACCCCTCCGACGCGGGCGCTGACACGGACGCGGGCGCGGCCGCATCGAGCGGAACCTCGACGGTGAACGTCGCGTCGACCTCGTCCGCGCCGACCCGCCCGCGGAGGCGGTCGGTGATCCGCACCGAGACCGGCGGATCCGTCATCCGCGTGCAGGTCGCATCCTTCGGCACCCCCGCCCCCGAGCGCCCGTCGAGGTACGCGCGGGCGTCCCGGTACCCCATCGCCAGCAGGGCGTCGGACGAGATCCGGCCGAGGTAGAACTCCGGATCCAGCGGCAGCGGGTGGCGCGGCGCGACGACGTGCAGGGTGAAGTCCCGCCCGAGCGCGCGCGCGAGCTCGAAATCGGCCAGGAGGGCCCCCATCGCGCTCATCTCGATCATGTGCACGTACTGCTCGAGCGGACCGTCGCCGAAGTACGGCGTGTTCCCGATGCACCACACGAGCCAGATCTCGTCCGCTCCGCGGCGCACGGCCTCGGCGACGCCGGCGTCACGGACCCACACGGCATCCGTGAACACCTCGTCGCCGCGGCGCAGCGGGGTGAGCCAGCCCGGCAGCGACATCCCCGCCGCGAGCAGCTCCAGATCGAGATCGCCGGGCTCGAGCGACCGGCACTCCTTCGTCGTGAACTCGACGACCTGGAACGTGCCGGCGATCTCGCTCCGCCGCATCCGCTCGACGTCGATCCCGAGACGGGGGAGGACGGTCTGGACGATCGCGTCCGCGTCGCCGATCGCCGGCAGCGACCACGGCCCGGTGAGGTACTCGTGCAGCGGCAGCAGCGACGTGAAGGCGGATGCCGACAGCCCGCGCCAGCGGTCGCACATCTCCACCCCCGAGACGCCGGAGAGCATCATGGCGGCCGTCATGATGCCGCCGGAGGCGCCGTCGACGTGGTCGAACGTGAGGTCCTCCTCCTCGAGTGCGCGGATGACGCCCGCCTGCCACGCGACGCGCATCCCTCCGCCGGCGAGCACGAGCGAGCGCATCAGCGGAGCCGGTTCCGGTGGACCGCCAGCAGCACGGCGGTCACAGCGTCGAACGCCGCGACGAGCAGGGCGATCGGCGAGAACACCCGCCGAGCGACCCCCAGACCCACGGCGACGGCGGCACCGGCCTTCTGCGCGGCTCCCCAGCCGAGCGCTGCCGTGTCCGGCGACGCGGAGCGGAGCGTCCCGACGACGAGTCCGCCCACGACGACCATGAACATGCCCACCGTGCCGAACAGATGCCGCGTCGATCTCTCATCCGCCCCGCCGATCGCCCGCAGCACGAAGCCGGGCGCCACGACCTGCAGCGCGCCCGTGCCGACCGTGCCCCAGCCGATGGCGGTCAGCACACCCCGGAGCGTCATGTCAGCGCCCCCACGAGGTCACCGCGCACCACGAGGTACCCGATGATCACGAGCCACGTCGCCGTCGCGCCGTAGAAGCGCACGCTGTTCAGCGCCATCCACCGCCGCAGCAGCTCCTGCAGCTCCGCGACGTCGGTGACCTCGCCGCTGCGCACCCGCTTGTTGATCGGGATGATGAGGCCCTGGCCGACGAAGGTCAGGACGAAGATCCCGAGCAGGCACCCCACGCCGAACCACACGAGGGGCGTACCCCACTCGGCGACGATGAGCCAGATCGAGGCGAGGAACATCACCGGCACGATCCACGTGAAGAAGACGGTGGCGAGGCGCGTCGGGATGCCGAAGTGCACGTCCACCTGGTCGGGCGTGAGCGCCCGCCAGGTGGGGAAGAGGAACAGGCGCAGCGTCCACATCGTGCCCATGTACAGCGACGCGCCGAACGCGAAGTACAGCGCCGCGATGAGCGTCACCCACCCCATGTCACACCCCCTCGGGCACGCGCGAGCGGTCCGGCGGCGCCGGCCACACCTCGCCGCGACCGAGGTCGACGACGGTCTCGAGGCCCTCCATGGGCACGGCGTCGGCCGCGTGCTGCGTCGGGGCGGTGAGGAACCACGACTCGAAATGGTCGTCCAGCACGCCGGTGGCCTTGGGGATCCACACCGTCGCGATCGGCTTCCGGCCGATCTTCAGATGCGCCAGACGCTGGGCGAGCTCGCCTCCGAGGACGAGCCGTCCGCGCGCCGCCCTGCCCACGGCGATGTCGGCCGCCCCGGAGAAGTAGATGGTCGACTTCATCAGCATCCCGCGGTAAGTGCAGTAGTTGTCGGCGGCGAGACCGAGCGGAAGCGCCGTGCGCGGGGGCCGGGCGATCTCCACGAGGCACGCGGTCTGCCCGTCGTGGTCGTAGAGCGCGGAGACGGCCTGTTCGGAGACGCGGAAGTCCAGGCTGTCCTGATGCTTGGGCATCCCCCAGATCCCCTTGCCGCCCTTGACGGAGACCTCGGTGCTCACCGGGAGGTCGACGACGTACTGGCCGAGCCCGACGGCGCGCTGCAGCACGAGCGGCAGGATCGGCAGCCGGGGACGATGCCCGTGCGTGACGGCGATCGCGATCGAGTACTCGATGTACGCGCCGATGTCGGTCTTGCGGTAGTCGACGACGGTGATGAGGAGCACGCCGACGCCGAAGCCGATCGTCGCGGGGTGCAGTTCGGATCCCGGCAGCAGCCGCTTCGCGGCGGCGGCGGAGATCGGGAACGCCGCCATGAGGCAGGAGGCGTCCGCGGTGTCCACCGGCATCCGGTAGGGGATGCCGTCGACGCGGGCATGACTGCCGCGGAGGCGCTTCTGGCGGCCCGGCACGGGCGAGGGCAGCAGGGAGAGGACGGCGCGCACGGGCGCCCACAGCACGGTCATGAGGCCAGCTCCTTCAGGATGATCGGATACGTGTCACGCCACGCGTTCCGCGCCCAGAACACGTCGAGGTGCCCGTAGCCCGGGATGACGTGCAGAGCGTGGCGGCCGGGCTGGTGGTGGTCCAGGTGCGCATAGGTGAGCGCCTGGCTCTCCGGCAGGAAGCACCGGTTGTCCTTTCCCGCGAGGAGGGCGAACCGCGCGTGCGTCTGCGGCGGCGCCGTCGCGAGGTCCTCCGGGAGGTCCGGGTGCTCCCGCACGGGCACGAGGTGGCCTGCCTGGACGCAGCGGCTCATCTGCGCGAAGAAGCTCATCGGCACGCGGGCGAATTCGCCCGTGATCCAGTCGTGCGTCGCCTTGTCGATGTTGCGGTGCGCCCACAGCGCCGGATGCCCCGAGCCGTAGGTGAAGCTCACCATGCGGCAGACGAGGTTCCGGCACTCCGGATGCGTGATGTCGACGGTCCGGCGGACGAGCCGGGAGAAGTAGCCGTCCGAGCGGTACGCCCAGGCGGGCGACAGGTAAGGCGTCACGCGGGAGATGACCGGCGTGAGCCGGTGGATCTTGAACTCGGAGAACGCCGGGATGACGGGATGCAGCGACACGGCGTTGCTGACGATGCGGTCCACGCGCGGCAGGAGGCCGGCGACGGCGGCCATCGCGAAGGAGGTCGAGCCCTGGCAGTGCACGACGGCGGCGAGCGTCGGCGCGCCGGTCTCCTGGAGCACGCGTTCGACGGCCGCGGGGTGGTCGTATGCGGCGGCGTCGCACAGCGTCCAGTCGGTCGGCTCGAGGTCGATCGATGCCCGCCAGTTCAGCATCCACACGTCCCAGCCGGCCTCCAGCAGCATGTCGACGAGGGTGCGGGGGATGGGCGGGCGGAAGATCTCGGCGCGCACCCCGGCGCCGTGGACGAGCAGCACGGGCCCCCGGTGCGGCTCGTGGGGTCCCCGCACGTGCACGAGCGTGAGCGGGCGGCCGTCCCTGGCCGTGAGCGGCAGCACCTCGGTGCGGTGGTCGTCCCTCGTAACGGTCGCGGTGCCCGTCGGGGGCGCGGTCAGGGTGTCGGTCATGCGGGTGCCTTTCCGCTGTCCGGGGCCGGCGTCGCCCCGCGGTTCCGGGTGATGGTGATGGGTCCGTCGAGCAGCCGGACGCCGGTGATGCGCGCCGCGGGCACGACCCGCATGCCGCCGTCCGCCGCCGTCGTCGTCGCCCAGTCGGTGCAGATGCGGTCGATCACGATCGCATGGATCTGGATGCTCCCGTTCGGCTGCAGCCGCATCCGGAGGAAGCCCTTGTGGTCGGCGATCGCCTGCGCGGACATCCGCCAGGACGCCACCGTGCCGTTCGGCTGCGTCAGGAGGAAGAAGCCGAACATCGCGGTGCCCAGGAGCGCGCCGAGGCCCCACGACCCGATCGCGGCGACCCCGAGCAGCACGATGCCGGGAAGCGGCGGCATCCCGAGTGACCGCGCGGCCAGGAGGAGGCCCACGAGCGCGAGGAGCGTCAGGCAGCCGGCGACGAGCTGGAACACGATCGCCAGGGTCGCCACGACGCCGCCCCACCCGAACAGGAGGCTCATCAGCCAGTGCAGGAGCCAGCTCCCGAGCGCGATGGCGACGACGACGCCCAGCGCGCTCGCCGTCGTGGGGACGGGACCGCGCAGGACCGCGCCGATGCTGTCCGGGGCGGTCTGCACGAGGCCGACGACGGCGCCGAGAAGCCAGGCGAGCACGAACTGCACCCACCCGATCCCGACCATGAGCCCCGGGTTCCGCCAGCCCAGCCACCACCGGGAGAACGGGTTCGCGACACGGCGGTACAGCCGCCGCGACGTCGCCGTGTCGGGATAGGTGGGTCCCACACGTCGCATCGGCATGCCCGGGACGTCCTTGCTGCGCATACGGGACGTCGCCGGCGGCAGCTCGAGGGTCTCCGGGAGCCGGTGGGTCTCGGCGAGGTACGCGCCGCCCAGTCCGCAGGTGATCGCCTGGACGCCGTGCTCCTCGTCCGGCTCGCCGTCCGGCCCCAGCTGGACGTAGCGCGAGTAGTGATGCTGGTCGCCGGTCAGCCAGAGCCGGACGGCGGCGCCGGTCGGCTCCGCCGTCCCCGCGGTCTCGCGGGTGCGGACGATCGTGCGGTCGAAGAAGTGCAGCTGGTTGAAGCCGTCGGGTCCCTTCGTGGCGGTGTGCACCCATGCGGGCGCGGCCGTGCAGACGATGACGCCGTCGCCGGGCCGCAGGTGCGCCGTCAGGTGCTGCCGGAAGTAGGCCAGCTGCGGCTCGTCGATGTACTCGCCGAGCTGGGAGTCGAGCCCCACGAGCCACCAGCCGGGCGCGATCGCGACGACGAAGTAGCTCCGCGTCTGCGTGGTCTGCCACCCGCCGATCCTCGCGCCCCGCGCGAAGACGCGGAGGAAGGAGGTGAGGCCGTCGTACCAGTCGTGGTTGCCGGGCACCGCGAGCATCGTCGGCTGCTGCGCGCCCGCCTCGGCGGGGAAGGCCGTGGCATACGGGCCGATCGTGCGGTTCTCGTACGCGCGCGCCGAGCCGGCCGGATAGACCTCGTCCCCGCCCAGCACCAGCACGTCACCGCGCGGCAGCTCGAGGTCCACCCCGCCCGGGGTGTCGACGAACAGGGTCGGTGCGGCCAGCAGCGTCGCGATCGTCGTCGTCGCGTCGAACCCGTCGCCGAGGTCGGCGGCGAAGTCGATCCACACGTCCCCGTCGACGGGGGATGCCAGCTGCGCCGGCGCGCTCGGCAGGACCGCCTGGACCTCGCGCTTGTCGCCGTAGTCGGCGAACACCTTCGCCATGCCGGCCTTCATGGCCGTGCGCGCGAGCGCGGGGGGATCGAGCCAGCGCGTCATGCCGGCCGGCGCGAATCCCAGCACGCTCTCCAGGCCCAGGAGCTCGCGGCGCTTCATCGGCGCGCCCCGTCGCGATCGCCGGCGAGGTAGACCTGCCACAGCTCGCCGAGGAAGAGCCGCCCGAACGCGGCGAGGGCCGCCGCCCCGGCGGGGCCGTCGGTGCGGAACGTCGTCAGCTGCTTGGCGAAGTCGAGCGGCCGGATCACCAGCACGCCGGCGCCGCGGACGTCCGTGTCGGCGGGGAGGTCTCCGGCGGCGACCGCGCGGGCCGCGGTGCGCTCGGCGGGGGTCTCGGCGCGCGGCGGCGGGATGTGCCCGGCGAGCAGGCGGACGTACAGGGTCGAGGTGTCCCCCCAGACGTCGAGGCCGCCGTCGTCCGCGACGTCTTTGTGGCCCACGAGCGTCACGGGGTCGCCGGCGCCGTCCCGGAGCCACAGCCGGTAGAGCATGCGGCGGCCGGGCCGGTCGGGCGGGTCGACGAAGAGGTGGAACCAGCCGCGCTCGACCTCGCTGCGCCCGCCCAGGGCGGTCGCTTCGACGTAGCCGCTCGCCGTGCCCTCGTGCAGGGGGTCCGCCGCGAAGGCGTCGACGTCGGGCGCCGTGATCGTCAGGACGAACTCGAGGCTGTCCCCGCGGTAGCGGGCGCGTTCCGCCCCGCGCCGGGGATCGGTCTCGCCGAGGCCGACGTGGCCGACCATCCGCTCGGTGAACGACACGGACGTGGCATCGGCGCGGACCGCGGGCATCGGCGGGGCGGCGACAGCGGTCTCGGCGCGCGACGGTGCGGCCTGCGGCGCACGCTGCGGCCACGGCTGTTCCAGCATCCGCGTGCACGCGCGGTCGGCGAGTGCGGCGATGGTCAGCGACGGGTTCGCGCCGACCGGGCCGGGAAGCGCCGCGCCGTCCAGGACGTGCAGGCCCGGGTGCCCGAACACCTCGCCGTACGCATCGCACACCCCCTCGCCGGGGTGGCGTCCGATCGGCGCGCCGCCGACCGGGTGCACCGTGATGACGCGGCCCAGCCACCACAGCGGGTTGTCGCTCACGTCGGCGCCGAGCTGGTCGCCGATCCGTCGCATCGTGTCGCGCATCCGCGCGAAGTAGGGACGGGAGGTCGCGACGGTCCAGTCCACGGCGAGACGACCGCGGCGCAGCGACATGTGCCCGTCCGGCGTGTCCCGACCCATGCCGAGGAGCGGCAGCGAGCTGCCGGAGAGGTGTCCGTCGCCGAGCAGCTGCGCGATGCTGGCGGAGAGGTTCGAGCGCCCCTCGGTGAAGAGCCGGTTGCGCACCGACTCCCACCCGAACCGCGCTCCGCGCCGCGCCATCGCACGCAGCTGCGCGACCTCGACGAGCCACGTGAGGAAGGCCGGGAACCCGGCATCCTGGATGTAGAAGCCGCGCCCGCGCGCCCCGTCGCCGTCGTGGCCGTCGGGCATCCGGATGGCGGAGGTGATGACCGTGCCGCGCCCGCCGTCGATCGGCAGGGGCGCGCCGTCCTGGGCGCAGCCCATGAGGAAGGTGAGGAGGTCGCCGTTGCCGCTGAACCGCGACCCGAGCGCCGTGCCGAGGCCGCCGAGCGCGGCGCGGCTCCGCAGCAGCAGGTACGTCGTGCCGAAGCTCCCGGCGCCGAGGATGACGCGGTTCGCCCGGATCGTGTGGACGGGAAGCGTACTCGTCGACGTGTCCCCGGTGGCGCCCGGCTCGTGGACGACGTAGCTGACGACGTACCCGCCGCCGGCGTCGGGACGGATGCCGCGCACCTCGTGCAGTGTGCGGATCTCGGCGCCGTGATGACGCGCCGCCGAGAGGTAGGTGTGGTCGAGGCTGTTCTTCGCGCCGGTGTTGCAGCCCACGTCGCACTCGGCGCACAGCGTGCAGGTCACGCGGCGGCGCCCGTGCACGTTGCCGTAGGCGGGCGTGGGCAGCTCGGCGCCGGGCTCGGGCTCCTCGCCCGGACGGGCGAAGGTGACGGCGAGCGGCGGGCGGAACGCCGGCATCCCGATGTTCACCGCGGCCCGCTCGAACGCGGCGGTCTTCGCGGTGTCCTGGTACGGGTACGGCGTCGCACCCATCATCTGCTCGACGGCCTCGTAGTGCGGCTCGAGGTCGTCGTAGCCCACGGGCCAGTTCTCGTACCCGCCGCCCGGCAGCGGGGAGTCCTTCACGAACCAGGCGGGGTCCTTCCGCAGCAGCACGTTGGCGTAGATGAGCGACCCGCCGCCGAGGCCGCTCGAGACGAGTCCCTCCAGACCCCGGAAGGTCCAGGCGTCGAAGAGGCCGTACATGCCGGCGCTCGGATCCCAGAAGTTGCCCGCCATCTCGGTGGGCGTGCGCGCGAAGTCCCCGGGGCCCCACGCCCGCCCGCGCTCCATGACCACGACGTCCTTGCCGGCGTCGGCCAGTCGATACGCGGCGACGGACGCGCCGAAGCCGGAGCCCACCACGAGGACGTCGGTGGAGTCGGAGAGCTGGTGAGGCACGGCAACCTCCTGCAGGGGTCAGAGCGAGCGCATCCGATCACCCAGAGGAGCGCCGTGGCCCCGCGGTGATACACCCTCCCCGCCGTCCCCCGGATGGATCTTCCCGAGGCAGAGCGTACGCCGCGGGGCACGCCCGCGACAGGGTCAGTCGTCGCCGAGGTCGTGCGCCTCCGGGGCCTCCGACACGGGGGCCTCCGACGCCGGCAGCACGCGCCCGCCGCGACGCCGCGTGAGAGTCGACGCGATGACGTCGCCGACACGGCGGACGCCGGACAGCGCGGTGTGCTCGAGGCGACTCGCGCCGGGCTTCGGCTCGAGTTCGACGGGGTAGGCGACCGGGGGCACCCCGAACGCGCGCCGGGAGTTCACGAGCACGCGGCGGCCCAGCACGTGGTTGCCGGCGCCGCCGACGGCCGCGCCGATGCCGAAGGGGAGCGCCTTGCCGAAGAACGAGGCGCCGCCGCGCGCGGCGAACTGCCGCACGAACGCGGACTTGAGTCGATCCACGAGCGGCCCCATCGCGGCGCGGGGGAGCGACTTCGTCACCAGCTCGCCCCAGTACTTGTCGCGGGACGCGCCCTTGCCCGACGCCTGCCGGGCGAGCTGCGACACGAGGTCGACGCCCTCCTTGCCGAGCATGAGGGTCAGCACGAGCGCGCGGGCGCGGTCGGGATCGGTCATCGGGATGCCGTGCACCTCGGCGATCGACTGCGCGTACAGGGCCGTCGCCTCGAGGAAGGCCACCGTCTCCGCGCCGCTGAGCACGAGGGTGACCGCCGTGCCGATGCCCGGGACGACGGCCGTGGCACCGACGGCCGCGCCGCCGGTGGTCACCGTGGCGAGGTAGCGACGCTCGAGGATGCGGACGACCTCGGCCGCCGTGGCGTCGGGATGGCGGAGGCGGATGCTCCGCAGGTGCGCGACGACCGCGGGACGCTGGATGGCCAGGACCCGATCGAGCGCGCGCACGGCGAACGGGTGCTCCGCTGCGCCGGGTGGGGGGAGCGGGCCCTCCCACGGCGCGTCGGCGGGAAGGGAGTGGATCCGGTGCACCTTTGCCATGACAGCGTCGATCCTAGGCGTGGCCGCTGAGCGGGGCCTGAGGACGGGCGGGATCAGACGAAGAGGTTGGCCCGCTCGAGGTCTTCGGCGAAGTCGACCTCGACGGCGTACAGGTCGGAGATGTCCATGGGCTCCAGGCGCAGGCCGTTCTCGACGATCGCGAGCTCGAGGCCGCGCTCGAAGTAGTCCTGGTCGTCGACGCGCCCGAGCTGGGCGATGAGGGCCGGCTTGTCGGCGCGCGAGATGTAGTTGATCCCGACGGCCTCGCCGATGCCGCCCACGACGGTCTTGGACAGCTCCTTGATGAAGCCCTCCGCGTCGACGGTGTACTTGACCTCTTCGTCGCTGACCTTGGCCGTGTTGACCGAGACGAAGGACTGGTCGCGCTCGATGAGCTCGATGGCGCGCCCGAGGACGCGGGGGTCGAAGACGACGTCGCCGTTCATCCACAGGACCGCGCGCTTGCCGGTCGCCTTGAGGGCGCGCAGCAGGCTCTTGGAGGTGTTGGTCTGGTCGTAGCGGTCGTTGTAGACGTACTCCGCCTCGGGGAACGCCTCGACGATGGTCTCGGCGCGGTAGCCGACGACGGCCGTGATGCGCGCGTCGGAGCCGAACGCGGCCCGGATGTTGTCGTGCTGCTGACGCATGATGGAGCGACCGTCGCTGAGCTCGGTGAGGGGCTTCGGGAGGCTGCGCCCGAGGCGCGAGCCCATACCGGCCGCGAGGATGACGGTCTGAAGAGTCAAAGGGTGCTCCTGAAAGGTGTTCACTGTCCGTTAGACGACATGACACTCCTTCGTGCCTCGTCAAATGGTAGCGAAGCCACCTGGGAGGGTGCAGGATGGCGCTCCTCCGTTGTTGATTCGTGACAATCCCGCCGGCCGTGACGCCGCATGATCTTTCGCGACCGGCGATCCGGAGGCCTTGCTAGGTTGGGTCGCGTGACCGCCTCGCTGCCCCTGCCCGAGGACGATCGGGACCGCGCTCCCGGCGTCTCCGGTCTCGTGCCGCCGCTGCCGGCGATCCCCGCCGCGGAGGCTGCCGCGGCGGCGCCGGTGAAGGCCGCGCCGCTCACCCCCGCGACGCCGCGTGCCGCGAAGCCGCGCGCCACGACCCCGCCCAAACCGCCGGTGCCGGCGTCGGTCGCCGCCGCGCAGTTCGTCGCGGCCGAGACCATCGTCCCGCCCGTCCCGCCGCTCCCGGTGCTCCCGGAGCCGCTCCCGCAACCCGAGCCCGAGCCCGAGCCCCCGATCGTCTTCGAACCGGACGTCGCGGGGGAGACGGACGCGGAGGCCGCCGCGCCCGCCGTCCGGCTCACGAGCATCACGAAGGTGTTCGGCGCGACCTGCGCCGTGGACGCCATCGACCTCACCATCCCGACGGGCACCTTCTACGGCCTCGTCGGACCGAACGGGGCCGGCAAGACGACGACGCTGTCGATGATCGCGGGACTCCTCCGCCCCGACCACGGCCGGATCGAGGTCGGCGGCGTCGACCTCGCCCGGCACCCCGCGCGGGCGAAGCGGCTCATGGGCGTGCTCCCGGACCGCCTGCGCACATTCGACCGCCTGACCGGACGCCAGCTTCTGCACTACTACGGCGTGCTGCGGGGCCTGAAACCGGACGTCGTCGCGAGCCGCACGGCCGACCTCGCGCGCGCGTTCGATTTGACGGATGCGCTCGGGCGCGCCGTCTCGGACTACTCGGCCGGCATGACGAAGAAGGTCATGCTCGCCGGCGCGATGATCCATTCGCCGCGGGTGCTCATCCTCGACGAGCCGTTCGAAGCCGTCGACCCCGTCTCCAGCGCAGTCATCCTGGACATCCTGTCGACGTACGTCCGCCACGGCGGGACCGTCGTGCTCTCCAGCCACGGGATGGAGCTCGTCGAACGCGTCTGCACCGGCATCGCGGTCATCGTCGGCGGGCAGGTGCTCGCGGAGGGCACCGTCGCGCAGGTGCGGGGCGAGCTGACGCTCGAGCAGCGCTTCGTGGAGCTGGCCGGAGGCCTCAGCGACGTGGAGGGCCTCGAGTGGCTGCACACGTTCTCCGGCTGAGACTCGATCTGCTGCTCGGCGCCCTTCGCGGTGACGCCCGTCACGTGACCCGGACGGTGGTCGGCACCGTCGCATTCCTCGCCCTCGTCGCCGTGGTGTGCGTCGGCGCCCTGGGGCTCCGGGACGCCCCCGACGACGTCGCCCGCGCCGTCACCGTCCTCGGCGGAGCGGCCGTCACCCTCGCGTTCCTCGTCGCGCCGCTCGCCGCGGGCGTCGCCGATCCGCTCGACCCGCGCCGCTTCGCGGTCTTCGGTGCGGACCCGCTGCGCCTCGCGGGCGCGATCCTCCTCGCGAGCCTCATCAGCGTGCCGGTGCTCGCGCTCGCGGCGATCGCGGTGTGCCTCGTCATCCTGTGGGACGCGCACGGCGCGCCGACGGGTGTCGCCGTCCTCGCCGTCGTCCTCGGCAGTGCGATCTGCATCCTGCTCGGCAAGCTCTCCCTGGCCCTCGCGGGCCTCTTCCGCTCACGGCGCCCACGTGAGCTCACGGGCGTCTTCCTGGTCGGCGTGCTCGTCGTCGTCGTCCCGGTCGTCGGGTTCCTGGCATCCCTGCAGTGGCGAGGGCGCGTTCCCGCGGCGGTGGAGAAGGCGGTCGACATCCTCGCCGTGACCCCGCTCGGGGCGGCGTTCGCGGTCCCCCCGCTCGCGGTCGACGACGCGGCGCTCGCTCCGCTCACCGTCGCCGGCGTCACCGTCCTCGTGCTGGGGGCGCTGTGGCTCTGGCTCGTCCGGCGCCTGCTCACCACGACGCCCCGTCCGCGTCCGACTCGCGTGCGCGGCGGGCTCGGCTGGTTCGCGCTGACCCCGGGCACCCCCGCCGGCGCGATCGCGGCGCGGAGCCTCACCTACTGGTCGCGCGACGCGCGGTACATCGCGAACGTCGTCATCGTGCCGGTCGCCGCGCTCATCACCGTGGTGCCGCTCCTCCTCGTGGGCGTGCCGGCGGACATCGTCGCGCTCGTGCCGGTGCCGATCATGGCGCTCTTCTTCGGCTGGCTCGCCCACAACGACCTGGCCTACGACTCGACGGCGCTCTGGATGCACGTCGCGGGCGCCGTGCGCGGCGCCGCCGACCGCGTCGGGAGGCTCGTGCCGGTCAGTCTCGTCGCGGTGCCGCTCCTCGCGGTCGCCATCCCGGTCGCCGTCCGGCTGCACGGGACGCCGGAGATCCTGCCGGCGATGATCGGCGTGTGCGCGAGCCTGTTCCTCTGCGGTCTCGGGCTGTCCTCGATCTCGTCCGCCGCGGCGCCCTACCCGGTCTCCCGGCCGGGGGACAGTCCGTTCCAGCAGCCGCAGCGCACCGGCGGCGGGCTCACGCAGGGCCTCGTGCTCGTCGGCGCCGTCGTGCTGAGCGCCCCGGCCATGTGGTTCGCATGGCTCGCGCTGACCGAGGACCCGACCGAGGCGCGGACCGCGCTGTGGGCCGGGACGGGTGTCGGCGCCTTCGTGCTGATCGTCGGGATCCTCCTCGGCGGCTGGATCTTCGAGCGCGGCAGCGGACGCCTCATGGAGTTCGCGGAGTCGGTCTGACGGCCCCGGCCCGGACCCGCCCCGGCTACACTCGCAGGCATGAGCACGCCTCTCGACAGCCCCGACCAGGGGGGTCTCGCGACCCTCGACCGCGAGCTCGAGGAACTCCTCAAAGAGGAGCATTTCGAGCCGGGCGACCATGAGCGCTTCTCGCACTACGTCAAGAAGGACAAGATCCTCGAGTCGGCGCTCACCGGCAAGCCGGTCCGCGCCCTGTGCGGGAAGAAGTGGACGCCGGGCCGCGATCCGGAGAAGTTCCCGGTGTGCCCGACGTGCAAGGAGATCTACGACTCGATGATGGCCTGACGGCTCACCCCTCGACGTCGACGAAGACCGTGGGGATCGCCGGGTCGGACCGGCTGAGCGCGAGCGCCCGCACGGGGAGCTCCTCCCGCGCCCGCAGGTGGTGCGCACGGGCCGTCTGGACACCCGCGGGGCCCAGGGCCGCGGCATCCACCTCGCCGCCCTCGACGAGCGTCACCTGCAGGGCACGCGCGTCGGGCTGGTCGCCCGCCGTCTGCACCTCCTCGAACCCGTCGGAGACGACGACGAGCTCTCGGGTCGCCGTGCCGTGCTGCAGGGTCCGGAACGCGGCCTTCCGGCCGCCCTTGGACGCCTTGTCGGTGGACGACTTCGCAACCGACACCCACCCGCCGTCCGATCCCTGCCGCGCGACGAGTTTGTAGACCATGCCGGCCGTCGGGGCGCCGGAGCCCGTCACGACGGACGTGCCGACCCCGTACGCGTCCACGGGGGATGCCGCGAGGGCGGCGATCGCGAACTCGTCGAGGTCGCTCGTGACGGTGATCTTCGTCGCGGTCGCACCGAGCGCGTCGAGCTGGGCGCGCACCTCGGCGGCGACGGTCGGCAGGTCGCCGGAGTCGATGCGGACACCGCCGAGCCCCGTCCCGGCGACGCGGATCGCGGTGGCGACCCCCTCCTCGATGCCGTACGTGTCGATGAGGAGCGTCGTGTCGAGGCCGAACGCCTCGATCTGGCTGCGGAACGCCTCCTCCTCGGTGTCGTGCAGGAGCGTCCAGGCGTGCGCGGCCGTTCCCATAGTGGGGATGCCCCAGAGCCGCCCCGCCTCGAGGTTGCTCGTCGCGCCGAACCCGACGATGTAGGCGGCGCGCGCGGCGGCGACGGCGGAGTGCTCGGCCGCACGCCGCGAGCCCATCTCGGCCAGCGGGCGGTCGCCGGCCGCGATGCTCATGCGGGTCGCGGCGTTCGCGACCGCGGAGTCGTGGTTCAGGACGCTGAGGGCCAGGGTCTCCAGGACCACGGCCTCGGCGAAGGTGCCTTCGACCGTGAGGATCGGCGAGCCCGGGAAGTACAGCTCGCCCTCGCGGTAGCCGGTGATGGTCCCGGTGAACCGGTAGCCCTCCAGGAAGGTCAGCGTCTCGGCATCCACGACCCGGTGATCGCGCAGGTAGCGCAGTTCGTCGTCGCCGAAGCGGAAGTCCCGGAGCAGCTCCAGCAGCCGCCCCGTGCCGGCGACGACGCCGAAGCGGCGCGCACCGGGGAGGCGGCGGCCGAACAGCTCGAACACGCAGCGACGCTGCGCGGTGCCGTCGCGGAGCGCCGCGTCGATCATCGTCAGCTCGTAGCGGTCGGTGAACAGGGCGGTGCTCGCGAAGCCGTCGGCGCTCATGCGGGTCACTCTATCGAGGGCGGGTAGGGTGGACGATCGTGGATGACGCGCCGATCGGGATCTTCGACTCCGGTGTCGGCGGGCTCACGGTGGCGCGCGCGGTCTCCCAGCTGCTGCCGAGCGAGTCGGTGCTCTACATCGGCGACACGGCCCATTCGCCGTACGGTCCGAAGCCCATCGCCGACGTCCGCCGCTACGCGCTCGAGGTGCTCGACACGCTCGTGGACGAGGGCGTGAAGATGCTCGTGATCGCGTGCAACACGGCATCCGCCGCGATGCTGCGCGACGCGCGGGAGCGCTACGACGTGCCCGTCGTCGAGGTCATCGGCCCCGCCGTCCGCACCGCCGTCTCGACGACCCGTAACCGGCGCATCGGCGTGATCGGCACGGAGGGCACGATCGGCTCCGGCGTGTACCAGGACATGCTCGGCGTCGATCAGACCCTCACCGTCTTCGCGCAGGCGTGCCCGCGGTTCGTCGAGTTCGTCGAGGCCGGTGTCACCGGGTCGCCCGAGGTGCTCGCCGTGGCGGAGGAGTACCTCGCGCCGCTGCGGCACGCCGGTGTCGACACGCTCGTGCTCGGCTGCACGCACTACCCGTTCCTCGAGGGTGCCATCAGCTACGTCATGGGCCCCGATGTGTCGCTGGTCTCCAGCGACACCGAGACGGCGAAGGACGTGTACCGCCAGCTCGTCTCGCGCGACCTGCTCGCCGGCCCCGCCTCCGTGCCCACCCACGTCTACGAGGCCACCGGCGACTCCGCCGACGACTTCCTGAGCCTCGCGCACCGCCTCATGGGGCGCGAGGTCTCCGCCGTCCGCCTCGTGCAGACCGGTGCCATCGACCTGCCGCCCGCCCGGGCCTGAGAGGAAACCATGACCGAGATCACCCGCGCCGACGGCCGCGCCGTCGACGAGCTCCGCCCCATCACGATCGAGCGCGGCTGGAGCGCCCAGGCGGAGGGGTCCGCCCTCATCTCGTTCGGCGGGACGAAGGTGCTGTGCACAGCATCGTTCACCAACGGCGTCCCGCGCTGGCTCACCGGCAAGGGCAAGGGCTGGGTCACGGCGGAGTACGCGATGCTCCCGCGGGCCACGAACTCCCGCAACGACCGCGAGTCGGTCAAGGGGCGGATCGGCGGGCGCACGCACGAGATCTCCCGCCTCATCGGCCGGGCTCTCCGCGTGGTCGTGGACACCAAGGCGCTCGGCGAGAACACGATCGTCATCGACTGCGATGTGCTGCAGGCCGACGGCGGCACGCGCACCGCCGCGATCACGGGTGCCTACGTCGCTCTGGCAGACGCGATCGAGTGGGGCCGCGCGAAGGGCTTCGTCGGCAAGAACGCGAAGGCCCTCATCGACTCGGTCGCCGCCGTGTCCGTCGGGGTCATCGACGGCGAGCCCATGCTCGACCTCGCGTACGTCGAGGACGTCCGCGCCGAGACCGACATGAACGTCGTCGTGACCGGTCGCGGCCTCTTCGTCGAGGTGCAGGGGACCGCCGAGGGTGCGCCGTTCGACAAGCGCGAGCTCGACGCGCTCCTGGAGCTCGGCGTCGCCGGCTGCGCGACGCTCCGCGACCTGCAGACCGCCGCTCTCGCCGAGGACGCGGCGTGACGTCGCTGGATGCCACGGCGGGACGCCAGATCGTCCTCGCGACGCACAACATGCACAAGGTCGCCGAGTTCCAGGCGATCGTCGCCGCGACCCGGCCCGACTTCGAGGTCATCGGCTACGACGGGCCGGAGCCCGTGGAGGACGGCGTGACCTTCGCGCAGAACGCGCTCATCAAGGCCCGGGCGGCGGCCGCGCACACCGGCCTTCCCGCCCTCGCCGACGACTCCGGCATCTGCGTCGATGTCCTCGGCGGAGCACCGGGCCCGTTCTCGGCGTACTGGGCGGGGCACCGGAAGGATGCGGCCGCGAACCTCGAGCTGCTGCTCGACCAGCTCTCCGACATCGCCGACCCGAACCGCACGGCGCAGTTCGTCTCCACGATCGCGCTCGTGCACGGCGACGCCGAACAGGTCGTCGAGGGCATCTGGCCCGGCCGGCTCGCCACCGCACCGGCCGGCGAGGGCGGCTTCGGCTACGACCCCGTCTTCATCCCCGACGGCCAGCGGGAGCCGGAGCGCACCGTCGCCGAGTGGTCGGCGGAGGAGAAGAACGCGGCATCCCACCGCGCCCGCGCGTTCGCCGCGCTCACGCCGCTGCTCGGCGAGCTGTAGACGACCTGCTGACGCGCTCCAGCTGAGAACCGGACTCATTCCCGACTGGCGCGCACTGCGCTCGCGGGGTGGGCTGCGGGCATAGCCTCGAAGCATGCACGACCACGCGCCGAGCGGCATCCGCGGGGCGAGCAATCAGCGGCTCCTCGCGATCTCGCTCGCGCTCACCGCGACCGTCATGGTCGTGCAGATCGTCGGCGCCGTGCTGACCGGTTCGCTCGCGCTGCTGGCCGATGCGGCGCACATGTTCACCGACAGCTCCGCGCTCGTCATCGCGCTCATCGCGAGTCTCATCGCGGCGCGCCCGGCCGATGACCGGCACACCTACGGGTTCCAGCGCGCCGAGGTGTTCGGCGCGCTCGCGAACGCCGTCATCCTCATCGTGCTGTGCGCGTGGATCGTCGTCGAGGCCGTCGGGCGGCTGGTCCGCGCGGACGACGTGGTCGTCGACGGCGGCCTCATGCTCGTCGTCGCGGCGGTCGGCCTCATCGCGAACGCCGTCTCGATGTACCTCCTGAGCGCGGCGCAACGGCGCAGCATCAACGTGCGGGGCGCCTACCTCGAGGTGCTCGGCGACCTCATCGGCTCGGCCGTCGTGATCGTCGCGGCGATCGTCATCCAGCTGACCGGGTGGATGACGGCGGACGCGCTGGCTTCGCTCGTGATCGCCGCGATGATCCTGCCGCGCGCGGTCGTGCTGCTGCGCGAGGTGTTCGAGGTGCTGGGGGAGCGCGCCCCGAAGGACACCGACCCCGCCCTCATCCGGTCGCACCTCCTCGGCACGCCCGGCGTCGTCGACGCGCACGACGTCCACGTCTGGCAGCTGACGCGCGGGGCGCCGGTGTTCACGGCGCACGTCGTCGTGGCGCCGTACATCATCGCGGAGGGGCGCTCGGGGGAGCTGCTCACGAGCCTGCAGACCTGCCTGGCCGAGCACTTCGACGTCGAGCACTCCACGTTCCAGCTCGAGCCCGCGGGACACGAGGACCACGACGCGCACGGGTGAGAGCGGGTGGTGGCCGGATGTCGGAGGGGGTCCGTACCCTGGAACCAGAACATCCCGCACGTGCCCACTCCGCGGGAGCCGACGACGCGAGCGCTGCTCGCAGGAGGTCTCCATGGGGCACGACAGTGATCAGGACCACGATCCGCTCGACGATCCGCGCGACGATCCGCTCTGCTGGCCGGCGCTGGAGGCGCTCGTCTCGACCCTGATCGACACGCGGCGCCGGGTCGCGGCGCTGCAGGCCGCGGAGGCGCGGCTGCTCGCCGATGCGACCGACCTGGTCATCGCCCGGACGGCCGACCTCAGGTCACGAGAGCGTTCGCAGGCCGATCTGCCGCTCCGGGAGGTCGCGCTCGAGCTCGGCATGGCGATGCGGGCCAGCGACCGGACCGTCCAGGGGCGGATGGGCGACGCCGCGATCCTCGTCGGGCGGATGCCGCGGACTCTCGCCGCATGGGAGGACGGCCGGATCGACGCGCCGCACGCCTGGGCGATCGTTCGGGCCGGCATGGCCATCGGAGACCCCGACCGGCTGGCACGCTACGAGGACCTCGCCGTCACGGCCGCCGAGAGCGAGTCGCCGGGGCGGCTCGTCCCGATCGTGCGGGCGCTCGCGGCCGCCGTCGACCCCGAGACGTTCCAGGATCGACTGACGTCGGCCGCCGCGGACCGCTCCGTGCGCGTCTACGATCTCGACGAGGGGGATGGCGCGCCTCATCGCCGACCTCCCCGCGCCGCTGGCCTACGGCATCCGCGACCGGCTGACCGAGATGGCCCGTGCGGTGCTCGGGAACGAGGGGCACGACGCGGACCAGACGGCTCCGGGCATCGCCGATCTGCGCGCCCCTGAGCCTGAGCTCGCACCCGAGTGCCTGCGCACCGGCCCCGACGGCCGGAGTCGGCACCCGGGGCCCGACGCAGACAGGGGCTCCGATCCGCGGACGATGGACCAGACGCGCGCCGACGTCCTCGCCGACCTGCTGCTCGGCGGCACCCCTGTGGCGCACGGAAGCGAGATCGGAGCGATCGCGGCGCGCATTCAGGTCACCGTGCCGGCGCTCACGCTGGCCGGCGTCGGCAGCGAGCCGGCTCTCCTGGCCGGCTACGGTCCCATCGATCCGGCGCTGGCGCGCCGGCTGGCGTTCGCGGCACCGGGCTGGGACCGCGTGTTCACCGACCCGCACACCGGAGCCGTCCTGGCCGTCGACCGGTACCGACCATCCGCGGAGCTGCGGAGGTACCACGCCGCGCGGGACGAACGCTGCCGGACGCCCGGATGCCGACGTGCCGCGCACCGCTGCGACCTCGACCACACGGTCGACGCCGCCCTGGGCGGTCCCACCGCGGTCGGCAACCTCGCCACCTTCTGCCGCCGACACCACACGGACAAGCACGCCACCGCCTGGCGCGTGCGACAGCTCCCCGGCGGCGTCATCGAGTGGCGCGGGCCGACCGGGCGTCGCTACCGCGACAAAGCCCCGGCGACCGTGCGCTTCGTGCCGGACACCGCCACCATCGACCACGATCCGCCGCCGTTCTGAGCCACCGCCGCGGCGTCACCCCTCGTCGCGCGTCACGTCCTCGGGGCGCACGTCCGGCCGAAGCCCGCGCCACCGCGCGTGACGCAGCGTGCCGCCCGGCGTGAACTCGGCGAACTCGACCTCGGCGACGAGCTCGGGGCGCACCCACAGAGCGTCCGAGGCGTCGGCGCGCGGGACGCCCACCATCGGGTTCTCGTCGGTGCGCAGCGGCCGGAGCTGGGACTCCAGCATCCGCAGGGTCGCCTCGCTGAATCCCGAGCCGACGCGGCCGACGTACTGCAGCCCGTCCGCCCCGGGGATCCCGAGCAGCAGCGAGCCGATCGCGCCGGTGCGGCCGCCCTTGCCCGGCCGGATGGCGCCGATCACGACGTCCTGCGTACGGGTGAGCTTGACCTTGAGCCACTCGTCCGACCGGATGCCGGGGCGGTAGCGCGACCGCGGATCCTTCACGACGACGCCCTCGAGCTCGAGCGCGGTCGCCGTCGTCAGCGCCGCGTCGAGGTCGTCCGCCACGGGCGGCACGACCAGCTGCGGGATCGCTCCCTGGGCGAGGTCCTCCAGCAGCGCACGCCGCTCGGCGAGGGGGAGTGCCGTGGCATCCGACCCGCCCACCGACAGCACGTCGAACAGGATGTAGGTCACGGGCGTGTGACGGGCCTCGCGCTCGATGTCGCGCGGCTTCGTGAGGTGCATGCGGCTCTGCAGCCGGTGGAAACTCGGGCGGCCCCGCTCGTCGTACGCGACGACCTCGCCGTCGACGACGGCGGGCGACGGTCCGAGTCCGGCATCACCGGAGGTGAGCTCGGGGTAGCGGGCCGTGATGTCGGTGCCGCTCCTGGCCCGCATCCGCAGGCGCTCGCCATCCCACACGCCGATCGCGCGGATCCCGTCCCACTTGAACTCCACCCACGGCGCGCCCCAGCGCCGCGCCGCCCGCGCGGCCAGGGCGGGAGTCGACGGTGTCGCGAGCATGGGCGAGGCGTCCTCGATCGCGCCCCGCGACCGCGGCGCCGCGCGCGCCCCGGGCGGTCGCGCCGGCGGTGGCTCCGCCAGCGCCGCGCCGGCGGCATCCTTCATCCGGTGCAGCAGCCATTGCGACTTCTCGCCGGCGCCCTGCGTCCGGATGAGTGCCAGCCGCGCCGTGCCGAGCGGCCCGTCACCCGCGCCGGTCGCGGTGAAGATCACCTCGTCGTCGCGCCACTTCTCCGCGTCGTACACGCCGCGGTCCCAGATTGTCATCGTGCCGGCGCCGTACTCGCCCTTCGGGATCTCGCCGGAGAAGTCGAGGTAGCTGAGCGGATGCGGCTCCGTCATGACGGCGAGGTTGTTCTTCTCCGTCGTCTCCGGGATGCCGCGCGGCACGGCCCAGCTCACGAGCACGCCGTCGCGCTCGAGACGGAGGTCCCAGTGCAGTCTGCTCGCGTGGTGCTCCTGGATGACGAAGCGCGCGGCGCCGGCCCCGGGAGCGCCGGCGGGCGACGCGGAGTCCGGGACCGGCTCGGGGGTCCGTCCGGCATCGCGCTTCGCGATGTACGAGGCGAGGCTCACCCCGGCCGCGCCGACCGGCGCGGCCGGGGTGAGCGGAGCCAGCACGTCGCCGAGCTGAGCTGCCCGATCCAGCATCTCGTCGAAGCGCAGGTGGCGGAGGTCGGGGTCCTCGAGTTCGTCCCACGTGCGCGGCGCCGCGACCGTCGGCTCCGCGCGACCCCGCAGCGAGTACGGCGCGATGGTCGTCTTCGAGCCGTTGTTCTGGCTCCAGTCCAGGAACACCTTGCCGGGCCGGGCGGTCTTCGCCATCTGGCTGATGACGAGGTCGGGGTGATCGGCCTCGAGGAGCCGGGCGAGCTCCTTCGCGAACGCGGAGATCTCGTCGCTCGTCCGCGTGCCGTCCAGATGCGCGTAGAGGTGGATGCCCTTGCTGCCGCTGGTGACGGGGAAGGGCTCGAGGCCCATGTCGGTGAGGATCGCGCGCGCCCAGCGGGCGACCGCGGCGCACTCCACGAGGCCGACGCCGGGGCCGGGGTCGAGGTCCAGGACGATCCGATCCGGATTGCTCCTGGCACCGTGCGCGTCGAACTGCCACTGCGGCACGTGCAGCTCGAGACTCGCGACCTGCGCGAGGTAGACGAGGGTCGGCAGATCCTCGACGAGCGGATAGTCCTTCGCGCCCGTCGAGTGATCGATCGGATGCCGGGGGATCCAGTCCGGTGCACCGCGCTCCAGGTCCTTGGCGAAGAACGGGGGAGCATCCACTCCCTCCGGCCAGCGCTTGCGGGTGACGGGGCGGCCGCTCACGTGCGGGATCAGCAGCGGAGCGATGCGGGTGACATAGTCGATCACCTCGCCCTTGGTCGTCCCGGTCTCGGGGTAGAGGACCTTGTCGAGGTTCGTCAGCCGCAGGCGGCGATCGCCGACGCGCACGAGCTGCCCCTCACCTGCCATGACGAAAGGCTAGTGCGCAACCTCTGGCACTCATCGGCGTGCGCGGTGTGTACTGGGGGAATGAGAGCGATCTGGAAGGGCGCCCTGACCTTCGGCCTTGTGAACGTGCCGGTCAAGGTCTACTCCGCCACGGAAGACCACGACGTGTCGCTGCACCAGGTGCATGCGGCCGACGGCGGCCGCATCCGGTACCAGCGGATCTGCGAGATCGACGGCGAGGTCGTGCCGTACGCCGAGATCGACAAGGCCTACGACGACGGGGAGCGCACCGTTGTCCTCACCTCCGACGACCTCGCATCGCTCCCGTCGGAGCGCACGCGCGAGATCGAGGTGGTCGAGTTCGTGCCGAGCGAGCAGATCGACCTGCTGACCCTCGACCGCGCCTACTACCTGGAACCCGACTCGGCCTCGCCGAAGGCGTACGTCCTGCTGCGGAAGACCCTCGAGCAGACCGACCGCACCGCGGTCGTGCGCTTCTCGCTGCGGCAGAAGACGCGCCTCGCGGCCCTCCGCGTCCGCGGCGACGTGCTCGTGCTGCAGACGCTGCTCTGGGCGGACGAGGTGCGCGAAGCCGCCTTCCCGGGCCTCGACGCGCCCGTGAAGATCTCGGAGAAGGAGCTCGAGCTGTCGGCATCCCTCGTGGAGAGCTTCTCGAGCGATTTCGATCCGGGCGAATTCGTCGACGAGTACCAGAAAGAGCTCCGCACCCTCATCGACGCGAAGCTCGAGCAGGGCGACGCGCTGGACACATCGGAGACCTTCGGCGAGCGGGAGGAGGCCGACACGGGCGGCGAGGTCATCGATCTCATGGCGGCGCTCCGAGCGAGCGTGGAGCGCAGTCGCGCGGCGCGCGGGGAGGCTGCGGGCACGTCCGACACGGGAAAGCCGTCGGCATCGGACGAGAAGAAGTCGGCGAAGAAGCCTGCCGCGAAGAAGCCTGCGGCGAAGACGCCGGCCGCGACCTCGGATGGCGCGACGGCGTCCGCCAAGAAGAGCGCGCCGGCGAAGAAGGCGAAGGCGTCCTGAGTCAGGCCTGCGCGCGCGGCGGCTCGGTGCCGTCGCCGTCGTGGCCGCCGAACTCGGGCTCCTTGTCGAAGACCTCGGGGTCCAGGACCAGCGCCTCGGCCTCGTCGTGGTCGACGACGACGTCCTCGCCTGCGGCCGCGGCCTTCCGGGTCTTGTAGCGCTCGGAGAAGTAGTGCCAGATCGTGATGAGCGCGGTGCCGCCGACGGCGGTGAGCAGGATCAGGTCGATGTACTCCGACACGAACCATGCCACCGGCGGAATGAACCCGATCAGGTACCCGAACATCGTGAGACCGAAGCCCCAGATGATCGCGCCGATGAGGTTGTAGAGGGTGTACTTGCCCTTGTGCATGTGGCCGACGCCGGCGGCGACGGGCGCGAACGTGCGGACGATCGGCACGAAGCGCGCCAGGATGATCGTGAGGCCGCCGTACCGCTCGAAGAACGCGTTCGTGCGCTCGACGTTCTTCCGGCTGAACAGCCCCGACTCTTTGCGCTCGAAGATCGCCGGGCCGCCCTTGTGGCCGATGTAGAACCCGACCTCACCGCCGAGGAAGGCCGCCAGGCCGATCAGCAGCGCGACCCACCACACGCTGATGCCGAAGACGCCGTTGGGCGCATAGTCCTGGGGATGCGAGAGCAGTCCCGAGATGACGAGCAGCGTGTCGCCGGGCAGCAGGAATCCGATCAGCAGACCCGTCTCGGCGAAGATGATGAAGCACACCACGACGAGGGCCCAGGGACCGGCCGTCGTGATGATCAGTTCGGGGTCGAGCCAGGGGATGAGAGCGATGGAGTGCACAGGGGTCCCGTCGGTCGTGCGTGCGGTCGGCGGTCAGCGGATCTCAGCCTAACCGGCTCGTGCGGAAGGTGGGACTTGAACCCACACGCCCGAAGGCACAGGAACCTAAATCCTGCGTGTCTGCCGATTTCACCACTCCCGCGGAAGGCTCAGTCTAGCGAGGCCGTCATGCGCCGATCTCGGCGTCGTCAGGGCGGGGGAGCGCCATCTCGAGCTGCCGGTCCCAGCGCGGGGAGCCCCCGACGAACCAGTACGCCGCGCCGATGAACAGCGCCCCGCCGATGAGGTTTCCGAGCCCCACCCACAGGAGGTTCCCCCCGAAGAGCTGCCATGTCGCGTCGTCGTACCCGCCGAACAGGCCGATGGAGTAGGTCGTCATGTTCGCCACGACATGCTCGAAGCCCGAGGTGATGAAGGCGAGGAGGGCCCAGAAGATGACGGCGAGCTTCGGCCCGTCGGTGGTCAGGCGATTGCACATCCAGATGGCCAGGCACACCAGGACGTTGCAGAGGATGCCGCGGACGAACAGCTCGGCGGGCGTCTCGGTCGCCTTCGCGGCGAGCAGGCCCTGGATCATCTCGCCGGCGGCGGCGTTGGAGTGCAGGACACCGGAGAAGACCACCAGAGCGCCGAAGACGGCGGAGCCGAGGATGTTCGCGCCGAACGTGAACAGCATGGCGCCGGCGGCGGGGAGGGGCCGGACTGCACGCATGAGCGCGCCCTGCGTGAGGATCATCATCGCGGAGGTCACGAGCTCGGCGCCCGCGAAGACGACGAGGGTCAGCGCGACGCCGAAGACGAGGCCGCTCACGAGCTTGACGGCGGGTTCCCCTGCGGCCGCGAACGGCCCCGCGGCACTGACCATGAGGACGACGGCGACGCCGACGTAGGCGCCGGCGAGCATTCCGGACACGAGGAAGCGCACGGGGGTGCGCAGGACCTCGGTCTTGTGGATCGCGGCGTCGGCCTGCGCCGTCAGGGTTTGCGGAACGGTGAGCACACTCCATTGTGCTCTGTGGTCGGACCACAGCGCAAGCCCCCGGACAGCCGGCTGTGGATAACTTGCGCCGGAGCCGCGCGCGGTCGTCAGGATGCGTGGGGTGAGCCTGGCGTCGCTGTCTGCCAACGTCGCGCCGGCGACCCGGACCGTCGCCGAGCGCGTGCGGGAGCGCCTGCGGGCGGATCAGGTCGACCCGGCGCGGGACCCCGACCGGGCGGCGCTCATCGCCCGCGCCGAGGTGCGCCGACACAACGACTACGCACTCGGTCGTGGTGGGGAGCTCATCGACGACGAGGCGGCCTGCGTCCGCGACGTGCTCGCGAGCGTCGCGGGGTACGGGCCGCTGCAGGCCCTCCTCGACGACCCGAGCGTCGAGGAGGTGTGGATCAACGCGCCGGATCGTGTGTACGTCGCACGCGACGGACGCAGCGAACGCGCCCCCGTGGTGCTCACCGACGACGCCGTCCGCGATCTCGTGGAGCGGATGCTGCACGCCACCGGCCGCCGCGTCGACCTCAGCCAGCCGTTCGTCGACGCGTCGCTGCCGGACGGCAGTCGGCTGCACGTCGTGATCCCGGACATCACCCGACGCCATTGGGCCGTCAACATCCGCAAGTTCCTCCCCGCGTATCGCGCGCTGGACGACCTCGTCGCGATCGGCTCGGTGACCTCCGAGGTCGCCGACCTGCTGCAGGCGGCGATGGCGGACGGGCGCACGGTGCTGGTGTCCGGCGCGACGGCGGCGGGCAAGACGACGCTTCTCGGGGCGCTCATCGCGGCGTGTCCCGCGCACCACCGCATCGTCACGGTCGAGGAGACGTTCGAGCTCGGCGTGCGGGCGCCCGACATCGTCGCGATGCAGGGGCGGCAGCCGAGCCTCGAGGGGACCGGCGAGGTGACCCTCCGGCGCCTCGTGAAGGAGGCGCTGCGGATGCGACCCGACCGGCTCGTCGTCGGGGAGGTGCGCGACGCCGAGGCACTCGACCTCCTGCTCGCCCTCAACACGGGCGTCCCGGGTGCCGCGACCCTGCACGCGAACTCGGCCGTGGAGGCGCTGCGGAAGCTCTCCGCGCTGCCGCTGCTGGCCGGACGGAACATCGACGCGGGGTTCGTCGTTCCCGCGATCGCCTCGTCCGTCCACCTCGTCGTGCACTGCGGGCGGAGTGCCGACGGCCGGCGCTTCGTGTCGGAGGTGATCGCGCCCACGGGCCGCGTCGCCGACGGCGCCGTCCAGACCGAGACCGTCTGGGCGCGGAGATGACGATCGTGTGGGGCGCGACGCTCGGCGCGGGGATCCTCCTGACCCTGTCCCCGTGGCTCTGGCCGCCGCGGGCGACGCCGCCGACGCCGCGCCCCGCGGGCCGGGTCTCCCGGATGCTGGAGGCCGCCGGCTTCGCGCACACCCCGTCGGGTCGCCTGTTCGTCTTCTCCGCCGGCGGTGCTGTGTTCGCGGCCGCCGTCGCGTGGCTCGTCACCGCCCTCCCGGCCGTCGCGCTCGTCGCCGCGCTCGTCGGGGCGGCGGCGCCCACCGTGTGGCTGCGGGGTCGAGCCCGCCGGCTCCGACGCTCGCGCCGGGCGCTGTGGCCGGACGTCTGCGACCTGCTCGTCGCGTCGGTGCGATCGGGCATGTCGCTGCCGGATGCCGTCGCGGCACTCGCGACGTCGGCGCCGGGCCCGCTGCGTCCCGCCTTCTCCGCATTCGCCGGGGACCTCGCGGCATCGGGTCACTTCGACTCCAGCGCGCTGCGGTTGAAATCCGCCCTCGGCGACCCGGTCGGCGACCGCATCATCGAGACGCTGCGGATGGCGCGGCAGGTCGGTGGCACGGAGCTCACGACCGTCCTGCGCGCCCTGTCGTCCTCCGTCCGTGCCGACGCGGCGCTGCGGGCCGAGGTCGAGGCGCGCCAGTCGTGGATCCGCGGCGCCGCGGTGCTGGGCGTCGTCGCGCCGTGGATCGTCCTCATCCTGCTGTCGATGCGGCCGGAGGGTGCGGCCGCATACGCGAGCGCGCAGGGTGTCGTCGTGATCCTCGGCGGCGCGGCGGTCTCGGTCCTCGCGTACCGCCTCATGCTCCGGGTGGGCCGGCTGTCCGAACCTCGGCGGTGGTTCGGGTGATCACGCAGGCCGCCCTCGCGATCGTGCTCGGCGCGGCGTTCGCCGCCGGCGTGCTGCTGGCGGCCCAGCGGGTTCCGCGCTGGTCGGCGCCGAGTCTCGCGCGGCGCATCGCCCCGTATGTCCGGGACGTGGCGGATCCGCGCGGGCTCACCCCGCTCGCGCCGCTCGCGTTCGGCGCCTGGCGTGTCCGACGCGACCGGCTCATCGCGGGACTGGGTGGGGCCGAAGCGCTGAACCGTCGGCTGAGACAGGCGGGATGGGCGCAGGATGCCGTCGCGTTCCGCGCCCGGCAGCTCGCGTGGGCGGTGATCGGGGTCACGGTCGGGGGAGCGCTGGCGGTGATGGTCGTGCTGACGGCGGGAGCGCCCGCGGCTGCGGCGCTCGCCCCGCCGATCCTCGGGTGCGCGGGAGCGGTGCTGTGCGACGTGCACCTGACCGGCGCGGCGCGGCGTCGGGTCGCGCGCGTCGACGAGCAGCTCCCGACGGTGCTGGAGTTCCTCGCACTGTGCCTCGCCGCAGGGGAGAGCCTGCTGGATGCCCTGAGACGGATCGGCGAGGTCGGGTCGGGCGACCTCACGGCGGAGATCCGGCGGGCCGTGCTGGCGACCGGCACGGGCTCAAGCCTCACGGATGCCCTGGGCGACCTGTCGCGGACCCTCGACGTCCCCGCCCTGTCACGCGCCCTGGACCAGCTCATCGCCGCCCTCGAACGCGGCGCGCCGCTCGCACAGGTGCTGCAGGCGCAGGCGGCGGACGCGCGCGAGGACTCCAAGCGCACCCTCATCGAGCAGGCGGGACGCAAGGAGATCGCGATGCTCCTGCCGCTGGTGTTCCTCATCCTCCCGCTCTCCGTGCTGTTCGCCGTCTTCCCCGGTGTCGTGATGCTGCGCCTCGGTATCGGATGACGCGTCGTGCCCGACTGTGACCTGACAGTGATCGGATGACCGGCGACGGTCGGAAAGGAGGCGGAGGATGATCCGCACAAGCTGGGGCCGTGTGACCGCGGCATGGGACGACACGCTCGGGGACGAACGCGGCGACGTGCCGGGCTGGGTGCTCGTGACGCTCATGACGGCGGGACTGGTCGTCGCGATCTGGGCGCTCGCGGGTCCCGCGCTCGCCGACCTGTTCGAGCAGGCGATCAGCCGCGTCTCCGGCTTCTGAGGCACGCCATGGACGAGCGCGGCTCGAGCCCCGTGGAGTTCGTCCTGGTCGGGGCGCTGCTCACGGTGCTGACGCTCGCGGTCCTGCAGCTCGGGCTCGCCGTCTACGTCCGCAACGTCGTCCACGACGCCGCGGTCGAGGGCGCGTACCACGCGGCGCTCGCCGACACCTCGCTCCGCGACGGGGCGGCGCGCACGACCGCGATCATCGCGCGCACGGTCGGGGACGCATTCGTGCAGCAGGTGACCGCGCAGGAGATCCCGGGGCAGGAGGGCGCGCGCGGCGGGCAGCCGGTCATCGCGGTGACCGTGACGGCGACGCTGCCCCTCGTCGGGCTGCTGGGGATGATCGGCGGGCTGGAGGTGACCGGACATGCACCCGCCGAGAGCCTCGACTGACGACGACGTCGGCGCGGCCGCGCTCGAGTTCATCCTCGTGGGCCTCGTCCTGCTCGTGCCGGTCGTCTACCTGATCGTCGCGCTCGGAGCGATCCAGGCGCACGCCCTCGGCGTCGAGGCGGGGTCGCGGCACATCGCGCGGGCGATCGCGACGGCGCCGGATGCCGTCACCGCCGACGCCCGTGCGCAGGCCATCCTCGCGTCGGTGACCGAGGAGTACGGCATCGATCCGGGTGCCGTGCACGTCTCGATCGGCTGCCGACCCGCAGGCGCCGCGTGCCCGTCGGCCGGTTCGACGCTGCTCGTGACCCTGACCGCGGCCGTCCCGCTGCCGCTCGTGCCGCCCGTGCTGGACCTCGACCGCACGGTGCGGGTGCCCGTGGAGGCCGTGACCGCGCAGAAGGTGTCGCGCTTCTGGGGGACCGGATGACGGCGCGCCGATCGGACGACGAGGGGAGCATCCTGCTCCTGACCATCGGCTACGCGGTCCTCGCCCTCGCGCTCGTGTTCGTCTGCGTCGACGCCACGAGCCTCTACCTCGCCCAGAAGCGAGTGGATGCCGTCGCCGATGCCGCCGCGCTCGCCGGCGCGGACGGATTCACCGTGACGGTGGACGGCGCGGGGGCCGCGGCCACGCTGACCGACGACGGCGTGCGTGCCCAGGCCGCGGACCTCGTCGCGGCGCTCGGCACGGCGACGCTCGTGTCCGCGGAGACCCCCGACGGCGTGTCGGCGCGCGTGACGGTCACCGCGACGTGGCATCCGCCGATCCTCGCGCTCTTCGTCCCGGAGGGGGTTGCGCTCCGCGCGACCGCCACGAGTCGCAACGCGCTGCGCTGAGCTGAGTCGCGCCCCCGGGGTCACCCGCGCGGCACGAACCGCGGCACCCAGCGCAGGAACGCGCCCGCGCCGAGCAGTCCGACGACGCCCATGACAGCGGTCGCGATGCCGAGCGTCGAGACGGCCGCGATCCCCGAGACGAGGAGCGGCGCGATGGCACCGCCGGCATCCGTCAGCGTGCGCCATGACCCGAGGAACGGCGCGGGGTCGGCGGGCGGGGCGACATCGGCGCCCAGTGTCAGCAGGATCCCGCTGGAGAGCCCGTTGCCGACGCCCAGGACAGCGGCGAACATCGCGAACCACATCGCGGCGGAGCCGAGGTCGTGCGTCACCGACAGGGCGAGGAAGCCGGCGCCCATGAGGAGCATGGCCGGAAGCGCCGCCCACAGCCGCCCGAACCGGTCCATGACCTGTCCGCTCGCGTAGAAGAGCGCGAAGTCGATCGCGCCGGAGATGCCGACGATGAGGGCGATGCTCTGCGCGTCCAGCCCGATGGACACGCCCCACAGCGGAAGGACGAGCTGCCGCGTCGACCGGACGGCGGACAGCGACGCAGCCGCCAGCCCGAGGCGCGACAGCACGCCACGATGCCGCCACATGGTGCGGAACACCCCGGCGCGCTCGCTCGTCGGGATCGAGCCCGTCACGGCCTCGCCGGTGTCCTCGGCGAAGCGCGAGTCGCCCGCCGAGGCCGGCTCCCGTACCGTCGCCAGCTGGGTCTCGGGGTCGGTGCCGACGAGCACGAGGACGACCGTCGCGACGAGGCATCCGCCGAAGAACCACACCGCGGCGTGCTCCTCCGCGAACACGGCGAGCAGCCCGGCCGCGACGAACGGGCCGATGAACATGCCGAGGCGGAACGTGCCCCCCAAGAGCGACAGGGCGCGGGCGCGGAAGCCCAGCGGCACGCGCGTCGTCATGAAGGAGTGCCGGGCTAGTCCGAACACGGCCGCGCAGAAACCGATGAGGAAGACGGAGGCCGCGAGCACGGGCAGGCTCGGCGCGGCGAGCAGGCCCGCGACACCGGCGACGGCCAGGGTGCCCCCGATCGCCATCGTGATCCGCTCGCCGAACCGCGCGACCGACCAGCCCGCAGGGATGTTGCCGCACAGCTGGCCGACGACGAGCGCCGACGCGATGAGCGCCGCGGTCGCGACGTCGGCGCCGAGGTCGGCCGCGATCACCGGGAGGAGCGGGATGACGGCGCCCTCGCCGAGCGCGAAGAGCAGCGTCGGCCCGTAGATCATGGGGGCGAAGCGCCACAGCATCCGCCCGATCGGCGCGGAGTCGGCGGCGGCGGTCATCCCATCCACGTTAGTCTGGAGTGTCATGCTCGAACTCGATCTCTCCGCCGACATCCAGGCCTTGCGCTCCACCTTTGCCGACATCCAGGCGGTGGTCGACGTCGAGGGGCTCCAGGCGGAGATCGCACGCCTCTCCGAGGAGGCCGGCGCCCCCGACCTCTGGGACGACGTCGACAAGGCGCAGAAGGTGACGAGCGCCCTCAGCCACCGGCAGACCGAGCTGCGCCGCATCACCGAGATTGAGCAGCGCCTCGACGACCTCGACGTGCTCATCGAGCTCGCGGTCGAGATGGAGGACGAGGACTCGGCCGCCGAGGCGCGCACCGAGCTCGCCGACCTCGAGAAGGTCATCGGCCAGCTCGAGGTGCAGACGCTGCTCGACGGCGAGTACGACCCGCGGTCCGCCGTCGTCACGATCCGCTCCGGCGCCGGCGGCGACGACGCCACCGACTTCGCCGACATGCTGCTGCGCATGTATCTGCGCTGGGCCGAGCGCCACAAGTACCCCGTCAAGGTGATGGACACCTCCTACGCCGAGGGCGCGGGCATCAAGTCGGCCACCTTCGAGGTCGACGCGCCCTACGCCTACGGCACCCTCTCGGTCGAGGCCGGCACGCATCGCCTCGCCCGCATCAGCCCGTTCGGCTCGGCGGACAAGCGTCAGACGAGCTTCGCCGCCGTCGAGGTCATCCCGGTCATGGAGGAGGCCGTCGAGGTCGAGGTCCCCGAGGGCGACATCCGCGTCGACGTGTTCCGCTCCTCCGGCCCCGGCGGGCAGTCCGTCAACACGACCGACTCCGCCGTCCGCATCACCCACCTGCCCACCGGCCTCGTCGTCTCGATGCAGAACGAGAAGTCGCAGATCCAGAACCGCGCCGCCGCCATGCGGGTCCTCCAGACCCGCCTGCTCCTCCTCAAGCGCGAGGAGGAAGCGGCGAAGAAGAAGGAACTGGCCGGCACCATCACCGCCAGCTGGGGCGACCAGATGCGCTCGTACTTCCTGTACGGGCAGCAGCTCGTGAAGGACCTCCGCACCGGCTACGAAGTCGGCAACCCGGCCGCCGTCTTCGACGGCGACCTCGACGGCCTCATCGCGGCCGGCATCCGCTGGCGCAAGCGCAAGGACGACGACTGAGTTTTTCTCATTCGCCTGCATCCAAATGACGGTGTGCGGGGGAATCCCTTGATGAAGCGCGAAACAGGTCGCGCCCCATCGAAAAGGAGTTCCCCGTGCGCAAGACACTCTCTGCGGGCATCGCCGTCGGCGCCGTCGCCGCTCTCGCCGCCTTCGCTCCCGCCCATGCCATCTCGGACAGCACCGCCGACCTGTCGGTCCTGCACGGGATCCCGGACACACCCGTCGACGTCTACGTCAACGGCGAGCTGACGCTCGACGACTTCCAGCCGGGCGATCTCGCCGGCCCGCTCGATCTGCCCGCCGGCGACTACGAGGTCGCCCTCACGGCTCCGGACGCCGCCGACGACTCGGCGCCGGTCCTCGGACCCATCACGCTGACGCTCGAGGCGAACACGAGCTACACCGCCGTCGCGCACCTGGATGCCGACGGGGAAGCCACCGCGAAGCTCTTCACGAACGACATCTCGACCACCGACGCGGGCCAGGGCCGACTCACGGTCCGTCACGTCGCCGCGGCTCCGGCCGTGGACATCCTGGCCGGCGGCGAGGCCGTCGTGTCGGGTCTCGAGAACCCCGATGAGGCCTCGCTCGACCTCGCGGCCGGCACGGTGTCGGCGGCCGTCGCGCTCGCGGGCACGACCGACCCGGTCATCGGTCCGGCCGACGTCACGATCGAGGAGGGCGTCCTCACCATCGTGTACGCGTGGGGCAGCGCCGAGGACGCGAACCTCGCCCTCGCCGTCCAGACCGTCTCGGGCCTGCACTCCAACCCGGATGGTGTGAACACCGGTGAGGCCGGACTGGCCGCCGAGAACGGCTCCACCGGGTGGCTCTTCGGCGCCGGTGCTGCGCTGCTCCTCGCGGTCGCGGCCGGCTCGGTGCTCTCCGTCCGCGCGGTGAACGCCCGTCGCTGACGGCCGACCGCCATGTCGCGTCTGCTCCTCGTCCTCGTCGCCGCGGCGATGATCGGGACCCTCGCGGCCTGCACCACCCCCGACACGGAGGGCGGGACCCCCATCCCGCCCTCCGCGTCGGCGTCCGCCGCACCGGCACCGACCGCGTCGGTGTCGGTGCCGGTCGTCCGGGCGACACCGACGCCTCCGGCCGCGCCGGCACCGGAGCCGACGGCCCTTGCCCTGCCCGACCTGGGTGTCGACATGCCGGTCGACGCGGTCGGCGTGCAGGATGACGGGGCCATGCAGATCCCCAAGAACCCCGCCTCCGCCGGGTGGTATCGGTTCGGCCCGGCTCCGGCGGACGGCGAGGGGGCCACGGTCATCGCGGCGCACGTCGACTCCCGGGTGTACGGACTCGGTCCGCTGGCGCGGCTCCGCGATGCGCAGCCCGGTCAGGAGGTCTTCGTGACCGATGAGGCGGGCACCCGGACGCGGTACATCGTGGAGCGCGTCACGTACATCCCGCGGGCCCAGCTTCCCGTGGACGAGCTCTTCGCCCGCGAGGGCCCCCCGACCCTCGTCGTCATCACGTGCGGCGGCTCATTCGACGAGCGCACCCGCAGCTACAGCGATAACGTGGTGCTCGTCGCCCGGGAGGCGTGATGACCCTCGTCGCCCCGCCCCCCGTCGCTTCCCGGAAGGAGCCTGTCATCGAGGACGATGTCGAACTCGCCGAGCGCTTCAGCGCGGGCGATGAGCGCGCGCTGAAGGAGATGTACGACCGCTGGTCGCGGCTCGTCTACACCCTCGCCGTGCGCTCTCTCGGCGATCGGGCCGAAGCGGAGGACGTGACCCAGCGCACCTTCGTGTCGGCATGGACCTCGCGAGGCTCCTTCCAGCCCGCGAGGGGTTCGCTCGGCGGGTGGCTCGTCGCGATCGCGCGGCGCAGGATCGCCGACGCGCACGAAGCCCGGTCCCGCACGGCGCGGATCGAGGAGGCGATGCGGTCCGTCGCCGAGGAGCCGGTCGCCGAACCCGTCGACGTGAGCGATGCGATCGTCCTGGCGCACGAGATCGAGCAGCTCGAACCCGACGCGCGTGCCGTGGTGACGCTGGCCTTCTACCAGGACCTGACGCACGCCCAGATCGCCGAGCAGCTGGCGATGCCACTGGGTACCGTGAAGAGTCACATCCGCCGAAGTCTCACCCGTCTGCGATCCCGATTGGAGGCCGCTCATGTCGCATATTGACCCCGACGTCGCGGCGCTCGTCGCGATGGGCGAGCCGGTCGCCACGGCGGCCGAGCGTGCGCACCTCGCCGAATGCGCCGTCTGCACCGCCGAGGTGGCCTCGCTCGCGCGCACCGTCTCCGTGGGCCGCTCGGCCGTCGGCGACGCCGCGCTCCTCACCCCGCCGCCGCGCGTGTGGGATGCCATCAGCTCCGAGCTGGGCTTCGACGAGACCCCCGCGACCCCGGCGCCGCCGCACGCCGTGCGGCGCGGCAGCCGGCCCCGCCGTCGCCTCGTGCTCGCCCTCGCGGGCGCCGTCGCCGCCGTCGCGATCGTCGCGGGGGTGTGGACCACCGCGAATCTGCTGACCCCGCGACCCGACATCGTCTCCGAAGCGACGCTCGACGGCTTCCCCGCCTGGCAGGGCGCCGAGGGCGAAGCCGTGCTCGAGAAGGTCGACGGCCACCGGCGGGTCCTCGTGACGCTCGACGCCTCGATCCCCGCCGAGGGCTACCGCGAAGTGTGGCTCATCGCCTCCGACGGCTCCGCTCTCGTGAGCCTCGGCGTGCTCGACGGCACGACGGGCGCCTTCGCGGTGCCCGACGACGTCGATCTGTCGAAGTTCACGCTCGTCGACATCTCGCAGGAGGAGACCGGCGGGGACCCCGGGCACTCGGGGGACTCGATCGTGCGCGGGGAGCTCACCCCCGCGTGAGGCGCCGGCACGCCCGCGGATGCCACGGCGCGCGGGTGTCGCTCGGCGCACGCCAAGAGCGCGCGCTTAGGCTCGTCAGGTCATGATCCGGTTCGAGCACGTCAGCAAGCGATTCCGCGGGACGAACAAGCCGGCCCTCAGCGACGTCGATTTCGAGGTGCAGCGCGGCGAGTTCGTGTTCCTCGTCGGCGCCTCGGGGTCCGGCAAGTCCTCCTGCCTGCGCCTCATCCTGCGCGAGGACGCACCCACCGAAGGGCGCGTCGTCGTCCTCGGCCGCGACCTGCGCACCCTCTCGAGCCGCAAGGTGCCGTACTTCCGGCGCCACATCGGGTCGGTCTTCCAGGACTTCCGGCTGCTCCCGAACAAGACGGTCTTCCAGAACGTCGCCTTCACGCTGCAGGTCATCGGCTCCTCGCGCGCCTTCATCCAGCAGGCCGTGCCGGAGGTGCTCGCGCTCGTCGGGCTCGAGGGGAAGCACAAGCGCTTCCCGCACGAGCTGTCCGGCGGTGAGCAGCAGCGCGTCGCGATCGCCCGCGCTCTCGTGAACCGTCCGCAGATCCTCCTCGCCGACGAGCCCACCGGAAACCTCGACCCCGCGACATCCGTCGACATCATGCAGCTGCTCGCACGCATCAACGCGGGCGGGACGACCGTCGTCATGGCCACGCACGAGGCCGGCTTCGTCGACCAGATGCAGCGCCGCGTCATCGAGCTCCGCGGCGGCGTCATGGTGCGCGATGACCGGCATGGCGGCTACGGCGACACCTCCTCGCTGCCGAGCCTCGCGCCGGAGCCGGAGAAGGGCGCGGCCGCCGTCGCCGCCCTCACCGCGGTGCTCGAGCTGCAGCGGGAGATCGCGGAGGCGGGGCCCGTCCCGGACCCGTCGGCATCCACCCCTCCCGTCGTCACCGCGTCCGCGCCCGTCGACGAGCCGCAGCCGCACACCCGGCCGATCATGATCGACGCGCCCGAGGTCGACCTCGACGACCTGGGCCTGAAGGGGATCGACGTGACCGGCAAGCTCGGACTCGAAGGCCACGACGACGAAGTGGGCCCGACGACATGAGATTCCGGCTCATCCTCGCCGAGGCCCTGTCGGGACTGCGGCGCAACGCCTCGATGGTGATCTCCGTCGTGCTCGTCACGTTCGTCTCGCTGACCTTCGTCGGCGCCGCGATGCTCATGCAGATGCAGATCGGCAAGATGCGGGACTACTGGGTCGACCGCGCGCAGGTCGCGGTCTTCATGTGCCGCGCGGACGCCGCGACGACGACGTGCGTCAACGGCGTCGCCACGGAGGACCAGGTGGACCAGGTCCGCGACAAGCTCGAGAGCCCCGCGCTCGAGGGTGTCGTCCGCGACATCCGCTTCGAGACCCGCGACGAGGCGTACCAGAACGTCCTCGATCTGATGGGGGAGGACTACGCCGACTTCATCACCCCCGAGCAGCTCAACGAGACGTTCTGGGTCAACCTCGTGGACCCCGGCCAGACCGATGTCATCGCGGAGGCGTTCGGCGGCATGGACGGCGTCGAGGAGGTGAAGGACCAGATGCAGTATCTGGATCCGCTCTTCTCCGCCCTCACGATCGCGACCTACATCGCGGTGGGGATCGCGGGGCTGATGCTCATCGCTGCGGTCCTGCTCATCGCCACGACGATCCGGCTGTCCGCGTATGCGCGCCGGAAAGAGCTCGGCATCATGCGCCTCGTCGGGGCGTCGAACAGGTTCATCCAGACCCCGTTCATCCTGGAAGGCGTCTTCGCCGCGTTCATCGGCTCGGTGCTCGCGAGCGGCGCGATCCTCGCGGGGGTGGAGTTCGGCGTGCAGCAGTATCTGCGCGGCCGGGTGGACTTCGTGACGGACTGGGTCGACGTCCGGGACGCCGCGGTCGTGATCCCGCTCGTCATCGGGATCGGGCTCCTCCTCGCCGCCGTGTCGGCCGGCTTCGCGATCCGGCGCTGGCTTCGCGCCTGAGCCCGCTCTCGGGATAGACTGACAGGCTGCCGCGCGCCCGTCCGGGTGATCCGCGGCTCATCCGAGGAGAAGTCATGGTCAAGGAACGCGGCGAGAAGGTCGTTGCGACCAACCGTCGCGCGCGCCACGAGTACGCCATCGAGAAGACCTACGAGGCAGGGCTCGTGCTCACCGGAACCGAGGTCAAGTCGCTGCGCCAGGGCCGCGCGAACCTCAGCGACGGCTACGCGTACATCGACGGCGGCGAGGCGTACCTCGATGCCGTCCACATCCCGGAGTACTCGCAAGGGCATTGGACCAATCACGCCACCAAGCGGACCCGGAAGCTCCTCCTCCACAAGGACGAGATCGTGAAGATCTCCCACGCGGTCAGCGCGGGCGGCTACACGCTCGTCCCGCTCAAGCTCTACTTCTCCGACGGTCGCGCCAAGGTCGAGATCGCGGTCGCGAAGGGCAAGCGCGAGTTCGAGAAGCGGCAGACGATCCGCGAGCGCGAGGACAAGCGCGAGGCCGAGCGCGCCATGCGGTCCAAGAACCGCCTCGGCGACTGAGGTCCGTTCAGCTCGCGCGGAAGCGCGCCTCGACGCCGGCGGCGATGACGATCTCGTCCGGGTGGAACTCCGCCATCGCGGACCCCGCGGCATCCATCTCCATCGAGGCCTTCATCATCCGCATGGCCCCGCCCACCGGCGGCTCGCCGTCGGTCAGGAGACCGAGGTCCGCGATCTCGACGGGGGTGAGCGTCGCGCGGCCGATCGCGCCGGCATACGCCGTCGCGCGCTCGACGGCGACCGACACCGCCTGCGTCGCGACCTCGCGCTCGACGCGTGCGCGGGTCTCGGGGGTGAGCTCCCACGACACCGAGCCCACCTGCACGCCCTCGCGCGCCGCGATGTCGCTCAGCCAGTCGGAGAGGAGCATGAAGTCGGTGAACGTCGCCGTGAGTTCGACGGACGCGTGGTGGACCAGGTCGAGCTGACGGCCCTCGTTGTTCCACGGACGGTCCGCCCACACCGCGACGCGCTGGCTCGCCCAGTCCGCGATCGCCCCGGACGTCTTGCGCGCCGTCAGATCGTCGCGGATCGGGGCGACGAGCGCCGCGATCCTCTCCACGACGGCGCCGCGCTCGGGACCGTCGACGGACGCGGAGACGTGGGCGACGGCGCGCTCCGGCGCGATGCGCGCCTCGTGCTCGCCGCGGACCGTGATGGTGACCTCGCTCATGTCGCGAGTGTATCCGGCCGCTTCCGCGACCACCGGGAATGGCGGCTGTCCGGCATCCGTTGTACGCTGTAATGCTCGGGTGCTTCGGCTCCCGGGAGCACAACTCCACAGCGTGACAACGGCCGCCTTCATGCGAAGGTCCACGGGGATGATCGGTTTCGACATCGCCTGTGAATCTGCGGGAAGCGGGCCGAGGATGCAGGGTTATCTCGTAAACGATCTCTGCAAAACTATAAGTGCCGAATCCAAGCGCACTGAGTTCGCCCTCGCTGCCTAAGCGAGCCTGAACTCCGTCAGACCGTAGGCGATCCCGCTACGGATCCTGGCGTCATCTAGGGATCTTGCTGCGTGACGGCGTCTGGACGTCACGTGGGACTCTTCCCAGGCTGGGCTCGTCGACTTAGGTGTCTGTGACAAAGGTCGGAGCCGAGTAGAACGTCTGCACAGACTGCGCCCGGAGAAGACGCAGTATCTCAGCGATGGACGGGGGTTCGATTCCCCCCATCTCCACCACGCCGTTGTCACGGAGGAGGCCCGGCCCCTGCGCATTCGCGTGGGGGCCGGGCCGTTTCGCTGTCCTCGCATCCCATTGACGCGGTCCCGCGACAGGACCAGAATGAGCGCCGGGCCGTCGCGGACGATGGTCAGCATCACCGGACGGCGGTACGGGGGGTAACCGACTTCCGCCCGGATTCCCGGCGCTCGGCGTCACCGCCGAGCCGAATTCGGAGGTGTCATGAAGAAGTCCCGCGCGCTCTGGGCCGGTTTCGCCGCCCTCGCGCTCGTCCTCGCCACGCCGACCATGGCGTCAGCGGGTCAGAAGCCGAAGCCGGCTCCCGACCCGGTCGTGAAGTCCTCGCAGGTCGTCGCGCCCTTCAACCTCGACCTCGCCGGCAAGAAGGTCTACGTCGCCGACGGGTTCGTCGGCATCGTCGGGACCCTCTCCGCCGACGGCTCGATCACGCCGACCGCGAACCCGGCTCCCGGCGCCTCGGGCGTGGAGCTCTCGCGCGACGGCAGGACGCTCGCGTTCACGACGACCGAAGGGGAGATGGAGATCACCGGCAGCGGCCTGAACCTGTGGGGCGCGCGGGGCTCGAAGGTCTACGCCGACACCCTCGCGTACGAGACGGCGAACAACCCCGACCAGACGATCGCCTACGGCGTCGCGAACCCGAGTGCGTGCGTCAGCGAGGCGCTGACGGCCGCCGGGTTCCCGGTCAGCTACACGGGACTCGTCGACTCGCACGCGTACTCGGTGACCCAGTGGGGAAGGAAGTGGGTCGTCGCGGATGCCGGCGCCAACGCACTCCTCACGGTGGACAGCCGCGGCAACGTCGGCACCCTCGCCGTCCTGCCCGCACAGCCCACGACCATCACGGCGGCGATGGCGACCGCGCTCGGCCTGCCGGACTGCGTCGTCGGCGTGGCCTACCGGTTCGAAGCGGTGCCGACCGACGTCGAGGTCGGTCGTGACGGGATGCTGTACGTCACGACGCTGCCGGGCGGCCCCGAGTCGCCCGTCCTCGGCGCCCGCGGTGCGCTGTGGAGGGTGAACCCGTGGACCGGCACGGCGACGCAGATCGCGAGCGGATTCCTCGGCGCGACCAACCTCGCGATCGGCCAGCGCGGCGAGATCTACGTCGCGGAGTACTTCGCGAGCACCATCTCGGTGGTCAAGAACGGCAAGAAGTCGCACTACCTCGACCTGACGAACGTCGTCGCCGTCGAGTCGGGTCCGGGCGGTTCGCTGTGGGCCGGGACGACGATCTCGCTCGACCCGACCGCTCCGCAGGTGCCGGGCACGATCGTGGAGATCGTGAACGGCAAGTGGCACAAGAAGGCGACGCTCCGCGACTGAGGACGATGCTGGGGACAGGGGGCGTGATCGTGGCGATCGCGCCCCCGCACCGGTGTCGGTGACGAGGACGGATCATGCAGGGACTCTTCCTGGCATCCACCCACCGGTTCGTGTTCGACGTGACGGGGCCGCCCGGCAGCGGTGAGCGCGTCGTCGCCACGCGCTACTACCTGCTCTCCGGTGACGGACGCTTCCACCGCGGATGGGGGCTGCCGAGCGTCCCCGGAGGTGACATCGCCGCGTTCGACTTCGCGGCGGTGGAGACCGAGGACGCGTACAACACCGGCACGTACACGGTCGAGGGGGAGCGGATCCTCTTCCATCCGATGACCGGCGACGAGGAGGCCGGTGTGTTCGACGGCGACCGGCTGCACGCCGAGCAGCTCAGCTTCGACTGGTCGACTCCGGGCCGCTGACCGCCTCGGCGTCGGGCCCGAAAAGCGACCAGGCGGTGCGCGCCGTCAGGGACGCGACCGTCACCGCCATGAGCGCCCCCGCGACGACGTACAGTGCGGCGACGAGCCCGATCGGGCTGGCCTCGTCGACGAACGGGGACGGGGCCGCGGTCCAGGCGATCGCCACGAGCCAGGCAGCCATCGTGACGGGGATCCACCGCGCCGTCTTCTTCCGCCCGAGTGCCAGCCATTGGGCGACGGGGATGGTGGCCAGCAGCACGAGCCCTCCGACCACGAGGAGCGGAACCGCGGCGGCGAGGTCGATGTCCAGCCCCAGGCTGCTCGGCAGCATCCCGATCAGCCACGCGAGCGACGCCGCCCCGGCCGTCGCGCCCACCCACAGGGCGCGCCGCGGGCGTCGCGATCCCATCGCGGCGTACTGCCCGGTCGCGAGCGCGGCGCCCTCCACCGCGCCGGCGGCGACGACCAGGAGAAGCCGCCACGGATCCGGCGTACCCCACACGATCGTGAGGATCGCGACGGCCGTGGCGACGGCGAACCCCGACGCCTCGCCGATCGACACGAGGAGGATCCAGCGTCGGAGGAAGCGTGCGCGCATGTCGGTCAGGCTTCGAGGTCGGCCCAGCCGGCGATGTCGACCTTGTGGTTCTCCGGCGACGCGATCGTCCAGGAGTTCATGGACACGTTGTCGTCGACGATCCGGCCGCCGGCGGCGACGGCTGCGCGGACCCGCTTCTCGGCCTGATCGGCCGGCACCGACACGTCGATGTGCGTGCGACCTCGTCCCGGGCGGGGCGGCGTCAGTTCGTGGAACCACAGGTGCGGGCCACGGCGGATCGGGTCGATGAGATCCTCGTCGCCGACGCGCACATAGCCGAACGCTGCTTCCCAGAAGGGGCGCGTATCGGCGCCGGCGTCCTGCGCGACGGCGATCCCGACGACCTGGAGCATGGACGGGTCCGGCTCCAACCCGAGGCGGTGCGCGGCGGCGCTGATCGCGGCGGCGAGATCGGCATCCTTCCGGCTGAGCGCCCCATCCTGCCTCGTGAAGGTCCGCACCGTCACGCCCTGCGGACGCACATCGACGTCGGGTTCGTGCCCGACGGCCGCGGCCGCGGCGGCGATCGCGGCGACGAACTCGGCGGCATGCGCGAACGAGCCGGTGCGATAGAACGCGTGCGCGCCCCAGAACAGCACGCGCCAATCGCCCACCCCGGGCGTCGCGTGGAAATCCTCGGGCTGCAGCTGCCCGAAGGCGTCGTCCTGATCGTCGCCGCGCGGGTCGATTTCCATGAGCTGCTCCTTCGGTGCCTCGTCGGTCCTCGCGGCGAGGCTAGCGCGCCCCGTCGACAGGGGACAGGACATTCGGCCCTCGCGGGGGTGGATCGGTCGCGCTCCCGGCATTCCGCGCCGGGATCGACGGGTGCACAATGTGCCCTATGAGCGCGCCGATCCCACCGGAGACACCCCCTGTCGTGGAGTCCGATGCGGCACTCGGCCGTCGCGCGCAGATCCTGGCCACCGAGCACTGGGGGCTCCTCGCGGCGCGCGGCACGGCGCAGAGCGAGGTGCTCACGCGCATCACGATCTTCCTCACCCTGGTCTCCGCCGGCCTCGTCACGATCGGGCTGCTCGGCCAGGCGACCTCGTTCGAGGGATGGTTCGGCGGAGCCGCCATCGCGATCCTCGTGTTCCTCGCCCTCGTCGGAGTCATGACGCAGACGCGCGTGCTCAACGTGTCGGAGGAGGACATGATGTACGTCGTCGCGATGAACCGGCTGCGTGGCGCCTACGTCGACCTCGACCCGGCCGTGGCGGACATCTTCCTCGCCGCCGTCGCCGACGATCGCCCCGGAATGGAGCGCACCTACTCGTTCCTCCGGCCCCGCAGCGTGAGCGTCCTGTTCGGCAGCTCGATGATGCTCATCATCGTCGTCAACGCGTGCGTCGTCGGCCTCGTCGCGGGTGCCATCATCGCCACGGCCGGCGGATCGTGGGGGTGGGCGGTCGGCGTCGGGGCCGTGATCGGCCTGCTCACGGGAGCCGCATTCTTCGCCTACGGCGGACTGACCTTCCGGCGCACCTGGCAGCGGTACGTGCCACGCCGGACCACAGCGGACGAGCAGCCCTGGCTCCGCCGCTGAGCCTGCCTCGCCCCGTCACCCGCCGAGCAGCTGGCCCTCCAGGGTGGCTGCGAGCCAGGCCTCGAACCGCTCCGGCGGCCAGCCGGAGGCGGCGACCAGCTCGCCGTAGACGCCGGCCGCCGCGTACGCGCGGAAGAGCGCCTGGGCATCGGCGGGAGCGATCACGAGCGCGTCGCCGAGCGAGGCGATGAGGGCGTCCATGACACGGTTCCTCCCGCGCAGCTTGCCGCGCAGGAGGGCCTGCGTCTCGGCGTCCTCATCGATCGCCGCGTCGAGGATGCGGACGACGTCGAAGTCGGTCGAGTAGAGCGTCGTGAGCCAGCGCGCAGCGCCGCGCAGGCGGGCGCGCGGGTCCGGCTCGGCGAGGATCGCGGCGGCCATCTCGCGCGCGCCCGCCTGTTCGAGCCACCGCTCGCAGATGAGGGTGAGGATCTCCCGCTTCGCGCCGAACGTCGCGTAGACCGTGCGGTCGCCGACGCCCGCCTCCTTCGCGATGGCATCCATGCTCGTGGAGCCGTACCCGTCCCGCGCGAACAGCCGCCGCGCGCTCTCGGCGATCCGGACGCGCGTCGCCTCGGCCTGCGCGCGACGGTACGCGGAGCCGGGGCTCTTGACGTCGGAGGTCACGGGGTCCACAGTAGCTACGACACTCGATGCAGTGCTACTGCAGTGACTGCGGGATTGGTGCAGCGAAAGGGAGAACAGCGGATGAGCGAGCAGACGAGCGTCCTGGAGCGGATGCTGCACGAAGGGTTCGCGACGGGTGACACCGACATCGTCGATGAGCTCTGCCATCCCGACCTCATCGAGCATCAGTTCGGGCTGTCGGGTGTCGGGGCCGAGGCGATCGCGAAGGTCAAGCGCGCGATCGCCGAGGTGCATCGCGGCATGCCGGATCTGCAGTTCACGATCGAGGATGCGGCGGAGAGCGGCGATGTCGTCTGGATCCGGGCGGAGGGGACGGCGACCAACACCGGCCCGTTCCTGGGCCCCCCGACCGGCAGGGCGGTGCGCTTCACCGTCATCGACATCGCGCGGATCCGTGACGGGCGCATCGTCGAGCACTGGGGCGTCCCCGACCGGTTCGCGATCCTCATGCGGCTCGGACGGATCCCGATGCCCGTGGGGTGAGGCGGTTACGCGACCACGACGACCTTGCCCACGGTGTGGCCGGCGTCGACGTGCGCGAGGGCCCCGGCGGCGTCATCGAGGGTCCAGGTGCGCTCGATGTGGGGTGTGAGGTCGCCCGCGGCGGCGAGTGCGGCGAGTCGTGCCGTGATCTCGGGACGCGCGGTGGCGGCGAGGGGCCTGATGCGGGCGGCCGCCCGGGAGAGCAGCGTGCCGCGCAGGATCGTGCCGATCGGCCCCAGCACGCGGTGCGAGCCGCCGCTGACCAGCACGAGCGTGCCGCCCGGAGCGAGGAGGCGCCGCAGCGGCCGCAGACGGTCGTCGCCGGCGATGAGCAGGATGGCATCGAAGGATGCCGCGGGCAGCGCCGTGACCTCGACGGAGCGGTGCGGGAGCACGGTCTGGGCGCCGAGGCTCGCGACGATCCCGGCGGAGCGCTCTCCGGCGACGGCCGTGACCGCCGCGCCGCGGAGTGCTGCGAGCTGGACGGCGAAGGTGCCCACGCCGCCGCCGGCCCCCAGGATGAGGATGCGCCTGCCCGTCACGTCGTCATCGGCACCCATGCCCGCGAGGGCGAGCGCCTGCCACGCCGTGCCGCCGGCCATGGGGAGCGCTGCGGCGACGACGGCATCCAGGCCCGCCGGGCGGCGGACGAGGCGGTCCGCGCGTGCTGCGACCCACGGCGCCAGAGCGCCGCCGGTGATCTCGCCCAGCACGTCGTCGCCGGCGCGCAGGCCGCTCGGATCGGCGGCGACGTCGGCGCCGACGGCGGTGACGGTGCCGGTGACATCGCGGCCCTGCACCGCCGTGCGCGGTCGTCGGAGCCCGAAGGCGAGCCGCAGCAGCAGCGGGTCCCCGCGCATGACCCGCACGTCGGCCGAGTTGAGGCCCGTCGCCTGCACCCGGAGGAGCACGTCGGCGGGGCCGGGGGAGGGAACCGGCACCGTCTCCGGGAGGACGATGTCCGGTCCGCCGTAGCGGTGCTGGGTCCACGCCGTCATGGTGTCCGTGTCGATCATGTCGAGCTCTCCTTCGGATAGTGGAAGACGTCGTCGAGGCCTCGCGCGAACTCCTGCGCGATCTGGAACGCCAGCTCGAGGCTGGGCGAGTACTTGCCCTGCTCGATGGCGATGAGGGTCTGTCGGGTCACGCCGAGCCGTCGCGCGAGCTCGGCCTGCGTCATCCCCGCCGCTTCGCGGTGCGCGCGGATGTCGTTGGTGACGCGCGTCGGCTTGACCATCAGACGAGTCCGCGGCGGTAGGCGATGACCTGGGCCACCCCGCCCACGAAGGCCGACAGCGCGAAGCCGAAGAACATCGTGTGCGCGACCCAGAACCAGTCGGCCCGGACGGCGCACAGCACGATGACGCCGAGTCCCGCGATCACGAGGAACGCCTGCCCGACGCGGTCGCCCATCCGTGCGATGTCGCGGTCGCGGTCGTCGGATCGGCCGACGCCGTCGGGGTCGCGCATGCCCGCGAGGATTCCCCAGACGATGCTCAGCACGATGGCGCCGACGATGCTGATCCCGATCGTCCACGCCATCATCGGCCACCAGTCGATCTCGGATGCCGCTCGCTCTCCGAGTGTGCCCAGCAGGGCGATGACATAGACCGTCATGGCGATCAGCGTCACGATGAGCCCCGCCCAGGTGTTGCGCTCCTGATAGACCACGTCGACCTCCGTGCCATGCGTGTAAAGAAAACTTGACATCCCTAGTGTGCGTCGGTCGTGACGCGATGTCAAGGATTCTTTACATGGGCTAGAGGGCGGGCTGCTCGATCAGCAGCAGTCCCGGCTTCGTGTCGGACACCGTGACCCAGCCGTCGCCGAAGAGGTAGGTCATGCCGGCGGCATCCGGATTCTGCGCGTCCGCCTCGCTGAGGTAGAGCCCGTCGGCGCTCTCCTCCGCGGTCCACCCGACCGATTCGAGCTGCGTCTGCGTCTGCTGTGCCTCGTCGGCGGTGATCGGCGCCCAGCCGAAGACGACGAGATTGTCGGTCGTGTCCCCGGACTGGGCCCATGTGCAGGAGATGCCGTCGAGCACGAGGTCGTTGATGGCGAACTCGCCCTCCTCGGAGGTCCAGCCCTCCGCCTCGAACCCGGCCAGCGCGTCCTCCGCGATGAGGTTCTCGCACGTGAGGTCCTCGGGACTGACCGGAGTCGCCGTGGGGAGGCCGGACGGGCTCGGGTCGGCACCCGGCGGCGGCGCGGTGACGACCTCCGTCGGCTGCGCGCCCGGCGCCCCCGTGCACGCACTGAGCAGGATCGCGCCGATCGCGAGGGGGAGCGCGGCTCGGGCGAGACGGGGGAAGGGCATGCGTACGGGGCTCCGGCTTCAGGGGGTGCGGATGAGGGAGAGGAACGCATCGTGCAGGATGCCGTTGGTCGCGAGCGACGAGCGGGTCGCGATGGAGTCCGCTCCGTCGATGTCGGTGAACCGTCCGCCCGCCTCCGTCACGATGGGGACGAGTGCCGCGATGTCGTACTCCTGAACGCCGAACTCGGCGACGAACTCCAGGCGGCCTTCCGCCAGCAGCATGTACGGCCAGGTGTCGCCGTAGCCGCGGTCGCGCCAGACCGCGCGGCTGAGCCGGAGGAGGTCGCCACTGCGGCCCGCCTCGTCCCACTGCGCGATGCTCTGGAAGCTCACGCTCGCCTCGCCGACCTCCGACACGCTCGAGACGCCGAGCCGGCGCGGGGCGCCGTCCGGGGTGTCCGTCCACGCGCCGCGCCCCGTCGCCGCCCACCAGCGCCGTCCGAGCGCGGGCTGGCTCGCGACGCCGACGCGCGGGACGCCGTCGATCGCGAGGGCGATGAGGGTCGTCCACATCGGGATCCCTTTGAGGTAGTTCGCGGTGCCGTCGATGGGATCGATGATCCACTGGCGCGCGGTGCTTCCGGTGGCCCCGAACTCCTCGCCGAAGACGCCGTCATCCGGTCGCTCCTCCGCCAGGAGAGCGCGGATCGCACGCTCGGCGGCGAGGTCGGCCTCCGTGACGTGCGTCGCATCCGCCTTCGTGCGGATGTCGAGGTCGGCCGCGTCGAAGCGGCTCATCGTGACGGCGTCGGCGGCATCCGCGATCCGCAGGGCCAGAGCGAGATCCTCCGTCAGATCACCGTCGAAGGGCGTGCTCCAGGGCGATGAGGAGGCGGGGGACGTCACGTCATCCAGGATAGACGGCCGGGGTGGCCTCGATTGGCGATCCACCGCATCGGGATGATAACGTTGATCCTCGTTCGCCTCGTGTGGACAGCACGCACCTCTAGCTCAATCGGCAGAGCAACTGACTCTTAATCAGTGGGTTCTCGGTTCAAGTCCGAGGGGGTGCACGGAACAGCCCCGGAGACTCTCGCCAGTCACCGGGGCTGTCTCTTTTCCCGCCGCGGCCGGCGCCGCCGCCGGGTTCAGGCGGCGTCGCCGACCAGCACGGCTTCGACCTCTTCCGCGGCATCCGCCTCGTGCGCATCCACGCGGGCGAGGGCCTTCCGGCCGATGAGGATCGTGAGGGCCGCGAGGACGACCGAACCGGCCGCGAAGAAGAACGGCACCGAGACGTTGAACGCGTGCCACAGGGCCGCGGCGATCGGCGGGGCGGCGGCGCCGCCGAGGAACCGGACGGCTGAGTAGGCGGCGCTCGCGACCGCACGGGGCTGGTCCGTGGCCTCCATGACCGACTCGGTGAGGATCGTGTTCATGACTCCGAGGAGCAGGCCTCCCGCGACGATGCAGACGACGAGGGCCGCCGCGTTCTCGGCGAACAGGCCGGCGAGCGCGAGATCGATCGCGAGGAGCTGCAGCACGGCGAGCATGGCGGTCGTCCGGCGCATGCCGCGCAGAAGCAGCGGGGCGACCCAGACGCTCGTGACGGCGAGCGCGACGCCCCATCCGAAAAACGTGAGCCCGATGCCCATGGCGCCGAAGCCCAAGGGGAACGGTGAGAAGGCCAGCAGCACGAAGAAGCCGATGTTGTAGAACAGGGCGGTCAGCGCGAGCACCGCGAGGGCGGGTTGGCGGAGGGCCCGGAAGGGCGCCGACAGCGGGGTGGGGGTGCGCTGCTCGTCGGGCGTCCGGAGGAGGACCACGATCGCCACGAACGCGATCGTCATGAGGGCGACGACGCCGAAGAAGGGACCGCGCCAGCTCACCTCGCCGACGATGCCGCCGACGAGCGGGCCGATCGCGATGCCGAGACCGAGCGCCGCCTCGTAGAGGACGATCGCGGCGGCGCTGCCCCCGGAGGCTGCGCCCACGATCGTGGCGAGCGCCGTCGAGATGAACAGGGCGTTGCCGAGGCCCCACCCGGCACGGAACCCGATGACGGCGTCGACGCTGCCGGACAGGGCGCACAGCAGGGAGAAGAAGATGACGAGCGCGAGGCCCGCGAGCAGCGTCGTCTTCGCGCCGATGCGGCTCGACAGCCAGCTGGTGACGAGCATCGCGAGCCCGGTCACGACGAGGTAGCTCGTGAAGAGCAGCTCCGTCTCGACGGGGGAGGCCTCCAGCGATGCGGCGATCGCCGGCAGGATCGGGTCGACGAGCCCGATGCCCATGAACGCGACCACGCAGGCGAAGGCCACCGCCCAGACCTGCGCGGGCTGGCGCCAGATGCCGGGTGCGGCAGGCGGTGTCGGGGTCGTGGTCATCGGCTCTCCTCCGGGGTCGTGGTCTTGCCGGCGAGGATGGCGGCCGCGCGTCGCAGCGCGTCCCAGTCGTCGTCGGTCAGGTCGTCGAAGCGCGGGGCGAGAGCCGCGCCGAGCTGAGCGAGCCAGTCCTCGAGCGCCGCCACGCCGGCCGGTGTCGCCGACAGGACCGTCGCGCGGGAATCGGCGGGATCCGGGGAGCGCTCCAGGAGCCCCGCATCCGTCATCTGGCCGGCCAGGCGCGTCATGCCGGGCTGGCTGATCCGGCTGCGGCGCGCGAGGTCGCCGAGGCGCTGCGGACCGTGATCGCGCAGCAGGGTCAGCGTCCGCCACTGTGCGGCGGGTGTCTCGGATCGGGTGTCGAGCGCCGCCATCCGCGTGAGGGCGTGCGCGCCGACCAGGAGGCGGAGGAGGTCATCGGAGCGGGTCACCGATGAAGTATACCAAAGGTATATACCCTAGGTATGAGTTGACGCGACCTGCGGCCGCCCACAAGATGGCAATACCTGAATCACATCTCAGGTACGACTCCCTTCCAATGGTGAAAGGCACGCACATGCGGGTTACGAAGAAGTTGCTCCTGGGGTCCATGGTCGCCACGGCCGCCCTCGCTCTGGCGGCCTGCGCGCCGTCGACCACGACGCCCGGAGGATCCGGCACGGACGACGCCGGCCCCGAGGAGATCACGGTGGGCGTCATCACGAGCGAGACCGGTCCGCTCGCGGGCTATGGGAAGCAGTACCTCGAGGGCTTCAAGGCCGGGCTCGATTACGCGACCGAGGGCACGAACGAGGTCGACGGCACCGCCATCACGATCGACTACCGCGACGACGCGGGCGACCCCGACACCGCGGTCAACCTTGCGAAGGAGCTCATCGGCGAAGGCGTGACGATCCTGGCCGGCAGCGCGTCGTCCGGCGTCGCGCTGGCGGTCGCCGAGCAGGCCGCGCAGAACCAGGTGCTCTTCCTCTCCGGCCCGGCCGCTGCCGACGCCGTCACGGGCGTCAACGACTACACCTTCCGCACCGGTCGGCAGTCCGCGCAGGACGTCGCCACCGCCGGCACGTTCCTCGACGACATCTCCGGCAAGACCGTCACGGTCTTCGCGCAGAACAACGCGTTCGGTCAGGGCAACGAGGCCGCCGTGAAGGCGATCCTCGGCGGCAAGGGCGCGACGGTCAACAGCGTCCTCGTCGCGGAGGACGTGACCGAGTTCACCCCGTTCGCCCAGCAGGTGCTGGCCGCCGAGCCCGACCTCGTCTTCGTCGCGTGGGCCGGTGCCACCTCCGGTGCGATGTGGCAGGCGATGAGCCAGCAGGGCGTCCTCGACGACATCCCCGTGGTCACCGGCCTCGGCGACACCGCCACGTTCGGCGCCTACGGCGAGGCATCCGAGAAGATCAGCTTCCTGAACCACTACTTCGCGGGCGCGCCCGACAACGACGTGAACGCGGCGATGGTCGAGGCCGTCGAAGAAGCCGGCGGCACGCCGGACCTGTTCACCCCGGACGGGTTCAACGCGGCGCTCATGCTGGTGCACGCCATCGAAGAGGGCAAGGGCGATGTGGATGCGATGATCTCGGCGCTGGAGGGCTTCGAGTTCGACGGCCCCAAGGGCGACATGACGGTGCGCGCCGGCGACCACGCCCTGCTCCAGGAGATGTACCAGGTCAAGCTCGTGGCGGACGGCGCCGGCTTCGTGCCGGAGCTCGTGGACACCGTGGCCGCGGACGAGGTCGCTCCGGTCGAGGCGCAGTGAGCCCCGTCCCGTCCGCGCTCCGCATCGAGGGCCTCGGGCTGCAGATCGGCGGAGCGACCATTCTGAAGGATGTCGAGCTCGACATCGCGCCCGGCTCCCTGGTCGGCGTGATCGGCCCGAACGGCGCCGGCAAGACCACGCTCTTCAACGTGATCTCCGGTGTCGCGAAGCCGACGGCGGGCCGGATCCTGATGAACGGCGACGACGTCACCCGCTCGTCCGTGCCCCAGCGGGCGCGGGCGGGACTGGGGCGCACCTTCCAGACCTCGAGTCTCTTCCCGCGGCTGAGCGTGCTGGAGAACGTCCGGCTCGCCGCCCAGGTCTCCCTGGGCGGCAACTACTCGCTCCTGCGGTTCCCGCGCCGGAACGATGCCGCCACGGCGCTCGCCCTCGAGAAGCTCACGCTCGTAGGCCTCACCCACCGGCTCGACACACCCGCCGGCGACATGTCGCACGGCGACAAGCGCAAGCTGGAGATCGCCGTGATCCTCGCGACCGACGCGTCCATCGTGCTCCTGGACGAGCCGATGGCCGGTGTCGCGTCCGGCGACGTCGCGGGCCTCGTGGAGAACATCCGCGACATGCAGCGCGACAAGCAGTGCACGGTGCTGATGGTCGAACACCACATCGACGTGCTCATGGGGCTCGTCGAGAAGGTCGCGGTCATGTACGCCGGGTCGATCATCGCCTTCGACACGCCCCAGAAGATCATGGAGAACCCCACCGTGCAGAGCGCCTACCTCGGGACCGCGGCATGACGGCGCCGATCCTCACGGTCGAGCACCTGTCCGCGTCCATCGCCGGCCAGCAGGTCGTGGAGGACGTCACCTTCTCCGTGCCCGCCACGGGCATCACGGCCGTCCTCGGGCGAAACGGCGTCGGCAAGACCTCGACCCTCCGCGGCATCCTCGGACTCATCCACCGGCGGGGCGCCGTGACCCTGGCGGGAGAGCGCATCGACGGCCTCCCGACCCATCGGATCGTGCAGCGCGGCGTCGGCTACGTGCCGGAGGACCGCGAGGTCTTCGCGAAGCTCACGGTCGCCGAGAACCTCGCCCTCGCCGAGCGCGGCAAGAACCCGCGCCGCGAGTTCGTCGCGGAGCTCTTCCCGGACCTCGTCGCCCGGCGGGGTCAGATGGCCGGGACGCTCTCCGGCGGCCAGCAGCAGATGGTCTCCGTCGCCCGCGCGCTCCTCAACGAGAACGTCCTCCTGCTCGTGGACGAGCCGACGAAGGGCCTCGCCCCGCGCATCGTCGCCGAAGTCGCCGACGCGCTGCAGGAGGCCGCCACCATCGTGCCGATCCTCCTCGTGGAGCAGAACCTCGACGTCGTCCGCCAGCTCGCCGACGACGCCATCGTCATCGCCGGGGGCCGCGTCGTGCACACGGGACCGGCCCGCGAGATCCTCGACGACCGTGCCCTCACGATGCGCCTGCTCGGCGTCAGCGCGGAGGTGCACGCATGAGCAGCCTCGTGCTCATCCTCCTCACCGGCATCGGACTCGGCGCGCTGTACTTCCTGGTCGCCTCGGGCCTCAGCCTCATCTACGGACTCATGCACGTGCTCAACTTCGCGCACGGCGCGTTCCTCACCCTCAGCGCCTTCATCGGCTGGCAGGTCGCGCAGGGCCTCGGGACGGCATCGTGGGGATCCTTCCTCCTCTCGATCCTCGCGGGCGCCGCCGTCGGCGCGGTCTTCGCGACGCTCACCGAGCTCATCCTCATCCGCCCGCTCTACGAGCGGCACATCGAGCAGGTGCTCGTCACGGTCGGCCTCTCCTTCGCCGCCGTCGCCCTCTTCGAGGGCATCTGGGGGACGGATGCCATCAACATCGCCGGACCCCCGTGGCTCAAGGGCACGACGGACGTCCTCGGTGCCAGGATCCCCAACACCTACTGGGTGCTCATGATCGCCGCCGCGATCGTGCTGGTCGCGCTCGTGCTGTTCCTGCAGAAGACGCGGTACGGCATGATCATCCGCGCCGGCGTCGAGAACCGCGCGATGGTGACGGCGCTCGGCATCGACGTGCGGAAGAGCTTCACCCTCGTCTTCGCGATCGGCGGCGCCGCAGCCGGAATCGGCGGCGTGCTCGCGATGCACTACTCGACCTTCGTGTCGGCCCACCTCGGGGCGACGCTCCTCATCTTCGCGTTCATCGTCACGGTCATCGGGGGCCTCGGCTCCCTGACGGGCGCCGCGATCGCGTCCGTCCTCGTGGCCGTGCTCCAGCAGTTCGCGAACTTCTACCTGGAGGGCACCGGCGACTTCATCGTCGTCGTCCTGCTGGCCCTCGTGCTGCTCGTCCGCCCGCGCGGACTCATGGGGAGGACCGCATGACCGTCACGACAGGCGTTCCGACGCTCATCCCCGGCCGCAGGGGCGTCGCGCTGCCGTTCATCGTCGGTGCGGCCCTGGTCCTCGTCATGGCGGTGCTGCCGCTCCTGAACATCTCGCTCCCGGGGATCCTCCCGGGCCCGACCTACACGCCCGGGAGCCTCGCGCTGCTGTCGCTGTGCATGGTGTTCGCGGCTCTCGCGCTGTCGTACAACCTGCTCCTGGGGACGGCGGGGATGCTGTCGTTCGGCCACGCGCTGTACTTCGGAGCGGGTGCGTACGGGCTCGGCATCGCCCTCCGCTACCTCGACGTGCCGCTCTGGCCCGGCATCCTCATCGCCCTCGTGGGGGGCCTCCTCATCGCCGTCGTCACGGGCGCCGTGTCGATGCGCGTGGCCGGCATCCCCTTCGCGATGGTGACCCTCGCCTTCGCGCAGGCGGGCTCCGTGCTGGTCCGGCGCAATCAGCAGGTCACCGGCGGCGAGGAGGGGATGCGGCTTCCCATCGCCCAGGTGCCGGAGTGGCTCGTCGGAGTCGTGAACACGCGGAACCTGTACTGGTTCGCGCTCATCGTGCTCGTGATCGTCTACCTCGTCGTGCTGTGGGTGGACCGGTCGCGCCTGGGACACCTCGCCGAGGCGACGCGGGAGAACGAGCTGCGTGTGCAGGTGCTGGGGCTGCGCCCGTACACCGCCAAGCTCATCGTCTTCGTCGTCGCGGCGGGGTGCGCCGCTCTGGCCGGCGTCGCCTACATGCTCCTGCAATCCGGGACGCAGCCGAGCGCGGTCGGGGCCGATCTGACGATCACGGTGCTCGTCATGGTCGTGCTCGGTGGCGTCGGGTTCCGCTGGGGTGCGATTGTGGGAGGCGTGCTCTACACGATCCTCGACCAGCGACTCACGGCGCTGGCGCGGGCGGAGTGGATCGGGACGTTGCCGGACGTCCTGCGCATCCCGCTCTCCGAGCCGCTGTTCCTCCTCGGCGTGCTGTTCATCCTCGTCGTGATGTTCCTGCCCGGCGGCATCGCGGGCACCGTCGACGCCGCGATCCGCCGGCGCCGCGGCGAGCGGACGCGGACCCAGCTGCGCCAGCTCGGCGACACCCCCGCCGAGGCCGACGCACCCGTGGAGGTGCGCGCGTGACCGACCTGGGGATGGATCAGGGCGGCGACGGCCCGCACACGGTCGGGCGATGGCTCGCCGACCGTGCCGCCGCGACGCCCGACCGGACCGCCATCGACGACCGCGGCGTCACGATCGGCTATGCCGAACTCGACGACCGCGCGCGCGAGCTCGCCCTCCGCCTGCGCCGCGCGGGGTACGGCCCGGGCGATCGCCTGGCGACGGTCTCCGGCAACTCGATCGAGCACGTCGTCGCGTTCTTCGCGTGCGCCCGCACCGGCATCGCCTTCGTCCCGCTGTCCTGGCGGCTCGCGCCGCGGGAGCTCGGCGAGGCCCTCGAACGCTCCGACCCCGCGCTCGTCCTCGTCGAGGACGAATACGTCGGGGTCGCCTCCGAGGCGCTCCGCCGACTCGCCGTCCGTCCGCCCGTCGCGCTCCTCGGCACGACCGAGGTCGAGGCCGCCGTCCCCGCCAAGATCGGGCCCGCGGCGCCCGTCCGGCCCGTCCAGGACGACGATGCCCTGCTCGTCGTCTACACGTCGGGCAGCGAGGCCGCCCCCAAGGGCGTCGTGCTCTCGCACGCGAACTGCTTCTGGAACAATCTCGCCCTCGCCGGAGCCATGCAGCTCACCGCCGACGACGTCGTGCTCGCGATGCTGCCGCAGTTCCACGTCGCGGCATGGAACGTGCAGCCGCTCCTCGCCTGGTGGGTCGGGGCGACGGTCGTGCTCGAGCGCTCGTTCCAGCCGACCCGCGTCCTGCAGCTCATCGTCGAGCGCGGGGTGACGGCCATGATGGGCGTTCCCACGCAGTACCGTCAGCTCGCCGACGATCCGCGGTTCGGCCCCGCCGCCCTGCAGCGCCTCCGCATCGCGCTCGTCGGTGGGGCGACGATGCCCCCCGACCTCGCCGCCGCGTGGGCGCGGGCCGGCGTGCCGCTCACCCAGGGCTACGGACTCACCGAGGCCGCGCCCAACGTCCTCGTCCTCCCGGCCGCGGAGGCGCTGCGTCATCCCGGCGCCGTCGGCCGCCCCTACCCGCACGTCGACGTCTGCGTCGTCGACCCCGCGACTCTGCTGCCCCTGGAGGGAGCGGCGACGGGGGAGCTGTGGGTGCGGGGCCCGAGCGTCTTCCGCGGCTACCTCCACGACGACGCGGCGACGGCGCGCGCCCGGCATGGGGAGTGGCTCCGCACCGGCGACATCGTCCGCCGCGATGCGGACGGTGTCTTCACGATCGTGGACCGGCTGAAGGACATCTACATCTCCGGCGGTGAGAACGTCGCGCCCGCCGAGGTCGAGCGCGCCCTGCGGCTGCATCCGGCGATCGTCGACGCCGCCGTCGTGGGCGTTCCCGATCCGGTCTGGGGCGAGCGCGGCGTCGCGTTCGTCGTGCGCCGCCCCGGTGCCGCGCTCGGCGAGGACGAGGTGCTCGCGCATGCGCGAGCCGAGCTGGCGGGATTCAAGGTCCCCGTGCGCATCGGGTTCCTCGACGAGCTGCCCCGCTCGACCATCGAGAAGATCGCCCGCGCGGCGCTGCGCGAGAGCGCCGCCGCACTGATCGAGGAGGACGCCCATGAGCGCCGCTGACGACGTCGAGACCCTCGATCAGATGCCGGCCACACTGTCGGCGACGACGGGCAAGCCCCTCACGAAGCGCGGGGAGGCGACGCGCCGCAAGCTCCTGGAGGCGGCGGAGGTCGTCTTCGCGGCCGTCGGCTACCATGAGGCGTCGATCGTCAAGATCACCGAGCGCGCCGGCATCGGACTCGGCACGTTCTACCTCTACTTCGACGGCAAGCAGCAGATCTTCGAGGAGCTCGTCGTCGACCTCAACCGGCGCGTCCGCCACTCGATGGCCGAGGCCATGGCGGGCGCCGCGAACCGCATCGAGGCCGAGCGTGCGGGTTTCGAGGGCTTCTTCCGCTTCACCGCCGCGCACCCGGCCCTGTACCGCGTCGTGCGGGAGGCCGAGTTCGTCTCACCGGAGACCCTGCGCCTGCATTACACGCGCATCGTCGAGGGGTATGAGGCGGGCCTGCGCGCCGCACAGGACGGCGGTGACGTCGACGACCGGCTCGATCCCGAGGTCACGGCCTGGGCGCTCATGGGCGCGGGCGAGCTCATCGGCATGCGGTTCCTGCTCTGGGAGCGGGATGCCGACGGCAAGCCGCCGGTGGCGATGCCGGCCGAGGTGATCGACCACATGATGCGGTTCATCGACAACGCGCTGGCGACGCGGACGAGCAAGGGAGAAGCGGATGACTGAGCAGGATCTCGCGGGCCGGCGTGCCCTCATCACGGGTGCGGGCAGCGGCATCGGGCTCGCCTGCGCGCACGAGTTCGCCGCGCGCGGGGCACACGTGATCGTCGCCGACTTCAACGCCGAGGCCGCCGCGGCGGCGGCCGCCGCCGTCGCGGGGGAGTCGTGGGTCGTGGACCTGTCCGACACCGCGGCCCAGGAGCGGCTCGACCTCGACGTCGACATCCTCGTCAACAACGCCGGCGTCCAGACCGTCGCGCCGATCCACGAGTTCGACCCGGAGCGGTTCCGCTTCATGCATCGCCTCATGGTCGAGTCCCCGTTCCTGCTGATCCGGGCGGTGCTGCCGAGGATGTACGAGCGGTCCTGGGGGCGCATCATCAACATCTCGAGCGTGCACGGCCTGCGTGCGAGCGCCTACAAGTCGGCGTACGTGTCGGCCAAGCACGCTCTGGAGGGGCTCTCGAAGGTGACGGCGCTCGAAGGAGGGCCGCACGGTGTCACGAGCAACTGCATCAATCCCGCCTACGTGCGGACGCCCCTCGTGGAGAAGCAGATCGCCGACCAGGCGAGGCTGCACGGCATCGACGAGGACGAGGTCGTGGAGAAGATCATGCTCACCGAGACGGCCGTGAAGCGCCTCGTCGAGGCCGACGAGGTCGCCTCGCTGGCGGGATGGCTGGCGTCCGACCGTGCCGGCATGGTCACCGGCGCAAGCTACACACTGGACGGCGGGTGGACGGCGCGATGACCGCGTCGTATCGCACGGTCGATGTGCCCGTCCGCGGCGGCGACCTGCGGGTGGGGATCTGGGGGGACGACACCCCCGACGCCCCGACCGTGGTCGCGGTGCACGGTGTCACGGCCTCGCATCTCGCGTGGCAGCTCGTCGCCGACGCGCTGCCGGGCGTGCGTATCGTCGCGCCCGACCTGCGCGGCCGCGGGCGGAGCAACGAGCTCACCGGTCCGGCGGGGATGGCCGCGCACGCGGACGACCTCGCCGCGGTGGTCGCGCACCTGGACATCCCGGCCGGGCTCGTCGTCGGGCACTCGATGGGAGGCTTCGTGGCGGTCGCGTTCGCGCACCGGCATCCGCACCTCCTCTCCCGACTCCTGCTCGTCGACGGCGGGCTGCCGCTGTCGACGCCGCCGGGGCTCTCCGGCGACCAGCTCGTCGCCGCGATCCTCGGCCCGACCGCGGAGCGCCTGTCGATGCGCTTCCCCGACCTCGACGCCTACCTCGCCCTGTGGCGCGCGCATCCGGCGTTTGCGGCGGACTGGACGGCGGAGCTGGAGGCCTACCTGGCGTACGACCTCGTGCCGGACGGCGCGCGGCTGCGCCCCGCGACGAGCTACCGGACCACGCTCGAGGACACCGTCGATCTCAACACCGGGTCGACCGTCACCGATGCCCTCGGCGCGCTCGCTCACCCGACGCGCCTGGTCACCGTGCCGCGGGGGCTGCGGAACGAGGAGCCCGGCCTCTACGCGCCCGATCACCTCGCCCGCCTGCTGGGGACCTACCCCGCCGTCCGGCACGAGCGCTGGGAGGGCCTCAACCACTACACCGTCGTCATGTCCGAGCCCGGCGCCGGACGCGTGGCGACAGCCGTGCGGGAGGAGCTCAGCGCGCTCGGCTGACGCCGCGCCGCGCCGATGCGATCCGCGTCGTCAGCTGGTGTGCGTGGGCGAGCAGTGTGCGGCCGAGGAGCGGCAGGCGGTCGGGTCCGAACCTGAACCCCACGCCCGTGAGGCTCAGCGCCCACGCGGGGCTCCCGGACTGGTCGAACACGGCCGCGCCGATGCCCCAGCTGCCCTCCACGATGAGGCCCGGGTTCACGGCGTAGCCGCGGTCGCGCGTCTCCGCGAGACGCCCGCGCAGGACGTCCGCATCGTGGGAAGCCCCCCAGGTCGTGGCGAGCTCGGCATGCCGGGCCAGGTATGCCTCACCCTCCGCCTCGGGCAGGAACGCGAGGATGGCGAGCCCCGCCGACGCGACACCGAGCGGGAAGCGCACGCCTTCGCTCAGCACGAACGAGCGGATGGGGAAGGAGCCCTCCTCGCGGAGGAGGCACACGGTCTCATCGCCTCGCCGGACCGAGAGGAACGCGCTCTCCTCGGTCTTCACGGCGAGCGAACGCACGATGTCGCCTGCGAGGTGGGTCACGTCATAGCGGGCCGCGGCGACCGAGCCCATGAGGAACAGCTCGGGTCCGGGCATCCAGCGCGACGTCCGCTCGTCCTGATCGACGAGCCCCTCCGCGCGCAGCGCCGAGAGCAGTCGGTGGGCCGTGGACCGCGAGAGGCCGGCGTCGCGCGCGAGCTCCTGCACGCCGCGTCCGGCCTCGCCGCCGGCGGTCACGAGGCGGAGAAGCGAGGCGGCGCGGGCGATCGCCTGCGCGCCCGGCACGGTCGTCGTCGCGGTGTCCACATGATGGACACTAAGCCGTCGCCTTCCCACATGGCAAACCTCCCCTTGGCGTTCCCGCGGTGCGGGGCGATGCTGGGGGGGACGACACGAGGGAGTGCAGTGTGATCGACAAGACGTTCGCGTCGGCGGCAGAGGCCGTCGCCGACATCCCGGATGGGGCATCGCTGGCCGTCGGCGGCTTCGGGCTCTCCGGCAATCCCATCGCCCTCATCGAGGCGCTCCTCGCGCAGGGGACGACCGACCTGTCGATCGTCTCCAACAACTGCGGAGTCGACGACTGGGGACTCGGGGTGCTGCTGAACGCGAAGCGCATCCGCAAGATGACGTCGTCGTACGTGGGGGAGAACAAGGAGTTCGAGAGGCAGTTCCTCAGCGGCGAGCTCGAGCTCGAGCTCACCCCGCAGGGCACGCTCGCCGAGAAGCTGCGCGCCGGCGGTTCGGGCATCGCGGCCTTCTACACGCAGACCGGTGTCGGCACCCAGGTCGCCGAGGGTGGTCTCCCGCGCAAGTACGACGGCGAGGGCGGGATCGCCGTGGCCTCGCCCGTCAAGGACGTCCGCAGCTTCGAGCTCAACGGCCGCGCGGGCGACTACGTGCTGGAGGAGGCCATCGTCACGGACTTCGCGCTCGTGCACGCCGCCGCCGGCGACACGCACGGCAACCTCATCTTCAACAAGGCCGCGCGCAACTTCAATCCGCTCGCCGCGATGGGCGGCCGCATCTGCATCGTGCAGGTGGAGGAGCTGTTCCAGCCGGGCGAGCTGGACCCCGACCGCATCCACCTGCCCGGCATCTACGTCCATCGCATCGTCGAGGTCGGCACGGACATCGAGAAGCGGATCGAGCGCCGCACGGTCTCCGTCGCCCAGGCGCTCAGCCGCGACATCCCCGAAGGAGCCTGACATGGCGCTGTCCCGCACCGAGATGGCTGCGCGCGCCGCGGCCGAGCTCTCCGACGGCTCGTACGTCAATCTGGGCATCGGCCTCCCGACGCTCGTGCCGAACCACGTGCCGGACGGCGTCACGGTCGTCCTGCAGTCCGAGAACGGGATCCTCGGCGTCGGACCGTACCCGACCGAGGACGCCGTGGACCCCGACCTCATCAACGCGGGCAAGGAGACCGTCACGGTCCTCCCGGGCGCGGCGTACTTCGACTCCGCGACGAGCTTCGGGATGATCCGCGGCGGCAAGATCGACGCCGCGATCCTCGGCGCGATGCAGGTCTCCGCCTCGGGGGACCTCGCGAACTGGATGATCCCCGGGAAGATGGTCAAGGGCCCGGGCGGGGCCATGGACCTCGTGCACGGCGCCGCGCAGGTCATCGTCCTGATGGAGCACACCGCGAAGGACGGCTCGCCCAAGATCGTCCGCCAATGCTCGCTGCCCCTCACCGGCCGCGGCGTCGTCGATCGCATCATCACCGACCTCGCGGTCATCGATGTGACGCCCGACGGGCTCGTGCTCGTCGAGACGGCGCCCGGTGTCACGGTCGACGAGGTCGTCGCCGCCACCGAGCCCGAGCTGCGCGTGCCGGACGAGCTTAGGGTGGACGCATGAACACCGACGACGTCGTCATCGTGGCCGCCGCGCGCACCGCGCAGGGCCGACTCAAGGGCCAGCTCGCCTCTTTCACGGCTCCGCAGCTCGGCGGCTTCGCGATCGCCGGAGCGCTCGCGCAGGGCGGCATCCCCGCCGACGCGGTGGACGCCGTGATCATGGGCCAGGTGCTCCCGGCGGGCTCCGGCCAGAACCCCGCGCGCCAGGCCGCGATCGCCGGCGGGATCGGCTGGGACGTGCCGGCATCCTCGGTCAACAAGGTGTGCCTGTCGGGTCTCACGGCCATCATCGACGCGAAGCGCATGATCCAGACGGGCGACGCGACCGTCGTCGTCGCGGGCGGCATGGAGTCGATGACGCGCGCGCCGCATCTGCTCATGGGCTCGCGCGACGGCTGGACGTACGGCTCGGTCGAGGTGCTGGACCACATGGCCTTCGACGGTCTCACCGACGCGTACGACAAGGAGAGCATGGGCGCCTCCACGGAGCGGCTGAACGCCTCCTACGAGGTGACGCGCGCCGGGCAGGACCGGGTCGCGGCACTCTCGCACCAGCGCGCCGCCGCCGCCGCGGACGCCGGGGTCTTCGACGCGGAGATCGTGCCCGTCGAGGTGCCGCAGCGCAAGGGCGAGCCGATCCGCGTGACAGCGGACGAGGGCGTCCGTCCAGGGACCACCGAGGAGACGCTCGCCGGTCTCCGCCCCGCGTTCAGCGCGGACGGGTCGATCACGGCGGGCAACTCGTCGCAGATCTCCGACGGCGCCGCCGCCGTGATCGTCACGAGCCGCGCGCACGCCGATGCGCAGGGCTGGACCGTCCTCGCCGTCGTCGGAGCGTCGGGCCAGGTCGCCGGCCCCGACAACTCGCTGCACGCGCAGCCCGCCCGCGCGATCGAGAAGGCGCTGCGCAGGGGCGGCCTCACGGCGGGTGACCTGGACCTCGTGGAGATCAACGAGGCCTTCGGCGCCGTCGTCGCCCGATCGCAGGCGGAGCTGGGTCTGTCCGAGGACGTCGTCAACATTCACGGGGGCGGCATCGCGATCGGGCACCCGATCGGCGCGTCCGGCTGCCGGCTCGTCGTCCACGCCGTGCACGAACTCGTGCGGCGCGGCACGGGCACCGCCGCGGTGGGCCTGTGCGGAGGCGGCGGTCAGGGAGAAGCGCTTATCCTGAGTCGGTGAACGCTCGCCCCGAGCGTCGACGATCCTCGAGGAGCTTCCATGTGCCGACCCGTCTCGTGTGAGAGCTGCGGCAAGACCACCTGGGCCGGCTGCGGCGAGCACATCGAGCAGGCACTCGCGGGCGTCGGGCCCGCCGAGCGCTGCGCCTGCGCGCGCGACTGAGTCGCGCCGCGCCCCGGCGTCAGCGCTGGAGGCGGCGCTTGAGGAGCTTCTGCTCGTCGCCGGCGACCGGCGAGTCCTGCGCGATGAGCGTGCCGCGCGAGGCGCGCCGCGCGTCGACGATCGCCCCGACCGCCAGGGCCAGCGTGATGCCCCAGCTGAGCCAGGCGAGGGCGATGCGCCAGGTGAACGGCTCGTTGCCGCGGACGCCGCGCAGCAGCGCGAGGCCGCCCGTGACGGCGGAGATGATCCCGGTTCCGAAGAGGTACTTGCGCATGCGCTCCACGCTACCCGGCGGATGCGCGCGACGCGCGGCTTGTTAGCCTGGACGTTCGCACCGAGAGGATCATCGTGACCGACCACGCTGCCGTGTCCGATTTCGTCGTCGTCTCCAATCGCCTCCCCGTCGATCGCACGGACGACCCCGACGAGCCGTGGCGGCGGTCGCCCGGCGGACTCGTGACGGCGCTCGCTCCGTTCATGCGCAGGACGGACGGCGCGTGGGTGGGCTGGCCCGGGCAGCCCGGCGTCGAGCTCGAGCCGTTCGAGACGGACGGGATGCAGCTCGTCCCCGTGACCCTCAGCGCCGAGGACGTCGAGCTGTATTACGAGGGTTTCTCCAACGACACCATCTGGCCGCTCTACCACGACGTCATCTCGCCGCCCCGGTACCGCCGGGAGTGGTGGCAGGCGTACGTGCGGGTCAACCGCCGCTTCGCCGAGGCGGCCGCGACCGCTGCGGCCGACGGCGGGACGGTCTGGGTGCACGACTACCAGCTGCAGCTCGTCCCGAAGCTCCTCCGGGAGCTGCGGCCCGACCTCGTGATCGGCTACTTCCACCACATCCCGTTCCCGGCATACGGCCTCTACTCGCAGCTGCCCTGGCGGCGCCAGGTGCTCGAGGGGCTGCTCGGCGCCGACGTCATCGGGTTCCAGCGCGTCGCGGATGCGAGCAACTTCGCGCGGTCGGTGCGGCGTCAGCTGCGCTACGACACGAAGGCCACCGGCATCACCGTCCCGCGGGCCGGCGGGGGAGAGCGGCTCGCGCTCGCGAAGGCGTTCCCCATCTCCATCGACGTCGACGACTACGTCCAGCTCGCACACAGTCCCGCCGTCCAGGCGCGCGCCGCGGAGATCCGGGAGAGCCTCGGCAACCCGAAGAAGGTCCTGCTGGGCGTCGACCGCCTCGACTACACGAAGGGCATCGGGCACCGGCTGAAGGCCTTCGGCGAGCTGCTGGACGACGGCCGCCTCGAGGTGGAGGACGTCACGCTCATCCAGGTCGCGAGCCCCAGCCGGGAGCGCGTCGACGCCTACATGCAGCTGCGCGACGAGGTGGAGCTCGCCGTCGGGCGCATCAACGGCTCCGTCGACACCGTGGGGCACACCGCCATCCGGTACCTGCACCAGTCCTTCCCGCGGGAGGAGATGGTCGCCCTCTATCTCGTCGCCGACGTCATGCTCGTCACCGCCCTCCGCGACGGCATGAACCTCGTCGCGAAGGAATACGTCGCCAGCCGGATCGACAACCGCGGCGTCCTCGTCCTCAGCGAGTTCGCCGGCGCCGCCGACGAGCTCGGCAGCGCCCTCCGCATCAACCCGCACGACATCGACGCGCTCAAGGACGAGATCGTCCGCGCGATCGAGATGACGCCGGCCGAGCAGGGCCGGCGCATGCGGGCGCTGCGCAAGCGGGTGGCCGAGCACACCGTCGACGACTGGTCGCGCGACTTCCTCGCGGCGCTGGATGCCGCGCGGCAGGCCCGCGCATGACGCTCGACGCCGACCTGGCCGCGCTCGCGCGGACGGCCACCCTCCTCGTGGCGCTCGACTTCGACGGGACGCTCGCGCCGCTGCAGGACGAGCCGATGCGCTCCCGCATGCTCCCGGAGGCGCGGACGGCGCTGGACCGCCTGGCGGCGCTTCCGGAGACCGCGGTGGCACTCGTGTCGGGGCGGACGCTCGCGCACCTCGAGGAGATCTCCGAGCACAGCGCCGACTCGCGCATCCATCTCGCGGGCTCGCATGGCGCGGAGTTCTGGCACCCGGACGACCCGGGCGACGACTCGGCCCCGGAGGACACGACTCTCCGCGACGCGCTCACCCACCGCGCGGAGGGCATCGTCGAGCCCCTCGAGGGCGCGTGGATCGAACCGAAGATCTTCGGCTTCGGGCTGCACACGCGCCTGGCCGCCGACGCGGATGCCGTGGCCGCCACCACGGCGATCGACGCGCTCGTCGCGGAGGAGGCGCCCACGTGGCGTCGTCGCGTCGGGCAGGACATCCTCGAGTTCGCCTCGCGGCAGGAGGGGAAGGACTCGGCCGTCCGGGCGCTCCGGGACCGCGTGGGGGCGACCGCCGTCCTGTTCGCCGGCGACGACGTCACCGACGAGGACGCGCTGGCCGCGCTGGAGCCGCAGGACCTCGGAATCCGGGTCGGCGCGGGCGAGACCGCGGCACGGCAGCGGGTTCCGGATGCCGCCGCCCTGGCCGCCGCGCTGACGCGGCTCGCGGAGCTCCGCGGAGCGCGATGAGCGGCCGCGCGCGGGAATAGACTTCGAGAATGTCCGCACCCGACGAATCCATCGACATCAAGCCCCGCAGTCGCGTCGTCACCGACGGCATCGAGGCCACCACGTCCCGCGGCATGCTGCGCGCGGTCGGCATGGGGGATGAGGACTGGGAGAAGCCCCAGATCGGCATCGCCTCGAGCTGGAACGAGATCACTCCCTGCAACCTGAGCCTGGACCGCCTCGCGCAGGGGGCCAAGGAGGGTGTGCACGCCGGCGGCGGATACCCGCTGCAGTTCGGCACCATCTCCGTCTCCGACGGCATCTCGATGGGCCATGAGGGCATGCACTTCTCACTCGTGAGCCGCGAGGTCATCGCCGACTCCGTCGAGACCGTCATGATGGCCGAGCGCCTCGACGGCAGCGTCCTGCTCGCCGGATGCGACAAGTCGATCCCCGGCATGCTGATGGCGTCCGCGCGCCTGGACCTCTCCAGCGTCTTCCTCTACGCCGGCTCCATCGCGCCGGGCTGGGTGAAGCTCTCCGACGGCACGGAGAAGGACGTCACGATCATCGACTCGTTCGAGGCGGTCGGCGCGTGCCTGGCCGGCAAGATGAGCGAAGCCGACCTCAAGCGCATCGAGTGCGCGATCGCCCCGGGCGAGGGCGCCTGCGGCGGCATGTACACGGCCAACACGATGGCCTCGGTCGCCGAGGCGCTCGGACTGAGCCTCCCCGGTTCCGCCGCGCCGCCGTCCGCCGACCGCCGCCGCGACTACTTCGCGCACCGCTCCGGCGAGGCCGTCGTGAATCTGCTGCGCCAGGGGATCACGACCCGCGACATCCTCACGAAGGAGGCGTTCGAGAACGCGATCGCCCTCGCGATGGCGCTCGGCGGTTCGACGAACGTCGTGCTGCACCTCCTCGCGATCGCCCGGGAGGCCGAGGTCGAGCTGAGCCTGCACGACTTCAACCGCATCGGCGACAAGGTCCCGCACGTGGCGGACATGAAGCCGTTCGGGAAGTACGTCATGAACGACGTCGACCGGCACGGCGGCATCCCCGTCATCATGAAGGCCATGCTCGACGAGGGTCTCCTGCACGGTGACGCGCTCACCGTCACCGGCAAGACGCTCGCCGAGAACCTCGCCGACCTGAACCCGGACCCCATCGACGGCACGGTCATCCACACCTTCGATAACCCGATCCACGCGACCGGCGGCATCACCGTCCTGCACGGCTCGCTCGCCCCCGAGGGCGCGGTGGTGAAGACCGCCGGCTTCGACGCCGCCGTCTTCGAGGGCCCCGCGCGCGTCTTCGAGCGCGAACGCGGTGCGATCGACGCCCTCGCCGCGGGGGAGATCGAGGCCGGGAGCGTCGTCGTCATCCGCTACGAGGGCCCGAAGGGCGGCCCCGGCATGCGCGAGATGCTCGCCATCACCGCCGCCATCAAGGGCGCGGGGCTCGGAAAAGATGTACTACTGTTGACGGACGGTCGATTCTCAGGCGGCACAACCGGACTGTGCATCGGCCACATAGCACCCGAAGCGGTGGACGCAGGTCCCATCGCCTTCGTGCGCGATGGTGATCTGATACGGGTCGATATCGCGGCTCGCACTCTCGACCTACTCGTCGACGACGCAGAGCTGAGCTCCCGCCGCTCCGGCTGGGAGCCCCTTCCCCCGCGCTATACCCGTGGCGTCTTGGCCAAATACTCGAAGCTCGTGCGCTCCGCTGCGGAGGGCGCGACCACCGGCTAGGCCTTCCCACACTCGCCCATCGATCACGAGGTCCCACACCCATGTCATCCGACACTGCGGCCGTGCCCCGGCCGCCCGCACGCAGTTCGTCCGCGCCCATCCTCACCGGGGCCCAGGCCGTCGTCCGCTCGCTCGAGCTCCTCGGGGTGACCGACGTGTTCGGGCTCCCGGGCGGCGCGATCCTGCCGGTCTACGACCCGCTCATGGATTCCACGGAGCTGCGGCACATCCTCGTCCGGCACGAGCAGGGCGCCGGACACGCCGCCGAGGGCTACGCCGCAGCATCCGGGCGGACGGGCGTCGCGATCGCGACGTCCGGCCCCGGCGCGACGAACCTCGTCACCGCGATCGCGGACGCGTACATGGACTCCATGCCGATCGTCTGCATCACCGGCCAGGTGTTCTCGACCCTCATGGGCACCGACGCCTTCCAGGAGGCCGACATCGTCGGCATCACGATGCCGATCACGAAGCACTCGTTCCTCGTGAAGGATGCCTCGGAGATCCCCGGCGCGATCGCCGCGGCGTTCGAGATCGCCTCGACGGGTCGCCCCGGCCCCGTGCTCGTGGACGTCACGAAGGACGCGCAGCAGGCCCAGGTGCCCTTCATCTGGCCCCCGAAGATCGACCTCCCGGGCTACCGGCCGGTCGTGAAGGCCCACGGCAAGCAGATCCAGGCGGCGGCGACGCTCCTGGCCGCCGCGAAGAAGCCCGTCCTGTACGTCGGCGGCGGCGTCATCCGCTCCGGCGCGTCGGCGGAGCTGCTGCGCCTCGCGGAGTCGACCGGTGCCCCGGTCGTGACGACGCTCATGGCGCGCGGCGCCTTCCCCGACTCGCACCCGCAGCACCTCGGCATGCCCGGCATGCACGGCACGGTCCCCGCCGTCCTCGCGCTGCAGGAGGCCGACCTCCTCATCGCGCTCGGCGCGCGGTTCGACGATCGGGTCACCGGCAAGGCGGCCCTGTTCGCCCCCGATGCCCAGGTCGTGCACGTCGACATCGACCCCGCGGAGATCTCCAAGATCCGCACGGCCGACGTCCCGATCGTGGGAGACCTCCGAGAGGTCCTCGTCGACCTCGACGCCGCGTTCTCCGGCGCGACGGGGACAGCGAAGCCCGACATCGCGGAATGGTGGTCCTACCTCGACGGGCTCCGTGACGAGTTCCCGCTCGGCTACAGCCAGCCCAGCGACGGCCTCATGTCGCCGCAGTACGTCATCCAGCGGATCGGCGAGCTGACCGGACCGGAGGGCATCTACGCCGCCGGCGTCGGGCAGCACCAGATGTGGGCGGCGCAGTTCATCAAGTACGAGCGCCCCAACGCGTGGCTCAACTCCGGGGGCGCCGGCACGATGGGCTACTCGGTGCCCGCCGCGATGGGCGCCAAGGTGGCCGAGCCCGACCGCGTCGTCTGGGCGATCGACGGCGACGGGTGCTTCCAGATGACGAACCAGGAGCTCGCCACCTGCGTCATCAACCAGATCCCGATCAAGGTCGCGATCATCAACAACTCGTCGCTGGGCATGGTCCGGCAGTGGCAGACGCTGTTCTACGACGGCCGCTACTCCAACACCGACCTCAACACGGGTCACGACACCGTCCGCATTCCCGACTTCGTCAAGCTCGCCGAGGCCTACGGCTGCCTCGCGCTGCGCGTCGAGAAGGAAGGGGACGTGGATGCCGCGATCCGGACGGCGCTGGAGACGAACGACCGGCCGGTCGTCATCGACTTCGTCGTGAGCGCGGATGCCATGGTGTGGCCGATGGTGCCGCAGGGCGTCAGCAACAGCTACGTCCAGTACGCGCGGGAGCACTCGCCCGCGTTCGACGAGGAGGCCTGAGCGATGAGCAAGCATGTCCTGAGCCTTCTCGTGGAGGACAAGCCCGGTCTGCTGACCCGCGTCGCGGGGCTGTTCGCCCGCCGCGGCTTCAACATCGACTCGCTCGCGGTGGGCGTGACGGAGGTGCCGGGGCTCTCCCGCATCACCGTCGTCGTCGACGTCGACGAGCTCCCGCTCGAGCAGGTGACGAAGCAGCTGAACAAGCTCATCAACGTCATCAAGATCGTCGAGCTCGAGCCGTCGGCGTCCGTGCAGCGCGAGCACATGCTCGTGAAGGTGCGCGCCGACAACCAGTCCCGCTCCAACGTCATCGAGGTCGTGAACCTGTTCCGCGCCTCGGTCGTGGACTACGCCACCGACGCCCTCGTCGTCGAGGTGACCGGTGACCGCGGCAAGGTCGAGGCGCTGCTTCGAGCGCTCGAGCCCTTCGGCATCAAGGAGCTCGCCCAGTCCGGCATGGTCGCCATCGGCCGCGGCGGCAAGTCCATCACCGAGCGCGTCCTGCGCGGCTGAACCTTTCGAACCCCTACCAAGGAGAAACACACACCATGGCTGAGATCTTCTACGACTCCGACGCCGACCTCTCGCTCATCCAGGGCAAGAAGGTGGCCATCGTCGGCTACGGCTCGCAGGGTCACGCGCACGCGCAGAACCTGCGCGACTCGGGCGTCGAGGTCGTCATCGCGCTCAAGGACGGCTCGAAGTCCGCCGCCAAGGCGGAGGAGGACGGCTTCGAGGTGAAGTCGGTCGCCGACGCCGCCGAGTGGGCCGACCTCATCATGATCCTCGCGCCCGACCAGCACCAGCGCGGCATCTTCAACGAGTCCATCAAGGACAAGCTGACGCCCGGCAAGACCCTGGCCTTCGCGCACGGATTCAACATCCGCTTCGGCTACATCGAGGCTCCCGACGGCGTCGACGTCATCCTCGTCGCCCCGAAGGCCCCCGGCCACACGGTGCGCCGGGAGTTCGTCGCCGGCCGCGGCATCCCCGACATCATCGCCGTCGAGAAGGACGCGTCCGGTCAGGCGTGGGACGTCGCGAAGGCGTACGCGAAGGCCATCGGCGGCACCCGCGCGGGCGTCATCAAGACGACCTTCACCGAGGAGACCGAGACCGACCTGTTCGGTGAGCAGGCCGTCCTCTGCGGCGGTGTCTCGCAGCTCGTCCAGTACGGCTTCGAGACGCTGACCGAGGCGGGCTACCAGCCGCAGATCGCCTACTTCGAGGTCCTGCACGAGCTCAAGCTCATCGTGGACCTCATGTGGGAGGGCGGCATCGCCAAGCAGCGCTGGTCGGTCTCCGACACGGCCGAGTACGGCGACTACGTCTCCGGCCCGCGCGTCATCGACGCGCGCGTCAAGGAGAACATGCAGAGCGTCCTCGCCGACATCCGCTCCGGCGCGTTCGCCGAGCGCTTCATCGCCGACCAGGACGCCGGCGCACCGGAGTTCCAGGAGCTGCGCGCGAAGGCCGCCGCCCACCCGATCGAGTCCGTCGGCAAGGACCTGCGCGCCCTCTTCGCGTGGAAGCAGCAGGACAGCGACTACGTCGAGGGCAGCGCCGCGCGCTGAGTGACTCTCGGCCACCCGCCGAGGACGGCTTGAAACGAGCCACGGAGGCCCGATCCTGACCGAGGATCGGGCCTTCGGCGTGTGCGGGGCTCAGTCCACGAGTGCGGCGCAGGTGTCGACCTTCGCCTCGTCCGGGAAATACGTGCTCCATTCCTCGGTGCTGAGCTCCCGCCCGGCGAGCGCGCACGCGGCGCGCGCCTGGGCCGCGGGGCGAAGCTCCCACGCGAGGATGCCGCCGGGCGTGTTGGTGTACAGGGTCTCTCCGTCGGGGGAGAGGAAGCCGCCCGGATAGTCGGCGTCCGCGTCACCACGGATGGCGTCGCCGAGTGCGATGTCGAGCGTGAGGTCGTACAGCCGGAGGCGGTTGTCGAATCCGACGTTGAGCAGGGTCCGCCCGTCGAGGCTCTCCGTCAGGGCCTGGCTGGCCCCCTCGGCACGCGGGAGCGTCGACGTGGGCCGAAGCGTGTCGATGTCGACCCGCTGCGCCGTCTCGTTCGCGACCGCGATGATCTGGTCGTCCCCGGTGATGAGGGTGCGATCGCGCTGCGGCAGTCCGCGCACGAGGAGTTCGCCGTCGGCGAGACGGAACACGGCGGTCTCGGTGTCGCCCACCGCCTCATCGAACCAGTTGACGGCGACGAGCGTCTCGTCGCGCGACGCGCTCACCGAGCCCACGAAATCGAAGTTGGCGCCGTCCATGCGAAGTGGTGCGCCCTCCGGTTCTCCGGTCGCCGGATCGAACGCGACGACCTGACTGTCGAAGACCACGAAGGCGAGCCTGCTCCACCCTCCGTCCAGCAGGGCGAAGTCATCCGGGAGAGCGGGGACGCGGTACGGATACGTCCGCCCGGTCGTGAGGTTCAGCAGCGAGAACCCCTCGCCCTCGGTGTACTGCTCCACCACCTCCTCGGAGAGCAGGGTCAGCCCATCGGCCTGGACGCCGGTCGAGGCTTTGTCGGCGAGGTCCCAGACCTGCATGGGCCCGCCGTCGACAGCCATGGTGAGGATCACACGACCGTCCGCGGACGGTGGGCTCAGAGCGTGGAGCCCGCGCGCGATGGTCTCGGCACCGACCCCGCTGCCGTCGGTGCGCCAGCGCAGCCAGAGCGTGCTCCGATCGGCGCTGAGCAGGACCGTCCGCTCGTCCAGGAGGGTGACTCGAAGCGCCTCGGCGAGCTGCGTCGACAGCGCCGCGTCGACGGGGTAACCCGAGTCACGGTCGAGCGCTGTCGCCGTGCCCGTCGCCGAGCAGAACGGGTTGCCGTCTGGCAGCAGGAGCGCGAAACGGCACGCCTCCGAGGACCGCATGGGCCTCGTCCACAGCACCTCACCGCTCGCGACATCGACGCCGGCGGCGCCCTCCGCGCCGAACGAGAACAGCCGGCCGCGTCCGTCGGGAACGAGCACATTGGCGGCGGCGTCCAGCGGGAGCGGGATGACCCGGAGGAGATCGAGGGTGCGGCGGTCGTAGATGCGGATATCGGTATTCGTCCCGGCCGCGACGCGCTCCTCGTCGAGCACTGCGATGCCGTTGTAGATCCCCGGCTCTCCGGTGAAGTCGCCGAACGCCGCCGGGCTCGAGGACCGCACGTCGCCGGATCGTGCGTCGACGGCGATCACGTCCCCGGTGATGGGGTGGACCAGATAAGCGACGGCACCGTCCTCGCCGGGGTCGATCGCGATGCTCGTGCGGTTCTTCATGAGCACGCTGTCCACGAGCTCGCTCCCCGAGGCCAGGTCGATGAAGCTCAGGTGGTTCCAGCAGCACGAACCGCGGTCGGACGGGTCCGCCAGCACGCCCGTCTGGACGATGCCCGTGCTTCCGTCGCGGCTGACAACGACATCGCGGTAGTTCGATCGCCAGCGGTCCACCGTCGGCAGGTCGACATCGAGCCCTCGCACGACCTCGCCGGTCGCGACGTCGACGATGTCGATGGTCGGGCCCGCCGCGCTGTCGTGCACGCGCAGCGCGGTGCCCGTCCCCGGAATCGCCGCCACGCCGTGCTGGTCGGCGTCCGGCGTCCGGTGGACCCCCAGGAGGCCCGCCGCCGAGGTGATCGTGCCGAGCAGCGCCGAGCGCACGCGAGCGTCGTCGGGCCAGCGCCGGAACGCTTCCGCCGCGAGCAGCGCAGCGGCCTCGCGGTCGTTCGCACGCAGCGCGAGCGAGGTCGCGACCGTCGCCTCGATCCGCGCGTTCTCGGCGGAGGCCTCCGACTCCTGCCCGCGGACGACGGCGATGCCTCCCGCGACGAGGGCGGCGACCAGGAGCAGCCCGGCACCGGTGAGAGCGGCGCCGAGGATGCGGCGGCGTCGCGTCTCCCGCGCCGCATGCTCCCGCAGTGCACGCAGCTCGCGCTGCTCGTGCTCGACGGATGCCGTGAGCAGGTCGTCCTCGAGCCCGGTGAGGTCGGGGTGCGCGGCGTCGCGCCAGTCGAGCGCGCTGTGCAGCCGCGCGCCACGCAGCAGGTCGTCGTCCGGTCGGCCGGCGACCGCCCACGACGCGGCTGCCGACTCGACGGCGCGGAGCGTCCGCGCGCCCTCCGCATCCTCCTCCAGCCAGGCGTCCAGCCGTGGCCACGCCGTCGCCACGGCCTCGTGGGCCACGGTCGCCGTGTCGCCGTCCACGGCGACGAGCCTCGCCCCGGTGAGCTTCTCGAGCACCCGCCGTCGCGCCGGGTCGGCCAGCAGCGGCGCGGCGGGGACACGTCGTCGCAGCGTCGTGCCGTCGGTTCCGCGGTCCAGCAGCCGCATCATGAGCGAGCGGCAGACCTCTTGGTCCGCGGGGCTCAGCGCCCGGAACGCCTCCTCCGCGGACTGGGCGATGGCGCCGGGGATGCCGCCGGCGAGCCGGTAGCCCTCGACCGTGAGGGTCGACCCCTCACGCCGGTTCCAGGTTTCCTGCATCGCGTGCGAGAGGTGGGGGAGGGTCGAGGCGCGGTCGCCCGCGTCGCGCACGGCGAGCTCGACGAGTCCGGGCTCGACACGGAGTCCGGCGGCCTGCGCGGGCGCCTCCACGGCGCTGCGATACGCGGCGTCGGACAGCGGGCCCAGCAGATAGACCCCGCGACCGATGTCGTCGCCGACCGCGGGGAGCGCGCGGATCGCGTCCAGGGCGTCGGATCGGACGGTGACGACGATGGCGCCGCCGCCGTCGAGGAACGTGCGGGCGAGGACGCCGAACTCCGCGACGTCCTGCGGTGAGGCGCTGTCGATCTCCTCCGCCTGGTCGATCGCGAGCACCTCGCATCGCTCGACCGCGCGCCGGACGGTCGTGAGCACGCCCCCACCGGGTCGGATGAGCTCGACCGTGCGCCCCCGCTGCCGGAGGCGCGGGAGGACCCCGGCGAGCAGGAGCGAGGATTTGCCGGTGCCGGACGCGCCCGCGATCGTGACGATCGAGCCTGGCAGGATGCGCTCGAGGACGTTGTCGGCGTCGGTCTCACGGCCGAAGAAGAACTCGGTGTCCTCGGGGCCGAAGGCCTGGAGTCCCGGATAGGGGCATCGTTCGTCGGCGGCCGGCGCGTGTGCGGGGGCATCGAGCTCCGGATCCCGCCGGAGGATCGCGAGCTCGAGACTCGCGAGCCGGGGACCCGGCTCGATGCCGAGTTCGTCGGCCAGGCGCTCGCGCGCGGACCGCAGCAGCGCGAGGGCTTCCCCCTGCCGGTCGGCGCGGTAGTTCGCGAGAGCGAGGATCGACCAGCGGTCCTCGCGGAGCGGCTCCTCACGGAGGAGTCGCTCCGCGTCGGGGATGAGCGCGCGATGCTCGCCGGTGGCGAGCCGGGCGTCGAGCAGCTCCTCTTCGGCGCTCGCCCGGATCTCGATCAGCCGCAGCGCCTCGACGACGCCGGGCTCCCAGTCCGCGACGTCCTGCAGCGGTGCCCCGCGCCAGAAGCCGAGCGCGCGGCCGTACGCGTCCACCGCCCGGTCGTGCTCGCCGCGCAGTCGATGGCCGCGGGCCGCCGAGACCAGCCGTTCGAAGCGCACCGCGTCGATCGCATCGGGGTCGATGGCGAGCCGGTACTCGACGCCGACGGTCTCGATGCTCTGCTTGCCCAAGCGCGAGCGGATGCGCGCGACGGAGTTGCGCACCTGCTGCTCCCACGTGCGCGGCGGGCTCTCGCCCCACCATGCGTCGGCGAGCTCGGCGGGATGGACCGTGTTCCCGGCGCGCACCACGAGTGCGGAGAGGAGCGTCCTCTCCCGCGGACTCAGCGGCTCGGTACCCGTGTCGAGGGGCCCCAGCACCTTCACGACCATGTCCGAAGTGTCGCGCGGTGCGCTGCTCGGGTCAACGGGTGCCGCGGGGGCGGATATCGCCTGGATATCGGCGGATGCCGACCCGGATATGGCCGGGGGACAGCGTGGATATCACCACCCGCTCAGACAGACCGGGGCGAACAAGGAGACGCGCACATGAACACCATTCCCGTCGGCCGCCGCACATCGCGCACCATGGTCGCACTCGTCCTGGCGGCCACCGCCGCCCTCGGGCTCGCCGGCTGCCAGAGCCCCGCCTCGGGCGTGAGCCCTGCAGGCACCGTCGACACGGCCGACACGGTCGATCGGCGCCCCGACCCGGCCCTCGACCGCGCTGCAGAGCTGGCCGCTCGCTTCGGCGGTCGACCGGCCGACCGGATCGCGGAGGCCATCGCGCGCGAGGAGGCGGTAGGACATCTCCCCAGCCCGAACTGCGTGCAGCACCGCGTGGTCGAGCACCCGGCCGGCGGCTGGCACCTCACCTGCATCCAGCCCGCCGAGTGACCCCGCCGAAGATCAGCGCCCTCGGCGCACTACGCTGAACGCGTGAGCACCGGACGCGACGACGACGCCCTCAGCTGGCAGGGCGACGACGACCCGACGCTCGACGTGGGCTCGAGCCCCGCCGAGGAGCGCCCCGCGCTGCCCGGCGGATACCAGGCCGTCGGCCGTGGCAGCGCGGAGGTGGGTCGCATCGAGGCGGACGGCACCGTCACTCCGGCCGGCGCACCCGCGCCGCTCGGCAACGCGATGCTCATCACCTTCGGCATCCTCGGCGGCGTCTACCTGCTGTACACGATCGGCTGGATCATCGGCGCCCTGCGCCTGGACACCGTCGCGCCCATGCTGATCGTCTCGCCCGCCGCCTACGTCCCGGCGTTCTGGCTCGCGGTGCTCGCGCCGGCGCTGTGGTTCGGCGTGACCCTGTGGCTGACGCGCCGCTCGGCGGCGTGGGTGCGCATCGTGTGGCTCATCGGGGGAGCCGTGCTCCTCATCCCCTGGCCCTTCATCATGATCGGGGCGGTGGGACAGTGACCGAGACGACCGCATCCCGGACGAGCATGCCGACGTGGCTCGCCGCCACGATCGCCGGCGTGTTCGGCCTCTTCTACGCGTACGCCGTGTGGAACGCCGTCGCGTTCCTCATCGACATGGCGACGGGCCCGCGCGGCCTGAACGGCCTGGGGTGGGCGGTCCTGCTGTTCGCGGTGCTGTTCCCGATCGTCGTCTTCGGCGCCGCCCTCGCCCTCGGGCTGCGTCGCCAGCCGGCGCAGTTCGCCGCGCTGCTGCTCGCAGGGCTCGGTCTCACCGCCGTGTTCTGGCTGAACATCATCTCCTACGCGCTCTCCAGCGGCACCTCGCTCGTCGGCGGCTGACCGCGGGCGTCACACCGTCCGGGCGGCCTGCGCGCGACCGCTAGGCTTGTCCTGCCTCGCCCCGACGCCGTGCGGCGCGGCATCCCACCCCGCCGTCGCACTCGCGAAGCTCCGAAGGTCTGCCACCGTGTCCAAGCCTGTCGTCCTCATCGCCGAAGAACTCTCTCCCGCCACGATCGACGCGCTCGGTCCAGACTTCGAGATCCGCAACGTGGACGGGGCCGACCGCGCGGCGCTCCTCCCCGCCCTCGCCGAGGCGCACGCGGTCCTGATCCGCTCCGCCACGAAGATGGATGCCGAGGCGATCGCCGCAGCCCCCGCGCTCAAGGTCATCGCCCGTGCCGGCGTCGGTCTCGACAACGTCGACATCAAGGCCGCCACGACCGCCGGCGTCATGGTCGTCAACGCCCCGACCTCCAACATCATCTCGGCAGCCGAGCTGACGATCGGCCACATCCTGAGCCTCGCCCGTCGTGTGCCTGCCGCGCACGCGTCGCTGGCCGCCGGCCAGTGGAAGCGCAGCGCGTACACCGGCACCGAGCTGTTCGAGAAGACGCTCGGCATCGTGGGCCTCGGCCGCATCGGGGCCCTCATCGCCGCCCGACTGCAGGCTTTCGGCATGAACGTCATCGCGTACGACCCGTACGTCACGAGCGCGCGTGCCCAGCAGCTCGGGGCGCAGCTCGTCACGCTCGACGATCTCCTGCAGCAGAGCGATTTCATCACCATCCACATGCCCAAGACCCCCGAGACCACCGGGATGATCTCCACCGAGCAGTTCCGGCTCATGAAGCCGAGCGCCTACATCGTCAATGTCGCCCGCGGCGGACTCATCGACGAGGTGGCGCTGCGCGAAGCGCTCCTCACCGGCGAGATCGCCGGTGCCGGTCTCGACGTCTTCACGAGCGAGCCGCCCAAGCAGGACGACACCGCGCACGCGCTGCTGGACCTCCCCAACGTCGTCGTCACGCCGCACCTCGGCGCGTCGACCGACGAGGCGCAGGAGAAGGCCGGCGTCTCGGTCGCCAAGTCCGTGCGCCTCGCGCTCGGCGGCGAGCTCGTCCCCGACGCCGTCAACGTGGCGGGCGGCATCATCGACCCGTACGTGCGTCCCGGCATCCCGCTCGTGGAGAAGCTCGGCCAGATCTTCTCGGCCCTCGCGCACAGCCCGGTCACGAGCCTCGACGTCGAGGTGCACGGCGAGCTGAGCAACTACGACGTCAAGGTCCTCAAGCTCGCGGCGCTCAAGGGCGTGTTCACGAACGTCGTGAGCGAGACGGTCTCCTACGTCAACGCGCCGCTCCTCGCCGAGCAGCGCGGCATCGAGGCGCGCCTCCTCGTCGACGACCAATCCGACGAGTACCGCAACGTCATCACGCTGCGCGGCGCGCTCTCCGACGGCTCGCAGCTCTCGGTCTCGGGCACGCTCACCGGGACGAAGCAGATCGAGAAGCTCGTCGGCATCAACGGCTACGCGCTCGAGCTGCCGATCGAGAAGCACCACATCGTGATGCTCTACACCGACCGTCCCGGCATCGTCGCGGTCTACGGCCAGAAGTTCGGTGAGGCCGGCATCAACATCGCGGGCATGCAGATCGCGCGCCGCGCGGCCGGTGCCCAGGCGCTGTCGGTCCTCACGGTCGACTCGCCGGTCTCCGACGACCTCCTCGACGAGGTGCGCTCGGCGATCCAGGCGGACCTGTTCCGTCAGATCGAGATCACCGAGGCGTGAGGCGTCACGCGCTCGCGGCGCGCTCGACGAGCGCGATGAGCGCGTCCATCTCGGCGCCCTCCGGGATCGGCCCTGGGACGGCGCCCGTGCCGAGCGCATTGTTGAAGTAGAGGCCGTCGCAGACGAGCAGCACGAGCTGGACGGCCGTCTCGTCGCGCGCGTGCGGACGCAGTGCGCCGGCCCACAGCTCGCGGACGCGGCGGAGCGCCTCGGTCGCGAGCGGGCTTGCGGTCTGGGCGAGCTTCGAGCCGGCGATGAGCGCGCGGTCGATGGGGGAGCCGTCCATCACCGACGTCCGCAGGAACGCGGCGATGAGACCCTCCGGCGCGGCCGACATCTCCTCGAGGTCGAGCGCCGCCAGGGCCTCCATGCGCTCCAGGAGTCCTTTCTCGAGGGCCTCCTTCGACGCGAAGTGGTAGAGGAGGCCGCCCTTGGAGACGCCGGCGGCCGCGGCCGTGGCCTCCATCGTGGCGCCGCGCGGGCCCTCCTCGATGAGGAGGCGCTCATACGCCTCGAGGACGCTGTCGCGGGCTCGTGCAGGTCGGCTCATACCTGATACTATACCGGCTGGACGGTATAGAAACATGATGACACTGACAGAAGAGATCGCCCTCGCCGACAGCCGTGGATCCCGCGTGGGATGGCGGGGGTGGGCGGCGCTCGTCGTGCTGATGCTGCCGGTGCTGCTCGTCTCGGTCGACAACACGGTGCTGAGCTTCGCCCTGCCCGACATCGCGCTGGACCTCGAGCCATCCAGCGCCCAGCAGCTGTGGATCATCGACGCGTATCCGCTCGTGCTCGCCGGTCTCCTCGTCACGATGGGGACCCTCGGCGACCGCTTCGGGCGGCGGCGGATGCTGCTGATCGGTGCGACCGGCTTCGCCGCCGTCTCGGTGCTCGCCGCGTTCGCGCCGACCGCGACCCTCCTCATCGCCGCGCGGGCCGGGATGGGCGTGTTCGGCGCCATGCTCATGCCGTCCACGCTCTCCCTCCTGCGCAGCATCTTCACGGACCGCGATCAGCGCCGCTTCGCGATCGCGGTGTGGGCCTCGATGTTCTCCGCCGGCTCCGCGCTCGGCCCCATCGTCGGCGGCATCCTCCTCGAGCACTTCTCGTGGGGATCGGTCTTCCTCATGTCGGTGCCGGTCCTCGTCCCGCTGCTGATCCTCGCGCCGCTCCTCGTGCCGGAGAGCCGCGATCCGCACCCGGGCCGCATCGACCCGCTCAGCATCGCGCTGTCGATGCTGACCATGATCCCGATCGTGTACGCCATCAAGGAGGTCGCGGTGCACGGCCCGGGCGTGCTCCCGCTCGTGCTGGTCGTGGCGGGTCTCGGCTTCGGCGTCGTGTTCGTGCGGCGCCAGCTCACGTCGGCGTCGCCGATGCTCGACATGCGGCTGTTCGGCCGGGGGACCTTCACCGGCGCGCTCCTGGTCAACCTGCTGAGCATCGTCGCACTCGTGGGATTCCTCTTCTTCGTCGCGCAGCACCTGCAGCTCGTGCTCGGCATGTCGCCGCTGGATGCCGGGCTCGCGCTCGTCCCGGGCATGCTCGCGATGATCGTCGCGGGGCTCGTGATCGTGCCGATCGCCCGTCGCGTCGACGCCCGGATCGTCGTGCCGGCCGCGATGCTGTTCTCCGTCGCCGGCTACCTCCTCGTCGCGATCTCGACCACCGAGGCCTCGCTCGGACTCCTCGTCGTCGCGTTCGTGCTCCTCGGTCTCGGGATCGGCGCCGCCGAGACGGTCTCCAACGAGCTCATCCTCGCGAGTGCACCGCCGGCGAAGGCGGGGGCTGCGAGCGCCGTGTCGGAGACGGCGTACGAGCTCGGCGCCGTGCTCGGCACGACCGTCCTCGGCGGCATCCTCACCGCGCTCTACCGCTCCGGCCTCGTGCTGCCCGAGGGTCTGCCCGCCACGGCCGCCGCCGCCGCGCGCGAGACGCTCGCGGGCGCGATGGCCGCCGCGGACGGTGTCGGCGGCGCGCTGGGCGACGCGCTGCGCGACGCCGCGGCGCATGCGTTCGACGCCGGCGTGGGCGTCACGGCGCTCATCGGGGCGGGCCTCGTCGTCGTGGCCGGGGTCATCGCGGCCAGTACGCTGGGAGGGACCCCCACCCCGAGCGAGGAGAGCAATGTCGCGCGTCATCAAACTGGCACTCATTCCGGGTGACGGCATCGGTCCGGAGGTCGTCGCCGAGGCCGAGAAGGTGCTCGACGCCGCGACCGTGGGAACGGATGTCGCCTTCGAGAAGACGCGCTATGCGCTGGGCGCCGCCCGGTATCTGGAGACGGGCGATACTCTGACCGACGGGGACCTCGCGGCGATCAAGGGCCAGGATGCCATCCTCCTCGGCGCCGTCGGAGGCCAGCCCGGCGACCCGCGGCTGAAGGACGCGAACATCGAGCGCGGCCTGCTGCTGAGGCTCCGCTTCGAGCTGGACCACTACGTGAACCTGCGACCATCGAAGCTCTACCCGGGTGCGCCCGGGCCGCTCGCCGAGCCCGGTGAGATCGACTTCCTCGTCGTCCGGGAAGGAACCGAGGGCCCTTACGTCGGCAACGGCGGGTCGATCCGCACCGGCACGCCCCACGAGGTCGCCAACGAGACGTCCGTCAACACGGCGTACGGCATCGAGCGGGTCGTCCGGTATGCCTTCGCGCAGGCCGAGCGGCGCCGAAAGAAGCTGACGCTCGTGCACAAGACGAACGTGCTCGTGCACGCCGGGGGGATGTGGAAGCGCATCGTGGATGCGGTGGCATCCGAGCACCCCGACGTCGCCGTAGACTACCTGCACGTCGATGCGGCGACGATCTTCCTGGTCACGAACCCGGGCCGCTTCGACGTGATCGTCACCGACAACCTCTTCGGCGACATCCTCACCGACTTGGCCGGCGCCGTCACCGGAGGCATCGGTCTCGCCGCTTCGGGGAACATCAACCCCGACGGCGCGTTCCCCTCGATGTTCGAGCCCGTGCACGGATCGGCGCCGGACATCGCGGGCCGACAGAAGGCCGATCCCACGGCCGCGATCCTCTCCGTCGCCCTGCTGCTCGATCACCTCGGGCTCGGGGCGGAGGCCCAGCGCGTCACCCGCGCGGTCGAGGAGGACATCGCGGGCCGCGGCGGCACCGCCCGCACGACCGCGCAGGTCGGCGACGCGATCGCGGCGCGCGTTCAGGCGTAATCTGGATGCGCCCGTCGTCCCTCGTCGACGGAGCGCGTGGAACAGGACTGACATGACCCTCATCGATTCCGAGACCGACCTCGCCCCGCTCGAGTTCGCCGTCACCAAGAACCTCGCCGCGAAGTCGGCGGCCCAGCGCGAGGAGATCCTGCGGAGCCCCGGCTTCGGCACGAACTTCACCGACCACATGGTCGACATCTGCTGGTCCACCCGCGGCGGCTGGCACCGTCCGCGTGTGCAGCCGTACGGCCCGATCTCGCTCGACCCCGCGGCGGCCGTCCTGCACTACGGGCAGGAGATCTTCGAGGGGATCAAGGCGTACCGCCACGCGGACGGATCGATCCACACCTTCCGCCCGGACCAGAACGCGCGCCGGCTGCAGCGCTCCGCGCGCCGCCTCGCCCTGCCCGAGCTGCCGGTCGAGTACTTCCTGCAGTCGCTCCGCGAGCTCGTCGCCGTCGATGGCGCGTGGGTGCCCTCCGGTGAGGACCAGAGCCTGTACCTGCGGCCGTTCATGTTCGCCAAGGAGGCCTTCCTCGGCGTCCGCCCCGCCGCGAAGGTCGCCTACTACGTCATCGCGAGCCCCGCCGGCGCCTACTTCAAGGGCGGTGTCCAGCCGGTCACCATCTGGCTCAGCGAGGACTACGCGCGCGCCGGCAAGGGCGGCACGGGTGCCGCGAAGACCGGCGGCAACTACGCCGCGAGCCTGCTTCCCCAGGCCGAGGCGTACGACAACGGCTGCGACCAGGTCGTCTTCCTCGATCAGGACCGCAACGTCGAGGAACTCGGCGGCATGAACGTCGTGTTCGTCCGCAAGGACGGGACGCTCGTGACCCCGCACTCCCCGTCGATCCTCGAAGGCGTCACGCGCGATTCGATCCTGCAGCTCGCCGAGGACCGCGGGCACGCGGTCGAGCGCCGCGCCGTCTCGCTCGACGAGTGGCGCGAGGGTGTGGCCTCCGGCGACATCGTCGAGGTCTTCGCGTGCGGCACCGCCGCCGTCGTGACGCCCATCGGGTCGCTCAAGGCCGCCGGCTTCGAGGACGTGCAGCCCACCGGGACGCTCGCGCTCGAGCTGCGCCAGCAGCTCACCGACATCCAGTACGGTCGCGCCGAGGACACCCACGGCTGGCTCGTCCGGCTGGACGGCTGACCCGTGCGGATCGCCCGTTTCAGCCACCACGACGCCATCCGGTTCGGCATCGTCGACGAGACCGACCTCGTCGTGCTCTCCGGCGACCCGATGTTCACCGGCTTCGAGACCACCGGGGAGCGCGTGCCGCTCTCCGAGGTCACCCTGCTCGCTCCGGTGATCCCGCGGTCGAAGATCGTCTGCGTGGGCAAGAACTACCGTGACCACGCCGCCGAGATGGGCGGGGAGGCGCCGGCCGAGCCGATGCTCTTCCTCAAGCCCAACACGGCGGTCATCGGACCCAACGATGCGATCGTCCGCCCCGCCCAGTCCGAGCGCACCGACTTCGAGGGCGAACTCGCCGTTGTCATCGGCCGGATCGCGAAGAACGTGTCGGCCGACAATGCGCTCGACTACGTCCTCGGCTACACGATCGGCAACGATGTCACGGCTCGCGATCTGCAGCGCAGTGACGGCCAATGGTCTCGTGCGAAGGGGTTCGACACGTTCTGCCCGCTGGGTCCTGCCATCGAGACCGACTTCGATCTCGGCGGCGGTGCGCGGGTGGTGACGCGCGTGAACGGCGAGGTGCGCCAGGACGGGCCGATCAGCGACATGGTCCACTCGGTGCCCGACATCATCGCGTACGCGTCGGCGGCCTTCACACTGCTGCCCGGCGACGTCATCCTGACCGGCACGCCGGCCGGCATCGGCCCTTTCCAGGCCGGAGACGTCGTCGAGGTGGAGATCACGGGACTCGGAGTGCTGCGCAACACCGTGCGCAATGCCTGAGGACCGCGCCGTCACGACGCCGGAGGCTGTGGCAGGGCTGCAGCGACGCACCGTCAGGGTCCTCGCGGCCGGACAGGTGCTCGGCGGGATCGCCTTCGGCGCGACCGTCTCGCTGGGCGCGCTGCTGGCGGCCGACCTGTCGGGGCAGGACTCGCTGTCCGGTCTCGCGACCGCGTCGGTCACCCTCGGCGCCGCGCTGTGCGCCATCCCGCTCGCGCGCCTCGCGGCCGCCCGAGGTCGTCGCGTCGCGCTGACCCTCGGCAATCTGCTCGCCCTCGTCGGCATCGCGACCGTCATCACGGCGGCCGCGGTGCGGTCGTTCCCGCTGCTGCTGGTCGGCGTGATCCTCATCGGCGCCGGCAACGCCGGAAACCTGCAGTCGCGATTCGCCGCAACCGACCTCGCGGCCTCCGACCGCCGCGGCCGGGACCTCGGCACCGTCGTCTGGGCCACCACGGTGGGCGGCGTCGTCGGACCGCTCATGCTGACGCCGGGGGAGGCGCTCGGGCAGGCGATCGGGATGCCGCCGCTCACGGGCTCGTACGCGTTCTCGCTCGTCGCCCAGATCGCCGCGTTCGCGCTGTACATCACGGCGCTGCGCCCCGACCCGCTCCTCACGGCGCAGCGGCTCGCCCGCAGCGGCGAGGCCCGCCGCGAGCACATCGTCGAGACCGACCGCCCGCTCGCGGCGAGGTATGCGATCTTCGCCGTCGCCGGTTCGCACGTCGTGATGGCCTCGGTCATGGCGATGACCCCCGTGCACCTCGCCCACCTCGATCCCGCACACGTCACGACGATCGTGGGCGTCACGATCGCGCTGCACGTCTTCGGGATGTACGGACTGTCGCCGGTCTTCGGCATCCTCGCCGACCGGTGGGGGCGGTTGCCGACGATCCTCCTCGGCCAGGGGATCCTCGCGGCGTCGCTGCTGACCGCCGCCCTCGCGCCGCGCTCGCAGGTCGCGGTCCTCATCGCCCTGTTCCTGCTGGGTCTCGGGTGGAGCGCGGCGACCGTCAGCGGTGCGGCGCTGCTCACCGAGAGCACGCTCACGGCCGTGCGCCCCCGGCGTCAGGGCCGCAGCGACACGATCATGACCCTGTCCGCCGCCGTCGGATCGGTGCTCGCCGGAGTCGTGCTCGGGTGGATCGGCTACGGAGGACTCGCCCTCGTGGCGCTCGTCATCGTCGTCGTCGTGACGGTGCTGTCCCCGTACGCGCGGCGCTGACCGGGCGTCGGACGCCACGCGTCAGAACGGCGGCGGCTCGTCGCTCGTGAAGCCGGTGGGCGTCAGCACCTGCACCGTGCCATTCGGCCGGGATCGGAAGCGCATCGCGGTGGAATGTCGGCGCGCATGGTCGGCGGGGCAGAGCGGCCGCAACGAGCGGAGGTCGGTCGTCCCGCCGCGGCTCCACTCGGTGATGTGGTCGATGTCGGCGTCGAGGGCGAGGCGCGTGCAGCCGTCGCGGCTGCAGGTGCCGTGCTGGAGGACGAGCCACTCCCGCTGCGCCGTCGTCGGACGACGGCGACGCCGGTCCAGATCGACGATCACGCCGCGTGCGGGGTCGTGGATGACGCGGCGGAAGCTCGTCGCGTCGAGGAAGAGCTGCGACGCCGTCAACGGGTCGATCGTGTCGCCGCCGACGACGCGGGCCTGCTCCGCGAAGCCGGATCCTCCGCACATCGTGCAGCGACCGTGCTCGTCTGCTGTTCTGCCCTCCATGACGCCGATCGGGACGGTGACGAAGACCTTCGTCTGGACGGCGGTCGGCGTGCCCACTCCGCGCAGCCAGGCGGAGGCGAGATCGGCGCGGAGCTGATCGCGGTCGCGTCCGCCGCGTTCGGTCTTCTGCACGTGCTTGGCGGTCGCGGTCAGCCGGCGCCGGGCGGCGAGGGCGTCGGCCGTCGTCATCAGCACCGCGAACCACGACATGCCGTCCTGGTCCTCCTCGACGACGACCCGCCGTTCGGCGAAGGCGTCCCGGTGACGTGTGCTCGCGTCGCGCGGGTCGAGACGGTCGAGCAGGATGCGGAGGCGCCGACGGAACGCGGCGGGGGGCAGTGTCAGCACCCACTCGCTCGTGGCCTCGTCGACGAGCGCGACGGCCTCCGCGGCGAGGCGGCGGGCCTCGGCACCCGCGTCCTGGCCGGGAAGGAGACGCACGATCGCGTCGGTCGTGGCCTCGACGAGAGCGAACGGTGCGAAGCCTTCGCGAGCGCGCCGCCACAGGCGGGCGAGGTGCTGTCGGGCGCTGCGGGCGACGGCGGCATCCGACCGGATGCGGTTCTCGGAGAGCTGCAGGCGCAGTGAGATGTCGAGCATGACGGCGAGTTCCGCCGCGTGCGCGCCGGCGGCGCCCTCGAGCGGGGTGTACACATACGGGTGGCCGAGGGCGTAGTCGATCGCGTCCCGGATGCCGTCGGCGCGCAGCGCTGCGCGACGGTTGACCTCCATCTGATCGGCGAGGAGGTCGTTCAGCACGCCCGCGAGCGCCCGGTGTGCCGGGGTCTCCGCGAGTGCGTCCATGCCTCCACTGTGCCAGGGGGTTCCGACATCGGTACCGGTCCCGGCCCGCCAAGCCGCCGCCCCCGCGCGAACTAGACTGGGGCGGATGTCTTCTGCACCCGATCCCCGCACCACGACCGCCTCCGGCTCCGATGTCCGCGTGCGCTTCTGCCCGTCGCCGACGGGACTGCCGCACGTGGGAATGGTCCGCACCGCGCTCTTCAACTGGGCGTACGCGCGCCACAACGGCGGAAAGATGGTCTTCCGCATCGAGGACACCGACGCCGCGCGGGACAGCGAGGAGAGCTACCGTCAGCTCCTGGACGCGCTGACCTGGCTCGAGATCGACTGGGACGAGGGCGTGGAGAAGGGCGGTCCGCACGCCCCTTACCGCCAGTCGCAGCGCCACGACATCTATCGCGGCGTGCTCGACAAGCTCATCGCGACCGGTGCCGTGTACGAGTCGTACTCGACGGCCGAGGAGATCGACGCCCGCAACGAGGCCAACGGCAGGGCGAAGCAGCTCGGCTACGACAACCACGACCGCACGCTCACCGAGGAGCAGAGGGCGGCCTTCCGGGCCGAGGGCCGTGAGCCCGCGTGGCGTCTGCGCGTTCCTGACCACGACCTCACCTACATCGACCTGATCCGCGGCGAGGTGACCTTCCCGGCCGGGTCCTTCCCCGACTTCGTCGTCGTCCGCGCGGGAGGCATCCCGCTCTACACCTTCGTGAACCCGGTGGACGACGCGCTCATGGGCATCACCCACGTCCTGCGCGGCGAAGACCTCATGCCGTCGACGGCACGCCAGCTCGCGCTGTACGGCGCGCTCATCGACGCGGGCGTCACGGCGTACGTGCCGCGCTTCGCGCACATGCCCCTCGTCCTCGGCGAGGAGGGCAACAAGAAGCTCTCCAAGCGCGACCCCAAGGCGGACCTCTTCCTGCAGCGGGACAAGGGCTTCATCCACGAGGGACTCCTGAACTACCTGTCGCTCCTCGGCTGGTCGATCGCCGCCGACCGCGACGTGTTCTCGCGTCAGGAGCTGATCGACGCGTTCGACATCGTGAACGTGAACCCGAACCCGGCCCGCTTCGACCAGAAGAAGGCCGAGTCGATCAACGGCGACCATGTCCGGATGCTGGAGCCGACCGACTTCGCGGCGCGCCTCGTCCCCTACCTCGCCGCCGCAGGCCTCGTGAGCGAGCCGCCCACGGCCGTGCAGCAGGAGATCCTGGATGCCGCGGCCCCGCTCGTGCAGGAGCGGATGCAGCTCCTCGGCGATGCTCCCGGACTCCTCGGCTTCCTGTTCCGCGACGAGGTCGTTTACGAGGAGGACGCGCTGAAGGGCCTTCCCGCCAACGCGGGGGAGGTGCTGACGGCATCCGTCGACGCGCTCGAATCGGTGCCCGGTGAGGCGTTCGACGCCGCGTCCGTCCAGGACGTCCTCTCGGCCGCCCTGATCGACGGACTCGCGCTGAAGCCCCGCGTCGCGTACGGCCCGCTGCGCGTCGCGGTGAGCGGTCGCCGGGTGTCACCGCCGCTCTTCGAGTCCATGGAGCTGCTCGGAAAGCCGGAGTCGGTGCGGCGCCTCCGCGCGCTCGTCGCGCACCTCGGCTGACACGTCGCTCGGTTTGGCGGGGCCCGCGGAGTGGGCTAAGCTTGACCTTCGGAACGGCTTCGGCCGGACCACCTTGGGGTATGGTGTAATTGGCAACACGGAGGTTTCTGGTACCTTTGTTCTTGGTTCGAGTCCAGGTACCCCAGCAAGGAAAACCCCCGCTCAGGCGGGGGTTTCCTCGTTTCAGGACGCCGGATGCGGCGTCACCGGGAGCGGCTCCTCCAACGTGAACACCAGGCGCGCCGGCACGGTGCCGTCGAGCACGGCCGCCATCGCGTCGTTGACGGTGGACAGCGCGCGGGGGACCGCGATCACCGTCGTCCGCCCCGCCGCGTGGAGGTCGAAGACCTCGATGAGATCCTGGCGCGTCCCCACGATCGACCCGATGATCGAGATGCCCTTCAGCACGGTGTCGAAGATCGGGACCGTGAGCGATCCGTCGGCCGGCAGGGACACGAGGATCATGCGGCCCCCGCGGTTCAGCGCGGCGAAGGCCTGGGAGAACACGGCGGGGTCGACCGCGAGCACGATCGCCACGTCGGCGCCGCCGAGGCGCTGGATCTCCGCGACGGGGTCCGCCTCCGCCGCGTTGACGACGTGATCGGCGCCGAGTTCGCGTGCCAGGCGGAGCTTGTCTTCCGTGACGTCGATCGCGATGACGATTCCGCCCACGAGGCGTGCGTACTGCACGGCCAGGTGCCCGAGCCCGCCGATCCCGAAGACGGCGACCCGCTCGCCGGGCACCACCCGGGCGCCCTTGACGGCCGCGTACGTCGTGACGCCCGCGCAGGTCAACGGCGCGGCATCCAGTGCGGAGACTGCCGCGGGCACCGGGACGGCGAACCGTGCGTCGGCGAGCACGTACTCGGCATACGACCCGTCGACGGCGTAGCCGGTGTTGTACTGCTTCTCGCAGAGGTTCTCGCGGCCGTCGACGCAGTAGCGGCATTCGCCGCATGCGTGCCCCAGCCAGGGCAGGGCGACCCGCTGGCCGACGGTGCGGGACGTCACCCCGTCGCCGAGTCGTTCGACGATGCCCACGCCCTCGTGGCCCGGCACGAGGGGAAGCGGCGGCTTCACCGGCCAGTCCCCGCGGACCGCGTGGATGTCGGTGTGGCAGAGACCGCAGGCCTCCACGCGCACGAGCACCTGTCCGGGCCCCGGGTCCGGAATCGGCCGGTCCTCGATGGTGAGCGGCTTGTCGAATGCGGTTGCGACGGCGGCGTGCATGATTCCCCCTCGGTCTGATGGTGTTCGCCATCAGTCTCCGCGCCGTGCCGTGACGGCGAGGGGGCCAAGGTCCTCCCGCGTCAGCGCATCGCGTCGCCGATGTAGGAGTACTTCACGAAGACCTCCGACGCCCAGCCGGCCTCGTCGAGGACACCCTGCACCGCCGTGAGCATGTACTTCGAGTCCCAGCCCATGTAGAGGTACTGCCCCTCGGCCAGTTCGTCCCACTGGCCGTTCCAGGCCATCGCGGGGTAGACCGGGCCGCCGCGGCGCGCGCTGAAGTCGACGACGCTCTGCCGCGAGTCGGCCCAGAGCCGCTTGAAGATCCGGTTGAAGAGGTACCTGACGTCCTTGACCTCCCAGTGCTCGCCGCGGTATTCGACGTAGTCGAACTCCCGCTGCCATCCGCGCGGCCAGCCGCGCCGGCGCTTGGCGTCCAGGACCGGCGTCAGGTTGTCGTCGTCGATGCTCACGACCGCCGGGCGCTCCCAGACGCGGACGAAGAGGTCGGTCAGGTGCTCGGTCCGCGCGGCGATCGCCGCCGTGCCCCATGCCGGCGTCTCGGCGAGCTCGCGCGTCGGCACGACGCGGCTCCGTGCGTACAGCGCGCGCTTCGCGGCGAACGAGGAGTCCAGTGCTCGATCGGCGAGGTCTTCCTCGAGCAGCGCCAGATTGCCGAGCGTCTGCGCGAGCGCGCGGTGGCTGTTCTGCTCGTCGTCGGTGTAGTCGGCCCAGCGCCGTGCGCCGTCGCCGCTCCAGTCATCCGACGGGGCGAGTGGGAACACGTGCTCGACGTCGAGGCCCTCGACCTCGTCGACCCCGGACAGGCGTCCGAGGACATAGGGGGCGTGCGGCAGATCGCCGTACTTGAGACCGACGCGCACCCGCTCGTCGGACGGGGTGATGCGTGCGATCGCGCGGACGAGCGCATCGCGCCCGTCATCCATCGCCCGGCAGAGCCGCGCCACGAGACGGTCGGTGGAGATCCCGACGATCTTCCGGCGGAGGAGGAGCGACTGCAGATGCTCGAGCGCCCCGATCAGCTCATCGACGCCCAGCGCCCCGTGGCGGTGATCGCGGTACAGCCGCATGACGAGCGGGTACATGCCGCGACCGAACGTGTTGAGGTAGCCGAACTGGCGACCGACCTCGGCATCCGGTGCCGCAGCGGGTTCCAGCAGCAGCCGGTAGATCTCGGAGAACTCGCGCCACTGCGTCGCCCGCTCGCGGAGCGTCTCGACGTCCAGGCGCGGGAACTCGTGTCGGAACGCGTCGTAGACGCCGCGTTCACCGGTGACCGTCACCTCGCGACCGGTCAGCATCACGAGGTAGTGGCGCCAGAAGCTCCCGATCTGCTGGCCGGTGTTCCGCTCGATCGGCAGCCAGAACTGCTCCTCGATCTCGCTCTGCTCGGCATGCGAGAGCCCCATCAGGACGTAGTTGTGGATCAGTTCGTGATCGCGCAGCGGCTCGCCCGTCGAGTTGAGGCTCTCGAAGATCTGCTGGGCGTTGGCCTCCGCGCCGAGCGTGATCGACACGTGCTCGAGACGCTGCAGCCCGCGCCAGATGTGCGCGGCCTCGTCCGGGCGGATCTGACTGCGGAAGAACGCGTAGTTGTCGTCGAACCGCGATTCGCGCTCGTCGTCGGCGGGGGAGCGGTCTCCCAGCACCACGCTCTCGAACACGTCGGCCCATGCGCGGTGCGGGCGGAGCTTCGTGCGTGTCGCGTCGTCGGTGCGCACGAGGACCCGTTCGAGCTCGGCGGCCGTCGCCGGGTCGTGGCCGCGCAGCGTGTGATGCAGCGCCGCGACGAGAAGCATGAGGGTCGTGATCCGCTGCTGCCCGTCGATGAGGACGAGGTGGGCGTCGTCATCGTGCGACGTGCTGGCCGTCGACAGGATCGAGCCGAGGAAGTGGGTCTCCCCGGCATCGGCTGCGGCGACGGCGCGGATGTCGCCGAGCAGCTGCTCGCACCCGCCGATGTCCCACCGGTACTGGCGCTGGTACACCGGGACCACGATCGTGGTGTCGGATGCCGAGAGCCAGCCGATCGTGTTGACGGCGGTCGCTTCGACATTCGTGGCGGTGCTCATGTGCTCCGAATCGCTCCTCACAGGGCCAGGTCGAGTTTAGTCGCCGCGCTCCAGAACCCTCGCAGGACGCCTCGGTAGGCTTGCCCGCAGTTGGACCTGTAAAAACGTGCTGGTCCTCTACGAAAGGGCATGATTCAGATCATGGGTTACATCAAGTCTGCGGCGCTGGAAGAGACGGGCTACGTCGTCCTCGACCGCTACAACAAGGAGATCGACCCCAAGGAGTGGCTCGACATCGAGTACGTCGACTGGAAGTCCTCCGGCGACACGCGCTTCGCGCCGCTCGCATCCGCCAAGGGCGAGATCGAGTGCAACGGCTTCTGGAACCACAAGCCCCCGCGCACCGACAAGGACGGCGTCTGGATCCCGGAGCAGACGGAGAAGGCGCCCACCCTCACCGAGCGTGCGCAGGAGCCCGGCGCCAACGTCGGTCGCTGCCGCATCATCGAGCTGCAGCCGAACACGTACGCCGACTGCCTCTACAACCTGCACCAGGACGACAACAACCGCCTGAACCCGGACGGCACCGGCTGGGTCGTGCGCGGCTTCTTCAACCTCACCGACGACAAGACCAGCTACTTCGTCCTGCGCGAGAACCGCACCGACCCGAGCGAGGAGACCCGCATCGCGCTCCCCGCCGGCGCGCAGCTCATCGTCGACACGCAGCGCCTCTGGCACGCCGCCACGCACGACGGCGACGAGCCCCGCTACTGCCTCATCACGTCGTGGACCTCCGGCCCCGAGCTGGACGCGTACATCGAGAAGTACAACGGCGTGAACAAGGTGGAGAGCTACCCCGTCGACCAGGAGACGCTGGATGCCGGACAGGCCGAGCAGGCCCGCCGCATCGCCGCCCGTGCGGCGGCCCTCGCCGCGCGCGGCCAGGCGGAGGTCATCGCGATGAGCGAGGCCTGAGCCGCAGTCCGCCTGACGCGCAGAAGGTCCCGGCCGATCGGCCGGGACCTTCTGTCGTCTGCGGCGTCAGGCCGTGACGAGCCCGCGCACGCGGTTGCGGTGGCTGATGCGGTGGCCGACCCACAGCGCGAGCGCGATGAGCCCCGCGATGGCGACCCCGAACAGCCACGGCAGGAGGGTCGGGAGGAGGCCCGACGTCCCGGCTGCCAGCTGGCCCGTGCCGTCCGCGATCTGGGTGTTCCCGTCGCTGAGCTGGGTCGAGCCGTCGGCGAGCGTGCCAGCGCCGTCCGCGAGCTGCGTCGTGCCGTCGGCGAGCGTCGTGCTGCCGGTGGACAGTGCCCCGAGGCCCGTGGCGAGGCTGCCGGCGCCCTCCGCGAGAGCGCCCGTGCCGTCGGCGAGCGAGGTCGCCCCGGAGGCGAGCGTCCCGGCGCCGGTGGCGAGGTTCTGCGCGCCGGCCATGAGGCGGAGCGACCCGTCGTTGAGTCGCTGCGTGCCGGCGTTCAGCTCGGCGAGGCCGCTCGCGAGCTCACCCGTCTTGCCGGCGAGCGTCGCGCCGCCCGCGGTGAGCTGGCCCGACTTCGAGCGGAGCGTGGACAGACCGCCGGAGACCTCCGACGCGCCGGTCTTCAGCTTGCCGAGGCCCGCCGACAGTTCGGCGGACTTCGTCTTCGCCGTCTGGAGGCCGGTCGCGAGCTCGCCGCTCTTGGCCGCCACGGTGGACAGGCCGCCCGCGATCTCGCCGGCACCGTCCCGCGCGGTCGCAAGGCCGGTCGCGAGGCTCGACGCACCGGCCGACAGCGTCCCGACACCCGTCGACAGTTCGCCCGACTTCGTGGCGAGCGTGTCGAGACCCGTCGAGAGGCCCTCCGCACCGGTGCGCAGCGATCCAGCGCCGGCCGACAGCGTCGTCAGGCCGTCGCGGAGGCCCACGACACCGTCCCGGACGGCGGCGGCCCCGCCGCTCACGGAGTCAGCGCCGGCCTTGATGTTCCCGGCGGCGGTCGCGAACCCCTGGAGGTACGCGACGACCGTGGCGTTGGCGGGGTCGGCGGACAGCGTCGTGGCCAGGCCGGCGATCGAGTCGCGGAGCGAGCCGAGGTTCGCTGCGACGTCGGCGGCGCCGGCGGCCACCGGCGCGGCGCCGGCAGCCGCCTGCGTGGCACCGGCGAGGGCCGTCGCGGCGCCGGAGTCGAGCTGCACGGCGCCGGACTTCACGCTCTGGGCGCCGGTCGCCGCACCGGCGATTCCGCCGGCGAGCTGGGCGGCACCGGATGCCGCGGAGGCGAGGCCGGCGGAGAGGCTGCCGGCACCCGCCGATGCGGTGGCGACGCCGGTGGAGAGGCGTGCGGCGCCTGCGGAGAGGGTGCCGACGCCCGCGGTGAGCTGCGAGGCGCCGTCAGCGGCACCGCCGAGACCCGTCGCGAGCAGTGCGCCACCGTCGGAGGCGGTCGTCATGCCGGCGGCGAGCGTGCCGGCGCCCGCGTCGAGGCGGTCGATGCCCGCCTTGGCCGTGTCGATGCCCGTGGACAGGCGTCCCGCGCCCGCGGCGATCAGGCCCGCGCCGCCGGACGCCTTCGTCGCACCGGCGTGGAGGCGCACCGCGCCGTCGCGGTTCGCGACCGTGCCGTCGGCGAGGGTGCCGGCGCCCGTCGCGAGCGTCTGGGAACCCGCCGACAGCGCGGTGGCACCCGCAGCGGCCGATGCGGCACCGTCGGCGAGCTTCGTCGCGCCCTCGGAGGCCGTCGTCGCACCGTCCTTCACCTGGCCGGCGCCGGCGGAGAGCTCGGAAGCTCCCGCGGCCAGGCGCTGCGCGCCGTCGGCGACGTCCGATGCGCCGGCCTGAGCACGCGCGGCGCCCGAGTCGAGCTCGGCGGCGCCGGCGGTGAGCTTCGCCGCCGTCAGGAAGTAGAGGATCGTCATCGCCGCCAGCAGCACGCTGAGGGTGATGACCGTGATGCGCATGCCCAACCCGTGGGCGTGCGTGTCGGTACTCGTCATTGAGACTCCGTTGTTTCGCGCCTGAACGCAGGCGTGGCGGGCACTCCGGCTGGCGCCGGTGGACACGTGATCGGGGAATGGATCGCCGTCCCGACGCTCCGCGAACGGACCGCCCGCGACGGCTGTGTCGCGGAAGTTCCCCGAAGCTAACAGGCGCCGGACGATTCCCGAGTATTGCCCGCATCGCTCTGGCGGCGACACTCAGTCTCAATCGAGGTGAACCTCCGTGCCTTGTAGGCATTCCACAAACGCGGCCGCAGGGGCGCGATCGCGGGCGGCGTCGGCGGATACCGACCCCGCGAGGAATCCATGCAAAACAACATTGCGTCTGTGTTGATCTCTGTTGTACTCTGTTGCCGATCGGGAGGTCACCTTGTACGCAATGGAGCGACAGCAGCTCATCGAGCAGCTCATCGACACGGAGGGACGCGTCGCGGTCGTCGACCTCGCCGAGCGGTTCGGCGTCACGACGGAGACCGTCCGCCGCGACCTCGGTCTGCTCGAGCACCGCGGCGTCCTCCAGCGCGTCCACGGCGGTGCCGTCGTCCCGCTGCGCACCAGCACCGTCGAACCGTCGCTCGCGGAGCGCTCCGAGCGCCGCAGCGCCGCGAAGGAGGCCATCGCCCGACGTGCCCTCGATGCGCTCGTGCCCGGCGCGACCGTCTCGGTCTACCTCGACGCCGGCACGACCACGGCCGCGGTCGCCCGGCTCCTCGCCGATCGGCACCCCGAGCTGCCGCTCGAAGTCGTCACGCACGCCATGACGATCGGGCACCTGCTTGCGGGCGCGGGGGGAGTGAACCTGACGGCCATCGGCGGACGCGTCCGCGGCCTGACCGCGGCCGCGGTCGGCGCACAGACCGTCGCGGCCATCGAGCACCTCCGGCCGGACATCGCGTTCATCGGAGCCAACGGCGTCTCCGCGGACTTCGGGGTGAGCACCCCCGACCCCGACGAGGCTGCGGTCAAGCGCGCCGTGGTCGCCTCCGCGCGGCGGGTCATCCTCGTCGCCGACGCCGACAAGCTGGATGCCGACCTCCTCGTCTCCTTCGCCGGCCTGGACGAGATCGACGTCCTCGTCACCGACGCGCCGCCGTCCGCGGCACTCGCGGCGGCACTGGACGAGGCCGGGACGGAGGTGTGGCTCGCATGATCGTCACGCTCACCGCCAATCCCTCCCTCGACCGCACGATCACCCTGGCCGAGCCGTTGCAGCCCGGAGCCGTGCAGGCCGCGCTGTCGGCTCGCGAGGACGCGGGCGGCAAGGGGATCAACGTCGCCCGCGTCGTGCACGCCGCGGCCGTGGAGACCCTCGCCGTGCTGCCCCTGGATGCCGACGACCCCTTCGCCGCCGCCCTCCGCCACACCGGCATCCCGGTGCTTCCGGTCGCCGCGGCAGGCGCGACGCGCGCCAACGTGACGATCACCGACCCGGCGGGGGAGACGACAAAGCTCAACCTGCCGGGCGCCGTGCTCTCCGCCGACGACGCGGACCGGCTCGTCGCGGCGGTCGCCCGTGCCGCAGAGGGCGCTCAGTGGGTCGTGCTCGCCGGCTCCCTGCCGCCCGGACTCCCGGACGACTTCTATGTCACCGTCATCCGTGCGGTGCGGGCGCGCGGGGGCGAACGCGCTCCGCGCATCGCGGTGGATACGTCGGGTGCGGCGCTGCGCGCCGTGGTCGCCGATGGTGCGCCCGACCTCATCAAGCCCAACGACGACGAGCTCGTCGAGCTCACCGGGGGACGACTGGACGCGTCCGTCCCGCTGGCCGACGCCGTGCACGCCCTCGCCCGCGCGATCGTGCCGGGCAAGGTCGCCGCGGCATTCGTGACCCTCGGCGGCGAAGGCGCCGTGCTGGTCGACGCCACCGGCGCCTGGCACGGCACCCCGCCGCCGACCCGCGTCCGCAGCACCGTCGGCGCGGGGGACAGCTCGCTCGCCGGCTTCCTTCTCGCCCACGTCGCCGGCGCCGGACCCGAGGAGTGCGTCCGCTCCGGCATCCGGTACGGCTCCGCCGCGGCCGCCCTCCCGGGCACGCAGGCGCCCACTCCCGACGATCTCCCCGCCGGTGACGTGCCGGTGCGGACGCTCACCCCCTGACGCGCGACCGCGCGAGCACATCCCCATCCATCTCGACAAACGACAACGACCACTGGAGGTCACCGTGGCAGAGACCATCACGCCGGCACTCGTCAGCCTCGACGAGTCGCTCGGCGACGACAAGCGCGCCGTCATCGGCGCCCTCGCGGCACGCGTCGCCGCAGAGGGGCGCGCCACCGACGGCGCCGCCCTCGCCGACGACGCGTGGGCGCGGGAGCAGAAGGACGAGACCGGGCTCCCCGGCGGCATCGCCATCCCGCACGCCAAGAGCGCCGCGGTCACCCAGGCGAGCCTCGCGTTCGCCCGGCTGAAGCCGGCCGTGGCGTTCGGCGCGCCGGACGGCCCCGCCGACCTCGTCTTCCTCATCGCCGCTCCCGACACGGCCGCCGAGGAGCACCTCGCCGTCCTGTCCAAGCTCGCCCGCAGCCTCATGCGGGAGGACTTCCTCGCCGGGCTGCGCGCCGCGACCACCGCGGACGAGGTCGTCGCGATCGTCCGCGATGCCATCTCGGATGCGCCGGCGCCCGCCCCCGTTGCGGCGCCGCCGACGCCCGCCGCCGCGACCGTCCCGGACGGCTCGACGATCGACGGCCGCCCGGCCCGCATCGTCGCGGTCACCTCCTGCGCCACCGGCATCGCGCACACCTTCATGGCCGCCGACGCACTGACCGCCGCGGGCGTCGCGGCGGGCGTGGACCTCGCCGTCGAGCCGCAGGGCTCCAGCGGCTACCAGGCGCTGCCGCAGCAGGTCATCGACGACGCGGATGCCGTCATCTTCGCGACCGACGTCGACGTCCGCGAACTCGGTCGCTTCGCCGGCAAGCCGGTCGTGCGCTCGGGTGTCAAGCGGGGCATCGAGCAGCCGCGCCAGCTCATCGCGGAAGCCGTCGCGGCCGCGGGCAACCCGTCCGCCGCCCGGGTGAGCGCCGGCGCCGCGACGACGGGGACGAGCACGACCTCGTCCGCCCAGCTGTCCTGGGGGACCCGGATCCAGCGGATCCTCCTCACCGGCGTCAGCTACATGATCCCCTTCGTCGCCGGCGGCGGCCTGCTCATCGCCCTCGGGTTCCTCCTGGGCGGGTACCGCGTCACGGACAACGCGGCGAAGGTCATCATCGCCAACTCGCTGTGGAACCTGCCGACCGAGGACATCACGTCCGACCTCGGCCCCCTCGGCCAGTATCTCGGCTCGGTCGCGTTCGTGATCGGCGTCACGTCGATGGGCTTCCTCGTCGCGGCCCTCGCCGGCTACATCGCCTTCGCGATCGCCGACCGGCCCGGCATCGCACCGGGCTTCGTCGCCGGTGCCGTCGCCGTGACCATGAACGCCGGGTTCATCGGCGGCATCATCGGCGGCCTGCTCGCGGGCGTCGTCGCGTGGTGGCTCGGAAGCCTCTCGGTGCCGCGCTGGCTCCGCGGACTCATGCCGGTCGTGATCATCCCGCTCGTCGGATCCATCGTGGCGTCGGGTCTCATGATCCTCTTCCTCGGCCGCCCGATCGCGACCCTCATGACCTGGCTCACGGACGGCCTCACGGCGCTCACCCAGAGCGGCGCGGGCGTCATCGGCGTCGGCGTCATCCTCGGTCTCATGATGTGCTTCGACCTCGGCGGCCCCGTCAACAAGGTCGCCTACGTCTTCGCGACCACGGGGCTCGCGGCCGGATCGGACAGCAACGTGGCGCCGTACCTCATCATGGCGGCCGTCATGTGCGCCGGCATGGTGCCGCCGCTCGCCCTGGCCCTCGCCTCGACGGTGATGGCGCGTCCGCTGTTCACCCCCGTCGAGCGGGAGAACGGCAAGGCCGCGTGGCTGCTGGGCGCCGCCTTCATCAGCGAGGGCGCCATCCCGTTCGCCGCGGCCGACCCGCTGCGCGTCATCCCGGCCTCGATGGTCGGCGGTGCTGTCACCGGCGCACTCAGCATGTGGTTCGGCGTCACGAGCTTCGCCCCGCACGGCGGCATCTTCGTGCTGTTCGCCATCGCCCCGGTGTGGGGTTTCCTGGTCGCGCTCGTGGCGGGTACGGTCGTCTCAGCGGTCCTGATCGTCGTGCTCAAGAAGTTCGTCGGCCACAGGAACCCCATCCAGGCCGAGGCAGCCGTCGTCGCCCCGGTCGCGGCATAACCGAACAGGAGAACGACATGGCAGAACGTACCGCCACCATCGCGAGCAGCTCGGGCCTGCACGCCCGCCCGGCGAAGCTCTTCGTCCAGAAGGTGCAGGAGACCGGTGTCCCGGTCACCATCGCCGTCCCCGGCGGAGCGGACCTCAACGCGGGCAGCATCCTGAGCCTCATGGGCCTGGGCGCCACGCAGGGCACCGTGGTGACGCTCAAGGCGGAGGGCGACGGCGCCGAGTCGGCGCTCGACACGCTCGCGGCCTTCCTCGAGGTCGACCACGACGCCGAGGCCTGAACCGCGCCACGCACGAACGACGGATGCCGCGAGCCCTTCGGGGCCCGCGGCATCCGTCGTCTCACGTGCGGACGGTCAGAGGTCGACCGATTCGCCGGGGTCGAGCGCGAGGAACTCCCCGCCGCCCTGCTCGGTCGCCCACCGGAGACGCTGCCGGCCCATCTCGCGGCCGATCTGCGACAGCGTCATGTCGTGGGTGCCGAACGAGCGGCGCGGGGCCACCGCGAGGACGAAGTCCATGGCCTCGCCGATCTTGAGCCACGGGGCGCCGACGGGCGCCGCGAGCAGCCGCACGTCCTTCCCGTCCAGAACGGTGTAGGAGTCGCCGGGGTAGTAGAACTCGTCGTTCACCAGCACGCCCACGTTGTCGACGACGGGGATCGTCTCGTGGATGACGGCGTGCTGCCCGCCGAAGAACTCGAGTGTGAACGGCTCGAGCTCGACCGTCTCCCCGGGGGAGACGGTGATGATGTCGAAGCCCGCCGCGGCCGCCGCGACACCCGCCGGACCGTAGATGGGGGTTCCCGGCGCGGCCTTCAGGAGGCGATCCAGATGCTCGGACGTCCAGTGGTCGGGGTGCTCGTGCGTGAGGACGATCCCGATCAGGTCCTGCAGCTCCGCGAGGGGGAGCGTGAAGGACCCGGGGTCGACGATGAGGGTCTTGCCCTCGCGCTCGAGACGGAGGCAGGCATGTTCGTGCTTGGTGACGCGCATGAGCCCAGTCAACGCGTGCCGGGGGCGTTCGAGCAAGCTCCGGCCTCGATTTGGCCGAGCCGCGAGAGGCATGGCATAATCGAACGGTTGCGTGAAACGGCCCCATCGTATAGCGGCCTAGTACGCCGCCCTCTCACGGCGGTAACGCGGGTTCGAATCCCGCTGGGGTCACCAACACGAAAGCCCGGTCCGAGGACCGGGCTTTCGGCATTCCCGACGGGGTCCGCTCAGGCCTCCGGGTCCGGCGCCACCGCAGCCCGCCGCCGGCGACGCGCCGACCGGACGGCCCAGACGATGAGCCCGAGGACGGCGAGGACGACGATCCAGGGGAGCAGGAAGCCCAGCCCGATGACGATCCCGTTGACCGTCGCGACGAGCCCGCTCCAGCCGGCCGCCAGGCCGTCGCCGAAGCCGGCGGGATCGGCTTTCACGACCTCCTGCGGCTCGTACAGCGTCACCGTGAGGGTCGACATGGCCACCTGGTCATCGATCGACGCGAGCTGCTGCTGGTAGGACTCCAGCTCCGCCTGGCGCTGCGCGAGCGCGCTCTCGGCGGCGAGCAGGTCGGCGGTCGAGCTCGCCTCGGCCATGAGGTCGGTGAGCCGCGTCACCGAGGCCTTGAGTGCGTCGATCCGCGCGCGCAGGTCGACCGCCTCCGTCGTGACGTCGCGCTTCTCGAGCTGGGACGCCATGACGTCGCCGACGTCGGCGAGCGCGCGGGTCTGGGCGGTCAGCTCGTCGGCCGGCACCCGCACGGTGATCCACGTGCCCGACGGGGAGGTCCAGACGTCGCCGCCGTCCCCGATGACGTCGGGCGCGGCCTGACCCTCGCCTGCGAGGCTGAGCGTCTCGACGTAGCCGCCGGCCCGCTCCGCGGCATCGCCGATCTCCCGCGCCGCCGCAGCGACGTCGTCGACCTGCACCGACGCGGACGCCGTCGCGATGATCTCGCGCGCCAGGTCCGCATCCGGAGCCAGGGCGCCCGGTTCGGTGGCGGATCCGGCATCACCTCCGGAATCACCGCCGGACTCCTCGCCCACGCTGCCGTCGGTCCACACCTCGGGGGCACCGGCTTCGTCCGCAGTGCTCGCCGCGCCGACCCCCATGAGCCCGCCCAGCTGCGGCCCGACGACGGCGGCCGCGATCACGACGGCCGCCGCGGCGGCGCCGCCGATCCACCAGCGGCCGCGGCGCGCGCGCCGCTTCCTGTCCTCGTCGACGTGCGCCGCCGTCCGGGCGGCGCGCTCGGCCGCGATCGCGGCGAACAGCGCCTCTTCCATCTCGTCGACGCGGTCGTCGGCGAGCTCGGGCAGTGTCACATCTTCGACGTTCATGTCCCCTCCGTTCCGATGGCAGTCCGCACCTGGGTGCGGATGCGGGAGAGACGATTGCGGACGACCCCGTGCGACACGCCGAGCTGCTCCGCGGCTGCCTGGTAGGCATAGCCCTCCGTCGCGCACAGCCGGAAGATCTGCTGGTCCAGCGGACTGAGCGTCGACACCTCCGCGAGGATGCGCTCCGCGAGCGCCGCCGTGATGACCTGCTCCTCGACGTCCACCGTCGCCGGCAGGGTCTCGTCGGCAGCGGCCGCCGTGTGGATGCGGTCGCGCTTGAGGCGCCGGATGCGGTTCGCGCACTGGAACCGGCAGATCGTCGCGAGCCAGGGGAGAAGCGATTCCCCCGCCAGCTCCATCCCGGGCAGTTTCCGCCACGCCGCGAGGAACGTCTCCTGTGCGACGTCCTCCGCATCCACGGTGTTGCCGAGGATGCCGTACGCGAGCCAGTACACCGGGCGCACGTACGCCCGGTACAGCGCGCGGAACGCCTCGTCGCTCCCGCTCGCCGCCGCAGCGACGAGCGCGGCGTCGGTGCGCACGGCCGGCTCGGTCATCGTGTCCTCATCGTCTCTCACCCCAGGAGTGTCGTCCACGGCCACAGCGTCTCACGGCGCGGGCACCGCAGGGCTCCCTGTATCCTGGAACACGCGAGAGGGAGTATCCCGTCCTCGCGCGTCCGTCATCACGGGTCCCGTCGCTGAGACCCCGGGCGCGCGCCGCACCACGTGCGGGGGAGAGACTTTCGACGTTCCGTCACCCCTCCTGAAAGGCCCGTATGGACCTCCCTGTCTGGTTCGAGATCGGCTCCATGGCCGTCCTCCTCATCATCCTCGTCGCCGACCTGCTGCTGGTCATAAAGCGACCGCACATCCCGTCCAACAAGGAATCGACCCTGTGGGTCCTCTTCTACGTCGCTCTGGCGCTCGTCTTCGCGGGTCTGATGTGGTGGTTCGCGGGCGGCGAGTACGCGGGGCAGTTCGTCGCCGGCTGGCTGACCGAGTACAGCCTCTCGATCGACAACCTGTTCGTGTTCGTGCTGATCATGTCCCAGTTCTCGGTGCCGCGCCGGTATCAGCAGAAGGTGCTGATGGTCGGCATCATCATCGCGCTCGTCCTCCGCGGCATCTTCATCCTGCTGGGCGCCGCGATCATCGAGAACTTCCTGCCGATCTTCTACCTGTTCGGCGCCTTCCTCATCTGGACCGCGTGGAAGCAGGCCTTCCCCGGCGGCGACCACGACGAGGACGTCAAGCAGGAGACGTTCATCGTGCGGCTCCTCCGTCGCACGGTCGACATCAGCGAGACGTACGACGGCTCGAAGGTCCGCACGGTCGTGGACGGGAAGAGGATGTTCACGCCGATGATCATCGTCTTCGCCGCGATCGGGGTGACGGACCTGCTGTTCGCGCTCGACTCGATCCCGGCGATCTTCGGCATCACGCAGAACGCCTTCATCGTCTTCACGGCCAACATCTTCGCCCTCATGGGCCTGCGCCAGCTGTACTTCCTCCTGGGCGGCCTCCTCGACCGCCTGCGGTACCTGCACTACGGGATCGCCTTCATCCTCGCGTTCATCGGCGTGAAGCTCATCTTCCACGCCATGCACGAGAACGAGGTCCCGTTCATCAACGGCGGCGAGCACATCGAGTGGGTCCCCGACATCTCCACGTGGATGTCGCTCGGAGTGATCATCGTCTCGATGGTCGTCGCGACCGTGGCGAGCCTCATCGCGTCGGCGCGCGACAGCCGGCGGGACGAGTCCGGCACGCCTGTCGCCGCGGCGACCGCCGTCGCGGAGGAGAAGGGCACGCCCGCCGTCGTGGAGCAGCCCCACGCGGACCAGCGCGACTGAGGTCGCCGGCACCGGCTGCCGGGACTTTACCGGACGGTGTCGCCGGATTACACCCCCGCGCCGGGTGTCGCCCGCCTGTGCTTGAGTTGCTGCAGGAGGTGCGCCCGTGATCGAGTTCCGCGACGTGACCAAGCAGTATCCCGACGGCACGCTGGCAGTCGACGCGTTCAGCCTCGTGCTCCCGGCCCACAAGACCACCGTCTTCGTCGGCTCCTCGGGATGCGGCAAGACCACCCTGCTGCGCATGATCAACCGGATGGTGGAGCCCACGTCCGGGACGATCCTCATCGACGGCGATCCCATCCAGGGGCAGGATGCCGTGCGCCTGCGGCGCAGCATCGGGTACGTCATGCAGAACAGCGGCCTGCTGCCGCACGTCTCGGTGGTCGACAACGTCGCGACCGTGCCGCTGCTGCAGGGCACGCCGCGTCGTGCCGCGCGCGAGCGCGCGCTCGAGCTCCTCGACGTCGTGGGCCTGGATCGATCGCTCGCGAACCGCTACCCGAGCCAGCTCTCCGGCGGCCAGCAGCAGCGCGTGGGGGTCGCCCGCGGTCTCGCGTCCGACCCCAACATCCTGCTGATGGACGAGCCGTTCGGCGCCGTCGACCCGATCGTCCGCGCCGAGCTGCAGCAGGAGGTCATCCGTCTGCAGCGCGAGCTCGACAAGACCGTCGTCTTCGTGACGCACGACATCGATGAGGCGTTCCTCCTCGGCGACCAGGTCGTGATCCTCGAGAAGGGCGCCACGATCGCGCAGGTCGGCAGTCCGAGCGAGATCATCGAGGCGCCCGCGAGTGCCTTCGTCGCCGACTTCATCGGCTCCGAGCGCGGCAAGCGGGCGCTGCGGCTGAAGGAGACGGCGAACGGCACCGTCGTCGTCGACGGGCTGGGGCGCACGCAGGGCGCGCTCGTCCGGGGGGATGCCCCGTCGTGAGCTGGGTCCTCGACAACCTCGACCTCATCCTGCAGCTGTCGATCGTGCACGTCCGCCAGAGCGTCCCGCCGCTCGTCCTGGGGCTGGTGCTCTCGCTGCCGCTCGGGTGGCTGGCATGGCGCTACCGTGCGGCCCGTGGCGCGATCCTCAGTGTCACGGGGCTCCTGTACACGATCCCGTCCCTCGCGCTCCTGCCGATCCTGCCGGTGATCTTCGGCATCAGCGCCCTCAGCGAGGCGAACCTCATCACCGCGCTGACGATCTACGCCGTCGCGCTGCTGACGAGGTCCGTGGCGGAAGGTCTGGCCTCGGTCGATCCCGACGTGCGTCTCGCGGCGACCGCCGTGGGCTACGGACCCGTGCGGCGCTTCTGGGCCGTCGACCTGCCGCTGTCCGGCCCCGTCATCCTGGCGGGACTGCGTGTGACCGCCGCCAGCACGATCGCCCTCGCGACCGTCGGCATCCTGATCGGCGTCACGAACCTCGGCTACCTGTTCACGAACGGACTGCAGCGCCGCATCATCCCGGAAGTGCTCGCGGGCCTCGTCGCGGTGGGGCTCATCGCCCTGCTGGTCGACCTGGCGCTCGTGCTGGCCGGCCGCGTCCTCCTGCCGTGGACGCGCCGCGCGTCCACGGCCCGCGCCGCGTCGAGCCGCGCCGTCGTCCCCGTGGAGGCCCCGGCGTGAACCTCATCATCGACGCCGTCGAGTGGCTGCTGAACGGCGACCGGTCCCGCACCGCGTCCATTCCGGAGGCGCTCGGCCAGCACCTGCTGCTGACGCTCGTCTCCGTGCTGATCGCCGCCGCGATCGCCATCCCGATCGGCTGGCTCGTCGGACACACGGGTCGCGGGCGCGACGCCGCCGTCGCCGTCTCCGGCGCGGCGCGGGCGATCCCCTCGTTCGGGCTCATGATCCTCCTCGTCCTGCTCCTGGGCGTCCTGCACAAGCCCGAGGCCGCCGTCATCACCTTCGTCCTCCTCGCGATCCCTTCGCTCCTCGCCGGCGCCTACACGGGGTTCGAGGCCATCGACCGCACGACGGTCGACGCGGGGCGTGCCGTGGGCATGACCGAGTGGCAGGTGCTCTGGCGCATCGAGGTCCCGCTGGGTCTTCCCCTCCTCGTCGGCGGGATCCGGGCGGCGACGCTGCAGGTCATCGCGACCGTGACGATCGCGGCGTACCTGAACGTCGGCGGCCTCGGGCAGTACATCATCACCGGCATCCCGCTCCGCCGCTTCGACATGGTCCTCGGCGGTGCGCTGCTCGTGGCCACGCTGGCCCTCGCCGTCGACGGTCTGTTCGCGCTCGCGCAGCGGCTCGCCGTCCCGCGCGGCGTGCGCGCGGCATCCGATCGCCACTCCGTTCCGAAGACCACCCGGCGCCGTTCGGCGCCGGCCTGACCCCATCACCACCGAAAGAGAGAAACGCACATGTTCACAGCACGGAAGAAGCGCGTGCTCGGCATCGCGACCTTCGCCCTGACCGCATCGCTGGCTCTCGCCGGCTGCGGGACGAGCGACCCGCTCGCCGAGGAGTCCACGCCGGCCGGCGGCGAGACCGACACGATCGTGGTCGGCTCGCAGGCCTACTACTCCAACGAGATCATCGCCGAGATCTACGCGCAGGCGCTCGAGGGCGCCGGCTTCGAGGTCGAGCGCACCTTCAACATCGGTCAGCGCGACGCCTACCTGCCGTCGCTGGAGAGCGGCGAGGTCGACCTCTTCCCCGAGTACAGCGGCAACCTGCTGCAGTTCTACGACGCGGAGACCGAGGCGCGGAGCCCCGAGGACGTCTACACGGCCCTCGCCGACGCCCTGCCCGAGGGCCTCACCGTCCTCGAGCAGTCCACCGCGAGCGACCAGGACTCGTACACCGTGACCGAGGCCTTCGCCGAGGAGAACGACCTCACCACGATCGCCGACCTCGCGAACGTCTCCACGCCGCTCACGCTCGGCGGCCCCGCCGAGCTCGCGGAGCGCCCGTACGGGCCGGACGGCCTGAAGTCGACGTACGGCGTCGACGTCGCGTTCGAGGCGACCGGTGACACGACCGTCGAGGAGCTCGTCGCGGACACCGTCAACGTGGCGAACGTCTACACGGCCGACCCGCGCATCCAGACGCAGAAGCTGCGGGTCCTCGAAGACCCGGAGGCCCTGTTCCTGGCGTCCAACGTCGTGCCGCTCGTGAACGCGGACATCGCCGAGGAGATCGCCGACGTCATCAACGCCGTCAGCGCCGCTCTCACGCCGGAGGGCCTGGTCTCGCTCAACGTGCAGTCGCAGGACGAGCAGAAGTCGGCGGAGGACATCGCGACCGCGTGGCTCGCGGAGAACGACCTGGCCTGATCCGCCGCGTCGCAGGGGTCGGTCCGCGGACCGGCCCCTGCGGCGTCTCCCGTCAGAACGAGCGCAGGTTCGCGCGGAGCCCGCCGCCGGAGTACTCCGCGCGCAGGATGCCGCGTCGGCGCAGGATGGGCACGAGCTCGTCCAGCATCCGGTGCACCGTGACGGGGTGCAGATCGCCCCACAGCAGCACGCCGTCGTTGCCCCACGTGCCGAGCTCCTCGATGCGGTCGGCGAGCTCGCCGGCCGTGCCGACGAAGCCGGAGCCGTCGCGGAGGCGCCCGAGGCGGGCGTGCGCCGTGAGGATCTGGCGGAGCGTCGCGTCCGGGCCGTGCGCGCCGACGAGGCGGCGGATGCTGCCGTGCGACACGTGCTCGCCGAACACGGCGAGGTCGAGCGGTGCGTCCAGGCTCAGCGCCGTGAGATCGGTCTCCAGGTCGCTGGACTGCCGCTCGGCGATCTGGAGCAGCGTCGCCTCATCGGGATGCGCCGAGGCGGCCACGAGCCGGTCGGCCTCCTCGGGCGATGAGGTAAGGACGGGCTGGATCGCGAAGAGGATCGTGACGTCCTCGGGGCGGCGACCCGCCGCGCGCGCGGCGTCGTGGATCTTCCCGCGGTAGCCCCGGATGCTCTGCTCGTCCAGCGGCGCGAGCGCCAGCTGGATGTCGGAGTTGTGGCCCGCGAAGCCGAGCCCGCGTCCCGAGCCGCCGGGGGAGACGATGACCGGCTCGCCGTCCGTGAACGGCACGAAGTTCAGCGGCCCGTCGAACGCGAAGTGCTCGCCGCGGTGCGGGACGGCATCCAGCCGCGTGCCGTCCGCGTAGCGGCCCCGCACCGGGTCGGCCAGGAGCGCGTCATCGGGCCAGCTGCGCCAGAGATCCCGGATGCCGCCGAGCCACTCCTCGGCGCGGTCGTAGGCGGCATCGTGGCCGAGCGGCGGTGCGGCGCCGAAGTGGCGCGCGCTCCCGGTGTCGGTGACGACGTTCAGGCCCAGCCGGTTCCCGCTCAGGTGCTGGAGCGTCGCGAACTGGCGCGCCGCCGTGTAGGGCAGGTACGCCGCGGGGTTCACGGTGGGCGCGACCCCGAGGTGCTGCGTCGCGGCGAACAGGTAGGGCGCGAGGAGCAGCGGGTCGAGCTTGGGACCGCCGAACGCCTGCCGGACGCGCAGGTCGATGGTCGTCGGGGAGCCGAGCGAGGGCGCGTCCTCGATGATGAGGAGGTCGAAGCCGGCCTGCTCGAGGGCGCGGACGGCATCCTGGTAGAGCGCGGGCTCGGTCCACCGGTAGTTCCAGTCCAGGTACGGGTGCCCCCACCCGTGCGGGCCGAAGCCGCGCGCGAGGAACCACCCGAAGTGCTGGAGCCGGCTCACGCGACCACCCGGTCGGCGCTGTCCGCCGTGGCCGCGGCGACCTCGTCGAGCGCGCGGCCGAGGTCGGCGATGAGATCCCCGACGTCCTCGATGCCGATCGACAGCCGGAGCGTCCCCGGCTCCACGCCGTGGGCGCGCTGCTGCGCCGCCGTGCGGTGGGTGTGGCTCGTGGACGCGGGGTGCAGCACGAGGGAGCGCACATCGCCCAGGTGCGTCATGTGGGTGATGACCCGGAGGCCGTCGACGACGGACCGCGCGGCCGCGAGTCCGCCCCGGAGCGTGACCGTGAACACCGAGCCGAAGCCGCCCCGCAGGTAGCGCTGCGCGGTGGCGTGCGTCGGGTGGGACTCCAGGCCCGCGTGGTCCACGCGGGCGACCTCGGGACGACCCTCCAGCCACCGGGCGACCGCGAGCGCGTTCTCGCTCTGGCGCTGCACCCGCAGGCTCAGCGTCTCGACGCCCTGGCCGATCAGGAACGCGTTCAGGGGCGACGGCGTCGGACCGAAGCGGGGTGCGACGCTCTCCCGCAAATAGGCGATGCGCGCCCGTCCGCCGTGCCGCTCCCACAGGCTCGGGCCGGCGGCGGTCGCCGTCAGATGCGGGAACCGTCCCGCCGCGCGGGCGGCGTCGAAGCGGCCCTCGTCGACGATGACTCCGCCGAGCACCGCGCCCTGCCCGGCGAGGAATTTGCTCGCCGAGTGCACGACGACGGCGGCGCCGTGCTCGAGCGGCCGCACGAGGTACGGGGTCGCGAAGGTGTTGTCCACGACGAGGGGGATGCCGTGCTCGTCCCCGACCGCCGCGACCGCCGCGATGTCGAGGACGTCGTTGCGGGCGTTCGCGATCGACTCCGCGAGGAGGACCCGCGTCGAGGGGCGGATGGCGCGTCGCCACGCGTCCGGGTCGGCGATGTCGTCCACGAAGTCCACGGCGATGCCGAGTCGGGCGAAGTTGTCGAGCAGCAGACCGCGGGTGCCCTCGTAGATGTGCGTCGAGCTGACGATGTGCTCGCCCGCCGCGACGAGGCCGAGGAGCGCGACCGTGATCGCGGCCTGGCCGCTCGCCAGCAGCAGCGCCTCCGCGCCGCCCTCGAGCGAGGCGAGCTTGCGCTCGACGGCATCCACGGTCGGGTTGCCGGTGCGCGTGTAGCCGAAGCCGTCGCCGACCCCGAAGTGCGCGGCCGCGTCGTCGAACGAGTCGAAGGTGAAGCCGGCCGTCAGGTGGATGGGCAGGGCGCGCGGCGTCGCCGCGACGGCATCCGACCCGATGTGCACCTGCCGCGTCGTGAACCCGGCGTCCGTTCCCGCTCCCACGGCGTCCTCCTGTCGCGCTTCCCGTGCTCAGCGTCCCACGCCGGAGTGTCCGGCGCCGGGGATTGCGACGCGGTGTTACGCCCCGCGGCGGGCGGGCGGCGCGCGGCACGGTGGTATTCTGGCCGCGTGCGGATCGCTCGCCTCCTTCTTAGCGGCCGCGACGAGACCTCGTTCTGAGCCCGTCCTCGTCGCGGAGTCCGTCGCGGGCGTGATCCCCTTTCTGGAGAACGAGACACCATGAGCACTGCGATTCCCGATCGTCCCCGCACCCTCGCCGAGAAGGTCTGGGACGACCACCTCGTCGTCAAGGGCGAGGGCGGCGAGCCCGACCTCATCTACATCGACCTGCACCTCGTGCACGAGGTGACGAGCCCGCAGGCCTTCGACGGCCTGCGCGCCGAAGGACGGCCCGTCCGGCGCCTCGACCTCACGATCGCGACCGAGGACCACAACACCCCGACGCTCGACATCGACAAGCCGATCGCCGATCTCACGAGCCGGACCCAGATCGAGACGCTGCGCCGCAACGCCGCCGAGTTCGGGATGCGCCTGCACTCCCTCGGCGACAAGGAGCAGGGCATCGTCCACGTCGTCGGGCCCCAGCTGGGTCTGACCATGCCGGGCATCACGGTCGTCTGCGGCGACTCGCACACCTCGACGCACGGCGCCTTCGGCGCCATGGCCTTCGGCATCGGCACGAGCGAGGTCGAGCACGTGCTCGCGACCCAGACGCTGCCGCTGAAGCCCTTCAAGACCATGGCGATCACGGTGGAGGGGACGCTCAAGCCGGGTGTCTCGGCGAAGGATGTCATCCTCGCCGTCATCGCGAAGATCGGCACGAACGGCGGCCAGGGCTACGTCCTGGAGTTCCGCGGCTCCGCGATCCGCGCGCTCTCGATGGAGGGCCGGATGACGATCTGCAACATGTCGATCGAGGCCGGCGCCCGCGCCGGCATGGTCGCCCCCGACGAGACCACGTTCGCCTACCTCCAGGGCCGGCCGCACGCGCCGGCCGGACAGGACTGGGACGACGCCGTCGCGTACTGGCGGACGCTCCCCTCGGACGAGGGCGCGGCCTACGACGCGGAGGTCTACCTCGACGCCGACGAGCTGGAGCCCTTCGTGACCTGGGGCACGAACCCCGGCCAGGGCGTGTCGCTCTCCGGCGTCGTGCCGACGCCGGAGGACTTCGCCGACCCGAACGAGCGCGTCGCCGCGCAGCGCGCGCTGGAGTACATGGACCTCGTGGCGGGCACCCCGCTGAAGGAGGTCCCAGTCGACGCCGTGTTCATGGGCTCCTGCACCAACAGCCGGATCGAGGACCTCCGGCAGTTCGCCTCGATCATCCGCGGGCGCTCGAAGGCGGACAGCGTGCGGGTCATGGTGGTCCCCGGCTCGGCGCGGGTGCGCCTGGAGGCCGAGGCCGAGGGCCTGGACAAGGTGTTCACCGACTTCGGGGCCGAGTGGCGCTTCGCCGGGTGCTCGATGTGCCTCGGCATGAACCCCGACCAGCTCGCGCCGGGGGAGCGCTGCGCGTCCACGAGCAACCGCAACTTCGAGGGACGGCAGGGCAAGGGCGGTCGCACGCACCTGGTCTCCCCCCTCGTCGCCGCGGCCACGGCCGTCCTCGGCCGGCTCGCGAGTCCCAGCGACCTGCCCGTTCTGACCGGGGCGGAGGCCTGACATGGAGAAGTTCACGACGCACACCGGTGTCGCCCTGCCGCTTCAGCGCTCGGCCGTCGACACCGACCAGATCATCCCGGCCGTCTACCTCAAGCGGGTCACCAAGACCGGCTTCGAGGACGCCCTCTTCGCCACCTGGCGGCAGGACCCCGAATTCATCCTCAACCAGCCCGCCTACGCCGGCGCGTCGATCCTGGTCGCGGGACAGGATTTCGGCACCGGCTCGAGCCGCGAGCACGCCGTCTGGGCGCTCCGCGACTACGGGTTCCGGGTCGTCCTGAGCCCGCGGTTCGCCGACATCTTCCGCGGAAACGCGGGCAAGCAGGGGCTCGTCACGGGCGTCGTCACGGATGCCGACCTGGAGGCGATCTGGGCTGCCATCGACGCCCACCCGGGCACGGACATGACGGTCGACCTTGAGGCGCGCACCGCCGTTATCGGCGATCTCCGAGTCGCTTTCGAGATCGACGATTACACTAGGTGGCGGCTCCTCGAGGGACTCGACGACATCGGGCTCACACTGCGGAACGAAGAGAAGATCTCGCAGTTCGAGGCGCGCCGTGAGGCGTGGCGGCCGCGGACGATACCCGTCCCGTAGCCCGAACAGCCCGTCCCACATCCTGCGGACGCGGCCGAGTTCCCTCGAACGACAAGTGAGGTCCACCGGATGAACACACTGCTGAGTGCGTCGGCGACGCCGAACCCCGGAGACGGGGAGGGCGAACTGCTCGGAGAGGTCCTCTCGATCCGGGGCGGCCGACCGCTCACCGGTCGTGTCGACGTCAAGGGGGCGAAGAACCTCGCCACGAAGGCGATGGTGGCGGCGCTCCTCGGGGAGGACGTCAGCGTCCTCCGCGACGTCCCGGACATCAGCGACGTGCAGGTGGTGCGCTCGCTCCTCGAGGTGCACGGCGTGACCGTCGAGGACGACGGCGAGGGCGTGCTGCGGCTCGACCCGCGCGGCGCCGTGTCGGCGCACATGGAGGAGATCGACGCCCACGCGGGTGCGTCCCGCATCCCGATCCTCTTCTGCGGACCGCTCCTGCACCTGCTCGGCCAGGCCTTCATCCCCGATCTCGGCGGCTGCCGGATCGGCGACCGCCCCATCGACTTCCACCTCGACGCGCTGCGCGCGTTCGGCGCGATCGTGGAGAAGCTCCCGAGCGGCATCCGCCTCTCCGCTCCCGGTGGCCTGCGCGGTGCGGACATCGAGCTGCCCTACCCGAGTGTCGGCGCGACGGAGCAGGTGCTCCTGACGGCGGTGCGCGCGAAGGGCACCACCGAGCTGCGCAACGCCGCGATCGAGCCCGAGATCATGGACCTCATCGCGGTGCTGCAGAAGATGGGCGCGATCATCTCCTACGAGCCCAACCGCGTCATCTTCATCGAGGGCGTGGACTCGCTCCGCGGGTACGACCACCGCTGCATCTTCGACCGCAACGAGGCCGCCTCCTGGGCGTGCGCCGCCCTCGCGACCGACGGCGACATCTTCGTCGGCGGAGCGAAGCAGCAGGAGATGCTCACCTTCCTCAACGTGTTCCGCAAGGCCGGCGGCGACTTCGACATCGCCGAGGACGGCATCCGCTTCCGCCGCGGCGGGGCCCTGCGGCCCGTCGTCGTCGAGACCGACGTGCACCCCGGCTTCATGACCGACTGGCAGCAGCCGCTCATCGTCGCACTGACCCAGGCCGAGGGCGAGTCCATCGTGCACGAGACCGTGTACGAGAACCGGCTCGGCTTCACCCGGGCGCTCGTCCAGATGGGCGCCGACATCGTCGTGCACCCCGAGGGCATCGCGAGCTCGGACCGTCGGGTCCCGCGCCGCGCCCTCGAGCAGGCCGCCGTCATCAAGGGTGCGACGCCACTGCACGGCGCCGACGTCGTCGTCCCGGACCTCCGCGGCGGGTACAGCTACGTCATCGCCGCGCTCGCGGCGGAGGGGCAGTCGACCGTCCGCAACATCGGCATCATCCGGCGCGGCTACGAGAAGTTCCTCGACAAGCTCGCCGCCGTCGGCGCCGACTTCGACGTCATCGGATAGTCCGTGCCGCGCACCCCACGGCGGCGGGCATCCGCCGAGAAATCCACGCCCAGTGTGTACTGGCCGGCCGCGGCCATCGTGGTCCCGGCGGTCGGTCTGATCGCGAAGATCGAGATCACCGGCGGCGAGCACCTTCCCCAGGAGGGCCCCTACGTCCTCGCCCCGAACCACTACAGCGAGTTCGACCCGGTGATCATCGCCGTCGCGACGTGGCGGCTGGGGCGTGCTCCGCGCTTCATGGCGAAGGAGAGCCTGTTCCGGGTGCCGGTGCTCGGCCCGCTCCTGACCTCGATGGGCATGGTGCCGGTCGCGCGGGCGTCCTCCGCAGCCGGGGCGCGCCAGACGATCGTGCAGGCCGCGTCACTGGTCGAGAAGGGCCGCGGCGTCATCGTGTACCCGGAGGGCTCCCTCACCCGCGACCCCGACCTCTGGCCCATGCGCGGCAAGACCGGCGCGGTGCGCCTCGCGCTCGAAGGCGGCATCCCCGTCATCCCCGTCGCGATGTGGGGTGTCGAGCGGATCCTGCCGCGCTACGGGAAGCTCAGCCTCTGGCCGCTCCGCAAGCGCGTCCAGGTGCGGCTGGGTCCGCCCGTCGACCTCGACGCGTATCGCGCGACGACGACGCCCACGAACCTCGTCGCCGCGACGGACGTCGTCATGGCCGACATCTCCCGTCTCCTCGGCGAACTCCGCGGCCTGACGCCCCCCGCGCAGCGCTGGAACCCGTCCGAGCACGGGCAGAAGGAGACGGGTCGCCTTGAGTCGTAGGCAGGATGCCGCCATGCCCCGCGTCGCCGTCATCGGCGCCGGCAGCTGGGGGACCACGTTCGGCAAGGTGCTCGCCGACGGCGGCGCGCAGGTCGTGATGTGGGCGCGCCGGGCCGAGCTCGCCCAGGAGATCAACGAGGGAAAGCGCAACACCGAGTACCTCCCGGGCGTGAACCTGCCCCGGTCGATGACCGCGACCCCGCACCTCTCCGACGCCCTCGAGGGCGCGACGCAGGTCTACCTCGCGATCTCCAGCCAGGCGCTTCGCCAGAACCTCAAGGCGGTGCGACCGCTCGTCTCGAACACCGACGCCCCGATCGTGTCGCTCATGAAGGGCGTCGAGCAGCGCTCGGGCCTGCGGATGAGCCAGGTCATCGAGCAGGAGCTGCACTGCGATCCCTCCCGCATCGCGGTGGCCTCGGGGCCGAACCTCGCCCTCGAGATCGCGCGCGAGCAGCCGACCGCCGCCGTCATCTCCTCGACGAGCCAGGAGACCGCCGAGGCGGTCGCCCGGCGCGCCCGGAACGCCTACTTCCGCACGTTCGTGAACACCGACGTCATCGGCACGGAGTTCGGCGGAGTCCTCAAGAACCTCATCGCCGTCGCGATCGGCATCGTCGACGGCGTCGGCTACGGCGAGAACACGAAGGCATCGATCATCACGCGCGGTCTCGTCGAGATGACCGACTTCGCCGTCGCGCAGGGCGCGCAGCCCGAGACGCTGCAGGGCCTCGCCGGCCTCGGCGACCTCATCGCCACGTGCCAGTCGCCGCTCAGCCGCAACAACACGGCGGGACGTCTCCTCGGCCAGGGGTACAGCTTCCAGGACGTCGTCAAGCAGATGAACCAGACCGCGGAGGGGCTCGCCTCGGTCGCGCCCATCCTGCAGCTCGCCCGGGATGCCGGCGTGCACATGCCGATCGTCGAGCAGGTCAAGATGGTCCTGGACGGCACGATGAACCCGCGCGACATCGCGCCCCACCTGACAACGGACGATGACCAGCCCAAGGGCGAGAGGACGCAGAATGGACAAGGCGGCAGTGGCGGTGCTCTTTGGAGGTCGCTCCAGCGAGCATTCGATCAGCTCCGCAACGGCCGGGGGAGTGCTCCGCGCGATTGACCGCGAGCGCTACCGCGTCATCCCGATCGGGATCACCCGCGAGGGCGCCTACGTCCTCGAGGACGACGAGCCGGACAAGTTCTCGCTCGATCCCGCGCACCTGCCCGAGGTCCGCGACAACGGCACGCGCATCATCTGGCCGGACTCCGCGTCCTCGCGCGAGCTGCGCGTCCGCGACGCCGACGGCGAGCGGTCGCTCGGCGAGGTCGACGTCGTCTTCCCGATCCTGCACGGCCGGTTCGGCGAGGACGGGACGATCCAGGGCTTCCTGGAGCTCCTCGACCTGCCCTACGTCGGAGCGGGCCTGCTCATGTCGGCCATCGGGATGGACAAGCACACCACCAAGAGCGTCCTGAAGGCCGCCGGCGTGCCGGTCGTGCCCTGGGTGACGGTCACGCGGCGCGATCTCGCGCGCGACCGCGAGCTGTGGCTGCGCCGCATCCGCGCCCTCGACCTGCCGCTCTTCGTCAAGCCCGCCCGTGCGGGCTCGAGCGTCGGGGTGTCGAAGGTGTCGGACCTCGGCGAGCTCGACGCGGCGCTGGACACCGCGTTCGCGGAGGACGGGACCGTGCTCGTCGAGCAGGCGGTCGTCGGACGGGAGATCGAGTGCGGCGTCCTGGCGTCCCGCGACGGCGGACTCCCGCGTGTGAGCGTCGCGGGGGAGATCGTCCTGGACGGCCGGGAGTTCTACGACTTCGAGGCGAAGTACCTCGACGTTCCGGGCGTCGCGCTCACGTGCCCCGCGGACCTGCGCGACGGCGAACTCGCCGAGATGCAGCGGATCGCCGCCCGCGCGTTCGAGGCGATCGGCGGCGAGGGACTCGCGCGCGTGGACTTCTTCTACACCGGCACCGACTTCTTCGTGAACGAGCTCAACACGATGCCCGGTTTCACCCCGATCTCGATGTTCCCGAAGTGCTGGATCGCGTCCGGGATGACCTACCCCGAGCTCATCACGGAGCTCATCGAGATCGCGCGCGCCGCCTGATCCGCGGATGCCGGCGTGCCGGCGTCAGGGGAGCACGGACGACGTCGAGGTGCACTGCCGCTCGCGCGGCAGTTGCTGCACCGCCGTGCCGAGACCGTCCAGAACGGTCGTCGGCGAGACGAGCTCGTTGTCGGTGAGCACCTCGACGGCCGGCGTCCGGCCGTAGCTCGTGATGCGGTAGCGGGGTGCCGCCGCGTCGTCGACGATCCAGTCGACGCCGGCGACCGTGATGCACTGCGCCTCGGTGGGTCCGGGCGACTCGACCCCGCACGACAGGAGGACGGCGGAGGGGTCGCCCCAGGCCGCCGTCGACTGCGCGTCGGTCCAGCGGCGCGGCTGAGCGTCCAGTGCGCCCGGGAGGCGCACCATGACCTCTGCGCAGAGCGGGTCGTTCGCCTGGTCCGCCGGCTGCATGGACACCGTCGCGGAGCAGCCCGCGAGCGTCAGTGCCGCCAGCACGGCCAGCAGGGCGACGGCGGGACGCGGGCGGGGCACCACTCCAGGCTAGCGTGGAGGCATGTCCGGGGATGACGAGGCGACGGTCGGCGGATCGAGCGAGCGCGAGGTGCTGGCGCGGATCCTCGGCGCGCTCCGCGGCTCGTCGCAGGCCCTCGTCGGGCCGGGGGACGACGCCGCCGTGCTCGCGGCGCCGGACGGACGGGTCGTCGTCACGACCGACACGCTCGTGCACGGCCCCGACTTCCGGCTCGCATGGTCGAGCGGCCGTGACCTCGGCTTCAAGGCGGCCGCCGTGAACCTCGCCGACATCGCCGCGATGGGGGCGCGTCCGACCGCGCTGTTCGTCGCGCTCGCGGCTCCCGAGGTGACGCGGCTGCGGTTCCTCGAAGACCTCGCGGCCGGCCTTCGCGAGGCCTGCGACGACCTCGCGCCCGGCTGCGCCGTCGAGGGGGGCGACCTCACGGTGTCGGACACCCTGACGATCGCCGTGACCGCCGTCGGCGTGCTGGAGGGTCGCGCGCCGGTCCTCCGATCGGGAGCGCGTGCCGGTGACGTCGTGGCGGTCGCCGGCGTGCTCGGGCAGGCGGCCCGGGGACTCGGCATCCTGTTCGACCGCTTCCGGGATGCCGCCGGAGAGCCGGTTCCCGTCGTTGACGCGATGCTCTCGGCGGACGAGCGCGGGGCACTGGCTGCGCAGCTGCGGCCGTCACCGCCCATCGGGCTCGGAGCGGTGGCGGCCGAGGCCGGCGCGACGGCGCTCATGGACGTCTCGGACGGCCTCGTGCTGGACGCGACGCGCATGGCGGAGGCATCGGGTGTGACGCTCGCGCTGGATGACCCGGGCGACCTGCTCGCGCTGTCCGGCGGCGAGGACCACGCGCTGCTCGCGACGTTCCCCGCGGCGACGGCGCTGCCGGACGGGTTCCGCCGGATCGGCGCCGTGCGGGGGAGCGGTGCGCATCCCGTGACCGTCGACGGGGCCGCGCCCACCGGCCGCGGCGGCTGGGACCCGTACCAGGACTGGGACGCGCACCGCGGCTGACCGGCGGCGGGGCCGGGGCGCATCCGCTCGCGGCCGCGAGAAACCACATCCGGCACGAGAAACCACGCGCGAGCCGGTTTCTCATGCTCGATCCGGTTTCTCGGGGGTTTGAGCCGAGGACAGGGAGCCTCAGGCGGTCGTCGCCCACCAGAGCGCGGTGTCGCCGTACCGCTTCGAGCGCTCGAGCGTCAGACCCTCGGGGAGCGCGGGCTCGGGAGAGCGCGCAGCGCGCTCGATGACCACGGTGGCGCCCTCCGCCAGGCGCGGCACCAGGAGCGCGAGGGTCGCGGCGACGGCCGCGTCGTCGACGCCCTCGTACGGCGGGTCCAGGAAGACGAGGTCGTACGCCGTCCGCGCGGCGTGCAGGAACGCGTCGGCGGTCATCCGGTGCACCCGGGCGCGCGCCTGCGGCACGGCCTTCGCGACGGCGCGCACGTTGCGCTCCGCGACGGCGGCGGCGCGCGGCGACTTCTCCACGAGATCGGCGGATGCCGCGCCGCGGCTCAGCGCCTCCAGTGCGAGGGCGCCGGACCCGGCGTACAGATCCAGCACGGCGGCGCCGCGCAGCCGGTCGGCGGCGTCGAGCGAGCCGAACAGCGACTCGCGGACCCGGTCGCTCGTCGGCCGGGTTCCGGCATCCGGCACCACGAGGGTGAGCGATCCGGCGCGTCCCGCGATGATCCTCGTCACACCTTCACGATAACGGCGCGGCGCTCTCGTCGCGCAGCCGCGGCTCGGTGCGCAGGTGCGGGCGCAGGCCCGCCTTGTCTGAGTAGAAGGCGCGGATGCGGTCCATGTCGGCGGAGACGTCGCCGGTGAGCTCGAACGTCGGGCCGAGGCCCGTCGTCATGGTCGTCCGATCCACGTAGCCCAGGGTCACCGGCATGCCCGCCTCGCGCGCGATCCGGTAGAAGCCCGACTTCCAGAACGCGTTCCCGCCACGGGTGCCGTCCGGTGTCACCACGAGACCGAAGACCTCGCCGTCGCGCACGCGGCCGACCACCTCCGTCACGACACGGGACGCATCGGCGCGGTCGACGGGGATGCCGCCGAGGCGGCGCATGAGCGGTCCGCGCCAGCCGCGGAAGAGCGAATCCTTCCCGAGCCAGCGGATCGGGATCTGCAGGCGCCAGGCGATCGCCAGCATGAGGACGAAGTCCCAATTCGAGGTGTGCGGAGCGCCGATGAGCAGCGTCGGCCGGTGCGGGGCCGGCTCCGTCCGCAGCCGCCAGCGGCTGACGGACCAATAGAGGCGGGCGACGGCGCGGCGGATCATGCTCACACAGTACGCGGGCGGGCCGAGCGACCGTCCCCGACGACTCCTAGACTCGTGGCATGCCGTCCGTGAGCCTCGAGTCCCGTCTCGACGGGGTGGTCGGGGGCAAGACGGCGTCGGCGCTGTCGCGCGCGTTCGGGATGTCGACGGTCGGAGACCTGCTCGACCACTATCCGCGCCGGTACGCCCGACGCGGCGAGCTGACCCCCATCGCATCGCTGCCGGTGGGGGAGCAGGTGACGATCGTCGCCGAGGTGCGCTCGGTCTCCGTCCGTCCCATGCGCGCCCGCAAGGGGACGCTGCTCGAGGTCGTCATCAGCGACGGGCACGGCACCGTCAGCCTCACCTTCTTCAACCAGGCCTGGCGGCAGACCGAGCTGGCGGTCGGGAGGCAGGGGATCTTCTCCGGCAAGGTCGGCGACTTCAAGGGGCAGAAGCAGTTCGCCCATCCCGACTACGAGATGTTCGACGACGAGGAGCAGGCGCGCACGAGCGCCGAGGCCAAGCAGAACCTCCCCATCCCGATCTACCCCGCGACGAGCACCGTCACGAGCTGGCAGGTCGCGAAGGTCGTGGAGATCGTGCTCGCCGTCCTCGGCGAGGTCCCCGATCCGCTTCCCGACGATCTCCGCGAGCGGCTCGGGCTGCTGGATGCGCGGACGGCGCTCGTGCGGATCCACGCGCCGGAGCTCCCCGACCAGATCGAGCAGGCGCGCGAGACGCTGCGGATGCACGAGGCGTTCGTGCTGCAGGCCGCGCTCCTGCAGCAGCGCCAGTTCGTGCGCGCGCTCTCGGCGACATCCCGCGCGGCCGGCGACCTCCTCACGCGGTTCGACGCCGCGCTGCCCTTCGAGCGCACCCCCGACCAGGTGGCGGTGGGCGACCGGATCGCGGCGGACCTGGAGGGCGCGTGGCCCATGAACCGGCTCGTGCAGGGCGAGGTCGGCTCCGGGAAGACCCTCGTCGCACTGCGCGCGATGCTCCAGGTCGCCCAGTCCGGCGGTCAGTCCGCCCTCATCGCGCCCACCGAGGTCCTCGCCGGTCAGCATGTCCGCTCGATCGCGCGGATGCTGGGCCCCCAGCTCGCGCCGGAGCTCATGCCGACGCTCCTCACGGGCCAGCTGCCCGCCGCCGACCGGCGGAAGGCGGCGCTGCGCGCGGCCGCCGGCCAGGCCCGGATCATCGTCGGCACGCACGCGCTGCTGAGCGAATCGACGACCTTCGCCGACCTCGGCCTCGTCGTCGTCGACGAGCAGCACCGCTTCGGGGTCGAGCAGCGGGAGACCCTGCGCGCGAAGGGCACCTCGCCCCACGTCCTCGTGCTGACCGCGACGCCGATCCCGCGCACCGTCGCCATGACCGTGTTCGGCGACCTCGACGTCTCCACGATCCGCACCCTGCCGGCGGGGCGCGCCGGCATCTCCAGTTTCGTGGCGCCGCTGGACGAGAAGCCCGGCTGGTTCGCGCGGGTGTGGGACCGCGTCGCCGAGGAGGTCGCGGCGGGACGCCAGGCGTTCGTCGTGTGCGCCGCCATCGACTCCGAGGCCCTCGCGAAGGACGCGAAGGACGACGGCGCCGAGCCGCCGACGCTCGAGGGGGAGCAGGAGCGCACGCGGTGGGGCGTCGTGCAGGTGCACGAGATGCTCGCGGGGCACGCGGCCTACGACGGCATCCGGGTGGAGATCCTGCACGGCAAGATGCCCTCCGACCAGAAGGACGCCGTGATGCAGGCGTTCGGCCGCGGCGAGATCGACGTGCTCGTCGCCACGACTGTCGTGGAGGTCGGCGTCGATGTGCCCAACGCCTCGACGATGGTGATCCTCGAAGCCGATCGGTTCGGGGTCTCGCAGCTGCATCAGCTGCGCGGCCGGGTGGGTCGTGGCGAGATCCCCGGTCTCTGCCTCCTCGTGACGGAGGCGCCCCAGGGCACACCGGCGCGCGCGCGGGTCGAGGCCGTCGCGGCGACCACCGACGGCTTCGAGCTCGCCGAGGTCGACCTCGAGCTCCGTGGTGAGGGCGATGTCCTGGGCGACGCGCAGTCGGGCGCCCGCTCGTCGCTGCGCCTGCTCCGGGTGGTCGCCGACGCCGACCTCATCGCGATGGCGCGCGCGGCCGCGGAACAGGTCCTCGACGAGGATCCCGCCCTCCAGCGGCACGCCGGCCTCGCCGCGGCGATCGGGCGCCGCGTCGGCCAGCAGGAGCGCGCGGCGCTGGCCAAGAACTGACGCGCCCGGCCGATAGGCTCGACGACATGAACAACCGGATCGCCGTCGTCCCGGGATCGTTCGATCCGCCGACGCTGGGTCACATCGACGTCATCCGCCGCGCCGCGGCGCTGTACGACGAGCTGCACGTCCTCGTCGTGCACAACCCCGGCAAGGAGGCGATGCTGCCGATCGCGCAGCGGTTGAGCCTGCTGGAGCAGTCCATCGCCGAGGAGAACGTCGACGGCAACGTCATCGTCGCCTCGTGGAGCATGGGGCTCCTGGTCGACTACGCGACCGACGTCGACGCTGGCGTGCTCGTGAAGGGCATCCGCTCGCAGGTGGACGTCGCCTACGAGACCCCCATGGCGATCGTCAACCGGCACCTCGCGCAGATCGAGACGGTGTTCCTCCTGCCGGACCCGGCGCACGCCCTCGTCTCCAGCAGCCTCGTCCGCCAGGTCGCGGCGCTCGGGGGCGACGTGTCGCCGTTCGTCCCGGGACCCGTCGCGCGGTTCCTCGACACCGGGTCCCGCGGCCTCTGACCTGCGCGCCGGACCCCGGTGGGCTCTGCGCCGACTAGCATTGACGACCGTGGTCAGAAAGCATATGAACGGTCCGTTCGTCCTGTCGGTGCGCGACATCTCGCACCGTGCGGGCGAGATGCGCGAGCATGACCTCGAGGTCGCCGCGCCCGCCAAATGGGGCGAGGGCCTGGTCTCCGTCCCGCAGGGCGAGCCCATCGAGATCGCCGTGCGGCTGGAGTCCGTCCACGAGGGGATCCTCGTCACGGCGGACATCGCGACGGAGTACTCGGGCGTGTGCGGCCGCTGCCTCACCGACATCACCCAGCCTGTCGAAGTCGAGATTCAGGAGCTCTTCGGGTATCCTGGATCGGAAGCGACTGACTTCGAGGTTCAAGACGACCACGTGGATCTTGAAACTCCGGTCAGGGATGCGATCGTCCTGTCGCTTCCTTTCCAGCCGGTGTGCCAGCCGGATTGCCCCGGCCTCGATCCGGCCACGGGTGTGAAGCTGGCGCCGGATGCCGAGCCGGAAACTCCGATCGACCCGCGTTGGGCCACGCTGAAGGCCCTCACCCCAGACCACGACGACGAGGCAGCGCGCCCCGCCGCCGACGACACAGAGAAGAGCTAGCCATGGCAGGTAACCCCCCGAAGCGGAAGGTCTCCCGCTCCAACACTCGTTCGCGCCGCGCGCAGTGGAAGGCGGCGCCCATCACGCTGACCACCACCGTGGAGAACGGCAAGGTCGTCTACAGCCGCCCGCACCAGGCCAAGGTCGTCACCGACTCGCAGGGCACGGAGCTGTTCCTCGAGTACAAGGGCCGCAAGGTCGCCGACGTCTGATCCTCGCGGCCCGCGCCGTGACTGACGTCTCGCTCGAGCACCAGGTGCTCACCGACAAGCTCGGGGTCGACATCGACCCCGAGCTTCTGTCGCTTGCGCTCACGCATCGCTCTTTCGCCTACGAGAACGGCGGGATCGCGCACAACGAGCGCCTCGAGTTCCTCGGGGACTCCATCCTCGGCCAGGCCGTGACGGTGCACCTGTACACCCGGCACCCGAGCCTGGAGGAAGGGGCGCTGGCCAAGCGCCGCGCGAGCGTCGTCTCGACCGTCGCGCTCGCGGAGGTCGCGCGCGGCATCGGGCTGGGAGCGCACCTGCGCCTCGGTCGCGGTGAGGATCAGACCGGCGGTCGCGACAAGGACTCGATCCTCGCCGACACGATGGAAGCCGTCATCGGCGCGACGTTCCTGTCGGCGGGTCCGGATGCCGCCACGACCCTCGTCCTGCGCCTCGTCGCGCCGCTCATGGCGGATCCGGAGCGCTACGGCGCCGCGATGGACCCGAAGACCAGCCTGCAGGAGCTCGCCGCGCGCATGAACCTCGCGCCGCCGCAGTACGCCGTCGTGGCCGCGGGGCCCGACCACCACCGCGTCTTCACCGCCACCGTCGCGGTCGGCGACGTCCTCCGCGACGGCCGCGGCAGCAGCAAGAAGCAGGCCGAGATGGCCGCCGCCCTCGCCGTCTGGCGCGAGCTGTCCGCCCGAGCCTGAGGGGCGCCGCCGGTGCCCGAACTGCCCGAGGTCGAGGTCGTCCGCGCCGGCCTCGCGCCCGCCGTGTCCGGTGCGACGGTGCTCGGCGTCGCGGTCCTCGACGAACGGGCGCTCACGCGGCACGCCGGCGACGGCGCCGATTTCGAGCGCGCCCTCACCGGTCGCGTCCTCCGCACCGCCGCCCGCCGCGGCAAGTTCCTGTGGATGCCGGTCCACGGCGCCGGCGAAGCGGTCGTCGCCCACCTCGGGATGAGCGGTCAGCTGCTGCTGCGCGCCCCGGGCAGCCCGCCGGAGCGCCACGAGCGCGTCCGCCTCGACATCGCGCATCCGGACCACGGCGATCTCGCCGTCGTCTTCGCCGACCAGCGCACGTTCGGCTCGCTCGCGCTCGACGCCCTCGTCCCGACGGCGGACGGTGCGGCGGGCGGATGGGGCACCGACGAGGCCGTCGTCCCCACCCAGGTCGCGCACATCGCACGGGATCCGCTGGATCCGGCCTTCGTCGACGCGGCCTTCGTCGTCGCGGCGCGGCGGAAGCGGTCGGCGATCAAGCGCATCCTCCTCGACCAGACCGTTGCGAGCGGCATCGGCAACATCTACGCGGACGAGGCGCTGTGGGCCGCCCGCATCCACCCGGAGACGCCCGCGGCGGACATGTCGACGCGGGCGCTGCGCCGGCTCCTGGCCGAAGTGCGGAGCGTCCTGGAGAAGGCCCTCGCGGAGGGCGGCACGAGCTTCGACGCCCAATACGTCAACGTCAACGGACAGGCGGGCTACTTCGCGCACTCGCTGAACGCGTACGGACGCACGGGGCAGCCGTGCCCGCGGTGCGGGCACCCGATCGTGCGGGTCGGCTTCATGAACCGCTCGAGCCACTACTGCGCCCACTGCCAGCGGCGCCCCCGCGCGGTCAGCTGACCCGCTGCCAGGCGCCCGCGACGGTGAGCGGCGTGAAGCCGAGCGCTTCGTTCACGTCCAGCATGGGCCGGTTCTCTTCGGCGTTGAACGTCGTGATCATCGGCGACTGCGGCACGAGCTCCCGCCAGCGCAGGATGTTCGCGCACTTGACGAGCGTGCCGAGCCGGTGCCCGCGGTGCTCGCGGAGGACGAGCGTGCCCCACTGGTTCGTCGGGCGCGTCCGGTCGGCCCCGATCGTGAGCTCGTTGTAGGCGACCAGGCGCCCCGTCGGGAGGTGCTCGATGACGGCGACCGAGACCAGGACGCCTCCGGCGCCGAGCCGCTCGTCGCGGCGGGTGACCCGCTCGGCATCCCACGTCTCCTCCGTCACGGTCAGTCCCGCGAACGGGGCATCCGTCGACATGCGGGAGATGACGTGCGCGAACTCGTCCCGCCAGCGCGCCGGCGTCGGCGACGTCCAGGTGAGGAGGCGGTATTCCGGCCCGGCCGCCGCCTCCGCCGCCGTGAGCAGCTCGCCGACACGGTCCAGCGGCGCCGTCAGATCCAGGATGCTGTTGCGCTCGACCTGCTGCAGCGTGAAGCCGTGGTCCCGGTAGAAGCGCGAATACCGGTCGACCGGCACGGAGCCGAATCCCGTGGGGGAGGGCATCCGCTCGCCGGCGGCATCCGCGCGGTGCAGCGTGTAGGTCTGCACATGCGTTCGTCCGAGGCCCTCGGCCTCGTCGAGGACGCGCGCCAGCAGCGCGTCCTCGACGGCGCCGTCGCGCGCGTCCGGCAGTGCGAGCAGGTCGAACTCCAGTTCGGTGGCGCCGTCCTCCCGTGGGGCGGTCAGCTGCAGGGCGCCGACCGGAACCTCGTCCTGCCAGGCGAGGAAACCGGCCTGCACCCGATCGGTCTGATCCTGCCAGGCCGGCAGCATCTCGGCGGCGTCCCAGCGCAGGTGGTCCAGGCCCAGGTCGTGGTGCAGGGCGGTGTTGAAGATGTCGGCCATCGCGAGGAACTCCCGACCGTCGTCCCCGTCGAGGCGCTGAGGCACCACGACGGGGACGACGGACGGGCGGCCGGTCCGCAGGACGGTCACGGAAGGACCTTCTTCCATGCCCCGTTGTACGACACCGGAACGAAGCCGATGGCCTCGTTGATGTCCAGCATCGGTCGGTTCTCCTCCGCGTTGTAGGTGATCACCTTCGGGGAGTCCGGCGCGATCTCGGCGTGCCACGTCGCGAGGCCCGCGCACTTCACGAGCTGACCGAGCTTGTGGCCGCGGTGCTCCTTGAGCACCAGGGTGTCCTCCTGGCTCGTCGGGAGCGTGCGGTCCGGCCCGATGGCGAGTTCGTTGAAGGCGACGATCGTGCCGGACGCGATGTGCTGCGCGACCGTGACGAGCACGGTGCGCCCACCGTCGATGTAGCGCTGCTCGTGCAGCCGCACGCGCTCGGCGTCCCAGGTCTCCTCGTCGAACTCGAGCCCGGCCGACGGGGCATCCGTCGACATCCGCGACTTCGTCCACGCGAAGCCGTCGATGTACTCCTCCGGCGTCGGCGGGCTCCACTGGAGCACGCGGTAGTCCGTCGACTTCGCCTCCGCCTCGGCGAGCAGCCGCTGCACCGTCGAGGCGGAGGTCACGAGGTCGAGCTGGCTCTTGCGCTCGATCTGCTCGAGCCGGTAGCCGTTGCGCAGGTAGAACCGCGCGACGTCGTCCTCCGGGATCTCCCCGAAGCCCGTCGGCGCGGCCAGCCGCGGACCCGGAGCGTCGGGGTGCGTCGCCCAGGACTGCAGCACGGACCGGCCGTGCTCCCGTGCCGCCTCCTCGACGAGCGCGTACCCCGCCGCGCCGATGCCGCGCCCGCGGTGCGAGCGCTGCAGTTCGACGAGCCAGTAGGCGTTCTTCGACCCCTCCTCGAGCGGGATGTCGACCCCGACGCGGCCGACGATCTGTCCGTCGGCCACGGCGAGCCACATGAGCCGGATCTCGTGCGGGTCCGGCTCGTAGTGGGGCAGGAGCTCCTGAGCGGTGAGGTCGTCGTCCGCGTTGCCGTTGATCTCGGCGTAGACGGCATTGCGCACGCGCACCATCTCGACGAAGTCGGCGTCGTCCGCGTCGCCGATCGCGGCGGGGACGGTGAGGCGCCGGAACTCGACGCCCGTCGTCGTTGCTGTCTTCATGTCATGTCCCTTGTTCAGGATGCCGGCGCGGCCGGTCATCGGCTGGTCGGGAGGAGGAGGCGCCTGCGCGCCCACTCGCGTTCGCGGATCCGGCGGTCGTGCAGGAGCTGGTGCGCCTGCGCGCCGACGGCGCGGTCCCGGGTGTCGGTCGGCCGCGTGCTCCACAGGAGCAGGGCCAGGGCGATCCGCATCGCGATGCGGTCGGGGAGGGACGTGCGCGGGGCACGGCCCGGAAGCTGCAGCGGATCGGGGATGCCCGACGGGCGCTGCGGCGCGAGAAGAGTACTCATGGTTGTTCGCTTTCCGAGTGGGTGTGAAGGGATGCCGCGAAAGCGGCGGAGATCGTGCCGCAGCACGAAGGCGGATGGCCGAGCGTCGATCAGGACTGCGCCTGATCCACAGCCGCCGGGGGCCTGAAGAGGACGGAGTCCTCCTGTGCAGGCGTCAGGCGACGGTGCGAGCGCTCAGGCTCTGGAAGGCGCCGAAGGAGCGGGTCCCCGGACGGACGCGGGCCGGAGCGAATGCTCCGGTGGTGGCGGTGACTGTCATCATTTCGGGGACCTCCTTTCTCGACTTCAGACGCGATCTGTGACGATAGACCCGACTCGCCCTCCGCGTCAAGAGGGGACGGTGCACGGTGGGCTACGGTGGACCGGACACTCACGTCGGGAGGCTGGCCGGATGCACCTGAAGAGCCTGACGCTCAAGGGCTTCAAGTCGTTCGCGCAGCCGACCACGTTCGCCCTCGAGCCGGGCGTCACGTGCATCGTCGGACCCAACGGTTCGGGGAAGTCCAACGTCGTCGACGCGCTCGCCTGGGTCATGGGCGAGCAGGGCGCGAAGACCCTCCGTGGCGGCAAGATGGAGGACGTCATCTTCGCCGGCACCGCGACGCGCGGTCCGCTCGGCCGCGCCGAGGTGCAGCTCACGATCGACAACAGCGACGGCGCGCTGCCGATCGAGTACAGCGAAGTGACGATCAGTCGGACGCTCTTCCGCAACGGCGCGAGCGAGTACGCGATCAACGGCGACACGTGCCGTCTCCTGGACGTGCAGGAGCTGCTGAGCGACTCGGGTCTCGGGCGCGAGATGCACGTCATCGTCGGACAGGGGCGCCTGGACACCGTCCTGCAGGCATCGCCGGAGGAACGTCGCGGCTTCATCGAGGAGGCTGCCGGCATCCTCAAGCACCGCCGCCGCAAGGAGAAGACGCTCCGCAAGCTCGACGCCATGGAGGCGAACCTCACGCGGCTGAGCGACCTGGCGGGGGAGCTCCGCCGCCAGCTGAAGCCCCTCGGCAAGCAGGCGGAGATCGCGCGGGAGGCCGCGACGATCGCGGCCGTCGTCCGCGACGCGAAAGCGCGCCTCTACGCGGATGATCTCGTCTCGCTGCGCACCCAGCTGGCAGACCACGCCCGCAACGAGCAGGAGCGGCACGGGGAGCGCCTGGTCCTGCAGGACGAGGCTGAGCAGCTGAAGGTGCGCGTCGAGGCGCTCGAGGCCCAGCAGCGGTCCGAGCTCGTCGACAAGGCACGCGCCGTCGCGTTCTCCCTCGAGCAGGTGCAGGAGCGCCTGCGCAGCCTGCACTCCCTCGCCGGCCAGCGCCTCGCGCTGCTCGAGGACGACGGACAGCTCGCTCTCGAGGTCGCCACCGTCGGCCAGGCCACGATCGACGACGCGCGCGCCGAGATCGACGAGATCGCGAGCGGGCTGGGCGCAGCGCAGGACGCCGCCGCGGCGGGATCGCGTGACGTGATCCGCGCGCGCGCCGAACTGGACGCGCTCGACGTGGACATCGCCGCGCAGAGCGCGCTCGTCTCCGAGCACGACATGCGCCTGACGGCGCTGCGGGGCACGGCGGAAGCCGCCGCCTCGCGCCTGGACGCCGTCCGCGCCGCCGTGGAGCGCCAGCAGCGCGCGCTGGATGCCGCGCTCCAGCGCCGCGACGAAGCCGCCGACGCCCTCGCGGGCGTCGACCCCGACCTCGTGCCGGAGGGGTCGTCCGCCGAGCACGCCGCCGCCTACGAGCGCTCCCAGCGCGAGGCCACCGAGGCCGAGGCGCGGGTGAGCGGCCTCCGCGAGCGGCTGCACGCCGCAGAGCGCGAAGTCGAGTCGCTCACGGCGCAGACCGCCGCCCTCGGTCGCGCCCTCGATGTCCGCAACGCCGCCGCGTCGCTCATCGCGCAGGGCGGCCGCGGCATCCGGGGACTCGTCGGCGACGCCGTCAAGGTGACCCCCGGCTACGAAGCCGCGATCGCGGCCGTCCTCGGACCCCTCGCCGAGGGGGTGCTGGTCGACGACGTCGAGGCCGCGCTCGAGCTGGCGCGCGCCGCACAGGGCGCCGACTTCGGGTCCGTCGACATCGCGATCGCGGATGCCGCAGCCCTGTCCCCGGTGCTGTCCGGACGGGACGGCGTCGTCTCGGCTCGCGACGTCGTGACCGCCCCGGAGGGCGTCCTCGGCGTCCTCGCGCACGTCGCGATCGTCGAGGACCTCGACGCCGCGCACGCGGCGGGGCGCGCGCTGGCCGAGCGCGAGACCGGCGGTCCGGTCACGATCGTCACACGCGCGGGCGAGCTCGTCACGGAGTACACGATCCGCGCGGGATCCGGAGCCGGGCGCTCGCGTCTCGAGCTCGCCGCGGAGCGCGACGCCGCCGCCGACCGACTCAGTGAGATCGCCGTCGTCGCCGACTCCCTCCGGGAGGCGCTGTCCGACGGACAGTCGGCGTGGGACGACGCGCGCCGCCGCACCCGCGAGGCGCTGCAGAGCCTCCGCGCGCACGACGCCGCGCTCGCGGCGCACACCGAGCAGGTCAACCGGGCGACCGTCCGCCACGAGGCCGCCCTCGCCGAATGCGAGCGACTGGATGCCGGCGTCCGCCAGGCGCAGGCCGCCGTCGCCGATGCGGAGGCCTCCGCACGTGCCGCCGATGCGGCTCTCGCCAAGGCCCAGGACGCCCCGCGCCCGATCCTCGACGCGTCCTCGCGCGACGAGCTGCTCGCCGCTCTCGAAGGCGCCCGCGACGCCGAGATGCGCGCACGACTCGACGTCGAGACGCTCAAAGAGCGCGTCCGCGCCGGCGAGGCGCGCGTCGCCCAGCTCGAGCGGCAGCGGGAGCGCGAGCGCGCCGCCGCCGAGGAAGCCGCCCGCCGCGCCGTCATCCGCCGCGCGCAGCGCGAACTCGCTGCCGAGGTCGCCGATCAGCTGCCGCCCCTCCTGGAATCGGTGGACCGGTCGGTGACGCAGGCGCGCGTCGAACTCGCCCTCGCCGAGCAGTCCCGCACCGCGGTGACCGCCGAGCTCGCGCAGCTGCGGGCGCAGGACGCGACGGTCCGGGAGCGTCTCAGCCGCCTCACCGAGAGCGTGCACGGCCTCGAGCTCCAGATGCACGAGAAGCGTCTGCACGTCACGAGCCTGCTCGAGCGCATCGCGTCCGAGCTCAGCCTCGACGAAAACATTCTGATTTCGGAATATGGCCCGGATCAGGATGTTCCCGCCGATAGCGACGACGGTGAACCCGTCGCCTACGACCGCGACCGCCAGCGCAAGCGCCTCGCCGAGGCCGACCGGAAGCTGGGGCAGCTCGGTCGCGTCAACCCGCTCGCGCTCGAGGAGTTCGCCGCCCTCGAACAGCGGCATGCGTTCCTCACCGAGCAGCTGGCCGACCTGACGCAGACCCGCACGGACCTGCTCACCATCATCGACGAGCTCGACGAGCGGATGCAGACGATCTTCCTGGCGGCGTTCGAGGACACGAGGGCCGCGTTCGGCGAGGTGTTCCCGATCCTCTTCCCGGGTGGGGCCGGCAGCATCTCGCTCACGAACCCGGATGAGCCGCTCACGACCGGCATCGAGGTCGCGGTGCGCCCCGTCGGCAAGAAGATCGAGCGGCTGTCGCTCCTCTCCGGCGGAGAGCGGTCGCTCGCCGCCGTCGCGCTGCTGACCGCCATCTTCAAGGCGCGGCCGAGCCCCTTCTACATCCTCGACGAGGTGGAAGCCGCCCTCGACGACGCGAACCTCGGCCGACTCCTCGGGGTCTTCGAGCAGCTCCGCGAATCGAGCCAGCTCATCGTCATCACGCACCAGAAGCGCACGATGGAGATCGCCGACGCGCTCTACGGCGTCTCGATGCGGCAGGACGGCGTCTCGGCCGTCGTCGGCCAGCGCGTGCGCGAGCGCGAAGCCGTCTGAACCGTAGGCTGGAGTCATGGCGGAGAACTCCTGGTCGCTCGGCCGCGCGCTGCGCGGCATGTTCGTCAAACCCACGATCGACGAGACGACGTGGGAGGACCTCGAGACCGCGCTGCTGACGGCCGACTTCGGGCCGGACATCACCGAGCGCCTCGTCGACGAACTGCAGGCGAAGGTCGAGCGCTTCCGGACGACCGATCCGCGCGACCTGCAGCGGATGCTGAAGGAGACGCTCGAGGAGCACTTCGCGAAGTTCGACACGACGCTGCGCCTCACCGAGCGGCCCGCCGTCGTCCTCGTCGTCGGCGTCAACGGCGTCGGGAAGACGACCACGATCGGCAAGTTCGCGAAGTACCTGCAGCGCTTCGGCCGCTCCGTCGTCGTCGGCGCGGCCGACACGTTCCGCGCCGCGGCCGTTGACCAGCTCGCGACGTGGGCCGAGCGCGGGGGAGCGGCGATCGTCCGCCCGCAGCAGGAGGGCCAGGATCCGGCATCCGTCGCCTTCCAGACCATCGAGTACGCCAAGCGGACGGGTACCGAGATCGTCCTCGTCGACACCGCCGGACGGCTGCACACCAAGGGCGGGCTGATGGACGAGCTCACCAAGATCCGTCGCGTCATCGAGAAGCAGGCGCCCATCAGCGAGGTGCTGCTGGTGCTGGATGCCACGACCGGTCAGAACGGCGTCATGCAGGCGGAGGCGTTCCTCCAGCACGCCGGCGTCACGGGCCTCGTGCTGACGAAGCTCGACGGGTCCGCGCGAGGCGGTTTCGTGCTCGCCGTGCAGGAGCGGACCGGAATCCCGGTCAAACTGCTGGGCCAGGGCGAGGGGATCGGCGACCTCACCGGCTTCACTCCGCACGTCTTCGCCGCGGCACTCGTCGACTGATCCGGCGAATCGGCGTGGCCGGGGTCGCGCCGGGGTCCCGAGGCTGGTTTCATGGGCGTATGGCGATCGAGCACGACTACTTCGGACTCCTCGAGTCCGGGCCCGACGGTTCGATCTTCTGGTCCGAGAGCGTTGACCTCGGCGACCAGAGGGTCACCGTCGACTTGACCGCGCCCGACCAGGACGACGTCTCCGCGGCCGCGCTCGACGTCGCGGCCGCCATGATCTCCTCCATCGAGGACATCGACATGCAGGCGCGCAACGCCATGGTCGACGAGCTCGACGATCGCACCAGCGAGGTCATCGAGTACATCCTCCAGCAGCAGGCGCAGCTCGGTGAGAGCATCGAGGACGTCCTCGTCGACATCTCCGGCGACGTGCACGTGGACATCATCCGGTCGCTGCAGCTCGTGAGCATGACGATCCTCGCCGACGAACACGGGGGCTCGGACCCCTTCGCCGTCCTCGAGTACGCGCTCGACCCGGACGCGACCGACGAGGTGCTGCTCGTGAACCTCACCTCCGACGGCGCCGTCCAGTCGGTCACGAGCGCCGACTGAGCCGCGCCGACGGAGCTCAGACCGCCTGGGCGAACGTCGTGTCGCCGCGGGCGATGTCGGCCGCGAGGTGCGCCAGGTCGTCGGGGATCTCGCGCCCCTTCGAGACCATCGACTGCGCCCAGAGCCGGCCCGCGCGATAGGAGGACCGCACGAGGGGTCCGGCCAGGACGCCGAGGAAGCCGATCCCCTCGGCCTCCTCCTTGAAGGCCACGAACTCGTCGGGCTTCACCCAGCGCGCCACCGGCAGGTGCCGGGGCGAGGGACGCAGGTACTGCGTGATCGTGATGATGTCGGTGCCGGCGTCGTGGAGGTCCCGCAGCGCCTGCACCACCTCCTCGGGCTCCTCGCCCATCCCGAGGATCAGGTTGGACTTGGTGATGAGGCCGGCGTCGCGGGCGCGTGTGAGCACGCCCAGCGACCGGTCGTACCGGAACGCGGGGCGGATGCGCTTGAAGATGCGCGGGACGGTTTCGACGTTGTGCGCGAAGACCTCGGGGCGCGCGGCGAAGACCTCGTCCAGCAGCGCCGGGTCGCCGTTGAAGTCCGTCGCGAGGATCTCCACACCGGTGCCGGGGTTGTCGGCATGGATGCGCCGCACCGTCTCGGCGTGCAGCCAGGCGCCGCCGTCCGGCAGGTCGTCGCGGGCGACGCCGGTCACCGTCGCGTAGCGCAGCCGCATCCGCTGGACGCTCTCCGCCACGCGACGGGGCTCGTCGGTGTCGTAGTCGGTGGGCTTGCCGGTGTCGATCTGGCAGAAGTCGCAGCGCCGCGTGCACTGCGAGCCGCCGATCAGGAACGTGGCCTCGCGGTCCTCCCAGCACTCGTAGATGTTGGGGCAGCCCGCCTCCTGGCAGACCGTGTGGAGCCCCTCCTCCTTCACGAGCGAGTGCAGCGCATGGTACTCGGGCCCGAGCTTCGCCTTCGTCTTGATCCACTCCGGCTTGCGCTCGATGGGCGTCTCGGCGTTGCGGACCTCGAGGCGGAGGAGCTTCCGCCCGCCCGGCGCCGCCGCGGCGGGGGTGCCTGCTCCGGTGCCGCACGCGCTCACGCGGCCACCTCCGCCGCCGAGACGGCTGCCGAGGCGGCGACGAAGGCGGATGCCACGGCGTCCACGACGTCGGCGGGGGAGAGGTGGACGCCGGCGGCCTCGCTCAGCGTCGTGACACCGGCATCCGCGATGCCGCACGGCACGATCCGGGAGAAGGCGGCGAGGGAGTTGTCGCAGTTCAGCGCGAAGCCGTGCATCGTCACGCCCCGCTGGACGCGGACGCCGATCGCGGCGACCTTGTCCTCGGACTGCGGGCGACGGACCCACACACCGCTGCGCCCCTCTACCCGGTGCCCCGTCACGCCGTACCCGCGGAGGACGCCGATCAGGATCTCTTCGAGCAGCCTGACGTGCGCGACGACGTCGACCGGCTCGGGCAGACGCACGATCGGATAGCCGACGAGCTGACCGGGACCGTGCCATGTGATCTTGCCGCCGCGGTCGACATCGACGACCGGTGTGCCGTCGGTCGGTCGTTCGTGCCGCGCGGTGCGGGCGCCCGCCGTGTAGACGCTCTCGTGCTCCATGAGCAGCAGAGTGTCGGGCCGCTCCCGCGCCACCACGCCGGCGTGCACCTCCCGCTGGAGCGCCCAGCCGTCGAGGTAGGGGACGAGGTCGGGCGCGAGGCCGACCGCCTGGACATCGAGCATGACGCTCCTCCACGGATCGCGGCGTGCACGGATTGATGCACCGCGTCCAACAATAACCCCTTCGCTACGATGAGCGCGTGACCAGCGGACGACCACGGGCCTCCTCGCGCGACACGCTCGCCGACGCCGCGTGCGAGCTGTTCCTCGAGCAGGGGTACGCCGCCACGACCGTCACGGAGATCACGACGCGGGCGGGTGTCAGCCGTTCCAGCTTCTTCAACTACTTCGCCTCGAAGGCCGACATCCTGTGGGGCGGGCTCGACGAGCGCATCGCGAAGCTCGAGCTGCGGCTGCGTGCGGCGAGCGGGCCGGAGGCGTCCGCGGACGTCCGGGCCGCCCTGGCCGAGCTCGGCGCGACCGTCGCGGCGGACAGCCTCGCCCTCGCCGTCGCGAATGCCGAGGCGATGGGACTGGCCGAGGAGCTCCGGCGCGAGGCGGCGCTCCGCCACGCGCGCATCGCGGCCGTCGTCGCCGACCGGCTCGAGCGGGCGGGGACGCCGCGACTGGCGGCCGCCGTCGCCGGTTCCGCGCACGCCGGCGCCGTCTGGGCGGCTGTCGCGCAGTGGGCGAGCGCCGGGCCGGGTCGGACGGCGCTCCCCGAGCTCCTCGACACGGCGCTCGCGGCGGCGGCCCCCACCCTCCCGGATGCCGCGCACGCGGCGAGGCCGGTCCGCCGTCGAGGCTAGAATCGGGGGATCATGGCGACTTTCGGCACCCTCTCCGACCGGCTCACCGAGACCTTCCGCAACCTCCGCAAGAAGGGGCAGCTCACGCCCGCGGACGTGGACGGCACCGTCCGCGAGATCCGGCGCGCGCTCCTGGACGCCGATGTGGCGCTCACCGTCGTCAAGGAGTTCACGGCCAAGGTGCGCGAGCGGGCGCTCGGCGATGAGGTCAACCGCGCACTGAACCCCGCCCAGCAGGTCGTGCAGATCGTCAACGAGGAGCTCGTCGCGATCCTGGGCGGCCAGCAGCGCCGGCTGCAGTTCGCGAAGAACCCGCCGACCGTCATCATGCTCGCGGGCCTCCAGGGCTCCGGAAAGACCACCTTCGCGGGAAAGCTCGCGCGGATGCTGCAGAAGGACGGTCACACGCCGCTCCTCGTGGCCGCCGACCTCCAGCGCCCGAACGCCGTCAACCAGCTGCAGGTCGTTGCCCAGCAGGCCGGCGCCGCGGTCTACGCGCCCGAACCGGGCAACGGCACCGGCGACCCGGTGCGGGTCGCCCGTGACGGCGTCGAGACCGCTCGCCGCCAGCAGCACGACGTCGTCATCATCGACACCGCCGGCCGCCTCGGCGTCGACGCGGAGCTCATGAAGCAGGCCGCCGACATCCGGACGGCCACCGACCCCGACGAGGTCCTCTTCGTCATCGACGCGATGAGCGGCCAGGATGCCGTCAACACGGCCAAGGCGTTCCAGGACGGCGTCGACTTCACCGGCGTCGTGCTCTCCAAGCTCGACGGCGACTCCAAGGGCGGCGCGGCGCTGTCGGTCACCTCCCTGACCGGACGCCCGATCATCTTCGCCTCCACGGGGGAGGGCCTGGACGACCTCGAGGCGTTCCACCCCGACCGCATGGCGAGCCGCATCCTCGACCTCGGCGACATCCTCACCCTCATCGAGCAGGCGCAGGCCGCGTTCGACGAGGAGGAGGCCCTCAAGGTCGCCGAGAAGCTCGCGACCGAGCAGTTCACCCTCGAGGACTTCCTCGGGCAGCTGCAGCAGATGCGCAAGATGGGCTCGATGAAGAAGATGCTCGGCATGCTGCCGGGCATGGGTCAGATGAAGCAGCAGCTCGAGGACTTCGACGAGCGCGAGATCGACCGCACCGAGGCCATCATCCGCTCGATGACGCCGGGGGAGCGCCGCAACCCCAAGGTCCTCAACGGGTCGCGTCGCATGCGCATCGCCCGCGGCTCCGGCATGACCGTCACCGACGTCAACGCGCTCGTCAACCGCTTCGAGCAGGCCGCGAAGATGATGAAGACCGTCGCGCGCGGCGGTGTCCCCAACATCCCCGGCATGGGACCCATGGGCGGCAAGCCCGGTGCGTCCAGCAAGCGCGGGAAGCAGGCCAAGAGCCGCTCCGGTTCACGCTCGGGCAACCCCGCCAAGCGCGCGGCGGAGAACGCCGGCATCGCCGCGGCGCCCGCGACCGGGTCGGGCTTCGGGCTGGGCGGCGGCGCCCCGCAGCCGACCGAGGCGGACCTCGCCGAGATCCAGAAGCTCTTCGGCAAGGGCTGAGCGCGCCGCCCCGGACTCAGCCGTGCAGGGTCGCCAGGTGGTCGCGCAGCGTCGGCCCGGCCCGGAACTCGCGGATGAGGTGCTGGACGACCTGCCGGAGATCGCCGTCGGCCGCCTCGGCGACGCGCAGCTGGCGCGCGTAGCTCGCGCCCTGCTCGACGATCGCGCCGAGCCCGGCGAACTCGCGCGCGCAGTGCAGCTCCTCGGCGACGGGCATGAGCCGTTCCATGGTCTCGCGCAGGTGGTCGGTGACGAGGCGCTGCGCGCCGTCGTGGTCGACGATCAGGCGGGCGTCGAGCCCGTAGCGAGCCGCCCGCCACTTGTTCTCGCGGATGAACCAGGGCTGGATCGTCGGGAGCTCGCGCCCTGCGTCGAGCTCCCGCGAGAAGTGCTCGACGAGCACCTGCACGAGCGAGGCGACGGCGGCGAGCTCGGGGAGCGTCGACATGCCGTCGCACGCGCGCACCTCGATCGTGCCCCAGCGCGGCGCCGGACGGATGTCCCAGCGGACCTCGGTCGCGTCGTCGATGACGCCGGTGCGCACCATGTCCTCGAGATAGCCCTCGTACTGGCTCCAGTCGGTCAGCGGCCACGGAAGCCCCGCGGTGGGCAGCTGCTGGAAGACGAGCGCGCGGTTGGACGCGTAGCCCGTGCGATCGCCGGCCCAGAACGGGCTGGATGCCGAGAGGGCCTGCAGGTGCGGGAGGTACACCGCCAGCGCGTTGATGATCGGGAAGACCTTGTTGACGTCCTCGACGCCCACGTGCACGTGGATGCCCCAGATCATCATGTTGCGGCCCCACCACTGCGTGCGCTCGATGAGCTTGTGGTAGCGGGTCTTGTCGGTGACCTGCTGGTCGTACCACTGCGCGAACGGGTGGCTGCCGGCGCACAGCAGCTCCAGTCCCATCGGGTCGGTGACGGTGCGCACCGTGGCGATCGCGTCGGCGATGTCGTCCACGGCAGCGGCCACGGTGTCGCCGATGCCGCTGGTCACCTCGATGGTGTTGGTCAGCAGCTCGCCGGTCACGGTGTACCGCTCCAGCTCGGTCGGCTCCGCGACCTGCGCGATCACGTCGGGTGCCCGCGGAGCGAGGTCGCCCGTCGCCCCGTCGGCGAGCATGATCTCCCATTCGAGCCCGACCGTGGAGCGGGCGGATGTCGCAAACGGCACCGTCATCCGCTCAGTCTGACACGACGCGCCACCGCCGGTTCGCGGCATCCGTCCGGATCTGGCAAAATGGATCTTTGGACCACCCGCTCGACCCTCTAATCCGGCGGGGCGCGTCCACCCAGAGCTCCCGCCGGGTGTGCACCCCACGCTCCAGGCGACGTTCATCACCTCTTACACATTCAGGAGAATTGTGGCTGTCAAGATCCGTCTCAAGCGCCTCGGCAAGATCCGTGCGCCGTACTACCGCATCGTCGTCGCCGACTCGCGCACCAAGCGCGACGGTCGCGTCATCGAGGAGATCGGCAAGTACCACCCGACCGAGGAGCCCTCGTTCATCGAGGTCGACTCCGCGCGTGCGCAGTACTGGCTCTCCGTCGGCGCGCAGCCGACCGAGCAGGTCGCGGCGCTCCTCAAGCTCACGGGCGACTGGGGCACCTTCAAGGGCGACGAGAACCCCGTCTCGACGGTGAAGACCGCCGAGCCGAAGGCCGCCTTCCAGGTGGACGCCGCCAAGAAGTCGGTGCTCAAGCCCCAGGTCAAGAAGGCCGAGGCTCCCGCCGAGTCCACCTCCGACGCCGAGGCGCCCGCCGCCGAGGCCGACGCAGAGTAAGCCGTTGCTGGCCGCCGCGCTCGAGCACATCGTCAAGGGGATCGTCGATCACCCCGACGATGTCACCATCAACTCCTCCTCGTCGCCGCGAGGCGACGTCCTCGAGGTGCGCGTGCACCCCGATGACCGGGGGCGTGTGATCGGGCGCGGCGGACGCACGGCCAAGGCGCTGCGGACGCTCGTGTCCGCACTCGCCGACGGGAAGCGCGTCCGCGTCGACGTCGCGGACGACTGAGATGGCCGCTGCGAAGCCGGCCCGCACGCAGCTGCGTGTCGGCCGTCTTGTCAAGGCGCACGGGCTCAAGGGCGCCCTCAAGCTCGAGTTGTACACCGACGACCCGGACGGACGCTTCGTCCCGGGCGCCGAGTTCACCCTCCAGGTGCCGGAATCCTCGCCCTGGCACGGGAAGACCGTCAAGGTCCGCGAGTTCCGCTGGATGAACTCCCACCCCGTCGTCTTCTTCGACGACATCGACGACCGCGAGGGCGCCGAATCGATCGTCCGCGCGATCCTCTGGATCGATCAGGACGACGCGTCCGCGCCCACCGAGGAGGACGCCTGGTACGACCACCAGCTCGTCGGCCTCGAGGTCGTGCGCGACGGCGCGGTCGTCGGGCGCGTCGCGCGCGTGGACCACCTGCCCGCGCAGGACATGCTCATCGTCTCCCCGACGGGCCAGGGCGGCGAGATCCTCGTGCCGTTCGTGAAGGCGATCGTCCCCGAGGTGGATCTCGTCGCAGGCCGCGTCACCGTGACGCCGCCGGCCGGGCTCTTCGAAGAGCTGCCGGATGACGACGAGGTCGCCCCCGCCGAGGACCCGGCCGACGAGGACTGACGTGCGCATCGACGTCGTCACGATCTTCCCGGCGTTCTTCGACGTCCTCGAGGTGTCCCTCCTCGGCAAGGCCCGCGGCAGCGGCATCCTCGACGTCCGCGTCCATGATCTGCGCGATCACGCGCACGACCGCCACCGCAGCGTCGACGACACCCCCTACGGCGGCGGCGCCGGCATGGTCATGAAGCCCGAGCCCTGGGGCGAGGCGCTGGACGCCATCGCCGCGGACGCCGCATCCCGTCCCGTCTTCATCTTCCCCTCACCGGCCGGCGAGCCCTTCACGCAGGCCACCGCCCGCGAGCTCGCGGGCTCGCCGCACCTCGTGTTCGGATGCGGCCGCTACGAGGGGATCGACGAGCGCGTCTTCGACTACGCCCGGGCACTCGGCGAGGTGCGCCTCATCAGCCTCGGCGACTACGTCCTCAACGGCGGGGAGGTGGCTGCCATGGCGATGATCGAGGCCGTCGGCCGACTCATCCCCGGGGTGGTCGGCAATCCGGACAGTCTCGTGGAGGAATCGCACGAGGACGGTCTGCTGGAGTACCCGTCCTACACCAAGCCCGCCTCATGGCGCGGGCGGGACGTCCCCGACGTCCTGCTCAGCGGCCACCACGGCAACGTCGCACGGTGGCGCCGCGAGCAGCAGGTGCAGCGCACCCGCGAACGGCGGCCCGACCTGCTGCCGGACTCAGTCGACGCCGAGGAATGACCGGTCCGTCAGGACGATCGGCCCCGCGTCGGTGATCGCGACGGTGTGCTCGGCGTGCGCGCCGCGCGAGCCGTCGACGCTGCGCAGCGTCCACCCGTCCGGGTCGGTCACGAGCTCGTCGGTGGTCTGCAGGAACCACGGCTCCAGCGCGAGCACGAGACCGGCGCGCAGCGGATAGCCGCGGCCCGGCTTGCCGTCGTTGGCCACGTGCGGGTCGCCGTGCATCTCCCGGCCCACGCCGTGCCCGCCGAAGTCGGTGTTGATGGCGTACCCGTCGGCGTGGGCGACGCCCGCGATCGCGTGCGAGATGTCGCCGATGCGGTTCCCGACGACCGCCGCATCGATCGCGGCGACGAGGGCCCGCTCGGCGGTGTCGATGATCGCGAGGTCCTCGTCGCGCGGCGTCCCCACGACGAACGAGACGGCGGAGTCGGCCACCCAGCCGTCCACGGCGACCGCGAAGTCCAGCGAGACCAGGTCGCCGTCGCGGAGCGTGTAGTCATGCGGGAGCCCGTGGAGCACGGCATCGTTGATGGACGTGCAGATGACCTTCCCGAACGGGCTCGCGCCGAACGAGGGGTGGTAGTCGATGTAGCACGACTCCGCCCCCGCCCGGCGGATCAGCTCGTGCGCGCGCCGGTCGATCGCCAGGAGGTTCGTGCCGACCGTGGTCTCCTCGCGAAGGGTCGCGAGGACCTCGGCCACGAAACGGCCGGCGGGCCGCATCGCCTCGATCTCGGCAGGCGTGCGCAACTCGATCATCTTGATCCTTTCCTCAGGAACCATTGTGACGGACCGGCGTAGCATCGAAGCCATGTGGCTGAGACGCGCGTTCTACCAGTGGCTCCTGCCGGCGGCGCTCGTCCTGCCGCTGTGGCTCCTGATCGGCTGGATCGCGTTCAGTGCGAGCGGCTGGGCACTGCTCTGGGTGATCGTCATCGCCATCCCGTCGGTCCTCGTCGGCCAGCTCCTGCTGACCCTGCTCGCCCGCGCACGGGGGACCGTCCGCCACACCCGCGCGCTGTCCTGGTGGGATGTGGGCGGGTTCGCGCTCTGGCACCTGCTCACGATCGCCGTGGGGTTCTTCTCCCCGGCCGCCTTCTGGCCGCTGCTGACGGCCGCCGTCGTCGTCTTCATCGGGCTCGTCTGGCTCATGCTGTGGCAGCTCTTCCGCGAGGCGAAGCCGAGTGCCGTGCTCCGGCGCGCGACCGACGGCGCCGTCTACATCCCGCCGCCCGCGACGAAGACGCCGCAGCGGCCCCAGGAGGTCATCATCGTGAGCGAGAAGCGGAGCCCCGGCGACGCCTGAGCCGGTTTGGCGCGCACCGGCATCCATGGCAGAATGGATGTTTGTGCCCTGAACAGGTTCTGCCTCAGGGGAGCACGGCGCCGGATTCGGCTGCCTAGGGCGCACTCCATCCTTTTCTCTAACTCTCGCGATCGACCTGTGGCGGTCGCAGGAAGTGACGATCATGCAGATCCTCGACTCCGTCGACGCAGCATCCCTGCGCACCGACATCCCGGTCTTCAACCCGGGCGACAACGTGAAGGTTCACGTCAACATCACCGAAGGCAACCGCTCGCGCGTCCAGATCTTCCAGGGCGTCGTCATCGGCCGCTCCGGCGACGGCGTGCGCGAGACCTTCACGGTCCGCAAGATCAGCTTCCAGGTCGGCGTGGAGCGCACCTTCCCGGTGCACAGCCCGGTGATCGACCACATCGAGGTCGTCACCCGCGGCGACGTGCGTCGCGCGAAGCTGTACTACCTCCGCAACCTCCGCGGCAAGAAGGCCAAGATCAAGGAGAAGCGCGACCGCTGAGACGCGTCGCGATTCACCGCCCGATGCCCCGGGACCGTTCGTCGGTCCCGGGGCATCGCGCTGTCCGTGGCCCGCGCGCGGCGGCGCGCACGGGGGCGCGGATGTGCGACCCTTGTAGGGCGGTCCCGGGACGACCGGCGGATGTGTGAAGGACGGGAATGACTTCGGAGACGACGGCCCCCGCCGCAGATGCCGCGGGTGACTCCGCATCCCCTCGTCGGCCGCGCCGACTCTGGCTCCTCGTCCGGGACGTGCTGGTGATCGTCCTGATCGCCGTCGTGGTCTCCTTCCTCGTCAAGACCTTCCTGGTCCGCTCGTTCTTCATCCCGTCCAGCTCGATGGAGCAGACGCTGCAGATCGACGACCGGATCCTCGTGGACGAGCTCACGCCGCGGTTCGGCGGCTACGACCGCGGCGACGTCGTCGTCTTCCGCGACCCCGGCGGTTGGCTGCCGCAGACTCTCGACCCCGACCGCTCCTTCGCGGTGGAGGCCGTCGACTGGGTGCTCGCCCTCGTGGGCATCTCCGCGCCGGACAGCAAGGACCATCTGATCAAGCGGATCATCGGCGTCGCCGGCGACCACGTCGTGTGCTGCAACGCGATCGGCCAGATCGAGATCAACGGCGTCCCTGTCGACGAGTCGGAGTATCTGAACCTCGCGGAGGGTCAGAGTGCGCCGGACGAGGTGCCGTTCGACGTGACGGTGCCGGACGGCTCGCTCTGGGTCCTCGGGGACAACCGCGACCACTCCCGCGACTCGCGCTACAACGTCGATCAGCCCTCGCGCGGCTTCGTGCCGGTCGACAACGTCGTGGGCCGCGCGTTCCTGCTGACGTGGCCGTTCTCCCGGTTCGGCTTCATCGACTCGCACCACGACGTCTTCGCCGGCGTCCCGGAGACCCGGACGCCATGACGGTCGCGACCCCGAAGCTCACCGTCGAGCGACGCCTGCTGAAGGAGCATGCCCTCGTCATCGCGTGCGACGAGGTCGGCCGCGGCGCTCTCGCGGGACCCGTCGCCGTGGGGGCCGCAGTCGTCGACGCGAGCGGTGCCCGCCGTCGCATCCCGGAGGGCCTCCGCGACTCGAAGCTCGTCGCGGAGCATCATCGCGCCGCGGTCGCCGAGCGCGCCGCGGGCTGGGTGAGCGCCTCCTCCGTGGGGTGGGCCAGCGCCGCCGAGATCGACGATGTCGGGATCATCCGCGCGCTCGGACTGGCTGCCCTCCGCGCGATCGCCGACCTCCGCGCCTACGGCGTCGTCCCGGAGGACGCGATCGTGATCCTCGACGGCAACCACGACTACATCACCCCGGCCGGCGGTGCGGGCCTGCGCATCACGCCGATCGTCAAGGCCGACCGCGACTGCGCGTCGGCAGCGGCGGCATCCGTCATCGCGAAGGTCGCGCGCGACGCGCTCATGACGCGCCTGCACGACGACGTCCCGGTCTACCAGTGGGCGCGCAACAAGGGGTACGCGAGTCTCGAGCACCGCGAGGCGATCCGCTCGCACGGTCTCAGCGACCACCATCGCGCGTCGTGGGCCATCGCGGACGCGCCCACGCTGTTCTGACGCCGCCGCCGACGCCTGCGCGGTGGCCCGGCGGTGACCTGGACCTCGCGCGACCCTAGGATGGAAGCACCATGGACGACGAAGTATTCGAGGACTACGACCGCGAACTCGAACTGGCGCTCTACAAGGAGTACCGGGATGTCGTGTCGCAGTTCCAGTACGTGATCGAGACCGAGCGACGGTTCTATCTCGCCAACGAGGTCAACGTCGTCCGCCGCGACACCGAGCACGACTTCTACTTCGAGATCTCGATGCAGGACGTGTGGGTGTGGGACATCTACCGGGCCGACCGGTTCGTGAAGTCCGTGCGCGTGCTGACGTTCAAGGACGTCAACGTCGAGGAGCTGCAGCGCCGCGACTTCCAGCTTCCCGAGGAGCTCTCGCTCGACTGAGCGGCGCCTCCTGCACAGGATGCCGCGGCTCCGGCACCGTCCACCGATCGGCGGTCGGCTGCGCTGACGGGGTGACCCGCTCGCCACGATGCCCTCATGGCATTGAAGGACGAGCGCGGCCAAGCCGGTGAGGACCGCGCCGCGGGGCATCTCCGGCGCGGCGGCTACGAGATCCTCGACCGCAACTGGCGCTGCCCCGCGGGGGAGATCGACATCGTCGCGGCATCGTCGACCGACCTCGTGGTCGTCGAGGTGAAGACGCGGCGCACCGAGTGGTTCGGGCATCCGTTCGAGGCCGTCGACGCGCGCAAGCGGGCACGGCTGTGGCGGCTCTCCTGCGCGTGGATCGCCGCGCATCCCGCAGCCGCGCGCGGGAGACGGCTGCGCCTGGACGTCATCGCCATCACGGGGGAGGACCCCGCCACGGCGGTCCTCGAGCACATCGAGGACCTCGCATGAGCCTCGGGCGGACCTGGTCCGTCGCGCTCACCGGCCTCGTCGGAGACCTCGTGGAGGTCGAGGCCGACCTGTCGAACCAGACCCCCGGGTTCGCGATCATCGGTCTCGCCGACAAGGCCATCTCCGAAGCGCATCAGCGCGTCCACAACGCGTGCGCGAACAGCGACCTCGCCCTGCCGCGTCGCCGCCTGACGGTGAACCTGTCACCCGCGAGCCTGCCGAAGCAGGGCACGGCGCTCGACCTCGCCATCGCCCTCGCGGCCCTCGCCACCGAGCACGCGATGGACCGCGACTCGCTCGCCGGTGCCGTGCACCTGGGGGAGCTGGGCCTGGACGGGCGGCTCCGACCCGTGCCCGGCATCCTGCCCGCCGTCCTCGCCGCCGCACGGGCCGGGTTCCGCCGGGTCGTCGTCCCGCACGCCTGCCGCCCGGAGGCGGAGCTGGTCGACGGTGTCGAGGTGTTCGGCGCCGTGAGCCTGCGCGACGTCGCGCGCTGGCATGGACTCGACGTCGCGGACGTCGAGGAGCAGCCCGTCCCGGTCCCGGTCGGCGCCCCGGACCTGGACGCCGATCCGCCCGAGCTCGCCGAGGTGATCGGCCAGCGCGACGCCGTGGACGCGCTGGTGGTGGCCGCGGCGGGCGGCCACCATCTCCTGATGAGCGGCCCGCCCGGCGCCGGAAAGACGATGCTGGCGCGGCGCCTCCCCGGCATCCTGCCCGATCTCGACGACGGGGCCGCGCTCCAGGTCGCGTCCATCCGCTCGCTCGCGGGCCTTCCGGTGACGGGCCTGCGACGGACGCCCCCGTTCGAGGCCCCGCATCACAGCGCGAGCGTGGCAGCGCTCGTGGGCGGCGGGAGTCGCGTCGTCCGCCCGGGCGCGATTGCGAGGGCCAGCGGCGGGGTCCTCTTCCTCGACGAGGCGGGGGAGTACAGCGGGCACGCGCTGGACGCGCTGCGTCAGCCGCTCGAGGCCGGCCGGATCGAGATCCACCGCGCCGGCTTCCGCGCCGCGTTCCCCGCGCGGTTCCAGCTCGTCCTCGCGACGAACCCGTGCCCGTGCGGGGTGTACGGCGTGCCCGGCGGCACGTGCGTCTGCCCGCCGATGGCCATCCGGCGCTATCTCGCGCGCCTGTCCGGGCCGCTGCTGGACCGCATCGACATCGAGTTGGCCATGCAGCGCGTCTCGCTCGCGCAGATCACCGGCGCCGGGAGCGGCACGGAGACGACGGCGTCCGCGCGGGGGCGTGTCGCGGAGGCGCGAGCCCGGGCGGCGCACCGGCTGCGCGAGACCCCGTGGCGGACGAACGCCGAGGTCTCCGGTTCGTGGCTGCGCGCCGGTCCGCTCGCACCCGAGCCGATCATCCGCCGGCCGCTGGATGCCGCACTGCATCGGGGGTCGCTCACCCTGCGCGGCTTCGACCGTGTGCTGCGCGTCGCGTGGTCGGTCGCCGACCTCGCGGGCCGGGGCCGGCTCGAGGTGCCCGACATCGGTCGTGCGCTGTACCTGAAGCGGGGAACACGCGCATGACGGTCCCGGAGGTGTCGGCCGCGGCGGCGCGCGAGGCGCTGCGGGGGAGTCCCGGCGCGCGCGGCACCGATCACGATGACGACGCCGTGCGCGACCGGTACGCACGCGGGCTCTGGTCGGCGCTCACCGAGCCGGGCGACGGTGTCGCCGGGGCTCTGCGGGACCGCTGGGGCGCCGTCGGAGCCCTCGCCATCGCGCTCTCGCCGGACGGGGGAGAGGAGCGGGCCGCCGAAGCCGGCATCGCCCCCGATGCCCTGCAGAAGGCGCGCGACCGGTGGCGGCCCCGGGCCGGTGACCTCGGGGAGGCCTTCGACGCGGCGCGGCGCGCCGGGGCGGCTCTGCTCACGCCCGCCGACCCGCAGTGGCCGGCGGGGTTGGATGATCTCGGACCCCACGCGCCGGTCGGGCTGTGGACCCTCGGCGCACCCGACCGCCCGCTCACCCAAGGATCGGCCGTCGCGCTCGTGGGGGCGCGCGCGGCGACGGCGTACGGCGAACATGTCGCCATGGAGCTCGCCGCCGAGCTCGCCGCGACGGGGACGACGGTCGTGTCGGGGGCGGCGTACGGGGTGGATGGCTGCGCGCATCGCGCCGCCCTGCGCGTGGAGGGGATGACGCTCGCGCTCCTCGCCGGCGGCGTCGACCGTCCCTACCCGGCCGGGCACAGCGAGATGCTCGACCGGATCGCCCGGACGGGCGTCGTCGCATCCGAGGTCCCGTGCGGCTCCACGCCGACGAAGTGGCGGTTCCTCGCACGGAACAGACTCATCGCCGCCGCCGCTGACGCGACGGTGGTCGTGGAGGCGGGGTGGCGGAGCGGCTCGCTCAACACCGCGCACCATGCCGCCGCGCTCGGTCGTCCACTGGGTGCGGTGCCCGGCCCGATCACGAGTGCGGCGTCGGCGGGCTGTCACCGGCTGCTGCGCGAGGCCGACGCGCTCTGCATCACGAACGCCGATGACGTGCGCGAGCTGCTGGGCCTGCCCGTCGCGGCGGCGACCGACGGCGGCGGCCGCACCGACGAGCGAACCCGGGTGCTCGACGCCCTGAGCGTCCGCGCCCCGCGCGCCGGCGAGGAGGTCGCACGGCGCGCGGGCCTCTCGGCCGGCGACGCCGCCGCGCTGCTGGGTCTCCTCGAGCTGGAGGGGAGGGCAGCGCGCGGGATCGACGGGTGGCGGCGGTGCTGAGCGGCCCCGGAGGGTCGCGGCCCGCGCGCCGGGAGGGCGGGGCATGCTGGAGCCATGCGCATCTCCGACGCCATCCGGGCCTACGCCGCCCATCTGGCGGACGTGCGGCGCCTCTCGCCCGCGACGGTGCGCGCCTACCGCGCAGACCTGACCGATCTCGCCCGATCCTGCGGTGACCTCGACGTCGCCGACGTCGACCTGGAGACCCTCCGCGAGTGGCTGTGGACGGCGACCAAGCGCGGCGACGCCCGCGCGACGATCGCCCGCCGCACGGCGTCGGCCCGAGGATTCTTCGACTGGTCCGTCGAATCCGGGCTGCGCGATGCCGACCCGAGTCTGCGTCTCGTCGCACCCAAGCGCGGGCGCACCCTCCCGCACATCGCGACCGCGGGCGCCATGTCGACGCTGCTCGACGAGGCGGGCACCGCCGCGGATGAGGGCGACCCCCTCGCACTGCGGGACGCCGCGATCCTGGAGCTGCTCTACGGTGCGGCGCTCCGCGTGTCGGAGCTGTGCGGCCTCGACCCCGACGCCGTCGATCACGACCGCCGGACGGTCCGCGTCCTCGGCAAGGGCTCGAAGGAGCGCATCGTCCCGTTCGGAGCGCCCGCCGGACGCGCCCTCGACGCGTACCTCGTCCGCGGTCGGCCGACGCTGCTGGCGCGCGGCGCCGGAGCCGTCCCCCACCCGGCGCTCTTCCTCGGTGCCCGCGGTGGGCGGATCGGCCCGCGCGCCGTGTACGACATCGTCGCCCGGACGGTCGGGCCGGCCGTCGGCGCGGGTGCGGTGGGCCCGCACGCTCTGCGTCACTCCGCGGCGACCCACCTCATCGACGGCGGAGCCGATCTCCGTGCCGTGCAGGAGCTGCTCGGCCACGCGAGCCTCGGGACGACGCAGATCTACACGCACGTCTCGGCCGAGAAGCTCACCGCCTCCTACCGTCTCGCCCACCCGCGCGCGTAGCCGCGGGTCTCCTCAGCAGCACGGGAGCAGGATCGCCCGCGGGAGGTGACCGAGCAGGAGCAGCGGGTTGATGTACGCGCCGTGCTCCCGCACCCCGAAGTGCAGCGTTCCGTGGACGCTGTGCCCGCCGAGCGAGAGCGAGCCGACCGGGTCGCCCGCCGCGACACGCGTCCCCGGCACCGGCATCGCTCCGACGGGCTCGAGCGTCGTGACGAGACCTGCGCCGTGGTCGATCGTGACGACTCCGCGTCCGGCGACCGGGCCGGCGAAGGCCACGACCCCCGCGGCAGGGGAGCGGACGACCTCATCGCCGACCGGCTGCAGGTCGATCCCGCGATGCCCGGGCCCGTACTGGTGCGCCGGAGCGGAGAACGGCCGCGCGATGCGGAAGGAGTCCAGCGGCCAGCGCCAGCCGCTCAGTGCCGCACGGTCGACCGCGTCGACGGTCTGCGGCACTCCGTCCGCCGCGCCGCGCGCAGGCGGGACCGTGCCGGCTGCGAGGGTCATCACGGCCGCCAGCCCGGCCGCCACCCAGCGTCCCGAGAGCATCATGTCGGGAGCCTGCTCCGTCCATCCATCCTGACAGCGGTCGATCGCCCGATCGGTGGACGATCGGGGCCCCGTCCCTGCGGGGCAGGAACCGGCGTGGCTGATACACTGAAAGACGCACCTCGCTTGTCGGGGTGACTCCGCGTGCCCACAGCGCCGGCGGCGATCCGCGAGGACCGCTGCAGCGTGGCATCCCACACCCCAGGTCTCACACCGCTCCGGCGGAAGAGTGGGTGTGCGCCGGGCACCAGGCCCGCCGACCTTCCGGTCCGGCGAGAACAACCGAAACAGGGCGCCCCGCGCGCCGGAACAGGAGAACGGCCATGGCCGTCGTCACCATTCGCCAGCTGCTCGACAGCGGCGTCCATTTCGGGCACCAGACCCGCCGGTGGAACCCGAAGGTCAAGCGCTTCATCCTCACGGAGCGCTCCGGCATTCACATCATCGACCTGCAGCAGTCGCTCGCCTACATCGACCAGGCGTACGAGTACGTCAAGGAGACGGTCGCCCACGGCGGCACCATCCTCTTCGTCGGCACGAAGAAGCAGGCCCAGGAAGTCATCGCCGAGCAGGCGACCCGCGTCGGCCAGCCCTACGTCAACCAGCGCTGGCTCGGTGGCCTCCTCACCAACTTCGCCACGGTCAGCAAGCGCCTCGCCCGCATGAAGGAGCTCGAGGAGCTCGACTTCGAGAACCCCGCCGAGAGCGGCTTCACGAAGAAGGAGCTGCTGCTCAAGAAGCGCGAGCTGGACAAGCTGCACAAGTCGCTCGGCGGCATCCGCAACCTCCAGAAGACGCCGTCGGCCATGTGGGTCGTCGACGCCAAGCGCGAGCACCTCGCCATCGACGAGGCCAAGAAGCTCGGCATCCCCGTGATCGGCATCCTCGACACGAACGCCGACCCGGACGAGTTCCAGTACCCGATCCCCGGCAACGACGACGCGATCCGCTCGGTGGGCCTGCTCACCCGCATCATCGCCGACGCCGCCGCCGAGGGTCTCATCCAGCGTCACCAGCCCACCGACGAGGCCGCCGACGCCGAGCCGCTGGCCGACTGGGAGCGCGAGCTCCTCGAGTCCGCTCCGGCCGACGCCGCCGCGGAGGCTCCGGTCGCCGATGAGGTCGCCGCCGAGGCTCCTGCTGCCGACGAGGCTCCCGCCGAGGAAGCGCCCGCCGAGGACGCCGCCGCCGACGAGGCGCCCGCCGAGGAGGCTCCGGCCGAGGACGCCGCTGCCGACGAGGCGCCCGCCGAGGAGGCTCCGGCCGAGGACGCCGCGACCGAGGCTCCGGCCGAGGACGCCGCCGACGAGGCCCCCGCCGCCAAGTAAGTCGTCGCCCCGGCGGGCGCAATCCGCCCGCCGGGGCTCCCCACACCACAGAACCAAGGAGCCACCACCCATGGCAAACTTCACCATCGCCGACATCAAGGCGCTGCGCGAGCAGCTCGGCACGGGCATGGTCGACACCAAGAAGGCGCTCGAGGAGGCCGACGGCGACCTCGAGAAGGCCGTCGAGATCCTGCGCCTGAAGGGCGCGAAGGGCAACGCCAAGCGCGCCGACCGCTCCACGAGCGAAGGCCTCGTCGCCGCGGCCGAGACCGACGGCGCCGTCACCATGATCGAGCTCGCGTGCGAGACCGACTTCGTCGCCAAGAACGACCGCTTCATCGCCCTCGCCGACAAGGTGCTCGCCGCGGCTGCCGCTGCCGGCGCAGACTCGGCCGAGGCCGCCCTCGCCGCCGACGCGAACGGCCAGACCGTCGAGCAGCTCATCTCCGACGAGGCCGCCATCATCGGCGAGAAGGTCGAGCTGCGGCGCGTCCGGACGCTCACCGGCGACGCCTTCCAGGTGTACCTGCACAAGACGAGCAAGGACCTCCCCCCGCAGGTCGGCGTCGTCGTCGCCTACTCGGGCGAGGATGCCGACACGGCTCGCTCCATCGCGCAGCACATCTCCTTCGCGAACCCCTCCTACCTGTCCCGCAACGAGGTCCCCGAGGCCGACGTGGACAAGGAGCGCGAGATCGTCACCGAGATCTCCCGCAACGAGGGCAAGCCCGAGGCCGCCCTGCCGAAGATCGTCGAGGGGCGCGTCAACGCGTTCTTCAAGCAGGTCGCCCTGCTCGATCAGGATTACGCGAAGGACAACAAGCTGTCCGTCGCCAAGGTCGCGCAGGACGCCGGCATCACCGTCACCGGCTTCGCCCGCTTCAAGGTCGGCGCGTAGTCATGGAAAGGGCCCGCATCCTCGGATGCGGGCCCTTTCCCGTGCCCGCCATTCGATAGTCTGCACACGCGACGAGAGGACCCACCCCGTGATCGATGAGAACACCGGACGCCGACGCGTCCTCCTGAAACTGTCCGGCGAGGCGTTCGGGGGTGGCCAGCTCGGAGTGAACCCGGACGTGGTCGGTCAGATCGCGCGCGAGATCGCGGCGGCCGTTGACCGCGTGGAGATCTCCATCGTCGTCGGCGGCGGCAACTTCTTCCGCGGCGCCGAGCTCAGCCAGCGCGGCATGGACCGCGGGCGCGCCGACTACATGGGCATGCTCGGCACCGTCATGAACGCGCTCGCCCTGCAGGACTTCCTCGAGCAGGCCGGTGCCGCCACGCGCGTGCAGTCCGCCATCGCGATGACCCAGGTCGCCGAGCCGTACATCCCGCGTCGTGCCGAACGGCACATGGAGAAGGGCCGCGTCGTCATCTTCGGCGCCGGTGCCGGCCTGCCCTACTTCTCGACCGACACCGTCGCCGCCCAGCGCGCACTCGAGATCGGCGCCGATGAGGTCCTCGTCGCCAAGAACGGCGTCGACGGGGTCTACACGGCCGATCCGAAGACGGATGCCACCGCCAGCCGCATCGACGAGATCACCTACCGCGACGCGCTGCAGCGGGGACTCAAGGTCGTCGACTCGACGGCGTTCAGCCTCTGCATGGACAACGGCATCGACATGCGCGTGTTCGGGATGGAGCCGGCCGGCAACGTCACCCGCGCGCTGCTCGGCGAGCGGATCGGCACGCTCGTCACCGTCTGAGCCGAAGGGCCCGCCGCACTAGACTCGACCTGACGTACCGACGAATGGAGTGACCGTGATCGCCGACATCCTGGCCGACACGACCGCGCGCATGGACCGTGCCGTGGAGGCGGCGAAGGAGGACTTCGCCACCGTCCGCACGGGCCGCGCCAACCCGCAGATGTTCCAGAAGATCCTCGTGGACTACTACGGCTCGCCCACCCCGCTCGCGCAGCTCGCCTCGCTGAACAACCCCGAGGCCCGCACGATCATCGTGACGCCGTACGACAAGTCCGCGCTCAAGGCGATCGAGCAGGCCATCCGCGACACGCCGAACCTCGGTGCGAACCCGACGAACGACGGCAACCTCGTCCGCGTCACGCTCCCCGAGCTCACACAGGAGCGCCGCAAGGAGTACGTCAAGCTCGTCCGGTCCAAGGGCGAGGACGCGAAGGTGCACCTGCGCGGCATCCGCCGCAAGAGCAAGGACGACCTCGACGCGCTCAAGAGCGACGTCGGCGAGGACGACCTCGTCCGCGCGGAGAAGGAGCTCGACGCGCTCACGCGCGCCCGCGTCGACGCCATCGACGACGCTCTCAAGCGCAAAGAAGCCGAACTCCTCGAGGTCTGAGCTCCCATGACCGAGCCCTCCGGCGACCCGGCGCCGGACGAACGGATGCCGACGACGCGAGCCGCGCGTCGCGCCGTGGATCCGGCATCCTTCCAGCAGCATGTCCGCGCCGCGCGGTCGGAGTTCGAGCTGCAGATCGAGAAGGCGCGGACCGACTTCGAGCACGCCAACGAGCGGATCAACGAGCGGACCGGCCGCAATCTGCTTCTCGCGACCCTCATCGGCGTCGCGATCGGCGCCGCCGTCCTCGGCGCGCTGCTGTTCGTGAAGTGGATCTTCCTCTTCTTCGCGATCCCGGTGTGCCTCCTCGGCCTGTTCGAGTTCACCCGCGCCCTGCAGGCCGCCGGCAGGCGCGTCGACCTCGTCGTGCAGCTGCTGGCCGGCACCGTCATCCTGCTGGCCGGCTTCTTCGTCGGCCACTGGACCCACTGGGTCATCACCTTCACCGCCGTCGCGGTGGCCGTCGTCTGGCGCCTCATGGCCCAGATGGCGGCGCGTGACGGCCGCCGTTACGGCCAGGTCGTCTCGGACGCGCTCGTGGCGGGCTTCCTGCCGCTCTACGTGCCGTTCCTCGGGAGCCTGTGCCTCGTCCTGCTGCGACAGGAGCAGGGCGAGCTGTGGGTCCTCACGATGATCGCGACGGTCGTGGCCGCCGATACCGGCGCGTACGCGAGCGGGCTGGCCTTCGGCAGGCATCCGATGGCGCCGCTCATCAGCCCCAAGAAGACGTGGGAGGGCTTTGCGGGAGCGGCCCTCGCCGCCGTCGTCGCCGCGGTGCTGATGGGGATGTTCCTCCTGCAGGTCCCGTTCTGGGTCGGGATCGTCTTCGGCATCGTCGTCCTGGGCTCCGCGACCGTCGGAGACCTCGGCGAGTCGATGATCAAGCGCGACCTCGGCATCAAGGACATGAGCTCCTGGCTGCCCGGGCACGGGGGAGTCCTCGACCGGCTCGACTCGATCCTGCCGTCGACGATCACGGCGCTCGCGATGTACTTCCTCTTCTTCCCGCTGGTGGGCGCATGACCGGCGAGCCCTCGACGGAGACGACCGCGTCGACCCCCTTCCCGCTCGCGACCGGCCGGTTCAAGGGCTATGACATCGCCGCGGTCGACGAGTTCCTCGCCGCCGCGCGCGCCGCGTTCGAGGACGGGGACGACGCGCACATCGGGTCTGCCGACATCCGCCAGGTGGGCTTCCCTCTCGTCGCGCACGGCTATCAGATCGCCGCGGTGGATGCGGCGCTCGGACGCCTGGAAGACGCGTTCGCCGCCCGGGAGCGCGAGCACGCGCTCTCGCGGGCCGGTGCGCGCGGGTGGGTGGGCCGCTCCCGCCGCCTCGGACAGGAGATCCTCGACCGTCTCACTCGTCCGCGCGGTCACCGCTTCGAGCGTGTGGGGCTGATGGCCTACGGCTACCGCATCGACGAGGTCGACGTCGTGGCCGACAAGATCGCCGGCTATCTCGAATCGGGCGAGCACGTCACGGTCGACCAGGTGCGCAGCGTGGCCTTCCGCATGCAGCGTCGCGGCTACCGCGAAGACCAGGTCGACGCCGTCCTGGACGCCGTCGTCGAGGTCATGCTGGCCGTCGGCTGACACCCTCGGCCACCCCCGGATGACACGACTCGCGGCCAGCCGGTAGACTCGCGGCACTGTGACTTCCGAAGGCGAGCTGATCCCCGCGTCACCCCGAGAGGTGGCGGCGTCGGCGAGCCCCGTCGCCCGCACCGCGCCCGCACGCGCCCGATGGTCACGCCGGCGGGGCGTGCTGGCCGTGTTCGCGGCCCTCGCGGTCGCTGGATTCGTCGCGGCGTACATCGGTCCGATCGGCGCGACGGTGTCGCAGGCGGAGGCCAGCGAGCTGGATCCCGTGTCGCTGTATGCGAGCTCCATCGAAGACGCGCAGGCGTACGTCGCCGACGCCGCGACGGGCGCGACGCTCGACCGGGCCGGCGTGACCTACACGGTCTACGTCAAGCCGAAGCCGAAGCCGACGCCCACGCCGACGCCCACGGCGGAGGCGGAGACGCGCAGCGGGTCGTCGGCATCGACCTGGTCCCCGCCGTTCGTCTCGCCGGATCCCGGCAGCGCACAGGCGATCGCGTACGAGATGGTCACCGCGCGGGGCTGGGGCGACGACCAGTTCGCGTGTCTCGTCGCGCTGTGGAAGAAGGAATCCGGCTGGCGGGTGAACGCCTACAACGCCTCCAGCGGCGCGTACGGCATCCCGCAGGCGCTCCCCGGCACGAAGATGGCATCCGCCGGAGCGGACTGGGAGACCAACCCCGCGACGCAGATCTCGTGGGGCCTCGGCTACATCAAGGGCCGGTACGGCACTCCCTGCGGCGCGTGGGACCACTCGCAGAGCGTGGGCTGGTACTGAGCGCATGCCGCGGTCGAACCGTCGCCGGCCGCAGCCGGCCGACGACTCCCTCGAACGTCTCCTGAGCGGCTGGAAGCGCACGGAGACCCGCCGCGGCACCACGTGGACCGTGCAGCCCGTGTCGGCCGCGCAGGCGCAGAAGACCTATACGTGCCCCGGGTGCGGGCGCGACGTCGTGCCCGGCACGGCGCACCTCGTCATCTGGCGCGCCGACGGCGTGCTGGGCGATGCCGCGGACCTCGCGGCACGTCGACACTGGCACACGGCATGCTGGAGGATCAGCTGACATGGAGATCCGCGGACCCGTCCTCCTGCCCGCGCGGCGCGAGGACATCGAACTCGAGACGCTCGACGGGCTGACGCTCGTCGGCGAGCTCGCGCTGCCCGCGACCGCCGAACCGGTCGCGACGCTCGTGACGCTGCATCCGCTGCCGACGGCAGGCGGCTTCATGGACTCCCACGTGCTGCGCAAGGCCGCGGGACGCCTGCCCGCCCTCGCCGACCTCGCCGTGCTCCGCTTCAACACGCGCGGCACGAGCTCGCCGCGCGGCACGAGCGACGGCGCGTTCGACGGCGGGCGCGCCGAGGCGTTCGACGTCGCGGCGGCGATGGACTTCGTGCGGGAGCGCGGACTGCCCCGTCCCTGGCTCGTGGGGTGGTCGTTCGGCACCGAGCTCGCCCTGAAGTACGGCCGCGACCACGACGTGGAGGGCATCATCCTGCTCTCGCCGCCGCTGCACCGCGCCACCGACGAGGACATCGCGGCGTGGGAGGGCACCCCGCGGAGCGTCATCGTCGTGGTGCCCGAGTTCGACGACTATCTGCGTCCGGACGAGGCGCGGCGGCGCTTCGCTCCCATCGGCCACGCCACCGTCATCGCGGTGGACGGCGGCAAGCACCTGTGGGTCGGGGAGACGCAGACCCGGCGTGTGCTGACCGAGATCGTCGCGGCCGTGAACCCGGACGCGCTGCCGCTGCCGACCCAGTGGCACGGCGCGCCCGCCGAGTGATCAGAGCGCGCTGATCAGAGCTCGTTCTGCCGCGGGATGATGACCTGTCGGTAGATGATGAGGATGGCGGCGGCCACCGGGATCGCGATCAGTGCGCCCAGCAGGCCCAGCAGCGATCCGCCGGCGAGGGCCGCGATCACGACGACCGCTCCCGGAACCGAGACGGCGCGGTTCATGATGCGCGGAGACAGCAGGTATGCCTCCACCTGCATGTAGATCACGTACCAGATGAGCGCCACGAGCGCCGTGAGCGGCGATCCGAGCCCGGGGATGAGGCAGGTCAGGACGATGATCGCCGAGCCCGTCAGCGTGCCGACGAGCGGGATGAGCGAGAAGAAGAACGCGATGACGGCGAGGACGGCGGGGAAGGGGGCGCCGATGATGCTGAGGAAGATCGCGCTCAGGACGCCGTTGATGATGCCGAGGAGACCCTGCCCCATGACGTAGTAGCCGACGGAGTCCGTGATCTGCTCGGACAGGTCGACGAACCGCTCACGCTTGGAGGCGGGGACCAGCTGGTAGACGGCGGCCTTGAGCGACGGCGTGGAGGACGTGAAGTAGATCGTCAGGATCAGCACGATGATCGCGCCGGTCGATGCGGCGATGATGCCCCCGCCGATGCCGAGCAGGGTGGTGCCCACGGACGAGCCGATCTCACCCATGTCGAGGGAGGCGTACCAGTCCGAGACGTACTGAAACACCTGGTCGACGTTCAGCAGGGGGAAGATGTCGTGCAGCCACTCCTTCGCGGCGTTCACGGGATCCCACGTGCCCGCGACCGCATCCTCGACCAGCGTCTGGATCTGCGTGACGAGCTGCGTGATCTGTCCCGCGATGATCGGCACGACCATGAGGATGATCCCCGCGAAGACGGCGAGGACCCCGACGAACGTCACGAGGAGGGCAGCCCAGCGGGGGAGTCCCCGCCGCTCCAGCCAGGACACGAGCGGGTCGAGGCCCAGCGACAGGAAGAGTGCCGTTCCCACGTACAGCAGCACCGTCTGCAGCGTCGTGATGCTCGTGATGAGCAGGATGCCGACACCGACGCCGAGCGTCGCGATCAGTGCGGTGCGGAACGGATGCTGGATCTTCACGGGCCCTCTTTCCGGGGGGTCTCTGTGGAGTCAGGATACGCAGGCGCGGCGCGCACAGGCGGCGCCTCGCCCGCTCCCGGGCGACATTCAGCCGGTATTCGCTAGTCTGGAACGTCGATTGTGCATCCGCGGCGCGCGCTGCGGACGCAGAGAGGTGTCGTTTCGTGCGTTTCGTGTGGGCTGTGGCCGCGTTCGTGCTGGCCACGCTGATGATCGGTGCCGGCATCGCCCAGCGCACCGTGTTCCAGGGCCCCGAGACCGAGAGCCAGGCGATCGAGATCGACGAGACCGCGCCGTACATCCTCGTCGACGGCAGCGTCCTGAACAGCCACCGCGGCGCGCAGACCTTCCGCGCGCGCGGCGACGGGGAGATCTTCGCGGCGTACGGCCGCACGAACGACATGACGCAGTGGCTCGCGACGAGCGACCACGTGCGGGTCACGCTCGACGACGACGGCGAGCTGTCGACCTCGTTCGTCGCCGCGCCGGCCCTGCCGGAGGGCGAGGAGCCGGCCGCGCTCACTCCGTCCGGCTCCGACCTGTGGCTCGACGAGTTCCAGCAGGAGGACGTCCTCGTGACCTCCCTGCAGCTGCCCGAGGACATGAGCATGCTCGTCGCGGCCGACGGCGTGCAGCCCGCGCCGTCCCGCCTCACCCTCACCTGGCCGACGGGCGTCACGACGCCGTGGGCCGGACCGCTCATCGTCGGGGGCTGCATCGTCATGGCCGCCGGCATCGTCCTGTACATCCTCGGTCTCCGCCACGCGCGTCGCTCGCGCGGTCCTCGCCGGAAGGGCCTCCCGCTGACCCCGACCGAGCCCATCGATCTCGCCGTCGAGGGCGCCGACAAGGGCGTCATCAGCGCCACGCCGACGCGCCGTCAGCTCTCGGCGGGCAAGCGCGCGTTCGCGCTCGTGCCCGCCCTCGCGGTCTCCGCACTGCTGTTCACCGGCTGCACCGCCGATGCGTGGCCGCAGCTCGGCGGTACGCCGACGCCGACACCCTCCGAGACCGTCATCGTCCCGGACGGGCAGGGACAGCCCGCCGTGACGGAGACGCAGGCGCAGCGCATCGTCACCCGCATCGCCGAACAGGTCGCGAAGGCCGACGAGGCCCAGGATGCCGATGCCGCCGCGACGCGCCTCGCAGGTCCCGCCCTCGCGGAGCGGCGGACCAACTACAAGCTGCGCGCCAAGCTGGACGACCAGCCGGCGCTGGACCCGATCCCGAGCGGCGCCCTGTCGATCGTGCTGCCGCAGGCGTTCGACGGCTGGCCGCGGACCTTCATGGCGGTCGTCGACGACCCGCAGGACAAGCAGTCGACCATCATGGCGATGTCGCAGGAAGACGCGTGGGCGGACTACAAGCTCACGTACATCGCCAACCTCGCCGCCGACACCAGCATGAACGTCGCACCCGCCTACGTCGGCGCGACGGCCGTCGAGCCGAACTCCCCGTTCCTCGTCCTCCCGCCGGACCAGGTCGCCGCGGCCTATGCCGACATCCTGAACAAGGGCGACGACAGCGAGTTCACGTCGTTCTTCGACGAGGCGACCGATACTTTCCGGGCGGAGGTCGCGAAGGACCGCGCCGACCGTCTCGAGCAGTTCAACAAGACCGGGCAGAAGACCGGGAAGCTCTCGTTCGCGGCCACCGCGGGGGAGCAGGCCCCGGTCGCGCTCGCGACGCTCGACAGCGGCGCCATCGTCGCCGTCACGATCAACGAGAGCGACACGGTCACCCCGACGAACGACGACGCGGTCATCAAGGTGGACTCGAACCCGATCGTGAAGACCCTCGCCGGCGTGACGCAGTCCGCCACGGGCTTCACGACGACCTTCGCCGACCAGCTGTTCTTCTTCGTCCCGGCCCAGAGCTCCAGCGAGAGCATCCGGTTCCTGGGCTACTCGTCCAACATCCTCTCCGCCAAGGTGGTGAAGAAGTGAGCGACATCGCTCCGGGTGCCGTCCTCCGCGGCGCCGTCGACCTGTCCACCCTTCGAGCGCGGGCCGCACAGCCCGCAGCCGATGCGCCCGCGGGCGCCGCGCCGACCGGCTCCGCGCCGTCGCTCGTCTTCGACGCGACCGACGAGACCTTCGGCCAGGTGCTCGAGCTCTCGCGCACCGTTCCGGTGGTCGTGGACCTGTGGGCGGAGTGGTGCGGGCCCTGCAAGCAGCTGAGCCCCATCCTGGAGGAGGTCGTCGGCGAGCTCGGCGGCCGGCTCGTCCTCGCAAAGGTCGACGTGGATGCGAACCCGCAGCTCGCGCAGGGCTTCCGCGCGCAGTCGATCCCGATGGTGGTCGCCCTCGTCGCCGGCCAGCCCGTGCCGCTGTTCACCGGCGCCGTCCCAGAGCAGCAGGTGCGCGAGGTGTTCGCGCAGCTGCTGCAGCTCGCGGCGCAGCACGGCGTCACCGGGACCGTGCCCCTCGAGACGGCGCCCGAGACGGCGGCGGAGGAGGAGGAGCCTCAGCTCCCCCCGCTGCACCTCGAGGCGTTCGACGCCATCGAGGCCGGCGACTACGCACGCGCCGTGAGCGCCTACGAGCGGGCGCTCGCGGAGAACCCGCGCGACGAGGACGCCCGCGCCGGCCTCGGCCAGGTGCGTCTCCTCGAGCGCATCCAGGGCGTCGACCTGCAGGCGGCCCGCGATGCGGCCGCGTCCGCGCCGACCGACATCCCGGCGCAGTTCACGGCGGCCGACCTCGACCTCGCCGGCGGTCACGTGGAGGACGCCTTCGCACGCCTCCTCGATCTGTTCGCGGCGCTCCCCGGCGACGAGCGCGCGCCGGTGCGCGAGCGGCTCCTCGATCTGTTCGGGCTCGTCGGCACGGCCGACCCGCGCGTCATCCGCGCGCGGGGCCGGCTCTCCAGCCTGCTGTTCTAGACCGCGCCCTTAGACCGCGTCACCGCGGTCCTCCGGCGTGCGGTGGCCGAGCCACAGGACGCCCAGCGGCGGCAGGACCATGTGGGCGCGCCCGGACCCGTCCGCGTGCACGACCCCGAGGTTCCCGACACCGGACCCGCCGTAGATCTGCGCGTCCGAGTTCAGCAGCTCCGCCCATTCGCCGGCCTCGGGGAGGTCGAGCGCGAAGTCGTGGATCGGGGCGCCGGAGAAGTTGCAGACCACGGCCACCGTGTTGCCGTGGTGGTCGCGGCGTGCGAACGCGATGACGTTCGGGTTCCACGAGGGCTCGCCCAGCCGCTGGAACGCGGCGCCGTCGCTGTCGCGGGCCCACAGCGGCGCGTTGTCGCGGTAGACGCGGTTCAGCGCGGCGACGAAGTCGTGCAGCTGACGGTGCGGCGGCTGGTCGAGGATCCACCAGTCGAGCCCGCGGCCCTCGGACCACTCCGACAGCTGCCCGAACTCCTGACCCATGAACAGCAGCTGCTTGCCCGGGTGCCCCCACATGTACGCGAGGTACGCGCGCATGTTCGCGAGCTTCTGCCAGTGGTCACCCGGCATCCGGGTGAACAGCGTGCCCTTGCCGTGCACGACCTCGTCGTGGCTGATCGGCAGGACGAAGTTCTCGGTGAAGGCGTAGACGAACGAGAACGACAGCTCGCCCTCGTGATGCGAGCGGTACATGGGGTCGCGCTTCATGTACACGAGCGAGTCGTTCATCCAGCCCATGTTCCACTTGAACCCGAATCCGAGGCCGCCCTGCGATGTCGGGGCGGTGACCCCCGGGAAGCTCGTGGACTCCTCGGCGATCATCGCGATGCCGGGGTAGCGCTTATACGCCGTCGCATTGACCTCCTGCAGGAAGCCCAGCGCCTCGAGGTTCTCCCGGCCGCCGTGCACGTTCGGCTCCCACTCGCCGGCTTCCCGCGAGTAGTCGAGGTACAGCATGGATGCCACGGCATCCACCCGCAGACCGTCGACGTGGAACTCCTCGAGCCAGTACAGCGCGTTGGCGACGAGGAAGTTGCGGACCTCGCTGCGGCCGTAGTCGAAGATGAGCGTGCCCCAGTCGCGGTGCTCGCCGCGCCGGGGGTCGGCATGCTCGTAGAGCGCCTGTCCGTCGAAGCGGGCGAGGGCGAACTCGTCCTTCGGGAAGTGGCCCGGCACCCAGTCCATGATGACGCCGATGCCGGCTTGGTGCAGGCGATCGATGAGGTAGCGGAGGTCGTCCGGCGTGCCGAAGCGGCTCGTCGGGGCGTAGTAGCCGCTGACCTGGTATCCCCACGACCCGCCGAACGGGTGCTCGGCGAGGGGCATGAACTCGACGTGGGTGAAGCCCTGCGCGAGGACGTAGTGGACGAGCGGATCCGCCGCGTCGCGATAGCCGAGACCCGGGCGCCACGAACCCAGGTGCACCTCGTACGTGGACATCGGCTTGTCGAGCGGGCTCTGCTGCGCGCGTGCCGTCATCCACTCGTCGTCGGCCCACGTGTAGTGGCTCTCCGTCACGACCGACGCGGTCGCGGGGGGCACTTCGGCCCACTGCGCCATCGGATCGGCCTTCTGGACCCATGCGCCGCTGTCGGTGAGGAGCTCGTACTTGTACGACGTGCCCGCGGCGAGGCCGGGGACGAACAGCTCCCACACGCCGCTCGCGCCCATCGAGCGCATCGCGTGGCCGGCGCCGTCCCACGAGTTGAAGTCGCCCGTCACGCGCACGGCGCGCGCGTTGGGCGCCCACACGGCGAAGGAGACCCCGTCGACCCCGGAGAAGTGCTGCACGTGCGCGCCGAGCACCTGCCACAGCTGCTCGTGTCGTCCCTCCCGGATGAGGTGGATGTCGAGCTCACCCAGCGTGGGCAGGTGGCGGTACGGGTCGTCCGCGCGATGGTCCGGGCCCCCGTCGTAGGTGGCGACGAGGTCGTAGGCGCGCGGCTGGGCGGCGGTGCGGCCCTCCCACACGCCGCTGCGGACGTGCGCGAGCTCGACGGAGGTCGCGTCGGCGAGCACCGCCGTGACCGTCTTCGCGAACGGGCGGCGCGCCCGGATGAGCCAGCCGGACCCCTCCTCGTGCGGGCCCAGGATGTCGTGCGGGGCGAAGTACGCGCCCGCCGCCACGGTGTCCAGGACGGAGTCGGACGGTCGATTCATCGGTGCCCCTTGACGTGGAGGATGTGGACGGGTTCGGCGAACGCGTCGAGCCGGACGAAGTTGTCCTGGTTCCAGGTCCACTGCGCCCCGGTGATCAGGTCCTCGACGTCGTAATCGTGTCCCCGCGGGATGCCGAACTGCGACGAGTCGATGTGGACCGTGGTCTGCCGCATCGAGTGCGGGTCGACGTTCGCGACGACGATGATCGTGTCGGACTCACCGGTCGGCGAGAGTGCCGCGGGCAGATGCTTGACGTACACGAGGATCGCGTCGTCGTCGCTCCAGTGGATGCTGAGGCCGCGCAGCTGACGGACGGCCGGGTGCGCACGGCGGATCTCGTTCAGGCGCCGGAGGTAGGGGGCGAGCGAGTCGCCGGCGGCCTCCGCGGCGGCCCAGTCGCGCACCTTGTACTCGTACTTCTCGTTGTCGATGTTCTCCTCGGAGCCCGGGCGCGCCACGTTCTCGAACAGCTCGTACCCGGCGTACACGCCGTAGGAGCCGGCGCCGGTCGCCGCGATCGCGGCGCGGGTCTTGTAGGCCGGCCGCCCGCCGTACTGGAGGTACTCCGTGAGGATGTCCGGGGTGTTGACGAAGAGGTTCGGCCGCATGAAGTCGGCGGTCTCGTCCGAGATCCAGCCGAGGAACTCCTCGAGCTCCGCCTTCGTGTTCCGCCATGTGAAGTACGAGTAGCTCTGCTGGAAGCCCGCCATCGCGAGTCCCTGGAGGGGCGCGGGACGTGTGAACGCCTCGGCCAGGAAGACGACGTCCGGCTCTTCCGCGTTCACGGTCCGGATGAGCCACTCCCAGAACTGCAGGGGCTTGGTGTGCGGGTTGTCGACGCGGAAGATCTTCACGCCCTGCGCGATCCAGTGCCGGACGATCCGCAGCACCTCGGCGCGGATGCCGTCGGGGTCGTTGTCGAAGTTGACCGGGTAGATGTCCTGGTACTTCTTCGGAGGGTTCTCCGCGTAGGCGATCGAGCCGTCCGGCAGGGTCGTGAACCACTCCGGGTGGCTCGTGACCCACGGGTGATCCGGCGCCGCCTGCAGGGCGAGGTCGAGCGCGACCTCGAGTCCCTCCGTGCGGGCGGCGCGGACGAACGCGCGGAAGTCGGCGAGCGTTCCGAGGTCGGGGTGGACGGTGTCGTGACCGCCGGCCGCGGAGCCGATGGCCCAGGGCGACCCCGGGTCGCCGGGGCCGGCGGTGAGCGTGTTGTTGGGGCCCTTGCGGTTCCGCTCGCCGATCGGGTGGATGGGCGGCAGGTAGAGGACGTCGAACCCCATGTCGGCGACGGCGGGGAGGCGCTTGACCGCGGTGCGGAACGTGCCGCTGCGGATGGAGCCGTCCTTCAGCCGTCGGGCGCCCTCGGAGCGCGGGAAGAATTCGTACCACGCGCCGACGCCGGCCAGCTCGCGCTCCACGAGGAGCTCGCGGTCCTCGCCCACCGTCACGAGGGACTGCACGGGACGCTCGGCGAAGAAGCGCGCGATCGTGGGGTCGCGGACGACGAGGAGCGCGCCGGTATCGTCGACGGACGCGTCCCGCAGCGTCGCGGCCGCCGTCGACAGCGCCCGCCGCTCGGCGACCGGTCGCGCGATCTCCGCGGCCGCCCGGTCGAAGAGCGTCGCGCCCATCTCCCGCATGAGCGGGGCGTCGACCCCGGCCGCGATCTTCAGGTCGGCGGCGTGCTCCCACGTCGCGAAGTCGTCGCCGAACGCCTCGAAGCGGAATCTCCAGACGCCCTGCTCGAGCGGGGCGATGAGGGTGCGCCAGCGGTCGAAACCGTCGTGCAGCGCCGCCAGGCGGTGCAGCGTCTCCGCGCCGGAGGGAGCGAACAGCCGCACGTGGACGCCGATGATGTCGTGGCCCTCGCGGAACGCGGTGACGCCGAAGGGCACCGCCTCGCCGGCGACCGCCTTGGGGCGGTACAGCCCGTCCGGCACGCCCGGCCGGGCGAGGCTCAGCGGGATGCGCCCGGCGCGTGTGTCCGCGGGCGGGGCTGCGGCGCCGGCGGGCCGCAGCGGGATCTGACCGTCGCTTCGCACGGAAGCAGGAGCGGAGGAACGCGTCGTCGTGGCCACCTCTCGAACCTACCGCCGTTGCGTCCGCGGAGACAGTCGCGACGGCGAGCCGCGGGTCACTCGGCCCGGAAGAGCCGCATCGCCGTGCTCGGCATCAGCACCCGGTCGCCGGGCTCGAGCGCGTCGCCGTCGTCCGAAGGGCGCTCGTCGAGGCTCGACCACAGCGGCACGAACCGGCTCACCCCGGGGATACGGGGGAGGGTGACCGTCATGGGGCATTCGTCGCCGTGCACGATGAGGAGGACGCGGTTGGGATCCTCGAGCTCAGGGGTGGATCGCGCGTCGTACTGCAGTGTGCGGTGCGCGGGATTGGTCCACCGCTCGATCGACATCGTCTCGCCGTGCTCGTCGTACCAGTCGATCACGGATGCGCTCGGCACGTCGCGCTCCTCGTGCGCGAACCGCGTGGGCCGCAGCGCCGGGTTGTCGCGGCGCACCTGCAGCAGGCGCTGGACGTGGGCGAACAGGTCCTTCTGCCACGGCGCGTGCTCCCAGGGGAGCCAGGTCAGGGCCGAGTCGTGGCAGTACGCGTTGTTGTTTCCGCGCTGCGTGCGGCCGAACTCGTCGCCGGCGGTGATCATCGGGACCCCCGCCGAGAGCAGGAGCGTGCCGAGGAGGTTCCGCATGGCCTTCCGCCGCGTCGCGAGGATGTCCGGATCGTCGGTCGGGCCCTCCGCGCCGTGGTTGAACGAGCGGTTCGTGTCGGCGCCGTCGCGGTTGTGCTCGCCGTTGCCCATGTTGTGCTTGACGTCGTAGGAGACGAGGTCGCGCAGCGTGAAGCCGTCGTGCGCCGTCACGAAGTTCACGCTCGCGAGCGGACCCCGTTCCGCGCTGAACGTGTTCGCCGACCCCGCGAGCCGCGTCGCGAAGCCTCCGATGCCCACCGGAGCCGTCGACGCGCGGCGGGCGTAGTCGACGTCGCTCAGCCAGAAGTTCCGCACGCGGTCGCGGTACCGGTCGTTCCACTCCGACCATCCGGCGCCGAAGTTCCCGGTGTGCCAGCCGCCCATCCCGACATCCCAGGGCTCGGCGATCATCTTGACCCCCGCGAGCGCGGGATTCTCGGCGATGGCCCGCAGCAGCGGGTGCTCGGGCGTGAAGACGTGGTCGGCGTCCCGCCCCAGGGTCGTGGCGAGATCGAAGCGGAAGCCGTCGACCTGCAGGTCGTTCGCCCAGTAGCGCAGCGAGTCCATCACGAGGCGGGAGGCGGCATCCGTCGCGGTGTTGAGCGAGTTGCCGCAGCCGGTCACGTCGATGTAGGCGCCGTCGTCGTGCTGGCGGTAGTAGGCGCGGTTGTCGATGCCCCGCAGGCTCGTGCGCGGGCCGCCCATCTCGAGCTCCGAGGTGTGGTTGTACACCACGTCGAGGATGACCTCGAGACCGGCTTCGTGCAGGAGCTTGACCATCCCCTTGAACTCGCGCAGCACGGCGTCCGGTCCGCCCGCGCGGCTCTCCGCGGTCGCGTAGCCCATGTGCGGCGTGAAGAAGTTGAGCGTGTTGTAGCCCCAGTAGTTCAGCAGCCCGAGGTTGAGCAGCCGCGGCTCGGTGCTGAACGCGTGCACGGGCAGCAGCTCGACGGCCGTCACACCGAGGGAGAGCAGATGCTCGATCATCGCGGGGTGCGCGAGACCCGCGTACGTGCCGTGCAGTGCGGGCGGGACCCCGGGATGCCGCTTGCTCACACCCTTCACGTGGGCCTCGTAGATGACCGTCCGATCCATCGACACGGCGGGCTTGCGGGAGGAACCCCAGTCGAACGAGGTGTCGACGACGACGGCGCGCCAGTCGTCGAGGCCGCCCCACGCGAGTCCCTTCGCGTACGGCTCCAGGAGGAGCGACGCAGGGTTGAACGTGCTGCCGGCGCCGACCGGACCGCCGACGCGGATCGCGTAGCGGGTGCCGGGCCGGAGCGCCGGGGTCGTGACCTCCCACACCCCGCCGCCCACCGCCGTGAGCGGCAGTGTGTCGGTGATCCAGTCGAGGTCCACGGCGTCGAACAGGACGAGTTCGACGGCGTCGGCGTGCCCGGACCACACGCGCAACGTGCCGACACCGTCGCGCACCGTGACGCCGAGATCGTCGAAGCGTGGGGAGAGGAAGTCGGGGGCGCCGAGGACGGGGGCGCTCGGCTGCGGGCTGGCCATGCGCTCTACAGTAGTTAGGCGGCAGGCCGTTCGTGACGCCGAGGGGAGAGCGATGACCGTCTACCTCGATCATGCGGCCACGACACCGCTGCGGCCCGAGGCGCGCGCAGCGTGGCTGGCGGCCGCCGAGATCACCGGCAACGCGTCGTCGGTGCACGGCTCCGGCCAGGAGGCGCGACGTGTGCTGGAGGACTCCCGCGAACGGATCGCCGCGGCGCTCGACTGCGATCCCGTCGAGGTCGTCCTCACCTCCGGCGGCACGGAGGCGGTGAACCTCGCACTCAAGGGCCTGTGGTGGTCCCGCGCCGCGGGGACGGACGCGGTCGTGCTCCCGGACGGCGAGCACCATGCCACGTGGGACGCCGTGCGCTGGCTGGAGGGCGCCCAGTCCGCCGTCGTGCGCGCCGTGCCGCTCGATGCGCGCGGCGCCATCGCGCCGGCGACGTTCACGGCCGCGCTGCCCGGTGCCGCGCTCGCGACGGCGCTCGTCGCCAACAACGAAGTGGGCACGGTCAACGACGCCGCCGCGCTGTCGGCCGCGGCGGCCGGGGCCGGGGTGCCGCTGCACCTGGATGCCGTGGGAGCGGCGGGGCACGTCGAGGTGGCGTTCGGCCGCTGGCGGGGATCCGGCGCCGCGGCGAGCGGCCTCGTCGCGCTGAGCGTCTCCGGCCACAAGGTCGGCGCCCCCGTCGGCACCGGCGCTCTCGTCGTCTCCCGCCACGCGCGCCTCACCGCTCTCGTCCACGGCGGCGGGCAGCAGCGCGGCCTCCGCTCCGGGACGCAGGACGTCGCCGGTGCGGCGGCGTTCGCCGCCGCACTGGAGGCCTCCGTCGGCGAACGCGCGGCCGAGGCGGAGCGGCTGACGCTCCTGCGCACCCGCCTGATCGACGGTGTCCGCCGGGCCATCCCGGACGCCGAGCTGCTCGGCGACCCCGACCGGCGGCTTCCCGGCAACGTCCACGTCCATCTCCCCGGCGCGGCGGGGGAGACGCTCCTGTTCCTCCTCGACCAGCAGGGCATCTCCGCCTCGACCGGGTCGGCCTGCCAGGCGGGGGTCACCGAGCCCTCGCACGTCGTCCTGGCGCTCGGCCGCGACGAGCGGGCCGCGCGCTCGGTCCTCCGCCTCACGCTCGGCCGCACCTCGACGGCGGCGGAGGTCGACCTGCTCCTCGCGGCGCTGCCCGATGCGTATGCGCGGGCCGTCGCATCCGGCGCCCGCTCAGCCGACCGCTCGTAGACTGGAACCCATGCGGATCCTGGCGGCGATGAGCGGTGGCGTCGATTCCGCCGTCGCGGCCGCACGAGCCGTGGAGGCGGGGCACGACGTCGTGGGCGTGCACCTCGCGCTCTCCCGCGCCGGCGGGACGCTGCGGACGGGCAGTCGCGGGTGCTGCACGATCGAGGACGCCATGGACGCTCGGCGGGCGGCCGACCGCCTCGGCATCCCGTTCTACGTGTGGGACTTCTCGGAGCGCTTCCGCGACGACGTCATCGACGATTTCGTGGCGGAGTACCGCGCCGGGCGCACGCCCAACCCGTGCATGCGGTGCAACGAGAAGATCAAGTTCGCCGCGCTCCTGGAGCGCGCGCTCGAACTCGGCTTCGACGCCGTCTGCACCGGCCACTACGCCCTCCTCGTCGACGGACCGGGAGGACGCGAGCTGCACCGTGCGTCCGATGCCGCGAAGGACCAGTCCTACGTCCTCGGCGTCCTGACGGCCGAGCAGCTCGCACACACCTACTTCCCGCTCGGGACGACGCCGTCCAAGGCGCTCGTCCGCGCCGAAGCCGCCGAGCGGGGGCTGTCGGTCGCGCAGAAGCCGGACAGCCACGACATCTGCTTCATCCCGGACGGCGACACGCGCGGGTGGCTCGCGGACAAGGTCGGCACGGCCACGGGCGACATCGTCGACCGTGCCGGAGCCGTCGTCGGGGCGCACGAGGGTGCGCACGCCTACACCGTCGGGCAGCGCCGCGGACTCTCCCTCGGGGTCCCGGCGCCGGACGGCAAGCCGCGCTTCGTCCTCGAAGTGCGACCCGTCAGCAACACGGTCGTCGTCGGGCCGAAGGAGGCACTCGCGACCGCGGCGATCGCGGGGGAGCGATTCACCTGGGCGGGTGGTGCGCCGGCGGCCGCATCCTTCGCGTGCCAGGTGCAGATCCGCGCCCACGCGGAGCCCGTCGACGCGCACGCGCGCATCGAGGACGGCGTCATCGCCGTCGAGCCCGCCGTCCCCTTCGACGGGGTCGCGCCGGGGCAGACGGCCGTCCTCTACGAGGGCACGCGCGTCATCGGCCAGTTCACGATCGACACCACGACCTCGGCGGTCCCCGCGCCGGTGTGATGTCGGCACCCCGCCATACACTTGCCGGGTGACGGATGCCGCTGACCCCACGACCGCGACACTCGAGGAAGCGCGGACGGAAGCCGAACGGCTGACCACGCTCATCGTCGAGGCGCGGGAGAACTACTACGGCCGTGACGCCGAGATCGTCGACGACGCGACCTACGACGGGTGGATGCGACGGCTCGAGGAGATCGAGCGCTTCCATCCCGAGCTGCAGGGCCAGGATTCGCCCACCCTCTCCGTCGGGGCGGCGGAGTCGTCGATGTTCGCTCCCGTCGAGCACGCCGAGCGGATGCTGAGCCTCGACAACGTCTTCAGCGAGGAGGAGCTTCGCGACTGGTGCCTCAAGGCGCAGGCGTCGGCGGGGCGGCCCGTGCGCTGGCTGACCGAGTTGAAGATCGACGGACTCGCCATCAGCCTGCGGTACGAGGACGGCGTGCTGACCTCCGCCGCCACCCGCGGCGATGGGCGGGTCGGCGAGGACGTCACGATCAACGCCCTGCGGGTGACCGGCATCCCGCAGCGCCTCAGCGGCTCGGGCCACCCGCCGCTCGTGGAGGTCCGCGGCGAGGTGTTCATCCCCGTCGCCGCCTTCGACGAGCTCAACGCCCTCCAGGCGCGGCTCCGCGACCGCGTGCTCGCCGACGCCCTCGCGCGCGGCACCGACGAGGAGAAGGCCACCCGCAGCGCGGCGCGTCGGTTCCCGGCCTTCGCGAACCCCCGCAACGCCGCGAGCGGGGGCCTCCGTCAGCAGCTCGACAAGAAGAGCGGGCTGGAGCTCGAAGCCGGGCAGGCGCGCGTGGACTCGCTGCGCCTGTTCGTGCACGGCGTCGGCGCGTGGCAGGACCCGCCGGTCGCCTCGCAGAGCGAGGTGTACGCCCTCCTCGCCGGGTGGGGGCTCCCCACGAGTCCCTACTTCCGGACGTCCGACGACGTCGACGGCGTGCTCGCCTTCGTGGCCCACTACGGCGCGCACCGGCACGACGTCGAGCACGAGATCGACGGCATCGTCGTCAAGGTCGACGAGCTCGCGCTGCACGACGAACTCGGCGCGACGAGTCGGGCGCCCCGGTGGGCGATCGCCTACAAGTACCCGCCGGAGCAGGTGAACACGAAGCTCCTCGACATCGTCGTGTCGGTGGGGCGCACCGGGCGGGCGACGCCCTTCGCGGTCATGGCCCCGGCACGCGTCGCCGGGAGCGTCGTGCGGCAGGCGACCCTGCACAACCAGGACGTCGTCAAGGCCAAGGGCGTCCTCATCGGCGACACCGTCGTGCTGCGCAAGGCCGGCGACGTCATCCCGGAGGTGCTCGGCCCGGTCGTCGAGCTCCGCGACGGCACGGAGCGCGCGTTCGTCATGCCGGCGGACTGCCCGGAATGCGGCTTCCCGCTCGCGCCGTCCAAGGAGGGCGACATCGACCTGCGCTGCCCCAACACGCGGGCCTGTCCCGCGCAGGTGCGCGGCCGCGTCGAGCACGTCGGCTCGCGCGGCGGCCTCGACATCGAGGCGCTCGGGGAGGTCACCGCGGCCGCACTCACCCAGCCCTCCCGCCCCGAGTCGCCGCCGCTCGAGACGGAGGCCGGCCTCTTCGAGCTGACCCTCGACGAGCTCGTCCCCATCGAGGTCGTCGTCCGCGACGCGGAGACCGGACTGCCGAAGGAGGACGAGGACGGCACCGTCAAGACGCGCGCGCCGTTCCGCCGCAATCCCAGCCCGGCCGAGAAGAAGGCGGGGCTGACCGGCCCGCAGCCGTCCGCGCAGGCGCTCACCCTCCTCGATGAGCTGGAGAAGGCGAAGACCAAGGACCTGTGGCGCTTCCTCGTCGCCCTCAGCATCCGGCACGTCGGCCCGGTCGCCGCCCGCGCGCTCGCGCAGTGGTTCGGCTCGCTCGCCGCGATCCGCGCGGCATCCCGCGACGAGCTCGCGGCCGTCGAGGGCGTGGGGGGCATCATCGCCGACTCCCTCATCGAGTGGTTCGACGTCGACTGGCACCGCGAGATCGTCGACCGCTGGGAGTCCGCGGGTGCCCGCCTCGAGATCCCCGGCCACCCCGGACCCGGCGCGCTCAGCACCGCGGGCGGCGTGCTGGACGGCGTCACGGTCGTCGCGACCGGCAGCCTCGAGGGCTACAGCCGCGAAGGCGCGCAGGAGGCGATCATCGCCGCCGGCGGCAAGGCCGCCTCGAGCGTCTCGAAGAAGACCGACTTCGTCGCGGCCGGCCCCGGCGCGGGCTCGAAGCTCGGCAAGGCGGAGGAGCTCGGCATCCGCATCATCGACGCGGCGCAGTTCAAGATCCTCGTCGAGCAGGGACCGGCCGCACTCGAGTCGGGGGCATGAGCGTGCAGTGGCTCTCCCGCATCCAGCCGACCCGGCCGGAGATGCCGACGGATCCGACGCCGTAGGAGGAGCGGATCGTCTCCGCGCACGTCGTCTACCTCGTCGCGCTGCGCGACGCCGGCACCCTCCGTCTTCGCGGGGCGCACCCAGGAAGAAGCGGACACGTTCGGGATCGTGATCTTCGGGGCGGACGACCGCGCCGCGGCCCAGGCGATCACCGCCGCCGATCCGGCGGTCGCGGCAGGCGTCTTCGCGGCGACGCTGCACCCGTTCGCCGTCGCGGTCAGCTCCCCGACGTCAGAGTGAGCAGCGACTCCCGCACCTGGCGGCGCAGCACCTTGCCGATGAGCGAGACGGGCAGCTCGTCGACGACGAAGATACGGCGGGGGACCTTGTAGGGCGTCAGGATGCCGCGCGCGAAGGCGCGGATCGACTCGACGTCCACGTCGCCCGCGCCGTCCAGCACGACCGCGGCGACCACCTCCTCGCCGGACGCGGCGCTCGGAAGGCCCACGACGGCGGCATCCGCGACCCGCGGGTGCTGACGGAGCACCTGCTCCACCTCGGTCGGCGCCACGTTGAACCCGCCCGTGATGACGAGCTCCTTGATGCGGTCGACGATCCGGACGAAGCCCTGCTCGTCGATCGTGACGATGTCGCCGGTGCGGAACCAGCCGTCGACGAAGACGGACTCGGTCTCCTCGGGCTTGCCGAAGTAGCCGCCGAACACCTGCGGGCCGCGCACGACGAGCTCGCCGGGCTGCCCCGGAGCCACATCGCGGGTCGGCTCGTCGGGATCGACGACCCGGCACTCGGTCCCGGGGAGCGGAAGGCCGACGGTGCCGGGGACGCGGTTGTCCGCCACCGGGTTCGCCATGAGCACCGGCGAGCACTCCGAGAGACCGTAGCCCTCCACGAGGAAGCCGCCGGTAGCCTCCTCGAACGGCACCACGACCTCGTGCGGAAGGGCCATCGCGCCGGAGATCGCCACGCCGGTGCCGGCGAGCGAGATGCCCTTCTCGCGCGCCACCGCCAGCAGGCGGGCGGCGATCGGCGGGACGAGCGGGAGGAAGGTCGCGGGGTGCTTCTTCGTCACCTCGAGCACCATGTCGGCGTCGAAGCGCGGGAACAGCACGAGACGCGCCCCCATCGACATCGCGAAGGTCAGGCACAGGGTCAGCCCGTACGCGTGGAACATCGGGAGGACGGCGTAGACGACGCATCCTTCGCCGCGATGGATCGACGGCACCCATGCCTGCGCCTGTCGCGCATTGGCGAGCAGGTTCCGGTGGGTGAGGGCCGCGCCCTTGGGCGTCCCGGTCGTGCCGCTCGTGTACTGGATGATCGCGAGGTCGTCGGTCTGCGGCTGGGGGAACGATGCCGGCAGCGCCGGCGCCCGCAGGAGCGTCTCCCACCCGGTGGCGCCGCTGACGCGCTCGGTGAGAGCGGCCCGCGATTCGCGCGCCTTGGCGATCGGCAGCGTGAGCGCGACGCGGAGCGGGAAGGGCATGGCACGCGTGAGATCGACCGTGATGAGGTTCGTGACCGCGAGGTCGGCGGGGAACTCCTGCACCGTCCGCACGACCTTGCTCCACACGATCGCCGTCTTCGCCCCGTGATCCTCGAACTGCTTCCGCAGCTCGCGCGGCGTGTAGAGCGGGTTGTGCTCGACGACGACCGCCCCGAGGCGGAGGATGGCGTAGAACGCCACGATGTGCTGCGGGCAGTTCGGCAGCACGATGGCGACGCGGTCGCCGGGTCCGACGCCCAGCGCCTTCAGACCCGCGGCCGCCCGGTCCACCGCATCCTGCAGCTTCCGGTAGGAGGTGGTCCGACCGAAGAACTGCAGCGCGGGAGAGTCGGGGTACTCGCGCGCCGACTGGGCGAGGATGTCGAGCAGGTTACCCTCGACCGGCTCGAGGTCCTCCGGCACCCCCTCCGCATAGCTGGCGATCCAGGGGCGAGGCGGGTCGTACGTCGTCACGGGCATCACCCTACGCCGCGACGGGAGGGCGCAGACAGCGCAACTACACTTGACGGGTGTCTGAAATCACCCCCGATCTCGTGCGCCACCTCGGCGTCCTCGCCCGGATCCAGCTGAGCGACGAGGAGGTGGAGCGACTCACCGGTCAGCTCGACGTCATCGTCGACAACATCGCGAAGGTGTCGGAGGTCGCGACCCCCGAGGTGCCGGCGACCAGCCACCCCATCCGGCTGCACAACGTGTTCCGACCGGACGTGGCCGGCGACATGCTCACGGTCGAGCAGGTGCTGCAGAACGCACCGGATGCCGCCGACGGACGCTTCCGCGTCACCGCGATCCTGGGAGAAGAACAGTGAGCGACCTCACCCGCCTGACCGCCGCCGACCTCGCGGACAAGCTCGCCGCGGGCGAGGTGTCCAGCGTCGAGGCGACGCAGGCGCACCTCGACCGGATCGCCGCCGTGGACGGCGACGTGCACGCCTTCCTGCACGTCAGCGACCACGCGCTGGACGTCGCCGCCGACATCGACCGGCGCCGGTCCGCGGGGGAGCAGCTGGGCGGCCTCGCCGGCGTCCCGCTCGCGATCAAGGACGTCCTCGTGACGACCGACATGCCGTCCACGAGCGGGTCGAGGATCCTCGAGGGCTACATGTCGCCCTACGACGCGACCGTCGTGGCCCGCGCCCGCGCCGCCGGTCTCGTGCCCCTCGGCAAGACCAACATGGATGAGTTCGCGATGGGCTCCTCGACCGAGCACTCCGCGTACGGCCCCACCCACAACCCGTGGGACCTCGACCGGATCCCGGGCGGCTCGGGCGGCGGCTCCGCCGCGGCGGTCGCGGCCTTCGAAGCGCCGATCGCCCTCGGCTCGGACACCGGCGGCTCCATCCGCCAGCCCGCGCACGTGACCGGCACCGTCGGCATGAAGCCCACGTACGGCGGCGTGAGCCGGTTCGGGGCCATCGCCCTCGCCTCCAGCCTCGACCAGGTCGGCCCCGTCTCCCGGACGGTGCTCGACTCCGCCCTGCTGCACGACGTCATCGGCGGCCACGACCCGCACGACTCCACGTCCCTCACGGACGCCTGGCCGTCCTTCGCCGCCGCGGCCCGCGAGGGCGCCTCGGGCGAGGTGCTCAAGGGGCTGCGGGTCGGCGTCATCGCCGAGCTGCCGGACAGCGGCTTCCAGCCCGGCGTCTCGGCGTCCTTCCGCGCGGCGCTGGCCGCGATGGAGGCCGCCGGCGCCGAGATCGTCGAGGTCAGCGCGCCGCACTTCGAGTACGGCGTCGCCGCGTACTACCTGATCCTCCCCGCCGAGGCGTCCAGCAACCTGGCGAAGTTCGACTCGGTGCGCTTCGGCATGCGCGTGAACGTCCCGGGCGGCACCGTCGAGGACGTCATGGCCGCGACCCGCGACGCCGGATTCGGCGACGAGGTGAAGCGCCGCGTCATCCTCGGCACCTACGCCCTCTCGGCGGGCTACTACGACGCCTACTACGGGAGCGCGCAGAAGGTCCGCACGCTCATCCAGCGCGACTTCGACGAGGCGTTCGCGCAGGTCGACGTCATCGCCACGCCGTCCGCGCCGACCACGGCGTTCAAGATCGGCGAGAAGGTCGACGACCCGATCCAGATGTACCTGAACGACGTGACGACGATCCCGGTGAACCTCGCGGGCGTCCCCGGCATCTCGATCCCCTCCGGCCTCGCCGAGGAGGACGGCCTGCCCGTCGGCATCCAGTTCATCGCCCCCGCGCGGGAGGACGCGCGCCTGTATCGGGTCGGCGCCGCTGTGGAGACCCTGCTCGTCGATCGCTGGGGCGGCCCGCTCCTGGATCGCGCACCCGTTCTCGGAGGAACCCGCTGATGGCCAAGGACAAGCTGCTCGAGTTCGACAAGGCCCTCGAGCTGTACGAGCCCGTGCTCGGCTTCGAGGTGCACGTCGAGCTGAACACCGCGACCAAGATGTTCTCCTCGGCCGGCAACCCGGCCAACTCGGCGAACCACGAGGCCGGTCCCAACACCCTCGTCGCGCCCGTCGACATGGGGCTTCCGGGCTCGCTGCCCGTCGTCAACGAGACCGCCGTGCGCTACTCGATCAGTCTGGGCCTCGCCCTCGGCTGCTCGATCGCGCCGTCGAGCCGGTTCGCGCGGAAGAACTACTTCTACCCCGACCTCGGGAAGAACTACCAGATCTCGCAGTACGACGAGCCCATCGCCTTCGAGGGCTCCGTCGAGATCGAGCTCGGCGACGGCACGCTCGTGACGGTTCCGATCGAGCGCGCGCACATGGAGGAGGACGCGGGCAAGCTGACGCACGTCGGCGGGTCGACCGGCCGCATCCAGGGCGCCGAGTACTCGCTCGTCGACTACAACCGCGCCGGCGTCCCGCTCGTCGAGATCGTCACGAAGCCGATCTTCGGCGCCGAGCACCGTGCGCCGGAGATCGCCAAGGCGTACGTCGCCGCGATCCGAGACATCGTCATCTCGCTGGGCATCTCGGAGGCCCGCATGGAACGCGGCAACCTCCGCTGCGACGCCAACGTGTCCCTCCGTCCGAGGGGCCAGGAGAAGCTCGGCACCCGCACCGAGACGAAGAACGTCAACTCGATGCGCTCCGTCGAGCGCGCGGTCCGCTACGAGATCCAGCGCCAGGCGGCGATCCTCGCGGCGGGCGGCACGATCACGCAGGAGACGCGGCACTGGCACGAGGACACCGGGACGACGTCGCCGGGGCGACCGAAGTCGGACGCCGACGACTACCGGTACTTCCCCGAGCCGGACCTGCTGCCCGTCGAGCCGTCGCTCGCGCTGATCGAGGAGCTGCGCGCCGCGCTGCCGGAGCCCCCCGTCGTGCGTCACCGCCGCCTGAAGGGCGAGTGGGGCTTCACCGACCTCGAGTTCCAGGACGTCGTCAACGGCGGGCTCCTCGCCGAGGTCGAGCAGACAGTCGCGGCCGGCGCCGCACCCGCCGCCGCCCGCAAGTGGTGGACCGGTGAGATCAGCCGCGTCGCCAACGCGCAGGGCGTCGAGGCGAGCTCGCTCGTCGAACCGCAGGCGGTCGCGGCCGTGCAGAAGCTCGTGGATGCCGGCACCCTCACGGACAAGCTCGCCCGCCAGGTGCTCGAGGGGGTCATCGCCGGGGAGGGAACGCCCCAGGAGGTCGTCGATGCCCGCGGTCTCGCCGTGGTCTCCGACGACGGCGCCCTCATCGCCGCCATCGACGACGCCCTCGCCGCCCAGCCCGACGTGCTCGCGAAGATCCGCGACGGCAAGGTGCAGGCAGCGGGCGCGGTCATCGGCGCGGTCATGAAGGCGATGCGCGGCCAGGCGGACGCGGCACGTGTCCGCGAGCTCGTGCTGGAGCGCGCCGGCTCCTGACGCGGCGGTGTCCGGGGGACCCTGGACAATGGTCGTATGGGACGCGGCGACGGGACAGGGCGCATCGCGTCTCCCGACGACGCCGATGACACCGGAACCCGCATCCTGCACGTCGACATGGACGCGTTCTACGCCTCCGTCGAGGTGCTCGACGACCCCCGCCTCGCCGGCAAGCCGATCATCGTCGGCGGCGCGGAGGGCCGCGGGGTCGTCTCCAGCGCGTCGTACGAGGCGCGCCGCTTCGGCGTGCGGTCTGCCATGTCGACGGGTATGGCGCTGCGTCTCTGCCCGACCGCCGTCGTCGTGACGCCGCATTTCGACCGCTACGCCGCGCTGTCGCGTCAGGTGATGGAGATCTTCCACGAGGTGACGCCGCTCGTCGAGCCGCTGTCGATCGACGAGGCCTTTCTCGACGTCCACGGCGCGCGGCGGCTGTGGGGATCGCCCGGCGAGATCGCGCGGGTGCTGCGCGCGCGTGTGAAGGAGCAGACCGGGCTCACCTGCAGCATCGGGGTCGCGGCCACCAAACATGTCGCCAAGATCGCGTCGACCCTGTCGAAGCCGGACGGCCTCCTCATCGTGAGCGAGGCGGACACCGCCGCCTTCCTCGCCGCCCGGTCGGTGCGGGCACTCTGGGGCATCGGGCCGAAGGCCGCGGAGGCCCTCGAGGCCCGCGGCATCCACATGGTCTCCGACATCCTCGACGCCCCGCACGCGGTGCTGGAGCGGGCGCTCGGGAAGGCGATGGGGGAGCGGATCGGACAGCTCGCCCGGGGCCTGGACCCGCGGGAGGTGGAGACGCACCGCATCGAGAAGAGCGTCGGGCACGAGGAGACCTTCCTCGAGGACATCTCCTCCGTGCCGGTCCTGCGCACCGAGCTGCGACGCCTCGCCGACCGGGTCGCCGCGCGACTGCGCGACGGCGGCTGGGAGGCGGCGACCATCGCCCTGAAGCTCCGCTTCGCCGACTTCACGACGCTCAGCCGGTCCGCGACCATCCCCGAGCCCACGAACGTCGGGCAGCGGATCGGCGACGTCGCCATCGATCTGTTCGACCGCATCGACCTCGTACAGCCTGTGCGCCTCATCGGCGTCCGCGGGGAGAAGCTGCGCCCGGCAGGCTCCCTCGGCGCCGCGCTCTGGGACGACGACGCCGACTGGCGGCGCGTCGACGAGGCGCTGGACGGCGCCCGCTCGCGCTTCGGCGGCGGGGCCGTGACGCGCGCGAGCACGCTCGGCGCCCGCCGCGACGTCAACGCGCTGCCGACCAATCCCCGCCTGCCGCCGATCGATCAGGGCTGAAAGCCCGAGCGATCCCGCGCAGGGCGCAGTACGGTGGGTGCATGCCCAACCTCGCACTGGACCTCGGCAAGCAGGCTGCCTCCCTCGGCGTCAACAGCGTCTACGGAGAGCAGATCGACGTCGACGGCGTCCGCCTCATCCCGGTCGCGCTGACCTGGTCGGGGTTCGGCGCCGGCGAAGACGATCGCGGGAGCGGCGGTGGTGGGGGCGGCGGCGTCGCCGTGCCGCTCGGCGCCTACATCCGCAAGGGCGACGACCTGCGCTTCGAGCCGAACCTCGTCTCGCTCGTCGCCGTGGCGATCCCGTTCATCTGGGTCACGGGACGGGCGCTCAGTCGCCTCATCCGTGCGCTCAAGCGCTGACCCGGTCGCACGCGCCCTCACGGCGGCCGCCGATCTGCTGGCCACCGCGCACCTCGGCGCGCGCGTGACGCTCATCGACGGGCGCTCGGGCGCGGGCAAGACGACGCTCGCCGCCCTCCTGTCCGCGCGGCGGCCGGGCGTGCAGGTGCTCGCCCTGGATGCGCTGTATCCCGGGTGGGACGGTCTCGCGGAGGGGGTGGATGCCGTGCTCCACGGCGTCCTCGAACCGCTTGCCCGCGGCGAACAGGGCCGCTGGCGGCGATGGGACTGGGCCGCGGACAGGCCCGCGGAAGGCCACGTCATCGACCCCGAGCGGCCCCTCATCGTCGAGGGGTCGGGAATCCTGACCCCCCGGACGGCCTCCCTCGCCGACGTGCGGGTCTGGCTCCGTTCCCCTGCCGCGTCGCGGAAGGATCGGGCGCTCGCGCGGGATGGCGACGTGTACCGGGCGCAGTGGGACCGGTGGGCCGGGCAGGAGGACCGGCATCTCCGCGCCGATCACCCCGAGCGCTGGGCGACGCACGTCGTCGACGTGCCGTGAGTCAGCGCTCGAGCGACTGCAGCAGCCCTTCGAGGCGGTAGCCGAGCCACTCGTACACGCCCCAGCGCGGGTCGTCGACGTCGCCGTCGGCCTCGGTGTGGATGCCGAGGCGCGCTGCCAGCACGAGCCGCAGCGCCGTGAGGGTGCGCAGCCACGCGGACAGGCGCTCCCCGTCGAGCGGGATGGTGACCGCCTCCTCCGCGCCGCGGGCGTCGAGTTCCTCCGGGCGGAGCGGGGCCCCGTCGCGCAGCAGCGTGGCCAGTACGATGCCGGCATCGGCGGCCCGACGCTGCAGGAGGTCGCCGGCGGTGAGATCGCGGAACTCCCGCGCCGCCGCCGGGTCGGCGTAGGCGTCCGGGACGAGCCGCGCGATCGCCGGGTCGTCCGGGGCGGACTCCTGCTCCGTCACGAGTGCGGAGAGCTGCTCGACGAGGGAGGTGAGATGCGCGACCTCGAGCGCGCTCAGCTCGAGGGCGGCGACCGGCGCGCTCACGCGCCGGCCTCGCGCACGGTCGCCCACAGCCCGTAGTCGTGCATCGCCTGCACGTGCAGTTCCATCTGCTCGCGGGCCCCTTCCGCGACGACCGCGTGACCATCGTTGTGCACCGCGAGCATCAGCTGGTTGGCGCGCGCCGTGGAGTACCCGAAGTACTCCCGGAAGACGTGCACGACGTAGCTCATGAGGTTCACCGGGTCGTTCCAGACAACGGTCTGCCACGGGCCCGATGACGTCCGGGCGAGGTCGAGGTTCTCCTGGGGGAGCGTCAGCGTCATGCCCAGCCCAACTCGTGCAGCCGGTCGTCGTCGATGCCGTAGAAGTGCGCGATCTCGTGCACCAGCGTCGTGTGGATCTCGTCGCGCAGGTCGTCCTCGTCGGCGCACGCGTCCAGGTGCGGCTCGCGATAGACGATGATCCGATCCGGGAGCTCACCCATCCCGTAGCGATCGCGCTCGGTGAGGGAGAGGCCGTCATAGAGGCCGAGGAGGTCGAGGCTGCCGTCCTCCGGACGGTCCTCCACGACGAACACGACGTTGTCGAGACCGGCGACCATGTCCTCCGGGAGCCGGTCGAGCTCGTCGGAGACGATCGCGTCGAACGCGTCGGCATCCATCTCGATCATGACAACGCCTCACCGCGGGGGTGCTTGGGGTGAGTAACGGGACTTGAACCCGCGACCCCCTGGACCACAACCAGGTGCTCTACCAACTGAGCTATACCCACCAAGTGCCCGTGCATGGGCAACCCCACAAGTGTATTACAGGCCGGAGGCGAACGACGACACCGCGGATGCCGCGGCTTCCCGCGCCGCGTCGCTGGACGGGCCGGGTTCGGGCACGAACACAGCCTGACGGTAGTACGCGAGCTCGCGGATCGATTCGCGGATGTCGGCGAGGGCGCGGTGTCCGCCGTCCTTCGACGGGGCGTTGAAGTAGGCGCGCGGGTACCAGCGGCGCGACAGCTCCTTGATCGTCGAGACGTCGATGTTGCGGTAGTGCAGCCACCGGTCGACGCGTGGCATGTACTTCGCGAGGAACATGCGGTCGGTGCCGATCGTGTTCCCGGCGATGGGCGCCTTCCCCTCGGCGACGAAGCGCTGGATGTACTCGAGAGCCTCGAACTCCGCCTCGGCCAGGCTCACGCCGCCCGGGATCTCCTCGAGGAGACCGGATGTGGCGTGCATGTTGGTGACGAACTCGTTCATGTTCGCGAGCGCGGACGCGTCGGGCTTGATCACGATCTGGAAGCCCGGATCGAGCGCACGCAGCTCGAAGTCGGTCACGATGATCGCGATCTCGACGATCTCATCGATCGCGGGATCGAGTCCCGTCATCTCACAGTCGATCCAGACGAGACGATCGTTCTCCGCGGCACTGCCCATGCCGCCATCCTAACGAGCGCTCCCGACGTCCCTCCGCCCGCGCGATAACCTGGGAGCGCGCCCTCGTAGCTCAGTGGATAGAGCAGCGGCCTTCTAATCCGCCGGTCACAGGTTCGAATCCTGTCGGGGGCACCTCACCCCTGGCGGCAGGGGGCGGTTCCGCGTAGCGTCATGCTCGTCGGAAGGAGTTCGGAGATGAACACCACGTCACAGACAGCACTGTGGGTCGCGTACGGCGCGGAGAGCAATGTCGTCGGTACCATCCGGAAGGTCGACGACGCGTACACCGTCACCATCGCCGGCGCGGACGCCTCCGTCGGCACGTACCCGTCCATGGAGATCGCGAAGAGCGCCCTGCACGGTCACCTGCCGCCCGGGTCGGACTGGCCGAGGTTCACCCAGCACTGACCGCCGGAGCGCCCTCGACGGGGGTGGGCGTCGCGCGGCGACGGCGATCGAACGGCGGCAGCGCGATTTGCACGAGCGGTCCGATCAGGACCGCGAAGAGCACGGTGCCGAGGCCGACGGTCCCGCCGAGGAGCCAGCCCGCCAGCAGCACGGTGGCCTCGACCGTGAGGCGCGCCGCCCAGATGGGCCAGCCGAGGCGTGCATGGATCCCGGTCATGAGGCCGTCCCGAGGGCCGGGGCCGAAGTTCGCGCCGATGTAGAGCCCCGAGGCCAGCGCGACCATCACGACGCCGGCGAGGAAGACGACCCCCTGCGCCAGCCAGCCGGTGACCGGGGGCACGACGGCCAGCGTCGCCTGCATGCTCGTCCCCACGAGGAGGATGTTCGCGATCGTCCCGACGCCGGGCTTCTGCCGGAGCGGGATCCACAGAAGCAGGATGAGGAAGCCGAGGAGATTGGTCACCCACCCGATGCCGATGCCCGTCTGCCGCGAGACGCCCTGCGCGAAGACCGTCCAGGGGTCCAGGCCGATGCCCGCCTGCACCATGACGGCACAGCCCGCGCCGTAGAGGACGAGGCCGACGAGGAGCTGGAGGGCGCGGATGAGCATGACCATATCCAATCGCATGATTGGCCTCCGGCGACCAGTCCAATACGGATACAGTGGCTCGCATGGACTCTCGGATCACGGCGCGGAGCCTCGCACAGGCCCTCGGCGGATGGCGCACGCGCGAACCGGCGTACGAAGCCCTGGCCGACGGCATCCGCGTCCTGTGTCTGGACAACAGGCTCGCGCCGCGGACCGCGCTGCCCGCGGAGCGCGAGCTCGCCGGTGCCCTGCAGCTGAGCCGCACGACGGTCGCCGCCGCGTACGGGAGTCTCCGGGCGACGGGACACATCGAGAGTCTCCGGGGTTCGGGCAGTGTGACCCTGCCGCTCGGGCGCCGTGCGCCCGGCCGCGCAGCGGCCGCGCCGGACGAGATCGACCTGCAGCAGGCGAGCCCGGCGGCATGGCCGGGGCTCGCCGGCCTCCTGAGCGAGGTGGCCCTGGAGGCGGCGTCGATCGTCTCGCGGGCCGGCTACGACATCCTCGGCCGGGAGGACCTGCGGGAGGCCATCGCCGCCCGCTACACGCAGCGCGGGATCCCGACGACCGCCGACCAGATCATGGTCACGACGGGGGCGCAGAGCGCGATCCACCTGGTCGCCGCGGCGTTCCTCCGTCGTGGGGAGCGAGCACTCATCGAGACGCCGACGTACCCGCACGCCGCCGAGGCGCTCCGCGACGCGGGGGCACGGCTCGTCGGCGTGCCCGTCACCACCGACGACGGCTGGGACCTGGAACGGGCGGAGCAGGCGTTCGCCCGCACGAACCCGGCCCTGGCCTACCTGATGCCCGCGTTCCAGAACCCGACCGGGCGCAGCATGACCGGACGCGAGCAGGACGTCATCGGCGCCGCCGCGCATCGCGCCGGCACCGTGCTGGTGCTCGACGAGACCACCGGCGACCTCGCGATCGACCCGCGCCCCGTGGGACCGGCCCTCCCGGAATCCGGTGCCATCCGGATCGGCTCGCTCGGCAAGACCGTGTGGGGCGGGCTGCGGGTGGGATGGATCCGGGCGGACGCGGAGACCATCCGCCGACTCGTCGCCGCGCGTCCGCATCGCGATCTCGGCACGCCGGAGTTCGAGCAGGCGGTTGCGACGCGCGTTCTCGCGCACATGCCCGATGTCATCGCCCAGCGATCCGCGCTGCTGCGGGAGGGGCGGGACGCCCTCGTCGCCGCGCTGCGCGCGCAGCTGCCGGAGTGGCGGCTGCCGCAGGTCGCGGGCGGCGTCTCGCTGTGGGTCGGCCTGGACGCGCCGCTCAGCTCGGGGCTCGTCCTCGCGGCGCGCGCCGAAGGTCTGCACCTGTCGGCCGGTCCGCGCTTCGCCGTCGACGGCGGCCACGACCGGCACCTCCGTGTGCCGTTCACCGCCCCGGTCGAGCAGCTCCGGCGCGCTGTCGACATCCTCGCCCGAACCTGGCCGGTCGTCCGCGCGAACGCGCCGGTCCGCGGCCCGGATCTGCTGGACGCCGTCGTCTAGCGCGACAGCCGCAGGCACTCCACGGCCTCCGCTGCGGACCAGAAGCTGCCGACCTCGCGGAATCTCGCGCTGCCGGCGTGGAAGCGCAGCGCCGCGAATCGCGCGTCGTCCTCGCGGGCCGCGAGATGCCCGATGGCCCGGCCCGCGTCGTCCAGCACCCGCCAGAGGCCCGCACCCACCGGCAGCAGGCGCACGGCCGCCGGCACGGTCGGCCTCTCCATCACAGTCGGCATGGTCTCTCCCTCCGTGATCGAACATATGTCCACCCTCCGACATCGGGTCGGCGTCGGGAACAGGCGCGTGGCGCTGTACGTTCGGTCCAGTGACGCGCCGCCGATCGTGGCGCGAGATTCGGAGACGACATGGAGACGTACGTACTCGCCGGCGGGTGCTTCTGGTGCCTGGACGCCGCATACCGCGCCCTGCGCGGGGTGACCGAGGTCGAATCCGGCTACATCGGCGGCGCCACGCCGCACCCGAGCTACGAGCAGGTCTGCACCGGCCGGACCGGGCACGCCGAAGCCGTCAAGGTCACGTTCGACCCCGAGGTGATCCCCGGCGACGTCATCCTCGACGCGTTCTTCACGATGCACGACCCGCGCCAGCTGAACCGCCAGGGCAACGACGTCGGCACGCAGTACCGCTCCGCGATGTTCCCCGCCGACGACGCGCAGCGCGAGGCCTTCGCGGCCGCCGCTGAGCGGGCGTCCGAGTGGTGGGACGGCGGCCTCGTCACGACCACGGAGGAGCTCGGCACCTTCTACCCCGCGGAGGACTACCACCAGGACTTCTTCACGAAGAACCCCGGTCAGGGCTATTGCCTCGCCGTGGCCGTGCCGAAGGTGAACAAGGTGCGCGCGCGCTTCAGCGAGTACGCCCGCGCCTGACGCTTCCTCCCCACCGCGCCTCCTCGCGCAGCCTTCCACCGATCACCGGCTGCCGCCGTCCGCGACGGCGACAGCCGGTCAGTGTGGAAGTGCTTCGGCATCCGACGGGCACTCGGATGCCGAAGCACGGCCGGCGGAGGGTCCGCGGCCTTCGAGAGAGGAACCGCGATGAACGATCGCATCACCGTCGTCGGCAACATCGCCTCCGTCCCCGAGCGCCGGCAGACCGGCACCGGGGTTCCGGTGGCCAAATTCCGGCTGGCGACGAGCCAGCGTCACCGCGACGCGCAGGGTGTGTGGGTTGACGGCGACACCAACTTCTACTCCGTGTCGGCGTACCGGCAGCTCGCCGAGCACGCCCTGGCCTCGCTGCAGCGCGGGCAGCGCGTCATCGTGACGGGCGGCTTCAAACTCCGCACGTGGGAGGTCGGCGAGAAGAGGGGCACCGAGGCGGAGATCGACGCCGACGCCCTCGGACCCGATCTGCAGTGGGGGACGAGCGTCTTCACGTCGCTCAAGCGGGAGGTCGCGGCACCGGCAGTCCCCGCGAGCTGGGCGGCCGGCGGCGACACTGCCGGTGGCGACACGGCCGGTGGCGACGGCGCCGGCGAGACCGACGGTGACGAGACCGCCGCCGCCGACGACGTGGCGGACGACGACGTGGAGGCCGCGAGGGAGCCCGCGTGGGCGCGCGGACCCTTGAGGGAGGCGACCCCGTTCTGAACGAGGCGGGTGCGGAGCGCGCCTAGACTCGCTCCGTGCCCGTTTCGCCTGACCCGTCTCCGTCGCTCGCGGGCCACCCGATCCGTCGCGCCGCCGACCGCGGCCGAGCCGCCGTGGTCGCCGTCGCGATCGCCGGTTCCCTCGCCGCGGTCCTCGCCGGGTGCGCACCGTCGACCGCCGATCCGTCGGGCTCGGGGACACCGGCGCCGACCGTGACCGCCTCGCCGACCGCCACCGCCACCGCGACGCCCACGCCCACCGGGCCGACGCTCGTCGCCGGCGGGTCGGCCGAGGACAACCTGCCGCTGTTCGCCCAGATCGTGCAGACGGTCGCGGCCACGGCGGACAAGGCCAAAGGGCGTGCGTACATCGACGCGCTCGTGCGGGCGGGGTTCGACAAGTCGGCGATGGAACTGACCGACGACCGGACGAGCGTCGACAACCCGGCCGACAGCATCCAATTCTCCGTCGCGTGGGACGGTGAGTGCCTGGTGGGCCAGGTGGGTCCCTCGACGCCGCGCCCCACGGCGGTCGTCCTGCCCGCGCTGCCCGCCGGCAACTGCCTCGTCGGGCGGACCCGCCCGATCGACTGGTGAGGCACTCTCCGCCGCCCGCGTAGACTTGGGCCGTTATGGCTGAATACATCTACTCGATGGTCCGTGCCCGCAAAGCGGTGGGCGAGAAGCTCATCCTCGACGACGTCACGATGGCATTCCTGCCCGGCGCCAAGATCGGCATGGTGGGCCCGAACGGTGCCGGCAAGTCGACGATCCTGAAGATCATGGCCGGCATGGATCAGCCCTCGAACGGCGAGGCGAAGCTCTCACCCGGCTACACCGTCGGCATCCTCATGCAGGAGCCGGAGCTCGACGAGACCAAGACGGTGCTGGAGAACATCCAGGAGGGCGTCGCGATCAAGGCGAAGCTCGACCGGTTCAACGAGATCTCCGCCCTCATGGCCGACCCCGACGCGGACTTCGACGCGTTGCTGAGCGAGATGGGTGTCCTCCAGGAGGAGATCGACGCGGCCGACGGCTGGGACCTCGACTCGCAGCTCGAGCAGGCCATGGACGCGCTGCGCACCCCGCCCGGGGATGCCGAGATCGCGCCGCTCTCCGGTGGTGAGCGCCGCCGGGTCGCCCTCGCGAAGCTCCTGCTGCAGAAGCCCGACCTCCTCCTCCTCGACGAGCCCACGAACCACCTGGACGCCGAGAGCGTGCTCTGGCTCGAGCAGCACCTGCAGGCCTACAAGGGCGCCGTCATCGCGATCACCCATGACCGGTACTTCCTCGACCACGTCGCCGAGTGGATCGCCGAGGTCGACCGTGGACGCCTCATCGGCTACGAGGGCAACTACTCGACCTACCTGGAGAAGAAGGCCGAGCGCCTCGACGTCCAGGGCAAGAAGGACGCCAAGCTCGCCAAGCGACTGAAGGACGAGCTGGAGTGGGTCCGCAGCAGCGCCAAGGGCCGTCAGACCAAGTCGAAGGCGCGCCTGGCGCGTTATGAGGAGATGGCGACCGAGGCCGAGCGCACGCGGAAGCTGGACTTCGAGGAGATCCAGATCCCCGCCGGTCCGCGCCTGGGCAGCATCGTGATCGACGCCAAGAAGCTCGAGAAGGGCTTCGGCGACCGCACGCTCATCGACGGGCTGAGCTTCAACCTCCCGCCGAACGGCATCGTCGGCGTCATCGGCCCGAACGGCGTCGGCAAGACGACCCTCTTCAAGACGATCGTGGGCCTCGAACCGCTGGACGGCGGCAACCTCAAGGTCGGCGAGACCGTGAAGATCAGCTACGTCGACCAGTCGCGCAGCAACATCGACCCGACCAAGACGCTGTGGGAGGTCGTCTCGGACGGCCTCGACATCATCACCGTCGGCAAGATCGAGATCCCGTCCCGCGCCTACGTGTCGAAGTTCGGCTTCAAGGGGCCCGACCAGCAGAAGAAGGCCGGCGTGCTCTCCGGTGGAGAGCGCAACCGCCTGAACCTCGCTCTGACGCTCAAGGAGGGCGGCAACCTGCTGCTCCTCGATGAGCCGACGAACGACCTGGACGTCGAGACCCTGTCGAGCCTGGAGAACGCGCTGCTCGAGTTCCCCGGCTGCGCCGTGGTCATCACCCACGACCGGTGGTTCCTGGACCGGATCGCGACGCACATCCTGGCGTACGAGGGCACCGAGGAGAACCCGGGGCAGTGGTACTGGTTCGAGGGCAACTTCGAGTCCTACGAGGCGAACAAGATCGAGCGCCTCGGCGCCGACGCGGCGAAGCCCCACCGTTCCACGCACCGCAAGCTCACCCGTGACTGACGGCGCGCGGATGCACGTCCCCATCCACCTGCGATGGGGCGATCTCGACGCGTTCAACCACGTCAACAACACCGCGATGCTCAAGCTCCTCGAAGAGGCGCGCGTGCGCGTCTTCTGGCTTCCGCAGGAGGGCGAGACCGGTCCCGAGACGGCGGTGCTCGAGTCGAGCCTCGCGGCCGGCACGGTGACGCTCATCGCCCGCCAGGAGATCGAGTACCTCGCACCCGTGCCGTACGGGCGCGAGCCGCTCGACGTCCAGATGTGGTTCGGCAAGATCGGCGGCTCGAGCGTCGAGGTCTGCTACGACGTCTACAGCCCGCTGGGCACGACGCCGCAGACGCTCTACGCGCGGGCGACATCGGTCGTCGTGATGGTGGATGTCGCGACGGGACGCCCCACGCGGCTCTCCGAGGAGATGCGCCGGGTGTGGGAGCCGTACCTCGGCGAGCCCATCGTCTACGGCCACCGCCGCTGAGTCAGTCCGCGGCGGGCACCCGCACCATGATCTCCTGCGCCACGGATGCGATGAGCTCGCCTTCGCGCGTGTAGATCCGGCCCGTCGACAGCCCGCGGCCACCCCGCGCGCTCGGGGACTCCTGCACGTAGAGCAGCCAGTCGTCGACCCGCCCGGGCCGGTGCCACCACATGGCGTGGTCCAGGCTCGCGACCTTGAGCCCCGGCTGGGACCACGCGATGCCGTGGGCGCGCAGCACCGACTCCTGGATGGTCAGGTCGCTCATGTAGGCCAGGGCGGCACGGTGCAGCCGCGGGTCGTCCGGGATGGCGCGACGCGTGCGCATCCAGACGGCCTGGTGGGCGACCTGCTCGCCGTCCACCGCGAGGTAGATCGGTGATGAGACGTGCCGCAGCTCGATGGGGTTGTCCGCGAAGAAGCGGCGCGTCATGGGATGCAGGCCAGGGAGACGGTCCTCGATGCTGTCGATCCGCTCCGGCGCGGGGACGCCGTCGGGCATCGCGGCACGGTGCTCGAGGCCGGGCGCCTCGCGCTCGAACGACGCGATCATCGAGAAGATCGGAACGCCCTCCTGGTAAGCCTGCGTGCGGCGGGTCGAGAACGACCGCCCGTCGTGGATGCGGTCGACCGAGAAGGTCAGGCCCGACGTCGAGTCCCCGGGCCGCAGGAAGTAGCCGTGCATGGAGTGCGCCGTGCGGTCGTCCGGGAGCGTGCGCTCGGCCGCGACGACGGCCTGGGCGAGCACCTGCCCGCCGAACACGCGCCCGGTCGGCATGTGCTGCGACACCCCCGTGAAGATGTCCTCCGTCGTGCGGGCGTCGCTGGAAGCCAGGTCGAGGACCGCGAGCATGCCGGCCACCGGGTCGAGGTCGTCCGCCACGTCGTCTCCGTCTCGCACACTCCGCGCCGGGGCGCATCCGTCGCTGATAGCTTAGGGCGGATGTCCCCGAGCCTCCGCTTCCCCGACCCGCAGGCCGCCGCCGACGTCCTCACCTTCGCCCGGCGCGCGACCCGCCTGGGCGACGGCGCCGTGCGACTGCGCGCGGAGGGGGGCGTCCTCGCCGTCACCTCGGCGCCCCTCGCCCCGCGCACGCTGCTGGAAGCGGTGCCCACGGTCCTCGGGATGCGGTTCCTCCCGGTCGACCCCGAACTGGTGTGCGACCTCGTCGTGGACGCCGGGGCGCTCTCCGAGGGAGAGGAGGAGCGCACGGTCCGCCTTCCGGACAGCGCCGTGACGGCGCCGTGGGTCGGCATCTCGCCGCCGCGCCGAGGGTGGGCGGAGGTCGGCACGCTGCCGGCGGCCCTGCTCGCCGCTCGCGCCCAATGGGGCATCGCCGCCGTCGCGGAGCAGGTGCCCACCGATGCCGGCGACGACGCCGTGCACCGCGTGCGGTCGGTCGTGTGGGGAGCCGTCGACGAGGACCTCGGCGGCATTCCGCTCGGCGCCGCGTTCGCCGCCTTCGCGCTCGGGTTCATCGTGGGCGAGGAGGACGCGGCCGTGCGCCGCTCCGGCCCGTGGACGCGTGTGAGCCTCGCGCGCGGGCACGTGCTGGTGCGCACGGCCGGTCCTCCCGGCCTCACGGCCGTCCGGCGCACCGGCGCGAGCCGGTAGCCGGGCGTCAGACGGCGGCCGCGGCCGCGCGTCCCGCGATGCGGCCCGAGAAGAGGCATCCGCCGAGGAACGTCCCCTCCAGCGCGCGGTAGCCGTGCAGGCCGCCGCCGCCGAATCCGGCCGCCTCGCCCGCGGCGAAGAGGCCCGGAACGGGAGCGCCGTCGCCGCCGAGGGCGCGCGCGGACAGGTCGGTCTCGATCCCGCCGAGCGACTTCCGCGTCAGCACGTGCAGCTTCACGGCGATGAGCGGTCCGTTCTTCGGATCGAGGATGCGGTGCGGGACGGCGGTGCGCACGAGACGGTCGCCGCGGTAGGCGCGCGCGGAGCGGAGCATCGCGATCTGCGCGTCCTTTGTGAAGTCGTTGTCGATCTCGCGGTCGCGGGCCTCGACCTCGGTCCGCACCCGATCCGCGTCGAGGCTCTCGCCGCCCGGCAGCGCCTGCATCCCGGCGATGAGATCGTCGAGGGTGTCGCGCACGATGAAGTCCGCGCCATGGTCGAGGAAGGCCTGCACGGGTCCGGCCGCGCCCTTGCCGAGCCGTGATCTGACCAGGAGCGGCAGGTCCTTGTCCGTGAGGTCAGGGTTCTGCTCGCTCCCGGAGAGCGTGAACTCCTTCTCCACGATCGCGCGGGACAGCACGAACCACGAGTGGTCGTGCCCGGTCGCGCGCAGGTGCGCGAGCGTGCCGAGGGTGTCGAACCCGGGGAACAGCGGGACGGGCAGTCGGTTCCCGGCGGCGTCGAGCCACACCGAGGACGGGCCGGGGAGGATCCGGATGCCGTGCTGCGGCCAGACCGGATCGAAGTTCTGGATGCCCTCGACGTAGTGCCACATGCGGTCGCCGTTGATGAGCCGCGCGCCTGCGGCGCTGCTCACCGGCTGCATGGATCCGTCGACGTAGGCCGGGACGCCGGAGAGCAGCGACGCGGGCGGAGTGCCGAGGCTCGCGGGCCACTGCGCGCGCACCATGTCGTGGTTGCCGCCGATGCCGCCGGCGGCGACGATGACGGCGGATGCCCGGATCTCGAACGCCCCCACGGTCTCGCGCGCCGTCGCGACGCCGCGGGCGGCGCCGGACGGGGCGAGGACGTCGCCGGAGGCGCCTGCCACGACGCCGTCCGACACGGTGAGCTCGGTCACCTTGTGGCGGGGGAGGACTGTCACCCGGCCCTGCGCCTCGCCGTTTTCGATCGCCTTCTGGAACGGCGCGACGATACCCGGCCCGGTGCCCCACACGATGTGGAAGCGGGGGACCGAGTTGCCGGGGCCGGTCGCGAGGTAGCCCCCGCGCTCAGCCCAGCCGACGACCGGGAAGAAGCCGACGCCGTGCGAGCGCAGCCAGGCGCGCTTCTCTTCGTGGGCGAACTCCAGGTAGGCCTCGGCCCACCTGCGGGGCCAGTGGTCCTCGTCGCGGTCGAAGCCCGCCGTGGCGAACCAGTCCTGCCGTGCGAGGTCGGGCGAGTCCCTGATCCCCATCCGGCGCTGCTCGGGGGAGTCGATGAGCATCAGCCCGCCGAAGGACCAGTGCGCCTGGCCGCCCAGGTTCGTGCGCGGCTCCTGATCGACGATGACGACCCGCTTGCCCGCGGCGGCCCCTTCGGCGGCCGCCACGAGGCCCGCCAGTCCCCAGCCGATCACGAGGATGTCCGTCGAATGCGTCTGGGTCTGCCGGGCTGCGGTCATCACGACTCCTTCGTCGTCTCGGGGTGTGCCAGGAGGGTCGTCGCCTCCGCGGGCCGGGTCGGGCCGATACCGGTCGGCTCGAAGGTGTTCACCATCGCGAACGCGGCCCGCTGCAGGTAGTCCCAGAGAGTCGCTTCGTGCAGCGGCGGGAGATCCAACTCGTCGACGGCGGCACGCATGTGCTGCAGCCAGCGGTCCCGGGCATCCGGGTTCACGTGGAAGGCCGCGTGGCGCATGCGCAGGCGCGGGTGCCCGCGGCGTTCGCTGTACGTGCCGGGCCCGCCCCAATACTGCTCGAGGAAGAGGGTGAGGCGCTCGGCCGCGGGGCGGAGGTCGTCCTCGGGGTACATGGGCTTCAGCACATCGTCGCCGGCGACGCCGCGATAGAACGCGTCGACGAGGCGGACGAAGGTGTCGTGCCCGCCGATCTCGTCGTAGAAGCTGAGCGGGGCGGGAGAGCCGGCATCCGTCATTTCGAGGTCCCTGCGTCGTCGCCTGCCGGCGCGTCGTCCGCGCGCGGCTTGCTCGTCTTCTTCGGCTTCCAGACGCCCTTCGCGGGCGTGGCGGCCACCGGTGTGGGGCGGGTCCGCGGCGGGTTCGCACCCCGGACGCGCTGGGCGCCCTCGAGCCCGGTAAGCATGATCGAGGCCATCTGGGGGAGCGAGAGCCCCAGTTCGTCCATCGCGTGCTTGAGCCGCATCCGCAGTTCCCGTGCGACGTCGTCCTTCGCGTTGGAGCGCGTCTTGATGACGAGCCGGATGACGAGCGCCTCGCCCGTGATCGCCTCCAGGCCCCACACCTCGGGCTCCTCGAGGATCCGGGTGCGCCACTTCGGGTCCTTCACGAGCGTCTTGGCCGCCGCGAGCATCGCCGTCTCGACCTCTTCGATGTCGGCGTGCGTGGGGACGGCGAGGTCGATGATGACGCGCGACCACCCCTGCGACATGTTGCCGATCCGGGTGATCTCGCCGTTGCGGACGTACCAGAGCGTCCCGTTGACGTCGCGGACGTGCGTGATCCGGACGCTGACGTACTCCACGATGCCGGTCGCCAGCCCGAGGTCGACGACGTCGCCGATGCCGACCTGGTCCTCCGCGACGATGAAGATGCCGTTGAGCACGTCCTTGACGATGTTCTGCGCGCCGAAGCCGAGCCCGGCGCCGACCGCCGCGGAGAGCAGGGCGAACGAGCCGAGCGCCGTGGGGGCGAGGTAGTTGATCACCAGCAGCGTGACGACGATCACGATCGTGACGTTGACGATGTTCTGCAGGATCGACCCGAGGGTGCGGGTCCGCTGGACGAGTCGCATGGCGGCCAGCGGCGAACGGTCCAGCGCCTGCGTGTCGTCGACGTTCGCCTTGTTCTTCGCACCGGAGACGACCCGGTTCACGACGTGACGGATGACGAACTTCAGCACCCATGCGGTGAGGATGCCGCCGACGACGAGCGCCGCCACGATGAGCAGGCTGAAACCCGCGTCGCGGAGCCAGACCAGCAGCTGCTGCCAGAAATCGGGATCGGCGGCGGGTGTCGTGCCGGTGTCGGTGAGTAGCGTCGTCATCGCCTCGATCCTAACGACGGATGCCTCGGCGCCGCCTGTGCGCCGAGGCATCCCATCGTGTCGTGCCGCCTACTGCGCGTCGCGCTCCTGCACCGACAGCGCGCGCTCGACGCCGGCGAGGTTCTCCTGAACGAGACGGCGCAGCGCCGGGGCGGCGTCGCCGTTCGCATCGAGCCAGGCGCGGGTCGCCGTGCGGAGTTCGCGGTCGGCCAGCGGTGCGGGGTACAGCCCCGTGATGAGGTAGTTCGCGATCTGGTAGGTCCGGTCCTCCCAGATCGGCAGCAGCATCTCGAAGTAGTCGCCCACGAACGCGCGGAGCGCCTCGACCCCCGCCGGGTGCGTGAACCCGAGCGCCGCGGAGCGGACGACGGTGTTCGGCAGGTCGGCGGTGTCGATGAGCGACGACCAGGCGGCCCGCTTGGCCTCGACGGTCGGCAGCGCGGCCTTCGCCTGGGCGGCGAACTCGCCGCCCTTGGCGGTGTTGTCGGCCGCGAGGGCGGCGTCGATGTCGGCCGCCCCCACGAGGCCGCCTGCGGCGAGGGAGACCAGCAGCGCCCAGGAGAGGTCCGCGTCGATCTCGAGCCGGTCCAGACGGGTCCGGCCGTCGCGGAGCGCGCGCACCGTCTCCCACTGCGCCGGGGTGGCCGCTGCCGACGCGAACGCCGTGACGAACTGCAGCTGGCTGTCGCTTCCCGCTTCGGCCGCCTGTGCGAGAGTCCACAGGCCCTCGGCGACCTTCTCCCGCGTCGCCGCGCGCTTCTCCGGCGCGACGTAGGCGTTGGCGGCGAGCTGGAGCTGGGCGAGCGTGGTCCGGACCGTGGTCGACTCGGTCTCGGCGCCGATGTTGCGGAGCACGAGGTCGACGTAGTCGGAGGCGGAGGCCTCGGCGTCGCGGGTCTGGTCCCAGGCCGCGCCCCACACGAGCGAGCGGGCGAGCGGGTCGCTGATCTTGCCGAGGTGCTCGATCGCCGTCCGCAGCGACCGGTCGTCGAGGCGGATCTTCGCGTAGGCGAGGTCCTCGTCGTTGAGCAGTACGAGGTCGGGGCGCGCGATGCCGGTGAGCTCGGCGACCTCGGTGAGGTCGCCGTCGACGTCGATCTCGACGCGGTGCGTGCGGACGAGATCGCCCTGCAGCGAGTAGAAGCCGACGCCCAGGCGGTGCGGGCGGATCGTGGCGTAGTCGGCCGGCGCCGTCTGGACGATCGCGAAGCGCGTGATCACACCGGCGTCGTCGGTCTTGATCTCGGGCGAGAGGGTGTTTACGCCGGCCGTCTCGAGCCACTTCTTCGACCACGTGCTGAGGTCGCGGCCGCTCGTGGCCTCCAGCTCGGTCAGCAGGTCGGACAGCTCGGTGTTGCCCCACGCGTGCTTCTGGAAGTACTGCGCGACACCGCCGAAGAACGCCTCGATCCCGACCCACGCGGCGAGCTGCTTGAGGACGGAGCCGCCCTTCGCGTACGTGATGCCGTCGAAGTTGACCTGCACGTCCTCGAGGTCGTTGATGGTCGCGACGACCGGGTGCGTCGAGGGCAGCTGGTCCTGGCGGTACGCCCAGGTCTTCTCCATCGCGTTGAAGGTCGTCCACGCCTCGGTCCACTCGGTGGCCTCGGCGGTCGCGATCGTGGAGGCCCACTCGGCGAACGACTCGTTCAGCCACAGGTCGTTCCACCACTTCATGGTGACGAGATCGCCGAACCACATGTGCGCGAGCTCGTGCAGGATCGTGACGACGCGGCGCTCCTTCACGGCATCCGTCACCTTCGAGCGGAAGACGTAGGACTCCGTGAAGGTGACGGCGCCCGCGTTCTCCATGGCGCCCGCGTTGAACTCCGGAACGAAGAGCTGGTCGTACTTGGCGAACGGGTACGGGACCTGGAACTTCTCCTCGTAGTACGCGAAGCCCTGACGGGTCTTGTCGAAGATGTAGTCGGCGTCCAGGTGCTGCCAGAGGCTCTTCCGGCCGTAGACGCCGAGCGGGATGACCCGGCCGGAGGCACTCGTCAGTTCGGCGAAGGTCGCCTCGTACGGTCCTGCGACGAGCGCCGTGATGTAGGAGGAGATGCGCGGAGTGGGCTCGAACGACCACGTCGCGGCGCCGTCGTGAGCCGGGACGGGTTCGGGCGTGGGGGAGTTCGAGACGACCTTCCACGCGGCGGGCGCGGTGATCGTGAACTGGAAGGTCGCCTTGAGGTCGGGCTGCTCGAACACGGCGAACACACGCCGGGAATCGGGCACCTCGAACTGCGAGTACAGGTAGACCTCGTCGTCGACCGGGTCGACGAACCGGTGCAGGCCCTCGCCGGTGTTCGTGTAGAGGCAGTTTGCTTCGACGACGAGCTCGTTGTCGGCGGCGAGACCGTCCAGGGCGATGCGCGCGTCGGCGAACACCGCAGCGGGGTCGAGCGAGCGGCCGTTCAGCGTGATCGCGTGGACGGTGCCGGCGATCAGGTCGACGAACGTCGCGGCGCCCTCGGTGGCGGTGAAGCGGATGACGGAGCGGGACCGGAACACCTCCGGCCCGGTCGTCAGGTCGAGGCTCACCTCGTAGGAGGCGGTGTCGACGATCGCGCGGCGCTCCTGCGCCTCGATGCGGGTGAGATTCTCTCCAGGCACGTGCGTGGCTCCCAAGGTCAGGGTGGATGCCGCGGTCGGGCGCTGCTGGCGCCCGCGGCAACCTCCCCAGCCTACGCGTCCGGCGACTCGCGTCGCACGTGACTGCGGGCGTGCGCCACGGCGGGCGCCAGATCCGTGAACAGGTGCTTGTGGTGGCGCAGCGAACCGAGAACCCCGACCGTGCGGAACAGGTCGGCGTGTCGGGGCTGGACGCCCTTCAGCAGAACGGTCACGCCGCGACGCTCGAGCGCCTGCACGATGTCGCCGAGGATGCGGGCGCCGGTCGCATCCACCAGTTGGAGCTGGGACATGCGGAGGATGACGACGGACACGTCGCGGACGGCGCTGACCTCGTCGAAGACCCGGTCCGCGGCGGCGAAGAACAGCGGGCCGTCGAAGCGGATGACGGCGATGCGCTCATCGCCGGGTTGCGCGTCGCCCGGGAGGGCCTCGCGCTGCACGCTCGACGCGCGGGCGAGGCCCCGGATCGCGAACACACCGGCGACCACGACGCCGATCACGACGGCGACGATGAGGTCGAACGACACCGTGATGACAGCGGTGAGCACGAACGCGACGGCGTCCGCGCGCGTCGACCGGAGGATGGTGCGCACGGTCCCGGCCTGCACCATGCGCGCGGCCGTCACCATGAGGACGCCGGCGAGCGCGGCGAGCGGGATCGCGCCGACGGGGCCCGCGGCGAGGAGGACGACGAGGAGGAGCACCACGGCGTGGAAGATGCCGCTGATGCGTGTGCGGCCTCCCGATCGGACGTTGACGGCCGTGCGGGCGATGGCGCCGGTGGCCGGAAGTCCGCCGAACAGGGACGCGCCGAGCGAGGCGAGACCCTGACCGACGAGTTCGCGGTCGGGGTTGTACGCGCCGGTGTCGGCCAGGGACGCCGCGACCCGGGCGGAGAGGAGCGATTCGACGGCGGCGAGGGCGGCGACGGTCACGGCGGGCGCGACGAGGCTCGGCAGGACCGCGGGATCGAGGTCGGGCAGCGCCGGCAGGGGGAGCGCACCGGGGAGCGCACCGATGCGGGCCAGCGGGCTCGGGAGGAGGATCGCGAGCGCCGTCACGATGCCGATGCCGATCAGCGAGCCCGGGACGGCGGCGTGGATGCGGGGGGCCAGGACCATGCACACGGCGACGATCGCGACGGCGGCCAGAGCCCAGAGGACGTAGCCCGCGTCTGCGCCGGCGAGTGACTGGACGGCGGCGACGACCGCGTTGGAACTGTGGTCCGTCGCCGCGACCCGGTGCCCGGACGTCAGGAGAGGCACCTGCTGAAGGAGGATGATGACGGCGATGCCCAGGGTGAAGCCCTCGATGACAGGCCACGGGATCACGGAGACGGCGCGGCCGAGACCCAGGAGCCCCGCCACCAGCACGAGCACTCCGGCGAGGAGGGCCACCGTCGCCACGGAGCCGACCCCGTGCGCGGCCACGATGGGCAGCAGCACGACGACCATGGCGCCCGTGGGCCCGGAGATCTGGACGTGCGACCCGCCGAAGACGGCCGCGATGACGCCCGCGACGATCGCGGTGATCAGCCCGGCATCGGCGCTCACCCCGGAGCTGACGCCGAACCCGAGCGCGAGGGGGAGTGCGACGATGCCCACCGTGAGCCCCGCCAGCAGGTCGCGCCGCCAGGTGCGGCGGGCGGACGCGTAGTCCGCGCGCGACGGCAGCAGGCCGGCGAGGAAGTCGGCGGCACGGCGGGCGCGGGTGGGTGACGCGCTCATGGGCGCTCGGTCTCGCCGGTCTCCGTCGACGCGAGGGCGGGGAGCGTCGCGACGTCGCGGAGGAGATCGCCCTCGGCGGCGAGCACCTCGACGAGGAGTTCGCGCGCGACCGCGAGCAGACGCCCCACGGCGGGGTCCCCGAGCCGATAGAAGACGTGGCTGCCACGCCGCTCGGCGTCGACGAGGCGGTGCCGGCGGAGCACGGCGAGATGCTGCGACAGGTGCGACGCCTCGAGCCCGGTTTCGGTCTGCAGCTCGGCGACGCTGCGTTCGGGGGCGGTGGAGAGCAGTTCGAGGATCCGGATCCGGAACGGATGCGCGAGGCCCTTGAAGAGGTTGGCCTTCACCTCGTAGAGCGGACGCTGAGCGCGGGTGAATGGCATGATGGAATCATCATATCGGGAGAGGGCGAGCGATCCGACCGCTCCGAGCCATCCCTAGGATGGGTGCCATGCGCATCCACATCGCGACCGACCACGCCGGCCTCGAATTCTCCACCCAGCTCCAGCACCACCTCGCGGCGCACGGGCACGATGTCGTCGACCACGGACCGCTGGACTATGACGCGCAGGACGATTACCCGGCCTTCTGCATCCGAGCGGCTCAGGCGGTCGCGCGTGATCAGGCCGCCGGCATCGAGACCCTCGGCGTCGTGTTCGGCGGGTCGGGCAACGGCGAGCAGATCGCCGCGAACAAGGTCAACGGCATCCGCGCCGCCCTCGTCTGGAACCTGGCCACCGCAGAGCTCTCCCGCGAGCACAACGACGCGAACGTCATCTCGATCGGTGCCCGCCAGCACACGTTCGCCGAGGCCGCATCCTTCATCGACCGCTTCATCGCGACGCCGTTCACCGGCGAGGAGCGGCACGCGCGGCGCATCGCGCAGCTCGCCGCGTACGAGACCGACGGCTCGCTCGCGCCCGATCCGCGCGCGCACATTCCGCGCGGCGGCGAATCGGTCGACGCCATGGATCCGGAAGCGGGCTGATGCCCGAGGGCCACTCCGTCCACCGCATCGCCCGCCAGTTCGACCGCAACATCGTGGGGCGAGCCGTGTCGGCCAGCAGCCCGCAGGGCCGCTTCGTCGAGGGTGCCGCGGTCATCGACGGCCGCGAGGCGACGGCCGTGCGCGCGGTCGGGAAGCAGATGTTCCTCGCTTTCGACGAGGAGCTGTGGCTGCGCGTTCACCTCGGCATGTACGGCGCGTGGGACTTCGCGGGCGAGATCCTCGTCGACCCGACGATCGCGTCGGCGAACGGCCGGATGGGGCAGACCAACCAGCGGGGGACCGACCTCGCCCCGATCCTGGACGGCGCGGGGGAGAACTCGCTCAGCTCGATCGGGGCCCCACGCCGGACGCGCGTGCACGTGCGCATGAGCGAGCAGACGCGGGGTCTCGGCGACGACGGCGACGAGTGGCCGCCGCCGGTCGTGGGGCAGGTGCGGCTCCGGCTGCTCACCGACACGACGTGCGCCGACCTGCGCGGCCCCACCGCCTGCGCTCTGCAGAGCCCCGACGAGGTGGCCGCCACCATCGCGAAGCTCGGGCCCGACCCGCTGGTCGACGATCTCGCGGAGGGCGAGGAGCGGTTCACCGCCGTCGTGCGCCGCAAACCCACCTCCATCGCACTCCTCCTCATGGACCAGAGCGTCGTCAGCGGGATCGGCAACGTCTACCGCGCCGAGCTGCTCTTCCGCGCGCGCCTGAACCCGCACACGCCGGGGCGGGACGTGCCGGAGGAGACGGTGCGAGGGCTGTGGCGCGACTGGGCCCGGCTCCTCGCGATCGGCGTCGAGACCGGTCAGATGATGACGATGGACGACCTGGACCCGGCGGCCTACCGGCGCGCCATGGCGAGCCGCGACGACCGACACTGGGTATACCGTCGTGCCGGCCTGCCCTGCCGCGTGTGCGGGACGGCCATCGTCCTCGAGGAGCTGGCCACCCGCAAGCTGTACTGGTGCCCGCGGTGCCAGGCCTGACCGTGAGCGTGAGGATGCCGTGAGACAGAACCCGAGCTTCGCGATGACCGACATCGGCGAGCTGCGCCGCGTGATCGAGCAGAACCCGTGGATGACGCTCGTCAGCGACACCCCCGACGGCCTCGTCGCCTCGCACTACGCCGTCCTGCTGGACGAGGACCACGACGACCTCACGATCGTGGGCCACGTCGGGAAGCCCGATGACGCGGTGCACGGGCTCGGGGAGCGGGAGCTGCTCGTCGTCGTGCAGGGTCCGCACGGGTACATCTCACCGGGCTGGTATCCCGCCGGACCGAACGTGCCGACCTGGAACTTCGTCTCGGTGCACCTCTCCGGCGTCCCGGAGATCCTCAGCGCCGAGGAGAACCTGCGCGTCCTCGAGCGCCTCGTCGCGTGCTTCGAGACCGCGCTGCCCGGCCCGCGGCTGCTGTGGGAGCCGCCGAACGACCCCGACTACGTCCATCGCCTGGAGCGCGGCACCGTCGGGTTCCGGCTCACCCCGACGAAGGTCGTCGCCAAGCGCAAGCTCAGCCAGAATCGGCCGGGCGAGACGGTCGACACGATCATCGCGGAGCTTGAAGCGGGGTCGAGTCCCTACGCCGACCCGCGGCTCCCTGCCGAGATGCGCCGTGCCCGCGACGCCATGCGCCGTGCAGGAGAGGCCCGATGACGCCGGAGCGCGGCGACCGCGTCGACATCATCACGGATGCCCGGCTCACCGGCGCCGACCGGCTCGATCCGTTCGGGAGCGACCCCGTCGACGTGCACCTCCGCGGCGGTCGCATCATCGACATCGCCCCCGCCCGCGCCCTGCCCCGCACCGGACGGACCCTGGATGCCGGTGGCGGCTACCTGCTGCCGGGGCTCTGGGACCACCACGTGCACACGGTGCAGTGGGCGCTGGCGGCGCAGCGTCACGATCTCGGCGCGGCGCGGTCGGCGCGCGAGGCCGCGACCCTCATGGCATCCGCGCCGGTCCTGGACGACTGCCGGCGCATCGGCGGCGGCTTCCGCGACGCGCTGTGGCCGGATGCCATGGACCTGGCGACCCTCGACGCCGCGACCGGCGGCATCCCGACGTATCTCATCAACGCCGACGTGCACAGCGTGTGGCTGAACACGGCGGCCCTGAAGCGCGAGGGGTTCCCGCTCGAGGGGACCGGCGTCCTGCGCGAGGAGCCCGCCTTCGAGGTCTCGCGGCGCCTCAACGCCGCCGATCCGCTCGTGGGCGATCGGCTCGTCGCCGCATCGCTGCAGGCGGCCGCCGCCCGCGGTGTCGTCGGGATCGTCGATTTCGACATGGCGTGGAACGCCGAGGCGTGGGCGCGGCGCCTGGACAGCGGATTCGACACGGTGCGCGTGTCGTTCGGGGTCTACCCGGCGCTGCTGCACCGCGCCATCGCGGAGGGCCTCGCAACAGGCGATGCGCTGGATCCGGCGGGACTCGTGCGGGTGGGACCGCTCAAGGTCATCACCGACGGCTCGCTCGGCACGCGAACGGCGGCCTGCTCGCACTCGTACCCCGGAGACCCGCACAACCACGGGATGCTGACGGTGCCGCCGGAGGAGCTCCGGGAGCTGCTCACGGCCGCCACGGCGGCGGGGATGGCCTCCGCCGTGCACGCGATCGGCGACCTCGCCAACACGTATGCCCTCGACGCGTTCGCCGCCACCGGTGCGCACGGCACGATCGAGCACGCCCAGCTCGTGGCCCACGCCGACATCGCCCGCTTCGCCCGGCTGGGCGTCGCGGCGAGCGTCCAGCCCGAGCACGCCGTCGACGACCGTGACATGACCGATTCGATCTGGGCGGGTCAGACGGCGGTGCCGTATCCGCTCCGGGCGCTCGCTGACGCGGGTGCGAATCTCCTGTTCGGATCCGACGCCCCGGTGTCACCGCTCGACCCGTGGGCCGCGATGGCGGCTGCCGTCTGGCGCACGCGCGATGGGCGACCGGCGTGGCGACCCGAGCAGGCGCTCGATGCCGCGACGGCACTGGCCGCGTCGACGGACGGCGGCTCCGAGGCGGGCAGCGCGCTCGCCCCCGGGAGCATCGCCGACCTCGTCGTCGCCGACCGCGACCCCCTCGCGGCGGACGAGCGCGGGCTCCGCTCGACCACGGTCTCCGCGACCATGATCGAAGGACGCCTCACGCACGTCCTCTGACGGCTGCGTCAGCCGGCGAGGTGGGCCGAGAGGAACCAGCGGTCCTTCTCGAGGCCGGCCTTGATGCCGATGACGATGTCCTGGCTCGTGAGATCGATCTCGTCGAGCCCGTCGATGGCGGCCTGCACGTCCGTGATGACGGCATCCATGTCGCCCACGACGGCGGCGATGATCTGCTGCCACTGCGTGAAGCCGGCCGGCACCGCCGTGGGCTTCGTCTTGGCGGCGACGGTCGACACCCGTGCGTCGATCGGGAGCCCCAGGGCGACGATGCGCTCGGCAGCCTCGTCGGCGAAGGCCTGCGCATGCGCGACGACCGTGTCGAGGAGTTCGTGGATCGCGATGAAGTTGGTGCCGCGAACGTTCCAGTGGGCCTGCTTGCCGTTCACGGCGAGGCCCTGCAGCCCGAGCACCACGGGGGTGAGGAACTGTGCGGTTCCGGCGGCGACCTCGGGGTCGGTCGCGCTCATGGGGATCGTGTGCGTCTCGCTCATCTGCTGCGTCTCCTTCAGCGGGGTGTCCGGTCCCGCGGTGGATGCAACGCTACTCAGCGACCGGCATTCCGCAACCAAGTGAAGGCTCGGCTAACCGGCCTGGGCTGACGGGCCCCGGCTGACGGGCGGCGGCCCGCGATATCGTCGGGACCATGACCATCGCCGACGATGCCTCCGTCCTGTCCCTCCCGGGGAAGACCCCGCGCCTGCACGCCTCCGCGTTCGTGGCATCCGGCGCTCGGATCATCGGGGACGTGACCCTCGGGGAGGGCGCGAGCGTCTGGTACAACGCCGTCGTGCGCGGCGACAGCGCGGCGATCACCCTCGGCGAGGGCAGCAACCTGCAGGACAACGTGTCGGTTCATGTGGATGCCGGCCACCCCGTCGTCATCGGCAGCGACGTGTCGGTGGGCCACAACGCCGTCGTGCACGGCTGCGCCATCGGCGACGGCTCGCTCGTCGGGATGGGGAGCGTCATCCTCTCCGGCGCACGGATCGGCCGCGGCTGCCTCATCGCCGGGGGAGCGGTCGTCCTGGAGGGAACCGTCGTCCCCGACGGCTCGCTCGTGGCCGGCGTCCCCGCCAAGGTGCGGCGGGAGCTCACGGACGAGGAGAAGGCCGGCCTGCTGCGCAACGCGCAGATCTACCGTGCGCACTCCGCCAATCACGCCGCGGCGACGGCGCTGCGCTGATGCGGATCGAGGAGCTCGCGCCGGACGAGGTCTTCGTCTTCGGCTCCAACGCGCACGGCGCCCACGGCGGCGGCGCGGCGCGTTTCGCCCATGAGCGGTTCGGCGCGGTCTGGGGGCAGGCCGAGGGGCTGCAGGGACAGTCCTACGCGATCGACACGATGTCCGGACTCGACGTGTTCCGAGCCCAGGCGGCGCGTTTCGTCGTCTTCGCCGGGGAGCATCGGGAGCTGCGCTTCCTCGTCACGGAGGTCGGATGCGGCATCGCCGGGTATTCGCCGCGCGAAATCGCGGGATTCTTCGCCGGGGCGTCGGAGAACGTCGAGCTGCCGGAGAGTCTTGCGCGCGTGCTCGGCGATGGGGAAGCGGGTCGTTAATGGGCATCCACTGCCTCTCCACTTCCTGCACATCCGCGGGTGTTTGGATGCTCTCCACAGCTCGAACAAACGTTCGACAAATGTCGGTGGGTGGGCGTAGTTTCGGGGTATGAGTTCTCCGGTGGATGCCCTTCTCGAGGCGGTGACGGCGGCCCGGGAGGTGTGGCCCGACGGCCGCATCGAGGGCACCGAGGGGGCCCGGTTGATCGCGGTGAACGACGCGCTCGGGGTCGCGCGGCGGTTGTTGGAGGCGGCGGCGACGCAGGTCGCGGCGGAGATCGCCCGGCAGTCGCGGCCGGAGCTCGGCAGCGACGGTCTCGCGAAGGCGAACGGGTTCCGGACCGCGACCGCCTTGCTCGCCTCCACGCTCGGAACATCGACCGGTGAGGCGTCGCGGCTGCTGCAGGTCGGTGATGCGACGGCGCCGCGGCTGCTGTTGAGCGGGAACGAGGCCCCGGCCAGGCACCCGCACGTCGGCGCCGCTTTGCGTTCCGGGTCGATTGGTGCGTGGGCGGCGTCGGCGATCGTGTCGATGCTGGACCGGGTCGCCCTGCGCGCGGCTCCGGGGGAGCTGGACCGTGCGGAGCAGACCCTCGCTGGGCAGGCGCCAGGCCTGACGCTGGACCAGCTCGCCAAGGTTCTCGCCCGTGCGGAGGCGCATCTGGACCCGGATGGTGTGCAGCCGCGCGAGGAGGAGCTCCGTGCGGATCGGTTCCTGCGGATGCATCAGGACCGGTCGGGGATGGTGCATTTCACCGGTGCGCTGGATCCCGAGCATGGGGCGGCGTTCCTGGTCGCGATCGACGCGATCGTCGGCGCCGAACTCACCGCGCAGCGCGACGCGAACGCCTCTCGTGATGTGGATGCGCCGCAGCGGAGCATGGCGATGATGCGGGCCGATGCGCTCGCGACGATCTGCCAGCACCTGCTCGGCTGCGACCGGCGCGACATCCCGCTGCGCGGGGCGACCGTGGTCGTGCGGATGACCCTGGACGACCTCCAGAGCGGCACCGGGCACGCGACGATCGATGGGCTCGCCGCCCCCATCTCCATCTCCACCGCCCGCCGGATGGCGGCGGACGCCGGCATCATCCCCGTCGTGCTCGGGGTGGACAGCGAGATCCTCGACTGGGGACGCCAGCGGCGCCTGTTCACCCGGGCGCAGAAGCTCGCCCTCACCGAACGAGACGGCGGATGCGCGATGTGCGGGGTCCCACCCGGGCATACGAAGGTCCACCACATCCGATGGTGGGCACGCGACCGCGGCCGCACCGATCTGGACAACGGGGTGCTGCTCTGTGAGAGCTGCCACCATCGCATCCACGACAACGGCTGGGACATCCGCGTCGACGGGAACGGTGTGGACGCCCGCGTGTGGTTCATCCCACCCGCCCACATCGAGCCGTGCCAGACGCCACGCCTCGGTGGACGCCGACGCTACGACTACGTCGCGGCGTGAGTGCGGTGCCAAGGTGGCGAGAGAGAGAGATTCGGAGGGGATGACGGGAATCGTCCCCACCGCCCCTCCGCACGCCGCTGCGCGGCGCGCCGAGCCTCGGGCGGCGTGGGCCCACCCGCACGCGGCGATCGAATCTGACGGCATCCGCACGAAAGCTCCGACGCACCGCCTGAGGCGGCACCTCGGAGCTTTGGAGGGGATGACGGGAATCGAACCCGCACCATCAGTTTGGAAGCGTGACCTGACCCTCTCGTCGGTCCCGCGCAATTCCGGGCATTTACCCGGTCAGGCGCGTTTTCAAAGTACCACCACTTGACGCCCTGTTTACGGCGTTTGACGCGCCCGGAGTACACGCGAGTACACGCCGAGTGGGATCAGTCGGTCATCCGGGACGCCTTGATCGCGCCGTGCACGGTCATCCCCAGGACGTCCGCGATCTCCTGCCATGTGTGGCCGTCGTCGCGGGCGCCGCAAATCAGTCGGGCGCGATCGGCGTACAGCGATCGCACCGCCGCATCGATGCGGGCGTGTGCTGCGGCGAGGTCCTCGAGGCTCATGAAACCCGAGTGTAACTCTAAGTTGCATCCCTAGACGCGATTATGTAACTATCAGTTGCATGCACGCGCGACCCCCGAGCGCATGCGCACTCAATGGAGGTCCCCGACCATGGAATTCTCTCATCTCAACAGGCTGATCGATTGCCCGCTCGACTGGTGCGTTGGCTACGCCCATGATCACGGCGGCCTGGGTGATCCTCCTGACCAGTGGCTGCACTCGGACGGCTCGGGAGTCGTCGTGGCGGGCGGCGCGACCCTGTGCCGGTCGCAGGTCGGGGCCGGGCCGTCGCGCTGGGTGCTGGCGGTTGGGGCGCTCGACATGCTCTCCGGTGAGAGCGTCGCGGACGTGGCGTCGCAACTGCGCCGGATGGCGACGAGCCTCGACGTGCCGGTCTCGCAGTGAACCGGGGGCATGCCGTGGCGCCGTCCTGGGCGGCCGCTCTGGCCTCGTACGAGCTAGAGCACCCGTCAGAAGGTGCCGCCAGCCGAGCCCGCCTGACGCGCCTGCGGAGGCTCGGCGAGGACGTCGGCGGTGACCCTTGGGATGTCACGCCGGCCGACATCGCGCAGTGGCTCAGCGGGCTCGCCGCTAGCGCGGAGGCGCTGCGCAAGTATCGTCACGCAGCGCGCTCCTTCTACCGCTGGGCCGTCGAGTGCGGCCATGTCGACATCAACCCGGTGCTGCAACAGGCAGTCAGCACCTATACGGCCGACAGCCAGTGGGCCGATGCGTTGAGCCAGTTCGAGAAGGCACAGCGCGGCGGCGGGCTCGCCGACGAAACGATCGCGATCCGGGTCGGCCACGTCCGCCGGTTCGCCCGCGAGACAGCCCTCGAGCCCTGGAAGGTGACGGCCGCCGACTACTCCGCTTGGGTCGCAGGACTCGCGGTCGCCTCCTCGACGCGCGCGAAGATCCGGGACAGCCTCCGCACCTTCTACCGATGGGCACACCAGCGCGGCCGGATCGATGAAGACCCCACGCTGGAGCCGAGCCGCCGCGCCAAGACGCCGGAGATCCCTGCTCAGTGGGAGGCACAGCTTCGGCCATGGCGGTCCTGGCTTCGAAGTGCCGGCCACCCGGAGCCCACGGTACGACTGCGCATGATTCAGCTGCGCAGGTTCGCCCGCGACCACGCTTCGCTAGATCCGTGGTCCGTAACGATCGATGATCTGATCGACTGGCTAGCCGGCAAGCGATGGGCGAGCGAGACCCGCCGCGCCTACCGCTCCGCCCTGCGGTCCTTCTACCGATGGGCGTCCGACACCGGTCGCATCGATGAAGACCCCACCGAGCGGCTCCCTGCGATCCGAATGAGCAAGCCGGTGCCGCGGCCGGCACACGACGACGACTACGAGCGCGCATTGCGCAACGCCGCCGAGAGTGATCGGCTCGCGCTGCGCCTCGCCGCCGAGCTGGGCATGCGGTGCGGCGAGGTCGCTCAGGTGCACGCGCGGGACGTCGCGCGAGAGGCTGACGGTTGGACCCTTCTCGTCCATGGCAAGGGGTCGAAGGAGCGCGTTCTGCCGATCGATGAGGGCATGGCGCAAAGGCTCCGCGCACACGAGGGCTACGTCTTTAGCGGGCAGTATGACGGGCATGTCTCGCCGACGTGGCTGAGTGCGCGCATCTCGCGGCTTCTCCCGGCTGGGGTGACGATGCACGCACTCCGCCACCGCTTCGCCACCAAGGCCTACAACGTCGACCGCGACGTATTCACGGTGCAGCAACTGCTCGGTCACGCCTCGCCGGCCACGACGCAACGTTACGTGCGCGTGGATGACGCCGCCAAGCGACGCCTGGTCAGTGCCGTGGCTGGTGCAGTCTAGCCGCGCCGAGTGGCGTGCAGAGGGGCCTCCAGCGCCGTTGGCGGGAGGCCCCTCGAAGTATCGACCGTCAGCGTTAGTGCGCGCCCTCCGACAAGAGCTCGTAGAGCATCTGGGCGCGGGTCTTCCCATCGCCGAGAGTCACCTCGCCGAGGCGGAAGACGTGCTCGCGCGATGCGACGGCGTGACATGCCAGGCATGACCTCAGCGTGTGACGCGCGGGGCGCGAGGACATCGAGACGAACCCCTGCCCTGGGAGAAGGGATCGCGTGCTGATCTCGCCAATCACGGTCGGGTCGTGCTGCTTGCAGAGAGGGCACTCTTCTCGCGCGATGCGTTCAAGCTCGCGTTGGCCGCGCTCCTCGCGCTGCTGTCGCCTGCGCTCCGCCATGTCCAGCGCGAGGAAGTGCAGGAACAGCGCCCACTGGCGGGCGGGGTCCATGCGGATTGCCTCTGCGAGGTCAGTGACGCGCGCGAGGAATTCTGCGCGCTGATCGCCAAGCGCGAGACGCTTCTCGTCTGGAGCGTTCTGCCACTCCATCGGCGGCCGACCGTCGCCGGGCGTGGAGGACAGTCCCAGCGTGCGGCGGCCGCCGCGCGCGGGCGCCTGGTCCGGACGCTGTCCGCCGTAGAAGTGCTCGGCGACGATGGCAGCTGCGTGCTGCTCGAGACGCCGTTGGACGCTGTCAGTCCAGTCAGGGTCGGTAAGGGGCGTGTGGCTCGCCGTCATGGCCTGGAGGGCGGCGGGGTATTCCTCCTGCAGATGCGTCGGCACGCGGCGCTCGAGCGGGTAGTCCACCTGAGTGAGGTCGCTCATGGTCACGCCTCCGCCGTCTGGGGGGTGCTCGCGTGGGCGGTGATATAGGCCTCGACGTCGGAGACCCGGATGCGGATCATGCGTCCCAGTCGGACAGTCGGCAGCTGCTTCTCGGCGATCAGTCGCCGAACGAGGCGGGTCGATGCTCCGAGAGCGGTCGCGACCTGGGCAACGTCGTAGAGCATCGGCGATGGGGGCGGGGTGTGAGTCATGGGAGACCCTTCCAAGATGTGCCAGCACCCAATAACCGGGTGGGCCTCATCGAGAGGGTCTGAACTCGCTCTCCGTGCATGCACCACGTTACCCGGCGAGTGCACGCTGTATCGCTATTCGGCGACCGTGTCGCGCTTGCCAGCGATGCGTTGGCGAAGGTCGAAGATGATCGAATCGCGGTCTTCGCCAAGCCGCTCTGCGGCGTAATCGATGGCCGCCTCAATCACTTTGAGCGCCGGATAGAGGAGCGGCGCGGGATCGACCCCGCCGTCATGCACGGCCAGCGAGACACCGTTCAGCGGCGCCAAGGTCAAGTCCGCGCCCATGGCGTCGAGGTATACCGTCATGACGCCGTGAACGGTGAGCGGCGGCGGGCCGGCCAGCATCAGCCGATCTGCCAGTTCTTGTTTCCGGTCTGGCTAACGACGATTCCGTTCTTCGTCTTCGGGCGCCAGTTCTCCCAGGCGCTGGTATCGACCTCAACAACCACTCCGACCCGCTTCTGGGTGAGCTTGCGGCGCTCGAAGGCGTCCAGGTCCTCGTATGCCTCCCCGGTGCGCACGTCGACGACAACCTCTTTCCCGTCTGGCAGGGTGTACACGCTGTTGCCGAGATCGTCGGTCTTCCCGGTCGCGGTCCCGACCTCCTGTGTGTACCCGGCCAGGGCGCGCGCGTTGTCCTTCGCCCACTGCCGGCCGGTCTGCATCGCGGTCGTGAGTTCGTCAAACCGTTGCCGACCCTTGTCCACCGAGTCGGCCATGTCGAACGCGGCACCGGCGCTGCTGGTCGTCTGCTTCTCCTGCTCCGCCAGGGCGGCGGCCGATTCGGCGGCCCGGTCGCGGAGAGATCGCTCCACAATCTCGAGCGCGGTCCCGTCTCCGGCGAGGGCACGCATGGCGTAGGAGATGTCGACGCCCCACTCCTCGCCGGCCTGCCGGGCGGTCTCGTACTTTTCCGGATCCGTGGCCTGGTCCAGGATGCCGCCGACGACGGTCGCGGTGTCCACGATTCGGCCACCGGACGCGGCGAACCCTTCGGCCCACCGGGCGGCCTCCTCCTTCGCCTTCCGGGCGGCCTCCTCGGACTGCCCGATCCCTTCCGCTATCGAGCCGACCGCGATCGCGGCGAGACCGGCCGCGAGACCCACGCCGGGCAGATCGGTGGCGGCGAGCCCGCCCAGGGTGCCCTGAGCGAGGTCCTGAATGGAGGACATCGACCCGTCGAACGACGACGTCACCTCGGAGAAGTTCGACAGCGCCTCCTGCTTGAACTCGCCACTCGCGGCCTTCGCTTTACCGAACCCCTTCCGCCCGAAATCACCGACGTCGCCGGTCTTCCGGGCAAGCTGGTCGGTCTCCTTCTGCGCGCCCTTGAGCGCGTCCTCGAGCTTCTCGATGTCCCGCTCGCCGCCAGTGCCGGTGTCGCCGACTGCGTCCTCGAGCTTCTCGAAGGCGCGTTCGGCGTCCTTGACGGGGTCGATCACGCCGTCGCTGATCGCCCGCTCGAACTCGCGGGTATTCGCGGCGATGCCGATCTCGTGTACTCGCGCCATGTCTACGTCCGGATCGAAAGGCCGGCACCGAAACAGTGGGCAGAGAAGGGAGGGTCTGAACTCGCTCCCCGAGTTGAGACGACACTACCGCGCGAGGGTGGGGCAACCGCAGCGCATTCCCGCGCGTCAACTCTATTGAGAATGGTTCTCATTCAGGGGGAGGAATGGCTGTTGAGCCGAAGGCGGGGGTTGCAGCGCCGCCCGAAAAAAAAGGGCGCGTGTCCCCACTGTCCCCACCAGATTCCCCATCTCTCCTTCTCCTTTCCTTCCGTGCGTAAAGGTTGAGAGATAGATAGGGACACCCGGGACAGACCAAGTCTCAACTGGTAACGCGGGGCAGGACAGAACAGGGACACCATAGGGACAGAGCACGCGACAGGTAGGGACACGCACGTCCGCACCCCCCCACTTGCTTCGAGCGAGTGCTCTTGGTGGGGAGGTGCGGAGGGTGGCGGCCCGGACCGCTGTCCCTACCGTCAGGGCTCGTCGTGCACCGATTGGGCTACACCGATGCCCTCGTAGCGGTAGACGCGAGAGCCGTCCGCGCCACTGCGCGTCCGGGTCCTGGTGATGCCGTCGAGCCGGAGGACGCGTTGGCCGAAGGGACCGGACGCCATGGCGCTGTAGCCGTTGCGTCCGCACCACCGCTTGTAGCGTGCGTAGACGAGAGCAGTCGGGTCGGAGTGCAGCTCGCCGAGGTAGACGCCGTCGTCCTCATCCAGCCAGAGCAGGAACGGATCGGCGGCATCATGGAGCCGCGTGGTCGCGTCGCGCGCGGACTGCGGCGGCGCGAATCGACCACGCGCCATCAGCCGCCGTAGGCCATCCATGGCGACGTTGAAGATGCCGGGAGCCTCGTCAAGCAGCACCTGCTCATCCAGCGCCCGCATCTCGCCGCGGTTGACCATCTCCTCGACAGGCACGGCAAAGTCGACAACCTCCCAGCGCCGGCGCCAGCCGGCGGAGTTGTCGGAGGTGCGGAAGTGGTCATTCGACGCGAACAGGGGCACAGCGTATGGCACGAACTCGAACGACTGCCCGAACTTGCGGGACGCTGTGATCGAGTCGCCGCCGGTAATCTCCTTGAGGATCTGCGGGTCAGACAGGAACTTCGATGAGAGGTCACCGCTGATGTTGGCGATCTTGCCGTACAAGCCGGCTGTGGCGAACCGGTCATCGACCAGTTGATGCATCGAGATGGAACTGTACGACTCGCGTCCGAGCATTGCGCGCACCAGACGCATGAAGGTGCCCTTGCCATTGCCGCCGTCGCCGTGCAGCAGGAAGATCTTCTGTAGCGGGTTGCCGGTCATGAGCAGGTAGCCGAGGATCTCCCACACGTGCCGGTGCAGCTCGGCGTCGTCGCCCAGGACCTGCGTCATCCACGCAAACATCTCGTGCGGGATCGCGCTGGGATCGCGGACGATCGGCAGCTTGGTCATGGCGCCAAGCGCAGGAGAGTGTGGTTCGATCTCGTCGTCGAGCCACCAATAGATGCCGTTCTCGAGCACGATGTACTCCAGGTAGCCGCGCGGCAACTCCGGTAGACCGACAGTCGACAAGTCGACGTTGAGGAGGTGCGCGTCGACCTGTCCCAGGACCGTCGCGGAGTACCTGTCACCGAGCTCGGCGGCCACCCGCCGTTGCACGACTCGCTCATCTCGGGCAAAGACCCCCTCGCGGTACTCGTACATCTCGCCATCGGCGCCGCGTCCAAGCGGTGTAGGCGACGTAGCTACGCGCGCGGCGATGCGTGTCGCCGAGGGCTTGTGCGTGGTCGGGTCGAAGAGCTCCTCGCTCACAGGTCCGCACCCTTCCTGAGGACCCCGAGCCACTCGTGGAGCGTGTATCCGTCGTCGGCTGACACGATGAATCGGAGGTCCGTGGGCAGGTGTGCGACGAGCTCGTGCGGCGATACGTGCCGGTCGACAACGAGCTCCACCACGTCGCCGTTCGCACACCCTGCGAGGAGGTTGCGCACGCGATTGAGGAGGGCCGGAGCGGAGCGTGTGCCGCGCAGGTCGAGCCGGATCTTTCCGGAGATCATTGGACGCCGCCTCTCAGAAGATGAGCGGGGATGACGAGGTCCACCACGGAGAGCCGGTCGGAGCCTACGGTGGCGCCGTCGCAGTGCGGCACGCGGGTGCCGAGCGACCCTTCGTCATCGAGCTCGAGGCCCCGGGGCCACCCGTAGGTGTGTAGGGCATGGCCCTTGTATCGATCGCGGTGGAGACCGGCGTACGGGCACTGGGCAACCACCACGCGCGCGCCGGGGATGCCTTCGTTGGAACGCACGGCAACGACCAGCGAGACAGGGTACTCGGTGTATGCGGCCAGCAGCATGGCGGGCGGAGAGCTGATCATTCCGGCCTCGACCAGCGGCCACTCGGTGAGAGCGGCCGACAGATCTTTATCTGACATGTCCGGGTCAGCCGCCACGTGGTGCTCGAGCATCGACCGCACGCGGTCGGGCGACGCGCCGGCGGCGATCTGGTCCCGCTCGAGGGGGGTGCATGTGGTCAGTGCGCTCATCAGGTACGACAGCGCGTCACGCGCGGCCATCAGATGAGACCTCGCTGCCGAAAGTACGCCATCGCCGTGTGCATCTCGGTGCGGGAGAGCATCACCATGTAGGGCGTACGTTCCACCACGGCCCCCAGCGCCTGTCGCGCCTCGCGGGAGGTCGGCCGATCACGCAGGTGCTCAGGGAGTACCTCGAGTAGCGCCCACAACTGCCGTGCGACCAGAGGCGCACCGGCGGGCAGCGCTTCGCGTGTGGCGCTCACTTCGCGGCCACGGCGGGCATCGCGTTTTCGGCGAGCCAGGCCTCGAGCTCCGAGGGTCGGAAGCGGACGAGCTTGCCGACCTTTAGATACGGGATGCGGCGGGTGCTGACGAGACCGCGGAGCATCCGAACAGTGAGCCCGGTGGCCTCGGCGGCTTCGGTGATGCTCAGGGTGCGCAGGGCAGCGTTGGTGTCTGTGGGGGACACAGGGGGTGACCTTCCAGGAGTGATGCCCAAGGGGCGCGCTCTCGAGGTCGCGGATGATCCCTTGGAGGCCTCATTCCGTGGAGGCCTGTACCACTCACTGACGCCAGAAGGTCTGACTCGCCGGTTGGCTACGGCTCGTCCGGTGCACTCCTCTGAGCCAGGAGCACGGTTTCCGCCTGTGGCGGTCTTGGGCAGGACCCTCGGCAGGGCCTCGCACCGGATTACGGGACTGACGCTAGCACGCAGGCGCGACACTGCGACACGCGACGCGCAGAGACGTTAGATCGCGCGCAGTCGCCTACCGCTCCCCGCGGGCACCCCGATAAGGGCATCGAGGCGTTCGGCCAACAGCTGATCCGAGTCGTCGGCGGCGTGCGCGTAGATCTGCGCGGCGCGCATGGTGGTGTGGCCGAGGCGCTTCTGCACGTCCGGCACGGATGCCCCGATGCGGTAGGCGAGGGTCGCGCCGGTGTGGCGCAGGTCGTGCCAGGTGAGGTCCTCGCGGCCGATTACGGCGCGCGCCTTCCCGAACATGGCCGACAGTCGGGACGAGGTGACCGGAGCGCCGTTGCTCAGCGTGAATACGAGCGCGCCGGCGGATGGCCCGACGAACTCGGCGAGGTGCTGCTCGAGCGCTGCGACGACGCTGCGCGGGAGGTGCACGAGGCGTCGGCTCTTGGCGGTCTTGGTCGGCCCGAATGCGATCGGCTGTCCGGAAACCTGTTGGATAGTCCGTTCGACGTGCAGGGTGCCGGCCTCGAGGTCGATGTGTCGGCGGGCAAGGGCGAAGAGCTCGCCGTATCGGAGCCCGGACCATGCGGCCACGGTGACGGCTGCGGCGAGGTGGCGGGGCATATGCGCGGCCAGGCGTTCGACCTCGGCAGGTGTGGCCGTGCCGCGCTCTCTCGCGCGCGTCGTGCCGGCGCCCTTGATGACGCACGGATTGGCGGCGAGCAGGCCGTCTGTGACGGCGGTCGAAAGGATGCCGCGGAGGACCCGGTAGGCGTTCGCGGCCGCGGAGTCGCCGGGGCGGTCGGCGACGTTGCGCGGCGAGACGGTGACGGGAGATCCAGCGGCCTGCCATGCGGCGAGCATGGCCGCGCTCGGACGGCCGGTCGCGGGAACGTCCTGGCCGGCGGCGACCGCCCACACGCGCGCTGGGTGCTGGTCGCGCGCTCGGCGGCGATCGACGCGCGCGGAGGCACGCTCCCGGGAGGACTGGAGGACGACGGCGTACCACGCCCGTACGACAGCGGGGGAGAGGTCGGCGACGTGCATCGCGCCGAGCTCGACGCCGCGCGAACGGTCGCCGGTCCCGATGCGCGGGATGATCCACTGGTCGACGGTGCGGGAGTAGTACTCGAAGGTCCGCGGAGCGAGGTCGGGGCGGGCGGCGAGCCAATCGCTCGCGTACTCGGCCAGTGTGATCCGGCCGACCTCCGGGTCTCGCCAGGAGCCTCGCGCGCGGTCGGCGTGCTCAGCGGCGAGCCAGGCGGAGGCGGCGTCTTTTGTGGGGAACGTCGACGGCGCCGAGATGCGGCGGCCTTCGAAGCGATAGAAGGCTCGCCAGCGGCCGGAAGGCAGATGCTGGATCGTGCCCCATTGGCCGGGACTACGGCGCGCCGCGGCGGTGCGGCGGCTCTTGGCGGTCGGGTCGGAAGGGGCGGTGTGAGCCATGGTTCTGTCCTCGTCGTGAGCACGTGAGTACACGAGAGGGTCTGAACTCGCTCTCATTCCGCCGCCACTTCAGACCTGGTATTTCTAACCTGACCAGGCGTTTCTATGGCGGAGGGGATGACGGGAATCGAACCCGCACCATCAGTTTGGAAGACTGAGGCTCTACCATTGAGCTACATCCCCGTGCGCCCGCTGACGGGCACCGACTCATTCTAATACACGGCCGGGCATCGCCCCTCGACGCCAGCCTCCGCGCGGATCACGGGAGGAGACGATGATGTCCGGACAGCAGACCGTAGAGGCTCTGATCGCCACGCTGAACGCGGGCGACGTGCCAGGTATGGATGCCGTCTTCCACGAGGACGCCGTCATGGATTGGCCGCAGTCGGGGGAGCGGATCGTGGGCGGGGACAATCGCCGCAGCATCTACGGGGCGTTCCCGCAACTGCCGAAGATCACGACGCGGCGGATCACGGGTGAGGGCGACCACTGGGTGGCGGAGGCCGACCTCGACTACGGCGACGGAGACCCGTTCCAGAGCGTCTTCATCTTCGAGCTGCGCGACGGCAAGATCGCGAAGGAGACGGCCTACTGGACCAAGCCGTTCCCGGCGCCGGAGTGGCGCGCGCAGTGGGTGCAGCGCCGCTAGCATCCGGGCCTCGCCACCGGGATCCGCGAGCGCGTCGGCTAGACTGATCCGCGGCCGTATTTCGGCGCTCGCCTGCGTGCGCGCCCGGGGCGTAGCTCAGCTTGGTAGAGCGCCCGCTTTGGGAGCGGGAGGCCGCAGGTTCAAATCCTGTCGCCCCGACAACGGCCCCCAAGAACCAGACCACCAGCGGACACGCATGCGCGCGGCCGCTTCACGGAGGAGAACGAACAGGCATGGTCACCAGCACCGTCGAGAAGCTCAGCCCTACCCGGGTGAAGCTCCACATCACGGTCACCCCGGACGAGCTCAAGCCCAGCATCGCGCACGCGTACGAGCACATCGCCCAGGACGTCCAGATCCCCGGCTTCCGCAAGGGCAAGGTCCCCGCGCCGATCATCGATCAGCGCATCGGCCGCGGCGCCGTGCTCGAGCACGCCGTCAGCGAGGGCCTGGACACCTTCTACCGCGAGGCCGTCAGCGCCAACGAGGTGCGCATCGTCGGCCGTCCGTCCGCCGAGATCGTCGAGTGGCCGAGCGAGAAGGACTACTCCGGCGACCTCAAGGTCGAGGTCGAGGTGGATGTCCGCCCCGAGTTCGAGCTGCCGTCCTACGACGACGTCACGATCGAGGTCGACGCCGTCGAGACCGACGAGGCCGCCATCGACACCGAGCTGGACCGCCTGCGTGCCCGCTTCGGCACCCTCGTGACCGTCGACCGCCCCGCCGCGACCGGCGACTTCGTCGAGCTCGACCTCGTCGCGACGATCGACGGCAACGAGATCGACCGCGCCGAGGGCGTCTCCTACGAGCTCGGCTCCGGCGAGCTGCTCGAGGGCATCGACGAGGCCATCGAGTCCCTCACGGCGGGCGAGGACACCACGTTCCGCTCGAAGCTGATCGGCGGCGACCACGCCGGCGAAGAGGCCGAGGTCTCGGTGTCCGTCACCGCCGTGAAGGAGCGCGAGCTCCCCCAGGCGGACGATGACTTCGCGCAGATGGCGAGCGAGTTCGACACGATCGCGGAGCTCCGCGAGAGCCTCGTCGAGCGCGTCTCGCAGCAGTCCGTCTTCACGCAGGGTGCCGCCGCGCGCGACAAGCTCGTCGAGGCGCTGCTGGAGAAGGTGGAGATCCCCGTCCCCGCACAGCTCGTCGAGGACGAGGTCCACGCGCACCTCGAGGGTGAAGGCCGACTGGAGGACGACGTGCACCGCGCCGAGGTCACCGAGGCCAGCCAGAAGCAGTTCCGCACCCAGATGATCCTCGACAAGCTCGCCGAGAAGCACGACGTGCAGGTCTCGCAGGAGGAGCTGACGCAGTACCTCATCCAGTCCTCCGCGCAGTACGGCATGGCTCCGCAGGAGTTCGTCGACGCGCTGCAGCAGGGCAACCAGCTGCCCGCGATGATCGGCGAGGTCGCCCGCAACAAGGCGCTCGCGATCGTGCTCGGCAAGGTCACGGTCGTCGACACGAACGGCAAGACGGTCGACCTGGCCGGCTTCGCCGCCGAGGATGACGAGGCCGAGGCCGCCGAGGCCGACGCTCCCGCCGAGGAGAAGCCCGCGAAGAAGGCGCCCGCCAAGAAGGCCCCGGCCAAGAAGCCGGCCGCCAAGAAGGCCGACGCCGAGTAAGACCCTTTCCACGAACGGGCGGATGCCGCGGCATCCGCCCGTTCGTCGTCTCCGCCCGACGCCCGATATGCCGACGGCGAACACGGGCGGGTCGCTCGCGGCGCGTCGGTAGATTCATTCACGAACCGCAACCCGGAAACAGGAGCATTCATGGCTGAACCACTTGTCGCGACGAGCGTCTTCGACAGACTGCTGAGGGACCGCATCATCTGGCTCGGGTCGGAGGTGCGCGACGAGAACGCGAACGAGATCTGCGCCAAGATCCTCCTCCTCGCCGCCGAGGACTCGCAGAAGGACATCTTCCTCTACATCAACTCGCCCGGCGGCTCGATCACGGCCGGCATGGCGATCTACGACACGATGCAGTTCGTACCGAACGACATCGTCACCGTCGGCATCGGCATGGCGGCGTCGATGGGTCAGCTGCTGCTGACCGCCGGCACGAAGGGCAAGCGCTACATCACGCCCAACGCCCGGGTCCTGCTGCACCAGCCGCACGGCGGCTTCGGCGGCACCTCGAGCGACATCCAGACGCAGGCGCAGCTCATCCTCGACATGAAGAAGCGCCTCGCCGAGATCACCGCCGCGCAGACAGGCAAGACCGTCGAGCAGATCAACGCCGACGGCGACCGGGACCGCTGGTTCACCGCGGACCAGGCGCTCGAGTACGGCTTCGTCGACCACATCCGCGAATCCGCGTCCGATGTCATCGGCGGCGGCGGAACCGAGAACTGAGAGCACCGGAGGAAAACCCAGAAATGAACACCCCGACCTTCGGCATCCCTCAGGGCCTGCAGATGCCCTCCAGCCGGTACATCCTCCCGCAGTTCGAGGAGCGCACCGCCTACGGCTACAAGCGCCAGGACCCCTACAACAAGCTGTTCGAGGACCGCGTCATCTTCCTGGGCGTCCAGGTCGACGACGCCTCCGCGGACGACGTCATGGCGCAGCTCCTCGTGCTCGAGAGCCAGGACCCCGACCGCGACATCATCATGTACATCAACTCGCCCGGCGGCTCGTTCACGGCCATGACGGCGATCTACGACACGATGCAGTACGTCTCGCCCGAGATCCAGACCGTCGTCCTCGGTCAGGCGGCCTCTGCGGCCTCCGTGCTGCTGGCGGCCGGCGCACCGGGCAAGCGTCTCGCGCTGCCCAACGCCCGCATCCTCATCCACCAGCCCGCCGTCGGCGAGGCCGGCCACGGGCAGGCGTCGGACATCGAGATCCAGGCGGCGGAGATCCTCCGCATGCGCACCTGGCTCGAGGAGACCATGGCGCGGCACACCAACCGCACCCAGGAGCAGGTCAACAAGGACATCGACCGCGACAAGATCCTCTCCGCATCCGAAGCGATGGAGTACGGGATCGTCGACCAGGTGCTGACGTCGCGCAAGCGCACGCCGTCGGCCATCACGGCCTGAGCCACATGTCGAAGCCCCGCCCGTCTCGGGCGGGGCTTCGTCGTCCGGCTTTCGCAATCCCCGTCGCAATCCGCCGCGTTGTCGGTGTCAGCGATTAGGCTCGAGAACGCATTCGCAGTGAACCCTGAAGGAGGGCGCCATGGCTCGCATCGGTGAAAGCGCCGACCTGTTCAAGTGCTCCTTCTGCGGCAAGAGCCAGAAGCAGGTCCAGCAGCTGATCGCCGGACCCGGCGTGTACATCTGCGACGAATGCGTCGAGCTGTGCAACGAGATCATCGAAGAGCGCATGGCCGAGTCCGGAGACGGCGCCGTCGCCGACTTCGATCTGCCGAAGCCCCGCGAGATCTTCTCGTTCCTCGAGGAGTACGTCGTCGGCCAGGACCCCGCCAAGCGGGCTCTCTCGGTCGCCGTCTACAACCACTACAAGCGCGTCCGCGCGCACGCCACGCTCCAGCCCGCCGAGCAGCGCGCCGACGAGGTCGAGATCGCCAAGAGCAACATCCTGCTGCTCGGCCCGACCGGCTGCGGCAAGACGTATCTCGCCCAGACGCTCGCGAAGCGCCTGAACGTGCCGTTCGCGGTGGCGGATGCAACGGCGCTCACCGAAGCCGGCTACGTCGGCGAGGACGTCGAGAACATCCTGCTCAAGCTTTTGCAGGCCGCCGACTTCGACGTCAAGCGCGCCGAGACCGGCATCATCTACATCGACGAGGTAGACAAGATCGCCCGCAAGGCGGAGAACCCCTCGATCACGCGCGACGTGTCGGGCGAGGGCGTGCAGCAGGCGCTGCTGAAGATCCTCGAGGGCACGGTCGCCTCGGTTCCGCCGCAGGGCGGCCGCAAGCACCCGCATCAGGAGTTCATCCAGATCGACACGACGAACGTCCTGTTCATCGTGGCGGGTGCCTTCGCCGGCCTGGAGGACATCATCTCGGCCCGCGTGGGCAAGCACGGCGTCGGCTTCGGCGCCCCGCTGCACGAGAAGGGCAAAGACCTCGACCTGTTCAGCGAGGTGCAGACCGAAGACCTCCACAAGTTCGGTCTGATCCCCGAGTTCATCGGCCGCCTGCCCGTCGTCACCTCGGTGTCTCCGCTGGACCAGACGGCGCTCATCGAGATCCTGACCGGACCGAAGAACGCGTTCGTGAAGCAGTACCAGCGGATGTTCCAGCTGGACGGCGTCGAGCTGGAGTTCGACGACGACGCGCTCATGGCGATCGCCGATCTCGCGGTCGCTCGGAAGACAGGCGCGCGCGGCCTGCGCGCGATCCTGGAAGACGTGCTCGGACCGATCATGTTCGAGATCCCTTCGGCCGAGGACGTCGTGAAGGTCATCGTGACGCTCCCGGCGGTCACCGATGGCGCGGCCCCGACGCTCGTGCTGCGGCAGAAGCGCAAAAGCGCCTGAGGCTCGTTCCTTCCACCCGGCATGTCGGGTGTCCGCGGTAGCGTCCCGCCATGAGCCGCATCATCTTCGACACCGCCACCTCCCTGAACGGCTGGATCGCAGACGAGGACAACTCACTGAGCTGGCTGTTCGCCGCCGCGGGCGGCACGGAGCCGGACCCCGAGGTCCTGCCCTCCAACGCCGGCGTGCTCGTCGAGGGATCGACGACCTACCAGTGGGTCCTCGCCGAGTCCGACCTCCTCGCGCACCCGGAGAAGTGGCGGGAGTTCCACGGCGACCGTCCCACCTTCGTCTTCACGACGCGTGACCTGCCGACACCGAAGGGCGCCGACATCCGGTTCGTGTCGGGTTCCGTCGCCGATGCCCTGCCCGCGATCCGCGCGGCGGCCGGCGACACGGACATCTGGGTGATCGGCGGGGGAGACCTCGCGGGTCAGTTCCTCGACGTCGGCGCCCTCGACGAGATCGCGGTGTCCATCGCGCCCGTCCTGCTGACCGGCGGCGCGCCGCTGCTGCCGCGCCGGCTCGAATCCGATCGGCTGCGACTCGTGAGCGCGAAGGCCGTCGGTCCGTTCGCGCGACTCGTGTACGCCGTCAGCCCCGCACCGGCATGATGAGATCGGTCCGGAGCTCGTCCGGGGCCGCACTTCCGGGATCGCCGACGTAGCTCTCGATGGAGATGCCGTTCGGCTCGCCCTCGGCGGCGGAGACCAGTTCGCCCCATGCCGCCCCGAGCCCGTCGTACGGTCCGACGTGCGTGGCCGCGACCGCCGGTCCGGCGGGCAGCTGCGATGCCCGGACGACGAGGTCGCCGCGCGTGATCGGCGCTGCCGGTGCATCCGCCACGGGAAAGCCGAGCTCCAGGTCGAACTCGTCCATCGGGTCGCCGTAGTAGATCGCGAGAGCCGGACCGGTCGGCACGAGCTCGCCGGTCTGGAAGAGTTCGCCGATCGCTGTGTATCCGCGGTCGAAGGCGTCGCGCAGATCCGCCAATCGGATGCCGTCGTGTCGGATCACGGCGAGGGGCGTCGCCTGCAGGACGATCCGCTCGGCGAGACGGAACGGTGCGGCGGGGAACGCGGGGTCGGTCATGACGACATCCTCCCCGCGTTCCCCGTCGACGTCTACCGTCCCTCGGACAGGCCGCGTCGCACCAGCAGCGGTTCGATCTCGGCGTCCCGCCCACGGAAGTCGCGGTACGCCTCGAGCGGGTCCTTCGAGCCGCCGACACCCAGCAGGCGCCCGCGGAAGCGGTTGCCGTTCTCGCGGGTCAGGCCGCCGTTCTCGCGGAACCACTCGACGGTGTCGGCGTCGAGGACCTCGCTCCAGATGTAGGAGTAGTAGCCGGCGCTGTATCCGCCGGAGAAGACATGCGCGAAGTAGGTCGAGGAGTAGCGCGTGGGCACGACGGGGTTGTCGAGCCCGATGTCCGCGAGGGCGTCCGCCTCGAAGGTCGCCACGTCGATGTCCGCCGCGGCGTCGGCGACACTCAGCGAGTGCCACGCCTGGTCGAGCCATGCGGCTGCCAGGTACTCGCTCGTCGCGAAGCCCTGATTGAACGCCTCGGATGCGTGGAGCTTCTCCACGACCTCCGCCGGCAGGGCCTCATCGGTGTCGACGTGCCGCGCGTACGAGGCGAGGATCTCGGGCCAGTAGATCCACATCTCGTTGACCTGGCTGGGGAACTCCACGAAGTCGCGGAACACGGCGGTGCCCGCGAAGTGGGGATAGGTCACGGTGGCGAACAGCCCGTGCAGGGCATGCCCGAACTCATGGAAGAGAGTCGTCACCTCGTCGAGGGTCAGCAGCGTGGGGCGTCCCGCGGCGGGCTTGGGCACGTTGAGGTTGTTGACCACGATCGGCCGCGTGCCCCGCAGGGCCGACTGCGACACGATCGAGTTCATCCACGCGCCGCCGCGCTTCGTGTCGCGCGTGTAGAGGTCCAGGACGAAGAGGCCGAGCTCCGATCCGTCCGCGTTGTGCAGCTCGAACACGCGGGCGTCCGGGTGATAGGCCGAGATGTCGGTGCGCTCCGTGAAGCTCACGCCGTACAGCGCCGACGCGGCGCGGAACACGCCGTCCTGCAGCACGCGCTCGGCCTCGAACCACGGCCGAAGAGCGCCGCGGTCGAGGTCGTACTCGGCGGCCCGCACCTTCTCCGTGTAGAACGCCCAGTCGTGCGCCTCCAGCGCGAACGGCTCCGGCCCCGCATCGACGATCGCCTGCAGTGCCGCCTGCTCGGTGCGGGCGTTGCGGGCGGCGGGCACCGCGAGCCGGCGGAGGAGGTCGTGGACGGCCTCGGGGGAGCCGGCGGTCTCGTCCGAGGTGACGAAGGCGGCGTGCGAGGCGAACCCGAGGAGCGCTGCGCGCTCCGCGCGGAGCCGGACGATCTCGCGCAGGACGGCCGCGTTGTCGGCGTCGTTGCCGCGGGAGCCCCGTGCGCGGGAGGCGTCGAGGATGCGCTTGCGGCTGGACCGATCCGACAGCGACGACAGATAGGGGTGACCGGTGAACAGGGTGAGCGTCACGACCCACTTGCCCTCGAGCCCGCGGTCGGCGGCGGCCTGGGCCGCGGCGGAGAGTTCGCCCTCGGTCAGGCCCTCGAGCTCGTCGGCCGTATCGAACACGACGGCGAGGTCGTTGGTGTCGGCGAGGAGGTTCTTCTCGAACGTCGTGGTCAGGGTGGACAGCCGCTGATTGAGCGCCGTCAGCTCGGCCTTGGCCTCCTCATCGAGCGACGCACCCGCCAGGGCCATCTCCCGGTGATGCCGTTCCACGAGGTAGCGCTGTTCGGCGTCCAGATCGAGGGCGTCGAGCTGGGAATGGACGGCAGCGATCCGCGCGAAGAGGGCCGCGTCCAGCTGGATCGAATCCTGGTGCGCCGACATCAGCGGAGCGAGCTCCTCCTCGATCGCCTGGATCTCCGGCGTCGCGTCCGCGGAGGACACCGTGTAGAACGTCCGGGCGACGTCGCCCAGGAGCCGGCCGCTCTCCTCGAGGGGACGGAGGGTGTTCTCGAAGGTGGGGGGAGCGGGGTCCGCCGTGATGGCGGCCACCTCCGCCGAGTGCTGCCGGAACGCCTCATCGAAGGCCGGCAGGTAGTGCGCGGGCTCGATGGCGCGGTAGTCGGGCAGACCGTACGGGAGCGATGAGGGGGACAGAAGAGGGTTCTCGATCGTCATTGCGACAGCCTATCCATGCGCCGGAGATGTTGCCGCCGATTCTTTGCAAAGAAATGCTTGCAAAGAATCCTTTGCATGCGTATCCTGATGGGCATGGCAGAGAACGAGACCGATCGGGATGCGATGGCCCGCGCCGAGGCGCGCCACAGCACGGACCGCGTCCTCGACACCGGCGCGCTGCGTGCACTCGCGCACCCGCTGCGGGTGCGGATCTACGACATCCTCAGCCAATACGGTCCTCAGACGGCAAGCTCGCTCGCCGAACGGCTGGGGGAGTCGAGCGGCTCCACCAGCTATCACCTGCGCGCACTCGCCAAGCACGATCTCATCCGCGAGGCCGCCGATCGCGGCACCGCGCGGGAACGCTGGTGGGAGCGCCCCGTCGGCGGCGTCTCCTTCGCCAATCCGGACGCGATGACGACGCCCGCAGGTCGCGCCGCCACGCAGCTCGTGATGAACGAGTTCCTCCGCAACCGGAACGACCAGCTCCTCGACTTCGTCGCCCGCGGCATCGGCGGCGAGACCGAGGCGTGGCAGGACGGGACGCTCATCTCCACCGCCACCACCCGCCTCACTCCTGAGCAGAGCAAAGAGCTCTCGCTCAAGATCATGGCCTTGATCGATGAGGCCGTGGACACCTACCGCAATCAATCCGGCGAGAACGTCAGGCCCGTCAGCATCCGAGCCGACATGTTCCCGCTTCCCTCTTTCGGAGAACAGTCATGACCGCACTCGCACCGCGGGCCCTCGCCCGCCCCACGCGCTTCGAACGCCTTCTTCTCGCCACGTCCGACCACCTCGACGCGATCGTCGCGGCACGCCTCGACCGTCGCGTCGTCGCCGCACAGCCCCCGCACGCCGCGGACACGCGGGCTGTCGCACAGGCTCTCGGCTCCGTCGGGATCATGCCGCGATGACCGCGACGGAGACCGCCCCTGCGGGGCGCACCGCCCGCGTGCCGCTCGGGCGGGACTTCGGAAAGCTCTGGACGGCGGCGGCGTTCAGCAACCTCGCCGACGGCCTCGGGCGCACCGCGGTGCCGCTCATCGCGACGACGCTCACCCGCGATCCCCTGGCGATCTCCGTCATCGCCGCACTGGCGTTCGTGCCCTGGCTCGTGTTCGGCCTGCCGGCCGGGATGATCGTGGACCGGTTCGACCGCCGGGTCGTCATGGCCGCGGCGAACGTCCTCCGCGCCGGTGTCGCCCTCGCGCTGGCGGTCCTCACCGTCGCCGGCGGACTGAGCATCTGGTGGCTCTTCCTCGGTGTGCTCGTCTTCGGGCTCGGCGAGACGCTCTTCGACAACGCCACGAACGCCGCCATCCCGGGGGTGGTGGGGCGGCGCCAGCTCGACCGCGCGAACGGCTGGATGCAGGCCGCCCAGATCACGATCGACAGCTTCGTCGCGACTCCGATCGCCGGCATCCTGTTCGCCGTCTCGCTCGCCCTGCCGCTGTGGCTCGGCGCCCTCGGGTACATCGTCCCGGTGGCCCTCGCCCTGCTCCTCCCGGTGTCGGCTGCGCGCGCGCTGCGTGCGTCGGAGACCGGGGCGGAGGAGCCCGCCCGGGTGAGCACACGGGACGCCCTCATCTTCCTGTGGCGGCATCGGTACCTCCGGGCGATGGTCGTCTTCACAGCGGTGATCGGATGCGCGCTGTCGTTCGCGCAGGCCGTCGTCATCCTGTTCTTCCTCGAGACGCTGAGCGTCCCGGCCGCTGCCATCGGCTTCGTGACCGCCGGCATCGGCATCGGCGCGCTCGGCGGATCGCTCCTGGCGCCGGTGCTCGTGGAGCGCTTCGGCCGGGGACCCGTGATGTGGGCTGCCGTGCTGGCGGGCGGGGCGATGATGCTCGCGACCGGGCTCGCGCCGAACGTCTGGACGGCGGTCGCTGCGTTCGCCCTGTCGGCGTGCGCGATCTCGATCTGGAATGTTCCGTGGGGGAGCCTGCGTCAGCAGATCGTTCCGCCGGAGATGTTCGGCCGCGTCCTGGGCGTCATCCGCACGCTCACATGGGGCCTCTTCCCCGTGGCGACCGTGATCGGTGGGTGGGTCGGTCGCGCCGACCTCCGGATGCCGTTCTGGATCGGCGGCGCGGTCGTGATCGGCGCGGCGCTCCTGGGCGCGCGCCTGGTCATCGTCGGCACCCGCAGAGCGGGCGCCGAAGCACCCGCCGACTGACGATCAGCCGAACTCGTCACCCACGTCGTGGCGGACGACGACGGAGCCGGAGGCCTCGACCTCCACGATCACGCCCGTGTCGAGTTCGGCGATCGGGCGGCCCTCGAGCCACGTCAGCGTCCAGCGCGGGCGGGGCTGACCGAGCAGGTCGCCCGGCATCGCGGCATCCACCGCGCCGATCTGCGCCCGCAGGACGGCCGGGACGGCCGCGGGAGGCTCCTCGCCGCTGGACCAGCGCGTTCCGAGCTGCATGTCAGGCCTCCTGCGTTGTCAGGACGATCTCGGTGACCGCGATCGCCTCACCCTGACCATAGGTGATCTCGCCGATCCGGCCGACGGCCTTGAGGTCTCCCTCGGCCGCCTGGATCGCCGCGACCGCGGCAGCGGGGCCGCTGATCGTGAGGGTGTCGACCGCCGTCTTCTGCGAGGCCTTGGCCTCGGTCTTCGCCCGGCGGACGCCGATGAGCGCCTCTCCCACCGTGCGCAGGACGGTCGGGTCGCCCTCGATGCCGAGCGGCTCGGGCCAGGCGGCCGTGTGCACAGAGCCCTCCTCGAACCACGACCATGCCTCTTCGGCGGCGAAGGACAGCACGGGCGCGAGCAGGCGCAGCAGCGTCGACAGCGCGAGGCGCAGCGCCAGCGCCGCGGAAGCCTGGCCGACGTCGGTCTGGTTGTACGCGCGCTCCTTGACGAGCTCGAGGTAGTCGTCGCAGAACGTCCAGAAGAACCCCTCGGTCAGTTCGAGCGCCCGGGCGTGGTCGTACGCCTCGAACGCCTTCGTCGCCTCGCGGACGACGCCGTCGAGGGTGGCGAGCATCGACGCGTCGAGCGCATGCGTCACTTCGGCGCCCTCAGGCACCGGGAAGGAGAGCACGAACTTCGCCGCGTTGAGCACCTTGATCGCGAGACGCCGGCCGATCTTGACCTGCGTCGGGTTCTGCGGGTCGAACGCGGCGTCCGCCCCGAGGCGGCTCGACGCCGACCAGTAGCGGACCGCGTCGGTGCCGTGCGAGTCGAGGATGTCGGCGGGCGTGACGACGTTGCCCTTGGACTTCGACATCTTCTTGCGGTCGGGGTCGACGATGAAGCCGGAGATCGCGGCGTCCGTCCAGGGGGCGCGGTCGTCCTCGAGGGCACTGCGCACCATCGTCGAGAACAGCCACGTGCGGATGATGTCCTGACCCTGCGGGCGCAGGTCGAACGGCGCCACGAGATTCCAGAGCTCAGCGTCGCGCTCCCAGCCGCCGGCCAGCTGCGGAGTCAGGGACGACGTCGCCCACGTGTCGAAGATGTCCTTCTCGCCGTCGAAGCCGCCCGGCACACCGCGCTGGTCCTCGGTGTACCCCGGCGGCACGTCGGTGGTCGGGTCGATGGGCAGACTCGCGTGGTCCGGCCTCAGGACGCGGTCGTAGTCGCGCTCTCCGTTCTCGTCCAGCGCGTACCAGACCGGGATCGGCACGCCGAAGAAGCGCTGTCGCGAGACGAGCCAGTCGCCCGTCAGGCCGTTCGTCCAGTTCTCGTAGCGCACGCGCATGAAGTCGGGGTGCCAGTTCATCTGCTGGCCGAGGGCGATGAGCTTGTCACGCAGCTGCGCGTCGCGCGCACCGTTTCGCAGGTACCACTGGCGCGTCGAGACGATCTCGAGCGGGCGGTCGCCCTTCTCGTAGAACTTGACCGGGTGGGTGAAGGGCTTCGGGTCGCCGATGATCTCGCCGGACTCCGCCAGCAGCTCGACGATGCGCTTCTTGGCGCTGAAGACGGTCTTCCCGGCGATCTCGGCGTACGCCGCGCGCGCGGCATCCGTCACGATCACGTCGGGGGCCGCCGCCAGCACGCGGCCGTCCTTGCCGAGGATCGTGCGGTTGGGCAGGTCGAGCTCGCGCCACCAGATGATGTCGGTGACGTCGCCGAACGTGCAGATCATGGCGATGCCCGAGCCCTTGTCCTTCTGGGCGAGCGGGTGGGCGAGGACCGGGACCTCCACGTCGAACAGCGGCGTGCGCACGGTCGTGCCGAACGAGGCCTGGTACCGCTCATCGTCGGGGTGGGCCACGAGCGCGACGCACGCGGCGAGCAGTTCGGGGCGGGTCGTCTCGATGTGGATGTCGCCGGTGCCGTCGGTGCGGTGGAAGGCGACGCGGTGGTAGGCGGCCGGCTGCTCGCGGTCCTCCAGTTCGGCCTGCGCGATCGCGGAGCGGAAGTCGATGTCCCACAGAGTCGGGGCCATGGCCTGGTAGGCCTCATCGCGTCCGAGGTTCCGCAGGAACGCGAGCTGGCTCGTGCGGATCGTGTCGTCCGAGATCGTGCGGTACGTCTGCGTCCAGTCGACCGAGAGTCCGAGCTGGCGGAAGAGCGCCTCGAAGTGCTTCTCGTCCTCGAGCGTCAGGCTCTCGCAGAGCTCGATGAAGTTGCGGCGGCTGATCGCGACCTGGTCGGCGGGCTTCAGGCTCTTCGCGTCACCGGCGAACGGCGGCGTGAAATCGGCGTCGTAGGGGAGCGACGGGTCGCAGCGCACGCCGTAGTAGTTCTGCACGCGGCGCTCGGTGGGAAGGCCGTTGTCGTCCCAGCCCATCGGGTAGAACACGGTCTTTCCGCGCATGCGCTCGAAGCGCACCTTGACGTCGGTGTGGGTGTAGCTGAACACATGCCCGATGTGCAGCGAGCCGGATGCCGTCGGCGGCGGGGTGTCGACCGAGAAGACGCCCGCGCGCCCGGCGGCGGTGGCTGCGTCACGGTCGAACAGGTACGTGCCCTGCGCGGCCCACGCCGCATCCCACTTCTGCTCGAGGCCTTCCAGGGCGGGCTTGTCGGGAATGTGCGCGTTCGTCATGAGACTCCTCGGGCGATATGTGCGGCACTGTGTGAGCGTGCCTGAGTGTGGGATGCCGGACTATTCTACCGGCGCGTTCGCGACGTCGACGAGTTCGCGCCACCGCCGCCGGTCGAGCGCGAAGGCCAGGTGGGGCATGTCGACGCCGCGGTAGTGGGTCGTGTATGTGCGCCGCACGGTCATCCCCAGCCGGATCGCGACGTTCATCGACGCGATGTTGGTGCTCCGGATCTTCGTGTAGACCTCGTCGGTGTCGAGCGTCCGGAAGGCCCAGTCGCGGCACGCCGTCGCCGCCTCGACCGCGTAGCCGCGGTGCCAGTGGTCCCGGCGGAACAGGTAGCCGACCTCGAGGACCTCGTCGTCCTCGATGCTCTGCCGGGTGATGCCGCACTGCCCGATCATCTCCCCGGTCTCGCGGAGGATGACGGCCCACAGCCCGAAGCCGTCGTGCGCATACCGCTCCTGCATGCGGCGCAGCCACGCGAGCGTCTCCTCGCGGGAGAACGCGCCCTCGTAGGCCGTCATCGCGAGCGGGTCCTCGAGGATCGCAGCGAGCGACGGAAGGTCGTCGTCGGTCATCTCGCGGAGGGCCAGGCGGGCGGTACGGGGGAGCACCGCTTCATCATGCCGGGTTTCCGTCGAGGACGCGGATGCCGAGCGCCCGCGCGAACGAGGCCGCATGCGTGAGCAGCTGCGCCTCCGACATCGTCGCACCGCGAAGGGCCGCGGGCTCGGTGTAGGACAGCGCCTCCAGCCCGCGCAGGTCGAGGTCCGTGGCGCGCAGTCCGCGCGTGTCGACCTCGTCGACCCGCGTGTCCCGGAACGCCGCCCGCCTGACCTCCGCGTCCGGCAGGTCCATGGTCCCGATGACGCATCCCGTGCACCGGAGGTCGGCGATCCGTGCCGACGGCAGGCTCAGGTAGTCGATCCGGACGTCCCGGAGCAGCACCCCGTCGAGGTCCGCCCGCAGGAGGTCCAGCGTGCCGATGCGTCCGCCGACGATCTCGACGCTCCGCCACTGCCCGTCACGCGCGACGATCTCGGTGGCGCGCGGCTCGACGAGCCGGACGTCGGTGAGGACCGCGCCGGTGAGATCCAGCCGATCGGCGCTCAGCGCCGCGACGACGGATTCGGTGAGCCGGCTGTGCGCGGCATCCACCGCACCGCTGAGGCCGTCGACGCGCGCGCCGAGCAGATCCCCGTGCCGGACGAGCTCCGTCGCCGGCTCGAGACGAGCGGGAAGATCGGGCGCGGCATCGCTCGGAGGGACGGGGGAGTCGGTACGGCGGGCCATGCCGGGACACTATCGCGCGCGTATGATGGGACGATCAGCATCGATCCGGCCATCACCGGGGAGCTTCCGGAAGAAACCCTGCGGGGGAGTAGAACCGGACGGGGCAGGCCCGTCACAGCCGCAGGGAGAGTGGCCCTCCGGGGCAAGCGGGGTGGTACCGCGGTCGTCAGATCGTCCTCGCAGGAAGCAAAGCGACCTGCTGGAGAGACATGACCTACCCCAAGCCCTCATCGTTCGGCCCCGCCGCCGATCTCGTCGCGAGCCCGCGCTTCCCCGCGATCGAGCAGGAGATCCTCGGCTTCTGGAAGGACGACGACACCTTCCGCGCCTCCATCGCGCAGCGCGAGGACGCCCCCGAGTGGGTGTTCTACGACGGTCCGCCGTTCGCCAACGGCCTGCCGCACTACGGTCACCTGCTCACCGGCTACGCGAAGGACGTGTTCCCGCGGTTCCAGACCATGCGCGGCCACAAGGTCGACCGCGTCTTCGGCTGGGACACCCACGGGCTGCCTGCGGAGCTCGAGGCGATGAAGCAGCTGGGGATCACCGAGAAGAGCGAGATCGAGCAGATGGGGATCGCCGCGTTCAACGAGAAGGCGCGCTCCTCCGTCCTCGCCTACACGCACGAATGGGAGGACTACGTCACGCGCCAGGCGCGCTGGGTGGACTTCGATCGCGGCTACAAGACGCTCGATCCGGGCTTCATGGAGTCGGTGCTGTGGGCCTTCAAGACCCTGTGGGACAAGGACCTCGCGTACGAGGGCCATCGCGTGCTGCCGTACTGCTGGCGCGACGAGACCCCGCTCAGCAACCACGAGCTGCGCATGGACGACGACGTCTACAAGATGCGCCAGGACCCCTCGGTCACGGTGACGTTCCCGCTCGTGGGCGCGAAGGCCGAGGCCCTGGGGCTCACCGGGGTCCGCGCACTCGCCTGGACGACGACGCCGTGGACCCTGCCGACCAACCTCGCCCTCGCGGTCGGACCCGAGATCGAGTACGCGATCCTTCCCGGCGGACCCGAAGGCGTCGCGGACGTGCACGAGGACCGCGCCGAGGCCGACGCGCACCGCTACCTCCTGGCATCCGCACTGCTCGGCGGGTACGCGAAGGACCTCGGCTACGCCTCGGCGGAGGCCGCGCACGCGGCCGTCGAGCGGACGATCATCGGCGCTGAGCTCGCCGACGTGCACTACGACGCCCTCTTCGACTACTACGCGGATGCCGCGACGTGGGGCACCGACCGTGCCTGGCGCATCCTCGTCGACGACTACGTGACGACGAGCGACGGCACCGGCATCGTCCACCAGGCACCGGCCTACGGCGAGGACGACCAGCGCATCACCGAGGCCGCCGGCATCCCGCTCATCATGAGCCTCGATGACGGCGGCCGGTTCCTGCCGCAGGTGACGGAGGTCGCCGGGGAGCTCTGGATGGACGCGAACCGCCCGCTCATCCGCCTCTTGAAGGCGGAGGGCCGGCTGCTGCGCGAGGCCAGCTACGAGCACTCCTACCCGCACTGCTGGCGCTGCCGGAACCCCCTCATCTACAAGGCGGTGTCGAGCTGGTTCGTCCGCGTCACCGCCATCAAGGACCGCCTCGTCGAGCTCAACGACCAGATCACCTGGGCGCCGGAGAACGTCAAGCACGGCCAGTTCGGCAAGTGGCTCGAGGGCGCCCGCGACTGGTCGATCAGTCGCAACCGGTTCTGGGGCTCGCCCATCCCGGTGTGGAAGAGCGACGACGCGGCGTACCCGCGCGTCGACGTCTACGGCTCCCTCGCCGATATCGAGCGCGACTTCGGCCGGCTTCCGGTCAACGAGGCGGGCGAGGTCGACCTGCACCGCCCGTACATCGACGAGCTCACCCGCCCGAACCCGGACGACCCCACCGGGCGGTCGACGATGCGCCGGATCGAGGACGTCTTCGACGTCTGGTTCGACTCGGGCTCGATGCCGTACGCGCAGGTGCACTACCCGTTCGAGAACCGCGAATGGTTCGACGAGCACGCTCCCGCCGACTTCATCGTCGAGTACATCGGCCAGACGCGCGGCTGGTTCTACGTCATGCACGTGCTGTCCGGCGCCCTGTTCGACCGGCCGGCGTTCACGGGCGTCGCCTGCCACGGCATCGTGCTGGGCAGCGACGGGCAGAAGATGTCCAAGTCGCTGCGCAACTACCCCGACGTCCGGGAGGTGTTCGACCGCGACGGTTCGGACGCCATGCGATGGTTCCTGATGGGCTCCTCGGTCCTGCGCGGCGGCAACCTCGTCGTCACGGAGGAGGGCATCCGCGCGGGCGTGCGGGAGTTCCTCCTGCCGCTGTGGAACGCGTGGTACTTCTTCGCCACGTACGCCAACGCCGCCGGAGGCCCGGAAGGCGACGGCTACGAAGCGCGGCGGCGAACCGACTCGACGAACGTCCTCGACCGGTACATCCTCGCCCTCACCGGCGACCTGGTCCGCGATGTCGCGACCGACCTGCAGGCGCTGGACTCCACGATGGCCGCGGCCACACTGCGCGACTTCGCGGAGGCCCTGACCAACTGGTACATCCGCCGCTCCCGCGACCGATTCTGGGTCGGCGTGTCCGACGAGACGTCCACGGAGGCGTTCGACACGCTCTACACCGTGCTGGAGACCCTCACCCGGGTCGCGGCGCCGCTCATCCCGCTCGTCGCGGAGCGCGTCTGGCAGGGGCTCACCGGCGGACGCAGCGTGCACCTGCAGGACTGGCCGGATGCCGCCGAGTTCGCCCCCGCGGCCGACATCCGCGTCGCGATGGACACCGTCCGCGAGGTCTCCTCCGTCGCCAACGCCCTGCGCAAGCGCGAAGGCAAGCGCGTGCGGCTTCCCCTGGCGAGCCTCACGGTCGCGGTCGCCGACGCGGCCGGGCTCACGCAGTTCGAGGAGATCCTGCGTGAGGAGCTCAACGTCAAGCGCATCGAGGTCGTCGAGCTCGTGGACGGACTCGCGGAGCAGTACGGCATCAGCCAGCGGCTCGCCGTCAATGCCCGTGCGGCGGGTCCGCGCCTCGGCAAGCAGGTGCAGCACGTCATCGGCGGTGCCAAGGCCGGCCTGTGGTCGGTGGTCGACGGTGTCGTCGTCGTCGACGGGATCGCGCTGGAGGAGGGAGAGTACGAGCTCACCCTCGAGGCGGGCGGCATGGCCGCCGGCACCGCGATCGCGCTGCTGCCGGCCGGCGGCTTCGTGCTGCTCGACACCGCCACGACGCCGGAGCTGGAGGCCGAAGGGCTGGCCCGCGATGTCATCCGGGCCGTCCAGGACACCCGCAAGGCCGCCGGCTTCGACGTGAGCGACCGGATCCGGCTGCAGCTGGTGTTCGCCCTGGCCGCCGACGCGGATGCCGTGAGCGCGGCGTTCGACACCGCCGATGTCGCGGGGGAGACCCTTGCGCTCGAGCACTCCATCGCCGTCGAGGGACGCGACGTCCCGGCACGCGACGGCGAGGGAGACGACGCCTGGCGGCACGCCGCCTTCGGCGCCGCTCCCGAGCACGTCGCGTACCAGCGCGACGGCCTCTTCGCCAACGAGGGCGGCTTCCACGTCGCCGTGTCCCGGATCGGAGCATCCGTATGAACGACCGTTCCCGAGCGGATGCCGTCTACGCGGCGCTGCTGACCCGGCAGGGCGAGCGCTGGGTGCAGCCCCGCGTCGAGCGCACCCGGCGCGTGCTGGAGCTGCTCGCCGATCCGCAGCGCACCTACCGGGTCGTGCACGTGACCGGCACGAACGGGAAGACGTCCACGAGCCGCATCGTCGAGACGATCGTGCGCGCGCACGGCCTGCGGACGGGGCTCTTCACGAGTCCGCACCTGGAGCGCTTCACGGAGCGCATCATGATCGACGGCGAGCCGATCGCCGACGCGGCGATCGCCGACGCGTGGGACGAGATCGTGCCCTTCGTCGACCTCGTCGATGCCGAGCTCGCCGCCACCGGCGAGGCCCCGCTGACGTTCTTCGAGCTGCTGACGGTCCTCGCGTTCGTCGCCTTCGCCGACGCCCCGGTCGACGTCGCGGTCGTCGAGGTCGGCATGGGCGGGGCCTGGGACTCCACCAACACGGCCGACGGCGACGTCGCCGTGTTCGCGCCGATCGACATCGACCACGCCGACCGGCTCGGCAGCACGATCGAGGCGATCGCGACCGTCAAGGCCGGCATCATCAAGCAGGACGCGGCCGTCGTCTCGGCCGCCCAGGACCCGGCTGCCGGAGCCGTGCTCCGCGCGGCGGCCGCCGCGCGCAACGCGTCCCTCGCCGTCGACGGCGAGCAGTTCGCCCTCACGGCGCAGCGCCTGGCCGTCGGTGGGCAGCAGATCTCGGTGCGCGGTCTCGCGGGCACGTACGACGAGCTGTATCTGCCGCTGTACGGGGCGCACCAGGGGCGCAATGCGACGCTCGCGATCGCCGCCGTGGAGTCGCTCATCGGCGGGGGCACGCAGCCGATCGCGCCCGATGTCCTCGCCGACGCGCTCGCGAACGTCACCTCGCCCGGCCGACTCCAGCTGATCGGCGTCGCGCCGACCGTGCTCGCCGACAGTGCGCACAACCCGCACGGGGCCGGCGCGCTCGTCGCCGCTCTCGGGGAGTCGTTCGACTTCGACGAATGGGGCGTCGTCCTCGGCGTGTTCGGCGACAAGGACACCGCGGGGATCGTCTCGACCCTTGCCCCGGCCGCAGCGCACGTCTTCGCGACGGCACCCGACTCCGAGCGCGCCGCCGATCCCGAGGAGCTCGCCGATCTCGCCGAGGCGGCCGGGGCCCAGGTCAGCGTGCACCGCGACCTCGCCGATGCGGCCGAGGCCGCGCGCGCGTGGGCGGCGACATCGGAGCGCCGCGCCGTCATCATCGCCGGCAGCGTCGTGCTCGCCGGCGAGGCCGTGCTGCTCGCCGCCGACGGCGACTGGAAGAACGGGTGGCGGGAGTGAGCCGGCGCGTCCGGCGGCCGCGCGGCGCCGCCGAGTCGCTGGCATCCATCGTCCTGGCCGCCGAGGCCCTCGTCGTCTTCCTCGGCGGGCTCGTCGCCTACGGGCTCGGCGCCTTGCCGGATGCCATCCCCGGCTGGTGGGGGATCGTCGCGGGCAGCGTCCTGGCCGTCCTCATGATCGCCACGGGTGCCGTCGTCCGCCATCGGTGGGGGATCGCGCTCGGCTGGCTCTGGCAGGTCGTCATCGCGCTCGGGGCGTTCGTGCTGCCGGCGCTGCTCGTGGTCGCCGTCGTTTTCGGTGCCATGTACGCGTATGGCACCATCAAGGGCGGCGCGCTGGACAGGCGCAACGCACAGCTGGCCGCTCAGGCGGAATCGAACGGAGACTGACATGCACACGGAAGAGACCCTCGTCCTCGTCAAGCCCGACGGCGTCGCCCGCGGACTCACCGGCGCGATCCTCGCCCGCATCGAGGCGAAGGGCTACGCGCTCGTCGACATCGCCCTGGTGGAGCCGGAGCGCGACACGCTCGAGCGGCACTACGCCGAGCACGCCGGCAAGCCGTTCTACGAGCCGCTGCTGGAGTTCATGATGTCGGGTCCGTCCGTCGCGATCCGCCTGGCCGGCAACCGCGTCATCGAGGGGTTCCGCTCGCTCGCCGGCACGACCGATCCCACGACGGCGGCCCCGGGCACGATCCGCGGCGATTTCGGTCGCGACTGGGGCCTCGCGGTGCAGCAGAACCTCGTCCACGGCAGCGACAGCCCCGAGTCCGCGGCGCGCGAGCTGGAGATCTGGTTCGGCTGAGCGAGCCTCCGACTAGAGCGTGCCGATCCAGTCGAGTCGCAGCTGGGCGATCAGCGCGATCACGGCGTAGCTGAGGATCCCGAGGAGCGGGATCCACCCCAGGAGGGTGTCCGCCGCGGCGCGGACGCGCGCGGGCGCCGGGACGACGCCCGATCGCAGCAGGTGCAGCGTGACGGCGTAGAACGTCGGGATCGTGACGATCCAGGTCACCATGCACCACGGGCAGAGCGTCCCCAGCACGAACACGCTCTGCGTGATCAGCCAGACGACGAATCCGAACGCGAATGCCGTCCCGGCCCAGAACAGCCACCAGAACCAGCGCGCGAAGCGGGCCCCCGCGAGGATCGCGACGCCGACGGCGATCGGGGCGACCCAGCCGACGAGACCGAGGAGCGGGTTGGGGAACCCGAACACGGCGCCCTGCCACGAGTCGAGGTTCTTGCCGCACTGCACGACGATGTTCACGTCGCAGGATGCCGTCGACCCCGGCTCGGCGAGCAGGTGGAACTTCTCCACGGTGAGCTCGAAGGCGGCCAGCAGCCCTATGGCGCCGGCGATGATCAGCCACACCGCGAGCGCCCGGGGACGGGTGTGGGTCAGGCGGGTCGGCATGGTTGCGATTATCGCACCGCGACTCGAGGCGACCTCTGCAACCGCGCGTGCACGCGCCGCGGACGGCGAAACGCGCATTCGGGCACCGAAAGTGCGATAATGGTCGCCGATGCTCTCCGCGGCCGCGCCGCGACCGGACATCACCGAAGACTTCGGGCGATGAACGCCCTTGGCAGCACGAGCCACGGCCACATGAGCAGGCTCCGGCTGCAGACCGAGTGAGACCGCGGCTCCTCCGAACCGGAGCGGCGCCGCCAGATTTTCGCCGGACGGCGCGCGGTGCCGTCCCGCTAGGAGTAAGCCAGTGATGGCCGATGAGCACACCGAAGATCCCACGTCCGACAACGAGCAGCCCGTCACGCTGAGCGACGCGCCCGCCGCCGAGCTCGCCGATGTCGTGACCTCCGTCGAAGCCGTCGAGGAGGATGCGCCGGGCGCGGACTCCGCGGAGGCTCCCGTCGAGGACGTGCCCCCGGCAGACGACGCGCCGAGCGTCGAGCCGGAGTCGGGCGCCCCGAGCGACGACGCGGCGCCTGCCGAGCCCGAGGCGCCCGCCGAGCCCGAGTCACCTGCCGAGCCCGAGGCGCCGGTCACGGCGGTGAGCCTCGGCCTGCTGCCGGAGGAGTTCGTCTCCGCCGTGTCGACGCAGCTCCTGTTCTACGCACCGGCGATCGCACCGCTGCCGCCGCGGATCGCGGACGACGTCCGCGACGAGCCGGACGTCGAGTCGCCCTCGAGCGCCCGCCGGCGCAACCGCCGCCGCGGCGGTGCCGGCACCGGCGAGGCCCCCGAGGAGGCGCCGGCACAGCCGCGCCGCCGGGCCGTCGAGCTGATCACCGAGCCGCAGCGCATCAAGGGCTCCACGCGCCTGGAGGCCAAGAAGCAGCGTCGCCGCGACGGGCGGGAGGCCGGCCGCCGCCGCCCCGTCGTCACCGAGGCGGAGTTCCTCGCGCGCCGCGAGGCCGTCGACCGCGACATGATCGTCCGCTCCAAGAACGGCCGCATCCAGATCGCCGTCCTCGAGGACAACGTCCTCGTCGAGCACTACGTCGCCCGCAATCAGGATGCCTCGCTCATCGGCAACGTCTACCTCGGCCGCGTGCAGAACGTGCTGCCGAGCATGGAGGCCGCGTTCGTCGACATCGGTCGCGGCCGCAACGCCGTGCTCTACTCGGGCGAGGTGGACTGGGATGCCGTCGAGACCGGCAACCAGCCCCGTCGCATCGAGCTAGCGCTGAAGTCCGGCGACCGCGTCCTCGTGCAGGTGACGAAGGACCCCGTCGGGCACAAGGGCGCGCGCCTGACGAGCCAGATCTCGCTCCCCGGCCGCTACCTCGTGTACGTGCCCGGCGGCAACATGAACGGGATCTCCCGCAAGCTCCCCGACACCGAGCGGGCGCGCCTCAAGCGCATCCTCAAAGAGGTCCTCCCCGAGTCCAGCGGCGTGATCGTCCGCACGGCCGCCGAGGGCGCGACCGAGGACCAGCTCACGCGTGACGTGCAGCGGCTCACGTCGCAGTGGGAGCACATCAGCGCGCAGCTGGAGAACATCCAGGCCCCGGCGCTGCTGCACTCCGAGCCCGACCTGCTCGTCAAGATCGTGCGTGACGTCTTCAACGAGGACTTCCGGAAGATGCTCATCCAGGGCGAGGACGCGCACCAGACGATCACGTCCTACCTCGCCGGCGTCGCGCCGGACCTCATCGAGCGCATCGACAAGTACGAGGACGAGCAGGACCCGTTCGACCGGTTCCGCGTCACGGAGCAGATCGAGAAGGCGCTGGACCGCAAGGTCTGGCTGCCGTCCGGCGGCTCGCTCGTCATCGACCGCACCGAGGCCATGACGGTCGTCGACGTCAACACCGGCAAGTTCGTCGGCTCCGGGGGAAACCTCGAGGAGACGGTCACGAAGAACAACCTCGAGGCTGCGGAGGAGATCGTCCGGCAGCTGCGCCTCCGTGACATCGGCGGCATCATCGTCGTCGACTTCATCGACATGGTCCTCGAGTCCAACCGCGACCTCGTGCTGCGTCGCCTCGTCGAGTGCCTGAGCCGTGACCGCACGAAGCACCAGGTCGCCGAGGTCACCTCGCTCGGCCTCGTGCAGATGACGCGCAAGAAGCTGGGACTCGGCCTGCTCGAGACCTTCAGCGAGGCGTGCGAGGTCTGCGCCGGACGCGGTGTCATCGTGCACCACGACCCGGTCGTCAAGCACCGCGCGCCGCAGCAGAGCAGCTCTGCCCGCCGTCCGCGCCAGGCGCCCCCGGCTCCGGCCGGCAGCAACGGCGGGACGCACGTCATCACGGAGGGCGCGAAGTCGGCGCTCGCCCAGATCGCGGCATCCACCATCCACACCTCCGCCGACGACGCGGGGGAGCAGCAGCCCGTCGTCGAGGCTCCGGAGCCGGTGGAGCGCCCCAAGAAGTCGCGCAAGAAGAAGGTGGATGCCGCGCCGACGACGTCGCGGGCACCCAAGACCGAGAAGGACCTGCTCCTGGAGACGGTCCTGAGCGCGCTGCCCGAGCCGAAGGCTCCCGGGCAGGGTCGCGCCCGTCGCCGTGTCACGACGGCCGCGCTCAGCGGCACGCCGGTGAGCGCCTCACCGTCCGAGGACTGATCGTCCGCGCGCCCGCGGCTCGGCGCGTCAGAGCCCGCGGCGCTCGCGCGCGGTGACGCGCAGCCCCGAGCCGATGAGCCGGCGCACCAGCTCGTGACCGCTCACGCGCTGGGCGCCGCCCGCGACGAGCCGCTCCAGCGCGTCCTCCGGGACGTCGTAGTGGTCCAGGTCGAACGCCCGCGCGGGGATGCCGTGGGCGCGGGCGAACGCGTGCAGCTCGGCGAGATCGCTGTCGCTGACCAGGTGCGCCCACAGTCGCCCGTGGGCGGGCCACAGCGCTTCGTCGACGAGGATGGCCACGTCCCGATCCTAGGCACAGCGGCGATTCCGACACGCCAGGCCCGTGCTTTTGCCCTCCTGCACCGCATCCGGTAAAGTGGACCCTTGGTGCGTCGCGTGTCGCTGGCCTATGGCGACCGAGAGCTTTGCTTCCGCACCAAGACTTCCCAGTCTCACAAAGACAAACGGAGCCGTGCGCTCCACAGAAGAAAAACAGGTGTGAAGTGGTTTACGCAGTTGTGCGCGCCGGTGGCCGTCAGGAAAAGGTCGAGGTCGGCACCATCGTCGTGCTGGACCGCCAGCAGGCGAAGGTCGGCGACAAGATCGAGCTGCCCGCCGTCCTCTTCGTCGACGGCGACGCCGTGACGACCGACGCCGACAAGCTCGCGAAGGTCGTCGTCACCGCCGAGGTCCTCGGCGAGGAGCGCGGCCCCAAGATCGTGATCCAGAAGTTCAAGAACAAGACCGGCTACAAGAAGCGCCAGGGCCACCGTCAGGACCTCACGCGCGTCAAGATCACCGGCATCAAGTAAAGCCAGGGAGAGACGCAGAGATGGCACACAAAAAGGGCGCAAGCTCCACCCGTAACGGTCGCGACTCCAACGCCCAGCGACTGGGCGTGAAGCGTTTCGGCGGCCAGACCGTCCTCGCCGGCGAGATCATCGTCCGCCAGCGCGGCACGCACTTCCACCCGGGCGCCAATGTCGGCCGCGGTGGCGACGACACGCTGTTCGCGCTCGAAGCGGGCGCCGTGCAGTTCGGCACGAAGGGCGGCCGCAAGGTCGTCAACATCGTGGCGGCCGCAGAGTAGTCGCACACACTTCCTTGGCGAGGGGCGGGCTTCGGCTCGCCCCTCGCCTGTTCCCGTCAGGAGACATTCCATGGTGACCTTCGTCGATCGCGTCACGCTCCATCTCAGGGCGGGCAAGGGCGGCAACGGTTGCGTCTCCGTCAAACGCGAGAAGTTCAAGCCCCTCGCCGGTCCGGATGGCGGCAACGGCGGTCACGGCGGCGACGTCGTGCTGGTCGCCGACCCCCAGGTCACGACCCTGCTCTCGTACCACCACTCGCCGCACCGCTCCGCCGGCAACGGCGGCTTCGGCATGGGCGATCACCGCTCCGGCGCGCTGGGGGAGCCCCTTGAGCTGACCGTCCCTGTCGGCACCGTCGTGAAAGACGTCGACGGCGAAGTGCTCGCCGACCTCGTCGTCCCCGGGACACGCTTCGTCGTGGCCCCCGGTGGCCAGGGCGGGCTCGGCAACGCGGCGCTGGCGACGACGAAGCGCAAGGCGCCCGGCTTCGCGCTGCTCGGCACGCCCGGCTGGGAGGGCGATGTCCTCCTCGAGCTCAAGACCGTCGCCGACGTCGCCCTCGTGGGGTTCCCGTCGGCCGGCAAGTCGAGCCTCATCGCGGCCGTCTCGGCGGCCCGGCCGAAGATCGCCGACTACCCGTTCACGACGCTGCACCCGAACCTCGGCGTCGTGCAGGCGGGCGAGGTGCGCTACACGATCGCCGACGTCCCGGGCCTCATCGAGGGCGCGAGCGAGGGCAAGGGCCTGGGCCTGGAGTTCCTCCGCCACGTCGAGCGCTGCACGGCGCTCGTGCACGTGCTGGACTGCGCGACCCTCGAGCCCGGCCGCGACCCGCTGACCGACCTCGACGTCATCCTCGCGGAGCTGGAGGCCTACCCGGTGCCCGAGGGGCAGCTGCCGCTCCTCGAGCGACCGCAGCTCATCGCGCTGAACAAGATCGACGTCCCCGAGGCGAAGGACCTCGCCGACCTCGTGCGCCCTGAGCTCGAGGCGCGCGGCTACCGGGTCTTCGAGATCTCCACCGTCAGCCATGAGGGTCTGCGTCAGCTGAACTTCGCCCTCGGCGACATCGTCGCCCAGCACCGCGCCGACCTCGCCGCCGCACCGGCGCCGGAGCGGGTCGTCATCCGTCCGCAGGGCTCCCGGCGGGAGTTCGAGATCCGCGTCGAAGGCGGCACCTGGGGCAATGTGTACCGGATCCTCGGAGCGAAGCCCCTCCGCTGGGTGCAGCAGACCGACTTCCAGAACGAGGAGGCCGTCGGCTTCCTCGCCGACCGGCTCGAGAAGCTGGGTGTCGAGGACGAGCTCTTCCGCGTCGGCGCCGAGGCCGGTTCCACGGTCGTCATCGGCGAGGGCGACGGCATCGTCTTCGACTGGCACCCCACCCTCTCGTCGGCCGCAGAGCTCATGACCGCCCCGCGCGGCACCGACCCGCGCCTGGACCTCAACCCGCGCCGCACCACCTCGCAGCGCCGCGACAGGTACCACGAGCGCATGGATGCCAAGGCCGACGCACGCGCCGAGCTCGAGGCGGAGCGCCTCGCCAAGCGCGGCGGGGAGGACGAGGGCGAACTGTGACGGTGGTGGAGCGCGCCGGGATCGCCGGTGCACGTCGTGTCGTGGTCAAGGTCGGCTCCTCGTCGATCAGCGGCGAGAACGCGCACAAGATCCAGCCGATCGTTGAAGCCCTCGCGGCCGCGCACGGGCGCGGTACCGAGGTCGTGCTCGTCTCCTCCGGCGCGATCGCCACCGGCATGCCGTACCTCCTCCTCGAGGAGCGGCCCGTCGACCTCGCGACGCAGCAGGCGGCCGCCGCCGTCGGCCAGAACGTCCTGATCTACCGCTACCAGGACGCGCTGCGGCCGTTCGCGATCGTCGCCGGGCAGGTGCTGCTGACGGCGGGCGACCTCGAGAACCCGATGCACCGCTCCAACGCGCGGCGCGCGATGGAGCGGCTGCTGGGTCTGCGCATCCTGCCGATCGTCAACGAGAACGACACCGTCGCCACCCACGAGATCCGCTTCGGCGACAACGACCGGCTCGCCGCCCTCGTGGCGCAGCTGATCGGCGCCGATGCGCTCGTGCTGCTGAGCGACATCGAGTGCCTCTACACCCGTCCGCCGGGGGAGCCCGGCGCCCGCCCGATCGATCGGGTCGCGTACGGCGACGATCTGCACGGATTCGAGTTCGGCTCGGTCGTCGTCAACAGCGTGGGCACCGGCGGCGCGGCCACGAAGGTCTCCGCCGCGCGGGTCGCCGCGGCAGCCGGTGTCGGCGTGCTCGTCACGAGCGCCGACCTCGTCGAAGAGGCGCTGCAGGGTGCCGAGATCGGCACCTGGTTCGAGCCCAACCCGGCCGGTCCGGTCCCCGCCGGGACGGCGCCGGTGCACACGTCCGGGACGGTCTGACGCGGACCGCACGCCGCGGTCCCTCGGCCGGAGCCCGCACGCCGCTCGGTAGACTGACCGGATGACCGTCATCGCCGCCACCGCGCGGGAGCGCATGCTGCTGGCCAAGGACGCCTCGCGGCGCATCGGGCTCCTCACCGACCTGCAGAAGGCCGACGTGCTGCGCGCCATCGCGGACGGGATCGAGGCCGCCGCGCCCGAGATCCTGGCCGCCAACACGGAGGACATCGAGCGCGGTCGTGCGAACGGCCTCTCGACCGGCCTGCAGGATCGCCTGCGCCTCGACGAGGCGCGCGTCCACGCTCTGGCCGCCGCCGTCCGGGACGTCGCCGACCTGCCCGACCCAGTCGGTCGGGTGCTCGACGAGCGCACGATCGCCGGCGGCGTCCGCCTGCAGAAGGTGTCCGTCCCCTTCGGCGTCATCGGGTCGATCTACGAGGCACGCCCGAACGTCACGGTCGACATCACCGCACTCGCGCTCCGCGCCGGCAACGCCGTCGTGCTGCGCGGCGGCAGCGCTGCCCAGTCCTCCAACGCCGCCCTCGTCGCCGTCATGCGCGGCGTCCTCGCCGCGCACGGCGTCGACCCGGAGGCCATCCAGACCGTCGACGACTTCGGCCGTGACGGAGCTCGCGAGCTCATGCGCGCGCGCGGCCTCGTCGACGTCCTCGTACCCCGCGGCAGTGCCGAGCTCATCCGCACCGTCGTCGCCGAGTCATCGGTCCCGGTGATCGAGACCGGGGCGGGCGTCGTGCACATCGTGCTGGACTCGTCGGCACCGCTGGACTGGGCGCGCGACATCGTCGTGAACGCGAAGGTCCAGCGACCCAGCGTCTGCAACGCCGTCGAGACCGTCCTCGTCCTCCGTGACGCCGCCGAGCGGCTCGTCCCGCCGGTCGTCGATGCGCTCCAGCGCGCAGGTGTCACGGTGCACGGCGACGCCGACGCGCAGCGCCTGGCGCCGGGCATCGTCCCCGCGACGGAGGACGACTGGGCGACCGAGCACATGAGCCTCGACCTGTCGCTCCGGGTCGTCGACGACCTCGACGAGGCGCTCGCGCACATCCGGACGTACTCCACGCAGCACACCGAGTCCATCATCACGACCGACGACGCGCACGCGGAGCGCTTCCTCGCCGAGGTCGATGCGGCCGTCGTGATGGCCAACGCCTCGACACGCTTCACCGACGGCGGCGAGTTCGGCTTCGGCGCCGAGGTCGGCATCTCGACGCAGAAGCTCCACGCGCGCGGACCCATGGGCCTGCCCGAGCTGACGAGCACGAAGTGGCTCGCCCGCGGGTCCGGGCAGATCCGGTCCTGACCGCCTAAACTGGGCCGAGCGCCACCCGAATCGAAACGGAGCACGAATGACCCTCGCCACGATCGTCGCCCTCGCCGCAGAGGAGCACCACGGCAACGTCCAGGCGGAGACCGTGGTCTTCGGCATCATCGCGTTCGCCGTGTTCCTCCTCCTGGGCTTCGTCACGCTCTCCTACCGCAACGTGGCCAACCGTCACGCGCACAAGGCGGATGCCTACGCCCAGGCTCACGGCGCCGAACTCACCCAGGCGGGACACGGCCACCACTAGGCCGCGCGGATGGCAGCAACGCGCGCCCCGCGCATCGGTGTGATGGGCGGAACGTTCGACCCGATCCACCACGGGCACTTGGTGGCGGCCAGCGAGGTCGCCCAGTCCTTCGACCTCGACGAAGTGATCTTCGTGCCGACCGGCATCCCGTACCAGAAGGAGCAGGTCTCGCCGAGCGAGCACCGCTACTTGATGACGGTGATCGCGACGGCATCCAACCCGCAGTTCACGGTCAGCCGCGTGGACATCGACCGCAACGGGCCCACGTACACGATCGACACGCTCCGCGACCTGCACGCGCAGCGGCCGGACTCCGAGCTGTTCTTCATCACCGGCGCGGACGCCATCGCGCAGATTCTCAGTTGGAGGGACCATGATGAACTGTGGGACCTCGCTCATTTCGTCGCCGTCTCCCGACCGGGCCACGTCCTGAGCACCGCAGGACTGCCCACTGACGATGTGAGCATGCTCGAGATCCCCGCCCTGTCGATCTCGTCGACGGACTGCCGGGCCCGCGTAGGTCGCGGACACCCGGTGTGGTACCTCGTCCCCGACGGCGTCGTCCAATACATTGCGAAGCACCACCTTTACCGGAGCGAGGCATGAGCACACCCGACCAGCCGGAGACTCCTCAGCTGACCCGTCGCCAGCTGCGCGAAATACGCAACACCGCCGCGACACCCATCATCACGCCCGACATGCAGGGTCCCGCGACGGGGGAGACCCCCGTGACGGATGTCGACGTCGAGACGCCCGATCCGGCACCGGCGCCGGCACCGGTCGCGCCCCTGCCGCGTGCCGCCGTGCCGGTGGACATCCCCGAGGCGCCGATCGCCGACTCGGCCGTCGACCTCGGCGGACACGCACTGACCCGCCGCGCCGTCCGCCAGCAGGAGCGGCTCCGCACGGCGGCGATCGCCATCCAGCCCGGCGCACCGGCGGACGAGGAGAGCCCGGCGGAGGACTCCGTCGAGGAGCTCGTCGCCGAGCGCGATGCGGGCCCCGAGGAAGCCGGCTCGACCGGCCCCATCACCGCGGTGATCGAGGCCGAGCCGGTGGCGGACGAGGAAGACGAGCCCGCCCCCGCCGAAGAGCCGCTCGCAGAGGCGTCCTCCGAGGAGTGGGCGGAGCCCGCCACGGAGCGCGAGGCGACCGAGCAGCCGGCACCGGACGAGGATGCGTCTGCCGAGGAGCACCCGTCGGACGAGTGGGCCGAGGAGCCGCCGTCGGACGAGTGGGCCGAGCCCGCACCGTCCGAGGACCCGCAGGTCGCACCCGCCGAGGACCTCGACGCCGCCGCCTCGGAAGAGAGCGCACCCGCGCCGGCCGCCCCCGGAGCGGCGTTCGGCCTCGGCCGGACGAATCCGGACGCCGAGGTCGACATCGAGATCTCCCTGCCCGCATCCTTCGACCAGATGCTGCCGCGTAGCGGGAACGGCGGCGCGTCGCTCTCGACCGCGAACGCGCTCATCCTCTCGCAGACGCCCGAGACGGGGTCCCTCGTCTCTCCCGTCGCCGCGACCGGCGAAGTGCTCATCACCGGCACGTTCGCCCTCCCGGACACCTACGGTTCGACCGGCCGTGTCCCCGGCTCCGCCGAGGGCAAGGACGTCGACGCCGTCCTGCTCGACGGCGAGCTCCCCTCCGCCTCGTCTCCGACGCCGATCGCCGCCAGCGCGGCGGTCAGCACCATCAAGAGCGCTGAGGACATCATCCGTCCCCCGGCGCCGGAGAAGGGCAGCAAATTGATGATGGCGCTGGCCATCACGGCGGGCGTTCTCGCGCTCGCCCTGGCGGGGGTCCTCATCCTCGCCTTCGTGACAGGAGTGTTCTGATGGCAGCAAGCGAACAATCGCACCGGATGGTGCAGATCGCGGCAGCCGCCGCGGATTCCAAGGGTGGGGAGGACTTCGTCGCGTTCGACGTGTCGCAGCCCCTCCCGCTCGTCGACGCGTTCCTGCTGGTCACCGGCCGCAGCGAGCGCAACGTCGCGGCGATCGCCGACGAGATCGAGGACCAGCTCCTGCAGGCCGGCTTCAAGCGCCTGCGGCGCGAGGGCCGACAGGAGTCCCGCTGGGTCCTGCTCGACTTCGGGGACCTGGTGGTGCACATCTTCCACGAGGAGGAGCGCGTGTACTACGGCCTCGAGCGGCTGTGGAAGGACTGCCCCGTGATCACGGTGGATGTTCCGACCCACACCCCCGCCCCGTAGGTGTCGTGGTTCGCGGCACCCCTCAGCGTGTAGTAATCTAGTGGGGTTGCCGCGAGCGGCGACGGAGGGCCTGTGGCGCAGCTGGTAGCGCACCTGCATGGCATGCAGGGGGTCAGGGGTTCGAGTCCCCTCAGGTCCACGAAATCCCCGGTTCATCCGGGGATTTTGTGTTTCCCGGCGGCGCCGAAGTAGGGTGAGCGCGTGAAGCGGATGTGGCCGTGGCTCGTTCCCGGCGTGATCCTGATCGCCGTCGGCGCGGTGTGGACCCTGCAGGGCCTGGACGTGCTGCGCGGCTCCGTCATGAGCGGGTCGTCCCTATGGGCCACGATCGGCCCGATCGTCCTGCTCGCCGGACTCGCGCTCGTCGCGGTCGGGATCCTGCGCCGCCGGCGTCGGACCTGACCGGCAGACCGGCGGGACGTTCGACCCCCGGATCGGGGCGCGGCCGGGCCACCCTGGGGGCATGAACACCACGGACGTCGGCGACGGCCGCCGCAGCGTGCGCGTCGTGGAGAAGGCGGGCCCGTGGGGCTTCTTCTTCCTGCTCGCCTACATCGGCGCCGCCATCTACTTCATCTCGGAGTCCAGCGGCAGCTTCTGGGGCGTCGTGCTCGGCCTCCTCCAGGCGGCGGTATGGCCCGTCTACGTCGTCTACCTCGGGCTGGCGGGCCTCGGTGCGTGATTTCGACCGGCCGTGGATGCGCGTGACGCTGCTCGTGGTGACCGCCTTCACCGCGCTCACGGCCGCGGCCGGCGGCGGCGCGCTGATGTGGGGCAGCCTGTCCGGCGGGTCGTCGCCGATCATCCCGCCGGGGGAGTACCTCCAGGGAAGCCCCTTCACGGGCTACCTCGTCCCGGGGATCCTGCTGCTCGTCGGCATCGCCGGGACGCACGCCGTCGCCTTCCTCGCCTGTCTGCGGCGCCGGCGCTGGGCGCCGCTGGCGGTCGTGGTCGCCGGCTACGCCTGTCTCGTCTGGATCTTCGTCCAGATGGTCTTCATCCCCTTCAGCGCCCTCCAGGCCCTGTACTTCGGCATCGGCTGCCTCGAACTCGGGCTCACACTGCTCGCGCTCCGGGTGTGGCCGTCCGCGCCGCCGGCGTCGCGCTAGGTCCGGGTCGCGTCGCTCTCGAGCAGGCGCGCGCCGAGAAGGCGTCCCCACTGCTCGGCCTCGTCGAGCTGGCCGGGCAGCAGGGCGCTGTCCTTGTCGACGAGGAAGCTGCGGTAGTCCGCGAGCGGAACCGCCCCGCGCTTGCGCAGCCGCTTGTCGATCCCGGCGGCGGCTGAGCCGGTGAAGAGCCGCGGCATGTCGGCGCGCGTGTCGAATGCCGCGAAGCCGCGCACCGGGATCGGCGCCGTGGGGAGCCACTCCCGCACGCCGTCGCCGTCGAAGTCCGGCTCGAGACGGAGGTGCGAGGCCGGCTTCTCGACCCAGTTCGCCGCGTCCGCCCGCGTCTGCGGGCGGCTCAGTGCGTGGGCGTGGGTCGGCGCTCCGACGATCAACAGATCCGCGGGATCCAGCGCGGCGGCCTCGTGCACCGCGAGGAGATCGACGTGCGCTGCGGAGCGGATGCCGGCGGCGATGGCTTCCGCGACGCGCCGCGTCGCGCCGAACATGGACTCGTAGACGATGGTCGCCGTCACGTGGGTGGAAGGCTCGTTCGTGGTCATGCCATCACCCTCCACCGGACGGCGGTCCCCCGGGGGGACTATGGTCACGCGGGCTCAGGACCCGGCGTCAGATCGCGGCCCAGCCGCCGTCGACACGCAGAATGGAACCCGACACGTTCGACGCGTCGTCGGACAGGAGCCAGGCGATGGCAGCGGCCAGCTCCTCGGGCTGCGCCACGGGCGGGATGTTCGTCTGGAAGAGGGGTCCGAGTCGCTGCGCGCTCCACTCCGACCGGAAGGGCGCCTCGATGCTCGTCGCGACCGGGCCCGGCGCGACGGCGTTGCAGCGCACCCCCTTCGGCGTGTAGAAGAACGCCGTGCTCAGCGTGAACCCGTTCACCGCGTGCTTGGAGACCGTGTAGGGCGTACCGGCCGCCGACCCGCGGAGGCCCGCCTCCGAGCCGACGTTGACGATGCTCCCGTGGCCCTGCGCGAGCATGAGCGGCAGCACCGCACGCGTGAGCGTCATCATGGCCGTGAGGTTCACCGCCAGGACGCGGTCCCAGGTCTCGTCGAGGATCTCGGCGGTCGGCTCGAACCCGTCCATGATGCCGGCGACATTGGCGAGGCCGTCGATGCGGTCACCGGCTGCCGCGAGCACCCGCGCGATCGTGTCCGGTTCGGTCACATCACCGGTGACGGTGAGGATGTCGCCGCTCACCTCGCTCGTCAGCTTCTCCAGTCGCTCGGGCAGGACGTCGGTCGCGACGACCCTGCCGCCCTCGGCGGCGATCCTCTCGACGGTCGCGCGTCCGATGCCGGCGCCGCCGCCGGTGACGATGACGGTGGTCCCTGCGAAGCGGTTCGGATAGACGCTCATGACGGATCCTCTCGGGTGGGGTCGATGCCAGTCCACCGGGCGGACGCGGGAGAACCCGGGTCCTAGGTCCCGCGGCCCCTCACTCGCGGACCGCGTCGCCGCGATGCTCGAGCTGGAACACCGCCGCCTGGGTCCGGCGATCGAGACCGAGTTTGCTCAGCAGCGAGGAGACGTAGTTCTTCACGGTCTTCTCCGCGAGCCCCAGCGCGTCGCCGATCTGCCGGTTGGTCATCCCGTCGGCGATGAGCTTGAGGATCTGGCGTTCGCGGAGGCCCAGGGAGCCCAGCCGGGGGTCCGCGGCGCTCTCCCGGATGCGCGTGCTCGCCCGCCGTGCCATCGAGGGATCGAGCAGGTGCTTGCCGGCCGCGACGGCGCGGATGGAGTCCACCAGGCGATTGCCCGCGATGTCCTTCAGCACGTACCCCGCGGCACCGGCCAGCACGGCCGCGGAGATCGCGGTGTCGTCGTCGTAGGCCGTCAGGATCAGACAAGCGACGTCCGGCATCCGCGAACGGATCGTCCGGCAGAGGTCGATGCCGCTGCCGTCGGGCAGCCGGACATCCAGCACCACGACCTGCGGACGGGTCGCCTCGATCCGCGCGAGCGCGTGCGCGAGGTCTCCCGCCTCGCCGACGACGACGAGGTCGGGCTGCATCCGCAGCAGATCCGCGATGCCGCGCCGCACGACCTCGTGATCGTCGACCAGGAAGATCTCGGTCATCCCTCGCCCGCCTCCGCGGCGTCCGCCGTCATCGGTATGCGCCATCGGACGGTCGTGCCGGCGGCCGTCGAGGCCACGTCGAGATCGCCGCCGTGGTGCAGTGCCCGCTCCCGCAGGTTCTGCAGCCCGCTCCGGTGCGTCCGGCCCCCTATCCCGCCGCCGTCGTCGGCGACGTGCACCGACAGCCAGCCGTTGCGCGCCGTGACCTCGACCGAGATGCGGTCGGCGTCGGCGTGCCGGATGGCGTTGCTGAGCAGCTCGCGCGCCGCAGCGACCACGTCATCACTGCGCCCTCCGCCGACGGCATGGTCGATCGGTCCGCTGAAGCGGACCGTGGGCGGCCGCGGCATGTGGCTCGACAGACCCGCGACGACATCGATGACGCGGTGGCGCAGGGTGTCGGCATCCCGTGCCGACAGCGCGAAGATCGCTGTCCGGATCTGCGCGATCGCATCGTCGAGCGCACCGACCGCGTCACCGAGGCGATCGGGCGCGGACCCCGGCTCGAGGGCGCCTGCGACGGCGCGCACCATGAGACCCGCGCCGAACAGCTGCTGGATGACGTGATCGTGCAGGTCGCGCGCGATGCGGGCGCGCTCGTCGGCCAGGAGCGCCCGTTCCTGCCCTTCCCGCGCATGCGCCAGGTCGAGCGCGAGGCTGGCGCGCTCACCCAGGTCGACGGCCGTGGCGATCTCCGCCGGCGCGAACGGGGCGGACCCGGGCGCCCGCGCGACCGTGACGATGCCCCACAGCCGCGCCTGCGACCGCATCGGAAAGGCCATCGCCGGGCCCGCCGCGTCGGCGACCCGCACCACGAGCGGGTCGTCCACGGGCCCGGCGCCGTTCTCGGCGACACGAGGGTGACCGTCCGAGGCGACGGCTCCCGCGAAGGTGTCGGTCTCTGCGAGGACGCGGCCGCGCAGGGCCACCTCGTCGGATCCCCGCACCGCCGCGACCTGCACATGGCCGTCGCCGTCCGCGACGAGCAGCACCGCGACACGGTCCGCGCCTGCGGCGTCGCGCACCCGCGTCGCGAGGAGGTCGAGCGCCTCCGACTGGGGGAGCGACAGCAGCGCGGCGGAGACCTCGACCGCCGCCGTCATCCATTCCTCCCGCGTGCGCACCTGCGCGAACAGGCGTGCGTTGGCGATCACGAAACCGGCCGTCGTCGCGAGGGCCTCGACGAGGGCTGTGTCCTCGTCGGTGAAGTGCCCGTGTCGACGGTTGGTCAGGTAGAGGTTCCCGAAGACCTCGCCGTGCACGCGCACCGGCACGCCGAGGAAGGAGTGCATCGGCGGGTGGTGCGCGGGGAACCCGACGGCGCGCGCGTCCGCCGAGATCTCGGGGAGGGCGATGGATGCCGGGTCGCTGATGAGCGCCCCCAGGAGGCCATGACCCTCGGGGAGATGGCCGATCCGCGCCGCCTCACCCTCCGTCATGCCCACGTACACGAACTGCTCGAGGCCCTGCCGGTGCGGGGAGATCACCCCGAGCGCACCGTACTGCGCATCGACGAGGTCCGCCGCCGCCCGCGCGATGCGCCGGAGGACGGTCGGCAGGTCCAGCGGCTGCACGACGGACTGCGTCGCGGCCAGCAGTGCCCGCAGCCGATCCTCCGCCGCGAGCACGAGCCCCGCGGGCGGATGACCGTCCGCATCCGCCGCCACGACCACCCTCGCCCCTTCCGCACACCGACACCGTCACTGTACGACCGTCACTGTACGACCGGGGGCTCGCGCGGCGGAAGGCGGCGGCTCACGCCGGAGCGGCGCCCGCCCGGCGCTCGGACGCGGATTCCTCGTCGGGCCGGGCGGTGTCGGCGCGGACGATCAGCACCGGACAGTGCGCGTGCGCGGCGCACGCGTTGCTCACCGAGCCGAGCAGCAGCCCCGCGAATCCGCCGTGACCGCGGCTTCCGAGCACGAGCATCTGGGCGTTCCGGCTCGCCCCGATGAGGGCGTCGGCGGCAGACCCCGGAAGGGTCGTCGTCGTCAATCGGTCCGGCGGCTCGCCGCCGAAGGCGGCGGCGACCGCCTCGTCGAGCGCCGTGCGGGCGTGCTCCTCGGGCGACCAGTCGCCGAGGAGCGCGTAATCCACGTACGGCGGGTACACCCACGTCGTGACCGCCTCGAGCGGCGCATCCAGCAGGTGCGCCAGGCGCGCCGCGTAGCGCAGCGCGGCGACAGAGGACTCCGATCCGTCGACGCCGACGACGATCGTCTCCGACTGCTCGTTCATGGCCTGTCCTTCCTCGCGGTTCGTGTGCGGTTCATTGCCCCCGCCACCAGGGCATCATCGGGATGACGTCGTCCGGCACCGCCAGGTAGGTCCGCGACAGCGCGGTCGTGATCATGCCGAGGGCCACGCCGGCCCCGGTCACGATCCACGCGACCACCCGGTGCTCCTCGTAGTCCGGCAGCAGCCGGCCGGTGCCGTCGCGCTGCACACCGGCGAGGGTCAGGATGAGGTCGATCAGCCACCAGACCCCGAGTCCGCCGAGGGTCAGGAGCTTGAGGACGCCGGTGCCCACCTTCCCCAGGTAGAAGCGGTCCACGCCGAGGAAGCCGAGCAGCCAGGAGAAGAGCCAGGTCGCGACGAAGGAACGGTCCGACGCGGTGCGCGGCGCTTCCGCGGGCGGGCCGCCGACCCGTGTCGTCGCGGGAACACCTGCGGTCATGACGTCCTCCGTCCCTCGCCTGCCACTCTGCGGGGCCGGCGTCCGCCGCGTCGGGTCGAAGGTCCCGCGGCGGGCGGGCGACGACATCCAGCAGCGAGGGGTGCGGGAGAGGGAACCCGCGACGCACCTGAGCGCTTCCTGTGAACGGCGGGGATCGTGTGTAGCCTCCCAGGCGTAGGCGCCCCCGGGCGCGTCATCCCCTCGGGTTGGAGAGTCAATGAAGTTCTTCCAAAGACTCGGCAGGTCGATCATGCTTCCGGTGGCTGTCCTGCCGGTCGCGGCGATCCTGTCCGGCATCGGCTTCTGGATCAAGAGCGCCAACGGCGGCGACCACAACGTCGTGTCGGCCTTCCTGGCCGCGGCGGGCGGCGCGCTGCTGGACAATCTCGCGCTGCTCTTCGCGATCGGCGTCGCGATCGGCATGGCGCGGAAGTCCGACGGCACCTCGGCTCTCGCGGGCCTCGTCTCCTGGCTCACGGTGACGACGATGCTCAGCCCCGCCACCATCCAGACCTTGACGGGCGTCGCCATCGAGGAGGTGGACCCGGCGTTCGGCAAGGTGCAGAACGTCTTCGTCGGCATCATCTGCGGCCTCATCGGCGCCTGGTGCTACGACCACTTCAAGGACACGAAGCTGCCCGACGCGCTGTCCTTCTTCTCCGGCAAGCGTTCGGTCGCCATCGTCACGGCGGGCATCTCGCTCGTCGTCGCGATCGCGCTGATGTTCATCTGGCCGCTCGTGTACGGCGGGCTCGTGACCTTCGGCGAGTGGATCGCCACGCTCGGACCCATCGGCGCCGGCATCTACGGCTTCCTCAACCGCCTGCTCATCCCGTTGGGCCTGCACCACGCGCTCAACTCCGTGTTCTGGTTCGACGTCGCCGGCATCAACGACCTCAGCAACTTCCTCAACGCCGACGGCACCTTCGGCGTCACCGGCCAGTACATGACCGGCTTCTTCCCGATCATGATGTTCGGACTCCCCGGCGCCGCCCTCGCGATCTACCTGACCGCGAAGACGACGCGGAAGAAGGTCACCTACGGCATCATGCTGTCGGCCGCGTTCGCCTCGTTCTTCGTCGGCGTCACCGAGCCGCTCGAGTTCTCCTTCATGTTCCTGGCCCCCTGGCTCTACGTCATCCACGCCCTCTTCACGGGCATCTCGATGGTGATCGCGAGCCTGCTGCCCGTGCGGATGGGGTTCGGCTTCTCCGGCGGCTTCATCGACCTCGTGCTGCAGTGGATGAACCCGTTGGCGCAGAATCCCTGGCTCATCCCGGTGATGGGCGCGTTCTGGTTCGTCGTCTACTTCTTCACGTTCCGCTTCGTCATCACCCGGTTCAACCTGAAGACGCCCGGGCGCGAGGACGATGCGGATCTCGTCGACGACGAGGCCGTGGGCTCCGCGGCCACCGGCTACCACGGGACGGCGGCGAAGTTCATCGCCGGTCTCGGCGGCGCGGAGAACATCACCGACCTCGACAACTGCGCGACCCGCCTGCGCATGGAGGTGGCGGACGTCTCGAAGGTCGACGCGCGCGCGCTGAAGCGGGCCGGCGCCGCGGGCACCGTCACGCCCGGCGGCACGTCGGTCCAGGTCGTCTACGGGCTCAACGTCCAGTTCGTCAAGGACGCCATGGAGGACATCATCGAGGGCCGCCACGTGGTGGCCGAGGATGCCGGTCTTCCGGCGTCCACCGGACGGACGGCGGTGGCCGCACCGGCCGCCGTGAGCCTCGCACTGCGCCAGCCGGTCGCCGGCCGGGTGCTCGCCCTGTCCGAGGTCCCCGACGCGATGTTCGCGGCGGGGACGATGGGACCCGGGATCGCGGTGGAGCCGACCAGCGACACGGTCGTCGCGCCGGCGGATGCCACGGTGGCCTCCGTCTTCCCGACCGGGCACGCCATCGGGCTCGTCCTCGATGACGGCACGGAGCTGCTCATCCACGTCGGCATCGACACCGTGACGTTGAAGGGCGACGGATTCGAGACGCTCGTGACCGCGGGGCAGAAGGTCCGCGAGGGCACGCCGCTCGTCCGGTTCGACGCCGCCAAGATCCGCGCGGCGGGGCTCTCGACGATCACGCCGATCATCGTGCTCAACAACGAGAACGCCGGCGTCACCTTCCGGTGACCCGCGGCCGGGTCAGCTCGCCGGCTCGATGAGGGCCGGCGAGTTGTTCCGGACGTTGCCCACGGCGCGGTCGACCACGTAGGACTCGAGCGTCTCGGCGAGGGCCGGCGCGGCGTCGATCGCGGCGTCGAGGACGTCGCCGACGTTGTCGGTGGTGGGGTCCAGCCAGGCATCGGCGTGGTCGGCGTCGATGAACAGCGGCATCCGGTCGTGGATGGAACCGAGCGCGCCGACGGCGTCGCGGGTCATGATCGTGAAGCTCAGCAGCCACCGCGCGGGATCGTCGTCGGCCTTGCCCGGGTCCTTCCACCACTCGTACAGCCCGGCGAACAGCAGGGGCGAGCCGTCCGCGGGATGGATGAAGTGCGGGGTCTTCACCCCGTCCTCCGTCTTCCACTCGTAGTAGCCGGTGGACGGGACGACGGCGCGCCGCTTGATGAGCGCCTGCCGGAACATCGGCTTGTCCTCGACCTCTTCGGACCGCGCGTTGAACGCCCGCACGCCGACCGAGAGATCCTTCGCCCACGACGGCACGAGACCCCACCGCGCGGATTCCAGCCGGCGGACCGGCGGCTCGCTCTTGGCCGAATCCAGGACGATCGCGACGCGGTCGGTGGGTGCGACGTTGTAGGAGGGCGCCGGAAGGTCGTCACCCTCGACGTCGACGCGGAGCACGTCGACGAGCTCGGATCCGACATTGGCCACCACGAAACGACCGCACATGCCGCCAGCGTACGCGGGGTCGGCGACACCGCGCGTCAGTCGGCGTCGACCACGCCCACCTCGGCGAGCCGATCGAGCAGCCCGGCGCCGTCAGGCCCCGTGACCCACGGCACGGCCGCGGCGGAGTGGTCGTTGACGGCCGTCCGCCCACCGGCCAGCACGGCCTCCGTGGGGGAGAGGCGACGGATCGCGACGGCGGTGACGTGCCCGGGGAACTCGCTCGTGAAGCTCGTGTACAGGTCGTCGTCATGCTGACCGTCGTCGCCGATCAGCATCCACTTCACGTCCGGGAACTCGCGCGCCAGGCGCCGCAGATTCTCCTGCTTGTGCACGCGGCCGCTGCGGAACCACCGGTCGTGCGTGGGGCCCCAGTCGGTGAGGAGGAGGGCGCCGAGGGGGAAGAGATGCCGACGCATGAACCGCACGAGGGTCGGCGCCACATTCCACGCACCCGTCGAGAGGTAGACGACGGGGGAGCCGGGGTGATCGCGCACCAGGCGCTCCAGCAGCACCGCCATGCCGGGAACGGGCTGACGGGCGTGCTCGTCGAGCACGAACGAGTTCCAGGCCGCGACGAACGGCCGGGGGAGCGCCGTGACCATGACGGTGTCGTCGACATCGGAGACGACCCCGAACCGCACGTCGGCGCCCACCACGAAGACGCGCGTCTCGACGGGCTCGGATCCCTCGACCGACATCGAGATGGTCTGCCAGCCGGGGGAGAGGCCCGCCTCGAGGACGGTGTCGACGACCCCGCCGCGGTCGGCGACGACGTCGTGCGTCACGCCGTCGATCGTCACCGAGACCTGCGCGAACCCGACGGGGACGGCGGCGAAGCTCCGCCAGCCGCGGACGCTCGCGTACTCGCCGCGCTGCGTGCGGACGGGAGGGACGATGAGCGCGCGACCGAGGACACGCACCCACTTCTCGCTGCCGTACCCCGGGTAGGCGGCGACCGTGGGATGCAGTCCGCGCCTGCGGGCGCGACGCTCCCGCCAGGAATGGAAGCGGTACTCCAGGCGCGCGAGCCACAGGATCTTCGCGCGGGCGTTTCTGGGGGTGGGCATCGCTTCAGTCTCCCACGCCATCGGGGGACGGCCGGACCTCGGCCTCGTCCTCCAGACGCAGGTGACGCGACTCCCGGGCGACGATGACGCGCTTGGCCACGTACGCGAGGAGCAGGAAGGCGGCGATGACGCCGACGAAGATGTAGCCCGCGAAGTGCAGCCGATCGGCCAGCTCGCGGTACGTCCCGGCCGCCGCCGCCGCGACGCTGACGTACAGAACGGCCCACACGGCGCATGCCGGGGCCGTCCAGGCGAGGAAGCGCCGGTAAGCGAACCCGCTCATCCCGACCGTGAGCGGAACGAGCGAGTGCAGGACGGGCAGGAACCGCGAGAGGAAGATCGCCGGGCCGCCGCGACGGCGGAGGTAGAGCTCGGCGCGCCGCCAGTTGTCCTCGCCGATCCGCGCCCCGAGTCGCGAGAAGCGGATGCGGGGGCCCAGCCAGCGCCCCAGCGCGAAGCCGATGCTCTCGCCCACGAGGGCGCCCACGATCACGACGACGACGAGCAGCGCACCCTCGGCGAACGAGCCGACGGCCGTCCCCGCGACGATGACGATCGTGTCCCCGGGAACGACCAGCCCCACCAGAACGCTCGTCTCCAGCATGATCGCGAGTCCCGCGACCAGCGTCCTCAGCAGCGGGTCCACACTCTGCACCGCGTCGAGGAGCCACGTGAGGAACTCGTTCACGGCACCAGACTATGACCCGTCGTGCCGGTCTAGCCTGTGAGGGTGCCTCCTGTCCTCGCCGCCCGCGCGCTGGTCGGCTGGACGGACCCCGCCGTCCTCCACGCGAACGGTCCCGCGCGCGCCGCGCACAGCTTCTGGCTCGACGCCGGCCCGGGTGCGACGAGCGGATGGAGTCTCCTCGGGATCGGCGCACCGTCCGACCCGCGCGCGCCGCGTGAGGTCGTCGTCGCCCCGACGCCCCGGTCCGCTCTTCCCGTGCCGTTCCGGGGCGGGTGGGTCGGCTGGGTCGGATACGACCACGCCGCCGCGCGCGCCGGCGCCCCCGCCCTGACCGATGACACCGCGCCGGAGGAGATGTGGCTGGAGGTCGATCGCTTCGTCGCCGTCGACCATGCCACGCACACTCTCTGGGCGGTGGCGCCCGCCGGCGAGCTCGGGGCGTTCGCCGCGCTCGTCCAGACCTGGCGGGCGGGACCGCCGCCGGCCCGCATCGCTCCGCCTCCCCGCGTCGCGTCCGGTCGGCACACGCCCGAGGCCTACGCGGATCTCATCGCCCGGTGCCGCGACGCCATTCGGGAGGGGGATGCGTATCAGCTGTGCCTCACGACCCGCTTCGACGTGCCGGCCTCCGCGGCCCCGATGGATCCGGTCGCCGTCTACCTCGCCCTCCGCGACGCGACGCCCGCGCACCACGGCGGCCTCGTGCGCAGCGGCCCGTTCGCCCTCGCGAGCGCGAGCCCCGAGCGGTTCCTCGAGATCGGGGACGGCATCGTGCGCACCCGCCCCATCAAGGGGACGCGGCCCCGAGGCGCCGATCCCGCCACGGACGCCGCGCTGGCCGCAGAGCTGCGCGCGAGCGCGAAGGAGCGGGCCGAGAACGTGATGATCGTCGATCTCATGCGCAACGACCTCCAGCGCGTGTGCCTGCCGGGCACCGTCGCGGTCGAGGAGCTCCTGGTCGTCGAGTCCTACCCTGCGGTGCACCAGCTCGTGAGCGCGGTCGGCGGTCGCCTGCAGAGCGGACGCACGCTCGGTGACGTGCTGGATGCCGCCTTCCCGGCCGGCAGCATGACCGGCGCCCCGAAGCTGTCGGCCATGACGATCCTGCACACGCTGGAGGGGGCACCGCGCGGCGTGTTCGCGGGCTGCTTCGGGTGGATCGGGCACGATGGCGCCGCCGACCTCGCGATGGTCATCCGCTCGATCGTCGTGCACCCGGAGGGCGCGTGGGTCGGCGCGGGCGGCGGCATCACCTGGGGATCGGAGCCCGACGCCGAGGTGGCCGAGGTGGGGGTCAAGGCCCGCGGCCCGCTCGCCGCCCTCGGGGCCGATCTCCCGCCGGGCTGGTGAAACCGCGCATCCGGTAGCCTGGACGGGTGCGCATCGCGCGCATTCCCGCCCCCGCACGATTGGCTTCCCTTGTCCACGACCTCCACGCCCGACGCCACTGCACACCCGGAGGACGGTGCGTTCGACACGCACCTCGTCCAGGCGAAGTGGCAGCGACTCTGGGCCGAGGCCGACCCGTTCCGGGCCGGGGACGAGGGCGACACCCGCCCGCGCAAGTACGTCCTGGCGATGTTCCCCTACCCGTCCGGCGACCTGCACATGGGGCACGCGGAGAACTACCTGTACTCCGACATCGTCGCCCGCTTCTGGCGGCACCGCGGCTACAACGTCCTGAACCCCATCGGCTGGGACAGCTTCGGCCTGCCGGCGGAGAACGCCGCCATCAAGCGCGGCGCGGACCCGCGCGCCTGGACGTACGAGAACATCGCGCAGCAGAAGGCGAGCCTGCAGCAGTACGGCGTCTCCTTCGACTGGTCGCGCGTGCTGCACACGAGTGACCCGGACTACTACCGCTGGAACCAGTGGCTGTTCCAGCAGCTCTACGAGCGGGGCCTGGCCTACCGCAAGGAGAGCCCGGTCAACTGGTGCCCGAACGACCAGACGGTGCTCGCCAACGAGCAGGTCGTCGACGGCCGCTGCGAGCGCTGCGGCGCCGAGGTCGTGAAGAAGAAGCTGACCCAGTGGTACTTCCGCATCACGGAGTACGCGGACCGCCTGCTGGACGACCTCAACCAGCTCGAGGGGTTCTGGCCGCACAAGGTGCTGCAGATGCAGCGCAACTGGATCGGCCGCTCCATCGGCGCCGACATCGACTTCGAGATCGAGGGCCGCTCCGAGAAGGTCACGGTCTTCTCGACCCGCCCGGACACGCTCCACGGGGCCACGTTCTTCGTCGTCGCGCCCGACTCCGACCTGGCCGCCGAGCTGGCGTCCGGGGCCTCCGCGGAGGTGCGCATGCGCTTCCAGGACTACCTCGAGCGCGTGCAGAAGGAGACCGAGATCGAGCGGCAGACCGCCGATCGGCCGAAGACCGGCGTCTTCCTGGAGCGGTACGCCGTCAATCCCGTCAACGGCGAACGCCTGCCCGTGTGGGCGGCCGACTACGTGCTGGCCGACTACGGCCACGGCGCGGTCATGGCGGTGCCGGCGCACGATCAGCGCGATTTGGACTTCGCCCGCGCGTTCGACCTGCCCGTCCGGGTCGTGGTCGACACGACAGCCCCCGTGACGGGCGCGATCGCCGTCATCGAGCTCGACGAGCAGGGCGTGCCGATCGATCCGGGCTCCGCCGAGCCGGGCCTCGCCGAGCTCGACCCGGCCCGCACCGGGGTCGCACTGACGGGGGAGGGCCGCCTGGTCAACTCCGGCGCGCTCGACGGCCTGAGCAAGCGCCACGCGATCGCCCGCGTCATCGAACAGCTGGAGGCGGCCGGCACGGGCCGCGCCGCCAAGACCTATCGCCTCCGTGACTGGCTCATCTCGCGCCAGCGGTTCTGGGGCACGCCCATTCCGATGGTGCACACCGCCGACGGCCGCATCGTTCCGGTCCCGGCGGATCAGCTTCCCGTCGAGCTGCCCGCCGCTGCGGGACTCGACCTCACCCCGAAGGGCACGTCGCCGCTCGGCGGCGCGAGCGAGTGGGTCGCCACCGTCGACCCCGAGACGGGCGAGCCCGCGCTCCGCGATCCCGACACGATGGACACGTTCGTCGACAGCTCGTGGTACTTCCTGCGCTTCCTGTCGCCGGGCGACCCGAACACGGCGTTCTCCACGGCGGAGGCCGACAAGTGGGGCCCCGTCGACTTCTACATCGGCGGCGTCGAGCACGCCATCCTGCACCTGCTCTACGCGCGCTTCATCACCAAGGCCCTGTACGACATCGGTCTCGTCGAGTTCACCGAGCCCTTCGCGAGCCTCATCAACCAGGGCATGGTCATCCTGGACGGCGCGAAGATGTCGAAGTCCAAGGGCAACCTGGTGCTGTTCCAGGAGGAGCTCGAGCTGCACGGCGCCGACGCCCTGCGCGTCGGCCTGGCGTTCGCGGGTCCCGTGGAGGACGACAAGGACTGGGCGGATGTCTCCACGACGGGCGCCGCGAAGTTCCTCGCCCGCGCGCTGCGCGTCGCCCGCGACGTCGCCAGCCCCACCGACGTGGTGTGGAAGGACGGCGACGGCGGACTGCGTCGCGTCACGCACCGCCTGTGGGCAGACGTGCCCGCCCTCGTGGAGCAGACGAAGTTCAACGTCGTCGTCGCGCGACTCATGGAGCTCGTGAACGCCACCCGCAAGGTGATCGACTCCGGCGCGGGTGCATCCGACCCGGCCGTGCGCGAAGCGGCCGAGGCCATCGCCATGGTGCTCGACCTGTTCGCTCCGCACACGGGGGAGGAGATGTGGGAGATCCTCGGCTACGAGCCGTTCGTCGGCCTCGTGCCGTGGCGCCAGGCGGACCCGACCCTCCTCGTCGAGGAGTCCGTCACAGCGGTCGTGCAGGTCGACGGCAAGGTGCGCGGCACCCTCACGGTGCCCGCGCGCGTCTCCGCCGACCAGCTCGAAGCGCTCGCCCGTGCCGACGAGAAGGTCGTCCGCGCCCTCGCGGGACGCACCATCACGCGTGCCGTCGTCCGGGCGCCGAAGGTCGTCAGCTTCACCACCGCGTAGCCTCCTCCCCGGCCGGCGTCCGGCGCGATCCGTCCACCAGGTCGTGATCGCACGCTCGATGCCGGCGCCCGAGGTGTGAACCTGGCGCGGTGAGCGGAACGGCCGAGGCGGTGCGCGCACGCCGCCGACTCGGCGTCGGCGCCGCGATCATCCTGGTGCTGGCCGCCGCGGCGACGACGGTGCTCATCGGGGTCGTCCGCACGACCGGGGACGCGGGGGAGGTCGTGCCGCTCCACACGACGGCCCTCAGCCCCGCCGCGGTGTACGTGCATCTGGCCGGTGCTGTCGCACGCCCGGGGCTCTACCGCCTCGACGAGGGTGCCCGACTCGTGGACGGCGTGGCCGCGGCGGGCGGGTTCGCAGCCGACGCCGACCGGTCCGCGGTGAACCTGGCGCGCCTTCTGACGGACGGCGAACAGGTGCACGTGCCCCGTCTGGGGGAGACGCCGGCGGCGGGATCCGCCGGCGCGGGGGACGGCCGCGTGAACCTCAACACCGCGGAGGTCGCCGAACTCGATACGCTGCCGCGCATCGGCCCGGCACTCGCGGAGCGCATCATCGCGTGGCGCGAGGACAACGGCCGCTTCACGAGCGTCGAGGACCTTCTGGCGGTGCCCGGCATCGGCGAGAAGATGCTCGCCGGGCTCCGCGACATGGTGACGCTGTGAGCAGCTGCACGGCGCGACGACGCGATCTGCGGCTCGTCCCCGTCGCGGTGGTCGCGTGGGGCGCGGCCGGCATCGCGACGCAGGTGCCGACGGCGTCGCCCGGGATCGCAGCCGGGCTCTGGGCGGCCGTGGCGGCCGTCCTCGTCGTCTCCCGCTGGATGCCATCCTCCACGCGCGCCACGGCGGCGTTGGCGGCCGTCGCGCTCGCGTGCGCCGCGGCGGTCGCCGGTCACGTCGCCCTCGCACAGCCGACGCGTGCGGCGGCGTCCGCTCTCGACGTCGACGGCGGTCGCGTGCTCACCGTCGAGGCGACGGTCGTGGGGAAGGTGGAGCGCAGCGCGGTCGGCTGGCGGTTCGACGCCGTCACGGACCGGATCGCCTACGGCGAACGCGCGTTCACCGCTCCGGTGCCCGTCCTCGTGCGGGCGGACGATGCCCCGCCCGGACTCGACCTGGGTGCCCGGGTCGAGCTGCGGGGGACCGCGTTCCGCGCGGAGGCGGGCGACCGCCCCGTCCTCGTGATCCAGGGGGGCTCCACCCTTCGGGTCCGGGCGCCGCCCGCGGGACCGCTCGCGGCCGCCGCCGACCTCCGACGCGGTCTGCACGCCGCGGTGGCCGGCTTGCCCCAGCCGGCCGCCGGGCTCGTCGCCGGGCTCGCGGTCGGCGACACGTCGGAGGTCACCGCGGACCTCGACGCGGCCATGAAGACCGCATCCCTGTCGCACTTGACGGCGGTGTCGGGCGCGAACTGCGCGCTCGTCGTCGGGCTTGCCTTCGCCGCAGCGGCGGGGGCCGGCGCGCGGCGCGGCATCCGTGTCACAGCCGGGCTCGTGGCACTGGCGGCCTTCGTCCTGCTCGTCTCACCGGAGCCCAGTGTCGTGCGGGCGGGTGCGATGGCGGCGATCGCGATGCTCGGCGTGCTCCTCGGCCGGATCGGGGCAGGAGTGTCGGTGCTGGCTCTCGCAGTCACGATCCTGCTCGTCGTGGATCCGTGGCTCGCCGGATCCCTCGGCTTCGCGCTCTCCGCGGCCGCCACCGCATCGCTCCTGCTGGTGGCGGGTCCGCTCGCCGACGGGCTCTCCCGGTGGATGCCGCGGCCGCTCGCGCTCGCTCTCGCCGTCCCGCTGGCCGCGCAGCTCGCGTGCGCACCGCTCATCGTCCTGATCGACCCGCGCGTCGCGGTGTACGGCGTCGTGGCGAACCTCCTCGCCGCGCCCGCAGCGCCGGCCGGAACCGTTCTGGGCCTGGCGGCGTGCCTCACGGCCGGCGTCCCCCTCCTCGGTCCGGGACTGGCGACGATCGCCTGGCTGCCGTCGGCGTGGATCGCGGGTGTCGCCGGGACGTTCGCCGCTCTTCCCGGCAGCAGTGCACCGTGGCCGGAGGGGCCTCCGGGGTTCGCGCTGCTCGCCGTGACCGGCGCCTGCGCGACGGCGCTGATCGTGCCGCGTTCGGGGCCCCGGCTGCGCCGCGCCGCCGCGCTGGTCCTCGCCGCGCTGATCGGCGTGGGTGTCGCGGTCGGCCCCGTCGCGACGCTCATCGACCGCGCCACCGTGCCGGACTGGGCGATCGTCGCGTGCGACGTCGGACAGGGCGATGCCGTCCTGCTCCGGTCGGAAGGGCGCGTCGCGCTCGTCGACACCGGTCCCGACCCCGTGCCGCTGCGCGCGTGCCTCGATCGGTTCGGCGTCGAACGGATCGACCTTCTCGTCCTGACCCACTTCGACCTCGACCACCGCGGCGGGATGGATGCGGTCGTGGGCCGGGTGGACGTGGTCCTGCACGGCCCGCCGGCGACGCCCGAGGACGACGCCGTCCTGGCCGCACTGGCCTCCCAGGGCGCCGCGATCACGGCCGGGCATGCGGGTCTGTCCGGATCGCTCGGCGCCGCCGGGTGGCGCGTGCTGTGGCCGCGCGCGGCGGACCGCGCGTTCGCGCCCGGCAATGACGCCGGCGTCATCGTCGCGGTCGAGGGCGGCGGCATCCCGTCCACGGTGCTGTTGGGCGACCTGTCGGCTTCCGCCCAGCTGGGGCTGCTGGCGACCGGGCGCGTCCCGGCGGACGTCGCCGTCGTGAAGGTCGCCCACCACGGCAGTGCGGACCAGGAGCCGGCGCTGTACGCGCGGCTCGCGCCGCAGATCGCGCTCGTGACGGTGGGGGAGAACACCCACGGCCACCCGCGCGAGGAGATCCTCAAGGTCCTGCACGCACTCGGCGCGGCCGTGCTGCGGACCGATCAGGGCGGCGCCGTCGCCCTGTGGACGGCGGACGACGGCATCCACGTCTGGCGGGCGGAGACGTCCGCCCCTGTCGTGAGCCGTCAGTAGGCTGGAGGTATGACGCCGTCCCCGCGCCGCCCTCCCGCGCGCACCGCCGCGGCGATCCCGCAGATCTCCTGGCGGTCGCCGCAGCCGGCGCCCGTGGTGCTCGTCTCGGGGCCGGAAGAGGTCTGCGCGGAGCGCGCGACCGCGGGCATCCGCGAGTACCTCCGCGCGGAGGACGCAAGTCTCGAGGTCTCCGACCTCCGCGCCGACGACTACGCCGCCGGGTCGCTCTTCGCGCTCACCTCGCCGTCGCTGTTCGGTGAGCCGCGGCTGGTCCGCGTCACGGGTGTGGAGAAGTGCAGTGACGCGTTCCTGACCGAGGCGCTGGCCTACCTGGAGGCTCCGCAGGAGGGGGCGACGGTCGTCCTCCGCCACACCGGCGCCAGCGTCCGCGGCAAGAAGCTCCTGGATGCCATCCGGGCGGGCTCCGGCGGCGGAGTCGAGATCGCGTGTCCCGCCATCAAGCGGGACTCCGACAAGTTCGACTTCGCGGCGGGGGAGTTCAAGGCCGCCCACCGCCGCATCGCGCCGACCGCGCTGCGCGCCCTCGTCTCGGCGTTCGCCGACGATGTGACCGAACTCGCGGCCGCGTGCCAGCAGCTCATCTCGGACGTGGCGGGCGATATCGGCGAGGACGTCGTCCAGCGCTACTACGGCGGTCGCGTCGAGGCATCCGCCTTCACCGTCGCCGACACGGCGATCGCCGGGCGCTACGGCGAAGCCCTCATCGCCCTCCGGCACGCGCTCGCGAGCGGGGCGGACCCCGTGCCGCTCGTGGCCGCGATCGCCTCGAAGCTGCGCACGATGGCACGGGTCGCGGGCTCCCGTGAGCCCGCCCGCGAGCTCGCGTCCCGCCTCGGCCTGAAGGACTGGCAGGTCGACCGCGCACGGCGCGACCTGGCCGGCTGGTCGGAGGCGTCGCTCGGCATCGCCATCCAGGCCGCGGCTCGGGCCGACGCCGAGGTGAAGGGCGCCTCCCGCGATCCGGTCTTCGCCGTCGAGCGTCTCGTCACCGTCATCGCGACCCGCGCTCCGTACGGCGCCTGAGCTCCGCCCGGCTCACCGGACGACCCCGGGAACGACGAAGGCCCACCCCCGGAGGGATGGGCCTTCGTGACAGACGGGGCTCAGAGAGCGGCGACCTGCTTCGCGATGGCCGACTTGCGGTTCGCAGCCTGGTTCTCGTGGATGACGCCCTTGCTCACGGCCTTGTCGAGCTTCTTGGTCGCCGTCGCGAGAGCCTTCTCGGCAGCGGCCTTGTCGCCGGCGGCGATGGCCTCGCGGGTGCGGCGCACCTCGGTCTTCAGACCGCTCTTGACGGCCTTGTTGCGCTCGTGCGCCTTGTCGTTGGTCTTGTTGCGCTTGATCTGCGACTTGATGTTCGCCACGTTCGACGTATCTTTCGTTCGGAGTTATCGATGGATGTGCCGAGAGACAAGAGAGGGCTGTCGCACGGCGGTCGTGTGAGAGAGGAGCCCACACGCAAGCCAATCACCGAGTCTATCAGGTTTCGCCCTTGCGGCCGTGCCGCAGCGGCCCGCCGCACAGCGTCCGGCATGATCGGTCCTGCCGGATCCGGCCTGTGATGAAGGAGCCCCGTGGCATCGCCTCCCCCTCCCGCACGTGTCGGCGCCCGCTGGTACTCCCTGTTCGCACTGGCATGGCTCGCGATCTGGGCCGTGCAGCTCACGCCGCTGCAGCTGCTCATCCCACTCCAGCTGGACACGCCCGGGGGAGAGGGCGAATGGATCGGCGGCGTCGTGGTCTCCGGGCTCGTCCTGGGGGTGGGGGGTCTCGTGGCCCTGATCGTGACGCCGCTCGCCGGCGCCCTGTCCGACCGCACCCGCTCGCCGCTCGGCCGTCGCCGGCCGTGGGCCCTCGCCGGCACGGCGCTGATGACCGTCTCGCTCATCGGGACGGCGTTCGCATCGGGGCCGCTGGCGGTGGGCCTCGGCTGGACCGGACTCTCCCTCGGCGTCGCGATCGCCTCGGCCGCGTTCACGGCGCTGATCGCCGATCAGCTCACCGATCAGCGCGGCGCCGCCTCGGCGGTCGTCGGCTCGACGCAGGCGGTGGGGCTCATCGTGGGCGTCGGGACGATCGCCCTCCTCGACCTCGACATCACCACCGGCTACCTCGTGCTCGCGGCCCTCGTCGCGGCGTCCGGGACCGCCGGGGCCCTCCTGCTGCCCGATCCCACGCGCGGGGTCGCGCTGCCCGCGCGGCATGACCCGCCCGCCGCGCGCTGGGCGGTGCTGCGCGACCGCGACTTCACCTGGATGCTGGGCGGACGCTTCGTCGTCAACGTCGGCAACGCGCTCGGCACCACCCTGCTGCTGTTCTTCCTGCTGTACGGGGTCGGCACCCCGGCCGCGCAGGCCGAGGACGACCTGCTGCTCCTGATCCTCGTCTACACGGTGTTCGTCGTGGCGGCCTCGATCATCGGCGGGCGGATCTCCGACCGCTCGGGCGACCGCCGAGGGCTCGTCGTCGCCGCCGCGCTCGTCCAAGCCGTCGCGGCGGCGCTCCTGGCGGCGGTCCCGACGTATCCGGTGGCTCTCGTGGCCGCCGCGATCCTGGGGATCGGCTTCGGCGCGTTCGCCTCCGTGGGTCTCGCGCTCGCAACCGATCTCCTGCCGCGTGCGGAGGACCATGCGCGCGACCTCGGTCTCGTCGCGGTGGCCGCGAACCTCGGTCAGCTGCTCGGTCCGATCATCGGAGCCGCGCTCGTCGCTCTGGCGGGTGGATTCTGGCTCCTCTTCGCCTCCGCCGCGGTCCTCTCGGTCGGCGGCGCCGTCATGACCTCACGCGTCAGCGCGCGGCATCCATCGTCGCGAGAGCCAGGTCCAGCACCGCATTGAACACCCGCGGGCGCATCGCGGTGACGAGGTGCGTCGTGCGGGGGACGACGATCAGCTCGGAATCGGGCACGAGCGACAGGAAGAGCCGCTCGTTGACGCGCAGCTGGTCGTACTGCCCGTTGACGAACCACGTCGGCACGTCGATGCGGCGGAGCGCCGCGAGCAGGTCGAGGACCGGCAGGCTCGCGAGCGCCACGTCCTGTGCGTCGTACGCATAGCCTCCCGCGCCGAAGTCGCCGCGCGTCTCGGGCGGCAGCGTGCCGGCGAGCACGCGGTCGGTGAACCACTGGCCGCGACCGGGGAGCGCGTTGAAGCCGCGGGCGAGCGTGCGGTAGGCACGCAGGCCCAGCCCGCGCGGGATGGCGCAGCAGGAGGCGGCGATGAAGGCGTCGACGGGCGGCCTGGTCTCCCGCCCGACGTACTCGATGCAGAGGAGGCCGCCCATCGAGTGGCCGGCGAGCAGCACGCGACCGCGGGTCGCGGCATCCTGCACGGCCGCGTCGATCGTCCGCATCGCCTCGTCGAGGGTGAACACCTCACCCAGGCGCGTACCGTGCCCCGGCAGATCCACCGCGACCGAGGGGATGCCGCGCGCCTCGAGGTGCGCGCGCTGAGCACGCCACATCGAGGCGGAGGTGCGGATCCCGTGCACCATCACGACCGAGATCGTCATGGCCTCAGCCTAGGAGGGGCGGCCCGCCACCGCCCCTCCCGGCCGCGGTCAGCGGAGGACCCGCACACTCACCGAGCGGCTGGACGAGCCGGCGACCGTGTCCGGATCGCTCGGCACGAAGACGGCCGTGTAGTGGTGGATGCCGCGGCTCAGCGTCCCCAGTCGCAGGGTCGCCGTGCCGGACTTGACGGTCGCAGTGCCGACGAGCGGGCCGTCGGCGCCGCCCTCCCGGAACTCCACGACGCCGCTCGGACGGCCGCCGTCCTGCGTCACGGCGGCCACGAGGGTCGTCGGGAGCAGCTTGTTGATGTGGATCGGCAGGAGCGCCCACAGGCGGGTCTGCGTCTCGGCCTTGACCTGCACGGCATCGACCGTCAGCGGCACCGTGACGACCGTGCCCGACGGTGCGGCGATCAGGGTGAGGGCCGCCGCGCCCGCCGGCGTACCGGCCGGAAGGGTGACCGAGACGGTGGCGGCGCCCGCGGTGACCGGGACGGACGCGAGCACGGTGTCACCGAGAGCGACCGAGAGCGTCGTGTTCTGCGGCGCGCCCTGGCTCGTGAGGTCCAGGCCCGCGACAGAGAACTGCACCGACTCGCCGGCGCGGACCGTCTCGGGAACACCGGAGACCTGCACGGCGTGCCGGGCGAAGGACGGCTCCAGCGGCGAGTTGTCGGCGATGTAGTCGACCCATGCCTGGTAGTCCTGCAGGCCCGTGTCGACGTAGCCGGTGCCCTGCGTGAACACCCGGAAGTTGTCGCCGCCGGTCGCGAGGAACGAGAACGTGCCGATCCGGTACTGCGCGTCCGGGTCGAGCGGCTGCCCGTCGATCGTGACGGACGTGATGCGCTGACCCTCGGGGAGGGCCGGGTCGAACGTGTAGCTCACGTTGTCACTGAGACCCAGCTGCAGGTACGGGCGCTGCGGGATGTTGCCGAGCGCGTCGCGCTGCCACTGCTGCTCGAGCATCGTGGTGAACTGCGCGCCCGTCAGGGTGACGAGGGCGAGGGTGTTGTTGAACGGCAGCACGGCGTTGGCCTGCGAGAACGAGATCGTCCCGTCCGCCATCCCCGGGATCGCCGTCGCGCCGAACTCGGCCTGCGTGTCCCACAGGTCGGCGCGGAGGCCGCCCGGGTTCGTGACGCCGATGGTCGCCCCGCCCGGGAGGTCGGCGAGCGAGTCGCGGAGCATGTTGCCCACGGCGTTGCCGAGGGCGGACTCCGCGGCGCGGTTGTCGCGCGAGCCGCCGGTGTAGACGCCGTTGACGTACGAGCCGCCGCTGAAGGCGGTCGTGATGTCGCCGCCGACCTCGCCGATGGCCGTGTTGCCGATCTCGGCCGCGTCGGCCAGGGCCTTCTTCACGATCGCGGAGACGGCCGCGACCCGGTCGTACTCGGCGATGAGCGTCGCGTCGTCCGTCGTCGTGCGGGTGACGTTGCGCTCGGTGTGCGCTGTGACCTCGCCCGTCGCCGGGTCGATCGTCAGAGTGATCTCGCCGATCAGCGCACCGTACGAGCCGGTCTGGACGACCGGTCGCGTGCGATCGGTGCCGGGGATCGGGGCCGACCACGCGTACTCCTTGTGCGTGTGCCCGGTGAAGATCGCGGCGACCTCGGGGGAGGTGTCCTCGATGAGGCTCGCGAACGGTCCGCCCGCGGCGATCTCCTCCTCGAGGGTCGCGCCGTCGGCCGTGCCGGCTCCGGCGCCCTCGTGGTACAGCGCGACGAGCACGTCGGCCTCGCCGTTGGCGGCGTCGCCGTCGGTCAGCTGCGCCGACACGCGGTTGACGGCCTCGACGGGGTCGCCGAACTCGAGGTCGACGATGCCGGCGGGGGTGACCAGGGAGGGGGTCTCCTCGGTCACGGCGCCGATGACGCCGACGGTGAGACCGCCCGCATCCAGCAGCGCGTACTCGTCGAGCGCCGGCGTCTCCGTGCCCGCGAGGTACACGTTGGCACCGAGCTGCGGCGCGTCGAAGGCGTCGGTCACGCGGCCGGAGAGGTCGGCCCAGCCGCGGTCGAACTCGTGGTTGCCCACGGCCGAGGCAGCCAGCCCGAGCGCGTTGAGGACGTCGATCGTCGGCTGGTCCTTCGCGACGGACGAGGCGAACAGAGACGCGCCGATGTTGTCGCCCGCGGAGAGGAACAGAACCGGCCCGGGCGCGGCCTCGCGCAGCTGCTCGACGGTTCCGGCGAACTTCACCGTGTTGTTGTCGATGCGGCCGTGGAAGTCGTTGATGCCCAGGAGGGTAAGTGTGACCGGCGCCGCGTCGGCGTCGAGGCCGACCAGCACGGGATCGTGGTCGCTCGAACGGTAGACGTCCGGTGCGTAGAACTCGGCCCCGTGCGAGCGGAAGCGGCTGTACTCCAGCGCCACCGACTCACCCGAGTTGATGTTCCACACATCGGCTCCGGTCGCGCGCTCACGCGCGGCCTGGTTGAGCAGCACGTGGTCGAGCGACCCGGACAGTCCGGAGAAGCTGTACGACTGCGTCGACACGTCGAAGGTCTGCTCGGCGTCGGCGTAGCCGGCGTCGAAGAGCACCTGCAGGGGGTCTTCGTGGCCGTACGAGTTGAAGTCGCCGACCAGGGCGACGGCGTCCACGTCGCCGCGGATGCCGGACACCCAGTCGCGCAGCGCCGTGGCCTGCCGCACGCGGGACTCGTTGGACGCGCCCTGACCGTCGCCCGTGTCGGCGTCGCCCGGCCACGGGCCTGCGGACCCCTTCGACTTGAAGTGGTTCACGACGAAGAGGAACGGAGCGCCGCCGTCGGCGGGCTCGAAGACCTGCGCGATGGGCTCGCGGGCGTTGCCGAAGGCCTCGCCGTCGCTGCTCTGATCGCCGAGGGCGCGCGCCGCGCCGACGGGGCTGACGGCGGCGGGCTGGTAGATGATCGCGTTCGTGATGACGTCCTGCTCGGACGCCGCCGGGAGATCGGCGGAGGACGCGACGTAGGCCCACGTGTCGGCGCCGGCCGCAGCGTTGAGCGCATCGACGAGCGTCGCGGTGGCCTCGTCGGCCTCCTCGCCGAGGGCCGCGGAGTTCTCGATCTCCATGAGGCCCACCACGTCGGCGTCGAGGGCCTCGATGGCCGCGACGATCTTGTCCTGCTGACGTGCGAGGTCGGCCGCGTCCCACGCGCCGCGCTGGTCGCACCCTTCGCGCACGGTCACGCCGTCGCCGAGGCGATCGGTGTAGGCGACGCACGACGCGTCGTCGGTGCCGAGCGTCGTGAAGTAGTTGAGGACGTTGAACGACGCGATGGACAGGTCGCCGCCCACGGCCTCGGGAGCCGTGGTCCGCGGGTTCGCGAACGCGACCCCGTCCGTCCCGGTGCCGTCGCCGGCGAGCGGCGTGGTCGGGTTCAGCTTCCACCCGTTGTTGCGGTAGTCGACGACGACGGGATCGGTGAAGGAGACCGATGCGCCGACGACGACCGGCTCGGTGAGCGACACGTAGGCCGGGATGAGCGCGCTGTTGGCGGCGCTCAGGTAGTTGATCGACGTGCCGTCGTCGAGCGTCACGGCGCGCGCCGCGTTGTCGGCCGCGACGGCGGCCGCGTCGGTGCTGCCGGGACGGGCAGCGTCGGTCGGCTGGCGCAGGGGAGTGGTGCCGGCTGCCAGCCCGACCTCGCCGTACTGGTTCGTGGCGTAGGTGTTGCTCACCGTGAAGGCGCCCTGCGGCTGCACGAGCATCGACTCGAGCGCCTCGCGCTCCGCGGCCGCGGCGGGCCACGCGACGGTCGCGGGCGTCGGCGCGGCGCCATCCGCGATGGTCGTCGCACCGCCCGCGGGGACGGTCAGCTCGGTGAGGCCGTTGAATTCCGACACGACGCCGGTCACCTCGACGGTGTCGCCGAGGGCGACCTCGCCGACGGCGCCGGGCGCGTACACGAAGACGGCGTCCGACGCGGTGTGCGACGCGTCGAGCGTGCCGCCGGTGCCGGCGGTCTGGATGACGTAGCCGTTGAAGCCGCCCTGCGGGTAGTGCGCCGTGACGACGCCGGTCGTCGTGACGGTCTGTCCGGCGAGCGGCGACGCCGCTCCGGTGCCCTGGATCTCGGCGATGGTGGCGGGCGTCGGGTCGGGCTCGGGCTCCGGCTCGCCCTCGCCGAGACCGGTCGGGGTCGGTGCGCCGAGCGTGAAGTCGGCCCGGTTGTCCGCGGTGTTCGTGAAGGCCGCGTCGCGGGCGATGCTGCGGGCGTTGTCCGTCCGGGGCGCGGCCGCGGTGCCCGCGTACGCGTTCGCGGTGCCCCAGCCGACGAGGTCGACGACCTGGTCGAGGGCGGCCACACCCGTGGCGCCCACGAGCGCGGTCTGGGACGACACGAGCGCGACCTTGCCCTCCGCGCCGCTCATCGCGATCGTGCCCTCGACGTCCGGCGTGAACGCGGGCAGGGTCGTGCCCGCGCCCACGGCCTCGCCGATCAGGAGCTGCTCGCCGGCCGGGAGCGTCACACCCGTGAGCTTCGTGACCTGCCAGGTCGTGCCCGATGCCGACGCATACTGCACGCTGTACGCGCCGAGGTCGACGGCGGTGTCACCGACGTTCGCGAGCTCGATGAAGTCCCGGTTCCAGGCCGCCCCGCTGTTGCCGCCGCCGCCGTAGACCTCGCTGATCACGATGTCGGCATCGGCGCTGACGGCCGCGACGGCCGCGCTCGGAGTGAGCGCGATGCCGGCGGACGCCGTCACCGTGGCGGCGAGGATCGCGCCCAGCCGAAGACGGGCCGGGCGCGCGGAGGGGCGGTCGGTGTGATGCGTCACAGTGTTCTCCCGTGCGACTCGGGCGCGTGAGGGGTTCGCGCAGAATCCGGCCGCACCATTGAGCATTCGGTGCAACCGACCCGTTCGACAAGTGACAGAACGGTTAACTCTTTCTCATCGACGGGTTGCTGGCGTGTCGCGCTCCGGCTCACCTAGAGTGCGGCGGCGGGGCTCGGCGGAGGCGCGGCATCCTGCTCACCCGCCGGTAGACTTCACGGGACATGTCACCCCGTGCCCTGAAGCCTCTCGAGCCGTCCGCGACCCCTCCAGAGCTGATCCGCAACTTCTGCATCATCGCCCACATCGACCACGGCAAGTCCACGCTGGCCGACCGGATGCTGCAGATCACCGGCGTGGTCTCCGACCGCGACATGCGCGCGCAGTACCTCGACCGCATGGACATCGAGCGCGAGCGCGGCATCACGATCAAGTCGCAGGCCGTGCGGATGCCGTGGACCACCGCGGACGGCACGTTCGCGCTGAACATGATCGACACCCCCGGCCACGTCGACTTCACCTACGAGGTCTCGCGGTCGCTCGCCGCCTGCGAGGGCGCGATCCTGCTGGTCGATGCGGCCCAGGGCATCGAGGCGCAGACGCTCGCGAACCTCTACCTCGCCCTCGAGAACGACCTGCAGATCATCCCGGTCCTCAACAAGATCGATCTGCCGGCGGCCGACCCGGAGAAGTACGCGAAGGAGCTCGCCGGACTCATCGGCGGGCGCCCCGAGGACGTGCTGCGGGTCAGCGGCAAGACCGGCATGGGCGTGGAGGAGCTCCTCGACCACGTCGTGGCGCAGATCCCGGCGCCCAAGGGCGACCCGGACGCACCGTCCCGGGCCATGATCTTCGACTCCGTCTACGACGCGTACCGCGGCGTCATCACCTACGTGCGCATGATCGACGGGGCGCTGAAGCCGCGCGAGCGCATCCAGATGATGTCGACCCGAGCCGTGCACGAGCTGCTCGAGATCGGCGTGTCCTCACCCGAGCCGGTGCCCACGAAGGGCCTCGGCGTCGGCGAGGTCGGCTACCTCATCACGGGGGTGAAGGACGTGCGTCAGTCGAAGGTCGGCGACACCGTCACGAACGCGGCCAAGCCGTCCTCGTCGCCGCTGCCGGGATACACCGACCCGAAGCCCATGGTCTTCTCGGGCCTGTACCCGATCGACGGCAGCGACTACCCGGTGCTGCGCGAGGCGCTCGACAAGCTCAAGCTCTCCGACGCCTCGCTGAACTACGAGCCGGAGACCTCCGTCGCCCTCGGCTTCGGGTTCCGCTGCGGATTCCTCGGCCTCCTGCACCTGGAGATCGTGACGGAGCGCCTGGAGCGCGAGTTCGGCCTCGACCTCATCTCGACGGCCCCGTCGGTGACCTACGAGGTCGTGACCGACGACAAGAAGAGCTTCACGGTCACCAACCCCAGCGAGTTCCCCTCCGGGACGAAGATCTCCAGCGTCACCGAGCCCATGGTCAAGGCCGCGATCCTCGCGCCCAAGGACTATGTCGGCACGATCATGGAGCTCTGCCAGTCGCGCCGCGGCACCCTGCTCGGCATGGAGTACGTCGGCGAGGACCGTGTCGAGATCCGCTACACCATGCCGCTCGGCGAGATCGTCTTCGACTTCTTCGACCACCTGAAGTCCAAGACCGCCGGCTACGCATCACTGGACTACGAGCCGAGCGGCCACCAGGAGGCCGACCTCGTGAAGGTCGACATCCTGCTGCAGGGCGAGGCCGTCGACGCGTTCAGCGCGATCGTGCACCGGGAGAAGGCCTACGCCTACGGGGTGCTCATGACCGAGCGCCTGAAGAAGCTCATCCCGCGCCAGCAGTTCGAGGTGCCGATCCAGGCCGCCATCGGCGCCCGCATCATCGCGCGCGAGTCGATCCGTGCGATGCGCAAGGACGTCCTGGCCAAGTGCTACGGCGGCGACATCAGCCGCAAGCGCAAGCTGCTGGAGAAGCAGAAGGAGGGCAAGAAGCGCATGAAGATGGTCGGTCGCGTCGAGGTCCCCCAGGAGGCGTTCATCGCCGCGCTCTCCGGCGACGTCGAGGGCAAGGACAAGAAGTAGCCATGCGCCGCGGCAGCTTCCAGGACGGGACGGTGGACTACGCCGCCGTCGGCGCGACCCAGGCGGCGGACCTCATGGGGTACCCGCCGGAGAAGAGCGTCCCCGCCGAGGCCTCCTGGCGGATCGGCAGCGGCGAGGGCCGTTTCGCGTCCTCCGCCGACGCCCTGCTCGCCTGGAGTGCACTGCGGGGAGCGGGACTCGACGTCGCCGACGTCCGTCCGGCCGCCGGCCCGATGTACTCCGGCGTCAGCTTCGACGCCGAGGGGAACCCGCTCGTGGCGAGCAAGATGGAGGCCGACCAGCGCTTCGACGCGGACGGCACGCCGTATGTCGCCGCCGGGACGACGATCCGCGTGCACGGACGCGTCAAGGCGATGCGGGCCGACGCGGAGCTCCGCGTCATCTACGTCATCGAGGAGCCGCGCCGCGTCGGGTTCGCGCTCGGGACGGTGTCCGACTCCGTCGTCAGCGGCGAGGAGTCCTTCCTGATCGACTGGCGGGACAACGACGAGGTCTGGTTCACGGTGCGCGCGTTCGACCGTCCCGTCGCCCCGCTCTACCGGATGCTGCCGCCCCTCACCAAGCGGCGCCGCCGCGAGCTCTTCCAGGGGTACCTGCGCGCGATCTCGCCGCTGTACGCCACCCCGGCCTGATGGGCGCCGCACTTCCCGTCGGCGACCCCGCCCCGCGCGACGGCGCGCTGCCGACCGACATCGTCGCGTCCCCGGACACCGACTTCGGCGTCTACCTGCATGTGCCCTTCTGCCGCGTGCGGTGCGGATACTGCGACTTCAACACGTACACCGCCGGCGAGCTGCGCGGCGCACGGCAGGATGCGTACGCCGACGAGGTGCTGCGGGAGATCGCGCTCTCGCGACGGGTGCTCTCCGAGCGCGGCGCGCTCCGCCCCGCGCAGACCGTGTTCTTCGGCGGCGGAACCCCCACCCTTCTGCCGCCGGGAGACCTCGCGCGGATGCTCACGGGTGTCCGCGACACCTTCGGACTCGCCCCGGGCGCCGAGGTGACCGTCGAGGCCAACCCCGACACGGTGACCGACGAGGTGGCCGCGGAGCTCGCGGCGGCGGGCGTCACGCGGCTGTCCATCGGGATGCAGTCCGCCGTGCCGCATGTGCTCGCCGTGCTCGACCGCACCCACGACCCCGACCGCGTCACGACCGCGGTCGGCGCGGCGCGCCGCGCGGGTCTCGACGTCAGCGTCGACCTCATCTACGGCTCGCCGGGGGAGTCCCTCGACGACTGGCGCCGGTCGCTGGAGGCCGCGCTCGCCCTGGCACCGGATCACATCTCGGCGTACGCGCTCATCGTCGAGGAGGGCACGAAGCTCGAGCGTCAGATCCGTCGTGGCGAGGTGCCGGACCCCGACGACGACCTGCAGGCCGACATGTACGAGCTCGCCGACGACCTGCTCGCCGCGGGAGGATACGACTGGTACGAGGTCTCCAACTGGGCGACCGATGAGCGGCACCGCTCCCGGCACAACCTCGCCTACTGGCGCGGCACCGACTGGTGGGGCTACGGTCCCGGCGCGCACAGTCACGTGGCGGGGCTCCGCTGGTGGAACGTCAAGCACCCCTCCGCGTACGCGCAGCGTCTCGCTGCCGGGGAGTCCCCGGCCGCAGGCCGTGAGCGACCCGATGAGGCGGCCCGCCGTCTGGAGACCGTCCTGCTCCGCTCGCGCATCTCGGAGGGTCTCCCGGTCACCGAGGTCACCGGCGAGGGCCGCCGCGCCGTGGCATCGCTGATCGCCGACGGCCTCATCGACGGGGCCGCGGCCGTGCACGGCCGCATCATCCTGACCCGCCGAGGGCGGCTCCTCGCCGACGCCGTCGTGCGCGCGCTGACCGTCTGACGCGCTCCGACGGGCAACTGTCCGCGCGGCGGGATAGAATTGGCACTCCAGGATGACGAGTGCCAGCGAGGAGGGTCCATGGTCTCGGAGCGAGGTCTGCAGGTCCTCCGCGCGATCGTGCAGGACTACGTCGACACGCGCGAACCCGTCGGCAGCAAGGCGATCGTCGATCGCCACCACTTCGGCGTCTCCGCCGCGACGATCCGCAACGACATGTCGCTGCTGGAGGACGAAGAGCTCATCACGGCACCGCACACGTCGTCGGGGCGCATCCCCACCGACAAGGGCTACCGCGTCTTCGTCGACCATCTCGCCGAGCTCCGCCCCCTGACGGGTGCCCAGCGCGCGGCGATCTCGTCGTTCCTCGAGGCACCCGTCGATCTCGACGACCTGCTGGTGCGCACGGTGCGGTCGCTCACCCAGCTGACCGGGCAGGTCGCGATCGTGCAGTACCCCTCGTTCGCCCGCGCGAGCCTGTCGCACGTCGAGTTCGTCCACCTCGGCGGCACGCGCGTCGTCATCATCGTCGTGACCGACACGGGCCGCGTGTCGCAGCGCGTCGCGTTCCTCCCGTTCGAGCCGGACGAGGACGAGACCCTGGCCGTCAAGGCGCAGGTGGCCGCGCTCGTCACCGGCAAGAGCGTCCGCGACGCGGCGCAGGCCGTGACCGACCTGCTGGCCGCCGACGGCAGCGGGGACCGCCGCGACCTCGCGCTGCGCACCGTGGCCCGCATCGTCTCCGAGGAGCTCGACGAGTTCCGCCAGGACAGGCTCGTGATGGCCGGGGCCGCGACCCTCGCCCGCCGCGAGAACGACTTCCGCGGCAGCATCTATCCGCTCCTCGAGGCCATCGAGGAGCAGGTGACGCTGCTCCGACTCATGAGCGAGATGGTCGCCGACGACAAGGGGCTCTCGGTGTCCATCGGGCGCGAGAACGAGTCGTTCGGGCTGTCCGAGGCGTCCGTGCTCGCCAGCGAGTACGACCCCACCCGTTCCCGTGCCCGGGTCGGCATCCTCGGCCCCACCCGCATGGACTATCCCACCAACCTCGCGGCGGTCCGCGCCGTCGCGCACTATCTCAGCCGACTGCTCGACGAAGACGAGCGGTCCCGCTGACAGACGCACATGCGCCCTCGCGGGCGCCCAGGAAAGGCGATTGTGGCTGATCACTACGAGGTACTCGGCGTGTCGCGGGATGCGACCCCCGACCAGATCAAGAAGGCGTACCGGCGGCTCGCGCGCGAGCTGCACCCGGATGTGAACCCCGGGGCCGACGCCTCGGAGCGCTTCAAGCTCGTCACGCACGCCTACGACGTGCTCAGCGACCCCGAGCAGCGTCAGCGCTACGACATGGGCGGCGACAACAGCCCCTTCGGCGGGAGTGCCGGCTTCGGCGGCTTCGGCGACATCTTCGAGACGTTCTTCGGGGGCGGCGGAGGGGGCCGCGCCGGACGGCCCCGCTCGCGCCGCGAGCGCGGACAGGACGCCCTCGTCCGTGTCACGCTCGAGCTGGGCGACGTCGTCTTCGGCGCGCATCGCGACATCGAGGTCGACACGGCCGTCCTGTGCGAGACCTGCCAGGGCTCCTGCTGCCAGCCGGGCACGCAGCCCGTCACGTGCGACATCTGCCACGGCTCCGGTCAGGTGCAGCGCACCGTCCGCAGCCTCCTCGGCAACGTCGTCACGTCCCAGCCGTGCACGACGTGCCAGGGCTACGGCACGACGATCCCGTACCCCTGCGCCTCGTGCCAGGGGCAGGGCCGCGTGCGCTCGCGTCGCACGGTCTCCGTCGACATCCCCGCCGGCGTCGAGTCGGGGCTGCGGCTCCAGCTGCCCGGCTCCGGCGAGGTCGGTCCCGCCGGTGGACCCAACGGCGACCTCTACCTCGAGGTCACCGTCGCGGCGCACGAGACGTTCAGCCGCGACGGCGATGACCTGCTGGCGACGCTCGAGGTCTCGATGCCGGATGCGATCCTCGGCACGGCGACCCGCATCGCGTCCCTCGACGGCGACGTCGACCTCGAGGTGCGGCCCGGCATCCAGTCCGGCGACGTCCTGACGATCAAGGGTCGCGGCATCACGCCGCTGCGGGGCACGCAGCGCGGTGACCTCCGCGTCGGCGTGCAGGTCGTGACCCCCACGCGGCTCGACGCCAAGGAGCGCGCCCTCATCGAGGACTTCGCGAAGAAGACGAAGGCGCCGGCTCCCCGCCTCGCGGAGTTCCACCAGGGCATGTTCTCCAAGCTCCGCGACCGGTTCCGGAACGGCTGAGCCGTGGCACTGCACTTCCTCGTCGAGGATGCCGGCGGCGTCCAGGTGGGCGGTCAGGTCGTCCTCACGGGCGCCGAGGCGCACCACGCCGCCGCCGTCCGCCGGGTCCGGGTGGGCGAGGAGGTCACGGTCGGCGACGGGCGCGGCGTGCGCCTCTCCGGCGCCGTCGAGGAGGCCACGGCGTCGCGCGTGAGCGTACGGGTCACCGGGCGCACGCACGCCGAGGCCCCGCGTCCGCGGCTGGTCCTCGTCCAGGCGCTCGCGAAGGGCGACCGCGACGAACTCGCGGTGCAGGCGGCGACCGAACTCGGCGTCGACGAGATCGTCCCGTGGCAGGCGGCGCGCAGCGTGTCGCGCTGGGATGCCGCGAAGGCGACCAAGGGGGTCGCCCGATGGAGCGCGATCGTGCGCGAGGCCGCCAAGCAGGCCCACCGGCTGTGGGTTCCCGAGGTCGCGGCGCCGGTCACGACGCGCCAGCTCGCCGCGCGTGCGGGGACGAGCCGGATGCTGGTGCTCGAGCCGAGCGCCCCCTCGGCGCTCTCCGCCCTCGACCTCGCCGCCGGTGACGCCGACCTCGTCCTCGTCGTGGGCCCGGAAGGCGGCATCGCCCCGGAGGAGCTCACGGCCCTCACGGACGCCGGCGCGACGCTCGTGCGGCTCGGCGAGACCGTGCTGCGCACCTCGACGGCCGGGCCCGCCGCCCTCGCCGTCGCCAGCGTCCGCCTCGGCCGGTGGTGAACGCCGCTGGCTAGACTGGGGTGATGAGCGAACCGTCGATCTTCACGCGCATCCTGCAGGGGGAGATCCCCGCGGAGATCATCGCCGAGACCGAGAACGCGTTCGCGATCCGCGACATCCACCCGCAGGCGCCCGTGCACCTGCTCGTGATCCCGAAGTCCGAGCAGTACCGCAACGTCGTCGAGCTCTCCGCCGGCGACCCCGCTCTGCTCGCGGAGCTCGTCGGTCTCGCGAACTCGGTCGCCGCCGAACACGCCGACGGCGACTTCCGCCTCATCTTCAACACCGGCCCCGGGGCCGGTCAGACCGTCTTCCACGTGCACGCCCATGTGCTCGGTGGAGGCCTTCCCGAAGGGAGCCTCGGTGGCTGACGCCCCCGAACCGACCGTCGAGCACATCCACGCCGACGGCGTCGCGATGGTCCAGCTCCTCGGACCCCAGGACCGCCTGCTGCGGGTCGTCGAACGTGAGCACCCCTCGGTGCAGGTGCACGTGCGCGGCAACGAGATCACGCTGAGCGGCGAGCCCGCCGCCGTGCTGGCCGCGCGCACGCTCGTCGAGGAGCTCATCGCGCTCGCCCGCGCCGGACAGGGCCTCGACCCGTCCGACGTCCGGGCGTCGACCCGCATCCTCGAGTCCGGGCAGCGCCCGTCCGAAGTGCTCGGCGAGGCGATCCTGTCCTCGCGCGGCAAGATCATTCGCCCGAAGACGCTCGGCCAGAAGAACTACGTCGACGCGATCGAGGAGAACACGATCGTCTTCGGCATCGGCCCGGCCGGCACCGGAAAGACCTACCTCGCGATGGCCAAGGCCGTCCAGGCGCTGCAGCGGAAGGAGGTCAGCCGCATCATCCTCACGCGTCCCGCCGTCGAAGCGGGCGAGCGTCTCGGCTTCCTGCCGGGCACCCTGAACGACAAGATCGACCCGTACCTGCGGCCGCTGTACGACGCGCTCAACGAGATGATGGATCCGGAGCTGGTCCCGAAGCTCATGGCATCCGGCACCATCGAGGTCGCCCCGCTCGCCTACATGCGCGGACGCACGCTGAACGACTCGTTCGTCGTCCTCGACGAAGCGCAGAACACGACCCCCGAGCAGATGAAGATGTTCCTCACGCGGCTGGGGTTCGGCACACGGATGGTCGTCACGGGCGACATCACGCAGGTGGACCTGCCGCAGGGCTCGTCCGGCCTCCGGCTCGTGACCCGCGTCCTCAAGGACATCGACGACATCCACTTCGCCATCCTCACCAGCGACGACGTCGTCCGCCACACGCTCGTCGGGCGCATCGTCGACGCGTACAGCGTGTACGACGAGCAGCGGATGGCGTCCCGCCGCGAGCGTGACGAGGCCACCGAGTTCGCGAACCGCGCCGAGCGCCGAGCCCACCTGCGGCCGAGCGGCCCGCACGATCACCTGCCCAAGCGAGGACGCTCATGACGATCGAGATCACCAACGAATCGGGCGTCGAGATCGACGAGACGGTGCTGCTGCGCCTCACCGAGCACAACCTCGGCGAGCTCAATGTGAGCCCCGACGCCGACGTCGCCCTGCTGCTCGTCGACGAGGGCGCGATGGAGTCGCTCCACGTGCAGTGGATGGACGAGCCCGGCCCCACCGACGTGCTCAGCTTCCCCATGGACGAGCTGCGCCCCGGCACGGAGGAGGCCCCCACACCGGCCGGCCTGCTCGGCGACATCGTGCTGTGCCCCCAGGTGGCGGAGACGCAGGCGCAGGGCGCCGGTCACTCGACGCTCGACGAGCTCATCCTGCTCACGACGCACGGCCTCCTGCACCTGCTCGGCTTCGACCACGCCGAGCCGGAGGAGGAGCGCGAGATGTTCGCGCTGCAGCGGCAGCTCATCGCGGCGTTCCACGCGTCCGAGCGACGCCGTCGCGCATGACCGAATTCCTCCTCCTCTTCGCCGCCGTCCTGCTCGTCGCCCTCGGCGGCCTCATGGCGGCGCTGGACGCCGCGCTCGGCGTGACGTCGCGCCTGGACGTGGCCGAGCTCTCCCTGTCCGGCCGCAACCGCGGGTCGCTCGCGAAGATCGCCGGCGATCCGGAAGCGCACGGCAACGCCGTCGTGTTCATCAGGATCCTCGCCGAGACGACCGCCGCCGTGCTCGTGACCGTCGCGTTCAGCCTGCTCTTCGACAACATCTGGTGGGCGATGCTCGCCGCCGCCGTGCTCATGTCGATCGTCTCGTTCGTCCTCGTGGGGGCGAGCCCGCGCAGCGTCGGCCGGCAGCACGCCAAGGGGCTCCTCCGGGCGTGCGCGCCCGTCGTCCGCGGTGCGCGGATCGTGCTCGGCCCGCTCGCTCACCTCCTCGTGATCCTCGGCGACCGCCTCACCCCCGGGATCCGACGGAGCACCTCGTTCGCCTCGGAAGAGCAGCTGCTGAGCATGGTCGACGAGGCCGCCTCGCAGGCGCTGATCGAGGAGGACGACCGCGAGCTCATCCACTCGGTCTTCGACTTCACCGACACGATCGTCCGGTCCGTCATGGTGCCGCGGACCGACATGGTGACGATGGATGCCGCCGCGACGACGCAGGAGGCGATGCAGCTCTTCCTCGACAAGGGCGTCTCCCGCATCCCCGTCGCCGACGGGGATGCCGACGACATCAGCGGTGTCGTGTACCTCAAGGACCTCGTGCAGTTCGCGTACCGCGACGAGCGCGCGTGGCGCGGCGTCCCCGTGCTGCAGATCGCGCGTCCCGCCGTCTTCGTGCCGGAGTCGATGAAGGCCGAGACGCTCCTGCAGCAGATGAAGCGCGACGCCGTGCACGTGTGCCTCGTCGTGGACGAGTACGGCGGCGTCGCCGGCCTCGTGACCCTCGAGGACCTCATCGAGGAGCTCGTGGGCGACATCGCCGACGAATACGACCCGCGCTCGAACGAGGTCGTCGACCTCGGCGGCGGCCGATATCGCGTCAGCACGCGGCTGGGCCTGGACGAGGTGGGCGACCTGTTCGGCATCGAGCTGGACGACGAGGACGTGGACTCCATCGGCGGACTGCTCGGCAAGGTGCTCGGCCGTGTGCCCCTGCCGGGGGTCACGGCGGAGTACGGCGGGCTGCTGCTCACCGGCGGGGCGTCCCTCGGCCGCGGACGCGGCCTGGCGACGGTGTTCGTCGAACGCGCGCCGAGCCTGGCCGTGCTCGAGGACGGGCCCGCCCCGCGGACGGGCGAGGTGCGCGTCCCGCGCACCGGCGAGATCCGCACCCCCAGGAAAGGCGAATGACATGAGCGAGACCCGATCCGGATTCGTCACCTTCGTGGGGCGGCCGAACGTCGGCAAGTCGACGCTGACGAACGCCCTCGTGGGCGAGAAGGTCGCCATCACGAGCGACAAGCCGCAGACGACGCGCCGCGCGATCCGGGGCATCCTGAACCGTCCCGCCGGGCAGCTCGTGATCGTCGACACCCCCGGCATCCACAGGCCCCGCACCCTGCTGGGGCAGCGACTGAACGACCTCGTCGAGCAGGTGCTCGGCGACGTCGACGCCATCTGCTTCCTCGTTCCGGCGACCGAGAAGGTCGGTCCCGGCGACCGCCGGATCGCCGCGTCGCTGGACGGCTACCCGCGCGCCCGCAAGATCGCGCTCGTCACGAAGACCGACATCGCATCGCGGGAGCAGATCACCGAGCGACTGCTGGAAGTGGACGGCCTCCGCGAGGACTGGGATGCCGTCATCCCGCTGTCGGCCGTCGCCGGTGAGCAGCTCGACGTGCTCGCCGACGAACTGCTGGCCATGATGCCGGTGGGCCCCGCGCTGTACGCCGACGACATCGCCACCGACGAGTCGGTCTCCGACCGCATCGCGGAGATCATCCGGGAGGCGGCGCTGGAAGGCGTCCGCGACGAGCTGCCGCACTCCATCGCGGTGACGATCGAAGACATCGCGCCCCGCGAGGACTCGGACCTCACCGACGTCTACGCGAACATCGTCGTCGAGCGCGACAGCCAGAAGGCCATCATCATCGGGCACAAGGGCTCACGACTGAAGGACGTCGGTGCACGGGCGCGGGCGGGCATCGAGCCGCTCGTCGGCACCCGCGTCTTCCTGTCGCTGCGCGTCCGGGTCGCGAAGGAATGGCAGCGCGATCCCAAGCAGCTCGGACGGCTGGGGTTCTGACATGGCGCTGCAGTGGATGGCGACCGCCTGGGGGACTCCGGAGGACTGGGAGCTGCGCGAGGTGGACGTGCCGTCACCGCGCACCGGCGAGGTGACGATCCACGTCCATGCCGCGGGCGTGAACCCGGCGGACGCGAAGCACGTCGCGGTACCGCGCGACGGTGTCGCCCTCCCGCTGCCGATCGGCTACGAAGTGTCCGGCGTGCTCACCGCCGTCGGCCCCGACACCGCCATCGCCTCCGGTGCGGCCGCCGTCGGGGACGAGGTCATCGCCTTCCGCGTGCAGGGCGGCTACGCGACCGACCTCACGGTGCCCGCCGACCTGGTGCTCCGAAAGCCCTCGACGCTCACCCATCCGGCGTCCGCGAACCTGCTGCTCGCCGGCTCGACCGCCGCCGAGATGCTCGCCGTCACCGATGCGCAGCCGGGGGAGACCCTGCTGCTGCACGGCGCCTCCGGTGCGGTCGGGGTCGCCGTGCTGCAGCTCGCGGCCGTCCGCGGCGTGCGCGTCATCGGCACGGCGAGCGACGCGGGTGCCGAGCGCGTGACCCGCTTCGGCGGCACCCCGGTGCGCTATGGGTCCGGGCTCGCCGACCGGGTGCGCGCGCTGGCTCCGGACGGCGTGGCCGCGGCGCTCGACGCCGTCGGCACCACCGAGGCCCTCGACGTGTCGCTCGAGCTGGTCGCCGACCGGCAGCGCATCGTCACGATCGCCGACGGCGCGCGCGCCCGGCGCGACGGCATCCGCTTCATCGCCGGCTCACTGCCGGACAGCGCGCGGTTCCGTGCGCAGGTGCGCGGCGAGCTGGTCGACCTGGCCGAGCGAGGGCTGCTCGATGTGCCCCTCGCGCGCACCTATCCCCTCGCCGAAGCCCCCGAGGCGCTGCGCTTCCTCGCGGAGGGTCACCCGGGCGGCAAGCTCGCGCTCATCCCGTAGCCGCGCGCTCAGATCCGCCGGCGGACACTGTCGAGCAGACGCGTCGGGGAGGTCGTGGCGACGCGCCAGCGCGGATCGGCTTCGATCCAGACAGGTGGCAGCACCTCGGGGACGCCCCGGTTCATCCGGATCCGCCATCCGCTGCGGTCCAGATGTCGGTGGTGGAACCAGCACAGCAGGACGCCGTTGTCGGTGTGCGTCGCTCCGCCGCGCGCATGCTCGGTGACGTGGTGGATCTCGCACCAGCCCGCCGGTACGCCGCATCCGGGGATGAGGCAGTTGCCGTCACGGAGCGCGATCGCCCGGCGCTGGTGGCGGTTGAAGACCCGTTCCTCCGTGCCGATGCGCTTCACCCTGCCGTTCGCACCGAGCAGGACGCGCTGGACGACGCCCGTGCAGGCGCTGTGCCGCGCCGCCGCGACGGAGACGGGCTCATCGGCGCCGTCGATGTGCGCCCATCCCGTGCCGGACAGCAGATCCTCCTCGCGGACCGAGACCACGAGTGTCGGTGCGGCGCCGCCGATCGTCGGAAGCAGGGCGCTGGACGCTGCCGTGAACAGCACGGACGCGAACGTGTCGTGCCGCTTCTGCGCAGACGTGCGCACGTCGTCGTCTTCGCGAACCGTCGGCTCCGACCCTTCCGGGCGGAACACCGGCCCAGCGGTGCGCGGAGAGACGATCGCGTCGTGCAGGCGCTGGAACTGCGCTGCGACCTCCACGAGCAGCGCACCGCTGACGGGCACGACGCCGTCGTGCGCGGTCCCGAAGGTGAGACCGCGAAGGCGCAACGCCTTCTCCTCGCGCGGTTCGGCGCCGTCCTGATCCAGCGCCGCCGCCCACGCGCGCGCCTGGATCCGGAGCAGGTCGGCGCACGCGGGCGGAGCACCGTCCGGGCCGGAACCGCGCGCCTCGGCCGCGAGGATCTCGTCGGCGGCGAGAAGGTCATCGTGATTCACGCGCCGCCGTAATCCGCGAAGCGGATCGCCGACCGCGAGCACGCCATCAATCCCGACGGCGCCCTCGAGCAGGGCGGCACGCATCGCGGGGAGCGGTGCCGGCATCGGCTCCTGCGCCAGGGATACGCCCACACGGACGTCGTCCGCGGCGCGTCGCAGCCGCGCGGCCGTCGCCGGGCCGACCAGCGTCGCCCGCTGGACGAGTTCGACGACGTCATGGCATCCGAACCGCGATGTCAGCCGCAGGTCGCGATCGGCGGCGATCGAGCGTCGGTCGATCTCCCCGACAGCCTCGATCAGCACCGCATCCGTGAGTCGCTGCAACTCGCCAGCGAGCGAGAGCGCATGCACGAGATCCTCGTCCGACGCGCAGAGGATCTCCCCGTCGGCGAGCCCCGTCCGCACCTGCTCGCGCGTCTGACCGATGATGTCGGTCAGGTGTGCCAGGAGTGCCTGCATGCCTCGATTCTCGCGCGGGGGTCAGACATTCCGCGCCCGGTTTTCCCCAGGTGAGATGGGGGATCGCTCGTCCCCGCAAAGAGAACCCGCGCGCGCCGCGGAAGCCATCGCGGCGCGCGCGGGTGGGGGTCAGCCCGCGAGTTCGCGCAATGCTGACCGGACGACGACGACGCCCTTCCCGTAGTCGTCGTCGGCGGCCTTCTGCCAGGTGCCGTCGTCCCAGACGACGTCCACCCACAGCCAGCCGTTCTCGGGGTAGGAGCTGAGGTACTCCGCGCCCAGCAGATCCGGGAGCGCCTCCTGGATCTCCAGGAGCTCCGCCTCCTCGCCCGCGCCGGCCTTCCCGCCCGTGGGGTCCTCCGGCATCATCGGGTCGTACAGCGCGAGCATGATGGGCGGCTGCGTGACGGTGAGGACCTCGCCGTCATACGTGCCCTGCACGGCATACGTGCCCCAACGGACGTCGCCCTCCGCCTCCGACCCGTCGACGCCGTCCCAGCTCCACCCCTTCAGCGGGATGCCGTCGCACTGCGGCGGGTAGGACTCCATCACGGCGCCGACGCACAGCTCGGCGGTCCCGTCGACGTCCATGACGGTGCCCTGGCCGACGACTTCGCCCTCGGGCGGCGCCGGCCACAGCGAGCCGAGGGAGTGTCCGACCGGCGCGTCGGATGATCCGGCGGACGGCGAACTGGTGGCGCAGGCGGACATCGACAGCAGGGCGGCGACGCCGAGCGCGGATCCGACGATGAAGCGACGAGGGTTCATGTCCGGGGAGTGTCGCCGCCCGCGTGATCGTCTCAGAAGTTCTCGCACCCGGCGCACGGGTGTAACCTGGGCGCATGCGCTTCGGCCGGCTCCTCCTTCTTAGCCGCCGCGACGAGACCTCGTTCTAGGGCCTCCCTCGTCGCGGAGCTTGTCGTCGGCCCGCATCATTCGACGAGAGTAGAAGCGACAGCATCATGGAGAACACGCAGCAGCCGTCGGGCATGCCGATCCACAAGTACCGCCCGTACCACGAGCAGATCCGCGTCGATCTGCCCGACCGCACGTGGCCGAACGCCCGTATCGAGAAGGCCCCGCGCTGGTGCGCCGTCGACCTCCGAGACGGCAACCAGGCCCTCATCGACCCGATGAGCCCCGAGCGCAAACGCGTCATGTTCGAGCTCCTCGTGAAGATGGGCTACAAGGAGATCGAGGTCGGGTTCCCCTCGGCGAGCCAGACGGACTTCGACTTCGTCCGCCAGCTCATCGAAGAGGGGCGCATCCCCGACGACGTGACGATCCAGGTGCTGACGCAGTCCCGCGAGCACCTCATCGCCCGCACGTACGAGTCCATCGCGGGCGCCAAGCAGGCGATCGTGCACCTGTACAACTCCACGAGCATCCTGCAGCGCGAGGTCGTGTTCCGCACCGACAAGCAGGGCATCGTCGACATCGCGCTCGAGGGCGCGCGGCTGTGCCGCGAGTTCGAGAAGCGGATCCCGGAGACCAAGGTCTTCTACGAGTACTCCCCGGAGAGCTACACCGGCACCGAACTGGAGTTCGCCGTCGACGTCTGCAACCAGGTGCTGGAGGTGCTCGAGCCCACCCCCGAGCGCAAGGTCATCATCAACCTGCCGGCGACGGTCGAGATGGCGACGCCGAACGTCTACGCCGACTCGATCGAGTGGATGAGCCGTCACCTGGCGCACCGCGAGAACGTCATCCTGTCGCTGCACCCGCACAACGACCGCGGCACGGCGATCGCCGCCGCCGAACTCGGTTACATGGCGGGTGGGGACCGGATCGAGGGCTGCCTGTTCGGCAACGGGGAGCGCACCGGCAACGTCGACATCGTCGCCCTGGGCATCAACCTGCTCACGCAGGGCATCGACCCGCAGATCGACTTCAGCGACATCGACCACGTCAAGCGCACCGCCGAGTACTGCAACCAGCTGCCGGTGCCCGAGCGCAGCCCGTGGGCCGGCGACCTCGTCTTCACGGCGTTCAGCGGGTCGCACCAGGACGCCATCAAGAAGGGCTTCGAGGCCATGGCGTCACGGGCCGCGGACGAAGGCGTCTCCGTCGACGAGATCGAATGGGCCGTCCCGTACCTGCCGATCGACCCGAAGGACCTGGGCCGCTCGTACGAAGCCGTCATCCGGGTGAACTCGCAGTCCGGCAAGGGCGGCGTCGCGTACCTGCTGAAGACCGACCACGCCCTCGACCTGCCGCGGAAGCTCCAGATCGAGTTCTCCGGGGTCGTGCAGGCCAAGACCGACGCCGACGGCGGCGAGGTCTCCAGCGACCAGATCTGGGCGATCTTCACCGACGAGTACCTGCCCGCCCGCGCGGACGAGGACAAGTGGGGACGCTTCGAGCTGCTCTCGACCCGCACCAACAGCGACATGTCGGGCGACGTCACGCTCGAGGTCACGCTGCGTGACGGCGACGAGAGGGTCCCGGCGACCGGGCACGGCAACGGACCCATCGCGGCGTTCCTCTCGATCCTGCACGAGCGCGGCTTCGAGGTGTCGCTCTACGACTACGTCGAGCACACCCTGAGCGCCGGCGGCGACGCCCAGGCCGCCGCGTACGTCGAGCTCAACGTCGACGGCGACCGCCTGTGGGGCGTCGGCATCGACGGCGACATCTCGACCGCGAGCCTCAAGGCGATCGTCTCGTGCGTGAACCGCGCGATCCGCACGCGGGAGCGCTCGGGAGAGCTCGCCTCCGTCTGAGCCGGCGGGCGGTGCCCGGTCAGGACCGGACGATCGGGATGGTCGACGTCTCCACGGCGACCTTCCGGCGGTAGAGCGCGCGCTGCTCGGGCAGGGAGATGTCGAACAGCACCGCGAGCAGACGGATGACGGTCGTCACGATGAGACCGGCGATCGCGGCGGCCAGCAGCGGAGCGCCGAGCGACTTGCTGAGCGCGAGGACGATGCAGCCGCCCGCGGCGGCGACGGCGTAGAGCGACCCGACGTGCATGATCGCGACGGGCAGCCCCATGAACACGTCGCGCAGCACGCTGCCGCCGACCGCGGCGCACACGCCCACGAAGACGGCGGGGACCTCGGGAAGGCCGATCGCGAGCGCCTTGCTCGTGCCGAACGCGCCGAACAGGCCGATCACGACGGCGTCGAGGGCGACGATGACGGCGTTCAGGCGCTGGAAGATGTTCGCGAGGAGCATCCCGAGGAGGGCCGCGCCGACCGCCGTCAGCAGGTACCAGTTGCTCTGCATCGTGGCGAGCTCGACGTTCAGCAGCAGATCGCGGATGAGACCGCCGCCCATGCCCACGACGGTGCCGATGATGACGACGCCCAGGAGATCGAGGCGACGTTGGCCGACGAAGCCGGAGGCGAACAGCGCGCCCTGCACGCCGCCGAGGCCGACGGCGATGAGGTCGGCCCAGAGAGGGATCAGGAAGAGCGGCTCTGTCACGCCTCCATTGTCGTCGCTGGCGGCGATAATCGAGGAGTGCCCACCTACCGCGACGAAGTCGTGGTCCTTCGCACCCACAAACTGGGTGAAGCCGACCGCATCGTGACGATGCTCAGCCGCCGTCACGGCAAGCTGCGCGCCGTCGCGAAGGGTGTGCGCCGCACCTCGTCGCGGTTCGGGGCACGCCTGGAGCCGTTCATGGTCGCCGACGTGCAGCTCTATCAGGGCCGTTCGCTCGACATCATCCAGCAGGCGGAGTCGCTGGGGTCCTACGGGGCGGAGATCGCGGTCCACTACGACCGCTACACCGCCGCGCACGCCATGGTCGAGACCGCGGACCGCCTCAACGAGGCCGAGGCGACGCCGCAGCAGTACCTCCTGCTCGTCGGGGGGCTCCGCTCCCTCGCGCGCGGCGACCATGCCTCGCGTGCCGTACTCGATTCGTACCTGCTCCGCGCCATGGCGCTGTCCGGATGGGCGCCGGGGCTCGAGGACTGCGCGCGCTGCGGCACCGTCGGCCCGCACGAGTGGTTCGTGGCGCAGCTCGGCGGCACGGTCTGCAGCGCATGCGCGCCGGTCGGGTCCGCGCGCCTGCGCCCCGAGACCGGGGATCTGCTGCGCGCCCTCATGGCGGGCGAATGGGATGACGTGGACGCGGCGTCGCCGGGCGCGACCGGCGCGGCATCCGGACTCATCGCCGCGTACGCGCAGTGGCACCTCGAGCGCGGCATCCGCTCGCTCAGTCACATCGAGGCGGTTTCGTGAGTCCCAAGCCGTATACGCACCGCGATGCGGTGCCCTACCGACCGCTCGACTGGACCGGCGTCCATCCGCCCGCGTTCCCCAGGGGCGGGGTGCCGAGCCACATCGCGATCGTGATGGACGGCAACGGACGCTGGGCGAACCGCCGCGGACTCACGCGCATCGAGGGGCACCGCGCGGGGGAGGAGGTGCTGCTCGACGTCGTCGCCGGGGCCATCCAGGCGGGCGTCAAGCACCTCAGCGTGTACGCGTTCTCCACGGAGAACTGGAGCCGCTCGCCCGACGAGGTGCGTTTCCTGATGGGCTACAACCGCGATGTGCTGCACCGGCGCCGCGATCAGCTGAACGAGTGGGGCGTCCGCGTGCGGTGGGCGGGGCGGAAGCCGCGCCTGTGGGGGTCGGTCATCACCGAGCTGCAGTACGCCGAGAAGCTCACGGCGGGCAACGACGTGCTGACCCTGACGATGTGCATCAACTACGGCGGGCGTGTCGAACTCGTCGACGCGATGCGCCGGATCGGCGAGGACATCGCCGCCGGCCGCGTGAAACCGTCCGCGATCACCGAGAAGACGATCCGGCGGAACCTGTACGTCCCGGACATGCCCGACGTCGACCTGTTCGTCCGCTCCAGCGGCGAGCAGCGCACCTCGAACTTCCTGCTCTGGGAGTCGGCCTACGCCGAGATGGTGTTCCTCGACACGCTGTGGCCGGACTTCTCCCGCAGCGAGCTCTGGCATGCCATCCAGCTCTACCTCAGCCGTGACCGCCGCTTCGGCGGGGCGGTCGACGCCCCCACGGCCTGAGCCGTTCGCGAGGCCGTATCCGCAGCGCACGCTGCGGCGTATCATGCAGCCGAGCAGACGCTCTCCGATACAGGGGCGGCGCGCACGCGCCGCGGTCGGGAGGCCTCGGATGTCCGCGCGTCAGCACAGGTCCCGCACGACGGTCATCGTCGCCGCCGCGCTCCTCGCGCTCGGGCTCGCCGCCTGCGCGCCCGCCGAGACGGGGACGGCCGACCCGCCGGTGGAGACGACCGCTCCGGATGACGGCGGCAACGGCGACGGGGAGGTCACGGACGGCCCCGTCGACCCGACGCAGGAGACCCGTCGCTCCGGCCCCTCCGTCGACTTCGGCGGACCGCCGTTCGGCGCGCAGGGCGACCCCGAGGAGATCTCCGCAGGCGTGTGGTGCGTCACCGTCGGCTTCTTCTGGGGCGGCGAGGCCCCGCCGGAGAACGTCACGTTCACGGTCGAGGGGATCGTCTCCGACCCGGAGGACGCGGTCACGGCCGAGCCCGCCGTGTGCGGGTCGGTCGGCGCCACGGAGACCTGCATCGGTTTCGTGATGCAACCCGACACGCCGTTCACGACCTGCAGCATGATCCTCACCGCGACCGCGTCGTACCAGGGGAGCGCCGAGGTGGGCTTCGCCGGGACCCTGGAGTGCACCGAACCGAGCTTCTGCGACGCCGCGATCGAGCGTCAGGCCGACCGCGGCCCACCGATCGTGCTGGGCGGGTGACGGCGTGGTCCGCGTCCGGAGGACGCCCGCCCGGCCGCCCGCGGAGGAGCCGGAGGCCGTCGCGGAGGAGGCACCGACCGGGCTGGGGTTCGAGAAGTGGCTGAGCTTCCTGTCGACCTTCATCGCGCCGGCGACGCTCATCACGGGGCTGCTGTTCTACTTCGGATACGTATCCTCGCGTGCGTTCTTCCTCTATTTCGGCGTCGACGTCGACGTGCTGGGCCTCAGCAACCAGCAGTTCGTCATCCGCAGCCCCGGCGCGCTCTTCATCCCGGTGATGGTGCTTCTGCTGCTCGCGGCGGCCGTCCTCGTCGCGCACCGGATGCTCCGCCGCCGCCTCGCCGTCTCGGCTGAGGCGCGTCGCCGCGTGACCACGGTCCTGGCCGCGGCGGGCGTCCTCCTGCTCATCGTCGGACTCGCCCTCGCCTTCGGCTACGCATTCCTCGCCACGTGGCCGTTCTACGGCTTCGCGACCGCGGCGTGCCTCGCCGTCGGCGCAGGCCTGGCCGCCTATGCGGCCTCCAGCGCCCACCCGCCCCGTGACGCCGCGCGGGCCCGTCCGCTGGTCGTGCTGCTCGTCGCGGTGATGGTCGCCGGCACGTTCTGGGCGACGGCGACGGTCGCAGAATGGTGGGGCCGGGGCCAGGCGCGGACGCAGGCCGCGGACCTGTCCACGCTGCCCGCCGTCGTCCTCGACACGCGGGAGCGGCTGGCTCCGGGCAACCCCGCCATCACGGTCATCGAACTCGAGAAGGAGCGGGACGCGGCGGGGGAGCCGATCGCCGGACAGTTCGCGTACCGCTACCACGGGCTCCGCCTGCTCGTCCGCGGCGAGGACCGCCTCTTCCTCGTCCCCGACCGGTGGTCCCCGAACGCGTCCACGCTCGTCGTGCCTCTCAGCGACGACATCCGGGTGCGGTTCCGGTTCTTCCCTGACGCAGATCCGCCTGATTGACGCGGCGCAGGAATATGTCGGGGTGCAAACGTTGTTCCCCCCGGTATGACGGATGCCATCAAGATCGACGTGTGGAGCGACATCGCCTGCCCCTGGTGCTACATCGGCAAGCGGAACCTGGAGAACGGGCTCGCGCAGATCGCCGCCGACGACGACGCCCCGCAGGTGGAGGTGACCTTCCACTCGTTCGAGCTGTCGCCCGACACACCCGTCGACTTCGACGGCGATGAGGTGGACTTCCTCGCCGGCCACAAGGGGATGCCGCGCGAGCGCGTGCAGGAGATGCTGGAGAACGTGACGGGCGTGGCCGCGCAGGCGGGTCTCGCGTACCGGTTCGACATCCTGAAGCACACGAACACCGTCAAGGCGCACGAGCTGCTGCACTTCGCCAAGTCGCAGGGCGCTCAGCACGCCATGGCCGAACGCCTGATGTCGGCGTACTTCATGGAGGGCCGCCACGTGGGCCGTATCGACGACCTCGTCGATCTCGCCGCGGAGGCCGGTCTCGACGCGGAAGCCGCGCGCGCGGCGCTGGAGTCCGACCGGCACCTGGCCGACGTCCGCGCCGATCAGGCACAGGCGGCCGCGTACGGCATCAACGGCGTGCCGTTCTTCGTGATCGACGGAAAGTACGGCGTCAGCGGCGCGCAGCCGGCGGACGCGTTCGCGCAGATCGCCCGTCAGGTGTGGGCCGAGCGGCAGGATGCCGAGCAGGAGCCCGCCGCGCAGACCGCCTAGCGGCTGCGGGCTACCGCGGGAGGTTCGCCTCGATGGCCGTGACGATCTCCGGGTCGTCCGGCTTCATCTGCGGACGGAAGCGGTGGACGTCGCCGGACGGTGTCACGAGGAACTTCTCGAAGTTCCACTTGACCGGTCCCTTCGAGCCCTGTGCGTTCGGCGCCTTCTTCAGCGCCTTGTAGAGCGGCGCGGCGTGGGAGCCGTTGACGCGGACCTTGTCCATGATCGGGAAGCTCACGCCCCACGTGACGGAGCAGTACTCGAGGATCTCGTCCAGCGAGCCCGGCTCCTGACCCATGAACTGGTTGCAGGGGAACCCGACGACCTGCAGTCCCCGCGCGCCGTAGGTGCGCTGCAGCTGCTCGAGCTGCTCGTACTGGGGCGTCAGCCCGCATTTCGAGGCGACGTTGACGATCAGCAGCAGGCTGTCGTCGTAGTCCGCGAGGGTCTGCGCGGTGCCATCCGCGGTCTCGAAGGGGATGCGGTGGAGGTCCACAGTCTGCGTCACGGTCATGTTCTCCACGATACGGCCGTCCACAAGCGCGCGGGCGGCGCTGCGTCTGGGAGAATGGACAGGATGTCCACGACCCTCGCACCCGCGCCCCCGCTGCGCATCGGGCCCATCGCGCTCGACGCGCCCGTCGTGCTCGCCCCCATGGCGGGGATCACCAACACGGCGTTCCGCCGGCTGTGCCGCGAGTACGGCGCGGGACTCTACGTCAGCGAGATGATCACGACGCGCGCCCTCGTGGAGCGCAACGCCACCACGCTGCGCCTCATCCGGCACCACGAGTCGGAGACGCCGCGATCCATCCAGCTGTACGGCGTCGACCCGACGACGGTCGAGTCCGCGGTCCGCATCCTCGTCGAAGAGGACCACGCCGACCACATCGACCTGAACTTCGGCTGCCCCGTCCCCAAGGTCACCCGCAAGGGCGGAGGGGCGGCGCTGCCCTGGAAGCTCGGGCTCTTCCGCGAGATCGTCACGCGCGCGGCGCGTGCGGCCGGGGACATCCCCCTCACTGTGAAGATGCGCAAGGGCATCGACCCCGACCACCTCACGTACCTGGATGCCGGACGGATCGCCGAGGATGCCGGCATCGCCGCAGTCGCCCTGCACGCCCGCACGGCGTCGGAGTTCTACTCCGGCACGGCCGACTGGGACGCCATCGCGCGGCTCAAGGAGACCGTCACGAGCGTGCCGGTGCTCGGCAACGGCGACATCTGGTCGGCGGAGGACGCGGCCCGCATGATGGCGGAGACCGGGTGCGACGGCGTCGTGGTCGGTCGGGGCTGCCTCGGGCGGCCCTGGCTGTTCGGCGACCTCGCGCGCGCGCTCGGGGGACCGCAGGCCGCGCACGGCGAGCCGGTCGACGCCGATCTCGCGTTCGTCGCGCGGGCTTTCCGCCGTCACGCCGAGCTGCTCGTCGAGTTCTTCGAGGACGAGGGGCGCGGCTGCCGCGACATCCGCAAGCACGTGGCCTGGTACTTCAAGGGCTACCCGGTCGGCGGCGATACGCGCGCACGGCTCGCGACCGTGTCGACCCTCGACGAGATCGACGAGCTCATCGACACCCTCGACCTCACGGCCCCGTACCCGGGTGCCGCGGCCGAAGGCCAGCGGGGACGCGCGGGCACTCCCAAGCGCCCGGCGCTGCCGGACGGCTGGCTGGACTCCCGCGATCTCGGGGCCGACGCCTCCAGCGCCCTCGCCGATGCGGAGCTCGACCACAGTGGCGGTTGACCTCGCGAGCGGCGTGGGCGTCGCGCCGGGACGACCTTCCGGCTACGACGACCACGACGCCGAGCGATTCCACCCCGAACGGCACCGGTCCCAGCGCGACAGCTTCGCGCGCGACCGCGCCCGCGTGCTGCACTCGGCGGCCCTGCGCCGGCTGGCATCCAAGACCCAGGTCCTGAGCCCGGCGAGCCCCGGCGACTTCGCCCGCAACCGCCTGACCCACTCGCTCGAGGTCGCCCAGGTGGGCCGTGAGCTCGCGATCGCCCTCGAACTGTCACCGGACGTCGTGGACACCGCGTGCCTCAGCCACGACATCGGCCACCCGCCCTTCGGCCACAACGGCGAGCGGGCGCTCAACGAGTGGGCCGAGGACATCGGCGGCTTCGAAGGCAACGCGCAGACCCTGCGCATCCTGTCCCGGCTCGAGCCGAAGGTCATCGACGACGACGGGCGCAGCTTCGGGCTGAACCTCACGCGCGCGAGCTTGGACGCGGCCTGCAAGTACCCGTGGACCGCGGACAATCCGGTGCCCGATCCGGGCGGGCGGCTCAAGTTCGGCGTGTACCCCGAGGACGAGGCCGTGTTCCGCTGGCTCCGCGCCGACGCCCCCGGGCGCGTGCGGTGCATCGAAGCGGAGGTCATGGACCTCTCCGACGACATCGCCTACTCGGTGCACGACTTCGAGGATGCGATCCTCAACGACTACCTCGACCCGCGGCGGCTCGATGACCCGCGGGAGCGCGAGGCGCTGCTCACCGCCATCCAGTCGTGGGTCGGCTACGGGTTCACACGCGACGAACTCGCCGACGCGCTCTATCGCATCACCCGACTGCCGGAGTGGTTCACCTCGTTCGACGGCTCCCGAGACGACGTCGCACGGCTGAAGAACCTGACCTCCGATCTCATCGGCCGCTTCGCCCGCGCCGCGACGGCCGCGACCCGCGAGCACTTCACGGCCTCCGTGCTCACCCGCTACCGGGGGCGCGTGATCGTCCCCCGCGTGATCGAGGCGGAGATGGCGGTGCTCAAGGGCATCCTGGGTGCCTTCGTGGTCTCGATCGAGGGGCGGAAGGGTCTCTACAAGGAGCAGCGGCGCGTGCTCAAGCGGCTCGCGTCGGCCCTCCTCGCCCGCCCCGAGCAGCTCGACCTGATGCACGCCGGCGACTTCGTGCGGGCGGGCACGGATGCCGAGCGCACGCGCGTCGTCGTCGACCAGGTCGCGACGCTCACCGACCGGTTCGCGATCGAATGGCACACGCGGCTCGTGGGTCCCGTCGACCTGCGCGAACTCGGCCTGTGGTCCTCCGGCACCGTCGTCCCCTCCCATGCGTTCGCGCTTCCCGAACCGCTCGAGGGGCTCTGATGGCGCGCATCCGGCAGGCCGACGTCGACGAGGTGAAATCCCGCACGAACATCGGCGACATCGTGGGCGAGCGCGTCGCCCTCAAGTCCGCCGGCGTCGGCTCGCTGAAGGGGCTCTGCCCGTTCCACGACGAGCGCAGCCCGAGCTTCCACGTCCGGCCGCAGGTCGGCTACTACCACTGCTTCGGCTGCGGCGAGTCGGGCGACGTCTACTCGTTCCTGCGGGCGATGGACCACCTCTCCTTCACGGAGGCCGTCGAGCGGCTCGCCGCGCGCATCGGCTACCAGCTGCACTACGAAGACGGGCAGGCGGCGCCGGAGACGAGCGGGCGCACCCGCCTGTACCAGGCCAACTCCGCCGCCGCGGAGTGGTTCCGCTCGCAGCTGTCGACCCCCGAGGCCGACGCGGGGCGCCGGTTCCTGGGCGAGCGGGGCTTCGATGCCGGCGCCGCGGCGCACTTCGGGGTCGGTTACGCGCCCAAGGGCTGGAACTCCCTCCGCGACGCCATGCGCGCGCAGGGATACACCGACGAGGAGCTCGCGACGGCGGGGCTCGTCTCGCAGGGCCAGCGCGGTGTCTACGACCGCTTCCGCGGGCGCGTCGTGTGGCCGATCCGCGACGTCACGGGGCAGACCATCGGCTTCGGCGCGCGGCGTCTCTACGAGGACGACCAGGGTCCGAAGTACCTCAACACCCCCGAGACGCCGATCTACAAGAAGGCGCAGGTGCTGTACGGGCTCGACCTCGCCAAGCGCGACATCTCCCGTCAGCACCGGGTCGTCGTGGTCGAGGGCTACACCGACGTCATGGCCTGTCACCTCGCCGGCATCACGACGGCCATCGCCTCCTGCGGCACGGCCTTCGGCTCCGACCACATCACGGTGCTCCGCCGCGTGATGGGCGATGACTCCGTCGGCGGCGAGGTGATCTTCACGTTCGATCCGGATGCCGCCGGGCAGAAGGCCGCGCTGCGCGCGTTCGGCGACGAGAAGCGCTTCGCTGCGCAGACGTACGTCGCCGTTGCGCCCGGTGGCCTCGACCCCTGCGATCTGCGCCTGAACCGCGGTGACGGCGCCGTCCGCTCGCTCATCGAGACCAAGGCCCCCATGTTCGAGTTCGTCATGGACCAGCGCCTCACCGGCTTCGACCTGGCGACCGTGGAGGGCCGGGTCGGCGCGCTGCGTTCGGCGGCGCCGATCGTCGCCGACATCCGCGACCCGGCGCTTCGCCCCGGGTACACCCGCGTCCTGGCCCGCAAGCTCGGGATGGATCTGTCCGAGGTCGCTCCCGCCGTGGAACGCGCCGCCCGCGCCGCACGGTCGGGCGAGACGGCACCGGCCGCCGCCGCGCCCGTGGGGGAGACGACGCGGGTCACGCTGGTCTCGCTGCCCCGCACATCGGATGTCGCCATCGAGCGCGACGCGCTGATGGGCATCCTCCAGTACGGGCACCTCCTGGACGCCGCCGAAGTGGATGCCGCGCTGACGCTGCCGATGTCGCATCCCGCGCTCGACGCAGTGCGGCAGGCCATCGTCGCGCAGGCCGACCGCAGCCGCATCGGCTGGGCGTCGACGGCGGCCGAGTCGGCCCGGGAGCCGTTCCGCTCCCTCGCCGTCGAGCTGCTCACCGCCGACTTCCCGGCCCTCACCGAGGCCGAGGCGACGGCATCCACGCTGTCGCTCTGCCGCCGGCTGCGCCTGCGCGCCGTGGACCGGGAGAAGCACGAGATGATCGGCGCCATCCAGCGGGTGCCGGCCGACTCCGAGGAGGGCCGCACCGTGCGGGTCGCGCTCCGTGAGCTCGACGCGCGCCGCCGGGCCCTGTCCGACGAGTAGCGTCTCCCGCGTCGCCGGGGCAGGATGAGGGGATGTCTCCGCGCTCCGAAACCGACGTGTCCGTCCGGTGCGTGGACCTCTCGATCGCTCGGGGCAGGCGGGGACCGCGCGTCGTGGACGGCGTGTCGTTCACGCTGGCGCGCGGGGCAGCCCTGGCCGTCATGGGTCCCGCGGGTGCCGGAAAGTCGAGTCTCGCCGCGGTCCTGGCCGGCGCGGACACCGACGCCACGATCGTCGGAGGATCGGCGCTGGTGGAGGGGATCCCGGCCCGTGCGCGCGGACGCCGTCGGCGCGTGCTCACCTACGTCACGGGCTGGCTCGGTCAGGGGGTCGGCGCAGATCTGAACCCCCGGCTCACGATCTCGGACATCATCGCCGAGCCGATCACGAGCCGCGACCGGCGGGTAAACCGCCGCGCTCTGGCCATCCGCGTCGCCGGGCTCCTCGACGAGCTCCAGCTGCCTCTCGGGGCCGCCGCGAAGTACCCGTACGAGCTGAGTGCGGGGATGCGGCAGCGCGTCGCGCTCGCGCGGGCCCTCGTCCTCGAACCGCGGCTGCTGGTGGGGGACGATCCGTTCGCCAACCTCGATCCCGAGGTCCGCGTGACCGTGCGCGATGCCCTGCAGCGTCGGCGGCGGGAGTCGGGCATGTCGCTGCTGCTCGTCACCAACGAGGAGGAGGTCATCCGGCACTTCGCGGCCGCCGTGCTGGTGCTCCGCGACGGTCACCCGGTGGGGTATGGGGCGGGCCTGGATGACGTGCTGTGGACGCCGGATGAGGACACGCGGTTGGCCCCCTGACGTCACGAGCACCCCTGCGGCTTTGCTACGATAGTCGGGTTGCCCACCGCAAGATGGGCGGCTGATCCTCGGTAGCTCAATTGGCAGAGCAATCGGCTGTTAACCGATAGGTTCTTGGTTCGAGTCCAAGCCGGGGAGCCACTAGGCGCCTGAACTCCCTTGACGAATCAAGGGAGTTTCGTCTTTCCCGGGGCCGCCGCCGCACCGCTCCGGCCTTGGCCCGACCTCCCAGGCTCGAGAAATCAGATCGAGCATGAGAAACCGGTACTCGCGTGGTTTCTCATGCCGGATGTGGTTTCTCGCGGCCGGCTGCTCGCTCACGCCCGCGTTCAGGCCCGCGCTGCGTTCAGCGCGGGCTGTCCGGGAGACGGAGCGGATCGGCGGGCAGCGCGTCGCCGATCTCCGACGCGGCCTCCGGATCCACGAACGGGTGCGTGGGCCGGCTTCGCCCGAGCTCCGCATCCGAGTAGCCGTCCGCGGCGTACAGCTCGGCGCTTCCTCTGACGGGCGGTGCAGGCCGGGCCAGGAGCGAGATCGCGACGAGCGCGAAACCGGGAATCACGGGCACCACCCAGACGGGGAGCTCCCACTGCAGGATCGTCATGGTCATCAGCAGGGCGAACATCCCGACCACGATGCTCGCGATCGCGACGCGCCTCCACCGAATGCCCGACATGCTTCACGGTAACGCCGCACCCGTGCGCCGGTCCAGGCTCACGGGACGACGATCACCTTGCCGAGTGCGCGGCCGGCGCCCACGTGCGCGAGCGCCTGCGGCGTCTCGCCCAGCGGGAACGTGCGATCGATGTGGATGCGGAGGTCCCCTGCCGCGCACAGTTCCGCGACCGGCGTGAAATGCGTCGGCCCCGCCTGCACGACGAGCATGCCGAGATGGCGACCGGTGAGCGCACCTGCGGCGGCGCCGACGGTGAGGATGCGCAGGAGCGATCGGACGGTGCCCCCGACGCAGAGGTACCGGCCACCCGGCGCCAACGCTCGCCGGTACGCGAACACCGACTGGTGCGCCACGAGGTCGAGGATGAGGTCGTAGGGCTCCCGGCGCGTGAAGTCCTCGGTGCGGTAGTCGACGACGTCATCCGCGCCGATCTGCCGGAGGAAGTCGAGCTTGCCGGCATTGTCGACACCGGTCACGTGCGCGCCGGCGCGCTTCGCGATCTGGATCGCCAGCGATCCGCTCCCGCCTCCCGCGCCGTTGATCGCGACCCGCATTCCGGCGCCGGCCCCCGCCATCCCCTGGTACGCGATCGCGCCCGCTTGGGGGAGGGCCGCGGCCTGCTCGAAGGTGAGCCCGGCCGGCTTGAGCGCCAGGGCACGCTCCGGCACGACCGCGTACTCGGCGAAGCCGCCCATCAGGGCGAGATTGTCGCCGTAGACCTCGTCGCCCTCGTGGAAGCGCGTGACATCCTTCCCGACCGCGGTGACGCGGCCGGCGATGTCGGAGCCCAGGACGCGATTCTTCGGGCGACGGAGGCCGCCGATGCGGGCGTAGGCGGGTGATCCGGTCAGACACTCCCAGTCGGACAGGTTGATCGAGGTGGCCGCGACCTCGACGAGAACCTGGCTCGGACCGGGAGCCGGAACCGGGACATCGTCGAGTCGCAGGACGTCCGGGGGTCCGTAGCGGTCGTAGACGACCGCCCTCATCGGGGCGTCGTGCGGGGGCCGGTCATGGGGCCAGTGTAGGGGCGGCCGCGTCGGCGCATCCGCGCCCCGCCTGCCGTCGAGACCTCAGACCGTGAGCGCCCCGGCGAGGCTCAACAGCGCGCGGATCGCGTCGTCCTGGATGAGGTGCGACGTGGCGCCGTGACCGGTCGACTCCGGCGCGGTGGCCACCCACTCGACGTGCGCGGCGCCGGTCAGGACGAGATGGGTCCCCGGAACGCGCTTGCGGGTCTGCGTGGTGCGTGACACGACGTCGCCGAGATAGGCGTCGCCCAGGAAGACACGGAAGCTGTTCTCATCCATGCGCGGTGCCAGGCCGACCGTGACGCTGCCGGCGGCGTCGGCGGTGCGTCGGATGGTCCTGGCGATCAGGTCGGTCATGCGTCTACTCCCTGGCGGCGCGTGCAAGCCGGCGACAGCCGCAAGCACGGTCCCCACTGTGCTTCGTGCGGTCGTCACGAGGCGGCCCCAGCCGCCTACAGATGAAGAGTCTGCCAGATATCGGATTCGTACGTGACCATTTGGCGGGTACACTGGCAGTCGGGAATCCCGCGTCATCTGCGCGGATCCCGAACGAAGGCCAGGGCTTCCACCCCTGGCCTTCACCCTTCCCCCGGCGCCTCCGTTTCTCACGGCCGACCCCACGGCGAAGACTCCGCCCGAGGGCTATCGTGTGGGGCAAGCGGATCCCAATGGAGGGCACCATGGCTGAGATGATCGTCGTCGGCGTGACCGGAGCTCCCGTCTCGCCCCGCGCTGTGGACTGGGCCGTCGCCCGCGCGGCCGAGAACCGCCAGCGCGTCGAACTGGTCGCCGTCGTGGGCGGGGCGATGGGCACCGTCGGCGAAGCGGATGTCGTCATCGACGCGCGTGCCGCGGCGCAGAAGATGCTGGATCTCGAGGCGGACCGCGTGCGCGGGCGCGGCGTGGAGATCACGACCCGCGTCGACAACGGCAACCCGGTCGCGAAGCTCATCGACGCGTCGGCATCGGCGGATCTCCTCGTCATCGGCAGTGACTACACCGGTCCGGGATCCGGTCCCGCGCGCGGCATGCACGGTATCCGCATCGCCGCGGGCGCCGCCTGCCCGGTCGTCGTCGTCCCGGACATCGACCTGGGCGCCCGGTCGGGCATCGTGGTGGGCGTGGACGGTTCGGAGGTGTCCGAACGGGCGATCCGCTTCGCGGCGGCCGAAGCCGACCGCCTCGGCGAACCCCTCACCGCGTGCGCGGTGTGGACGCCGCTTCAGGCGCCGCGCAACGGTCTCGCGGTCTATCCGGAGCTGTACCTCACGAACATGCAGGCGGCGACCGAGGAGATCCTCGCCCTGTCGATCGCGGGGATCGCGGAGGACTACCCCGATGTGCAGGTCGTCCGGCGCGTCGAACGCGGGTATCCGTCGCACGTCCTCAACGAACTCGCGGCATCCGCGCGGCTCACGGTCGTCGGCACGCACGGCCGGGGCGCGATCGCGCGCTTCCTGCTCGGCTCCATCAGCCAGGAGGTGCTCGCCCGGCTGGCGACCGTCACGGCCGTCGTGCGCTGAGTCGGCGCGGCTGCTACGCGTCGATGTCGTCGACGCCGGGCTGCCAGCTGCTCCCGGGACGGCCCCAGCCCCGCTTGCGCGCGATCTTCTGCACCGTCTTCCAGTCCGCATCGTCGAGCCGGTCGATGTAGAGGATGCCGTTCAGATGGTCGAACTCGTGCTGCATGATGCGCGCACGCCATCCGGTGACGTGGATCTCGACGGGTGCGCCTTCCAGGTCCGTGCCGGTCACCCGGACCTCGTCGGAGCGCCGCAGCGGGAAACGCTCGCCCGGAAACGAGAGACATCCCTCCGACTCGTCGTCGTCGTCGGGTGTGCCCGGCTCCGGCGGCGTCATCCACAGGACGGGATCGAGGATGACGCCCCGCCACGGCTCGCCGTCGTCGTCGGGGTAGGAGTACGTGTAGATGCGGAGACCGACACCCACCTGGGGCGCGGCGAGGCCGACGCCGGGGGCGGCATCCATCGTCTCGAACATGTCGGCGACGAGGGTGCGGATCTCATCGGTCACCTCGCCCACGGGGGAGGCAATGGAGTGCAGGACGGGATCGCCCATGATGCGAATCGGGAGAACAGCCACGTCCTTGAGCCTATCGAGCCGCGCGGGCCGTTAGTGTCGAGGGGTGGAAGCCCTGGCCATGCCGCTCGACGACATCGCCGACCAGGTGGTGGGCGTCTTCCGTGATCCCGCAATCCTGATCGGCATCCCGCTCGCCCTGCTCGGCGCGGTCTTCATGTCGTTCGGCGCGCAGTACCAGCATCGCGGCGTCCAGAAGGTCGAAGCGCTGAGCCACGTCGACGGCGGCGGGGGACTCACCGGCGGACAGCTTCTGCGTCTGCTGACGAGGCCGTCCTGGGTCGCCGGCACCGTGATGCTCGGGTTGGCGATCGTGTGCCAGCTCGCGGCCCTGTCCTTCGCTCCGCTGATCCTCGTGCAGCCGGTCGGGGCGATCTCGCTCGTCATCACGACGCTGCTCAACGCGCGCATCAGCGGACACCGCCCCACGAAGCGCTCGCTCACGGCGATCGCGCTGTGCGTCGGCGGCATCTTCGTCTTCATCACGATCGCGGCCCTCTTCGCGACCGAGACGCGTGTGCTGGACAGCCAGCTCATCACGATCCTCCTCATCCTCGGCGCCGTCACGATCGTGCTGACCGGCTTGTGGCTCTGGCTGCGCAAGCGCATCGCCGCGCTCTTCTACATCGTCGCGGCGGGCATCATGTACGGCTTCGTCGCGACGCTCGCCAAGGTCGTCATCAGCCGGATCCAGACCGGCGACTTCGAGTGGCTGACGCTCGTCTGCCTCGCGGCGCTGCTCGCCGGAACGGCCATCGGCGCGTACTTCGTCCAGACCGCCTACGCGTCCGGGCCGCCCGACCTCGTGATCGCCGGGCTCACCGTCATCGACCCGATCGTCGCCATCCTCATCGGCCTGATCGTCCTCCGCGAGGCCGTGAACGCACCGCTGTGGGCCTACGTCGGCTTCGCGATCGCCGGGGCGATGGCGGTCGCAGGGGTCTTCCAGCTGGCTCGGCACCATCCTCAGGTGGTCAGCGACAGCCAGGAGATCCCGATCCAGCGGGGGAGCGAGACCGTCGACGGCCCGTCCCCGCGCACCGGTTCCATCCGGATCACCGAGGCGGTGTCGAAGGTGTGGCCCGACCCGCCCGTCGACGACGAGCGGCCGCTCGGCCCGCACCGGCACTGAGCCGGGCGCGCCGCGGCGCTCCGGTAGGCTCTCTGTCGCAGGGGGCGGTGGCCAAGCTGGTCAAGGCAGCGGGCTCATAACCCGACGATCGTGGGTTCAAGTCCCACCCGCCCTACAGATGGCGACATTCCCCGCGTCGCACGCCCCGGGTACCGTGGAGTCCTCGCGAGGCCCTCGCTCGTCACCGGCGTGGACTCGGACAGCGAAGGAGCTCCTCATGGGCGAACCCACCGACGACTCGACTCCGATCTCGGCGGCCGCGTTCCACCGGTCTCCGGGCGTCTCCGATTGGCGCGTCACGGGCACCGGCCCGCAGGCCGTCTTCACCGCGAGCTCGCTCGCCCAGGCGGCGGGCCTCGTCGCCCCGGTCGTCGCCGCGGCCGAGGAGTTCGGCATCCTGCCGGACATCGACGTGCGACCCGAGGGGGTCGTCGTGCGGATCCCCGCTCCGGAGGGGATCCCTGCGTCCGCGGGGCCCTTCGCCGCGGCAGTGTCGCGGGCGGCCGCCGCGCTGCGGCTGACGCCCGATCCCTCGTCGGCGCAGTCGGTCGGCATCTACGTCGCCCAGCACTCGCAGGCGGACGCGCGACCGTTCTTCCTGGCGGCGCTCGGCTATGAGGCGCTCGGCGACACGGATGCCGTCGATCCGCTGCGCTGCGGGCCGCAGCTCGCGTTCAATCCGATCACCGGCGATGCGCCGGCACGTGGGCGGACACATCTCGACGTCTTCGTGCCGGCCGACCAGGCCCGAGCGCGCGTGGATGCCGCGATCGCGGCCGGGGGCCGGCTCGCCGATGACTCCTACGCGCCCGCCTGGTGGTCGCTCGCCTCACCCGACAACCACGGCGTGGACATCGCGTCCTGGACCGACACCTACGAAGGGTAGGGGCCTCCCGCGCTGCGCGCGTCAGTTTCCGCCGAGGACATGCGCGGGGAGGTCATGCTGACGCGTGGGCCGCGGCCCCTCGGCCGCCCACGGCTTCCGCCACTCCGGTGCCGGGAAGGGCTCCTCGAAGGAGAGCGTCTCGCGGGCGACCTTCTCGCCGCGGAACTCCATGATCTTGACGTAGTGGAGCGGGTCGCCGCCGTCGTAGCTGAGCAGCCCCTCCGCGATCCAGAGGTCGCCCGAGCCCCTGATCTCCTTGGGCTGGAAGTCGAGCGTCGTACTCCATAGCTCGACCCTTCCAGGGAGCGCCAGTGATCCCTCGATCTTCGGCGATCTGGGCGTCCCAGGCCATGCCCCACGCTGCCACGGCGCATCTCGTCCGGCGCCGCGGCGCGGTCCCCGAAACGCGCCGAATGACAGGGTTGTGATTCGCGCGGCCCGTGGGGGATAATGGCCCCACAACCGCATACACCGCCGCACTCCGGCACTCAGGTCGTAGGGGAAGACGCACCTGATGAAACGGAGACGAAATGGCGACACCACAGGCGCGCGGAGTGATCTTCATCCACTCCGCGCCACGCGCGCTGTGCCCCCACCTCGAGTGGGCGGTCGGACGCGCGCTGGGGCGTGCGGTGAACTTCGACTGGGCCGACCAGCCGGTACTCGCCGGCAGTCGGCGCGCGGAGTTCTACTGGGAGGGACCGGCCGGCACCGGCGCGTCCCTCGCGACCGCGATCCGCGGCTGGGAGCATCTCCGCTTCGAAGTGACGGAGGACCCGACGCCGCGCAGCGACGGCGGTCGCTGGCTGCACACGCCGGGTCTCGGCATCCACTTCGCGCAGACCGACACGGCCGGCAATGTCGTCATCGGCGAGGACCGGCTGCGGTACGCGATGGAGATCGCCGCGGGTGACGCGTTCGAACTCCAGCGCGAGCTGCACGTCGCGCTCGGCGCCGCGTGGGACGACGAGCTCGAGCCCTTCCGGCACGCGAGCGACGACGCACCCGTCGTCTGGCTCCACAAGGTCGGCTGAACCACGGGGTCGGCTGAACCACAAGGTCGGCTGAGACGCCCCTCCGCTTCGCGACACTCCACAACTGAAGACTTCAGACGGCGCGAGGCGCCAGTACCGGGCTCGGTCGACGGGTGTCCCGGGATCCGGGACCGCGTTCCGCACCGTCTGACATGAAGAACGCCCCCGGATGGCTTCCCGGGGGCGTTCTTGTTCGTCGGGATGCGGGTCAGACCGACGCGAACGCGGCGACGGCGTTGTGCCCGCCGAACCCGAACGAGTTGCTGATCGCCAGCTGCTGACCGGAGCCCAACGGCGTCGGCTCGCCGGAGAGGCGGAACGGGACGGCGGGGTCCTGCTCGGTGAGGTTGATCGTCGGCGGTGCGAGACGCTCCTGCAGGGCCATGATCGTGAAGATCGCCTCGAGTGCGCCCGTGCCGCCGAGCAGGTGACCCGTGGAGGCCTTCGTCGCCGACACCGGGATGTCGTCGATGCGATCGCCGAACACGGTCTTCAGCGCCACGTACTCGTTCGGGTCGCCCACCGGCGTCGAGGTCGCGTGCGCGTTGATGTGCGTGACGTCGTCCGGAGAGGCGTCGGCCATCTCGAGGGCGAGCCGCACGGCACGTGCGGCACCGGTGCCCTCGGGATCGTTGGCCGTGATGTGGTACGAGTCCGCGGTGACGCCACCGCCGACGACGGCGGCGTAGATCTTCGCCCCGCGGGCCTTGGCGTGCTCCTCGGTCTCGAGGATGAGGACGGCGGCACCCTCGCCCATGACGAAGCCGTCACGGTCGATGCTCGCGGGACGGGAGGCCGTCGCGGGGTCGTCGTTGCGGCGCGAGAGCGCCTGCATGGAGGAGAAGGATGCGATCGTCACCGGGTGGATGACGGACTCCGTGCCACCGGCGATCACGACATCCGCGAGGCCGTCGCGGAGGTGCTCGATCGCGTTGACGATCGACTCCGTGCTCGATGCGCACGCGCTCGCCACGGTGCGGGCGTACGCCCGCGCCCCGAAGTGCAGGGACAGGTTGCCGGCGGCGGCGTTCGGCATGAGCATCGGGACGGTCATCGGCAGCACGCGCCGGGGTCCCTTCTCCCGCAGCGTGTCCCAGGCGTCCAGCAGGGTCCACAGACCCCCGATGCCGGTCGCGAAGTCGACACCCAGACGGTCCGGGTCGACCTCGGGTGCACCGGCATCAGCCCAGGCCTCCTGCGCGGCGACGAGCGCGAACTGCGAGGACGGGTCCAGGCGCTTCGCGACGGGGCGCTCCAGCACGGTGTCGGGGCGGACGAGTGCCTGCGCCGCGAACGTGACGGGCAGGTTGTACTGCTCGACCCAGTCGTATTCGAGCGTGCGGGCGCCGGATGCGCCGGCCAGCAGCGCCGACCAGCTCTCCGGTGCGGTGCCGCCGATGGGCGACGAGGCGCCGATGCCGGTGACGACGATTCGGGGAATGCTCATGGTCTCCTCGGGATGCTCCGGTGGGGGCTCACGCCCCCACCGGTGTCGGGGCTACGCCTGGTTCGACGTGATGAACGTGACAGCGTCGCCGACGGTCTTGAGGTTCTTGACCTCTTCGTCGGGGATGGTGACGCCGAACTTCTCCTCGGCGTTGACGACGATCGTCATCATCGAGATGGAGTCGATGTCGAGGTCATCGGTGAAGGACTTCTCCAGCGCGACCTCGTCGGCCGAGATGCCGGTCTCGTCGGTGATGAGCTCGGCAAGCCCTGCGAGGACCTCGTCGTTCGTGAATGCCATGGTTTCTCCTTGTTCGGTGGCGGTCGCGGGCCCGGCCGGGCCGCTGTTCAGTTTAGGTGTGGGGTGCGCGCGGTCAGGGGAGGACGACGACCTGGGCGCCGAAGACGAGCCCGGCGCCGAAGCCGATCTGCAGGGCCAGCCCGCCGCTGAGCTCGGGGTGCTCTTCGAGGAGCCGGTGCGTGGCGAGGGGGATCGAGGCGGCCGAGGTGTTGCCGGTCGTCTCGATGTCGCGGCCGATCACGACCGACTCGGGCAGCTTCAGCTGCTTGGCGAACTCGTCGATGATGCGCATGTTGGCCTGGTGCGGCACGAAGGCGGCGAGGTCGCCGGGCTCGACGCCGGCCTCCTCGAGCGCCTTGCGGGCGACCTTGACCATCTCCCAGACGGCCCAGCGGAACACCGTCGGGCCCTCCTGGCGGAGCGTCGGCCACGGCGCCTGCCCGTCGCGGAATTCGACGAGCGTGTGGTTCATGCCGACCGCGTCGGCCTTCGAGCCGTCCGAGCCCCACACCGTGGGGCCGATCCCCGGGAAGTCGCTCGGCCCGATCACGACGGCGCCGGCGCCGTCGCCCAGCAGGAACGAGATCGAGCGATCGGTCGGGTCGACGATGTCGCTGAGCTTCTCCGCGCCGATGACGACGGCGTAGTGCGCGGCGCCCGCGCGGATCAGAGCGTCGGCCTGCGCGACGGCATACGCGAACCCCGCGCAGGCGGCGTTCACGTCGTACGCGGCGGCGGGGTTGGCACCGATGCGATCGGCGACGATCGCCGACACCGACGGGGTCTGCTTCGGGTTGGACACGGTCGCCACGATGACGGCGTCGATCTGGTCGGCCGGGATGCCGGCGCGCTCGACGGCCTCGGCCGCGGCGTCCGCCGCGAGGTCGATCGCGCTCGTGCCCGCGACGGCGCGCGAGCGGGTGATGATGCCGGTGCGCTGACGGATCCACTCATCGCTGGAGTCGATGGGTCCGATGAGGTCGTCGTTGGGAACCGCGTTCTCACCACGTGCGGCGCCGTACGAGTAGATGCGCGTGTACGCGGGTCCGGTCGCCTGGTTGAGCGTGACGGTCATGCGGCGTCTCCTGTCAGCAGGGCGGTCGCGGCCGCGAGGTCGTCGGGGGTCTTCACCGCGACCGACGGTACGCCGCGGAGCGCCCGCTTGGCGAGCCCGGTGAGGGTGCCGGCGGGCGTGAGTTCGATGATGCCGGTGACCCCGTGCTCGGCGAAGGATGCCATGCAGAGGTCCCACCGGACAGGGTTGGCGACCTGCCCGACCAGAAGGTCGAGCGCCGCGGCGCCGTCGTCCACGACGGTGCCGTCGCGGTTGGTCCACAGGGTCGTGCTGGGCGCGGAGACGGCGACGCCGTCGGCGGCGGAGCGCAGGCGCTCGACGGCGGGGAGCATGAACCGGGTGTGGAAGGCGCCTGCCACCTGCAGCGGGATGACGCGGGTGCCGGCGACCGGCTCGGCCGCCAGCGCCGCGAGAGGCTCGAGCGCCCCCGCGGCGACGACCTGGCCGGCCCCGTTGTAGTTGGCGGGGGTGAGGTCGAGTTCCGCGAGCCGCGCGAGCACGGCATCCTGGTCCCCGCCGATCACGGCGCTCATGCCGGTCTTCTCGACGGCCGCGGCTTCGGCCATGGCACGGCCGCGCTCACCCACGAGGCGCATGCCGTCCTCCGCGGAGACGACGCCCGCGGCGATCAGCGCGGCCACCTCGCCGACGGAGTGGCCGGCGACGCCGCCCGGACGGGCCGCGCCCGCCCGATCCGTGAGGGCCGACCAGGCCAGGACGCTGGCCGCGACGATGAGCGGCTGGGCGATGGCGGTGTCGCGGATCGTGTCGGCATCCGATGTGGTGCCGTGTGCGACGAGATCGACACCGGACGACGCGGAGAAGGCATCGAGGCGCTCACGCGCACCGTCGAGTTCGAGCCAAGGAGCGAGGAACCCGGGGGTCTGGGAGCCCTGTCCGGGGCAGACGACGACAATCACTCCACCATCCTCCCAAGAACACGACGGCCCCGACTGGCGAAGGGGTCACAAGAAACGCCGAATCCTTTGTGCGCGTCATACACAGCATGCCTCAACAGCGCGGCCGTTCCCAGCTCTCACTCAGCCACGGCGCGGGGGAGCGGGACGCCGACGGGTGACCTCGGTGCCGATCGAGCCGAGGATGAGGGCCGTCTGCAGGATGAGAGCCTCACGCGGCCCGGTGGCGTCCCAGCCGATGACGTCGGAGACCCGCTTGAGCCGGTAGCGCACGGTGTTCGGGTGCACGAACAGCTCCCGCGCCGTCGCCTCGAGCGACCGGCCGTTGTCGAGGTAGCTCCACAGCGTCAGCACGAGATCGGTGGAGTGCGCCTGCAGCGGGCGGTAGATCCGTTCGACGAGCGTGACCTTCGCGACCGAGTCGCCGGCCAGTGCCCGCTCGGGCAGGAGGTCGTCGGCCTCGACGGGACGCGGGGCGTGGCGCCACGCCTTCGCGACGGCGAAGCCGGCGAGGGCGGCGCGAGCGCTCTGCCCGGCGTCGATGAGGGCGGCCACCGGCGGGCCGAGCACGAGATGTCCGGCACCGAACCCGGGCTCCAGTCGCTTCGCGATCTCGGAGAACGGAAGCGGCTCGGCCGCGGAGTCCTCGCGCCCGGGCAGGTCGGCCCGGCCGATCACGAGCACGAGCCGCGAGCCCTGCACGCCGATCAGGACGTCGACGCCGAGCTTGCGCGCGAGACGCCGCAGCTGGTCGACGTCGAACTGCGGGGGCGTCGTGCCGACGAGGACCGCGACTTCGCCGTGCCCGTGCCAGCCGAGTGCCGCGATACGACTCGGCAGCTCCTCGTCGGCCTCGCCCGTCAGGATCGAGTCGACGACGAGCGCCTCCAGCCGCGCATCCCACAGTCCCCGCGCCTCGGCGGCGCGGGCGTAGACGTCGGCGGCGGCGAAGGCCACCTCGCGCGAGTAGAGCAGGATGCTCTCACGCAGGTCCTCACCGCGACCGGCGACCCGTTCCTCGGTCACCTCGACGGTGACGCGGATGAGCTGCAGGGTCTGGGTCAGGCTGACGCTGCGCAGCAGCTCGCGGGGAGCAGCGGCGAAGATGTCGGCCGCGATCCACGGCGTGGAGGTGGGGTCGTCGTACCACTGGATGAACGAGGAGATGCCCGCCTGCGCGACGAGCCCGACGGTCGAGCGTCGCGCGGGCGGCATCTCCGCGTACCAGGGCAGAGAGTCCTCGAGCCGTTTGATCGTGATGGTCGCGAGGTCCCCGGAGATACGCCGCAGCCATGCGAGGGTCTCCGCCTTCTCCTGCGCCGTCGGGCGAACGGGCATCGAGGCCGTCAGCTCTCGCCGCCGGCGTTTCCGCTCGTGCCGGCGGTCACATCCTGCAGACGGTACTTCTCGATCGCCTGCGCCGACAGCGCGCGGTCCACGCGACCTTCATCGGCGAGCGACTGCAGCGTCCGCACGACGAGGGACGGCCCGTCGATCTTGAAGAACCGGCGTGCTGCGGCACGGGTGTCGGAGAAGCCGAACCCGTCGGCACCGAGCGTCGCGTACGAGCGCGGCACCCACGGCCGGATCTGGTCCTGGACGGCGTGCATGAAGTCGCTGACCGCGATGATCGGGCCCTCGGAGTCCGCGAGCTTCTGCGTCACGTACGCCGTGCGCGGCTCGTCGAGCGGGTGCAGGAAGTTGTGCTCGTCGGCGGCCAGGCCGTCTCGGCGCAGCTCGGTCCAGCTCGTCACCGACCAGACGTCGGCCACGACACCCCAGTCCTCGCGGAGCAGCTGCTGCGCCTCGAGTGCCCACGGCACCCCGACGCCCGAGGCGAGGAGCTGCACGCGGTGCCCATCGCCCTCGCCGACGGAGATGCGGTGGATGCCGCGGACGATGCCCTCGACGTCGACGTGCTCCGGCTCGGCCGGCTGCACGAGCGGCTCGTTGTAGACCGTGATGTAGTACATGACGTTCGGGTCGGCGTGGTTCCCGCCGTACATGCGCTCCAGGCCCGACCGCACGATGTGCGCGATCTCGTACCCGTACGCGGGGTCGTAGGAGACCGTCGCCGGGTTCGTGGATGCCAGCAGGTGGGAGTGGCCGTCGGCGTGCTGCAGGCCTTCGCCCGTCAGCGTCGTGCGGCCGGCGGTGGCGCCGATGATGAACCCGCGCGCCATCTGGTCGCCGGCGGCCCACTGGGCGTCACCGGTGCGCTGGAAGCCGAACATCGAGTAGAAGACGTAGACCGGGATGAGCGGCTCGCCGTGCGTCGAGTACGAGGTGCCCGTCGCGGTGAACGCCGCGACGGCGCCCGCCTCGTTGATGCCGACGTGCAGGATCTGGCCCTGCGGGCTCTCCTTGTACGCCAGGAGCAGCTCACGGTCCACCGACGTGTAGTTCTGCCCGTTCGGGTTGTAGATCTTGGCCGTCGGGAAGTACGCGTCCATGCCGAACGTGCGCGCCTCGTCGGGAATGATCGGGACGATGCGGTGGCCGAAGTCCTTCGCCCGCAGCAGGTCCTTCAGCAGACGCACGAACGCCATCGTCGTGGCGATCTCCTGCGTGCCGGAGCCCTTCTTCGGCAGCGCGTACGCACTGTCGTCGGGGAGGTTGATCGGCACGTGGTGCGTGCGGCGCTCGGGCAGGAACCCGCCGAGGCCGCGACGACGCTCGATCATGTACTGGATCGTCTCGTCCTCGTTGCCCGGGTGGTAGTACGGCGGGGCGTACGGGTTCTCCTCGAGCTGCGCGTCCGTGATCGGGATGCGCATCGAGTCGCGGAAGTGCTTGAGGTCCTCGAGGGTCATCTTCTTCATCTGGTGGGTCGCGTTGCGGCCCTCGAAGTGGTGACCGAGACCGTAGCCCTTGATCGTCTTGGCGAGGATGACGGTGGGCTGACCCTTGTGCTTGACGGCGGCGTCGTACGCCGCGTACAGCTTCTGATAGTCCAGGCCACCGCGGCGGAGCTTGCCCCAGATGTCCTCGTCCGACCAGTCCTTGACCATGTCGGCGGTGCGCTCGTCGCGACCGAAGAAGTGGTCGCGGATGAACTTGCCGTCCTCGGCGCGGTAGGTCTGGAAGTCGCCGTCCGGCGTCGTGTTCATGAGGTGCACGAGCGCGCCGGCGCGGTCGACGTCGAGCAGCTCGTCCCAGCCGCGACCCCAGACGACCTTGATGACGTTCCAGCCCGCGCCGCGGAAGAAGCTCTCCAGCTCCTGGATGATCTTGCCGTTGCCGCGGACCGGGCCGTCGAGGCGCTGGAGGTTGCAGTTGACGACGAACGTCAGGTTGTCCAGGCCCTCGTTCGCGGCAACCTGCAGCTGGCCGCGGCTTTCGACCTCGTCCATCTCGCCGTCGCCGAGGAACGCCCAAACGTGCGAGTCGGAGAGGTCCTTGACGCCGCGGTTCGTCAGGTACTTGTTGTTCATCGCCTGGTAGATGGCGTTGATCGGACCGAGACCCATCGAGACAGTCGGGAACTGCCAGTAATCCGGCATCAGACGCGGGTGCGGGTAGGACGGGATGCCGACGGGCGCCTTGGACTTCTCCTGGCGGAAGCCGTCGAGCTGGTCGGCGGAGAGCCGACCCTCGAGGAAGGACCGGGCGTAGATGCCGGGGGAGGCGTGACCCTGGATGAAGATCTGGTCGCCGCCGCCGGGGTGGTCCAGACCCCGGAAGAAGTGGTTGAAGCCCACTTCGTACAGCGAGGCAGAGGACGCGTAGGTGGAGATGTGCCCGCCGACGCCGATGCCGGGGCGCTGCGCGCGGTGCACCGTGAGGGCGGCGTTCCAGCGGATCCACCGGCGGTAGCGGCGCTCCAGCTCCTCATCACCGGGGAACTCGGGCTCGTTCTCGGGCGCGATCGTGTTGATGTAGTCCGTCGTCGGGACCTGCGGCACGTTGAGCTGCAGCTCGTGCGAGGTCTGCAGGAGGCTCAGCATGATCTCGCGGCCGCGCCCGGCGCCCTTGGCATCCACGAGCTGCTGGAGGGACTCCCGCCACTCCGCCGTCTCGTCGGGATCGCTGTCCAGCGGGCCCTGCGAGTACGGATCCTGATCGTTGACAGTCACGGGAGACCTTTCGTCGTCTGGCAGGTCATGCCAGGAATGGGGCTTCGGACGCGCGCGGCTTTGTACAGCACGGACAACGCATCGCCACTCAGCCTAGCGACTCTGCGGCGGGGCGGGGTGCCCCGCCGCGGCCTCCTACACTGGGGGGAGGGGCCTTTAGCTCAGCTGGTAGAGCGCCACGTTTACACCGTGGATGTCGTCGGTTCGATCCCGGCAGGGCCCACCGTCACCTTCACCCGCTAGCATTCCCGCGATGAGCTCCGGTCCCGCCCTCGCCCGCCGACTCGGCACGTTCGACGCCGTCGTGATCGGGGTGGGCTCGATGATCGGGGCGGGCATCTTCGCGTCGTTCGCTCCGGCCGCCGCCGCCGCGGGCGCCGGTCTGCTGATCGGCTTGGCGATGGCCGGGATCGTCGCCTTCTGCAACGCCACGGCGTCGGCGCAGCTGGCCGCGCAGTACCCGACGTCCGGCGGCACCTACGTCTACGGCCGGGAGCGCCTGGGCGCATGGCCCGGCTTCCTCGCCGGGTGGAGCTTCGTGGTGGGCAAGACGGCGAGCTGCGCGGCGATGGCGATGACCTTCGCGGCGTACGCCGCCCCCGCCGGATGGGAGAAGCCGGTCGCGGTCGCTGCGGTCCTGGGGCTCGCGGCGGTGAACTATCGCGGCGTCACCCGGACGGCCCGCCTCACCCGGATCATCGTGACGGTGGTGCTCCTCGTCCTCGGCCTCGTCGTGGTGGTGGGGCTCACGGCCGGAGATCGGGCTCCGACCGGGTTCGACGGCGAGCTGTTCGCGGGAGGGCCGTACGGCATCCTGCAGTCGGCCGGGCTGCTCTTCTTCGCGTTCGCGGGCTACGCGCGGATCGCGACGATGGGCGAGGAGGTGAAGGAGCCTCGGCGCACCATCCCGCGGGCCATCGTGACCGCGCTGGCGCTGGTCCTGGTCGTCTACGCGCTGGTCGCCGTCACGGTGCTGCTCGTTCTGGGTCCGGACCGGCTCGCGACCGCCACAGCCCCCCTCGTGGAGGTCGTGACCGTCGCCGACGCGCACTGGGCGGCCCCGATCGTCCGCGTCGGCGCGGCGGCGGCGGCGCTCGGCGCCTTGCTGGCCCTCGTGGCGGGGGTCGGGCGGACCGCCCTGGCGATGGCGCGCAACGGCGACCTCCCGACCTGGCTCGCCGGTGTCCACCCGACGTATCGGGTCCCGCATCACGCCGACGTCGCCCTCGCAGCCGTCGTCGGCATCCTCGTGCTCGTCGTCGACCTGCGCGGTGCGATCGGGTTCTCCTCCTTCGGCGTGCTGCTGTACTACCTGATCGCCAACGTCGCCGCCTTCACGCAGACCCGTGAGCACCGCCGCTACGTGCGAGGGCTCCAGGTGCTCGGTGCCGCCGGCTGTCTCGTGCTGGTCGTCACGCTGCCGCCCGCCTCGATCGTCGTCGGCCTCACCGTGCTCGTCGTCGGCGTGGGCTACCGGCTGGTCCGGCTGCGGCGCGCGGCGCCGCCGGACGGCGTCTAGCCCCGCCGCGACGCGTGGTCCGGCCGCGCACCGCGTCCGAGCCTCGAGTTGCGCCGCGAGTACGCGAAGTAGACGACGAAGCCCAGAACGAGCCAGATGATGAACCGGAGCCACGTCTCCACCGTCAGGTTGAGCGTCAGGTAGATGCAGATGACCGCGGACAGCCCCGGGAGCCACGGATTCCACGGCACGCGGAATCCGCGCGGAAGATCGGGGCGGCTGCGGCGCAGCACGATGACGCCGACCGACACGAGGATGAACGCCGACAGCGTCCCGATGTTCACCATCTCCTCGAGCACCCCGACGGGTGTGAAGCCGGCGACGACGGCGACGATCGCCGTCACGATGATGGAGATGAGCCACGGCGTGCGGCGGGTGGGGTGCACCTTCGCGAGCCGTTCGGGCAGCAGACCGTCGCGCGACATGGCGAAGATGATGCGCGTTGCACCGATCAGCAGCGTCAGGACGACCGTTGTGAGGCCCGCGACGGCACCGGCGGAGATCACGGTGGCCATCCAGGTCTGCCCGTGGAAGGCGAAGGCGTTGGCGAGCGCGGCCGCCGGGTCGAGGTCCTGGTAGGAGACCATGCCGGTCACCACGAGCGCGACGGCGCAGTACAGGACCGTGCAGATCGCGAGCGATGCGATGATGCCGATCGGCAGGTCGCGCTGCGGGTTCTTCGTCTCCTCCGCCGTCGTCGCGACCACGTCGAACCCGATGTAGGCGAAGAAGACGAGGGCGGCGCCGGCGAAGATCCCGCCGAGGCCGAACGCCATCGGCTCGGCGCCGGAGAGGAACTGCAGGAGCGGCTGGGTGAGTCCGGAGGCCGCTTCGCGCGGCGCCGTGGCCGGCACGAAGGGCGAGTAGTTCGCGGGATCGATGAACAGGATGCCGGCGACGATGACGAACAGCACGATGAACAGCTTCACGGCGACGAGCACGAGGTTCACGCGCATCGACTCGCGGATGCCGAGGGTCATGAGCGCGCCGAGGACGAGCACGAGGATGACCGCCATGAGGTCGACGGTGCCGCCGTAGCCGATGACGGCGGGGATCGGCATCCCGAGCTGCTCGAGCAGCACGCCGAGATAGGCGCTCCAGCCCTGTGCGACGACGCTCGCGCCGAGGAACATCTCCAGGATCAGATCCCACCCGATGATCCATGCGAACAGCTCGCCGAGCGACGCGTAGGAGAAGGTGTACGCCGAACCGGAGACGGGGACCGTCGAGGCGAACTCGGCGTAGCACATGGCGGCCAGCGCGCACGCGATCGCGGCGACGACGAAGCTCACGACGATGGCGGGGCCGGCGACCTCGTGCGCGGCGCGGCCGGTGAGCGTGAAGATGCCCGCGCCGATGACGACCCCGACGCCGAAGACCGTCAGATCGAGGGCAGACAGGGATTTCCTGAGCCGGAACTCCGGCTCCTCGGTGTCGGCGATCGACTGCTCGACGGACTTCGTCCTCATGAGGCTCATCTCACGGCTCCTTCGCATGGGCGTCAGAGCCCACATGCTAGACCGATCGGGTCTCGTGCGAGAGGGGGCGGGGTAGGTTGGGGACTGTGAAAGCCAGCCCCTCCGATCAGCGCCGTCTCCTCGACCTCGCCGCGCTCGACGCGACCGTCCGCCACGCGGACCACCAGCGTCGGCACCCCGAGCAGACGGCCCGCGTGCAGGAGCTGCTCGCCCAGCGCAAGGAGCTGTCGGCGGAGCTGACCCGTCTCCTCGGCGTCCGCGACGACGCCAAGACCGAGCTGTCGCGGCTCGAGTCGGACGTCGCGCTGGTGGACGCCCGCGCGGCGCGCGACGCGGAGCGGCTCGCGACGAGCGCCAACGCGAAGGAGGCGCAGGGCCTGGAGCACGAGATCGCGTCGCTGACGAAGCGCAAGAGCGACCTGGAAGACCTCGAGCTCGAGATCATGGAGCGGCTGGAGACCGCCGACGCCGACGTGCTCGCGCAGGAGACCCTCATCGCCGCCATCAACGACGAGGGCGCGCGGCTGAGCGCGGAGGGCAAGTCCGCCGTCGCCGACGCGACGGCACGGTTCGAGGCTGCCACGCGCGACCGCGAGGCCGTCGCCGCAGAGATCCCGGCCGACCTCGTGGGGCTCTACGAGAAGCTCGCCGCGCGCGGCGTCGGCGCCGGGCTCCTGCGTCGCCGCACCTGCGAAGGCTGCAACATGGTCCTCTCCGGCACCGACCTCCAGACCCTGCGGCAGGCCGCGGCGGACGACGTCGTCACCTGCCCGGAGTGCGGCGGCATCCTCGTGCGCGGCGACGAAACCGGTCTCTGACCCGGCACGCGTTCCCGCGATGACGGTCGACGATCCGGTCTGGAGCGTCCTCGGGCGGAGCCCGGACGGGAACCTGGTCATCGCCGATCTGACCGGCGACGGCAGCGAACGCCGACGCACCGCCGTGGCGTCGACCGCCCTGCCGGCCCTCGTGACGGCCGCCGGTCCGGCGCGGCGCTGGGTCTGGAGCGACACGGCGCGGTGGTATCCGCCGCTCCTTGCCGCCGGTGTGGTCGTGTCGCGCTGCCACGACCTGCGCCTGTCCCACACGATCCTCCGCGGGAGCACCCTCGTGACGGATGCCGCCGCGCTGCACACGCACCCGGAATGGGACGGCCCCGCGGCGGACGCCGTCGCGCCCGCCGCCGAGACGCTCTTCGACCTCGAAGAGCGCGGCGGCGGGGCCTCCGTCCCGGACGGCATCGACGAGGCACTCGCGGAATTCGCCCGTCAGCGTGCGTCGCTCGAGACGGCCACCGACCCCGGCCGGCTGCGGCTGCTGCTGGCGGCCGAGTCGGCCGGAGCCGTCATCGCCGTCGAGCTGCACGCCGCAGGACTGCCGTGGGACGGCGGCGTGCACGACGCGATCCTCGTGGAGCTCCTCGGACCCCGCCCGGTCGCCGGTCGGCTCCCCGCGCGGATCGAGGAGCTGGCGGTTCGCGTGCGGGACGCCCTCGGCGACCCCGCGGCGAGCCTCGACTCGCAGCCCAAGCTGCTGCGCGCGCTGCACCGCGTCGGGGTGCTCGCGACGTCGACGAGCCGGTGGGAGCTCGCCCAGTACGACCACCCGGTGATCGCCCCGCTGCTGGAGTACAAGAAGCTCATGCGGCTGCTGTCGGCGAACGGCTGGGCATGGATGGAGGAGTGGGCCGCCGAGGGCCGGTTCCGTCCGGTCTACGTCCCGGGCGGCGTCGTCACCGGACGCTGGGCCTCATCCGGCGGGGGAGCGCTGCAGCTCCCGCGGCAGCTCCGCCCTGCGGTCCGGGCCGATCCCGGCTGGCGTCTCATCGTCGCCGACGTCGCGCAGCTGGAACCGCGCGTGCTGGCGGCGATGGCGCGCGACACCGCCCTCGCCGACGCCGCGCGCGGGACCGATCTTTACGCCGGCATCGTCGCCGAAGGGGTGGTGGCGACCCGGCAGGAGGCGAAGATCGCCGTTCTGGGCGCGATGTACGGGGCGACGACCGGTGACAGCGGACGGCTCGTGCCGGCCCTCCGCCGGGCCTACCCACGCGCGATGACCCTGGTCGACGACGCCGCGCGGATCGGGGAGGACGGCGGGATCGTCACGACGTGGCTCGGGCGCTCCGCGCCGGCGCCCTCGGCGGGCTGGCGCGACGTGCAGTCGGGCGCCGGCGCCGCGGAGGCCACCGCCGCCGACGAGACCCGCGCGCGACGCTCGGCGCGGGACCGGGGCCGGTTCACGCGCAACTTCATCGTGCAGGGCACGGCCGCCGAGTGGGCTCTCGCCTGGCTGGCCGACGTGCGCGGCCGGCTCGCGGCCTTCGACCCCGTCGACGAGGTCGGCCGCTCCGGCCCCGTGTTCGGCAGACGAGCGCACCTCGCGTTCTTCCTCCACGACGAGATCATCGTGCACGCCCCCGCGGCGCAGGCCGACGCGGCCGCGGAGGCCGTGCGGGCCGCGGCGGATGCGGCCCGGCGCCTGCTCTTCGGCGACTTCCCGCTGGACTTCCCGCTCGACCTGCGGATCGCGGAGGACGCCGGGAAGGCGTGAGGATCAGCGGCAGGCGGGCTCTTCCGCATCCACCGTCGCATCGCGCAGCAGCGGGGTGTGCAGGATGACGGGATCGCCGTCGCCCGCCGACGTGAAGCGGAACTGGAGGTTCTTCGTCTGTCCCGGAGCCACCGTGATCTTCGCGGCCGTGCTGGGGAATCCGTTGTCCTCGACGTTCGTCGACAGGACGGTGCGGTCGCCGTCCCAGACCCCGCCGACATCGGCTCCCGCCGGCGCCGCGACGGTCACGAGGGTCGCGATGTCCCCCGGGGCGATGCCCGCCTGGCTCGCACCGGTCATGAGCACCGGGAAGGTGCGGGCTTCGGTGGGTGCGAGGGAGGTCAGCGTGACCGTGACCGCGACGTCGCGGCGGCCGTCCGTCCGGCACCGCGCGGCCCCCGCGGTGATCGCCACGTCGAGGAAGGAGTCCATCTTCCCCTGCGTCATGTCGTTGAAGTACACCGCGTACGCGTCGTCGCCGGCGGCGCGATGACGCGCGAGCGGGCCCGCCACGGCGCTGTCCGCCAGCACGTCCTGCTCGTCGGCGTGCGCGCTCCACAGCGCCACCCTGCCCTCCTCGATCGGATCGGCCAAGGCGGTGGCCCACGCGAACAGATCGAACCCGCCGCCGAGGACCCGATCGAACACGGCCTGCGTCGCGGCGCGCTGGATGCGCGTCTGCTCGGCGCCGGAGAGGGTCAGGTACGGGTCGACGAGCATGACCTTCACGAGGTTGTCGGCCGAGAGAGCGGCTCCGCCCGGCATCTCCACGGGACCGGTGACGGCGAGGAGCGAGGCCAGGACGCGCGGGTCGATCGAAACGACGGCATCCACCGGGATGTCGGAGTGCGTCCGCCACCACGCGGTGGCGAGATCGACCGTGAGTTCGAAGTCCGCCGTCATCGACGCGTTCTGCACGTACCGTCCGACGGCATCCCCGTAGAGCTCGGTCGTGGACGCCGGGATCGGGACGATCGCCTCGGGGCGATGACGGAACGTCGACGAGTCGACCTGCTCGGTGAGACGGAGCCTGCCGTCCTCGGCCGTCAGCAGCGCGAAGCTGCCGCTGAGCCCGCCCCCGGTCCGCAGCTCGGCCGGATTCTGCATCATGAGCAGGATGTGTCGCGTGCCGTCCATCCCGAGCATCCCGGGCGCGATCCGGGCGGCCGAGCTGATGCCGTCCGCCACCTCGGCGCCGTCGGCGACCACGGCCGCGAGTGTGCCGACACCGTCTGCGACGGGTGCCAGGAGCTCATCGACGCGGATCGCCGACAGCTCGGCATCCGCTGCCGTGAAGCTGGAGGCGAGCGTGGCCAGCGGCGCCTGCGCATCGACCAGGACGGCGAGATCCAGGCCGGCGTCGGCCTCGTCCCCGTGCGCGCGGAAGAGCTCGAGGACGGGCAGCGCGTCGTCCGCGAGGTCGCGCGCATGAGCGGAGACGATCCGCACGGCCGCCGTGTTGGCGCCGATGCCCGGCAGCACCTCGGTCGCCCGCCACAGCGGGTCGGAGGTGAGGCCGGCGGCGGTGCCGGCGTGCGCGGCGATCTCGCGCACCGTCGCCTCGACGGCGGCGATGTCACGCTCCTGCACGGCGTCCTCGAGCCGCCCCGCCGATGCGGCGAGGGACTCGAGCTCGCTCTTGGCCAGGAACCCGCGCCCGATCACCCAGCCGGCTGCTCCGAGGAGCAGCACAGCCAGGACGATCGCGACGACGACCCGGGTACGCCGGAGCGTAGCCCGGCGGCCCGCCGCGTCGCCCGTCACGGGCTCAGCTGCGCGCGTGCCGACGACGAGCCGCGTAGAGGCCGGCGCCGAGCAGCAGCGCTGCACCGCCACCCGCGGCGAGCGGGAGGAGCGCGTCGCTCTGTCCGCCCGTGACCGCCAGCCCACTCGGCGTGCCGGTGACCGAAGGCGACACCGCGCAATCCGGCGTGGCCTGCGGGTAGGACAGCATGACCGAGATCTCCGGGTTCACCTGGATCGTCGCGGAGATGTCGCCGCGCGTCCAGGCGTAGTTGCCCGAGGTCTGCACCCACTCGCCGTTCTGGAACACCCAGCCCGGCCAGCCGTTGCCGTTGCCGTTGCCGTCCACGGACGCGCCGGGCCAGAGGACGCTGCCGGTGAGCGTGCCGTCGGGACCCAGCGTCCCGAGCGGCAGCGTCACCGAGCTCGAGCCGTCCGTGAGCGTGAGCTGGGCCGTGTCGCCGGTGGATTGATCGTCCGGATCGGTGAGCACGATCGAGTACGTGATCCACGGCACGTCGGCATCACAGGCCGGCGAGACGGTCGATCCCGCGAGCGTCGGCGTCCGCGGCTCGTCGGGTCCGTAATCTGTCGATTCGTCGGCAGCGGATGCTGCGTTCGGCGCGCTGAAGACCAGCGCAGCGGCGACGACAAGGAATAGAGCTGTCTTGCGCATGATGAATGCCCCCCCAATGGGCTCCGAGCCTTCTGCCCCCCAGACGGCTCGGTGAACACACGCTATCACCCCGACGCCCCGAGGGGGAGAACCTCCGGCGTTTCGCGCGCGCCGACTAGGATCGGACACGCGAATGGGTCGGCTGGACGGTCGCGTGGCGGGAGACCGCACCGAGGAACGTCCGGGCTCCACAGGGCAGGATGGTGGGTAACACCCACCCGGAGTGATCCGCGAGACAGTGCCACAGAGAGCAGACCGCCGGGACGCGAGTCCCGGTAAGGGTGAAAGGGTGGTGTAAGAGACCACCGGGATCGTGGTGACACGATCCGCAAGGTAAACCTCGTCCGGAGCAAGGCCAGACAGGGGATGACGACGCGGCCCGCCGAGTCCCCGGGTAGGCCGCTGGAGCGGCACGGCAACGTGTCGCCGAGAGAGATGACCGTCGAAGGGGCGTCAGCCCCGGAACAGAACCCGGCGTACAGGCCGGCCCATTCGCCTCACCGGGAGCATCGCCGCAGGGCGTGGGTTTCTCAGCGCGTCGCCTTGTCGACCAGCGCGGCCGTCTCCTCGCCCTGCACGCCGACGTCCGCCGCGAGCGCGAGCGCCGCCGCGCCGATGATGCCGGCGTTGTTGCGGTGCACGGCCGGGACGATCGGCGTGTTGAGCTTCAGCAGGGGCAGGAACTGCTCAGCGTGCTTCGAGACGCCGCCGCCGACGATGAAGAGGTCGGGGCTGAGGAGGAACTCGAGGTGGCTGTAGTACCACTGCAGGCGCTTCGCCCACTGCGGGAACGTCAGCTCGTCGCGCTCCATGGCGGAGTACGCGGTCCACGCCTCGGCATCCTTGCCGTGCTTCGCCCGTTGCAGGTGACCGAGCTCGGAGTTCGGGATCAGGTGGCCGTTGTGCAGCATCGCAGTGCCGATGCCGGTGCCGAGCGTCGTCAGGATCGTGAGCCCGTCGACCCCTTTCGCGGCGCCGTACCGCAGCTCGGCGACGCCTGCCACATCCGCGTCGTTGGCGAAGTGGATCTCCCGCCCGAGTCCCTGCTCGAAGAACTCCTCGGCCGGGAAGCCGATCCAGGTGTCGGCCACGTTGGCTGCCGAGAGCGTCTTGCCGTGCTTGACGATCGCCGGGAACGCGACGCCCAGCGGCACGTCCGCGTCGGTGACGTCGAGCGTCTCCAGGACCACCTTGACGGCCGCGAGCACGTCGTCCGGCTCCGCTCCTGCCGGCGTCGCGACCTTGACGCGGTCGCTCAGCAGTCGCCCCACCCGGAGGTCGACGAGTGCACCCTTGATGCCTGTTCCGCCGATGTCCACACCGACCGCTGTCGTCGCCTGCGCCGTCATGGCTCCCAGCCTACCGACCGGCGGCGGAACCTCGTTCCGGACGGACCGCCTCGTTAGGATCGAGACGGGCACCCCGCAACGACGCACGAGGAGGCGCGACATGTCCGATGGCGCAGAGAAGTACTGGTTCAACCTCACGACCCACCAGGTCGAGAAGGGCTTCGAGTCTCCCGCCGTGGACCGCGCGGGCCCGTTCGAGACCGCGGAGGAGGCCGCCGCGGCCCCCGAGCTCATGAAGCGCCGATCCCGCGCGTGGGCCGAGGAGGAGGCGCGCGAGGACTCCTGGGGATCGTCGTCCGCGCCGGACGTGTCGGCGGACTCGGACGACGACGCGGGCCGATAGTCTGGGCGGAAAGTCGGCATCGAGAGGACACGATGGACAAGCAGCGGGACTTCGTACTGCGCACGATCGAGGAGCGCGGCGTCAAGTTCGTCCGCCTCTGGTTCACCGATGTGATCGGCACCCTCAAGTCGGTCGCGATCGCGCCGGCCGAGGTGGAGGGCGCGTTCACGGAGGGCCTCGGATTCGACGGCTCCGCGATCCAGGGCCTCACGCGTTCGTACGAGTCCGACCTGCTCGCGCACCCGGATCCGTCGACCTTCCAGATCCTGCCGTGGCGGGGCGAGATCGACCCGACGGCGCGCATGTTCTGCGACATCACGACGCCGGACGGCCAGCCCGCCGTCGCCGATCCGCGCCACGTCCTCAAGCGCACGCTCGCGAAGGCCGCCGACGCCGGCTTCACGTTCTACACGCACCCCGAGATCGAGTTCTACCTGCTGAAGTCCTCCTCCTACGGACCCGCCGGCCCTGAGCCGGTGGACTCGGCCGGCTACTTCGACAACGTGCCGGGCGGCACGGCGCACGACTTCCGCCGTCGCTCGGTGCGGATGCTGGAGGACCTCGGCATCTCGGTCGAGTACAGCCACCACGAAGGCGGTCCCGGGCAGAACGAGATCGACCTGCGCTACGCCGATGCCCTCGCGACGGCGGACAACATCATGACCTTCCGCACCGTCGTGAAGGAGGTCGCGATCGAGCAGGGCGTCTACGCGACGTTCATGCCGAAGCCCCTCGGCGGCCAGCCCGGCAGCGGCATGCACACCCACATGTCGCTGTTCGAGGGCGACGTCAACGCGTTCTACGAGGAGGGCGCGCAGTACCAGCTCTCCAAGGTCGGCCGCCAGTTCATCGCGGGTCTCCTGCGGCACGCCCCGGAGATCTCCGCCGTGACGAATCAGTTCGTGAACTCCTACAAGCGCCTGTGGGGCGGTGACGAGGCTCCCAGCTTCATCACGTGGGGCCACAACAACCGCTCCGCTCTCGTGCGCGTGCCGATGTACAAGCCGAAGAAGGGGCAGTCCTCGCGCGTCGAGTACCGCGCCCTCGACTCCGCCGCGAACCCGTACCTGGCGTACGCGCTCATGCTCGCGGCGGGCCTCAAGGGCATCGAGGAGGGCTACGAGCTGCCGCCGGAGGCGGAGGACAACGTCTGGTCCCTCACCGACGCGGAGCGCCGCGCCCTCGGGTACGCGCCGCTGCCGGCGAGCCTGGACCACGCGCTGGAGTACATGGAGGAGTCCGAGCTGGTCGCCGAGACGCTCGGCGAGCAGGTCTTCAACTACGTCCTGCTCAACAAGCGCCGTGAGTGGCAGGAGTACCGGGCCCAGGTCACGCCCTTCGAGCTGAAGAGCAACCTGGAGATGCTCTAAAGCGGATGTCCGCCACGGAGCGCTCGTCGTCCCTCACGACGCTCGCGCGCGCCGGGTTCGGCGAGCTGGCCGCCGCTGACGCGCTGCTCGACGAGCTCGCCGCGGAGCTCGGGATCGCTCGCCTCGACGTCGTGACCGGCGCCGACGCGGCCGCCGACCCGGACGCCGCCATCGCCGCGCTCGCGCGCATCGCGCGACGCGACCCCGCGCCGGTGCGCGCGGCGCTGCGGAGCGACCCGGTGACGGTCTGGGCTCTCCTCGGCGCCTCTCCCGGCTTCGGCGAGTTCTACGCGCGGCATCCCGCCGAACTCGCCCATCTCGAGGGCGCCGGGGCAGCACTGCCGACCGCCGATGTGCTGCGGTCGGAACTGCTGGCATCCGTCGACGCGGACGGCGAGGGCTTCGCCGCGACCGGAGACGAGACGGCCTGGGTCGCCCTGCGCGTCCGCTACCGGCGGCTCCTCGCCCGGATCGCCGCCTTCGACCTCCGTGCGCCGAGCGCGGTGGACGTGCTCGCCCCGGTCGCCGCCGCCCTCGCGGACGCCGCCGGCGCCGCGCTCGAAGCCGCGCTGTGCGTCGCGCGGACCCGCGTGACGACGGGTGGCGCAGGGGCAGGGCTCTTCCCGCGCGACCAGGTGTCCGCCGTCCGGCTCGCGATCATCGGGATGGGCAAGACCGGCGCACGAGAGCTCAACTATGTGAGCGACGTCGACGTCATCTTCGCGGGAGGCGCCGACGAGGGCGCCACGGCGGAGATCGGGGAGAGCCGCGTCATCGACATCGCGACCCGCCTCGCCGTGCAGACCATGCGCGGGATCACGAGCATCGAGATCGAACCGCCGCTGTGGGAGGTGGATGCCAACCTCCGGCCGGAGGGGAAGCAGGGCGCGCTCGTCCGCACGATCGACTCGCACGTGTCGTACTACGAGCGGTGGGCCAAGAGCTGGGAGTTCCAAGCCCTGCTGAAGGCCCGCCCCATCGCGGGCGATCGCGAGCTCGGTGACGCGTACATCGCGGCGGTCCAGCCGAAGGTCTGGACGAGCGCCGCGCGGGAGAACTTCGTCGACAGCGTGCAGCGTATGCGCGAGCGGGTCACCGAGCACATCCCGGCCGCCGAGGTCGCCCATCAGCTCAAGCTCGGGCCCGGCGGCATCCGCGACATCGAGTTCACGGTGCAGCTGCTGCAGCTCGTGCACGGGCTCGCCGACGAGCGCATCCGGCAGCGCGGGACGCTCGATGCCCTGGAAGCCCTCGTGACCGAGGGATACATCGGCCGTTCGGACGCGGCCGCGTTCTCGCACGACTACCGGCAGCTGCGGGTGCTCGAGCACCGGCTGCAGCTGCGCGACCTCCGCCGCACGCACCTCATGCCGTCGACACCGGACGGGTTGCGCGTCCTCGCGCGCGCCTCGCGGCTGGCCGACACCGGCGACGGGGTGTGGCAGCTCTGGGAGTCGGTGAAGCGGGAGGTCCGCGACATCCACGTGCGGCTCTTCTACCGGCCCCTGCTGTCCGCGGTCGCGGCGCTGCCGAGCGACGAGCAGGCCCTTTCGCCGGCACAGGCGCACGACCGCCTCGCGGCCATCGGGTTCCGCGACCCCGCCGGCGCGCTCCGCCACATCGGCGCGCTCACGAGTGGCCTGAGCCGGAAGGCGACGATCCAGCGGCATCTCATGCCGGTGATGATCCGGTGGTTCGCCGACGGCGTCGACCCCGACTACGGCCTCATCTCCTTCCGTCGGATCAGCGAGCGCCTGGGCGACACGCCCTGGTTCCTGCGGATGCTCCGCGACTCGTCCGGCGCGGCCGAGCGACTCACGCGGGTCCTGTCCGGGTCGCGCTACATCGGCGAGCTCATGGAGTGGATCCCCGAGTCGGTCGCGTGGCTCGACTCGCAGGAGAGTCTCCGCCCGCGCACGGGCGTCGCCCTGCAGGAGGAGGCCCGCGCCATCCAGGGCCGCCACGCGCCCATCGACGAGGCGATGCGGGCGGTCCGGGCGCTGCGCCGCCGCGAACTGCTCCGGCTCGCGATCGGCGGCGTGCTCGGCATCCTGACGATCGACGAGCTCGCCCACGGCCTCACCACGATCAGCGAGGTCACCATCCAGGCGACGCTGCGCGCCGTCCGGCGCGAGATCGTGCCCGCGGAGGACCGCGCGCTCGACTTCTCCGTCATCGCGATGGGCCGCTTCGGGGGGAGCGAGCTCGGGTTCGGGTCCGACGCGGACGTCATGTACGTCTACGACGCGAACGGGCTCGACCCGCAGCGCGCGCACACGCTCGCCACCCAGATCGTGACCGGCCTGCGCACGTACTCCGAAGACCAGCGGGTGCCGTTCGAGCTCGATGCCGGGCTGCGCCCCGAAGGGCGCAACGGCCCCCTCGCGCGATCGATCGAGGCGTATGCCGAGTACTACCGACGCTGGTCGCTGTCGTGGGAGGCGCAGGCGCTGCTGCGCGCCCGCGGGGTGGCCGGGAGCGTCAAGCTCATCCGGCGGTTCATGCACCTCGCCGACGATGTCCGCTATCCGGCGGAGGTGGAGCTGCAGGGGCTCCGCGAGATCAAGCGGATCAAGGCGCGCGTGGAGAACGAGCGTCTGCCGCAGGGCGCCGACCGATCACGGCACCTGAAGCTCGGGCCGGGCGGTCTCAGCGACGTCGAGTGGCTCGTGCAGCTTCTGCAGCTCGAGCACGGGCACCGCGTCCCCGCGCTGCAGACGACCTCGACCCTCGGCGCCCTGGCGGCCGCCGTGGACGCGGGCCTGGTGCCGGACACCGCGGCAGAGCTGCTCGAGGCCGCATGGCGGCTCGCGAGCCGGCTGCGATCGGCCAACACGCTGCTGTCCGGGCAGACGAGCGACGTGCTGCCGGTGGACCGCGGCAAGCTCGACGGCATCGGGCGTCTTCTGGAATACCCGCCGCGCTCGGCGACCCTCGTCGAGGAGGACTGGATGGGTGCGGCGCGACGTGCCCGTCGGGCATTCGAGAAGCTCTTCTACGGGTAGGCGGGACGGCGACGCCGTCCTCCCGCGCCGTCAGTCCTCGGCGCGCACGATCAGCACGGGGCAGTGCGCGTGCGCCGCGCACGCGGCGCTGACCGAGCCGAGCAGGAGCCCCGCGAAGCCGCCGTGGCCGCGGCTGCCGAGCACGAGCATCTCGGCATCCCTGCTCTGCGCGATCAGCGTCGCGGCGGGCAGGCCGGGCAGCACCGTGCGGAGGAGTCCGCGGGGCGGCGCGTCGGCGAAGGCCTGCGCGACCGCATCGTCCAGAACGGCGGCGGCGTCCGCCTCCGGCGACCAGCCCGCGATGGGCGAATAGTCGACGTAGGGCGGCGCGGTCCAGGTGATCACCGCCTCGAGCGGCGCGTCCACGGCCGCAGCGATCCTCGCCGCATGGCGCAGGGCCGCGACCGAGGAGTCGGAGCCGTCGACGCCGACCACGATGTGCGCCGCGGCGGTTTCCGCCCCTTCGTCGTCCGTCATGCGCCCATCTCACCGCACGAGATCGCACGTGTCGAGCATCTGCGCCAAGCTGGGGTCGTGCGCGTCCTCCGTGGAATCCGTCGCTACCGCGTCATGGTGCTCGCGATCGTGGTGCTCGCGGTCGTCCTCCTGCTGCATGTGTCGGGCATGCCGGCCGTCGGGAGAGGGGTCGCCACGGTCTTCGTCGGACTGTTCGTCGTGTGGACGCTCGTCGGGATGGTCCGCGACGTCCTCCGCGGGCATGTCGGGCTCGACGTCCTCGCGGTCGTCGCGATGGTCGCGACCCTCGCGGTCGGGGAGTACATCGCCTCGCTCATCATCGTGCTCATGCTGTCCGGCGGCGAGGCCCTCGAAGACGTCGCGGGGCGGCGCGCCAAGCGGGAGCTCACGGCACTGCTGGACCGCACTCCGCGCGTCGCGCATGTGATCGTCCACCCCCGGTCGGCGGATGCGGACGAGATCCAGGATGCCGATGTCGACGACGTCGTGGTCGGCGACGTCCTCCTCGTCCGTCCGTCGGAGATCGTGCCGGTGGACGGCACGCTGCTGAGCGAGACCGGCTCGTTCGACGAATCCTCGATCACGGGGGAGAGCCTCCCGGTGACCCGGCGGGCCGGCGAGGAAGTGCTCTCCGGCGCCGCCAACGGCACGGTGGCGGTCCGGATCCGCGTGGTGCGCCGCAGCGCGGACAGCCAGTACCAGCAGATCGTGGCGCTCGTGCGCGGCGCCGCGGAGTCCCGCGCGCCCGTGGTGCGCCTCGCGGACCGCTTCGCCGTGCCGTTCACCGCCGTCTCGCTCGTCCTCGCCGGGACGGCGTGGGCCATCTCCGGCGAACCCGGCCGGTCGCCGAGGTCCTCGTCCTCGCCACCCCGTGTCCGCTCCTGATCGCCGCGCCGGTCGCCTTCCTCGCCGGCCTCTCGCGGGCGGCCAAGTCCGGGGTCATCATGAAGGGCGGCGCGGTGATCGAGCAGCTCGCCCTCGTGCGCTCGGCGTGCTTCGACAAGACCGGGACGCTGACCCAGGGCCGACCGGAGCTCGTCGAGGTGCGGGCCGCGCCCGGCGTCGAGGAGCACGACCTGCTGCGCCTGGCGGCATCCGCCGAGCAGTACTCGTCCCACGTGCTGGCCGACGGCATCCGCCGCGCGGCGCACGAGCGCAGCATCCCGCTGAGTTCCGCGACGCGCGCCAGCGAGGTCGCGACGAACGGCGTCACCGCCGTCATCGAGGGCCGCGAGGTCGTGGTCGGCAAGCCGGGCTACGTCGCCGGCCTGACACCCGACATGGAGCCCGCGACGCTCGCGCCGGGGCAGGCGGCGGCCTATGTCGCGATCGACGGCCGGTTCGCCGGCGCGCTGATCCTCGCCGACGCCGCGCGGCCCGAGTCCGCCGAGGTCGTCGCCTGGCTTCGTCGGCACGGCGTCGCGCGCATCGCGATGCTCACCGGCGATGCGCGCGCGACCGCCGCCTCGATCGCCGCGACGGTGGGCATCGACGATGTGCACGCCGATCTCCTGCCGGCCGAGAAGGTGCACCTGGCCGCCGGGCTCCGCCCCCGCCCCACGATGATGGTCGGCGACGGCGTCAACGATGCCCCGGTCCTCGCCGCGGCCGACATCGGCGTCGCGATGGGAGCACGGGGGGCGACGGCCGCCGGCGATGCCGCGGATGTCGTCATCCTCGTCGACTCGCTCGCCAAGGTCGCGGAGGCCGTCGCGATCGGCCGGCACACGGTGCGGGTCGCCCTCACCGCGATCTGGATCGGCATCGGCCTCAGCCTCGGCCTCATGATCGTCGCGATGACCGGCGTCATCCCGGCCGTCGGCGGGGCGCTCATCCAGGAGCTCGTCGACCTCGCCACGATCCTCTACGCCCTCCGGGCGCTGCGCGGGCCGACGTCGGGGCTGATGCCGTCGCCGCGCGCATCTTCCGTGGCATGACCGCCGGTGGCACACTGGCCGCGGAAGAGGAGGAACCCGGATGAGCTCGCCCGCGATCAGCACCCGCGCGCTCCGCAAGGACTACGGCCGGCACACCGCCCTGCACGGGCTCGATCTCCTCGTCCCGCGCGGCTCGGTCTACGGTCTGATCGGGCCGAACGGCGCCGGCAAGACCACCACGCTGCGGATGCTTCTCGACATCATCCGCCCGACGTCCGGCGAGATCTCCGTGCTCGGCGAGGATCCGCGGGCCGGTGGCGCCGCCCTGCGCCGCCGGATCGGCTACGTCCCGGGCGAGCTGCGATGGGGGACGCGCCTCCGCGGCGGGGCTCTGCTCCGACATCTCGCCGAGATCAGCGGGCCCGTGCGCCCCGGGGCGATCGAGCAGCTCGCCGAACGGCTCGGCCTCGACCTCGCGCGCCCCGTGCGTGCGCTGTCCAAGGGCAACCGGCAGAAGCTCGGACTCGTGCAGGCGCTCATGCACGAGCCCGCACTGCTCGTGCTCGACGAGCCGACGAGCGGGCTCGACCCGCTCGTCCAGCGGGAGTTCCTGGCCCTCATCCGGGAGGCACGCGATCGGGGTCAGACCGTCCTGCTCAGCTCGCATGTGCTCAGCGAGATCCAGCAGGCGGCCGACGACGTCGCGGTCCTCGCCGAGGGGCGGGTCGTCGCCGAGGGACCCGTCGCGACACTGCGACTCGCGAGCGTCCGCCGCATCCACGCGACGCTGGCCGGATCGACCGCGGATGCCGTCCGCGGCGCCCTTCAGAGCACCCCGGGCGTCGAGGCGCTGGAGGTCGCCGAGGCGCCGACGGGCGGCCTTGTGCGGGTGAGCGCCACGAGCCGCGGCGACATCGATCCCGTGCTCCGGGTCCTCACGGCATCCACCGTCCGTGAGCTGACCGTCGAGGAGCCCGACCTGGAGGAGTCCGTCCTCGGTCTGTACGAAGCCGAGTCGCGGCCGCACCGTCGGCGGGCACGGCCGTGAGCGACCGTGGCGGCGCCCGTCCCGCGGCGCTCCCCATCCTGCGACGCGCGCTGACCGACGGCTGGCGGGGTCTGCTCGGCTGGACGGTGGGCCTGGCGGCCGTCGCCCTGCTGTACCTGCCCCTGTTCCCGTCGATGCAGTCGCCGGAGCTCACCGACCTGCTGGACTCGCTGCCGCCGGCGCTCGTGGAGACGATCGGCTATCAGAACATCGGCACCGGGTCCGGGTACACCCAGGCGACGTTCTTCGGGCTCATCGGCTACGTGCTGCTCACGATCGCGGCGATCACGTGGGGCGCCGCCCTCATCGGCGGCGCGGAGGAGTCCGGTCGTCTGGAGCTGACCCTCGCGCACGGCGTGGGACGGGCGTCCTATGCGCTCCAGAGCGCCGCGGCGCTCATCGTGAAGCTCGCATGGCTCGGGCTCGCGGCGTGGCTGATCATCTGGGCGCTGAACGGACCCGCCCAGCTCGATCTGGACGCCGGGAAGCTGTGGTGGACCGTCGCGGCCTGGGTCGGCGTCGGACTCGTCTCCGCGACGGCCGCGCTGGCGGCGGGCGGACTCACCGGGCGGCGCGCCTGGAGCGTCGGCGCGGGCGCGGGGGTCGCGGTCGCCGGCTACACGCTGCAGGCCGTCGCGAACAACAGCGCGGACCTGGACGGACTGCGCCGGTTCTCCCCGTTCGACTGGGCGTTCGGGAACGCCCCGCTCACGAACGGGCTCGACGGCGGCGGTCTCGCGCTTCTCCTCGGAGTGTCCGCACTGCTCATCGCGGTCGCGACGCTCGGCCTGGCGCGCCGGGACGTGCTCGGCTAGGTGCGGGGGAGCCGCGGGCCCGACGGGGCTCAGGGACGCGGGCCGCGGCCCATGTCGACGACGGAGAGCGCGGCATCCCACGCGAGGCGGCTCGAGGCCTCGCCGGACCCGGTGCCCACCCGGTACCCGGTCCACCGGACGTACCGGCCGTCGGCGCGCCGCGCGAGCATCGGCAGGGCGCGCAGCGCGATGCCCTCCCGCGGGATCTCCTCGCCCGGGAACGTGAGCGGCCGTGGCTGCAGCGTGACGCCGAGGGGTCGGATCTCCTCGCCGTCGCCGGGGCCACGCGTCCCGTCCGGGGCGATCACGCTGCGGAGCATCGCACCCTTGCGGAGCGAGATCGCGCCGGGACGGAGCGAGACCGGCACGAGCGGGATCCAGTGCTCCGGGATCGGCGTCTGCAGTCGGTAGACGCGCTCCTCGGGCGTGAGACCCGTGGGCCACGGGTCGGGCGGCGGCATCGGCTCGGCCGAGCGCGCGCGCGGATCGCCGCTGCGACCCTGCACGGTCTGCTCGATCGCCCATGCCATGTTCGCCATCTCGTCGCGGAGGAACAGCACCTCCTCGAGTGCCGTCCCGGCCTGGATGTCGCTCGCGACCGGGGCGAGGACGATCCCCGGCAGCGGCCTTCCGGCGCGCGTGGAGACCCGGAACATCGTGAAGCCGGGGTCGGCGAGCTCGGCGACCTGCGCCGTCTCGCCGAAGTCGTCGGTGAGCGTGACGGAGACGATCTGGTTCACGGCCCCGAGCAGTCCGTCGACGGGCACCTCGAGCCAGTCGTCGCCCGAGGACATCGCGAACTCCGCGAGGCACAGCCGGGCGAGGTCGTACGCCTGCGCGTCGATGGCCCCGAGGTCGACGCGACCGTCCTCGAGCTGCCAGTAGCGGTCGGCGGGCATGGCGGGATACCGCAGCGGCGTCGCGAGCATCGTCACCGCCGACTCCACCGCCGCGCCGGCCGGCGCACCCTCCGGCAGCGGCGGCTGCGCGCCGGGGATCCATTCCAGGTCGCTCCAGCGCACGGTCGCGGCGCCGAACTGCGTCGCGCGCGCGACGATCGCGTCGGCATCGTCGCCGAAGCGCACCGCGAAGCGGTACTCCAGACGCTCCAGATCCCACGCGCCGCCCGAGTCGGGGTCACCCGTCACCCAGTCCAGCCAGGCCGCCAGCACCGTGCGGGCGACCGCCGGGTCGGAGGCCTCGGCCACCCACGCCGGTTCGCCCCCGCGCGCCTCCGCCGCGATCGCGCCGCCGTCCGGGACGGCGCCGCCGAGGGCGTGGAAGAGGCGCTTGGCCATCGGGTCCAGCGCATCGCGGCCGGCGACGATCGCCTCGCGCGCCGCGCGCTCGTCCGCGGTCTCGCCGACGACCGGCTCATCCGGTGACAGCGGATCGGGCGGGAGGGTCAGCGGGTGGAGGTCCACGAGGCGTCCCGCCAGCGCGTCCTCGCCGGCATCCTGGAGCATCTCGACGAGCTGCTGACCGCCCTCCGCGCGCTGCCGCAGACCCGCGCCGAAGTCCAGCGCAGGCACGTCCTGCACGAGCTCCTCCAGGAGAGCGCCGGGCCGCCAGGGACGCCACGGGGCGCCCTCGACGGCGGCATCGCCGGCCAGCGGCGCCCACGCCGTCACCGGGATCGCCCGCGACTGCACCGCGACCGAGACGACGGTTCCGGCATCCTCGCCGATCAGCTCGCCGAACTGCCACTGCCGGCCCAGCATCCACGCCGCATCCGCGATGCGCGCCTCCGCACCGGGTGCCGGGTCGCCCGTGATGGAGTCGGGCTCCAGGCGCACCATCGACGGCGGGTCGATGAACTTCATGTGCTTCGAGATGAGCGCGAGCTCGGGCGAGATCTCCGATGTGACGAGGGAGAGCGGATCGATCGCCATCACTTCACCTCCGAGAGGAACGGGTAGGCGACCTGACTCCAGGAGACCTGCGCCAGATCGTGGAAAGCGAATCCCTTGCGAACCTGCAGCCAGCGGGACGCGACGTAGATCGCGGGCAGGATCGCGGCGTCGCCGGGCACGCTCTCGAGCGTCACGAGGCGCGCCTTGGACAGTGCGACGGCGCTCCGCACCGTCGCGACGAGCGAGTCCGTGGTCCACCGCGCGCCGTCCGGCGAGACGGCGGACAGGATCACCTGCGGTGCGCGGGCGGACGCCTGATGCGCGTGCACCGCGAGCCCGGTCGTCGCGCGCGCATCGCGGAGCGGGGTCTCGATGGCATCGTCGCCGACGGCGTGGGCGTCCGGTTGGAAGGGCAGCATCTCCACCCAGCTGTCGAACAGGATGCCGGCGACGGCGTCGGTCGAAGCCGCCGGCGTGCCCACGAGCTCCAGCACGACGTGGGTGACGGGGTGCGCCGGCCACGGCAGGCCGTCCGGGAGGTCGCCCGCGAGCCAGCGATCGGTGCCGGGAAGCGCCGACCCGTCGGCGGCGCGGAGAGTCAGCTGCACGGCGGTGAGCGAGACCGCAGCCCCTGCGGCCCGGCCGATGAGCTGCGCTTCGGCCAGCCGTCCGAGCCCGACGTGCACGGCGGCGTGGTCACGGACGAAGGCGGCCAGTCGCGCGGGCGGGGGCGCCGGGAAGAGCGGCTTCCGCACCGCGTCGGCGAAGTCGTTCCCCTCCCCGTCGATGTGACGGAGGACGGGGAGGATCGGGAATCCGTCGCCGAGGATGCTCTCCGCGATCGCCTCGACCCGTGTCAGCACCTGCGCATCGACGAGATCGGCGGCGGTCGCGGCGAGGGCGTCGAGCATGGCCGTCGCCGAGACGTAGCGCGCGGAGGCGCCCTCCCATGCGCCCACGGCCCACGCCGCGTCCGTCGGCACGGCGAGGTTCGGCGAGAGCGTCACGCCGAACGCGGCGAGCGGCTCGACCGCCGCGCGGAGGTCCGCCACGTCGGCCTCGGCGATCGCGAGCGTCAGCGGGTCGATCGCGCCGATCGTCGCCTCGCCGATCTCCAGCGCGCCCGCGAGGGCTTCGAGCAGGGTCCTGCACCGGCCGAGGAGCTCATCGCGGTCGATCGCGTGCTGCGGGGGGTCGCCCGAGCCCACGAGACGATCGGGGGTGAGGGCGTTCCCGCCGGCCGCGATCGAACGCAGCGTCGCGGCGAGGGCCGCGGCCATGGTGAGCGGGCGCGCCTTCCGCGGCCAGGACGGGCCCCGCGCGGTCACGACGTCCCCCATCGCCGGCAGCGCGGCGCGCAGGTCGCGGACGAGGCTCGGGAGATCGTCGGCGAACACGAGGTCGAGTGCGGCGAAGCCGGCGTCGGCGAGGGTGAGCCTGCCCCCCGCGCCGTCGCTCACGACGATGTCGCCGGGGTCGCCCAGGCGGCGGGCGGCCCACGCCTCGAGCCGCGGCTCGGCGACCGCCCGCGGGCGGGTGCTCGACCAGCCGGTCGCGCCCTCGGGGATGACGACGTACGCGTTGTGGGTGAGGTTGCGTCCGGCTTGACGCACGCCGAGAACGTCGAGGTCGGGGTCGACGGCGCCGCCGCTGCCTGCCGCGTCCATGGCCGCCGAGGCCCGCGAGGGGTTCCCCGACACGTAGTGCAGCACGGACTCTGCGAGCAGGGCGTCGGACACGGCGTCGAGCGTCTCCGCGGCGCCGCGGAGCGCCGACACGACGGTCGCCCACTCCTCGTCGGTCACGGCCGGCCAGTCCCCGTCGATGTACGCGTTGACGGGCTTCTCGGAGAGCTTCGTCCGCAGCGGCGGCGCGGCGGCGTCCAGGCTCTCGAGCGGGAATCGGCGCAGCAGATCGACACCGTCGACGACGTCGGCGGCCGCCATCCGTGCGGTGCGGCTGCGGGATGCCGCCTCGTTGGCGACCTCCTCCGTGTTCAGCGGCGCGAGCTGACGCAGTGTCAGCTGGAACCGCCCGGCGGAGCGGGTGAGACCGCGCTCGATCTGGTAGCCCAGCATGGCTCCGATGGTCTGCCCGCGCCGCATCCCCTCGAGGATCCGCCGCAGCTCGGCGCCGCGCCGACTGGACAGGTCGATCGCGAAGGGCTGCGCCCCCTGCGTCGCTCCGATCCGGGAACGATGGGCACTCGCCAGGACGCCCTCCGCGACCGCGTGGGAGGGGCTGGGCGCGTGGAGCCAGCCCTCGGGCTCGCGGGCCGCGACACCCAGTCGCAGGTCCTCGAGATAGCCGAACGCACCGATCGTGATGCCCTCGTCGGTGCTGAGCGCCCGCTGCCGTGCCGCGACGATGCCGGTGGCCCACGCGTCGACGCGATGCGAGGCGACGTCGAGGGCCGATGCGACGGCGATGCGTCGCTCGTCGATCGGCGCGGCCGCCAGTGCGGTCATCGCGTCGCGCGTCTCCCACCGCATCCCGAACAATTCCAGGATGCCGGCGATCGCCTCCTGGCCGACCCACCGCGCCTCGGGGGTGTCGCCGAGCTCCAGCGCGACCTGCGCGAACGAGGTGCGCGCCTCCGCGACCGGTTCGATCGCGGCGAGGCTGATCGCCTCGGTCGGCTGGCCGTCGAAGTGCACCGTGGACCGGAGCGTCGAGGCGGCGGCGAACAGCTCGCGCGCGGACTGCGCGGGCGCGGCCGAGACGGCGGTGTCGATAGAGGACGACATCGCGGCCTGCGCGAGGGCGACGATCTGCGCGTCGGGCCTGAGGAAGTCCAGCAGCGGGCCGACGTAGGTGCTGGGGGCCGCCCGCAGCTGCGCGGCCTTCGCCTCGTCCCACGCGATGTCCAGGAGCGCCTGCAGCACGCTGTCCACCTGCGGGGCGCCGTCGGCGAGGATCGTCGCGACGACCTCCGCGTCGCGCGCCGAGACGAGGGGCAGTGCGATCGTGCGGGTGAGGTCCTGCAGCGCCGGCGCCGTCAGCCGCTGGCCCAGCTCGACGGAGTACTGCGACACGACCGCCTGCGCCAGCTGCTTCTCCGCCGCGACGACGGAGACCGGCGCGCCGGTCGCGGCGGCGAGTGTGGAGATCTGCGGGCCGTCGACGGCGGGCCGGGCGCGCACGCCGGTGGAGGTCGGGTTCGTCCCGAGCATCTCGAGCAGGGCCTCGTCGCTCACCTCGTCGCCGGGGCGGATGCGCGGGAGTCGCTGCGCGCGGGCCGTCCAGCGGGCGAGGACCCGGCGCACGAGGGGGACGAGCGCGGCGCTGATGTCCCCGGACTCCGGCTCCCAGGCGTCGAGGTCCGAGACGGGCAGGATGCCGTAGGGCTGAGCGCCCACCCGGATGGTCGAGGAGTGCCCGGCCCCGCGCACGTCGTCGCGGTGCAGCCGGCGTGCCGACTCGATGGTCCCCGGCGTGACGGCGGGGATGTCGGCCTCGTCGACCTTCTTCAGCACCGGCTCCCAGGTCGTCCACCACAGCGCCGTGTTGGCCGCGCGCTGCGCCGCCTCGAGGGTGGAGCGGGTGCCGTCCGGGGTGAGGAGGGACTCCACGACGGCCCCGTCGACACCGAGGAGCCGGGCGACCGCTGCCGCCTGCGCGGACGGCGCGGGCACCGCGGTCGCCGGCGCGCCCATGCTCTCGGCCGTGCGGTACGGGGACCGGTCGGCCTGCGCGTTGTTGGTCGGCATTCCGTGCGCGAGCAGGTCGAAGCCGTCGCTGAAGGCGTGGCTGACGAGGAGATCGCCGAGGTCGCGCGCGTTGTCGCGCTCGGCGACGGAGTTCCGCGTTCCGACCACGACGACACTGTCGATCGCCGTCGCCCCGCGGGGGAGCGGCACCTCGATGCCGAGGCCGATCTTCTTCGCCTCATCGAAGCTCACGGCCCACTCGGAGCCGGCCGGCACGCGGAGGCCCGCGATGTCGACGACGTCGTCGTCGCCGAGCGCGAGGGGCGAGATCGGCACGTCCCGCGGGATCGGCGGTCCCACGACCGTGATCGGGTCCCGCCCGGCGATCGAGACGGTCACGACGAAGCGGTCCGGAAGGCAGCGCGCGACGCTGCCATTGGCAACCTCGGTGGGCGGATCGGGGAACTGCGGATCGCCCGCGCCGAATCCGTCCAGGTTGAGCGGGGTCATGGCGCGGGCGGCCCAGGCGGCGCGGTCGGATCCGACGGTCTCCACGAGCTCCGTCCACGGCACGGGGGACGCGGCATCCGTCCACACGGCTCGCCACCACGTGCGGGCGGACTCCGCTTCGAGGTCGGACAGGGTCCGCGCGAGCGCATCCACGTGGATCTCGTCCGGCGTCACCCGGACCCGGAGCGTCGAGCCCGACGTCTTGCACTCCACGCGCACCGGCAGAAGCACGAGCGGCACGTCCGGAGACGCGTCGCAGGGGTCGATCCTCAGCCGGTCAAGCACGTCGATGAGGTCGCGATCGAGTTCGACGAGGCGGCCGCGCCCGACCCGGTCCAGCGGCTCTGCCACGAGCTTGTCGCGGGCGCGCAGGATGCGGGCTGCGTCCGCGCGCGTCGCGCGCAGCGCGTCGGGGATGTCGAGGGGCATCGCTCAGTCCTCCCAGACGACGAGGTCGGTGGCGTGGAACGCGACCCGGACCGGTTCGTGCAGCCGGTCGACCGCGAACTCTGCGGCCGAGGTCACTCCGGGCGGGCGATAGAAGGGCGCCGCGCCGATGTTCGCGTCGCGGGGACGGTCGAAGCGCGTCGCGGTGGGGTGCTCGGCGATCGTGATCCACCAGTCATCGCCGTCGATCTCGTCGAGCCCCAGGTCGACGCCGACGAGCGCGACGTCGGGCGGGAGGTGGGCGGCGAAGAGCTGCCGCGCGATCACGGTCTCCGGGCCGTCGAACTGGGGCGCCGCCTGAGTGCCGTGGTTCTTCACCGCCTGAATGATGACGTCGGGATAGCGACGCACGAGATCGCTCTTGACGACGATGACGGCACGGGGCTCGCTGCCGCCGTCCCCGCCGATCTGGATGTGCTCGCCGAGGGGCCGTTTCGAGAACGCATGGATCTGCTGCCCGAGCTCGTCGTCATCCTTGTCCCAGAAGCGGCGGAAGTAGGTGCCGGACTGGTCGGTGGGGTAGTTGCGCCACAGCAGCTCCCGGCCCATCTCGTCGGACAGACCGACGAGGAAGGCCTCCATGAACTGGCTGTTCGTGGCGAGGACGGTCACGAAGTCGGTGTCGGGCAGCAGGCTCAGTCCGGGGATGAGCCAGTCCGGGCTGTACGCATGCAGCGCTTCGTACATCGGGCGACGGAACACCGGTGCCGCCATGATCCGCCGGATCCGCTGCGGCAGGAACACCTTGCCCGCCAACTCCGCGGAGAGCGAGAGACGTCCCTTCAACGCGGCACGCACGGTCGTGCGCGGGTCGAGCGCGGCGGCGAGCGTGTCCACGCGCACGGTGTCGCGGCGCGTGACGGGCGCGATCTTCGCGATCCCCGCGGGGTCGAGGAGTGCCGTGACCGCCGACCGGAGCTCGTCGACCCCGAGCGCCTGCAGCGCGTCGAGGACGGGCGTGACCGGGACGGTGGCGAGAGCCGCGAGCCGTGTGAAGGCGGTGGCCGTGGCCTCGGCGGTCGTCGCCGTGGTGATCCGCGAGAGGGAGCTCGTGTCCAGCACCCCTCGAAGACCGCCGACGCCGCGCGCGAGGGCGGCACCCCGGACGGCGCGTGCGCCCTCCAGCGGGACCCGTGCGACCGCTCCACCGATCGCGTTGCCGCGGATGATGGCGCCTCCGCGACGGATGCCGCCGCCCCGGATGACTCCGACATCGCCGCCGGCGTTCCCGGAGCGGACGAGCAGGCTGTTGTTGAGCGTCTTCGCGCGCTCCTCGAGCGTCCCTACGACCGAGAGGCCGCGCGCCGCTCTCGCGGTGGCGAGCTCGGCGACGAGGGGTGCGATCCGCTGGTCGCGGACGGCCGCGACGGCCCGGCTGCGGGGCTCCCGCAGCACGACGTCGCCCCACCGCTCCACCACCACCGCCCCCGCGTCGAATCCCGGCTCGGGTGCGCGCCACGCGGACGCGTCGGCGAGGTGGGCGAACACGCCGCCGGCCATCGCGTCACCGGCGCGCCGCAGCGTCTCCGGTACGGCCCCGGCGGAGACATGGAGGACCGGCGCGACCAGCGCGGGGTCGAGCTCCGCGATCGACGCCGCACTGAGATGGGCGACACCGTCCGGATTCGCGTACACGCGCGTGAAGTCGCGGGTCGAGGCGCCCGCGCCGACGAATCCGCCGATGCGCGCCCGGGTGGCGGCCGCCGCGTGCCGGAGGACGGGCCCGTCGGGGCGGATGCTGCGGCGGAACGCGCCGGAGAGAACGGTCGTCGGAGTGGCACTCGCTGCGATCTCGGCGGACACGGTGCGTCCCGCCGTGACGGAGACCCGGCTGGCGAGCGGTCCCGCGACCTGCAGGAGCCGGGAGGGCTCGAGGGTCGACAGCCGCGCGTGCAGCCGCGTCGCGAGGAGCTCGGCGAGCTCGGCGAGCGCGATGGCGCGGTTGGCGCGCTCGACGTCGCCGAGCTGGGCCCAGGCCGCCTGCATGAGCTGCTCCTGATCGGTCTGGACGACGCGCGTGCCGAGCCCCGCGACGATGCGGTGCATCGGTGAGAGGTTCAGCTCGGCGAACCAGTCGCTGCCGGTGATGACGGCGTCGCCGCGGTGCAGCTTGGCGTAGATCCGTGGACCGAGGATGGGGACCACGGGCAGGACGCCGTCCCGCTCCTCGGACCCCTCGACACCGGCCGGGAGATCCAGCTGGCGGCGCAGCTCGGTGGTCATCTCGTCCGGCCAGGAGGCGTTCTCGGCCTCCTCCGCCTCCGGCGGCGGAGGCGTGGGGGAGTACAGCGCGCAGCGCAGCACCTGCGCGCCACCCGGCGCACCTGCCGTCAGCGAGGGGAGGGGCCGGCCCGGTTCGGAGGCGTCGATGAAGCGTCGGCCCACTTCGTACGGCGCGGCGATGCCCTTGAGACGCAGGGCGAGCGTCGCGAAGTCGCCGTCCTCTCCGGTGCGGAATTCCCAGGAGTCGTAGACCGGCATCACGACCGTGTCGCCCACGCCGGACGTCCACGCTTCGGAGAGGGCCCCGCCGCTGACCCCGCGACCGCCGCGCGCGCCGACATCCGTCGTCGGCACGACCGCGGCGAGGTATTCCGTCTCCTCCTTGAGCACGCGCGGTGAGACGAGGCGCGACAGGTTCACCCGGGCGTACTCCGGCGACAGGCGCGTCTGAAGGGACACGGAGCCCGAGCGGGCCGTCTGCGCATGGGCCCAGAGGTGGGCGTCGGTGAGGCGCGGCAGCTCGTCGACCGGCACCTCCAGGAGCGGCAGGAGAGCGGTCGCGGGCAGCCAGCGCGCGTGCGCCTTCTCCACGACGATGAGCGTGACCCACGGCCGGAGGAGGTCGGCGGCCTTGGCGGCGCTGAAGGCCCACGGCACTTCGGGGCGGTCGAACTCGATGTGGGCGAGCGCGGTCTCCTCCGCATCGGGGGTCCCCGGCGCGGGGTAGCGGCGGAGGATCTGCTGCGCGTCGATGCCGCGCACGTCCCCCGGCCCGAACAGCACGATCCGCTGCCGCGACTCCGCGACGGCGCCGGAGCTGTCCGAGAGCGGCAGGATGACCTCGGACTCCGCCCGCACCCCCGTGGTCGGGGTCTCGGCGGCCGCCGCGAGCCCGCCGACGGCGTAGGACGCGAACTCGAGGCTCTCGATGACGGTGGCGCTCTCGACGTACTCCTCCTCGGGCGCGATCGTGAGGCGGAAGGCGTCCTTCACGACCTTCGTGGTCGCGGAGGTGATGGCCGCCGTGAGCGGCACGACCTGCTGGGCGGCGATGTCGTCGAGCTCGGCCATCGGCTCATCCCCTCACTGTCACGCGGGTGACGTCGGCGATGCCGTGCGCCGCGGCCGCGGCGCCGATGAGATCGGCCTGGGTGGCGCTCAGGCCACCCCAGGCCTCAAGGACCGCGGCGCCGGTCGCGGCGTCGCGGAGGAGGGAGGTGCCCGCGGGGGCGAGCGTCACGGGGGGCTCGGGCTGCGGCACGACGTACGGATTCGCGGTCTCCGTCACCCGGCGCCCGACGACGCTTCCCGCGACGTACGCGGCGCCGTACTTCTCGAACGTCCACGGGACTTCGAGCGCGAGCCGATCGTCATCCTCGTCCCGCACGTAGGTGTGGTAGCGGACGTCGGCGGGCTTGGCGGCCCCGTGCACCGGGGTCGTGGCCATCGCGACGCGGTAGCCACCCTGCATGTCCTCGAAGCCGGGGCGCCCCAGGAGCTTCTCACCCTCGAGATCGAAGAAGTGGCCCGGAGGGAACGGCGAGAGCAGCGCGCTCACCGCCGCCGCGTCGCCGGCGCTCGTGCGCGGGGCGCCCATCGTCACCATGTCGGCTTTCACCGGCGAGGCGCCGATGTGGGAGATCTTGACGCCCAGCGGCACCTGCGCCTGCGCGACCTGGATCGCGGCCAGCGGGTGCGCCAGGATGCCGTCGACGTCCTCGACGGCGGCGAGCGAGACGAGCTGCGCGGCGTGCTCGGGGAGCGTGACCTTCCAGGTCTCGGGCTCGTCGAACGCGTCGCGCACGATCGAGAGCGCGTCGACCTTCGTGAGGACCGGAGCCGGCTTCTCGCCCCATTCGATCGGCCCGATGTCCTCGTCGAAGGTGGGGAGGAACCAGACGTCGACCTTGATCCGGCCGGAGAGCTTGTACGGGCGGGTGCCCTCCAGGACGCCCCGGAACAGGACGGAGGCGATCGTGCAGCCGAAGAGGTCGACCTCCGCGCCGACTTCGATGGACACCTTGAACGCGAAGCGGGGCGACCAGATGAAGATCATGTCGAGCTTCAGCCATGCCCGCGCGGCGATGACCTTGAAGTCCGCCTCGAGCCGTCCCTCCACCCCGAGCTGCACCGAGCCCGCGGTGATCGCGAAGTAGAGCTTGACCGTGAAGATGATGGGGCCCTTGTGGTTGCCCTTGGCATCGCGTCCGCCCGGCGAGAAGTCGAGCGTCACGCGGGTGAGCTTCTCGTTCTTCTCCAGCGCCGGCTTCTTGCCGACGAGCTTCTCGTAGTCGGGGTGGAATCCGCCGATGGAGAACTCGAAGATCGCCTCCCCGGACCACTGGATGAACAGGCCCAGGTCGCCGTCGATGTCGAAGATGCCGATCTTCGAGCCCTTCATCGTCGCGAAGAGCAGGAAGTAGTCCGGCGTGATGGCGGCGAAGACCTCGGCCTTGATGTCGACGGTCGCGAGCTTCTCGTGCGGCACCTGCACGCTCAGCGCCCCGACGATCACGATCTTCGGGTCGGGGAGGGCGAGGATGACCCCGACCTTCATCTTGACGAACTTCGCCTCCGACCCCCAGCCGAGCTCGGCGATGGGTCCGATGACGAAGCCGCCGTCCAGCGGCGGGAAGACGTGGGCGACCTGGTCGAGGAGCTTCGGCGCCGCGCTGACCGGGTCATCCGGGAAGAGCATCTTGTCGAGGACGTGCTCGCGCATCCCGGAGCGGAGCGCCTCCAGATCGATGCCGCGGTCGATCGCGAGGATGCCGCCCACACCGTTGAGCGTGAAGCCCATGCCCAGTTCGATGGCCTTCGGGAAGCGCACGCCGATCACGAGCACGAGCGAGAAGGGATCGGGGGAGAGGATCACGATCGCCGTGATGCCGACCTTGACGATCTGCAGCTGGATGGTGCCGCCGAACTCGACCCGGACGACGTCCTTGCCGTCGACCTTGTAGGTGCGCTCCCGCCGCTCGATGAAACCGCCGCCGACGATCGGACCGGCCTGGATGCGGAGGCCGATGGCGTCCGGCCACCGGGGGCTGATCGGCAGGGTGTCGAACATCTGGTGATGGTCCGCGACGCCGTTGAGATCGACGATGAACCCGCTGCCGACGATCTGCATCCCGACGGCGCCGCCCATCTTCGCGGCGATGGATGTCGTCAGCTCGAAGCCGGTGACCTCGCGCGCAGGGTTTCGGAGCAGACCGAAGGCGACCTCCCGCAGTTCGACGCCGGGGAAGGAGAAGCGAGTCGGGAGGATGGCCTTCTCGTTGCCGCGCCCGTCGCCGAGGTAGAGCCCCTGCGCGGTGTCGAGAGAGATCGCCGTGATCGTCGTCGTCTTCGGATCCTCCGACCCGGGCATCACCTTGGCGAGCAGCTTGTCGTTCGTGAGACCGGGCTGCAGGATCGTCCGCAGCCGCAGGCCGAGGATCGCAACGTCCCCGATGAAGAACTTCTCGCCGCGCTGGACGAGGGACTTCTTCTCCTCCTCGGTGGGGTTGGCCACTTCGCGGTCGCTGAACTGCAGGAAGGCCTCGAACGAGATCTGGTCGAGGGTCACCGCGCCGAGCGAGCTGGCCCCGGACTTCGCGATCTTCGCGACGAGCTTGAAGCCGTTCGCCTCGCGATCGAGCTCCAGCACCTTGCCGAGGTCGCCGACGAGGTCGTTGATCCCGAGGACGTTCTTCCCGAATGCGTTGAGGAGATTGGATGCTCCCGCGCCGAGGTCCTTGAACGGCTGCGCCCACGGGTTCCACAGCCCCATGAGGTCGTCGCGGAGCGCGGTGTTCACCGTCCCGGCGGCATCCTTCGCGAGTTCGGTCGCGATGATCGCGTACGCCTCGTCGGCGGCGGAGAGGACCATCCCCATCCGGATCGCGACCCGGGCCGCGGTGTCGACGTTGAAGTCGTCCGCTTTGATATCGGCCGCGGACTCCTTGACCATCTTCCCGATGAGCGCGGTCTGCTTATCGATCTTCTTCGCGATCTCCTTCGCGATCGGGACGATGCCGTCCTCGATGTCCTTCTTCAGCTCGCCGTACTTCGCCTTGATCTCATCGGAGCTGAACGTCGTGAGGGACTTCAGGAACGAGCCGGTGTCCTTCCACGCCTCCTCGCTGGCATCGCCGAGACGCGTGTTGAGGAACGCCTCGACGGCGCGGAGGAAGCCCGTGCCGACGTCGGTCATCGCGGGCTCGACGGGTGCCGGGGAGCGTCGGGGTGTTCCCGTCTGGGCGGCAGCGCGCCGCGCTCGATCCGGGGGGAGTACTTCCAGAGGCCCATGGTGCCCCTTCCACGAATGGATCACCGACGAGCGGCGCCGTGCGCGCGCTCCAGCACCGCGTGCGCGGGGTGACGCAACGCGTGCCCCTTGCGTCATCTGTCCCCGGTTGCGGTCGGCAGCAGATCCCCCGTGCGGCGTGCGGTGCACATATTGCTCCTGTGCCCTGCCCCGCGCAAGAGGTCCCGTGCGCCGGGGCGCGCAGCACGTCGTCCGCGACGCGTAGGGTGCTCGGTAGGCCGGAGAAGGGATCCGGACGTGGACGAGTGGCACCCCGTGCTCGCTGCCGTGGAGACACGGGCAGGACAGTGGGTGCTGGTCGATCCGGATCGGCGTGCGTACGGCACCGTCGAGCTCGTCCGCGCGAGGAGCCGCCACGTACCGGATGCCGCACCCGAACGGCTCTACAAGTGCGTCAGAGGTGGCGAGATCATCGCGTGGGCCCAGACGCTTCGGACGGCGTGCATGATCGTGCACCGGGCGTACATCGCGGCCCACGGGCCCAATGCCGCTCCGCCTGGCGGCTTCTACCCTGATCTCAGCGGAGGGGCACGCCCGCGCGGACAGAAGTAGGGCCCTCACCGGTCGCCGCAGAGCGGCGGACACAGGAGGGCCCTTACGGACTACGGAGAGATTTGGGGGGGTTCTCCGCAGTGATCAGTTCCCGGCTGTAGTGGGGGGAGTAGCCGGTATGTCCGTACGTCGAAACCCTAGTCCCACCTGGGTGCGCTGTCTGTCCGCCGAACGGGGGACAGCCGACCGATCCACAAGGTTGGGCCAGGTTCCCCACAAGATCGGCCGTCAGCCGTCCAGCCTCCTGGGGGCGGGGATACGATCAGCGAAGACGCGGGGGGATACGCGTCCGGCAGCGCCAACGGCGTCTCGCGGGGGGCGGGACGCTGGAAAGTCCCTCGCAGTCCGTCTTCTGGGGAGACGAGCCGCGAGGGACGTGGCGTCGCTCCCGGATCACGCGGAAGAGCCCGCCAGGTGCGGGACCTGACGGGCTCTTTCGCGATTGTCTGCGGACCCCGTGCGACGGGGCCGCGGAATCCCGCGTGCTCTCGCTAGACGCCGAAGTACAGCTCGTACTCGAACGGGTGCGGACGCGCCGCGATGGGCTTGATCTCGTTCTCGATCTTGTACTCGATCCAGGTCTCGATCAGCTCGGGCGTGAAGACGCCGCCCGCGAGCAGGAAGTCCTGGTCGGCGCGCAGCGCCTCCAGCGAGTCCAACAGCGAGTTCGGAACCTGCGGGATGTTCTTCGCCTCCTCGGGGGGAAGCTCGTACAGGTCCTTGTCGACGGGCTCGTGCGGCTCGATGCGGTTCTTGATGCCGTCGAGGCCGGCCATCATCTGCGCCGCGAACGCGAGGTACGGGTTGCCCGAGGCATCCGGGGCGCGGAACTCGATGCGCTTGGCCTTGGGGTTCGAACCCGTGATCGGGATGCGGATGGCGGCGGAGCGGTTGCCGGCGGAGTAGACCAGGTTGACCGGAGCCTCGTAGCCCTTCACCAGACGCTTGTACGAGTTGATCGTCGGGTTCGTGAACGCGAGCACCGCGGGAGCGTGCGCCAGCAGACCGCCGATGTACCAGCGTGCGAGGTCGGACAGCCCGCCGTAGCCGGACTCGTCGTAGAACAGCGGCTTGCCGTCGAGCCACAGCGACTGGTGCGTGTGCATGCCCGAGCCGTTGTCGCCGAAGAGCGGCTTCGGCATGAAGGTCGCGACCTTGCCCCACTGCTCCGAGGTGTTCTTGACGATGTACTTGAACTTCAGGATGTCGTCCGCCGCGTGCACCATCGTGTCGAAGCGGTAGTTGATCTCCTGCTGACCACCGGTGCCGACCTCGTGGTGCGAGCGCTCGAGGATGAAACCGGCCTCGATGAGCTTGAGCGTGATGTCGTCGCGCAGGTCGGCCGTCTTGTCGACCGGGCTGACGGGGAAGTAGCCGCCCTTGTACGGGGTCTTGTTGGCGAGGTTGCCGCCCTCTTCGACGCGACCGGTGTTCCAGGCGCCCTCCTCGGAGTCGACGCTGTAGAAGCTCGAGTTCTGCTTCACCTCGTAGCGGACGTCGTCGAAGATGTAGAACTCGGCCTCGGGGGCGAAGAACGCGGTGTCCGCGATGCCGGTCGAGGCGAGGTACTTCTCGGCCTTCTTCGCGACCTGACGCGGGTCCTTGTGGTAGATCTCGCCGGTGCGCGGGTTGTAGATGTCGAAGATCATCACAAGGGTCTTCGCCTCGCGGAACTGGTCGAGGTAGGCCGTCGACACGTCCGGGATGAGCTGCATGTCCGACTCGTGGATGTTCGCGAAGCCCCGGATGGAGGATCCGTCGAACAGCTGCCCGACCGTGAAGAACTCCTCGTCGACGGTCGAGGCGGGGATGTTGAAGTGCTGCTGGACACCGGGGAGATCCGTGAAACGGATGTCGAGGAACTTGATGTCCTCGTCCTTGATGAACTTGAGCACCTCGGATGAATCTTTGAACATGGAGTCTCCAAGATCGGGTGAGGAACGGGCCTGTCGAGAGCAGGCGTACAACGAACCTAACCGGATCCAGTTGCCCGGCAGTATCACCCGTGTTTCCAGGATGTTACGCCCGCGCCGAGGTTAGGCTGGTTCGGTGGCAGACCTGAGGATCGAGAACAGCTATCCGGGGGAGCGGCTCGGGCGACCGGCCTCCGGTTCCGGGAGCGTGGGACGCGCGGGCCGGCGCCTGGCGGCGATCGCGATCGACTGGGCGTGCGCCGTCGTCATCTCGATGGCGTTCTTCGCGTACGACCCGATGGCGACCCTCGCGGTGTTCGCCGCGGTCCAGATCGTGTTCATCCCGACGATGGCCGGCAGCCCCGGTCACCGCCTCGTGGGCCTGCGCCTCACGATGCTCGACGGCGGATGGGTGGGCCTCTGGCGTCCCGTCGTGCGGACGCTGCTCCTCGGGCTCGTCATCCCCGCCGTCATCTGGGACCCCGACCAGCGCGGACTGCACGACAAGGCGGTCGGAACGATCCTCGTCCGCCGCTGACGCGTCCTCGGCGCGCCGTGCGAATCAGCGCGGGCGCGGTGCGCGGGCGCGGAGCGGGTCGATCCCCTTGGGGATCGGCAGCGACGTGACCGACTGCGAGACCGAGTCGATGCGCTTGACGACGGCGGCCATCGTGGCGCGGTCGACCTTCGTGGGCAGCGACTTGATGGCGCCGGCGAGCTTGCCGATGGGGATATCCTCGTCGCCGTGGCCGACGTAGAACACCTGCACGGGCACGCCGGATGCGACACGCTGCACCTTCATGCGCTCGTCGCTCACGAGCCGCGTGAGACGACCGCGGGCCCCCTCGGCGACGATGACGACGCCGCCGCGCCCGACGGCGCGGTAGACGGCGTCCTGCGTCTTCGGGTTGATGCCGACCGGCATCTCGGAGGCGATCCACTTGCGGCCGAGCGAGGTGGAGAGGATGTGGCCGGTGGCGCCCGGCATCCCGTCGATCTTCTTGTACATCGCGCGTGTGGAGAGTCGGGTCATGGTGATCATGGCGGCCAGGAAGCCGAACATGAGACCCGTGATGCCCCACAGGATGATGCTCCAGATCGCCACGGGCGGGATCAGGAAGCCGACGAGGACGCCGAGGCCCACGCCGAGGACCAGGATGCCGATGAGCAGCCACGGCAGCCACGGGTAGGCGTCCTTGGTGAATGTGATCAGCGTGCGGATCTGGGCGAAGAAGCCGGGGCGCTTTTCGGGCGCGGAACTGCGGGATGCCATGGCTCCCAGCCTACCTTCGACGGGCGCAGAGTTCTTCACAGTCACGCTGCCGCGATGACGCTCCACAGATCGCCGGCGGCGCCACGGGGCGGGACGCGCGCCCGCGCACACTGACGGGATGCCTCAGCCCGCGGTCGCCGATCTGCTCACGGCCCCGCCGCGGCTGCGGTCCGTCGTGGCGGGCGAACATCCGTACCCCGGGGTCGTCGTCGCCGGCGACCCGGCACGCGTGTGGGTGGACGCCGACGACTTCCGGGACGGGCCCGCATGGCGAGCCGACCCCGACGGGCACGTGCTGGGACCGCTCGAGATCGCGCGCACCCCGACGGGCCATGCCGTCGTCCTGCCGCTGTGCGCGGAGCGCCTCCACGAGGCGGTCGCGCGGCGTGCGCCGCTGACCCCCGGCGAGACGGTGACGGTCGCCGTGAGTCTGCTGCGCGGCGCCGTCGAAGCCGACGACCTCGGCGCGACGCGGGGGGAGTGGTGGGTGACGGATGCCGGTCGGCCGGTGCTCGCGCTCACCGGCGAGTCGCCGTGGCGGCCCGCGACCGCCCGGCTGATCGCGCTGCTCGGCGGCGATCAGGGGGCGGACGCGGCGACGGCGCTCGAGCGTTGCGGCGACGCGATCACCGACCCGCGTCTCCTGGCACGGGACGCCGGGCGCTGCGAGGACGCGCTGTTCGCCCTCGCCGAGCCGGCCGCGCTCGGGACGCGGCTGACCCCGGTGCGGGTACGCGACCTCGCCCGGCCCGCGGAGCCGGTCGACGAGCCGCCCCCACCGCGCTGGCCGGAACTCGTCGCCCGATGGGTGGATGCGGGACTCGCCGACCGCGTGCGCACGGCGCTGCGCCGACGGATGCCGGTCGAGCAGACGCAACGGACCGTGCGGGCGACCCGACGGCGCGCGCCGTGGCTTCTCGGCGCCGGACTGGCCGGCCTCATCGTGACCGTGGGTGTCCTGTGGCCCGAGGAGGCGACCACGGGCGACGTGCCCGCGCCGCGTGCGACGCCGAACGAGGCCGCCGCCCCGGAGGACGCCGGCCGGCCGAGCGGGCAGACCACCGGCACAGCCCCGTCTTCGGCGGAGGACCTCGCACGGCTCCTGGACGACCTCGCACGGTGCGTCGCGGCACCCTGCGGCACGGCCGACCCTCGCGAGGATCCGCGGCGCCCCCTGCCCGCGGGCATCGCGAGCGCCCCGGACGTCGAACGGCGCGTCAGCGTGCTCGACGAGTACGGGGGCGTCACCGTCCTGCGCGTGGAGGGCGCCGACGGGGACGTCCCGCCGCAGATCGTGGTGATCGTCCGGGACGACGAGAAATGGCTGGTCCGCGACGTCTACGACGTCGCGGACCAGCCGTGACTCAGGCTCGACGCGGGATCAGATCCCGAGCTGCCCCTCGAACTGCGCGGCCTCGAGGCGTGCCTTGACCGCGCCGAGGAAACGGGCCGCGTCGGCGCCGTCGATCGTGCGGTGGTCGTACGACAGCGCGAGGAAGACGTACGAGCGGACCGAGATCGCATCCTTGCCGTCGACGCTCACGACGCCGGGGCGCTTGACGACGACGCCGGTGCCGAGAATGGCCGACTGCGGCAGGAACACGACGGGCGTGTCGAACAGCGCACCACGCGACCCGGTGTTGGTCAGCGTGAACGTGCCACCGGCCAGCTCGTCGGGCTTCAGCTTGTTGTCGCGCGTACGCGCCGCGAGATCGGCGATCTCGTGGGCGATCTGCGCGAGGTTCTTCGACGCGGCGTCACGCAGCACGGGCGTGAGGAGACCCCGCTCGGTGTCGACCGCGATCGAGAGGTTCTCGCTCGCGGGGTAGACGATGTCGGTGCCGTCGACCGTCGCGTTGACGATCGGGTACGCCTGCAGAGCCTCGGCGGCCGCCAGCGCGAAGAACGGCAGGAACGACAGCTTGTCGCCGGTCTTCTCCTGGAAGGTGCCCTTCACCTGGTCGCGGAACGACGCGAGCTTCGTGACGTCGACCTCGATGACCGTCGTCAGCTGGGCCGTCTGCTGCATCGAGGCGACCGCACGCTCGGCGAGCACCTTGCGCAGCCGCGACATGGGCTGCGTCGTGCCGCGGAGCGGCGAGACCTCGAGGGCGGGAGCGGCCGGGGAGGCAGCCGGGGCCGCCGGCGCGGCGGCGGGTGCCTTGGCGGCCTCCGCGGCCTTGAGGACGTCCTCCTTGCGGATGCGTCCGCCGACACCGGTACCGGTGACCGTCGCGAGGTCGACGCCCTGCTGCTGGGCCAGGCGGCGCACGAGCGGCGTGACATAGGTCAGTGCGTCCTCATCGGCGGCCGGAGCGGCGGCAGCCGGAGCCGCCGGCGCCGGAGCTGCCGGGGCGGGAGCGGCGGGAGCGGGCGCGTCCTGTGCCGGAGCCTCCGGTGCGGGAGCAGCCGCCGGGGCCTCCTGTGCCGGAGCCTCCGGTGCGGGAGCCTCCTCTGCCGGAGCGGCGGGAGCCTCCGGTGCGGGGGCTGCCGCGGCGGGGGCGCCGGAGCCGATGCGGGCCAGGACCGCGCCGACGGCGACCGTCTCATCCTCGCCCACGACGATCTCCTGCAGCACGCCGGCGAACGGCGCGGGGATCTCAGTGTCGACCTTGTCGGTGGAGATCTCCAGGAGCGGCTCGTCCGTCTCGACGCTGTCGCCGACCTGCTTGAGCCAGCGGGTCACGGTGCCTTCGGTCACGCTCTCGCCCAGTTCCGGGAGGACGACATCCTTCGCGTCGCCGGCGGGAGCCTCAGCGGCGGGAGCGGCCTGTTCGGCGGGAGCGGCCGGTTCGGCGGGAGCGGCCGGTTCGGCGGGAGCGGCCTGTTCGGCGGGAGCGGCCTGTTCGGCGGGCGCCTCGGCGGCGGGCGCGGCCTGTTCGGCCGGGGCCTCGGCGGCGGGCGCCTCGTCCGCGGGGGCGCCGGAGCCGTCGCCGATCTTCGCCAGGACGGCGCCGACCTCGACGGTCTCGTCCTCCTGGACGAGGATCTCCTCGATGACGCCGCTGATCGGGGAAGGGATTTCGGTATCCACCTTGTCGGTCGAGATCTCGAGCAGCCCTTCGTCGGCCTGCACGGTGTCACCGACCTTCTTGAGCCAGCGGGTGACCGTACCCTCGGTGACGCTCTCGCCGAGCGCGGGGAGGACCACGGATGTGCTCATGACCTTGTCTCCTTCAAAATGTCGATGTCGTCTCTAGCTTAGTGATGCGCGACCGGGAGGTCAGAGCGCGTGGAGGGGCTTGCCCGCGAGGGCGAGGAACGCTTCGCCGAGCGCTTCGCTCTGCGTCGGGTGCGCGTGGATGAGGGGTGCGAGGTCCTCCGGGTGGGCTTCCCAGCCGACCGCGAGCTGTCCCTCCGTGATGAGTTCGCCCACGCGATCGCCGACCATGTGCACGCCGACAACGGGCCCGTCGACCTGACGGATCACCTTCACGATGCCCGCCGTGCCGAGGATCTCGCTCTTGCCGTTTCCGGCGAGGTTGTACTCGTACGCGACCACGGCATCGCCGTGGAGTTCCCGTGCCTGCGCCTCCGTGAGGCCGACCGAGGCCACCTCGGGGCTCGAGTAGGTGACGCGGGGGATCGTGGACTCGGGGATCGCCACCGGGCTGAGACCGGCGATCTGCTCGGCCGCGAAGATGCCCTGCTGAAAGCCGCGATGCGCGAGCTGCAGTCCCGGGACGATGTCGCCGACGGCCCACACGTGCGGGACGCTGGTCTGCAGTCGCCCATCGACCGTGACGAAGCCGCGTTCGATGGCGACGCCGGCCTCTTCGAACCCGAGACCCGCCGTCGCCGGTCCGCGTCCGACGGCGACCAGAAGATAGTTTGCCTCGATCGCGGTGCCGTCTTCCAGGGCCACCGACACGGCGGCATCCGTCTGCGTCACGCCGGCGAAGCGCACGCCGAGCTTCGCGGTGATCCCGCGCTTGCGGAACGCCCGCTCGAGCGCCTTGCTGAGCGCGATGTCCTCGTTCGGGACGAGGTGGTCCAGCGCCTCCACGACCGTCACCTCGGCGCCGAACGAGCGCCAGACGCTCGCGAACTCCACGCCGATCACGCCGCCACCGAGGATCACGACCCGCTCGGGGATCTCCTCGAGCGCCAGGGCGCCGTCGCTCGTGAGCACGCGCCCGCCGATCTCGAGGCCGGGCAGCGTGCGGCTGTAGGAGCCGGTCGCGAGGATGACGTCGCCGCCGCGGTAGACGTCGTCTCCCACCGTGACGGAGCGGTCGGGGGCCAGGCGCCCCTCGCCCGCGACGACGGTGATGCCGCGTGCCTTCACGAGCCCCTCGAGGCCCTTGAACTTCTTCGCGACGATCCCTTCGCGGTACGTCGTGACGCGCGCGATGTCGATGCCTTCGAGCGTCGCCGTCACGCCGACGGCGCCCGCGTCGCGGACGTGATCGGCGACCTCCGCCGCGTGCAGCAGCGCCTTGGTCGGGATGCACCCCCGGTGCAGGCAGGTGCCGCCCACCTTGTCCTTCTCGATGAGGATGACGGACTTCCCGAGCTCGGCGGCACGGATGGCCGCGGCATAGCCGCCGCTGCCACCGCCGAGGATCACGACGTCGGCGGTGTGGTCGGTCATGCTGCCCCTTCCAGGAACGCGATGAGGGAACGGACTGTCGCGCCCGTCGGACCCTTGTCGGTGGCACCGTAGCCGCCGCCCTTGTGCATGCCGGCGCCGGCGATGTCCAGATGGACCCAGGGTATACGGGGCGCGTCGGGCGCGGCCGAGACGGTGCCGACGAAGCGGCGCAGGAACAGACCCGCGAAGAGCGACCCGCCGGCGGGGTCGCCGATCTTCGCGTTCTGCAGGTCGGCGATGGGGGAGTCCAGCTCCTCCTCCATGTGCGCGGGGAGCGGCAGCCGCCAGGCGGGTTCGCCGGCGCGTTCGGACGCCGAGAGGTACTCCGCGACGGCGTCGTCGGAGCCCATCACGCCGACGAGCCGGTTGCCGAGGGCGACCGTGATGGCGCCCGTGAGGGTCGCGACGTCGACGATGACGTCCGGGTGCTCGCGGCTGGCCGCCACGAGGCCGTCGGCGAGGACCAGCCGGCCCTCGGCGTCGGTGTTGAGCACCTCGACGGTCGTGCCGCCGAGTGTCGTGAGCACGTCGCCGGGCCGGATGGCGCGACCGGAGGGCATGTTGTCGGCGACGCACAGCCAGCCCGTGACGCGGACGGGGAGGGCGAGCGCGGCCGCGGCCCGGACGACGGCGAGCGCCGTGGCGGCGCCGCACATGTCGTACTTCATGCCGACCATCGCGGCGGCGGGCTTGAGGGAGAGGCCGCCGGTGTCGAACGTGATGCCCTTGCCGACGAGGGCCACGTGACGCGTGGCGCCCTCCGGGGCGTACTCGACGCGGACGAGGCGCGGGGGCCGGTCCGACCCCTGCCCGACACCGAGGATGCCGCCGAAGCCGTCCGCCGCGAGGCGCTCCTCGTCGAAGACCTGCACGTCGATGGGGAGCCCGGCGGTCGCCTCGACGGCGCGCTCTGCGAAGTCGGCGGGGCCGAGCCACTCCGCGGGGATGTTCACGAGGTCCTTCACGAGGGCGACGGCGTCGCCCGTCGCGGTCACGGCCGCCAGGTCGTCGTCGGTGACGTCGGCGGGGGAGTGCACGGTCACGGTGGACGCGCGCGTCTTCCCGGCATCCTTCTTGTAGCCGGCGAAGCGGTAGCCGCCGAGCACGGCGCCCTCGGCTGCCGCGCGCCACTGGTCCGGGGCGCCCGGTGCGGCGACCGCCAGCGTCTCGAATCCGGTCGTGACGCGGACTGCGGCACCCACGGCGTCGCGGATCGCCGCGGCACCGCCGGCCGTGCCCGTCCCGACCACGATGAGGGGCTTGGCGGTCGACTCCGGCGCATAGACGCGGTGCGTCGCGCCGGCCGTGCCCGTGAAGCCGATGGCGGTCAGCGAGGCGGCGAGCCCGGGCCAGTCCGTCAGCGCCTCCGCCGCCGCATCCAGCGGGGGAAGGGCGAGGACGAGAGCCTCCGCGTCGGATTCCTGCAGGGGTGCGGTGCTGTGCGACAGCGCGGGAAAAGGCATGCGTCCCATCCTAGGTTCGCGTGTTCGCTGTGAGCGGGACGGTGGCGCGACCGGCGCCCACGGTGGCTCGTACAGTTGTCTCATGCCTCTGTCCGGTCCTCTGTACGAGCGAGTCGTGTCCGCGCCGCCGGTGCCCCCGGGGCTTCCGCTCGTCATCACGCTCACGGGATTCACGGATGCCGGGGGCGCCGTCGCGCGGGTCATCGACTACTTCCGCGACGACCTGGACCCGACGCCGGTCGTCGCCTTCTCCGCCGACGTGCTGCTGGACTACCGCGCCCGGCGCCCCGTCATCACGTTCGACACCGACCACCTCACCGACTACCGCCCGGCACGGCTGGAGCTGTCGCTCGCGCACGACGCCGAAGGAAGCCCCTTCCTGCTGCTCGCGGGCTACGAGCCCGACTTCGCGTGGGAGGCGTTCGCCGAGACCGTCGTCGGACTGGCCGAGGGGCTGCAGGCCGCGACCGTCACCTGGGTGCACGCCATCCCGATGCCCGTGCCGCACACCCGGCCGCTGGGCACGACGGTCAGCGGCACGCGCACCGACCTCACGCACGCGCACTCGGTCTGGCAGCCGCGGACACAGGTCCCCGCCTCCGTCGGGCACCTGCTGGAGCACCGCTTCGCGCAGGCCGGCGCCGAGGTCGCGGGGTTCGTCCTGCTGGTGCCGCACTACCTCGGCGACACCGACTACCCGGCCGCCGCGATCGCGGCGCTGGACAGCCTGACGGTCGCCACCGGTCTCGTGTTCTCCAGCGATGATCTCCGCGAGGAGAACCGCGTGTACCTCGAGAAGGTGGACGACCAGGTCGAAGGCAGCACCGAGCTGACGACGATGCTGCACAACCTCGAGGAGCGCTACGACTCCTACATGGCCGGCTCGACCCTCGGGCAGCCGATCATCCACGCGGGCGACCTGCCGAGCGCCGACGAGATCGCCGCCGAGTTGGAGCGGTTCCTGGCGACCCGGCCCCCCGGGGACGACGACAAGAGGATGCGCCACTGACGGAATGCCCCCGCGCGCGGGGGCGTTCTCTCCCATGACGCGGAACGCCCGCGCGGCGGTCCGCCGCACCGGCATCCGACGCGACATGTGAGACAATGGACCATCTGACCCGTTGTCGACACCGGCGCGGCGCCTGACGGCGCAGCCCGGGGACTTGACAAGGGTCTTACTAGTGTCCGAAACCCCGGCGGCCTCCGTCGGTGAAAGGCAAGACGTGACGTCAGGCACGAAGAGCACCCGCACCCCCGCCGAGGACACCACCGAGGCGACGACGCCGATCGCGAAGGCGCCGGCCAAGGCCACCGCCGCGAAGGCACCCGCCAAGGCCCCCGCGAAGGCGGCGGCCACGAAGACCACCGCGGCGAAGGCGACCGCGGCGAAGAAGACCACGACCGCGAAGCCCGCGGCCGCGAAGGCTGCCCCGGCGAAGGCCCGCGCCGCCAAGGCGAAGGCCAAGGACGAGGACGACGAGGCCGAAGACGAGGTCGTGCTGGAGGACGTCGAGATCGACGACGCCGACGACGCGGACGAGACCGCCCCCGAGAAGAAGGATGCCGCCAAGGCGTCCGAGGACGAGGACGACGAAGACGACGAGGAGACGGTCAAGCCCGCCTTCAGCGAGCCGCTGCCCACGGGCGCGATCGTCATCTCCTCCAGCGACGAGGACGACGTCCCGGTCTACTCCACCCAGATCACCGGCGCGACGGCCGACCCGGTCAAGGACTACCTGAAGCAGATCGGCAAGGTGCCGCTGCTGAACGCGGCCGAAGAGGTCGAGCTCGCGATGCGCATCGAGGCGGGCCTGTTCGCCGAGGAGAAGCTGTCGCACATGACGGCGGCGGAGAAGTCGAAGCAGCTGGGTCTGGACCTGCAGTGGGTCGCCCGCGACGGTCAGCGCGCGAAGAGCCACCTGCTCGGCGCGAACCTGCGCCTCGTCGTCTCGCTCGCCAAGCGCTACACCGGCCGCGGCATGCAGTTCCTGGACCTCATCCAGGAGGGCAACCTCGGTCTCATCCGTGCCGTCGAGAAGTTCGACTACACGAAGGGCTTCAAGTTCTCCACGTACGCCACGTGGTGGATCCGTCAGGCGATCACGCGCGCCATGGCCGACCAGGCCCGCACCATCCGCATCCCCGTCCACATGGTCGAGGTCATCAACAAGCTCGCCCGCGTGCAGCGCCAGATGCTCCAGGACCTGGGCCGCGAGCCCACCCCGGAGGAGCTGTCCCGCGAGCTGGACATGACGCCGGAGAAGGTCGTCGAGGTCCAGAAGTACGGCCGGGAGCCCATCTCGCTGCACACCCCGCTCGGCGAGGACGGCGACAGCGAGTTCGGCGACCTCATCGAGGACACCGAGGCGGTCGTGCCGGCGGATGCCGTCGGCTTCACGATGCTGCAGCGTCAGCTCGAGTCGCTCCTGGACTCCCTGTCCGAGCGCGAGGCAGGCGTCATCCGCATGCGCTTCGGCCTCGGCGACGGTCAGCCCAAGACGCTCGACCAGATCGGCGACACGTTCGGCGTGACCCGTGAGCGGATCCGGCAGATCGAGTCCAAGACGATGGCGAAGCTGCGTCACCCGTCGCGTTCGCAGTCGCTGCGGGACTACCTCGAATGACCGCGGCGGCCAACGAGGGCAAGGCCCTCGAGGTCGCCGTCGACGGCGTCTCGTACGCGCGCATCCCGATCCGGACGCGCGTCGTGATGCCGGGCGACGACCTCGACGCCTTCGTGGCGGAGTACGCGACGCCGACGGTGCAGCCCGGCGACATCCTGTTCGTGACGGAGAAGATCGTCGCGATCACGCAGGGGCGCTCGTTCCGCCTGGATGAGATCCAGCCGCGCCGTCTCGCGCGGTTCCTCTCCAAGTACGTCGTGCGCACGCCCTACGGCATCGGCCTCGGCATGCCCGAGACCATGGAGATGGCGCTCCGCGAGTGCGGGACGCCCCGCATCCTGTTCGCGGCCGGTGTGAGCGCCGTCACGAAGCTCTTCGGGCGCCGCGGCGACTTCTACCGCATCGCCGGCGACAAGGCGCGCGCGATCGACGGGCCGACGAGCGGGACGATCCCGCCGTACAACCAGGCGGTCGTGCTCGGGCCGGACAAGCCCGACGAGGTCGCTGCGCGGCTGAAGACGCTGGTGGGCGGCACCGCGGAGGTCGCGGTCGTCGACATCAACGATATCGGCGGCAACATCCTCGGCTCCACGCTGGACAAGGCGGGGGAGCAGCGGCTCGTCCGCATCCTCGGCGACAACCCGCTCGGGCAGGGACACCAGTCCACCCCGCTCGGTGTCATCCGCAAGGCCTGACATGGGCGCCGTGAACCGTCTCTATCGGCGTGCGCGCTTCTTCGTGCGCCGCATCGTCTCCTTCGACCGGGAGCGCGTCCTGCAGTTCGCGCGCCAGTCGGCGCGGCTGTCGAAGGCGCCCGTATGGTGGGTGGCCCTCGACATGGCCTGGTGCGCCGTCCGCTACGAGACGACGTTCGAGAACTACTCCGAGTGGGACTTCCGGATCCTGCGTGGCCGCGAACGCCGCACCTACATGACCGACCCGAAGTCGTTCCACCTGTCGCGGAAGCTCAACGACGACGCGCAGCGCGCGATCTTCGACGACAAGCTCGAGTTCGCGGGCCGCTTCGGCGACGAGCTCGGCCGAGACTGGCTCGACGTCGCGAAGACCGACCTCGTGCAGCTCGAGCAGTTCGTCCGCCGGTTCGACCGCGTCATCACGAAGAACCCCGGGGGCGTCGGCGGCAACGGCATCACGATGCGCGACACCGCGGACATCCGCGATGTCGCGGCGCTCCGCGAGGAGCTCCTCTCGTCGGGTCAGACGCTCGTCGAAGAGGTGCTCGTGCAGCATCCCGAGATGGCCCGGCTGTACCCCGGCAGCGTCAATTCGCTCCGCATGGTGACCTATCTCGACCCCGACGGCGCGGTGCACCTGCTGGCCGCCGTCCTCAAGGTCGGCAACGGCGGCGTCATCGACAACTTCAGCAACGGCGGCATGTACACGATGCTCGACGAGTCCGGCCGCGCCCTGCACGCCGCGAGCGACGAGGAGGGGCGGCCGTTCGCGACGCACCCCATCACGGGCGTCGAGATCACCGGCTACCAGGTGCCGCTGTACCCGCAGATCCTCGAGCTCGTCGACCGCCTGGCGCGGCGCGTGCCCGCGCTGCCGTACATCGGCTGGGACATCGCGATCACTCCTGAGCGCCCCGTCGTCATCGAGGGCAACCACAACACCGGCGTCTTCCAGTCGAAGCCGTCGGTCTCCGGCATCCGTCAGGGCCTGCTGCCGCGCTACCGCGCTGCGATGCGGTTCTGACGTTCAACGACGGTTAGGGTCGAATCCATGGGTCAGGGTCGTGTGCGTCTCGGGTATCTCCTCAACCGGGCGCGCAACATCCGTCCGGGAAACCTCGTCGAGTTCGCGCGGCAGACGCAGAAGGTCTCCAAGGCCCCGCTGCCGGTGATCATCGCGGACATGCTGTGGTGCTCGGTCAAGTACGACATGGGGTTCCGTGACTACGCCGTGTGGGACATCCGGCTCCTGAACGCCAAGGAGCGCGGGACGTGGATGACGCACCCGAAGTCGTTCCGCGTGACACGCATGTACAACACGCCCGAGGGGCGCGCGAAGCTCGAGGACAAGCGGCGGTTCGCGCGTGAGTACGCCGATCTGCTGGGTCGCGAGTCGATCGACCTCCGCGACGTCGACGACACGGAGCTGGCGGCCTTCCTGGCACGGCATCCCAAGGTCCTCGCGAAGCCGAACGACGGACACGGCGGCGGCGGCATCGAACTGCACGAGACGGGACCGGACACCGATGCGGCGGCGTTCCGCGCCGAGGTGACCGGCAAGGGCCAGACGATGATCGACGAGTTCATCGTCCAGCATCCCGACATGTCGGCGCTGTACCCGGACAGCGTCAACACGGTGCGCCTCATCACGTTCCTCGACAAGGCCGGTGTCGTGCACCTCCTGGCGGCGGTCCTGCGGATCGGCAACGGCGCCGTGATCGACAACTTCGCCTCCGGCGGCATGTTCACGATGCTCGACGAGCACGGTGTCGCGCTGTACCCGGGCGTCGACAAGAACAGCAACGTGTACCCCGCGCATCCCGTGACGAAGACGCCGATCGTCGGCTTCCCCGTGCCGCTGTACGACCAGGTGGTCGAGCTGGCGTTCGCCCTCGCCCGCCGGACCCCCGAGGCGCCGTACGTGGGCTGGGATCTCGCGATCACCCCGAGCGGCCCCGTCGTCATCGAGGGCAACCACAACTCGAGTGTCTTCCAGCCCAAGCCGTCGGCGTCGGGCGTGCGGACGGGCCTCCTCGCGGTCTACCGCGCCGCGATCGGCTTCTGAGTCACACGAGGCACCGGGAACGACGAAGCGCCGAGGGGCGTGGCCGCCTCGGCGCTTCGGTGATCGTGGGTGGCGTCAGACCGCTTCGGTCAGACGTGCCGTCTCGTCGTGCCAGGAGGTGGCGACGGAGCGCAGCTTCTCCTCGTACTTGCGTCCGTGGTGCGCGCAGAACAGGAGTTCGCTGCCGTTCACCTCGGCCGCGATGTAGGCCTGGGCACCGCAGGAGTCGCAGCGATCGGCGGCGCTCAGGCGGTACTCGAGGACGGCGGGGGACTCTGTGGTGGTCGACATGCTCATTCTGGGTGCCTCCTCGTTAACGTCAAAGATCCGGTCCGGTCATGAAATACAACCACGCCGATGTTTCGAGAATGCCGCGATCCGGTCACATTTCGCTGTGCGCGTACCGTGAGTCTCGCCGTGGGGCGTCTCCCGGCCCGATGGCGCGTGTGTCTGCGGCTCCGGGGGACCCGCCGCGGATACGCTAGAGGATTGTGACAGCCGAGTATTCCGCCCATCACCTCCAGGTGCTCGAGGGGCTCGAGGCCGTCCGCAAGCGTCCCGGCATGTACATCGGCTCGACCGACTCCCGCGGACTCATGCACTGCGTGTGGGAGATCATCGACAACTCGGTCGATGAGGCCCTCGGCGGCCACGGTGCGCGCATCGACATCCTGCTGCACGCCGACGGGAGCGTCGAGGTGCGCGACCGCGCCCGCGGCATCCCCGTCGACGTCGAACCCCGCACGGGACTCAGCGGCGTCGAGGTCGTCTTCACGAAGCTGCACGCCGGAGGCAAGTTCGGCGGCGGCTCGTACGGCTCCTCCGGCGGTCTGCACGGTGTCGGCGCCTCGGTCGTCAATGCCCTGTCCGAACGCCTCGACGTCGAGGTGGACCGCGGCGGCAAGACGTGGGCCATGTCGTTCCACCGCGGCGAGCCGGGCCTCTTCGCCGGCGACAAGCCGGACTCGCCGTTCACCCCGTTCGAGAAGTCGTCCGACCTGCGCGTCGTCGGCAAGGTCGCCAAGGGCGTCACGGGCACCCGCATCCGCTACTGGGCGGACCGGCAGATCTTCACGAAGGATGCCGCGTTCCACCTGGACGAACTGGTCCAGCGCGCGCGGCAGACGGCGTTCCTCGTCCCCGGCCTCGAGATCGTCATCGCCGACGAGCGCGGCCCGGAGCGCGTCGAGACGAGCTACCGCTTCGACGGCGGCATCTCGGAGTTCGCGGACTTCCTCGCCCCCGACTCCGGCCTCACCGACACGTGGCGCCTCACCGGCTCCGGCACGTTCACCGAGACGGTGCCCGTGCTGCAGCCGACCGGCGCCATGGTGCCGACGGACCTCGAGCGCGAGTGCCAGGTCGACATCGCGCTGCGCTGGGGCACCGGATACGAGACGACGAGCCGGTCGTTCGCCAACATCATCTCGACACCCAAGGGCGGCACCCACCAGCAGGGCTTCGAGCAGGGCCTCATGAAGGTCGTGCGCGGCCAGATCGATCAGAACGCGCGCAAGCTCAAGGTGGGCGCGAACGAGAAGATCGAGAAGGACGACATTCTCGCCGGGCTCACGTGCGTCCTGACGGTGCGCCTGCCCGAGCCGCAGTTCGAGGGGCAGACGAAGGAGATCCTCGGCACACCGGCGGTGCGCAACATCGTCGCGAACGTGGTCCAGCGCGAGCTGGCCGCGCGCTTCACGTCCTCCAAGCGCGACGACAAGGCGCAGACGGCTCTGCTGCTGGACAAGGTCGTCGCGGAGATGAAGGCGCGCATCTCGGCGCGCACGCACAAGGAGACCCAGCGCCGGAAGAACGCGCTGGAGTCGTCCTCGCTTCCCGCAAAACTCGCCGACTGCCGCACGAACGACGTCGCGCAGTCCGAGCTGTTCATCGTGGAGGGCGACTCGGCGCTCGGCACCGCGAAGCACGCACGCAACAGCGAGTACCAGGCCCTCCTGCCCATCCGCGGCAAGATCCTCAACGTCCAGAAGGCGTCGGTGAGCGACATGCTCTCCAACGCGGAGTGCGCGGCCATCATCCAGGTGATCGGGGCGGGTTCCGGCCGCTCGTTCGACCTGTCCGCGGCGCGCTACGGGAAGATCATCCTGATGAGCGACGCCGATGTCGACGGCGCCCACATCCGCACCCTCCTCCTCACCCTGTTCTTCCGGTACATGCGCCCCCTCATCGAGGAGGGGCACGTGTACGCGGCCGTCCCGCCGCTGCATCGGGTGATCGTCGTGAACCCCGGCTCGAAGCCGAACGAGACCGTCTACACCTACTCCGAGCAGGAGCTGCACAGCCTGCTCGCGAAGCTGCAGAAGTCCGGCAAGCGCTGGCAGGAGCCCGTCCAGCGCTACAAGGGCCTCGGCGAGATGGATGCCGATCAGCTGGCGACGACGACGATGGACCGCGCTGGGCGCACCCTCCGCCGCGTGCGCGTGCAGGATGCCGAGGCGGCGGCGCACGTGTTCGAGCTGCTCATGGGCAGCGACGTCGCCCCGCGCCGCGACTTCATCGTCTCCTCGAGCGACCGCCTCAACCGCGAGGCCATCGACGCCTGAGCGCCGGGGGATCTCCTCCGGGTCGCCGGCGCGACCTCGTCGGATCAGCCGACGGCGGTGCCGATCGCGCCGATGACGGCGTCCAGCGCCTGCCCGGAGGCATCGCGCTTCGCACCGGCCGCCGGCAGTGCGCGCACGGCGCCGTCGGTGCCCACGGCCCGCGGGTCGGTGCCCACCCACGCGAGGGTCAGCGTGTCCTCGCCCCTCAGGAAGCGCTGCGCGCGCACGCCGCCGGTCGCGCGGCCCTTGGCGGGGAACTCGCTCAGCGCCGTCACCTTGCCGCTGCCGGCGTCGGCGCCGACCAGCGCCTGGTGCGAGCCCGCGACCGTGACGACGACGGCGTCCTCGTCGTCGGGGGCGACGGTCCCGAAGAAGACGACGCTCTCGCCCGGCGCGAGGCGGATGCCGGCCATGCCGCCGGCCGAGCGCCCCTGGGGCCGCACCGCATCGGCCGCGAACCGCAGGAGCTGTGCATCGGACGTCGCGAAGACGAGCTCGACCCCGTCCGGCGCCGGGGCGGCGCCGACGACGCGGTCGCCGTCCTTCAGCGCGATGATCTCGACGTCGTGCTTCGTGCCGAGCTCCGTCGCGGCGACCCGCTTGACGACGCCCTGGGCGGTGCCGAGGGCGACCGTCGGCGACTCGACGAGCGGCACGACGGCGACGACGTGCTCGGCGCCGGAGAGCCCGAGGTACTGGTCGGCCTTCGTGCCGGCGGCCAGCTGCACAGAGTTGCCGGGCACCGAGGGCAGGTCGACGGGGGAGAAGCGGATGAGGCGGCCCGCGGAGGTGATCGCGCCGAGGTCTCCCCGGGTCGTGGCGTCGACCCCGGAGCGGACGGCGTCGTGCTTGGACCGCCGCGCCGGCGGCACGATGCCGCCGCCCAGCGTGTCGACGGCGAGCTCGGCGCGCACCATCCGGCCCGTGGCCGAGAGGAACACGCGGCACGGGGCATCGGCGATCTGGAGATCGGCGGGCGCCGCGGCGCGCGACCGCGGCGCGACGGGGCCGCCGTTGAGGAGCAGGGTGCGCCGCGGCGTGCCGTACGCCTCGGCGGCCGCATCCAGCTCCCGCGCGACCTGCGCGCGCAGCAGGGTGTCGCTCGCGAGGAGCTCTTCGAGGTGCGCGATCTCGGCCTTCAGCGCGTCGCGCTCGGTCTCCAACTCGACGCGGGAGAACTTCGTCAGGCGGCGCAGGCGCAGCTCGAGGATGTACTCCGCTTGCGGCTCGGACAGGTCGAACACGTCGCGGAGGCGCTGACGCGCCTGCTCGGAGTCGTCCGAGCCCCGGATGACCTGGATGACCTCGTCGATGTCCAGGATCGCGATGAGGAGGCCCTCGACGAGGTGCAGGCGCTCCTGCCGTCGGCCGAGACGGTGCCGGGAGCGCCGGGTGACGACCTGGACGCGGTGATCGAGGTAGACGCGGAGCAGCTCCTTGAGCCCGAGCGTCTGCGGCTGCCCGTCGACGAGGGCGACGTTGTTGATGCCGAAGGAATCCTCCAGCGGGGTCAGCCGGTACAGCTGCTCGAGGACCGCAGCCGGGTCGAAGCCCGTCTTGATGCCGATGACCAGGCGCAGGCCGTGGTTGCGGTCGGTGAGGTCGGTGACATCGGCGATGCCGGTGAGCTTCTTCGCCCCGACGGCGTCCTTGATCTTCTCGATGACGCGCTCGGGACCCACCATGTACGGCAGCTCGGTCACGACGATGCCCGTCCGGCGCGGTCCGACCGACTCGATCGACACCTTCGCGCGGGTGCGGAACGAGCCGCGGCCGCCCGCGTAGGCGTCCTTGACCCCGTCCAGGCCGACGATGACGCCGCCGCCGGGGAGGTCGGGACCGGGCACGAACTCCATGAGTTCTTCGAGCGTCGCCTCGGGGTGGTCGAGGAGGTGCACGGCGGCGGCGACGACCTCGATGAGGTTGTGCGGCGCCATGTTCGTCGCCATGCCGACCGCGATGCCGGTGGCGCCGTTGACGAGGAGGTTCGGGAAGGCGGCCGCGAGCACCGCGGGCTGCTGGAACTGGCCGTCGTAGTTCGGGATGAAGTCGACGACGTCCTCGTCGAGGTTCTCCGCGAGCGCGAGCGCCGCCGGAGCCAGCCGCGCCTCCGTGTAGCGGGCCGCCGCCGGGCCGTCGTCGAGGGAGCCGAAGTTGCCGTGGCCGTCGACGAGCGGGACCCGCAGGGCGAAGTCCTGCGCGAGCCGCACGAGCGCGTCGTAGATGGCGGAGTCGCCGTGCGGGTGGAGCTTGCCCATGACCTCGCCCACGACGCGGGCGCTCTTGACGTGCCCGCGGTCGGGGCGCAGGCCCATCTCGGCCATCTGGTACAGGATGCGGCGCTGCACGGGCTTGAGGCCGTCGCGCGCGTCGGGCAGCGCACGGGAGTAGATGACGGAGTACGCGTACTCGAGGAAGGACCCCTGCATCTCCGCGGAGACGTCGACGTCTTCGATGCGCCCGTCGTCGATGGGGGCGGAGTCGGTGCGCGAAGCTGCCATGGATCTGAGCGGTCCTCCGGTGACGGGAAAAGAGGCCCCGTCCGCCGTGTGCGAGACTGGCCCCGATGTCTCTCAGCCTACCCGCGGACCCGCCATCAGCCCGGAGCCTCACCGGTGTCGTGCCGCAGGTGCTGGCCTCGATGTCCGGCGGTGCGGACTGGTTCTCGCCGGCCCGGTCCGCCGTGGTCATGGTCGTCGACGGGCTCGGGCGCGGCAACCTGACCGCCCGCGCCGGACACGCGCGATTCCTCGCGCAGCGGATGGCGAAGCGGGACTCCGCACGGACGGTCTTCCCGTCGACGACCGCCGTCGCGCTCACGAGCCTCCTGACGGGGGTGGATGCCGGCGTGCACGGCATCGTCGGATACCGCGCCCGCGTGCCGGGAACCGACACCGCCCCGAACCAGCTGAAGGGCTGGGAGACCGACGGCCTCGACCCGCTCACCTGGCAGCGCGCGGAGCCCCTCCTCGCCCGCGAGTCCGCGGCGGGACGGCCCTGCTTCGTCGTCTCGCGTCCGCTGTACGCGGGCACCGGGTTCACGCGGGCCATCCAGCGCGGCGCGACCTTCGTCGGTGCGGGACATCTCGCCGAGCGCGTCGCGCGGGCGGCCGCGCTCGCGGCGGAGCACGACGGGGCCCTCGTCTACCTGTACGCGCCGGAGCTCGACACCATCGGCCATGCGCAGGGGTGGGAGAGCGGTGCGTGGACGGCGGGCCTCGAGTCCGTCGACGCGGCCGCGCGCCATCTCGAGGAGAGCCTTCCGCGCGACGTCGGCGCGATCGTGACCGCCGATCACGGGATGGTCGATGTGCCGCGGCACCGGCAGATCCTCCTGGGCGAGGACGACCCGCTTCTGGAGGGCGTGCGCATCGTCGCGGGGGAGCCGCGGATGCTGCACCTCTACGCCGAGGAGGGCGAGTCCGCCGCCGTCCTGGCCCGCTGGCGCGCGGCGGAGTCGCACCGCGCGTGGGTGTTCGGACGGGACGAGGCAGTGGCCGCGGGCCTCTTCGGGCCGCAGGTCGACCCGGCCGTCGCGCCGCGCATCGGGGACGTCCTGGTCGCGGCGCGGTCATCGGTCGTGTACTACGACGACCGCCTCGCGGACAAGAAGCCGCAGAACATGATCGGGCAGCACGGCTCGCTGACCGATCAGGAGCGCGTAGTCCCGCTCATCGGGCTCGGCGCCTTCGCCCGCTGACGCGGGTTCAGCCGTCTTCGGTGCGTGCGCCGAAGACGATCTCGTCCCAGGACGGCATCGAGGTGCGGCCCTTGCGCTTGCCGAGGTCCGCGGTCGTGGCCTCATCGGCGCGCGGCTGCTCGACGGACTCCGGCTCGGGGACGATGTCGTCGTACCCGGGCTCGAGCGCGTCGAAGAGGGCGACGGGCGTGTGCGAGCGGGCGTCCGCGTGCTCGTCGGAGGGCATCGGCTCGCGCTGACCGCGGCGGCGGCGCAGCGCCTCGAGGAGATCGGCGGTCTCCGCCGACGTGACGCCCTGGTCGGGCGCCCGCTTGATCGCGGCCTCCTGCACGGCCGCCGTGGCGGGCGTGCGCAGCTCGGGCTGGTCGTCCGCATCCGGCTCGGCGATCCGGCGGGGACCGAACGCGCCGCTGTCGAAGCGCGACGCGTCCTTCAGCGGTGAGGAGTCCAGGGCGCGCAGCCGCGGGATGAGACCCTCCGGCAGCGACCCCTGGCGGGAGAGCTGCACGGCGTCGGAGTTCTGCGGGGCGAGCGTGGAGCGACGCGGGTCGAACGACCACCGCGCATCGTGGTCGACCTCGTTCGCGATGAACTCGAGCTTGACGACCCAGCCGGTCTGCTCGCGCCAGCTCGACCAGCGTTCGCCCGAGGCGCCCGCCTCGGCGAGCTTCGCGCGGACGGCGGCGCCGAAGGTGGGCTGGGCATCCGGCTCGATGTCGCCGCCCATGAGGACGGGAACGGCGAGTGCCTGGCCGACGATGTGCTCCCGCTCAGCGAGGACGGGGCCCTCGAACCGGGCGACGTCCTCCAGGCGGATGCCGAGCAGCGCGGCGACCTCCTCGGCGGAGAGGCCGGAGCGGATGTGCGACTGGATCTCGCGCGGACTCGGGCGCGCGGCGCGCGGCTCCACATCCCGTGGCGTGCGGCGCAGCTGCGCGCGCAGCGTCTCGTCGACGGGCAGCGTGAAACGCTCCCCGGACTCCGTGGCGAGGACGAGGATGCCCTCTTCGGTCCCGATGACTTTGAGCTGCTCCATGCGAAACACCCCTCCCGATCCTGCGTGTGCGCCCATGCTGTCACAGCGCTCGCCCGTCCCCGGGAATATCGAGGGCGCGCCGTCAGTTTCACGGGACGCGGCGATCGACGCGCGCGCCACCCGACGCGCATTTGCGAAAAGCACCTCGGTCATGCAAACTATCGCCGCCCCATCGGGCCCACAGCACCTTCTGGAAGTAGAGACGTTCGAGCATGGCTACGGATTACGACGCCCCCCGCAAGACCGAAGACGACAGCGAGTCGATCGAGGCCCTGAAGGAGCGCGTCCCCGACAAGATGTCGGGCGCCGTCGACAACGAGGACGCCGACAACCCGTCCGGCTTCGAGCTGCCCGGTGCCGATCTCTCCGACCTCGAACTCGACGTCGTCGTGCTGCCGCCGCAGGAGGACGAGTTCACCTGCATCGAGTGCTTCCTCGTGAAGCACCGCACCCAGATCGACCACGAGACCGGCACCGGCGCCATCTGCGTGGAGTGCGCGGCCTGATCTCCCGCGCGTCAGCGCGCTGACTGCGCGCGACGGATCGCGGCGACGACCCGGTCCGGCGTGCGCGAGGAGAAGACCCACTCGGTGACGGGATCGTCCGCATCCTGCACGGGCACCCGCACCACCCCGTCGACGCCGCCGCGCAGCAGGTGCCAGGCGCCGCGGCCCAGGCCGGGACCCCGCGCCTGGCGGGCGTCCTCTCCGGCGAGTGCGACGGGCACGCCGAGTTCCGCGACATCGATGTGCGCGCGTCCGACGTGCAGTTCGCCGCCCGCGACGGCGACGACCGGCGCCGTCGCGATCAGGGCGGCCACGATCGCGATCCCCGCGACCGCGCCGATCACGAGCGCGAGCGTCGGGTCGATCGGCGCGAAGACGAGCGCGACCATGGGGCCGCCGACCGCGGCGCTCACGAGCGCCCACAGCGAGGGGCTCAATCGCTCCCGGTATCCGGCGGCTGCAGGCCGCGTGCCGGCTGCGGTCATGTGCATTAGCCTCGTCTGGTGATCGAATCCGTGGACGTTCCCATTATCGCGCCGCAGGTTCCCGTCTACGCACACCCGGGCGACGCCGGTGCCGACCTGGTCTCGGCCGAGGCGATCCGCCTCGAGCCCGGTCGGCGCGCGCTCGTGGGCACAGGCGTGCGCATCGCGCTCCCGGAGGGGTACGTCGCCTTCGTCGTGCCGCGGAGCGGCCTGGCGGCCAAGCACGGCATCACGATCGTCAACTCCCCGGGCACGGTGGATGCCGGCTACCGCGGCGAGATCAAGGTGTCGCTGCTGAACACCGACCTCGACAACGCGTTCGACATCGCCTCCGGCGACCGCATCGCCCAGCTCATCGTGATGCCGGTCCCGCGCGCCACCTTCATCCCGGTCACGACCCTCCCCGGCAGCGCCCGCGGCGACGGCGGATTCGGGTCCACCGGCATCACGACAGGAGCCGCCTCATGAGCGAAGACACCGCCGACGGCACGATCGCCGACCGCGCGAGCACCGGACCCTTCGACGAGTCCGAGGCCAACCCCGTCCGCCCCTACATCGACCTCGGCGGCATCAAGATCCTGCCGCGCGAGGGACTGAACCTCCGCCTCGAGGTCGAGGAGCAGACCAAGCGCATCGTCGCCGTCGGGCTCGACTACGCCGGATCGACCCTGCAGGTGCAGCCTTTCGCCGCGCCCCGCTCGACGGGACTGTGGGACGAGACCCGCGACCAGATCCGCCAGCAGATCCGGCAGCAGGGCGGGCGCGTCGAAGAGCGCGAGGGCCCCCTCGGCCACGAGCTGCTCGCCGAGGTCCCGGTCGTCGCCGGACCGGACGGCACCGCGGGCAAGCGCCTCGCGCGCTTCGTCGGCGTGGATGGTCCGCGCTGGTTCCTGCGCGGCGTGATCGGGGGAGCTGCCACGAGCGACGTCGACGCGGCGGCGCAGGTCGAGGACCTCTTCCGCTCCATCGTCGTCGTGCGCGGCGGCACGCCGATGCCCCCGCGCGACCTCATCCCGCTCAAGATGCCGGCCTCCCCGGGCACGGCATGAGCCAGGGCGAGGGCCCCGAGCCGCAGCCCACGGCCGCGGAGCTGTTCGGGCAGGCGCTGGGCGGCGCCGCCCGCAAGGCCGGCCTCGACCCGGCCGCCGAGGCCAGCGCGGGACATGTCGTGTGGTCGGCCATGGGCGGCTGGCGCGGCGTGGCGGAGTCGGTCATCCCCGGCCTCGTCTTCATCGTGATCTACACCCTCACGATCGACCCCGCCACGGGCGACGGCGACCTGTGGCTCTCGCTCGGCCTGTCGGTCGGCATCGCCGCTGTCTTCACGATCGCTCGGCTGCTCGCCCGCCAGCCGGTCGGCGCGGCCGTCGGAGGGCTCCTCGCCGCGGCCGTCGCGGCCGCCTTCGCCGTCTTCACCGGCGACGCGGCCAACAACTTCATCCCCGGGTTCATCACGAATGCGGCCTACGGCACAGCGCTCCTCATCTCCGCCGTCATCGGCTGGTCGCTCATCGGCCTGGCGGCCGGCTTCCTCATGGGGGAGGGAACGGCCTGGCGCGCGGACAAACGCAAGCGACGGGTGTTCTTCTGGCTCGCGATCGCCTGGTCCGCCCTGTTCTTCCTGCGGCTCGGCGTGCAGCTGCCCTTCTACCTCGCGGGCGACGTCACGACGCTCGGCACCCTCAAGCTGGTCATGGGCCTGCCTCTGTTCGCGCCCCTCGTCGCCGTCACCTGGCTGACCGTCCGGGCTCTCTACGGACGCCGGGACGCATGATAGATTTATCTTGATATCAAGATAAATCTTCCCGGTCCGACGGTTAGGCCGTCCTCACTGGCACGGGGCGCCGAGGGCGGGGAAGATGAAGGGCGGGGCCCGAGTCCCGCGAATCGCCGACGAAGGAGACCAGACGTGTCGACAGTTGACAGCTTCGGAGCCAAGAGCACCCTGACAGTCGGCGACACCGACTACGAGATCTTCCGCATCGACACGGTCGCGGGCTACGAGAAGCTCCCGTTCAGCCTCAAGGTGCTGCTGGAGAACCTCCTGCGCACCGAGGACGGCGCGAACGTGACCAAGGAGCAGATCCAGGCCCTCGGGTCGTGGGATGCGGCCGCCGAGCCGAACACGGAGATCCAGTTCACGCCCGCCCGCGTCGTCATGCAGGACTTCACGGGCGTCCCCTGCATCGTCGACCTCGCCACGATGCGCGAAGCCGTGACGGCGCTCGGTGGCGACCCGAAGAAGATCAACCCCCTCTCGCCCGCCGAGATGGTCATCGACCATTCGGTCATCGCGGACCTCTTCGGCACCGAGAACGCCCTCGAGCGCAACGTCGAGATCGAGTACGAGCGCAACGGCGAGCGGTACCAGTTCCTCCGCTGGGGCCAGACGGCCTTCGACGACTTCAAGGTCGTCCCGCCGGGGACCGGCATCGTGCACCAGGTCAACATCGAGCACCTCGCGAAGGTCATCTACGACCGCGAGGTGGGCGGCGTCCTGCGCGCCTACCCCGACACGTGCGTCGGCACCGACTCGCACACCACGATGGTCAACGGCCTGGGCGTGCTCGGCTGGGGCGTCGGCGGCATCGAGGCCGAGGCCGCGATGCTCGGGCAGCCCGTGTCGATGCTCATCCCGCGGGTCGTCGGCTTCAAGCTGAGCGGCGAGATCCCGGCCGGCGTGACCGCGACCGACGTGGTCCTCACGATCACCGACATGCTGCGCAAGCACGGCGTCGTCGGCAAGTTCGTCGAGTTCTACGGCGCGGGCGTCGCCTCCGTGCCGCTGGCCAACCGCGCCACGATCGGCAACATGAGCCCCGAGTTCGGCTCCACCGCCGCGATCTTCCCGATCGACGACGTGACCCTGGAGTACCTGCGTCTCACCGGTCGTGACGAGCAGTCGGTCGCGCTCGTCGAGGCGTACGCGAAGGAGCAGGCGCTCTGGCACGACGCCGACATCGAGCCCGCGTTCAGCGAGTACATGGAACTCGACCTCTCCACCGTCGTCCCCTCGATCGCCGGCCCGAAGCGCCCGCAGGACCGCATCCTGCTGTCCGAGGCGAAGTCGCAGTTCCAGAAGGACATCCTCAACTACGCCGACGCCGCCGACGAGGACTCCGTCGAGCTGGAGGGCACCTTCCCGGCATCCGATCCCGGCAACGCCCCCGGCGTCGAGCACGAGACGGTGTCGGCGAACGGCGTCTCGCACCAGCACGAGGACGAGCACGCCGAGTCCATGCTGCTCTTCAGCGGCTCGAGCCACCCGGCGTCCAACCCCGTCAAGGTGACGCCCCCGGAGGGCTCGCCGTACCTGCTCGACAACGGCGCGGTGACCCTTGCCGCCATCACGTCCTGCACGAACACGTCGAACCCGTCGGTCATGATCGCGGCGGGCCTGCTGGCCCGCAAGGCGCGCGAGAAGGGCCTGAAGCAGAAGCCGTGGGTGAAGACCACGCTCGGCCCCGGCTCGAAGGTCGTCACGGATTACTACGAGAAGTCCGGTCTGGACAAGGACCTCGAGGGCCTCGGCTTCTACACCGTCGGCTACGGCTGCACGATCTGCATCGGCAACTCCGGCCCGCTGATCGACGAGGTGTCCCAGGCGGTCAACGACAACGACCTCGCTGTGACCGCGGTGCTCTCCGGCAACCGGAACTTCGAGGGTCGCATCAGCCCCGACGTGAAGATGAACTACCTCGCGTCGCCGCCGCTCGTCGTCGCCTACGCGCTGGCCGGATCGATGAACTTCGACTTCGAGACCGACGCCCTGGGCAAGGACACCGACGGCAACGACGTCTTCCTCAAGGACATCTGGCCCGACACCGAAGAGGTCCAGGAGATCATCGACTCCTCGATCTCGCGTGAGCAGTTCATCAAGCAGTACGCGACCGTGTTCGACGGCGACGAGCGCTGGCAGACCCTGCCGACGCCCACCGGCCCGATCTTCGAGTGGGACCAGGACTCCACGTACGTCCGCAAGGCGCCGTACTTCGACGGCATGTCGATGGACCTGACGCCCGTCGCCGACATCACCGGCGCGCGCGTGATGGCCGCGCTCGGCGACTCGGTCACGACCGACCACATCAGCCCGGCCGGCAACATCAAGGCCGGCACGCCGGCCGCGCAGTACCTCTCGGAGCACGGCGTCGCGCAGAAGGACTTCAACTCCTACGGCTCGCGCCGGGGCAACCACGAGGTCATGATCCGCGGCACGTTCGCGAACATCCGCCTGAAGAACGAGCTGGTGGCCGCGGTCAACGACGGCCAGATCGTGGAGGGCGGCTACACCCGCGACTTCACGCAGCCCGGCGGCCCGCAGTCGTTCATCTACGACGCCAGCCAGAACTACCAGGCGCAGGAGACGCCGCTCGTCGTCTTCGGCGGCAAGGAGTACGGCTCCGGCTCGTCCCGCGACTGGGCGGCGAAGGGCACGAGCCTCCTCGGCGTCAAGGCGGTCATCACGGAGAGCTTCGAGCGGATCCACCGCTCGAACCTCATCGGCATGGGCGTCGTCCCGCTGCAGTTCCCGGCCGGCGAGACCTGGAAGTCGCTGGGCCTGGACGGCACCGAGATCGTCTCGATCACGGGCCTCGAGCAGCTCAACGAGGGCGTCACGCCCAAGACGGTCCGCGTCGTCGCCGAGCCGAGCGAGTTCTCGCCCGCAGGCAAGGAGACGATCGAGTTCGACGCGGTCGTGCGCATCGACACGCCCGGCGAAGCGGACTACTACCGCAACGGCGGCATCCTGCAGTACGTGCTGCGCAGCCTCGTCTGACACGCACCGGAAGCGGGCGTCCGGCACTGCGCCGGGCGCCCGCTTCGGTCTTGCCCCGCATCCCCGCGAGTAGACTCGACGGACGCTGCCGTCACCTGGAGGGACACGCATGCCACTGCTCTCAACGATCTCGGGACCGCGCGACCTCGACCGGCTGAGCCTCTCCGAACTGGACACGCTCGCCGCGGAGATCCGCGCCTTCCTCGTCGAGAACGTCGCGCGCAGCGGCGGGCACCTCGGCCCCAATCTGGGCGTCGTCGAGCTCACGATCGCGATCCACCGGGTCTTCCGCTCGCCCGAGGACCCGATCATCTTCGACACGGGCCACCAGTCGTACGTGCACAAGCTGCTCACCGGCCGACAGGACTTCTCGCAGCTGCGCTCCCGCGGTGGGCTGGCCGGCTACCCGCAGCGCTCGGAGAGCCCGCACGACGTCGTGGAGTCCTCGCACGCCTCGAGCTCGCTCAGCTGGGCAGACGGCGTCTCCCGCGCGCTGACGCGGACCGGGCACACCGATCGCCACGTCGTCGCGGTCGTCGGCGACGGCGCGCTCACCGGCGGGATGACGTGGGAGGCGCTCAACAACATCTCCGACGACAACGACCGCAACCTCGTCATCGTCGTCAACGACAACGGCCGCTCGTACGCCCCGACCATCGGCGGCATGGCCCGCTATCTCAACCGCGTGCGCACGGGGGAGACCTATCTCTCGCTGCACCGCGGGTCTGACTCACTGTTCCGGCGCCTCGGCCCGGCGGCGCGCGCCGTCTACCGCGGTGTCCGCGGCGGCACGCACGGGTTCCTCTCGCGGTTCGTGAACAACGCGGCGCTGTACTCGAACCTCGACATCAAGTACCTCGGGCCGGTCGACGGCCACGACCTCGAGTCGATGATCGAGACGCTCGAGCTCGCGAAGTCGTACGGCGCGCCGGTCATCGTGCACGCCATCACGGAGAAGGGACGCGGCTACCCCCCGGCGCTCAGCGACGAGGCGGACCAGTTCCACGCCGTCGGGAAGATCGACCCGGTCACCGGTGCCGCTCTCGGCGGGTCGGGACAGGTTGCCTGGACCGACGTGTTCTCCGAGGAGCTCGTGACCGCGGGGGAGGAGCGCGAGGATGTCATCGCGATGACGGCCGCCATGCTCCGCCCCACCGGGCTCCTGCCGTTCGCACAGCGCTTCCCCGACCGCGTCTACGACGTCGGGATCGCCGAGCAGCACGCCGTCGCGTCCGCCGCGGGTCTCGCGTACGGCGGGCTGCACCCCGTCGTGGCCATCTACGCCACATTCATGAACCGCGCCTTCGATCAGGTCGTGATGGATGTCGCGCTGCACCGCGCCGGCGTCACCTTCGTGCTCGATCGCGCCGGCGTGACCGGCCCGGACGGGCCCAGCCACCACGGCGTCTGGGACCTGGCGATGCTGCAGCTCGTCCCGAACATCCGCATCGCGGCGCCGCGCGACGCCGCGCGACTGCGCGAGGAGTTCCACGAGGCTCTCGCGGTCGGCGACGCCCCGACCGTCGTGCGCTTCCCCAAAGGCACCGTGAGCGAGGACCTGCCGGCGATCGAGCGGCTCGCCGACGGTGTCGACGTCCTCGCCCGCAGCGATGCCGAGGACGTGCTGCTCGTCGGCATCGGTCCGATGGCGCACCTCGCGGTCGATGTCGCCGGACGCCTGCGCGCGCAGGGGATCGGAGCGACCGTGGTCGACCCGCGCTGGGTCGTCCCCGTCCAGCCGTCCCTCGTCGACCTCGCCGCCCGGCACCGCCTCGTGATCACCATCGAAGACGGCATCCGCGTCGGGGGTGTGGGCACCCGCATCCGTCAGGTGCTCCGCGAAGCCGGCGTCGACACCGCCGTGGACGAGCTGGGCCTGCCGGACGAGTTCATCGACCACGCGAGCCGCGAGCAGATCCTCGCCGATGCGGGCCTCACCCCCGCGAAGATCGCGCAGGACGTGGTCGCGCAGGTGCTGGGCACGCGCATTCCGGTCGCGCGTCCCTCGGCGGAGACCGGCGCGATCTGGGCTCCGCAGCCGGGCGCGCAGGCCGACTCGACGCGCTGATCACCGCCCCGCGGTCGGCGGGATGGCGGCACTCACGTACGGGATGAGCGTGCGCGCATAGGTGTCCGTCAGGTGATTGACGTCGCGGTAGACGAGCACGTTCCCGATGACGGCCGGGCAGAAGTCGACTTCGCAGAAGTGGTCGGTGAGGTCCACCACGTGCACGCCCGGCACGAGGGCCGCGGCCTTGTCGACGACGCCGCGATCGAAGAGCGCCTCGTCCCGGCTGACGCCGCAGGAGCGCGGACGCTCGTAGGATGCCGCGACGCAGTCGACCGCGGTGGGGTCGCGTCGGGGCCGCGGGACGTCCACGAACGCGTAGACCTCGCTCCCCGCATCGACCAGCCGGCCCCACACGTCGGCGTATCCGGCGACACCCGGCGCGTGACCCGTGTCCGCCTCGACGAAGTCGCCGGAGGCCCAGTTCGACACGAACACGATGTCGGGCGGGTCGGCGAGCAGGGCGGCGAGCGTCTCGGCGTTCGGGGCGGCGCAGACCGACCCGCCACGCGCCTCCAGCGCCCGGGTCTCCGTCGTGAACGGGCAGCTGGCGTGGAGGTACGTCGTCATATCCCAGCTGCGCTCCCCGGCCAGCGCGAAGAGCACGGTGGAGAGCTGGTGGGCGTGCGAGTCGCCGACGAGCGCGACCGAGATCTCGCCCTCGGGATCCCCGGCCGTGCAGACCGGCGTGCGCGCGTCCTTCGGCTCGGCCATGCACGCGCGGGGCGACGCCGGCATGTCCTCCTCCGCCTCGGTCGGCGCGGGTGTGATCTCCATGACGCCGTCCACGAAGGCCTCGGAGCGACCGTCGACGAGCGCCGCCGCGCCGAGCGGACCGGTCGCCTCGATCTGCTGAGCGGCGTCGAGCCACGACGCCTCGGCGGACTGCTGCGACACCGGCAGCGACAGCGCCACGAGGCATCCTACCGTCGTCGCGGCGACGCCGAACATGAGCCCTCGGTGCGACCGCGCCCGGAGCCAGGCATTGGAGCGCGCGGGCTGCTCGATGAACCGGTGGCTGAGCGCCGCCGCCAGGAGGGCGCACGCGGCGAGGGCGAGGGAGGCGAACGGCCCCGGCGCGCGGCCCACCACCGCTGCGAAGAGGACGATCGGCGGGAAGTGCCAGAGGTAGAGGGAGTAGGAGATGTCACCGATCCACTGCACCGGTCGGAGAGCGAACACCGGCGCGGGAGCGAACCGGCCCGTCGTCGGACCCGCGGCGATGACCGCCACGGTGCCGAGCACCGGCACGAGCGCGAGCAGGCCGGGGAACGGATCACCGCGATCGATGACGAACGCACCCGCCAGCACGACGGCGATCCCGCCCAGCGAGAGCGCGGTCCGCCCCGCTGCGGGCAGGCGGAGCTTCGGCGCGACGATCGCCAGCAACCCGCCCGCACCCAGCTCCCAGACGCGGGCGAGGGTCGAGAAGTACGCTGCCGCGTCACCGGCGGAGACGCTCCACACGCTGTACGCGAAGCTCGCGGCGACGGCGGTCGCGAACAGCACCGCGAGAACCCGTCGCGGCGCACGGCCCGGACGTCGCGCCGCGATGAACCAGGCCAACACGACGAGGAGCGGCCACGCGAGATAGAACTGCTCCTCGACGCCGAGGGACCAGAAGTGCTGGAAGGGACTCATGTCCGTGCCCGCGAAGTAGTCCACGGCCTCCGCCCCGAGGACCCAGTTCAGCACCGAGAGCGCCGCAGCCAGGGCATGGACGCCGACCTCGCCCCACCGCGTGATCGGGAGCAGCGCGGCGCAGAGCGCGACCGTCACGACGAGGCACGTGATGGCGGCGGGGAGGATCCGGCGGGCGCGCGCGGCCCAGAAGTCGCGCAGGCGGACCGTCCCCGTCCGCTCCTGCTCGCGCAGGAGGTGACCCGTGATGAGGTAGCCGGAGATGACGAAGAAGACGTCGACGCCGATGAAGCCGCCCCGGAGCAGGGCCGGTTGCAGATGGAACACCACGACCAGCCCGACGGCGAGTGCGCGCAGCGCCTGCACCTCGGGGAAGAACGCTCGCGTCACGGCGTGAGGGTAGGTCGCCCAGGTGACCGGTGGATGGACCGGCGGTGACGCGCCGGTGCGGACGGGCGGCGTGAAACGATGGTCGGATGAGCACCGCCAACCTCACCCGCGAGGGGACCGCCGACCGATCCGCCGCCGTCACGCTGCACACCGTGCGCGTCGACCTCGACCTGCGCGGCGCGCCGGAGGCCGGCACCACGGGCTTCACGGCGGTGAGCACCCTCGCCTTCTCCTCGTCGACGAGCGAGACCTGGATCGACTTCCTCGGCGAATCCGTCGACGCCCTCGAGGTGAACGGCACCGCGCAGCCGGTCGACTGGGACGGCGCCCGCATCCGCGTCACGGGTCTCGCGGAGGACAACGTCGTTTGCGTCCACGCGCGCGGCGCGTACAGCCGTTCCGGGGAGGGCCTGCACCGCTTCACCGATCCTGTCGACGGCGCGGTCTACCTGTACACCCAGTACGAGCCGGCCGACTGCCGGCGCGTCTACCCGTGCTTCGAACAGCCCGACATGAAGGCGCGGTGGACCTTCCGGGTCACCGCTCCGGCGGACTGGGAGGTGCTGTCCAACGGCGCCGAGACCGGCCGCACCGCCGTGGACGGCGGCATCCGGGTCACCTTCGCAGAGACCCTCCCGCTCTCCAGTTACATCACCGCCGTCGCCGCGGGTCCCTACCACCGCGTCACGGGACGCTGGGAGGGGGAGCGGCAGAGCGCCGACCTGGGCGTGCTCTGCCGCGCCTCGCTCGCCCCGCACCTGGACGCCGAGGAGATCCTCGCGATCACACGACGGGGGCTCGACTTCTTCACCGGCGTGTTCGGCGACTACCCGTGGGGCAAGTACGACCAGATCCTCGTTCCCGAGTACAACCTCGGCGCGATGGAGAACCCCGGCCTCGTGACCTTCACCGAGGGCTACATCTTCCGCGGAGCGTCGACGGTCGCGCAGCACGAGGCGCGGGCGAACACGATCCTGCACGAGATGGCGCACATGTGGTTCGGCGACCTCGTGACGATGCGGTGGTGGGACGACCTCTGGCTCAAGGAGTCCTTCGCCGACTACATGGGGACGCATGCCGCCGCCGCCGTCGGGGGCTACCCGGACGCGTGGGTCACGTTCGCCTCGCGGCGGAAGGCGTGGGCGTACCAGCAGGACCAGCTGCCGACGACGCATCCCATCGTCGCCGACATCCCCGACCTCGAGGCGGCGAAGCTCAACTTCGACGGCATCACCTACGCCAAGGGGGCGTCGGTCCTGAAGCAGCTCGTCGAGTACGTGGGCGTGGAGGCGTTCTTCGCCGGCGCGAAGCGCTACTTCGACGCGCACGCGTACGGCAACACGACCCTGGACGATCTGCTCGTCGAGCTCGAAGGTGCGGCGGGCCGCGACCTGCGGTCCTGGAGCGCCGCGTGGCTGCAGACGACGGGGATGTCCACCGTCCGCGTCGAGCGCGGCGACGGCCTCAGCGTCGTGCAGACCGACCCGCGTCCGCACCGCCTGAGCGTCGGCCTGCACCGGCTCGACCACGGCACGCTGCGCCGCCTCGCGGCGCTCGACGTCGACATCCACGATGAGCGGACCGTGGTCTCGCTGCCCGTCGTCCCGGATGTCGATCTCGTCCTCCCCAACGACGGCGACCGCACCTACGCGAAGGTCAGGCTCGACGAGCGATCGACGGCCGTCGTGCAGGCGGCCCTGTCCACGATCCCGGATGCCCTGACGCGCGCCGTCGTGTGGTCGGCGCTGTGGAACGCGGCCCGCGACGGCGAGCTCGCCGCCGTCCGATACATCGACGCCGCCGGCACGCACGGTCCGGCCGAGACCAACATCGCCGTGCTGGCCGATGTCGTCGGGCATGCGCGGTACGCCGTCGAGCACTTCGTCCCGGCAGAGGGCCGCGACGCGCGCCGCCGCGCCTGGCTCGAGACCGCCTGGCAGGCGATGCAGGCGGCGGATGCCGGCAGCGACGCGCAGCTCGTCTGGGCGCGCGCCGTGGGCGCCGCAGCGACGACCTGCGACGCGCACGCCGCCGATCTGCGAGCGGTACTCGACGGCACGGTTCCCGCGCCGGCGGGCCTCGCCCTCGACCCCGAACTGCGCTGGAACTGGCTGTTCGCCCTGGCCGCGACGGGACACGCGCGCGCCGCGGACGCCGCGGCCGAGTACGACCGGGACGCCACGGCGAAGGGCCGCAGCTCCGAGCTCGCGGTGCTCGCGGCGCGCCCCGACGCGGAGGTGCGGGCGGATGCGTGGCGCGCCGCGTGGGAGGACACGGCGCTGACGAACGACCACCTCGACGCGACGATCTCCGGCATCCGCGCGGGCGGACGCCGCGACCTCATCGCACGCTTCGACGAGGACTACTTCTCGCGCCTCCGCGACGTCTGGTCGGTGCGGAGCATCGAGATCGCGGGACGCCTCGTGCGTGGACTGTTCCCGGCATCCGAGTCCCTCGCTCCGGTCGACGCGTGGCTCGCGGCGAACGAGGACGCGCCCGGGTCGCTGCGCCGCATCGTGCTCGAGCAGCGGGACCATCTGGCCCGCGACCTGCGGGTCCGCGCCGCGCAGGAGCGCCTCCCGGGAGCCTGACGCCCGGCATCCCGCCTCCCGGCATCCTGGCGGGCCGCAGCGAGCGCAACGACGGAGATCGTCGAGGCGGACGAAATCCTCGGTCGTCAGCGCGGGGGATCGGATGCCGGCGGCTCTGCGTCGAGGATCGCATCCTCGGCCGCGGCGTCCGGGTCGGCGGGTGCCGGACTCGGCCGGCCGCGATCGGCGCGCAGCGAGCGGCGCCACGCACGCCACCACGCGAGCGGCACGGTGAGGATCGGTGCGAATGCGAACGGCGCGAACATGGGGTCCACGATCGATCCGGAACCCATCACCGCGAGGAAGATGCTCATCGTGGAAGCCCCCACCGCGCCCCCGAGCAGCGCGAACGAGGCGACGTGGACCACCGGGGATGCGACTCGCCGCAGTGCGCGGCCGAGCCCGTACGCCGGGAGCGACCACACCACCGTGGCGACGAACGCGACGGGAGCGCCGAACAGACCGGCGTACAGCACCACCGCAAAGAGATAGCCGCCCGCGGTGGCACCCAGCGCGAGCGAGATGACGGCGAGTGCGACGAGGTACATCCACCATGCGGCATATGCACCGCGCCAGAAGTCCTCGCGCGCGAAAGCCATCGGCTCGGCCGCCGTCCGCGGAGACGCCTCAACGGCGCTCACGACCGGACCGCGTCGACCAGGTCGAGCAGCTCCCGCACGGGCGCCCGCATGCCCGGAATCCTCACGAGCGGCAGAGCGAGCCGCAGGAGTGCGAGGCCCCGGTCGAGCAGCGCTCGCGTGCGTCGCTGGTCGGGGGAGGAGTCGTACACCCAGAAGAGCGCCAGCAGGAGGTGGCCGATGACCAGCGCGCGGGGGAGTCGCTCGGCGATATCGGCGGGCAGCCGGTGGGCGGCGCCGGCCACGGCCGCCTGGAACACGGATTCCGTGATCTCCAGCGCCGCGGCGGACTCGCTGGACAGCGGGTTCAACGGGGAACGCGGCGATACGGCCGCGGAGAGGAACTCGGCCGCGTGCGGATGGTACGGGGTGAGATGGTCGAGACCGGCTCCGTACGCGATCCGCAGTCGCGCGATGAGGTCGGACTCGTCGCCCAGGAGTGCCAGCGCAACCTCGCGGTGGGCAGTCTGCACGTCGAGGTAGAGCTCCTGCACGAGGTCGTTCTTCGAGGCGAAGTGATAGTTCGTGGTTCCGACGGAGACGCCCGCCTCGCCGGCGATGTAACGGATCGTGGTGTCGTCGTACCCCCGCTCGCGGAACGAGCGCAATGCGATATCCCGCAGAAGGGCGCGGGTCCGCTCGCGCTTGGTCATCGCGACGGATGTCGAACTGAACATGTTCAGAATCTAGCCTGCGTGCGCGCCGCCGGCAAGCACAACGGCCCCGGGCCGAAGCCCGGAGCCGTTGCGAGCCGACGGATGCGGAGCGTCAGCCGATGCCGCGGATGGGCGGCGTGTGGAACGTGGCGCCGAACACGCGCTCCGACGCACCCTCGCGGTCGAGGTACGGCGACGCGCCGCCGTCGATGAACGGCCAGCCGGCGCCGAGGATGAGGCAGAGGTCGATGTCCTCGACCTCGGGGACGACGCCCTCGTCGAGCATGAGCTTGATCTCCTGCGCGAGGCCGTCCTGCACGCGGCCGAGGATCGTCGCGGCGTCGGCGGGCGTCTTGCCGACGGCAGGCTTCAGGACCTTCTCCGCCGCCTTCGTGAAGCCGGTGACGCGACCGCCCTTGTCCTTCTCGACGACCTCGCCCAGCTCCGCCAGAGCATGGAAGTTCTCGTTCGCGTAGAACCGGTCGGGGAACGCGCGCACCATCGTGTCCTGCACGTGCGCCGCGACCTTCCAGCCGACCAGGTCGATCAGCTGGAACGGGCCCATCGGCAGGCCGAGGGGCCCGAACGCCTTCTCCACGTCGGCGACCGGGGTGCCCTCGTACACGGCACGCGCCGCCTCGCCCATGACCTTGGCGAGCAGCCGGTTCACGACGAACCCGGGGGCGTCCGCGGTGAGGACGGCGTTCTTGCCGAGCCCACGCGCGACGACGAAGGCCGTCGAGAGCGCGGCATCCGCCGTCCGCGGGGTCTTCACGACCTCGATGAGCGGCATGACGGCGACGGGGTTGAAGAAGTGGAAGCCGACCAGGCGCTCGGGATGGGCGAGCTTCGAGCCGATCTCCTCGACCGACAGCGACGAGGTGTTGGTGGCGAGGATGGCGTCCTCGGCGATGATCTTCTCGATCTCGCCGAACACCTGCTGCTTGACGCCGACCTCTTCGAAGACGGCCTCGATGACGAAGTCGCAGTCCGCGAACAGGCTCTTGTCCGTCGTGCCGGTGACGAGCGCGCGCAGACGGTTCGCGGCGTCGCCGTCGAGTCGGCCCTTGGCCTCGAGCGCGCCGATCTCGTCGTGGATGTAAGCGACGCCCTTGTCGACGCGCGCCTGGTCGAGGTCGGTGATGAGCACCGGGACCTGCAGCTTGCGCACGAAGAGCAGCGCGAACTGGCTGGCCATGAGCCCCGCGCCGATGATCCCGACCTTCGTGACCTTCTTCGCGAGGTCCTTGTCGGGGGCCCCGACCGGGCGCTTGGCGCGCTTCTGCACGAGGTCGAACGCGTACATGGATGCCGCGAACTGGTCGCCGGTGACGAGCTCGGCGAGAGCTTCGTCCTCCCGGGCGAAGCCCTCGGCCTTGGTGCCGGACTTCGCCTTGTCGAGCAGGTCGAGGGCGACGTACGGCGAGGCCGGGACGGTGCCGATCTTCGACTCGAGCATGCCGCGCGCCATCTTGATCGCGATGGGCCACTTGGTGAGGCGCTCGATCTTGCCGGGCTCGTTCTTCCGACTGACCTTGGTCGCGCCGGTGAGCACGCCGTCCGCCCAGCGCAGCGAGTCCTCGAGGTAGTTCGCGGCGGGGAAGATGGCATCAACGATCCCGTAGTCGAACGCCTGCTGCGGCTTCAGCATCCGGTTCTGCTTGAGCGGGTTGGAGATGACGACCTCGAGCGCGTTCTCGATGCCGATGAGGTTCGGCAGCAGGTACGCGCCGCCCCAGCCCGGGATGATGCCGAGGAAGACCTCGGGCAGCGCGATGGCCGCGGCGGAGGCGTCCACCGTGCGGTAGGTGGAGTTCAGCGCGATCTCCAGGCCCCCGCCGAGGGCGAGGCCGTTGACGAACGCGAACGACGGGACGCCGAGGTCGCCGAGCATCCCGAGCACCTTGTGCCCGAGCTGCGCGATGAGCTTCGCGTTGTCCTTCGACCCCACCTTCGAGATGTCGGAGAGATCGGCGCCGGCGGCGAGGATGTACTGCTTCCCCGTGATGCCGACGGCGTCGATCTCGCCGCCGGCGGCACGAGCCGTCAGCGCGGCCAGCGTCTCGCCGAGCGCGGTGAGGGTGGCCGGTCCGAGCGTGTTGGGTCGGGTGTGGTCGCGGCCGTTGTCGAGGGTGATGAGCGCGAGCCGCTTGCCGCTCGGGAGCGTGACGTCGCGCACGCGGGAGTGCGTGATGACCTCGCCGGCGGTGAGGGCCTGAATGGGGGAGAAGTCGATCGCGTCGTAGCCGGTCATCGGTGTCTCTCTCACTTCTTCTTGCCGTCGTAGTGCGGGTTCTCCCAGATGACCGAGCCGCCCTGGCCGAGACCCACGCACATGGCCGTCAGGCCGTAGCGGACGTCGGGGCGCTCGGCGAACTGGGCCGCGAGCTGGATCATGAGGCGCACGCCGGAGGCGGCGAGCGGGTGGCCGAGGGCGATCGCGCCGCCCCACTGGTTGACACGCGGGTCGTCGTCGGCGATGCCGAAGTGGTCGAGCAGCGAGATGACCTGGATGGCGAAGGCCTCATTGAGCTCGAACAGCCCGATGTCCGAGATCGTCAGCCCCGCCTTGCGGAGCGCCTTCTCGGTCGAGGGGATCGGTCCGATGCCCATGATCTCCGGCTGCACGCCGGCGAAGGCGAACGAGACCATGCGCATCTTGGGGCGGAGGCCGAGTTCCTTCACGGCCCGGCCGCCGGCCAGCAGCGACATCGTCGCGCCGTCGGTGAGCGGCGAGGAGGTCCCCGCCGTCACGCGCCCGTGCGGACGGAACGGGGTCTTGAGCGCCGCGAGGTCGTCCATCGTGGTCTGCGGGCGGCGCCCCTCGTCCTCGGTCGCGAGGGTCCAGGAGCCCTCGGCGTCCTTGACGGCGACCGACACGAGGTCGGGCTGGAACTTGCCGGCGTCGTAGGCGGCCTGCGCCTTGTGCTGGCTCAGCATCCCGAACCGGTCGGAGCGCTCCTTCGTGAGGTGCGGGAAGCGGTCGAAGATGCGCTCGGCCGTCACACCCATGTTGAGGGCGCCGGGGTCGACCATCTTCTCCGCGACGAAGCGCGGATTGGGGTCGGCGTTGCCCCCGATGGGGTGATGGCCCATGTGCTCGACGCCGCCCGCGAGGGCGATGTCGTACATGCCGTAGCCGATCGAGCCCGCCATGGTCGTGACGCTCGTCATGGCGCCCGCGCACATGCGGTCGATCGCGAAGCCCGGGACCGTCTGCGGCAGGCCCGCGAGGATCGCGACCGAGCGTCCGAGGGTCAGCCCCTGGTCGCCGGTCTGGCTCGTCGCGGCGATCGCGACGTCGTCGACGCGGTCCGCCGGGACCTGCGGATTGCGCTCCATCAGTCCGATGGTCGCCTTCACGGCGAGGTCATCGGCGCGGGTGTTCCAGTACATGCCTTTTTCGCCGGCGCGTCCGAAAGGGGTACGCGTTCCGTCGACGAAGTAGACGTCCGAAAGCTCGGCCACACTGCCTCCAAAATTAGGGATCGCTCAAGCCTATGAAGGCGGCAGGGGCGGCGAAATCGGTTGGATCGTATCTACGAAGCGGGCTCGGACGGCTCCGCCACGTCATGCACGGAATCGACAAAGGCTTGGACGATCACCTGTGCAGTGTGCGCAATCTGCCACGGTCGCGCACCATAGGACTCCAGGATGCTGCCCACGCCGTCGGCATCCAGCGGCTCCGGGGGAGCCCACGCGACGCGGCGCAGGGTGTCCGGGGTCAGGAGGTTCTCGACCGGCATGTTCAGCTCCTCCGCGAGGGCGTCGATCCGCGGCCGGGCGGTCTTCAGCCGTGCGTCGGCGGCGGGGTTGCGGTCGGCCCATGCGCGAGGCGGCGGCATCCCGTCACCCGGCACGCGTTCGACGGGCAGGGCAGGGTCGGCGCGGCCGGCCTCGATGGCCGCCCACCAGCGGTCGAGCTGGGTACGACTCGCGCGGCCGATGAACTCCTTCGTGCGCGCGAGGTCCTGCTTGGTCGCCGGATCGGCCTGCACGGCGGCGACGAGCGCCCGGTCGGGTACGAGGCGGCCGGGGGAGACGTCCTGCTCCTTCGCGAACTCCTCGCGGGCGGTCCACAGCGCTCGGGCGACCGCGAGCGCGCGGCGGCCGCGCACCGTGTGCAGTCCGCTGAGACGTCGCCACGGCTCCTCGCGCGGGGGCTTCGCGGGACGCGTGCGCACGGCCTCGAACTCCTCGTGCGCGAGCGGCGTCTTGCCCTGCTCCTCGAGCTCGAGCGCGAGCGCGTCGCGCACGTCGATGAGGTGCAGCACGTCCAGCGCCGCGTACTCGAGCCAGGACTGCGGCAGGGGCCGGGTCGACCAGTCGGCGGCGGAGTGCGCCTTCGCGAGCGTGATGCCGAGGGTGTCCTCGACGACGGCGCCGAGACCCACCCGCGCGTGCCCGAGCAGCCGCGCCGCGAGTTCGGTGTCGAAGATCGACGGCGGCTCGAGGTTCTCCTCGCGGAGGGACGGCAGGTCCTGGCTCGCCGCGTGGAGCACCCACTCGACGTCGCCGATCGCCTCCTGCAACGGGGCCATGTCGCCGAGGGCCGGCGGATCGAAGAGGTACACGCCGGCATCCCGCCGGTACACCTGGATGAGGTAGGCGCGCTGCGTGTAGCGGAATCCGGAGGCGCGCTCCACGTCGACGGCGGCCGGACCCGTGCCGGCGGCGAGGGTCGACGCGGCCTGGAGGAACTCGTCGACGTCGGTGATGACGGGGAACTCAGCCACGCGCCGCCCTGTTTCCGCCCAGCACGACGATCCCCTCCGACCCCGGCGGCAGACCCGCCAGCATGCACACCAGTTCCGCCCACGCCTGCACGTGCGAGGCGACATCGCCCTCGGGCGACCAGGACGCGCGCAGTTCGATCTGCGCGCCGTCGCCTTCGTCGGCCAGCGATCCGAACCCCTTGGACAGGGTCTTCGTGGCGGTGCCGGACGCCGAATGGAACCGGGCGCCGCGGGCTGCCAGAGCATCGACGAGCCACGACCATGCGACGTCCGCGAGGAGCGGATCGGTGCCGATCTCCGGTTCGAGGGGCGCCTGGGCGAAGCAGACGATGCGCCACGCGCCGTTCCACGCGTCGGGCTCGCTCGGGTCGTGGAGGAGGATGAGGCGGCCCGTCCCGTACTCGGAGTCGCCGCCCTCCTCATCGGGGCGCACGTCGCCGGCCAGGGCGATGGCCTCCGGCGCGAGCGAGGACGGCGCCGGGATCTCGCGCACCGCGAAGTCGTCGCGGAAGGTCAGGGCGCGCAGCGCATCGGCGACCTGCGCGAAGGCCGGCGTGGCAGCCGGGGGACGGGGTTCATCCACGTCGACAGACTAGAGTGACGGGACCATGATGGCATCCAGGCGCGCCGTTCCCACCGGTGCATCTCCGACCCTGATCGCCACGCTCCGCGGCCTCATCGTCGGGTTGACGACGGCGCTCCTCGGCGTGACCGGGATGATGACCTTCATCTCGGTGCGGATGGCCCGTAAGGTCGTCACGCCGGGCGGTCGGCTCCCCGACACGAAGATCCTCGACGTCGACACCGCCGCCCAGACGATCACGCTGAGCCGCACACCCGACACCGAGCTCCCGGGCCGGTACGGCCTCTTCACCGTGGGCACCGCCGCGTACCTCAAGCTCGGCTCGGTGCTCTCGGCCGACGAGAAGAGCGTCAAGCGCAAGCTCCTCACGCACGTCGGCACCGACGCGCAGCTCGCGCCGGACGCCGCGTTCAGCGGCTGGTACTTCGCGCAGCCCGAAGAGCTGCACCTGCCGTTCTCCGGCGAGCTCGTCGGCTCTCCCGTGGGGCCCTGCCCGGCCTGGATCTTCCCGGCCGCCGAGCCGACGGACACGTGGGTCGTGCAGGTGCACGGCCGGGGCACGACGCGTGCCGAATGCCTCCGCGCGGTCCCCGTCTTCCACGCCGCCGGCCTCACCTCGCTCGTCGTGTCGTACCGCAACGACGGTGAGGCGCCGCGGAGCCGCGGCGGGGCCTACGGTCTCGGTGCGACGGAGTGGCGCGACGTGGATGCCGCGATCGGTCTCGCGCGGCGACGCGGCGCCCGGCGGATCATCGTCATGGGCTGGTCGATGGGCGGCGCCATCGCTCTCCAGCTCGCCCTCAGCTCGGCGCACCGCGACATCCTGAGCGGCATCATCCTCGAGTCGCCCGTCATCGACTGGCGCATCGTCCTCAACTTCCAGGCGCGACTGCAGGGCCTTCCGACGCAGGTCGCGGACCTCGCGATCGGCACTCTGCGTCGGGAGTGGACCACCCCGATGACCGGTGCCGACGTGGCGATCCCGTTCGACCGTCTGGACGTCGTCGCCCGCGCCGCCGAATTGCGGCATCCGATCCTCATCCTGCACAGCGACGACGACGGGTTCGTCCCCTCGGACGCCTCCCACGACCTGGTGGTCGCACGTCCGGATCTCGTGGAGATCCAGATCTTCGAGGTCGCGCGCCACACCAAGCTCTGGAATTACGACCAGGACCGGTGGACCGCCGCCATCACCCGCTGGCTGGCCCGGACTGGGCAGGTCACGCCCGCGGTTTAGTGTTGAGGGGTGAGCAGCGCACCCGTCGGCATCGTGCACCTCAGCGACCGCGCTCCTCAAGTGTCGGGTGAGCAGATGGTGGCGGCGCTCGTGCCCCCTCCGCAGTTCGACGACGCGACGTTCGACACCTATCGCACGGACGCGCGGTTCCCGTCGCAGCAGGAAGCGAAGGATCTTCTCACCGCGTTCGCCGGTGGCGGCGAGCCGGCACCCCGCGGGAGCCTCTTCCGCCGCGCGAAGAAGAGCCCGGAGGTGAAGCCCGGCGTGTACCTCGACGGCGGCTTCGGCGTCGGCAAGACCCACCTGCTCGCGGCGGTCTACCACGCGCTGCCCGCCCGCCGGAAGTACTTCGGATCCTTCATCGAGTACACGGCGCTCGTGGGGGCGATGGGGTACCAGAAGACCGTCGAGCTCTTCCGCGGCGCGGATCTGCTGTGCATCGACGAGTTCGAACTCGACGATCCGGGCGACACGATGGTCATGACCCGGCTCCTCGGCGAGCTCGTCCCGACCGGCACCCGGCTCGCCGCCACCTCCAACACTCCGCCGAACGCGCTGGGGGAGGGTCGCTTCGCCGCGCAGGACTTCCTGCGCGAGATCCACGCGATGGCGGCGAGCTTCGAGACGATCCGCATCGACGGGACCGACTACCGCCAGCGCGCCGTCGACGGACACGCCGTCGTCGTCGCCGCCGACGAGTACGAGCGGACTGTGGCGGATGCCGCGGCATCCGGGCTCGTCTCCGACGACACCTTCGACAGCCTCATCCGCCACCTCGCGACCGTGCACCCCTCCCGCTACATCCGCCTCATAGAGGACATCGCCGTCATCGGCATCCGCGACGTCGCCCCGCTCGATGACCAGTCGGCGGCGCTGCGCTTCGTCGCGTTCATCGACCGCGCGTACGACGCGCAGGTCCCCGTCCGCGCGACCGGCAGCCCACTGGACGAGGTCTTCACCGAGGACATGCTCGCCGGCGGCTATCGCAAGAAGTACCTGCGCGCGATCTCGCGCCTGGTGGCCCTGACACACAGCTGAACCCGCCGTGCGCGGCTCCGCGCCACGCCGATCCAGAGGCACCGCCGGGCACCCCGAAACGTGATGTTCACGCTCAGGGCACCCTTGTAACCAGCGCGAAACACGACACGCATACTGCGGGAAACCGGCGATCGCGAGACTGGGCGAGCCCGGATCCCACCGTCATACCCGACATCAGGCGGAGCGGGCCTTGAGTATCAACACATGAGTGAGGAACTTCATGGACAGCGGAAATCTCGCCTGGTCTGTCGCCGCGACAGCCCTCGTGCTTCTTATGACGCCCGGTGTGGCGTTCTTCTACGGCGGTCTGGTCAAGGCCAAGTCGGTCGTCAGCATGATGATGCTGAGCTTCGGGGCCATGGGGTTGGTCGCCGTGCTCTGGATCCTCTACGGCTCCAACATGACCGTCATCGGCGAGGGGGAGTCGCAGTTCCTGGCCGGCAACCCGTTCAGCGACTTCGGTCTCGCGAACGCTGACAGCGACACGCTCGTCATCTCGGCCTACGGCGCCACGTTCGCCATCATCACGGTGGCCCTCATCTCCGGCGCGATCGCTGACCGCGCCAAGTTCGGGTCCTGGATGATCTTCGCCGGCGTGTTCGCCACGGTCGTCTACTTCCCGGTGGCCGCGTGGGTCTGGGGCGGTGGCTGGATCTACAACCTCGGCGCCAACCTCGGCCTCGACGTCGCCGTCATCGACTACGCGGGCGGCACGGCCGTCCACATCAACGCCGGTGCCGCCGCGCTCGCCCTGGCACTCGTGCTCGGCAAGCGCGTCGGGTTCCAGAAGGGCATCAACAAGCCGCACAACGTGCCGCTCGTCCTGCTGGGCGCCGCGATCCTGTGGTTCGGCTGGTTCGGCTTCAACGCCGGCGCCGAGGGCACCTTCGCCCTCCTCGGCACCGAGGACTCCAGCGTCGGCCTCATCGTCGTCAACACGCTCGGCGCCACGGCTGCCGCGATCCTCGGCTGGATCGTCATCGAGAAGATCAAGGACGGCAAGGCCACTTCGATCGGTGCCGCTTCCGGCGCCGTCGCGGGTCTCGTCGCGATCACCCCGGCCTGCGCCGCTCTGGCGCCCGGCTGGGCCCTCCTCCTCGGCCTCGTCACCGGTGCGGTCTGCGCGCTGGCGATCGAGCTGAAGTGGAAGCTCGGCTACGACGACGCGCTCGACGTCGTGGGCGTGCACCTCGTCGGTGGTCTCATCGGAACGCTGTACCTCGGCTTCTTCGCCACCGGCACCGGCCTCTTCACGGGCGGTGACGCGTCGCAGCTGCTCGTGCAGGCCATCGCCGCGTTCGGCGTACTGATCTACTCCTTCGTGGTCGCCTACGTGCTCGGCTTCGCGATCGAGAAGACGATCGGCTTCCGCGTCAAGAACGAGGACGAGATCGCCGGCGTCGACACCGTGGTCCACGGTGAAGAGGGCTACGCGCTCGTCGACTGACACTCGCAGTTCCAGCAACGGAGAGGGTGCCGCATCGCGCGGCACCCTCTTCGCATGCCCGGGCGCGCGTCAGGCCCCTCAGTAGGGTGGGACGGTGAGCTACGCGACCCGCATCCTTCAGGCCCTCAGCGGCCTGTTCCGCTCGTCGGGCGGGCAGAGGCCCGCCTCCGTTCCGCAGGGCCCGTCCGGGCGCGGCGATGTGCCCGGGCGCGGGGGAGAGGGCGCGACGGTCGAGGTCGCACCGCCCCCGGCCGGGGCGCTGCGCATCACGTACGATCCCTCCCTCGACGGTGACCCGGATGCCGGCGAGATCGTCTGGACATGGGTGCCGTACACGGAGAACGACGGGCGCGGCAAGGACCGCCCGGTGCTCGTGATCGGGCGGGATGGGGAGGACCGCGTCTTCGCCGTCCGGCTGACGAGCAGGTCGCACGACGGCGACCGCGACTTCCTGTCGCTCGGGACCGGCCCGTGGGACACTCAGGGGCGCGCGTCGTGGGTCGACATCGAGCAGCTGTACAGCGTGCACCGCGACGGGATGCGGCGTGAGGCCAGCGCACTGGACCTCGACCGATTCACCCGCGTCGCGAAGGCGCTGAGCGACCGGTACGGCTGGCCCGTGGGGCGCTGACCGCCGGCATCGCGCTCGGGAGAATGTCACCGGCAGGGGATCCCCGCCCCGTGTCAGGAGATTCTCCCGGCTCAGGCTGATCCGCGCCGAGAGCGCCTGACTCCGGCAGATCGCCTGACTCAGGGAGGCGGCGCGCAGTGGACGGACACACGGGAACGAAAGAGCCCCGTCGCTCGCGGGGTGCGCGTGCTGCGGGGCTGAATGTGTGGGCGATACCAGACTCGAACTGATGACCTCTTCCGTGTGAAGGAAGCGCGCTACCAACTGCGCCAATCGCCCATGGCCCGGGGGCCGATCACCAAGCTTATAGGATGCCGGGACGGGGACGTGAATCCTCGCCGATCCTGGGGAGTCGACGTGCCGCGCTGGAATCTTGTCGCCGGGCTGAGCGCCATCGCCCTGACGGCGTCGCTCGTGATCGCGCCCGCACCGCTCTCGGCCTCCGCCGCGACGACGCCCGCCGTGACACGCGTCGCCGGCACGGACCGGTACGCCACGAGTGTCGCCCTGTCGCGCGCCGCGTATCCGTCCGGAAGCCGCGTGCCGACCGTCGTCGTCACGAGCGGGACGACCTACTACGGCGGTCTGAGCGCCGGATCGGTCGCGGCGAAGGCCTCCGGTCCTCTCCTGCTCACGGGACCGACGGCGCTGCCGTCCAGCGTGGTCACGGAGATCAGACGCCTGGCTCCGCAGCGGATCGTGATCGCGGGCAGCGCCTCACTCGTGTCGGCCCGTGTCGAGACGCAGCTGCGCGCTCTCGCACCGGAGGTCGTGCGCGCGGGCGGCGATCGGTACGGCGTCTCGGCCGCGCTGATCCGGCTCGCGTTCGCCGCGACGCCCGGGGCGCCGCCGACCGAACCGACGCCCACACCGACCCCGACACCGACACCCACCCCGACACCCGAG
>NZ_FLQR01000003.1 GCF_900078385.1 uncultured Microbacterium sp.
GCCGCCCGCGCCGCCGGCTGCCGAACCGCCGGCCGCCGCGCCGCCGGCTGCTGAGCCGCCGGCCTCCGAGCCGCCGGCTGCCGCGCCGCCGTCCGACGAGCCGCCGGCGCCGCCGCGGGTCTGATCGAACCGCTGACCGGAACCCCCGACCTCCGTGGTCGGGGGTTCCGTCGTGTGCGGGGGCGAGTGGTGGCCCGCCCGAATGGCCCGATGCCGGGGTGCGGCGGCGGGCTGTCGCGGGCGCCGTCCACTAGAGTGTGAGGACGCGATCCGTCGACCAGAAAAGGGTGTCAGCGTGCCCGAACCCGCGACCGAGTCGCGGACCGTTCCACTTCCGGACGGTTCGCTCGAGCTCACGTGGGCCGAAGTGACCCACAAGGGCCGACGGCGCGACGGGAACCAGGACGCCGTCCTGGCCCGCTATCCGCTCTTCGCCGTCGCCGACGGCATGGGCGGCCACATCGGCGGCGAGATCGCCAGCTCGAGCACCGTCGAGCGGCTCGCCGGGGTCGTGGCCAAGGGGTCCGTCACCCCGAAGACGATCGAGAAGGCGCTCTCCCGCGCCGTGGCCGACATCTCCTCGCACCCCGAGGCCACCGACGACGGCACGGGGACGACGGTCACCGGGGTCTACCTCGACGACTCGGATGCCGAGCCGACCTGGGTCACCTTCAACATCGGCGACTCGCGCGTCTACCTGTTCCGCGATGACAGCCTCGCCCAGGTCACGACCGACCACTCCGTCGTCCAGGAGCTCATCGCGTCGGGCCGGCTGAGCCCCGAAGAGGCGGAGAACCACCCGTACGGCAACGTCATCACGCGCGCTGTCGGCCCGAGCGACGGGGTCGTGCCGGACTACGTGCGGCTCGAGGTCGTCGACGGGGACCGCTTCGTCATCTGCAGCGACGGACTCACGAAGGAACTGACCGACTACGGCATCCTGCACTTCCTGCTGCAGCACGCCGACCCGGGTGACGCGGTCGACGCGATGCTCGAGGCGGCGCTGGAGAACGGCGGCCGCGACAACATCACGATCATCGTGCTGAACGTCGCGCGCACCGGCTCCTCCCCCGTCGCCGACTGATCCCGTCTCGCCCCGGGACCACGCCCCGGGTGCCCGCGCGATCGCGCGACCCGATTCGATGGACGTCGTGCAGCACGATGACCTCGACGAGCCGCTCTCGCTCCCCGCAGCGCCGGCCCCGGTGCCGCGGGCGCCCCTTCCCGTGGTGTCCGCGCTGGCTCCCGTCCTCGGAGCCGTGCTCCTGTGGGCCATCACCGGCTCCGTCTTCGCGCTCTGGTTCGCCGCGCTCGGGCCCGTCCTCCTCGCGGCATCGGCTCTCGATGCGCGGCGCGGCGCACGTCGCCGGCTCCGGCGCGCCGCGCGGGAGTCCGCGGCGGCGGTGGCCGGCGTACGGACGGGCGTCGCGGCACGTCACGAGGCGGAGCGTGCCGACCGGTGGGCACAGCACCCCGACGTGGCCGGCTTCGCCGGCGCGCCCGAGGACATCTGGCGTCCCGTCCCGGGCCGCCCGGATGCGCTCGTCGTCGCTCGCGGCGACGCGGCGAGCCGCCTGCGCGTGACCGGCGGGGACGGCGGCGTCGCGGCGCGCGATCTGCAGCGGTCGGCCCGGCGGCTCGAGGACGCGCCGATCACCGTGCCCGTCGAGAGCGGCGTGGCTGTCGTGGGACCGCCGCTTCTCGCAGCCGCCGTCGTGCGGGCGCTCGTGCTGCAGGTGTGCCTGACCGCGCCGCCCGGCGCGGTGCGCCTCCTCGAGGGCGCCCCGCGGGAGCTGCAGGGCCTGCCGCACACCACCGCTTCCTCGGGCCGCGTCCTGTGCGCACCGATGGACGCCGGTGCGCTGCCGCCCTCGGCGGACATCCCGATCGTCCGGGTCGACCCGGGTCGACCACCCCCGCCGCGCTGTGCCGTCGTGGTGACGCTCACCGGGATCGACAGCGCCCGGCTCGACCATGAGGGAACGAGCCGGGACGTGCGCATCGAGGCGCTCTCCGTCGGGCAGGCGCGCGAGATCATGGCGCTCTTGCGGGCCCGCAATGCCGCCGCCGCGGCGCCGGTGGAACAGGCCACCGGGCTCGCAGCGCTCCTCGAGCACGCCCCGCCGGCGGCCCTCGACCGGCTTCCGGCGCCGATCGGCACGACCCTGGGGCGGCCCGCCGTGCTGGACCTCGTGCGGGATGGGCCGCACGCCATCGTCATCGGCGTGACCGGCGCCGGCAAGAGCGAACTCCTCACCTCGTGGATCGTGGCGCTCTGCCGCTCGCACGGCCCGGACCGCGTGTCCTTCCTGCTCGTCGACTTCAAGGGCGGGCGGACGTTCGACGCGCTGCTGCCGCTGCCGCAGGTCACCGGCGTGCTGACGGATCTCGACGACGCGGCCGCCGCACGAGCCGTCGGGAGCCTGCGAGCCGAGATCCGGCACCGCGAACGCGCACTCGCGGATGCGGGCGCACGCGACGTCGCCGACGTCGACATCCCGCGGCTCGTCGTCGTGGTCGACGAGTATGCGGCGCTCGTGGCCGCACATCCGGCGCTACACGACGTCTTCGGCGACATCGCCGCGCGCGGGCGTGCCCTCGGCATCCACCTCATCCTCGCCTCCCAGCGGGCCGCGGGCGTGTTCCGGGATGCCGTGCTGGCCAACGCCCCGCTGCGGATCAGCCTGCGGGTGACGGACGCCGGCGACTCCCGCAGCGTGCTCGGCACGGACGAGGCGGTGCTGCTCAGCGGGAGCCCCGACGCGCGCGGGACGGCGCTGGTGCGACGCGCGTCGGACGCCGAGCCGCACAGCCTCCGTGTCGCGCTCTGCGACGACGCGACGATCGCGCGCATCGCCGCCCGGACGCCGGGGCCGCGTGCGCGGCGACCATGGCTGCCGGCCCTGCCCGCGGTCATCCCGCTGGACCAGGTGCGCGCGCCCGGCCACATCGTGCTCGGCATCGCCGATCAGCCCGACCGGCAGCGTCAGCCGGCCGTGCACCTCGCGCCGGGGGAGCCCGGGCTCGTCGTCCTCGGGCGGGCCGGGTCGGGGCGCACCGCGATCGTCCGGACCGTGGCGGCGCAGTGCGGGGCGACATGCGTCATCCCGGCGGACCCGGAGGCGGCGTGGGACGCGACCGTCGCCCTCGATGGGCTCCGCCCCGGCACCGCGGTGCTCGTCGATGATGCCGACGCCCTCCTCGGGCGTCTCCCGCCGGAGTACGCCACCGCGGTCCTGGAGCGACTCGAGACCGTTGCGCGGACGAGTCGCGCGCGCGGCGTGCTCCTCGTCCTGACGGCTCAGCGACTGAGCGGCGGTCTCGCACGCCTCGCCGAGCTGATCCCGCGTCGCGCGATCCTCGCGCTCGCCACGCGCGCCGACCACGTCGCCGCGGGCGGCGATGCCGCCGGGTTCCTCGCCGACGCACCGCCCGGTCGCGGCCACCTGGGCGGCGAGCTCGTGCAGTTCGCGCTCCCCGCCGGTGACTCCGGCACCCCCGCGCGCTGCGCGCCGCCGGTCGTGCACCCCGCGCGCCGGGCGGCGGCGTTCATCGCGCCGCCGGGGCCCGGCACGCGCGCGACCCTCGCGGCCTGGAGCGACGGCGGCCTGCGCATCGCGCACGTCGCCGACGCCGACGCCGACCTGCGGCCCGGAGTCGTCGTGTGGGGCACGCCGGAGGAGTGGCTCGCGCAGTGGCGCCTGCTCGCGCGCGCCCGCGGAGAGGCGGACCTCGTCGTGGACGTCGCGTGCGCGGCGGAGTATCGCGTGCTCACGGGTCGCCGCGACCTGCCGCCGTACGCGCTCGGCGGCGCGCGCCGCGCGTGGCTCGTGCGCGCCGACCCCGACGCCCCTGCCCGCCGCGTCGCGCTCCCCGGCGGCGATGCGGTGCCTTGACGCTCCGGCCTCGGGGGGCCTAGCGTCACGACTGTGACTACCACGCCTGTTCACCTGACCCGGGGTGATGGCAAGGGACTCGCCGCAGGAACGCTCGGGCTCTGGGGCTCGACGGTCATCGGCTTGGCCTCGACCGCACCCGTGTACTCCCTCGTCGCGACCCTCGGCTGGGTGGTGCTCGCCGTCGGCGGGCAGGCCCCCATCGCGTTCATCGTCGCGTTCGTCCCGATGCTCTTCATCGCGTTCGCGTACCGGGAGCTGAACAACGCCGTCCCCGACTGCGGCACGACGTTCACCTGGGCGACGAAGGCGTTCGGCCCGTGGGTCGGCTGGATGGGGGGCTGGGGCGTCGCCGTCGCCGGCATGGTGGTCCTCGCGAACCTCGCCCAGATCGCCGGCATCTACTTCTGGTCGCTGTTCGGCGACGGGTCGCTGTCCGAGAACGTGGCGGTCGTCACGGCCACGGGCGTCGTCTTCATCGCGGCCATGACGTGGGTGAGCTGGCGCGGCGTCGAGATCGGCGAGCGTCTGCAGAACGTGCTCCTGGCGGTCCAGTACATCGCGCTCGCCGTCTTCGTCATCGCCGCCCTGTGGCAGTACTTCACCGGCACCGCCCCGAACGCCACCGCCTTCGACTGGGAGTGGATGAACCCGCTCGCGTTCGACGACTGGCACGGCTTCACCGAGGCGGTGCTCCTGGCGCTGTTCATCTACTGGGGCTGGGACACCTGCCTCGCCCTGAACGAGGAGACGAAGGACCCTAAGCGCATCCCGGGCCGCGCGGCGCTCCTGACCACCGTCATCCTGCTGTTCACCTATGTCACCGTCACGATCGCCGCCATGATGTACGCCGGCATCGGAGAATCCGGCGTCGGACTGGGCAACGAGGACAACGCCGACGACTTCTTCCTCGCCGTCCGGGACGGCCTGCTCGGGCCGTGGGGCTGGGTCCTGATCGTCGCGGTGCTCATCTCCGCGGTCTCCTCGACGCAGACCACGATCCTCCCGACCGCCCGCGGCACCCTCGCGATGGGGGTGTACCGTGCGCTTCCGGAGCGTTTCAAGCACGTCCACCCCGAGTACCGCACGCCGTCGTTCTCGACTCTCGTGATGGGCGTCGTCGCGGTGGTCTACTACGTCGGGATGACGCTCATCAGCGACAACCTCCTGCAGGACTCGATCCTCTCGCTCGGCCTGGCGATCGCCTTCTACTACGCCATCACCGGGTACGCGTGCGTCTGGTACTTCCGCCGCGACCTGTTCACCTCGGGGCGCAACCTGTTCTATCGCGGCATCCTGCCGCTGCTGGGTGCGCTCATGCTCACCTACGCGTTCATCCAGTCGGCGATCGACATGTACGACATCGAATACGGCTACTCCGAGCTCCTCGGGATCGGCGGCACCTTCGTCGTCGGCGTGGGCGCGCTCCTCGTGGGCGTCGTCCTCATGTTCGTGTGGTTCCTCTTCCCCCGGTCGAAGCGGTTCTTCCGCGGCGAGAGCCTCAACCGCGACACGCCCGTCCTCGTGCCGGAGGAGCCGGGCGAGTTCGTCCGCTCCGTCGACGGCGGGCGTGCCTGACCCCCAGCGCCGAAGGGACACCACCATGCGCATCCTCATCGTCGGCGCCGGCGGCGTCGGCTCCGCCGCCGCCCGCATCGCCGTCCGTCGCGACTTCTTCGAGCGCCTGATCCTCGCCGACTACGATCCCGCCCGGCCGCAGGCCGTCGTCGACGAGCTCGGCGACGAGCGCCTCGTCGCTGCGCAGGTCGATGCGTCCAGCGCGGACTCCGTGGCCGCGCTCATCACGGAGCACGGGGCCACCCACGTCCTCAACGCCGTCGACCCCCGCTTCGTGATGCCGATCTTCGACGGCTGCTTCGCGGCCGGGGCCGTCTACCTCGACATGGCGATGAGCCTGTCCCACCGGCACCCCGATCGCCCGTACGAGCTGACCGGGGTCAAGCTCGGCGACGAGCAGTTCGCGAAGGAGCAGGAGTGGAAGGATGCCGGCCGGCTCGCGCTCGTCGGCATCGGGGTCGAACCCGGGCTGTCCGACGTCTTCGCCCGCTACGCGGAGGACGAGCTGTTCAGCGAGATCGACGAGCTCGGCGTGCGCGACGGCGCGAACCTCGTCGTCGCCGGGTACGACTTCGCGCCCTCGTTCTCCATCTGGACGACCATCGAGGAGTGCCTGAACCCGCCGGTCGTCTACGAGCGCGACCGCGGCTGGTACACGACGGCGCCCTTCAGCGAGCCCGAGGTCTTCGACTTCCCGGAGGGCATCGGTCCCGTGGAGTGCGTCAACGTCGAGCACGAGGAGGTGCTCCTCATGCCGCGGTGGACGGGTGCCCGTCGCGTCACCTTCAAGTACGGCCTCGGCGACGAGTTCATCGAGGTGCTGAAGGTGCTCAACAAGCTCGGCCTCGACCGGACCGAGAAGGTCACGGTCAAGGGCGTCGAGGTGTCGCCCCGCGACGTCGTGGCCGCGTGCCTGCCCGACCCCGCGACCATCGGCGACAAGATGACCGGGAAGACCTGCGCCGGCGTGTGGGTCACCGGGAAGGGCAGGGACGGGGAGCCCCGCTCGACCTACCTGTACCACGTCGTGGACAACGAGGACACGATGCGGGAGTACAACTCGCAGGCCGTCGTATGGCAGACCGCCATCAACCCGGTCATCGCGCTCGAACTGCTCGCATCGGGCGTCTGGTCGGGCACGGGCGTGCTCGGCCCGGAGGCCTTCGACGCGCGACCGTTCCTCGATCTCCTCGGCGGCGCTTACGGTTCGCCGTGGGGGATCCAGGAGAAGGAGCCCGCCTGACGCGTCACCGCGTGACCCGTCAGGCGGACCGTCTCACGCGAGGGCGTCCTGGAGGGCGCGCAGCGCAAGACCGTGCGCGGTGGCGACGCCGGCGTTCACGACATCCCCGCCGACCGTGTTGAGCCCTGCCGCCAGCGACGCATCGCCGCGCAGCGCGTCGCGCCAGCCGTGCGCCGCGATCCGGCGGATGTACGGCAGCGTCGCGTTCGTCAAGGCCGACGTCGAGGTGTTCGGCACGGCGCCGGGCATGTTGGCCACGCAGTAGAACACGCTGCCGTGGACCGTGAAGGTCGGGTCGGCGTGCGTCGTCGGGCGCGTGTCCTCGAAGCAGCCTCCCTGGTCGACGGCGATGTCGACGAGCACCGAGCCGGGCCGCATCCGCGACACCATGTCGTTGGTGACGAGCTTGGGCGCCTTCGCCCCCGGGATGAGCACCGAGCCGATCACGAGGTCGCTGGCGACGACCGCGCGGTCGAGATCGAGGGGGTTGGACGCGGCCGTCTTCACGCGCCCCTGGAAGTGGTCGTCGAGGTAGCGCAGGCGCTGGATGTTCGTGTCGAACACCGTGACGTCCGCGCCCATGCCGACCGCGATGACGGCCGCGTTCGCGCCGGCCACGCCGCCGCCGATGACGGTCACGGTCGCGGGGCGCGTGCCCGGTACGCCGGACATGAGAAGGCCCAGGCCGCCCGCGGAGCGCAGCAGCGTCGCCGCGCCGACGGTCGGCGCGAGCCGCCCCGCGACCTCGCTCATCGGCGCGAGGAGCGGCAGCCCGCCGCCCGCCGACTGCACGGTCTCGTACGCGATCGCCGTCACACGGTCCGCCACGAGGCGATCCGTCAGCGGGCGGTCTGCGGCGAGGTGCAGGTAGGTGAAGAGGACGAGGTCGTCGCGGAAGTGGCCGTACTCGGAGGCGATGGGCTCCTTGACCTTCAGCAGCAGCTCGGCGCGTGCCCACACCTCGGCCGCATCGTCGAGGAGTGTCGCGCCGGCGTCCTCGTACTCAGCGTCCGTCATGGACGATCCGAGGCCCGCGCCACGCTGCACGAACACCTCGTGCCCCGCGGCGGACAGGTCGTGCACGCCCGCGGGTGTCAGTGCGACCCGGTACTCGTTGTTCTTGACTTCGGTGGGAACACAGATCCGCATGCTCGTCCTTTCTGCGTCCCTTGTGGGGACGACTACACCGTCGGCCGGATGGACCCGACGTCCTGCCCGCCGCCGGTCACCGACAGCGGAAGAAGTGACAGGGTCTGCGCAACGTCGCCCGCAGGCAGCGCGCCGACCCGCTCGAGGAGCGCCAGGGCGATCGCGGTGGCTGCGCGCCCGTTCCCGTCGAGGATCTTGAGGGCGACCGTGGCGCCGTTCGGGGCCACCATGACCATGACGCCTTCGGCGCCGCCCTTCGCGAAGACGCCCAGGCGCTCGATCGCGATCGTGTCCGGGCGACCGGGTCCGTCGATCGTCCAGGGGTTCTCGCGCACCGCGCGCACGAGCTGGCCTGCGCTGCGGTGCAGCGCGAACGGCGACCGCTCGGACGAGGATCCGATGCGGTGGATCGCGCGGCCGAGGGCCGCGAGACTCATCGCGAAGACCGGCGCGCCGCACCCGTCGACAGCGGTCGCGGCGGGCTTCGCGCCGGTGAGCCGCTCGATCACCTCGCGGATGTGCAGCTGCAGCGGATGTGCGGGGTCCAGGTAGGTGGTGTGGTCCCAGCCGTTCGCCGTGCAGGCGAGGAGCATGGCGGCGTGTTTGCCGGAGCAGTTCATCCGCACGCGCTGGGGCTGACCGAGCTCGCGCACCAGCTCGTCACGCGTCGCCGGGTCGGAGGGCCAGGCCGGCGGGCACTGCAGGTCGTCCTCGCCGCGGCCTGCGGCATCCAGGATGGACCGCACGACGGCGACGTGCCGGTCGGTGCCGGCGTGGCTCGCCGTCGCGAGCGCCAGACGCTCGCCCTCCAGCGTGGCGCCCGCCGTCAGGCACGCGAGTGCCTGCAGCGGTTTCAGGCTGGAGCGGGGGAGGATCGGCGTGTCGACATCGCCGAGCGTGCGGACGGCGACCCCGTCGGGGTCGAGGACGACAGCCGATCCGGCATGCCGGGACTCGACGAAGCCGCTCCGTTCCACGACGGCCAGCTCGACTGCATCCGGGACGGTGAAGGTCTGCGCCACGATGTCAGCCTATCGTCGCGCCCGCCACGGTCTGCGATGGCAGACTGGCCGGATGATCGGCGAGCACGAGTACGCGCTGCGGAGCGTCTGGACCGGCAACCGCGGAACGGGGACGAGCGGGTACCGCGACTACGACCGGGCCGTGACGATCTCCATCGACGGCAAGGCGGAGCTCGCGGCATCCAGCGACAAGCCGTTCCGCGGCGACCCTGCGAAGTGGAATCCGGAGGACCTGCTGCTGGCCGCGCTGTCGGAGTGCCACCTGCTGTCCTACCTCCACGCGTGCGTGCAGGCGGGCGTCGTGGTGGTCTCCTACGCCGACGACGCGACGGGGCGGATGGTCGAGGACGGCCGCGGCGGGGGAGCGTTCACCGAGGTCGTGCTCCGCCCGCGCGTCGAGGTCGCCGAGTCGGGGATGATCCCGGCGGCGACCGCGGCGCACGCGCAGGCGCGGGAGTGGTGCTTCATCGCGAACTCGGTGAACTTCCCGGTCCGGCACGAGCCGACGGTGATCGTCGCCGAGGTCAGCGGCGCTCGTGCGGCAGGACCTGCTTGAGCCGCTCGACGGGATTCTGCGCGGGCGCTTCGTTGTAGGCGTGCGCGAGCTCCTGGCCGGAGAGCGCGTGGATCGCCGCCATGATCTCGTCCGTCGCGAGGCGACGGGCGCGCCCGGATGACGCGGGCCCGTGGTGGGCGAGGTCCAGCGGCTCGCCGTAGCGGATGATCACCTGCGGCTGCATCTTCGGCCACTTCGCGCCGACCGGCATGGCATCGCTCGTGCCGACGAGACCCACCGGGACGACCTTCGCTCCCGTCTGCAGGGCGAGGAACGCGACGCCCGTGCGGCCCTTGTAGAGGCGGCCGTCCAAGGAGCGCGTGCCCTCCGGGTACAGCGCGATCGCGCGGCCGGACTCGAGGATCCGGCGCTGCTGGTCGAGCGCATCGAGCGCCGCCTGACCGGCCCCGCGCGTGACCGGCGTCGCGCCGATCGCGGTGAAGAACTGTCGGCTGAACCAGCCGGCGATGCCCCTCCCTTCGAAGTACGACGACTTCGCGAGGAAGTACACGGGGCGCGGCGCGAACATGGGAATGACGAACGAGTCGATGAACGACAGGTGGTTGCTCGCCAGGATGACGGGTCCCTTGCGGGGCATGTTCTTGCGGCCCTCGATGCGGGGACGGTAGATCAGTCGAGCGAGCGGGGCGATCAGCCAGCGGATGACGTAATAGGTCAGTCCGACGCCGCCGACCTCGGCCTCGTCCGCGGATGCCACGTCGGGTACGGGCTCTTCCTCTGCGGTCACCCGACGAGGTTACTCCCGTTTTCATTCCTCCTCGGGCATAGCGCGTTCTCAGCCGGGGCAGAAGAAAATGCGGGAGGATGGAGCCCTTCCCCGTCCCCCACTGTGAGGTCTTCCGTGCGCCTGCGCCCCTTCGCCCTGTCCGTCGTCGCCGTGTCGGCGCTGCTGCTCTCCGGCTGCGCCGGAGGCGACCAGCCCTCGCCCGACGCGAGTGGATCAGCGGACCTGTGCGCCGCCGTCGCCGACTCCGGCGCGGCATCCGAGGCCGTCGACGTCACCGGTGAGGTCGGCGAGCCCTCGACGGTCAGCTTCGACGCGCCGCTGGAGATCGACGAACGGCAGGTCAGCGTCGTCGAGGCCGGCGACGGCGAGAAGGTCGCGGCCGGTGATTTCGTGACCTACGCGCTGTCGGCCTTCGACCCGGAGACGGGCGACGAGATCGCGACGGCGGGCTACGAGCCCGGCGAGATGTTCCCCTCGCAGATCTCGCCCGACAGCGTGCTCGGCCAGACGCTCGGCTGCAACCCGATCGGCACCCGCGTGGTCGCCGCCTTCCCGAAGACCGATGAGACCGCGGCCGAGATCTACGTCCTCGACCTGCTCTCGGTCGTCCCGACCGCCGCGTGGGGCGAGGCGCAGGATCCGGTCGCCGGGATGCCGGAGGTGACGCTTGCCGACAACGGCGCGCCCACCGTCACGGTGCCGGAGGGCGAGCTGCCCACGAAGACCACGGTCGCGAGCCTCAAGAAGGGCGACGGCTACGAGGTCCAGGCCGGCGACGCCGTGCTCATCCAGTACTGGGGCGTGCGCTGGTCGACCGGCGAGTCGTTCGACTCGACGTGGGACAAGGGCGGCGTGCCGTACGCGGAGCGGACCACGGCATTCGTCCCGGGCTTCCAGAAGGCACTCGAGGGGCAGACCGTCGGGTCGCAGGCGCTCGTCGTCATCCCGCCCGCCGACGGCTACGGCGAGGGCGAGATCAACACGACCGACCTCAAGGGCGAGACGCTGATCTTCGTCGTCGACATCCTCGGCGCGCAGCACATCCCCGCCGAGTGACCCGCGGCTACGCTGAACCCATGCGGCGTGTCCTGATCCTCGGCTCGACGGGCTCGATCGGAACGCAGGCCCTCGATGTCATCCGGAGTCGGCGCGATCGCTTCGAGGTGGTGGGTCTCGCCGCCGGCACCGACCGCGCGGGCCTCGCTGCCCAGGCGGAGGAGTTCGGGGTCGCCCTGACGGCGCTCGGCGCCGAAGAGGCCGAGCAGCTCGTCCGCGACGTCGACGCCGACGTGGTGCTCAACGGCATCACCGGCTCGGTCGGCCTCGGCCCGACCCTCGCCGCCCTGGAGTGCGGGCGCACGCTGGCCCTGGCCAACAAGGAGTCGCTCATCGTGGGCGGCGACCTCGTGACGCGCCTCGCGGCCCCCGGTCAGATCGTGCCGGTGGACTCCGAGCACTCCGCGATCGCGCAGGCCCTGCGCGCGGGGGATCCCAGCGAGGTGCGCCGGCTCGTCCTCACCGCCTCCGGGGGACCGTTCCGCGGCCGCGACCGGGCGGGGATGGAAGGCGTCACGCCCGCGGAGGCGCTCGCGCACCCGACGTGGGATATGGGCCGCGTCGTCACGACGAACTCCGCGACCCTCGTCAACAAGGGGCTCGAGGTCATCGAGGCGCATCTGCTGTTCGGCGTCGCGTACGACGAGATCGACGTCGTCGTGCACCCGCAGTCGATCGTCCACTCGATGGTGGAGTTCACGGACGGCTCCACGATCGCGCAGGCCTCGCCGCCGGACATGCGGCTGCCGATCTCGCTCGGCCTGGACTGGCCCCACCGGGTCGCCGGCGTCGGCGTGCCGCTGGACTGGACCGCCGCGAGCGCGTGGACCTTCGAGCCGCTGGACGCCGAGGCGTTCCCCGCCGTCGAACTCGCCAAGCGCGTGGGTCGCGCGGGCGGCACCTACCCGGCGGTCTTCAACGCCGCCAACGAGCAGGCCGTGGATGCGTTCCACGAGGGCGGGCTCGGGTTCACCGGCATCCTCGACACCATCGAGCGCGTCGTGGACGAGCACGACGCGCCCGGCGAGCTCACGCGCGAGTCGCTCGCCGAGGCGGAGCGGTGGGCCCGCGCCGCCGCCGACCGGGTCATCGCCGCCCACTGATCGCCCGCGCGTCGCACGCGTCACATCCGCTCCTGCGAATCGATCGCAACGCAACGATCGGCCCGCCCCGGAAGCGGTGGGGCGGGCCGATCGACAAGCCCGCCGTTGGGCTCGATCTGACCGTCGGGGGGAACGGTCAGTGCACTGTGAGGCCGTGCGCGCGGAACTGCTCGCGGACGCGCTCGACCAGCTCGGGTGTCGGCGGCTGGGTGTCGGCCAGCTCGTACTCCCGGCCGATCGCCTGCCACTTGTCGCGGCCCATCTGGTGGAAGGGCAGCACCTCGACGCGGGTGAGGGCACCCGGCCGGATCTCGTTGAGCGACGCCGCGTACTGTGCGACGGCCTCCACGTTCTCCTCGTCGTCGGTGAGACCCGGAACGAGGACGAAGCGGATCCAGATCTCGGGTCCGTCGACGAGTTCGGCCAGACGCCAGCCGAATGCGAGGGTCGGCTCCAGGTCGCGTCCCGTCACCTTCCGGTACGTCTCCGGGTCGCCGGACTTCACGTCCAGCAGCACCAGGTCGGTGTCGGCGAGCATCTCGTCGGTCGCATTCACGCCGAGGTAGCCGCTCGTGTCCAGGGCGGTGTGCACGCCGAGCGCCTTCGCGCCGTGCAGGATGCGGGCCGCGAACGCCGGCTGCATGAGCACCTCGCCGCCGGACAGGGTGAGCCCGCCGCCGGTCGCCCGGAAGACGCCGGCGTACCGGCGGATGCGGGTCACGACCTCGTCGGCGGTGACCGGCTTGCCGTCCTTCATCGCGAGCGTGTCGGGGTTGTGGCAGTACAGGCAGCGCAGCGGGCAGCCGTTGAGGAAGACCGTGAGCCGGGTTCCCGGTCCGTCCACGGCCGTCACGAGCTCCCACGAGTGCACGGAGCCGAGGCGCCCCTCCCGCATCGCGGTGAGGCGCTCGCCCCGGTCGACCTGCGCGACGCGCAGGCCGTCCAGGCCGTGGCCGGCGCGTGGCCCCGCCGCCGGGGCGGGCCCGCCGGAGGGAGCCTCCAGGCGGGTCGCCTCGGGCGGCAGGGCGGTCAGCGGGAACATGACGGTCACATCGAGCCGTGGAAGGTGCGGGAGAGCACGTCGAGCTGCTGCTCGCGGGTCAGTCGCACGAAGTTCACGGCGTAGCCGGAGACGCGGATCGTCAGCTGCGGGTAGTCCTCGGGGTGCTCCATGGCATCCACGAGCGTCTCGCGGTTCAGCACGTTGACGTTCATGTGATATCCCTCGGACCCGATGTAGGCGTCCAGGAGACCGGCGAGGTTCTGCACCTGCTCGTCCTTCGTGCGGCCGAGGCCGGCGGGGACGACGGTGTTGGTGAGCGAGATGCCGTCCTGCGACTGGTCGTACGGCAGCTTGGCCACCGACAGGGCGGATGCCAGCATGCCGTGCGTGTCGCGTCCGTTCATCGGGTTGGCGCCCGGGGCGAACGGCTCGCCGGCGCGGCGGCCGTCGGGCGTGTTGCCCGTCGCCTTGCCGTACACGACGTTCGACGTGATCGTCAGGACCGACTGCGTGGGGAGTGCGTTCCGGTACATCGGGTGCCGGCGGATCTTCGCCATGAACCGCTCGACGAGGTCCACCGCGATGCCGTCGACGCGGTCGTCGTCGTTGCCGAAGGTGGGGAACTCGCCTTCCGTCGTGTAGTCCACGACGATGCCGCGCTCGTCGCGCACCGGGGTGACGGTGGCGAACTTGATCGCCGAGAGCGAGTCGGCCGCGACCGAGAGGCCGGCGATGCCGCAGGCCATCGTGCGGAGGACGTCGCGGTCGTGCAGCGCCATCTCGAGCCGCTCGTACGCGTACTTGTCGTGCGACCAGTGGATGCAGTTGAGCGCCTCGACGTACGTCTCGGCGAGCCAGTCCATCGTCTTGTCGAACCGGGCCATGACGTCGTCGAACTCGAGCGGTCCGTCGCCGACGGGCGCGGCGATCGGGGAGACCTGCTTGCCGCTGACCTCGTCGCGTCCGCCGTTGACGGCGTACAGGAGGGTCTTGGCGAGGTTCACGCGAGCGCCGAAGAACTGCATCTGCTTGCCGACCCGCATCGGCGAGACGCAGCACGCGATGGCGGCGTCGTCACCCCACGCGGCGCGGATGATCTCGTCGGACTCGTACTGCACGGCCGACGTGTCGATCGAGACCCGCGCGCAGAAGTCCTTGAATCCCTGGGGCAGCTCCGGGCTCCAGAACACGGTCATGTTCGGCTCGGGGGCGGGGCCCAGGTTGTACAGGGTCTGCAGGTAGCGGAACGAGTTCTTCGTCACGAGCGGGCGGCCGTCCTCGCCCATGCCGCCGATGGTCTCGGTGACCCAGGTCGGGTCGCCGGAGAACAGCGCGTCGTACTCGGGGGTGCGGAGGAACCGGACGATGCGCAGCTTGATGACGAAGTCGTCGATGATCTCCTGCGCCTCGGTCTCGGTGATGAGGCCGGCGACGAGGTCGCGCTCGATGAAGACGTCGAGGAACGTCGAGGTGCGACCGAGCGACATGGCCGCGCCGTTCTGCTCCTTGACGGCGCCGAGGTAGCCGAAGTACAGCCACTGCACGGCCTCGCGGGCGGTCGTGGCGGGCCCGGAGATGTCGACGCCGTAGGACGCCGCCATCTGCGCGAGCTCGCCGAGCGCGCGGATCTGCTCCGCGTGCTCTTCGCGCTGGCGCACGATCTCCTCGGTGAACGGGGTCGTGTCCAGGCCCAGCTTGTCGACCTTCTTCGCGCTGATGAGCGCGTCGACGCCGTACAGGGCCACCCGGCGGTAGTCGCCGATGATGCGGCCGCGGCCGTACGCGTCGGGGAGGCCCGTGATGATGTGCGAGTTGCGGGCTGCCCGGACGTTCGGCGGGTAGGCGTCGAAGACGCCCTCGTTGTGGGTCTTGCGGTACGTCGTGAAGACCGTCCGCAGCGTGGGGTCGATCTCGTAGCCGTAGGTGTTCAGGGCTCCCTCGACCATGCGCCATCCGCCGTTGGGCATGATGGCGCGCTTGAGCGGCGCATCCGTCTGCAGGCCGACGATGATCTCGTCGGCGCGGTCGATGTAGCCGGGCGCGTGCGCCGTGATGGCGGCGGGCGTGTGCGTGTCGACGTCGTAGATGCCCTTCTCGCGCTCGACGGGGAACATCGCGCTGAGGGTGTCCCAGATGCGCGTCGTGCGGGCGGTGGCGCCCTGCAGGAACGACGCGTCGCCGGCGTACGGCGTGTAATTGCGCTGGATGAAGTCGCGCACATCGATGCCGTCCTGCCACGGGCCGGGGGTGAATCCGGTCCAGGCCGCGGGCTGGGCATCCTGTGTGGCGGGGGTGACGGTGGTCATTTCGCTTCCTCGTGTCCTTGTGGGATCGAGCGCGTCGGGTGGTCCCCGTCTGGTGGCGGTATTCCGCTCGGCGTGCCGGTTAGGACCAGGATAGCCCTATGGTCTGACCACTGGAAGAGGGTGCACGGATGCCACAAAAGGGACCCGTTGCGGGCGCGTTCCTTTGTGGTCAGACAACAAGACTCGCGAGCGAGTGGATGCCTCGCCGACACCGCGAAATGAAAGCCGGCTCCTGTCGTGTCCGGGCCGGTCAGTCGGCGCCGATGGACGCCCGCCCAGGCCCGGGCCCGGGCCCGGTCAGGCCAGGGGGCGCGAGGGGTCCGAGAGGGGCGTCTCGTCGGCGGGGTACGGCACGTGCCAGGACGGCTCGGGCACGGGCCATCCGGCGTCACGCAGGGCGCGGCGGGCGAGCTCGCGGGCAGAGTAGGGAGTGCGGACGCCGCGGATGTCGCGGTAATCCTGGTGGCCGGGCCCGGCCCACAGGATGGCGTCGCCGTCGCCGACGAGCGCGACGGCCTCGCGGATCGCGCGCTCGGGCGGGGAGTACTCGTGGATGTCGGCATCCGGCTGCGCGCGCCGCGCGCCGTCGACGAGGGTGGCGCGGATCGAGTCGGGGTCTTCGAAGCGCGGGTGGTGGTCGGTGACGATGAGGATGTCGCTGCCCTCGACCGCCGTCCGGCCCATGTCGTGCCGCTTCGTGGCATCGCGGTCGCCGTCGGCGCCGAAGAGCATGAGCACCGTGCCCGGCGTCACGCGCCGGACGGCGGCGAGCGTCTTCTCGAACGCGTCGGGGGAGTGCCCGAAGTCGACATAAACGGCGGGTCCGCGGTCGCCCGACACGCGCTGCGTGCGGCCGGGGAGGTGCGCGTCGATGCGGCCGCCGTCTAGGACGGCGACGAGCCGCTCCCAGGCGTAGCCGCCCTCCAGCAGCATGACGATGGCGAGGCCCGCGTTGGCGGCCATGTGCCGGCCGATGACGGGGACGGTCGTTGTGAGGATGCGGCCCTCGGGCCCCGTCAGGGTGAACTCCGTGCCGTCCTGCCGCTCCTCGACGATCTCGACGCGCCAGTCCGCCGCCGCGGCGGGGTCGACGGCGATCGCGGGGGTCACGATCGTGACCGTCGGCACCGTGCTGCGCTCGGCCACCTCGACGCCGTAGGCGGAGTCGAGGCACACGACGGCGCGGCGCGACCGGTCCGGCTGGAAGAGCGGGAGCTTCGCCTCGAAGTACTCGCGCATGTCGGCGTAGTCGTCGAGGTGGTCGTGCGTGAGGTTGGTGAAGCCCGCGACATCGAACAGGATGCCGTCGACGCGATGGCGCGAGAGCGCCTGGGCGCTGACCTCCACGGCCACGGCCTCGACGCCCCGCTCGCGCATGAGCGCGAGGAGCGCGTGGAACTCGGAGGCCTCCGGCGTCGTCAGGCGCGAGACGATGACCTCGCCGGCGATGTGGCGCTCCGCGGTGGAGGACAGGCCCGTCACGACGTCGAGCTGGCCGAGGATCCCCTCCAGCAGATGCGACACGCTCGTCTTGCCGTTCGTGCCGGTGGTGGCCAGGAGCAGAGGCAGGTCGTCATCGGGACCCGTGCCGTAGACCCACGCGGACAGGTCGCCGAGGAGCGCGCGCGGGTCGTCGACGACGATGATCGGGAGGCCGGCGTCCCGGGCGATCGCGGCGCCGGCAGCGTCGGTGATGAGCGCTGCCGCGCCCTTCTCGGCGGCGGTCTGCGCGAACTCCGCGCCGTGCCGTTTCGCGCCCTGGATCGCCACGAACGCCTCGCCGGCGCGGAGGTCGGCCGTCGCCAACGTTATGCCGGTCAGGCGGGTGTCGCCGAGGTCGCCGCGGTGCGAGCGGCCGAAGCGCTCGGCGAGCTCGGCGAGCGAGCGCTGCGGAGGGTTCTCCGGGCGGAGCACGGGCGGGAGATTCGAGGGTGCGGCGTCACTGGGCATGGCCCGTCCATCCTCTCATCCCTCGCGCCGATCGCCCGGTGCGGGGATGAATGCGGGCGGCGGGACGCGCACGAAGGGCGCGTCCCGCCGCGGGACGTCAGGCGCGACGGCGCAGCACGACCACGACGAGCGCGGCCACGGCCGCGACGAAGGCGCCGCCGCCGAGCCAGCGCGCGACCGGGTCGGCCCCCTCCGTCGACCCGCCGTCCGCAGCGGCCTCGGCGTGGTCCTCGCCCTCGTGCGCGTCGCCGGTCTCGGCGACCGCCCCCACCGCGACGACCGGCGCGGGGGCCTCCAGATCGTGGGCGTCCTGGCCGTCGTCGGCTACCTCGTTCCAATCCGTCTCACCCTCGGCGCACTCCTGCAGAACGGGGAACGCGACCTCGGTCTCCGCGGCCGAGGAGGCGAAGACGACATCCAGCGACACGGTGGCGCTCACGCCGTCCTCGACGGGAGTGACCGCCGTGTAGGTGACAGCGGTGGGGATGCCGTCGGCGCCGAGATCGCGAGTGATCGTCCAGGCGCCGTCGAGGACCGGCGTGACGGCGTCGAGCCCGTCGGGCAGGTCGAGCACGACGGCGGTGGTGGGGGAGCCGTCGCACCCGTGGCTGAAGCTGAAGTCGAGCCGCGTCGTGGCGCCCGCCGCGCTGTCGGTCGGGGAGACGTGCACGTGCGCGGAGGCCGCGAGCGGAGCGGCGAGGACGAGGGCGATGCCGGCGACGCTGCCGCCGACGAGGCGCGCGCGACGGCGCGCAGGGGTGGAGGTGGTCATTGTTCTCTCTCGGATCGGTGCGGCGGATCGCCGCGGAAGGGGATGCCGCGCAGGCGGCCGTGCTCAGCCGAAGACGGCTGGCGGTCCCCGTCGGGAGAGAGAGGCGAGATGGACCCGCAGGATCGCGGGGAAGGAGAGGGGCACGGCGCGCGCCGGCACCGGCGGGAACGCGGCCGCGCCGTCCGGGAGTCGGCGGAGGAGCCGGCGGAGGCCCCGCCCGATCCCGCGCAGCATCCGCTCACCCCAGGCGAGCAGCGCTGTGGTGACGAGTGCCGCCAGCGCGTGGCCGGCGACCATCCCGGGATCGAGCGCGGCGACGGCGGACCCTGCCCCGAGGACGACCGCGCCGTGGTCGTGGCGCGCGGCCGATGCCGGCGCATCCGTCCCGATCGCGGCGAAGGCCGTGTGCAGGAGCGCCTGGCTGGCGGCGACGACGGCGGCCGTGCGCCAGAGCTCCGGCGTGCGCCCGACGAGCCAGACGGCGAGCGGTGCGGCCAGGAGCGTCGCGGCGACGAGCAGCCAGAACGGCGGGGCTCCACCGCCGGAGAGCGTGTGCGCGGTCGCGGCGACCAGGGTCGCGACGGCGGTCGCCGTGCAGCCGCGCGCGACGCGCACTCGGCGTGCCTCGTGTCGTCCCCGTTCCACGCTCCGAGCCTAGTCGGCGCGCGGCTCGGCAAACTCAAAGCGCGGGGCGGTAGCGTGAGCGCTCGTGACCGTCATCGCCTTCATCATCGGGGTCGTGCTCCTCGTCGTGGGGCTCGCCGTCTCGATCGCGCTCCACGAGGTCGGGCACCTCGTGCCGGCGAAGAAGTTCGGGGTGCGCGTCGGCCAGTACATGATCGGCTTCGGCCCGACGCTGTGGTCGCGACGCTTCGGCGAGACCGAGTACGGGTTCAAGGCGATTCCGCTCGGGGGCTACATCTCGATGGCGGGGATGTACCCGCCCTCGCCCGGCACCGAGGGCCGCGCCGGCGGAGGCTTCTTCGCCACGATGGTGCAGGACGCCCGTGCCGCGAACGACGAGACCCTCGTCACGACGGGCGAGCGCCGCGCGTTCTACGAGCTGCCGGTCTATCAGCGGGTCATCGTGATGCTCGGCGGTCCCGTCATGAACCTGCTGCTCGCGTTCGTCCTGTTCGCGATCGTGTTCAGCGGCATCGGCGTCCAGACCGCGACGACCACCGTCGCGGCTGTCAACGAATGCGTGCTGCCGGCGGATTCGACCCAGACCGTATGCGGTGACGGCGACCCGGCTTCGCCCGCCGCCGAAGGCGGCATCCTCCCCGGCGACGTCCTCGTGTCCGTCGACGGCACGGAGGTCGCCACCTTCGCCGACGCCTCCGCGATCATCCAGGCAGCCCCCGGTCGCGCGCTCGACGTCGTCGTCGAGCGTGACGGCGAGACCATCCCGCTCCAGGTGACCCCGATGCTCGCCGAGCGCGAGGTCCAAGGCGCCGACGGTGAGGTCACGACCGCCGAGGTCGGGTTCGTCGGGATGACGGCCGCGGTCGAGTTCGTGCGTCAGCCGATCTGGGCGGGTCCCGCATCCGCGATCGAGCAGACCGGTCAGGTCATGGGCATCATCTGGCAGCTGCCGGTCAAGGTGTACCAGACCGCCGTCGACCTGTTCACGGGTCAGGATCGCGATCCGACCGGCCCGCTCTCGGTCGTCGGCGCGGGTCGCCTGGCCGGCGAGGTCGCGGCGATCGACGCGCCGATCCTCAACCGCGTGTCGGCGCTCCTCGGCCTCCTCGGGTCGCTGAACATCGCGCTCTTCGTCTTCAACCTCGTGCCGCTGCTGCCCCTCGACGGCGGCCACGTCGTCGTGGCGCTGTGGGACGGGATCAAGCGGGCGTGGGCGAAGCTGTTCCGCCGGCCCCCTCCGAAGCCCGTGGATGCCACGAAGCTCGTGCCCGTCACCTTCGTGGTCGTCATTGCGCTGATCGTCATGGGCGGGGTGCTCATCCTCGCGGATGTGTTCAACCCGGTCGTCCTGTTCGGCTGATTCCCCGTCGATTCCCGGTTCCTGTCACAGACGGCGTTGCCCGTTCGCTGTGGGAGTGACACGGTTCCCATGGACGAAAGGAAGGCCGTCGTGAAGTACGTCATCATGTTCACCTCCATCCCGGAGCAGGATGCGCAGGTGCCCGCCGAGGTGCGCGGGGCGAACTACGCAGAGATCTACCGCTGGTTCCAGGACAACGCCGCCGCCATCTCCGACAGCGGCGCCGAACTGCAACCCATCACCACGGCCACCACCGTCGCCTACGGCGAGGACGGACCCGTCGTCGCCGACGGGCCGTTCTCCGAGGCGAAGGAGGTCATCGGCGGCTTCAGCGTCATCGACGTCGCCGACCTGGACGCCGCCATCGCGCTCGTCAGGACCTGGCCGAGCCTCGCCCTGCCGGGCACGGCCGTCGAGATCCGCCCCATGGTCACCGACTACAGCCAGTTCGAGCAATGACGGGAGAGGATGCCGCGGGGCGGGGCGTTGAGCGCCCCGCGGCATCCGACCTCGTCCTGGCCCGTATCGTCCGCGAGGAGTCCGCCCGCGTCGTCGCGGCCCTGACGGCTTCGACACGCAACCTCGACGTGGCAGAGGAGGCGACCGCGGATGCCGTCGAGGAGGCGTTGCGGGAGTGGCGGCGCCGCGGCGTTCCGCCGCGCCCCGGCGGGTGGCTCATGCAGGCCGCACGGCACAACGCCCTCGACCGGCTGCGGCGCGACAAGGTCTACCGCGGCAAGCTCGCGCTGCTTCCGGAGGCGGTGCCCGCCGGGGAAGCGGAGCCCGACGAGCGCCTGCCGCTGCTGTTCGGGTGCTGCCACCCGGCTCTCGCGCCCGAGGCGCAGCTCGCGCTGACACTGCGCGCCGTCCTCGGTGTGACGGCGGCGCAGATCGCCCGCGCGACGCTCGAGCCGGAGGCGACGGTGCGTCAAAGGCTCTCGCGGGCGAAGCGGAAGATGGCCGCGGCCGGCATCCCGCTGCGGATCCCGGAACCGAGCCAGCGGGTCGACCGCCTCGACATCGTGCTGACGATCGTCTCGGTGATGTACGACGCCGCTCACCTCGCGGCGGGTGCAGACGCGTCGGCCGACCGCGATCTCGCGGACGACGCCCTCTGGCTCTCCGGGGTGATCGCGGACGCGCTCCCCGGCGAAGCGGAGGCGGCCGGACTGCACGCGCTGCTGCTGCTGCACCGCGCCCGCGAACCGGCTCGGGCGGTGGACGGCGCGCTCGTGCTGCTGGCGGACCAGGACCGTTCGCGGTGGGACGCGGGCCTGCTCGCCCGGGGGCGCGTCGAACTCGACCGGGCGGCCGCGCTGCGCGCTCCCGGGCGGTGGCAGCTGCAGGCGGCCATCGCCGCGTGCCATTGCGACGCCGTGCGCATCGAGGACACCGATTGGCGGCAGATGCTCGTCCTCTACGACATGCTGCTCGGCTACGACCGCTCGCCGATCGTCCGACTGAACCGCGCCGTGGTCCTCGCCGAGGTGGCGGGACCTGCGCCGGCGCTCGCCGAGGTCGACGCGCTGGGGGCGCGACTCGAGCAGCACCACCTGTGGCACGCGGTCCGCGCGCGGATGCTGCGCGATCTCGGCCGCGTCGACGATGCCCTGGCAGCCGATCTCCGAGCGCTCGAGCTCACCGCGAACGAGGCGGAGCGCCGGCTGCTCGCGGCCCGGCTGACGCGGTGATCAGGACGCGAGTGCGTGCCCGACGAGACGTTCGAGCGTCTCGAGCCCGTCCCGGGACAGGATCGACTCGAGGTGACCCTGCACGGAGGCGTAACCCGGCCCGCGGAGCGCGTACACGTCGCCGGACGCGTCGGCAGCGATCTCCGTGGACCCGATCTCGGTGGTCCCGGCCGGCACCCGGACCGTGAACGTGTTGTAGAAGCCGATCGAGGCGGCCATGCCGAACACATCGACGGTCTTCTGGAGGCCCTGGTGCGGGGACTCGAGCGGCGCCAGCCCGAGGCCGAGCTCGGCGGCGAGGATCTGGTGGCTCAGGCACACGGCCAGGAGCGGCCGCCCGGAGGCCAGGCGCGCCCGGACGACCTCCCGCATCCGCGCCATGCGCGGGCTGCCGGTCTCGCGCGGATCGCCGGGGCCGGGACCCGAGATGACCAGGTCGGCGACGTCGATCGCGGCCACGTCGACCGCGTGCCACGGAAGGATCGTCACGTCGAATCCCAGGTGGCGCAGCTGGTGGGCGAGCATCGTCGTGAAGCGGTCCTCGGCGTCGACGACGAGCGCCGTCCGGCCCGCGAACGGCCCGTGTGCGCCGGCATCCTGCGGGTTCAGCCAGAACGATGCCAGCCGCGCGTTGCGCGAGGACAGCAGCGCCGCGATCTGCGGGTCGTCGGCGAGGATGCGCGGCTGCGCCGTCGGGGCGTCCTCGTCCAGCTCGACCGCCTCGGCGATGTGATCGCGCTCCACGGCGCCGATGGCGCCGAGCACGCCGGCGGCCTTGCCGTGGGTCTCGCCGACCTCGCCGTCCGGGTCGCTGTGGCGCACGAGCGTCGCGCCGACGGGGACGCGGAGGGTCCCGTCCACGAGGTACGCCGTGCGGATGAGGATCGGCGCGTCCAGGTCATGGCCGCCGGTGGGGTGGGGCGTGAACAGCGCCGCGACGCCGGAGTAGTACCCGCGCGGCGAGCGCTCGTGGCGGGTGATGACGGTGCAGGCGTTCTGCATGGGGGAGCCCGTGACCGTCGGGGCGAACATCGTCTCCCTCAGGATGTCGCGGGGGTCCATCGTGCTGTGCCCGCGGAGCATGTACTCCGTGTGCGTGAGCCGGGACATCTCCTTCAGGTGCGGGCCGGTGATGCGGCCGCCGTCGGTGCAGACGGCGGACATCATCTTCAGCTCCTCGTCGACGACCATGAACAGCTCCTCGGTCTCCTTCGTGGAGGAGAGGAACGCGGTGAGCGTCTCGGCGGTGGCGCCGCCGACGGGATGGCGGAACGTGCCCGAGATCGGGTTCATCGTCACGACGCCGTCCTTCGCGCTCACGTGCGCCTCCGGGCTCGCGCCGACGGCGAGGTGCCCGGGGGTGGAGACGAGGAACGTCCAGTACGCGCCCCGCTCGTGCTCGAGGAGGGCGCGGAACCAGGTGAGGCCGGCGGTGACGGCATCCGCGTCGACGGTGGCCGTGAAGTCGCGGCGGATCACGAAGTTCGCACCCTCGCCGCGGCCGATCTCGTCGGCGATGACGCGGCGGACGATGGCGGCGTACTCCTCGTCCGGGATGTCGAAGCCCGCGTCAGCGAGCTGTATGCGATGGTTCGGGAGCTGGGCGAGCGCGGCGTCGAGCGGCAGCGCCTCGTGCGCGTCCACGACGAGGCAGCGCAGGGGAGCGCCGTCGTCATGGCATTCGAAGCCTCGCTCCACGACCTGACGGAACGGGACGAGAGCGAGGACCTCACGGGGCGTCCCGGCGGCATCCTCGAGCGGGATGCCGGCGAGGGCGGCGACGTCCACGACGTCTCCGGTGAGGACCTCGACCGTGACGCCGTCGCGGGCGATGAGGGCGAACGGCGCCCCAGAGGCGGCGAGGTCGGCGAGGTTCAGCGGTGAGGACCCGGTCATGGTCGGTCTTTCGTCGTGGGGGCGGCCGCCCGACGAAGAAGACCGCCCAGGGGGCGGTCTGTGTCAGTACGCACGCGAACACACCGCCTTATGCGGAGCGCCACCAGATGAGGTTCGCGGACATGCGCCGAAACTACCACAGCCGCACGGCCGCGCTCAGCCCGCGCCCGGCCACCGGGTCGTAGGCTGGGGACGTGCCAGCAGTCAATCTCGGGATGCCCAAGATCCCCGACGTCCTCGCCCCGCGCCGCAAGAGCCGTCAGATCAGGGTCGGCAAGGTCCTCGTCGGGGGCGACGCCCCGATCAGCGTCCAGTCGATGTGCACGACCCCGACGACCAACATCAACGGGACGCTCCAGCAGATCGCCGAGCTGACGGCGTCCGGCTGCGAGATCGTCCGTGTCGCCGTTCCGAGCCAGGACGACGCCGACGTGCTGCACATCATCGCGAAGAAGAGCCAGATCCCGGTCATCGCCGACATCCACTTCCAGCCGAAGTACGTCTTCCAGGCCATCGACGCCGGGTGCGCGGCCGTGCGCGTCAACCCCGGCAACATCCGCAAGTTCGACGACCAGGTCGGCGCGATCGCGAAGGCCGCGAAGGATGCCGGCGTGTCGCTGCGGATCGGCGTGAACGCCGGATCGCTCGACCCGCGCCTGCTGCAGAAGTACGGCAAGGCCACCCCCGAAGCCCTCGCCGAGAGCGCCCGCTGGGAGGCGTCGCTGTTCGAGGAGCACGACTTCCACGACTTCAAGATCTCCGTCAAGCACAACGACCCCATCGTCATGGTGAAGGCGTACCGGCTGCTCGCGGCGATGGGCGACTGGCCGCTGCACCTGGGCGTCACCGAAGCCGGTCCCGCCTTCCAGGGCACCATCAAGAGTGCGACGGCGTTCGGCATCCTGCTGTCGGAGGGCATCGGCGACACCATCCGCGTCTCGCTGTCCGCCCCGCCCGCCGAAGAGGTCAAGGTCGGCCACCAGATCCTGCAGTCGCTGAACCTGCGCGAGCGCAAGCTCGAGATCGTGTCGTGCCCGTCGTGCGGTCGCGCACAGGTGGACGTCTACACGCTCGCGGACGACGTGACCGAGGGACTGAAGGACATGACCGTGCCGCTGCGCGTCGCCGTCATGGGCTGCGTCGTCAACGGACCGGGCGAGGCGCGCGAGGCGGACCTCGGCGTCGCCTCCGGCAACGGCAAGGGTCAGATCTTCGTCAAGGGCGAGGTCATCAAGACCGTGCCCGAGGCCGACATCGTCGCGACCCTCATCGAGGAGGCCAACCGTCTGGCCGCCGAGATGGGTCCGGGCGCTCCGCTGGGCACCGCGCAGGTCATCACCGCGTAGCGGACACCACCGCCGACTCGTCCGCGTTTGCCCGGGGTGCCGAGGCGAGAGCCTGCGCGAGGTCGGCGATGAGGTCGTCGATGTGCTCCAGGCCGATCGAGAGGCGCAGGATGTCGGCGTCCGGACGCGCGGACGGTGCGACCGGACGGTGGGTCAGCGCCGCCGGGTGCTGCACGAGCGAATCCACTCCGCCCAGCGAGACCGCGTGGCCGAACACCCGCACGGCCCCTGCCACGTGCGCCGCGGCGTCGTAGCCGCCGCGCAGTCGCAGGGCGATCATCGCGCCGCCGCCGCGCATCTGCGACCCGACGAGCGGATTCCCGGTCAGGCCCGGGTAGAACACCTCGGCGACGGCGGGGTGCTCGCTCAGCCACTGCGCGATCCGCTCCGCGGAGGACTGCTGCGCGCGCACGCGCAGTGCCAGGGTGGGCAGCCCCCGGTGCAGGAGGTATGCGGCCAGCGGATGCAGGATGGCGCCCGTGATCGCACGCACGGGCCGCAGGGCCTCGGCCGTCTCCTCGCTGCACGCGATGACCCCGCCGATCACGTCGCCGTGGCCGCCCAGGTACTTCGTCGCACTGTGCAACGACATCGCCGCACCGTGCGCGATCGGGTTCTGCAGCACAGGGGTGGCGAAGGTGTTGTCGACGAGCACGGGAACGGTGCCGGCCTGCGCCACCACCCGCGCGATGTCCACCAGCTCCAGGGTCGGGTTGGCGGGCGTCTCCACGATCACGAGCCCCGTGTCGGCACGGACCGCGCCGGCGATCTCATCGGCCGAGCAGTAGGTCACGTCGGTGCCCAGCAGGCCCGTCGCCAGCAGATGGTCGGTGCCGCCGTACAGCGGACGCACCGCCACGACGTGCGGCTTGCCGACCGACGTCGTGTGGCTGAGCAGGGCAGCCGTGACCGCCGCCATCCCGGAGGAGAACGCGACGGCCGCCTCGGCACCCTCGAGCAGCGCGAGCGCGTCCTCGAACCGCGCGACGGTGGGGTTCCACAGTCGCGCGTACACGGCGCTGCCGCCGGCCGGGGGTCGCCCGCCGCACGCGAGCGTCTCGTACGAATCGCCGCCCAGGCCCACATCCGGCAGGGGATAGGTCGATGACAGGTCCAGCGGCGGAGCGTGCACGCCGAGCGCCGTCAGGTCGTCCCGTCCGCCGTGGACGGCGAGGGTCTCGAAGCGATGGGCGTTCTCGGCGTGGGGTGCGCGGTCCATGAGCGTCAGCGTTGCGCGATGTTCGGCGAATGTCGATCATGCTTGTGGATCGTTAGCAAAGGATGTGTAAGTCTTGGTGAATCACCAACTTCGATGATGTGAAGGACGCTGCCCTTGCCCGATCCGCAATCCGTCCCGACGGGACTCGACGACCTCGACCTGCGGCTGCTCGCGGCGCTCGTCCGGCAGCCGGGACGGTCGAACAAGGCGCTCGCCGAGGATCTCGGCGTCGCAGAGTCGACGTGCGCCTACCGGGTGCGCGCGCTGCGTTCGCGGGGCGTGATCGCCGGTGTGCGCATCGTGCTCGATGCGGCCGCCCTCGGGCTGCCCCTCCAGGGGGTGATCCGCGTGCGGCTGGGCCGACACACGAGCGACGGCGTCGGCGGACTGTTCGATGCGCTCGTGCGCACACCCGGGGTCATCGAGGTGTTCCACGTCGCCGATGCGGATGACTTCCTCGTCCACGTCGCGGTCGAGGATGCCGCGGCGCTGCGCGACATCGTCCTGCAGCACATCACGGTGCATGAGATGGTGAGCACCACCGAGACCCACCTCGTGTTCGAGCGACGCGAAGGCATCGGGCCCCTCGCCCGCGTCGCCGCGAGCGCTCGCTGACGCGGCGCTCACTGCAGGCAGAACTCGTTGCCCTCGGGATCGCGCATCTGGAAGTACAGCTCTGGCCACAGGCCCCACTGCTGGTCCACCAGCCGCACGACGCTCGCGCCGAGCGCCACCAGACGGTCCTTCTCGGCCTCCAGGGCCGCGCGGTGGTCCTGTCCGTCGGCGCGGGGTGCGTTGACGTCCAGGTGGATGCGGTTGCGGTCGGCCTTCGGTCCATCCGCGTGGTGGAAGAAGAGCCGCGGACCCTTCCCCTGCGGGTCTTCGGCGAGCGCTCGACTCGCCAGGTCCGCCTCGGTGAGTCCCGCATCCGTCAGCTGACTCTTGAGCGGATCGTCCCACTCGAGGTGCGGGTACCCGAAGACATCCGCCCAGAAGTGGGCCAGCCGCCGCGGGTCGTCCGCGTAGAAGGTGATGTTTCCGAGCGTCGCCATGGGTCCTCCTCGGTTCGTCAGTCGGCGCCGATCGCGGCGACCGCCTTCAGGGGGATCGCGGTCCAGGCCGGACGGTTGCGCTTCTCGTAGACGACCTCGTACACGGCCTTGTCGGCGACGTACGCGTCGAGCAGGACACGCCGTTCGCGGGCGACGGAGTCCTCGACGTCCGCGTCGGCCGGCGCGGCCGCGTCGACCGCGGACAGTGCCGCGACGTACGCGTCCACGAAGTGCGTGCGAGCGCGTTCGGACCATTCCTGCGCGCGGTCCGCCCGGAGGGTGTCCTCCTCGAGGTCGGCGCCCGCCCCTGCCATCTCCACGACCCCCGGCGCGTAGTCGAACGAACGCAGCATGCCCGCCACGTCGCGCCACGGCGAGTCGGGAAGGGCGCGTTCGTCGAACGGCCGGCCGGGCTCGCCTTCGAAGTCGACGATGCGCCATCCGTGCGAGGTGCGCAGGGTCTGGCCGAGGTGCAGATCGCCGTGGATCCGCTGCACGTCCAGCCCGCCGAGCGCCGCGACCGCGTCGTAGGCGGCCCGCAGGCGTGCCGCGTGGGGCTCGAGCTCGGGCACGGTCCGCAGCGCCCGGTCGAGGCGCTCGGTCATGGCGCGCGCGAGCTCCGCGGTCTCCTGCTCGCCGCGCCGCTCGGCGGGGAAGCGTGCGCGCAGCATGGCGTGCACGCCCGCGAGCGCCTCGCCGAGGCGCGCCGCCTCACCGGCGAAGTCGCCTCCGGAGCCGACGATGTCCGGGTCGGGATCGGCCAGCAGTGTCCGGACGCTCCCCATCGCCAGATCGAAGCCGTCCGTGGCGGTTCGCAGGAACTCCTGCAGCATCGCGAGCTGGAGCACCTCGCCGTCGACGTCCGCCTCGACCCAGCCGTAGAGGGGCGCGATGTGCTCGGACCCGCCGCGTGTCAGCTCTTCGTGGATCTCGATGTCCGGATTCACCCCGGTGCTCACCTTGCGGAACACCTTCATGATCGCGGTGTCGTCGAAGCGCACCGACGAGTTCGACTGCTCGCCCGTCATCGGCGAGGGGCGGAGGCCCGGATCGAGGGGCTGGTCTCCCGGCACCCGGTGGAAGCGCAGGCCCCCGATCTCGGCGACGCCGCCCTGCTCGGCGGCGACGAAGCCGCCGAGCCAGAGTCCCATCGCGTCGTGGTCGTGCACCGCGTCGTACAGGTGCCGCGCCCGCCCGTCGATCTCGGCGGTCCCGACGTAGGCGTGGCCGATCCGCTCCTCGGTCTCGCCGTAACCGGCGAGGGGCACCTGGTACCGCTCGCGGCCGCCCTCCTCGTCGGCGTAGTCCACCGTCGCGAGGAACACGGTGACGCTCGGACCGTGTTCCGCTGCGGGCATCTCGGCGAGCACCCGCAGGTCGGTGACCCGGAACGGCCGGCCTTTGCCGCCGAACCAGCGCGTCCGCCCGAGGTAGGCCTCCAGGACGGCGTGGTCGAGCCCGGTCACAGCAGCCCCACCTCCTCCGACTCCTCCGCCGGCGCATGCAGCTGGAACCAGAAGAACCCGTGCCCGCCCAAGGTCAGCAGGTAGGGCAGCTCGCCGATCCGCGGGAACGGCACGCCGCCTACGAGCTCCACGGGGACCATGCCCTCGAAGCGCCGCAGATCCAGCTCCACCGGCTGGGGGAACTGCGACAGGTTGTTGACGCACAGGATGACGTCCACCGTGCCGTCGTCGTTCGTGTGCTCCCGCGAGTACGACAGCACCGACGGGTTGGAGCCGCCCAGATCGTTGAAGCCGCCGAGCCCGAACGCGGGATGGCGCTTGCGGGCGAGGATCATCTGGCGGGTCCAGTGCAGGAGGGACGAGCGGTCCTCCTGCTGCGCTTCGACGTTGACAGCGAGATAGCCGTGCACGGGATCCTGCACGACGGGCAGGGTGAGCTTCCCCGGGTTCGCGGTCGAGAACCCGGCGTTCCGATCCGAGGTCCACTGCATGGGTGTGCGGACGCCGTCGCGATCGCCGAGCCAGATGTTGTCGCCCATCCCGATCTCGTCGCCGTAGTAGAGCACCGGCGACCCCGGCAGCGACAGCAGCAGCGCCGTGAACAGCTCGATCCGGTCGATGTCGTTGTCGAGCAGGGGAGCCAGACGCCGGCGGATGCCGATGTTCGCCTTCATCCGGGGATCCTGCGCGTACTCGTTCCACATGTAGTCGCGGTCCTCGTCCGTGACCATCTCGAGCGTCAGCTCGTCGTGGTTGCGGAGGAAGATGCCCCACTGGCATCCGGACGGGATGGGCGGGGTTTCGGCGAGGATCTCGCTGATGGGGTACCGCGACTCGCGGCGCACCGCCATGAAGATGCGCGGCATGACGGGGAAGTGGAAGCACATGTGGCATTCGTCGCCGCCGACATCCGGGTCGCCGAAGTAGTCCACGACGTCTGCCGGCCACTGGTTGGCCTCCGCCAGCAGCACGCGGCCCGGGTACTCCCGGTCGACGAAGCTGCGCACCTTCCGCAGGAAGGCGTGGGTCTCCGGCAGGTTTTCGCCGTTCGTCCCGGGCCGCTCGTACAGGTAGGGCACCGCGTCGAGGCGGAACCCGTCCAGGCCCATGTCGAGCCAGAAGCGCATCGCGTCGATCATCGCGGTGTGCACGGCGGGGTTGTCGAAGTTGAGGTCGGGCTGGTGCGAGAAGAAGCGGTGCCAGAAGTACTGCTTGCGCACCGGGTCCCACGTCCAGTTGCTGGGCTCGGTGTCGACGAAGATGACGCGCGCGTCCTCGTACAGCTGGTCGGTGTCGCTCCACACGTAGAAGTCGCCGTAGGGTCCGTCCGGGTCGCGGCGGCTCTCCTGGAACCACGGGTGCTCGTCGCTCGTGTGGTTCATGACGAAATCGACGACGACCTTGATGCCGCGCTCGTGCGCGGCGTTGAGGAACTCCTGGAAGTCCTCGATCGTGCCGAGACCGGGTTGGATGCCGGTGTAGTCGGCCACGTCGTACCCGCCGTCGCGCAGCGGCGACGGGAAGAACGGCGGCAGCCAGAGGCAGTCCACGCCGAGCCAATGGAGATAGTCCAGCTTCTCGATGAGCCCGCGGATGTCGCCCATGCCGTCGCCGTCGGAGTCCTTGAACGAGCGCACGAGGACTTCGTAGAAGACGGCGGTCTTGAACCATTCCGGCGCGGGGCTGCCCGGGGTGTCCGGGAACGGCTCCTGCGTCAGGATCGGGATGGATGCCGTGTACGGAGCGGGCTCTGCAACGTCGGTCATGCGATCATCTTTCCGCTCGGGGTACCGGTCTCGCCGATGGGGATGAGAGAGAGCATGTTCCCAACCTGCTACACCCGCCCGCCATCCGTCACCCCTTGCGTCGGATTCGTCGAGCGTGTATCCCCGGCACGGTCACGGGTCGCCGGATCGAGTGGATTCCGGATCAGCTCCAGAGGGAGTGGTAGGCGTTGATCGCCGGCTGGCCGCCGAGATGCGCGTAGAGCACCGTCGCATCCTTCGGGATGTCGCCGGTCCGCACGAGGTCGATGAGCCCCGCGAGGGACTTGCCCTCGTAGACCGGGTCGGTGATCATCGCCTCGAGCTGCGCGCCGAGGGCCATGGCCGACATCGTCGAGTCGACCGGGACGCCGTAGAGATCGCCGGCCCAGCCGTCCAGGACCTGGATCTCGTCGTCGCGCAGGTCACGCCCGAGCTCGATGAGCTCCGCGGTGTTCCGCGCGATACGGGCGACCTGGTCGCGTGTCTTCGGCAGGGTGGCCGACGCGTCGATGCCGAGCACCCGGCGCCGCACGCCGGTGAGCTCCTCGAGGGCCGCGAAGCCGGCGATCATGCCGGCGTGGGTCGAGCCGGTCACGGTGCAGACCACGATCGTGTCGAAGAACACGCCCAGCTGCTTCTCCTGCTCGGCGAGCTCGAACGCCCAGTTCGCGAAGCCGAGGCCGCCGAGCGGATGCTCCGACGCGCCGGCCGGGATCGGGTAGGGCGTGCCGCCGGCATCCTCCACTTCCGCGAGCGCGCGCTGCCACGAGTCGCGGATGCCGATGTCGAAGCCGGCGTCGTCGAGGCGGCTGTCGGCGCCCATCATGCGGGAGAGGAGGATGTTGCCGACCTTGTCGTTGGTGGGATCCTCCCAGGGCACCCACTTCTCCTGCACGAGCCGGGCCTTCAGGCCCAGGTGGGCCGCGACCGCGGCGACCTGGCGCGTGTGGTTCGACTGGTAGCCGCCGATCGAGACGAGCGTGTCAGCGCCGGAGGCCAGGACGTCGGGAACGATGTACTCGAGCTTGCGGATCTTGTTGCCGCCGAAGGCCAGGCCGCTCGAGACGTCCTCCCGCTTGGCCCAGACCTGCGCGCCGCCGAGGTGCTGTGTGAGCCGCTTCAGATGCTGCAGGGGGCTCGGGCCGAACGTGAGCGGGTGGCGGGGGAACTCGTGCAGCTTCATCGGATCGATCCTCTGGTCGCGTCGGGTAGGTCTGATACGCAATATATCGATGGATGCCGCCCGCACCGAATCGGCGGCGCGCCAGGAGAGGAGATGAGTCTTCGGGAGGATCGCGCGGGGCCCCTCCGTCCGCACGCGGGGTCAGTGCAGGGTGCCCGCCGGGGTCCGCGGCTCCGGCGTCCCCGTGAGCGTCGCATCGAGCGCGATCCGCAGCGCGCGGGCGATGTCGGCGAGCGGCAGCGCCGGCTCGCCGGCCGGCGCCTGGCCGATCGCCCAGGGGACGTGGATGAAGCCGGCCCGCGTACCGGCGGGCACGGCCGAGAGAGCCGTGAAGAACACGTGATTGCAGACGAACGTCCCGGCCGTGTGCGACACCTCGGCGGGGACGCCGGCATCCCGGATCGCCGCGGCGATGGCCTTCACCGGCAACGTCGCGAACGCCGCGGCCGGCGCACCCGGGATGCTGGCTTCGTCGACGGGCTGGGCGCCGTCGTTGTCGGGGATGCGGGCGTCGACGAGGTTCACCGCGATCCGCTCGACCCCGATCGCGCTGCGCCCGCCGGCGAGTCCGGTCGCGATCACGAGATCGGGCTGATGCTCGGTGATCAGGTCGCGCAGGCGCTGAGCGGCACCGGCGAAGGTGACCGGCAGGATCGCCGTCACGAGCGTGCCCGGGCCCGTCCAGTCGGCTGCCACACGTCCTACGGCGTCGCCGGACGGGTTCGCGGCATCGCCGCCGAACGGCTCGAAGCCGGTGAGGAGCGCCGTCGTCACGAGGACGCCTCCGCGAACCGCACGGTGCCGTCGGCGATCGAGGCCTGCTCGAGCCGGAGCCGGACCTCCACCCCCGGCACGGCGTCGCCCAGCCCCGACACCTTCGCCTCGACGGGCGGTCGGCGCAGCTGCACGCGGGCGCCGTCGCCGCGGACGCTGAGGACGACGCCGTCGAAGATCTCACCCTCGCGGCCCTGCAGGACGGCGGCCTCCACGCGGTCGATCGCGCCGGCATCCATCCGGCCGGCGCGCTGCGAGCCGGCCGCCATCAGCGCGGGAACCTCGGGCAGGCTCGCGCGCACCCATTCGGGCACGGTCCGACCGTTCGCGAGGGCTTCGCACACGACGAGCGACCAGCGGTCGACGAGGCGGCGCAGCGGCGCGGTCGTATGCGCGTAGGGCGCCCCGATCGCGGCCTGGCGCGGGTCCTCCGGCGCCTCGCCGTCGAAGGCGACGTAGCCGGCGCCGCGGAACAGGCCACCGGCGTACTCCCGCACGGCCCGCGCGGCGGGCGTGCGGGGCAGATCGCGCAGGTACTCCCCGTACCGGACGTCGAAGCGCCAGGGGATGCCCAGTGCGATCGTCTGGGCGCGGAACTCCGCGACATCGTCGGGGTCGGCCTGCGGCATCGTGCGGAGGATGCCGATGCCCCCGGCCAGCATGATCTCGGCGGCCGCCATCCCGGTCAGAAGGGACACGTGGGCGTTCCACTCCTCCAGCGGCACGCCGTCGCGGCTCTCGAGCCGGTAGCCGTCGCCCTCGGCGATCACCCGGGTCTCGGGGAGGTTCAGGCTCGCCCCGCCGCGCTCACTCTCCCGCGCGTCCCGCTCCGCGCCGAACCAGGGCATCGCGAGGAGCGCGGGCGGCGCAGTACCGAGGTCGATGGCCTCCTGCGCCTCGGCGTAGGCCCACTGGGCACGGGAGCGCATGATCGCCCGTGTGAGCGTCGTCTCCACGGGGCGAGCGCCCTCGTCGAGCACGAACCGCCACACGTAGGCGCGGCGATCCTGATCGGGCAGGAGCGAGGTGGCATCCTCGCTGAGCACCGGCGGATGCAGCGGGATGCGGCCGTCGGGTGCGTAGATCGTCTGCGCGCGGCGGCGGGCCTCGGCGTCGAGGGCGCCGCCGGCCTCCACGTATGCCGGGACGTCGGCGATCGCGTAGTGCAGGATGGCGCCCGTCGGGGTCCGCTCGAGGTGGAGCGCCTGGTCCAGGTCGGTGGAGCCGGCGGGGTCGATCGTCAAGAACTCGATGCCGCGAAGATCCGCCAGGTCGGCCGCGCCCGGGTCGGTCGGCACGCTGGCGGCGGCCCGCTCCGCCTCCTCCTGCACCTCGGGCGGGAACGACGCCGGCAGGTCGAGTTCGCGCCGCAGGGCCTCCAGCGACGCCGCGAGCTCCCCGCGGGCCTCGGTCGGGACGATGCGGGAGCGTCGGACGGGCACGGGGCCAGTGTAGGCGCGGGGGCGTGACCGAATCGTAAGTTCCTTCGACGGCATATGTCGTGGGGAGAGTCGCGGCGCGCCCCTACGCTGGGCGCATGGCACACGGTCTCCGTCTCCTCGCGCAGCGTTCCGCGGTCCTCTCCCTCGCCCTCGCCGCGACCCTCGCTCTGGGGGCATGCCAGCCCGAGCCCTCGACAGCGCCGGTATCGCCGTCCGCTACCGCGCCGGCATCCGGGACACCGGACCCGAGCCCCACGCCCTCCCCGACGGAAGCGCCGCAGACGTCTCCGACCGTCCTGTTCGGCGGTGACTGCGCGGCGGTCCTGCCGCCGTCCACGACGCCTGCCGAGCTGGGGGAGGTCACGGCCGTCGACGGATACGACGGGGGAACCGCCGTGAGCACCTTGGGAGGCCTTTCGTGCCTCTTCAGTGGCGATGTGCCCCTGCAGGTCATGGCATTCCCGCGGTCCGCCGTCGCCGATGACATCGTCGACCGGTACCGCGAGCCCGTCTGCGAGGGCTACGGATACGACGGCTACGGCTGCCGCGTCGGTCGGGAGAGCGGCGGGATGTGGTCACTCACGACCCTCGGTCCCTCGCAGTGGGGGGACGAAGCGACGCCCACGCCGCTCCTGGACGCCACGGCCGACGTCGTCGCGGCGAACATCGCCGCCACTGCGCCTCCCGTCCCGGTCGATCGAACGGACGCGTGGTGGTCGGCGACGTGCGGGGACCTGGGCGCCGACCTCGATCTCGTGACGATCCTCGGCGTCGAGGACGTCGAGTCGGGGTACCCCGCGGACGGCGGCAGCGACGTCGCCACCGAGATCGCCGTCCGCGCCGGCAGCTACCTGGGCTACTGCGCGTGGTACGGGTTCGCGGGCAACGAGCTGCGCGCCATCCAGGTCTGGCCGTACCCGGGCGGCGCCTGGGCGTGGGAGCGCAGCGCGGATGACCTGAGCGAGATCGAGACGCTTCCCGTCACCGGAGCGACCGAGGCCCGGATCGGGATCGACGGCACCATGGCCGTGGCCGACATGACCGACGGCGGCAATCTCGTGCGCGTGGCGGTGGGGGAAGTCGATGCCGCTGTCCCCGCGACGCTCGCTGCGGTCATGGCGGCGCTCGCCGGCTGACGCGCACGGCGGGCCCGCGCGGGCCGCGGAGCGCGTGTGGATAGCATTCGACCATGGATTCCCCCCGATGGATTCGCCGTGCTCTCGGCGCCGGTGCGCTCGTCCTCGCTCTGGCGCTCGCCGGGTGCCAGGCCGCCCCCACCGCTGCCCCCTCGCCCACGGCGTCGGCGGCGACGACCGCGCCCACGCCGAGCGAGACCTCGGTGACCGTGGACACGCCGACCCCGCCGTTCGACGGAGGCTGTGCGGAGCTGCTGGCAGACCCGGGGATCGCAGCCGCGACCGGCGGAGCGACGGCGCTGCAGCCCGGTGAGCGCTGGTGGATCGGCATCGAGACCGCCGGCGGGCTGGACTGCCCGTTCGACGCGGCGCGGGGCTACGGCCACATCATCGCCGTACCCGCCGACGCAGCCGTATCCCCCGGATTCGATGCACCCGGGTGCGTTCAGCAGTACGACGAGGTCGAGTGCGTGAGCACCGAGACCGTCGGCGGGATCTGGGTGCTCGTCGCGCTGATCGGCGGGGAGCTCGCACCCGAGGTTCCCGACGCGCTCGTCGCGCTCCAGGCCGCCGCCTCCGCGGCGCTGAGCGACGCCGACGGTGTCGGAGTCACTGCCCGCGCGTCGACGGCATCGCTGCCGCTGGACTGCTCCGCGCTCGCGGACGCGGTGGACGTGTCGACCCTGCTCGCCGCCGAGGAGGTCTTCTCCGACCGCATCGAGGAAGGGAGTGGGCCGCTCGGCCGCCGCGTCGCCGAGGCGCTCGGCGTGAGCGGACGATGCGACTGGTCCGAGCTCACCGACTTCCGCGAGTTCGGTGTCGTGGTCTACCCGGGCGCGGCGTGGACCTGGCCCGGCATCGACCTCCCCGAAGCCGAGGAGGTGGAGGTGGCCGGTCTCGACGGCCTCCTGTCGGTCGACCGGCATGCGGGGGCGACGCTCATCGTCACGGACGGGGTGAACCTCATCGAGGTGCGAGGCTCGGGCATCGGTCGCGAGGACCTCCTCGCGGCGGCGGAGCGCATCACGACGGCCGTCTCCGGCGCGTGAGGTGCGGCACGGGTCCTCCCGCCGTGGCCCCGTAAGCTTGACCCTCGTGGTCACCCGTCTCTCGCACTACTTCCTCCGCACGCTCCGCGAAGACCCGGCCGACGCCGAGGTCACGAGCCACCGCCTGCTGGTGCGCGCCGGCTACATCCGCCGCGCCGCACCCGGCATCTTCACGTGGCTCCCGCTGGGCCTCCGCGTCAAGGCGAAGATCGAAGGCATCGTCCGCGAGGAGATGACGCGCGCCGGCGCCTACGAGGTGCACTTCCCGGCGCTGCTGCCCCGCGAGCCCTACGAGCTGTCCGGCCGCTGGGAGGCGTACGGCAACGGCATCTTCCGTCTGAAGGACCGGAAGGACGCCGATTACCTGCTCGCGCCCACCCACGAGGAGATGTTCACCCTCCTCGTGAAGGACCTGTACTCGTCGTACAAGGACCTGCCCCTGACGATCTATCAGATCCAGGACAAGTACCGCGACGAGGCGCGCCCGCGCGCGGGCCTCCTGCGCGGCCGCGAGTTCACCATGAAGGACGCGTACTCCTTCGACTACACGGATGCCGGCCTGGAGGCGTCGTACCAGCTGCAGCGCGACGCGTACGAGCGCATCTTCCAGCGCCTCGGCATGGAGTACGTCATCGTCAATGCGGACAACGGCCTCATGGGCGGCGCGCGCAGCGAGGAGTTCCTGCACCCCACCCCGGTCGGCGAGGACACGTTCGTGCGGTCCGCCGGCGGCTATGCCGCGAACGTCGAAGCGTTCACGACGGTCGCGCCCGAGGCGATCGCGTTCGACGGCCTCCCCGCCCCGGTCGTCTTCGACTCGCCGAACACCCCCACCATCGATACGCTCGTCGCCCACTGCAATGCCGTGCTGGAGGGGGAGTACGCCGCGGCGGACACCCTGAAGAACGTCGTGCTGGCGCTCACGCACCTCGACGGCACGCGCGAGCTCGTCGTCGTCGGCATCCCCGGCGATCGCGAGGTCGACGACAAGCGCGTCGAGGTCGCCTTCGCGCCCGCCGCCGTGGAGCCCGCGACGGAAGCCGACTTCGCGAAGCACCCTCTGCTCGTGAAGGGCTACATCGGCCCGTGGTCCGAGCTCGGCCCCGTGCTCGGCGAGGAGTCCGCCACCGGCATCCGGTTCTTCCTCGACCCGCGCGTGGTCGACGGGTCGAGCTGGATCACCGGCGCCAACATCGACCAGAAGCACGTGCACTCCCTCGTCGCGGGGCGCGACTTCACGGGCGACGGCTTCGTCGAGGTCGCGAACGTGCGTCCCGGCGATGCCGCACCGGACGGCTCCGGGCCCGTCGAGCTCGCGCGCGGCATGGAGATCGGACACGTCTTCCAGCTCGGGCGCTTCTTCGCGGAGAAGCTGGGGCTCAAGGTCCTCGACGAGAACGGCAAGCTCGTGACCGTCACGATGGGGTCCTACGGCATCGGCGTCACCCGCATCCTCGCGGCGCTCGCGGAGCTCAACAACGACGGGAAGGGCCTCGTGTGGCCCGCCGCCATCGCCCCGTTCGACGTGCATGTCGTCGCGACGGGTCGGGATGCGGTGGCCTTCGAACTCGCCGAGAAGCTCTCCGCCGACCTCGAGGCCGCCGGCGTCGACGTGCTCCTCGATGACCGCCCGAAGGTCTCGCCCGGCGTGAAGTTCGGCGACGCCGAGCTGGTCGGAGTGCCGCGGATCGTCATCGTGGGCCGCGGCGCCGCCGACGGCGAGGTCGAGGTGTGGGACCGCCGCACCGGTGAGCGCCAGACCGTCGCCGCTGCGGACGCGGTGGCCGCGCTCACCGCGCCCTGAGGTCGTTGGCCCGCCGTTCACCACGCCGTGACAGGGTGGAGTCATGGCTCCACCCCGTTCCGCCGCGTCCGTCCCGCCCCAAGTGACCCAGGCGCTGCGCGCCGTCATCGCCGAAGCCGGCATCACCACCGACACCGATCTCGTCGCGCGCATCCTCGCGACCGGGGTGGGATTGGGCCTGGACGCCACCGACCGGCTCGACCTCAAGATCACCTCCGCCGCGCTCAGCGAGATGCGCGCGGCGTTCCAGCTCTTCGCCCCGTACCGGAACGTGCCGAAGGTCACCGTGTTCGGATCGGCGCGCACGAAACCCGACGACCGGCTGTACCGCCAGGCGTCCGAGGTCGCGGGAGCGCTCGCCGAGCGCGGGTGGATGGTCGTCACCGGCGCGGGTCCCGGCATCATGCAGGCGGCGGCCGAAGGCGCCGGCGCCGACCGGTCCATCGGCGTCTCCATCCGTCTCCCGTTCGAGGAGAAGCCCAACGCGGTCATCGCGACCAGCGCCAACAACGTCGCCATGAAGTACTTCTTCACCCGCAAGCTCATGCTCGTGAAGGAGTCGCACGGCTTCGTCTGCGTGCCTGGCGGCTTCGGGACGCTCGACGAGCTGTTCGAGCTGCTCACGCTGCAGCAGACCGGCAAGGCCGAGCCCATGCCGATCGTGCTCCTCGACGCTCCCGGCGGCTCCTTCTGGACCGGGCTGCGCGACTACGTCGAGCAGCAGCTGCTTCCGGCGGGGGTCATCTCACCCGACGACTTCGATCGCGTGACCATCACCGACTCCGTCACGGCGGCTGCCGAGGAGATCACCGGGTTCTGGCGCAACTACGACTCGCTGCGCTGGGTGGGGAAGCGGCTCGTGCTGCGCCTTCGCGCCGAGCCGACGGATGCCGAGGTCGACGAGCTGACCGCGCGGTTCGGCGCGCTGCTGATCGACGGGCGCATCGAGAAGTCCGCGCCACTCACGCCGGAGCGCGAGGACGACGACCGCGTCGACCTGCCGCGACTGGTGATGACGTACGACCAGTTCGAGGTGGGATCCCTGTTCCGCCTCATCCGGGCCGTCAACGAACTCGGCAGTGCGCCGGCGGGGCCGGCGCACGCCAACTGAGTCAGCAGACGATGCGGCCGTGGTTCATCGTGTCGTCCGGAGTGTCGCGCGTCACGAGCGCCTTGAGCATCCCAGCCGCCATGACGAGCTTGCCGTGCGCCGGCTCCCAGAACTCGGTGTCCAGCGGCGTGACCTTCAGCAGCGCGATACCGGGCGTATCGATTCCGTCGGCGAACCAGATGTCGAGCGACGGGCTCCACAGCTGCTCCATCTTGGCGCGGTCGTGGACGACCGAGGCGCGACCTGCGACGGAGACGTACCGCATCCCCTTCGCGTCGCAGTAGGAGAGCCCGACGTCGTGGTCGCGCTGCACGTCGTCGACCTTCTGGGTGTCCTCCGAGGTGAAGAACCAGATGTCGCCGGCGTCGTCCATCTCGCGCGTGCTCATCGGCCGGCTCACGAGCCGGTTCTGCGCGTCCACGGTGGTCAGCATCGTGAAATCGATGTCCTCGACGAGCGTCTTCACGCGCTCGAGGGCTTCCTTACCCGTCACTTCAGTCATGCCACGACCCTTCCCGGCGGCGGCGAGGCCGCACAGGGGGTTGACACCCCTCAGAGGCGCGCGTAGCGGGCGCGGAAGATGCAGAACACCCCGTAGGCGATGAGGCCGACCCCCACGATGCCCGCGAGCACACGACCGAAGGGGAACTCGAGCAGGCCGTCGACGGCGCCGTCCAGCCCGCCTGCGGCGCCCGGATCGACCTTGACGGCCGCGACGAGCAGCAGGATGCCGATGATGCCGAGAGCCACGCCCTTCGCGACGAAGCCGATCGCGCCGAGCCCCGCGAGACTCCGCCCCGGCCCGGAGTGGGGGATCGTGACCTTGTTCCGGAAGGTGCGGCGCAGTCCCATGACGACGAAGACGACACCCGCGACGGCGAAGCCGGCGCCGACGGCGCCGAGGAGGAAGACGCCGCCGGGGATGGCGAGCACGCCGCGGCTGGCGTCCTCCGCCGTCTCCTCAGCGTTCGGGCGTGCGCCGAGCGCGACCGCCGCGGCGACCGCGCCGAGGCCCGCGAACACGAGGGCCTGGCTCCACTCGGAGACCCGCGCACCCCACTTGCGGGGGCGATGGCCGCGCGTCAGCAGGCCGTCCGCGACATGCCAGAGGGCGAGGGCCCAGAGCGCGATCGCGACGACCCAGAGCGCGACGAAGCCGAGCGGCGCCGTCGCGATCGCCTTGAACGCGCCGACCTGGTCCGCCTCCGCGCGGGTGCCGGTCGCCACGGCCAGGATGATCCCCCCGATCAGGATGTGCACCACGCCGTTGGCGGCGAAGCCCGACCGGGCCAGCACCCGGAAGACCGTGCTCGTCGTCGCGTCGCGGGCAGCATCCTTCGCGGCGTCCGACACCGGCATCCCTACGACTCGCGATCGGGGTCGCCCGCGATCCAGGGCGGACCGAGCGGCACGATGCGGCGTCGCATCGTCCGCCACGCGAACTTCTCCGCGAGGAGGTAGGTCGCCAGAGCCGAGGCGGCCAGCAGAAGGACGGCGCCGACCGTGCCGAGCAGCGCGACCCCGGAGAAGGCGCCGGCCGCCTGGAACGCGAGGCCCGTCGAGACGCACAGCAGCGTCACGGGCAGCACGGAGTTGTGCATGGCCGCCGGGAACGCGAAGCCGAGCGCGAGGATCGCGAACATGAGCGAGAAGACGCCGCGCGCAGGCCCTGCGACCTCGAAGAAGCCGAGTTCACCGCCCAGGAGGAAGCCCGGCATGCAGATCCAGTACCAGCCGAAGGCGTTGTACACGAGGAAGTGGAAGTCGTCGCCCTGGAAGTACGCCAGCATCCCCGCGGTCACCTGCACGATGCCGCCGAAGACGGCGCCGACCCAGAACACGGGGCTCTCGTTCTGCAGGCCGAGGTGCTCGAGCTGGGCGGTCAGGGTCGCGATGACGAAGCCGAGGAGGCCGATGAGTCCGGGGTCTGCGGTTCGGCCTGTCATGTGCCCAGTATGGACCGCCGACGCCCGCCCCGGCGAACGCTCGAAGGCGGCCCCGTCGAGCGCCGGGGCCGGTGCCGCGCACAGCGGCATCCGGTAACCTGGGGGGGATGCCGGCGCGGCGACGTGCCGGCGAGAGCTGAATAGGGAGGCACCTGTGGACATCGATCTGGGACTGCTGCGCACGGTCGAGCGAGAGAAGGAGATCCCCTTCGACGAGCTCGTGCGGATCATCGAGCAGGCCATCCTGACGGCCTACGCCAAGCACACCTCGCCCACGGGCGAGCTTCCCGAGGGCGCCCGCGCCGAGCTCAACCGGAAGACCGGCCACGTCGCCGTGTTCATCCCCCTCCGCGATGAGGAGGATGTGGTCATCGGCGAGGAGGAGAGCACCCCCGACGACTTCGGCCGCATCGCCGCGTTCGCCGCCAAGCAGGTCATCAGCCAGCGCCTCCGCGACATCGCCGATGACGCGATCCTCGGTGAGTTCCGGGGCAAGGAGGGCGACATCGTCGCCGGCGTCATCCAGCAGGGCCCCAACCCCCGCATGGTCCACGTCGACCTCGGCACCGTCGAGGCGATCCTGCCTCCCGAGGAGCAGGTGGCGGGCGAGGAGTACACGCACGGCTCGCGTCTGCGCGTTTACGTGACATCGGTGTCCAAGGGCACGAAGGGCCCGCAGATCACCGTCTCCCGCACGCACCCGGGTCTGGTCCGCAAGCTCTTCGCCCTCGAGGTCCCCGAGATCGCCTCCGGCCTGGTGGAGATCGTGTCGCTCGCGCGCGAGGCCGGTCACCGCACCAAGATCGCGGTGCGGGCGAACGACCCGTCCATCAACGCGAAGGGCGCCTGCATCGGCGAGCTCGGCCGCCGCGTGCGCGCCGTGACCGAAGAGCTCGGCGGCGAGAAGATCGACATCGTCGACTACGACGGCGAACTGGCGAAGTTCGTCGCCAACGCCCTGTCGCCCGCGAAGGTGACGTCGAGCTTCATCCTGGATGCCGGGACGAAGGCCGTGCGCGCCCTCGTGCCCGATTATCAGCTGTCCCTCGCGATCGGCAAAGAGGGCCAGAACGCCCGCCTCGCGGCCAAGCTGACCGGCGCCAAGATCGACATCCAGCCCGACAGCATCCTGGAAGACGCCTGACGGGGTAGGATGGAACCTGTTCGAACGTGCGTGGGATGCCGCGCGCGTGCTCCTCGATCCGCACTCCTGAGAGTCGTGGCCCGTGATGGCATCCTCGTCGCCGACGAGAAAGCCGTGCTTCCGGGGAGGGGGACGTGGGTGCATGACACGGACGAGTGCGTGACCGCCGCCATCCGGCGCCGCGCCTTCGGACGAGCATTGCGTGTGTCCGGTGACCTGGACACGCAGACCTTTCAAAACACCCACCAGCGAAACGGCTGAACGGCTATGGACACAAAGTGAACGGCTCGAAATGAGACCCGTCCGCAAGTAACGGTCTGCCCTGTCCTGGGTAGGCCCCAGACAGGAGAATTGTGGCAAAACCACGCGTGCACGAGATCGCTTCCGAGCTCGGCGTCGACAGCAAAGTCGCCCTCGCGAAGCTGAAGGAGCTCGGCGAATTCGTCAAGAGCCCCTCATCCACCATCGAGCCCCCCGTGGCTCGCAAGCTTCGGGCTGCGCTCGAGGCTGAAGGCGCCGCGGCGCCCGCAGCGCCGAAGGCCGCGCCCGCGAGTGCGAGCCCCGGCCGCCCCGGCCCGGCCCGTCCCGCGGCCCCGGCTCCCGCCGCTCCCGCTCCCGCCGCTCCCGCTCCGGCCGCCGCGGC
>NZ_FLQR01000004.1 GCF_900078385.1 uncultured Microbacterium sp.
GCGTGGACGTCCGGCGGCACCGCGTCGATCTACTCCGTGCAGTCCGGGGAGGGCCGTCAGACGCTCTCGACGCGCGGCTCGACGGCGGCATCCACACTCGCCGGTGTGACGGCGCGCGACGCGCTGCTGCGCGTGGACGTCGCGTGGAGCCGCACCCCGGCGGAGGGCGCGTTCTACGCGGCCGCGTCCCCGCGGTACGTCGCGTCGGGGACGGAGTACCGGTGCGCGATCTACCTCGGCACCTCCGGCAAGCCCAAGATCGACCTCGTCCGTCGCCTGGGCGGCGCCGAGACGGTCCTGGCCTTCATCTCGCTCCCGGCCGTGAGCCTCACCCCCGGGACGCCCTATCGCCTGCTGTGCCAGACCCTGACGACACCGACGGGCGCGACCGAGATCGCCGCGAAGTTCTACCCCGCCGGGGGCACCGAACCCGCCGCCTGGCAGGTGCGGTCGACGGACGGCACGGCGGGTCTGCAGACCTCGGGGAAGGTCATGCTGTGGAGCTACCTCTCCGGCAGCTCGACGGCGAACATCACGACCGCGTGGGACAACCTCTCCGTCACCTCGATCACGCCCTGAACGAGGGGAATCGGCGCTCTCAGCCCGCACACACATGCCGGTGCATAGAATCGTCCTGCCCGCACCTGCCGGTCGGGCGCCCCTAGCCGAGATCGCAGCACATGACCCCGACTTCGAAGCGCGCCAGCGGGAATCCCGCGACGCAGGCGCAGATCAGCACGACCGTCAAGCAGCAGCGCGAGCAGCAGAAGCAGCAGAAGCTCGCGGAGTATCAGCGACAGCTCGCCAAGCGCCGCCGCAGCAAGCTCACCTGGTGGATCGTCGGCAGCGCCGCCGCCGTCGTGGTGATCGCGCTCGTGGCGGCATCCATCATCTTCACTCCGCGTCCGGTCAGCATCGACCGTGGTGACGGCGACGGCTCGTCGATCACCGGTGTGGAGACGTACACGCACACCGCGAATCACGTCGACGGCGAGGTCGAGTACGAGCAGTCGCCGCCCGCCGGCGGCGACCACAACGCGATGTGGCTGAACTGCGGCGTGTACTCCGAGCCCGTGCCGAACATCAACGCGGTGCACTCGCTCGAGCACGGCGCCGTGTGGGTCACCTACGACCCGGCCGTCGTCGGCGACGCCGAGCTGGACGCCCTGAAGGCGCAGCTGCCGTCGACGTACACGATCCTCTCGCCCTACGAGGACATGGACTCCCCGATCGTGCTGAGCGCCTGGAACGCGCAGCTCGCGGTCGACGACGCCGACGACGAGCGGATCGGCGAGTTCCTCTCCGCCTACTGGCGCAACCTCAACGGTCCGGAGCCGAACGCGGCCTGCACGGGTGCGCTGGACGCGCCCGGAAAGCAGTCGTGACCGACGAGCAGCCGACCGCTCGATCGCTGCCGCCCTGGTGGGCGGTGGTCCTGGTCGCCCTCGCGATCGCCGGCGTGGCTTTCGCGATCGGTCGCTTCTCGACGTTCGGCGGAGCCCCGGTGACGCCGGGGACGGATTCGGCGGAGGCGGGCTTCGCCCGCGACATGCAGGTGCATCACGCACAGGCGATCGACATGGCCATGACGATCTACCGCACGACCGACGATGACGACCTCCGGGCCCTCGCCTACGACATCGTGACGGGCCAGTCCGCGCAGCGCGGCGAGATGTTCGACTGGCTCGTGCAGTGGGGTCTGCCCCAGGCGGGTGGACCGACGATGGCCTGGATGGCGGGCGCCGACGCCGCTCACGGCCACGACACGGGCGAGCAGCTCACCGACGACGAGGTCCGCGAGGCGATGGGCATGGCGACGGATGCCGAGCTGACCGCGCTCGCGCAGGCCGACGGCACGGCCGCGGACTGCCTCTTCCTGAGCCTCATGATCCGGCACCACGAGGGCGCGATCCCCATGGCCGAGGCCGTACTGGACCTCGGCTCCGAGCCGCGCACCCTGGCGGTCGCGGAGGCAATGAAGAACGCGCAGGAGTTCGAGATCGACGCGATGACGTCGATGCAGCAGCGCCTGTCCTGCACGGGCTGAGCGCCCCGACGACGAGCGGCCGGACTGCCGGCCGGCCCCCGGACGCGCGGAAGCGGCGGAGCAGCGCACTCCCCATCGCGCGCCGCTCCGCCGCTGGTCCCGGATCAGCCCTTCGTCGCGCCGGCGAGAAGACCGCGCACGAAGAACCGCTGCAGCGCGAAGAACACGATGAGCGGAACGAGGATCGACAGGAATGTGCCCGCCGACTGCAGGAACCACTGGTTGCCCCACGTGCCGGACAGGGACGCCAGGGATTGGGTCATGGGCAGCGATGAGGATGGCGCGAAGATCGTCGCCACGAGCAGGTCGTTCCACACCCAGATGAACTGCAGGACCGCGAACGACGCGAGCGCGGGGGCTGCCAACGGGAGGATCATCCGGAAGAAGATCTGACCGTGCCCTGCACCGTCCACGCGCGCGGCCTCGATGACCTCGGAGGGGATCTCCGCGATGAAGTTGTGCAGCAGGAACACCGCGAGCGGGATCGAGAAGATCGTGTGGGCGATCCAGATCGTCGCGAAGCTCTGATCCACGTCACGCAGCTCGAGACCGGGGAAGATCGACACACCGTTGATCGTGAGGCCGCGGGAGAACAGGCTCAGCAGCGGCACGAGCGCCATCTGCAGCGGCACGATCTGCAGCGCGAACACCCCGACGAACAGGAGGTTCTTGCCCTTGAAGTCGATCCATGCGAACGCGTAGGCGAGCAGGGACGCCACCGCGAGGGCGAAGAAGACGACCGGGATCGTGATCGCGAGGGAGTTGAGGAACGACTCCCCGAGCGTCAGGGTCGTGCCACCGGAGGTGAGCGCGAGCCGGTAGTTCTCGAAGGTGAAGTCCGGGTCGACGAAGACCGTCCACCAGCCGGTGGACTGGGTGTCGGCGCCGGGCCGGAACGAGGTGACGAGGAGGCCGAGCGTCGGGATCGTCCAGAGGAACGCGATCGCGACGGCCGCGATCGTCGCCCCCTTGGACGTCAGTCGCTTCTGCGCGTTCCGCTCGTGCTTGCGGGTCTCCCGCGCCACCTGCCGCGCCGTGCGCGCGTCGGCGACCGGCTCGATGACCTCGACGCTCATCGGATCTCCCTCTGCTTGCGGATCTGGATCACGTTGAAGACGATCAACGGGATCACGAAGATGAACAGCACGACCGCGAGCGCCGCGGAGTGCCCGTAGCTCTGGAAGCGCTGCTGCTGGTTGACCATCTCGAACGCCAGCACCGTGGTGTCCGAGCGGCCGCCCGTCATGACGGCGACGATGTCGTACACCTTGAGGGCGCCGATGGCGACCGTCGTGATGACGACCACGATCGATGAGCGGATGCCGGGGACGGTGACGTTGCGGAAACGCTCCCAGGCGTTGGCGCCGTCGAGCGATGCCGCTTCGTTCTGCTCGGTCGGCACGGCCTTGACCGCGGCGGAGAGGATCACCATCGCGAGGCCCGTCTGGCTCCAGATGAACACGACGAGGAGGAGGAACGTGTTGATGAGCGGCTGCGCGGCGAGCCACGACACCGGCTCACCCCCGAACGCCGTCACGATCGCGTTCAGCAGACCGACCTGATCTTCCTGCCGGTAGTCGTAGATGAACTTCCAGATGATGCCGGCGCCGACGAACGAGATCGCGAACGGCATGAAGATGAGCACCTTCAGGACCTTCTCGCCGCGCGCCCGGTCGATGAAGACCGCGTAGGCGAGGCCGACCACGGTGGCGACGAGCGGGGCCACGATCACCCAGATGATCGAGTTGATGACCGACCAGAAGCCCTGGGGGTTCGTGAAAGCCCAGACGTAGTTCTCCAGGCCGACGAACTCCTTGCCAGTCTTGTCGAAGAACGACTGGACGACCGTCGCGATCGCCGGGTAGATGAGCCCGATCAGCAGCAGGATGGCGGCCGGTGCCCCGAAGAGGATGAGCTGGAACAGGTAACCGGCGCCCTGACGGGACCGGTAGTCCGCGTAGAAGAGCGCGCCGCCGAGGACGATCGCGATCGCGAGGACGTAGATCACGGCGTTCTGGTAGGGCCGCAGGAGCATGAAGGCGAGCACCGGGATGAGGAAGCACGCCGCCAGCCGCAGCCAGAAGTAGAAGCGGCCGGGCCGCGGTGCGTACTCGATCAGCAGCAGAAGCAGCCCGACCACGGCGCCGAAGACGAGGAGCACGAGGGGGATCTGGACGAGCGGCCCCATCCCGCCGAGCCACTGGAAGAACGAGTTCAGCGAGAAGCCCAGCGATGTCGGCCGCGCGCCCTCGACGGGCGCTCGCGTCACCATGAAGAGGAAGAGAGCGACCACCAGGATGAGGGCGATCGTGACGACGAGGGCCGTCGTGCGGTGTCTGCGCGCCAGACGGGCCTGAGCGCCGGCGGCGTCGCCGTCAGCGGACACGTCGGTCCCCGCAGGACCGGGCGCCTGAATTGTTCCAGTCATGAGTGCCTTCCGAGTTCTTCACTGGACTCCGGGAGGGCAGGCGCCGCGACGCACTGCCGGGGGGTGCGACGGGGCCGCTCGCTGGTGCGAGCGGCCCCGTGCACGTGACTTCCGACCTCAGTTCTCGTAGCCGGCCTGGATGTCGCTGAGCACCGTGGCGGTGTCCTTGCCGTCGATCCAGTCGACCATGCCTCGCCAGAACGAACCGGAGCCGACGGTGGCCGGCATCAGGTCGGACGCGTCGAAGCGGACGGTCGTGTTCGGGTCCTGCAGGAGCCGCATGGCCTCCTGGAGGAACTCGCTGCTCGCGAGGCTCGGGTCGGCGTTGAGGTTGGCGGAGATGTTGCCGCCGAGGCCGACGCGGATGTCGGCCCACTCGGCCGTGGACATGTACTCGAGCACCGCGACGGTGGCCGCGTCGTCCGAGAAGGCCGTGACGAACTCGCCGCCGACCTCGATGGCCGCCGCGTCCTCTTCGAAGCCCGGGAGCACGAAGGCGTAGACGTCGCCGTCGGGAGCGACGACCGGCGTCTCGCCGGCAGCCGTCTGCACGTCGAGGAAGTTCGCGGAGAGGAACGAGGCCTGGTGCGTCAGCGGGCAGCTGCCGTCCGCGACCTTCGCCGCGACGCCGCCGAAGGCGGTCGAGTTGATGCTCGCGACGTCACCGAATCCGGCGTTGACCCACTCCGGGTTGAGGAGGATCTCGCCCACGGCGTCGAACGCGTCGGCGATCTCGGGGTCGGTGAACTTCACGTCACCGGCCACCCACTGGTCGTAGACCTCGGGGCCGGCCTGGCGCAGGACGAGGTCCTCGATCCAGTCGGTGCCGGGCCAGCCGGAGGCCGCCTCGGACTCGAAGCCGGCGCACCACGGCGCCTTGCCGGTGGCCTCCTGGATGGTCGTCGTGAGCGCGAGCATCTCGTCCCACGTGGTGGGGACCTCGACACCCCACTCCTCGAACGATGCGGGCGAGTACCAGACGTAGCCCTTGATGTTCGCGAGCATCGGCGCCGTGTAGAACACGTCGTCGAACGTGCCGTACGCCTTCCAGTCGGGCGACCAGTTCTCGTCGACGTTGGCCTCGACGCCTTCCGGGGCCGGCTTGACCTCACCGGTCTCGACGAGGGTCCGCAGCAGACCCGGCTGCGGGACGATCGCGATGTCGGGAGCGTCGCCACCCTGCACCTTCGTGACGATGTTGCCCTCGAACGCCTTGTCGCCGGTGTACTCGACGATGATGCCGGTGTCCTCGGTGAACGCGTCGAAGGACTTCTGCATGTTCTCGGCCTCGATGCCGGTGATGCCGCCGGAGATGCTGACGGTCTCGCCCTCGAGGGAGGCATCGTCGCCGGGTTCCTCACCGCCTTCGGCGCAGCCCGCGAGAGCGATGGTCGTCACGGCCGCGACGCTCAGCGCCGCCAGCATGTGCCGCCGCCGAGGCGATCGGATTGAAGTCATTGTTTCCTCCTCAGGATGCAGAAGGGGCGGGCGCCCGTCCTCCGCGTCGAAACGTAGGGAACCGTTTCCATGCTCACGCTAGGGGATCAGGGGACGCGACACAATTCTCCGATTATCACAACTCGGTAAATGCCGCCACGAGGGTGGCGGATGCCGCTTCCGCGCGCCACAATGTCCCTGGAACCGGTTCCACAAAAGCCGTCCGGCATTGTTGTGCGCCGGGGCGGCCGAGACAGTCGAGGAGGACCGATGGCGGGTATCGCGGATGTCGCGCGAGCCGCGGGTGTGTCCAAGGCGACGGCCAGCCGGGCACTCACCGGCACGGGCTACGTCTCCGAGGCCACCCGCGCCCGCGTGCAGGGCGCGGCGAAGGATCTCGGCTACGTGCCGACGACGAGTGCGGTGAGTCTCGTGACGGGGCGCACCCAGACGATCGGCGTCGTGGTGCCGACCTTGGATCGGTGGTTCTTCGCCCAGGTCCTCGGCGGCGTGCAGGAGGCGCTCCTGGAACGCCGCTACGACCTGGCCCTCTACAGCGCCGCGCCCGAGTCCGATGCGCGGCGCGAGATGTTCAGCCACTTCCTGGCGCGCAAGCGGTTCGACGGCGTCATCGCGGTCGGCATCGAGCCCACGGCGCACGAGCTGGAGCGGCTCGTCGAGTTCGGGAAGCCGGTCGTGAGCGTCGGGGGCTACGACGCCGGCACGAGCGCCGTCTCGATCGACGACACGGCCGCAGCGCGCATCGCGACGGAGCACCTCCTCGGCCTCGGCCACCGCGAGATCACGTTCCTGGGCGGCGACCCGGACGGGCGGCACATGAGCTTCGGCGACCACCGGCGGCTCGAGGGGTATCAGGCGGCGATGGATGCCGCGGGGCTCGCCGAGCACACGCAGCACGCCCGCTCGGAGGTGACCCTTCCCGGCGGCTACGCGGCGGCCGTGGAGCTGCTGGGCGACCGCCTCACCCGACCGACGGCGCTCATCGCGGTGTGCGACGAGGTGGCGGTTGGGGCGATCATCGCGGCGCGGCGGCTCGGCATCCGCGTGCCGGAGCACTTGAGCGTCGTCGGGATCGACGATCACGAGTACGCCGAGATGTTCTCGCTCACGACGCTGCAGCAGAAGCCGGATCAGCAGGGACGTGCGGCCGTGCAGCTCCTCATGGCCCAGCTGGAGGACCCCACGACCCCCGGCAGTCACACCTACGAGCCGTCGCCGCTCATCGTGCGCAACAGCACCGCGGCCATCGACGACGCGACGTCGGCGATCGTCGGCATCGGGCGCTGAGCGTCCCGCGGAACGACGAAGGCCCCCGGGCGAACCCGGGGGCCTTCGTGGTGTGGAGCGTGATTACTTGAGGGTGACCGTTGCACCGGCCTCTTCGAGAGCGGCCTTGGCCTTCTCGGCGGCCTCCTTGTTGGCGCCCTCCAGGACGGCCTTGGGGGCACCGTCGACGACGGCCTTGGCCTCGCCGAGGCCCAGCGAGGTGAGCTCGCGGACCGTCTTGATGACCTGGATCTTCTTGTCGCCGGCAGCCTCGAGGATGACGTCGAAGGAATCCTTCTCCTCGACCTCTTCGACAGCGGCGCCGCCGCCGGCGCCGGCCACGGCGACCGGGGCCGCAGCGGTGACGTCGAACTTCTCCTCGAATGCCTTCACGAACTCGCTGAGCTCAACGAGGGTCAGGTCGGCAAACTGCTCGAGCAGCTCGTCAGTGGTGAGCTTCGCCATGATGTATCTCCTAGATTGGTGGGGTTTGTGGGAAATCGTCCGTCGGTCGCCTTACGCGGCCTGCGCGGACTCCAGCTTTTCGCGAAGCGCGTCGATGGTGGCCGCAGCCTTGCCCATCGTCGCCTTCATCATGCCCGCAGCCTTCGCCAGCAGAACCTCACGGCTCTCGAGCGAGGCGTACTTGTTGACCTCGTCGGCGGTGAGGGAGTTGCCCTCGAACACGCCGCCCTTGATCACCAGCAGCGGGTTTGCCTTGGCGAAATCACGCAGCGCCTTCGCGGTGGCGACGAAGTCGCCGTGCACGAATGCGACGGCCGACGGACCCGTGAGGTCGTCGTCCAGCGCCGTGATCCCCGCGTTGTTCGCGGCGATCTTGGTCAGCGTGTTCTTCACCACGGCGTACTGCGCGTCCTGACGAATGCTGTTGCGCAGCTGCTTGAGCTGGGCAACCGTCAGACCGCGGTACTCGGTCAGCAGAACGGCGTTCGAGTTCTCGAATGACTTCGTGAGCTCGGCAACCGATGCGTCCTTCTGCGCCATGGTCACTCCTTGTGTCTACGTGACGCTCCGCGATGGCGGGCGCCGGCCGCACACCCCCTGAACAGCAAGAAAGCTCCGGCGCAAGCGCACGGAGCTGAATTCCAGAGAATCATCCTGTACACCTGCGTGGGCCCCTGCGATGCAGAGCTTCGATCGTCGTGCGCCTGCGCGCACACCGATGACCGACGGTCTTTGGCTTACCCACGAGTGTACGCGACCGGTCACGCTCCCCCAAATCGGGGCACGGGGCCGACCGCCGCGGGCGTGGCACGACACGGGATGGCGGAGGGCGGGGTTAGCCTCGATCCCATGACCCCGCAGCTCGCCGCGCGCATCGTCGCCGACTCGCGCGACCGGGTGGCGTGGATCCGGGCTCGCTCCCGCGGCATCACCGCGACCGACGTCGCACAGCTCACGAGCGCCCGCGCGATCCCGCGCGCCGCGCAGGCCAAGCTGATGGGTTCGGGCTTCTCCGGGAACGCCTACACCGACCACGGACGCCGCCGCGAGCCGGAGATCGCCGCCTGGGTGGCTGCCACCCACGGCATCCAGCCGTCGTCGGCGCTCTTCCACGCCGAGATCGAGAAGCGTCACCTCGCCACCCCCGACGGCGTCGCGGTCGATGCCGCCGGCCGGGTGACCCTTGCCGAGATCAAGACGACCAACAAGACCTGGCGCTCCATCCCCCGCCCCTACCTCCGCCAGGTGTGGTGGCAGCAGCACGTGCTCGGCGCCGAGCGCACCCTCGTGGTCTGGGAGGAGCACGACGACTTCGTTCCGGTGCGCGATGAGCCCCGTTGCGCGTGGGTGGACCGCGACGAGACGGAGATCGCCGCTCTCGTCGGCCTCGCGACGAGCCTCATCGACGAGCTCTACCGCAGGACGACGCTGCAGCGCGCAGCCGGGCAGCCGGCATCCGGCACGGGGCCCGTCGCGCCGCCGCGCCCGCGCGAGCCGTTCCGCGCCCTCGCCCTCGCCGACTGACGCACGCGCCTCGGCGCCCCGTCCCACCCGTCCGGTCGATTGGTTGACACGCCTCAACCATTCACCTATAGTTGACCCGTATCAACATTTGACCTTTGTCACACATCGCCGATTCCGGCATCTCTCCTCTTCCTTCGAAGGATCTGCATGACCTCTCCCACGTCCACGGCCGGCCCGGCCATGTCGCACCGCCAGGTGCTGCAGGCGCTCTCCGGCCTCATCCTCGGCATGTTCGTCTCGATGATCGCGTCGACCGTCGTGTCCACCTCGCTCCCCGTCATCGTCCACGATCTCGACGGAGACCAGAACGCCTTCACGTGGGTCGTGACCGCGACGCTGTTGACCACCGCCATCTCGACGCCCATCTGGGGCAAGCTCGCCGACCTCATGAACCGCAAGGTCCTCTACCAGGGGGCCATCGTGCTGTTCGTGGTGGCGACCGCTGCGGCCGGCTTCGCGCAGGACACGGGCACGCTCATCGCCTTCCGCGCCGTGCAGGGTCTCGGTGCCGGCGGCCTCGCGGCACTGAGCCAGGTCATCATGGCCGACATCATCAGCCCGCGCGAGCGCGGCCGGTACATGGGACTGTTCGGCGCGGTGATGGCGGTCGCCACCGTCGGCGGCCCGCTGCTCGGCGGTGTCATCACCGACGTGTTCGGCTGGCGCTGGAACTTCTTCGTCTCCCTCCCGATCGCCCTCGCCGCGCTTATCCTCGTCCAGCTGACCCTGCACCTGCCCGCCCGGGCGAAGGTGAAGGCCCGCATCGACTACCTCGGGATCGTGCTGCTGTCCACCGCCGTGTCGCTGCTGCTCATCTGGGTCACCAGCGCCGGCACGAACTTCGACTGGTGGAGCACCGAGACCGTCCTGATGGTCGGCGGCGCCCTCCTCGGGACGGTCCTCTTCATCGTCGTCGAACTGCGTTCGGCGGAGCCCCTCATCCCGCTGTCGCTGTTCCGCAACCGCACCTTCACGCTGTCGGTCATCGCCTCGATCGCGACCGGCATCGCGATGTTCGGCGCCTCGGTCTTCCTCGGCCAGTACATGCAGCTCGCGCGCGGAGCGACGCCCACCGAAGCGGGCCTCATGACGATCCCGATGATCGCGGGACTCCTGCTGTCCTCTGTCGGCGTCGGCGCCCTCATCACGAAGTACGGGAAGTGGAAGCCCTACCTGCTCGTGGGGTCGGTCGCCCTCATCGCCGGCGCCGCGCTGCTGTCGACGATCCACTACGACACGGATTTCGTGCTGGTCTCGGTCTACATGTTCGTGCTCGGGGCGGGCGTCGGCATGACGATGCAGAACCTCGTCCTCGTCGTGCAGAACACCGCCAAGCCCACCGAGATCGGCGTCGCCAGCTCCGGCGTCACGTTCTTCCGCAGCCTCGGCGGCACGATCGGCGTATCGCTCATGGGCGCCGCCCTGGCCACCCGTGTCACCGACCTGGTCACCGGCACGAAGGACGACATCGCCGCGGCGATCGCCGCCCTCGGCGACAAGGCGCCGTACTGGGCCGAGCAGCTCCAGTCGGGAACGCTGCCCCAGGTCTCCGCGATGCCCGAGGGCCTCCGGGTCCTCTTCGAGGACATCTACGCGCAGGGCATCTCGCACTCGTTCCTCATCGCGGTGCCGTTCGCCGTGATCAGCCTCATCGCGGTGATCTTCCTGCCGAACGCGCCGCTGACGAAGATGACGACCACCGAGCGCCTGCAGGCCGGTGAAGCCGACCTCGCGACCGTCTCCGTCCCCGCCGGGATGTCGTCCCTGACCGCGACCGGTGCGACGGCGGATGCCGCCGGGTCGGGCGCGCGCGGGGAGCGCAGCGATGACTGAGGACACCCGAGAGGCCCGCACCGAGGCGGTGCGGGCCCTCGAGGCCGAGTTCGGGGAGCTCGTCAACCGCTTCCGCCGGATCATCACGGAGAACGCCCACCGCGTGAGCCCGGGGCTCCTGCCGGGCGCCTACAAGGTGTTCACCACCATCGTGCGGCGCGAACCGGTCACGACCTCGGCGCTCGCGGAGATCCTCACGGCGGACAAGGGTCAGATCAGCCGCACGGTGCGCGAGCTCGAGGAGCTCGGATTGGTCCGACGGACGCCGGACCCTGCCGATGGGCGCTCGAGTCTCCTGTCCCCGACCGCGCTCGGGCTGGAGCGACTGGCCGCCGCGCGCGCACCGCAGGAGGGCGTGCTCGTGGACGCGCTCCAGGAGTGGCCGATCGAGGACATCGGCAACCTCACGCGGCTGCTGCACGCGCTGACGAGCGGCGAGCGTCCAGGCCTCTGATGCGGCGACCTTAGTCGCCCGGTAGCACCCGCGTAACACGGTCGAGACAATCGCCCTGTTGACTGGGGTCAGACCCAGAGACCAGTGCCGCCGACGTCGGAGGCGCGTGGAAGGAGCGACCGATGAGATTCCGGCCGCTACGTGCAGCACCCGCCCCCGATGCGCCGAGCATCGACGTCGCGGAGCCCCCCGCCACCATGCGTGCCGTCGTCTTCGACGCACCCGGCGATCCCGACGTCCTCCACGAGACGGAGGTTCCGGTCCCCTCCCCCGTGATGAGCGAGCTGCTCGTGCGGGTCATGGCGGCGGGCGCGAACCCGATCGACGCGAAGACCCGTGCGGGCCGCGGTGTGGCGGCGGCCATCCCGGCGTACCCCAGCACCCTCGGCTTCGACTTCAGCGGCGTCGTGGTCAAGGCGCCCTACGAGGCCCATCCCCTGCCCGTCGGCACGGAGGTCTTCGGCATGGCCTCCTTCCCGCGCTCCGGCGGCACATACGCGGAGTACGCCGTCGTCCCCTCGCTCTCGGTGGCGCGGAAGCCCGCCTCCCTGTCGCACGTCGAAGCGGCCGGCGTGCCGCTGGCTGCGCTGACCGCGTGGGGGCTCGTCGTCGAGACGGCGCACGCGCACGAAGGCCAGCGCATCCTCATCCACGCCGGCAGCGGCGGCGTCGGCCACTTCGCGGTGCAGCTGGCGGCCTACTTCGGCGCGCAGGTCACGGCGACCGGCTCGGAGCGGAACCTCCCGTGGCTCCGCGAACTCGGGGCGTCGGTCGTGATCGACTACGCCACGACCCGCTTCGAGGATGTGACGGGTGACGTCGACGTCGTGATCGACCTCGTCGGCAACGTGCACGACGACACCGGGAGCCGTTCGCTCACGGTGCTGCGTCCCGGCGGACTGTACGTCATGGTGCCCTCCGGAGGCTGGCCCGCGTACGCCGCGGATGCGGCCGCGGCCGGCGTGCGCGCGACCTCGTACAAGGTGATCCCGGACGGCGGGGTCCTCGCGACGCTCGCCCGGCTGCTCGAGTCCGGTGCCATCCAGGTGTACGTCGACCGGGTCTTCGACCTGTCCGAAGCCGCCGCGGCGCACCGCGAGCTCGAGCGCGGGCACTCGCGCGGGAAGATCGTGCTGACGGTCGGCGACGCGTAACCGCGCCGCCAGGACCTCACGGCGCGAGCACCCGCCGTCCCTCCGCGACGATCTCCTCGGCGATCGCATCGAGCAGCGGCGACCGCAGGTTCCACTGCTGCCAGTGCAGCGGCACATCGATCGGCGGTCCGCCGAGCAGCACGAGCTCTCCCGCGGCCACCGGCGCCTCCCACTGGAACCTCGGCAGGAGCGCCCAGCCGAGCCCGAGTCCCGCGGCGGTCGCGAAGTCGTGCGACGCGGGGATGAAGTGCCGCGGCGGACGGGCCGGGTCGACGCCGCGGGCGGCCAGCCACTGCCGCTGCAGGTCGTCGCGACGGTCGAAGTCGATGAGCGGCGCCTCGGCCAGCGCCGCGGCATCCGCACCGCCGGAAAGCCATGCTGCGACGAACGCGGGTGTCGCGACGGCGTCGTACCGCAGCACGCCCAGGGGGCTCACCCGGCATCCGGCGACGGGGACGGCGCGGGAGGTCACGGCGCCCATGACGGTGCCGGATTCGAGCAGGCCGGCGGTGAAGTCCTGGTCGTCCCGATGCAGGTCGAAGACGACGGGATGCCGCTCCGCGAGGCGCGCGAGCGGAGGCAGGAACCAGGTCGCGAGGGAATCGGCGTTGACGGCGAGCGGGACCGAGACCCGCGCCCCGTCGTCCGCGCCGAGCTCGGCGCGCGCATCGTGCTCGAGGAGCGCGAGCTGGCGCGCATACCGGACGACCGCGTGCGCGGCCTCCGTCGGGCGGACCGGCTTCGTCCGCACGAGCAGGACGCGGCCGACCTGCTCCTCGAGCGCCTTGATGCGCTGACTGACCGCCGACGGCGTCAAGTGCAGACGACGCGCGGCGGCATCCAGGCTGCCCTCGTCAAGCACGATCGCGAGTGTCTCTGCCAGATCGGCGGGAATGCGCATACATCAGTTCTACTTCACCAGGGTAAGAATCATGAACTGGACTGCAGAACTCGGTCGACATAGCGTCGGGGTGTGCTCAGCTCCGTCCTCGCCGGCTTCGGCCTCGGCCTCTCCCTCATCGTCGCGATCGGTGCGCAGAACCTCTTCGTCCTGCGACAGGGGATCAGGCGCGAGCACGCCCTCGCCGTCGCGGCCGTGTGCGCCGTCTCGGATGCCGCGCTCATCGCGGTGGGCGTGTCCGGACTGGGCGCGATCCTGCAGGCGGCCCCGTGGCTGATCGGCGCCGCGCGGTGGGGCGGCGCGGTCTTCCTCGTGGTCTACGCCCTGCTCGCCGCGCGACGGGCGCTCCGACCCACGGGAGAGGCGCTGCGCGTCGAGGGCGGCCAGGAGGCGGACGGCGAGCGGCCGGCGGGGCGCACCGGCGTCGCGACGCGGACGCGTCCGGCCCCGGTGATCCTGACCTGCCTCGCACTGACGTGGCTCAACCCGCACGTGTATCTGGACACGGTGTTCCTGCTCGGCTCCGTCGCGAACACGCACGGCGCGCTGCGCTGGTGGTTCGCCGCAGGCGCGGCGGCGGCCTCCGTCGTGTGGTTCGTCAGCCTCGCGGTCGGCGCCCGGCACCTCGGCCGCTGGCTGTCGAGCCCGCGCGCGTGGCGCGTGCTGGACGGGATCATCGCCGTCGTGATGCTGGCGATCGCCGTGTCGCTCGTCGTCGGGTGAGCCGGGTCAGGATCCGTCGATCTGCGCCCTGCGCGCGAGCACGAGCGCGCGGAGGGTCTCGTCCGGGAGCGGGGCGTCGGGCGCGAAGCGCACCGTGCCCTTGGCCGTGTCGACCCCGACGAGGAGCGGCGCGATCTCGACGATCGCTGCGGGACTGAACGGGTAGACCCCGATGTGGTTCTTCGCCCGCATGAGCGAGAGGAGCGACTTCCCGCGGTAGGTGAGCGCCGGCATGCCGTAGCCGAGGCCCTGCACGGCGTCCGGGACCGCCGCACGCGCGACGTCGTACGCGTGGCCGATGACGGCGGCATCTGCCGGGTCGAGCTGCGCGAGGTAGTCGTCGATCGTTCCCATGGCGGCATCCTGTCATCTCGCGTCGCGGCGCGACAGGATGGAGACATGAGGCGCGTGCGGGTGATCGTCCGGGGCGACGTGCAGGGCGTCGGCTATCGCTACACGATGCGCATGGTGGCGCGAGCGGCCGGCGTGGCCGGCTGGGTGCGCAACCGCCGCGACGGAACCGTCGAGGCGGAGATCGAGGGGACCCCCGCGGAGGTCGACGAGGCGCTGGCCTGGATGGCCGAGGGCCCTCCGGGCTCCCGCGTCGAGGGCGCCGAGGTCACCGACATCGATCCGACCGGGATCCCCGGCTTCGAGGTCCGCCGCGACGCGTGACGCGCGCCGCATCCCGCCCGCTGCCGAAGAGGATCGCGGCGCGTGCGGTCACTCGTCGAGCGGATGCAGCAGCCGGGCGATGAAACGCCGGGTGCGCTCGTGCGCAGGCGTAGAGAGCAGATGCGCGGGGGTGCCGCGCTCGACGATCACGCCGCCGTCGAAGAAGAGCACCTGATCCGCCACGCGGCGGGCGAAGTCCAGCTCGTGCGTGACGATGATCATCGTCCAGCCCTCGTCGGCGAGCTCCTTCAGCACGAGCAGCACCTCGCCGACCAGCTCCGGGTCGAGGGCGCTGGTGGGCTCGTCGAACAGCAGCAGGTCGGGCTGGAGGGCGAGGGCGCGCACGATCCCGACGCGCTGCTGCTGACCGCCGGACAGCTCGTGCGGGTACGCATCGCGCTTGTCCGTGAGGCCCACCCGCTCGAGCAGCTCCGTCGCGCGTCGCGTCGCCTCGGCGACCGGCACGCGTCGGGCATGCACCGGCCCCTCGATGACGTTCTGCAGCACCGTGCGATGCGGGAACAGGTTGTGGTGCTGGAACACCATCGCGGAGCGGTCGCGCAGGGCGGATCGGGCGCGCGCGCCGACGCCCGCGGTGAAGTCGAACCGCTGTCCGCCGTCGAAGGCCAGCTCCCCCGCTTCCGGGGTCTCGAGGCCGTTGAGCGAGCGCAGCACCGTCGTCTTGCCCGACCCGCTCGGGCCGATGAGGCACACGACCTCGCCGCGGCGCACGTCGAAGTCGATGCCGTCGAGGACGACGTTGCTGCCGAAGCTCTTGCGCAATCCGCGCACGCGCAGCAGAGGCGCGTCCGAAGCGGGCTCAGTGGGCGACATAGCGGTCCAATCTCTTCTCGATGGCGCTCTGCCCACTGGAGAGGACGAGGCAGAGCAGCCAGTAGATGAGCGCAGCTTCGAGGTAGATCACCATGAACTCGTAGGTGAACGCCGCGATCTGGCGCGCCTCGGCGAACAGCTCGGGCACGAGGATGAGGGACGCGAGCGAGGTGTCCTTGACGAGCGAGATGAACGTGTTCGACAGCGGAGGCACCGAGACCCGGGCGGCCTGGGGCAGGATGATGCGCCGCAGCGTCGTCGTGTGCGAGAGGCCGACCGTGAATCCGGCCTCCCACTGCCCCTTCGGCACGGAGAGGATCGCCGCCCGGATGACCTCGGCCGCATAGCCGCCCACATTGAGCGAGAACGCGATCACCGCCGCCGGCCACGGGTCGATCACGACGCCGATCGAGGGGAGGCCGAAGAAGATGACGAACAGCTGGACCAGCAGCGGGGTGCCCCGGATGACGGAGATGTAGAACCGCGCGATCCCCGACAGCACGGGATTGCCGGAGATCCGCATGAGGGCGACGAGGAGCGCGAGGACGAGGCCGAGCGCGAAGGAGGCCAGCGCGAGCGGGATCGTGGCCGTCAACCCCGCGGCCAGGAGCGGCCAGAACGAGTCGACCAGCAGGGTCCACGTGTCGCGCGTCGCGCCGTCGCCGGCCGCTGCCAGCACCTGTATGCCGTCCATGGCGCTCCTCCCTCGCCGATGGCGATGAGGCCGGCCGGCCCGTGACGACGGGCGGGCCGGCCATGTGGCTACACGTTACTGCGTGACGTCGGCGCCGAAGTACTTCTCGCTGATCTCAGCCAGGACGCCCTCGTCGCGAAGCTCGGAGAGTGCCTCGTCGATCGCGGCGACGAGCGCCTCCTTGTCCTTCGTGAACGCGAAGGCGTTGTACGCCGGGTCGTCCGTCTCGGCGGCGATCTTCAGTCCGGTGGGTCCGTTCGTGGTCTCGTAGTCGAGGAACGTGAGGTTGTCGTTCACGGTCGCGTCGACGCGGTCCTGACGCAGGAGCGTGACGGCCTCGGCCCAGCCCTCGACGGCCTGGACCTCGGCGCCGTTCTCCTCGGCGAGCGTGTACCAGTTGCTCGTCAGGGACTGCGCCGTCGTCTTGCCCGCGAGATCGGCGAAGCTCGAGATGGAGTCGTCGTCCTCCTTGACCACGATGACGCCCGGGGAGACGGTGTACGGCTCGCTGAAGAGGTACTTCGCCTCGCGCTCGGGGTTGATCGACACCTGGTTCGCGATGACGTCGAAGCGGCCGGCATCCAGTCCCGCGAAGATGGCGTCCCACTGCGTCTCCTGGAAGACGATCTCGAGGCCGAGCTTGTCGGCGACGGCTTCGGCGATCTCCACGTCGAAGCCGACGAGATCACCGGACTCGTCGTGGAAGGTGAAGGGGCGGTAGGTGCCCTCCGTCGCGACGGTGAGGGTGCCGGCCTTGACGAGACCGAAGTCCTCGCCTTCCGGCGCGGGGTCGGCCGCCCCCGAGGCGCACGCGCTGAGCGTCAGTGCGGCGGTGAGGGCGAGGGCTGTGGCGGCGAGTCGACGGTGCATGCGTCTCCTTGGTGTGGGGCTGCTGTGGAGCGCCGCCGGGTGGGCGGCACGGACCCCTCCACTACAGCACGGGGTCGTGCGAGGGACGTCATCGCGTTACGCACTGTTTCCGGGACTCCGGGAAACGACGACGGGCCCCACCCGGAGGTGAGGCCCGTCGTGCGATGAGCGTCAGGCGAAGACGTTGACGTCCAGCGGGATGCCGGGACCGAACGTGGTCGAGATGGCGCCCTTCTGGATGTAACGGCCCTTCGAGCTCGACGGCTTGAGGCGGACGATCTCCTCGAGCGCGGCGCGGAAGTTCTCGTTCAGCTGCTCGGCCGTGAAGGAGGCCTTGCCGACGACGAAGTGCACGTTGGCGTGCTTGTCGACGCGGAACTCGATCTTGCCGCCCTTGATCTCCTCGACGGCCTTGGCCGGGTTGGGGGTCACGGTGCCGGTCTTGGGGTTCGGCATGAGGCCGCGGGGGCCGAGCACCTTACCCAGTCGACCGACCTGGCCCATGAGCTCGGGCGTCGAGACCGCCGCGTCGAACGCGGTGTAGCCTCCGGCGACCTTCTCGATGAGCTCGGCGCCGCCGACCTCGTCCGCACCCGCGGCGATGGCGGCTTCCGCCGCCGGACCGGTCGCGAACACGATGACGCGAGCGGTCTTGCCCGTGCCGTGCGGCAGGATGACCGTGCCGCGGACCATCTGGTCCGCCTTGCGCGGGTCGACGGCGAGCTTCAGCGCCACCTCGACGGTGGAGTCGAACTTCTTCGAGCCCGTCTCCTTCGCCAGAGCGACGGCCTCAGCCGACGTGTAGAACTTGTCGCGGTCGATCTTCGCCGCGGCTGCTTCATAAACCTTGGACTTAGCCATTGTCAGTTCCCCCTCAGTCCTCGACCGTGATGCCCATGGAGCGGGCGGTGCCGGCGATGATCTTCGAGGCGGCCTCGATGTCGTTCGCGTTCAGGTCGGGCTGCTTCGTCTCGGCGATCTGGCGCACCTGCTCCTTCGTGAGCTTGGCGACCTTGACCGTGTGCGGCGTGCCGGACCCCTTGGGGACGCCGGCAGCCTTCTTGATGAGCTCCGCCGCGGGCGGGGTCTTCAGGATGAACGTGAAGCTGCGGTCCTCGTAGACGGTGATCTCGACGGGGATGACGTTGCCGCGCTGCGACTCGGTCGCGGCGTTGTACGCCTTGCAGAACTCCATGATGTTGACGCCATGCTGACCGAGCGCGGGGCCGATCGGCGGCGCCGGGTTGGCTGCACCGGCGTTGATCTGAAGCTTGATCAGGCCGGTCACCTTCTTCTTCGGTGCCATTCCTCTTCCTTTCCTCGAACGGGACGGATGCCCCGCTCTCCCGCGCGATCGGACGTTCCGACCGGCGGTGCCGGCTCGCGCGCGACGGATCGCACACGAGCAACCTCCCCATCCTACGCCACGACCCGGCGCCCGTGGGACGGGGGTCGGCCTCGCGCGGCGCATCGCGGGCTCGGCCTGCGACGGGATGCCGGGCGGGAGACGCGAAGACGCCCCGCCGGCGTGGGCCGGGCGGGGCGTCGTCCGCGTGCGGGGGCGCCTGCGGCCCGCTCCGCTGCTACTGCTTGGTGACCTGGTCGAAGCTGAGCTCGACCGGCGTCTCGCGCTCGAAGAGGGAGACGAGGACCGTGAGCTTGCCGCTCTCCGGCTTGATCTCGCTGATCGAGCCCGGGAGACCCGCGAAGGAGCCTTCCTTGATCGTGATCGTCTCGCCGACCTCGAAGTCCACCTCGGTGATGACGCTGCGCGCCTGCGTGGCGGAGCCCTTCGCGGAGCCCTTGGCCGTCGCGACCTCCTTGACCTCGACGAGGGACTTCAGCATGTTGAAGGCCTCCTCGAAGCGCAGCGGGGTCGGGTTGTGGGCGTTGCCCACGAAGCCGGTGACGCCGGGGGTGTGGCGGACGACCGACCAGGTGTCCTCGTTGAGCTCCATGCGAACGAGCACGTAGCCGGGGATCCGGACGCGCGTGACCATCTTGCGCTGGCCGTTCTTGATCTCGACGACGTCCTCCATGGGGACCTCGACCTGATAGATGTCCTCTTCGACCTCGAGCGTGTTCTTGCGCTGCTCGATGTTGGCCTTGACCTTGCGCTCGAAGCCCGCGTACGAGTGGATGACGAACCACTTGCCGGGAAGCGAGCGGAGCTCGGTGCGGAAGGCCTCGTAGGGGTCCTCCGGCTCGGCGTCCTCATCGACCTCGGCGGCCGCGTCCGCGCCGGCCTCGTCCTCGTCGCCGAGCTCGGGCCCGTCGTACGGCGTGACCTCGTCGGCGGCCTCCGCGGCGCGGTCGGCTTCCTCCTCGGCGATGGAGTCGTTCAGGACTTCGGCCACAGCCTCGGCCTCAGCCGCCTCGTCGATCTCGAGTGCGTCGTTCACGATCGCGTCTGCCTCCGGGTCGTCGATGTCGATGTCATCCAGGTCGGTGTCGACGTCGTCCTCATCGTCGCCGTCCTCGTCCACGACGTGGAGGGCGGCGTGCTCTGCGGCCTCGACCGAGCGCTCCTGGTCGGCGAGGACGTTGCCCTCCTGGGCTTCGTCGTCCTCGCTGGACTGCTCTGCGGCCGTCGCCCAGTCGGCGTCGTCGACATACTTTTCAGACACTTGCGTTCTCTTCCATTGGGGGTCTGGATGCCATCAGACATCCGAGCGGTCTCCGGGGGAGATCAGCTCGGTACGCCGAAGACGACGGTCGTGATCCAGACGAACAGGACGTCGAGGCCGTACACGACCGCCATCATGACGACGACGAAGCCGAGTACGACGGCCGTGAACTTCAGGAGCTCCTGGCGCGTCGGCGTGACGACCTTCCGGAGCTCGGCGAAGACCTGACGGATGAACAGGGCGATCCGCTGGAAGAAGTTCAGCTTCTTCTCGCGGGTGGCGCCACTCGCGGCGACGATCTCGCCGTTCGGCTCATCCTGGACCATTCAACCCACCTGTGTGACTTCATCCGTGCCAGCAAGCTGCTGACGCGCAGGGCGGACAGGAATCGAACCTGCAACCTGCGGTTTTGGAGACCGCTGCTCTGCCAATTGAGCTACCGCCCTAAGGTCTTTCGACCCGGGTGTCCGCACTTCTACCGTAACCAGTTCCAGGGGGTTCCCGATCCGCGGGCACGGCGAAAGAATGCAGACAACTGCGTCCCCAAGTGTACGTCATCGACCCGCGAGGGCGCGAACCGGCTCAGTACTGCTGGACGCCGTAGCGGTCCGGCTCCTCGCCGCGCCGGAACTCCCGGCCGGACAGCGACGTCGGCTCGATGCGCACGTAGTTGTACTTCAGCGTGGGGATCCACGGCTTGAGGGGCAGCGTGTCGGCGGCGGCCACCTCGGACGCCGTGTCCAGACGCCGCGCATGCCCGCGCACGACGACGCTCCAGGCGTCCTGCTCCGTGTAGCGGTCGGCTTCGAACAGCACCGCGTCGTTGATGGACAGCTCGGTGAGCTTGCTGCCCTCCGCTGTGCGGAAGACGATCGACCGCCCGTCCACGACGTAGTTGACGGGGAAGATGTCGAACACCTCCCCCACGTGCGTCACGAGACGGCCCAGCTGCTGCAGTCCGAGGCGATTCCAGCAGTCCTCGTCGGTCAGATGGGTGACGACGTCGGCATTGTCCTCCATGGCTCCATCCTGCCCCTTCCGGACGCGCCCCGACAGGCCATGCGCCGTGCGAATTCGGGCTCGCGGTCAGGCCGTGCGGATGAGCTTCTTGTTGACGAACTCGTCCGCGGCGAGAAGCCCCAGCTCGCGGCCGGTGCCGCTGCGCTTGACGCCGCCGAACGGCAGTTCGGGCGAGTCGGCGAGCACGACGTTGATGTAGACCATGCCGGCCTCGATCCGGTCCGCGACGCGCTGGGCCTGCGCGGCATCCGTCGTGAAGACGTAGGACCCGAGCCCGAACGGCGTGCCGTTGGCGACGGCGATCGCCTCGTCCTCGTCGGCGACGCGGTAGACGACGCCGACGGGGCCGAAGAACTCCTCGCGGTAGGCGTCCATGCCCTCGGTCACGTCGGTCAGGACGGTGCCCGGGTAGTAGGCGCCGTCCCGGACCCCGCCGGTCACGAGCGTCGCGCCCTGGGCGACCGCGCGGTCGACCTGCTCCGCGAGGCGCTCGGCGGCGGTGAGGGAGGACAGCGGGCCGATGACGGTGTCCTCGGCGAACGGGTCGCCGACCGCGGCACCGCCGATCCCGGCCGCGAACTTCTCCAGGAACTGCTCGTACAGGCCGTCGACGACGATGAACCGCTTGGCCGCGTTGCAGGACTGCCCGTTGTTGTCCAGGCGTGCATCGACGGCCATCTGGACAGCGCCGTCGAGATCGTCGGTGGACAGCAGGATGAACGGGTCGGATCCGCCGAGCTCGAGGGCGACCTTCTTGAGGTTCCGCCCGGCCACCTCGGCGACCGCGGCCCCCGCCCGCTCCGAGCCGGTGACCGAGACGCCCTGCACGCGCGGGTCGGCGATGACGTCGGCGGCCTGCTCGTTGGTCAGGCGCACGTCGGCGTAGGCGCCGGCCGGGAAGCCGGCGTCGGCGTACATCTGCGCGATCGCGGCGGCCGACTCGGGGCACTGCGGGGCGTGCTTGAGGAGGATCGTGTTGCCCACCGCCAGGTTGGGCGCGGCGAAGCGGGCCACCTGGTAGTACGGGAAGTTCCACGGCATGATGCCCAGGAGCGCCCCGAGCGGCGACCGGCGGATGACGGCGGTCCCCTCGCCGAGGATGTCGATCGGGGTGTCGCGGGTGATCTCCTCGATGTGGTCGGCGTAGTACTCGGTGATGTCGGCGGCGAAGTCGACCTCGCCCTCCGCGGCCGCGAGCGGCTTGCCCATCTCGCGGACGATGACGGCGGCCAGCTCGTCGCGGCGCTCGCGGTGCAGCTCGGCCACCCGGCGCAGCAGCGCGGCGCGCTCGGCGGGCGTCGACGTGCGTCCCCACGTGTGCGCCGCGTCGGCGGCCGCGGCGACGGCCGCCTCGACCTCCTCCGCGGTCGCGGTCGGGTAGGTGGCGAGGGTCTCCCCCGTCGCGGGGTTGACCACGGCGTAGGTGCTCATGATGCTCCGTTCGTCCCGCTCAGTCGGCGGGGATCAGGGTGTACTTCGTGGACAGGTACTCCTGGATGCCTTCCAGTCCGCCCTCGCGGCCGACACCGGACTGCTTGACCCCGCCGAACGGGGCGGCGGCGTTGGAGACGACACCGGCGTTGAGCCCCATCATCCCGGTCTCCAGCCGGTCGATCATGCGGTGTCCGCGGGCGAGGTCGCGCGTGTAGACGTAGGAGACGAGGCCGTACTCGGTGTCGTTCGCGAGGCGCACGGCCTCATCTTCGTCGCGGAACGTCGCGATGGCGAGGACGGGTCCGAAGATCTCCTCGCGTAGCAGCGCGCTGCCGGCAGCCACGTCGGCGAGCACGGTCGGCGCGAAGAACGTGCCGGCGCGCTCGACCGATGCGCCGCCGGTGAGCACCTGCGCTCCACGGCCGACGGCATCCTGGACGAGCTCGCCCGTCTTCTCGACGGCCTTGGCGTCGATGAGCGGACCGATCTGCACGCCCTCCTCGGTGCCCGCGCCGACCCGCATCGCCGCGACGCGCTCGGTGACCCGACGGGCGAACTCGGCGGCGACCGACTCGTGCACGAGGAAACGGTTCGCCGCCGTGCAGGCCTGCCCGATGTTGCGGAACTTCGCAGCGATCGCGCCGTCCACCGCCTTGTCGAGGTCGGCGTCGTCGAACACGACGAACGGTGCGTTGCCGCCGAGCTCCATCGAGACGCGGAGGACGCCTTCCGCGGCCTGCGCGATGAGCTTCTTCCCCACCGGCGTCGAACCCGTGAACGACAGCTTCCGCAGCCGCGGATCGGCGATGACGGGGGCCGACACCTCGGCGGACCGCGTCGTCGTGACGACGTTGACGACACCGGGCGGGAGCCCCGCGTCCTCGAGCAGCCGCGCGAACAGGAGCGTCGTCAGGGGCGTGAGCTCGGCGGGCTTGACGACGACGGTGCATCCGGCGGCGAGCGCCGGCGCGATCTTGCGCGTCGCCATGGCGAGCGGGAAGTTCCACGGCGTGATGAAGAAGCACGGCCCGACGGGATGCTGGGACACGATCATGCGCCCGGTCCCCTCCGGATTCAGGCCGTAGCGCCCGGAGATCCGCACGGCCTCCTCGCTGAACCAGCGCAGGAACTCGCCGCCGTAGACCACCTCGCCGCGCGCCTCCGCGAGGGGCTTGCCCATCTCGAGGGTCATGAGGAGCGCGAACTCCTCCGCACGCTCCTGCAGCAGATCGAACGCCCGCCGCAGGATCTCGCCCCGCGCACGCGGGGCGGTGGCCGCCCACGATTCCTGGGCCGCCACCGCGGCGTCGAGGGCGCGGACGGCATCCGCGGGACCCCCGTCGGCGATCTCGGCGAGGACGTCGCCGGTCGCGGGGTCGAAGACCGGAAAGGTCTTCGACCCCGCGGCGTCGGTCCATGCGCCGTCGACGAAGAGCTGCGTCGGGACGCCGACGGGGAGGGCGGTGCTCATGCCGGGCTCAGCCCTTCCGACGGCGGCTCGGCGGGGCATCCATCGCGAGCGTCTCCCCGCGGAAGAACGCCGGGCGACGGATCGCCTGCCAGATCATGACGACGATGCCGATCACGATGATCGCCATCCCGAGGATGAAGACGATGCCGACACCGCCCACGTTGGCGCCCGAGCCGTACGCCGGATCCATCGAGTCGATGAGCGTCGTGACGAACAGGACGAGCAGGATGACGCCGCCCACGAGCGGGAAGAGGAACGTGAAGAACACGTTCCGCGTCGAGTCGAACCACTGCTTGCGGAAGTACCAGACGCACGCGAACGCCGTGATCCCGTAGTAGAAGCAGATCATCATGCCGAGCGTGAGGATCGTGTCCCACAGGGTGTTCTCACTGACGACGCGCATGACGGCATAGAACGCGGAGGCCACGATCGCCGAGACGATCGTCGCGTAGCCGGGCGTGAAGAACCGCGGGCTGACCTTCGCGTAGGCCGGCGGCAGCGCGCCGTAGTGGCCCATCGCGAGAAGGGTGCGCGCGGGTCCGACGAAGGTCGACTGCAGCGACGACGCCGAGCTCGTGAGCACCGCGAGCGAGACGAGGAACGCGAGCGGCCCGAGCACCGGGTCGGAGAGGAAGAAGAACACGTTGGACTGGATGTCCTCGTTGCCGAGGCCCAGGTCCCCCGTGCCGACGCCCGCGAACATGATCATGGCGACGGCGAGCAGGAGGTACAGCGAGACGATCGTGAGGACCGTGATGGTCGCGGCGCGTCCCGGCGTGCGCTCGGGGTCCTTCGTCTCCTCGTTCATCGTCAGCGTGACGTCCCAGCCCCAGAAGATGAAGATCGACAGGGACAGGCCCGCCGCGAACGCGCTGAACGAGGGCACCGCGAACGGGTTGAACCAGTTGAAGTCGAACGGCGTGTAGTCGAACCCGTTGCCGCTCACGGCCTGGACGATCGCGGCGACGGCGAAGATCAGCAGCACCGCGATCTGGAACGTGACGAGGACGTACTGCAGCTTCTGCGTCGTCTGCATGTCGCGGTACGAGATGTATGTCGCCCCGAGCATGAACAGGAGGCAGACCGCGATGTTGATGACGGTGTTCGTCGCGAGATCGGCGATGTCCGGGTTCCCGGTGATCTGCGAGATCAGCAAGAAGAGGAAGTCGACGGCGACGCCGGCGAGATTGGAGAGCACGAGGATCGTCGCGACGACGAGGCCCCAGCCTGCCATCCACCCGATCCACGGCCCGAACGCGCGGGCCGCCCAGGTGAACGAGGTGCCGGCGTCCGGCATCCGGTTGTTGAGCTCGCGGTAGCCGAACGCGACCAGCAGCATCGGGATGAAGCCGATCAGGATGATGGCGGGCACCTGGGCGCCGACGACGGATGCCGTCGGGCCGACGGCCGCCGTGAAGGTGTAGGCCGGGGCGATGCACGAGATGCCGATGACGACGGCGCCGATGAGGCCGACGGTGCCGGCGCTCAGGCCCTTGTTCGACAATCCGCCGGGCTGCTCGCCGGCGGTCGGAGCGAGCGGTGCTGCTTCGGGTGCGCTCATCGCTGCTGTCCTTCCTGGGTGCGGGTGCGGGGCACGACGATCATCGGCACCGGGACTTCGTGGAGCATCTTGGCCGCCGTCGAGCCGAGGAACAGGCGCCGCGGGCGGGCGAGGCGGCTCGAGCCGACGAGGAGGACCTCGCCGGGCTGCCAGTCGAGGTCGCGCACGGCGTCCTCGATGCTGTCGCCCTCGGCGACGACGACCTCGGCGCCCAGCCGGGCCGGGAGCTCGGCGCGCGCGGCGGCGAGGACGTCGGCCGCGGCGGTCGAACCGGCCGTGCGGATCGCCGCGGTGTCGGCCGTGGCCGGCAGGTCGACGGGGAGCAGCGAGAGGAGGCGCACCGAGGCGCCCGTCGCGTCGGCGAGCGACGCGGCCTCCTCGATGAGCACATCGGCGCCGGGCCGCGTTCCCACCGCGACGGTCAGCCGGCCGAGCGGGGTGTCCGCCGCGACCTTGCGGGTGCCGCGGGGCACGAGCACGACGGGCACGTCGGACGAGTGCAGGAGCTCGGTCGTGGTCGATCCCAGTCGGTGCCGCCCCCGCGCGCCCCCGTCGGCGGCGCCGACGACGATGCGCGAGGCGCCGAGCTCGCCGGCGGCCTCGATGAGGCCCTCCGCGAACGACTCGGCGGCGCGGATGTGGCGCGTGACGGCGGTGCCCTCCGGAAGGAGGGCCTCCGCGGCATCCAGCCATTCCTCGGCCTGACCGCGGAGGTGCCGATCGTACGAGGCGTCCGGCGGCGTGATGACGCTGCGCCCCTCCGACGGCAGGATGATGGCGACGTGCAGCGGAGCGGCAGTCGCCGCGGCGAGACGCGCGCCGAAGGCGAGGGCGTCGCGCCCCGGTTTGGTGGCGGTATAGCCGACGATCACAGGTGCGCTCACGCGCGGACCTCCTCGAGGATGGTGTCGGCGACGAGTCGTCCCATGCGGATCGCGCCGTCGACGTGCTGGTATCCCGCGCCGGCCAGATCGCTGCATGCGAAGTGGACGGGTCCGACGGGGGTGCGCAGGTCTGCGCCGTAGCGGGAGAGCCCGCCCAGATCGAAGCTCGCGGCGTACGCGCCGCGGGTCCACTCCTCCGAGCCCCAGTCGCTCTCGTAGTACACGACGGGGTTCTTCGCCTCCGGCCCGTAATAGTGGGAGAGCGATTCGAGGATGCGCTCGCGGCGCTCCTCGGCGGAGACCCGGAACACGTCGTCGGCGTTCCGGTCTGAGACGAAGCCGACGAGGGTCCCTCGTTCGTCGCCGTGGTTGGTGTTGTCGTAGGCCTCGTGCGACAGCTCGTAGGGGCTGAACGCCGTGCCGGACAGGCCCTGCTCGCGCCAGAACGGGCGGTCGTAGACCGCGTGCACCTTGATGACGAAGCCCATCGAGATGTGCTGGTGCATCTGGTGCTGGAGGCGGGGCAGGGCGGGGACGAACGAGATCCGGTTGTAGAGCACGGGCGCGAGCGCCAGGATCGCGTGGCGGGCGCGCACGGTGATGCCGTCGGCGACCGCGGTGACACCGGCATCCGACCACTCGAGGCTTCGCACCGGCTGCCCGAGGAAGACGTCCTCGCCGAGACGCTCGGCCAGGAGCAGCGGCACCTGCTGCAGGCCCCCGACGACGCGCTTGTCGAGGATGAAGTCGGCATCCACGAGGTGCGAGTAGCTGCCGGCGCTCGCCGCCATCAGGAGCGACTGCAGCAGCGAGAAGGCGTGCGTGGGCTTCGTGAGCATCGCCGATCCGGTGGCGAACGCGAGGTTGCGCACCGCTTCGTCGTCATCCGTCTGCGCGCGCAGCCACGCGTCCCACGAGACCTGGTCCCATTCGGCGGCCCGCGGATGCGCCCACGGGCGGTCGGGGTCGATCTCGGCGACCATCGCGTCGAGGCGTTCGGTGATCTCGCCGATCGCCCGCTCGGTCTCCGCGCTCACGGGGAACACGTCGCCCGTGAAGCGCGAGACGGCGCCGTCCGGGCCGATGTAGACGCTGTCGCCCTCGCGGTACCGGCTGAAGGTCTCCAGGCCCAGATCCGCGACGGTGTCGATGAGCGCGTCCTGGTCGGGCGAGATCCACTGGCCGCCGATCTCGAGCATGGCGCCGTCGATCACGTCCGTCCACAGCCGTCCGCCCACGCGATCGCGGGCTTCGAGGACCGCGACGGAGAGTCCCGCCGTTCGGAGCTGGTTCGCGGCGGTGAGGCCCGCGGCGCCGGCCCCCACGATGACGACGTCCCGGGTGATCTCGTTCATGACTGCTCCTTCTCCGACGTCACGGGACGTCATTGCGCGGCGAGGGCGGCGGCGACGACATCCAGCCCCTCGTTGAGGAGGTCGTCGCCGATCGCGAGGGGCGGGAGGAAGCGGATCACGTTGCCGTACGTGCCGCACGTGAGGACGATCACGCCCTCCGCGATGCACGCCTTCGCGACCGCGGCCGTGAGCACGCCGTCCGGCGCGTTGGTCTGCGGGTCGACGAACTCGGCGGCGATCATGGCGCCATGCCCGCGGACGTCGCCGATGCGCGGGTCGTTCGCCTGCAGAGACTCGAGGCGGGCGCGGAGGATCCCCCCGATCTCACGCGCCCGCTCGAGCAGCCCGTCGTTCTCGAACGCATCGATGGATGCCAGCGCGGCGGCGCACGCGACGGGGTTCCCGCCGTACGTGCCGCCGAGGCCGCCGGTGTGCGAGGCGTCCATGATGTCGGCGCGTCCCGTGACGGCGGCCAAGGGCATGCCCCCCGCGATGCCCTTGGCCGTCGTGATCAGGTCGGGGACGATGCCGAACAGCTCGCTGGCGAACATGGCCCCCGTGCGGGCGAAACCGGTCTGCACCTCGTCGGCGATGAAGACGACGCCGTTCGCGCGGCACCAGTCCACGAGCGCCGGGAGGAACCCGTCGGCCGGGACGATGAACCCGCCCTCGCCCTGGATGGGTTCGATGATGACGGCGGCGACGTTGTCGGCGCCGATCTGCTTCTCCATGAGGGAGATCGCCTTCGCCGCGGCTTCGGCGCCGGACAGTCCGTCGCGGAAGGGATAGGACAGCGGGGCGCGGTACACCTCGCCGGCGAACGGGCCGAACCCGCTCTTGTACGGCATGGCCTTCGCGGTGAGAGCCATCGTGAGGTTCGTGCGGCCGTGGTACGCGTGGTCGAAGGCGACGACGGCGGTCCGGCCGGTGTGCTTGCGGGCGATCTTGACGGCGTTCTCGACCGCTTCGGCGCCGGAGTTGAACAGCGCGCTCTTCTTGGCGTGGTCGCCGGGGGTCAGGCGGTTCAGCGCCTCGGCGACGGCGACGTAGGACTCGTACGGCGAGATCATGAAGCACGTGTGCGTGAAGCGGGCCACCTGCTCCTGCACGGCGGCGACGACCGCGGGGTGCGCGTTGCCGACGGTCGTGACGGCGATACCGGCGCCGAGGTCGATGAGCGAGTTGCCGTCGGCGTCGACGACGACGCCGCCGCCGGCGGCCACCGCCTCGATCGGCACCGTGTGACCGACCCCCGCCGCGACGGCGGCCGCCTTGCGGTCGAGCAGCTCCTGGGACCGGGGTCCCGGGATGGCGGTGTGGATGCGGCGCTCCTGCAGAAGAGAAGGGCCGCCGGCGAGAGGGGTGTCGGTGAGGCTCATGCGGGGAGCGTATGCCCGCCGCTCCCCCCGCCGCAGTGGCCGTCATGTACATTTCCTACCGTTGACCTGTACGCGACGTACACGGAGGTGCACATGGCGACCACGGAGCCTCAGCCGACCCTGCGGGAACTGCTGCGACGCCGCGATCTGCGCCTGCGGCTCGCACTGACCGAGGACGAGCTGGAGCCGGAGGCGCTGGACCGCACGATCCGGTGGGTCCACGGCTCCGACCTCGCCGACCCGACGCCGTTCCTCGCCGACGACCTCATCCTCCTCACGACCGGCACCCAGTTCGTCTCCGGCGATGCCGGCGCCGCGGAGGACCCCGCGCCCTACGACGAGTACGTGGCGCGCCTGGACGCGCGGGGCGTCCGCGGCCTGGGGTTCGGCACCGAGGTCGTCCGCGCCGGCATCCCGCCCGCCCTCGTCGAAGCCTGCCGGGCCGTGCGGATGCCGCTGTTCGAAGTGCCCTACCGCACGCCGTTCATCGCCGTGGCCCGCGCGAACGCCGAGGCCATCGCCGCGCAGGCGTACGCACGGCGCGGCTGGGCCCTCTCCGCCCAGCGCGCGCTCTCACTCGCGGCGCTCCGCGCCGGCGGCGTCGAGTCGACCCTCGTGGAACTCGGCCGCCAGCTCGAGACGTGGGCCGGGCTCTTCGACGCCACCGGCACCGTGACGCGCGAGCACGCCGGACCGCTGGCGCCCGAGACGGCGGCGGCGCTCCGTGAGGAGGTCGCCGGAATGCTGCGCCGCGGGGCGCGCGCCGGCGCCGCCGTCCGCATCGGCGGCGCCGACTTCACGGTCCAGACGCTCGGCCGCGGCGGACACCTCCGGGGCGCGGTCGCCCTCGCCGTGGGCGGGCTCGACCACGAGGCGCGCGGTGTCGTGACCGCCGCGGTCGCGACGATCGGACTGGCTCTCGAGCAGCAGGAGAGTGTCGAGCGGGCGCGGCGGGCCCTGCACCGCGGCATCGCGCAGCTGCTGCTGTCCGGGCAGAGCGCGCTCGCCGGGCGGACACTCCGCGAGACGGGCATGTCACTGCCCGCGGAGCCGGTGCTCGTGGCCGTCGCCGGGCTGCCGACGCCTCCGCGCGCGGCATGGGAGTGGGTCGACGCGCACGCCGCAGAGGCGCGCGGGGCACTGTTCGCCGGCGGCATGGAGGACGGCATCCTGCTGATCGTCCCGGCCTCCGCGCGCGGACTGCTCGACGAGTTCGCGGCGCAGGTGGATGCCCGCGTCGGCGTCTCGGCGCACACACGCTACGCGGGTCTCGCGGAGGCCGTCGCGACCGCGCGCGTCGCGCGCGAGCGCGGGACGGCGCCCGTCACCCACTTCGGCGAGCTCATCGATCGGGGCATCCTGCCGGCCCTGACCGGTGCCGGTCCCCGCGCGGCGGCGGCCGCGCTCATCGCGCCGCTGCGCGCGCACGATGAGCGCACCGGCTCCGACCTCACCGGCACCGTCCGAGGGTGGCTGGATGCCGAGTGCTCGCACGAGCGCGCGGCGCGCGAGCTCGGCGTCCATCGGCACACCGTCCGCGCGCGTCTCGCGCAGGCCGAGACGCTGCTCGGTCGCGACCTGTCGTCCTTCGCCGTGCGCGCCGAGCTGTGGACCGCGTTCGCACTCGACGCCGCGCCGCCGCGCGCCGATCAGCCGCGCGGCGCGTGAGCGTCCAGGAACTCGTACAGGTCGGTGGTGTCGACGCCCGGGAACGTGCCGGTCGGCAGCGTCGCGAGCAGCGTCCGGGGCGTCCGGACGTTGGGCCAGGCCTGATCGCGCCACTGGCCCTCCAGCTCGGCGGGGGCGCGCCGGCAGCACACCTCCACGGAGTGCCGTGAGATCCCCCGGTTCGGGCTGTCCCGTCCGATGAACCACTTGGTGTCCTCGAAGCGGACGCCGACGGACACCGAATGCGCACCCTCGCTGGAGGGCTCCACGCGGGCCGTGCACCAGTAGGTCCCGTTGCCGGTGTCGGTGTACTGGTAGTACGGGTTGAACTTGTCCGGGATGTCGAAGACGACGCGACTCGTCCACTTCCGGCAGCACAGCTGTCCCTCGATGGACCCGAGCCGGTCGGAGGGGAAGTTCACGTCGTCGTTCTCGTACGCCTTCGTGATCGTGCCGGACTCGTGGACCTTCAGGAAGTGGACCGGGATGTCGAGGTGCTCGGTCGCGAGGTTGGTGAAGCGGTGGGCGGCCGTCTCGTACGACACCGAGTAGGCGTCGCGGAGGTCCTCGATGGAGATCGCGCGGCGCGACTTGGCGTCCTGCAGGAACGCGACGGCGTGCTCCTCCGGGATCAGCAGGGCGCCGGTGAGGTAGTTCGTCTCGACCCGCTGCCGCAGGAACTCGGCATACGAGCGCGGCTCGGCGTGTCCGAGGATGCGGCTGGAGAGCGCCTGCAGCACGGCGGTGCGCGAGTCGCCCTTGGCCGGCACCGTGCTGGAGAGGTACAGACGCCCGTTGCGCAGGTCCGCGACGCTGCGGGTGGACGACGGCAGGTCGGGCACGTAGTGCAGCGAGAACCCGAGGTGCGCCGCGATGTCGGATGCGGTCCGCTGCGTCAGCGGCCCGCCCGGGTGGTCGACGGCCGCCAGGATTCCGCGGGCCTGCGTCTCGAGTTCGGCGAAATGGTTGTCCTGCCGCCGCATGAGGTGCCGGAGCTCCACGTTCGCGCGCCGCGCCTCCTCGGGCGTCGCGGATCGCTCGTCGTTCAGGCGCTCCACCTCGCCCTGCAGCGCGAGGAGGGCCTGCAGCGCCTCGTCCGGCACGGTCTTCCCGATGCGGAACGGCTCGATGCCGAGAGCACGGAACGTCTGCCCCTTCATGGCGCGCTCGAGCGCGATCTCCAGCGTCGCGCGCGCATCCAGCGGCTCCGCCTCCAGGAGCGCATCGATCGTCGTGCCGAGCGCGCGGGCGATCGTGCGCAGCAGGGTCAGCCGCGGCTCCCGCTTCCCGGTCTCGATCATCGACAGCTGACTCGGGGCGCGCTCGACCGCCGCAGCGAGGTCGTCGAGCGTCATGCCGCGGGCGGTCCGCAGTTGGCGGATGCGGCGGCCGATGGTCAGCGCATCGGCCGCGTCCGGTTCGGCGGCGGCGGCGGCGTCTTCCACGATCGTCATGTCCGGAAGTGTGTCACGAGAGCAGAAGATCGTGCAATCTTCACACCCGTATCGGTCAAGGTCATGTCGAAACTTCACGCAGAGTGGACCCACACAGCCCCGCCGGAGGAACCGGCATCCGACGAAGGAGAACCGACATGACGATCCAGGCCACCCCCGGTCAGCCGCCGCTCCGCGCCGGCGACCAGACGCAGACCGCCGCCGAGCTGCAGGAGATCTGGGACACCGACCCCCGCTGGGACGGCGTCGAGCGCACGTACACCGCAGAAGACGTCATCCGCCTGCGCGGCTCGGTCCGCGAGGAGAACACGCTGGCGCGCCGCGGTGCGGAGAACCTGTGGAACCTCCTGCACACCGAGGACTACATCCGCGCGCTGGGCGCGTACACCGGCGGCCAGGCCGTGCAGCAGGTGCGGGCGGGCCTGAAGGCCATCTACCTCTCCGGCTGGCAGGTCGCCGCCGACGGCAACCTCGCCGGGCAGACCTACCCCGACCAGAGCCTGTACCCCGCCAACTCGGTGCCGGCCGTCGTCCGCCGCATCAACAACGCGCTGATCCGCCAGGACCAGATCGAGCACGCCGAGGGGACACTCACGCAGGACTGGCTCGCGCCGATCGTCGCCGATGCGGAGGCCGGGTTCGGTGGGCCGCTGAACGCGTACGAGCTCGCGCAGTCGCTCATCGCGTCGGGCGCGGCCGGCATCCACTGGGAGGACCAGCTCGCGAGCGAGAAGAAGTGCGGTCACCTCGGCGGGAAAGTGCTCGTCCCGACCCAGCAGCACATCCGCACGCTCAACGCCGCGCGCCTCGCCGCCGACGTCGCCGACGTGCCGACCGTCGTCATCGCCCGCACCGACGCGCTGGCCGCCGACCTGCTCACGAGCGACGTCGACCCGCGCGACCAGGAGTTCACGACGGGCGAGCGCACGAGCGAGGGCTTCTACCGCGTGCGGCCGGGCCTGGAGTCGGTCATCAGCCGCGGACTCGCGTTCGCGCCGTACGCCGACCTCATCTGGGTCGAGACCGGCGAGCCCGACATCGAGCTGGCCCGTGACTTCGCCGCCGCGATCCACGAGCGCTTCCCCGGTAAGCTCCTGGCCTACAACTGCTCGCCGAGCTTCAACTGGAAGCGCCACCTCGACGACGAGCAGATCGCGAGTTTCCAGCAGGAGCTCGCGAACCTGGGCTACAAGTTCCAGTTCATCACGCTGGCCGGCTTCCACGCCCTGAACTACTCGATGTTCGACCTCGCCAAGGGCTACGCCGAACGCGCCATGAGCGCCTACGTCGAGCTCCAGGAGGCCGAGTTCGCGTCGGAGGCCCGCGGCTACACCGCCACGAAGCACCAGCGCGAGGCCGGAACCGGCTACTTCGACTTCGTCTCGACGGCGCTCAACCCCGACAGCGCCACCCTCGCCCTGGTCGGATCGACCGAGGCGCAGCAGTTCCACTGAGCTGCCCCACCATTTCACCCACGCACAGGAAGAGCGGGCCATGACACCCACCGCCACGGGCATCGCGCCCACCACGACACCCATCCGCATCCCCGAGATCACGATCGCCGGTCCCCTGCGGGACCGCTACGACGAGATCCTGACCCCTGACGCGCTCGCGTTCCTCGCGGCGCTGCACGACCGGTTCGCCGGCCGCCGGCACGACCGGCTCGCCGACCGCATGCGTCGCCGCTTCGAGATCGGCAACGGGCACGACCCGCGCTTCCGCGACGACACCGCGCACATCCGCGAGGATGCCGACTGGCGCGTCGCCGGCGCCGGTCCCGGCCTCGAGGACCGCCGCGTCGAGATCACCGGTCCGACCGACCCGAAGATGACCATCAACGCGCTGAACTCCGGCGCGAAGGTGTGGCTCGCCGACCAGGAGGACGCCACGAGCCCCACCTGGCGGAACGTCATCGAGGGGCAGCTGTCGCTCCGCGACGCGATCCGCGGGCAGCTGAGCTTCACGAGCCCCGAGGGCAAGGTCTACGCCGTCACGGCGTCGGAGACCCCGACGATCGTCATGCGTCCGCGCGGCTGGCATCTGCTGGAGAGCCACATCCGGTTCACCGACCGCACCGGCCGTGCGGCGTCCGCATCCGGCTCGCTCGTGGACTTCGGGCTGTACTTCTTCCACAACGCGACGCAGCTCATCGCGAACGGACGCGGGCCGTACTTCTACATCCCGAAGATCGAGTCCGCCGAAGAGGCGAAGCTGTGGGACGACGTGTTCACCTTCAGCGAGGACTACCTCTCCATCCCGCACGGGACGATCCGCGCGACGGTGCTGATCGAGACCCTCCCGGCCGCGTTCGAGATGGAGGAGATCCTCTTCGAGCTGCGCGACCACTGCGCGGGACTGAACGCCGGGCGGTGGGACTACATCTTCTCGATGATCAAGAACTACCGCGGCCGCGGGGCGCGCTTCGTCCTCCCCGACCGCAGCCAGGTCACGATGACGGTGCCGTTCATGCGCGCCTACACCGAGCTGCTCGTGCAGACATGCCACAAGCGCGGGGCCTTCGCGATCGGCGGCATGAGCGCGTTCATCCCGAACCGGCGCGACCCGGACGTCACGCAGCAGGCGTTCGAGAAGGTCGCCGCCGACAAGAAGCGCGAGGCCGGCGACGGCTTCGACGGCACGTGGGTGGCACACCCGGACCTCATCCCGGTCGCGCAGGCGGAGTTCGACGCGATCCTCGGCGACCGTCCGAACCAGGTCGACCGGACGCGCCCCGAGGTTTCGGTGCGGGCGGAGGAGCTGCTGGACTGCCACATCGGGCTGCCGATCACGGCGGCGGGCGTGCACGGCAACGTGTCGGTCGCGATCCGCTACATCGAGGCGTGGCTGCGCGGGCTCGGGGCCGTGGCGATCGACAACCTCATGGAGGATGCCGCGACCGCCGAGATCAGCCGCTCCCAGGTGTGGCAGTGGATCCATCAGGACCGCGCCACCCAGGACGGCACGCCGATCACGCGCGCCTATATCGAGGACCTCATCACGCAGGTGCTCGGGGAGGTCGAGCGGCGCCCCGACGGGCCCGGCGCCGACCGGTTCGACGACGCCGCGGACGTGTTCCGCGAGGTAGCGCTGGGCGTGGAGTTCCCGACGTTCCTGACGCTCGGGGCCTACAGCCGGTTCCTCGTCGAGACGGAGTAGTCGTCCCACCGGCGGAGCGCCGAGATGCCTTCGGGCGTCTCGGCGCTCCGTCGTGTACGGGGTGCTCAGCCGGTGCTCAGCCGCCGATGTCGACGGTGGGCTCATCGCCCCACGTGATCGGGCGTGCGTGCAGTCCGCGGTAGATGTACTGCTCGTCCCAGCCGTGGAAGACGAGCACGTCGCCGTCCTCGGTCGAGACGACGTCCTGTCCGCCCGGGCCGAGGAAGGCACCGTCGGACGCCGCCGTCGACAGCAGCGGGTCGGGGCGCTTCTCGTAGGGTCCTTCGAGGGCGGTGGAGCTCGCGACGCCGATGGCGTAGGCGTCGCCGCCGTAGTCGTTCGCGGAGTACAGCAGCCGGTACCGACCGTCGCGGAAGACGAGGACCGGCGCTTCGACGAGCGACCCCTCCCACGCCAGAGTCTGCTTCACCAGCTGCCGCGGCTCCCCCGCAAGGGCGCGGCCGTCGGCCGACAGCGGCGCGATCATGAGCCACGTGTCGAGGCTGCAGCAGTTGCCGTCGGTCTTCCACAGCAGATAGCGCGTGCCGTCCACGTCGTCGAACGTGCTCGCGTCGATGGCGCCGCCCTCGTCGACCGGGCACACGAGAGGCTCATCGGATGCCGCCACGAAGTCGTCGTCGAGCGAAGCGGCCGCCGCGACGCCGATGCACTGACGGCCCGAATCGGTGTGCTCAGCCGTGAAGTACATGAGGTACCCGTCCCCGGTCGCGGTCACCTCCGGCGCCCACGTCCGGCCGGTCGATGCCCAGGCGGGGAGCGCGGGCAGGGCGTCGCGGCGCTCCACCGTCCAGGAACGCAGATCGTCGGAGCGCGCGATCCGGATGTTCAGGCCGCCGCTCCCCGTCCCGAACGCGGCGAACCCGTCGCCGTCCGCGATGACGTCCGGGTCGGGGAAGTCCTCGTCCAGCACGAACGCCGCCGGCCCGTCGGGCTCGGGCGTCGGAGCCGGCTCGGCGCTCGGCGCCGCGCATGCGGCGGCGCCGAGCGCGAGGGCGCCGCCGAGAGCCAGCACGAGTGCGCGTCGAAGACCCGACGTCACCGCGTCATCCCTTGACGGCCGCGCCGGCGACGGAGTCGACGATCTGACGCTGTGCGAAGCCGAACAGGATCAGCACGGGGATCGAGGCGATCACGGCCCCCGCCATGACGATCCCGAAGTGCGTGCGGTACGCGCCCTGCAGCATGGCGAGTCCCGGCTGCAACGTCATGTTCTCCGGCGAGAGGAGCACATAGACGGGCCAGAGGAAGTCGTTCCAGTTGCCGAGGAAGGACAGCACCGCGAGGGTCGCGAGCGCCGGCTTGGCGAGCGGCATCGCGACCTGCAGGAAGATCCGCAGCTCCCCCGCGCCGTCGATGCGGGCCGCCTCCTCGATCTCCACGGGCACACCGAGGAAGAACTGCCGGAGGAAGAAGACCCCGAAGGCGCTCGCCGCCCCCGGCACCGTGATGGCGAGGATCGTGTCGAGCCAGCCGAAGTTCTCCACGATCAGATAGTTCGGGATGAGGAAGACGACCGGCGGCACGAGCAGCGTCGCGATGATGAGGCCGAAGATCACGTTCTTGCCCGCGAAGTCCATCCGCGCGAGGGCGTAGGCGGCGAGCGATGCGGTGACCAGGATGAGGACGGTCTGCAGCGTCGCGGCCGCGAAGCTGTTCCACAGCCACAGGAAGATGGGCTGCTGGCCGCTGGTGAGGAGCGTCTGGTACGCCTCGAGCGAGAACGGGTTCGGGAGTCCGTAGGGGTTCCGGACGGCGTCGGCATCGGTCTTGAACGACGTGAGCAGCATCCACAGCAGCGGGAACACGACGACGAGCGCGAACGCGCTCAGCACGGCGTAGAGGACCCCGCGGCGGGCGGTGCGGGCCGCGCGCGGCCGTCTGGCGGTGGCGGTGGCGGTGGCGGTGGCGGTCATGAGATGGCCTTCACGGTGCGCTCCCGCTGCAGGCGGAAGTTGACGGCGCTGATGACAGCGAGGATGGCGAAGAGGATGTAGCTCATCGCGGCGGCCGGTGCCATGTTGTTCTGCGACAGGCCCTGGTCGGCGATGTACATGATCGCCGTGCGGGTCTCGTTGCCGGGGCCGCCGTTGGTGAGCAGGTACGACTGGCCGAACATGTTGGCCGATGCCAGCACGGTGGTGGTCGTGATGAAGAGCATGACGGGACGGAGACCCGGAAGCGTGACGCTGAAGAAGGAGCGGACCGCGCCGGCGCCGTCGAGGGCCGCGGCCTCGTAGAGGTCGCCGTTGATCCCTTTGAGCCCGGCCAGGAAGATGACGGTGTTCAGGCCCGCCGTCCACCACACCGTGACGCCCACGAGGGAGACCCACACCCACGGGGTGTCGACCACCCAGGGGGTGTCGGCCGGGAGACCGATCAGCCCCAGCAGGTGGTTCAGGATGCCGGACTGGGTGTCGAAGATGTACAGCCAGATGACCCCGACGATCGCGACGCCGAGGACGTACGGGGCGAAGAAGATGGTGCGGAAGACCGTGGAGCCGCGCAGCTTCGCGTTCAGCAGCACGGCGATGAACAGCGGGATGACGACCAGCAGCGGAACGCTCGCGATCACGAAGATCCCGGTGGCGCGCATCGACTCCCAGAAGTCGGCGGAGGTCGTGGACCCCGCCGTGAAGAGATCGAGGTAGTTCTTCAGTCCGACGAAGTTCTGCACGTCGCGGAACGGGCTCCAGTCGGTCACGCTGATCCAGAGACCGAAGACGGCCGGTGCGATGACGAACGTGCCGAACAGCAGGAGGAACGGCGCCAGGAAGAGATAGGCGATGAGCGTCTTGCGCCGCGCGGCGGGCCGGCGCCCGGCGGCGCGACCGCCCGGCCGAGCGCCGGAGCGCTCGGCCGGGACGGCCACTCGGGCGATGTCAGTCGCCATACTTCGACTTGTTCTGCTCGATGATGGCGTCGGCCTTCGCCTTGGCGTCGTCGAGCGCCTTCTGCGGCGACTTCTTGCCGGTGAGGGCCTCGTTGATCGCCGTCGTGATGAGCGCGTTCGCCTCGTTGATGCCCGGCGAGGCGGTCTCGTAGTGCGCGTACTCGAGTTCTTCCATGAAGGGCTCGAGGTTCGGGTAGGTCGACAGCAGCTCGGGGTCTTCGCGGACGGTGTTCGCAGCCGGCAGCTCGCCGGTCTCCGCCCAACCCAGCGAGTTGTCGTTCATCCACTTGACGAACGTGGCCGCCGCGGCGGTCTTGTTCTCGTCCTGGCCCTTGTTCGAGGGGAACACCCAGTGGGTGGAGCTGGACCAGACGGCCTTCTCGTCGCCGATCTGCGGCACGGGCGCCGCGGCCCAGTCCAGGTCGCCGAACGCCGTGTTCGTGGTCTGCCACACACCGTTCCAGTTGAAGGCGGTGTCACCGGCGAGGAGAGCCTTGATGTTGCCGTCCTGCGCGACGTTGGCGGGGCTGTAGCCCTTGTCGACGAGGCCGGTCATCCAGGTGAGGGCCTTCACGCCCGCCTCGGAGTTGAAGGTCGCCTCGGTGACGTCCTCGTTGTAGAGGTCGCCGCCGAACTGCCAGAGCAGGCTCTGGAACTCGAACGTGCCGGTGAAGACGTAGCCGTCCACCCACTCGCCCTTGACGTCCACGGCCTTCAGCGCGTCGAGCGCCGCGAGGTAGCTCTCCTGATCGGTCGGGATCTCGGTGATGCCGCCCTTGGCCAGGACCTCCTTGTTGACGAACAGGCCCAGCGGGGTGACGCTCCACGGCACGGCGTACTGGGCGTCCTGGTAGTTGCCCTTGTCGTACACCCCGGGCGGGAAGTCGTCGGCCGTGTAGCCGAGGTTGTCGATGATGTCGTCGGCGGGGATGAGGAGGCGCTGCGCTGCGTAGGTCGCGAGGTCGTCGCCGTGCAGGACCGCCACGTCGGGGCCCTTGCCGGCCTTGATCGCGAGCGGCATCTTGGCGGAGATGTCGGCCCACTCCTGCGGCACGTTCTTGACGGTGATGTTGTCGTGCTCGGCGTTGAACTGGTCGATGAGCTTGGGGACGATGACGGGAGCCGCACCGCCGGTCCAGCCGTGCCAGAAGGTGATCTCGACGTTCGGTCCGTCGTAGTCCTCGCCCGAGACGGACGAGCCCTGCGGGGCTCCGCCGCCCGCGCACGCCGTGAGTACGAGCGCCACGGAGGCGGCGATGCCCACGCCCAGTGCGCGCGTGATTGCCCTTGTCATTGTGATTGCTCTCCTTTGAGATGACACCCCGCCCGGACCGTTCCGGACGTGCTGCTGTAGGTGAGCACGAATGTACAGCGCTAGAAATCTGCTGTCAACCGCCCTCTCTGCGCGGTACCACGCTGTATCGGGCGCCTCGCGGTAGTCTGAGCGCGGAGAAGGGAGCTGCGATGCGCGGTCCGAGACTTCAGGACGTCGCCGAGCGAGCGGGCGTCTCGATGAAGACGGTGTCCAACGTCGTGCGCGACTACCCGCACGTCTCCCCGAAGATGCGAGAGCGCGTCCAGCGCGCGATCGACGAGCTCGGCTACCGCCCGAACGTGATGGCGCGTCGCCTCGCCACCGGTCGCACCGGGTTCATCGCTCTCGCATTCGCCGATGTCGGCATCCCCTACTTCGCCGAGCTCGCCCGGGCCGCCTCGCGCCGGGCCGAGTCCTTCGACCTCCGGGTGCTGCTGGAGGAGACCGACGCGACCCTCGAGGCCGAGCGGGCACTCGTCGCGAGCTCGGAGGCGGGGCTCGTGGACGGGATGCTGTTCCAGCCCTCCGCGATGTCGGCCGCCGAGATCGCACGTCACCGCTTCGAGATCCCCATCGTGCTGCTCGGCGAGACACCGGCGCCGCTCACGATCGACCGGGTCATGATCGACAACGTGCAGGCCGCGCGTGAGATCACCCGCCACGTCCTCGACCTCGGCCGCACGCGCATCGGATTCGTCGGCCATGAGTCGGGCGCGCTCAGCGACACGTCGCGGCTCCGCATCCTCGGCTACCAGGAGGCGCTCGGCGACGCCGGGATCTCCGCCGACCCGGCCATGCTGATCGCCACGCCGTCGATCGACGCCGCCGACACCGCGCGCGTCGTCGGAGCCGCACTGGATGCCGGCTGGCACGCCGACGGGATCGTCTGCCGCGACGACCTCGCAGCCCTCGGCACGCTCCGCGCGCTGCAGGAGCGGGGGCTGCGGGTTCCGGAGGATGTCGCCGTCACCGGGTGGGACGACACCCGCGTGAGCGCCGTCACGTTCCCGAGCCTGACGACCGTCAGCCCCGACCTCGACGCGATCGTGTCGCGTGCCCTGACGCTCCTGGTCGAGCGGATCGGCGGCTACGACGGGGTCGGGCGCCACGAGATCGCCCCGCACCGCATCGTCGTGCGCGAGAGCGCGCCGGCCGCGCACTGACACTCCGGCGCCGACCCCGCTGGTCGCGGACCACGCGCGCGGGGCGCCAGGCCGAAAACGCACGCGCG
>NZ_FLQR01000005.1 GCF_900078385.1 uncultured Microbacterium sp.
AGCGGCGGACCGTCAGGGTCAGCACCGCGCTGCGGGTCGCACCCGCGGCGTTTCGGAACTCGACCTGGTACCGGTGCGTTCCGGGGGTCGCGCCTTCGATCGCGAGACTCGCGCGCTGCGCCGCGGGGGTGGCCGCGTGCAGCGGACCCGCGCCGATCGGCACGCCGTCCTCGAGGAAGACGTACGATGTCGCGTTGGTCCCCCACCACAGGTTCGCCGACAGCAGGAACGTGCCGTTCCGGTCGTGATCGTCGTGGCTGAGCACCGGCGTGCCGGGCGCCGCGTTCGCCACGACAATGCGCAGGGGTCCGACCTTCGTCTCCCCCCGGGAGTTGACGAGCACGCCCGTGTAGACGTAGTCGCCGTCTGCGCGGCCACGGATCGGGATCGTGACGCGCTGCGCGGCCGGGGTGGCCGGCTGCAACCGCGTGGTCGTCAGCAGCTCCCCGTTCTCGTAGAGCCGGAACGCGCTCGCGTTCTCACCCCACCAGAGGTTCATGGTCACGGTGTAGTCGCCGTCGCGCAGGCCGGTGTCGTGTCCGTTATCGGTGGAGAGGACCCCGCGCGCAGGCGGAGCCGACGCCCCGTCGCCCTCGGGTTCGCCGATCGGGTGCGCGTCCACGCGGATGAGGTCGAGTTCGGCGTACCCGTCGCCCTTCGTCAGGCGCAGCGTGTTCGTGCCGGCGTGGAGGTCGGCCTCGACGCCGGCGAACAGCCAGTTGTCCCAGCCGTTGCTCGGCAGCGCGACGGCGCGCGGAGCGCCGCCGTTCACGGAGAGGAGGTGCGTGCTCGTCGAGCCGATGCCGTTGGAGTAGCGCACGTCGACGCCGTAGGTGCCGTCGCGCGGGGCGTCGACGGTGAACTCGACCCAGCTGTCCGCGTGGTCGATGTAGCCGACCTTGCGTCCCCCGGATGCGCCGGCGACCGACACGTCGACGATCCGGGCGCGGTTGACGACGGCGTCCTCGGCCTCGTAGGTCGCCTGCGGGGCGGTCGTGTCGCCCGAGGGCAGCGCGACCGTCTCGTACGTGGGCACGGGGGCACCGAACACGGGGGTGCCGTCCGCGGTCCACGAGAAGCGCTGCGCACGGATCGTGCGGCCATCCCACCCGCGGTCCTTCACGGTGCTGGCGTGGTAGACGATCCAGTCCTCCGAGCCGTCGGGCGAGGTGGTGAACGTGTGGTGCCCCGGGCCCCAGGCGGTGTCGCGCTTGGCGAACACGCATCCGTCGGACTTCGTCCACGACGCGGGATCCATGACGTCTCCGCCCCGTGAGGTGAGCGTGCCGAGGCAGTAGTCCTCGGTCCAGCTGCCGCTCGCGGAGTAGACGAGCGTCGTCGTCCCGTCGCGCTGGAGGACCTCGGGGCCTTCCTGGATCGGCAGCGCGACCCGCTCCCACGGCTCGGACGGGCTCGAGAGCGGGACCCGCTCCCCCCGGATCGTCAGGGGGTCGCTCATCCGCGCGATGTACAGGCTCTGGCCCTCGTCGGTGGTCCCCTCCCATCCCGACCAGAGGAAGTAGAGCTCGCCGCCGTGCTTCATGACGGTGGCGTCGATCGCCCACCGGTCGGTCGACGCGGCGATCTTCACCGGCTCCGTCCACGCGCCCTGCGGGTCGTCCCCGGCGGCACGGATGCCGTACATCCGATGATTCGCATTGGCTCCGTCGTCGGCGGCGAAGTAGATGTACCAGGCACCGTCGATGCGGAGGAGCTCCGGTGCCCAGACGTTGCAGCACAGCGGGCCGGTCTCGTCCGGCCCCCACACCTTCGTCGTCGTCCCCTCGGACATCGTGGCCAGACTCGTCGACTTCCGCACCCAGATGCCGTCCGCATCGGAACTCACCGAGTAGTAGACGTCGCCGTCGCGGACGATCGACGGGTCCGCCCCCTTGAGGACGGGGTTGTAGAAGTCGGCGGCGGCGCCGGGCGGCTCGGCCGCGGCGGCGGGAGACGACGGCGCCACCGCAGCGACCGGCGCAAGGGCGAGCAATCCGGCGACGAGCGCCGTCAGCGCGTGCCGACCGCGCGCGCGGGATCGGGAACGGGCGGGGAGACGGGTCATTCGATGTCCTCTCGATTCCGGCGTGCCGCGCCTCAGCGCCCGGACCGCCGTCGTCCGCATCGGTGCGGACTCGCGGCAATCTACAGCGCAGGAAAGATCGTCGTCAATGCGCCGTTGTGTGAGCAGCAGGGAAGTTTACAGCGCTGAACTTTTCCGGCATGCTAGACGCCATGATCGATGACGACCGCGCGCTCTCGGGTGCGAGCTCCCAGGATGGCAGCCACCCTCGACCCCAACTGCTGCGGGCGGCGTGGGCCGATCTCAGCGGCGTCTGGCAGTTTGCACACGACGACGAGGACGCGGGCCTTGCCGCCGGGTGGGCGGAGCGCGGCGACTTCGAGCGCGACATCCTGGTGCCCTTCCCGCCCGAGTCGGAGGCGTCCGGCATCGGCGACACGGCGCCGCACCGCATCACGTGGTACTCCCGTCGTTTCGGCGCCGAGGAGCTCCGCGCCGCCGGTCACCGTGCAGGCAACGCCCTGCTGCTGCACTTCGGCGCCGTCGACTACCGCTGTCGTGTCTGGCTCGACGGTGCGCTCATCGGCGCGCACGAGGGCGGGCACACCCCGTTCCGGATCGACATCGGCGACCTCGTCGCGGACGGCGCCGAGCACCTTCTCGTCGTGCGCGTCGAGGACGACCCGCACGACATCGCGCAGCCCCGCGGGAAGCAGGACTGGCGCACCCAGCCGCACGTGATCTGGTATCACCGCACGAGCGGGATCTGGCAGCCGGTGTGGCTCGAGTCGGCCCCTCCGCTGCACGTGACCGCGCTGCGCTGGGTCACGGATCCGCGCGCCGGCATGGTGACGGCACACCTGGAACTCTCGGCCGTTCCGGCCGAGCCGGTGCGCGTGCGCATCGCGCTCCACCACGACGGCGGCGACCTCGCGACCGTCGAGACCACCGTCGCCGACGACGAGGCCGTCGTCGTCCTTCCGATCGCGGCGCTCGCGAACGGGCAGGCGTACGAGGAGCTGCTCTGGTCGCCCGAGCACCCGCGCCTCATCGACGCCGATGTCGTGATCGGTGACGACGAGGTGCGCTCCTACGTCGGCATCCGCACGGCGCACGTCGCTCGTGGCCGCTTCTTCCTCAACGACCGGCCGTACTACGTGCGTTCGGTGCTGAACCAGGGGTACTGGCCGCAGTCGCACCTCGCGGCCCCCTCGGCGAGCGCACTGCGCGAGGAGGTGCAGCTCATCAAGGATCTCGGCTTCAACGCGGCCCGGCTGCATCAGAAGTTCGAGGACCCGCGCTTCCTCTTCGAGGCCGACCGCCTCGGCCTGCTGATCTGGGGCGAGGCGCCGGCCACCTTCACCTTCTCCCCCGCCGCCATCGAACGCACGACACGAGAGTGGCTCGAGGTCGTCCGCCGTGACTTCTCGCACCCCTCGATCGTGACGTGGGTTCCGCTGAACGAGAGCTGGGGCGTGCAGCACATCGCCACCGACTCCCGGATGCGCGAGTTCGCGCGCGCCCTCGTCTCGCTGACGAAGGCCCTCGACCCCACCCGGCCCGTCGTCTCCAACGACGGCTGGGAGCAGGTCGACACCGACATCGTCGCGATCCACGACTACGAGGCCGATCCCGACATCATGCGGGCGCGGTACGCCACCCGCGGCGCCGTGCAGGACCTCATCGACACCGTGGGGCCGGCGGGTCGCGTGCTGATCCTCAGCGGCGACGTCTCGGAGGCGCCGATCATGCTCACCGAGTTCGGCGGGATCTCCTTCGATGTGGACGCCGCCGAGGACGCGTGGGGCTACTCGGCCGCGACGTCCGCCGACGACTTCGATGCCCGGTTGTCCGGCCTCATGGCAGCTGTCCACGCCAGCAGTGCGCTCGCGGGCTTCTGCTACACCCAGCTCACCGACACCCTGCAGGAGACCAACGGCCTCGTGCGGGCGGACCGCACGCCGAAGCTCCCGATCGACCGCCTCCGCGAGATCATGACGGGCACCGGCCGGAGCTGACGGTCTGCGGACCGGATGTCGATTCCGCGCGGTGCCGTTCGACGCCTTCACGTAACGTCACACCCAACGGAAGGAACGACGATGCGTTTTCTCATGCTGGTGCTCAGCGACCCCACCCTCACCGACGCCGAGGAGGGGCCGATCACGATCGAGCAGTGGGCCGAGGAGTCATACGGCGCCGGTCGCGCCGTCGAAGGTGACCGGCTCCGGCCCGCGGGCGAGGCCAAGACCGTCCGGCGCCGCGGCGGCGAGGTCATCGTCAGCGACGGCCCGTTCGCCGAGGCCTACGAGCTGATCGGCGGCTTCGATGTGCTCGAGTGCGAGACGCTGGAGGAGGCGGTCGAGCTCGCATCACGCCATCCGATGGCGAGCGGCGGGGTCATCCAGCTCCACCCGGCGTGGCCGCTGAACCTCTGAGGGGCGACGTCGCGCGATCGGAGGGGGCGGGCCCGGCATCCGTCCCCTTCGTGCGCCCCGCGGCGATCAGCGCGCCGATCACCCACGCCGCGGTGAGGAGGAAGAACGAGATGGAGAAGGCCATGCGCCCCGCATCCTCGTCGACGGCGAACGCCAGCAGGCAGGTCAGCCCGCCGACGTAGCCGCCTGCGCCGGCGGCGAAGACGAACCGCGACGATCGATGGCCGCCCTGCTTGAGCGCGACGCCCAGGGCGATGAGGCCGGTCCCGACCAGCACGTAGATGAGCGGTGCCAGCACCAGCAGCCACAGCAGCCATGTCATCCACCCCATGTCGCGACTCTACGGGCGGCGCACGCCGATCTCCATGGCCCGGCCATCTGTTCATCTCGGCGACATCGCGTCGTCTGCCCGACTGCAGGCGCTTGACCCCGCGGATGCGCATACCGCTCGGCTACGCTCGGAGGCGTGACCGAACGCGCTCCTCTCTCCCGCAAACTCTCCGCGATCGCCGAGTCCGCCACCCTCAAGGTGGATGCCAAGGCCAAGGCCCTGCAGGCGGCGGGCCGCCCCGTGATCTCCTACGCGGCGGGCGAGCCGGACTTCGCGACGCCGCAGTTCATCGTGGATGCCGCCGCCGAGGCGCTGCACGACCCCGCGAACTACCGCTACACGCCGGCCGCCGGGCTCCCCGTGCTGCGCGAGGCCATCGCCGCCAAGACGCTGCGCGACTCGGGGCTCGAGGTGGCCGCGTCGCAGGTCGTCGTGACCAACGGGGGCAAGCAGGCCGTCTACCAGGCGTTCCAGGCGGTCGTGAACCCCGGCGACGAGGTACTGCTCCCCGCGCCGTACTGGACCACGTACCCCGAGGCGATCGCGCTGGCCGACGGCACCCCCGTCGAGGTGTTCGCCGGTGCGGAGCAGGAGTACAAGATCACCGTCGAGCAGCTCGAGGCCGCCCGCACCGACAAGACGACCGTGCTCGTCTTCGTCTCGCCGTCGAACCCGACCGGGGCCGTCTACACGCCCGAGGAGACGCGCGCGATCGGCGAATGGGCACTGGAGCACGGCATCTGGGTCATCACCGACGAGATCTACCAGAACCTCGTCTACGAAGGCATCCGCGCCGTCTCGATCGTCGAGGCCGTGCCGGAGCTCGCCGGGCAGACGATCCTCGTCAACGGCGTCGCCAAGACGTACGCCATGACCGGCTGGCGCGTGGGCTGGATGGTCGGCCCCGCCGACGCCATCAAGGTCGCGGCGAACCTGCAGTCGCACCTGAGCTCGAACGTCAACAACATCGCGCAGCGCGCGGCACTGGCGGCGTTGACCGGTCCACAGACCGAGGCGGAGCAGATGCGCCAGGCCTTCGACCGCCGCCGCACGCTCATCGTCGGCGAACTGTCGAAGATCCCCGGCGTGACGGTCCCGAACCCGCTGGGCGCGTTCTACGTCTACCCCGATGTCACGGGGCTCCTGGGTCACGAGTGGGCCGGGGTGACCCCGACGACGTCGCTGGAGCTCGCCGACCTCATCCTCGAGAAGGCCGAGGTCGCGGTCGTCCCCGGCGAGGCGTTCGGTCCGTCCGGATACCTGCGCCTGTCCTACGCGCTCGGTGACGACCAGATCCTCGAGGGCGTGCAGCGCCTGCAGTCCCTCTTCGCCTGACGCCGGGACTCCGGCCGGGACGCTAGAGTTCGACGCCGACCAGGACCGGTTCGGGCTGCAGAAGCAGTCCGAACTCGGACTGCACGCGCCCCTGGATGAACCGTGCGAGCTCGGCGAGCTCCTCCGCCGTGGCCTGCCCGCGGTTCGTCACAGCGAGGGCGTGCTTGCTCGAGAGGGCGGCGCGGGAGCGGGGCAGCTTGAAGCCCTTGCGGAGCCCGGAGTGCTCGATGAGCCACGCCGCGCTGACCTTGACGTCGGGCTCGGACGAGACGATCGGCGCGATCACGCCGTCGAAGCGGTCGAGCGGGATGACGACCACAGGGTCGAGCTCGGGCGCCAGGGGCCAGCGCGGGCACTCCGCCGGGAGGGTCCGGGCGAACGCCGCCGAGACGATCGCGTTCTGGAAGAACGAGCCCGCGCTCCACGTGTCGACGTCGGCGTCGTCGAGCACCATGCCCTTCCGGGCGCGGGTGGCCAGCACGGTCTCGCGGATCCACTCGAGGGTGACCGCCTGCTCGGCATCCAGACCCAGGGCGGCGCGCAGCTGCGGCCCGTTCACCACCCGTGCACCGTGGCCGAGGATCGGCAGGTCGAGGGTGATGGAGAGGACCACGGCGGGGCGCCGCGGCACCGAGCCGTAGTGGTGCTTGAGCACCGAGGTGCGGAAACCCAGGGCCAGGTCGTCCGCGTGCACCGTCGTCACCTCGCCGGTGGCCTCGTCGAGCAGGTCGACCTCGGCGAGGGTCTGCACGAGTTCCTGGCCGTACGCGCCGATGTTCTGCACCGGAGCCGCACCGGCGGTGCCGGGGATTCCCGACATCGCGGCGATCCCGCCGAGACCCTCCGCGACGGTGTACGCCACGAGCGCGTCCCAGTCGTGACCGGCCTGCACGCGGACACGGGCATACCCGTCCCGAGGGTCGGGGAGCCGCTCGATACCGTGGCTGCGGACGAGGACGACGGTCCCGTCGAACTCCCCGTCGCCGACGAGGAGATTGGATCCGCCGCCGACGACGAGCCACGGCTCACGGGCATCCCACACGTCGCGCATGACCTCGACGAGCTCGTCGGCGGTCGTCGCCTCGACCATGCGGACGGGTGTTCCCCCGGCGCGCAGCGTCGTCAGCTCGGCGAGCGGGCGCGGTTCGATCTCGGGCATGCGGATCATCCGTCGACGCGGACGCGCACCTGGGCCTTGCCCAGGACGGTCGTCTCCGCGTACGTCACGGTGAGGTCGATGCGCGCCACCTCGGCGTCCACGGCGCCGACCTTCGCGACGACGGTGACCTCGGCACCCTCCTCGGCATCGACGACGACGGGTCGCGTGAACCGCACGCCGTACTCCAGGATGCGGCCGGTGTCGCCGAGCCAGGGCACGAGCGTCTCGACGGCGAGGCCCATCGTGAGCATCCCGTGCGCCAGGACGCCGGGAAGGCCGACACGCGTTGCGACGTCGTCGCGGAAGTGGATGGGATTGAAATCCCCCGAGGCGCCGGCGTAGCGGACGAGCGACTCGCGGGTGAGGTGGACGGTGCGCTCGGCGACGACGGCGCCGACCTCCAGCGCGGGGCTCACTCCTCGCCTCCGATCAGCAGCACGGAGGTCGCCGTGACGACGTGACCGCCGTCGGCATCCGTGATCTCGGCTTCGCTGGTGACCATGGCGCCCTTTCCGAACGGACGGACCCCGGTCACCCGCAGGCGGCCGGTGAGCTCGTCGCCCGCGACGATCGGGCGTGAATAGCGGAAGCGCTGCTCGGCGTGCACCGTGCGCTCGAGCACGATGCCCGATTCCGGCTCGGCGAGAAGCTGCTGCAGCGTCAGGTCCTGGATGACCATCGCGAAGGTCGGCGGCGCGACGACGTCGGCGTAGCCGAGCGCCTGCGCCGCGACGGGGTCGGTGTGCTGCGGATCGGTCGCGAGCACCGCGCGGGCGAACTCGCGCACCTTCTCACGACCGACGAGGTACGGGGCGGTCGGCGGGAACTCACGACCGACCAGCTCAGGATTGACGGACACCCTTCGATCCTACCGAGCGGGGGATGCCGGCGGCCGGGCGCCCGGTCAGGCGCGGCGCGCGCGCAGCGCACGGACCGCCATCTGCACGGCGATGAACGTCATGAAGGCGGCGAAGAGGATGGTCGCCGTGAGCGGGTCGATGTGCGTCGCGATCCATGCGCCGAGCGCCGTCGTCGTGCACGCCGCAGCGCCCACGACGCCCGCGGCGACGAGGTCGACGTTCGCGCGCCGGATGTTGCCGACCGTGCCGGACAGCGCGGTCGGGATCATCATGAGGAGCGACGTGCCCTTGGCGACGAGGTCGCTCGTGCCGAAGAGCAGCATGAGCGCGGGCACGACGATGACACCGCCCCCGACGCCCAGGAGCCCCGCCATGATGCCGGTGAACAGGCCCAGCAGGAGGAGGCCCGCCCCCGTGAACCACGTCAGCGGGAGCTCGGCATCCCGGGACGGCACTTGGACGAACAGCATCACGATGACGATGACGAGGAAGGCCACGAACCCCCACCGCAGCGCGTTCTGCGGGATCCGCGGCAGCAGCCATGTGCCGATCTGCGCGCCGACGACGGCGCCGGCGGCCAGGATGAGCGCGGGGATCCAGGCGACCGACCCGTGCACGGCGTACGAGACGACGCCCACCGTCGCCGTCGGGACGATCGCAGCGAGCGAGGTCCCCGCCGCGCGGCGCTGGTCGAAGCCGAGCAGGAACACGAGGAGCGGGACGATGACCGTGCCACCGCCGACGCCGAACAGCCCGGACAGCAGCCCGGCGGTCAGACCGATGCCGATGCACGCGAGATAGAAGCGGGGCGTGCGCCCCACCGCGGATGCGGTCATCGACGCTCCGTGAGGGCGTCGACGGCCCACAGTCCATCGACGGCCGGCACGACGACGTACCGGTAGGCGACGCGTCCGGGCTCCGGCTCGTCGAGCGGCTCGCCCTCATCGTCGAGCACCGAGTCGAATGTCTCGATCGTGTCGACGACGATGCTCTCGCCGTCGCGGGTCACGTTCGTGATGTCCAGCTCGTACTCGTCCGTGCTGTCGGTGAACGCCTTCGCCTGCACCTGGAACACGGCGCAGTCGGTGAGTCCCATGCCGTCGCGGAACGCCTCCGTCGTCGCCGTGAGGTAGGCGTCGCAGTCCTCTGCGCCCCATGCCTCGTCGTACAGCTCGACGGCGGCCGCCGCGGCGGCCTCGTCGCCGGTCAGCTCCGGGTCGTCCAACAGCCCGACGATGAAACGCGGCAGCAAGAAGGCGGCCGCGGCGATGAGGGCGACGGCGAGAACGCCCAGTACGACGAAAAGGATCCACAGCCGGGACTTCGGTCGCTCGGGGGCATCGGGGGCGACGGAGGCGTCCGGGGCGACCGAGCCCGCGGCGGCAGGGGCCACAGCGGCGTCTCCGGGCTGGACATGCTCCGTCCACTGCGCGCCGTCCCACCAGCGCTGCGCGCCGCGACCGTCGTCGTACCAGCCTGCCGGGATGCTGCTCATCGGTGCGACTCCGCTCTCATGTCACACACGACGATATCGGTCGGTGCGTATGACAGCGCTCCCGACGGCCCGGGACGGACCGGCTATCGGGTCAGGCGAGCTCCCACATGCCGTCGTACACGCGCCGGTGCTCGGTGCCCGGAGCGGTGGCGCGTCCGGGACACGTGACGGCGACGTGGAACGGCGCCGACGGCTGGTCGCCGAGGCAGCGGATCTCCCACTCGACGCGCTCACGTACGCGTTCGGTGAGTGCTTCGTGGTTGTCGTGATCCGGGCAGCGGTACACAGCCGGAACGAGCGTCATCTGACTCATCGGACTCCCCCAGTCCTTGGTGAAACGGAACCCCCCGGTCCCGCGCGACGAGACCCCAGATCTCGTCACCCCTAGAAGTACCACTCCGCGGGGGCCGAGGGCAAGCGTGACCCTCCCCGATCCGCTCAGTCCTCCTTGTTGTTCCCCTTGCCCTTGCCGTTGTCCTTGCCGCTGTCGTCCTTGTCCTTGCCGTTGTCGCCGCTGTTGCCGCTGTTGCCGCTGTTGCCGCTGTCCTCGGTCGACCCGTCGCCGGAGGTGTCGGTCGTGTCCGTACCGTCGCTCGCTCCGTCATCGGTCACTGCCGGGGTGGGCGTGGCGTTCTCCGCCGCGACGGCATCCAGATCCGCGCGCACCAGATCTATCGAGCGCTGCACGAGGGCGGCCCGGTCGGCCGTGATGTCATCGGCGGCGCGGGCGTCGTCGAGCCGCTTCTGCAGAGCATCGAGCTCCGCCAGCGCGGCGGCGGCGTCTCCGGCCGCGGCGTGCTCGGCGATGGTCACGACGGTCGCCTGCATGTCTCTGCCCGCTGTCCCCGAGAGACCGGCGTCGGGGCTGGCGCAGGCGGAGAAGACGAGCGCGACCGCGAGGAGCGCGGCCGAGGCCGAGGCACGAAGCGTGGAGATCATGGCGTCACCGAATCCCAGAGCTGGTCGAGGTGCGTGCCGAGCGGGTCTTCGATGCTCGGGAGCGCCGGGTCGGCGGGCGGGGCGGCGAGCGCCCCCCAGATGAGGAGCCCCGCGACCGCGAAGGCGATGATGACGATGCCGGCGACGGCGAGCGGGATCCAGCGCCGATGTGCCGCCGGCGGCGCATCCTGTGGCAGGGGCGGCCGGGGTGGCAGGGGGTCTTCCAGTGTCCGCGTGACGGCATCGCTGCCGGCCGCGGCCGGCCATGAGCCCGCCGCCGGAGCGGCCGGGTCGGCGATCGTGGTGCCGGGCTCGACGGCGGCGCGCCCGTCGTCCGCCACCGTCGCGTCGGGATCGGGCGCCGCCGCGATGGCGGTCGCCGTCGGCCCGGCCACGGGCGCGTCGGCCCCCGAGGCGCCGAAGGCACTCACCGCGACGACGACATCGAGCGCGGAGGGCCGTCGGGCGGGATCGGCATCCGTCATCCTCGTGAGCAGCGCGACCCACGCCGGACCGAGATGGGCCGGCACGGACGGGGCCTGCGACAGGCGCGCCAGCGCAGCCTCGTGCGGTGTCGCCTGGGCGAACGCCCGGAGTCCCGTGAGCGATTCGAGCAGGACGAGCCCCAGAGCGTAGATGTCGGCGGCGGACGTGGGCGCGACACCGCGGACCTGCTCCGGGCTCACGTAGGCGGCTGTGCCGATCAGCAGGCCGGGGGTGGTCAGCCGGGTCGAGTCGACGAGATAGGCGATGCCGAAGTCGGCGAGCTTCGCCCGGAACTCCTCCCCCGGCACCGGCGAGGACCGCAGCAGCACGTTGGACGGTTTGATGTCGCGATGCACGACACCGGCCGCGTGCACGACATGCAGGGCGTCCGCGAGGTCGCGCGCCATCGTCGCGACCACGTCCTCGGGGATGGGACCGCGGAGGATCCGATCCGCCAGGGTCGGACCGTCGACGAACTCCATCACGAGGTAGTTGGGTGCCGCTCCGTCGACGTGCGCATCGAACAGGGTCACCAGCGCGGGGTGGTTCAGGCCCGCGAGCAGACGCGTCTCCGAGGTCGTCCGGGCTGCGTCCGCCGTCCCGTCCCGGAAGACCTTGATGGCGACGGTCCGGCCGAGCAGTTCGTCCTGCGCGAGATGGACGACGCCCATGCCGCCCTCGCCGATCGGCGATTGCAGCAGATACCGCCCGCCGAGCCGTTCTCCGCCGAGCCGTTCTCCGCCGGGAGAGGGCGCCGGCGTCGGTGCGGTCGGGAGCGACCGCTCCGTACCTTCCACCATGGCTGCCTTCCTGACCCCGACTCCACGCGTCGCGCTCACACAACCATACGGAGGCCGACGACGCCCGCCCACCGGGTTGACACCGTCGCGCCGGACGTGTCAGGCGACCGGATGATCGTGGATGACGGAGGTCGACGTCGTCCCGTTGATTTCGAGGTAGACCTGGCGCTCGGTGACCGAGAGCGTCATCGTGTTCCGTCGCTCGAGGACCGCAGCCGCGGCGTCGATGAAACCGGGGTCGAAGCTGTGCAGGACGATCGACTCCGGGCGGTGGATCGGCTTTCCGGCCCACGCCGCCGCCACTTTGACGGGATCGCGGTGCGTGTAGACCGTGGTGCGGTCCGCGAGCTTGCTTCCGTAGTGCAGTCGCGCGGCATCCGGTGCACCCACCTCGATCCAGGCGGTGAGGCGGCCCGTCAGATCGCGCACGATCACCGCGGGCTCGTCGGTCGAGCTGATCCCCTCGCTGAAGGCGATGCCCTCCTCGAACTCCAGGCAGTAGGCGAGGACCCGCGTCATCATGAACGCGTCCGTCTCGGACGGATGGCGGGCCACCCGCAGGGCCAGATCCTCGTAGACGCCGCGGTCCACATCGGCCAGCTGCACTGCGAACGTGTGGATCACTGCGCCGACGGCCATAGGGCTCGAGCCTACGCGGTGTCCGTGCGAGGCAGCACCGTCAGCACGCGCTCGACGTGGTCGCGGAACTCGGCCATGAAGCCGCGGAGGAACTCCTCCGTGCCGGCGTCGGACACGGCGCCGTCCTCGGCGAACACCTCCGGCGTGTAGTGGATGTACGCCTCCGGCGCCGTCATCTGCCGCGCGTTGCAGAAGCTCAGGACGCCGCGCAGGCTCTGCTGCGCGACCGCGGTGCCGATCTGACCGATGGACGCGCCGATGACGGCGGCGGGGATGTGGTCGAAGGAGTTCTGGCCCCACGGCCGCGAGGCCCAGTCGATCGCGTTCTTCAGCGCGCCGGGAATCGACCGGTTGTACTCGGGAGTGATGAAGAGGACGGCATCCGCCGACGCGATCGCCTCCTTCAGTGCCCGCGCCTCGGCCGGGTAGTCGGCGTCGTAGTCGGGGCTGTACAGCGGAAGGTCGCGGATGGGGATCTCGGTGAACTCGAGGTCATCGGGCGCGAGGCGGAGGAGCGCCTTCGAAAGGATGCGATTGATGGACGTCGACGAGAGACTCCCCACGAAATAGCCCACGTTGTACGACATTGCTGCTCCCTGATGGTTCGGCGGCCGGCGATGACAGCGACAAGCGGTCGCGTGTCAGGTTCAGTGTGCGCCTCGACTCGAGGCGCCGGTACCCCCTCAGCGCCGGCCGCCCACCCCCGCGAACAGCGCATGGACGAGCGGGACAGCCGAGGTCGCCATGAGCACCGTCCCGAACACGACGTCGTCGGCGCGCAGCAGGATGCCGCCGATCAGCAGTGCGGTGAAGAGGATCGCGGAGACGATGCGCCGTGCCGCGCGCTCCAACCGCACGACGCGTCGATCGAGCCGCGGCGTGTCGACGGCGAGGCGCCCCTCGTCGAGCCGTGTGAGGACCTCGTCGACTCGTCCGGGGAGGCGCGCGAGCAGGCCCGCCGTGGAGACGACGCGCTGCGCGATGTCCTGCACGACGTTTCCGCCCTCGTCGCGGAGAAGCTGCGCGGCGTACGGCTCGACGGCATCCCAGATGTTGAAGGCGGGGTCGAGGGAGCTGCACATGCCGGACGTGAGGGACATCGCACGGATGATGAGGAGGAAGTTCTCCGGGAGCTGAAAGGGCAGCGACCGCACGACATCGCCGAACTCGATCGCGAAAGCCCGGAACTCGCGTGGGTCGACCTCCTGGAGCTCGGCGAAACCCATTCCCCCGAACCGCGAGAACAGCGTCGTGAGCGCCCGCTCCAGTTCCACGGTGTCTGCCGAAGGCAGCAGCACGCCGACGTCCTGGATGCCCGAGACCATGCCCTTGCCGTCACGCGAAGCCGCAGCGATGAGCAGGCGACGCAATCCGCGGCGCAGCGTGTCGGGCACCTCCCCCATCATCCCGAAGTCGACGAACGCGAAGGTGAAGGGCCGATCACCTGCCGCCGGGGCGCTCGCCGCGTCGGGGACGACGAAGATGTTGCCCGGATGCGGGTCGGCGTGGAAGAAGCCGTGCCGGAAGAGCTGGTCAAACATGACGGCCGCGAAGGCGGTGGCCACCGCCGCCGGGTCGATGCCGGCGGCTCGCAGTGCCGCGACGTCGTTGATCTTGATGGCGGTGACGTCCTCGAGGGTCAGCACGCGTCGCGTCGTGCGCTCCCAGACGACCGCGGGCACGGCGACGCGGGCGTCCCCGGCGAAGCTCTCGGCGAACCGCTCGGAGTTCGCCGCTTCGTGCAGGTAGTCGATCTCCTCGAGGCTCGTGTGCGCGAACTCCTCGACGAGGGCCGGCATGTCGACGCGGTCCGACACCAGGCGCACCCGACTCAGCCACACGGCCACCCTGCGGAGGGCCGCGAGGTCGACGTCGACGACCTCGTCGATCCCGGGGCGCTGGATCTTCACGACCACGTCGCTCAGGCCGGTGTCCTCCGCGTCGAACGCGGACAGGGTGGCGCGGTGCGCCTGGCCGAGGGATGCGGCGGCCAACGGCGCCGCATCGACCGACGCGAACGCGCGCTCGAGCGGCACACCGAGCTCAGCCACCGCCAGGTCGCGAATGGCCGGGAAGGGCACGGCGGGCACCTCGTCCTGCAGCCCTTCGAGCTCTTTCGTGATCTCGGGCGGCAGGACGTCCAGTCGCGAGGAGAGGAACTGGCCGACCTTGATCATGAGGCCGCCGAGCTCGACCGCGAGTGCATGGAAGCGCCGCGCGATGCGGGTCAGCCGTGCCGCGCGGCCGCGCGCGGACAGCCGAGCGAGCCCGAGCCGTGGGAGCAGGAGCTCGTACCACCAGGCCTGCACCAGGTAGCGCGCCGCGAACCGCAGGATCCTGCGGCGACGCGCGCGCATGTTCGTGGCGTCGGACACCGAGCCTCCTTGACGCCGACGGGCGCGGATCAGTCCTGCGCCAGAATGCTGAAGAGCCGGCGGCGCGCCTCCTCGAGGACCGTGACGGCCTCCTTCACCTGCTCCGGGGTGCCCGAGGTCCCGACCTGCGCGACCGCGTGGGCGAGATCCATCCCCGCCTTCGGCAGGGCTGTCACCTTCGCGCTCTCGCGCGCACCCGGCGTCTCCCACGGGGCCGAGCGGTCGCCCGCGTCGTCTGCCGCCTGGCGTCCTTCGTCGGTCAGCGAGTAGGTCTTGCGGCCCCCCGATTCCTCCGCCCGGATGAGTCCCTCATCGGCGAGGAGCTGCAGCGTCGGGTAGACCGAACCCGGGCTCGGCTTCCAGGTCCCGCCGCTGCGCTCCTCGATCTCGTGGATGATCTGGTAGCCGTGCATGGGCTTCTCCGCGAGGAGGCTGAGCACGGCCGTGCGGACGTCGCCGCGGCCCATGCGCGGCCCGCTGGCACGCTGCTCGAACGCACCCCGCAGCTGCTCCATGGCCTCCCAGATGCCGGTCGCCGGCCATCCCTGGCCGCCCCCGCGACCGCGCCGCCCGAATGCGTCGTCCATGAATGATCCGCTCATGATGACCCCCTCTGCGCCTGGCCCCGATGGCCTCAGCGATACATAACGATATATCGGTACGGGCCATCAGGGAAGAGGCTTCGTCGCACCGGCGAGCACGCGTATTCGGCCACGTCCGGAGCAAGATGTCAACCCCCTCGCGTGAACCCGCTCGCGCGCATTGACTGCTGTGACCGCCGCGGACACCACGAGAACGCGGCCAGAGGAAGGAGACGACTATGGGTCTCGACGACAAGATCAAGAACGCCGCTCAGGACGCCGTCGGCAAGGGCAAGGAAGCTCTCGGCGACGCCACGGACAACGAGCGCCTCGAAGCCGAAGGTCACAAGGACCAGGCCGAGGCGAAAGCCAAGAAGGTCGGCGAGGACGTCAAGGACGCCTTCCGCTGAACCCTGGCTGGACGGCCGGGACCCGCGAGGTCCCGGCCGTTCTCTCTGCCCGCCCACGGGCGGAACGGCGCCGCCGGATTCAGGCTCGGGCTCGGGACAGCATGTCGACGACGTCGAGCCACACCGTCGGATTGCCTCGGTCTGCGGCCGCACCCGGCTGCAGGTGCGCGACGAACTCGGCGTTCCCGTGCGTGCCCACGATCGGCGATGCGATCAGCCCGTGCGTCCCGAGCCCCGCATCCCACGCGGACCACAGGACGGTGGCGATCGCGTCCGCCCGTCGGCCGGGATCGGTGACGAGCCCTTCGCGCACGCCGGTGCGGCCGACTTCGAACTGCGGTTTGATCAGCAGGACGATGTCGGCATCCGCCGCGCTCACCGCGGCGACGGCAGGCAGGACGTGGGTCAGGGAGATGAAGGACAGATCCCCCGTCACGATGCGCGGCGGGACGGCGACCCCGCTCGCCTCGACGAGCGCCGCGGGCGTCATGTAGCGGACGTTGAACCCTTCGACGGCGATGACCTGGTCATCGGCCGCGACGGAAGGGGCGAGCTGGCCGTGCCCCACGTCGACGGCGATGACCGGCGTGGCGCCGCGTTCGCGCAGGACCTGCGTGAATCCGCCGGTCGAGGCCCCCATGTCGAGTGCGACGCGGCCCGTGACGTCGAGCCCGAACGCGTCGAGTCCGGCGAGCAGCTTGTGCGCAGCGCGGCTGACGTAGTGATCGGATGCCGCGACCTGGATGACCGAGTCATCTTCGACGCGGACGGATGCCTTCACCACGGTCGCGCCGTCGACGGAGACGAGCCCCGCGTCGATGAGCTGGGCGGCGTGCGTGCGGGAGCGCGCGAGCCCGCGGGCGGCGACGGCCGCGTCGAGGCGGCTGGTCATGCGTGCGCGTCGCGGGGACCGGACTCCAGTCGGCGCGCCAACTCGTCGTGCACGGCCGCGTATGCGGCGGCGCGGTCGCTCAGCGGCTGTCCTTCGATGACCTCGAGCGTCGACAGCAGGTCTTCGCGGCGCTCGCGGGGGTCTCCGGCATCCATCGACATGCCCTCCACGATACGCGCCCGCGGGTCAGGGGCGATGGAACGGATCGGCGTACAGCCGCTCGGGGATGCGGAATCCGTAGATCGCCCGTCCGGTCGCCCAGATCGCCGCCGCGCCCGCGCGGACGAGGTCGACCGCGCGGTCGCCCTCCGCGACGATGTGCAGGTCGGGCCCGTCGATACGCACGGCAGCGGAACCGACCGTCGTGACGTCGCCGCGCGTCACGGTCTCCGGGTACGGCTCATGCAGCTCACGGAGGTCGCCGACGATGAATGTCGGCTGGGAGTGCTTCGGCGCGGCCAGAACGTGCTTCGGCCGGTCGATCCCGGTCAGCACGAGAACGGATGGGATGCCGGCGGCGTGCGCCCCGGCGATATCGGTGTCGAGCCGATCGCCGACGAAGAGAGGAGACTGGGCGCCGAACCGCGCGACCGCCTCATCGAAGATGGGACGTTCGGGCTTGCCTGCGACGACGGCCAGCCGACCCACGGCGGTGTGCACGGCGGAGACGAGGGTGCCGTTCCCCGGCGCGATGCCACGGGACTGCGGGATCGTCCAGTCCGTGTTGGTCGCGATCCACGGGATTCCGCCCTGGTCCTCGGGCGTTGCGAGCGCGTATGCGGCTTCCGCGAGCTGCGCCCATCCGACCTCGGGTGCGAATCCCTGCACGACGGCGGCGGGCTGATCGTCGGCGCTGCGGGTGACGGTGTAGCCGGCACGCTCGAGTTCGAAGACGAGCCCGTCTCCCCCGACGACCAGCACGGCTGACCCGACGGGCACGCGGTCTTTGAGGAGTCGGACGGCGGCCTGCGGGCTCGTCACGACGTCGCCGGGTTCGGTGCGAAGACCGAGCTCGCGCAGGTGCGCGGCCACGACCGTGTCGCGACGCGACGCGTTGTTCGTGATGTAGCCGAGACGGCGGCCTTCGGCCGCGCGGTTCAGGCTGTCGACGGCGTATGGGAGTGCACCGTCGCCGGCGTACACGACGCCGTCGAGATCCGCGAGCACGAGGTCGATGCCCTCGAGCGGGGTCGGGCGCTTGCGGGAGAGCAGCGGCATCAGACCTCGGGCTCCCGGTCGTCCTCCTCGTCGGCGGCCGCGGCGACCTCGGCGTCGGCGTCGTCGGCGATGTCGTGCGAGGAGTTCTCGACGACCGCAACGGGCTCATCCTCGGACTCGTCGCCGATATGGACGGACTCGTCAGAGGACGAGAACTCGCTATCCCCATCCTCGTCGGCGTCGGAGATCTCGAAACTCTCCTCATCGGCGTCGGCAGCGTCAGCGTCGTCAGCGTCGTCAGCGTCGTCAGCGTCGAGATCGTCCTCTGCGTCGAACGCCGCATCGTCGGGCTCGTCCGGGATCTCCTCGATCTCCTCGACGACCATAACCTCGCGGTCGGCGTCCACGGCGTCGATCGCGTCGGCGGCGACCTCGGCGCGATGCTGCCATTCCCGCGCCTCGGCGTTGCGGCCGAGTTCCTCGAGCACCGTTGCGCGTGCGGCGAAGAGTGCGGGGCTCCACGAGAACGCCCGTTGCGGGTCGAGCTCCGGGATGTCGAGCTCCTGCAGCGCGCGCTCGGCCTCGCCCCGGTCGAGTCGTGCGCCGGACATGGCGATCGCGAGCTCGACGCGCACGTCGACCGGAAGGCCGGCGCGGTCGACGGCGCGCCCGACCTCGAGGGCGCGGTCCGGGCGACCGACGCCGCGTTCGCTGTCGACCATCAGTGCGATCTGGTCATCGCGACCGGAGATCCGTCGGTACGTGCGCAGTTCACGGAGGGCGAGCGCGAAGTCGCCGATCGCATAGGCGGTGATCGCGACGGTCTCGCGGACGACGGCGATGCGGCCGGCGCGACGGGATGCCGCGAGGGCATGCTCGTGCGCGAGCGCCGCGTCTTCGTCGATGAGCTGAGCCGCCATCGCCAGGTGGCGGGCGACCTGCTCGGCGTTCTCCTTGCTCAGCGTCTTCAGTTCGTTGCGGGCCTGCGCATTGAGGTCGGCCGCAGTGACATCCTCGGGGATCTCCGGACCGGCCGAGGCCTGACGACGGTCGGAATCCTGAGGCGGACGCGAGGCGCGGCGGTCGTCGCCGAAGGAACGACGCTCCCCATCGCGCTGCTGGTACGGCTTACGATCGCCGTCGCGGGG
>NZ_FLQR01000002.1 GCF_900078385.1 uncultured Microbacterium sp.
AGACCGGGCGCGGGCGCGCGGGGACGAGGCGCGAGCGCGCGGGGACGGGCGCGGGGACGGGCGCGGGCGCGCGGCGCGGGGGCGGGGCGCGGGGCGGGAGGGCTCAGCGCCGAGCGCCCTCCAGCGCGCGGCGCACGCGCACGGCGAACTGCGCCGGGTGCACGTAGATGTCCTGGCGGGTCACGCGGAGGACGCGCCACCCGGCCTCGGCCAGCCGATCGACACGCTGGATGTCGATCGACCACTGCCGGGCATCCGTCCGGTGATGATCGCCCTCGTACTCCATCGCGACCTTTCGCTCGGGATAGGCGAGGTCGACCTGCGCGAGCCAGCTCCCGGCGTCGAAGACATCGAAGTTCGCGAACGGCTCGGGCAGCCCGGCATCCGCGAGGACGATGCGCATCCAGCTCTCGGGACGCGAGCGCGACCGGGTGATCGCCCGCGGCAGCGCCTCCCGCAGGAGCGCAGCGCCGCGACGTCGCCCGGCGGTCAGCGCGGCCTCCAGCTGCGGCCTCGTGGCCAATGCCGGCGGGTCGTCCGGATGCATCGGGATCCGCTGCGCCGCATCCGCCGCCGCCACGACGTCCTCGAGTCGCGTCAGCACGCTGCCGAGCATCGCCCATGTGGATGCCGGTGTCGTCACTCGCAGCCCGAGTTCGGGATGGATGACGGTGTGCGCGAGCTCGGGCTTGACGGCGTGGCCGATCACACCGCGCCCTGCGGGGCCCCGGCGCGGGGCGAACACCCCGACGTCGAGGGCCCGGCCCATCACCAGGCTGAGCGGGAGCGGGATCGACCACGCGACGGCGGCGGAGACGAGCGTGAAGAACTGCCCCGCCGGCATCCGCGGGGCATACCGGCACATCCGGTCGAGCAGCTCCCGCTCCACCGACCGCTCGGGCTCGACGTCGCACGCGCTGCGCGTGCGGACGCCGTGGAACGGCCGCAGCAGATCCTTCGAGCGCAGCCGTGATCTGCTGACACCGGCGGCGAGCGCCGCCGCGGTGGAGAACGAATCGCCGAGGTCGAGGGGAAGAGGGCTGCGCAGCATCCCTCCACGGTGGCGCCGGGATGCCGGCATCCGCGCGTCTCCACAGCCCTCGATGCGGAACTCTCTGCAGCGACCCCCTGTGGAGAGGGCCTCGCGCGAACTTCATCCGCGCCGAAGTGCGGGTAGGGCGCCCCCACACCCGCACTTTGCCGCGGGCGAAGCCAGGGCTCGATCTTCAGCCGCGCCGAAGTGCGGGTCAGGGCCGCGCACACCCGCACTTTGCCGCGGGCGAGCGATACACCGGGGTCCTCCCGAGGAGGCCGCGCACGGCTTCCACCGCACCGCATCCCGTCACGAAGGCCCGCCGCACCCCGCCGAGGCTTCGACCCGCGTCGTCTACCCCTCGATGGGCACCGTCACGGGGGCGCCGAAGTCCGACCCTCCGGTCAGCGTCAGCGTCACGGCGGCGTCGTCATCCACTCCGTCGACCGACACCAGCGCGATGCGCGGGCCCATGTCCATCGTGCACACCTGATCGGCCGGGGGCGTCACGAACGTCACCGTCACGGCGTCCGCCGCCGCCTTCACCGACTCCACCTCGGGCACGCAGCCCGACGAACCCCAGGTCACGAGCGCGAAGAGCCCGTCGTCGACCCAGCCGGCCGAGGGCGTGTACTCCTCCACGGCGGCACCGCCGAAGCCGTCGAGGTCGGTCTCGCCCCACGAGTCGATGCCGTATGTCACGCGCACCGTCAGGTCCCGCGTGTGATCGACGCCCTCCGGCAGTGCCACGCCGACAGCGCGCGGCACGCTGTCCGCCGTGCACGCCACGCCCTCGGCATCCACGAGCCCCACAGCGAGCGTGCCGTCGCTCTCCACGTCGACCTCTCCCACGATCGGCGCGCAGGTCGAGGACCCCGGCGTCACGACGGCGATCATCCGGCCACCGTCGAGCCAGGCCGCGTCGACCTCGATCTCGCCGGCCGGCACCCCGCTCGGCGAGGCGCCGGCGCCGGGACCGGATCCGCCCGTCGCGCATCCGGCGAGTCCCAGCAGCAACAGTCCGCCGAGGACGACGGCACCGACCCGGAGTGACATGGGCTTCTCCTTCACGCACGATGACGGATGCCGCGGCATCCACCCCGACAGTGTCAGGCGAACGGCATCCGTCTCACTGCAGGGCGGACGTGAGCCGCGCGAGGTTGTCCAGCACCCGCGAGCGCAGGGGCTGCTCCATCCACTCGTCGAGCGTCAGCTCGCGGCTGAGTGACCGGTACTGGTCCTCCACCGCGCGCAGCTGCGAGACGAACTCCGCACCGCGCGAGAGCATGGTCACCTCGAGGTTCAGACCGAACGAGCGCATGTCCATGTTGCTGGAGCCGATGACGGCGACCTCGTCGTCGATGGACATCGACTTCGAGTGCAGGATGTACGGCCGCTTGTACATCCAGATGCGCACACCCGACCGCAGCAGCGCCTCGTAGTAGCTGCGCTGCGCGTGGTAGACCATCGCCTGATCGCCCTCCTCCGAGACGAACAGCTCGACGTCGACCCCCCGCTGGCACGCAGTCTGGATGGCCAGCAGCAGACCCTCGTCGGGGACGAAGTAGGGGCTGACGATGATGATCTTCTCGCGCGCGGCGAACAGCAGCGTCATGAAGAGCTTGAGGTTGTTCTGGAACTCGAATCCCGGACCGGAGGGGATGATCTGGCAGTCGAGCTCCCCCGAGCCCGCCTCGACGGCGAACAGGTCGATCTCGTCGGTGAGGGTCTCGAGCGTCTCGCTGTACCAATCGGAGAGGAACACGGCGTTGACGGAGGCGACGACCGGGCCGTCCAGTCGCGCCATCATGTCGACCCAGTGCAGGCCGCGCCGGAGGTTCTTCGGCAGGTTGTACGTCGAGTCGGTGACGTTCTGCGAGCCCATGAAGGCGACGCGCCCGTCCACGACGAGGAGCTTGCGGTGATTGCGCAGATCGGGTCGCTGATACCGGCGCCTCAGCGGCTGCACGGGGAGCATGACATGCCATGCGGCCCCCATCGCGTCGAGCCGCTGCCGCGTCTCCTTGTACTTTGGTTTGTTGCGGTTCGCCCAGTGGTCGAGCAGCACCCGGACGGTGACGCCGCGCGCAGCGACCTCCTCGAGGGCGCGGAAGAAGTTGTCGGTCGCTGCGTCGGCCTGCAGGATGTAGAACTCGACGTGGACGTAATGCTCGGCCTCCCGGATGGCGTCGGCCATCTCATCGAGGCTGGTCTGGTAGTCGGAGATGAGCCGGGCGCCGTTGTCACCGGCGAGCGGGAGCGCGCCGAGGTTGCGGTTGAGCCGCACGAGCGCACGGAACCACTCCGGCGCGTTGGGCCGCAGCGTGCCGAAGTCGAGGCCGCCGCTGGTGTCGCGGATGTAGTCGTTGATCTGCTGCTGCATCTTGCGGCGCTTGCGCGGCAGGCGCGGGTTGCCGATGAGCAGGAAGAGCAGGATGCCGACGACCGGGATGAAGAAGATGGCCAGAAGCCACGCCATCGCCGCCGTGGGGCGACGGTTCCGCGGGATGATGATGATCGCGAAGATGCGGACGGTGATGTCGAACGCGAGGACGATGAAGACCCACCACGTCCAGTTCCAGTCCACCGTGATGCTCAGCACGCCTGTCCCCCCGCTCCTCGCCTGCGCTCAGCGTAGCGAGTGGGGCGGTCAGCGAGCGGCAGCGTCACCGGCGGCGGGCGCGAGGCCTCGCTTCGCGCGCTCCTCGGCTTCGATCTCCCCGTAGACGCGGCGCTCGGTGCGGTCCATCCGCAGGATCGAGCGGAGTACGAAGACGAACAGGCCCAGCACGACGACGGTCGGCAGCAGCGACCAGACGACGGCGGCCCAGTACTCATCCATGCCTCCATCGTACGCGGCCGTCTCGACGGGCGGATGCCGGGTGGATGCCGGGTGGATGCCGGGCTGGGCGCACCGCCTCCTCCCCAACCCGACGTCACGGCGCGGTACTCCCCGATGCGGCGTGCGCCCGGCCACGGGACCGCACCGGCGGCCAGCCTCGGGGGCATGCCGACTACCGTGAAGGCCGCCGACGCGGCACAGTTCCTCTCCCTCGTCCCGCGCCTGCTGGGCTACACGCCGGCGCGCAGCCTCGTGGTCGTGCCGATGGCCGGCCACCGCAGCGTCGGCGCGATGCGCGTCGATCTGCCGCCCGGCGACGATCTCGACACGGTCGAGCGGCTCGCCTCGAGCGTCGTCGGCATGGTGTGCCGGATCGGCGGCGCCGAGGCCTTCGTCGCCGTCGCGTACAGCGAGGAGTCCGCGGCGGTCGGACTCCCGCACGCGCGCCTCGTCGACGCGTTGGGGCGACGCGCGGAGGCGAGCGGACTGGCGTTCGTCGACGCGCTCGTCGTCGCCGCCGATGGATGGGGCTCGCACTTCGACCCCGACCATCCCGGGGCCGGGCGGCCCCTGTCGGAATTGGAGACCACGCCGACCCTCGACCTGCCCGCCGTCGTCGGCGACCAGGCCACCGGCGCCGCCCTCCCGCCGCACCGTGCCGCCGAGCGCCGCGTCGTGGGCGCGGCCGTGCAGTCGCTCCGCACCGCACTGGAGGTGCTCTGTGGCATGCCCTCCGAGTCCGCGCGGGTCGCGCGCGTCGACCCGGCGGCCCTCGAGGCGGCGTGCGAGCTGGATGATCTGCCGCGGCTGTTCGAGAGCGCGCTGCGGTGGGATGCCGCCGCACTTCCGCCGATGCGCGCAGCCCTACTCGCGTGGTGCCTTGCGCGACCGGCGCTGCGGGACGTCGCGCTGGTGCAGTGGGCGACGGATGTGGTCGGCGGGGAGGATGCCCTCGAGGCGCAGCGCCGCTGGGAGGACGGGGCCGAGTACCCGTCCGATCTCGCATCGGTGATGTGGGGCGAGGGCCCCCGGCCGGATCCGGACCGTCTCGAGACCGCCGCCGAGCTGGCGCGTCACATCGCCGCGCTCGCTCCGAAACGGCTGCGGCCGGGGGCACTGGCCACCTGCGCCTGGCTGTCGTGGGCGCTCGGACGCTCGACGCACGCCGACCGCTACGCGCAGCTGGCCCTGGAGATCGAAGCGGACCACGGGTTGTCCGACATCGTCCGGTCGTTCGTTCTCGCGGGTCACCTGCCGGACTGGGCATTCCGCCGGCCCGGGGGCGGCGCCGTGTGAACGGGCAGCGTGCAGCGACCGCGCGGCCCCGCGTGACCGGCTGGGCCTACTTGACCAGCGGGAAGAGGATCGTCTCGCGGATGCCGAGACCCGTGATCGCCATCATGAGGCGGTCGATGCCCATGCCCATCCCACCGGTGGGCGGCATGCCGTGCTCGAGGGCGCGGAGGAACTCCTCGTCCACGCGCATCGCTTCGTCGTCGCCGCGGGCGGCGAGCTTCGCCTGCTCGACGAACCGCTCACGCTGGATGACCGGGTCGACGAGCTCGGAGTACCCGGTGGCCAGCTCGAAGCCGCGGACGTACAGGTCCCACTTCTCCACGACCCCCGGGATCGTGCGGTGCTCGCGGACGAGCGGGCTCGTGTCGAGCGGAAAGTCCATCACGAAGGTGGGGCGGACGAGATCGCCCTTCACGAAGTGCTCCCACAGTTCCTCGACGAGCTTGCCGTGCGTCGCGATCTTCTCCGGGACCTCGACGCCGACGTCGGCGGCGAACGCCTGCAGCTCGTCGAACGTCGTCTGCGGCGTGATGGCCCGCCCGGCTGCCGCCGAGAGGGAGTCGTACATCGAGATGCGGTCCCACTCGCCGCCCAGGTCGTAGACGGTGCCGTCCGCCCAGGTCACCTCGGTGGTTCCGGCGACCGCGACGGCGGCGTTCTGGATGAGCTCCTGCGTGAGGTCGGCGATGCCGTTGTAGTCCGAGTACGCCTGGTAGGCCTCGAGCATCGCGAACTCGGGGCTGTGCGTCGAGTCGGCACCCTCATTGCGGAAGTTGCGGTTGATCTCGAAGACGCGGTCGATGCCGCCGACGACGGCGCGCTTGAGGAAGAGCTCGGGCGCGATGCGCAGGAAGAGGTCGGCGTCGAAGGCGTTCGCGTGCGTGACGAACGGTCGTGCGGCGGCCCCGCCGTGCTGGACCTGCAGCATGGGGGTCTCGACCTCGACGAAGTCGTGGTTCGCGAACGTGGTGCGCAGGCTCGCGTTCGCCTTGGCGCGGGCGATCACGGTCGCGCGCGCCTCATCGCGGACGATCAGATCGAGGAAGCGGGAGCGCACACGGCTCTCCTCGCTGAGCTCGGAGTACATGTTCGGCAGGGGCAGCAGCGCCTTGGCCGCGATCGTCCAGTCGGTGACCATGATCGACAACTCGCCGCGCCGGCTGGAGATGACCTGACCCGTGACGGAGACGTGATCGCCGAGGTCGACGAGTTCCTTCCACGCCTGCAGCGACTCGTCGCCGACCTCGGCGAGGGACACCATCGCCTGGATGCGGCTGCCGTCGCCCGACTGCAGGGACGCGAAGCAGAGCTTGCCCGTGTTGCGGCTGAAGACGATGCGGCCGGCCACGGATGCCGTCACGCCGGTTTCCTCGCCCGACTCGAGCGATGCGTAGCGCTCGCGCAGGGCGGGGATCGTGTCGGTGACCGGCACGGCGACCGGGTAGGCGCCGCCGGCGGCGTCGGCGCGCTCCGCGAGGAGTCGCTCGCGCTTGGCGAGGCGCACGGCCTTCTGCTCGAAGACGTCCTCTTCGGGCTCGGCGGTCACGGGCGCAGACGCGTCGGTCATGTTCAGGGCTCCTCGGAATCGACCCCTCAGTCTATCGGCGGCACCTCGGGCACTCCTCCGCCGCCCGCGTCGGTGAGCGCACGGTCGATCGTCGAGTGGACGAGCGCCGAGAGGTACCGACCGGGCTCCTCGACGCCCGCTTGGGCGAGGAGGGCGGCGGACTGCCGCACGATCGACGCCGAGAACTCCGTCGCCGTCGCGATGGCCTCCCCGTAGGCGGGGCGGTCGGCTTCGGAGATGACGATCGGCTCGCACCCGAGCTCGACGGCCAGCGCCTGTGCGATGGGCAGCACGGCGGCCGGGGCAGTCACGGCGGCATACGCGTCGTGCAGCTGGCGCAGGTCGATGCTCGTCCCGGTGAACGCGACGGCGGGGTGCACGGCGAGCGGGATGGCGCCGCGTGCGGCGGCAGGCGCGAGCACCTCGATGCCGTAGGCGGGATCGGTGTGCAGCACGAGCTGTCCGACCTGCCACGCGCCGAGCTCCGCGAGCCCCGCGACGAGCGCCGCCAGTTCGTCGTGCGGCACCGCGAGGATGACGAGCTCACTGCGCCGGACGACGTCATCGGCCGTGAGCGTCGGGACACCGGGCAGCACGGCCTCGACCCGCTCGGGGTCGGACCCTGCCGTGATGCCGGTCAGCGCGTGACCCGCGCCCGCGAGCGCCGCCGCGATGACGGGGCCGACGCGGCCGGCGCCGATGACGCCGACGCCCAGGCGTCCACCGCGGTTCACGGCGTGGCCTGACCGTCCGGGCCCGCGACGGCCGCCGCGGCCTGCGGGCCGGAAACGGGCGCCGCAGCATCCGGGCCGGCAACGGGCGCCGCGGCATCCGACACGGGTCCCGCGACCGCAGCGACCGGCGCCTCGGCATCCCACCGGTGCGAGCGGTCTCCTGCCGCGGCGGCGACGGTGGCGTCCGCGGTCGCCTGCCAGATGCCCAGCGCGTCGCCTGCGTCGAGGATGCCGAGGTGTCCGTTGACCTGCCCGACGACGGTGTGGCCCGTGATGTTCGCGAGCGCGAGGCGCCTGTCGATCGGGCCCTGGCTGACGCGCACGGACTGAAGCCGCGCGAGCGGCAGGATCACGAGGGCGCGCTGCAGGAACCCGCGCCGCAGGAACAGCGCCCCGGCCGTCAGCAGGAACCCGTTGCGTCGCCACGACAGCGGTCGCAGCCACCGCCCGCGCCGCGGGGTCGTCGTGTACGGGTCCTCCGGCGCCGGCCCCCACAGCCCGTGGGCGGCGACGTCGTCCCAGCGGGCGTCAAGCGTCGGCAGCATGAGACCGAGCACCCGCTCCACGTCCTCCCGGGTGCCGACCGGGAGCACCTCGGCGAACTGCTGGCTCTGCGAGTCCGTCGCGGCCCGCCCGGAAAGCCGGTTCACCCGGATCGCCCACCACCCGAACCGGCGCCACAGGATCGGCTGCCGGATCTCGACGGCGTGGATGCGGCCCGGAGGCAGCGTCTCGGTCACGGTCGTGAAGAGGCCGAACGTGACCCGCACGCCCGCGGGCGTCGGGGCGATGGAGTAGCGCAGCGACCGTGTGATCTGGCGGAACCAGTACGCGCCGAAACCGATGATCGTCGGGACGAGCGAGAACAGGATCCACGGCGTCCCGAAGACCGACCCGAGGACGGCGGCGATCACCATCAGGACCAGCCAGATCGTCGAGCCCGACAGCAGGTGCGCGACGATGAGCCGCCCCGGCGGGATGTGGACGACGGATGCGGGCTCCGCGACGGGCTCCTCGGCGCCGTCGATGAGGCCCGTGATCCCGGCGCCGACGGTCGCGACGGCGGCGCGGCCGAGCGGCATCCCTGCCGTCCCGCCCGCGACGGCGTCGCCGAGCTGCCGGCCTGACGCGAGGCGGAGGATGTCGCCGCGGATCGTCTCGGCGTTCCCGGTGGACAGGTACTCGAGCTTGACGTTCGAGTCGAGCCCCGCTCCGACGACCTCGAGCTTGCCCATCCCGAACAGCCGCGCCACCATCGGCCGCGTGAGGTTGACGCCCTGCACGCGATCGAGCGGTGCGCGCCGGTGGGTGCGGAAGAGGACGCCGCTGCGCACCTCGACGTCGTCGCCGGTGATCCGGAAGGTATGGAACCGCCAGGACAGCCAGAAGAGGGCGAGCAGGACGAGGAGGACGCCCAGGACCACGAGGATCGCGACGAGGATCAGGTTGTTGGCGACGATGAAGTCGATGGGATCGCCCTCGTAGTCGTCGAACCGCTCCCCGTCCGGACCCATCGCTGGCAGGAAGATCCCGATCAGCCGGTCGCGGAGATTCGTCACGATGATGCCGGTGAGGACGAGGATGAACAGCCCGCCCCGCATGACCGGGGTGAGCGGGTGCAGCCGGTGCCACTCGCCGTCGCTGAGCGGCGAGCGCACCCGCGTCGGCGGAGGCGCAGCGGGGGCTTCCGGCGCGGGCTGCGCCGACGGATCGAGGGGGAGGGTCACAGTCCGGTCCGACGGGTCTCGGCGACGTCGATGAGCGTGTCGCGCAGGCGCTCGGCGGCGGGCTGGCTCAGCCCGGGGATCGTCACCCCGGTGGATGCCGCGGCGGTCACGAGCTTGAGCTGGGCGATGCCGAAGCCGCGGTCCAGCGGGCCGTGGGTGATGTCGACCAGCTGCATCCGGCCGTACGGGACGGCGACCATCCGCTGCCACAGGATGCCGCGGCGGAAGATGAGGTCGTCCGCGCGCAGCTGGTAGCCGATGGACCGCGCCTGGCGCGGGAGGACGGCGAGGGTGAGGAGGATGATGACGGACACGATGCCGGCGGGGATCCACACCCAGGCCTGGTCGAGCACGAAGAACAGCACGAGCGCGATCGCCAGGACGATGGCGAGGACGGCCCCGTTGGAGATGAACTGCACGACGAGGTACTTCGGCGAGACCTGGTGCCAGGTCCCCTCGCCGAGCGGGAGCCGGTTGGCGCTGCGCGGTTCGACGATGCGCTGGAAGGTCCCGGCATCCATCACCTCGTCGGTGCCGGTGTGCGCGGGCGCCACGGCATCCGTGGCCTGCGCGACCTGCTCAGTCGTGGTGGGAGAGTCCGAAGCCGGGCTCGTCGGGTCCGGGCTGTTCGTCATCGTCGTCCTTCCGAATGGTGCACAGGTGTTCGGCGACGAGGCCGGCCGCCACGAGGACGACGCCGCCGACGACGGCGGCCACCACCGCACTCGTCGAGCCTAACGAGGGCGTGACCGGTCGGGTGAGCAGGAAGGCGAGGAGACCCAGCGCCACGCCGGCGACGAACGCACCGACGATGCTCGACGCCTTGGCCAGCATGGCGATCCGCACGGCCCGGAAGGGATCGACGGGCGCCGTGCCGGACCCGGTGATGGCACGCCGGATCGGCAGCGCGAGCAGCACCGTGACGGCGCCGAGCAGCACGAGGAGCACCGGCAGCATGAGCGACGGGGTGAATGTCGGCCGCCCTCCGGCGGTCAGCAGCTGGTCTGCGACGAAGCCGACGACGGCCCCGACGAGCGCGGCGGTGAGGAGGAGGGTCGCGCCGGTGCGCTTCACGCGTCCTCCCCCGCCCGCAGGCCGGCCAGGAGGTCCGCGACGCGGCCGACGCCGGGGAGCACGGCGTCCGGGTCGACCCGCAGCCAGGGCTCCAGGACGAAGTCGCGCTCTGCCGCCCTCGGGTGCGGGACGGTCAGGTCGGGGGCATCGCTGCGCACGTCGCCGTACGCGATGAGGTCGAGATCCAGGGTGCGGTCGCCCCACCGTTCGCGGCGCTCCCGGCCGTGGTGCAGCTCGATCGCGTGCAGGTACGCCAGCAGCACCGACGGCGCGAGCCGCGTGTTCAGCAGCGCGACGGTGTTGAGGTAGGCCGGCGCGGCGGCATCCGGTCCGTCGAGGGTGACCGCGACCGATTCGATGGGATCCGCGGATGCCGCCACCTCGGTCAGCGGCAGGCGAGCCAGGTTCGCGAGCGCCGCGACGATCGTGCCGGCACGGTCGCCGAGGTTCGCGCCGAGCGCGACGACGGCCCGGACGGGCGTCCCTGCCTCCGGACGCGGCGCGTCGGCAGGTCCCTGCGCCAGACGGCGGCTCACGAGGCGGCCCGTTCGCGTTCGATCGTCACGGAGACGTCGCCGAACGGCACGGTGATGGGCGCGCCCGGCTTGTGCACCGTCACGACGGCCGTCTGGACGAGCGGATGCCGCAGCGCGGCCTCCGCGATCCGTTCGGCGAGCGTCTCGAGGAGGTTCACCGGGTCGCCGGAGAGGATCGCCGCGACCTCGTCGGCGAACTCGCCGTAGTGCACCGTGTCGGCGACGTCGTCGCTCGCCGCGGCGGCGCGCAGCGACAGGCCGAGCTCCACGTCCGCGACGAACTCCTGCCCCTCGCGGCGCTCCTCGTCGTAGACACCGTGGTGGCCCGTCGCGCGGATCCCGGTCAGCGTGATGCGGTCGGTCATCCGCGTCCTTCCCATTCGTCGCGCACCGCGAGGGCGATGCGGGTGGACGCCACGTCGTGGACGCGCACGCCCCAGGCTCCGGCCTGGGCGGCCAGGACGCTCGTGACGGCCGTCGCGAGGTCTTTGCGCTGCTCCGTCGCCTCGTCGCCGATCGCCACCGCGAGCATGCGCTTGCGGCTCGTCCCGACGAGCACGCGGAAGCCGAGCCCGACGAGGCGCGGCAGCCCGCGGGCGAGCACCCAGTTGTCGGCGGGCTGCTTGCCGAAGCCGAATCCCGGGTCGAGGATGATGCGCTGCGCCGGGATGCCGGCATCCGTCGCCGCCTGCACCCTCTGCTCGAGTTCACCGATGACCTCCGCCGTGATGTCGGCATAGTCGGCCGGGTCGTACATCGCGGCGGAGTGGCCGCGCCAGTGCTGCAGGATGACGTCGGCGTCCGTGCCGGCGACGGCCGCGAGCATGTCGGGGTCGGCGAGCCCGCCGGAGACGTCGTTGACGATGCGCGCGCCTGCGGCGACCGCGGCGAGCGCGGTCGATGCGTTCATCGTGTCGATGCTGACGAGCGCGCCGGCGGCGGAGAGCCGGGCGATGACGGGAAGGACGCGCTCCTGCTCGAGGACCGCGTCGACGCGCTCGGCGCCGGGGCGGGTGGACTCGCCGCCGATGTCGAGGATGTCGGCGCCGTCGGCGCGCAGCGCCTCACCGTGCGCGACGGCATCGTCCGCGCGCAGATGGCGCCCGCCGTCGCTGAACGAGTCGGGCGTCACGTTGACGACCCCCATGACGAGGGTCACGCCGCGCCGCCGGCGAGGAGCGCGATGATCTCGGCGCGGGCGGCCGGCTCCGCCAGTTCGCCGCGCGCGGCGATCGTGACCGTCGAGGCGTCGGGCTGCCGGCCGCCGCGCATCGTCACGCACTCGTGCACGGCATCCAGGATGACGAGGACGCCCCGTGTGTCGAGGGAGGCGGCGATGACGTCGGCGATCTGCTCGCCGAGCCGCTCCTGCACCTGCGGGCGGGCGGAGAGCACGTCGACGACGCGCGGCAGCGCGCCGAGGCCGACCACCTGCTCTCCGGGCAGGTAGGCGATGTGCGCGTGGCCCGCGAAGGGGAGCAGATGGTGCTCGCAGACCGAGCGGAACCGGACGTCGCGGAGCATGACGGCCCCGGAGGGCAGGGTGTCGGGCGCCGGGCCGCGCGCCACCGAGATGGTGTGCGCGAGCGGGGCCGCGGCATCCTCGCCGACACCGGCGAAGAACTCGGCGTACGCCTCGGCGACGCGCTGCGGGGTGAGCTTCAGCCCGGGGCGATCCGGGTCTTCCCCGATCGCCTCGAGCAGTTCGCGCACCAGAGCGGCGACGCGGTCACGATCGACGGCCACGTGCCGAGCCTAGGCGGTCGCGGGGCGCGCCTGTCCCGTCGCGCGGAGCGCGGGGGCCTTCTGCTTCGCGGTCTGCTCCGCCGCTTCGGTCGCCGCCGCGAGGCCGGCCTCGTCCTGTCGCTGCGGCACGTCGATCGGCGGCAGCGTGGAGACGGGGCGCTCCTGGCTGGAGAGCCACTGCGGGCGCGGCGGGAGCTTCTTCACGTCCTGGAACATCGTCTCGAGCTCGAGGTGGTCGAGCGTCTCGTTCTCCAGCAGGGCGAGGGCGAGCTTGTCGAGGATGTCGCGGTTGGCGTTGATGACCTCGTACGCCTCGTTGTGCGCCTGCTCGATGAGGTCGCGCACCTGGGCGTCGATCTGCTCGGCGATCCGCTCGCTGAAGTCGCGGCCGTGACCCATGTCGCGGCCCATGAACACCTCGCCGGAGGCCGAGCCGAGCTTGACGGGTCCGACGTCGGTCGTCATCCCGTACTCGGTGACCATCTTGCGGGCGATGCCGGTGGCCTTCTCGATGTCGTTCGAGGCGCCCGTCGTGGGGTCGTGGAAGACGATCTCCTCGGCGACGCGACCGCCCATCGCGTAGGTGAGCTGGTCCTGGAGCTCGTTGCGGGTGATCGAGTACTTGTCGTCGATCGGGAGCACCATCGTGTAGCCGAGGGCCTTGCCGCGCGGGAGGATCGTGACCTTCGTGACGGGGTCGGTGTGATTCATCGCCGCCGCCGCGAGCGCGTGTCCGCCCTCGTGATAGGCCGTGATGAGCTTCTCCTTGTCACGCATGACGCGCGTGCGACGCTGCGGACCCGCGATGACGCGGTCGATGGCCTCGTCGAGGGCGCGCATGTCGATGAGCTGCGCGTTCGAGCGCGCGGTCAGCAGCGCGGCCTCGTTGAGGACGTTGGCGAGGTCGGCGCCGGTGAAGCCCGGGGTCTTCCGCGCGATGACGTTCAGGTCGACCGACGGGGAGAGCGGCTTGCCGCGGCCGTGCACCTCGAGGATGCGCTGGCGACCCTTCAGGTCGGGCGCGTCCACGCCGATCTGCCGGTCGAAGCGGCCCGGGCGCAGCAGCGCCGGGTCGAGGATGTCGGGACGGTTCGTCGCCGCGATGACGATGACGTTGACCTTCGGGTCGAAGCCGTCCATCTCGACGAGCATCTGGTTGAGGGTCTGCTCGCGCTCGTCGTGTCCGCCGCCCATGCCGGCGCCGCGGTGCCGGCCGACGGCGTCGATCTCGTCGATGAAGATGATCGCCGGCGAGTTCTCCTTGGCCTGGTTGAACAGGTCGCGGACGCGGCTCGCGCCGACGCCCACGAACATCTCGACGAAGTCCGAGCCGGAGATCGAGTAGAAGGGGACACCGGCCTCGCCGGCCACGGCGCGGGCGAGGAGGGTCTTGCCGGTTCCGGGAGGGCCGTACAGCAGCACGCCCTTGGGGATGCGGGCGCCGACGGCCTGGAAGCGCGCGGGGTCCTTCAGGAAGTCCTTGATCTCCTGCATCTCCTCGATGGCCTCGTCGGCACCGGCGACGTCGGCGAAGGTGACCGTCGGGGTCTCCTTGTTGACGAGCTTCGCGCGGGACTTGCCGAACTGCATCACCTTGTTGCCGCCGCCCTGCGCAGAGGAGAGCAGGAACCAGAACAGCAGACCCAGGAGGATCAGCGGGAGGAGGAGGGAGAGGAGGCCGTCGAACCACGTGGCGCGGGGGACGACGTCGTTGAAGCCCTCCTTGGGGTCGGCGTCGTCGATCGCGGCGACGATCTCGTCGGCGCGGGGCTCGACGTAGTAGAACTGCACCTGCTTGGAGCCCTCGAACTCCTTGGACAGGGTCATGTCCACGCGCTGGTCGCCGTCGGTGGTGGTCACCTCGGTGACCGTCCCGCCCTCGAGGAGTTCGAGTCCCTGCTGCGTCGTGACCTGCTTGGCGCCGGTGAGGCTCGAGATCAGCGTCATGCCGATCAGGAGGAGGACGCCGATGAGCAACACGTAGACGAACGGGTTGCGCGAGAGCTTCTTGAAATCCATGGTCCGAAAAGGCTACCGCGCAGCGACTATGCGTCGACTGTGCATTCGCCCACGGCGTACCGGGCGCTCAGCTGTAGACGTGCGGCGCGAGCACCGCGACATCCCGGAGGTTCCGGTACCGCTCGGCGTAGTCCAGGCCGTAGCCCACGACGAACTCGTTGGGGATGTCGAAGCCGACGTACCGGCAGTCGATCTCCACCTTCGCGGCGTCGGGCTTGCGCAGCAGTGCGAGCACCTCGATCGACTCCGCGCCGCGGGACTGGAAGTTCTCCAGCAGCCAGCTCAGCGTCAGGCCCGAGTCGATGATGTCCTCGACGATGAGGACGTGCTTGCCGTGCAGGTCGGTGTCGAGGTCCTTGCGGATCTGGACGACGCCGGAGGACTTCGTCCCCGCACCGTAGGAGGACACCGCCATCCAGTCCATCGTGATGTCGCGGGTGAGCTGACGGGCGAAGTCGGCCATCACCATGACGGCACCCTTCAGCACGCCGACCAGGAGCAGATCCTTGCCCTCGTACTCGGCATCCACGCGCTGGGCGAGCTCGAGGAGCTTCGCCTGGATCTCCTCCTCGGTGACGAGGACGGTGGAGAGCTGGTCAGCGATGTCGGCCGCGCGCATGGTTCGAGTCTAGGCACTCGACAGGGGCGCTCCGGATGCCGTCAGGCATAGGCTGACCCGCGACGGGCAACGGAGCCCGCTCACGACACGGGAGGAAGCCCCCATGGCCGGACTCGATGACATCCTCGGCATGCTGCCGATCGACCAGATCGCCGCGAAGCTCGGGGTCGACCCCGCCACCGCGACGCAGGCCGTGCAGGAAGGCGGCGGCGCGATCCTCGGCGGGTTGCAGCGCAACGCCGCCACCCCCGAAGGCGCATCCGCGATCGAGGCGGCGCTCGGCAGGCACGCCGGCCTCGGCGACTCCGTCGACCTCGACCAGGTCGATACGGCGGACGGCGAGAAGATCCTCGGCCACGTGTTCGGCAGCCAGAAGGACCAGGTCGCGCAGACCCTGACCTCCGAGCCGCAGACGGCCGGCATCGAATTCGGCAAGCTGCTGCCGATGCTCGCGCCGATCGTGCTCGGCTTGCTCGCGAAGAAGAAGCAGGGCGGCGGTTCCACCTCACAGGAGTCCTCCGGCGGCATCGGCGATCTCATCGGCGGGCTGCTCGGCGGCGGGGCGTCCGGCGGCGGGCAGAAGGCCGGCGGGATCGACCTGGGCGGCCTGCTCGGCGGGCTGTTCGGCGGGAAGAGCTAGGCGCGGTCGGCTCCGGATGCCGTGAACACGATGCGCGTGCCGCTGCGGGTTGCGCGGCATCCGGGCAGGTCGATGGGCCCCTGACCGGTCCAGTCGGTCGCGAGCCGGGCGACGTCCAGGGTCTGCGTCCGAGTCAGGCTCACGCCGAACTCGCTCGCCACGACGTGCCGGAGGATGCGGTGCCGCAGCGCCGGCGGGTTCGCGGCGAGCGCCGGCACCGACACGGCGATGCCGGCCTCGGCCGGTTCCACGATGTCCTCGATGGTCTCGTCGATCATCTCGGCGAAGGCGTCCGCATCCTCGCGCAGCTGCTCGGCCGTGCGGGCCAGGGCTTCCGCGACGCCCGGCCCGAGCTCGTTCTCCAGGAGCGGCAGGACGTCGTGGCGGACGCGGACCCGTAGGAAGCGGCGGTCGAGGTTGTGCGGGTCCTCCCACGGCTCGAGGCCTTCCGCCGCGCACGCGGCACGCGTCGTCGCGCGCCGCACGGTCAGCAGGGGCCGGAGCCACGCGATCCCGTCGTCGTCCCGCGCCGGGGCCATGCCGGCGAGGCTCGCGGCGCCGGAGCCGCGGGAGAGGCCCAGCAGGACCGTCTCGGCCTGGTCGTCGAGGGTGTGGCCGAGCAGGATCGCGGCCGCGCCGGCGTCGGCGGCCGCGGCGCGGAGCGCCCCGCGGCGTGCGTCGCGCGCCGCGGCCTCGGGCCCGCCGTCGCGCCCGACCTCGACGCGCACGACCCGGGTGGGGAGGCCCAGCTCTTCGGCGGCGGCGGCCGCGCGCGCGGCGATCTCGGCGGAACCGGCCTGCAGCCCGTGGTCGACGACCACCGCCGAGGCCGCGAGACCGGCCTTCGGCGCCTCGAATGCGACGGCGGCGGCGAGCGCCAGGGAGTCCGCGCCTCCGGAGAGCCCGACCAGGACGGGCCCGCGGGTGCCCGCGAGGGCGGAGCGGACGGCCCGGCGCACCTCGGCGACGGCGGGGTCCAGGCTCGGGCGGTGCTCCACGAGGCCACGGTACCGCCCGGGTGCCGCCCGGGTGCGGGCCGGGTGCAGGGAGGCGCGAGCCGCAACTCCGCCTCGCAGCCGTCGCGGCGGCCCGGGCCGCCGCTCGCCGCCGATTCAGGCGGAGTTACGGCCCGGACGGCCGCGGACTAGGCTGGGGCGCGGCATTCCGCACTTCCGAAGGAGAACCACATGGGCGCCTACGACGCCGTCATCGAGATCCCGCGCGGCAGCCGCGTCAAGTACGAGGTCGACCACGGCACCGGCCGCGTCTTCCTCGACCGCGTGCTCTTCACGCCCATGGGCTACCCCGCCAACTACGGCTTCTTCGAGGACACCCTCGGCGAGGACGGCGACCCGCTCGACGTGCTCCTGCTCCTCGACCGCGACCTGTACCCGGGCGTCATGGCGAAGGTCCGTCCCGTGGGCGTCCTGAAGATGCTCGACGAGGCTGGCGGCGACGACAAGGTCGTCGCGGTGCTCGCGAAGGACCCGCGCTGGGCGCACATCCAGGATGTCGGTGACCTCGACGAGTGGACCAAGGGCGAGATCAACCACTTCTTCGAGCACTACAAGGACCTCGAGCCCGGCAAGTGGGTCAAGGTCGACCAGTGGGGCGACGCCGCCGAGGCGGAGCGGCTCGTGTCGGAGGCGTTCGACCGCTTCAAGGAGCACGACGCGCAGACCGCCACGCAGGGCGAGGGCCACGCACCGAAGACCCTCTGAGACTTCTCAGCACACGAAGAGCGGATGCCACGGCATCCGCTCTTCTGCGTTCCGAGCCGAGGACTGGGCCAGTCAGACCGAGATGCCGCGGGCGCGGAGGAACGGGGCCGGGTTGATGCGGAGGCCGCCGCTGTAGACCTCGAAGTGCAGATGGCATCCGGTGGAGGCGCCGGTGTTGCCGACGAAGGCGATCACCTGACCGGCCGACACCCGCTGGCCGTAACCGACGTTGTAGCCGCCGGGCTTGATGTGCGCGTAGCCCGTGATGATGCCGCCGCCGTGGTCGACCTTGATGTAGTTGCCCCAGCTGCCGCTGTATCCGGCGAAGACGACGCGCCCGTCGGCGGCGGCGTAGATCGGCGCCGAGCAGCCGGCCGCGAAGTCGATGCCACGGTGACCCGTGGACGTGCAGTGGCCGTTCGCGCAGATCGTGCCGCGCGACCCGAACCAGGAACTGATCCAGCCGGCCGCGGGGCGCACCCACCCGGAGCCCTGGACCTCGCCGGCGGGGCTTCCGCCGTTGCCGTTGCCGTTGCCGCCGCCCGCGGCGGCTTCCTCGGCTTCGCGCCGACGGCGCTCTTCCTCTTCGCGGGCCTTGCGCGCGGCTTCCGCGCGGGCACGCCGCTCGCGCTCCTCCCGTGCCTTGCGTGCCGCTTCGACACCCGCGCGGTAGTCGGCGACGGTCTTCGCGGTCGTGTCCTTGAGGGCGGCGAGCTGGGCCTGGAGCGTGTCGAGGTGCTGGGCCTGTGCGTCGAGCGCGGCCTGCGCGGCCGTCGCCGCGTTCTGCGCGGCGACCATCTTCTGCTCGGCTTCCTGCTGCAGGCGGTCACGCTCGTCGCGGGCGACGGCGGCCTGGTCGCTGAGGCTCTGCGCGTTGTCGCGCGCCGACATCGCGTCGGCGTAGACGCTCTTGTTCGCGGCGAGGAGCTGGTCCATCGTGCCGAGGCGGGCGAGCAGGTCGTCGGCGCTCGCGGCGGAGTCGGAGAAGAACAGTTCGAGCGACGTGTCGTCGCCGCCCGTCCGATACTGCTGGGCCGCCAGGCGGCCGAGCTTGCCGGCGGCCTCGGCCGCGCGGCGTTCCTCGGCGTCGGCCTGCTCCTGCAGGGACAGCGCGCGGTCGGCCGCTTCCTCGAACGCCTGCTGGGCGAGGTCGTACTCGTAGCCGAGCTGCTCGGCGATGGCCTGTTTGTTCGCGACGTCCTGCTCGAGCTGGGAGATCAGACCCTCGATGCGAGTGACCTGCGCCGACTTGCTCGCCTCGTTCGCCTTCGCACGCTTCACGTCATCCCATGACGGGTACGACGCAGCCCAGGCGGGGGATGCCAGGAGAAGACCCGCGCCGACGACTCCGGCGGCACCGAGCCCGATGGCGCCACGGCGCGACAGAGGGCTGCGGAACGCGCGCCACTCCTTCGGCGTCGGCGCGCAGCCGCATTCCTCAGCAGATTCCGGGGCTTCAGACCGCACGGAACCACCTCTCGTCATCGGGCAACAGCTTTCACATTAGCAACAGCCGTCACACGAACCCAGTGTTTCCCCGAACACATCATCCCTCTGACGGCGCTTCGGCGCACGGATATCTTTATCCGGGACCCCCGGCATCCTTCGACCCACGCCCGCGATTTCCGATTCTGCGCGGGATTGCGTATGCTTGAGCGTCGGTAAGCGTGAGCCTCCGGGTTCGCTCGGCCCCATCGTTTAGCGGCCTAGGACGCCGCCCTTTCACGGCGGTAGCACGGGTTCGAATCCCGTTGGGGTCACCCTTTCCACACAATTGAATAAGCATGGCCCTGTAGCGCAGTTGGTTAGCGTGCCGCCCTGTCACGGCGGAGGTCGCGGGTTCAAGTCCCGTCAGGGTCGCTTCGAGCGACGGGCCCTTTTCATTGAGAAGGGCCTTTCGTCTCGGGAGTGACATTCTTCGGATGCCGCTCGGCTCTGTAGCTCAGTTGGTAGAGCGCACGACTGAAAATCGTGAGGTCACGGGATCGACGCCCGTCGGAGCCACTGAAACCCTCGTGAGGCTTCTACTCGCGGGGGTTTCTTCATGTCTCCGATGCGACTCACCGCGCGGACGCCTCTTCGCCAGCGGCATCCTGCGGGTCTGCGCGGTCCGCACCCGCACTCTGCCGCGGGTGAGGACGGAGGCCCGATCTCATCCGCGCCGAAGTGCGGGTCGTGCGACGCTGCACCCGCCATTCGGCGCGGATGAACTCCGCGCACCTCTCGCCCCGAAGCGCCCCACCCCTCGACAAACAGCACCCTCGTGCGCGACGATGACTCATCGTGTGCCGAGGGGGGTCCACATGAGCTTCGATGCTGCGCGTCTCGCGTCCGTCATCTCACCGCTCCGCCGCGCGCTGGCGGCGGCGGCGCGACAGCGCGACCAGCTGCCGCATCTGCCGGACTCGCACGTGGACGTCATCCACGCACTTCCGCGCGGCACGGTGCGCTCGCCGGGCGACCTGTCGGTGCTCCTGGGTCTCAACCGCACCACGATCAGCAACCTGCTCACAGCGATGGAGATCGGCGGGCTGGTGGCGCGGCAGCACCGGGCAGACGACCGGCGGCACGTCGAGGTGGTGGCTTCCGCCGAGGCGCTCACCCTCGCCGACCGGTTCGATGCCGTGTCCACCGCGATCGTCTCGGATGCCGCCGATGAGCTCTCCCCGGGGGAACGGGAGGCGCTGGGCGCCGCCCTTCCGGCGCTCGAGCACTTGCTCGAGCTCCTCGTCGAGCAGCGCGCGCACGCGATGGAGCCGGCGGAGCCCCAGCAGGCCTGACGCCACGATGCGTCCACCGAGGCACCCGCGCGGCGCGACTTCTTCCGTCCACCTCTGGACAGCGGGGTAGTTCACGGGCAAAACTATGTGGACAACGTGCTGTGACGAGGGAGTCGACATGCGCATCGCCATCATCGGAGCCGGCATCGGCGGCCTCGCCGCGGCGCTGAGCCTGCACGCCGCGGGATTCGACGGCATCCGCGTGTACGAACGCGCAGCGGACATCCGCGGTCTCGGCGTCGGGATCAACCTCCTCCCGCACGCGGTCCGGGAGCTGACCGAGCTGGGGCTGGGCGACCGCGTCGCCGCGCTCGGCGTCGCGCCCGGGAGCCTCGCCTACTACAACCGGTTCGGCCAGGAGATCTGGACCGAGCCCCGCGGCCTCGACGCCGGGTACCGCTGGCCGCAGCTGTCGGTGCATCGCGGCGAGTTGCAGCTGGCCCTGCGGGAGGCCGTCCGCGAGCGCCTCGGCGACGTCGTCGGCACGGGGCACCGGCTCACCGAGGTGACGGAGGGACCGGATGCCGTCGCCGCGCGCTTCGCGACCGACACCGGGCCGGTGGAGATCGAGGCCGATATCGTCGTCGGAGCCGACGGCATCCACTCGGCTCTGCGTGCGCAGCGGTACCCCGAGGAGGGGCCGCCGCCGTGGAGCGGGCTGACCCTCTGGCGGGGCACCGCGCGGGGACCCGCCTTCCTGGACGGGCGGACGATGATCATGGCGGGCGACGGCGAGCAGAAGTTCGTCGCGTACCCGCTGAGCGAACCGGATGCCGCGGGCACCGCCCGGATCAACTTCATCGCCGAGCGTCGCGGCACCGGCACCCCGGCCGTCGACTGGAACCGCGCCGTCGAGGCCGCCCCCATTGCCGCCCTGTTCGCCGCGTGGCGCTTCGACTGGCTCGACGTCCCCGCGCTCATCGAGGCGGCGGACGAGATCCTGGAGTACCCGATGGTCGATCGCGACGCCCTGCCGCAGTGGAGCACCGGTCGCACGACGCTCCTCGGCGACGCCGCGCACGCGATGTACCCGAACGGCTCGAACGGGGCGTCGCAGGCGATCATCGATGCCCGCACCCTCGCTTACCGCCTCGCCACCGAACCCACGGTCCCCTCGGCGCTCGCGGCGTACGACGCCGACCGGCGACCCGCGACCGCGGCACTGCTGGCGAGCACGCGGCAGACCGGCCCGGAGCGCGTCATGCTGCTGGCCCGCGAGCGCGCGCCGGAGGGGTTCGCGCACATCCACGACGTGATCGGCGCCGACGAGCTCGCCGAGATAGCGGCGTCGTACAAGCGCGCGGCCGGGTTCGACCCCGCCGCCCTCAACGCGCGGCCCTCCCTGTCGGCGGTGCGGTCGTGAGCCTGGACGCCGCGCGGCTCGCGGCGGTCATCTCGCCGCTCCGCCGCGCCCTCCTGACGGCGGCGCGTCACCGCGAGCAGCTGCCCGACCTCCCCGACTCCCACATCGAGGTGATCCGCGCTCTGCCGCGCGGCACGGTGCGCTCCCCCGGCGAGCTGTCGGCGCTGCTGGGCCTCAACCGCTCCACGGTCAGCAACCTGCTCACCGCGATGGAGCGGGCGGGCTTGGTCGCCCGACGCACCCGCGACGACGACCGCCGGCACGTCGAGGTGGTCGCCTCCGCCGAGGCGCTGACGCTCTTCGACCGGTTCGATGCGGCATCCGCCGATCTCGTCTCGGCGGCGGCGACCGACCTCTCGCCGGCGGAGCGCGCCGCGCTCGCCGCGGCGGTGCCGGCGCTGGAGCACCTGCGGGAGCTCCTGATCTCCCAGCGCACGGCCGCTGTCGCCGCGGCGAAGACCCCCGGCACGACGATCCGCAAGGAGACGGCATGACCACGGTGAAGCAGCGCCTGACGAAGAGGTTCGATGCGCGGGGGCTGGGCGGCGCTCCGACGGGTCCGTACGACATCGAGATCGACCGCGACCTGCGCGTGCCGATGGACGACGGCATCGAGCTGCTCGCCGACCTCATCCGCCCGGTCGGCCCCGTCGATCCGCCGCTGCCGACGATCGTCCTGCGGAGTCCCTACGGGCGGCGCGGGGCGATGGCCGGCGACGCGCGGGCGCTCGCCTACGAGGGCTTCACCGTCCTCGTGCAGAGCTGTCGCGGCACGTGGGGGTCGCCGGGCGTGTTCCACCCTCAGGTCGACGAGCAGCGCGACGGGATCGCGACGCTGCGCTGGGTGCGCCGCCAGCCCTGGTTCACCGGACGGCTCGCCACCTATGGACAGAGCTACCTCGGCTACACGCAGTGGGCGGTCGCCGGGCGGCTGCAGAAGGAGGAGCCGGAAACGGCGCCGGAGGCGCTCGTCCTCCTCATCACGATGCCCGACTTCGGCGCCATCACATGGGACAACGGCGCATACGCCCTGCGCAACGCCCTCGGCTGGACGCGCATGATGGACCGGATGCGACGCGGACCGCTGGCGCTCCTCGGGATGGCGCTCCCCGACCGCAAGCTCGACAGGGCGTTCGACGCCCTCCCGCTGAGCGCCGGTGACACCGCCGTGCTGGGCGCGCCGAACGATTGGTATCAGGACTGGGTGCGGCACGAGCAGCTCACCGACGAGTACTGGACCCGACAGTCGCACACCGCGACGGTGGCCGACGTCACAGCGCCGGTCATGATGCTGAGCGGCTGGTACGACATCTTCCTGCCCTGGCAGCTGCGCACGTACGCGCAGCTGGTCGCGGCCGGCAACCCGCCGCAGCTGACCCTCGGCCCGTGGGGCCATACGTCGCGCGAGATGGGCGGGCCCACCCTTGCGGAGAGCGTCGCCTTCCTGCGCGAGGTGTTCACGGGCCGGGATGCCGGACGGCCCGCACCCGTCCGGGCGTACCTCACCGGCGCGCAGGAGTGGCACGACCTCGCCTCGTGGCCTCCTCCCGGGAGCGTCGCCCAGTCCCTCTTCCTCCGCGAGGGCGGCGGACTCGGCGCCGATCCGGCCGGTGACCTGACCCGCTACACGTACGACCCCAAGGCACCCACGCCCGCGCTCGGCGGTCCGAGCCTCACCCCGCACACCGCGCCCGTCGACAACGCCGCGCACGAACGGCGGACGGATGTCGCGGTGTTCCGCGGCGATGTGCTCGCCGAGCCCGTGACCGTCGGCGGCGAGCCCGTCGCCCGCATCCGCGTCCGCTCGTCGGCCCCGTCGTTCGACGTGTTCGTTCGCCTCACCGACGTCCGCCCCGACGGCCGGTCGATGACGGTGTGCGACGGCATCCGCCGGATCGGCTCGGTTGCGACGGCTGCCACCGATCCCGCATCGGATGCCGACGGGTTCCGCGTCGTGGACGTGACGCTGTGGCCGACCTATCACCGGTTCGCGGCGGGTCATCGCATCGGCATCCAGGTGAGTTCCGGCGCGCATCCCCGCTACGCGCGGAACCCGGGCACCGGCGAGCCGGCGTTCACGGCGGAGGAGACGGTCGTGGCGCACCAGGAGATCTCGCACACCGGGCCGACTGCGTCGCGCATCGAGCTGCCGGTGGTGACCCCGTGACGGCGCCGGTCCCCGGACTCGAGCCCGCGTTCGACGTCCACGTGCGGCTGGGCCCGCTCGAGGACCACGGCGACACCCGCGCCGGCCACCGCCGGGTCATCCCGATCACGGGTGGCGCCGTCACCGGCGCCGTGTCCGCCGAGATCCTCCCGGGCGGCGCGGACTGGCAGGTCGTCCGTCCCGACGGGTCCATCGAGATCAACGGCCGCTACTCGGCGCGGACGCCGAGTGGGTCGCATCTGCTGCTGCACGCCGTGGGGGTGCGCAGCGGCTCCCCCGAGGTGCTCGAGGCGCTTCTCCGCGGCGAGCAGGTCGACCCGTCGGAGTACTACTTCCGCACGGTCGTGACGATCGAGACCTCCGCGCCGGAGCTGGCCTGGCTGGAGCGGACCCTGTTCGTCGCCTCCTGCATCCGTGAGGCGGATGCGGTGCGGTACACGGCCTACCGCGTGACCTGACGCGTCGCGGGACCCGCCGGCAGCGCGTGCGCGACGCCGTCCACGATGAGGGTGGCGCGGATGCCGTGCGGCACGTCCGTGTCGATAGTCGCGACACCGTCGGCCAGCCGCCATCCGACGCGCAGCGGACCGAAGGGCGTGCGCACCTCACCACGCGCCCACTCGAGCCCGCAGTCGAGGTCGGGCTCGACGACGGCGGCGGCGTAGCCGGGCGCGGACGGCCGGATGCCCGCGATGCGGCGGTAGAGCCAGTCGTCGACGCAGCCGAACGCGTAGTGGTTGAGCGAGACCGGGCGCACAGCACCGTCGGGCGCGACGGCCTCCCACGACTCCCAGATCGTCGTCGCACCGTGGTCGACCGCGTACAGCCAGGACGGCGACCGGTCCTGGAACAGCAGGGTGCGGGCGAGGTCGCGGTATCCGGCATCCCACAGCACGTCCAGCAGGTACGGGACGGACAGGAAGCCGGTGTCGAGCCGGTTCCCGCGGGCGGCGACCAGGGCCGCGAGATGCGCGGCGCATGCGGCTCGGCGGTCTTCCGGGATCATGTCGATTGCGAGCGCGATCACGTGGACGCCCTGCAGTTCGACGGGGAGTCGCCCGGCGGTGTCCACGTATTCGGCGGCGAAGGCCGCGCGCACGGCGCGCGCCTCGTCCGCGTACGCCTGCGCGTCGGCGGCGAAGCCGAGCACCTCGGCCATGCGGGCCGCGAGGGTGAGCGTGTGCGCCTGGAACATGGGGCCGATGAGCTCCCCGGTCAGGCGCGGGGCGATGCCGATGGCCTCGTGCAGAGGCCGGCCCTCCATCGTGCTCGGCGTCTGCCAGTCGCCGAACTGCGTCCCGGTGTTCCAGAGCAGCGCCTGCGCGCGGCGGCGCTCCTCGGACAGCGCCTGCCCGTCGAGGGATGTCGGCAGCTCGGCACGCGCCGCCCTGCGCTGGTGATCGATCCAGCGCCGGACGGCGGGGTAGTTCTCGGCGAGGACGCGAGCGTCGCCGTACCGCTCGTAGAGGGTCCACGGGACGATCGCGATCGCGTCGCTCCACCCCGCGGCGGCCACGATCCCGCCGATCCCGTCCGCCTGGTCCGCGGCGTCGGCGTCGAACGGCGACCGGGGCGAGGTGATCGGGATGCGGCCGTCGGGCAGCTGATCGGCGCGGAGATTGTCGAGCCAGCGGTCGAGGAACGGCGCCACGAGCGCGTTGTTCGTCGCCGCGGCGGCGAAGACCTGCGCGTCGCCGGTCCACCCCGCACGCTCGCGCTGCGGGCAGTCGGTCGGCACGGAGAGGAAGTTCGCCCGCTGACTCCACACGACGTTCTCGTGGAGGCGGTTCAGGCGCGGGTCGGAGCTCTCGAACGTGCCGGTCTGCTCGAGGTCGCTCGCGATGACGACGGCGACGATGTCGCCGTCGGCGAGCGCCGGCAGGCCGCGCACCCGCGCGTACCGGAAGCCGTGGAAGGTGAACCGGGGCTCCCACTCCTCGTCGCCGCCGGCCGCGATGTAGACATCGGTCTGATCCTTGTTGATGCCCACGATGTTCTGGAACCAGGCGCCGTCCGGGGCGAGCGCCTCGGTGTGCTCGATGACGACGCGCTGCCCCGGCGCCGCATCCCGCAGTCGCAGGCGGACACGGCCGGCGATGACCTGGCCGAAGTCGACGATAACGCCGTCGGCGCTGTCGACGAGGGATGCCGGAGAGAGCTCCGCGACCCGGCGGATCGGCTCCCCCGCGAACGAGACGAGTGCCCCGGTGTCGACCGGCGCCGTGGTCACGGCATCCCAGTCGCCGTCGTCGAATCCGGGGCTCGTCCACCCTGCCGGCTCCGCGCGGCGGTCGTACTGCTCGCCGACGAACAGGTCGGCGTAGGTCCAGCCACCGGTCGCGCTGCGCACACGATCGCCGGGAACGATCACGTCGGTGCGGCCGTCGCGGTAGCGCACGTGCAGCTGCCACGTCGCGGCGGTGCGGGCGCCGAACTGCGCGGTCGATCCGGTGAGGCCGTTCGATCCGGCCCACCAGCCGTCTGCCAGCGCGATGCCGAGGACGTTCGGCCCACGGCGCACCGCGCCGGTCACGTCGTAGGACTGGATCGAGGTGCGGTGCAGGTAGCTGTCGAACCCCGGGGCGAGCACCTCGTCGCCGACCCGCTCGCCGTTCAGCCACGCGGTGTAGACGCCGCGCGCGGTCGCGTACAGGCGCGCGTCGACGACCTCGGCGGCGAGGTCGACGGCCTGACGCAGCAGGCGGGCGGGCCGCAGGCGCTCTGCGGGCGGGGTCTGCGGGCCGAGCCCGCGGATCCAGTCGAACAGACTCCACCGCTCGACGCCCGCGTCGTCCTGCCGTGGTTCGATCCACGGCGCCCGCCAGTCGTCGACCGGCGCGAGCAGGGCCGTCCGGAACGGCGCGCCGGCGGGCTCGGTCCAGCCGGCCGGGCCCCGGCTGCGGACGCGCCACGCGTAGACCGTGTCGGAGCGGAGGGGCTCCCCGGCGTAGGCGACCGACGGGGTGGTCGTCGCCTCGACGACGCCGCTCCGCCACACGGGCCGGTCGGCGCCGTCGCGCACCTCGATCTCGAACGCGTTCTGCGCGTGCGGCGCGATCCAGGAGAAGCGCGGCTCGGCCGTCGCGACGGCGTCGGGCGCGACGGCGTACTCGACCCGGAGGTCGGCGCACGATCCGGCGCCGCTCGCCGGAGGGCTCACGCTGTCCACGTGCTCAGTCCACCACCCAGTCCCACCGGTGCGTGCCGGCCTCGACCGCGAGGTCGGCCGCGCCCGGACGGCGCAGCACCGCCGCGACGCCCTCGGGCACGGTGGCATCCACCGTCAGCCGGTCGCCGTCCCGCTGCCACCGCACGGCCGCCCGTCCGAACGGGGTCTCGTGCGCGACATCCGCCCACGTGAGCCCGCCGCCGGGCTGCGGGGCGATGAGGATGCGCGCGTAGCCCGGCTCGAGGGCGCTCAGCCCTCCGACGGTGCGGTGCATCCAGTCGGCGATCGCGCCGAACGCGTAGTGGTTGAAGGAGGTCATCTCGCCGGCGTTGATCGACCCGTCGGGGAGCATGGAATCCCACCGCTCCCAGATCGTGGTCGCCCCCATGCTGACGGGGTACAGCCAGGACGGGCACTCCGTCTGCATCAGCAGGCGGTAGGCGTCGTCGAGGTGCCCGGTCTGGGTGAGGGCGTCGGCGATGAAGGGCGTACCGGCGAATCCGGTGCTGATGCGATGGCCGCTGCGGGCGACGAGCTCCGACAGGCGGCGCCCGGCGAACTCCCGGTCGGCGTCGCCGAGGATGCCGAAGACGATCGCGAGGGCGTACACCGTGGTGCAGTCGCTCCGGATGACGCCCTCGTTCAGGTACTCCGCTTCGAAGCCGGCGCGCAGGCGCTCGGCGAGCGCGGTGAACTCGTCGGCGTCGCGGCCGAGGATCGTCGCGGTCTCGGCGACAATCCGGGCCGTGCGGTAGGCGCAGAGGGTCGCGACGACGTGGTGGTCGGCCTTCGAGCGGAACGGCTCCTCGGGCGGCGCTTCGGGGTCGAGCCAGTCGCCGAATTGGAAGCCGTTGTCCCAGACGCCACTGGGCGCCAGCATCCCGGCGATCGTGCGTGCGTGCGCCGTCATCGAGTCGAACTGGTCGGCGAGCACCGTGGCGTCGCCGTATGCGCTCCAGAGGGCCCAGGGCACCCAGACCGCGGCGTCGCCCCAGATGGCGGTCGCACCGGGCTTCGGCATCCCCTCCGGCATCGTGAAGTACTTCACGACATCGGGGACGACGATCGGGACGACCCCGTCGTTGTGCTCCTGTTCGACGGCGAGGTCGCGCAGCCAGTCGCGGAGGAAGTCCTGCACGTCGTAGAGGAAGGCGGCGGTCGGCGCGAAGGCGGAGAGGTCGCCGGTCCAGCCCAGCCGCTCGTCGCGCTGCGGGCAGTCCGTCGGCACGTCGACGAAGTTGCCCAGCATGCTCCAGCGTGCGTTCTCGTGCAGGTGGTTGAGGTTCTCGTCGGACGTCTCGAACCACCCGGTGCGGCGCAGATCGGAGCTGATGACGACGGCGGTGAGCGCCGTCTTCAGGCTGTCGGCGTCGCCGGCCCAGCCGTCGACCTCGACGTAGCGGAATCCGTGGAAGGTCAGGGTCGGCTCGAAGACATCGGCGCCGCCGCTCAGGATGTAGGTGTCGGTCGCCTTCGCGGAGCGGAGCGGACGGATGCCGAGCTCATCCCCGTCGAGGACCTCGGCGTGCCGGAGGGTCACGACGTGCCCCTCCTCGCCGGTCACCTCGACCCGCACCCATCCGACGAGGTTCTGTCCGAAGTCGACGAGTGTCCGTCCGGCCGGCGATGTCCACACCGCGAGGGGCCGAAGGGCGTCGATCCGCCGCACGGGCGGGGCGAGGGCGGGTTCGAGGCGGGCGGGGTCGACGTCGACGGTGTGCACGCCGACCCATCCCTCGCCGGCGAAGCCGGGTGCGAGCCACGCGTCGGTGCGCAGGCGCGCGTCGATGCTCTGCCCGTCGTACAGGTCGTTCGCCGTCGTGGCGCCGGCGCCGGATCGCCAGGTGTCATCGGTGCCGGTGATCTGCTCGTGACCGTCGGCGAAGCGGACCCGCAGCTCGGCGAAGCCGGCGAGCTCGTCGCCGTAGACGGCCTGGTCGCCGTCCCAGCCGAGCCGGCCGCGGTACCAGCCGTTGCCGAGGGCGAGGCCGATGACGGTGGTCGGGGCGACGAGCGCCGTCACGTCCCATTCCCGCACCCGCACCCGCCACTCGTAGCTCGACCAGCCCGGTGTGAGCAGCTCGTCCGAGGCCGGGGCGCCGTTCACCCACGCCTCGCAGACACCGAGCGCCGTCACCGCGAGGGTCGCGGAGACGACCTCGCCGTGACCGGGATCGAGGGCGATCTCACCGCGCAGGAGGGGGGCCCCGGCGAAGTCCTGGTCCGGCGCGATGAACGCGGTCACGGGCGCGCCGCCAGGCGCGCGGAGATCCAGTCGATGGCCTCGTCCATGAGCGGGAGTGGGTCGCTGCCCAGGAAGACGTGGTCGGCACCGGGCACCCGGCGGAACTCGACGTCGCCGCCGGCCCGCTGCAGCGCCTCCGCGAACACCTCGCTCTGCACGATGGGCACGAGGCCGTCCTGCTCCCCGTGCATGAGGAGGAAGGGGGGCGCGTCGCCGCGCACATGCGAGATGGGCGAGCAGAGGCGCAGCGCGTCCGCGCCGTACGCGGACCCCTCGGTCAGGGTGAGGAGGGGCTCCCGCGAGAGGGTCTCGGCGTGCGAGGGCGGGATGAGCTCCGTGTCCACCGGCAGCGAGCGCAGCTCGAGGTTCTCGGCGTCGTGCACGCCGTACCAGTCCACGACCGCGGTGACCCGCGTGTCGCCCGTGCGGACGCCCTCGTCGCCGTCCCACTCCGCCTGGCCGCCGGTGAGGCCCACGAGCGCGGCGAGGTGGGCTCCGGCCGACTCGCCCCAGACCACGACGCGATCCGCGTCGATCCCGAGATCGACGGCGAATCGCCGCAGGTAGCGCAGCGCCGCCTTGGCGTCGTGGAGCTGCGCCGGGAAGGGCGCCTCTTTCGAGTGCCGGTAGTCGAGCGTCGCGACGGCGAAGCCGGCATCCACGATCTTCTGGAACAGCGTGCCGGCCGGCCACATGACAGGGGGCAGACGCCGGTCGCCCATGAGCCATGCCCCGCCGTGGATCCAGAGCACGACCGGAGGGCGCTCGGCGCCCTCGGGCACGTGGACGTCGAGGAGCAGCGGGCGGTACCCGGGGATCATCGAGTAGGTCAGCCCCTCGAACGAGCGGGCGCCGCGCGGCCGCACCGGGCGCTCCCCGCCGACGGGGCGGATGTACGGCGGCGGCGGCCACTCGTGGTCGGCGATCTGCGGGGCGGCGGCGGTGTCGGTCATGGTCTCATCCTTCATCGGGTGACGCGCAGGCAGAAGTCGATCGCCGCGTCGAACAGGGGGTCGGTGTCGGTGACGCCGCGCCAGAAGTGCTCGCCCCCGGGCACGCGGGTGAGCTCGACGGGGACGCCGGCCGCGGTCAGTGCGGCCGCGAGCTGCTCGCTCTGACCGATCGGCACGTGGACGTCGGCGGTGCCGTGCGCCAGGTGGAACGGCGGGGCGCCCTCGTGCACGTTGTGCACAGGACTCGCCGCGCGGGCGAGGTCGGGGAGATCCGCGGCGGCGCCGCCGATCCAGCGCGCCTCGCGCGTGTCGGCGGGCGCCTCGCCGGTGTCGTGCGCGGCCATCGTGACGAGGTCGGCCGGTCCGAACCAGTCCACGACTCCGCGCACGTCGGTGCGCCGGAGCGCGGTGAGGGCGGCGATGGTCGCTCCGGCGGAGACGCCCCACAGGACGAGCCGGGACGCATCCACGCCGTGGTCCGCCCCGTGCGCCGTCAGCCACGAGATCGCGGCGTCCACGTCGTCGAGCTGGGCGGGGAAACGGGCCTCCCCGCTCAGCCGGTACTCGCACGACGCGACTGCGAGGCCCGCCGCGACGATCCGGTCGAACGAGCGCTCGACACCGATGCCGGGGGTGAACACCTTCCGGCTTCCGCGCGCGAAGCCGCCGCCGTGCAGGAACACGACGAGCGGGGCGCCGTCCGCGTCCGGGACCCGGAGGTCCAGGGACAGGGGACGGAACCCCTCCGGCTGGGCGACGTCGATGTCGAGGCTGGAGCGCACGGGCGCCCTCAGTCGCGGAACTGGAACTCGGGCATGAAGACCGTCGCGTACTTCTCGCCCGCCGCACGCAGGACCTCGAACGGCGGCACGTAGACGCCTTCGGGCTCGGTCGCATCGGTCTTCTGGCCGATCGCGTGGAAGAACCGCTCGAAGCCGGCGGTGCCGCAGCCGAACACCTTCGTCGAGTTGTGGATCTGGAACGCGTGGATGATCCCCGCCGGCACGTAGGCGAAGTCGCCCGTCACGAGGGTGGTCTTGGAGTGGTAGTCCGCACTGTCGTCCATCCACACGGAGATCTCGCCGTCGACGACGTAGAAGAACTCGTGCGTCCGCAGATGCCTGTGGGCGGGGATGCGGTCGCCGCGGCGCCCCGCCATCGTGAAGGCGCCGTACTGTCCGTCGGTCTCGTCGCCGGAGGCGAGGATCGTGAACAGCTGATCGAACACGAGGGAGCGCTCCCCCTCGCCGTTGCCCAGCACATAGGGCTGGGGAGCGGCGGGAAGGATGCCGGCGAACGGCACCTTCTCGGGATCATCGGCGGGGAAAGACATCGCCATGGACATGTGCTACCTCCTCGTAGACAACTGCCGGGTGGCCGCCATCGGCCACCGTCGTAAGACTGGTCCTACTATTCTTCGGTCGGGGGAGCCTGAAATGAAGTTCGATATCCCTACCCGCCGTTAGGCTGCGGCTAAGATAACGGTCATGGATGTCCCCATTCACGTCATCCGCTACTTCTGCGTGCTCGCCGAGGAGCTGCACTTCGGCCGCGCGGCCGCACGGCTGAGCATCACACCGCCGTCGCTCAGCCAGCAGATCGCGCGACTGGAGTCGCAGCTGGGGGCGAAGCTGTTCGACCGCTCGCCGCGCAAGGTCGAGCTGACCCCGCACGGACGGGAGCTGCTCCCGCTCGCGCGCCGCGTGCAGGACGACCACGACCAGGTCCTCAACTGGGCGATCTCGGTGCGCCGCGACGTGGACGCGCCGAGCCTCCGCGTGGGGGTGGTCGCCGCCGGCGCGGGCGCGCTGACGACCAGCGCGATCGCGACCACGCTGCAGAAGGTGCCGAACGCGCGCATCGAGATGCGCCGGTTGGGCTTCTTCGACACCGTCGACGACCTGGACAGCGGGCGGGCGGATGTGGTCTTCGCGCCCTGGCCGCTCCAGTTGCCGCAGCGGATCCGCGTGGAGCCGCTGTGGAGCGAGCCGCGGGTGCTCGTCGTGCGGAAGGATCACCGGTTCGCGGGCCGCGAGGCGATCACGATCGCCGAGACGGCCGACGAGGTGTTCGTCGCCGCGGGCGGGGGCGTGCCCGAGGTCGTGGACTGGTGGGTCGTCGATCCGCGCCCGGACGGGTCCAGGCCGCGCCGCGGTCCGACAGCCGACAGTGTCGAGGGGCTGCTGGAACTCGTGGCCGCCGGGGCGGGCGTCAACATCGCGGGCGAGTCGGCGTCGCGGCACTACCGCCGCGACGACCTGGCGTACGTCCGGATCGACGACATCGAGCCGGCGACCATCGTCCTGTGCACCCGCATGGATGCCCGCAATCCGATGGTCACGACGTTCCGCGAGACGGCGCAGACGCTGTCGCCGCTGCACAACGCGTCGCCTGTCTAACCGGTCGCTCAGCTCGCCGCCGCCTTGGATTCGGCGCGCAGCACCTGCCACAGCTCGCGGCGCCGCGCCTGCTCGTCCGGATCGGGGACGGGCGAGGCAGCCATGAGCACGCGCGTGTACGGGTTCTGCGGATCGCGGATCACCTCGTCGGTGATCCCTTCCTCCATCACACGGCCGCGGTAGAGCACGACGACACGCTGTGCGAGGAACTCGACGACGGCCATGTCGTGCGCGATGAACAGGTACCCGAGGTCGGATCCGCGGCGGAGGTCGGCGAGGAGGTTCAGCACCTGCGCCTGCGTGGAGAGATCGAGGGCGCTGACGGCTTCGTCGCACACGACGAGGCGCGGGTCGGTGACGAGGGCGCGCGCGATCGCGATGCGCTGGCGCTGTCCGCCGGAGAACTGCCGCGGGTAGCGGTCGGCGGAGCCGCCCGGAAGACCCACGGACTGGAGCACGGCGGCCGTGCGGGCCGCCCGCTCGAGCTTCGAGACGCCGGCGACGCGGAGCGGCTCCGCGATGGCGTCGCCGATCGGCCGGCGCGGGTTCAGGGAGGAGAACGGGTCCTGGAAGACGGCGCGCAGGTCGCCGCGCAGTTCGCGGCGCTGGGCCGCGCTGGCCCGGGTGATGTCGCGTCCCCGGAACAGGATCTGGCCGCTCGTGACGGGGACGAGGCCGAGGATCGCGCGGCCGATCGTCGTCTTGCCCGACCCGGACTCCCCGATGAGCCCGAGGGTCTCGCCGTGCCCGATCGTGAAGGACACGTCGTCGACGGCGGGAGTGCTGTTCTTGCCGTAGCGCACGACGAGGTTGCGGACCTCGAGGAGCGACCCGCGCTCGTCGGTGGGCGATTCGTTCGGGACCTCGTTCACAGCGCACCTCCGATCGGGACGGGCACGCGCCATTCGTCCTGACGCCCGCGGACCTCCTCGTGGCGGATGCAGCGCACCTCGCCGATGCCGACCGAGCGCGGCTCGAGCGGGATGGAGGCCGCGCACTCCGGCTTCGCGAACCGGCAGCGCTCGGCGAACCGGCATCCACTCGGCCACTGGGCGGGCGCCGGCACCTGACCCGGGATGGATGCCAGGTGCGTCGTGCCCGGGAGGTTCACGGCGGCATGCGGGTCGGCCGCGAGGAGCGCCATCGTGTACGGGTGCTCGGGTCGCAGCAGCACGTCGCGGACCGAGCCGGTCTCGACGATCTGCCCCGCGTACATGACGGCGACCTCGTCGCAGAGGTCGGCGACGACACCGAGGTCGTGGGTCACGAGGATGATCGACATGCCGCGCTCGGCAACGAGCCCCCGCAGGAGGGCGAGGATCTCGGCCTGGACCGTGACGTCCAGCGCCGTCGTCGGCTCGTCTGCGATGAGCAGGCTCGGACGGCCGGCGAGCGCGAGCGAGATGGCGACGCGCTGGGCCATGCCGCCGGAGATCTGGTGCGGGTAGCTTTTCAGCACACGCGGCACGTCGAGGATGCCGACATCGTTCAGCAGCTGAGCGGCGATGGTCTTCGCCTCGGCGCCGCCGACCTTCCGGAGGCGCTTGATCGCGGCGGTGAGCTGGGTGCCCACCGTGAACATCGGGTCCAGCGCCCTGGTGGGTTCCTGCGAGATGAACGCGATCTCGTGGCCGCGCACGCGCTGCATGGCCTTCTCGTCGGCGCGGGCGAGGTCGAGGGCGCCCCAGCCGATGCGGCCGGACCGGACGGACAGGCCCGGGGCGAGGAGTCCGAGCATCGCGTACGAGGTGACGCTCTTGCCGCACCCGGATTCACCGACGAGCCCCATCACGGTGCCGGGCCTGACGTGCAGGTTCACTCCGGTCACGAGGGCGGGGCCGTCGTCGACCCCGAGCACGAGGTCCTCGACGACGAGCTCGCGGTCCTCGGCGGGCACGGGGGCGACGGCACCGGTCGTGGTGAGGGTCTCGGGCCGCTTCCGGCGGCGGAGCGTGATGAGCGGAGGCGGGGTCGAGACGCCGCCGGCGAGGGTGTCGGCAAGGGTGTTCGCCGCGATGATGGTCAGGGCCAGCACGCCGCCCGTCGGCACCATCATCCACGGCTGCTGGAAGATGAAACGGGAAGCCGCCTGGATCATGCCGCCCCAGGTGGGCTCGGGCGGCTGCGGGCCGAGCCCGATGAAGGCGAGTCCCGCCTGCAGGCCGATCGCGGCGCCGAAGAGCAGCACGAACTGGACGATCACGGTCGTCGACATGTTCGGGAGCACGTGGCGCAGGCTCGCGATCATCGGCCGTACACCGTCGACGGCGGCCGCTTCGACGAAGAGCTGGGTGTGCAGCGACTTGGCCTGCCCGAAGAAGATCCGGTACATCGCGCCGAAGAGCAGGAGCCCGAAGAGGATCATCACGGCCGGCATGTTCGTGCCGATGGCGGCGATCACGGCGAGGATGATGACGGTGCCGGGCAAGGAGAGCACGATCTCGCTGACCCGGTTGGCGACGCTTTCGACGCGCGGGCGCCGCGAGGCCCAGAGCGTGACGGGAACCGTCACGAGGACGGCGACGATCGGGGTGAGCAGCGCGATCAGGAGGGTCGGCGCGGCAGCGGTCAGCAGGCGGGAGAAGATGTCGCGGCCCAGCTCGTCCGTCCCGAGCAGATGCGCTGCGGACGGCCCCTGCAGGACAGCCGTGAGGTCCTGCTCGAGCGGGCCATACGGCAGCCAGAGCGGCGCCGTGAGGGACGCCAGGACGAGGCCCACGAGCCAGACAGCCGCTGCGACCGCCCACGGCGAGCGCAGGAGTCGGCGGCCGAGGTGGCGGTCCGCCCGGCGGACGCGGACGATCGAGGTCGTGGAGACGGTCATGACGCACGCAGCTTCGGGTCGAGGGCGCGGGTCATGAGCTCCAGCGCGAGGTTGACGATGACGACGACGACCGTCGCGACCAGGACGAGGGCCTGGACGAACGGCAGGTCCGCAGAGCCGACGGCGGACTGCATCGCCTGGCCGATGCCGGGGAGGGCGAAGAGCACCTCGATGACGACCGAGCCGCCGAAGAGGACGATGAACTGCACGGCGATGCTCGCGAGGATCGGCAGGCTCGCGCCGCGCAGCGCGTGCACGTAGATGATGCGGGTCGTGGGGGTGCCGAGGGCCCGGAGGCTCCGCATGTGCTCCTGCGTGAGCACCTCGCCCATGGACGCGCGCGTCTGCCGGGCGATGCCGGCCGCAGACGTGATGGCGATCGTGAGGACCGGCAGGACGAGCGAACGCGCCCATGCCTCCGGGTTGGTCTGCAGGGGCACGAAGCCGGTCGCCGGCAGCAGTCGCAGCTGGACGGCGAACAGGAAGACGAGCAGGACGCCGACCCAGAAGGCCGGCAGGGAGAGCAGGATGCCGGAGGTCGCGGCGAGCACGCGGTCGACGGCGCCGCCGCGCACCGCGGCGACGATGCCCATCACGACACCCACGACGAGGCTGAGGAGCGTCCCGAAGACGGCGAGCGCCGCGGTCACGGGCAGGCGCTTGGCGATGTCCGCCGCGATGTCACGGCCGTCGATCAGCGAGACGCCGAGGTTGCCGGTGAGGACCTGGCCCACCCAGTTCGCGTACTGCACGACCCAGGGGTCGTACCAGCCGAGGGCCACGTTGTACGCGTGGACCTGCTCCGGGGTCGCCGCCTGTCCCAGCGCCACGCCGCCCGGAGTCGAGCCCGAAAGCTGCACCAGCACGAAGGCGATGGCTGTCGCGACGACGAGCGTCAGGACGGCGAACGCGAGCCGCTTGAGGATGAAGATGACCATGGTGGCCTCCCGGGAGGCCCGGTGCCGGACGTGCGTCCGGCACCGGGCCGTCGGTCAGGATGCGGGCGTCAGCGTCGCCAGGATCGGGAAGGGCTCGGCGCCGACGAAGGTCGGTTCGGCGACCTTCTCGGTGTTGTACGTCCACGGAGCGAGCTGCTCGTAGAGCGGGATGAGCCAGCCCGCGTCGACGATCGCGCGGTTGAGGTCGGTGAGGGCCGCAGCCTTCGCGTCCTCGTCCGTGCCCGCCGCACCGTACGCACCGGCCGCGCCCTTGATCGCCGGGTTGTCCGCGCCGTGGAAGTTCGCGAAGCCGAACAGCACGCCGAAGACGTTGCCGGGAGGGTTCGTCCACGTGAGGGCGATGGGACCGCCGAGCGGCTCCTTCTGGACGGCGGCGAACGACTCCTCGGTGGATGCGGCGTTCTTCAGCGTCACGTTCACACCGATGGCCGCCCAGAACGGCTGCAGGGCCTCGAGGTCGCGCTGGCTGGTCGGGCTGATCGTGAACGTCAGGTCGAAGCCGTCCGGGTAGCCGGCCTCGGCCAGCAGGTCCTTCGCGGCCTCCGGGTCGTACGCGTACTCGTCCTCGAGCTCCGCGATGTAGCCGGGGCTGTCGGCGGGCAGTGCGCTCGCGGTCGGAACCTCGCCGGGATGCACGGCGTTGACGAATTCTTCGCGGTCGATCGCGAGCGAGAGCGCCTTGAACACGCGCGGGTCCGCCCACTGGGGCGCCGTGGCGCCGGCCTTGTCGAACGCGATGATGTTCTGGATCGTGCCGCCGTTGGCGACGTGACCGATGCCGGCCGACTCGGCCTGGGCCTGCGTCTCCGCCGTGATGTACGCGACGTCGACCTCGCCGGAGATGGCGGCGCTGACCCGCGCCTGCGGGTCGAGGATGGGCCGGAACTCGTAGGAGTCGAACGGGTAGTCGTCGGCGTCGGGGTGGTCGTCCTTCTTGACGAGGACGTACGAGTTGCCCTTGACGGTGGCGTCGAGGTCGACCTCGAGCGGGCCGGACCCGTCGGGCGTGGAGTCGAGGCTGCCGCGATCGGCGACGCCGTCGGCGCCGACGATGGCACCCGCCGGCAGCACGAGGTTCGCCTCGAAGCCGGGCTTGGGCGCGGCGAAGGCGAGGGTGACGGTGTCCTCGTCGACGACCGTGACCTCGGTGATCTCGTTGTTGCCGCCGGTCGCGAGCTGCGAGTAGGCGGACAGGTCGGAGTCTCCGCGGAAGTCGAGGTTCTTCTTGACGAGGTCGGCGCTGAGCGTCGTGCCGTCGGCGAAGGTCGCGCTCGTGTCGAGGTCGAGCGTCAGCTCGGTCTGGTCCTCGTTGTAGGTGAACTCCGTCACGAGGTCGGGGACCACGCTGCCGTCCTGGGCGAGCACGAAGAGCGAGTCGTAGACGCCCTCGAAGAACATCCGCTGACCGGCCGAGTAGCGGATGGGGTCGTAGCCGAGCGGCGCCTGGTCGGAGTCGAGGCCGATGACGAGCTTGGCGGTGTCGGGTGCGTCGCCCGTGGGGCCGTTTCCGGCGGTGCCGGTGCAGGCCGTCAGGGCGAGCGCGGATGCGGCGAGTGCCGCGGCCGCGGCGAGTGCGCGGTTCCTGGTGCTGTGAGACATCCTGATCTCCAATGATCGGTGTGCTGTGGTGACTGCGTTGTCGTGGGCAATCGGGTGCCCGCCGTATTCAGGGTGACTGAGGGTGGCCGGAAAGGCCATGTGGAACTGGTGTCCTGGTCGTTAGTCTCCCTCTAATGTTTGAATCGTCTCAACAACGGTTTTCCGGCCTGGGAGTGTAAACCGCGACCTCACGGCAGCGGGACGGTGGCGGCCGCCGCGCGGGCGGTTGCCACGTAGGCGGCGTAGGCCCCCGCGCTCGGCTTGGCCGTCCTCGCGAACGTCTCCGAGTCCACCTCGTGCAGGCCCAGCCGGGGCCCGTAGCCGAAGATCCACTCGAAGTTGTCCATGAGCGTCCAGTGGCAGTAGCCGAGGACCGGGATGCCGTCGGCGATCGCGTCGGCGAGCAGGTCGAGCGACGGCGCGATGAACCCGGCGCGGATCGCGTCGTCCGGTGTCGAGACCCCGTGCTCGGTCACGAGGACCGGGACGCCGCTCACCTGATGGGCGTACTCGACCGCCCCGCGCAGCGATGCGGGATCGACGGGCGTGCCCATGCCGTTGAGCACGGCACCCGCGGGCGGCGGCAGCAGTCCGTCGGGACCGTAGACCAGTCGCTCGTAGTTCTGCACGCCGACGAAGTCGTCGGCTGCAGCGAGGCGCAGCCAGTAGTCGTACACCTCGGCGCGCTTGCGGTTGCGCACGGCTTCGCCGCCGGGCGCCGCGACGTCGTCGCACATCGCGAGCGACAGCCCGACCGGAAGCTCGGGGCGACGCTCCTTGACGGCCGCCTTGGCGGCGAGGTGCGCGGCGGTCATCCCCGCGCGCATGCCGGCGAAGTCCTCGCGCAGCATGACGTTGCCCGCCCGGTAGCGCTCGACGCCTGCCGCGACGGAGGCCGCTGCGAGCGTCTGCTTCTCGAGCTCCGCGACGAACGGCGGAAGGCCGGCCCAGGTGAGCATCTCCGGCAGGTCCGGCTCGTTGAAGGTCACGACGTACGCGATGCGGTCGCCGAAGCGGTCCATGACGGCGCCGGTGAACCGCGCGAACAGGGCGGGCGCCTCCGGGTCGAGCCAGGCGCTGCGCGCGGCGAACCAGTGCGGGGACGTGAAGTGGCTGAGCGTCACGAGCGGCGTCAGGCCGCGAGCGTGGCATCCGTCGACGATCGCCTCGTAGTGCGCGAGCGCCTCCTCCGAGAACTCGCCCTCGACGGGTTCGATGCGCGCCCACTCGACGGAGAACCGGTAGGCGTTCAGGCCCATGCCGGCGACGAGATCGAGGTCGCCCTCCCACAGCTCCCACCCGTTGCACGCCTTGCCGCTGGGCTCACGGAACACGGTGGGCGAGACGTTCTCGAGGAACCAGGTGTCGCTCGTGACGTTGTCGCCCTCGTTCTGGTGCCCTGCCGTGGCGACTCCCCACAGGAAGCCGGTCGGAAACGCGGTCATGGTGTCCCTTTCGTGGCCGTCGGCGTCGACGGCTGTTCGGTTGCCGCTCACTCGGCGGCGGTGAAGCGGGTGGTGATCTCGCCGATGCCCTCGATGGTGCTCGTGAGGACCTCTCCGGCGTGGAGGAAGCGCTTGGGAGTGCGGGCGTTGCCGACCCCGGACGGCGTGCCGGTGAAGATGATGTCGCCGGGCCACAGCGTCACGACCGCCGACAGCCGCGCGACGAGCTCCGGGATGTCGTAGATCAAGCGCGACGTGCGGGACTCCTGCAGGGTCTCCCCGTCGAGGGCGCACGCGATCGCGAGGTCGGCGGGGTCGTCCAGCTCGTCCGGCGTGACGAGCCAGGGCCCCGTCGGCGAGAAGCCCGGGTGGGACTTCGCGAGGCTGAACTGCGGCCGCTGCCCGGCCATCTGCGCGAGACGCTCGGACAGGTCCTGGCCGACCGTGAGGCCCGCGACGTGCTGCCAGGCGGCGCTCCGGTCGATGCCGTGGCCGCCGACGCCGATCGCGACGACCAGCTCGACCTCCCAGTCGACGTTGCCTGCGGGAAGGGCGACCGTCGCCTCGGGACCCGTCAGGCTCGAGGCGAACTTCGTGAACGTCACCGGCAGGCTGTCCGGCGGGTAGCCGGCCTCCTCGGCGTGCTCGCGGTAGTTGACGCCGATCGCGAAGATCTGCGGCGGGCGGGGCACCGGCGGTCCGAGCTCGGCGCGGTCGAACGCGGCGCCGGCGACATCGACGGTCGCCGCCCACGCGCGGAACGACTCCCAGTCCGCGAACGCCGCCATCGGGTCGGGGCCGAAGCGCCCGCCGGAGGCGGTCTCGACGTCGACGGCGGTCTCGGCCGCCGTCACGAGCACGAGGCGGCCGGCGAGGTTCGCGATCCTCACCAGTCCACCCGCTGCGGGGCGGGCTGGCCGTACCGCTCCTCCCAGGAGATGACCTTGTTGCGGAGCGTGCCGATGCCCTCGATCTCGGCCTCGACGACGTCGCCGGGCTGCAGGTAGAAGTCGAACGGGTTCTTCTGCACGGCGGCGACGCCGGAGATGGTACCCGTCGTGATGAGGTCGCCCGCGGAGAAGACCTGCGGCGAGTGGTAGGCCACGAGGTGCGGCCAGCGGATGCGGGTCTGGTTGGTGTTGCCCTGCTGACGCACCTCGCCGTTGACGCGCAGCTGCATCGCGAGGTTGTGCATGTCGGGCACCTCGTCCTTCGTGACGATCCACGGCCCGATGGGGCAGAACGTGTCGATGCCCTTCGAGAACGAGAAGACGCCCGACTCCATCTCCTTGCGCTGGATGTCGCGCGCCGTGATGTCGTTGAACACGGTGAACCCGGCGATGTAGTCCTCGGCCTCCTCGGGGGAGAAGAACTTGCCGCTCTTGCCGATGACGATCGCGAGCTCCAGCTCGTAGTCGAGTTCCTTCGTGAGCCCCTCGGGGTAGACGATGTCCTCGTCGGGTCCGATGATCGCGTCGAGGTTCTGGAAGAACACGATGCCCTTGTGCACGGGGTGCGACCAGTCCACCGCCGTCAGCTCGTTGTGGTGGTCGGCGAAGTTGCCGGCCGTGTGGAAGAACTTCTTCGGACGGATCGGCGCGCGCAGCGTCACGTCGGCGTAGGCGAGCCGCTCCCCCGTCTCGCGGACGTCGCCGCCGCGTTCGAAGTACTCGCGGGTGGAGGGGACGTCGAGTTCGATGACGACGCCCTCCTCGAGCTCGAGGCGGGCGACGCGGCCCTCGTCGAAGGTGATGAGCTTCATTGGTCGTTTTCCTTGTCGTGTCGTGTCGTGTCGTGCTCAGGAGCCGGGGCTCAGGCGCCGACCATGTTGAATCCGCCGTCGGCGAGCATGTAGCCCCCGGTCAGGTGCGCGGCCTCGTCGGTCGCGAGCCAGAGGCACGTGCCCGCGACGAACTCCGGCGGCGGGATGTGGCCCATGGGGGTCTGGGAGATGAGCTGCTCGCGGCGGCCGTTCCTCCAGTCCTCGCGCTGCAGAAGACGCTCGGTCTCCATGAAGCCGGGCGCGAACGTGTTCACGCGGACCGCGGGGGCGAACGCCTTCGCGTACGACTTCGTGATGCCGAGGATGCCGTACTTCGCGGCCGCGTACTGCGGCGCGCGGGGCGAGCCGCGGACGATGACGGTGGAGCCGACATTGACGATGCTGCCGTGCCCCTGCTCCAGCATCCGCTCGCCGAACTCGTGCGTCATGAGCAGCGTGCCCTTGACGTCCACGTCGATGACGGCATCGAGCGATTCCTGCGTGAGCTCGCGCCACGACATCTGCTCGCTGGACACGTCGCCGACGTTGTTGACGAGCACATCCAGCACGCCGAACGCCGCCCAGACCTCGTCGGCCATCCGCTTGATCTCGTCCCACTTCGAGATGTCGGCCTGCACGAGGATGCCGTCACTGCCGGCCGCGCGCACGCGCTCCAGAGTCTTCTCGGCTCCTGCGCGGGAGCTGTTGTAGTGGATGGCGACCTTCGCGCCCTCCTGTGCCGCGCGGGCGGCGATCTCGGCGCCGAAGCCCGTTCCCGCGCCCGTGACGAGCACGGTCTTTCCGGCGAACCGGGGGTAGATCTCCGTCATGGTCGATCTCCTTTCCTAGACGAGTGTGCGGCCACCGTCGACGTACATGACGTGACCGGTGACGAAGGCGGCGTGTGGGGACGAGAGGAACAGCGCGGGGCCGGTCAGCTCGGCGGGTGTCCCCAGGCGGCCGGCGGGCACGAGGCTCTCGAGCTCTTCGCGCTTCCCGGGATGGGCGAGATGTCCGGCCGTCAGCGGCGTCTCGATGTACCCGGGCGCCAGGGCGTTGACGGTCACGCCGTGCGGCGCCCACTCGCGCGCCATGACGCGCAGCAGCTGGTTGATGCCGCCCTTGGATGCCGCGTAGGGGCCGTGCGAGTGATGCGCGAGGAGTCCCGAGACGCTGGAGAGGCCGAGGATGCGCCCATGCCCCTGCGCCACCATGTGGCGGCCGGCCGCCTGCGCGAGGCCGAAGAGGCTGAACAGGTTGACGTGCATCACGCGCTCCCACTCCTCCTCGGTGAAGTCGAGGACCGGTCGGCGATCGTTGATCCCGACGGCGTGCAGCAGCACGTCGAGTCCGCCCAGCCGGGAGACGGCCTCCGCCACGACGCGTGCGCCGGCGTTGCGCTCGGTCAGGTCGGCGGCGAAGGTGTCGACGCGCTTCCCCTGCGTCTCCGCCTCGGCGACCAGGCTACTCAGGGCCGCCGGGGCGCGGTCGACCACCAGGACGTCGGCCCCCGCGTCGGCGTAGGCGAGCGCGCACGCCCCGCCGATCCCGCCGGCGCCGGCGACGAGCACCCGGGCTCCGGCCAGCCCGAGCCACGCAGTGGACTGCGGCTCGGCGGTGACGGATGTCGACATCGACAACTCCTTGTGGTTTCATTGTGCGAAAGCTTGTTTCGTTGACTGAACATAATCGTGATCAGCGCAGCGGTCAAGTCCGAAGACCGGCGGAAGGACGAACCGACCTCATGGACGCTTCTGCGCCCCCCCGTGTGACGCCGCTGACCCCGGCTGCGCTCGCCGTCGACCAGCGGCGACTGTACGACGCCATCACCACCGGCCCGCGCGCGCAGGGGCCGCAGCACTTCGCGCTCACGCGTGCGGACGGGAGCCTCACGGGTCCGTTCGACGCCTTCCTGCGCGCACCCGCGGTCGGGGCGGCGCTGCAGGAGCTCGGTGCGACGCTGCGCTACCGCACCGATCTGGACGACCGGTCGCGGGAGATGGCGATCCTGCTCGTCGCGGCGCGGTGGGACAGCACCTTCGAGCGGGAATCCCACGAAGCCGTCGCGCGCGGTGTCGGGGTCACCGAGACGGAGATGCGCGCGCTGCGCGCCGCCGATCTCACCCCTTTCGCGGGCCGCGAGCTCGCGGTTGGCCGGACCGTCCTCGCTCTCCTGGACGGCGATCTTGACGACGAGGCCTGGGCATCGGGCGTCGCCGCGCTCGGCGAGACGGTGATCTTCGAGCTGACCGCCCTCGTCGGCTACTACGCGACGCTGGCCCTGCAGCTGCGGGTCTTCCGTGTCTGAGTTTGTCGGCGGACGGTCCTCGGCGATACCTTTGCGCACCATGGGCCCAGACGCACACGCCGGCGCGGACGCCGCAGCGGAGCCGACGAAAGGCACCCGCTACCGCATCGAGGCCCTCGCCAAGGGGCTCGAGGTGCTGCGGCTGTTCGACGAGTCCACGACGACGCTCAAGCTCCGCGAGATCAGCGAGCGCACCGGCATCCCCACCCCCACGGCCTTCCGCGTCGTGGCGACCCTCGAGGAGGGCGGCTTCCTCGAGCGGCTCCCCGACGGCGGACTCCGCCCCGGGCTCTCGGTGCTCACCCTCGGCTCGGCGGCGCTGCGCGGATCCACGCTCGTGCAGGTCGGCGAACAGCCGCTGCGCGCACTCGCCGAGACGCTCGGGGAGACCGTCAACCTCGGTGTGCTGCGCGGCAGCGATGTGCTCTACCTCGCACGCATCCGCAACCGCGACCTCGTCACCGCGAACATCCAGGTCGGGTCCACTCTCCCGGCGCCGCTCACCTCGATGGGCAAGGCACTGCTGGCCTACCTCCCGGATGCGGAGATCGCCCGCGTGCTCGAGGGATTCGACTTCGCCCAGGCGACAGGCCCCAACGCCTCCCGGTCGCTCGCCGAACTCCTCGACCGCCTGCACGCGACGCGTGCGCAGGGCTACGCCGTGCAGGACGAAGAGGTCGCGGCCGGGCTCCGATCGGTCGCGGTGCCGGTCTTCGCCACCGGCGACACCCCCGTCGCGGCCGTCAACATCGCCGTCGCCGCGGCCCGCCACGACCTCGCGACACTCGAGGGGCCCCTCCTGGGCGCCCTCCGCGCGACCGCGGAATCGATCTCGCTGCGGCTCCGCGCGGGGTGAGCCGGATCCCCGTCCCATGTAACACGAAGTTAACGAATGTGGTCGCGCGACCCCTGGGGTGCGCGCTACAGTGAATCCGAACGCAGCGCGAAACGAGTGGTGTCGTCGCGTGGTCCGGGGGGGCCACATGCGTTCTCTGGGGGAGTAGACGACTCAGGTCGTCTGCCGTGATCGCTTGTTGCTGGGGGGCACAATGCGGACACAGTCGATTGTCTGTGGGGACGCGCGATGAGCGCGATCGACGAGGTCATACCCGCGCTGCAGCTGCCGAGTTTCGGCCTGACGGCAACGCGACGCGAGGTCTCCGCGCCACGCGCGTCCGCAGCACTCGTGAGCCGCCAGCAGTGGGAGCGCCGTTATCGGGCTCGGCTGCGCGTCAGCGACACCGCCGTGGTGCTGCTGTCGTGCATCCTCGCGTCGCTGCTGCCACTGCTGGCGTCCTCTCCGGGCATCCTTCTGGCCGACCCGTGGGTGCTCGCCCGGGTGCCGCTCAGCGCGGCGCTCCTCTGGGCCGGCACGCTCAGTCTGTTCAACACGCGCGCGGCGTCCATCATGGGCGCCGGGGCCGCCGAGTACACGCGGGTCGCGCACGCGACCGGCTTGGCCTTCGGCGTCCTCGCGATGGTGTTCGTCCTGTTCGAGTGGGACGGCATCCGCTCGCAGCTCTTCCTCGCGCTGCCGCTCGGCACGCTCGCGCTCATCGCCTCGCGCTGGGGGCACCGGCGCTGGCTGCTGCATCAGCGGGAGGCCGGCCGCTACGCCTCGCGCACCGTCGTCGTGGGGGCGCGGGATGACGTGGAGTACGCGATCCGCACACTCGGACCGGACGGGGTCCGCGGCTACCGCGTCGTCGGCGCCACGGTGCTCGACGACGACCGGAACGAGCTGACCGTCGGCACGGTGACCTACCCCGTCGTGCACGGGACGGATGCCGTCGCCGGCGCCGCCTCGGCGCTGCAGGCCGACACGATCCTCGTCGCCAGCCAGCCCGCCGGCGACCCCTCGTACGTCAAGCGTCTCGCGTGGCAGCTCGAGGGCACGGCCGCCGAGCTCGTCCTCTCCAGCCGCATCGCCGACGTCGCGGGCCCCCGGATGTCGTTGAACCCGGTGGACGGGCTTCCGCTCATCCACGTGAAGATCCCGACCTTCGAGGGCGGCGCGCACATCATCAAGCGCGCGCTCGACATCGTCACCTCGACCCTGGCGCTCGTGCTCTTCGCTCCGTTCGCCCTCGCGATCGCGATCGCGATCAAGATGGACGACGGCGGACCTCTCTTCTTCTCCCAGCCGCGGGTGGGGCGGGACGGCCGCATCTTCCGCATGGTGAAGTTCCGCTCGATGCGCGTGGACGCGGAGTCCGAGCTCGCGGCGCTGCTGGACGCGAACGAGGGCGCGGGTCCGCTGTTCAAGCTGAAGGACGACCCCCGGGTGACCCGGGTCGGCCGCATCCTGCGCCGCTACTCCCTCGATGAGGTGCCCCAGTTCTGGAACGTGCTGCGCGGCGAGATGAGCGTCGTGGGGCCGCGTCCGCCGCTGCCGAGCGAGGTCACGGCGTACGACGGCACCGTCTCGCGGCGGCTGTACATCAAGCCGGGCATCACCGGCCCCTGGCAGGTGGGCGGGCGCAGCGACCTCTCCTGGGACGAGAGCGTGCGCCTGGACCTCCGCTATGTGGAGAACTGGTCTGTCCTGGACGACCTGGTGCTGATGTGGCGCACGGCCAAAGTCATGATCATGCCTGAAGGAGCGTATTGACCACGCTGACCCGGTCCGGAGCGACACTCGCGTCGCCGGCCGCCAAAAGGAGCCTTTCCATCGCGATGATCGGTACGCGCGGAGTCCCCGCATCATACGGCGGGTTCGAGACTGCCGTGGAGGAAGTCGGTCGACGACTCGTGGATCGGGGCCACGAAGTCACGGTCTACACGCGCGGCTCGGAGACCCGCGATCGCGAATACCTCGGGATGAAGGTCGTCCATCTGCCGGCTGTACCGGTGAAGCAGCTCGAGACGCTCAGCCACACCGGGCTGTCCGTAATGTCCGCCATGCTGCGGAAACGCTTTGACGCTGCGTTCGTCTTCAATGCCGCGAACTCGCCTTTCCTGCCGCTTCTTCGGGCCCGCGGCATCCCGGTCGCCTTGCACATGGACGGCCTCGAGTGGAAGCGCTCCAAGTGGGGGGCGCGCGGACGCGCTTACTACCGCTGGGCGGAGGGGTTCGGCGTGCGGTGGGCGGACGCCCTGATCGCCGACGCCCCCGGCATCCGCGAGTACTACGACCGCGAGTTCGGCGTCCCGACGGAGCTCATCCGCTACGGCGCGCCTTTGCTCGACCGGGCGCCCGAGGACAGCATCCGCGAACTCGGGCTGGAGCCAGGCGCATACCACCTCGTGGTTGCGCGATTTGAGCCCGAGAACCACGTGCTCGACATCGTGGAGGGCTACCACGGCAGCGGCGCGGACCTGCCGCTCGTTGTCGTGGGATCGGCGCCGTACAGCGCCGAATACACACGAAAGATCAACGAGGCCGCCGCCGGTGATGCGCGCATTCGACTCCTCGGCGGCGTCTACGACCAGGACCTGCTAGACGCTCTCTACTTTCACGCGCATACCTATGTGCACGGCCACTCCGTCGGGGGTACGAACCCGTCGCTGCTGCGCGCGATGGGGGCGGGGACCGCGGTGATCGCTTATGACGTCGGATTCAACCACGAGACGCTGGGCGAGCATGGGTGGTTCTTCGCGGATGCCGCGGAGGTGCAGCGACACTTCACCGCCTTGGAGCGGGACTCGTCGCACGTGACGGACATCGGCACGCGCGTGCGGGAGCGGGCCGCCGCTCAGTTCACCTGGGCGAACGTCGCGGCGCAGTACGAGAATCTTGCCCTGCGGCTCGCGAACTGCGATTCCGTACATTCGCACGCGAAGGTGGCACGTCGAGTCCAGCTAGTGCCCGCGGCGCCTGGAGATACCCGAGCCTCCCAGAAAGCCTGAAAGCTGGAGCCCCAAATCTCCTGCAACGGCCTGGACCTCCTTCAGCGTGCGCAGGTGGACCCGCCGCTTCTGATCATGCACGTCCGGAATATCGATCGGATCCAGCTGTGGCACCGACCGGCGGAACGTGGGTCGCGGCCTGCCGAAATCGACCCGACCTCGGCGTTCGTGGAGGGCTGCGGCGTACGTTGCAAGCCCGGTTGGTCCTGGGGCGCGCTCGGCAGCGCGGAGCATCTCTTCATCATTGAATTGTCCCCGCCCCAGGCGCACCGCCTCTTTGAGCGTGAAAGATCTGTCCCGCAGGTCGGGGCGAAGCCGGGCGATGGCGGAGCGCTCGCGTCCAGAGGCGGAGATAATGAGATCCTGCCCATCGAGCAGGTCCCCCTCGAGCAACACAGGCCTATGTTCCGCCGCGAACGAGCGGCCGCGCTCCGTCGTCGCCACGAGCTCGGAGACGATGGCGCACAGCGATTCGGCGCGGGTCACCTCCAGCCCGCGACTGATCACCGACCAGGCCGGATCTGCTTCCGCCTGAATCGCCGCCTGCGAGAGCACATACTCCATCAATGGGGAGCGGCAGACGTTCGCAGCGCACACGAGCAGCATCGAGTCGACCAAGTGTTCTCCTCCAAAACCACCGTTGCCACCAGACTAGCCGCGCCACGCGGGGCAACCGCGCGGCCCAGGCGTGGGACGCCATTCCACCGCGCCATACGAGAGGATGGGCCATGCCTACCGTGCTGTTCGTTCACCCCGGGACGGAGCTCTTCGGGTCAGACCGAATGCTCCTCGAAAGCGTGATCGCCTCCGTGGGATCGGGATATCGGACGGTCGTAGCTGTGCCGTCCGGCGGCCCACTGATCGCCGAATTGCGGGACGCCGGCGCCGAAGTGGTCATCGTCCCCATGCTCGTGTTGAGAAAAGCGCTTCTCCGGCCACGAGGATGGCCGGAACTAGCACGCCTCTCGTTGCGCGGATGGGCCGCCGCATGGCGACTCCTGCGTCGCTTGCGCCCCGACATCATCTACGTCAACACGGTCACAATCCCGCAATGGCCCGTTGCAGGCAACATGATGTCCATCCCGGTGGTCAGCCATGTGCACGAGGCCGAAGCCTCTGGCAGTCGCGCCGTCAACGCAGGTCTCTACATGCCCCATACCTGGGCAACCTCTGTCCTCGTCAACAGCGACTTCAGCCGGAACACCGTCGCCCGGAGCCTTCCCCGGCTCGGCGCACGTGCTCAGGTGGTCTATAACGGCGTCGCTTCTCCGCCGCACCCAACCAACCCCCGTGCCACCATCGACGGCCCCCTGCGGGTGCTCTACGTCGGTCGCCTCTCACCCCGCAAAGGCCCAGATCTGTTGATCGAAGCTGCACGGCTCCTCGACGAGCGCGGTATCGATACCAGAATCGACCTGGTCGGGTCCGCATTCGACGGGTATCAGTGGTACGAGCACCAACTCGCGGACCGGATCACGGCTGCGGGATTCACGGGACGTGTCGTGCTACACGGATTCCATGCCGACATCTGGCCGTTCCTCGAAGCAGCAGACGTGCTCGTGGTGCCGAGCCGGGTGGACGAGCCTTTCGGGAACACTGCTGTCGAGGGAGTGTTGGCACTACGGCCGATCATCGCCAGCGACACCAGCGGGCTCCGAGAGGCAGCCGGAGGGCACTCGACCGCCTTCCTCGCCCAACCGGACAGCGCCCGAGCGATCGCGGACGCGCTCCAGCGAATCATCGACGAGTGGTCGACGGTCCGAGACGAGGTCCACGCCAGCGCGAGAAGCGCGGCCGAGCGGCACTCCCCTACCGCCTATCGAGAGCAGATCGCGGACGTCCTCCGTGCCGCTGGGAGACCAAGCGGGCGCAGGTCGGAAACTCCTACTCGCGACACCTAGAATGACTCCACAGGTCCGCCGATCTCCGCCTGCTCGGAAGTCTGGCTTGCGCACGATGGAGGGGGTCCGTATGTCACTCGGTGACTACTTAGCTGCGATCTGGCGGAACTGGCTGATTGTTCTCCTGCTAGCCGCCGTCGGCGGCGGTGCCGCCTACGTGTACTCCTCGTCTCTCCCGGAGACGTTCCGTTCCACAACCGCCGCGCTCGTGACGAGCGATGGTGGCAGCACGACGTCCGAGCTCGTGCAGGGCAGTAACTACATCGGCAACCTGGTGGGCACGTACGTGCTACTGGCGAAGTCGGAGATCGTGCTCGAACCGGTCATCCGGAAACTGAAGCTCGATACGACACCGGAGCAACTCGCCGGCACGATCTCCGCCTCTGCTCCGCTCGACACGCTCATCGTCGAGATCGGTGTGACGAGCAGGAGTCGCACGTTGGCGCGCGCGATCGCGGACGAGACGATGCGTAGCCTCACGAATGTGGTCGAGAACCAAGTGTCCCCGACCACGGAGAACGGCACCCCTGCCATTCGCCTCACCACCATCCGCGGCGCGACCGAGCCGAGATTCCCCATAGCCCCGAACACCCGCCTGGATACGCTGATGGGGCTCGCAGCAGGCTTGATCCTCGGCATCGCGTTTGCGGTTGTGCGCACACTGCTCTGGCGAACGATCCGGTCCGCGCAGGACGTCGCGCGCATCACCACAGTGCCTGTCGTCGGTGAGATCGTCACTACCCGGAGCGACAAGACGCTCCCGGGCGCCATACTCAGCGATCATCTCGGCATCGAGGCGGAGAGCATCCGCAGCTTCGCGGCAAACCTCAGCTTCCTGGGGATGGGGGGTGGCCTTCGCTCCTTCGTCGTGACCTCGGCCGCACCACAGGAGTCGAAGAGCTCTGTAGCCTCCGCGCTCGCCCTGATACTCGCAGAATCCGGAAAGAATGTGCTTCTCGTCGACGCGGACCTGCGTCACCCATCGCTCGGCGGGCTCACACAGCTGGAACCAGCAGTCGGCCTCACAAATGTCCTGATGGGCGACGTTCCCCTCCCGACCGCGGCGCAGCGCTGGGCATTCGACAATTTGCACGTCTTGACCGCAGGATCGATTCCTCCGAACCCGAGCCAACTGCTCGCCAGCGACTTGATGCGGAACTTCATCACGGACGCCAGCGACATCTATGAGCTGGTGATCGTCGATTCGGCCCCTCTTCTCTCGGTGACGGACGCGAAGTGGCTGGCGAACATGACGGACGGCGCGCTCCTGGTGACGCGCTACAAGCGCACGTCGTCGCGCGCACTGCGCAAGGTGGTCGAGTCGCTGGACTCCTCGTCGGTGAGCGTGTTGGGAGTCGTCCTCACACGACTCCCTCGCCGAGTGCGAAGTCGCTACGGCGACGCGCACTATGGCGAGGTACCCGCGGCGTCGCCAGTTCCGCCCGCCACCGATGGATCTCGCGCCCGGGGCCACTCCGCGACCGCGGAACAAGGAACACGGTGAGGTGCGGGGCGGTGAGAATGCTCTCATCGCCCCGGGAGACGGACAGTCGTCTGATTACATAGGGCAATCGCCGAGCGCTCCCGACCCCGCCGGCACACACCTATGAACTCACGCACTAAGCTGCACCCTTCCCGCGCGCTCAGCGCAGTCCGAAGACTGACCATGGGGGTCGCAGCTGTCGCTGCAATGATCGTCGTCGGGACAGTCGCCCCAGCCGCCGCGCTCGCGCCGGCAACCGCGCTCGTCCATGATGATTTCAGCCGCACCGCCTCCGGCTGGGGCGCGGCCCCGACCGGCCAGAAGTACACGCTTGCCAGCGCGAGCCGTTTCGCCACGGACGGCACCGCGGGCACCGTCACGCTGAGCCCCGGCGCGAATGCCGTCGCCTCGCTCCCCTCGGTCAGCCAGTTGGACGGCACGATCGGCGGGACTTTCTCCGTTGACCGGAGCTACACCTCAGGTAACGGCGCAACGATCAGCCTTGCCCAGCGCATGAAGCCCGGCTACCAATACCAAGCACGGGCAAGAGTCATGACGCAGGGGAGACTGTCGCTCTGGATCAGCCGGACGGACGGCTCGGCAGCGAAAGAGATGACGATCGCTGACCCCCGCACGGTCGCGACGGGTATCACCGCTGGCAAGGCATTCCATGTCGAGTTCGCTGTCTCCGGCACAAGTCCGGTGAAGCTACAGGCTCGCGCATGGTTGGTCGGGACTGCGACGCCCGCTTGGCAGGTCAGCGCGAACGACGGTACTGCAAACCGCATCGCGACGGCCGGCACGCCCGGGGTAGGGACCTACCTCTCCGCGTCGAGCGTGGCCACAGTTGTGCGCGCCGATAACATCGCGGTCGTCAAGGGAACCACGAGCACCACCGTCACAGGGGGCGTGGCAGTCACCCTGCCGGCCCCCACCACTCCCGCCCCGGCCCCGGCCCCCGCCCCGGCCCCCGCCCCCACCGCAACGTCAGTCGGTTCGGTGCCTGTCGGGCAGGCGGCCTATGCCGTCCCCAGCGGTGCCATCTACGTCGCCGCCAAGGGTACGAAGACGGGAACCGGCACCAAGGCCGACCCGTACGGCAGTGTGCAGTACGCAGTGGACAAGTCGGTGAGTGGCAAGACGATTGTTCTTCGCGGCGGCACCTACCACGAGTACGTCTACGTCCCCAGCGGTAAGGCGCTCACCATCCAGGCGCACCCTAACGAAGCGGTGTGGTTCGACGGCGCATCCCTCGTGAGCGGCTTTACCAAGTCGGGGGCGACGTGGTCGAAGACCGGCTGGAGCTATGATTTCGACTCCCGCGTGTCGTACACGAGGGGCGAGGATCTGTCGCGCCGCTTCGTCGATCCTTCCTATCCGATGGCCGGGCACCCCGACGGCGTGTGGATCAACGGCGTCGCACAGAAGCAGGTCGCCTCGGCTGCGCAGGTCCAGGCTGGCACGTTCTACGTCGACAAGGCCGGCGACCGTCTGATCCTGGGCACGGATCCCTCCGGTAAGAAGGTGGAGGCAAGCACTCTTGCCAAAGCCATTCGCGTCCACGGTAAGGACACCACCCTGCGGGGCTTCGGCGTCAAGCGCTATGCCACCACGCTTGCGGAACTGGGCACCGTCTCGACGGAAGTCGATCGAGCCACAGTCGAGAACCTGGTGATCACTGAGAACGCCACCATCGGCCTCTTCGGATGGGCGCAGGGTCACACTTACCGGAACCTCACTTTGACCAAGAACGGTCTGATGGGCGTGGGCGCTAACAAGGCGAACAACCTCACGCTACGCAGCAGTCTGATCACGGGCAACAACGCCGAGAAGTTCAACTGGGCGCCGTCCTCGGGTGGTCTCAAGTTCAGCGCCTCCGACGGCGTCAAGATCGTCGATAACGTCTTCCGGAGCAACGGCCCGATGGGCGCCTGGTTCGATGTCTCTATGTACGACATCACGATCACGGGCAACACCTTCGAAGGGCACTCCCGCACGGGATTGCTCGTGGAACTCTCACAGAAGGCGATTATCGCTGACAACTACTCCGTCAAGAACGGGCGAGGCATCGCGATCTTCAACACCGGCGACGTCGACGTGTGGAACAACACGCTCGCCGCGAACGACCGAGCGCTCGAGTTCATGCAAGACGAGCGTCGTCAAGAGGTTTCCACACTGGCGGCGAAGATCCCGTGGGTTGTCTCCGACATCAGCGTGAGCAACAACGTGATCGCATATGGCTCAGGTAGCTGCCCGATTCTGTCGCAGGATCTGTCGCTCAAGAAGTACGGCAACGAGTTCGGCATCAGGATGGACGGCAACCTTTACTGGCGCACGAGCGCAACCGCACCCGCAAACTTCTCTTGTTGGGCAAACGGAAGCGCAGGGACCCGCAGCTTCAAGACGCTCGAGGACTTCCGCGCCCACACCGGAGGAGACAAGGCCTCAAAGCTGCTGCAAGGCACCTCGATAGTCGCCTCCAACTTCGCTCTGACGCCGGAGGCCAAGACGTCGACGACAACGGTCGCGCGAACCCTGCTATCTCCCGTCGCAGCGGCCATCGGCGTGGGAACAAGCCCGAGACTGGGAGCGATCAGCTCGTACTGATCCCGGCAAGGTGGGCGCAGTCTCATTGGTAGACTGCGCCTACCTGTGTCGAGGGGTACGGCCTCTCCCGACCGGCGGCGGCAGGAAAGGGGAGCGCTATGAGCCTGATGGTGCGCACCCGGTCTGCACCGGCGATGACCGCCAGCGGAGTCGTGGCCCTCGCCGGGACGACTATTCTCGGATTCGACTACGACCTCGCGTTCGGGCTCACCGCGGGAGCAATTGTCGTCCTTGCCCTGGTTCCGGTCTGGGTCAGGATCGCCGCGGCGAGCCGAACTTGGGCACTGGTCGCCATCGTCGCAGCGGCCGCGGCGGCCTCCGGAGCACTGCTGACGGCTATTCATGCCATCACGCACACGACCATCAGCGCCGCGACCTTCGAACGCTCCGCGCTACTAGTGAACCTTGTCGCGGGGATCGGCTTCCTGCTCTGGTCCCACCGAGTCGTGGGTGTCGCCGCCACTTGCGTGGCGTTCGGCGTCGGCGCCGTGCTCAGCATCCCGCTGTCGCTGGGCGAGCCGACCACGTGGCGATTCACATTCTCCATTCCGTTGACACTCCTCGTCCTCGCCCTTGTGTCGTCGCAGCGACGCGTATGGCTTTCGATCGGCGCGCTGGTCGCGCTCGCGGGCATCGGGCTCATGAACGACTCGCGGTCCAATTCGTCCTTCCTCCTGCTGGCGGCCACCATCCTGCTGTGGCAGAAGGTCGTGAGCAGCACCGGACGCCATCGTCGTGGGACCAGCCTCATCATCGCGGTCGTCGGCATCGGCATGGCGACCTTCTTCGTGCTGCAGTCGGCGATCGTCGAAGGCGCCTTCGGCGAGGCGACACGGGCCCGGACCGCGGCTCAGCTCGAAGCCACGGGCGGTAACCTCCTCCTCGGTGCACGACCCGAAGCGGCGGCTGCGGCGGCACTTGTCGCGAGGCATCCGTTGGGGCTCGGCTCGGGCATCAAGGCCGACTACGACGACATCGCCGCCGCGAAGCAGGCCATGATGAGCATCGGCTACAACCCCGACAACGGCTATGTCCAGCGCTTCATGTTCGGCGCGGCCGTCGAGGTGCATTCGGTGCTGGGCGACCTGTGGATCTGGTTCGGCCTCTTCGGCGCGGCGCTGGCAGTCATTCTCCTGGTCGTGATGGTGAGGGGCTCTCTCTCGGCCTACGAGAACGGGGCGATCACCGCACTGTTCGCTTGGGTGACGCTGCGGGGGCTGTGGGACCTCGTGTTCAGTCCCTACGGGTCGGCTCTCACGATCATGATGCTGACGCTGTCGCTGGCAATCGCCCACGCGACGTACGGGTATCGCGAGATGCTCCCCTCATTGACCCGCCTCACTCCCGGAATTCCGCGCGCATGACGACGGCACGCAACCGATTGGGCTGGGTCGACGCGGGCCGCGGCCTTGCGATTGCACTCGTCGTGTTCTTTCACACCGCGCAGTGGCTCCGCGAAGCCGGACTCGAGGTCACCGGATGGGTCCTCGTGAACGAGACGATCGCGACCCTTCGGCTACCCGTCTTCTTCCTGCTCGCGGGTCTGTTCGCTCAGAAGTGGATGACAGCGCCGTGGCGCTCCCTCTGGGGCGTGAAACTCTCGCTGTTCGCATGGGTTTACCTCCTATGGAGCGTCATCGCGACGTTCACCTTCATGCTGGGACTGAACCTCCAGGGCGCGAAAGGCAACTACCTAGCACAGCTCGCTCAGATTCCGTTCCTGCCCTTCGCCCCCCGCTTCGAGTTGTGGTTCATCTGGGCGCTCGCCTTCTTCTTCGTCATCGCACGACTGCTCTTCGCACTGCCCGTGTCAGTTCAGCTGGCAGGCACGGCGGTGCTGTCCTTCGTGTCCCTCTCGTGGTCCGCTGAATGGTTCCCGGAAGCGAACACAGGGTGGGCGGGTTTGGCGAAATACTTCTTCTTCTTCCTGGTGGGCCTGCATCTGCGCTCCACGATCCTCCGCGCATCGGAACGGCTGCCAGCGGTGGTGTTGACCGCGGGATTCGTTCTCTGGCTCGCAATGGCGGTGCTCGGCACTGCATTCGGATGGGGTAGAACGGTACCGGGCTACTACTTCGCGACGAGTGTGGTCGGCTTGATCGCAGGGCTCGGTGTCGCGAAGGTGATTTCGCATTGGCGCGGGTTACGTCGCCTCGGAGCGCAAACGCTCCCCGTCTACGTCACCCACACCTCGATCATTCTCCTCATCGGATGGCTGCTCGCACTTCTCCCGAACGACTTGCTCGCGGGATCCTCGTGGGGCTGGCTGCTTGTCCCGACGGTCGCAGCCACGGCGATCGCCGCTTCCCTCACCATCGCCCACGCCGTCGCGGACCGAGGAGCATTGCGCTACCTCTACGTTGCACCCGCGTGGTTCAGCGGGTCGCCGGCTCGGGTGCCCTGAGCATCCACCGCTCAGCTTCCACGCGACCGTCGACGGCCGGTAGCTCGGCAACGACATCCGCAGGCGAGCGTGGATCGGCAAGCGCACGAAGCAGAGCACCCGCGAGAGCATCGACATCGTCCGGGGGCGAAATCACGTAATGGCCGTTCGCCGACAGCCACCCCGCAAGCCCTGTCTCGGACGTCGTCACGATGATGCAGCCACGGCCCAGCCCCTCGACGATCGGAAGCCCGACCTGCTCCCGCCAGCGCGGACGCGGCTGCGACGGCAGCACGAGGACCTTGGTGCCGGCGAGTTCGGCGAAGAGAGTGTCTCGATCAGGGTCGATCACCGCGCGGACGGATGTCAGGGATTCCGCCAGGCCCTCTGCCTCGCGCACTCCACCACCCTTGCCCATCAGCACCAGCTTCGCGTCAGATCTGTCAGCCGCGACCAATGGCCACGCCTGACGCACGTGGTCGAACCCCTTGCGGTGGGAGAAATCTCCGAGGAACGTGACAACGGCATCGCGCGGGCCACCGACGGCCTCTGCGGCCGGGAGCGCCGCGACCGTCCGCTCCTCCGGTCGCCTATGTGAGCGGCGTGCGGCGGGAAACCGACTGTTGTAGAGGATGGCGCACTGGTCGGTACCGTAGGCGATACGGTCGAGCTGCCTCCATACGAGGGGCAGGAGGCCCAGCTGGGCGCGCAACTTCAGCCGGGCGTACAACGGGAGGGATTCGTGGCCCTGCCAGGGGTCCTTGTTCTCGATCGCGTAGGCCACGACTCGCGTGCGAGGCCCCCCGATCAGCCGCCTGAGTCGAGTTCCGAACACCGCAGCGAGCGTGCGAGGGGCAGCGCGCGCAACAAGCGGCTCTGCCGTCTCCAGAACATCGACGTCGTTCCGGAGGGTGTACCAGAAAGCACCCCACACGCCCGCACGCCGCGCGGCCACGGCCCTGGCGAGCACCTCGTCGAAATCGTAGCGACGCGACGCGAAGAGAATCGTGGTGTGCGCGCCGCTGCGAAGGGCGCGTTCGAAGTGAGCAGTCCGCGCGACGTCGTACATCTGGACGTGACGCAACAGCGGCTCGGCTGTCATCGCTCGAACGTCTGAGCTGTGGCTCGGCGACCTGCCGGCGGACTCAGGGGGCCACCGACGGATCTGTCACGCGGATGGAGTCGAACGACGCCACTCCGACTCCGGTCGCGAGGTTCGGCCCGAAGCTGAAGACGGAGGCCGCACCTGCGGACTGAAGCCCGGCGAATGTGTTGGTACCCGAGCGCTGCCAGTCGGGCTCGACCTCCGACTGCTTCCATATCTTCCCCTTCACGCTCGTCGGTCCAGACCCGGTCACCTCTACGGACAGGACATACTTGTCCCCAGCGGTGAGGGTGAGGCCCGGCAACAGGAGCGACGAGCCGACCGCTCCGCTGGTCTGCAGCAGGAACAGTCGGACCGCGCCCCCCGCTTCCACCTTGATCCGTGCGGCATAGAAGTCGGCACCGACCTTGCGGCCGATCACCCCGACATACTGTCCCTCGACGATCCTGTCTAGGCTGAACACCGCCTCGACACGTGTGCTCGTCGATGAGATCTCGTTGAGATCCGCGTACGCGGTGACAGCCTGCCCGGCCGGAAGTGTGATCTTGCCCGCACCTCCGCTCACACTGAACCGGTTGGTCCCGCCACGCAGCGTCCACGCGCCGCCGACTGTCGCGGTTCCCCAACTGTTGGACGCGGTGCGCTCGAACTCATCTTCAGCGAGTACACCGGCCCCCGGCTCCACTGGGTCCGACACCGTCACCGACCGAGTGGCTGTGCCTGTGGCGCCGTCATTGTCGGTCACGGTCAGCGTCACGGTATAGGTGCCCCCGGTCGCGTAAGTCTTGGTGACCGATGGTTGATTGCCCGAGGTTCCGTCGCCGAAGTTCCACGCGTATGACGTGATCGTGCCGTCGGTGTCGCTTCCGGAGCCGCTGAGGTCGACCGACAACCCGTTGACGGTCGGAACGGCGATCGCGGCGGTCGGCTGTTGATTCTCCGGGTCGACCGGCGGGAGTGCAGCCGGATCGACAGCCTTGACGCTGTCGAACGAGACCACTGCCGGGGTCGGCGTGTTCGGCGTGTAAGCGAGGAGCGAAACAGCCCCCGCGCTTTGGAGTCCAGCAAAGGTGTTGGTGCCCGTACGCTGCCAGTCCGGCTCGGTCGTGCCTTGCTTCCAGATCTTCCCCTTGACGCTGGTGGGCCCGGTACCGGTCACCTCGACCGACAGGACGTACTTGTCGCCGGCGGTCAGCGTCAGGCCAGGCACAACGAACGACGACCCGATGGCACCGTTCGTCTGGAGAAGGAAGAGGCGCACGGTCCCACCCGCCTCAGACTTGATGCGCACGGCGTAGAAGTCCGACCCGACCCTGCGGCCGATCACGCCGACATACTGGCCTTCCACGATCTTGTCGAGACTGAACACCGCATCTACCCGGGCTGCGGTGGCCGACACCGAATTGAGGTCGGCGTAGGTCGTGAGCGCGCGTGAGGTCGGCTGACTGATCTTGCCCGCGCCGCTGCCCACACTGAACAGCGTCGTGCCGCCACGCACCGTCCACGCCCCGCCAAGGTCCGCAGAACCCCAACCGTTCGATGTCGTCCGATCGAACGAATCGCTGGCGAGCGCGCCCGTGGTGGGCTCGATGACCGAGACCTGGCGGGTTGCCGCGCCCGTTGCGCCCGCGTTGTCGGTCACCGTCAGCGTGATCGTGAACACGCCCCCTTCGGGGTAGGTGTGGGCGGCAGCCGCTCCGAGCACCGCTGCGGACCCGTCACCGAAGTTCCACGAGTAGGAGGCGATCGTGCCGTCCGAGTCGACTCCCGAACCGACGACATCGACGTCCAGACCACTGATGGTCGGGTTGGCGATCGAGGCGGTCGGCGGGACGTTCGCGGGTGCGGTGACCGTGACCTGACGCGTGTCCGTTCCCGTCGCACCCTTGTTGTCTGTGACCGTCAGGGTGATCGTGTAGTCACCGCCGTCAGTGTAGGTGTGGGATGCCGTTGCTCCCGGCTTCGCGGCCGAGCCGTCGCCGAAGTCCCACGAGTACGAAGCGATCGTGCCGTCCGAGTCAGTGGCTGAGCCCGAGACGTTGACGGCGAGGCCGTTGATCGTCGGGGTTGCGATGACCGCTGTCGGCGCGGCGTTGTTCGTCACCGTCACGTCGCGTGTCGTGCTGTCGGTCGCCCCGTCATCGTCGGTAACGGTGAGAGTGATCGTGTACATGCCGGGCGACGCGTAGGTGTGCGATGCGTTCGCGCCCGAGACCTCGGCGGAGCCGTCACCGAAGTTCCACATCGTGGACGCGATGGTGCCGTCATCGTCAGTCGACTGAGACGACACGGTCACAGTGCGCTCGTCTACATCCGGGACACCGAACGTGGCGACGGGCGGGGTGTTTGGCAGCGCGCCCGTCTTGCCCGCGGTGTAGTGCGCGGACACGCGTTCGGCCGGAAGCGCCTCCCCATAGATCGCGACCTCGTCGAGAGATCCCTCGAACTGAGTCGACGATCCGCCACTCCAACCACCGAGGTTATCGTTCGCTATGCGCCAGTACCCGCTGTAGCCCTGCCCGTTCGTGGTGTCTGAGCGGGTTGCACGCAGGACGCCGTCTACGTAGAGCTGCATTCCCTCGCTCCCGAGCGTCGCCACGGCGTGGTGCCACTGTCCATCACGGAAGCTGGTCGGTGTCGTGATCTCGCGCACGGTATTCGGGTAAACCCCAAAGATCAGCTGCCCGGCATTGTTCATGAACAAGTGCCGATCGTACGAGCTCGAGGATCCCGTGCGCGCGTTGCCGAATCCGACGAGCTTGCCGCCACTGGTCGTCGTCGTCTTGAACCACGTCTCAATGGAGAACTCGTTGCGACCCGACTCGCTGTTACTCGAGCCGCCGCTGCCATTGTTTTGGGAGCTAAGGAAGCTGTCGTTGAACTGGATCGAGCGGTCCGCGTCCGCCGTGAGCGCGCCCACCTGGTTGCGGTTCATCCGCCCGCTGAGTGTCATGGCCGAGTCCCCCGCGACATCGACCGAGTTGCCCGAGGCCTCGCCGAGACGCCAGAGGTGCAGCACGTCGTCTGTGAAGACGGACTGAAGGTACGGGCTGACAGTGGCATTGCTGACGGTGGCCTCGCTCCACGACGATTTGAACGTGTTGCCGTTCGGGTCGGTGGCCACCACTCTCACCCGATGTGTCGAATCCGGGTCCAGTCCGTCTATCAGCGTCCGGAGCGTCTTCCCCTCCCAGAAGCGGTTCGACAGCTGCCATTCCTCGACTAGCCCGGCCGTGTTCTCGCTGTCCAAGTAGAGCCGATAGCTGAGGTCGAGATCATCACGGTCGAAGATCGTGGGGAACGAGACACGGAGGGATCCGCCGATGAAGGTACTGATCTTCGGTGCCCACCAGTCGTAGACAGACACGCCCGCTGCGACAGCGGCGCGCTCCTGCACGATTGTCAGGCGCGGTCCTTGCTTGTTGGGGGCAATGGACCGTACTGCGTATCGAACGAGCCCCTCCTGCGCCGTGCCGTTGATCGCGAGGAACTCGCCGCCGTAGACGACGTACTGGGAGTTGCCTGCCACACTCCATGCTGCCTGGGTCGCGCCGGTCTTAAAGCCGGGCACCGACTGCGGGTACCAGTTCAAGAGGCCGGGGGCCGCCACGCCGGCGTGGTGCGGGTAGCCGTAGATGTCCGCCTTGTTGACGCCGGTGGCTTCCTTCGTCCAAGCCGTGGAGTGGTAGAAGGTCCACGGGTTCTCCTGCGGGAAGCCGCCACTGTTGCCGCAATAGTGCTTATGGGAAGCGGAGTAGACCACGTCGCCGACCGGCGCAATGTCGTACGTGTCGCCATGGCAGTCCTCGACCCAATTGATGCCGGTGTCCGCCCACCGGAACGAGAAGGAGCCTTCTACGTTGCCTGTTTGGCCATACACCCATCCGCTTCCGTAGACGTTCTCTCCGTCCGTTTTCAGGTTCATGATGCCGCCGTCCGTGTTGCCGTTGCGGACCTCGGCGTTGGCAGCGAGGGGAACGGTGGTGGACGCTGTAGCCGTATCGAACAGGGCAAGGCCGTAGCCGGGGTTGTTGGAGTACGCATTCACGCCCGCGCTCGTATACAGAGCGCGTGTGAAGTTGCCGCCTACGACAAGGCGCGTACCCTCGGGATTGACGGCCATCGTCTGGATCTGCTGATCGTAGATAGTGGCCTGCTTCTTGTTGGTCGCGTCCGCGGGATCGCGCCACCATGCTCGGAAGTTTGCCACGATGGCGCCCGTCGTGAGGCGGACTGCCCCCAGTCGAACACTCTCCTCGTTGTTGACCGCGCTGAAGTACCCGCCGATGTAGGCAATCGAGTTGGTTACAGCGACAGCCATCACCGGCCCGTTGATGTTAGGGGGCGTTGTGAAGGCGGTCAGGTTCCCCGACGGCAGATCGAACACCGCGACGCGGTTGCGCGTGATGCCGTTGACCTGAGTGAAGTTGCCCACGACGACAAGCTTGCTACCGTCGGGCGTTGCAGCGATGTCGCGGACCGTCCCGTTGAAGTTCGCGGTGAGGGGCAACAGATTCCCCGTCGTGAGGTTGAAAGCGAGGAAGTTGCTCCGCGTCACTTCATTCGTGCCCGCGGGGGATCCGGCGGGCCTCGCTGTGGCGAAGGAGCCGCCGGCATACACCGTGTTCCCGACGATCTCGGTCGCGTACACAACGCCACCCTGGCCGTCCGAGTTTCGCGCGGACGAACCGTCGCCAATCTGCACGGTGGGCAGAGCGTCCGCCGAGACGGTCTCGGTGGCGGCGGTAGCCGTCACAGCCTCCTCGGTATCCTCGGCGGCAGCTGCTGCGGAGGTCGGCGCGATGAGCGCGAGAGCAACGATTACCGCACCTGTCGCGAGCGAAGCCAGAGCTTTGCGCGCAAAATTCGTCGATTGCACGAACGTTCCCCAATTGTCGTGTATGCAACCGCGACCCCTCGCGCCTGCATCCCCCAGTGTCGCCCGTCCCCTTGGGCGATCAGGGCGATCCTAACCCCCCGGAGCACTTTCGGACAACGTCAGATCGTGGGAGGTTCGCGTCAGGGAGCCTTGCCCTCGAACAACACGACCGGGCTACCGACCGACAAGTCGACTTCAACCCGAATACTGCCTCGCTGGTCGCGCGGGACCGTGAACGCGAACTTTCCCGTTTCCGTCGCTCCCGCCTTCAAGGTCGGGGGGAAGTCGGTGCGCGGACGTGTCAGGATGCCGGCGGGCCGGGCATCAGCTCCGTAATAGACGTTCACAATGACTGCGGGGGTGTCGATCCCCCGGCTGGAGCCGTTCACTGCCTCGACCGTGACCAGAAGTGCCGGGCCCGCTTCCTCGCCGGGAACCGTGACCGTGCCATCGAACGGTTGAATGGACGTGAGGCTCACAGTCAGACCCGCCTCCACTGTGGCGGTGGCATCGATGTCGACCGGCGGCTTTGTCGGGCGAGGGGTGGGCTGGGCTTCCGGTTCGTCCGTAGACGATTCGGTCGGCGTCGGGGTCGGGTTCGGCGAAGGCGACCCACTTGGTGGAGCGGTGCCAGATTCCGCGGGCCCAGGCGAAGCGGATGCAGAGGGTGGAGTCGTCGTGGGACCAGCCGACGGCGACGCGCTTCCGGAGATGACGCTGATGGTCACGACACCGGCGACGACGACCGCCGCCCCGACGCTCAACCACACCCACCGTGCATGGCGAGTAGCGCCCGCACCCTCGACAGACTCCACCATGTCCCCCTCGTCCCCGCCGCTCTGCGGCACGACGCCATCGTAAGCGTTGCTCACCTCATCTGCGCACCCCGCGCTCGGCGCGGAAGTGAGCCCTCACGAGCCGCCTCCCGTCGCGAACACCGCGATATGCGGCCACCAATGGACTCATCGGCCGGAGGAACTGGCGCCGACCGCCCCGCAGCAGAACTTCCTTCGCCGATGCGATGGTTGAGCGCGCCCAGCGGCGCACTCCCTCCTCGTCCAGGTGCTTGACCGCGAACATCAGTCGGTTGCGGATCGCATAGTAGTAATAGGTCGACGACTTCGCTTCAGCACGGACCGCCTCGCCATGGGTCCCACCCTCGTCGTGAACGACGACGGCTTCGTGCGCGACGATGAGCCGACCACCTGCCGCTACCACTCTGCGCGAAAGGTCGACGTCCTCCCAGTACAGGAAGTAATCCTCATCGAAACCGCCGACCCTTGCCCACAGAGCGTCGGTCAGGAGCAGACACGCACCCGTCAGCCACTCCCACCGCGGTTCGTCAGGACGGCGCGCACGCCTCGCGGCGCTCATCGTCAACCCATCGGCCAGATACACGTCTGCACCGTCGAACCATGTCTGTCCGGCTCCGTCAACGACGCGCGGCGCGACCAGGGCGTCGGGAGAGAGCGCCGCGAGCATCACCAACCATGCTTGCGCTTCGATTCGGGCATCCGGGTTGAGGAGAAGGAACTCGCGAGCGCCTAGTTCGAGCGCCCGGGCCACCCCGAGGTTCATACCGCCGCCGAAGCCGAGGTTCTCCACGGGCTCGACCAGCGCCCAGCTCTCTCGGGCAGCCAGCGCGCGCATGCGGGTGCGCTCTTCGTCAGTGGTGAAGTTGTCGACTACAACCACCGAATCCGGACCGCATGAGAAGACCGATTGGATCAGGTTCTTTTCCAGCAGGGAACTCGACCCGTAATTGACCACCACGAACGCTGAAGCGACTGCCATTCCCGCGCGTCCTTCCTGCGCCGATGACGCATGCTGCACACATTACCCACGTACGTGACGGGTGATCTTCGGAGATGCGTTGGGGGAGATGCGTAGGGTATGACCGTGACCGCATCCCACGTCCCACCGACACCTCGGCGCCGCGTTCTGATCGGCGCGTACGCGTGCGGCCCGGTCGAGGAGTCCGAGGCAGCAGCCGGATGGGCCCTCGCCACAGCCGCCGCCTCGCTTCACGACGTCACCGTCATCACCCGTACCCGCTTTCGCGACGCGGTCACCCCCGCGCTGGCCGCCGATGCCGAACTGGCGGCGCGGATGACGGTGGTGTACGTCGACCCGCCGCGCTGGATCATGCGGCTTCGACAAAAGCTGCCAGGAGCGCTGTACTGGTTCTACCCATTGTGGCAGGGGAATCTGCTGCGCGAGGCGCGCCGCCTGCATGCATCCAACCCCTTTCAGGTCGCTCACCACGTAACGTTCGCCAACGATTGGCTGCGGTGCGGGCTCGCCGCCTTGCCGAAAGTCCCGTTCGTCTGGGGCCCTGTGGGCGGAGCATCGAAAGTCCCCTATCTGCGATTGGCGCAGTGGCTTGGGGTGCGCGGCGCGCTCACCGAGGCGGCGCGTGATGCCTTGACGGCGCTCCCCCGCGCGGTGTGGGGAGGGCAGGCCGCACGACGGGCAGGAGTCGTTGTCGCGCAGAACCCGGACGTGGCGCGCCGCTTCCGCCGCGCACGCAATGTCGTTGTCGAGCCCAACGCCGCGATAGAACGCACCGCCCTCCCGAAACGCCAGCCTGTGGACCCTGAGCGACCACTCGCCGTCTTCGCCGGGCGACTCCTTGCCTGGAAGGGTGCGCGACTCGCGCTCACGACGATCGCCCAACCGCAGGTGTCGGACTGGCACCTCGATGTCTACGGTGAGGGTTACGAGCTCAACGCGCTCCGCCGCCTCGCCACGGAGCTCGGTGTCGCCGACCGAGTCAGATTTCTCGGGCGCGTGCCGCGCCAGGAAGTACTTCGCGCGTTCGCGCGGGCCGACGCGCTTCTCTTTCCGTCCATGCACGATCAGGCGGGGTGGGTCGCCGCCGAAGCGAGCACGCTCGGCCTACCGGTGGTATGCCTCGCGCTCGGCGGACCCGCGACGCTCGCGGGGCGAAACGCGTTTGTCGCGGCATCAGAGGGGGACATTCCCGCCAATCTGGCTCGCCAGCTCGTGTCTGCGAGAGCGACAGGCGGGGTTCCGCACGATCGCTGGTCCAGTGATCGACTGCCGGCACTGGTCACCCAGTGGTATGAGACTGCCATCAGAGCCGAGGAGGAAAGGTGACGGTTAACGGTCGAATCCGCGTCCTCGAGTCGATCTCGGAGGTGAAGCCCACCACGAACCCGTATCTCACGCAGCTGGTCGAGGCGTTGCGCGCGCGCAACGACACCAAGGTAGAGCTCTTCAGCTTCTCCCGCGCGATTCTGGGGCGCTATGACGTCTTCCACGTGCACTGGCCGGAGGTCACCTTCGGAGGCGCCAAGCCCGTCGGTCGATTCGCGCGCCGTCTCTTGACCGAGCTCTTGATGTTACGGCTCAGCCTGACGCGCACTCCCGTCGTGCGGACGTGGCACAACACCGAGCGCCCTCAGGGGCTGACACGGTGGGACTACAGGCTGCTCGATCTGTTCGACAAGCACACCGAGTCGGTCATCCGCCTGAACGACGTCTCCCAGCCAACCCTCGACGTGCCGGTACACACTGTCCCGCTGGGCCACTATCGCGAGTGGTTTGCAGGGTATCCACGCGCCGACCCTGTGGCTGGAAGAGTCTCCTACATCGGCTTGATTCGCCGATACAAAGGAGTCGAGGCACTCATCCACGCGTTCCGCGGCGTCGAAACCCCCGCGGCCACTCTTTGCATCTCGGGGCGTCCTTCCAATCCGGTACTGGCCGAGACTCTGCGGGTCATGTCAAATGAAGACGGACGTATACGGCTCCGGTTCGACTTCCTCGACGACGGGGAGTTCGTCTCGGAGATCACTGCGGCTTCCCTCGTGGTCCTTCCCTTCGTGCACATGCATAACTCGAGCACCGTCCTGGCCGCATTGTCCCTCGAACGCAGGGTTCTCGTGCCCGACAATGACGTGAACCGTCGGCTCGCCCTGGAGGTCGGAGACGGGTGGATCCACCTCTATCGTGGTGAACTCGACGCGACGGACCTCGAACGGGCGCTAGCTGGGTCACATCCCTCCGAGGCTCCGCGGTTCCGGTTGCGCGACTGGAACGACAGCGCCCGCCTACATTTGAAGGCGTTCTCCGAGGCGGCGCGGCTCGACCGGTAGACCACCGCCGTATCGTCCTAGATGGCCGCCGCGACGGCGTCGCGTATCGACTGGCTGAAGTCGATGCGCGGAGTCCACTCTGTCTCGCGCATCAGCCTTGCTGCGTCACCGACGACCCTCCGCGCATCGCCTGGCCTGATGCGACCCCGATCGACGGCGACGGACGGCACCGGGAGACCCATCGCAGCCGCGATCTCGCCGAGGATTTCGTGGCCCGTGCGGGCGGTTCCTGTGGCGACGTTGTAAATGAGCTGGTCGTGACGGGGAACGACAAGAAGATCCAAGTACGCACGGGCAACGTCGCGAACGTCCGTGTAGTCACGCGCTGTACCGAGGTCGCCGACCGCAAGTTCGGCGTTTGGCGACAGAGATCGCATATTCGCGATCAGGTCGGGGACGAGAAACCCGCTCCCCTGACCTGGGCCGATGTGATTGAACGGTCGAGCGACGACAACATCCAGTCCCCGTGAGGCGTAATAGGCGAACTGAGACTCCAGTAGGAGCTTGCTGATCACATACGGCGACGTGACTGCGATGGGGGAAGTCTCGTCCAACGGAGTATCCCCGCCGCTCGCGTACACCGCGCCACTGCTGACTCCCACTATTCGAGTGACGCCCTTCGGCGAGCGAAGGAGCGACTCGCACATGTGCGTGACGATGGCGCTCCCGGTCTCGATGTAGACCTGCGGCTCGCCGAACGATGCTCCGACTGCTGCCAGACCCGCCAGGTGGACGACAGCGTCGCCGGAGACATCGGGCCACCCTTCGGTCAGGTCCGCGGAGACCCACTTGTCAAGTTCGTCATGGAGTCTGTCGGCAGGGTCAAGCGAACCCCGAACGATACCGACGACGCGGAGTCCACGAGACCGCGCGGTCGCCGCAACATGACGCCCGACGAAGCCGTCGACGCCTGTGATGATGATCGTGCGGATGGTCACGCCTCGCCGCTTCGGATGCGCATGTCATTTGCGACCATCCGCGAAACGAGGCCCGCGAAGTCGACCTCGCGGCGCCAACCGAGAACGTCTTCGGCCTTGCTCGGATCGCCTAGGAGTATGTCGACTTCCGCCGGGCGGAGCAGGTCCGGATTCTGACGGACGTACGGCCGCCAATCATCGACTCCGATCTCCGCGAAGGCTGCGGTGAGGAAGTCCTCGATCGAGTGTGTCTCCCCCGTGGCGAGCACGAAGTCGTCAGGCTTGTCATGCTGCAGCATCTGCCACATCCCGCGGACGTAGTCTCCCGCATATCCCCAGTCCCGCTTTGGCCAGAGATCGCCGAGGTCGACGTGGTCCACCTGCCCGAGGTGGATCCGTGCTACATGGTCTGTGATCTTGCGGGTGACGAACTCGTATCCGCGTCGCTCTCCCTCGTGGTTGAAGAGGATGCCACACGCGACGAACATTCCATAGCTCTCGCGATAATTCTTCGCTATCCAGTGCGCGTACAGCTTCGCGACTCCGTATGGGCTCCGCGGGTGGAAGAGTGACGCTTCCGAGTAACCGGAACCTGGACGGTTGTAGTCCAGGCCCCCGAACATCTCACTCGTCGAGGCTTGATAGAACCGCGTCCGGTCGCCCCGGTGAGTCAGGCGGATAGCCTCCAACAGATTGAGAACACCCTTGCCCGTGACCTCAGCGGTGAGCGAAGGATTCTTGAAGGAGAAGCCCACATGACTGATCGCTGCGAGGTTGTAGACCTCGTCGGGATCCGCCATGTCCACAGCTCTCACGAGGGAGGCGGGATCCGTCAGGTCGCCATCGATGAGGATCAGCTCGGGGAACTCCTGCTGAAGCTCGGCTCGCTTCGGGTTGTGCTGGCCTCGAATGAGGCCGTACACGCGATACCCCTCCGCGATGAGCACCTCGGTCAGATGACCGCCGTCCTGACCGGTGATGCCGGTCACGAGTGCGGATGGTTTCCCCTGCCTCACGTCGTCCCCCTTCGACGCGGCCAGTCTATGGGTATACTCGCGCTCCTGATGTCGCCCAACTCTCTCATCGTCGCCGTGCTGACATTCCGCCGCCCCGACCAGCTTGACGCCGCGCTCAACGCTCTCTGCGAGCGCGTGCGCGAGGCCGCCGACCGCGTGGAAGCCGAGATCCTCGTCGTGGACAACGACCCCGTCGGCTCCGCTTGGGAGGTCGCTCAACGGGTCCGCGCGCATCCAGTTCGTTATGTCGTCGAAGGACGTCCGGGCATCGCGGCCGCGAGGAATCGTGCGCTGGACGAAGCGGAGGGCTCTCGCCTGCTGGTGTTCATCGACGATGATGAGATAGCTCAGCCGGCTTGGCTCACCTCGCTCGTCGATACTTGGATCCAAACTGGAGCCGACGCCGTCCAGGGCAGACTCGTCACGTCACTCCCACTCGACGCGGATCCGTACATCGCGGCCGGAGGCTTCTTCGATCGTGCGATACATCCGAGCGGCACCCCCCTGGCGGCGGCCGCGACGTACAATCTCCTACTGGACCTCGACACCGTGCGGCGCCTTGGATTGCGGTTTGATGAGGGGCTGGGGCTCACCGGCGGCGAGGACTCGATCTTCACCTCGCTGCTCATCCGCGGCGGCGGTCGAATTGTCGCGTGCAGCGACGCGGTGGCCGTGGATCCCTTGGCTCCGGAGCGCGCGACGCGCTCGTGGGTGAGGCAGCGCGCCTTCAGCCAGGGCACAGTACTCCAGAACACCCGACTCGAACTGGCGACATCCGGCGCTCGACGCTTCCGTGTACGCACCTTCGGGATCGTGGGAGGGATGGCACGACTCGCCTTCGGACTCGGCGGTGACATGCTCGGCGCCGTGAGCGGAAACATCGCGCAGCGTGCACGTGGAGAACGGGTTGCACTGCGGGGACTTGGCGTGCTCGCCCGCTCCCTGGGATATCGACACCGAACGTACCGCCGACACAACCCGTAGACTGCACTCACTCAAGCGGCGCGCTGCCGCTGTCAGAACGTCTGAGTGGGGAAGGGCGTGGCATTTGGGGCCTCTATTCGCGCGTACCAAGAGTGTCCTGGCGCAGCCGCGTGCGGCAATGGACCGACTGCGCGCGAAGCTCCTTGCTCGCGGGCTCGCCGTTCGGAACCGGTGGTCGCGCCGCCAGGTGACCGGGACGGAAGACGTTGTGGTGTCGTTGACCAGTTACGGCTCCCGCCTCAAAACCGTGCACATCGCGGTGGAGTCGATCGCTCGATCGCGCGTACGGCCAGCACGCTTCATCCTGTGGGTCTCGGACGCCGGGTTCGTCGATCAGTTGCCGCCCTCCCTCGAACGCCTTCGTCGCCGCGGGCTGGAGATCCGCGCATGCCCGGACTACGGCCCTCACAAGAAGCAGTTCCTCTACGCCTCATTGCTCGCTTCGCACAAGATTCCGCTCGTGGTCTGCGATGACGATGCGATTTATCCCCGCCAATGGCTGCGGGGGCTGATGTCCGCCCACCGTCGCCACCCGGACCTGGTCCTCGCCTATCGCGCCCACCTCGTCCGTACCGAGGGTGACGTGATCCTGCCGTACTCGGCATGGCCGCCGGCCGTCAGCGAAATCGCTTCGTATGCCGTCATGGGCACTGGTGTCGGTGGTCTCCTCTACCCGCCCTTGCTTCTCGACGCGATTCGCGAGGAAGGTGAAGCGTTCATCGTCAAGGCCCCCCGCGCAGACGACGTCTGGGTCCACTACGTCTCCGTCCGCGCAGGGATTCGCACTATGCAGATCGCGTCGCGGTGGCGCGATTACCCCCAGATTCCCCGAACCCAGGTCGGGACTCTGTATGGAAGGAACGTCCGTGATGGGGGCAACGACACGCAGGTGCGGCAGACCTATGGCGCCGAAGAGATCCACCGGATAGCGCAGTCCATTCCTCACAGCTACGTCGCAAGATCATGAGCGCTGCGCGCCGTCGCCCGTCACTTGCCGACAGCATGCTGACGACGTTGACGGGCAACGCTTACCCCGCCGTGATTGCGCTGATCACGGGGCCAATCATGGCTCACGCTCTCGGTGTGTATGGTCGCGGCCAGGTCGCCGCCGCCGCAGCACCGCTCTCGTTGGTCTCCACGCTCGTCACCTTCGGGATTCCGGAGGCGGTGACCTTCGCGGTCGCCGCTAACCCTCGCCTCGCGCGCGCCGCGGCGAAACGGGCGTCAGCGATCCTGTTCGCCACAGGCGCGGTCGGCATGGCTCTCATATGGCTGGCTAGTTCATGGCTCAGCGGAGGCGACGCGACGACCACGGAACTCGTGGTGCTCGCGAGCATGGCCGTCATCCCGACGCTCTTCATAGGATTGCTGAGAGGATTGGCGTCGGCCGCCCAGCAGTGGCGGATGGTCGCGCTGGAACGTGGCTCGGCGGCGACCATCCGTCTCATCGTCATACTCTCACTGTGGATCGCTGGCGCCCTGACGCCACTGAGCGCAACAATCGTGTTGTCCGTGATGCCCATACTCGGCGCAGCGATCTACATCGGTCTCCCACGGGCCATGCGATCCCGATACGCTCCGGATCCCGTGAGCGATGACACCCCCGCCCGAACCGGCGGACTTCTTAGTTATGGCGGACGAATCTGGCTCGGGTCGATCTCCGGAATCCTCCTCTCGCGTATCGACCAGACGCTCATGACGGCCCTCTCCGGCAGTTATGCGCTGGGTCTGTATGCGATCGCTGTCACCGTTAGCGAACTGCCACTCATCATCAATTCGGCCGTCCGCGACGTGACCTTCGCAACCGACGCGGCCCGTCCCGACGATTCGAGGCTCACCGCGAGTGCGCGGGTTTCCTTTCTCGCGTGCATTGTGGCCGGAGTACTGATCGGCTGCACGATGCCCTTTTGGATTCCGTGGCTCTTCGGCGCCGACTTCGCGGAAGCGGTTCCGGTGGCGGCCGTCCTCATCGCGGCAGTGGTGCTCGGCACGCCGGGGTCAATCGGGAGCGCGGGACTGAGCGCACGGGGCCGGCCGGGCCTGCGGAGCATCTCGCTGCTCCTCGCGGCAGTCGTCAATCTCGTCCTGCTCCTGATCCTCACACCCCCCTTGGGGGCGATGGGCGCGGCTATCGCCACGTTCGTGGGCAATGTGACGGCAGCCAACGCAAACATCCTCTTTTTGAAGAGGATCGCTGGCACACGCGTCCGGGACTTTTACCTCATTCGCGGGTCGGACTTCCGACTCTTACGCGACTTCGCCTCGCGAAAGCTGCGCCGGCGTCGGTCCTAGCGCTGTCCGATAACCCTTGCCGGCGCACCGACGGCGACCGAACCGGGCGGGATGTCTCGGGTCACGACACTCCCAGCGCCCACGATGCTTCCCCGACCGATCGTCACCCCGGCCGTGATGATGGAGTTGGCGCCAATCCAGCAGTCGTCCTCGACGACGACGAAGCTCCGCTCGACCCCCTGCTCCTTGATCGGTCGGCGAGCATCTGCATGGACGTGGTTTTCCGAGAAGACCTGGACGCCGGGGCCGAACATGACGTCTGACCCGATGGTGACGCGGCCTGAGCATCCGATGAAGCAACTGGCATTGAAACTGGAGCGATCCCCGACGGTGAGTCCCACTCCGACTTCGCCTCCGTAATAGCTAGAGGGTCGGATCGCTGTCCGCGAGCCAATGGATACGTCGGAACCGAACAGCACTCCCTGGGCAGACAATCCCTGCAACTCGGCGTCATCCTCGATCACGAGGCGTCCGGCATGTCTGATGTGTGCCAGACCCGAAAGCCGCACTCCGCGACCGATGAAGAGCGGTCCCTGTGATGCGCCGAAGAACGGCTTGTGGACGAGGCCGCGAGTGAGCATGCGGCCGGCTCGCACCAACGCACCGGCGTCGGCCATGAGGGCGGCGCGCCGCTCGATCCCCGAAAACCTCGTCACGCGGCGCCCTCTGCCTCTGCCCTGCGGATGGACCCGTACCATCGCACCGCCGAGGCGGCGAGCAGAGCGAGATTGATCGCCGCCAGGGCTGCGTACAAGGCGACGAAGAGGGGCTGCACCCACAACGCCAGGAACACAATGCACAGCAAGCCATAGTCCGCCGGCACCACGGCCAGCGAATAAAGGGTGGATGTCTGGCCCGCGGCTGGTTGGGCGGCAGTTCCAGGGCGCTGCAGCCGGTTGATCCGGCGGAGGAAGTCCGCCCCGACCACGCCGAAGAAGAAGACGCTCGCGACCGCACCGAACACGATGGGCACCAGCAACCAGAGTTCCGCGAGATCGAAGAACCGGAACCAGGAGACCAGCACCGCCGCGTGAAGGGTGGCTTGCTTCGTCGCATCGAAGAAGTGGTCCAACCATTCGCCGGCGAGTGAGCCGGTACCGGTGAGTCGCGCGACCTGGCCGTCTGCGGAGTCCAACGCGTAACCGAGGACCAGAAGCAGACTGACCAGCAGTGCCGACCACCAGGTGGGATCGATCGAAGCGATGGCCACGATCCCGAGCCCCGTCGCCGCCGCGCTGATCAAGGTGACCTGCGTCGGAGACAACCCGATTGTGTAAGCGCCAGCGGCCAAGATTCGGCCGAGCGGTCGATTTACGAAGCGCGAATACGCAGGCGCGCCTATAGAAGACTTCTGTGCGGCGGCTAGCCGCCCGATCGCTTCGTGGAACTCGGACATGAGCGAGCAACCCTTCGCGGTCTCTACATGATCGGCCAACTATAGCCGCAGGCAGCCATCACCCGTGGCGCGAGTGGGGAGAAAGTCGCCCGGGCTCGCGGAAACGCGGTACGCTTGGGCCGTTCGTCGACGGGGGTCGCGAGCGACGGGGTGTGGCGGTTGGATCGCCGCCCGAACAGCTGGGGGGCTGTGCAAAATGGGGGTACGTATCGGCTATGCCGCGGGGGCGTTCGACCTGTTCCACGTCGGGCACCTGAACATCCTTCGTCATGCGAAGGATCAGTGCGATGTGCTCATCGCGGGGGTGGTCAGCGACGAGATGCTCCGCCAGGTGAAGGGGGTCGAACCCTTCATCCCGACGACGGAGCGCGCGGAGATCCTGCGCGGAGTGCGCTACGTCGATCACGTCCACATCGAGACCGTGCCCGACAAGCTCGACGTCTGGCGGCAGGTCGGGTTCACGCACTTCTTCAAGGGCGACGACTGGCGCGGCACCGAGAAGGGTCGGAAGCTCGAGCGCGAATTCGCGGCGGTCGGCGTCGAGGTCGTGTACTTCCCGTACACGGCCCACACCTCCAGCAGCCAGCTGCGACGAGCCCTCGAGCTCGTCACGGCGGAGACGCTGCACGACTACAGCGAGCGCACCGAGTCTGCGTGAGCGCGCGAAGATCGCGCGGGTGATGATGAGCGGGGATACCGGCGGCGTCGAACTGTTCGTCGGGCAGATGGTGGCACTCATTCCGCTCGGAGTGGCGGGCCCCCGGTCCGACGAGTTCTCCCGCACGCGGCTGCGGCGGATCTTCCCGCGCAGCCTGCAGCCACCCGCCACGAACACCGGGAAGCGGCCCGGCAAGGCCGTCCGGCCGAAGACCTACTCGGTCATCACGGACGGACCGGGCCACGGACATCTCACGATCCGCCAGATCGAGATCGAGGTCCGGATCATCCCGCTCGACCTCGAGACCCCGGACGACGCGACCGTGTTCCGGGTCGCCGCCGTCGCGGGGCGCGCCATCCGCGTGACGGGAGTGGTCGAGGAGCCCAACGGCGACCGGTGACGCCGGTCCGCCCGGCTCCGGCTCGCCGGGCACGGGTAGTCTGTTCCAGACCCCGGCCCGCCGACCGTTCGCGAGCGCTTCATGGATCTGTCGATCATCGTTCCGACCTTCAACGAAGGTCCGAACGTCGACGAGCTTCTGCGCCGGATCGGCGCGCAGCTGGCGGGGAGCGAGTTCGAGGTGATCTTCGTCGACGACTCGACGGACGACACCCCCGCGATCATCGCGGCGGCCGCCGCGTCCGCGGACTTCCCCGTGCGCCTGCTGCACCGCGAGGTCGCGACGGCGGGGCTCGGCGGCGCGGTCGTGGAGGGCTTCCACCTCGCGGCATCCCGCTGGTGCCTCGTCATGGACGGCGACCTGCAGCATCCTCCCGAGGACATCCCCCGGCTCCTTGACCGCGCGGCCGTCGGCGATGCCGACGTCGTCGTCGCATCGCGCTACATCTCCGGCGGCGATTCGAAGGGCCTCGCGAATTCGACGCGGACGAGCGTCTCGCGGGCCTCGACGCTGCTGACGAAGGCCATGTTCCCGCGGAAGCTCCACGGCTGCTCCGACCCGATGACCGGGTTCTTCCTCGTCGACCGCGATGCCGTCGACGTCGACGCCCTCCGGCCGCGCGGGTTCAAGATCCTCCTGGAGATCCTCGCCCGTCGCCAGCTGCGCGTCGCAGAGGTGCCGTTCGCGTTCGCCGCGCGGTTCGCGGGCGCGTCGAAGGCGTCGTTCCGGCAGGGCGTGCGATTCCTCACCCAGCTGGCGCTGCTCCGCTTCGGCCGGATGTCGGCGTTCGCGCTCGTCGGCGGCGCCGGTGCGATCGCCAACCTCATCATCATGTGGGGACTCATCCGTCTCGGCCTGGACTACATCGTGGCGGCCGTGATCGCGAGCGAGCTGACCATCATCGGCAACTTCCTGCTGCTGGAGTATCTCGTCTTCGCCGACATGCGCGCGGAATCGGGCCGCATGCGGACCCGGTTCCTCACGTCGTTCGCGTTCAACAACGCCGAGGCGATCATCCGCATCCCGGTCCTCTGGGTGCTCGTCGAGAGCGCGCACATCCCCAGCGTCCTCGCGGCCGGACTGACGCTCGTGGCGGCCTTCGTCGTGCGCTTCGTCTTCCACGCACTCGTCGTCTACGCGCCCCGCAGGCCCCGCGTCGCCGAGCCGCAGCCCGAGACCGCGGCCTCACGGCTTCCACTCAAGATTCCCGGTGAACAATAGAGGGATGATCTCCCCCGATTCGATCACCGTGTTCGGCGCGGACTGGTGCCGCGACTGCGTCCGCACCAAGGCCCAGCTCGACGGCCTCGGCGTCACCTACACCTACGTCGACCTCGTCGCCGAGCCGGCTGCCGCCGACGTCGCGCGCGACATCTCCGGTCGCACCAACATCCCCGTGGTCGTCTACCCCGACTCCACGCACCACGTCGAGCCGTCCAACGCGGACGTCGACGCCAAGCTGCGCGAGCTCGCACTCATCTGAGCGTCGCCCGCGGCATCCGGTCGCGGGATTCCCGGCATCCGGTGCCCCGCCCGTTAGGGTGACTCGCATGGGCACCGACGCACCACGCGACCGCACGGTGGCGCGTGGCACGACCGCGCGCTACGCGATCGGCTCGATCGGGACGGGCGGCTTCGGCACGCTGCCGGGCCTCGTCCTGACGTACTACCTCACCGACAACCTGGGCGTCGCGGCGCTCATGGCCGGCGTGATCGTGACGGTCGCGAAGATCTGGGATGTCGTGATCGACCCCGTCGTGGGGGCGCTCACCGACCGCGATCTCGCCCGGCACGGTTCGCGGCGCCGGCTGATGATGGTCGGCGCGCTCGCACTCCCCGTGCTGTTCGCGCTGACGTTCGCGGTGCCGCCGGCCATCGGACCGGTGGCCGGCGCCGTCTGGGTGCTGCTCGCCTTCCTCCTCACGGCGACCGCCTTCAGCCTCTTCCAGGTGCCGTACATCGCCCTGCCGGCCGAGCTGACCGAGCGCTACGACGACCGCACGACCCTGCTGACCTGGCGCGTCGTCGTGCTGACGTTCGCGATCCTGCTGTTCGGGGCCGGTGGCCCCGTGCTCCGCGGCCTCACCGGCGACCCTACGACCGGCTACCTGCTGATGGGCATCGTGGCGGGGATCCTCATCGGGCTCGGGATGCTGGTCGCCACGGGCGTCGCGGGGCGGGCACGCCGCGCGACATCCGCGATGGCCGCGGCCGGTACGAGCGCCGCCGAGCAGGGCGAGCTGCTCGCCGGGGGCGTGGGCGAGCAGGCCGCCCGCCGGATCGGACAGGACGCGTCGACGCCGGGTGGCGGCATCCGGGACAACTTCCGCGCCGCCGGGGAGACGCTGCAGCGCAGCCAGCCGTTCCGCGCGCTGCTGGCGACCTTCTTCCTGCAGGCGCTCGCGACGGGACTCATGCTCGCCGGCGCCCAGTACCTCGCGACGTGGGTGCTGCGCTCCGAGGATGCCGTCACGCTCCTCTTCGTCGCGCTGATCGCGCCCGCCCTCATCGCGGCGCCGGGGTGGGGCGTCGTCGCGAGACGCATCGGGAAGGAGCGCGCCTTCGGCATCGCGAGCGGCCTGTTCGCGGTCGCGGCGCTGTCGACGGTCTTCGCGCTGTGGTCGCCCGGCGCCTGGCTGTACGCCTCGGTGGCCGTCGCGGGCGCCGCGTACGCGGGCCTGCAGTCGCTGCCCATGGCGATGCTCCCGGATGTCATCAGCCACGACGCCGCCCGGCACGGCGCCGGCCGGGCCGGAGCCTTCGGCGGCGTGTGGACTGCGGGGGAGACGACGGGCTTCGCGCTCGGGGCGACGGTGCTCGCGATAGTCCTCGCCGCCACCGGATACATCGCGCGTGCGGCCGGGGAGGACGTCGCGCAGCCGGAGGGCGCCGTCGCCGGGATCGTGCTGAGTTTCAGCGTCCTCCCAGCGGCCCTCGTGCTGCTGAGCCTCGTGCCCCTCGCCCGCTACCGGCTCCGTCGCGCAGACATCGAGTCGCGCCTGATCTGAGACGCCGTACCGCGCGGACGTATGCTGATGCTCAGCCCGTAGGGCTGTCCAAGGAGAATGCCGTGACCGCGACCGCCGATCTCGATACCGACGAGCGCGCGCGCCTCGACGCAGCCCTGAACGACCTGAGCGCCGGCGCGCGCACCTGGAGCTTTCTGACGCTGCGCCAGCGCCGGACGCTTCTCCGCCGCATCCGTGCCGCCGTCGCGGCCGTCGCGGAGGAGTGGGCCGACGTCGCGTCCACCTCGAAGGGGCTCGAGCCGGGGCATCCGCTGCGCGGCGAGGAGTGGCTGGCCGGTCCGTACGCGGCGCTCGTCGCGCTGGACGCGTACGCCGACACGCTCGCGCTGCTCGCCGACGGGAAGAGCCCGCTCGCCACGGTGCGCACCTCGGCGGCCCCGGGCGGACGCGTCGCCGTGCACACCTCGCCTCTGTCGACGGCGGACCGGGTGCTGCTGTCCGGATTCTCGACCGAGGTGTGGCTCGCGCCCGGCGTCGCGGACACGCGCGCCCGCGCCGCGGCGGGCCTCGGCCAGCGGACCCCCACGACACCGGGCGGGGTGGGCCTCGTGCTCGGCGCCGGCAACGTCACCGCCATCCCGTTCCTTGACGTCCTGTACGAGCTCCTCGCGTTCAACCGCGTCGCGCTGCTGAAGGTCAACCCGACGCAGGATGCCGTCGTCCCGGTGTTCGAGCGGGCGCTCGCGCCGCTGATCGAGCCCGGCTTCCTCCGGATCGTGCGCGGCGGCGGCGACGTCGGCGCGTACCTCACCCGGCATCCGCTCGTCGACCACGTCCACATCACCGGCTCCGAGGCGACCTTCCGCGCCATCGTGCCGCACCTGACGGTGCCGATCACCGCGGAGCTCGGCGGGGTGTCGCCGATCATCGTCGTCCCCGGCCCGTGGTCGCGCGCCGACCTGCGCTACCAGGCCGAGCACATCGCGACGATGCGGCTGCAGAACAACGGCCACAACTGCATCGCGGGGCAGGTCGTGCTGATGAGCGCCGACTGGCCGCAGCGCGAGGAGTTCCTCCGCGAGCTGACCTCCGCGTACGAGCGCGCGCCGGAGCGGCCCGGGTGGTACCCCCACACGACGGCGAAGCTGGATGCCGCGCGCGCGGACTACCCGGATGCGACGGTGTGCGCGGGGTCGCGCCTGCTCGTCCACGTCGCCGCGGGTGAGGATGCGACGGCGCTCGAGCACACGGAGTACTTCGCGCCCGTGCTGGGCGTCGTGGAGCTCCCGGGGCTCGGGCAGGAGTTCGTCGACACCGCCGTCGCGCACGCCAACGAGGCACTCGCCGGCACCCTCGGCGCGAACATCCTCATCGACCCGGACACGCTCGCCTCGCTGGGCAGCGGGTTCGCGGAGTCCCTCGCGGCGCTGCGCTACGGCACCATCGCGGTGAACGCCTGGACGGCGTTCGGCTTCCTGACCCCGACGGCGACGTGGGGCGCGTTCCCCGGCGGCACCGTCGAGGATGCGCCCAGCGGCATCGGCGTCGTGCACAACGCCTTCCTCCTCGACGACGTCGAGCGGACGATCGTCCGCGGGCCCTTCCGGCCGTTCCCCCGATCGATCGGTGCGCTCCGGGGAGGCGGGACGTTCTCGGCGCTGCCGAAGCCGCCGTGGTTCGTCTCGGCGCGGACCGGCGCCGCGGTGTCGGAGGGCTTCACGCGGTTCCGCGCCGACGGCAACTGGGCGAAGATGGCCGTCACCCTCGCGCGCGCCTTCCGCGCATGAGCCGCGGACGTGGACGGGTGCGCGGTGCGGGACGCGGTGCGGGACGTGGTGCGGGACGTGCGGATGGACGCGCGCTCGAAGCCGACATCGTCATCGTCGGCGCCGGGTCGGCCGGCGCCGCGCTCGCAGCGCGACTGAGCGAGGACCCCGCGGTCTCGGTGCTGCTGCTCGAGGCCGGACCGCCCGACCGGGCGCTCGAGCTGCACGTGCCGGCGGCGTTCTCGAAGCTGTTCCGCGGCGTCTACGACTGGAACTACGACACCGAACCGCAGCCGGCGCTCGAGGGCCGGCGGGTGTACTGGCCGCGCGGGAAGACCCTGGGCGGATCGTCGTCTCTCAACGCGATGATGTGGGTGCGCGGCTTCGCCGCCGACTACGACGAGTGGGCGTCCGTGGCCGGGGACACCTGGTCGTGGGATGCGCTCGTGCCGTATTTCCGCCGCGTCGAGCGCACGCAGGATGCCGCCGATCCGAGCCAGGGCATCGCCGGCGCGCAGTCCGTCGAGCATCAACGGCATCCGCGCCCGCAGACGGCGGCGTTCCTCGACGCCGCTCGCGAACTCGGCCATGCCGTCACCCCCGCGAATCTGCCCGTCGACCAGGGATTTTCAGAGACCATGGTGACGCAGCGCCGGGGGGCGCGGGCATCGACGGCGGACGCGTACCTGCGTCCGGCCCGGCGCCGCCGGAACCTCCGCGTCGTGACCGGGGCGCTCGCGCGGCGGGTCCTCTTCGACACGTCCGGCGAGGTCCCGCGGGCGACAGGCGTCGAGATCGAGCTCGGCGGCGCCGTGCGGGAGGTGGCAGCTCGGCGCGAGGTCGTGCTGTGCGGCGGGGCGATCAACACCCCGCAGCTGCTGCTCCTGAGCGGCATCGGACCGGCGGAGCACCTCGCCGGCCACGGCATCCGCACGCTCGTGGACGCACCGGATGTCGGCGCGAACCTGCAGGATCACCTCGTCGCCGGCCTCGCGCCGGCCGCGCACGGCGGGACGCTGTTCGGCGCGGAGCGCGTCGGCGAGCTGGCCCGGTTCCTCGCACAGCGCCGGGGCATGCTCACCTCGAACGTCGCCGAGGCGTACGGGTTCATCCGCACGCCGCTCGCCGACGAAGCCGGACACGGCGCGGGTCTGCCCGACATCGAGATCCTCTTCGCGGCCGCCCCGTATGTCGGCGAAGGGCTCGTGCCGCTGCCGGCCGAGGGGCTCACGGTCGGTGCGATCCTGCTGCGGCCGCACAGCCGCGGTACCATCCGCCTCGCATCGGCGGACCCCGCGGCGGCGGCGCTGATCGACCCGGGCTATCTGAGCGACCCGGACGGGATCGACGAGCGGACTCTGCGCGCCGGGCTCGCGGAGTGCGAGCGGCTCATCGCGACGCAGGCGCTTTCGGCCGTGACGACCGGCGGCTGGGTGATGCCGGCCGGGGGCGAGGCGATGTCGGCCGACGAGCGCATCGAACTGGCGCTGCGCCGCTACTCGCACACGCTGTACCACCCGGTCGGCACCGCCCGGATGGGCCGGGATGCGGCATCCGTCGTCGATCCGGAGCTCCGCGTGCGCGGTGTGGCGGGGCTGCGCGTCGCGGACGCCTCGATCATGCCGACCGTCATCCGCGGCCACACGAACGCGCCCGCGATCGTGATCGGCGAGGTCGCCGCCGACCTCATCCGCGCCTCGCACCCGCTCACCCGGCGCGACGCGCCGTCCCTGGCGGTCGAACGGGACAGGTGAACCCCGGGCTGGTTCGTCCGCGGCCCTGGATTTCGTCCGCGGCAAAGTGCGGGTTCCGGCGCCGCGCACCCACCCTTCGCCGCGGGCGAACC
>NZ_FLQR01000006.1 GCF_900078385.1 uncultured Microbacterium sp.
CGGGTACGACTTCCGCTCACCGTCGCGGGGCGGGTACGACTTCCGTTCGCCATCGCGGGGCGGGTACGAACGACGCTCACCGTCACGAGGCGGATACGACCTCCGCTCCCCATCGCGAGGCGGGTACGACTTCCGCTCGCCATCGCGGGGCGGGTACGACTTCCGCTCACCATCGCGGGGCGGGTACGAACGACGCTCGCCGTCACGCGGGGCGTACGACTTGCGCTCGCCATCGCGGGGCGGGTAGGCCTTCCGCTCGCCATCGCGCGGCGGGTACGACTTCCGCTCACCATCACGGGGCGGGTACGACTTCCGCTCACCATCGCGAGGCGGGTACGACTTCCGCTCACCATCGCGGGGCGGGTACGAACGACGCTCGCCGTCACGCGGGGCGTACGACTTCCGCTCACCGTCTCGGGGCGGGTACGACTTCCGCTCGTCGTCACGAGGGGCGTAGGGCTTCTTGTCACCGTCGCGCTTGACGTAAGGCTTCCGCTCGCCATCGCGGGGTGTGCTCGGCTTGCCGCCGTCGCGCTGCGGACGGTTCTGGCGCGAGCGCGCGTCGGAGGAGTACCGGGGCTTGCCACCGTCATTGCGGGGGCGTTCTTCATCTGTCATCGGTCTCGGATCCTCTCACGCGCGTTAACGAGAAATGGCCACCCAACGATGGGTGGCCATTTCACGAAAGAAGTCCGGCGGTGTCCTACTCTCCCACAGGGTCCCCCCTGCAGTACCATCGGCGCTGAGAGGCTTAGCTTCCGGGTTCGGAATGTAACCGGGCGTTTCCCTCTCGCTATGGCCGCCGAAACACTATTGATGTTTCAGTCTGCACAACAAAGTCATTGTCATGCGGTTCTCGACCGTACATCGAGAACCACTCAGTGGACGCAAGCACCAAAAACGGTGTGTTATCAAGTCATCGGCTTATTAGTACCAGTCAGCTGCACGTGTTGCCACGCTTCCACATCTGGCCTATCAACCCAGTAGTCTGGCTGGGAGCCTCTCGCCCGAAGGCATGGAAGTCTCATCTTGAGGCCGGCTTCCCGCTTAGATGCTTTCAGCGGTTATCCATCCCGAACGTAGCTAATCAGCGGTGCTCCTGGCGGAACAACTGACACACCAGAGGTTCGTCCAACCCGGTCCTCTCGTACTAGGGTCAGATCCTCTCAAACTTCCTGCGCGCGCAGCGGATAGGGACCGAACTGTCTCACGACGTTCTAAACCCAGCTCGCGTACCGCTTTAATGGGCGAACAGCCCAACCCTTGGGACCTACTCCAGCCCCAGGATGCGACGAGCCGACATCGAGGTGCCAAACCATGCCGTCGATATGGACTCTTGGGCAAGATCAGCCTGTTATCCCCGAGGTACCTTTTATCCGTTGAGCGACAGCGCTTCCACAAGCCACTGCCGGATCACTAGTCCCGACTTTCGTCCCTGCTCGACCTGTCAGTCTCACAGTCAAGCTCCCTTGTGCACTTACACTCGCCACCTGATTGCCAACCAGGTTGAGGGAACCTTTGGGCGCCTCCGTTACTTTTTGGGAGGCAACCGCCCCAGTTAAACTACCCATCAGGCACTGTCCCTGAACCGGATTACGGTTCTAAGTTAGATATCCAGAGTGACCAGAGTGGTATTTCAACAATGACTCCACATGAACTAGCGTCCCTGCTTCAAAGTCTCCCACCTATCCTACACAAGCCACACCGAACACCAATACCAAACTATAGTAAAGGTCACGGGGTCTTTCCGTCCTGCTGCGCGTAACGAGCATCTTTACTCGTAATGCAATTTCGCCGAGTTCGCGGTTGAGACAGTTGGGAAGTCGTTACGCCATTCGTGCAGGTCGGAACTTACCCGACAAGGAATTTCGCTACCTTAGGATGGTTATAGTTACCACCGCCGTTTACTGGGGCTTAAATTCTCAGCTTCGCCTTGCGGCTAACCGGTCCTCTTAACCTTCCAGCACCGGGCAGGCGTCAGTCCGTATACATCGTCTTGCGACTTGGCACGGACCTGTGTTTTTAGTAAACAGTCGCTACCCACTAGTCTCTGCGGCCTCCAAACGCTTTCGGAGCAAGTCCTTATACGTCGAAGGCCCCCCTTCTCCCGAAGTTACGGGGGCATTTTGCCGAGTTCCTTAACCACGATTCTCTCGATCTCCTTGGTATTCTCTACCTGACCACCTGAGTCGGTTTGGGGTACGGGCGGCTAGAACCTCGCGTCGATGCTTTTCTTGGCAGCATAGGATCACCCACTTTTTATCCGCATCGTGTCTCAGCCTTAATGAGAGACGGATTTGCCTATCTCTCGGCCTACGCACTTGCCCCGGGACAACCATCGCCCGGGTTGGGCTACCTTCCTGCGTCACACCTGTTAATACGCTAACCGCACCAGAATGGGGTCGTGCGCTAGGCCCAGAGCGTCACCCCGAAGGGATCGGTCACTGGGATTCAGACACTTAGCACTACTGGATTAGCTTGGGCGGTTCTTCGCCGGTACGGGAATATCAACCCGTTGTCCATCGACTACGCCTGTCGGCCTCGCCTTAGGTCCCGACTTACCCAGGGAAGATTAGCTTGACCCTGGAACCCTTGGTCTTTCGGAGGACGTGTTTCTCACACGTCTTTCGCTACTCATGCCTGCATTCTCACTCGTGTGGCCTCCACGGCTGGTTCACACCGCCGCTTCGCTGGCCACACGACGCTCTCCTACCCATCAACACGGCTGGACCACGAAGGCCTACCAATAATGTCAATGCCACAACTTCGGTGGCGTGCTTGAGCCCCGTTACATTGTCGGCGCGGAATCACTTGACCAGTGAGCTATTACGCACTCTTTCAAGGGTGGCTGCTTCTAAGCCAACCTCCTGGTTGTCAAGGCAACTCCACATCCTTTCCCACTTAGCACGCGCTTTGGGACCTTAGTTGGTGGTCTGGGTTGTTTCCCTCTCGACTATGAAGCTTATCCCCCACAGTCTCACTGCTGCGCTCTCACTTACCGGCATTCGGAGTTTGGCTGACGTCAGTAACCTTGTAGGGCCCATCGGCCATCCAGTAGCTCTACCTCCGGCAAGAAACACGCAACGCTGCACCTAAATGCATTTCGGAGAGAACCAGCTATCACGAAGTTTGATTGGCCTTTCACCCCTATCCACAGCTCATCCCCTCAGTTTTCAACCTAAGTGGGTTCGGTCCTCCACGACGTCTTACCGTCGCTTCAACCTGGCCATGGATAGATCACTTCGCTTCGGGTCTAGGACACGCGACTGAATCGCCCTATTCAGACTCGCTTTCGCTACGGCTACCCCTCACGGGTTAACCTCGCCACGTATCGCTAACTCGCAGGCTCATTCTTCAAAAGGCACGCTGTCACCCCTACTAGGGAGGCTCCAACGGTTTGTAAGCAAACGGTTTCAGGTACTATTTCACTCCCCTCCCGGGGTACTTTTCACCTTTCCCTCACGGTACTTGTCCGCTATCGGTCATCTGGGAGTATTTAGGCTTATCAGGTGGTCCTGACAGATTCACACGGGATTTCTCGGGCCCCGTGCTACTTGGGATACTCTTCGCGTCAAGAGAGGCATTTCGACTACGGGGTTGGCACCCTCTATGACCTGGCTTTCAATCCAGTTCGTCTATACCTTCTTGTAACGCCGGCTGCTCGGCAGAGCAGCCTGAAAAGTCCCACAACCCCGAATACGCAACTCCTGCCGGATATCACACGTACTCGGTTTAGCCTGTTCCGGTTTCGCTCGCCACTACTAACGGAATCGCGGTTGCTTTCTCTTCCTGTGGGTACTGAGATGTTTCACTTCCCCACGTTCCCTCTACCCGCCCTATATATTCAGGCGGGAGTCACTGGGTCGGCAAGCCGCCCAGCGGGGTTTCCCCATTCGGAGATCCTCGGATCAAAGTGTGCTTATCCACTCCCCGAGGCTTATCGCAGATTGCTACGTCCTTCTTCGGCTCCAGATGCCAAGGCATCCACCGTTTGCTCTTAAAGACTTGAAATCACATGAGTTTTATCAAGAATCGGTCCGGACCGAAGTCCGACTCGAAATTGACTAATGATCTTTAAGATCATCTATATGAACTGACTTGCGTCAGTTCAAAGATGCTCGCGTCCACTGTGTAGTTCTCAAAGTACGGGCGGTACCTCTCCCGTTGCCGTGATGGCAATCAGAAAAGGTCCTGAGGTTCGTCTGCTCCCGATCCGTAGATCGGAGCGCATCCGGTCCCTCAGGACCCAACAGCGTGCATGTGCCGGCTGACTCGCACCGAACCTTTCCAGCTGCAAGCAGCGTACTGAGTTCGGAGTTCGTCTTCCGGCACCTTGTCAAATGTTCCACCCATGAGCTCCCTGCAGAGACATTCGCTCTGATCAGGGGCCTGGACACCCGAGGGTGCCAGATGCTCCTTAGAAAGGAGGTGATCCAGCCGCACCTTCCGGTACGGCTACCTTGTTACGACTTAGTCCTAATTACCGATCCCACCTTCGACGGCTCCCTCCACAAGGGTTGGGCCACCGGCTTCAGGTGTTACCGACTTTCATGACTTGACGGGCGGTGTGTACAAGACCCGGGAACGTATTCACCGCAGCGTTGCTGATCTGCGATTACTAGCGACTCCGACTTCATGAGGTCGAGTTGCAGACCTCAATCCGAACTGGGACCGGCTTTTTGGGATTCGCTCCACCTTGCGGTATTGCAGCCCTTTGTACCGGCCATTGTAGCATGCGTGAAGCCCAAGACATAAGGGGCATGATGATTTGACGTCATCCCCACCTTCCTCCGAGTTGACCCCGGCAGTATCCCATGAGTTCCCACCATTACGTGCTGGCAACATAGAACGAGGGTTGCGCTCGTTGCGGGACTTAACCCAACATCTCACGACACGAGCTGACGACAACCATGCACCACCTGTTTACGAGTGTCCAAAGAGTTCTACATTTCTGCAGCGTTCTCGTATATGTCAAGCCTTGGTAAGGTTCTTCGCGTTGCATCGAATTAATCCGCATGCTCCGCCGCTTGTGCGGGTCCCCGTCAATTCCTTTGAGTTTTAGCCTTGCGGCCGTACTCCCCAGGCGGGGAACTTAATGCGTTAGCTGCGTCACGGAATCCGTGGAATGGACCCCACAACTAGTTCCCAACGTTTACGGGGTGGACTACCAGGGTATCTAAGCCTGTTTGCTCCCCACCCTTTCGCTCCTCAGCGTCAGTTACGGCCCAGAGATCTGCCTTCGCCATCGGTGTTCCTCCTGATATCTGCGCATTCCACCGCTACACCAGGAATTCCAATCTCCCCTACCGCACTCTAGTCTGCCCGTACCCACTGCAGGCCCGAGGTTGAGCCTCGGGTTTTCACAGCAGACGCGACAAACCGCCTACGAGCTCTTTACGCCCAATAATTCCGGATAACGCTTGCGCCCTACGTATTACCGCGGCTGCTGGCACGTAGTTAGCCGGCGCTTTTTCTGCAGGTACCGTCACTTTCGCTTCTTCCCTGCTAAAAGAGGTTTACAACCCGAAGGCCGTCGTCCCTCACGCGGCGTTGCTGCATCAGGCTTGCGCCCATTGTGCAATATTCCCCACTGCTGCCTCCCGTAGGAGTCTGGGCCGTGTCTCAGTCCCAGTGTGGCCGGTCACCCTCTCAGGCCGGCTACCCGTCGACGCCTTGGTGAGCCATTACCTCACCAACTAGCTGATAGGCCGCGAGCTCATCCCTGACCGAAGTTCTTTCCAGCTGCTGAAGATGCCTTCGCAGCTCGTATCCGGTATTAGACGCCGTTTCCAGCGCTTATCCCAGAGTCAGGGGCAGATTGCTCACGTGTTACTCACCCGTTCGCCACTGATCCGGAGAGCAAGCTCTCCTTCACCGTTCGACTTGCATGTGTTAAGCACGCCGCCAGCGTTCATCCTGAGCCAGGATCAAACTCTCCGTAAAAGAATTTTGCTGCGATCGGACCGGAATAGGTTCGACCGAGCGAGTTTGATCTGACCAAATGAATGTCATTGCTGACTATCCGTTGCCGACCCGAAGGTCGGACTTTGATCCAAAGGAATCTCTTCCAGCCGAAGCTGGAACGAGGTTATTTGGCATTTGACAAGTGCACGCTGTTGAGTTCTCAAGGATCGGATGCTCCTGCTGCTCAGCCTCTCGGCCTTGCCCGCAGGGCAACTTCTCTATCTTATACTTCGTGATCCGCTTGTCAAATCGGCGTTTCTCGACTCGAAGTCGAGAGCAGCTGTCAGTGACGACATCTCACGAAGCTAGATCAGGCGCCCTGCGTCTCGGCGTTTCAGCCGGCCCGCGGGGCAACTTCTCTATCTTATCCCTCTCGCTCAGCGTGTCAAATCGGCTGTCCGTGACTGTTTTCAGCGTCTCCGGCAGCACTCATCGACAAGCTTTCGAGGAGTGGGAACCTCCAGTTTAGACCCGGGGGTCTGGCGCACTCAAGAGTGGCTGTGAACTGGGGGGTGGCTCTCCGCTTGAGGGGGGTAAGGCTCTCGGCCTCTCCGCTTCCCTGTGGGGCGAACAAGTAATAAGTTACGTGGCTCCTGCGGGTTGGGCAAATCCTGCGCGCACCCCGGGCGTGTCGCGCTCGTTTCCCGCATGTTTCCGCGGTCGTGGGCGGCGGTGACAACCTCACCGCCGCCGGATAGCGTCGACGCATGGACGAGCGGCGACGAGGCGAGGCCGATCTCTCGGGCGCGGTCCCGCTGGCGGCACGCCTTGACGTCGGCGGGCTTGCGGCTGCCAGCGTGCTGGCCGCGACGCGCGCCGCCGCACGGTTGACCGGCGGCGAACCGCGGCTCGACCCCGTGCGCATCGCGACGGCGTACTCGAGCGAGCGTCATCTGCGGATCGACGGCGCGCAGCCGACGGCCTTCGCCGAGCTGTCGGGCTTCTTCCGAACGGCGGACGGGTGGGTGCGCACCCACGGGAACTACCCCCACCATGCCGCCGCACTCCGCCGGGCGCTCGGTCTCGCCGACGACGCGGACCGGGACGGCGTCGCACACGCACTGAAGCGAACGGACGCCGACCATGCGACCGAGCGGATCGTCTCGGCCGGCGGCATCTGCGCCGCAGTGCGCCCGGAGGACCCTGCCGCCGACGCACGCTCGCGATCGGCAGGCAACGTCGTGACGCGACGGCTGGGCGACGCACCGGCGCGGCCTCTGCCGCATCCCCGTCCGGAGGCGCCGCTCGCCGGGGTGCGGGTACTCGATCTCACCCGCGTGATCGCCGGTCCGGTCTGCACGCGCACGCTCGCTCTGCTGGGCGCCGAGGTGCTGCGCCTCGATCCGCCGCATCTGCCCGAGATCGCCGCGCAGCACCTCGACACCGGACACGGCAAGCGCTCGGCGCTTCTGGACGTCGCCTCCCCCGCCGGCGACGCTCGGCTCTTCGAGCTCCTGGCCTCGGCCGATGTCGTCGTACTCGGTTACCGTCCCGCCGGCCTCGACCGATTGGGACTCTCCCCCGCGGCGCTCGCCGACCGCGCGCCCGGCGTGGTCGTCGCCCGCCTCTCCGCGTGGGGCGTCCCGGAGTCCCGCGGCTTCGACAGCATCGTGCAGGCGGCGTGCGGGATCGCGATGATCGAATCCGCCGACGGCACGACGCCCGGCGCGCTGCCGGCCCAGGCCCTCGACCACTCCGCCGGGTACCTCCTGGCCGCCGCGATCATCGGGCTTCTCGGGCGTCGCGCCTCGGCCGGCGGCTCGTGGCTCGCGGAGACGAGTCTGCGTCGCATCGCGGCCGAACTTCTGGGGCGGCCGCGCGCGATCGGCGACGTGTCGCCGATCGCCCTCGACACAAGCGGACACACGCAGCGGTTCCGCGTCGCGGGGGTCGACGTCGTCACCGCCGCCCCGGCGGTGACCTACGCCGGCGGGCCCGAGCAGTTCGCCGCGCCGCGCCCCTGGGGCGAGGACGAACCCGCGTGGCGGGGCTGAGCCTCAGCGTCGCCGGAGCACCTGGACCATCACGCACAGCACGATCGTGATGACGCCCCACACGGCACACGCGGGCGGCAGGACGAGGTAGCCGAGATGCTGCGGCGTGAACGCCTCGGTGAACGGTCCCCGGGCGGCGAGCCCCGTGAACCAGGCGATCGCGAGGATCACGGGAAGCGACAGCCCCCACGCCCACCGCACCCCGTCCGGCAACGAGCGGTCGACGGCCCCATCGCCGCCACGCCGCGCCACCCAGATCAGACCCCAGATCGCGAGCACCGTCACGCCGAAGATGCTGGAACCGTGCTGCAGCCATTTGTAGCCGGACAGCGGGCCCCACTCCGCGGCCAGAGCGGGGACCAGCTCCACGCCCCAGCGTCCTTCATGCGTGAACGCGTCCCAGACGACGTGGCTCAGCGCCCCGATGAGCAGCGACACGACGAGCAGGATGGGGAACCGCACGGCGTCACCCCAGATCGGACGCGCCGCGCGCTCCCGCGGGGCGCTCACCGTGCGGATGACCGAGAGGCCGCCGGCATCCCACTCCCGCGGAAGCCGTGCGGCGAGAACGCGCGGGATCAACTCACGCACCGCAGGTCGCAGCACGAGGTACCAGCCGGCGAGCAGGACGAACGCGAGGACCACGGTGACGACGAGGTTCGTGTGGGTCACCTGGTAGGTCAGCGGCGTGCCGCGCAGGAACAGCGGAAGGTCGGGCGCCATCGCGCCGACGGCGACGGCCGCCGGAAGCAGCGGCGTCCGGACGAACGGCAGCGCGATGACCGCGTGCGCCGGCGTGAACGGCATCCGCCGGCTCAGGCCTGGCTGACGAGAACGCCCGCGAGCGTCTTCTTGCCGCGGCGCAGCACCGACACCCCACCGGGCAGCGCTCCGGTGACCGCGGCCGTCTCGTCGTCGACCTTCACGCCGTCCAGCGACACGCCGCCCTGCGCGACGGCGCGCCGGCCCTCGCTCAGACTGGCGACGAGACCCGTGTCGACGAGCGCCTGGACGACGGGCGTTCCAGCGGGGACCTCGGCGTGCGGCAGCTCGTCGACCGCGGTGCGCAGTGTCTCCGCATCCAATGTGGTGAGGTCACCCTGGCCGAAGAGGGCCTCGGATGCCGCGATGACCTTGGCCGTCGCGTCGAGCCCGTGCACCGTCGCCGTGACCTCCAGCGCGAGCCGCTTCTGCGCGGCGCGGCGGAACGGCTCCTCTGCCACGAGCCGCTCGAACTCGCCGATCTCCGCGCTCGTCAGGAACGTGAAGACCTTGAGCCGCGAGATGACGTCGGCGTCGTCGGTGTTGAGCCAGAACTGGTACATCCGGTACGGGCTGCACATAGCCGGGTCGAGCCAGATCGCATTGCCCTCGCTCTTGCCGAACTTGGTGCCGTCGCTGTTCGTGATCAGCGGTGTCCCGATCGCGTGGACGTGCGCGCCCTCGACGCGGTGGATGAGATCCACCCCGCTCGTGAGGTTCCCCCACTGATCGCTGCCACCGGTCTGCAGCAGGCAGTCGTACGAGCGGAACAGCTCGAGGTAGTCCAGTCCCTGCAGGATCTGGTAGCTGAACTCCGTGTAGCTGATGCCCGCGTCCGAGTTCAGTCGGGCAGCGACGGCATCCTTCTTCAACATGGTGCCCACGCGGTAGTGCTTGCCGATCTCGCGCAGGAAGTCGATGGCCGACAGCGGCGCCGTCCAATCGAGGTTGTTGACCATGCGGGCCGCGTTGTCGCCCTCGAAGCTCAGGAAGCGCTCGACCTGTGAGCGGAGGTAGCCGACCCACTCCGCGACCGTGTCCTTCGTGTTGAGCGTGCGCTCGGCGGAAGGACGCGGATCACCGATGAGACCCGTGGATCCGCCGACGAGTCCGAGCGGCTTGTGTCCGGCCAGCTGCAGACGCCGGAGCAGCAGCAGCTGGACGAGGTTCCCGAGGTGCAGGCTCGGGGCCGTCGGGTCGAAGCCGCAGTAGTACGTGACCGGGGCGCCGCCGAGCAGGGCGCGCAGCGCCTCCTGGTCGGTGGACACGTGGACCAGGCCACGCCAGACCACCTCGTCCCAGACGTTCTCGAACGCGGGATCGTTGGCGACGACGGCCGTCGTCAGGGCTTCGAATGACACGCGCTTCAGGCTATCAGCGGCGGTCGGCCGCAGCGGTCAGACGCCGCCCCACCACACCAGGAACGCCGCGACCAGGGCCGTGACCCAGCTCACGAGGCTCCCCACGAGGAAGTACTCGGCGCGTGTGCCGCCGTCGCCGTCGCGGGAGATCTCCGGGAAGCGCACGATGCCCTTGGCCGCGAGCACCGCCGCGAGGAGCGTGAAGGCGCCTGTGAGGGTCAGGGCGAAGACGAGCGCTCGCTCGAGCGGGCCGATCAGCCGGCCGCCCTTGAGCACCGGGCGATCCTCCTCCGCGGGCACGTCGCCGCCGCGGAGCGCGGCGCGCACGATCACGTTGCCGGACTCGAGCAGGAACACGACCGCGCCCAGGACGAGCACGGCGACATCGAGGCTCACCGCGCCGAGCGGCGAACGCTCCGGCCACAGGGCGCCGAGCGGACCCTGCGCGCTGCGCGCACCCGTCTGCGCGACCGCCGCCAGGCACACGGCTGCCACCAGCACGACCGGCCAGAGACCGGCCCTGCCCCCGCGCCGCTCGGGCGTCGCCAGCACCCACACGGCCGCGACGGCGAAGCCGACGAAGCTCCACACAGCGGCATCCGCGCCCGCGGAGCCGAGCAGCACGAGGAGGGCGGCGACGGCGAAGCAGACGATCCGCCACCCGCGCGACGCGTACAGGCGGATGAGGTCGGCCGCTCCGACGCACAGGAGGACGATGCCGGCGCCGATCATCGGCTCACCCCCTCGTCCAGGGCACGGAATCCTGCCACGACGGGCGCGGCACCGGAACCCGCGAGCGCCTGCGAGACCGCGGACTGGGTGATGCCTTCGGTCCGGGCGAGGTCGCGCTGCGTCACGCCCAGGCAGCGCCCGTAGGTGAGACGGCGCGCGCGAGCGCTCATCGCGCCGACGATCTCGTCGCGAGCGAGCAGGTACGCGTTGGCGTAAAGGATCTGCGCGGCCATGTCGGCATCCTCCCCCGGGCTTCCGACGATGCGCGTGCGCGCGCTCGGCACGGCGCGGTCTTCCATCCGGTGCACCTGTTCGATCGCGTCGCGCGCCGCCCACCACCCCGGCCCGTCCGAGATCGCTCCCTGGGCGGAGTCGACGGCGCCGACCTCTCCCACGCCGACGCCGAACCGGCACTGGATGCCGTCGGGAAGCGCGAGCTGGAGCAGGAGCAGCGACCGCAGCGCCTCCGGCAGCGTGCGGTAGACCCCCTGGAACTCGTCTCCGACGGTCGCGGTGAGCGCACGGTCGGCGGCAGGATGCTCCGCGTCGACGCGCGCGATCGCGTCCTCGATCGCGCGTTGCGCGGCATCCCGGTTCGGCAGCTCGCGCGAGCCGACGATGTCGGCGATCACGGCGATGGTCATGCGATAAGCGTATCGCTTATGTGGATGGAATATCAGCCCAAGGCTTATATCGCGTGGATATCAGTCGACGCAGCTCAGAGCCCCAGGGCGTGGACGGCCGCCTGCGCGCGCGCCGCGAGCTCGGCGCGCTGTTCCGCGACGCGGACCGGGGCGGTCCCGCCGACACCCGTGCGGCTCGAGACGGACCCGTCGACGGTGAGCACGTCGCGCACGGCCGGCGTCAGATGCGCGGACACCCGCTCGAGGAGCTCGTCGTCGGCATCCTCCAGTCCGATCCCCCGCTCCTCGCACGCCCGCACGAGGGCACCCGAGATCTCGTGCGCGTCGCGGAACGGCACCCCGCGCTTGACGAGCCACTCGGCCACATCCGTGGCGAGCGAGAACCCCGCGGGCGCGAGAGTCGCCATCCGCTCCGTGTCGAAGCGCAGCGTGGCGACCATGCCGGCGAAGGCCGGCAGCACGACCTCGAGGGTCGTGACGGAGTCGAACACCGGCTCCTTGTCCTCCTGCAGGTCGCGGTTGTACGCGAGCGGGAGACCCTTCAACGTCGCGAGCAGCCCGGACAGATTCCCGATCAGCCGCCCCGCCTTGCCGCGGGCGAGCTCCGCGATGTCGGGATTCTTCTTCTGAGGCATGATGCTCGAGCCCGTCGAGTAGCCGTCATCGAGGGAGACGAAGCCGAACTCGCGCGTGTTCCAGAGGATGACGTCCTCGGCGAAGCGGGACAGGTCGACGCCGATCATCGCGGCGATGAAGGCGAACTCCGCCACGACGTCGCGCGCGGCCGTGCCGTCGAGGGAGTTCTCGGCGGGGCGGGCGAGCCCCAGCTCGGATGCGACGAGCTGCGGGTCGAGGCCGAGGGTCGCGCCCGCGAGCGCTCCCCCGCCGTAGGGCGAGACGCTCGCGCGCGCCGCCCAGTCGCGGAGCCGCTCGAGGTCGCGCACGAGCGGCCACGCGTGGGCCTGCAGGTGGTGGGCGAGGAGGATCGGCTGGGCGTGCTGCAGGTGGGTGCGGCCCGGCATGACGGCGGTCGGGTGCGCCTCGGCCTGCGCGACCACGGCGTCGATGAGGCGCAGGATGTCGCGGGCGATCACCCGCGCGTGGTCGAGCAGGTACATGCGGACGAGCGTCGCGATCTGGTCGTTGCGGCTGCGTCCCGCCCGCAGCTTCCCGCCGAGCTCCGGCCCGATCTCCGCGATGAGGGCGGCCTCCAGCGCGCCGTGCACGTCTTCGTCGCCGGGCTGTGCGACGAGGCTGCCGTCCTGGATCGCACGGGCCAGGGCATCGAGCCCCGCGTGCATGCGCTCTTCCTCATCGGCCGTCAGGTAGCCCGCGGCGGCGAGCGCCTTCGCGTGGGCGTGGGAGCCGGCGAGGTCGTAGAGCGCGAGGACCCAGTCGAAGTGGGTCGACCTGCTGAGCGCGACCAGCTCGGGCGACGGCCCGGACGCGAATCGTCCGCCCCACAGCGCGCCGGCGTTGGTTCCCTCGGCCTTGCTCTCCATCACCCGGCCAGCCTACCGGGGCGCCGCAGCGCGCTCGGGTCCGCCGTCAGGGCGCGGCGCCGCCTCCCGCCCCATAAGCCGCGCCGGCTCGTGGCGCAAGAGCCTTGAGCAGGTTCCCTGCACCCAGAAGACTCGCGGCCATGGTGCTCATCGGATACCACGCCTCCCACGAACAGCTTCCGCCCGGACGACTCCTCGCGGCGGTGATCCGCGCCGAAGAGGCCGGGTTCGACGCCGCGATGTGCTCCGACCACCTCGCGCCCTGGGGCGTGCGCCAGGGCGAGTCCGGCTATGCCTGGAGCTGGCTCGGAGCGGCCCTGGCATCCACCTCCTTCAGTTTCGGCGTCGTGACGGCGCCCGGCCAGCGGTACCACCCGGTGATCACCGCCCAGGCGATCGCGACGCTCGAGGAGATGTTCCCGGGCCGCTTCTGGGCCGCGCTCGGCAGCGGCGAGGCCGTGAACGAGCACGTGACCGGCGATGCGTGGCCGCCCAAACCGCGCCGCAACGAGCGCCTGATCCAATCGGTCGACGTGATCCGCTCGCTTCTGGCCGGCGACGAGGTGACACGCAGCGGCGAGATCGAGGTGCATCGCGCCCGCGTCTGGAGCCTCCCCGCCACCCCGCCGCCACTCCTCGGCGCTGCGGTCACCGCGGAGACCGCGGCCTGGGCAGCCGGGTGGGCCGACGGTCTGGCGACGGTCGCGCAGCCGCGGGACGTGCTCGAGGGTGTCCTCGCCGCCTACCGGGATGCCGGCGGCCGGGGACCGCGGGCACTCCAGGTGCACATCGCACTCGAAGACTCCGAGGAGGCGGCGCTCGCGGTCGCACGCGATCAGTGGCGGCACAGCGTCATCCACGAGTCGCTGTGGGACATCGAGCAGCCCGAAGACTTCGATGCGCTGGCCGGCGACCCCACCGACGACGCGCTGCGTGCGGGAGCCATCCTCGGCAGCGACGCCGCGCGGGTGGCCGAACGCATCGCGGAACTCGTCCGGCTGGGCTTCGACCGCGTGTACCTCCACGGCATCGGGCCCGACCAATCCAGGTTCCTGGAGCGCGCGGAACGCGAGCTGCTCCCCGCGGTGAGGAGGGCGCTGTGAAGATCACCGACACGAGCGATCTGTGGTGGAAGTCAGCAGTGGTCTACTGCCTCGACGTCGAGACGTACATGGACGGCGACGACGACGGGGTGGGCGACTTCGCGGGCCTCGCGCGGCGCATCGACTATCTGGCCGATCTGGGCGTCACGTGCCTCTGGCTCATGCCCTTCTACCCGACGCCCGACCGCGACGACGGCTACGACATCAGCGACTTCTACGGGATCGACCCGCGCCTCGGGAACCACGGCGACTTCGTCGAGGTGATCCGCACCGCCCGCGATCGCGGGATGCGCGTCATCATCGACCTCGTCGTGAACCACACCTCCGACAAGCACCCCTGGTTCGTCTCGGCGCGTCGCAGTCGCACCTCCCCGTACCGCGACTTCTACGTGTGGCGCGACGCGCCGCCCGCCAAGGAGGAGCCGACCGTGTTCCCGGGCGAGGAGGCGAGCGTCTGGGAGTACGACGAGCGCACCGGGCAGTACTTCCAGCACGTTTTCTATCGGCACCAGCCCGACCTGAACGTCGCGAATCCGCGCGTCCGCGACGAGATCGCGAAGACCATCGGATTCTGGCTGGCGCTCGGCGTCTCCGGTTTCCGTCTGGACGCCGTGCCGTTCTTCATCGAACCGCCTGACGGCGTCGACGTCGGCGACCCGCACGAGCTCCTCCGCGACCTCAAACGTTTCCTCCAGCGCCGCGTCGGCGATGCCGCGCTGCTGGGCGAGGTGAATGTGCCGTACAGGCAGCAGGTGCAGTTCTTCGGAGGCGCGCGCGGCGGGGAGCTGGACCTGCAGTTCGACTTCATCGGCATGCAGGCCCTCTACCTCTCCCTGGCCCGTCACGATCCCGCGCCCCTCGTCAAGGCGCTGCGCTCCCGGCCGGAGGTGCCGCCGGAGGCGGGCTGGGCGAACTTCGTCCGCAACCACGACGAGCTGACCCTGGACAAGCTGACGGATGCCGAACGCGCCGAGGTGTTCGACGTGTTCGCGCCGGACGAGGCGCAGCGCGTGTACGGCCGCGGGATCACCCGTCGCCTGCCGACCATGCTCGGCGGCGACCCGCGCCGCATCCGGATGGTCTACAGCCTGCTGTTCTCGCTGCCCGGCACGCCGGTCCTGTTCTACGGGGAGGAGATCGGGATGGGCGAGAACCCCGACGTTCCGGGGCGCGCCTCCGTGCGCACCCCCATGCAGTGGTCGGACGGCAAGAACGGGGGGTTCTCGCAGGCGGCACGTGGTCGCCTCGTCGCGCCGATCCCCACCGACGGCTACGCCCCCGACCACGTCAACGCGCGGCAGCAGCGCGCCGACGACGGATCGCTGCTGAGGTTCGTGCAGCAGCTGATCAACCGCTACCGCACATCGCCCGAGATCGGATGGGGCACTCCGCGCGTCCTCGACCATGACGCGTCCGGGGTGCTGGCGCACGAGCTGAGCTCGGACGTCGGCCGCATGGTGGCGCTGCACAACTTCACCGACGTGCCGGTGCGCGTCGCGCTCGACCTCGGTCCCGTCCCGGAAGGCACCGTCCTCTTCGACCTGCACGGCACCGAGCGCCTGACGCTCGACCCACGAGGCCGGTTGGAGATCGAGCTCGCGGCCTTCGGGTTCCGGTGGCTTCGCGTGTCATCACCCGGCGACACCCGCATCAGCTGACCCGCAGCACCGAGGCAGGTGCGCCCCCGGTCACCCCGTGAGACCATTCCGACATGAGCAGCGATACACCGGCGGCTCGAGCTGAGGAGAGCACGGGGGCTCCCGCCCGAAGGGGCGGATCCTGGGCGTTCCTGCGGGCGCCCCGCTGGTGGGCGGAGCGCGTGGTGGTGCCCTTGGCGATCGTGCTCGTCGGCGTCCTGGTGGCCGCGGGGCAGCTCGGTGCCGTGCTCGACCGCGGGCCGGAGCGGCTGATCCAGGTCGACGGCGCGGAGTTCGTGTCGGACCGTTCGTGCATCGAACTGACCGGCAGCGCCGAGCAGTCCCTGGACTACCCGCTCTGGATCTGGGTGCGCGACAAGTGGGGCACTCACCGCGCCACGGAGGTCGCCGATTGGACCAGTGCGACGACCTGGCGCACGCGGACCACCCTGACGCCCCGTGTGCTCCCGGTCGACACGAACTACACGATCACCCTGCTCTACCTGCCGCGCGAGCAGGCCGAACTGCTGCGGTCGATACGAGGGGGCGACGGTGCGGTCGGGGTCCTGCGGCTCCCGCCGGGCGCCCGCGGGCCCGCCTCGGTCTCGTTCACCCGCACGGCCGGTGACGGCGGCCCACCCTGCTAGGGCAGAGGGTCAGTCCTCGCCGCCGCCGGCCATGTACGCCTCGGACCTCGTCTGGAGGAAGCGGCACAGCTCCGATACGACGGCGAGCTCCTGCGACAACCGCAGCGCGCCGTCGGCATCGAGCACCACCGCGGTATCGCGCGCCTCGAACGTGATCATCCAGTTCGTGGAGCCCGGGGGCTCCGGCTGGATGTAGGTGATGGTCTGCGCACTCATCAGCGTGATGCCGACGAGCCCCGTGTCGGCACCCTCGCTGCCGTCCTGCGGCATGACTTTCAGCGTCTCCGCCATCGCGTGCCCGAGCGTGTAGAACTCCTCGAGCCAGATCTCCAGCGTTTCCTTCGTACGGTATGGCATGCGCCCCGCCTCCTTCACCCAGCGACAAGGTCTCTATAAGACGTGATCATTTTCACGTATCGGCGGGCCGTCGTGCATTCTTCCGCCGCGACACACCGGGCGCGTGGGCATCGACTTCGTCGACGGCCGCCCGCATCCGCTCGAGGAAGCCGATGATCACCTTCGCGTCGTCCGCCGTGACGGCCGCCGTCGCATCGTGCATGCGGGCGTGCATCTGCCCGAGAGTCGCACGGATCTCGTCCTCGGTCTGCGATGTCGTGGTGATGATGACCTTCCGCCGGTCGGTGGGATGCGGCTGCCGTCGCACATGATCGCTGCGCTCCAGGCGGTCCACGAGCGCCGTGATGGATGCCGTGCTGAGACCGAGGTAGCGCGCCAGGTCGATCGGCGTCACCTGCTCGCCGCGTCCCGACGCGCGCGTGATGAAACGCAGGACGAGAAGCTCGTTCTCGCCCATCGCCATGGACTGCTGCGTGCGCCGCCGCATGGCGGTCTCCGCCGCCCGGTACATCCGCAGCGCCTCGAGGACGCCGACGCGCAGAGCCCGCGTCTCATCCTCGGGGTACCAGTACGCGCGGGATGACGGAGGATTCTCGGTCATGCGCGGCCTCATTTCCCGTCGGCCCGTACCGGCGACGTGCGACGACTATATCCGACTTGCAAGTAACTCACTAAGCAAGTAACTTACCAATTGAGATACCAATCCATGTGAGAAACCCGGACACGTCCGCACCGCCCGAGAGAGGCCCCCATGAGCACTGCACTGCTGGACTCGCTGCCGATCGTCACCTGGGCACCCGTCGACGACGGGCTCGTCGTGGGCAGTCGGCGCGGGGAGTTCGTGGGCTTCGTCGAGTCCACGGCGGACGGCAGCTATGTCGCCTTCGACTCCCGCGCACAGCCGATCGGACGCTACGGGTCCCTCGCATCCGCGAAGGCGTCGACCGGGACGGTCAGCCCCGACCCGGCCACCGCCCGTCGGCGCCGGCACGTGGAGCGTGCCCTCTTCGCCGGGGCCACCGTGTCGGGCGCGGTCGCGGGCATCATGGTGCTGGCCGCGGGCGTGCTCGCGCCGGGATGGTGACGCCGAGGCTCACGCCGGAGCGGGTCCGCTGCTGTCGCGCACGATGAGCTCCGTCGGGATGAGGGTGGTCTCGGCCGTCTGATCCGGATCGGCGATCTGCTCGAGCAGGCGTTCCATCGCCACGCGTCCCACCTCGCGGAAGTTCTGTCGCACCGAGGTCAACGGGGGCCAGAAGGCGCGCGCCTCGTCCATGTCGTCGAAGCCGACCACGCTGACGTCTCCCGGGATGTCGCGGCCCAGCTCGTGAAGCGCACGCATCGCGCCGAGCGCCATCTGATCGTTGGCGGCGAAGATCGCCGTGACCTCGGGACGCTTCCCCAGTTCCAGGCCGATCCGATAGCCGGAGTCCGTCGACCAGTCGCCGTGCTGCAGCTCGGGCGGCCGGATGCCCGCACGCTCGAGCGTCGCGCGCCAGGAATCGGCGCGATGCCCCGCGGAGAACGATGACCGCGGGCCGGCGATGTGCCACACCTGCCGGTGACCGAGGTCCAGCAGGTGCTGGGTGGCCAGCCGCGCCCCGAGCGCCTGGTCGGTGTCGACGACCGTGAACCCCGAGCCCGCGTTCGAGTCGATCACGACGACGGGAAGACCCGGAGGGAGCGTGATCTCCACCCGGTCCAGCAGCGACGCCTCGAAGATGATGATGATCCCGTCCACCGCCTGCTCGCTGAGGCGCCGGTACGCACCGGTGACGGCGCCCATGGTCGGGTCGGGCACCGGCATGAGCGTGACGCTGTAGTCGGCGGCCGCGGCCTCGGTCGCGATGGCGTCCAGCGTGCGGACATTGCCCAGCGTCTCGAGCGTAAACATGATGACGCCCACGGTGTGGAACCGCCCGTACTTGAGCGCCCGGGCCGCGCCGTTGGGCCGGTAGCCGACGGCGCGCATGGATGCCAGGACCCGCTCCCGGGTGGACGTGTCGACGTTGCTCAGGCCGTTCGCGACCCGCGAGACGGTCTGGGACGACACGCCGGCATGGCGGGCCACATCGGCCATGGACGCCGCCTTGGGCCGCGCGTGGGGCGTGCCGTCCGTCTGCGTCATGTCGTCCTTGCCTCGTTGCGAACCCGATGTCATCACTATTGCATGGTTGCGTAAACATGTTAGGCTCGCCCCCGAAATGTTCGCGTAAACATTCTTCAAGTCAACGAACGGACTCTGATGATGACGACGGCGTCAGCACCCCCCGCGCTACGGGAGCTCCCTCCACGTCCGAACCGCACGCGGCGGGACTGGCGGGGCTGGGCCTTCGTCGGCCCGTTCATGATCGTCTTCCTCGCCGTCCTCGTGGCCCCCGTCGTCTATGCGGTGATCCTGACCCTCTTCCGCCAGCAGCTCGTCGGGGGCACCGCGTTCGTGGGACTGGAGAACTACATCGCCCTCTTCCAGGACGCGAAGTTCTGGGAGTCGCTGCTGCGCGTGACGCTGTTCCTCCTCATCCAGGTGCCGATCATGCTGGCCCTGTCTCTGGTCGCAGCGCTCGCGATCGACAGCGCGCGACTGCACGGCACCGGCTTCTTCCGCATCGCGATCTTCCTGCCCTACGCCGTGCCCGGGGTCGTCGCCGCGCTCATCTGGGGCTTCATCTACGGGAACCAGTTCGGCCTGTCGGGGTCGATCAACGACCTCATCGGGTTCGAGATGCTCCGACCGTTCAGCGCCGACTGGATCCTGGCATCCATCGGCAACATCGTGACGTGGGAGTTCATGGGCTACAACATGCTCATCTTCTACGCCGCGCTGAAGGTCATCCCGACAGACCTGTACGAGGCGGCGGAGATCGACGGAGCCGGACAGTTCCGCATCATCTCGGACATCAAGATCCCGTCGCTGCGCGGCTCGATCGTGATCGCGACGATCTTCTCGATCATCGGCAGCTTCCAGCTGTTCAACGAGCCGAACCTGCTGAAGAGCCTCGCCCCCAACGTGATCTCGAGCTACTTCACGCCGAACATGTACGCGTACAACCTCTCCTTCGCGGGCCAGCAGTTCAACTACTCCGCGACCGTGGCGATCGTGATGGGTGTCATCACGGCCACGATCGCCTACATCGTGCAATTGCGCGGCTCCCGACAGGAGGTGCGCTGAGATGAGCACCGAGACCATCGCACCCGTGACCACCACCCGCACGCGCTCGGCGGCGAAGCGCCCGAACTACGTGCGGCGCAGCCCCTCCCGGCAGCGCAAGTCCATCGTCCTGACGATCGTGATGGCCGTCTTCGTCATCTACTCGATCGTGCCGCTGGCCTGGCTGCTCATCAACGCCACGAAGGACCAGAGCGACCTGTTCTCGACGTTCGGACTCTGGTTCGGGTCGGACTTCAACCTCTGGCAGAACATCGTCGACACCGTGACCTATCGCGACGGCATCTTCGTGCAGTGGTTCGGCAACACCCTGCTCTACGTCGTCGTCGGCGCCGGCGGCGCCACGCTGCTGGCCACCGTGGCCGGGTACGGCATGGCGAAGTACAACTTCCCCGGCCGGCGCGCCGTCTTCGCGGTCGTCCTCGGCGCCATCGCGATCCCGGGCACGGCCCTCGCCGTGCCGACGTTCCTGATGTTCAGCCAGCTCGGACTGACCAACACGCCGTGGGCCGTCATCCTGCCGTCGCTGATCAGCCCGTTCGGCCTCTACCTGATCTGGACGTACGCGGTCGACGCCGTCCCGACCGAGCTGCTCGAGGCGGCGCGCATGGACGGCTCGGGAGAGTTCCGCACCTTCTTCACGATCTCGCTGCGGCTGCTCGCCCCGGGCATCGTGACGGTGCTGCTGTTCGCGGTGGTCGCCACCTGGAACAACTACTTCCTGCCCCTCATCATGCTCAGCGAACCCACGTGGTACCCCCTCACGGTCGGCCTCAGCCAGTGGAGCGCGCAGGCGAGCGGCGTCGCCGCCCAGCCGATCTACAACCTGGTGATCACCGGCTCGCTCCTCACGATCATCCCCATCGTCGTCGCCTTCCTCTTCCTGCAGCGCTTCTGGCAGTCCGGCCTGAGCGCGGGAAGCGTCAAGCAGTGACGGTCCCCCACGATCCCTTCCCGGGCGTCCTGCCCACTCCATTTACAACGAAGTGAATCCCGAAAGGAAACAATGATGTCGACCATCACCCGCTCACGGCGACGCACGATCGCCGTGGCCACAGCATCCGTCGTCGCGCTCGGTCTCACCCTCGCCGGCTGCAGCTCGAGCGGCGCTCCCGCCGATGAGCCCGGCGCCAGCGCCGACGAGCTCGAGGCGGCTCTCGAAGCCGGCGGCGAGATCACCTACTGGAGCTGGACCCCGTCGGCCGAGGCGCAGGTCGCCGCGTTCGAGGACGCGTACCCCAACGTCGACGTGAAGCTCGTCAACGCGGGCACCAACACCGAGGAGTACACCAAGCTGCAGAACGCGATCACGGCCGGCTCGGGCGCGCCCGACGTCGCACAGGTCGAGTACTACGCCATTCCGCAGTTCGCGCTGTCCGACTCCCTCGTCGACCTCGCGCCGTACGGCTTCGCCGATCTGGAGGACCAGTACACGCCCGGCCCGTGGGGCGCCGTCACGGTCGGGGATGCCGTCTACGGCCTGCCGCAGGACTCCGGCCCCATGGCCATGTTCTACAACGCGACCGTGTTCGAGAAGTACGGCATCGAGGTCCCGACGACCTACGACGAGTACGTCGCCGCCGCCGAGAAGCTGCACACCGCCGACCCGAAGGCGTACATCACCTCCGACACCGGCGACGCCGGCTTCACGACGAGCATGATCTGGCAGGCCGGCGGCCACCCGTTCACCGCCGACGGCACGAACGTCTCGATCGACCTGCAGGACGAGGGGTCGAAGAAGTGGGCGGAGAGCTGGAACCGCCTCGTCGACGGCGGCCTGCTCGCCACCACCCCCGGGTGGAGCGACGAGTGGTACCGCGCGCTCGGCGACGGCTCGATCGCGACGCTGCTGACCGGCGCCTGGATGCCCGGCGTGCTGGAGTCGTCGGTGCCCGACGCCGCCGGCGACTGGCGCGTCGCGCCCATGCCGACCTACGACGGCACGCCCGTGACCGCCGAGAACGGCGGCGGCGGCCAGGTCGTCCTGAAGCAGAGCAAGAACCCGGCGCTCGCGGCGGCGTTCCTCAAGTGGCTCAACGCCGACCCGGCATCCATCGAGGTCTTCCTCGCCTCCGGCGGCTTCCCCGCCACGACCGCCGACCTCGAGTCCGACGAGTTCCTCGCCAAGGCTCCCGAGTACTTCGGCGGGCAGAAGATCAACGAGGTGCTCGTCGACGCGGCGAAGAACGTGCCCAGCGGCTGGCAGTACCTCCCCTACCAGGTGTACGCCAACAGCATCTTCGGCGACACCGTCGGGCAGTCCTACCTCAACTCGGGCGACCTCAACGAGGGTCTGACGACGTGGCAGGACCAGCTCATCGAGTACGGCGACCAGCAGGGCTTCACGGTCGAGTAGGCCCGCCCGCACGGGGATGCGGCGGCCTCCGGGTCGCCGCATCCCCCACTCCCCCTGTCTTCATCTATCCCCGGAGGGCCGTATGCCCGACTTCCGCATCGGCGACGAGCAGTTCGAGCTCGACGGCCGCCCCTTCCGCATCCTCTCCGGTGCGCTGCACTACTTCCGCGTGCACCCGGACCAGTGGCGGGATCGCATCCGCAAGGCGCGGCAGATGGGACTCAACACCATCGAGACGTACGTCGCCTGGAACGCCCACGCTCCCCAGGAGGATGCGTTCGACCTGAGCGGCGGGCTCGACCTCGGCCGGTTCCTCGACGAGGTCGCCGCCGAGGGCATGTACGCGATCGTTCGCCCCGGCCCCTACATCTGCGCCGAGTGGGACAACGGCGGTCTGCCGGCGTGGCTCTTCCGGTCGGGCACCGTCGGGGTGCGCCGCAACGAGCCGCAGTATCTCGCGGCGATCGAACGCTATCTGCAGCAGCTGGCGCCCGTCCTCGTCCCCCGCCAGATCGACCGGGGCGGCCCTGTCATCCTCGTGCAGATCGAGAACGAGTACGGCGCGTACGGCTCGGATGCCACCTACCTCGAGCGCCTCGTCGACATCAACCGGGCGGTGGGCCTGACGGTCCCGTTCACGACGGTCGACCAGCCGACGCCCGAGATGCTCGAGGCCGGCAGCATTCCGGGCCTGCACAAGACGGCGTCGTTCGGATCGCGTTCGGTCGAGCGCCTCGCGACGCTGCGCCGGCACCAGAGCACCGGTCCCCTCATGTGCTCGGAGTTCTGGGACGGCTGGTTCGACCACTGGGGCGCGCACCACCACACGACCTCCGTCGCGCAGTCGGCCGCCGACCTCGACGATCTGCTCGCCGCCGGCGCGTCGGTGAATCTCTACATGTTCCACGGGGGGACGAACTTCGGGCTCACCAACGGTGCGAACGACAAGGGCGTCTACCAGCCGCTGATCACGAGCTACGACTACGACGCACCGCTCGATGAGGCCGGCGCGCCGACCGAGAAGTACTGGGCCTTCCGCGAGGTGATCGCGAAGCACGCCGCCGTGCCGGACGACGTGCCGTCGGAGCTTCTCCCCGCGCCGACACCGACGGCGGCGCTCACCGACGTCGTCGCGCTGGCCGACGTCGTCGATGCGCTCGGCGAGTGGAGCCGTCATGAGGCGGTCCCGACGATGGACGCCCTGGGCGCCTTCACCGGGTTCGCGCTCTACCGGACCCAGATCGCCGTCGACGGCGCAGCCGTGCTGGAGGTCGACGAGGTCCGCGACCGGGCCCTCGTCTCCCTGGGCGGTGCACCCGTCGGCGTGCTGGCGCGCGATCACCACGACACCGCCCTCGCCCTGCCGGACGGTGCCCGCGGGACTCTCGAGCTGCTCGTCGAGGACCAGGGCCGAGTCAACTACGGCCCCCGGATCGGCGAGCCGAAGGGTCTCATCGGCGACGTGCGCGTCGGCGGCGAGGTCGTCGATGGCTGGGACGTGCTGACGCTTCGTCTCGACTCGCCGGATGCCGTGCGCGACGCGCTGCGACCGCTCGACGGGGCCGCCGTGCCGGGGCCGTCCTTCGCCCGCGCCCGGTTCGAGCTGGATGCGGCCGCCGACCTCTACCTCGACACCTCCTCGTGGGGCAAGGGGATCGTGTGGATCAACGGGTTCCACCTCGGCCGCTACTGGTCGCGCGGTCCGCAGCACACGCTCTACGTCCCCGCAGCGGTGCTGCGCGCCGGCACGAATGAGCTGATCGTCTTCGAGCTGCACGCGGCGCGCGCGGAGGTGCGGTTCGCGGCGCGACCGGACCTCGGCCACACCGACTTCTGAGCCGGACGAGGGCGGACCGAGCGGATCGCCGGGTCGGCGAAACCGACGTGACGATGGTCCCGACCTGCGCTTCCGACCGGCGCGAGGCTGGAGCCATGAACGTGGGGAACGCGCGCCGGTCATCGTCCGGCGGATGATCATGGACGCGCAGCTTCGCGTCGCGCGACCGACCCTGTCGTTCCTCGGGGCGGCCGACTCCGTGACGGGATCGCGCTATCTGATCGACGACGGGTCAGCGCGCGTCCTGGTCGACTGCGGCATGTTCCAGGGGTTCAAGGTCCTTCGCGAACGGAACCGGGCTCCGTTCCCGGTGCGGCCGGACTCCATCGACGCGGTCGTCGTCAGCCACGCCCATCTGGACCATTCGGGGTATCTGCCCGCGCTCGTGCGCGATGGCTTCCCCGGCCGGATCTACGCCAGCCGAGGGACCGCCGAGCTGTGCCGGATCATGCTGCCGGACAGCGCCCATCTCCTCGAGGAGGAAGCCCGGTTCGCCGCGAAGCACAAGTGGTCTTCCCACACCGACCCGCGGCCCCTGTACACCGAGGCAGACGCCCAGCGGGCGTTGGACCGCTTCGAGGTGCTGGAGGAGGGGGACGAGCGCTCGATCGCGCCGGACGTCGCGGTCCGCCTGGTCCCCGCCGGTCACATCCTCGGCGCCACCGGGGTGCGACTGCGCATCGATGGGCGTCTCGTGCACTTCACCGGCGACCTGGGTCGATCCGACGATCCGCTGATGCAGCCGCCGCACCCCTTCGAACCCGCCGACGTCCTGGTCACCGAATCCACCTACGGCGATCGACACCACGCCGACGTGAACCCGGAAGCGGTGCTGGGAGACGTGATCCGGCGGGTGGTGCGCAGGAACGGAGTCGTGCTCATCCCCGCATTCGCGGTCGGCCGGACGGAGACGGTCCTGCTCCACCTGGCCCGGCTGCGCGACCGCGGCGAGATCCCCGACGTGCCGATCTTCCTGAACAGCCCGATGGCCGTCAGCGTGGCCGATGTCTACTCCAGGCACCCCGACCAGCACCGGCTGTCGGTCGCCGATGTGCGCCGGCTGTACGACCTGGCGACACCGGTTCGGTCGGTCGACGAATCGAAGCTCCTCAACCTGCGGGGCGGGCCGATGATCATCATCTCGGCCAGCGGGATGCTGACCGGCGGGCGGATCCTGCACCATCTCCGCGCCTACGGGCCCGACCCGCGCAATGCGGTGATCCTGACCGGCTTCCAGGCCGGCGGAACCCGGGGTTCCGCGCTTCTCGGAGGCGCGTCGGAGGTCCGGATCTTCGGCACGGACGTTCCGATCCGAGCGGAGGTCGTCAACGTCGACACGATGTCGGCGCACGCGGATGCCGATGGCCTCATCGCCTGGATGCGCGCGACGGCATCGCCGCCCCGCGCCGTCTACGTCACGCACGGCGAACCCGCGGCGGCCGACGCCCTCCGCGCCCGGATCAAGCGCGAGCTCGGCTGGAACGTCCACGTGCCCGAGCACCTGGCGTCGGTGACGCTGCCGGACCCCGTGGAGTCGCCATCGCCGTGATCCCCGCGCGGACCGTGATCCCGGCGCGTCCCCTCTGACAGAGTGGATGCCGTCGGGTTTCGCCCCGCCCGGGGCGCTCGGGAACAGAGGAGCCATCGTGGATCAGCGCACCATCGGACCGTTCACCGTGTCGGCGATCGGCCTCGGCGCCATGCCCATGTCGATGAACAGCGACCGCGTCTACCCGGAGCGGGCGGACGCCGTCGCTACCGTGCACGCCGCGCTCGAGGCCGGCGTGACGTTCATCGACACCGCCGACATCTACTCCCCGTCATGGCAGGAGATGGGTCACAACGAGCGCATCGTCCGTGATGCGCTGCGGTCATGGGACGGCGACGCGTCCGGCATCCTGGTGGGGACGAAGGGCGGGATCACGCGGACCGAGGAGAAGGACTTCGGCCGCGACGGCTCCCTCTCCTACCTGCGTTCCGCGATCGAGCGCTCGATGGAGAACCTCGGCGTCGACGTCATCGACCTGTACCAGTACCACCGCCCGGACCGCTGGATGGTCTACGGCGAGATCATGGAGAACCTCCGCACCCTGCAGTCCGAGGGCCTCATCCGCGCGGTCGGCATCTCCAACGCCAGCGTCGAGGAGATCGAGATCGCGCAGCAGGTGCTCGGCGAGGGGAACCTGGCCAGCGTCCAGAACGAGTTCTCGCCGCGACACCCGGGCAGCTACGGCGAACTGCAGTACTGCGACGCGCACGGCATCGCGTTCCTCCCCTGGAGCCCCCTCGGCGGCACGGGAGGCGGCGGCCGGGAGGTCGGCGAACGCTTCACCGCCTTCCGGGAGATCGGCGCGGACCACGGCGTCAGCGCGCAGCAGGTGGTGCTCGCCTGGGAGCTCTCCCTGAGCCCCCGCGTCGTCCCCATCCCGGGCGCCCGACGCCCGGAGTCGATCACCGACTCGGCGAAGGCCGGGGACCTGCGACTGACCGAGGAGGAACTCGCCCGCTGCACGGGGAGCGTCGGCATCGAGGTCTGAGCAGCGCGACGAGGCCCGAATGCCCTGGGGGGTGCGGGGCCCCGTCGCGTCGCCGTGGTCAACCGCTGATCTTCTCCCCCGCGGCCGAGAGCACCCACCAGACGTCGTTGACGCCCTGGCCGGCGGTGTCTCCGGCGGCCGAGTCGCCGACGAAGTAGTACAGCGGCCACCCGTTGAGGGTGACCTGCTTCTGTCCGTCCGGAGAGTCGATCGTCGCGACGGTGCCCGTGACGCCCTCGACGGCCGGCGTCGCGCTGTCACTCGTGACGATCGGCCAGTTCGCGAGGCACTGGCCGGTACAGGCACTCGTCGTGGCGCCCTGGGTGTCGTTGTCGAACATGTACACCGTCATGCCTTGTCCGTCCACGACGATCTCGCCGAGCGGCGATTCCGCGAGCATGAGCGCCGCATCCGAGGACGCACCGTCGGTGGGTTCCGCGCTCGGACCGGGGTCCGAGGGGGAGGCCGACGTCCCGTCGCCGTCGGGTGACGTCGATCCCGAGCAGCCCGCGAGGGCGAGCAGGAGCGCGAGGGCAGCGGCCCCCGCGGCGTGTCTGATCCGCATGGCACATCCTTCCGATCCGGCCGCGGACGCGGCCCGTCGGTGACACGACGGCGGCGGGTGAATGGTTCAGTCGGCAGGCAGATCGCGGCGCATCAGGACCTCCCCGGACGCCGAGCGGATCTCCACGGCCCGGATGTCTTCGACGGCGAGCGCGGTCGCCCCGCTGAGGGTGGAGGTCGTCCCGGGCGCGGCTCGCCAGGTCGACACCGTCTCGTCCCCGTCGACGCCGATGACGGCGAGCGCGTACACCCACCCGCCCGGCGGCGCGTCGCCCCCGGGCGGGTAGCGGCACTCCAGATCGACCCGGGTCCCCCAGGCGACGTCGGTGAGCCGGACGGACGCCTCGAGGGTCACGTCGCGGACCTCCTCCAGCGCGAACGAGGCGGTCGGCTGCGTGGCCGCGCTCAGCGCCAGTCCCGTCCCCACCGCGGCCGGCACGAGGAGCGCGATCGCCGCGGCCGCGGCGATCCACCCCACCCGGCGCCGGCGACGGCGGCGTTCGCCGGCCAGCGAGATCAGCGCCGCGGGGCCACCGGCATCCGGCCCCTCGTCCAGGCGGGTCACGACGTCGGCGGTCACGCGGGACAGCAGCCCGACGGTGGGGGCGAGTTCGGCGACGGCCGCGCGGCACAGCGCGCACTCGGCGAGATGGGCCTCGAACAGACGCCGATCGGAGGTCGAGAGCGCCCCGAGCACATAAGCCGCGTCCCACTCCGCGTACTGCGGGTGCTCCACATTCATTGGGTGACTCCTCTCTCCTGGAACGCCAGCCGCAGAGCGCGCAGCGCATAGTGCAGCCGGGACTTGACGGTGCCCTCGGGGACGCCGAGCTCGGTCGCGGCCTGCGCGATGCTGCGCCCGCCGTAGTAGGCGGTGACGATGACCGCACGATGGTCGGCGCTCAGCGTGGCGAGCGCCTCCTCGATGAGGATCGCCTCGAACAGGGCGTCGGTATCGTCGCTGCGCGCACGCTCGGGCAGATCGGCGACCGCCTGCTCGTGCCGGTGGTGCGCGCTGCGCACCTCGTCGACCACGAGGTGCCGCGCGACCGTGAACAGCCAGGACCGCGTCGTCGCCGGATCCTGCTCCAGGATGCGAGGGCTGCGCCACGCGCGCAGCAGAGTCTCCTGCACCACGTCGTCGGCGCCGGTCCGATCGCCGGTCAGGTGCACGACGTACCGCCACACCGGTCCGGCGTGCGCGTCGTAGAGCGCAGTGAGGCGTGCGGCATCATCGGCCGGCATCGGTCACCTCCCTCGGAGAGGACACGAGATGCGCGCCCCGCCGGTTCATCCGCGGCGGGTGAACCGGACGGGCGCGTGTTCCGTGGTCCGAGTATGAACCCTTCGCAGACGGCGCTCGAGGTATCGGGCCTCCCGCTCCACCCGCTGGTCGTGCACGCGGTCGTGATCCTCGTGCCGCTGACCGCCCTCGCGCTCCTCCTGAGCGCGGTGTGGCCCGCTGCCCGTGCCCGTCTCGGGCTCGTGACCCCGATCGCCGCGCTCGTCGTGCTGGTGCTCGTGCCGATCACGGTCCTCGCCGGCGAATCCCTAAAGGAGGCGGTCGGGCCGCTCCCGGCCGTCCAACGGCACGAAGGCTTCGGCCGGATGCTGCTGCCGTGGGCGATCGCGGTGTTCCTCGTCGCGACCGCGCAATGGGTGTGGCATCGCGTCGGGCGGACGCGTGTGCGCGCGGCCGCCCCGGGCACCGCACGCGCGGTCGACATCGGGTTGATCGCCGTCGCCGTGATCGCCGCGGCGGGCAGCGTGGTGGTCGTCGTGCTCGCCGGAGAGTCCGGGTCTCGCGCGGTCTGGGGATCCCTCGGCTGAGCGGGTGTCGGCGGTCTAGCGGTCAGCCGTCCCCGGCGCAGCGACCGGACCGGAGTACTCGTCGTCGGTGATGTGCTCCTTCCACACCGTGGTCCGTGCGGGGTCGTCGCCGGCTTCGAGCATGGCGATGTGCTCCATGTAGGAATCCGGGGATGCCGCATGCCAGTGGTCCTCGCCCGGCGGCGTGTAGACGGTCTGCCCCGCGTGCGCCTCGATGACCGTGCCATCGCGGCGCCCGAATCGGGCGACGCCCTGGGTGACGCGGAGATACTGCCCGCGCGCGTGCGAATGCCACGCGGTGCGCGCACCGGGCGCGAAGCGCACGATCGCCACCGTCATGCGCTGATCCGGCTCGTGCGGCGCAGCGACGACATCCAACCAGACATCACCGGCGAACTGCGCCGGCGGGTTCTTGGTGGTGGGTCGGCTCGGTTCGATGTCCATTCGACTGCCTCTCTCGGTCGACGTCGACGCTACGCTCCGCCCTCGAGGGACTGGGAGGGTCTGCCAGTACCGGGGAAGGCAGCCACTCCCGCACGCGCGAGCGAGGCGATTGTCTTGGCATATCCACCCACGGCGAAGGCAGACCGATGACCTCGATGACCTCGATGACCTCGATGACCGATGCGAACGGCACGGCACCGCTGCACAAGGGCGCGATCCTGACGATCGTCCTCGTGAGCTACTTCATGATCCTGCTCGACAACTCCGTGATCTTCACGGCACTGCCGAGCCTGCAGGCCGACCTGCAGCTCAGCGGCACCGAGCTGGCCTGGGTGCAGAACGCGTACACGCTCGTCTTCGGCGGACTGCTGCTCCTCGGCGCCCGCGCCGGCGACATCCTGGGCCGGAAGCCCGTCTTCATCATCGGGCTCATCGTGTTCTCCGTCGCATCGCTCCTCATCGCCCTCTCCCCCGCCGGATGGTGGATCATCGCCTCTCGTGCCCTCCAGGGCGTCGGCGCAGCGATCGTGGCGCCCTCCGCCCTGTCGTTGATCACGGTGACGTTCCACGGTCAGGAGCGCTCCCGCGCGGTCGCCTGGTACTCCGCGACGGCCGGCATCGGCGCCAGCCTGGGCCTCGTCGTCGGCGGGGCCATGGCGTCGTGGTTCTCCTGGCGCGCGGGATTCTTCATCAACGTCCCCATCGGACTGGCGATGCTGGTGCTGGCGCCGCGGTTCCTCCCGCGCACTCCCCCGCTGCCCGGCCGGTTCGACATCATCGGGGCGCTGACCTCCACCGTCGGCGTCGGATCCCTCGTCTTCGCGACCCTGAACGCGGCCGACAACGGATGGGCCAGCCCCGCGACGCTGGTCGGCTTCGCCGTCGCGGCGGTCGTGCTGACACTCTTCATCGTGGCCGAGGCACGTGCAGTGCAGCCGATCATGCCGCTGCGTCTGTTCGCCAGCCGCCTGCGGACCGGCGCCTACCTCACGCGACTGCTGTACCTGGGCGCCATGATCGGCTTCTTCTTCTTCACCAGCCAGTACCTGCAGGAGGCGCTCGGCTTCACTCCGCTGCAGGCGGGACTCGCATTCCTGCCGATGACGCTCGTCAACTTCGCCGTCGCGGTCGCGATTCCGCGGCTCACCGCCCGGTTCGGAAACACCCTGCCGCTCGTGGTCGGCATCGCGCTGACCCTGGCGGGGATGCTCTGGCTGAGTCGCATCGCCCCCGACAGCAGCTACCTCACCGCCGTCGCCCTCCCCATGCTGCTGATCGGCGCCGGGCAGGGTCTCGCCTTCGCGCCGATGACCACGTTCGGGATCTCGGGTGCCACCGCAGCGGACGCCGGCGCCGCTTCCGGCGTCGTGAACACCTTCCACCAGGTCGGGTCCTCCCTCGGCCTCGGCATTTTCGTCGCCGTGGCGGGCGCTGCCGCAGTCGGGACCGACCGGGGGGTCGCGGCCGCCATCACCGTCGAAGCCACGGCAGCCCTGACCGCCGGGAGCGTCTTCCTCCTCGCTGCCCTCCTGATCGTGCTCGCCGTCATCGTCCCGGCATCCGCAGCCCTCCGCCGCCGCGACGCGACGTCGGCTGCCGACGGCGATCACGCACCCACCACCCTCGCCGCCGCACGTCCGGCGTGATCGCGAACCACGACGAAAGGAACCCGTGATGACAGAACCCACTCCCGCGCAGCGCGCGATCGGCGATTTCGCCCCGAAGCTCGTCGAGCTGACCGATGACGTCCTGTTCGGCGACATCTGGAAACGGCCCGGTCTCGCACCGCGCGATCGCAGCCTCATCACCGTCGCCACTCTGATCGCGAACGGATCGACGGAGCAGCTCGTGGGCCACCTTCGCATCGCGCAGGACAACGGGCTCACGCACGATGAGCTCAAAGAGGTCATCATCCATCTGGCGTTCTACGCCGGCTGGCCCCGCGCGATGAGCGCCCTCACCGTCGCCAAGCAGGTCTTCGGCGCGATCCCGGACGCCTGAGCACACGTGCAGATCATCACACCCGCGCATCCGAAAGGCACCACAGCATGACCAGCTCCGCACTCACGATCCTCCTCGTCGGCGGCACCGGCAGCATCGGCCGCCACGTCACCGCCGCCGCGACCCGCGCCGGGCACCGCATCCGCATCCTCTCCCGCACGGCGCGCTCTGCCGCTGCCGGCACGGATGTCGTCTCGGGCGACCTGACGGACCCGGCCGGCCTCGCCGCCGCCGTCGAGGGCATCGACGCGGTCATCTTCACCCATGGGACCCACGGCGGCGAAGCGGGGGTCCGCGACGTCGACTACGGCGGCGTCCGCAATGTCCTCACCGCCATCGGCGCACGTCCGGTGCGGATCGCGCTGATGACCGCCATCGGCGTCACCGTCCGCGACGGCTCCTACAACCGGTCCACGAAGGCGCACGACTGGAAGCGCCGCGCCGAGCGGCTCGTCCGTGCGAGCGGCCATCCGTACACGATCGTGCGACCGGGATGGTTCGACGACAACGACGCCGACCAGCACCGGCTGCAGTTCCTGCAGGGCGACGAACGCCGCGCCGGAAACGCGTCGGACGGGGTGATCGCCCGCTCTCAGATCGCCGATGTGCTCGTCGTCTCGCTCACCTCACCGGCAGCCGCCGGGAAGACCTTCGAGCTGGTGGCCGAGCGCGGCACCGCCCAGAGCGACATGGAGCCCCTGTTCGCGGCGCTCGACGCCGACATCGATCTCGACGGCGCCCACGACCGCGACAATCAGCCCCTCGAGGCTGAGCCGGCCGCGGTGCGCGAGGACCTGGATCGGGTCGCCGGCCGCGTGGCGCCCTCGTAGACCGCGCCCGGCCGCGTCACACCCGCACGAGCCGGATGCGTGCGGCGCCCACCCGCTCCGTCGGGACGATGCGCAGGCGCTCGTCGCCGTTGAGCACGCGCGCGACCGTGACCTCACCGTCTTCCACGAGCAGCTCTTCGACGGCGTCGATCTCGATCCGCGCATCGTCCGCGAAGAAGTCCAGCGTGAGCTCGCGACCGATCACGATGACCGTGTCCTCCGCGACGGCGAAGACGAGTCCGAACGGGCGCGTGTCCCCGCGGTGCTGCACGGGTGCGTCCGGGAGGGTCTCGTCGGGCACCGTCATACCCGGAACCGGGACGCTCACGCCGGCGTCCAGCAGCATCGTCTGCAGGAGCGCGAGCGTTCCCCGGGCGTCGACGTGGATACCGCCCAGGTGCAGGCGCACGACCTCGACCCCGGTCTCGACCACCGCGGCGCCGATGCGTCCGCTCAGCTGCGCCTCCGCGATCTGACCTTCGAGCGCCGCGAGGAACGCCAGCGTCGCCGCGACCTGCCCGTCCGGGTTCGCGCCGTCGACGCCGAACCCCGACCACCCGAAGGCCCGATATGTTCCGACCGCGCGCACGAGCTCTCCCGCACTGAGTCGGCTCTCGGGAACGAAGAAGGGATGACCGCCGGCCGCGTAGTCCCGCATGACCGCGTCCGCATGCTCGACATAGATGTCCGGTCCGAGAAGGGAGAGCGACGGCGCAGCCCCCCGCCACACGTCCAGGACACGCGAAGCGGGACCGCCGCTGGGGTACTGCCCGGGCTCGTCCTGCCCGGGCTGCGGCCCCAGCCATGCGTTCGCGAACATCGGGATGTCGGCGATCGCGCGCCCTCTCCGTGCGATGTGCTCCACATAATCGGCGAAGGCCCACGCCATGAAGACCTCATCGGCCGCGGAACTCTCACCGAACACCTCGGCCCATGACCCGGATGTCCTCGACCCGCGCGCTTCCCAGAGCGTGCGGGCGGAGGAGGCCCCGTCAGGCGCGTCGGGCAGCCGCGCGATCACCTGCGCCGGCACCGGACCGGCCCACGCCGCCGCCGCGTCCGCGCTGCGATCACGACTGTCGCCGAGCAGGCCCGACTCGTTCTCCACCTGGAGCATCGCGACGACGCCGCCCGGATCCGCCTGCACGAGATGGCGGACCAGCGCTTCGAACGCCGCGGCATCCGACTCCCGGAGCTCGCGGCCGAACACCGACAGCACCGGCTTCGCGGTCTCCCCCGCGTAGCTGAACGGCGGCCGACCCACGGACTCCACGACGGCGCGTGGGAACCGCTCGGTGTCGGCGCGCACCCACCGCGGCGCGTAGGTGGACGCCGCGTTCTTGTAGGCGCCGAACCACAGCAGCACCAGTCGGAGCTCGTTGTGCCGCGCCTCCTCGATCATCCGGTCGACCAGCGCGAAGTCGAACGCGCCCTCCACCGGCTCCGTGAGCGCCCAGCTCACGGGTGCGAGCACGACGTTGCCGTTCATCCGGCGGACGTGCGCGAACGACTGGCCGATCGCACGGGGCGACGACGACGACGAGTTGAACACCTGCCCTCCCACGAGGAGAGCCGGCACCCCGTCTCGGCGCAGGCCCGCTCCGTCTCCGATGGACCAGGGGCGCGCTGCGGGCACGGGGTTCTCCGTCATGTTCTTCCCTCTCGGTTCCCCACGACGTTACGCCCGGCGAGCGGGCGCGCGGCGAAGCGGACGGCCTCGACACGCACGACGGAACGCAAAAACCCCCGGATATCCGGGGGTTCTCATCTGTAGCAGGAGCGGGGCTTGAACCCGCGACCTCACGATTATGAGTCGTGCGCTCTGACCAGCTGAGCTACCCTGCCGCGTGACACCGGGAGGTGTTACGAGCCCCGAGTCAGGATTGAACTGACGACCCCTTCCTTACCATGGAAGTGCTCTGCCACTGAGCTATCGGGGCGTGCTGCCCGCGTGCGGGCAACCAGAACAGGATACCAGAGGCGCGGCATCCCTCAGAACTCGCTCAGCCCTTCGTGTGGGCGTACATCCAGGCGATCGGGTCGGTCCGGGTCGTGCCGCCCAGCAGCACCTCGAAGTGCAGGTGCGCGCCGGTGGCCTTGCCGGTGGCGCCGACGAGACCGATGACATCGCCGGTCGAAACGCGGTCGCCGGCCTGCACGCGGAGCGAGCTGTACTGCATGTGCGCGTAGCGCGTCGAGACGAGCTGACCATCGATGACGTGGTCCACGACGACGGTCACGCCGTAGTCCCCGCCGCCCTCGGTCGCGATCCGGACGGTGCCGTCCGCGATCACGTGCACCTCGGCGCCGGCGCCCGGCGTCAGGTCGACGCCGCGGTGCGGCGAGGAGAACTGCGCCAGGTAGGTTCCCGAGCCGTAGGCGGCGGAGATCGGCACACCGACCGGGAACGGCCACTGGATGGCCGCCGAAGGGTCGCTGACCCACGTCCCGGCGAACTCGGTCACGCCGGAGTCGGCGGCGATGTCGGCCATCGACGCGACGTCGTAGGCCTCGGGCCGGTTGAGGGTGTCGGACTGGGTGTCGGATGCCGCGACGTAGGCCTGGATCTCGTCCCCGGCCACCTCGGTGACACTCGAGGAGACCGTCAGGTCGGCGGAGCCGTCACTGACCGCGGCGACGGCGGAGGCCGGCGTCGTGATGCCGACCGCCAGGAGACCGACGATGCCCATGACGCCGACGGAGAAGGATGCGGCCGCGACACGCTTGAACGCCGACCGGCGGGATGCGGCGACGGGTGCGAGGGATGCCGCGCGCACGGGCGGTGCGGCATCGTCGGCACCGGTCGTCGCGGAGCGCTGAACCGGGACCTCGCCGGTGAAGGAGAACAGTCGCGCGGCGCGTTCGAACTCGTCGGCCAGGCAGTCATCCGTCTCGTCCGGCGTCACGGCCGTGAAGGCGGCACCGGCGGCGGCCGCGGCCTCGGGCTCCTCGGACGGCGCCTGCGCGGGACGGACCCGACGGCGCAGCGGTGCGACCGTCGCCTCGGGGGCCGCAGCGGCCTCGGCGACGTCGGTGCGGAGCGCCTCGACGAACGCCTCAGCGAGGACGGTCTCGACGAGGGAGACGGGAGATCCGTCGACGTGCTCGTCCACCGGAGCAGCCTCGACGCGCGGAGCGCCGTCGATCTCGGCCGTCAGCCGACGCCATTCGGCACGCGTCATGGCGCCCTGCGACGCCGGGGCGGGCGCGGAGGGACGACGGCTGCGGCGCGTGGGCGCGCTGTCAGCCACATGGGCGTCGAGGGTCAAATCGGGTGGCTCTCGGGTCGGGCCGCTCGGGTAAGCGGGGGGTATTTCGGGGGAATCAGACCGTTCTTTGCTTCGGGTGCAAAGGTAACGATCGGGTAAACACTACCGCGACAATCCTGAGAGCGCCATGAACGACTTACCGATATACCGCGCGTGTGATCAGTTCGAACAGTGCCGGCCCGGCGGCGATCGTCATGTCCCGACCGGGCACATCGTGCGGCTGTCCGCCGAGCACTCCGCCGGCCTCCGTGACGAGCAGGCCGCCGGCGGCGTGGTCCCAGGGGTGCAGCCCGCGCTCGAAGTAGCCGTCGAGGCGCCCGGCGGCGACGTACGCGAGGTCGAGCGAGGCCGCTCCCGCCCGGCGGAGGTCGCGGGCGAGGGGCATGACGCGACGCACCCTCGCGAGGTCGCCCTCGTGGGTCGCGGGGTCGTACCCGAACCCGGTGGCCAGCAGCGCGCCGGCCTCGGACGGCCCGGAGACGGCGAGCCGCTGCTCGCCGAGCCAGGCTCCGCCCCCGCGCGTCGCGAAGAAGAGCTCGTCGTGCGACGGATCGAAGACGACGCCGACCAGCGGCATCCAGTCGGTCGCGACCGGCTCGCCCGCGACGGCGGCGATGCTGACGGCGAAGTGCGGGATGCCGTACGCGTAGTTCACGGTGCCGTCGATCGGGTCGACCACCCACGTGATGTCGGTCGTGCCGCGCTCGGCGGCGGACTCCTCGCCGAGGAAGCCGTCGCCCGGACGCGCCTCGACGAGCCGGCGGCGGATGAGCGCCTCGACCTCACGGTCGGCGGCGGTCACGATGTCGGCGACGGCCGACTTCGTCGCGGCGATCTCGACACCCTCGAGGCGCCGCCGGACGGCGAGCGCTCCGGCCTCCCGAGCGATCCCGCGGGCCAGTTCGAGCAGCTCCTGCGCATCCACCATGGCTCCCACGCTACGCGCACTAGCGTGGAGCCATGACTGCACCGTACGACGTCGTCATCGTCGGCGGAGGGCACAACGCCCTCGTCGCCGCCGCGTATCTCGGCCGCGCCGGACGGCGGGTCATCGTGCTGGAACGGCTCGATCATCTCGGCGGTGCGGCGGTGTCCGAACGGCCTTGGGCGGGCGTCGATGCGCGGCTTTCGCGCTACTCGTACCTCGTGAGCCTCCTCCCCCGGCGCGTCATCGACGACCTCGGCCTGACGCTGGACCTGCGCCGCCGGCGGTACTCGTCGTACACCCCGGATCCCGCCGACCCGCGACGCGGCAGCCTCGTCGACAACGGGGATGCGGCGGCCACCGCCGCGAGCTTCCTCCGCACGACGGGTGACGGGCGCGAGGCGGAGCGGTTCGCGGCCTTCTACGAGCGGCTTCTGCCGCTCGCCGGCATCCTGTTCCCGACGGTGACGGAGCCGCTGCGGCGCGAGTCGGACGTGCGCGGGGAGATCCGCGACGCCGATCTGTGGGATGCCGTCATCCGGCGTCCGCTCGATGGGCTGCTCCGCGACTCCTTCTCGTCCGACCTGGCGCGCGGCATCGCGCTGACCGACGGCCTGATCGGCACGTTCGCCGCATCCGACGACCCGTCCCTCAGTCAGAACCGCTGCTTCCTCTACCACGTGATCGGCGGCGGGACCGGCGACTGGGACGTGCCGGTCGGCGGCATGGGACAGGTCAGCGGCGCCCTCGAGCGGGCCGCCCGCGCGGCGGGCGCCGAGCTGCGCACCGGCGCGACGGTCTCCGCCGTGTCCCCGGACGGGGAGGTCACCCTGCAGGACGGCACCGTGATCGCAGGACGTCTCATCCTGAGCGGCGTCGGCCCGGCCGTGCTCGACCGGCTGCTCGCATCGCCCAGCCCGGAAGGCGGGCCGGAGGGCGCTCAGGTGAAGGTCAACATGCTCCTGTCGCGCCTCCCGCGCCTCCGCGACGACACCGTCGCGCCGGAGGCGGCCTTCGCCGGCACCTTCCACATCAACGAGACGATGACCCAGCTGGATGCCGCGCACGACGCCGCGACCGCAGGACGGATCCCCGACCCGCTCCCCGCCGAGATCTACTGCCACTCGCTCACCGACCCCTCGATCCTCGGCCCGGAGCTCCGCGCCTCCGGCGCACAGACGCTCACCCTGTTCGGTCTGCAGGTGCCGCACCGGCTCGTCGCGGGGGCGGATGCCGACGCCGTGCGCGCCGAGCTGCTCGCCGCCGCACAGCGGTCGCTGGACTCCGTGCTGGCCGAGCCGATCGCCGACTGCCTCTACGAGGCCCCGGACGGGACGCCGTGCATCGAGGCGCGGACGACCGGCGATCTCGAACGGTCGCTCGCGATGACCGGTGGCGACATCTTCCACGGCGCGCTGAGCTGGCCGTGGGCCGGTGACGACGAGGCGCTCGACACCCCCGCGCAGCGATGGGGCGTCGCGACCTCCCACGAGCGCATCCTGGTCTGCGGATCCGGCGCGCGCCGGGGCGGTGCCGTCAGCGGCATCGGCGGCCACAACGCGGCCATGGCGGCGCTGGAGCTGCTCGGCCGCTGACTACTGCGGCGGCGGCGGGGGCGGCGGGTAGCCCTGGTAACCGGGCTGCTGTCCCTGCTGCTGTCCCTGCTGCTGTCCCTGCGCGGGCGGCTCGGTGTGCGGGCTGGGCTCGGTGTGCGGGCTGGGCTCGGAGGGCGGGCTGGGCTCGGAGGGCGTGATCGCCGGAGCGGACGGGTCGGCCGGGGCCGAGGGCGAGCCGGCCGCGAAAGGCGCAGGCTGGCCCGCGATCGCGGCGGGGTATCCCTGCGGGTACGTCGGGTAGCCGGTGTAGTACGCGTTCCAGTCCGGGCTGCCGTCGGGCATGACCGGAAGGGGTGTGGCGCCGTCGCCGTAGGTGGGCCACTGCACGGCGGCCGGGGCACCGGGGTACGCGGCGGCGACGCGCGCGGGGCGCTCCTTCTTCGGCGCGAAGAGCGCATTGACGAGCGGGACGAGTGCCGTACCGACCGCGGCGAGGATCGCGAGCGCCACGACCACGCGCCAGTACAGGGGCAGGAAGTCCACGTACTCCTCGACCATGATCGGCACGATCAGCATCACGGCGAGGATGACGACGAGGGCGATCGTGACGTAGGTGACGATCGTCGTGAACGTCGTCTCGTGCCGGGCGTGTGCCTTCGAGAACAGCCGGATGTGCAGGAGCGCGGCCTGGACGATCAGCACGATGAGCAGGAACTTCATGAACCGCTCGGCGCCGCTGCCGAAGTAGTCGTCGGTCTCCGGCATCCAGATGAGGAAGGCGCCCAGCAGGAGGATCAGCACCCAGCTGACCATGCTCGCCAGCGCGAACCAGGCGGGGCGGCGCGGCGCGAGGTTGGCCTCGAGGATCGCGATGCCGGCGAACGCCGCGAGCAGCAGGATCGTCAGGAAGGCCTTGCCCACCATGCCGTTCGCGTCGCCGATCAGCACCCACACGACGCACACGATGGCCGCGGCGATGAGCGCCCCGATCGCCACCCAGATGGATGAGCGCAGCAGCTTGCTGGAGTTCGGTGACGTGATCGGTTCGGTCATCGGGCGTCCTTCCACCGGCGCGGGTCCGCGTGGCCTCCATCCTGGCACGACACCTGCGTGGGCGCGGAGGATGTACCCGGGTACCCCGCACCGCGCGTCGCCCGCGGCAGAGTGCGGGAGCGCCCGCGATGCCTCGAGCACCCGGCCCCGTGATTCGCCCGCGGCACTGTGCGGGTGCGGGGCCCCTCGACCCGCACTCCGGCGCGGGCGAACGAGGGGCCGGATGCTCGTCCGCGGCAGAGTGCGGGTGCGGGGCGCACCGACCCGCACTTCGCCGCGGGCGAAGCTCGGCGGGGGCACGGCGCCGGCTCCGGCGGGAGCCCGCGCGGGATCGGCGCGGGGTCAGGCGCGGACGGCGAATCCGCCGGTCCAGGCGACCTGCTCGCGGACGGCGAGCACCATCTGCAGGAATCCGACCGCCTCCAGCTCCCGTGCGCGCGAGAGTCCGCCCGCGTCGGCGACCGTGACGCCACCGGCCGAGATGACCTCGGTCAGCTGCGTCTTCGCCGCGTCGTCGTCGCCGGCGATCACGACGGTCGTCGGCACACCGCCGACCTCGCCGGAGAAGAGCGTGGCGGCGAAGTTGGTGTTGAATGCCTTGACGACCTTCGCGCCAGGCAGTGCCTGCTGCAGTTCCGCCGCCGCCGAAGAGTCGGCGGGAACCGTGAGGCCGTCGAAGGTCGCGAAGTCGACGGGGTTCGTCACATCGATGACCGTCTTGCCCTCGAGCTGCGCGCCGTACGTCGATGCGACGTCGGCGAGCGCGGGGTAGGGCAGCGCCAGGACGACGATGTCGCCGGTCAGCGCGTCGCCGAAGGCCGCGGCGCTTCCGTCGACCTGCGCGGCGAGCTGCTGCGCCTTCGCGGCGTCGCGGGCGACGATCTGCACGGACGCCCCGCCCTTCGCCGAGATGCTCGCGATCGCCGAGCCCATGTTGCCGGTTCCGATGACGGAGATGTTTGCCATGATGTCGTCCTCCACAGAGATAGAAGGTTGCAGTTGCAACTAATTAATCCAACTTGGTTGTAGCTGCATCTATTCCCGTCGATAGACTCGGACGGTCATGGCCTACCAGGTTCCCCGGATGGATGCGCTCGAGTCCCGAGCGTGGCTCGCGCTCGTGTGGACGGCGGAGCTGCTGCCGGCTGCCCTCGACGCCCAGCTGCAGGCCGACTCGGGCATCACGCACTTCGAGTTCATGGTGCTGAGCACCCTGCAGCAGGCCAACGGCGTGTCGCTGCGCACGAAGGACCTCGCGGCGGCGGTGAACGCGACGATGCCGCGTCTGTCCCGCGTGGTCGGAAAACTCGCGGAGCGCGGACTCGTCGAACGGCTCGGCGGCGACGGCGACGCCCGCGTCGTCAACGTGCACCTCACGACCGCGGGGCGCCGGGAACTCGTCCGCGCCGTCCCCGCGCATATCGCCCTGGTGAAGCAGCTCGTCATCGACCGCCTGTCCCCTGCGGAGCTGCAGGCGCTGGTCGGCGTCCTGGAGCCGCTCGTCGACCGCCTCGACCCGCAGAATCGCGTCGGGTTCGCCGCCTCTGAGCGCGCATCGTCGAGCTGACTCAGCCCGTCATCAGCACGGATCGCCCGCCCCGTATGCACGGCGCGTGAGCTCGCCGAACGTGCAGATGCCGATCTCGAAGGCCGTCGCGGCCGTCATCGCCCGGCGGCCGCGAGCTGCTGCGCCAGGAACTCCCGCACGTCGGCCAGTTCGCGCGCGTCGATGCCGTGCGCGAGGCCCGGATACCGGCGGGCGGTGGCCGTGGTGTGGGCGTCGAGCCAGGTCTCGGTGCGCGCGACGGCCGCCGCCGCGATGACCCGGTCCTCCTCGCCGCGCCCAGAGAACACGGCGGGGAGCGTCCGCGTCAGTGCCGCGTCGGCGGGCTGGGGAGCCGCCTGGACGAAGCCGCCGAGGATGACCGGCGCGAGGACGCGGTCCGGTGCGGTGCGCAGGAGCTGGGATGCCATCAGGCCGCCCTGCGAGAACCCGATCGGGATCACCCGGGTCGAGGCGGGGAGCTCCTCGTCCACCCACGCCCAGATGGCGTCGGTCGCGGCCGCCACCGGCGCCGGGTCGGGGTTCCCGGGCTCGGTGATGCGGAACCAGGCGTGCGCCCCGGGGCCGAGCGCGATCGGGGCGCGCAGCGATGCCCACGGCAGCCCCGGCGGCAGTGCGGACACCAGCGCGAGGAGATCCCGCTCGTCGGACCCGTAGCCGTGCAGGAAGACGGCGACGGCGGGATCGGCGGAGTCCGCCCATTCGGGAGAGGCGACGGCGTGCAGCATCAGCGCGCGAGGATGTCGTCGACGCCGTCGCCGGGGAGCGCCACCGTGACCTGCGTGTCCCACGGGTCGGAGAGGACGATGCGGCGTCCGTCGTCCGCGAAGGCGAGCTTGTGGTGCGTGAGGCGCGCCGCGAGGGCATCGAGGTCATCGCGGGTCGGGACCGTGATCGCGACATTGCCGAGCCCCAGGCTCGCGGCGCGCGGCCCCGCCCCGCCGCTGTTCCACGTGTTCATGGCGACGTGGTGGTGGTAGCCGCCGGCGGACGCGAAGAGGGCGCCCGGGTAGGTGGCGACGGTCACCTCGAAGCCGAGTGCGTCGACGTAGAAGGCTCGGGCGGTGCGGATGTCGCCCACCTGAAGGTGTACGTGCCCGACGATGCCGCCGGCCTCGGCGACGCCCGCCACGGCGGCATCGCTCAGGTGCCGCTGGAGGTACTCGTTGGGGTCGAGGTAGAGCGTCGACATCTGCAGCTCGCCGTTCACGTACTGCCACGCGTCGCGGGCGCGGTCGACGTACAGCTCGATGCCGTTGCCCTCCGGGTCGGTGAAGTAGAAGGCCTCGCTCACGAGGTGGTCGCTCGACCCGGTGAAGCGGCTGCGCGGGTCCTGCGCGGCGCGGAGCACCGTCGCGGCGAGCGCGGCCGCGTCGTCGAACAGGAACGCGGTGTGGAAGAGGCCCGCCTGCCGCGGGTCCACCGCCGGGAGCGCGGGCGTGCTGATGAGCCGCACCATCGGGGTGTCGCCGCGACCGAGCACGCGGTGCACCTCGGGGCCCCGGGCGCGCTCCTCGAGCGGCGTGAGCGCCAGCGCTCCGGCGTAGTAGGAGGACATCAGCTCGAGATCGCCGACGCGGAGCGTGACGGCATCCATCCCGGTCTGCGGGTTGAGGATGCGGTCGGGTGTCGACGTGGTCTGCGGGTTCGTCATGGCGGTCTCCGGGAGTGCGGCGAATGTCTTCTGTTGTATCTACAACTTCATGGTCGGCGAATTCATTCCCGCGCCGCGCGGCGGCCTGAGACGCGTCAGTCCGAGATCAGCGTGCCGCCGTCGATCACGATGTTCTGCCCCGTCACGAACGCGCCGGCGGCCGACGCCAGCCAGACGACCGCGCCCGCGACCTCGGCGGGCGTGCCGAACCGCCCGAGCGGCGTCTTCGCCAGCCGCACGGGAGCCGCGTCGGCGTCGTCGGTGATCGGACGCGCGAAATCGGTGGCGATCACGCCGGGCGAGATCGCGTTCGCGCGAATGCCCCGACTCCCCCATTGGACGGCGAGATTCCGTGCGATCTGCGCATTGGCGGCCTTGCTGACCCCGTAGCCCGTGAGGATGCGGTTGCCGCGCAGGCCGGCGATGCTCGACATCACGACGAACGATCCACCCCCGGTGTCCGCCATCACCGGGAGGGCGATGTCCGCGAGGCGGGCGACCGAACGCACATGCAGGGACAGCATCCGCTCCAGCGTCTCATCGTGATCGGTCGCGTTCGGATCATCCAGTGCAGCCCCGGCGTTGGCGACGACCGTGTCGATCCGCCCCCAGCGACGGACGGCGCCGTGGAGGAGCGAGCGGAGCTCTCGCCGTCCGGATCGCCGGCGAGCGTGTAGACGTCCGTCTGGTCCTTGTTCGGGCCGACGATGTTGTGGAAGTAGTTGCCGTGCCGATCGAGGACCTCGGAGTGTTCGAGGCGGACGACGTGCCCGCGGCCACCCCGCACCCGGAAGCGCACGCGCCCGGCGATGACCTGCCCGAAGTCGACGACGGTCTCGCCGGCGGGGGTGCGGATGATCTCCACGGCCGGCACCTCGAGCACGCGGCGCACGGGTTCGCCGACGAACGGCACGAGCGATTGCTCGAGGTCGACTTCGGTCACGGGAGCCCATGCGGAGTCATCGAAGACGGCGGTGCTCCAGCCGTTCCAGTCGATCCGGGCGTCGTATGCCTCACCGACCGCGAGGTCCGCATACCGGATGGGGCCCTCGGTCGACGAGACCGCCGACCCATCCGAGGCGATCGTCTGCGTCGTGCCGTCGGCGTACTCGACCTCGAGCTGCCAGATCGCCTTCAGCCGGTCGCCGTAGCCCTTGCTCGCTCCGAGGATCCCGACGCGCCCGGCGTACCAGCCGTCCGACAAAACGACGCCCAGCACGTTCTCGCCCAACGCCAGATGGTCGGTGACGTCGTAGGTCTGGAACGACAGGTGGATGTCGTAGCTCTCCACGCCGGGTGCGAACACCTCATCCGAGACCGGCTCGCCGTTGAGTTCGGCATGGTAGATGCCGTGGGCGGTGGCGTAGAGGCGGGCGCGTACGGGGTAGTGCGCGAGGTGGAACCGCTGTCGCAGGTAGGGCGCCGGCAGCAGTCGCTCCTCGGGCGGACTGTCGATGCGCAGGCTGAAGAGCTCGCGGAAGTCCGCCGCGCCGTCTTCTCTCACGGAGACCTGCTCGGGCTCGATCCACCGCGCGCGCCAGTCATCGGCGCTCAGCAGCGTCGTCTCGAACGTGGACTCCGCCCCACGCGGTCGGATCGGCCGACGCGTTCGTCCAGCACCGCACCCGCCAGCGGTACGCGGTGGCCGTCTCCGCCTCGAAGCCGTCGAGCTCGACGAGCACGGAGTCGCGCGACTCGATCCGGCCGGAGCGACGCGCAGAGCCGCGGCCACCGACCGCCTCCACCTCCAGCTCGTACGCCGTCTGGATCAGATCGACCTTCGTCGTCGTGACCACCTGCCACGAGAACCGCGGGCGCGCGGTCCACACGCCGAGCGGACGATCCAGCTGTTCGACGCGGAGGATTCCGAGTGCCGTCACGACGCGTCCAATCCGGGTCGGGCGCCGACGAGATCGTCCGCTCCCTCGAGATGATGTCGGGAGCAGCAGCGCCCTCCCCGTTCGAATCTGGGGCCGCGGCGCGCGTCATGGAAGGTGACATCCGCTATCCGCACTATCGGATTCGCGGATACCGCGTCGCCCGGAACGACGAAGGACCGCAGATTCCTCTGCGGTCCTTCTCGTCGTCCCCGTGGTGGCGAGTGAGGGATTCGAACCCCCGAATGCAGTGCAGTCTGATTTACAGTCAGATCCCTTTGGCCGCTTGGGTAACTCGCCGGGTGCGCACCCGCCCGGCTTGTGCAGTCGACCGGAGGCGCGATCAACCATATTACCTGCCGTGGCGAGGCACTCAAACCACGCGGTCCGCCCCCGCGGCGACGCGCTCCACGAAGGACTCCACACGGCGCCGGGTGCCGTCGATGCGACGGTCGACGGAGGCCCGGATCTCGTTCGGAGCGAGCGGCGCGGCGAGCCGCACGTTCTCGTGGCAGGACAGGTCCGCGCAGACGTAGGTGCCGACGCTGTCGCCGCGGATGCCGGCGTCCCCTGCCTTGCGGGCGGTGAACAGCGCGACCTGATCGCCGGGCTGCATCGTGTGGCAGATGTTGCACAGAGCGGGGCGGCCGTGGCCGGAGCCGTCGGTGGCCCGCAGGACGATCCCGGTGAGTCGGCCGTCGAGCTCCGTGAGCACGTAGCCGCGGCCGCGCGTGCGGGGGTCGCGCCAGGCGAGGAAGTCGAGGTGATCCCAGTCGACCAGGGCGAAGTCCACCGGAACGGCAAGCCGCTCCTGCTCCTCCGGCGACGCGTTGACGAGGGCCGCGCGTACCTGCTCTTCAGTCAGGGTCTGCATCCCGACAGTCTACGAACCCTCGGGCGGGCGGGGTCGGGTCGCGCCCGGGATGAGGGCTCCCGGCTAGAATCGGCGCCATGGCTGACAGCTCCTTCGACATCGTGTCCAAGATCGACCGCCAGGAGGCGGACAACGCCCTCAACCAGGCCCGCAAGGAGGTCGAGCAGCGCTACGACTTCAAGGGCACCGACGCCGCCATCGAGTGGAGCGGCGAGGCCATCCTGATCAAGGCGAACACCGAGGAGCGGGCCAAGGCCGTGCTCGATGTCTTCCAGACCAAGCTCATCAAGCGCGGCATCTCGCTGAAGAGCCTCGAGACCGGCGACCCGGTCGCGGGCAGCAAGGAGTATCGGATCACCTCCACGCTGAAGGAGGGGATCTCGCAGGAGATCGCGAAGAAGATCGGCAAGCTCCTCCGCGACGAGGGGCCGAAGTCGGTGAAGTCCCAGATCCAGGGCGACGAGCTGCGTGTGCAGTCCAAGAGCCGCGACGACCTGCAGGAAGTGCAGCGCCTGCTGAAGGCGGCCGACCTCGACGTCGACCTGCAGTTCGTCAACTACCGCTAGCGCGGAGCGCGCCAGTAATCAAGCCTGTGCCGTCAGGCTGGGTGCTGACCTAATCTGGGGATCAGGTCTGGGGTGACCCCGGAGAGGGCGGATGCGCGGAACGAAGAGCAGAATCGTCGGCTTGTCGATTGCCGGAGCGCTCGCGCTGTCGTTGGTCCCGCTGCCCGCGATGCCCGCCGACGCGACCTCTGGCGGCGCCGTGACGACGTCTCCCGCACCGACCGCGACACCGACCGCGACAGCGGAGCCTGCGGCGACGGCCACACCCACGCCGACGCCGACGCCGACGCCGACGGCGACGGCCGGCGACCTCCCGAAGCCGTTGCCCACCTCGTCCCCGCTTCCCGGCGACGAGGACCACGAGCACCTGGAGACCGACGGGCCGACGATGCCCCTCACGCGGGAGCTTCCGACGAGGACGGTCGACCCGGGCGTGCCGACCGTCCCGACAACGCGCCTGTCCAGCTCCTACGGGCCTCAGCCGGTCTTCCACTTCCCGTGGGCGCCCGGCAAGCGCTGGGGCGCCAGTGGTCCGCACGCCGACAGCGACGGGATCCACGAGGGGGCCATCGACTTCGCCCCGCTCGGGTCGAGCACCACCGTCGTGCGCGCGGTCGCCGCCGGACAGGTGTACCGGGTGTCCTGCGCGGGTGGCTGGTTCCTCGGGATCGACCACGGCGGCGGATGGATGTCGGAGTACTACCACCTGCGGAGCGCGAACTCCGCGCTGGTCGGCAAGTGGGTGGAGGCGGGTGCCGCTCTGGGCTTGGCCGGCCAGACCCTTCCCTGTGGCGGAACACCCGGCTCGAGCCCTCACGTCCACCTCTCGATCCTCAACGAGGTCGTCGACGTTCCGAGCGGCAAGCGGCAGTACATCCCCGTGAGCGGCATCCAGTTCGACCGTTACGAGCTCTACGACTCGAGCGGCGCGTACAACGGCGTGTGGCGCGACATGTCGGGGGCGCGGGTGCTGACCTCGGAGCGCGTGACGTGCTGCCTCACCGCATCCACGCGGATCGGCCCGTCCAGTCCGAAGGCGGTTCTTCCCGACGCCAACGGCAACGGCATCGACGACCGCGCCGAGGTCAACCCGTGGGACACGGATCTGAACAGCGATGGGCGAGCAGACATCGTCGCCTTCGACACCACGGGCGTCATGGTCAGCCGCAGCACCGGATCCGTGTTCACGACCGCGACCCGGGCTCTGTCGAGCTTCGGCACCGAGACCGGATGGTCGACGTCGACGTCGCTGCGCACGGTGATGGATGTCACGGGCGACGGAGCACCGGACATCGTCGGATTCGGCGGTTCGGGGGTGTTCGTGGCCCGCGGCAACGGAAGTGGAGGCTTCGGGTCGCCCAGCCGATGGACGACCGCCTTCAGCGCGGGCTCCGGCTGGTCGCTGTCCGGGCACGTGCGCACCCTCGCCGACGTCAACGGCGACGGTCTGCGCGACATCATCGGCTTCGGCAAGTACGGCGTGTCCGTGTCGCTCAACACGGGTGGTGCGTTCGGGGCGCCGCGCCGGTGGTCGAACGCCATGGGAGGGGAGGCCGCAGGCTCCTGGGATACGACGCGTCATCAGCGGTTCGTGCGGGATGTCAACGGCGACGGCCGGGCCGATCTCATCGGCTTCGGCGCGTCGGGTGTGCAGGTCGCCCTCAGCACGGGCGACGGGTTCGCCGCGCCGAGGTCGTGGAGCGCGGCATTCGGACTCGATCGGGGCTGGCGCGTGGATGTGACCCCCCGACAGCTGACGGACATGAACGCCGACGGCCGACCCGATGTCGTCGGCTTCGGCCGCGACGGGGTGTACGTCGCCCTGAACACGGGCTCGTCCTTCGCCACCGCCCGCCGCTGGACCACGAGCTTCGGGCTGTCGTCCGGATCGCGGGGATGGCAGACGACCCGCGATCCGCGCGTCCTCGCCGACGTCAACGGCGACGGCAGGCCCGATATCGTCGGACTCCGCACGGGCGGCGCCTGGGTGGCGCGCAACACCGGGTCCGCTTTCACCTCAGCGGCACGGTGGACCACGGACTACGGATCGACGGAGTGGACCCTCGGCGTCATGCCGCGCGGCGTCGCCGACGTCAACGGCGATGATCGCGCCGACATCGTGGGGTTTGCCCGTCACGGCGTCCACGTCGCCCTCAGCACCGGCAGCCGCTTCGGCGCTGCATCGCACTGGAACGCGCAGTACGGGTGGGGGAAGTCGACCGGCCACTGGCTCGTGCGAACCAAGCCCCGCGGGATCAACGCGGGCTGAGCCGGTCCCAGTCCGCCTCCAGCGCGTCGGGCTGCGAGCGGGAGATCCGCGCCGGCACGATGTCGCCGGCCCGCGGCCACCGATTGCGCGGGAAGACGAGGGACTGACGGGCCACCGTCGTCGGGATGCCGGGGGCTTCCACGGCCAGTTCGACCTGGCACTCCTGATACCGCCCTCGCCGGGCGGGCTCGGACGCCGACAGCACCCGCACCCGGCCGGTCACGGCATCCGCCATCGGGTCGCGAATGATCTTCTCGAGCCACGCGGTGGTCGAGTCGAGGCCGCCGTCCTCGTTCTCGGTGGACTCCGTGCGCGGATCGGCGTTCGGGTCGGACAAGGGCACCTCCGGTGAGCCAGCCTAATCGGGCGCTGCGTGGATCCTGCCGACGAGAGCGCGTATCGGAAGGTCCGACGCGCGTGCCTTCACTCCCCCCGCGAGACCCGGACCATCTCGTCGCGGTCCACGACCTTCACCCGCGCGCGCTCCTGCGGAGCGCCGAGCGCGACCTCGTGCTGGTCGAGCCGGTGCCAGCCCTCGAGGTCGGTCCACCGCACGCCCCGCGACGCGAGGAGCGTGAGGATGGCCGCCTCGGACGGGTCGACGGGCTGCCACCAGGAGCCCTGGTCGTTGATGAGGTGCCGGATCGTCTCCATGGCGTCGGACTTCGTGTGGCCGATGAGGCCGACGGGGCCGCGCTTGATCCAGCCGGTCGCGTAGACGCCGGGGACGCGCTCGTTGGAGTCCTTGCGGAGCACCTGGCCTTCGTGGTTCGGAATGACGCCGTGCCGCTTGTCGAACGGGACGCCGGGCAGCGGCGAGCCGAAGTAGCCGACCGCGCGGTACAGCGACTGCACCGCCACCTCGCGGATCTCGCCGGTGCCGACCACGCCGCCCTCGCCGTCGGGACGGGTGCGCTCGTAGACGAGCGCGGCGACGCGGCCGCCGGCATCCTTCCTGATCTCGAGGGGCTTCGCGTAGAAGTGCAGGTGGAGGCGGCGGCTGGCCTCGCCGCCGGCGTTGTTGACGCTCGGCCGCTGACGCCACGACTGGAGCACGCGGTCGATGACCATGACCTGCTTGTTCGAGGCGATCGCGGCGCGCGAGGCCTCGTCGTAGTCGAAGTCCTCGTCGTAGACGACCATGTCGACATCGCGCAGCTCGCCGAGCTCGCGCAGCTCGAGCGGCGTGAACTTCACCTGGGCCGGTCCGCGACGCCCGAAGACGTGCACGTCGGTGACCGGCGAGGCCTTGAGTCCCTCGAAGACGTTGTCCGGGATCTCGGTGGGGAGCAGATCCTCGGGGTGCTTGGCGAGCATGCGGGCGACGTCGAGCGCGACGTTGCCGTTGCCGAGCACCGCGACGGATGCCGCATCCAGCGGCCACTCGCGGGGGAAGTCGGGGTGCCCGTCGTACCAGCTGACGAAGTCCGCGGCGCCGTACGAGCCCGCTGCGTCGATGCCGGCGATGTCGAGGTCGGCGTCTCGGATCGCCCCGGTGGAGAAGATGACCGCGTGGTAGTGCTGCTTGAGGTCGTCGAGGGTGATGTCCTCGCCGAAGCGGACGTTGCCGAAGATGCGGATGTCGCCGCGGTCGAGCACGTCGCGCAGCGCCGTGATGATGCCCTTGATGCGGGGGTGGTCGGGGGCGACGCCGTAGCGGACGAGCCCGTACGGGGCGGGCAGCTGGTCGAAGAGGTCGATCGACACGTCGAACTTCCGCTCCGCCTTCAGCAGGATGTCCGCGGCGTAGATGCCTGCGGGTCCGGCGCCGACGATGGCCAGCCTGAGCTTGGTCATGGGGTCCTTCCGAGGGTGGTGCCGGGCGAGCGCCCGATGTCAGCTGGAACGGTCGACGACGACGCGCGCGAAGCGCGTGAGGGCGTCGCGCACGGGTCCGTCCGGCAGGGGTGCGAGCGCTGCCACGGCCTGCTCGGACCACTCCAGCGCGAGGCGACGGGTCGCCTCGGTCGCGGCGTGGTCGCGCAGGCGTCCGAGCGCATCGTCCAGGAGTGCGGGGTCGGCGCCGTCGGCGATGCGGGCGACGCCGTCGTCGATCGTCACCTTCAGTTCGCGCGACGCGGGGTCGGCGGCGCGGCCGAGCAGGAGGTACGGCATCGTCGGGACGCCGGCGCGCAGGTCGGTGCCGGGCACCTTGCCGGTCTCCTCGGGGTCGGCCGACAGATCGATGACGTCATCCAGCAGCTGGAAGGCGACGCCGACCTTCTCGCCGAACTCCAGCACGGCGTGCTCGTACTCGTCCGGCGCACCGGAGAACACGACGCCGGCCTGGGCGGCGGCGGCGATGAGCGAGCCGGTCTTGTCGGCGAGCACCTGGATGTAGAACTCCACGGGGTCATCCCCCGGCTGCGCGCCGACCGTCTCGTGCATCTGCCCGAGCACCAGCCGCTCGAACGTGTCGGCCTGCATGCGGATGGCCCGCTCGCCGATCTGCGCCATGAGCTGGCTCGCGCGGGAGAAGAGCAGGTCGCCGGTGAGGATGGCGACGCTGTTGCCCCACACGGCGTGCGCGCTCGGCACCCCGCGGCGGACGTCCGCGCCGTCCATGACGTCGTCGTGGTACAGCGACCCGAGGTGGGTCATCTCGAGCGCCGCGGCGCCGGAGATGACGTCGTCGTTCACGCCCCCGCCGAGCTGCGCCGTGAGCAGCGTCAGCATGGGGCGCAGGCGCTTGCCGCCGGCCTCGTACAGGTAGCGGGTCGTGGCGTCGGCGAGCGCGTCGCTGACCCGCAGCTCGACGGCCAGAGTGTCCTCGACACGGGTGAGCCCGTCCTCGACATGGGTGGCGAGCTTCCGCATCCGCGGCCCCACGAAGATGCGCTCGGTCATGCCGAGGCTGCTGGCCAGCTGCGAGCTGGACGCGTGGGATCGCGGGGTCACCCTGACAGCCTACCGGGGTGCGCGCGGGCCCGGTCGGCCGGGCGGGGTGCTCGGCTCAGCTGCGCGGGCGGTGTGCGCGGTGCAGCGCGACGATGCCGAAGGACAGGTCGCGATGCGCCACGTCGACCCACCCGGCATCCCGGATCCAGCCGGAGAGCGTCGCCTGGTCGGGCCAGTCGCGGATCGACTCGTTGAGGTAGTCGTACGCGTCCGCGTTCGAGCTGACGCCGCGGGCGACGAGGGGGAGTATGCGGTCGTTGTAGAACCGGTAGAGCGCGCGGAAGCCGGAGCGAGGCGGGTGCGAGAACTCGCAGATGACGAGCTTGCCGCCGGGCGCCGTCACGCGCAGCAGCTCGGCGAGCGCCTTCTTCGGGTCGTTGACGTTGCGCAGCCCGAACGAGATCGTCACGGTGTCGAACTCCCCGTCGGCGAAGGGCAGGTCCGTGGCGTCCGCCTCGACGAAGCGCAGGTTCGGGATGCCGCTGTGCCGGCGCTGTCCCTCGGCGATCATGCCGGGAGAGAAGTCGGCGGCGACGACCTCCGCGCCGCTGCGGGCGAGGGAGACCGAGCTGGCGCCCGTGCCGGCGGCGAGGTCCAGGATCTTCTGGCCGGGCTTGGGGGCGATCGCGCGGGTCGTGGCGATCCGCCAGAGCCGGTCGTTGCCGAGGCTCAGGACGGTGTTGGTGCGGTCGTAACCGGCCGCGACCTCGTCGAACATGCCGCTCACGCGTGCGGGGTCTTTGCCGAGATCGGCGCGATGCGGCTGGTCAGTCACCGTTCGAGTCTATGTCGGCGAGGACCCCGAGCCAGCGGACGGCGGTGGCCTCGTCGAACGGTGCGACGGCCGCCGTGACCTGTGCCTCCAGGTCGAGCGCGAGCTGCTCGAGGCGCGCGACGATCTCGGGCGGGTAGCCGTGTCGGACGCGGTGCTCGTCCCACTCGTCGCGGTCGTCGATGAAGATGCCGCGCTCGTCGAGCGCCTTGACGACGTCGAGGTCCATGTCGATGCCGACCGGCTCACCGCCCTCCCAGCCGACACCCCACGCGATGTCGATGTAGATCCACACCCGCGGGTGGCTGAGGTTGAAGGTCGCCGCGTACTCGCCGCTCGGCGGGATGAGGGTGGCGTTCGGGCCCTCCGCGACGGCCTCGCGGCCCGGGCGGGCGCTGCGCGCACCCGGGGGCTGGCCGACCCAGTCCCCCCACTGATCGGCGCCGAGATAGACGCACTCGTGCACCCAGTGCGGCGAGCCGTCCCACTTGCGCCAGCGGAAGGCGAGCGGCGTGCCGGGGGCCGGGCGATCAGTCACGGTGCGAGTCTGTCAGGTCCGCCGCGGGGGCGGGCGGCGCCGATAGGCTGGAGGGGTGAGTGACCCCTCGTTCAGCCGCGCACGGCTGCGAGCGGTGACCCGCGAGATCGCTGCGATCGAAGACCTCCTCGAGTACGCGTCGCCCCGCAATCCCACGGTGTGGTCGAGGCGCGGCGACATGCTCGTCGGCATCGGCTCGGCTGTGAGCTTCCAGGGCAGACCCCGGCGTGAGGGCACCGTGCTCACGCAGTGGTGGCATGACGTCACCGCGGCGGCCGAGGTCGACGACACCGTCGGCATCCCCGGCACGGGTCTGGTCGCCTTCGGCACCCTGCCGTTCGACGCCGAGTCGGCGGCGACGGCCTCCTTCACCGTGCCCGAGGTGATCCTCGGCCGCCGCGACGGCCGCAGCTGGGTCACCCGCATCCACCGGGTCGAGGACACGCAGCGCGAGGACCCGCTCGAGCCGACCCCGTACGGCCCGCACTGGTCCGCGACGGTCGGCCCCGGCACGCTGACGCCCGACGGATATCAGGATGCCGTCCGCGCCGGCCTCGACGAGATCCGCGCAGGGGCGGTCAGCAAGGTCGTGCTCGCGCGCGACCTCGCCGGCTCCGTCCCGGCCGGCTCCGACCTCCGCCGGCTCGTGCGTGCTCTCGCAGCCGCCTACCCCGACACCTGGACGTTCGCCGTCGACGGCCTCATCGGCGCGAGCCCGGAGACGCTCGTGACCGTCTCGGGCGGCACGGTGACGGCGCGGGTCCTCGCCGGCACGATCGCCCGCGGCGCGGACGCCGACGCCGACACCGCGGCCTCCGTCACCCTCGCGACGAGCGCGAAGGACCTCGACGAGCACCAGTACGCGGTGCAGAGCGTGCTGGCCGCGCTGCGCCCGCACACGAGCGCCCTCGTCGCCGAGGAGCAGCCGTTCATGCTGAAGCTCCCGAACGTCTGGCACCTCGCGACGGACGTCGAGGGCGCCCTGGATGCCGACGCGTCGGCACTCGACCTGCTCGGAGTCCTGCACCCGACCGCCGCCGTCGCGGGCACCCCGACGCCGTCCGCGATCGAGCTCATCCGGCGCCTCGAGCCCTTCGACCGGGCGCGCTACGCCGGCCCGGTCGGCTGGATCGACGCGCACGGCGACGGCGAGTGGGCGATCGCGCTGCGCTGCGCGCAGTTCGACCTCGAGACCGGCCCCGCCGACCGCATCCCGTTCACGGCGCACGCCGGCGCGGGCATCGTGGCGGGCAGCGACCCGGAGGCCGAGATGCTCGAGACCCGCGTCAAGTTCCGGCCCATCATCGACGCGCTCGCCTGACGGTCCTAGACTCCGGGCATGTCGTTCGGGGACGTCGCGGCCGGGGACTACGACCGGTTCATGGGCCGGTTCTCGGCGCCCCTCGGCGCCCTGTTCGCCGACGTCGCGGGCATCGCCCCGCCGGCCCGCGCGCTCGACGTCGGCTGCGGGACGGGCGCCCTGACCCGCGTCCTCGCGGATCGGCTCGGGCCGGCCGCGGTCGCGGCGGTCGATCCGGCCGAGGGGTTCGTCGCGACGGTGCGCGACCGCCTGCCGGGCGTGGATGCCCGCGTCGCGTGGGCGGAGGAGCTCCCCTTCGCCGACGGCGCGTTCGACGCGACCGTAAGCGAATTGGTCGTGCACTTCCTCGCCGACCCGGATGCCGCGTTCGCCGAGATGGTCCGCGTGACGCGCTCCGGCGGCGTCGTGGCGGCGTGCGTATGGGACTTCGACGGCGATCGGGCCCCGCACTCCCCGTTCCTCCGGGCGGTGCGCGAGAGCGTGGACCGCGCGCCGTCGCCGCGTCGCCCCGGCACGTTCCGCGGCGACCTGGCCGCGCGGCTGACGGCGGCGGGATGCCGGGACGTGCGCGAGACGGAGCTCACCGTGACGGAGGGCGCGGACGACTTCGACGCGTGGTGGGAGCTGCACGCGCTCGGCATCGGGTCGACGGGGCGGATGCTGGACGGGCTCGACGACGCCACGATCGAGCGGGTGCGCATGCGGGCCTGGGAACTCGTCGGCTCGGGCCCGATCAGGACCACCGCGACGGCCTGGGCGGCACGCGGCACCGCACCCTGAGAACGGGGTTCCGGACCCCGGGCCGCGAGCTCAGCTGGCCGCGAGCCGCTTCTTCTCCGTGTCGACGTCGAAGTCGGCGGCCGGCCACTGCGGGTCGATGTCCTCGAGCGCCTGCAGAAGCAGCGCCTGCACCGCGAGGCGGGCGTACCACTTCGCGTTCGCGGGCACGACGTGCCAGGGCGCGTACTGCGTCGACGTGCGCTCGAACACCGTTTGATAGGCGTCCATGTACTGCGGCCAGCGCAGCCGCTCGTCGACGTCGCCCGGGTTGTACTTCCAGTGCTTGTCGGGCCGCTCGAGCCGCTCCATCAGCCGGGCCTTCTGCTCGTCCGGCGAGATGTGCAGCATGACCTTGATGATGCGGATGCCCCGCTCGACCAGTCGCGCCTCGAAGTCGTTGATGGCGTCGTAGCGCCGTTCGATCTCCTCCGGCGGCGCGAGCGCGCGGACGCGCCCGATCAGCACGTCCTCGTAGTGCGACCGGTCGAAGACACCGATGAAGCCGGGCGGCGGCACCTCCTTCTCGATCCGCCACAGGAAGTCGTGCGCGCGCTCCTCCTCGGTGGGTGCCTTGAACGCCTTCAGGTGCGCCCCCTGCGGGTCGGTCGCACCGATGACGTGTCGGACGATTCCGCCCTTCCCCGCCGAGTCCATGGCCTGCAGGATCAGCAGCACGGCCGGGCTGTCCTCGATCACGCGGCTCTGCGCGAAGAGGCGCTCCTGCAGTTCGTCGAGCTCACCAGCGCCGGCCTCCAGGTCGGCGGCACCGTCCTTCTTGCCCCCGTCGTAGCCGGGCGTGGAGTCGGCGTCGACGTCGGCGAGACGGAAGCCCTCCCCCACCCGCATCAGCTCGCTCGGGTCTCCGGTCCACTCCGTCTGGCTCTTCGCGGTCATGGACACATCATGGCCGAGCGTCCGGTCAGCGGACCAGGGGGACCTCGATGATCTGACGCCCGCCGACCGGGGTCGTCAGCGCCTGGTCCAGCGCCGCGCGCGTCGTGACGCGCTGATACTCCCAGCCGTACGCCGTCGCGAGCTGCTCGATGCGCACCGCCTGCGGCGTGTACAGCACGCGGTCCATCGCGTCGGCGGGAGCCACGGAGGCGACCTCGAGTCCGTCGAAGATCGTCCCGCCGCCGTCGTTGCCCACCACGATCTGGATGCGGGGCTCGCCCTCGCCCGGCGGGAGCAGCAGCGCACCGACGTCGTGCAGGAAGGCCAGGTCGCCGACGAGCACCCGGGTGATGCCGGCGACGCCCGCGGCATGGGCGGCCGCGGCGATGCCCAGGGCCGTCGCGACGGTCCCGTCGATGCCGGCGAGACCCCGGTTGGAGTGCACCGGCACCTTCTTGCCGCCGAGCAGCTGGTCGGCGACCCGCACGAGACGGGAGGAGGCGAAGACGAGGCGGTCGTGCGGCCAGGTCGCGCGCCACAGCGCGTCGACGAGGGCGGGCCGGTCCAGCGGTGCGCGGATGACGTCCAGTTCGGCGGCGATCGCGCCGAGCCGCTCCGCGGGGACCGCCGAGGCGAGCGCGTCGGCATCGGGGGCGGCGGGGGTGAGGTCGACGGCCGCGTCGCGCGACGCGCGCAGCCAGCCGCCGAGCCAGTCACGGTCGGTCTCGCCGGTCGCGGCGACGACGGCATCCACGGCGGTGGTCGCGCCGTTGAGATTCAGCGGCTCGCCGGGACCGCGCACCGCGAACACGTCGAGGTCGTCGCGGGAGAGGACGGCGACGACTTCGCGGCTGAGGGTCGGATGCCCGAACACGACGGCGCGCTCGATCCGGCCGCCCAGGTGCTCGTCGGCCAGGAGCCCCCGGTAGCCGTGCACGAGATTGCGCCCGAAGCGCGCGCCGCTGACGATCTCGGCCACGAGCGGCCAGCCGCCCGCGTGGGCGAGCGCTTCGGCGGCGGGTCCCGCGTCGGCGCCCGCGACGACGATCGTGCGCGGACCTCGCTCCAGGACGTGGGGATGGTCTTCGGCGTCGGTCGGCTGATCGGCCTCGCCGATGCCGCCGCCGCCCTGATACAGCGCGCCGGACGGCTCCTGGGCCGCGGGATCGGCGTCGGGATCCGCGACGGTGTCGTCGTCGGCGACGGATGCCGAGAGCTCGATCCCCGGCATCCCCAGCCACGGCGGGAGGGCCCCGGCCAGCGGGTCGCGGAAGGGGAGGTTCAGGTGGACGGGGCCGGGCGAGCGGGCTCCCGCGCCGAGCGCCGCGGCGAGGGCGTCGTCGGCGATCTGCCGGAGCATCGCGGACTGCTCGCCGGTGCCGTCGTCGTCGACCTCTTCCGGGACGGGCAGGTCGGCTTCGAGCCGGGTGTTCGGGGCGAACATGCCGGGCTGGCGGGTCGTCTGGTTCGCGCCCACGCCGCGGAGCTCGGGCGGGCGATCGGCGGTGAGGAGCAGCAGCGGGACGCCGGCGTGATGGGCCTCGAGGGCCGCCGGCAGAAGGTTCGCGGCGGCCGTGCCCGACGTGCAGAGCACGATCGCCGGCATCCGCGATTCGCGCCCGATGCCGAGCGCGGTGAAGCCGGCGACGCGCTCGTCGATCCGCACATGCACCCGTGCCGCGCCGCGCGCTTCGAGCTCGGCGGCGACGAGCGCGAGGGCCTGCGAGCGCGACCCGGGGCTCACGACGATATGCCGCACGCCCCGCTCGACGAGTCGTCCGAGCAGCGCAGCGGCGGCGTCGGTCGCCGGCGCGCGGTCGGCGCTCGCGGTCGCGGTCATCTCAGCTGCGGCTGCCGCGCGGACCGGTCGGCTCGTCGGAGTCGCCGTCGCCGGAGGCCTCGGACGGGGTCTCGGTCGCGCTTCCGGGCTGCGGCGGCGTGCGCGGCGGGTCCTCGGCCTCGGCGTCGAGGGCGGCGAGCTCCTCCTCGAGGCGCCGGATGCGCTCATCCTGATCGCTGATCGTGCCGATGCGGCCGAGGAAGTCGGGGTTGTCGTCGGGAGCGCGGAACACCGGCGGCGTGCGCGGCTTGGTCCGGCCGACCGCGAGCCACAGGATGCCGCCGACGACGGGGAGCAGGATGACGATGAGCAGCCAGACGGGCTTGCTCACGCCGCGGTGGCGGGTGGGCGGCTGGAGGGCACAGTCGACGATGCTGAAGACCCAGAACGCGATCAGCAGCAGAGCCAGAGGAAGCAGGACTCGCGCCACGGTTCCATCCTAGGCGGGGGAAGCGCGACCGGGGTGCGGGAGTCGGCGGCCGGTAAGCTGGAGGCATGCGCGCCCGCTCCGCCCTCGTCTACTCGGTGCTGCGTCTGCTGTTCTTCCTCGTGCCGTTCGGGATCATGATGCTGTTCCCGATCTTCCGCGAGTACTACTGGCTGGCGGCCATCTTCGCGGCACTGATCGGGCTCAGCCTGTCGCTGCTCCTCCTGCGCAAGCCGCTGGATGACATGACCTCGGGGCTCCGCCGTCGGCGCGCGCAGGAGCGCACCGCGCCGAGCGACGAAGAAGCCGAAGACGCGGCCTGAGCCGCGTCGCGGTCGTCCCCGTCAGCCGGCGAAGGCCCAGAACAGGAAGCCGCCGACGGCGATCGAGGTCAGCGACGTCAGCGCGAGGGCGACGACGAGCTCCCGCGGCAGACGGTAGGTCCAGACGATGAGGATGGCCGCGGCCGCCGGGATGAGTGCGAGGAGCGTCAGCCAGGCGATCGGGTAGACGAGCGCGAGGACGACGGCGATCCCGAACGGCAGCAGGACGAGCACGGTGTACAGCACCTGGGTCGCGCGCTTGCCGATCCGCACCGTGAGGGTGCGCTTGCCCGCGACGCGGTCCTGGTCGATGTCGCGGAGGTTGTTCGCGAGCAGCACGGCGCACGCCAGCATCCCCGCCGCCACCGCGCCGAACCAGGCCTCCTGCGGCACGATGCCGACCTGCACGAAGGTCGTCCCGATCGTCGCGACGAGGCCGAAGAAGACGAAGACGAACAGCTCGCCGAGTCCGGCGTACCCGTACGGGCGCTTGCCGCCCGTGTAGAACCAGGCCGCGATGATGGCCGCGGCGCCGATCAGCAGCATCCACCAGTGCTGCGTCCGGACGACGACCGCGAGGCCGGCGATCGCAGCCAGCGCGAAGAACACCAGCGCGACGAGGAGCACGGTGCGCGGTGCGGCCTTGCGCGAAGCCGTGAGCCGCGCGGGACCCACCCGGTGATCGTCGGTGCCGCGGATGCCGTCGCTGTAGTCGTTGGCATAGTTCACGCCGATCTGCAGCGCGACCGCGACGACCAGGCAGGCCAGCGAGATGACCCAGTGCAGCCGCGGCTCGACGAGCAGCGCCGCGCCGGTGCCGATGAGCACGGGGGTGACCGCGAGTGGAAGGGTCCGCAGGCGCGCGGCGCCGATCCAGTCGCCCAGTGTCGCCGGCGTCACCGCCCGCGGGTCGCGCGGGACGTGCGCCTTCTGCGGGTTCCCGCGGGGGTGCTTCTTCTTCGATCCGCCCTGGGGGCGCTTCTTCCGGGTGCTGGCTGCCACGAGCAGTCATTGTAGGCCCCTGGCCGATGTCGGCCCCGGCGGCGACAATGGCGGGCATGCTGAGCATCGGCACGATCGTTCTGACCGTCGAAGACATCGCCCGCGCGAGCGCGTTCTGGACCGCGGCGCTCGGCTATCGGCACCGCAGCGCGCCGTCGGAGGACTGGACGATCCTCGACCCGCCGGAGAAGGCGCACTGGTCAGGACGGGAGGCGAGCATCGCCCTGTCCGTCACGGGCTACCCGCAGCACTACCCGCCCCGCATCCACCTCGACCTGTACGCCGAGGACCAGGCGGCCGAGGTGCAGCGGCTGCGGGCGCTCGGTGCGCGGGAGGTCGATTGGCACGGCTATCCCGCGGATGCCGACTGGATCGTCCTGGAGGACACGGAGGGCAACCGCTTCTGCGTCATCGCGACGGGACCCTTCACGGCCGACCGCTGAGCGGCGCCGTGCGCTCAGCCGTCCGCGAGGGCGCGCAGCGCGGCGCGGTCGGGCTTGCCGCTCGGGAGGTGCGGCATCTCCTCGACGAGCACGACGGCGCGGGGGCGGGCCGGGGCGCCGAGGGCGTCCGCGACGGCGGGGCGCACGACGGCGAGGAGATCGTCCGCGTCGCGACCCGCGGCGCGGGGCGCCACGACGACGGAGGCCTGTCCCCAGCGCTCGTCGGCGACGGGGACGACGACCGCGGAGGCGAGGCCGGGGAGGGCGCGCACGACATGCTCGACGCGGTCGAGCGAGACGTTGATCCCGCCGGAGACGATGACGTTGTCGATGCGCCCGGTGACCCGGAGCATCCCGCCGTCGAACGTGCCGGCATCCCCCGTGCGGTACCAGCGGGTGCCGTCCGCATCGCGGAGGAACGTCGCCTCCGTGCGCTCGGGGTCGTCGAGATAGCCGTCCGCGAGCATGGGGCCGGACAGCTGCACTTCGCCGTCCGTCACGCGGACGCCGACGCCGTCGAGAGGGACGCCGTCGTAGACGCAGCCCCCGCTCGTCTCCGATGAGCCGTACGTGCGCACGACGCGCGCCCCCGCGGCCGCCGCGCGCGCGGCGAGCGCGGCCGGCAGCGCCTGGCCGCCGACGAGGATGGCCTCGAAAGAGGCGAGCGCGGGGATGATCCGCGGGTCGGTCTCACCGGCGTCCAGCAGCGTCTGGAGCTGGGCCGGGACGAGCGACGTGTACGTGGGCACGCGCCGGCCACCCTCGCTGGAGGCCATGCCGGCGGCCGCGGCGGCGAAGGCCGCCGGATGAAACGGACCCGACAGGATCGCGGGCTCGCGGTCGGCGACCAGCGCGCGTACGAGCACCTGCACGCCGGCGATGTAGGACGGCGGCAGCGCGAGCAGCCACGAGCCGGAGCCGAGCCGGTCGGCGGTCGCGAGGGCACCGGAGGTCAGTGCCGCGCGGCTGAGCACGACGCTCTTCGGGTAGCCCGTCGATCCGGAGGTCGTGACGACGACGGCCGTGCCGGCCGGGACGTCCCGAGGCGCGGTCGCGCCGAGCGCGACGGCGGGACCGGCGCCCAGGACGGCGCCGCGCAGCGCGCGGAGCACGGCCCGCGCGTCGGCGGTGTCGACCGGCTCGAGTCGCATCAGTAGTGATACGGGTACGCGGACCAGTCCGGCTCGCGCTTCTCGAGGAACGCGTCGCGGCCCTCGACGGCCTCGTCCGTGCCGTAGGCGAGCCGGGTGGCCTCGCCGGCGAACACCTGCTGGCCGACCATGCCGTCGTCGACCGCGTTGAACGCGAACTTCAGCATCCGGATCGCCGTGGGCGACTTCCCCAGGATCGTGCGCGCCATCGCGATGGCCTCGCGCTCGAGGTCGGCGTGCGGGACGACGCGGTTGACGGCGCCCATCTCGTAGGCGCGCTGGGCCGAGTACTCCTCGGCGAGGAAGAACACCTCCCGTGCGACCTTCTGTCCCACCTGGCGGGCCATGTAGGCCGACCCGTAGCCGGCGTCGAAGGAGCCGACGTCGGCGTCGGTTTGCTTGAACCGGCCGTGCTCGGCGGAGGCGATCGACAGATCGCACACGATGTGCAGCGAGTGCCCGCCGCCCGCGGCCCACCCGGGGATCACGGCGATGACGACCTTCGGCATGAACCGGATGAGCCGCTGCACCTCGAGGATGTGCAGGCGTCCGGCACGGGCGGGGTCGGCCACGGCGGTCTCGGAGTCCGAGTACTTGTAGCCGTCACGGCCCCGGATGCGCTGGTCGCCGCCGGAGCAGAACGCCCAGCCGCCGTCCTTCGCGCTCGGGCCGTTGCCGGTGAGCAGCACGACGCCGATCTTCGGGTCCTGCCGCGCGATGTCGAGCGCGCGGTACAGCTCGTCGACGGTGTGCGGCCGGAAGGCGTTGCGCACCTCGGGCCGGTCGAAGGCGATGCGCGCGATCCGCCCGTCGAGGGAGACGTGGGCCGTGATGTCGGAGTAGCCGTCGGCGCCGGGGGCCGGCATCCACTCGGTCGGGTCGAACAGGTCGGAAACGGTCACCGGACCAGATTACGCGCCGGGTCCGCCGGCCCGGCGGCGAGGGATGCCGCGGCCTACGCTGGATCGGTGACTTCGAAGCTCCTCACCCTCGCGGCCGCGGCCGCGCTCCTCCTCACGCTCGGCGCGTGTTCCTCCTCCCCGACCGCCTCCCCCTCGAGCCCGACAGCGAGCGCTTCCGCCGACGGCGAGTGCGCGGGCGTCAGCGTGATCGTCGACGCGGGCGATCTCGCCGCGGCCGACGAGGTGTCGTCCGAGACGTGCGTGCTGGCGGATGCCGCGGTCCTCGCGGCCGACGCGTTCGCCGACGCGGGCGTGGAGACGGTGGGGACGACGCAGTACCCCGATGACATCGTGTGCCGCGTCAACGGGTCCCCCGCCGCCGACGAGGTGCTGACGTCCGACGACGGCACCGCGTACACCGAGACGTGCGAGACCATGCCGGCCGCCTTCGCGTACTGGTCGCTGTGGGTCAAACCGGCCGACGGCGAGTGGGGCTACGCGACGGAGGGCGCCTCGACCCTCTCCCTCGAGCCGGGCGACAGCGTCGAGCTGCTCTTCACCCTCAACGGCGAACCGGCAGCGCCGACCCCGTGAGCTTCCGGCCCGGACCGCTGAAAGCCGCGGCGGCCCTCGCCGCCGGCTTCATCGTCGTCCGGGTCGTCTACCGGGTGCTGTTCCACGGCGCCGACGGGAACGGCACCGTCCTGCTCGACCTGCCGAGCCTGCGTCTGCCACCGCCGTTCGCGCACGTCGTCGCACTCGGCCCCGCCACGACCGACGGTCTGTGGGCGGCCGCGATCAGCGCGGTGCCGATCGCGGCGACGATCCTCGTCTTCGGGGTGCTCAACGCCGCGCTCGATCTGCCCCGACTCCTCGCCCGGGGGGCGCGGCGCGGCCCGTTCCGCGGCATCGCGCGGATGCTGTCGGTCGCGTGGGCGACCCTCCCCGCGCTCGCGGACGCCGTCCGGGCGGTGCGTTTCGCGCGGCAGCTGCGCGGCGAGCGCCAGGGTGCCCGCATCCTCTCCCCCGTCCTCGAGCGCACCCTCGAACGGGCGACGGCCGTCGCCGCCGCCCTCGAGCTCCGCGGGTACGGCGGGCGGGGACTCGAGGGCGCGTGCGCCGAGCCGGTCTCCCTGCGCGGCGCGACGGTCGGGTTCGGCGACGCCCCGGTGCTGCGCATCGACGAGCTCGTGCTCGAGCCGGGCACGCTCGTCGTGGTGTCGGGGCCGACCGGCGCGGGGAAGTCGACGCTGCTGCGCACCCTGAGCGGGCTGCACTCCCACGTCGACGGCGGCTCGCTCTCGGGGGGCGTGCACGTCGTCGGGCTCGACCGGTCCGCCGTCCCGCCACGGGACACCGCCCGCGCGGTCGGTGTGGTGCTGCAGAACCCGCGGGACGCCTTCGCGACGACGGGCGTCGCGGACGAGATCGGCCTGGCCCTCGAGCTGCGCGGGGTGGCACCCGTGATCGTCGGCGCGCATGTCGCGGAGGTCGCCGGGCGGGTCGGGATCACGGCGCTCCTCGACCGCCCCCTCGCCGGCCTGTCGGCGGGAGAGGCCACACTCGTCGCGATCGCGGCCGCCGTCGTCGAGCAGCCGATCCTGCTGGTGGTCGACGAGCCTCTCGCCGACCTCGACGTGGCGGCCCGGGCGCGCATCGCGCGTCTGCTGGACGTCCTCGCGCACGAGGCGGGGGTGTGCGTCGTCGTCGCGGAGCACCGCATCGCCGATCTGGCGGCCGCGGCCGACCGCATCCTGCGCATCGCGGACGGCGGACTCGAGGACGCGGTCGCCTCCGTGACGGCCGCTGCCGCGGAGATCCGCGCGTCGGCGGCGCGTCCGGTCGGGTCCACTCGGCGCGACGCCGACCTCCGACGGATCGGGGAGGCGACGGGGCTCTCGGTGTCGGGGGTGACGGTGCGGCACGGGGCCGCGACGGTCGTCGAGGATGCCGCACTGCGCCTGGATGCGGGCGAGATCGCCGCACTCACGGGGCCCAACGGCGCCGGGAAATCGAGCCTCCTCGCGGCGATCGCGGTTCCGGCGCGCCGCGCGGCCGGCGACGTACGCGTCGACGGAGCACCGCCGCGCGGGCGGGCGATCGCCCTCGTCCCTGACGCGTCCGACGACCTGTTCCTGCGCGACCGCGTGGCCCTGGAGTGCCGGCATGCCGATCGGCGGGCCGGGCTGCCGCAGGATGCCACCGCCCGCCGCTTCGCGGCGTTCCTCGGCCTGGATGTCGGCGACCCGGCCTTCATCCGGCGTCTCCCCCAGCATCCGCGCGACCTGTCCGTCGGCGAGCGCCGCTGTCTCGCGATCGCCCTGCAGTCCGCGCACCGCCCCCGGGTCCTGCTCGTCGACGAACCGACCCGCGGCCTCGATCCCGAGGCCCGGATCCTCGTCGCAGGCGCGCTCTCCGCCGAGGCGGATGCCGGCGCGGCCGTGCTGATCGCGACGCACGACGCCGCGTTCGCCGGCGCGCTCGGCGCGCGCGTCATCCCCATCCGCGCGGGCCGGCTGCGGGAGCCGGCGGCCGCCGAGCAGGCCCTCGGTCGCGAGCCCGCCGCGCCTGGGGTCGACGCGACGCGCCCCGCGGCATCCGCCCGGGCGCGGACGCCGGCGCGCCCGAAGCCTGCCGCCCCGTCCCCCGCGCCCCATCCCGCCGGCGCCCCGCGCCCGTCCTCGCGGGCGGCCGGCCTCCGCCGGGCGGCCCTCGTCGCGGCGAACCTCGCGGCCCTCGCGGCGTTCACGTGGCCGCTCATGGCATCCGCCCTTCCGGGGGACGCGTACGCCGCCGTCCCGTTCATCGCCCTCGCGCTCGCTCCCGTCGCCGTCCTCGTCGTCTTCGCGGCGCTCGACGGCTCGGTGCGATCGGCGCACACGCTCGCGCTCCTCGCGGTGCTGGCCGCGATCGGGGCCGCGATCCGCATCGCCGGCACCGGCGTGGGCGGCGTGGAGGCGCTCTTCGTGCTGCTGATCCTCGCGGGGCGCGCGTACGGCGCCCGGTTCGGGCTGCTCCTCGGTGCCGCCGCCGTCGGATTGTCCGCGATCGTGTGGGGCGGGGTGGGACCGTGGCTGCCGTTCCAGATGTTCGCGTGCGGCTGGGTCGGGGCCCTCGCGGGCCTCCTCCCCCGCCGCATCCGCGGTCGCGCCGAGATCGCGCTCCTGTGCGGGTACGGCGTCGCGGCGTCCTACCTCTTCGGGCTGCTGATGAACCTGTGGTTCTGGCCGTTCGCGGTCGGATCCGGCACCGGGATCTCCTATCTGCCGGGCGGCTCCCTCGGCGAGAACCTCGGCAGCTTCCTCGTCTACTCGCTCCTCACGTCGACGGCCGGATGGGACACGCTCCGCGCCGTCACGACCGTCCTCGGCCTGACCCTCGTCGGCCGTCCCATCCTCGCCGCTCTCCGGCGCGCGAAACCGGTCGCCCCCGCGCCCGTCACGCAGCCGGTGGTCCCCGCACCGCGCGTCAGCATGGGAAACTGGTAGGGGCGACTCCTTCTCAGGATGCCGCCGGAAGGACCTGCCATGAAGATCACCACCTCATCCGACTGGCGAAACAGTCTCCCGTTCGAGACGCCGATGCTCGTCGCCGACCTCCAGCCCGGCGAACCGACGCGCTGCGCCGGCTGCGGCGTCGATGCCGCGCCGCATCCGCGGACCGAACTCTGGGCCGTCAAGCACCGGCATCCGAACAACCACGCGGGCTTCGTCCGCTTCTACTGCGCGACCCACCGGCCCGAGCCGACGGTCGCCGCCATCGTCGAGACCCGCCGCGAGACGGCGCGGCGCGACCGTGCCCTGCCACCGCGCCGCGCCGCGGCGGCCCCCGTCGTCGAGCGTCCCGTCACGCTGTGCCCGGACTGCTTCGTGCAGGTTCCGCCCACGGGCGTGTGCGGGATGTGCGGCCAGAAGGTCGCCTGACCCGCAGCGCCGAGCGAGACGGCGTCGCGGTCTGCGACACTCCTGAGTCATGAGGCCTCGTTTCGCGAACGCGGTGGCGTCGATCGGCGCGCTCATGGCCGCCGCGTCGCTGTCGGCCTGTGCGACCCTCGTGCCGGCCGCATCCGGCACGCACTGGGAGCAGGCGGCGGACTTCCCGCTGGACGCGCGCGAGTTCGCCACCGTCGCGTGGACCGGGTCCGAGGTCCTGGTCGTCGGGGGCTCCGTCGGCCCGCCCTGCCCGCCGAACGCCGATTGTGCCTTTCCCGACGTGACGGCCGACGGCGCCGCGTACGATCCGGCCACCGACACCTGGCATGAGATCGCGTCGGCGCCCTTCGCCTTCGGGATGTCCTCCGGCGCGTACGCCGCCGGACACCTCGTCGTATCCGCCTTCGACGGCGCGGAGACCCGGCTGCTCTCCTACGACCTCGAGGCCGACGCGTGGACCCAGTTCGACGCTCCGGCCGCGGTCACCTGGCACATGCCCGTCGCGGACGGCGACCGCATCCTGTTCGTCTCGGGCAGCGATGAGAGCGGCGTCGTCCCCGACTACGCGTACGACGCGGCCGCGGGCGCCTGGTCGGAGCTCCCCGACGATCCGATCGGCCCGGCGTTCGATCGGATGCTGACGCCGACCGCGGCCGGTGTCGTGCTGACCGCCAAGGAACTGGTCCCGAGCCCCGGCTCGGAGGTCCCCTCGCTCACGCTGGCCGCCCTGCTGGACGCGGAGACCGGCACGTGGACGCGCCTGCCCGACACGGGCCAGATCGGCGGCTGGTCATGGGCGGTCCACGGCGACCGGCTCATCGCGCCGCAGCTCGGCGGCGCCGACGGCGGCGAAGTGAACAACTGGGGCCGGGTGTACCCGTACGGCGGCGTCATCACCCTCCCGTCGGGCGCCTGGTCGGCGCTCCCCGACCCGCCGGCACCGCGCGAGAGCTGGCTCGGCGACGTCAGCGGCGGGCGCTACTCCGTGGCAGCAGGGCATCTCTACGACGACGAGGCCCGCGCGTGGTCGCCCCTGGACGCGCCGCCCGGCGCGGCGGAGACCGTCGGCGCGGCCGTGTGGGCCGGCGACGTGCTGATCGCCGTCGGCGGCACGACGTGGGCGGGGATGGACAGCCGCCCCTCGACCGACGTCTGGATCTACACCCCCACCGGCTGAACGGCCCGCCTCACACCGAGAAGTACTTGGCCTCGGGGTGGTGGAACACGAAGGCGTCGGTGGACTGCTCGGGATGCAGCTGCAGCTCCTCACTGAGTTCGACGCCCATCCGCTCCGGCCGCAGCAGCTCGACCACCTTGCGGCGGTCCTCCATGTCGGGACACGCGGGGTAGCCGAGCGAGAACCGGGCGCCGCGGTACTCGAGCTTGAAGAGCCCCGCGACCTCGGCCGGGTCCTCGCCCTCGAAGCCGAGCTCGGAGCGGATGCGGGCGTGCCAGTACTCGGCGAGCGCTTCGGTCAGCTGCATCACGAGCCCGTTGAGCTCGTAGTAGTCGCGGTACCGGTTCTCCGCGAACAGCTTCGCGGTCACGGCGTCGATCCGCGCGCCCGCCGTCACGAGCTGCACCGGCAGGACGTCGACCTGCCCGGACTCGCGCGCGCGCACGAAGTCCGCGAGGCACAGGTGCCGGTCGCGACGCTGCCGCGGGAAGTGGAAGCGCAGGCGCTCCGCGCCGACCTGGCCGCCCGAGCCGCCGTCCGGCGCGAGCAGGCCCGCGGTGCCCAGCGCACCGGCACGGTCGTCCCCGTGATGGAGGACCACGACGTCGTCGCCGTCGCTCACGACGGGGAAGAACCCGTACGCGACCGACGCGTCCAGCATCCCCTCGGCGAGGATGCGGTCGAGCCAGTACCGGAGCCGCGGGCGACCCTCCGTCTCGACGAGCTGCTCGTAGGACAGCCCGTCCTCGCCCCGACCGGGCTTCAGCCCCCATTGGCCCATGAACGTCGCGCGCTCGTCGAGGAACGCGGCGTAGTCCGCGAGGGCGATGCCGCGGACGATCCGGGTGCCCCAGAACGGCGGCGCCGGCACGGCGTTGTCGGCTGCGACATCCGAGCGGGCGGGCATGGCCTCCGGCTCGGTCAGGGTGAGGAGCGACCCGGCGCGGTGGATGCGCTTCTTCAGCGGCGGCAGGCCGACCGACGCGGCATCCGCCCCGCGCGCGATCTTCACGAGCGGTTCCATCAGCGCGAGGCCCTCGAAGGCGTCCTTCGCGTAGCGGACCTCGCCGTCGAAGAGCCCCGCCAGGTCGTCCTCGACGTACGCGCGGGTGAGCGCGGCGCCGCCGAGGATGACGGGCCAACGGCCGGCGAGCCCACGGGACTGGAGCTCCTGCAGGTTCTCCTTCATCACGACGGTCGACTTCACGAGCAGGCCGGACATGCCGATGACGTCGGCGCCGTGCTCCTCGGCCGCCGCGATGATGTCGGCGATGGGCTGCTTGATGCCGAGGTTGACGACGTCGTAGCCGTTGTTCGTGAGGATGATGTCGACGAGGTTCTTGCCGATGTCGTGCACGTCGCCGCGCACGGTCGCCAGGACGATCCGGCCTTTGCCCGACGCGGACGAGCGCTCCATGTGCGGTTCGAGCAGCGCCACGGCGGTCTTCATGACCTCGGCGGACTGCAGCACGAACGGCAGCTGCATCTCGCCCGACCCGAACCGCTCGCCGACGATCTTCATGCCCTCGAGGAGATGCTCGTTGATGATCTGCAGGGCCGTGAGCCCGCCCGCGCGGGCGAGGTCGAGGTCACCCTCGAGGCCCTTCGCCTCGCCGTCGATGATGCGCCGCTCCAGCCGCTGCCCGACGGGCAGGGCGGCCAGCTCGGCGGCCCGCTGGTCCCGGAGCGCGGCGGTGTCGACGCCCGCGAACAGGTCGAGCATGACGGCGAGCGGGTCGTAGGTGATGTTCCCGTCGGCGTCGTACTCGCGCCGGTCCCACACGAGATCGAGCGCGACCTGGCGCTGCGCGTCGGGGAGCGAGGCGAGCGGCACGATCTTCGCGGCATCCACGATCGCGGAGCTCAGCCCCGCCGCGGCGGCCTCATGGAGGAACACGGAGTTCAGCGCCGACCGTGCCGCCGGGTTCAGGCCGAACGAGACGTTCGAGACGCCGAGGGTCGTGTGGATGCCGGGATACTTCGCCACGAGGGCGCGGATGGCCTCGATCGTCTCGATGGCATCGCGCCGCGTCTCCTCCTGGCCGGTCGCGATGGGGAAGGTCAGGCAGTCCACGACGATGTCGCCGACGCGCATGCCCCACGTGCCGACGAGCTCGTCGACGAGGCGCGAGGCGATCCGGAGCTTGTCCTCCGCGGTGCGGGCCTGGCCCTGCTCGTCGATCGTCAGGGCGATGACGGCCGTGCCGTGCTCCTTGACGAGCGGCATGATGCGCCCGAAGCGGGAATCGGGGCCGTCGCCGTCCTCGTAGTTCACCGAGTTGACGACGGGACGCCCGCCGATGAGCTCCAGCCCCGCCTGGATGACGGCGGGCTCGGTGGAGTCGATGACGAGCGGGAGCGTCGAGGCACTCGCGAACCGCGACACGACCTCGCGGATGTCGGCGGCGCCGTCGCGTCCGACGTAGTCGACGCACACGTCGAGGAGGTGCGCACCGACGCGGATCTGGTTGCGCGCGATGTCGACGCAGTCGTCCCAGCGCTCCTCCAGCATCGCCTCGCGGAACGCCTTCGAGCCGTTCGCGTTGGTCCGCTCGCCGATCGCGAGGTAGGAGGCGTCCTGGTCGAAGGGGACGTGCTGATAGAGGCTCGCGACACCGGATTCCAGGTCGGCGGCGCGGGGCACCGCGCCGCCCGTCCGATACGGCTCGAGGCGTTCGACCACGGCCCGCATGTGCTCCGGCGTCGTGCCGCAGCAGCCACCCACGAGCCCGATGCCGAACTCGCGGACGAACTGCTCGTGCGCGGTCGCGAGCTCGTCGGGTGTGAGGGGGTAGTGCGCGCCGTCGGCGGTGAGGACCGGAAGCCCCGCGTTCGGCATACAGGCGACCGCGACGGGAGAGTGCTTCGACAGGTGGCGGAGGTGCTCGCTCATCTCGGCCGGACCCGTCGCGCAGTTCAGCCCGATCGCGTCGACGCCGAGGGGCTGCAGCGCCGTGAGGGCCGCGCCGATCTCGCTGCCCATCAGCATCGTGCCGGTCGTCTCGACGGTCACCTCGACGAAGATAGGCAGACGGATGCCGCGAGCCATGACAGCCCGCTTGCAGCCGTTGACGGCGGCCTTGGTCTGGAGGAGATCCTGCGACGTCTCGATGAGGAACGCATCGGCTCCCCCGTCGATGAGCCCTTCGGCCTGCAGCGCGAACGTCGCCGCGAGGTGCTCGTAGGTCGTGTGGCCGAGGCTCGGGAGCTTGGTGCCCGGCCCCATCGAGCCGAGCACCCAGCGCAGCCGGCCGTCGACGGCCTCGGCGGCCTCGGTGCGCTCGCGCGCGATGCGGGCGCCCGCCGCCGCCAGTTCGACGATCCGGTCATCGATGCCGTAGTCCGACAGGTTCGACCAGTTCGCGCCGAAGGTGTTGGTCTCGACGGCATCGATCCCCGTCGCGAGGTACTCGTCGTGGATCGCCGCGATCATGTCCGGCCGCGAGACGTTCAGGATCTCGTTGCAGCCCTCGAGCTGCTGATAGTCCGCGAGCGTCGGCTCGTGCCGCTGGAGCATCGTGCCCATCGCGCCGTCGGCGATCACGACACGGGAGGCGAGGGCCTCCAGGAGCGCCGAGGACCGGGCCGGCCGCGGCACCGCCTCGATGTCGAGCGGGAAGCGGGGCAGCGGGCGGGTCACCGCGGAAGTCTACCGACGCGCCTTGCGGAAGGCGTCGAGGATGTCCCACAGCGTCACGGCCACGATCCCGAAGCCGGCGATGACCGCCAGGATCCGGTGCACGTCGGTGCCGTCTCCGGACGTGAGGACGGTCGGGAAGAAGTCCGGGTTCAGCAGCCGGTCCTGGAAGAGCAGCCACAGTGCGGGCACCGCCACGGCGAGTCCGAGCACCGCGTTGACCACGGCGACCGGGAACGTCCACCGCCCGGTCACGTGCACGACGACGGCCAGTGCGCCCTCCAGCGCCATCACGACGAAGAGGCCCGTCACCAACGCCGGCCAGAGACCGGGGTCGAGGAAGGAGACGTCCTCGCCCGGCACGAACCCGAGGTTCAGGTCCCACAGGATCGCCCCTGCGCCGAGGGCGAGGAAGACCAGCGTCCCGAGCATGTCGCCGAACGTGGCGCCGGTCTCCCGCGGCTGCGGCAGACCCTCGAGGGTCCAGCCGTCCTCCTCGCGCGGCGGACGCGAGCCCGTGCGCTCGAGGATCACGAAGATGAGCGTCACCCAGAAGGCGAGGTGCACACCGACGTTGAGCACGCCGGCGATCGTGGACCCGACGACCGTGCCGAATCCCGCGCCGCTGAGCACCTGGCCGAGCGCGATGCCGAACGCCGCGCACGGCAGCACGACGGCGAGCAGCAGCTTGAGCAGCCGGAGCCAGTCGAGGTAGTAGCGGGGGCCGATCAGGTGCAGCGGCCGGTCCATGTACCCGGCGGCGAGCACATCGGGCGCGCCCAGGTCGAGAAGGACCTGACGCTCGGCTTCGGGAGACGGTTCGCCGGACTCGACGCGCGCGTCGATCTGGTCGGCGATCGAGGCCCGCAGCTCGGCGGCGACGTCGTCGCGCTGCTTCTCCGCCACCGAACGTGTGACGGCGAGGATGTAGCGATCGGTGAGGGTGGCGTTCATGATTCCTCCTGCGGAAGAGCGGCGATCGCGCCCGCGATCGCGTGGAAGTCGTCGGTGAGGGCGGCGGCGAGCCGGTGACCCGCCGCGCTCGTGCGGTAGAACTTCCGAGGCCGCGCCTCATCGGTGTTCCACTCGCTCGTGAGGTGTCCCTGCTTCTCCAGGCGACGGAGCAGGGGGTAGAGCGTGTTGGCATCGGTGTCGAACCCGCGCCCCTGGAGCTCTTCGAGCAGCCCGTAGCCGTAGCCAGGGTGCGTCAGCAGGCGCAGACATGCCAGGACGATGGTCCCGCGCCGCAGCTCCTGCAGATGCGTGTCGAGCGCTTCGGTATCGGTCATGCCTGACACTGTACTGTGTCTCGCACACTATTGTCTAGCGTACGTCGCATATTCCCGCGCGGGTGTCAGGATGAGCGCAGGAGGACACGATGGCAGCGAAGCGAGTGCTGACGAGCATCAGGCATGCGATCTTCGGGAAGCCGGTCACCCACGAGGAGCAGCGGGCCGCGCAGAGCCGCCCGACGCGCGATCCGATGGTGGACGCGCAGTACGAGATCCGCAGCACCCGATTCACGGGGCTGCACTTCTGAATCACCCTCGCGCCGCGTCCGCGACGGGCAGGATGGGCGTATGACCCTGCCTTCGCTGCCCGAGCTCCTCGCCGGCGCCCATGTCGTCGCCCTCCCCCTTGCGACGCGCTTCCGCGGCATCGACGTCCGCGAGGCCGTCGTGTTCGAGGGCCCCGAGGGATGGACGGAGTTCTCCCCGTTCCCGGAGTACGACGATGCGGAGGCATCGGCGTGGCTCGCCGCGGCGATCGACTTCGGGTGGGCGGCGCAGCCGGCACCGGTCCGCACCCGTATCGCCGTCAACGCCACGGTGCCCGCCGTCGACGCGGCATCCGTCGCGGGCGTCCTGGCCCGCTTCGGCGGATGCCGGACGGCCAAGGTCAAGGTCGCGGAGGCCGGGCAGCGCCTCGCCGACGACGTCGCGCGGGTCCGGGCGGTGCGCGAGGCGATGGGTCCCGAGGGGCGGATCCGTGTCGACGCCAACGGCGGCTGGAACGTGGACGAGGCGGAGCACGCCCTGCACGCCCTCGCCGAGTTCGACCTCGAGTACGCGGAGCAGCCGTGCGCGAGCGTCGACGAACTCGTGGAACTGCGGCGGCGCGTGAAGTACATGGGCATCCCGATCGCGGCGGATGAGAGCGTCCGCCGGGCCGCCGACCCGCTCGCCGTCGCCCGCGCGGGCGCAGCCGACATCATCGTCGTGAAGGCGCAGCCGCTCGGCGGCGTCCGCCGTGCCCTCGAGATCGTGGACGAAGCCGGTCTCCCCGCCGTCGTCTCGAGCGCCCTGGACACCAGCGTCGGACTGTCGATGGGGGTCGCCCTCGCGGCGGCGCTGCCCGAGCTCGACTTCGACTGCGGTCTCGGCACCTCCGCCCTGTTCACCGCCGACATCGTCACGCCGCCGCTCCTCCCCGAGGGCGGGGGACTCACGGTGGGCAGGGTCACCCCGGATCCCGAGCGGCTCGCCGCCCTCGCGGCATCAGAGGACCGGCGCGCGTGGTGGGTCGCACGACTGGCGCGCTGCCACGCGCTCGTGACGAGCGACTAGACCGCGGGCGCCTCGACGAGCACGACGACGAGACGCTCGAGGCGCGCATTGAGCAGCGCCCCGATCTCCTCCCGCGTCCGGCCCTCCATGGCCGCGCGGGTGCACGTGTCGTCGGAGAGGTCGAGCAGGAGCTGCGCCGCATCCGGGACGGGCAGCCGCAGTCGCACGCCGTAGGCGTCGATGACCTGCTCGATGATCTGCTCCACCCGCACCCGCAGACTGTCCTGCCACGCGAGGTAGGCCGCCGCCATGCGCGGATCGCGCAGCGCCTGCACCCGGATCTCGGCGATCAGCTGCGGCTCCATCCGGTCCCCGAGCGAGACCCCGACGACCTGGTCGACGATGGCCGTGGCGTCGAGCGCTCGCGAGCCGGACGCCAGTTCGCGGACGCGCCCGGCCACCTGTTCCAGCTTGTCCTCGGACAGCTGGGTGATGAGGGCGAGGAAGAGTTCTTCCTTCGATTCGAAGTTCGAGTAGAAGGCGCCCCGCGTGAACCCGGCGCGCTCGCAGATCGCCTCCACGGAGGCCGCTGCCATGCCGACGTCGCCGAAGACCTCGTGGGCCGCGTCGAGCAGGCGGGCACGGGTCTGCTCGCGTCGGCGGGAGCCCGGTTTGGCCGACACCTCGATCATCCGGACACCTCCCGTCCCGTCAATCTTCACACCCAGCCCTCAGGGTTGCGAGGTCAGGCACACTTAGGATACATCTATGTATCGGATACAGCGTTGTATCGGAACCTGCTGATCAAATAGCGCTCGGAGCGTCCGTGTCCACTCTTCTGTTCTCCCTCGGCCGCTGGTCGTACCGTCACCCCTGGCGGGTCCTCGTCGCGTGGCTGCTGCTCCTGGCGCTCGCCGGCGGCGGCGCGCTGGTGTTCATGAAGGGCACCGACAACGCCTTCACGATCCCGGGCACCGAGGCGCAGGAGGGCATCGAGCTCCTCGAGCGGACCTTCCCGCAGGCCAGCGGCACGAGCGCGCAGCTCGTCGTCGTGGCGCCGGAGGGAGACCGCCTCGACGAGGGGGACAACGCCGGCGTCATCGCCTCGGCGGTCGACGAGCTGCAGGACATCGACGGGGTCATCGCCGTGACCGATCCGTTCGACGAGATGGTCGCCGGGCTCGTGTCCGAGGACGGCCAGGCGGCCATCGTGCGCCTGCAGTTCGACGGCCAGGCCACGGATGTCTCCGCCGCGACGAAGGACGAGCTGCGGACGGTGGCTTCCGATGTCCGCGCGGACATGCCGGAGGGCTCTTCGGTCGCCATCGGCGGCGACCTGTTCTCCACCTCCGTCCCCGCGATGTCCCTCACCGAGGCCGTCGGCGTGCTGCTCGCGCTCTTCGTGCTGATCGTCACCTTCCGCTCGCTCGCGGTGGCGTTCTTCCCTCTCGCGAGCGCCCTCATCGGCGTGGGTCTCGCGATCGCCCTGATCTACGTCGCGACGGCGTTCGCCTCGATCTCCTCCACGACGCCGCTGCTCGCGATCATGCTCGGCCTCGCCGTCGGCATCGACTACGCGCTGTTCATCGTCGCCCGACATCAGGACCAGGTGCGCGCCGGAGTCGAGCCCGAGGAATCCGCCGCCCGCGCCACCGGCACGGCGGGCTCCGCCGTCGTGTTCGCCGGCGTGACGGTGCTCATCGCGCTGATCGGCCTGAGCTTCGCCGGCATCCCGTTCCTCACCACGATGGGCATCGCCGCCGCGGTGGCGGTCGCCATCGCCGTGCTCGTCGCCGTCACGCTCACCCCCGCGCTCCTCGGATTCGCGAAGGGTCGCGTCGTCGGCTGGGCGCCGCGGCGTCGCCGTCCCCGCAAGACGGCGCGTCCGGCCCGCGGCTTCGCCGACCGCTGGGTCACCGGCATCACCCGGCATCCGGTCATCACGACGATCGCCGTCGTCGCGCTCCTCGGGATCGTCGCGATCCCGGCCGCGAGCCTCAAGCTGGCCCTGCCCAACGCGGGCGTGCAGCCCCCGTCCAGCGAGGCCCGGCAGGCGTACGACCTCACCGCCGAGCACTTCGGTCCGGGAACGAACGGGCCGCTGATCATGACCGGCACGATCGTCACCTCCACGGACCCGCTCGGCCTCATGGCCGATCTGAAGGAGGAGGTCGAGCGCATCCCCGGCGTCAAGGAGGTCGCCCTCGCGACTCCGAACGAGACGGCGGACACCGGCCTCATCCAGATCGTCCCCGAGACCGCCCCGGACGACCCCGCGACCGCCGACCTCGTGCGCGAACTCCGCGACCAGCACGACCGGCTCCTCGACGAGTACGGCGTCGACCTCAAGGTCACGGGCTTCACCGCCGTCGGCATCGACATCTCCGACCGCCTGGGCTCGGCCCTCGTGCCGTTCGGCATCTTCGTCGTCGGGCTGTCCCTCATCCTGCTGATGATCGTCTTCCGCTCGATCTGGGTGCCGATCAAGGCCGCCGCGGGCTATCTGCTCTCCGTCGCCGCGTCGTTCGGCGTCGTCGCGGCGGTGTTCGAGTGGGGCTGGCTCGCCGACCTGCTGCACGTCACGCGCACGGGTCCCGTCATCAGCTTCATGCCGATCATCCTCATGGGCGTCCTGTTCGGCCTCGCGATGGACTACGAGGTCTTCCTCGTCTCACGCATGCGCGAGGACTTCGTGCACGCCAACCGCTCCCGCGGCGGGCGCGCCGAGCGCGCCACCGCCGTCGCAGCGGTCCGGAGCGGGTTCACGGCATCCGCCCGCGTCGTCACGGCCGCCGCCGTCATCATGTTCGCCGTCTTCGCGGCGTTCGTCCCGGAGGGCGACTCGTCGATCAAGCCGATCGCGCTGGGCCTCGCCGCGGGCATCGCGATCGACGCCTTCCTCGTGCGGATGACGCTCGTCCCGGCCGTCATGGCGCTGCTGGGCGAGAAGGCATGGTGGATGCCGCGCTGGCTCGAACGCGTCCTCCCCCACTTCGACATCGAGGGCGAGGCCGTCGAGCGCGAGCTCGCGCACGCCGACTGGCCCGCCCCCGGCGACACGCGCCCCCTGTCCGGCGAGGGCCTCGCGGTCCGCGCCGACGGCGGGCGGGGCGTCGGCGATCTGACGCTGTTCTCCGAGGTCGCGGTCAGCGTGAGCGACGGCGACACGCTGGTCGTCACGAGCACCGACCCGCGCGCCGGCCGCGCCTTCGTGCTGATGGTCGCCGGACGCATCCCGGTCGGCGACGGCCTGCTGCGGGTCGCCGGCCACCTGCTGCCCGGGCGCGCCGCGTGGGTGCGCGCGCACGTCGGCGTGGCTCTGCTCGACGGCGCCGCCGACCCGCTGCGGGAGCTGCGCCGCGCACTCGCCGGCGGTACCCGTCTCGTCGTCATCGACGGCATCGACACCCTCGTCGGCGCCGAGCGCGACCAGGCCGCCGCGCTGCTGCGCGACACGGCCGATGCGGTCCGTGAGCGCGGCCACGCGCTCACGGTCGTCGCCTCGGCCCGCCGCGACGGACCTGCTCTCGACATCCTCTCCGATGCGCACCGCCCGAGCGTCACGACGCTCGCCCTCAGCCCCCACCCCGCCCCCTCCGACACGCAGGTGATCTCCGCATGACTCTCCCCATCGAACGAGCCCGGTCCCGCACACCCGTCACGTGGCTGACCCTGGTCGGCGTGCTGCTGCTGCCCGTCGTCATCGGCGGCATCCTCGTGGCGGCCCTCTACAACCCCACCGAGCGCCTCGACAGCATGAGCACGGCCATCGTGAACAACGATGAACCGGTCACCCTCGACGGGCAGACCGTTCCGCTCGGTCGGCAGCTGACCGCCGGTCTCGTCGAGGGATCCGACGAGCAGCCGAGCAACCTCGACTGGACGATCTCCAACCCCGACGATGCCCGCGAGGGCCTCGCAGACGGCACGTACGACGCCGTCATCACGATCCCCGAGAACTTCTCCGCCGCCGCGACCTCGACGGCGCCCGGCGGCGAGCCCGAGCACGCGACCATCTCGGTCACGACCGCGCCGGACAGCCTCATCGTGGACGACGCCATCACGGCGCAGGTGACCCAGGCCGCGGCATCCCTCATGGGTCGCGAGCTCTCCAGCGTGTACCTGGAGAACGTCTTCCTCGGCTTCACGACGCTGGGCGATCAGCTCGGCGAGGCCGCCGACGGCGCGCAGGCGCTGGCGGACGGCGGCACGCAGGCCGCCGACGGCGCCCGGACGTGGGCCGAGGGGGCAGCGGATGCCGCGAACGGCGCGAGCTCGCTCGCCGACGGCGTGCGGAAGCTCTCCGGCGGGGCCGGCGATCTCGCGGACGGGGCCGACGGCATCGCCGACGGCGCCGCGGGGCTCGGGGACGGTGCGACGAAGCTCGCAGCCGGCACGACCGCGACCGCGGACGGGCTGGACACCTGGGCTGCCGGCGCGGGCGGCGTGTCCGCCGGCGCGACCGATCTGGCTGCGGGCCTGCAGCGGCTCGCCGCCGGTGCCGCGCAGATCCCCGCGGTGCCGCAGGCGGTCGTCGACGGTGCGAACGCCGTCGCCGCCGACAGCGCGGAGATCAAGGCGACGATCACGGATGCGGCCGCCGAGCTGACGCAGCTCGCCGCCGACTGCGCCGCCGCCGGCGGTTCCGCGCAGCTGTGCGCCGACCTCGCCGCGGTCGCATCGGACGCCAACGCGGTGCTGCCTCAGGTGACGGGTGTGATCGACCAGTCCGGCCTGATCGCCGCGCAGGTGGGGCAGTTCGCCCAGTTCGGCCCGCAGCTGACCCAGGGCCTGAAGGACGCCGCAGACGGCGCGACGAGCCTCGCCGGAGGCATCACCGAGCTCGCCGACGGCGCGACCGCGGCCGCGGACGGCGCGCGGCGGCTCGCCACCGGCGCCACCGGCCTCGCCGGCGGCGCCACGCAGCTCTCCGCCGGGGCCGCGAAGCTCGCGGACGGCGCGGACACCTTCGCGGTCGGCGCCGCCGCGGCGGCGACCGGGGCCGAGGACCTGGCCGGCGGCGTCGGCCTCCTCGCCGACGGTGCCGGCAGCATCTCGGACGGCGTGACGACGCTCGCGGACGGCACGGGCACGCTCGCGGACGGCCTCGACACGGCGGCGGATTCGCTGCCGTCGTACACCGACGCGGAGGCCACGGACCTGGCGTCCGTCGTCGCCGACCCCGTGCAGGCGGACGGCATCGGCTCGAGCATCTTCGGCGCCTCCGCCGTGCCGCTCCTGGCGACCCTCGCGCTGTGGTTCGGCGGACTCGCGTCCTTCGTGGCGCTGCAGGCCGTGCCCCGGCACGCGCTGAGCTCGCGCCGCCCGTCTGTCCTGCTGGCGCTGCGCAGCCTCGCCCCCGCGGCCGGGATCGGTGCCCTGCAGGGCCTGCTGGTCGCGGGCGTCGTGCAGTTCGCAGCCGAGTACGACGTCGGGACGTGGGCGCTCTTCGCGGCACTCAGCGTCGTCGCCGGCGTCGCGTTCGCGGCCGTGAACCAGGCGCTCGTGGCGGTCTTCGGCGGGGCGGGCCGGTGGATCTCGGCGCTCGTCGGCGTCCTCGCCGTCGCGACGGGCATCGTCTCGACGGTGCCGGGAGCCCTGTCCTCGATCGCGGGCCTCGCGCCGACGGCGCCGGCGTACACGGCGCTGCTGGCATCGCTGACGCCCGCCGAGGGCGTCATCCCCGGCGTCGTCGGGATGCTGGTGTGGGCCGGCCTCGCGTTCGTCGCGACGATCGTGGCCGTGGCGCGTCGCCGCTCGGCGTCGCCGCGCTCCGTGCTGGTGGCCTCTCCCGCCTGACCCGCCGCGTGGCCGCCGCGCGCGGACGCGGTCAGCTCAGGCCGCTGTAGACGTGCAGGCCCTTGAAGAACTGGTTCACGATCGTGAAGTTGAAGATCACGGCGCTGAAGCCGATGATCGACAGCCACGCCGAGCGGGTGCCGCGCCAGCCGCGGGTCGCGCGGGCGTGGATGTATCCGGCGTACAGGGTCCAGATCACGAAGGTCCAGACTTCCTTCGTGTCGAAGCCCCAGTAGCGGCCCCATGCGTCGTTGGCCCAGATGGAGCCGGCGATGAGCGTGAAGGTCCAGAGGATGAAGCCGACGATCGCGAACCGGTAGGCGAGCGACTCGAGCGCGTCCGCCCCAGGCAGCGTGCGCAGGAACCCGGGGCCGGTCTTGGCGACGGCTGCCCCATCCGCATCGCCGGATGCCGCGACGGTGAGCCGCTCGCGGCGCGCCTGCATGAGCTGGAGGACCGACAGCGCGAAGGCGAGCGCGAAGACGGCCGTCGCGAGCGAGGCGACGAAGACGTGGATGACGAGCCACACGCTCTTGAGGGGATCGGCCAGCGGCACGACCTCGACGTAGTAGGCGAGCGCGGCGCCGCCGAGGAGCACGATGACGAGGCCGGTGAGGAAGGAGCCGAGGAAGCGCAGGTCGTAGCGGAACAGCACGACGAGGTAGACGGCCACCACGAGCATCGTGCCGGTCAGCGCGAACTCGTACATGTTCGACCACGGCACCCGGCCCGCGGCGATGCCGCGCAGCACGTCGGCGGCGACGTGGAAGAGGAAGCCGAGCACCGTCAGCGAGGTCCCGATGCGGGCCCACAGGTACCGCGGGCGCTGCGACGGCGCGACCTCGAGCGCATCCGGACCGCGCTCCGCGACGCCGCCGGCGAGTCCCCCGCCCCCGACGCCGACGAGGACGCGCGCGCCCGCGGCGTCCTTCGCCTTGATCGCGAGGTCGGAGCGACGCGCGAGGTCGATCGTGTAGGCGATGAACGCCAGCGTGTACACGGCGACGGCGGTCCACACCAGCACGACCGAGACGGCATCCATCGACAAACCGGTGTCCAACATGATCTCCAGTCTACGGGCGGGTTCCGGGCGCAACCCCGGGCGCGACCGCCGCCGCACCCGCAGGTGCGAGGCGCGCGAGCGCCGCGGCGTGGTCGCGCGCGAGGTCGGCGACGGCGCCGCGGATGGCGGGGTCCTCGCCGCGCGCGAGACCGGCGTACTCGACGCGCAGGGTCGACCCCTCCGGCGTCGCCTTGACCCACAGCCGGCGGCGCGGCACGAACAGCGCCGCGAGCAGGCCGAGGACGGCGAGCGTCGCGAACGCGAGGACCCACGGGGCCCCGACATCGCGGTGCACCGACAGCGAGACGTAGCGCTTGACGCTCTCGACCGCACCGCTCGCGGTCTCGTCCTCGAACGTGATCGTGCCGCGGCCGCCCGGCAGATCCACGGTCTGCCCGGGGGCGAGCTCGAGCGACTCGACGCCGCTGTCGCCACCGGCGACCTGCGTCATCCCGTCCGGATCGAGCGTGTAGACCGAGCGGGGGGTGCCGTCGTCGATGCCGAGGTCTCCGGCGTACACCCACAGGGTCATGAGCGGGTTCAGCAGGTCGCCGAACGCCGACGTGACGGCGCCGCTCTGCATCGTCGCGGCGGTCGGGTAGAAGAACCCGACGAGGCCGAGCTGCTCGTCGAGGCCGTCGGCGATCTTGATGACGCCCTGCGAGGTCATGTTGGCGTCCTGCGGCAGGAACGGCACGGACTCGCTGAAGACCACGTCGCCCTCCGGGTCGCGCACCGTGACGGTCGGCGCGTAGCCGTTGCCCATGAGGTAGATCCGGTCGCCCGCGACGTCGAGCGGATGGTTGACCCGGACGACGCCGTCCCGCGGCTCGCCCTCCGGTTCCCGCACCGTCAGGTGCGCCGCGAAGTCGCCGGCCTGCCCTTGCCCTGCCTCGCCGAGCGGGGTGTAGCTGACGTCGAACCGGTCGAGCGTCAGCGTGTACGGCGGCAGGCTGCCGGTGTCGACGAAGCGACCGGGGTTGAACGAGGTGTACCCGAGGCCCAGCGAGTTGACGAAGCTGTCGTCCTCGGTGATGACGGTCTGGCCCGTATAGGTGAGGCCGCCCCCGATGCCGACCGCCAGCAGCACGCCGACGAGGGCGCCGTGGAAGACGAGGTTGCCGGTCTCCCGCAGGTAGCCGCGCTCCGCGGAGACCGACGCCACATCCCGCGCGTCGTAGCGTTCGACGCGATAGCCGGCCTTCTTGAGCTGGATCTGCGCGGCGTCGATCGCCTCGGCCGCCGCGGCGGCGGCATCCGCCCCCTCCGGCAGCTCGACCACGGCTTCCGCATGGTCGTCGAGGCGGGCCAGCCGCGCGGGCGTCCGCGGCGGTCGGGCCTGCAGCGCCGACCAGTGGTGCCTGGTCCGCGGGATGACGCAGCCGATGAGCGAGATGAAGAGCAGGATGTAGATCGCCGAGAACCACGCCGACGTGTAGACGTCGAACAGCTGCAGCGCGTCGAGCACGGGGAAGAGGTCGGGGTTGTCGGTGCGCCACTGCGTGACGCCGTTGGGATCGGCGCTGCGCTGCGGCACGATCGAGCCCGGGATCGCGGCGATCGCGAGCAGGAGCAGCAGGACGAGGGCCGTCCGCATGCTCGTGAGCTGCCGCCATCCCCAGCGCAGCCATCCGACGACGCCGAGTCGCGGCTGGGCGATCGCGGTGTCCGGAGCGGGCGTGTCGGCGTGATCGGCCGGACGGAGCGGATCGCTGACGTCAGAGCGGGAGTTGGACACTGCCGATCACCCCCGCGAGCTGCGACATGATCGCGGTCCACAGGCCCGTCACCATGAGCACGCCCAGGACGATCAACAGCAGGCCGCCGGCGATGTTGACGACCCGGATGTGCCGGCGCAGGAACGCCACCGACCGGGAGGCCCACCCGAAGCCGACGGCGATGAGGACGAACGGGATGCCGAGCCCCAGCGAGTAGGCGAGGGCCAGCACCGCGGCGCGGCCGGGGTCGGCCTGCGAGTACGCGATCGAGAGGATGGCGGCGTAGGTGGGGCCGATGCAGGGCGCCCAGCCGATGCCCATCGCGACGCCGAGGAGCGGCGCGCCGATCAGACCCAGGCCCTGTCGCAGCTGCGGGCGGAACGTCCGCTGCGCGAACCCGAACACGCCGACGAAGACGAGCCCGAGCCCGATCACGACTACGCCGAGGATGCGGGTGATGACGTCCTGGTACTCGACGAACAGGCGGCCGAGCGAGCCGGCGAAGACGCCCATCGCGACGAACACGACGGTGAAGCCGGCGATGAAGAGCAGGACGCCCACCAGCAGCCGGCCGCGGCCCGCGGCATCCGTCAAGGCCTTCACGGCGACGCGCGAGGACTGCGCGCCGCCCGCCATGCCGTCGGCCGGGTCGTCCGCGGGCGGCGCGTCCTGTCGCGGGGCGACGGCTCCGCCGAGGAAGCCGAGGTAGCCCGGCACGAGCGGGAGGACGCACGGCGAGAGGAAGGAGACGAGACCGGCGAGCGCGGCGATCGGGATCGCGAGCCACAGCGCGCCGTCGAAGACGATCGCGCCGGCGTTCACAGATCCTCCGCGAGGGCGTCGGCGACGAGCGTCTTCAGGATCGACGCGCTCGCCAGCTGCCCGATGAACCGCGCCGCGACGCGGCCCTGCTTGTCGAGGACGAGGGTCGTGGGGGCGGCCTGGATCGGCGCGACGCTCTGCAGAGCGAGCTTCAGGTCGGCGTCGCTGCGCGCGAGCAGCGACGGATAGGAGATGCCGTACGTCGCCTCGAAGCTCGTGGCCTGCGCGGGGCCGTCGTAGATGTTGATGCCGAGGAAGTCCGCACCCTCGTCGGAGACGGCGCCGTAGACCTCCTCCAGGAGCGGCGCTTCGGCGCGGCACGGCCCGCATCCGGCGTACCAGAAGTTCAGGACCAGGACCTCGCCGACGTAGTCCGCGCTCGAGACCGCAGACCCGTCCACCGCGACGCCGTCGAAGACGACCGGCTCACCGCGCTCGGCGAGCGGGATCTCCTCGAACGATCCGTCACCGGAGATGAAGCCCTGGTTGCTGCCGGACTCGTAGAGGTCGTTCAGCCGGTCGTTGGGGCTCGTGCAGGCGGCGAGGGTCGCCGCGAGAGCGAGGGCGAGCGCGGCGGCGGCGATCCGTCTCATACCGCGCCCACGTCCACGGCGCCGTCGGTCACGGCCGGCTCGACGTAGGAGACCTCGCGCCACCGATCGCCGTCCAGCTCGAAGCTCGTGACGCTGGAGAGCGCGCAGCGGCGGTGCCGCGGGTCGTGACGCAGCGGCTCGCCGGCGACGGCGAGGTGCGTGACCCAGATCGGCAGCTGGTGCGAGACGATGACGACGTCACCGGATGCCGTGCGGCTCCACGCGTCGCGCATGGCGGCATCCATCCGCGCGACGACCTGCGCGTACGGCTCGCCCCAGCTCGGCACCGACGGCCGGAGCAGATGGCGCCAGTTCAGCGGGTTGCGCAGCGCCCGGCGCATGACCTTGCCCTCGAACACGTTGGTCGGCTCGATGACGCGCTCGTCGATGACGGGCTCGGCGCCGAACAGCTCGGAGAACGGCTGCGCGGACTCGCGGGTGCGCTCCAGCGGCGACGCCACCAGGGCGCCCAGGGGCCGCTTCATCGCGTGGACGTGCTCGGCCGCGGCGCGCGCCATCCGGTGGCCCGCGACACTCAGCCGGAACCCCGGAAGGCGCCCGTAGAGCACGCGATCGGGGTTGTGAACCTCCCCGTGACGCACGAGATGGAGGCGGGCAGCTGGCACCCGGCAAGTCTACGTGGGCGGGCTCTGTGGGCGGGCTGAGTGCCGGGCGGGCTGCGGGCGGGAACCGGCCGCCGTCGGCCGTGGACCCCCGCCCACGTAGACTGGACGATCGTGAGTGAACGCGTTCTCGTCCAGCAGCTGCACAGCCTCCCCGACGGCCCGGTCTCGGTGTCGGGATGGGTGGAGACCGTCCGCGACCAGAAGAAGGTGCAGTTCGTCATCCTCCGCGATGAGACGGGCGCCGTGCAGCTGGTCAACCCGGCCACGCGCGCGAACCCCGAGATCGCCGATCAGGATGCCGGTGCTCTCGCGCTGACGAGCCTCATCTCCGAGCTCAGCACGGGCACGTTCCTCACCGTGACGGGCGAGCTCAAGCACGACGAGCGCGTGAAGCTCGGCGGCGTGGAGATCAAGATCGCCGCCCTCGACGTCGCCGCGGCCGCGCTTCCGGAGACGCCGATCGCGCCGGACAGCGGTCAGGACAAGCGCATGGACTGGCGCTTCCTCGACCTGCGGCAGCGCCGCAACAACCTCATCTTCCGCGTGCAGACGACGCTCGAGCACGCGATGCGCAGCTACTGGGTCGAGCGCGACTACATCGAGGTCCACTCCCCCAAGCTGATGGCCACGGCCTCCGAGTCCAATGCGGAGCTGTTCTCTCTGGAGTACTTCGGCGACCAGACCGCCTACCTCGCGCAGTCGCCGCAGTTCTTCAAGCAGATGGCCCAGGTCGCCGGCTTCGGCAAGATCTTCGAGATCGCCCCCGCCTTCCGCGCCGACCCCTCCTTCACGAGCCGTCACGCGACCGAGTTCACCTCGATCGACGCGGAGATCAGCTGGATCGAGTCGCACGAAGACGTCGCGACGATGCAGGAGGAGCTCCTGCAGAGCGCGATCCAGGCGGTCAAGGACAAGCACGGCGCCGAGATCGAGGAGCTGTTCGGCATCGAGGTGCAGGTGCCCGCGATCCCGTTCCCGCGCATTCCGCTCGCCGAGGCGCTCGAGATCGTCAAGGCCCGCGGCTACGAGGTGCCGCGCACCGACGGCGACCTCGACCCCGAGGGCGAGCGCCAGATCTCCGCGCACGTCGAGGAGACCTACGGCCACCAGTTCGTGTTCATCACCGACTACCACCCGGAGATCCGCGCGTTCTACCACATGCGCGATGAGGAGACCGGGCTCACGAAGAGCTACGACCTGCTCTTCAAGGGCGTCGAGATCACGACGGGCGCGCAGCGCGAGCATCGCGTCGACGTGCTCATCGAGCAGGCCAGGGAGAAGGGGCTCGAGCCCGAGCACCTCGACTTCTACTTCGACTTCTTCCGCTACGGCGCCCCGCCGCACGGCGGGTTCGGCATGGGCCTTGCCCGCGTGCTGATGCTGCTGCTCGGCGAGTCCTCCATCCGCGAGGTCACCTACCTCTTCCGCGGTCCCACGCGCCTCGCGCCGTAAGCCCGCGCGGGACGCCACGGAGGGGATCCGACATGGCAGGCACATTCGAGCTCTGGGTCGACAAGGGCGGCGACTGGCGCTTCAACCTCAAGGCCACCAACGGGCAGGTCATCGCGACCAGTCAGGGCTATGCGTCGAAGGCGAGCGCCCTGGGCGGCATCGAGTCGGTCAAGAACAACGCGCCCGGCGCCGAGGTCGTCGAGATCGGGAAGTAGCGGGTCTTACAGCTCGATGTCGACGGCGACCCGCTCCGCGCGGATGCCGCCGATGTACGCCGTGACCTCCGTGTGCGCCGGGTGCACCTGGTAGGCGTCGAGGCCGGCCTCGTCGTCGAAATCGGCGACGAGCACGAGGTCCCAGTTCGTGTCGGGATAGAGGACGTTTCCCCCCGCACTCATCGCGCGCAGCGAGGGGACGACGCCGTGCAGCGCGTTGAGCCGGCGGGCGGCCTCTGCGGCCTGCTCGGCGCGGGTGCCGGCATCCTCCGCGGCAAGGCGGAACGCGACGATGTGACGGATCATACGGAGGACTCCTCGGTGAGCGCGGCGCGCAGCCGCTCGGGCGAGACGCGCCAGTGCGCGTGCAGCCGACCGTCGATGAGGACGACCGGGATCTTCTCCCACCACTGCGCGTGCAGCGCGGGATCGTCGGCGATCGACAGCTCCTCGACATCCACGGCGCCCTCGGGGAGGTCGGCGACGACGGTCTCGACGATCTCCCGCGCGACGTCGCACAGGTGGCAGTCGGGCTTGGAGACGAGGGTGAGCGCGGTCACCCTTCCATCCTGGCACCGCGCAGTGCGCGGGCGCGCCGGAAACACGAAGCGCCCGCCACGAAGGGCAGGCGCTCGGTGTGGTGGCCGCTTTACTTCTTGTTGCGGCGCTGGTGGCGAGTCTTGCGAAGCAGCTTGCGGTGCTTCTTCTTCGCCATGCGCTTGCGGCGCTTCTTGATGACAGAACCCACGGAAAACCTCACTATGTCTGGGGTCTGGACGCGATACGTTCGCGTCCGGGTACGGGCACTGCGGAAAATGCCTCAGGTCATTCTAGCCGACATCGGCGATGGGCCGTTGCAGAGCCGCGGTGACCGCCGTCTGCGGCACGCGATAGCTCCGGCCGAACCGCACGGCCGGCAGCTCACCGGCGTGGACGAGGCGGTAGACCGTCATCTTCGACACGCGCATGAGATCCGCCACCTCAGCGACGGTCAGAAAGCGCACGTCCGACAGCTCAGCCATCGTGTCCCCTTGTCCCCAGTGTTCTGTTCGCGAATGCTATGACGATCCTAGGGGCAGGAGACAACGCGTGTAAACCGGTGTGACACCTGTGATTCAGCGACCGGGCAGCTTCTTGAGGGCGCTCTCGAGCGCGTGCTTCGCGGATGCCGCGGCGCGGCCGACGATCTCGGCGGCGTGCGCGGCCGACTCCGGGAGCGGCACGGACTCCGGCCCGTCCTCTTCGAGGAAGGGGATGAGCCAGTCGTCGAGCACGTCGAGGGGCGCGGGCGACAGGCTGTAGTAGCGGTGCTGGCCGACTTCACGCACCGAGACCAGCTCGGCCTCGCGCAGCACCTTGAGATGCTTGGAGACCGTGGGCTGGCTCACGCCCAGCGCGGCGACGATGTGCGACACGCTCGTTCCGCGCTCCCCGGATCGGGAACGCTCGAGCAGCAGCTGCAGGATGTCCCGACGGGTACCGTCGGCGATCACGTCGAAGATGTCCGCCATGCCCATAGGTTAGCCCTCGGCCGCGCCGGAGTACCATGACAACGAATCTTCAGGAGAGGGGCGTCACATGGCGGGCGAGTCCGTCGGTGCGCGCCTCCGGCGCGTGTTCCGGGAACGGGGACGCGGGATCTGGCAGCGCACGCGCCATTCCGCCACCTCTTCGCCGTCGCGATTCGCGGTCCTCATCTTCTCCGCACTCGTGCTGCTGTTCACGGCGCTCTTCTCGTTGCCGATCGCCGCGGCCGACGAGCAGCCCACGCCGCTCGCGGACGCGCTCTTCACCGCGGTGTCGACCATCTGCGTCACGGGCCTGTCCACGGTGGACATGGGCACCCACTGGTCGCCCGTCGGCCACGTCATGATCTACATCGGCGTCAACGTCGGCGCGCTCGGCGTCCTGACCCTCGCCTCGATCCTGGGCCTCGTGATCTCCAAGCGCCTCGGACTGCGTGCGAAGCTCATGGCCGCGGGCGATTCGAACCCCATGCGCGCGCACGGCGGGCCGGTCAACGAGGGGCAGACGGTGCGCCTCGGCGAGGTCGGCCAGCTGCTGTCCACGGTCGCCCTCTCGACCCTGGCCATCGAGGCGGTCCTCGCGGTCCTCCTCTACCCCTCGCTGATCCTCGGCGGTGTCGACCCGCTCACGGCCCTGTGGGAGGCCCCGTACTACGCGGCGATGTCGTTCACGAACACCGGGTTCACCCCGAACACCGGCGGCCTCGAGCCGTTCGCGGACAACTACTTCATGCTCACGGTGCTGATGGCGGGCGTGTTCCTCGGGTCCATCGGCTTCCCCGTGATCTTCACGCTGTGGCGGCATCAGTGGCACGTGCGCCGCTGGTCGCTGCACGCCAAGCTCACGCTCATCACGACCGTGCTGCTGTTCTTCATCGGCGCCGGGGTGTTCGTCCTGCTCGAGTACGAGAACCCCGCGACGTTCGGCACGCTCGACGCGTGGGACACGACGTTCCAGGCACTCTTCCTCTCCGCCATGACCCGCTCCGGCGGCTTCTCCGTCATCGACATCGGCGAACTGAACGGCTCCTCCCTCGTCGCCGCGTCGATGCTCATGTTCGTCGGCGGCGGCTCGGCCTCCACGGCCGGCGGCATCAAGGTGACCACCCTCGCCGTCCTCGCCCTCGCCGTCTGGTCCGAGGCGAAGGGCCGTCCCAGCGTCGAGGCGTTCGGCCGCCGTATCCCGAGCGACGTGCAGCGCGTCGCGCTGTCGGTCGTGGCGTGGGGCTCGACGATCGTGGCCCTGTCGACGATCACGATCGCGCAGATGACGAAGGCGCCCGTCGAGATGGTGCTCTTCGACGTCATCTCCGGCTTCGCCACGGTCGGCCTGTCCTCGGGCGTCACCGCCGAGCTGCCGGAACCCGCCGTCTATGTCCTCTCGCTCACCATGTTCATGGGGCGCGTTGGTACAGTGACTCTCGCCGCGGCGGTGGCCGCGACATCCCGTACGCAGCATTACTCGCTGCCGGTGGAAAGGCCGATCGTTGGTTGAGCAGATCCGGGGCGACGCCCCCGTTCTCGTCATCGGCCTCGGCCGCTTCGGCGCCGCCTGCGCGGGGGAACTGGATCGCCTCGACCGCGAGGTCCTCGCCATCGACGCGAACCTCGAACTCGTGCAGAAGTGGTCCGAGCGCGTCACCCACGCCGTGCAGACCGACGCCCGGAACATCGACGCCCTGAAGCAGATCGGCGCCCAGGACTTCCAGGTCGCGATCGTGGCGACCGGCTCGTCCATCGAGGCATCCGTCCTCATCACGGCGAACCTCGTCGACCTGAAGATCCCGCAGATCTGGGCGAAGGCGGTCTCCCAGTCGCACGGCAAGATCCTCGCCCGCGTGGGTGCGAACCACGTCGTCTACCCCGAGCGGGAGGCCGGCGAGCGGGTCGCGCACCTCGTGAGCGGGCGGATGCTGGACTTCATCCGCTTCGACGACGACTTCGTGCTCGCCAAGATGTACCCGCCGAAGTTCATCCGCGGTGTCGGCCTGAACGAATCCGGCGTCCGCACGAAGTACAACGTCACGGTGGTGGGCGTGAAGAGCCCCGGGAAGCCGTTCCGCTACGCCGAGGCGAACACGGTCGTCACCAACCACGACCTCATCATCGTGTCCGGCACGAACTCCGACATCGAGCGGTTCGCGGCCCTCGACCGCTGACGGGTCAGGCTCCCGCAGCCAGCTCGCGGGACCGCGCGAGCGCGGCATCGGTGGCCGCGCCGAACAGCTCGGCGAGGTGCGCGTCCTGCAGCACCGCGATGGCGCGCTCCGTCGTCCCCTTCGGGCTCGTGACGCGTCTGCGCAGTTCGGCGGGGTCCTCCTTCGTGGCATCCAGCAGGGCCGCGGCGCCGATGAAGGTCTGTTCCACCATGAGGCGCGCATCCGCCTCGGCGAAACCCTTGGCGCGCGCGGCGGCGGTGAGCTCCTCGATGAGCAGGAAGACATACGCGGGGCCCGAGCCGGAGATCGTGCCGAGCGCGTCGATCTCCTCCTCGTCGAGCTCGATGACGGCACCGCACGTCTCGAACAGGCGCCGGACCACCGCGACATGGGCGGCGGTCGCCGCACGGCCCGCGGCGATCCCCGTGACGGCCTTGCCGACGACGGCCGGCGTGTTGGGCATCGAGCGGATGACGGGGACGTCGTCGCCGAGGAGCGACGCGAACGTCGCGAGCGTGACGCCGGCAGCGAGGCTCACGATGACGGTTCCGGGTCGCAGGTCGGGGGCGATCTCGCGGAGCAGATCGGGGACCATCGCCGGCTTCACCCCGATGAGCACGATGTCGGCGGCCGCGGCGGCTGCGCGGTTGCCGTCCGGGTCGCTCTCCAGCGCGATGGAGGACACCCCGGCGAGCCCGGACAGCTCGGCCGCCTTCGCGGTGCTGCGGTTCGTCGCGGTGAGGGACCCCGCGAGGCCCGAACGGACGAGACCCTGGAGGATCGCACCGCCCATCGAGCCGGCGCCGAGGATCGCGATCGGGGGAAGCGTGTCGTCTGCCATGCCCCCATCCTCCCACCCGCGAACGGGATGCCGGCAGCCGCCTTCCGCCGGACCTGAAACCCCGTTCACATGAAATGGGCGCGGGTCTATAGTCGGATCCATGAGGCCTTTCGACGGAATCACTGCCCGACTCGTCGACACGGATCGACTGAGCGTGAACATCGTGGAGCGCGACGGCGACGACCCGGCCACGCCGGCCGATCGCACCGTCGTGCTGATCCACGGCAACGTCTCCTCGAGCCTGTTCTGGCAGGAACTCATGCAGGACCTTCCCGGCGATCTGCGGGTGATCGCGATCGATCTGCGCGGGTTCGGCGGCACCGAGCACGCCCCCATCGACGCGACGCGGGGCGTGCGCGACTTCAGCGATGACATCCATCTCACGCTCACCGAGCTCGGCATCGAAGCACCGCACCTCGTCGGCTGGTCGATGGGCGGCGGCGTCGTGATGCAGTACGCGCTGGACCACTCGGTGCGTTCGCTCACGCTGCAGGCGCCGGTGTCCCCGTACGGGTTCGGGGGCACCCGCCGCGACGGCACCCGTCTCACCGACGACGATGCGGGCTGCGGCGGTGGCGGCGCGAACCCCGACTTCGTGCAGCGGCTGACCGACGGGGACCGGACCGACGAGGCGCCGACCTCCCCGCGGAGCGTGTTCCGCTCGGGGTACGTCGCACCCGGCTACACATCAGCGCACGAGGACGTCTGGGTGGAGTCGATGCTGACGACGTCGACGGCCGTCGGCAACTACCCGGGCGACGGCGTCGGCAGCGCGAACTGGCCGGGCTTCGCCGCAGGGAACATCGGCGTCCTCAACACGATGGTCCCGAAGTACTTCGACGTCTCCGGCATCGCGGATCTCGCGGTCAAGCCGCCGATCCTGTGGGTGCACGGGACCGTCGACGCCATCGTGTCGGACACCTCGTTCTACGACCTCAACTACCTCGGGCAGATCGGCGTCATCCCCGGCTGGCCGGGTGCGGAGGTCGCGCCGGCGCAGGAGATGGTGTCCCAGACGCGGGACGTGCTCGACGCATACCGCGCCGGCGGCGGGCAGGTCACCGAGGTGACGATGGAGGGCGTCGGCCACTCCCCGCACCTCGAGCGGCCCGCGGAGTTCCGCCGCGCGCTGCTGGAGGTCATCGGCTACATCGGACACCCGGCATCCCCGGCTCCCATCACCGAGGCGATCATCATCAGCTCTTCGGACTGAACCCTAGACTCGTCGTCATGAGTGCATCGGGCGGCAGCAGGGCGATCATCGCGGCGTTCCTTGCGAACATGGGCATCGCGATCGCGAAGTTCGTCGCCTGGTTCCTGTCCGGTTCGGCCTCGATGCTCGCCGAGGCGATCCACTCCGTCGCCGATTCCGGAAACCAGCTCCTCCTGCTCCTCGGCGGCCGCAAGGCCCGCAAAGAGGCCGACGCGGAGCATCCGTTCGGCTACGGTCGCGAGCGCTACGTGTACGCCTTCGTCGTCGCGATCATCCTGTTCTCCGTCGGCGGGCTGTTCTCCATCTACGAAGGCGTCGACAAGCTCACCCACCCGCACGAGCTGGAGAACGTGTGGATCCCGATCGCCGTGCTCGTCATCGCGATCGTGCTGGAGAGCTTCTCGCTGCGCACCGCGGTGCGGGAATCGAACCACGTGCGCCGCGAAGGGCAGTCGTGGGTGTCCTTCGTCCGGCACGCGAAGGCGCCGGAGCTCCCCGTCGTGCTCCTGGAGGACATCGCGGCGCTCACCGGCCTCGTCTTCGCGCTGTTCGGCGTCGGAATGACCGCCCTCACGCACAACCCGATCTTCGACGCCATCGGCACCCTCATGATCGGCACCCTGCTGATCCTCGTGGCGATCACCCTCGGCATCGAGACCAAGAGCCTGCTGGTCGGCGAGGGCGCGAATCCGGACGACCACGCGGCGATCGTCCGGGCCATCGAGGCCGGCGGCGAGACCCAGCGGCTCATCCACATGAAGACCCTCTACCTCGGGCCGGACGAGCTGCTCGTGGCCGCCAAGCTGGCCTTCCCGCACGACAAGGCGCTGGGCGAGGTGGCGCTGGACATCGACGCCGTGGAGCGGCGCATCCGGGATGCCGTGCCGTCGGCGCGGGTGATCTACCTCGAGCCCGACATCGTGCGCCGCGAGGCCGGCGCGCCGGCGCCGCCCACCGACACGATCGTCATGCCCTCGAGCGACTGACCGGCGCGGACGTCAGCGCCGGGCGTCGAAGAACGCGCGCAGCAGGCGCGCCGCATCCTCGGCACGGACGCCGCCCACAACCTCCGCGCGCACCGGCAGCCGCCGATCGCGCACGACGTCGTACAGCGAGCCGGCCGCACCGCCCTTGTCGTCCCACGCGCCGAACACGAGGCGCGAGACGTGGGACTGCAGCACGGCGCCCGCGCACATGACGCACGGCTCGAGCGTCACGGTCAGGGTGCACCCCTCGAGGTTCCAGGTCCCCCGGGTGGCGGCGGCCTGCCGCAGGGCGACGACCTCCGCATGCGCCGTGGGGTCGCCGGTCGCCTCGCGGAGGTTGCGGCCTTCGCCGATCACCGTGCCCTCGGCATCCGTCACGACAGCCCCCACGGGCACGTCGCCGTCGGCACCGGCGGCCTCGGCGAGCTGCAGCGCGCGGTCCATCGCGGCGGAGTCATGGGCCGGGACAGTCACAGCTTCAGAGTAGGCCCCGGTAGCCTGGACCCATGCGTGTCCACGTCGCCGACCACCCCCTCATCACCCACAAGCTCACGGTGCTGCGCGACGCGCGCACATCGTCGCCGGTCTTCCGGCAGCTGACCGAGGAACTGGTCACCCTGCTGGCCTACGAGGCGACCCGATCGGTCCGCGTCGAGGACCACGAGATCACGACGCCCGTGGCCACCACGATCGGCGTGCGGATCAGCGAGCCGCGCCCGCTGGTCGTTCCCATCCTCCGCGCCGGGCTCGGCATGCTGGAGGGCATGGTGAAGCTCCTCCCCACGGCCGAGGTGGGCTTCCTCGGGATGGCCCGCGACGAGAAGACCTTCGAGCCGACGACCTACGCCGAGCGACTCCCCACGGATCTGAGCGATCGCCAGTGCTTCGTGCTGGACCCCATGCTGGCCACGGGTGGCTCGCTGGGCGCCGCCATCGACTTCCTCTTCGACCGCGGCGCGCAGGACGTGACCGCGATCTGCATCCTCGCGGCGCCCGAGGGCGTCGCCGCCATCGAGCGGCAGGTCGGCGACCGCGACGTGACGCTCGTGCTCGGCGCCATCGACGAGAAGCTCAACGAGAAGGGCTACATCGTGCCCGGGCTCGGCGACGCGGGAGACCGCCTCTACGGCACGGTCTGACGCGCCCCGCCTGCGCAGGTCAGAGCGCGTCGGGACCGAGGGGACGCTGCGGGCGCTGCCCGGTCTCCTGCTCCCAGAACTCCAGCTGCTGCGTGAGGGCCTTCGCGAGCTCGAACACCTGCTGCGGCGGGATGCGTACGCGCTGCACGACCCGCGCCGGCACGACCGTGATGGCATTGCCCTCGGCGTCGGTGCCGTCCTGGGGCGGGCGGGTGAGCGAGACGAAGTCCATGACGAACACGTCGGGCGTGTGCCACACGTTGGCGAAGTCGGCGTAGCTGCCGGCGATCGCCTCCGGCGGCAGGTCGATCTCGAACTGTCGGCGCTCCTCGGCCATGGCGACCTCCTCGTGCCCGAAGTCTACGAGCCTCGTCGTCAGGCCGCGCCGACCAGCCGCGCGAAGGCGCTGAGCCGCGCGACGCCGTCGGGCGTGCGCGGCAGGTCGTCGAGGAGCCCGGTCGAGTAGACGACGTACGCCGTGTGCATCGCGCGGGAGACGCCGACGTTGAGACGGTTCTGCAGCAGCAGGAACTCGAGCCCTCGCGGCGCGTCGCGCCCCGACGACGCGGCGAGCGACACGATGGCGACGGCGGCCTCCTGGCCCTGGAACCGGTCCACTGTCCCGACCGGGACGTCACCGAACCCCGCGGCGGCCAGCGCCTCCTCGACCAGCACCTGCTGGGCGTTGTACGGCGTCACGACGATGATGTCCGCCGCGGTCACCGGCCGCGGAGCCGAATCGGCATCCGGTGTCCACGACCGCCCCACGAGGTCGCGGACGAGGCCGACCACGACCTGTGCCTCCTCGGGCGACTGGGTCGCGTTCCCGACGTGCGTCAGCGCGACCGGGATGACGCCGGGTGCGACGCCGTCGAGGCGACGGGCGGACGTGCCCTCGTGCGCCGCGAGCTTGCCCTCGTACGAGAGCTGCGACACCGGCGCCGCGACCTCGGGACGCATGCGACGGGTCTGGGCCAGGAAGTACCCGCGGTCCGGCGGGATGACGGCCGCGCCGTCCATGACCCAGCCGAGCGCCGACGTGTCGACCGGCTCCGGGTGCGTGCCCTGGCTCACCTGGGGCAGCTGCTGCGGGTCGCCCAGCAGGAGGAGCCGCTGCGCGGCGACCGAGACGGCGATCGTCGAGGCGAGCGAGAACTGCCCGGCCTCGTCGATGACCAGGAGGTCGAGACTGCGGCGCGCGATGCGCCCGCCGTGGCTCAGGTCCCAGGCCGTGCCGCCCACGACGAATCCCGCCGGCTGGTCGGCGATGTACGCGGCCATCGCGTTCTTCGCGATGACGGTGAACGACTCCGACCCGGTGGGCGGACCCTTCGGCGCCTTCGCGACCTGTGCCGTGGGGACGCCCGCCTCGACGATCCGGTCGAGCATGTGCTCGACCACGGCGTGCGACTGGGCGACCACGCCGACCCGGAAGCCGCGCTCGCGGACGAGGCGGGCCACGACGTGCGAGCCCACGTACGTCTTGCCGGTTCCGGGCGGGCCCTGCACCGCGAGGTAGCTGTGGTCGAGGTCGACGAGCGTGCGCACGATGTCGGCGACGTCGTCCTCACCGCCCCGCGCGAGAGTGCCGGTGCCCGTACGCGGCGGCCGGCGCAGGAGGAGGTCGGTGGCGGGGTCCGCGGGGAACGCCGGCGCCCCCTGGATCACGCCGTCTGCCCACTCGTCGATCGCCGCCTGCTGGCTGCCGGCCTGGGGCGGCGCGGCCGGTGTCAGCGCGACCGGAAGCTCGGCCCACGTGAAGCCCTGGACGGCGTTCTCCTCGACGACGACGCCGTCATCCAGCACGTCGACGACCCGCACGGAGCGTGCCGTGTGGATCCACCGCGGGTTGGTCTCGACCGGGAACGGCGCCGGCAGCTCGTAGACCGCGAACGGCGTGGCGTCCACGCTCAGCCGCGTGCCGGGCGCCACCTCGCCGCGGAGCTCGACGATGCGCCGGATCGCCCGGGCACCCTCCGGGAGATGCCAGTCGGTCAGGACACGGCAGCGGTCGCGGTCGATCACGACGACGTCGCGCGTGTCCTCCCAGACCGTCACCGGCTCGCGGAGACGCAGGAAGTGCGTCGCCCAGAAGGTCTTCGCCTCTCGCGGGTAGTAGTCGATCGCCGCCGACCCCAGCCGCAGGGCCGCCGACTCCTGCTCGTCGTCGATACCGGCGGCGAGGCGGCTGAGCGTCTCCGCGCGCGGCGACGGCTCGTACGCGCGCTCGTCGGCATCCGGCTCCAGCGACGGTCGCAGCTGTGCCTCCCGGGCCCGGTCGACGAGCCAGTCGCGGAGCCGCCGCGTCGAGACGCAGTCGTAGCGGTTGTAGTCGGCGAGGTCGTCGAGGATCCGCTGCGCGGACGCCTCGTCGCCGGCGTCGGCGTGGCTGCGCGCCTCGACGTACTTCACGATCGAATCGTCGCCGCGCTGCACGTCGCTCGTGCGGACGTCGTCGCCCATGTAGAGCGGCTCGAGCTTCTTGATCGAGTACGACCGGGAGCCCACGCGCAACGCCCGCCGGACGATGGGATAGAGGTCGACGAAGACGCCGTCGCGGAGCAGCCGGTCGACGTCCCGCTCGCGCACGCCGTGCCGGGCGGCCATCGCGAGCAGATGCGTGGGCTCGTAGGGGGCGTAGTGGTAGATGTGCATGCCCGGATGCTGCGCGCGGCGCAGCGCCACGAGGTCGAGGAAGTCCTCGAGGGCCTGTCGCTCGTCGGCGAAGCTGTGCGCCCACAGCGACGAGTACACGTCACGGGTGTCGATCCAGCCGAAGAGATAGTCGATCCCCCACTGCGGCGTCCCGCCCTCGGTGTACAGCGGGTCGCCCTCGAAGTCGAAGAACAGGTCGCCGTGGTCGGGGCGCGGGAGCGCGCCGAGGGCCTTCGGGAACACGACCTCGAACGTCGGCACGGGCGGCGGCGAGGAGGGATGCGCCGCCGCGGCGCCGTCGTGCGGGGGCGCCGCGGCGATCGCGACGATGCCGCCCGCCGGGCTCGCCACCTGCAGTCGCGCCTGGGTGCGGAGGTTCGCGAACGTGTCCGCCGACATGCGCGCGGGCGGCGCGTCCGCCGTCGTCAGGTCGTCGATCGTGCGGATGCCGGCCGCCCGGAGACGCTCGCGCTGGACGGGCCGCATCCCGGCGACGAGCAGCAGGTCGCGGTGCGCGATCACCTCGAGGTCGCACGTCGCGCACCGCCCGCACGCGATGACCCGCAGAGCGCCGCGGTCATCGCCCCACCCGATGGCGGCGCCGGCGGCGCCCGCGGCGAGGTCGCGGTCGGCGATGAGGGCGCGCAGCCGCGCGCGACGCAGCGCGTACACCGGGTGCAGGTCGCGCACGGCATGAGTGGAGACGGTGCCGTCGCCAAGCAGGAGCTCGACGCGGTCCGCCCGCGGCACGCCGATCCGGTCGAGCTGGTCGGCGTATGCCGCAAGCTGCATGAGCGCCGTGACGCGGGCGTGCCGGGCGAGCTTGGTGTCCTGCACGATCCAGCGACCCTCCTCGTCGCGGACGAGGAAGTCGGCGAAGCCGACGAACTCGTCGGTCGCGAACGCGGCCTGGTACACCACCGCGGCATCGGAGGCGAGCGCGTCCCCCGTCAGCGCGACGGCGCGCGCGAGGCCCTCGGCATCCGAGGAGCGCGTCTCCGGGATCTCCACGACCGCGCCCGGGAACTCCGCGCGATAGTCGGCGAGGACCCGCAGCTCGTGCTGCGTGCCGAGCCGCCCGGCGCGCTCGAGCGTCAGGTCTTCGGGGTCCTCGACGGGGGCGACCCGTCCGAGCTTCGCGTCGATCGCCCGCAGCCACGCGAATTCGCATTCGGCGGCGGCTTTGAGATCGCTCGCGCTCCAGACGATCCGGCCTTCGTCCTCGATGTATCGCATGTTCCCCTTCCGGAATCGACACTAGCCCGGGCCGCCGACAGCGCCTCTGCCGGGGACCGGCCGCACCTGACAGACTGGGCGGATGAGCACGACACCAGCGTTCGAGAGCGTCTACCGGCACGGGTATGCGCGGGTCGCGGCCTGCACGATCCCCGTCGCGATCGCCGACCCGCAGGCGAACGCGGATGCCGTGCTCACCGCCGCGCGCGCGTGCCAGGACGACGGCGTCGCCGTGGCCGTCTTCCCGGAGCTGTGCCTCACGGGCTACTCGATCGAGGACCTCGTCATGCAGGACCCCGTGCTCGAGGCCGTCGAGGCGGCTCTCCTGCGCATCGCGCGGGAGAGCGAGGACCTGCGCACCCTGCTCATCGTCGGCGCGCCGCTGCGCCACGGGAATCGTCTCTACAACTGCGCCGTCGTCATCCACCGGGGTGAGGTGATCGGCATCGCCCCGAAGTCGTACCTCCCCACCTATCGCGAGTTCTACGAGCACCGCTGGTACGCCGCCGGCGACGACCTGCGCGGAGAGTGGTTCGATCGCGGCGAGCTGTCGGCGCCGTTCGGCCCCGATCTGATCTTCCAGGCCGTGGATCTGCCCGACCTCCGTGTGCACGCCGAGGTCTGCGAGGACGTCTGGGTGCCCGTTCCGCCGTCCTCCCGGGCCGCACTCGCCGGCGCCACGGTGCTCGTGAATCTCTCCGGCAGCCCCATCACGATCGCCCGCGCCGAGGACCGCAGGACCCTCTGCCTGTCGCAGTCGATGCGCTGCCTCTCCGCCTACGTCTACGCCGCCGCCGGGCAGGGCGAGTCCACCAACGACGTGTCGTGGGACGGGCAGACGATGATCTACGAGGTGGGCAACCTCCTCGCGGAGACCGAGCGGTTCCCCGATGGGCCGCGCCGCGCCGTCGCCGACGTCGACCTCGACCGGATCCGCCAGGATCGCCTCCGGCAGGGCACGTTCGACGACAACCGGCGGTCTCTCGGCATCCGCACCGAGACCATCGACGCGGACTTCCGCACCGTCTCGTTCACGCTCGACCCGCCGACCGCCGACATCGGGCTGCGGCGGCCCGTCGACCGCTTCCCGTTCGTCCCCGACGACCCGGCGCGCCTGGACCAGGACTGCTACGAGGCCTTCAACATCCAGGTGTCCGGCCTCGAGCAGCGGATGCGGGCCATCGGCTCCCCGAAGCCGGTCATCGGCGTCTCCGGCGGACTCGACTCCACGCACGCCCTCCTCGTCGTGGCGCGCGCCATGGACCGGATGGGCCGGCCGCGCAGCGACATCCTGGCGTACACGATGCCCGGATTCGCGACGAGCGAGCACACCAAGTCCAACGCGATCGCCCTCGCCGAGGCCATCGGCGCGACGATCTCGACGATCGACATCCGGCCCACCGCGACGCAGATCCTGGAGGGGATCGGCCACCCGTTCGCCGACGGCGAGCCGGTCTACGACGTGACCTTCGAGAACGTGCAGGCCGGCGTCCGCACCGACTTCCTCTTCCGGCTCGCGAATCAGAACGGCGGCTTCGTCGTCGGCACCTCCGACCTCTCCGAGCTCGCGCTGGGCTGGGCCACCTACGGGGTCGGCGACCACATGAGCCACTACGCCGTCAACGCGGGGGTTCCGAAGACGCTCATCCAGCACGTCATCCGGTGGGTGATCGCGCACAGCTCCGATGAGGAGTCGGGCACGTCGCTGACGGATGCCGCGAAGTCGGTGCTGCAGTCGGTGCTGGACACCGAGATCAGCCCGGAGCTGGTGCCCGCGGATCAAGACGGCAAGACGCAGTCGACGCAGGACACGATCGGCCCGTACGCGCTGCACGACTTCACGCTGTTCCACGTGCTGCGCTACGGCCTCCGCCCGTCGAAGATCGCGTTCCTGGCGGAGAAGGCGTGGTCCGACGCGGATGCCGGGGCCTGGCCGCCGGGCTTCCCCGCGGACGAGCACTACGCCTACGACCGTGCCGAGATCGTGCGCTGGCTGCAGGTGTTCCTCACGCGCTATTTCGCTTTCGCGCAGTTCAAGCGCTCCGCGATCCCCAACGGGCCGAAGGTGTCGCCCGCGGGGTCGCTCTCGCCGCGCGGCGACTGGCGCGCCCCGTCGGACGGCAACGCGAACGCCTGGCTGGCCGAGCTGAAGGCGGCTCTGCCCGACCTCGTGGACTGACCGTCAGGCGGTGGGGAGCAGGCCGTAGGCCAGCGTGATGACCCACCCGTCGCGCGACGCGTCGACGAGCCCGTACTTCATGGTGCGGTCGGGCAGCCAGCCGCGGTGCCGGCCGGCGTCGAGGCGCACATGATCCGGGGCGACGCGCACGCCGCGCCCGTCGGCCTCGAGGACGGCCTGCACGCGCACCCAGTGCTGCAGCAGGTCGCTCATGTTGTTCTCGTCGAACAGGTGCGAGTGCTTCTTCATCTGCCGCACGTCGGCGTCCTCGGGATGCAGGTCGCGGATGTCGATGCCCAGGGGGAGCCCCGGATCGCAGATGGCGACGACCGTCGCGGCGCGGAAGCTGGCCGTCACGATCGCGATCGGGAGCTCCGCACCGTCACGGGAGGCGATGAGACGCGTGTGGTAGCCGAACCCGCGAGGCGCTTCGCGCTCGATCTTGATGTCGGTGGGCTCGCACCGCAGCTGGGCCGCGATCAGCTCCTTCGCGATGATGCGCCGGCGGTCGTGCACCGTCGTCCCCGGGTCCCACCCGAGTCGCGCCGAAATGCCCTCGGGCGTGTCCAGAAGAACCGTCTGCAGAGTCATGTCTCTCCCTCGTCCGACCTTCCCCCATCTTGGCCCACCTGCGCCGTCCACGGGGAGCCGCACCGGCCGTGCCTAACCCTGGGAGGATGGAGGGGTGAAACTGCTCGTCGCCGCCCTCGAGTCCGAACTGTCCGCCTTCCCGGAATCCCTGGACGGCTTCGACCGGCTCGTCACGGGTCCCGGCAAGCTGCAGGCCACCCACGCGCTCACCCGGGCGCTCGACGCCGGCGAGTACGACGAGGTGCTGGTCGTCGGCACGGCAGGCGCGGTCGACCGCGGGACGATCGGCGTCCACGAGGTCACCGCGGCGATCCAGCACGACGTGTCGGACATCGACGGCATCGCCGGCCAGCACGTCTCGCTCCCGTCGCAGGTCTCGACCGGCGCCGGCGGAGGCGCGATCATCGCAACGGGAGACCACTTCGTCGACGACGCGGCGACGGTGTCCGCCATCCGCGCTCTGGGCGGGACGCTCGTTGACATGGAGACCTACGCGTACATCTGGGTCGCCGGGCAGTTCGACGTCCGCATCCGCGTGCTCAAGGCGGTCTCGGACAACGCGCAGGATGACGCGATCACGGATTGGCGCGCGGCCGTCGCGGCGTGCAGCGTGCAGCTGCGCGACCGCGTGCGCGAGCTCTACGGGGTCTGACGCCGTCGACGCGTCCGGGACTCAGTCCTCGCTCCGGCGGAACAGCATCCGGATGACGAGGAAGACCACGAGAGCCACGATCGCGACCATGCCCAGCTTGGCGACGAACCACATGAGCCTGAAGATCACGTCGACGAGGAACCAGGCGATGACGACGGCGACGACGACGCCGACGACCGTCCAGAGGCTGTTGCGGGTCATGCTCTCAGCCTAGGAGAGCGCCGCCGCTACCCGCGTCACGGCCGGTACGGGGACACCGCCCAGGTGAGAGCGGCGAGCGTGCGCTGACCGGCGACCGAGGGGTGGAAGTAGTCCTTCGTCGAGATGTCGGCCTTCGCGAACGCGTAGTTCGCGACGGCGTAGCCGTCGAACAGGCAGCGCGCGGTGGCGGCGCACGCGGCGGCGAGAGCGTCGTTGTATTCGTTCACCCGCTGCTGCACGGCGTCGCGCCGCTGGACGTCTGCGGCCGCCGTGCTGGTGGGCTTGGCGAGCATCGAATCGCAGAAGCCGAACGCCGCCCACGCGATGCGCGCGCTCAGACTGGACTTGTTCAGCTCCCACAGGCGCTTGAGATTCGGGATGCTGGCGACGAAGATCTGCGGCTGCGCGGCGCCGGCGGACAGCGTCGCGAGCGTCGTCTGCACGCTCCCCGCGAAGGATGCCGTCGTCGTCATGCCGGCGACGTCGTCGGCGCACGCATCATTGGCGCCGATCTCGATCGTCACGTACTGCGCGCGCTGGGCGACCGCCCAGCGCGCCTGCCCGGGCAGGTCGGCGGCCACGGCGCCCGGGACGGCGTCGTTGTACGCGGTGAGCGAGGTCCCCTGCGCGCGCAGGCGCGTCGCGTGCGACGCGACCGTGGAGTTCGAGCCGGTGGACCAGCTGTTCGAGGGGCACACGAGAAGCAGCGAGCACGTCATGCTCGCCTGCGTGATCGAGTCGCCGAGCGCCGCCATGCGCGTCGGCAGGGGCAGGGCGGCCGTGGCGGGTGCGGCGGCGAGCAGGCCGCCCACGAGGACGACGGCCGCGGTGGCGGCCGCCAGGGTGCGGCGCACGCGCGTCGACAGGACGGACGGGGTGCGGTGCACCCGGGCGGACAGAGGCATGAGCGGCTCCAAACACGACAGCGTGTCGGGACGTGGCCCGCCCCGGGTTGGCGCCGACGCTACACCCGGCCGCGCGCGCCCGGATAGGAGGTGCGCTGCGGGCCGCGGCCGCTGGCGTACCCTCGCCGTCCCGCGGTTCGCCCGCGGCGAAAAGCGAGTCAGGCGCCCGACCACCCGCCATTCGACGCGGATGAACGACCAGTCCGCGCGTCGTCCGCGCCGAAACGCGGGTCAGAGGCGCGCCGGCCCACCATTCGGCGCGGATGAAACTCTTCGGCGCGCACGCGGACGGCGCACCGCGGAGCGCCGCCGCGTGCCGGCGCTAGCGGAGCCCGGGGGCGTCCGCCACGGCATCCTGGCGGATGATGCTCGGCCCCTCCGCGGTCGCCGTGACGACGAGCTGCGCGGGCAGCTGCTCCTTCATCGCCTCGACGTGGCTGATGACGCCCACGGTCCGTCCGCCCGCGCGCAGTTCGTCGAGCGTGCGCATCGCGAGGTCGAGCGTCTCGGGATCGAGCGACCCGAATCCCTCGTCGACGAACAGGGTGTCCAGCCGCAACCCGCCCGCGCGGTTCGTGACGACCTCGGCGAGTCCGAGGGCGAGTGCGAGCGACGCCAGGAAGGTCTCACCGCCGGAGAGGGACTGCGGCGAGCGGCGGAGACCGGTGTGCGCGTCGAGCACATCGATGCCGAGCCCGGAGGCGGCGTTGCGGGCCTGCCGCGCGTCGGAGTGGTGGAGCGAGTAGCGCCCCGACGACATCTCCGACAGACGGAGGTTCGCCGCGGCGACGATCTCCTCGAGTTCCGCCGCGAGGACGAAGGTCTCGAGGTCCATCTTCATCGTGTTGGGCGCGCGGCCCGCGACGGTGTCGGCGAGGCGCGTGACGGCGGCGGCGTCGTCGGCGATCGCCGCGACATCGGCGTAGGCGGCATCCGTCCGCTCGAGCAGGCCGCGGAGGGTGTCGACGGTGTTCTGCGCGTCTTGCTGCGCCGCGATCGCGCCGGCGCGAGCGGTGTCGGCGGCCGTCGCCGCGGCCTCGGACGCCGCGAGGTCGGGCGCCTCGACGACGTCCACGATCTCGAGCTCCAGGCTGAGCAGTCGTGCGCGCGTGGCCGTCAGGGCCGCCGCGTGCGCGGCGACGCGAGCGTCGACGGCGGCGTGCTCGGCGGCGTCGAGGAGCGCGTCGGACGCCTCGGCGACGGAATCGAACACGGATGCCGCGAGGCCGGCGTCGCGGTCGGCGACGGCGGTCGCGAGGGCGCGGCCCTGCTCCTCGGCGCGCTCGCGGGCGGTGAGGCAGGCGCGCGCGAGGTCGCGCCGGGCACGGGCCTCGGCCACCCGCTCGGCGACCGTGTCGTGGGTCCCGCGCGCGGCGCGCACGTCGGCGCGGAGGGCGGCGGCGGCCGCGCGGAGCCCGGCGACGGCGGCGGTGCCGTCCGCGTGCAGCGCGTCGAGGGTGCCCCGGGCCGTGCGCGCGGCCTCGTCGAGCTGCGCGAGCTCGGCGAGCTGCACGTCGAGGCGCCCCACCCGGGTGTCCGCGTCGGCGGCGTCCCGGACCTCCGCCTCGGTCGCGGCGAGGCGCGCCCCGAGGTCGTCGGCGTCGGCGCCCCCCGCGCGGGCGGTCGCGTCGGCCAGCCGGTCGCGTGCGCTCTTGGCGGCCTCCCCCGTCGTGCGCGCGGCCTCGGCCGCGGCGTCGCGGGTGGCTTCGGCTGCCGCGAGGTCGTCGTCGGTGACGGGCTCGGCGGACACCGCGGCCGGCTGCGGGTGGTCGACCGCTCCGCAGACGCTGCAGGGCTGCCCGTCGACGAGCTCAGCGGCGAGCTCGCCGGCGCGACCGGCCAGCCGCCGCTGCAGGAGGGCGGTCACGGCGTCCGCGGCCCGGCCGGCGTCGCCGCTGCGGCGGGCGTACTCGACCTCGGCGCGCGCGGCCTCTTCGGCGAGTGGCGCGGCCTCCTGCGCCGCCGCGAGCCGATCGCGCAGGGCGGTGCGCCGCTCGCGGAGATCTGTCAGACGTGCGGCGACGGCCGCGTCCTCCTGACGCTGCGCGGTCAACCGCTCCCGCTCGGCCGGCACGAGTGCCCGCTGTTCGTCGATCGTCGCGATCTCCTGCGCGCGCGCGGCCACGTCGGCCTCGCGCGCCGCCAGGTCCGCCTCCGTCCGGACGAGGTCGCGCTCGGCCTGTTCGGCCGCGCCCCAGACGGCCAGGTCGCCGGTGAGCTCCTCGATCAGGGCGACGAGATCGTCGGCCGCGTCGCCGCCGGCGGCGATCCATTCGGCGTCGGCGGCATCGCGCACGGAGCGTGCGGCCGACGCCGCCTGCTCCGCGCGGGTCGCCGCTGCCATGCTCGCCCGCAGCGCCTCGGCCGCCCGCGCCCGCTCGAGCCGGGTGCGCTCGTCGGCGATGCGCGGCGCGTCGTCCTCGAGCAGCGCGAGCTCGGCGCGCGCGGCGACGAGGTCGCCGAGCGTCTTGGCGCGCGCGACGAGCGCCGCGTGCGCGTCGGCGGCTGCCGCCGCCGCGGCATCCGCGCGCTGTCGCTCGGTCGTCCTCTGCTCGACGTGGTATTCGGCGCGCTGCAGCGCGAGGTCGGCGGCGGCCCGCCGGCCGGCGAGGTCGAGTCCCTCGGGACGCTCCGCCTCTCCGCCGAGTGCGCGCTCGTCGATGAGCCGTTCCGCGACGTCGAGGAACGTGCGCGCGCGTTCGCCCGCACCGTCCAGTCGTCGCTGCGCGTCGCGACGCCGCTCCTCCAGGTCGTCCTTGTACTGCTCGAAGCGCCGCGTCCCGAAGAGGGTCCGCAACAGGGTCTGCCGGTCGCCGGCGGAGGCCAGCAGGAAGCGGGAGAACCGGTTCTGCGCCAGGAGGATGACCTGCTGGAACTGCTGCGCGTTGAGGCCCAGGATGCCGTCGAGCAGCTGCGCGACATCGCGCGGCTTGGCCGCACGGCCCACCCAGACCCCGTCGACCAGTTCCTCGAGTTCGGCCCGGGTCGGCTCGGTGGTCACGCCGACGCCGCGCTTGGCGGGGCGGTCGTACTCGGGGGCGCGGGCGACGCGCCAGCGGGTCTCGCCGACCGTGAACTCGAGGCGCACCTCGGTGGGGTCGCCGAGCGCGCAGTGATCGCTGCGCAGGCGGCGTTCGCCGCCGTCGTACCGCGGCACCGAGCCGTACAGCGCGAAGCTCACGCCGTCCAGGATGCTGGACTTGCCGGCGCCCGTGCGCCCGGAGATGAGGAACACGCCGTCGCCGGCGAACGCGTCGAAGTCGACGGTCTGCGTCGCGCGGAACGGCCCGAACCCGGTGAGCTCGAGTCGATGCAGCTTCACGCGAGCGCCTCCACCCTCGTGCGCTCGTCCAGCACGTCGGCGAGCAGCTCGGCCTCGCGCTCCGAGGCCGCCTCCCCGTCGCGCACGTGCTGCAGGAACGCATCCACGAGCTCCCGGTCGCTGCGCGCCGCCCGCACGCGGTCGACGTAGCTGCCGCCGGCGCGCTCCGGCACGACGGCCGGGGCGTGCACGACCTTCGCGCAGTACGGGAACCGGGCCTGCAGCCGGCGGAGCGGTTCGCGCTGCGGCAGGTCGTCGGTGTACTCCACCGAGACCCAGTCCTCGGCGTGCGCCGCGAAGCGGTCGTCGGTGAGGAGGTCTTCGAGCGGGGCCGTCAGCGTCACGAGCCGGCGCGGCACGGGCAGCTCGAGCCACGTGACGTCGCCGAGGCCCGACGCACCGAGGTCGACGAGCCAGCTGCCGCGGGGCTTCGATCCCTCGCCGAAGCTGTAGTGCAGGGGCGCGCCGGAGTAGCGGGCGTGCAGCGCGAGCTCCTGCCGGCCGTGGATGTGGCCGAGGGCCATGTAGTCGACGCCCTCGAAGCACGACCACGGCACGACGTCGAGTCCGCCCTGCTGGATGTCGCGCTCGAGCTGCGGCGTCGGCTCGACCTTCGCGGCGAAGCAGTGCGCGATCGCGACCGACCGCCCCGCGCGCTGCGCGAGGTCGGCGCGGACGAGGTCCATGGCGTGGCCGAGCACCTCGGCCTGCGAGCGCGCGGCGGGCCACAGGTGGCGCAGCAGAGCGGGCTCCAGGAACGGGATGCCGTAGAAGTGCACCGGGCCGTCGGCATCCGCCACGGTGATGGGGGTCCCGATCGCCGCGGGATCGGTGAGCACGTGGATGCCGTCTCGGAGCAGTCCGGCCTGGAAGCCCAATCGGGCCGCGGAGTCGTGGTTGCCGCTCGTGACGATCACCTGCGCGCCCGTGTCGGCGAGCGCGCGCAGCGTGTCGGACAGCAGCGTGTAGCAGGCCGCCGCGGGGGCACCGGAGTCGAACACGTCACCCGCGACGATGACGACGTCGACGTTCTCGTCGCGCACCTGCCGCGTCAGCGTCTCCAGCACGCCGCGCAACGCATCGAGCGTGGAGTGACCGTGGAAGGTCCGCCCGATGTGCCAGTCGGAGGTGTGCAGGATGCGCATGCCTCCACGCTACGAGCGAGCCCCGACATCCTCTGCGAAGCGTGCGGCGCTCCCCCGGATCAGGCCACGCGCGGGGCGTACCGGCCGGACTTCTCGGCCCGGGCGCGCGCCTTCGCGGCCTCCTCGTCGCGGTTCTTCGGCGGCGCCACGGCGACGAGGTCCTCGAGGAGGTGGTGCGTCGCGTGGGCGATCTCGGCGACCGCCCGGTCGAACGCCTCTTGATTGGCCTTCGACGGCTTGGTCGTGCCCGCGATCTTGCGGACGTACTGGAGGGCGGCGGCGTGCACCTCGTCGCCGGTCGCAGCCGGCTCGAAATTGTGCAGAGTATGGATGTTGCGGCACATGCCTCCACGGTACGACGAGCCCGCGCCGGACGACAGGCCCGGTTACGCTCGACGGATGGGCGCGAGCGAGGACGGACCGGAGGCGGGAGCGGACCCCGGTGCCGAGTTCGCCGCCGCGGCGGACGATCTCGTCGACCGGCTCGCCGGCGTCCGCGACGACGAGGGCGTGACGTCCACCTTCGCGGTGGACGGCGCCGAACTGGTCCTCGAGGAGCGCGGCGCGGGTCCGCGCCTGTTCCTCCTCCTCCACGGCATCGGCATGGGGCGGCGCGTCTTCGCCGACCTCGCGTCGCACCTCGCGCCGCATGGCCGCGTCTGGATGCTCGACCAGCCCGGATACGGCGAAGCGCCGGAGCCGCCGCGCACCCCCACGATGGAGCGGATGGCCGACTTCGTCGCGGCGCTGCTGCGCGACCGCGGGGAGACGGATGCCGTCGTCATCGGCCATTCGATGGGCACGCAGGTGGCCGTCGAGCTCGCGGTGCGCCATCCATCGCTCGTCGGAGCGCTCGTCCTCGCCGGCCCCACCGTCGATCCGGCCGCTCGGACGGCGCCGCGTCAGCTGCTGCGCCTGGCGCGCGACCTGCTCGTGGAGAGCCCCCGCGTCTTCCTGATCGGCGGCAGGGAGTATCTGCGCGCCGGACCGCATCTCCGGCGCAAGATGACGGCGATGCTCGTGCACCGCCCCGAGGTCGTCTACCCGCGGGTGACGACACCGGCCCTCGTCCTGCGCGGGGCCGACGACTACGTCGCGCCGCGCGAGTGGTGCGAGCGCGTCGCGACGCTCATCCCGGGCGCGCAGCTGGCCGAACTGGCCGACCACGGGCACGAGACGCTCATCCGCGACGCGCGACCCGCGGCCGGCCGCATCCTGGCCTTCGTGTCGGACTGACCGCCGTCAGCGGGAGATCTCGGCGACGACGGCGGCGATGCGATCCTCGCCCATCTGCAGGCCGGTGTCCGCCAGGCGGCTGCGCAGCAGCTTCTCGACGGTGGCGGCATCCTGCCCCTGGCCGTCGGAACGCGTCTGCGCGATCACGCCGTCGATCTGGTCGTCGCCCGACGGCGCGTCCGTGTCCATGGCGGGGGCGTCCTGCGTGCCCGCCGCCGACGCGTCCTGCGTCCCCGGCGGGGTCGCGTCACGGTCATCCGGGTGCTCGTCGGCGATCGCGCCGCCGACCCCTGCGTCACTGCTCTGCGCCTTGGCGTCGGAGCCGCCGACGTCGGGGTAGTTTCCGCCCGGGTGTTCGAACTCGTTCGTCGTGCCGCTCATCGGTCGGCCTGCTCGTCGGTCACCATGTCGGGGTCCAGTCCCTGCTGGACCTCGGCGCTCTCGACGAACTGGTCGGAGACCTGCACGCCGTCGGGCGCGAGGACCCCCTCCCCGCCTGCCTGGCCGGGGTCGGCCTCCTGCCGGTCGGCGGTCTCCGTCGGCAGTCCGGAGTCGGCCAGGGACGTCTGTCCCATCGCGGCGTCATTCTGCTCGCTCGTCTCCTGGTCGGCGACGTCGCCGGATTCCCAGCCGCCGGCGGGATCCCCGTCGATCATGCCCTCGGGTGTGTCGTGGTCCATGGCACGCTCCTTCTCGGTCGTGCCCCCACCGTCGCGCACCCGCGCGCGCTCGACCAGAGGGTTGACGGCCCCGGCCTCGTGCAGTAGCCGAGGTGGTCAGCTGGCGCGGCGCTCGGCCAGCAGGGCGGCGCGCTCGGGGTGCGCGGCGAACCAGTCGGCGACGTACCAGCACACCGGGCTGACGTCGCGGTCGCCCCGCCGGGCGAGGTCCGCGACCGCGCGGTCGACGAGTTCGCCGGCGTAGCCGTGGCCACGGAAAGTGGGCACGGTGTAGGCGCGGGTCATGGCGACGGTGTGACCGTCGTCGCGGTAGTCCAGGACGCTCACGAGATCGTCGCCCTTGTGGAGCGTGTACCGCGAGGCGTCGGGTTCGTTCGCGAACGTGAAGCTCATGGCTCCACGCTACGCCGGTTCGCCGACAGGGAGCTGAGCCACGCGTCGACCTCTCGCTGTCCGCTCAGCCGCACCACGGGATCGCCGTCCGCGATGCGCTGCAGCATCCGCGCGCGGACCCGCGGATGACTGGTCCACGCCCACCGGATGATGTTGCGCTCGGGATCCCAGCGCAGCCATTCGCGCACGCGCTCCCGGTTCCCGTGCCAGAGCTCCTCCCGCCTGATGCTGCGGCGCAGCGTCCGCGCGATGACGCGGCGCATGACCAGGCGGCGGGGATGGTCCAGCCACACGAACACGTCGGCCCCGCCGGGCGTGCCCGGATCGAGGAGACCCTCCAGGCGCCGGGTCCAGTCTCCGTCGGCGACCCAGCCGTCCGGGTGTGCGGCGACGAAGGCCCGCAGCTGCGCGTGCGCGTCCTCGAGGTCGCGGTGGACCCACCCGGCATCCCAGAACACGGCGTCCAGATCGAGGCGTGCGACGCCGAGGAGATCGGCCAGCTGGACGGCCAGATGCGACTTGCCGGAACCCGAGGTGCCGACGATCCGGACCCGGCGCGCGGGTGGTTCAGCCACGACTGAGCAATCTGTCACATTCCGTCACGTTGTGACGACGGCATCCGTGCGGTTTGACACATGTGGACACGCTTCGTCATAATCAAGCCTATGACTGACAACGCACGCACTCTGTCCGCCCTGGAGGCGAACGGACCTGCCGGCATCATGATGCCGCAGCGTGCTGTCATGTGTTGCCGAATGTGTCGCTGACACGGTGATCCCCGCCGGGCTGCCCCGCCGCTTCTGAACGCGGTGCGCCAGCCCCCGAGCCACCGGCACTCTCCGCCCACAATGCGGATGCCGGCTGCCTCGCACATCGGCCGATCTGCGGCCGACCGCGCAGCACACTCGAACCCGTGCCGGGCCCAGCGCCCCGGGTTCCCTCCCTGAAGGACTTCGCCATGTCGAACACCGCTCTCCTCACCCGTCCCGCCACCCGTCACCTCCACGCCGTCGAGGACGTCGCCCCGGCAGCGCCCGCCCCGGCAGCCGCCCTTCCCGCCGGCACCGCACCCCGTGGCTTCGCCCTGTACGTCGGCATCGACGAGATCAAGGCCGCCGCCGACGGGGTCAGCCTCTCCGTGCTCGTGGAGGCGCTGCGCCGGACGATCACCGAGCTCGCCCCGCACGCCGAGACGTACGCGACGGTCGCCCTCGCCCCGGCCGGCGCCGGCGGCCGCGACGTCGACGTGGTGCGCCTGGCGCTGCACGAGCCGAGCGCCGTCGCCCGCACCAAGCAGGACGAGCCCGCCGACGACCACGTGCCCGGAGGCGTCACGATCGACATCTCGCGTCGCCGCGTGCACATCGACGGCGAGGCCGCTCCCCTGACGTTCAAGGAGTTCGAGCTGCTGCAGTACCTCGTGCTGCGCGAGGGCCGCACGATCGAGCGCACCGAGCTCGTCGCGTCGCTGTGGAGCCACGCCGGCGACGACGAGGCCCCCGGCGAGCGCACGATCGACGTGCACGTGCGCCGCCTGCGCTCCAAGCTGGGCCGGTACGAGGACATCGTCCGCACGGTGCGCGGCATCGGCTACCGCTTCGACCGGCACGCCGACGTCGTCATCCGCTACGGCCACGGCACGCCCTCCCCCGACCGCTTCTGAGCCGCGCGGGGTGGCGGGCGGGCTCGGCTCGCCGCATCCACGACGCCGTGCGGTTCTGCTCAGCAGCTGTCGGCAGCGCAGCCCGCGTGCGCGCCCGGCGCCTGGCGGGCGAGCGCCCGCTCGTCCGCCCGCGGCGAATGGCGGGTCCAGGCGCGACACACCCGCACTCTGCCGCGGGCGAACAGTTCGGCCGAGATTCACCCGCGGCGAATGGCGGGTCCTGGCCTTGTGCACCCGCCGTCTGCCGCGGACGAACCGGACGGCTGAGATTCGGCTACGCGGGACGCCGGTCCCGGCGCCTGGCGGGCGAGCGCCCGCTCGTCCGCCCGCGGCGAATGGCGGGTCCAGGCGCGACCCACCCGCACTCTGCCGCGGGCGTACCGTTCGGCCGAGATTCACCCGCGGCGAATGGCGGGTCCTGGCCTCGTGCACCCGCCGTCTGCCGCGGACGAACGATACGGCTGAGATTCGGCCACGCGGGACGCCGGTCCCGGCGCGAGGCGCCCGCTGATACCCCTCCTCCCGTTCACCCGCGGCGAATGGCGGGTCCAGGCGCCACACACCCGCACTTGGCCGCGGGCGAACCGTTCGGCCGAGATTCACCCGCGGCGAATGGCGGGTAGAGGCGCGACCCACCCGCACTTTGCCGCGGGCGGGGGATGCCGCGGCCCGGGCCCCGGCTCCGACCACCGAGGCCGCGCGCGGCATGCGGGCGCGACCGACCGCCCTGTCAGGAGCGCGACATAGGGTGGGCATCATGACGACGGTCGCGACGGGACGGATGCCGCGGCGCGCGGCCGCGCCCGTCGCGCAGGGCCGTCCCCTGGAGACCGAATACCGGCCGCGCACGCCCATCGACGCGGCACGCGCGATCCGCTATCAGCAGCGCGGAGCGCACGACCCGGGCCAGACCACGCACGCCGGCGTGATCTGGCGGGCGACCCGCACGCCGGAGGGCATCGCGACCCTCGCCATCCGCGTCGAACGCGGTCTCGTGCGCGGTGCGGCGTGGGGTCCCGGCAGCGCCTGGGCCCTCGCCCAGCTCCCGCGCCTCTGCGGCGCGGACGACGACCCGGACGGCTTCGACGCGTCCCCGCATCCGCTGGTCGCGGAGATGCATCGCCGCCACCCGGGCCTCCGCATCGGCGGCACCGATCTCGTCTTCGACGCGCTCGCGAGCTCGATCTTCGAGCAGAAGGTCACGGGCCTGCAGGCGTTCGGTGCGTGGCGCGCGGTCCTGACGTGGTTCGGCGAGCGCGCCCCCGGCCCGACCCCGAGGCCGATGTTCGCTCCGCCCGCCGACTGGCACCTCATCCCGAGCTGGGCGTGGCACCGGGCGGGTCTCGAACCGCCGCAGTCGCGGGCCGTCGTCGAAGCGGCGCGCCGGCGCGCATCGATCGAGCGGGCCGCTGCGATCGCCGTCGACGGCGACGCCCGCGACCGTCTCTTCACGAGTCTGCGCGGCGTCGGGATCTGGACGAGCGCCGAGACGCGCATCCGCACGTGGGGCGATCCGGATGCCGTGAGCGTCGGCGACTACCACGTGGCCCACGAGGTCGGCTACGCCCTGACCGGCCACCGCACCGACGACGACGGGATGCTCGCGCTGCTCGAGCCGTGGCGCGGGCAGCGGCAGCGTGTCATCCGACTCCTCGAGCTCAGCGGCGCGCGCGAGCCGCGGCGCGGGCCGCGCCTGCATCCCGAGGATCACCGGGCACGCTGACACCCGTTGCGGGATGTCGGAGGCGCGCGCCACACTGGCGGCATCACCGTCGACGAGAGGACACCGATGAACCTCAACCCGTACATCTCGTTCCAGAACACGGCGCGCGAGGCGCTGGAGTTCTATCAGTCGGTCCTCGGCGGTGATCTCGAGCTCAGCGACTTCAGCGACTACCCCGACATGGGCGTCGACCCGGCCGAGACGGATCTCATCATGCACGGGCAGCTCACGACGGAGGACGGCCTCGTGCTGATGGCCGCGGACACCCCGAGCGGGATGCCGTACACGGCCCCCGCCGGACTCGCCGTCTCGCTCAGCGGCGACGACGCCGACCGCCTGCAGCGCGCGTGGGACGGGCTGTCCGAAGGCGGCACGGTCGGGATGCCGTACGAGGAGCCACCGTGGGGCGGCCGGTTCGGGATGGTGACCGACCGGTTCGGCATCGACTGGATGGTGGCCCTGAACGCATGACGACCACCCGGGAGCCCCGCATCTCCGGGTCGGCGACGATGGTCGTCGCCCATCGTGGCGTCGCACTCGTGTATCGCCTTCTCGCCGCCGTCGCGGTCTTCATCGGCATCGCGCGCGTCTCCGGCATGTTCGCGGCCTCGCCCACGTGGGGCGCGTTCCTCTACTACACGGTGCTCAGCAATGTGCTGTGCTTCGTGTGGCTCGTCGTGTCGGCAGCACGCACCGTTCGCGACGGGACGGCTGACGGCTGGCGCGGGGTGTCGACGCCGTCGGCCCGGGTCGCAGGCGCGGTCATGATGGCGATCACGGTGACCATGTTCATCTACCTGTTCGTGCTCGCCCCTTCCCTCTTCCTGCAGCCCGGCGCCTACGAGCCGTTCACCCTGACCGACAACCTGGTGCACATCGTCACGCCGATCCTTCTCATCGTGGATTGGGCGCTGTTCGTGCCGAAGGGACGGCTCCGCGGCTACGACCCGTTGCTGTGGACCCTCATCCCCTACGCGTACCTCGCCTTCGCGTTCACATTCAGCGCGCTCGGCGGGCGCTTCGCCGGCGACACCCGCTATCCCTATCCGTTCATGGATGTCGATGCGAACGGTCTCGGCGGCGTCATCGCCTGGATCGCGGGCCTCAGCGTCGCGCTCGTGACGGTGGGGTACGCCTACTTCGGCATCGACCGCTGGCTGGCCGGGCGTGTCATCGCGCGCGGCGCGACGACGGCGACCCCATGAGGATCGCCGTGGCCGGCGCGACCGGCACCGTCGGTCGGCACATCGTCGCGGCCGTCGAGGCGCAGGGCGACGAGGCGATCCCGCTCACCCGCGGCACCGGCGTCGACCTGATCACCCGGGCGGGGTTGAGCGCCACGCTCGACGGGGTGGATGCCGTCATCGACGCCGTCAACGTCGACACGCTGTCGGCGGCGCAGGCCACCGAGTTCTTCGAGACGGCGACCGGCAACCTCGCCGCCGCGGCCAGAGCCGCGGGAGTGGGCCACATGGTCCTGCTCTCGATCGTGGGCGTCGACCGCAATCCGCACGGGTACTACGCCGGCAAGCTCGCGCAGGAGGAGGCGCTCACAGCCAGCGGGGCGCCGGCGACGATCGTCCGCGCGACGCAGTTCCACGAGTTCGCCGCGCAGCTCGCCGAACGGGCGCGGATCGGTCCGCTGCCGCTCGCCCCGAGGGGCCGCGTGCAGCCGATCGCCGCCGCCGAGGTCGGCATCCACCTCGCCCGCACCGCGATCCAGCCACCGACGGGACGCGCCCCCGACCTCGCCGGCCCGCGCGAAGAGGCCCTCGACGACATGGTGCGCCGCTGGTCCCGGGCCCACGGGCAGCGCGGCTGGATCCCCTCCATCCCCCTCCCGGGCGCACAGATGAAGGGCATGCGGGCGGGTCTCAACCTGCCCGGCCCGGGCGCGGTGCTCGGGTCGCAGACCTTCGACGAGTGGCTGTCAGCCCAGTAGCTCGGGGCGAGCGAAGTCCTCGCCGTCGATGTGCTGCGCGAGGAACGCGAACACGGTCTCGTACCAGACCTTCGCGTGCGGCGGCTTGAGCACCCAGTGGTTCTCGTCCGGGTAATACAGGAACCGGTGCGCGCTGGTCCCGTCCTCGGCGGCGAAGTGCTCATTGAGCTCCGACCACAGCCGCAGACTCTCCCCGATCGGCACCCGGTAGTCCCGGTCGCCGTGGATGACGAGAAGGGGCGTGCGGATGTCGGTGACGAAGCGATGCGGGGAATTCTCGAACGTCGCCTCCGGCGTGAAGATGCGCTGCCAGTACGAGGAGTCGTCGGTCGTGCCGTTGAACTGGTCGAGGGCCCACAGGCTCGCGTGGGTCACGATGGCGCGGAAGCGATCGGTGTGCCCCGCGACCCAGTTCGCCATGTAGCCGCCGAACGACCCGCCCATCGCGGCGGTGCGGGTCTCGTCGATCTCCGGCCGCGCGACGACGGCATCCGTGATCGCCATGAGGTCGGTGTAGGGCTTCGCGCCCCACGCGTTCCATCCGCGCGCGATGAACTCGAGCCCGTAACCGGTCGACAGCGCGGGGTCCGGCAGCAGCACGGCGTACCCGCGCGCGACGGCGAGCTGCGGGTTCCAGCGCCAGCTCCACGCGTTCCAGCTGGCCAGCGGGCCGCCGTGGATCCACAGCAGGAAAGGCGCGGGGCTCTCGGCGCTCGCTCCCGGCGGCAGGAGCAGCCAGCCGCGCACGCGCACGCCGTCCTCCGCCGTCGCGTCGACCTCGGTCATGGTGCCGGGCACGGCCGGCAGGGCGACGGGGCTCACGAGGTCGGCCGCCGAACCGTCGCGGGCGACGCGGACGGCGTGCGGCGGCGTCATCCAGTTCGATCGCAGGGCGACGATCTCACCGGTGGATGCGACGACGTCGACGTCCGTGTAGGTGAAGTCGTCGCGGGTCAGCTGCTCGACGGCGCCGCCGTCCACCGGGACCCGGAAGATCGGACCGCGGCCGTCCTGGTCGGCGGTGACGATGAGTGCGGCGTCGTCGCGGTCGAAGCGGAGGCTCGTGGGCCAGCGGTCCCATCCGACCGCGATGCGCCGCGGCTCGGAGCCGTCGACGCCCGCGATCCAGATCTCCACGTCGGCCGGAGCGGACGGGTTGCCCATCGCCGCCCGGAGAAAGGCCAGTGTTGCGCCGTCGTGGCTGATGACGGGGTGTTCGAAGTACGTGTCGACCTCGTCGAACAGCACGGTCTGGTCCCCCGAGGCGGTGTCGACGGCGACGAGGCGGTACCGGCTCTCGCGGCCCTGCGCCGTGCGCAGGGCCGCGACGAGGGTCGTGCCGTCCGGCGTGAGCGCCGTCCCCGCATCATCGGCGTCGCGGCCGGTGACGAGCGTGCGCGGCCGCGGCAGGCTCTCCGGGTACGGCGAGGCGTCGTCCTTGTCCTCCTCCGCGGCGTCCTCGGGCTGGTCGACGAGCACCGCGATGGTGTCGGCGAACCCGGTCAGGTCGAGCGTGTGCAGCGCTGGCGCGGCGGGACCGAGGTCGTGGTCCCAGAACCGCACCGGGTAGGCGTCGTGCAGGATCGCCGAGACCTTGAGCTTCTTCCGTGCGGCCCGCAGCCGCGCGTCGGCTTCGATGCTGTCGGAGGAGGGCAGGAGCGGAGCTCCGAGGACGAGCACGTCGGCAGCCTCGGCCACGGTCACGCCGGCGACGCCGCCGGCCAGTCGGGTCACGGGACGCGCCTCGCCGCCGGCCGCGGGAAGCAGCCACAGCTGGGCCTGCTCGGCATCCTCCTCGGCCTCGGTGTCGGGGCGCGCCGAGACGAAGAGGACGTCGCCGCGGGAGGTGAACGCGGCGCCCGTCTCGCCCTTGGCAGAGCGCGTCAGCCGCACCGGCACGCCGTCGCCGTCGACCGGCACCTCCCACAGCGAGCGCTCGTAGGCGGTCTTGTCCTTCCCGAGCGTCGCGACGGTCAGCACCGCGCGCGAGCCGTCCGGCGAGAGCGCGAGCGCCTCGATGCGCGGCTGGGAGAGGTAGTCGTCCAGGGAGTCGAAGGGTGTCGTCGCCATGGCATCCACGCTATCGGCCGCTCACATCTCCTCGTGGGTGTCCGGATCCCCATCCCACAGCCGGCCGCGCTCGAGACCGCTGATCGCGGCCACCTCTTCCGCGCCGAGCTCGAAGCCGAACACGTCGGCGTTCTCGATCTGCCGCTCCGGGTCGGCGGACTTCGGGATCGGCGTCGAGCCCAGCTGCGTGTGCCAGCGCAGCACGATCTGGGTCGGTGTGACGCCGTGCGCGGCGGCCAGGTCCGCCACGACGGGCTCGGTCAGCAGCTCGCTGCGCCGCGCGAGCGGGCTCCAGCTCTCGGTGCGGATGCCGTGCTCGGCGTGGAAGGCGCGCAGCGCCGTCTGCGGGAAGTACGGGTGCAGTTCGACCTGGTTGACGGCGGGAGTCACCCCGGTCTCGTCGATGAGGCGGGTGAGCATCGCCTCGGTGAAGTTCGAGACGCCGACCGAACCGACCTTGCCTTCGTCGCGCAGCGCGGTCATGGCACGGAACGTGGTCACGTACTTGTCGATCCGCGGGTTCGGCCAGTGGATGAGGTAGAGGTCGATGCGGTCCAGACCGAGCCGCTGGAGCGAGCCCTGGGCGCTGCGGATCGTCTCGTCGAAGCCGTGATCGCGGCCGGGGACCTTCGTCGTGACGATGAGCTCGTCGCGGATGCCGCTGCGCCGGGCCGCCTCGCCGACTTCGGCCTCGTTCTGGTAGTTGACGGCCGAGTCGAGGATCCGGTATCCGCTGTCGATCGCCGCGGCGATGGCGGCGACGCCTTCCGGCCCGCGGAGGTTGTACGTGCCCAGTCCGAGCGCGGGGAAGGGCGTGCCGTCGTTGAGGGTGACCGTGGGGATCGTGATCATGCGCCCACGCTACGCCCCGTCAGGCGAGGAGCGCCTCGATCGCCGTGAGGACGCCGTGGTCGGCGTTCGAGGGTGCGCGATGCCGTGCCACGGCGACGACGTCGGGGTGGGCGTCGGCCATCGCGTACGACCAGTCCGCCGCCTGGAGCAGCTCGAGGTCGTTGAGGTAGTCGCCGAACGCCGCGGTCTGCGCAGGCGTCACCCCGAGGGCGCGCTGCAGGCTTCGCAGCGCGACGCCTTTGTTGACGCCCTGGTTCATCACGTCGACCCAGTGCAGACCCGACACGACGACCTGGTGCGTGTCCCGCAGATCCTCCAGTGCCGGGGCGGTGTGGGTCTCCCCGCCGTCGGCGTCGTAGACGGCGACCTTGAGGATCTGGTCGTCGACGGTGAGCAGGTCGTCGACGACCTCGAGGGCGGCGTAGTACTTCACGGTCTCGCTCCGGAACTCCTCGTCGGCGCCCTCGATGTAGGCGGACCGCTTGCCGCACACGACGACCCCCAGGTTCCCGCCCGCCGCGGCGAGACCGCGCAGCCGGGTGATGAGGGATGCCGTGAACGCGGGGTCCATCGCGTCCGAGCTCACCTCGTCCTCGCCGCGCACGACGTACGCGCCGTTCTCGGCGATGTAGTCCAGCTCGGCGTCCACGCCCGCGAACATGCGCTGCAGCGTCGCGAGCTGCCGACCGCTCGCGGGCGCGAAGGCGATCCCCCGGTCGTGCAGGCGCTCGAGCAGCGCCCACAGCGGCGCCGGGACGGCCCCGCCCGGCTCGAGAAGCGTCCCGTCCATGTCGACGGCGATCAGACGGATGTCGGGAGTGCTCACCCGTCCATCGTCTCAGGCTCCGGGGTGGGGGTTATCCCGAAGCGAGGTCTCCGGATGCCTCCGCTGTGCCGGCGCGCGCCGAGTCCTACCTTGGTGACATGACCACCCCAGCGACATCCCAGACCCCGGCCGCGCCGGCGAGGTCGCGGCGCATCCGCCCCCTCGTCCACCTCGGTGCCCTCGCGCAGCTCGCCGCTCTCGGCATCGTCGGCACCGCCCTGTTCACCGTCCTGATCACGTTCCTGAGCGTCGGCGTGAGCCTCCTGCTCGTCGCCGGCATCGGCCTGCTCTTCCTCGTCGCGTTCGTCTACCTCCTCTGGGCCACCGGATGGCTCGAGTACGAACGCGTCGACGGGCTGTACGGCTACGGGCTCCCGCCGCTCCGCCCGCGCCGCAGCGGCGCCCCCGGCTTCGGCGGCTGGCTGCGGACGCTCTGGCAGCAGTTCATCGACGGCCCGATGTGGCGCGGTGTCGCGAGCGCCGCGATCTCGACCGTGCTGGGCCTCGTCGTCCTGCCGGCCGTCGCGGGGCTCGTCGGCAGCGTCGTGCTGCTGTTCGCGCCTCTCACCGGGGCCGAGACCGCCCGCATCCCCACGACGGGGATCGACGTCAACGGGGAATGGGCGCTGCCCGTCGGCATCCTCGGCATCATCGTCTCCGCGGCGCTGCTGCTCGGGATCGCCCTGCTGCACGCCGTCCTGACGCGCGCCATCCTCGTCCCGTCGCGGGAGGCCCTGCTCGCCGAGCAGGCGCGGACCGCCGGCGTCCAGCGCGCGGGAGCCGTCCGGGCCAGCGAAGTGGAGCGCACCCGCATCGAACGGGACCTGCACGACGGCGTCCAGCCGCGACTCGTCTCCGTCGGGATGACGCTGGGCCTCGCCCAGCAGAAGATCGACAGCGACCCGGTCGCCGCGAAGGCGCTCATCGACGAGGCGCACACCTCGACGAAGGCCGCCATCACCGAGCTGCGGCAGCTGGCCCGCGGCATCCACGCGTCCGTCCTCGACGATCGGGGACTGGATGCCGCGCTGTCGGCCCTCGCCGCCCGGTCGCACGTGCCCGTGCACCTCGACGTCCGCGTCGACGGGCGATGCAGCGCGACGGCCGAAGCGGCCGTGTACTTCGCGATCGCCGAGTCGCTGACCAACGCCGCGAAGCACTCGCGGGCGACCGACTGCCGGGTCGTGGTCCGGCGCCGCGACGACGGGACCCTGTGGGCCCGCGTCGAGGACAACGGCGTGGGCAACGCCCGGGTGCTGCCCGGTGGTGGCCTCGACGGCATCACGAACCGCATCCTCGCCGCCGGCGGCACCGCCCGCCTCGACAGCCCGGCCGGTGGGCCGACGTCCCTGGAGGTGAGCGTCCCGTGCGCATCCTGATCTGCGAAGACTCCGCCCTGCTGCGCGAAGGACTCGTGCGCGTGCTGGAGGACGCCGGCCACACCGTGGTCGCCGCGGTGCCCGATGCGCGCGACCTCGTCGCCGTCGTGGACGAGGCGGCTCCCGAGCTCTGCATCCTCGATGTGCGGCTCCCCCCGACGTTCACCGACGAGGGCATCCGCGCCGCGCTCGCCCTGCGGGGTGCGCACCCGGCACTGCCGGTGCTGGTGCTCAGCCAGTACGTCGAGGAGCGGTATGCGAGCGACCTCATCACCGGCCAGGGCGCCGCCCTCGGGTACCTCCTGAAGGACCGGGTCGCCGACGTGCGGGACTTCCTGGCCTCGATCGAGCGGATCGGCGCAGGTGCCACCGTCCTCGACCCGGAGGTCGTGGCGCAGCTGCTCACGCGCCGGGCCCGCGACGAGCGGATGGAGCGGCTCACGGACCGCGAGCGCACCGTCCTCGCCCTGATCGCCGAGGGCAAGAGCAATCAGGCGATCGCCCAGACCCTGTTCATCTCGGAGGCGAGTGTCGAGAAGCACATCACCTCCCTCTTCCAGAAGCTCGGCCTCGAACAGGACGAGCACGGCAACCGGCGCGTCCTGGCGGCGCTGGTCCACCTCGAGCACGGCGGCAGCCAGCCGCAGAACGGAGCACTCCGATGAGCACCACCCTCACTCCCCCGCCCGCGTCCGCACCGCAGGCGCCGCCCCCGGCGCAGCCGCGGGGATCGTCCCGGGTCATCGCGATCCTCGCGATCGCGCTCGGCTCCGCCCTCATCCTCGGGACCGTCGGCATGTCCATCGTCGGCGGCATCCGCTCCGCCGCCGTCCGCACCGAGACGCTCAGCGCGGACGCGACCGGCGTCACAGCGCTGGACGTCGACGTCGCGGCATCCGAGTTCCGCATCGCCTACGGCGGGTCCGACGCGTCGCTCTCCGTCACGGGCGGCAGCGGGACGACCGATTGGCGGCTCGAGCGGACGGGCGACACGCTCGTCGTGTCGGCCGACCGCGGCTGGTTCCGCGGATGGGGCTGGTTCAACGGCGAGGAGCGGGCGGTCCTGACGCTCCCGGAGCGACTGGTCACGACGACCCTGGACGCCTCGTTCGACGTGGGCGCCGGCTCGATCAGCGCCGCCGGCACGTACGGGATGCTCGAGCTCGACCTCGGGGCCGGCTCGATCGACGTCTCCGGCAGTGCCGAACAGCTGGACGCCGATGTGTCCGCGGGCCGCGTGTCCGTCGACCTGCGCGAGGTCCGCACCGGCACGGTGCAGGTGAGCGCCGGCGAATTCGTCGGCTCGGTGGACGGCGAGGTCGACGAGCTGAACCTCGACGTCAGCGCGGGGCGCATCGACCTCGAGGTGCCGAACGTGCGGTACGCCATCACCTCGGACGTCTCGGCCGGCGACTTCACGCACGACCTGACGACCGATCCCGGCGCCGACCGCCGGATCGACGTCAGCGTGTCGGCGGGCGGCGTGACGCTGCGCGGCACGCGCTGACCTCCTCTGCTCGCGCGGGGCGTCCCGGATCCGTCCGGGGCGCCCCTCGTCGCGTCTCTTCGGCGCAGCGGGCCGGAGTCCGCCCGCGGCGAATGGCGGGTCCGGCGGTCTCCCACCCGCACGTCGGCGCGGGCGAATCCAGCGGGCGCGATTCGTCCGCGGCAGATGGCGGGTCCGGCGGCCGCGAACCCGCACTTCGGCGCGGGCGAACGCGCGGCGCGCCCCGCCGCGCCGACGCCCGGATTCGCACGGCCGCGGGCGCATGTGCGGGCCCGGCCGGAGGACTACCGTGGACACCGTGACCACTCCCATCGACGCCACCACCACGAACGCCTGGGCCGAGCTCGGTGCCCACAAGAGCGGGTTCACCCCCGACCTGCGCGGCTGGTTCGCCGCAGACCCGGGCCGCGTCGAGCGGCTCACCTTCGACCTCGCGGACCTGCGGGTCGACTTGTCGAAGAACCTCGTGGATGACGGCATCCTCGCCTCCCTCGTCGCCCTCGCGGAGCAGACCGGCGTCGCCGAGCGGTACGCCGCGATGCGGGCCGGCGAGAAGATCAACACGACCGAGGGCCGAGCGGTGCTGCACACGGCCCTCCGCCGCCCCGCGGGTGCGACCCCCGCGCTGCGCATCGACGGCCAGGACATCGACCACGACGTGCAGGAGGTGCTCGACGCCATGGCAGCGTTCGCCGGGCGCGTGCGCTCCGGCGAGTGGACCGGCATCACGGGAAAGAAGGTCACCACGGTCGTCAACATCGGGATCGGCGGCTCCGACCTCGGCCCCGTCATGATCTACGAGGCCCTCCTGCCGTACGCGGACGCCGGCATCGAGGCGCGGTTCGTCTCCAACATCGATCCCTTCGACCTCGCCGACACGACGAAGGACCTCGATCCCGAGACGACGCTGTTCATCGTGGCGTCGAAGACCTTCACGACGCTCGAGACGCTGACCAACGCGCGCCTCGCGCGGGATTGGCTGTGGGCGGGCCTCCAGTCCGCCGACGCGATCGACGGGTCGGACGAGCAGAAGACGGATGCCGTCGCGCACCACTTCGTCGCGGTCTCGACGGCGCTCGACAAGGTCGCCGCCTTCGGCATCGACACCGCCAACGCGTTCGGATTCTGGGATTGGGTCGGCGGCCGCTACTCCGTCGACTCCGCGATCGGGCTCTCGCTCGTCATCACCCTCGGGCCGGACGCGTTCCGCGAGCTGCTGGCCGGATTCCACGCCGTCGACGAGCACGTCGCCGAGACGCCGCTCGCCGAGAACGTCCCGGTCCTCATGGGCCTCCTGAACATCTGGTACACGAACTTCCTCGGCGCGCAGTCGCACGCCGTCCTCCCCTACGCCCAGCAGCTGCACCGCTTCGCGGCCTACCTGCAGCAGCTCACGATGGAGTCCAACGGCAAGTCGGTGCGCTGGGACGGGACGCCCGTCACGACCGACACCGGCGAGGTGTTCTGGGGCGAGCCCGGCACCAACGGGCAGCACGCGTTCTACCAGCTCATCCACCAGGGCACGCGCCTCATCCCGGCGGACTTCATCGCGTTCGTGAACCCGGCCTACCCGCTCGCCGACGACGGCCGCGATGTGCACGGCCTGTTCCTCGCGAACTTCCTCGCGCAGACGAAGGCGCTGGCCTTCGGCAAGACAGCGGAGGAGGTCGAGGCCGAGGGCACGACCGGCCCGCTCGTCGCCGCGCGGACGTTCGCCGGCAACCGCCCGACGACCTCGATCTTCGCGCCCGCCCTCACCCCGCGCGTGCTGGGTGAGCTCGTCGCGCTGTACGAGCACATCACCTTCACGCAGGGCGTCATCTGGGGCATCAACTCGTTCGACCAGTGGGGGGTCGAGCTCGGCAAGCAGCTCGCGCTGCAGATCGCTCCCGCCATCGAGGGCGACGCGGATGCCATCGCGGCGCAGGATGCCTCGACGAAGGCGCTGCTGGACTACTACCGCACGCACCGGGCCTGAGCATCGGGCCCGGGCGCGGCGGGAGCGGGCGCGGCGCGCGTCAGCGCAGCTGCAGGCTGTTCCAGGCGCCCGGCTCGTCGAGCTCGCCGTAGACGACCTCGGCGCCGTCCGCCGACACCGACGCGGCGCACACGAGGAGTGAGAGCGTCGGGTAGCCGAACGGCCGATTGTCGCGGATGATCGCCCGGTCATCGGTCGGTCCGAGGGTCGTCGTCCCCTCGAGCGTCGCGAGCCACGGCGTCCACCATCGCTCGCCGTCGCCGGGCGCGCCGAAGGCGTCGCGCCAGGCCGAGATGCGGGCCGTCGCGGGGTCGTCGACATCGTCGTGCGCGATCATGTGCGTGCCGGGGCCGAGGTCGACCGTGCGGACGGTCGCCCCGTCCCACATCGTCACGCGCGTGCGAGCGGCGTCGACCTCGACGAGGTTGAACCCGTGCGTGCGCGGCGGATCATCGAGGGGCGCGCCCTCGACGGCATCCAGCACGACATGCCCGCGCGAGAACAGCTCCGCCCCGTCCGGCACCTCGACATCCGCCCGATTCAGGATGACGGCGACCCGTCCGTCGGCGGGATCCGCGGCGAGCCAGGCACCGCCGGCGCGCGCATCGCGGACGCCCAGGACGCCGGGATGCGTCTCCGGCCACCACGGGCCGAGCGGATCCCACGCGCGCTCCGGGTCCTCATCCCGCACAGCGAGCAGACGCGTGGGCGCCCCGGGCTCCTGGGGAACGTGGATGATCACGGTGCACATCCGCTCGCCCTTCCGTCCGATCGCCTGCGAGGATCAGACCATGTTCGTTGTCGTGGGTGTCAGCGGCGGCATCGCCGCCTACAAGACGGTCCATCTCGTGCGCGCACTCGTCACCAACGGCCACGAGGTGCACGTCATTCCCACCGAGGACGCGCTGCGCTTCGTGGGGACGACCACCTGGGAGGCGGTCAGCCGCCATCCTGTCACGACGTCGGTGCACGACGATGTCGCCGAGGTCCGGCACGTCGCCCTCGGCACCCGCGCGGACCTCGTGATCGTCGCGCCGGCCACCGCCAACACGCTCGCCAAGATGGCGACCGGGATCGCCGACAACCTGCTGGGCGTGACCCTGCTCGCGACGACCGCGCCGGTGCTCGTCGCCCCCGCGATGCACACGGCCATGTGGGAGCATCCTGCGACGACCGCGAACATCGAGACGCTGCGCGGCCGCGGCGTGCACGTCGTGGGGCCCGCGGACGGACCTCTCACGGGCGGCGACAGCGGTCCGGGGCGGATGAGCGAGCCCGAGGAGATCCTCGCGGCGGCGCTCGCGCTGGTCCCCGAACGATCCGACCTCGCGGGCCTCACCGTGGCCGTCTCGACCGGGGGGACGCGGGAGGCGATCGATCCGGTCCGCTTCCTCGGCAACCGCTCGAGCGGGCGTCAGGGGGTCGATGTCGCGCTCGCGGCGGCGGACCGGGGTGCGCAGGTCCGGCTCGTCGCGGCGCACGTCGAGGACGGCATCCTGACCGCGGTGGCCCATCACCCGCGCATCACCGTCGAACGGGTCTCGACGGCCGCCGATCTGCGGGCGGCGATGCACGCGTCGACCGGTGACGCGGACGTCGCCGTCATGGTCGCCGCCGTCGCCGACTTCCGGGTGGATGCGGTGTCGGACGAGAAGATCCGCAAGGAGGACGGTGACGGCACGGCGACGCTCCGGCTCGTCGCGAACCCCGACATCCTCGCCGAGCTCGTCGCCGCGCGCCGGGACGGTCAGACGATCGTCGGCTTCGCCGCCGAGACGGCCACCGACGAGGCCGAGCTGGTGGAGCGCGGGAAGCGCAAGCGCGCGCGGAAGGGTGTGGACCTGCTCGCGGTGAACCGCGTCGACTGGGCGCGCGGGTTCGAAGCGGCGGAGAACGCGGTCGTCGTGCTGGATGACGGCGACGCCGTCGTGGCCGAGGTGGCCGGGTCCAAGCGCGCCGTCGCCGATGCGCTGTGGGACGCGGTCATCGCGCATCGCGCCCGCTGAGCAGCGACCCGGGTCAGCCGGCGGCTTCCGCCGCCGCCCCCGCGCGCGTCAGCCACGCGGGCGGGTCGCCGTAGCGCTGCGGCGGGATGAGGCGCCCCGCGGCGCAGTCCGCGACGAGCGCCGCGAGCCGATCCGCGCGGGTCTGCTCGCGCTTCGCGCTCTGCACCCAGTTCGTCGCGAGGCGGCGGTACGACTGGGTCGCGGCATCCCAGAACGCCTGCGCGGCAGGGTTCGCCGCGAGGGCCGCCGCCTGGTGGGCCGTCATCTCGGCGCGCTGCTCGTAGGCGTAGACGCCGGTCCGAGACGCCGTCCTCCGCTCGTAGGCGGCGAGGCCCGCCGGATGCATCCGGCCCTCCGCGATGAGCCGCTCGACGTGCGCGATGTTGACATCGCTCCAGTTCGAGTTCGGCTTCCGCGGCGTCCAGCGCTGCCGACGCGCCTGCTCGTCGATCCGCTGGCTCACCGAGTCGATCCAGCCGAAGCACAGCGCCTCGGGGACCGCCTGCGCCCACGTGATCCCCTGCCGCGGATCGCCGGTGCGATAGAGACCCATCCACAGCTCGGTGGCCGTGGCGTGGTTCTCCTCCAGCCACGCGCGGAACTGCGCGGGGCTGGAGAAGAAGACCGCGGGGCGCTCCTCCACCTACGCCTTCGCCTGCACGTCCAGGAGCGGAGCACCGGCGCGGACGGGTCCGAGGGCCACCGGGTCCACCGTGTCGAAGGCATCCGCGTTCAGCACGATCACCGGGGTGATGAGCGGGTAGCCGGCGTTCTCGATCACCGTGCGGTCGAAGACGACGAGGGGCGTGCCGACCTCGACGCGATCGCCGTTCTTGACCTTCACCTCGAAGCCTTCGCCCTTGAGGTTGACGGTGTCGATGCCGACGTGGATGAGCACCTCGATGCCGTTGTCCAGCTGCAGCCCGAACGCGTGACCGGTGGGCTGCGCGGCGACGACGACGCCGACCCCGGGCGAGACGACGGTGTCGCCCGTGGGCTCGATCGCGACGCCGGGTCCCATGATCCCGCCGCCGAACACCGGGTCGGGGACCTCGGAGAGGGCGACGACCGTGCCGTCCAGCGGCGAGGCGAGCTGCAGGAGCGTCCCGACCTCGGCGGTCGCGGTCGCGGTTCCGACCGGAGCCGCGGTGGCCGCCGTGCCACCGGAGGCGATCACCGGGGCCGCGGCCACGGTGCCGACGGAGGCCGCACCGGCCGGCGCAGCCACGAGGGCGCCGTCCTCCGCGACATCCTCCTTGTCCTTGTAGCCGGAGATGACCACGAGGGTCATGGCGGTCGCGAAGGCGGCGATCACGGCGATGCCGTACAGGAGCACGCTGTCGAAGGCCGGGATCGTCAGGAGCGACGTGAAGACGAACGCCTCGGTGCGGACGCCGCCGCCGATGCCGATGATGAGACCGCCGACGAGGCAGCCCACGAGCATCCGGGGGTAGATCCGCTTGAACCGCAGGTGGATGCCGTACAGCGAGGGCTCCGAGATGCCACCGAGGAGACCCGCCGCGAGCGCACCGGTCGCGGTCTGCTTCATCTGCTTGTCCTTCTCGCGCCAGGCGAGGAGCAGGACACCGGCGGTCGCGCCGAAGCAGGCGAAGTTCCATGCGCCCATGGGGCCCTGGATGAAGTCGTAGCCGAGGGTCTGGATGTTCAGCAGCATGATCGCGTTGATCGGCCAGTGCAGACCCAGCGGGACCATGAAGGGGTAGGCCAGCGGGATGATGATCGCGAAGATGAACGGCGAGAACGAGTTGATGGCGCTCAGGAAGTTGGCGAGCGCGGCGCCCACGTACACGCCGATCGGGCCGAGCAGGAACGCCGTGAGCGGGATCATGATGAGCATCGCGAGGAACGGCACGAAGATGAGGTGCAGGTTCTCCGGGATGACCTTCTTCAGGCCCTTGTAGAGCGGGCCGAGGACGGCCGCCATGAGCAGGGGCGGGAACACCTGCGAGGCGTAGTTGAAGATCGTGAGCGGGATGCCGAAGATCGGGATCGTCGTGATCTCCGAGCCGAGGAAGATCAGCTGCGAGGCGCCCTCCTGGTCACCGAGGGCGGTGAAGCCGGGGAGCATCACGACGGCCATGATGGCGAAGCCGACCCACGGGTCGGCGCCGATCTTCTGCGACGCGTTGTAGGCGACCATCAGCGGCAGGAAGATGAACACGCACTGCCACATGAGGTTGATGAACTGCCACGACGGCTCGAGCACCACGCCCGGCGCGTTCCAGGCGGGGATCACGCCGAGCGTCGCCATGAGCGCCATGAAGGTGATGAACAGCGATGCGCCCAGGAGCGCGCCGAGGATCGGGCGGAACGAGTCGGACAGGAACTCGAACAGGGAGTCGAGCCAGGCGACCTTTCCGCGCGGCCCCTTCGCCCGCTCGCGCGCCTTGATGGCCTCGGCGGAGTCGGGTGCGGCGACCGAGCCGCCGGACATCGCGGGCAGCGCCATGATCTCGTTGTAGACGGTCTGCACGCCACCGCCGATGACCACCTGATAGCGGTCGCCGGCCTGCGGGACGGCGCCCATGACGCCCGGGATCTGCTCCACCTTCGCCTTGTCGACGGAGGCGCCGTCGTTCAGCTGGAATCGCAGGCGGGTGGCGCAGTGGGTCAGGCTCGCGACGTTTCCGGCGCCGCCGAGGGCGTCGACGATGGCGGATGCGGGGCTCTCAGGCATGATGGCGCGCTCTCTGTGGGGGGGTCGTACGACCGCGACTCTATACCGCGCGCCCGCTCCGCATAAGCCTTATGGCCATGTGGTCGGACCACACTTTCTTCCGCCACCCCGGAGATTTCCCTCCGCGCCGTACGGCGGTGTCGGCACCGGCGACCGCGCGCGGGGGCGCTATCCGTCGACGTGCGTCGGCGCAAGGTCCTGCGTCCGCGGCACGGGCGCGCCTATCCTGACGGGACGCGTGCACGCCGGTCGGCGGGTCCGCCGGCGGAGGAGGTCGCATGGTGCTGGGCTCTTCTCGAGGGCGCCTCGACGCCGTAGTCGTGGGCGCGGGCCCGAACGGGCTGGCGGCCGCCGTCACCCTCGCGCGCGCGGGTCTCGCGGTGCGGGTGTACGAACGGGGATCACGCGCCGGGGGCGGGGCCGCGACGCGCGAGCTGACCCTTCCCGGCTACCTGCACGACGTGTGCTCCGCCGTGCACCCGCTCGCGTTCGAGTCCGCCTTCTTCCGGGCGTTCGGGCTCCGCGACCGCGTGCGCTTCCTGACTCCCGACGTCTCCTTCGCGCAGCCGCTGGACGGCGGACGGGCGGCCGTCGCCTTCCGCGACCTCGCCCGCACACGGGACGGGCTGGGCGCGGATGGGGCCGCATACGAGCGCCTGCTGCGGCCCCTCGTCGAGCACGCCTCGCACGTGGCCGACCTCACCGGGTCGACGCTCGTGCGGGTCCCGCGTCATCCCGTCACGGCGCTGCGCTTCGCGCTGCGCGTGGCGGAGCAGGGCGGCCCGGTATGGAACGCCCGATTCCGCGGGGATGCCGCGCCGGCCCTCCTCACCGGCGTCGCGGCGCACACGATCCTGACGCAGCCGAGTCTCGCCGGCGCCGGTGCGGGCCTCGCCCTCGGCGCGTACGCGCACGCGCAGGGCTGGCCGATCCCGGTGGGCGGCAGCCAGGCCATCATCGACGCGATGGTCGAGGATCTCCGCGCGCACGGCGGCGAGCTCGTCACCGACCACGAGGTCACGAGCCTCGACGAGCTGGACGATGCGCGCGTGGCGATGCTCGATCTCACGCCGCGCGCACTGCTGCGCATCGCGGGCGACCGGATGCCGTCGCGCTTCGGCCGCCGGCTGAGCCGGTTCCGCTACGGGGGCGCGGTGGCCAAGGTCGACTTCGCGCTGAGCGCGCCCGTGCCGTGGGCCCACGCCGACGTGCGCCGCGCGGGCACGATCCACGTCGGCGGGACGCGCGGCGAGATGGCCGCCGCCGAGAACGACGTCAACCGCGGCCGGCATCCGGAGCGCCCCTACGTCCTCGTCGCCCAGCAGTCCCTGTTCGACCCCACCCGCGCACCGGAGGGCGCGCACACGCTGTGGGCCTACACGCACGTTCCCGCCGGCAGCGCGGTCGATCGGGAGGAATCGGTCACGGCGCAGATCGAGCGCTTCGCCCCGGGCTTCCGTGACACGATCGTCGCGGTCCACTCGCAGACCGCCGTCCAGGTGGAGGCGCACAACCCGAACTACGTCGGTGGCGACATCGCGGCCGGCTCGCCCGACCTGTGGCAGATCCTGCGCCGCCCGACGCTGTCGCCGGACCCCTGGCGGACCCCGATCCCGGGCGTCTACCTCGCGACCGCGTCCGCGGCACCGGGTCCGGGCGTGCACGGCCTTGCCGGGTGGCATGCTGCGCGCAGCGCGCTGCGGCACGACTTCGGCATCCGGGACTCTCCCGACCTGTCCCCCTCGTGACGGGGGTCGCTCGCGGCTAGGGTGACGACATGGACGGCTTCGCGGCTGTCGATTTCGAGCTGGCGCGCCAGGTGCTGCAGCGGGGCATCGCCGCGCTGCTGCTGATCGCCTTCCTCTCGACGCTGAACCAGTTCCGACCGCTGCTGGGCGAGCACGGGCTGCTGCCCGCGCCGGACCTGCTGGAGTGGGCCGCCTCCTCGAAGCGACGGGCGGGGATGCTGCGCCCGACGCTCTTCCGCTGGGTCGCGTACACGGACCGCAGGCTCGTCGCGCTGTGCGTGACCGGGATGGTCGCGTCGGCGCTCGTGATCGCGGGGGTGCCGCAGCTGGGGCCGCCGTGGGTTCCGCTCGTGGTCTTCCTCGGCCTGTGGTTCGGATACATGTCGATCGTCTCGCTGGGGCAGACCTTCTACGGGTTCGGGTGGGAGATGCTGCTGCTCGAGGCGACGTTCCTCGCCGCGTTCCTCGGGTCCGACGCCCAGCCGCCGGCCACCGTCGTGATCGTGCTGTTCTGGTGGCTCGTGTTCCGCCTGGAGTTCGGGGCCGGGATGATCAAGATCCGCGGCGGCCGCGAGTGGCGCGACCTCACGGCGCTCATGTACCACCACGAGACGCAGCCGATGCCGGGACCGCTGAGCAGGCAGGCGCACCTGCTTCCGGGGTGGTTCCACCGCGGCGAGGTGCTGGGCAATCACTTCGCGCAGCTCGTGGTGCCATGGTTCCTGTTCGCGCCGCTCCTCTCGGCGTGGATCCCAGGGCCCGTTCCGCAGCTCATCGGCGTCGCGGCCGCGGCCGTCGTGATCGCGACGCAGCTGTGGCTCGTCCTGACCGGGAACTTCGCCTGGCTGAACTGGGCGACGATCGTCCTCGCGTTCTCGGCCATCGGCATCCCGGGCGCGGGCACGCCGGCATCCGACCCGCTTCCGGATGGGATGCCGCTGTCGTGGGTGGTCGTCACGTCCGCGGTCGGTCTCGGGTACGTCATCCTGAGCGTCCCGGCCGTGCGGAACCTGGTCGCGCGCCGCCAGCTCATGAACGCGAGCTTCAATCGCTGGCAGCTCGCCAACGCCTACGGGGCGTTCGGGACCGTGACGAAGGAGCGCATCGAGATCATCGTGGAGGCGACGACGGATGCCGATCCGGACGAGGCGCAGTGGCACGAGTACGAGTTCAAGGGCAAGCCCGGCGACCCGACGCGCATTCCCCGCCCGTTCGCGCCCTACCACCTGCGGCTCGACTGGCTCATGTGGTTCCTACCGCTCGGCCGGTCGCTCGACGAGTGGTTCACGGGGCTTCTCGTCCGGCTGCTGGAGGCTGACCCGGCGACACTCCGGATGCTGCGCGTCGACCCGTTCGACGGTGCCCGGCCGCGGTGGATCCGCGCCGTCTCGTACCGCTACCGCTTCGCGACGCGCGCCGAGCATCGACGGGCCGGGACCGTCTGGATACGCGATCGACGGCGGCTGCTGATCCGTCCGATGGGGTTCGCCGACGAGCTCGACTGACCTGCCGTTTCGGTGGAATGTGCCTCTGATCTGGCCCGCGCTGGGGCGCGTCCATGCACGGTTCGTCCAGGGGTTACCCGGTGTTCGTCCAGACTCGGCACGCAGAGTGGGGACTCTTGTGTCCAACCCGAGGACGCACGCCGTTGCCCAGCGCCGGCGCTGACATACCCGGAAGACCCACTCTCCTCATGCTCCTGAGCTCACTTCGCCCGTCCCGCCGTGCCCTCACCCCCGCCACCGTCGCGGTCGGCCTGATCCTCGGCCTCACCGCCGCCGGCGGCATCAGCGGCTCCATCCCGGCCCACGCCGACACCGGCGCCAGCGTCGCCGCGCGCTCCGGCGCCGCCGTGACCACGAGCGTCGCGCAGCCGCTCAGCGACATCACGCAGGAGGCACTCGGCGCCCTCGCCGACGCGCGCACCGCGCTCGGCGCGGCCGTCAAGGCGAAGGCGGCCGCCGAGGCCACCGACCTGCCGCTCGACGTGAAGTCGACGACCATCGACACGCTCGAGCTGCGCGGCTACATCGACCAGCTCGCCGCGCTCGAGGTCACCCCGACCCTCCTGGTGCCCGACATCACCGACGACACCGCCCGCGCGACGCAGCGGGTCGTCGACGCCGCCGACGCACTGACCGGCGCGCTCGAGAAGGCCGAGGCCAAGAAGGCCGCCGAGGAGGCCGCGAAGAAGAAGGCTGCCGCCGAGGCGAAGCGGAAGGCCGCCGCCGCGAAGGCAGCGGCAGCCGCTGCCGCCGCCGAGGCCGCCGCAGCCGCGGAGGCCGCCGAGGCCGCCGAGTCGTCGTCGGGCGGGTCGTCCGGCGCCGCCACCGGTGCGCCCACGACGAGCGTCGCGGACGCGAAGGCCGCCGCCCGTCAGCTCCTCGGCAACTACGGCTGGGGCGCGGACCAGTTCTCCTGCCTCGACTCGCTGTGGACCCGCGAGTCGGGCTGGAACTACCAGGCCTACAACGCCTCGAGCGGTGCCACCGGCATCCCGCAGGCCCTCCCCGGCAGCAAGATGGCCAGCGCCGGCTCGGACTGGCAGACCAACGCGACGACGCAGATCAAGTGGGGCCTCGGCTACATCGACGGCCGCTACGGCTCGCCGTGCGCCGCGTGGGGGCACTCGGAGTCCAACGGCTGGTACTGAGTCCGATCGTGATGCCGTCGTCCGCGCTGCGGGCGGCGGCATCCGTCGTCTGCGGAGGCGACGGCGATCAGCGGAGCATGCGGGCGTCCGTGATGGACGGCGCGATCGGGTCCGTCTGCTCGACGCCGTCGAACTCGAAACCGTTCCGGCGGTAGAACGCGATCGCGCGCGGGTTCTGCGCGGCGACCCAGAGCATCGCCGGCCCGGGGCCGAGGGCCTCGTCGAGCAGGGCCTGACCGGCACCGGTGCCGTAGTGCGCGGCCGCCACATAGAGCGCGTACAGCTGGCGCGCACGCGGAGGCGGCTCGTCTCCGACGCCGAGTCCCGGCCCCGCCCAGGCGAGCCCGATGATCGATCCGCCGCTCTCCGCGATGCGGATGGTGGTCTCCTCGGGCGGGTCGTCGAGGAGGCCGCGCCACATGCGCCGGCGTCGCTCGATGTACTCCGCTGAGAAGAAGTCGGCCGGCAGGAGGTGGGCATAGGCCTCGCGCCACGTCGACAGATGCAGCTCGGCCACCGTGGCGGCATCGTGCGGACCCGGTCGGCGAACGGTGAACGACATCCGCTCATCGTGCCAGGGAGCGCACGCGGCCTGGCAGGATTCCGCGCCTTCCTGTCCCGCGGACGCGTGGCGTCCGGGACTCGAGGCTCGTAGCGTCGGACCCATGCTCGAGATCCGGCCCAACTGCGAGTGCTGCGATCGCGACCTGTCGCCGCACGACGAGGCGTACATCTGCACGTTCGAGTGCACGTGGTGCGGGGACTGCGTCGAGCGCTTCCCCGGCCGCGCCTGCCCGAACTGCCGCGGCGACCTCCAACGCCGCCCGACCCGTCCCGCGGAGGCGCTCGTCCGCCACCCGGCGAGCACCGTGCGGGTCGTCTCCGGGGACGGCGCGGGTTCCGCTTGACTCTCCCCCTGTGTCAGGGTCGAGCGTGGTCTCCATCATGTACACCATCGGAGAGTTCGCTGCACACGGACGCGTGAGCGTGCGGATGCTGCGGCACTATGACGCGATCGGGCTGCTGAGGCCCGCGCGGGTCGACGAGCATTCGGGGTACCGGCACTACGAGCCGTCGCAGCTCGGAGGGCTGCTGCGGATCGTCGAGCTGCGTGACCTCGGCTGCTCGCTCGAGGACGCCGCCGCCGTGCTCGGCGCTGCCGACGAGGACGACGCCCTGCGCGCCGTGCTCCTGCGGCGACGCGCCGAGTTGGAGGCGTCCCTCGCCGCAGATGAAGCGCGTCTCGCACGTCTGACGTCGCGACTCTCCACACTCGAAGGAGAACCGCCCATGTCCGCACTCGTCTTCCGAAGCCTCGACCCCGTGACCGTCTACGCAGCCCGCGGCACGGCTCCGGGAATGGGGCCCGAGAATGTGACGCCGGTCATCGACCGCATCCTGCCCCCGCTCGAGGCGGCCCTCAGCGAGTCCGGGGTCGACTATCGCGAGCCGGGGATCTTCTGGTACGAGCCGATCGAGGGCACGGAGGATCTCGGCGTCAACGTCTCATGGATCGCCGGTGATGACCCGCAGCCCGGCCAGGGGTGGGAGGTCGTCGAACTGCCCGGCGCCGAGCGCGTCGCCGTCTGGACGTACGCGGGCGATATGCCGGGCATCGGACGGGCGTGGCACGAGTTCATGGTGGCGATGGATGCCGCCGGCTGCGAGCCGATCGGGCCGTCGCGCGAGGTGTACCTCGTCGCCGACGGCCCGCAGACCGAGTGGGTCACCGAGCTGCAGCAGCCCGTCCGGTGACGCCGGGAGGGGGCTGGGTGCCGGCGGGTTCTGTGCCTACTGCTCGACGCTGGCCATGTTCGTCTCGTCGTGGCGCGCTCCGGCCGCCGGGGTGAGGTTGTCGAGCCGCTCGATCTGGCTCGCCGTCAGCTCGACGGCATCGGCGGCGATGTTCTCCTCCACGCGCGCGATGCGACGGGTGCCGGGGATCGGGGCGATGTCGTCGCCCTTCGTCAGGATCCAGGCGATCGCGGTCTGAGCTGGGGTGGCGCCGATCTCGGCGCCGATCGCCGTGACCTCGTCGACGATCGCGAGGTTGCGGGTGAAGTTCTCCCCCGTGAAGCGCGGGTTCGTCTTGCGCCAATCGTCGTCGGGGAAGTCCTCGATCGTGCGGATCTGCCCGGTCAGGAGACCGTGCCCGAGCGGCGAGTACGGCACGAACCCGATCCCGAGTTCGCGGAGCACCGGCAGGATCTCTGCCTCGACGTCGCGCGTCCAGAGCGAGTACTCCGTCTGGAGCGCCGCCATCGGGTGCACGGCGTGCGCCCGGCGGATCGTCGCCGCGCCGGCCTCGGAGAGGCCGTAGTGGCGGATCTTCCCCTCGGCGATGAGCTCCGCGAGCGTGGCGACGGTCTCCTCGATCGGCGTCCCGGGATCCATCCGGTGCTGGTAGAAGAGGTCGATGTAGTCGGTGCCGAGCCGCGTGAGCGAACCCTCGACGGCGCGGCGGACGTTGCCACCGCTCCCGTCCGGCCCCATGCCGAAGGTGCCGTCGGCCGCGTGGGCGAGGATGCCGAACTTGGTGGCGATCTGCACCTGGTCCCGTCGACCGCGCACGGCCTGGCCGACGATCTCCTCGCTGTGGAACGGCCCATAGACTTCCGCGGTGTCGATGTGGGTGACGCCCAGATCGAGCGCCCGGTGGATCGTGCGGACCGACTCCGCGTCGTCCAGCCCGCCTTCGGCGGTGTAGGTGCCCGCCATCGTCATCGCGCCGAGACCGATGCGACCGACCTCGAGGTTTCCGAGATGTGCCTTGATCATGGTTCCTGCTTCCTTCTGTCTGGTGTCTCTGTCTGCCGGCCGCCTGTCACGCCGGTGACGGTGTGATCCGAGTCAACGCCTTCGCGCGGAAGTGAGCGCGGCCCTACTTATGGGTGCACCGACAGGGACCCTTTGGCCGGGCCGTATCGGCGTACCGTCGTTGCCATGGACACGCGCGACGAGATCAGCGAGTTCCTCGGCTCTCGCCGAGCGAAGCTCACTCCCACCGAGGCCGGACTGCCGGACTTCGGTGGTCGTCGTCGCGTCCCCGGACTGCGCCGCGAGGAAGTGGCCCTCCTCGCGGGCATGAGTGCCGAGTACTACAAGCGCCTGGAACGAGGCAACGCCACCGGCGTCTCCGACGCGGTCGTCGACGGCGTCAGTCGCGCTCTGCAACTCGACGAGGCCGAGCACGCGCACCTGTACGACCTGATCCGCACCGCGAACGCCGGCGCCCACCCCCAGCGGCGACGCCAGCCGGCTCGCAAGACCCAGCTGACCGCCGGGATGCAGCAGACCATCGACGCCATGTCGACGGTGCCGGTCTTCGTGCAGAACGGTCGGCTCGACTTCGTCGCAGCCAACCAGCTCGGCCGAGCCCTGTTCTCCGAGATGCTCGACGACCCCCAGCCGCCCGTGAACGCCGCCCGCTTCGTGTTCCTCGACCCCCGGGCTCAGACGTTCTACCAGGACTGGGAGGCCAACACCCGCCAGATCGTCGCGATCCTCCGCGCCGAAGCCGGCCGGTCGCCCTACGACCGGCAGCTCAGCGATCTCGTCGGGGAACTCTCGACCCGCAGCGACCTGTTCCGCAGACTCTGGGGCACGCACGACGTCAGAGAACACCGCACCGGGCTCAAGAGCATCCACCACCCCGTCGTGGGAGATCTGGACCTCACCTTCCAGAGCATGGACCTCGCATCCGACCGCGGCCTGCAGATGCTCGTCTTCTCCGCCGAGCCGGGCTCCGCCTCACATGGGCGGCTGCAGATGCTCGCCAACTGGACCTCGACCAAGGCGCTCGAGGCGAATTCGGGACGGTGACGCCGACCTTTTCGCAGGTCACGAGTGCTGTCGATCGGACACAGCCGGCGCTGATCAGACTGATTACGAAAAGATAACGGCAAACCCTTGTCGTCGTTATCTTCTCGTTATAGAGTGCAAGCACGGTAGTTGTTTGCTGTGGCAGCTGCCGGCATGTGATTGCAGGACACTCTTGGTGCAAAGGGACAAGGGCCGGTCGGAAGCCTCTCCGACCGGCCCTTATTCTTGCCCTACCGACCGGCTTGGGTCAGCCGTTCGGATGCCGTCTCCTGCACAGGCGACGGCATGCGCAGGTTCTCCACAATTATGCTTCTGATCGGGGCTTTCCCGACGCGGATGTCGGGACCCCTCCGCAGAATGGGGGCATGCAGGAAGACGTGATCACGGCAGCCGGCGACGACATCGCCCGCACCGAGGCGATCATCGACGGCATCGCGCGGACGCGCCGCCGGATGGCGGAACTCCACGCGGAGGAAGCGCGGCTGCTGGCGGCCGCCGCCGATCTCGCCCGCGAGCAGGCTGCCCGCGGAGAGACATCACACCCGTCCGGTGACATCCCGCTCCGCTCCATCGCGGCCCAGATCGCGGCCGCCACCCGCGCCTCCGACCGCGGGGTGCAGGCTCGCATCGGATACGCCGCGCAGCTGACGGCCGACTTCCCCGAGACCTTCGCGGCCCTGGCCATGGGCGAGATCGATCCCGCCCATGCGCGCGTCATCGTCGACGCCGGCATGCTGATCTCCGAGCCCGAGGTGCGCAGCGCCTACGAAGGGGCGGCGCTGGACGTGGCCCGTCGTGAGGCTCCCGGACGCGTGCGCCCCATCGTGCGCATGCTGGCGCAGCGACTGCACCCGGTCCCCCTCGCCGAGCGGCATCGGCTGGCACGCACGGGACGCAGGGTGTGCGTGCAGGATGCGGACGACGGCATGGCCGAACTCATCGCGGTCCTTCCCGCCACCCTTGCTCGCGCGATCCTCGACCGGCTCACGCAGGTCGCCCGTTCGACCATCGACGCGCGGAACCCGACGCGCGACGGCGCGGCACTGTTCGACGGCGACGCGCGGCTCGACGGCGACGCGCGGCTCGACCTCGACGCGCAGCTCAACGGCGAGCGGGGCATGGCCGACACACGCACCCTCGACGAGGTGCGCGCCGACGCCTTCACCGACCTGCTCCTCACGGGCCACAGCTCACCCGAGGCGTCGAACGGATCGATCCCCCAGGGCCACGCGATCCGTGCGCACGTCCAGGTGACGGTGCCGCTCTCCACGCTCGCAGGCGAGACGGACGAACCGGCGGAGCTCGTCGGACATGGTCCGATCGACCCCGACACGGCGCGTCGCCTGGCGGGCACGGCGACCGCGTGGACGCGGGTTCAGCTCGACCCCGTGACGCAATGCGTCGTCGCCGTCGACACCTACCGTCCGACGACAGCACTGAGGCGGCTGCTCGAGGTGCGCGACGAGCACTGCCGCTTCCCCGGATGCCGTCAGCCGGCCGCCAGGTGCGACCTGGACCACACGGTGGCCCGCGAGCACGACGGACCGACGGAGCTCGGGAACCTCGCGCATCTCTGCCGCCGGCATCACGTCCTGAAGCACAACTCCGCCTGGCGGGTGCGCCAACGACCCGGCGGAGTGCTCGAGTGGACGAGCCCGACCGGTCGGGTCTACCCGGACGCCCCCGCGCGCACACTGACCTTCGCGCCGGCAGCCGATCCGCCGCCGTTCTGAGGCTCGGAGGTCGGGCCGGGCACATGACTCCCGGTGCCCCCGGCGCGGGCCCGCCTCGCGATCAGGAGACGGTGACGTTCCGCTCGTGCCACCCCGTGGCGCCGTCCGGCACGACGGGGGCGACCGCCGAGGTCTGCACGTCGCCGGTCGCGCTCGTGGCCCGGCAGCGGAGGAGATGCCGGCCGGCGGTCGCGGTCCACGGAAGGCTCCACTGCACCCAGGTGTCATCCGAGATCGCGGCAGCGACCGTCGCCTGCTGCCACGCGCCGTCGTCGATCTGCACCTCCACCCCGGCCACACCCACGTGCTGCTGCCACGCGACGCCCGCGATGACGGTCTCACCGGCCGCGACGTTCTGGCCGTCCCGCGGCACATCGATCCGCGACTGCAGCTTGATGGGACCGAACTCCGACCAGCCCCGATCCGTCCAGTAGGCCCGTGCGCGATCGAACCGCGTCACTTCGAGATCCACGACCCACTTCGTCGCCGACACGTACCCGTACAGGCCGGGCACGACCATCCGCACCGGGAATCCATGCTCCTGCGGCAGCGGCTCACCGTTCATGCCGATCGCGAGGATCGCGGCGCGATCGTCGGTCAGCGCCTCCAGGGGCGTGGATGCCGTGAAGCCGTCCACCGAGCGCGAGAGCACCATATCGGCCTCGGCCGTCGGCCGTGCCCGCGCGAGCAGCTCGCGGATCGGGTAGCCGAGCCACAGCGCATTGCCGATGAGCGTCCCGCCGACCTCGTTCGACACACACGCCAACGTCGTATGACTCTCCTCGAGCGGCAGCGCGAGCAGCTCGTCCCACGTCAGGGTCACCGTCTCCTCGACGAGGCCGTGGACGCGGATGCTCCACTCGGCGGGGGTGACGCTCGGGACGATGAGGGCCGTGTCGATCCGGTAGAAGCTGTCGTTCGGCGTAATGACGGGCGCGAGACCCGGGATGTCGAGCTCGGAACCGGCGGGGACTGGCGCCGCCGACACCGCGGGCCGCGGCAGCACGACGTCGCGGATCGCCGTCGCCGCCGCACGTCCGGCGCGCAGCGCCGTACCGCCGACAGCAGCCAGGACACCCACGACCACCGTCGCGCCGGACCACATCAGGAACGTCCGGCGATCGGCGCGGCCGGGGGCGGCGGACAGCGGCTGAGGCGCCCGCGTCCCGGCAGAGTCCACTGCCGGAGTGACGGACGGCTGAGGCGCCGCCGCGCCCGCCGCGGCCATCCCACGCACCATGCGCGCAAGCCACCAGAGGGCGAGGGCGCCGGCGATGCCGGCGGCCACCGACGGCAGCCACGCGCCGACGACGGCATCCGATCGCGTCGTCGCGATGACGCCGCCCACGATCCCGAACACCGCAACGATGGCCGCGCCCCACGGCGGTCGCCGCACCTCCAGCACGCCGCACGCGGCGCCCAGCGCCGCGATCACGAGACAGATCGCCACGACGAGCACGATCTTGTCGGCTGTGCCGAACAGCGCGATCGCCGTGTCCTTGGCCCAGGGCGGCGCGAGGTCGATGAGCCACCCGCCGACCGACGTCACGGGACCGCCACCGCCGATGAGTCCGGCGACGACCTCGCCGACACCGCCGGCCAGCACGACCGCCGCCGCGCCCGCGATCCCCGCACCCGCGATCCCCGCGCGCCCCGCCGCACGTTCCGTCGTCATGGGTGGAGCCTACGACCGTTCACATCCCGCACGGTGCCGGCCGCGCGCGTGCACAGCGACCGGTCAGACGCCTCCTCCTCCGCCGCCACCGCCGCCACCGCCGGCCGAGCCGCCGCCGCCCGATCCGCCCGAGGTCGAGGACGACGAGGTCGCCGCGGCCGAGAGCGATCCGATGCCGTCGGAGAACGATCCGGCGTTGAAGCCTCCGGTCCCGTAGTACCAGGCGGGGCCGGCAGCGCCCGTCGCGGTGTAGAGCACCGCGAGCTGCTGCGACCACTCCTTCTCCTGGCCGAACACGACGGCGTACGGCAGCAGCGTCTCGTACAGCCGGAGCATCTCCCGCGGGTCGTCGACGCGCACGCGCTCTGCGCCGGCCGGGGACTGCAGCATCCGGATGCGGTCTGCCTCCGCCCACTCGATGAAGACCTTGAGCCCCTCGAGATGGTCGCGCACCTCGGCACCGGCACGGGTGAGCGGCTTGCGGACGACGATGATAAGGACGCCGACGCCGACGATGCCGGCGATCACGATGATGACGAACGGCCACGGCGACTGCACGCCGCCGTCGTACGCGAGCATCCCGAACAGGAACACGAGCCCGCCGACCACGGCGACCGCGAGGATGGGCCAGACCCGTGCGCCGACCGGCACCGCACGCCGGAGCCCGCGGTTCTTCAGCTCGGCCTCAGCCTCCTTCAGGATCGCCTGCGCGACCTTCGAGAGCCGGGTGTCCTGCCGACCGAACTCGTACTGCTCCCCTGGCTGTCCGGACGGGAAGAGTCCGCGCAGCAGCATCCGGCCGTCGCCGTCCGCGCGGGACGGGTCGACGAGCTCGGCCGTGAGACGCGCGCCCCCGAAGAAGCGCCGGGCGCCTTCGAGGATGCGGATGGAGCCCGCCACGGCCTGTTCCAGCACCTCCGCGGGGATCGCCTTGGCCGGCTTGCCCAGGAGCACGGCGCTCTCCAGCGCATCGATGCCGGTCGGCGGCGTGTACTCCGCGATGATCGTCGGCCGCCCCGGTTCGTCGCGCAGCCAGCGCCGCCGCGATCGCAGCGCGAGCGCCCCGGCGCCGAGCAATCCGATCCCCGCGACGCCCTGCGCCCAGCCGAGGGGCGATGCCAGGAACGACGTGTCGAAGAGCACGAAGGTCTCATCCGCGAACCCGACCGCCATCGTGAGGGTCTCGTACGGCGCGATCTGCGTCGCGCGGGCCGTCACGATCGCGCCGCCGTCCGAGGTCGTCTCGACGTCGATCGCGTCACACGTCGTCGACGCACCCTGGGAACCGGCGTAGCAGGCCGTCCGGCCGGTCAGGGCGTCCGCGAGTTCGGCGTCGACGTGCAGCCGGGCCGTGATCTCACCGAACGGCTGCGACCAGTCCACACCGTTGACGTCCCAGTAAAACTCCTGCCCCGTGTCGCCGAACGTCCACGTCACGTTCTCGAGCGTGTACGTGAAGACGTAGGTCTGCGCGCCGTGCACGTAATCGTCGGCGCGCGAGGTCATCGAGTACATGCCGTCTTCGGCATCCGTCTCCGCGGCGCGCGGCGCACCCTCGCCGTCGGTGATCGACACGAGGTCGGGGTGCAGGGGCTGCCCGTTGTAGGAGTCCGGGATGATCCGCCGCATGCCGCGGTTCTGGTCGATGTCCGGGAAGCGCGCGACGAACTCCTCGACGACGGTGAGGCGACTCGTCCCGTCCTCGGCGCGCGTCAGCGTGTAGTCGACGGTGAGGCTGTCGAAGGTGAAGTCCTCGACGTCGGCCGCCGCGGGCGCCGCGATGACGAAGGATGCCAGCAGCCCGATCAGCACTGCCATGATCATGCGCGCATATCGCCCCATGCCACTCAGCCTATGGTCGGGTTACAGTGGACGCCATGACCGACCGCCGCCTCGCCATCACCGCGTGGGAGAGCCTGTTCCGCGCGCAGCACGAGGTCCTGCAGGAGATCAGCACCGACTTCGTCGAGGACGAACTCTCCCAGGCGGAGTACGACGTCCTCCTCACCGTCACCCGTGGCGACGGCGGCGCGGCACGTCTTCGCGACGTGACGTCGAACATGCTCATCAGCCAGCCGAGCGTCTCCCGGCTCGTCGACCGGATGGTCAGCCGCGGCCTGCTCACCAAGTGCCCCGATCCGCTCGACGGGCGCGGCGCGCTCGTGAGCGCGACCGAGCACGGCCAGTCCGCCTTCCGGCGCGTCGCGACCGCGCACGGCCGGTCGATCGCCGACCGGATGTCGGTGCTGAGCGACGACGAGCTCGCCCAGCTGCGCACGCTCACCGCGAAGCTCCGCGCCCAGCCCTGACCGCCCCGCTGTCTACGGCGTGCGACGCCGCAGGGTCAGCGACGCCAGGATCAGGGAGCCGACCGCGAACGCCACGACGATGAGCAGGGGCCGCGCGACATCCCATCCCTCGTCGCCCGCGCTCACGGCCGCGACGGCATCGATGGCGTGGCTGAGCGGCAGCCACTCGCTGATGGCCTGCAGGACGTCGGGCATCTGATCGCGCGGCATGAACAGGCCGCCGAGGATGATCTGCGGGAAGACGAGCACGGGCATGAACTGCACGGCCTGGAACTCGGTGCGGGCGAACGCGCTCGCGAGCAGGCCGAGGGCCGTTCCGAGCAGCGCGTCGACGACAGCGACGAGGCCCAGCTGCCACAGCGGACCCTCGACATCCAGCTGGCAGACGAGCACCGCGAACGCGACGGTGATGACCGCCTGCAGCATCGCCATGAGCCCGAACGCGAGGGCGTAGCCGAGGATGAAGTCCGCCTTGCCGAGCGGCGTCGTCATGAGCCGCTCGAGCGTGCCGCTGCGCCGCTCGCGGAGCGTCGTGATCGACGTGATGAGGAACATCACGACGAAGGGGAACAGCGCGAGGATCGGGCCGCCGAACCGGTCGAAGACGCCCTCCTGGTCGCTGAAGAGCCAGGCGAACAGTCCGACCAGGAGGCTCGGCGCCACGAGCATGAGGGCGATCGACCGCGGGTCGTGGCTGAGCTGCCGGAGGACCCGGCCGGCGGTCGCGAAGATCCGGATGCCGTTCATGCCGCGGCATCCCGTTCGATGAGCGCGAGGAACGCCGCGTCGGGATCGGACTCGCCCGTGTCGGCCAGGAGCGCGGCCGGCGTCGTGTCGGCGACGAGACGGCCCGCCCGCATGAGGAGCAGCCGGTCGCAGCGGATCGCCTCGTCCATGACATGACTGGACACGAGCAGGGTCGCACCGCCCGCGGCGAGGGAGCGGAAGAGCGCCCACAGCTCCGCGCGCAGCACGGGGTCCAGTCCCACGGTCGGCTCGTCGAGGACGATGAGCTCGGGCGAGCCGAGCATCGCGACGGCGAGCGAGACGCGGTTCTCCTGGCCGCCGCTGAGCGAAGCGACGGTCTGCCCCGCCTGCGGCCGGAGCCCCACCTGATCGATGACGCGGTCCACGTCGCCCCGCGGGGCGCCGATGAGTCGCGCGAAGTACGCGAGGTTCTGCCGCACCGTCAGGTCGCCGTAGACCGACGCGGCCTGCGTGTCGTACGCGACGCGGCGGCGGAGCGCGGCGCTGCCGGCGGGCTCGCCGAGCACCGTCACCGAGCCGCCGTCGATCTTCTGGACCCCGACGATCGCGCGCATGAGCGTCGTCTTGCCGCAGCCGGACGGTCCGAGGAGGCCCGTGATGCGTCCGCGCGGGATCGCGACCTCGAGGCCCTCGAACACCGCCGTCCCGCCCCGCCGGACCCGCAGATCGCGGACGACGACGGCATCCCCTCCGGACGGCTCGGTCGCGACCATGCCGTCAGCCTAGAGCCGCCCCCGACCCGTCGCCAGCGGGTGCAGAACCGCCCCGGTCCGGTGGACGCGGGGCGGTTCGACTAGCGAGCGGGTGGTGCGCCGGTCACTGCTCGATCGGCTGAGGCTCGTCCGAGCTCTCGTGCGCCTGGATGGTGGGCGCGTCGTTTCCGGCGACGACCGCCACCTTTCGCGGCCGGGCCTTCTCGCTCACCGGGATCGTGACCGTGAGGACGCCGTTGCTGTAGTTCGCGGCGATGCCGTCGGTGTCGATGCCCTGCCCGAGGTTCAGCTGGCGCAGGAAGCTCGCCGCCTCGCGCTCGCGCGTGATCCACTTGACGCCCTCGCCCTGGGTGAGGGTGCGCTCCGCGCGGATGGTGAGCAGCTGACCGTCGACGTCGATGTCGACCGAGCCCGGGTCGATGCCCGGCAGGTCGGCGGACAGGACGTAGTGGTCGCCGTCACGGTACAGGTCCATCGGCATGCGCCGGGGGCCGCGGCGGGTGTCGAGGAGGCTCGACGCGAGGCGGTCGAGGTCACGGAACGGGTCGTACGTCGCCATTGTTCTCTCCTTGTGCTTTCTGGTCTCAAGAGTTGAGTCACATCGACTCAAGTAAGCCCAGATTAGCACTCGGCCATGGTGAGTGCCAGTCGTTCGCGCACGGCGAACGAGCTGATGAGAGGGGGTTTCGAGGCCCGAGGGCGAGGTGACGGAGTCCAGGTCTTCGTCAGCACTCGATGACGTTGACGGCGAGACCGCCCTCGCTCGTCTCCTTGTACTTCGTCGACATGTCGATGCCGGTCTGGCGCATCGTCTCGACGACGGCGTCCAGGGAGACGTAGTGACTGCCGTCGCCGCGCAGCGCAAGGCGCGCGGCCGTCACGGCCGTCGAGGCGGCGATCGCGTTGCGCTCGATGCACGGGATCTGCACGAGCCCGCCGACCGGGTCGCACGTCAGCCCGAGGTGGTGCTCCATCGCGATCTCCGCCGCGTTCTCGATCTGCCGGTTCGTGCCGCCCATGACCGCCGTCAGCCCGCCGGCGGCCATGGCGCACGCCGAGCCGACCTCGGCCTGGCATCCGCCCTCGGCGCCGGAGATCGACGCGTTCGCCTTGAACAGGGATCCGAGTGCCGTCGCCGTCAGCAGGAACCGCCGGATGCCGCGCCGCCGGTTCGCGTCCGCGACGGCCTGCGCGTCGTCGGTGCCGGGGACGGGGGCGTCCTCCGGCGCGTGGAAGCCGAGGAGCGCCGAACCGACGAGCTCACCGTACGGGGTCACGGCGTTGCCCGAGCCGAGACCGGAGTCGGCGAGGAACCGCCACCAGTACATCGCGACGGCCGGGACGATCCCCGCCGCGCCGTTCGTGGGCGCCGTGACCACGCGCCCGCCGGAGGCGTTCTCCTCGTTGACCGCGAGCGCGAACGCGCCGAGCCACTCCCCCGGCAGCTCGCGGCGACCGTCGGCCTCCGCCTCCTCCAGCTGCGCACGGATGGCGCCGGCACGACGCCGTACGCGCAGCATCCCGGGCAGCTGTCCGTCGGCGCCGAGGCCCGCCTCGACGCACGCGGTCATGGCGTCCCAGATGCGGTCGAGACCAGCCGCGACCTCCTCCTCGGAGCGCAGCGCCTCCTCGTTCCGCCGCGCCGCCTCGGCGATCGTGATCGCGCGCTCGTCGCAGAGCGCCAGCAGTTCCTCGGCGGTGTCGAACGGCAGCGGGAACTCGCGCAGCGTGACGCGCGGCGGCTCGCCCTCGCGGCGGATGAACCCGCCGCCGATCGAGTAGTAGGTGTCCTCCGCGACGACGGCGCCGTCCTCGGCGCGGGCCGTCAGCGTCATGGCGTTGGGGTGACCGGGCAGCCGCGTCCGCGGCGCGAACTCCACATCCGTCTTCGCGAACGCGATCTCGTGCGTGCCGTCCAGAAGCAGCGCCTGCCCCTCGGGCCACGCGGTCCACGCCGCCCGCACGACCGCGGGGTCGACCGTCTCCGGTTCGAGGCCGGCGAGGCCGGCGACGACGGCATCCGGTGTGCCGTGCCCGATCCCGGTGGCTCCCAGCGATCCGTACAGCACGCACGTCACCCGCGCCACGGCGGGAAGGATCCCCTCCGCGCGCAGGCGCGCCGCGAAGTCCCGGCCGGCCCGCATGGGTCCGACCGTGTGGGAGCTCGAGGGTCCTACACCGATGGAGAACAGCTCGAACGCCGAGACGTAGGCGCTCATGCCTCCAGGCTACGCGCGGATGCCCCGGTCGTCGCCGACCGGGGCATCCGCGCGTCGTCAGCCTCCGCTCGTCCTCAGCCTTCGCGCGCCGCGAGCTCGGTCACCGCGCCGTACAGCTTCTCCAGGAACGCGCCGCCCGGCAGCGGCTGCCAGACGTCCGCCGTCGCCTCCAGCACGGCCCCGAGCCCCAGGGCATAGCCGTGGTCGAACTCCGGGTCGATCTCGGTCACCCGCCACGGGTACGGGCGCGGCGGCCACGGGAACGGCCACGGCCACGGCGGGCGCGGCCGCGGCGGCGGGCAGATGTCCACGATGTCGAACGCGAACTCGAGCCCGAACGCCCGCGCCATGCCGGCCGCGCGCACGAGCTCGTGCCCCACGAGGGCGCCCGTCTCGATGCCCGCGAAGATCTGCCGCGGCGGCAGCGGCTGCGGGTTCAGCTCCGCGAGCCGGTGCGCGTACTTCGCCGTGTGCGCGATGTCGACGACGGGCCCGTGCGGGAACACGACGTCGTAGATGGCCGGGTGGATCCGGCCGATGATGGCGATGAGATTGCCGTTGAGCGCCATGAGCGCCTCCCCTGTTGTGATCCGCGATGCGGATGCCGTGACCCGTCCCCCACGGGTCACACAGAGGAGCGATCCGGCCCCCGGCTGATACCGGTCAGGGGCGCTGGAAGGCGATGAGCCCGACGGTGTTGCCCTCGGTGTCGCGGATGAACGCCTGCCATTCCTCGTGCCCCTCGGGGCCGAGGAGGTCGGAGTCGTGCGTGAAGATCACGTGGGGCTGGGTGACGACGTCGGCGATCCCGGCGAGCCGCTCGATGGCGTCGTGCACATTGTCGACGCGCAGGTACAGCAGGGCGGTCGGGGCGTTCCGGTCCAGGAGGAGCCGTGTGCCCTCGAGCTCGAAGAACAGCAGACCCGGCGGGTCGAAGCGGGCCACAGGCGGCTGCCCGAGCAGCACCGTGTAGAAGTCGGCGGCGCGGTCGAGATCATCGGCGTGCTGGGCGATCTGGACGAGGTGCATGGGCGGCCCTTCCTCCGCGGGGCGGCCATCGCCCGCGCGACGGCCTCCCTCTAGTGTGGATGCCAGGAGGAGCACACGCCAATGACCACGCTCACCACGGTCGATGAGGACCGCCCCGCCGCCCTGGCCGCCGCCGAGGCAGCCGGGCGGGTCGACGAGGCCTTCCTGACCCGCTTCGACGAGCAGTTCCCCCGCCTCCACGACCTGTTCGCCCGCCTGTACGGCGAGCGCGCCGACGGTCAGGAGCAGCTCGCCGAGGTCGTGGCGCTGGCCTCCGCGTCGTGGAGCGCGCGCCCCCTCGACCTGCGGGTCCGCGGAACCCGGCACGCGGAGGATCCGGACTGGTTCCAGTCCGAGCGGATGCTGGGCGGTGTCTGCTACGTCGACCGCTACGCCGGCAACCTCGCCGGCATCCGCGAGCAGATCCCCTACTTCCGCGAATTGGGACTCTCCTACCTGCACCTCATGCCGCTGTTCGATGCCCCCGAAGGCCCCAACGACGGGGGCTACGCGGTCTCGAGCTACCGGCGGGTCAACCCGAGCCTGGGCTCGATCGCGCAGCTGGGCGAGCTGGCTGCCGACCTGCGCCTCGCCGGCATCTCGCTCGTGCTGGACTTCATCTTCAATCACACGAGCGACGAGCACGACTGGGCGCGGAAGGCGTACGCGGGCGACCCGGAGTTCGAGGACTACTACCTGATCTTCCCCGACCGCACCATGCCGGACGCGTACGAGCGGACGACCCGTGAGATCTTCCCCGAGGACCACCCCGGATCGTTCGTGCAGCTCGCCGACGGCCGGTGGGTGTGGGCGACGTTCCACTCGTACCAGTGGGACCTCAACTACGCGAATCCCGCCGTGTTCCGGGCCATGGCCGGCGAGATGCTCTTCCTCGCGAACCAGGGCGTCGAGGTGCTGCGGATGGATGCCGTCGCCTTCATCTGGAAGCGGCTGGGCACCTCCTGCGAGTCGCTCCCCGAAGCGCACCTGCTGCTGCAGGCGTTCAACGCGGTCCTCGCGATGGCCGCGCCCGGGACGCTGTTCAAGTCGGAGGCGATCGTGCACCCCGACGAGGTGCTGACCTACGTGTCCCCGGAGGAGTGCCAGCTCTCGTACAACCCGCTGCAGATGGCGCTCACCTGGGAGGCCCTCGCCACCCGCGACGCGCGCCTCCTCCAGCAGGCGCTGGAACGACGCCACGACCTGCCGCCGCACACCGCGTGGGTCAACTACGTGCGCAGTCACGACGACATCGGGTGGACATTCGCCGACGAGGATGCCGCGGAGTTCGGCATCGACGGGTACGCGCACCGTCGCTTCCTCAACGACTTCTACGTCGGGCGGCACGAGGGCACGTTCGCGCGCGGCGTCCCGTTCCAGGAGAACCCGCGCACCGGCGACGCGCGCATCGCCGGGACCACCGCATCCCTCGCCGGCATCGAGGCCGGCGATCCGGGGGGCGAGGATCGGGTCGTGCTCGCGCACGCGATCGCCCTGTCGACCGGCGGCATCCCGCTGCTGTACCTCGGCGACGAGGTCGCACAGCTGAACGACTACACCTACACCGACGACCCCGACCGCCGGAGCGATTCGCGCTGGGTGCACCGCGGCAACCGGCCGCGCGATCGCTATGCGGAGCGGCTGACCGCGGATACGCCCGCCGCGCGCGTGCACCGGCGACTCACGAAGCTCATCGCGGTGCGAGAAGGGACCCCGGAGTTCGCCGGCAACGCCCTGGTCGGGTTCCGCACGCCCGACCCCGCCGTGCTCGGCTACCAGCGGCGCGGCGACGACAGCGTCATCCTCGTACTCGCGAACGTGGGTGACGAGCAGAGCCTCATCGACCCGCTGACGCTGTCCGGGTTCGACCGCACGGCGCACGATCTCGTGCTCGGCGTCGACGTGGATCTCGACGAGGGCCTCGCTCTGCCGGCGCACGGCTTCGTCTGGCTGCGCGTGCGGGAACTGTAGCCTGGATCGTCCCCGACCCTGGAGGCCCCGCATGCGCACGTCCCGCCGCACTGTCAGGAACAGAGCGACCATCGGAGCCACGATCGCCCTCGGGCTGGCTGTGCTGAGCGGCTGCGCCGGCCTCGACGACGGTCAGAGCGTCGAGGAGGCATGTGTCGTCCTCTCCGACGGGATGGCGGACATCCAGACCGAGCTCTCCGAGGCGCAGAGCAGCCTGTCCGAGGACGGCGACCTGGCCGGCGCGACCGAGGTGATGGCGAAGATGGAGGGCGAACTGGACGATCTCGCGCCGAAGATCACCAACGCCGAGGTGACCGCCGCCCTCACCGGCTTCCGCGCAGGTGTGCGCGCCTTCTCCGCCGCTCTGGCCGGCACCGACGATGTCAAGGATCTCGTCGCGAACGACGAGTTCGCGCAGGTCGCGGAGTCGATCCAGTCCGCGGGCACACAGTTCGCCGAGCTCTGCAGCTGAGGGCGCCGGAGTCAGCGGTTCGGGCGCTGCGCGCGCAGAAGCTCGACGAAGGACATCGGGGGAACCCCGGTGACGTCCTCGACGGCGGAGCTCACCGCGGACACCTCCCCCGCGGCGATCGCCGTGTACGTGCTCACCCAGGCGTCGACCCGCCAGGCGGGCGCCTCCCACCGCGCCCGGGATGCGTACGCTTCCGGGACCGTCTCATCGTGGAAGCGCACGGGGCGCCGCCCACGGCCGTCAGGGTCCGCGCCACGTCGTGCAGGGAGAGCGCCTCGGGGCCGGTGAGGTCGTACGTCGCGCCGCGGTGCGTGTCGGGGCGCTCGAGGATCCGCGCCGCCGTGCGCGCGACATCGGCACGCGCCACGGCGGCGACGCGCCCGCCGGACGCGGGACCGCGGATCACGCCGTCCTCGCCCGCCAGCAGCGGAAGGAAGTCGAGGTAGAAGCTGTCCCGGAGCATCGTCCACGCCATGCCGGACGCTTTGATCCTCTCCTCCGTCGCATGGTGATCCCGTGCGAGCGTGAACGTCGCGTCCGGGGCCGCCCCCTGGAACGAGGTGTAGACGACGTGCGCGACCCCGGCGGCGGCCGCCGCGTCAACGAACGCCTCATGCTGCGCGAGGCGGTCGGCGCTCTCGGACGCAGAGACCATGAGCAGCACATCGATGCCCTGCAGAGCCAGCGTCGCGCCGCGGGGGTCGTCGTATCGCGACTCGACGACGGTCGTCGCGGGCAGCTCCGGTGCACGACTGCGGTCGCGCACGAGGAGCAGCTGCGGGATGCCGGCGGCGGCGAGGCGAGCGGCGATGTCGCCGCCGAGCGCACCGGTGCTGCCGGTGACCGCGACACGGGGACGCTCGGCAGCAGACGAAGCTCCCCGTGGACGGGCGAGGTGCTGGGCGTGCGCGATCTCGAGGTTCACGGGAGCACGACGCCTTTGCCGCCGACGCGACCGGCTTCCATCGCGCGATGCGCGTCGACGATGTCGTCGAGGGCGAACACGCGTCCGACCGGGATCGTCGCGGCGCCGGACGCGACGGCGTCGAGGAACGCCTGCAGCGCCGAAGCCGGCAGGTCCGCGGACTCCCCCGAGTACGCCGTGAGCCGGACCCCGTTCGGGATCCAGTCCATCGGGTAGAACTCCGCGATCGTCCAGCGATCCGAGAGCATCCCGGTGAAGCAGACCGTGCCGCGGGGCCGGACGGCGCGGAGCGTGTCCCTCATCGCGTCGACGCCCACGAGTTCGACGGCGCCGTCAACCCCCTCCGGCAGCAGGCGCCGGATCTGACCGGCGATCTCGCCGTCGTCGATGAGCACGTGGTCGACGCCGACCGACGCGAGCAGCGCCCGTGCCTCCGGGCGTCGCGTGGTCGCGTACACCGTCATCCCGAGGAGCTTTCCCAGGACGGCGAGCGCGAGCCCCACCGACGAGGTGCCGCCGCGGATCAGCAGCGATTGTCCGCGCTGCGCCTGCAACCCGATGTGCAGCGATCCGTAGGCCGTCTGGAGCATCTCCGGCACGGCACCGAGCAGCTCCCACGGCAGGGCGCTCCGGAACGGCAGGACCTGGCCCGCCGGGACGACGACATACTGCGCGTACCCGCCGTCGAACTCCCGCCCCATGCCGCCCATCATGGTCATGACCTGGGCCCCGACCTCGAACTCGCCCCCCGGCGCCGCCGCGACCTCGCCGGTCGCCTCGATGCCCGGGATCCGCGGAAACGACCCCGAGGACGCGACACCCGAGCGGAAGTGCAGCTCGGAGCGGTTGAGCCCGAAGGCCCGCACGCGGATCAGCACCTGTCCCGGCCCGGGCACGGGGAGCGCGACGTCGCGGACCTGCAGCACCTCGGGGCCGCCGGGCCCCTCGATCACCGCCGCCCGCATCGTCGGCATCATGCCGGCACCGCCGCGCCGCCGTCCACGAGGTGCTGCAGGCGCCGCAGCTGCGGAATCGCCGCGAGGCCGTCGGCGCCCACGAAGGCGGCCACCTGTTCCTCCGCGATCCGGCCCGCCACCGTCAGCGCGTCGTCCCCCGCCGGTGTGAGGGACACGAGCGAGGAGCGTCCGTCCGTCGGATGCGGGCGACGGACGACGAGGCCGCCTCGCACGAGGCGGTCGACCACCTTGCTCGCGGCCCCCACCGTGATCGAGAGCTCCTCGCTCACATCCAGCACCCGACCGGCGCCCTCACGACGGGAGAGGATGCGGAGGGCGAGGAGGGAGCCGAGGCCGAGGGCCCCGCGCTCGGCGAGGCCGTGCTCGACGCGCGACCACAGGGTCGTCTCGAGGCGGACGAGGGCATGCAGGAAGTCCATGGCATCCTCAACTGCATTCCACGGAAGGTAATTCCCGATTCGCAGTACTCAGTGTTGCCAACTACCGGTACTCAGTGTTACCGTCTACTGGTAGTCAGCATCACTGAGTAGAACGGAGCGGCTGTGGCAAGTCAGATGACCGAGATGCTCAAAGGCGCCCTGGAGGGCATCGTCCTCGCCGTCCTGGCGACGCGTCCCGCGTACGGCTACGAGATCACCGCGCGACTCCGTGAGCAGGGCTTCACGGACCTCGTCGAGGGGACGGTCTACGCGCTCCTCATCCGCATCGAGCAGCGGGGCTTCGTGGACGTCGAGAAGGTGCCCTCGGAGAAGGGCCCGCCGCGGAAGGTCTACTCCCTCAACACGCAGGGACGCGCCCAGCTCGCCGAGTTCTGGAGGACATGGGGCTTCCTCTCGGAACGGATCGACGCACTCCGCCCCGCACACCCCGAAGGAGAGAACTGACATGGTCGCCAAATGGATCGAGGCCCTCACGGGGTCACTGGAGCAGAAGAAGCAGTACAAACAGGACAAGGCGCGCATCGACGCGCTGCCCGGGCCGTACGCGACGGCGGCTAAGGCGCTGCACCGGTACTTCATGTACTACGGCGGCATCACGGACGGCGACACCCTCGTCACGATGATCGGCGACCTCGCCGATCTGTGGGAGCGGGCCGCCGCCGACGGCACCCCGGTCCGCGACATCGTCGGCGACGATCCGGTCGAGTTCGCCGAGACCTTCGCGCAGGCGTACACCGGCACGCAGTGGATCGACAAGGAGCGGGCTCGCCTGACGAAGGCGATCGAGGATGCCGAGAGCGAGGAACGGCCATGACCGCGGTCACGGCCAGCGCCATCCGGGTCGAGGGACTGGAGAAGTCCTTCGGCGAGGTGCCCGTGCTGCGCGGCGTCGACGTCGAGGTCGCTCGCGGGAGCATCTTCGCCCTGCTGGGCGCCAACGGCGCCGGCAAGACGACCCTCGTGCGCATCCTGTCGACCCTGCTCGCCCCGGACGCCGGGACGGCGCGCGTCCACCGCTTCGACGTCGTGCGCGAGGCCGGCGACGTGCGGGAGTCGATCAGCCTCACGGGACAGTTCGCCGCGGTCGACGACGTGCTCACCGGCCGGGAGAACCTCGTGCTGGTCGCGCGACTGCGTCACCTGAAGGATCCGGGCGCGATCGCCGACGGGCTGCTCGCCCGCTTCGCCCTCACGGACGCCGGCGGGCGGAAGGCCGCGACCTACTCGGGCGGGATGCGCCGCCGCCTCGACATCGCGATGAGCCTCATCGGCGACCCGCCGATCATCTTCCTCGACGAGCCCACCACGGGGCTCGACCCGCAGGCGCGACTCGACGTGTGGCAGACCGTGAAGGCGCTCGCGGGCGCCGGCACGACGGTGCTGCTGACCACCCAGTACCTCGATGAGGCCGAGCAGCTCGCCGACCGCATCGCCATCCTGCACGACGGCAGGATCATCCAGAACGGCACGCTCGAAGAGCTCCGTCGCCTCCTCCCACCCGCAGAAGTCGAGTACGTCGAGAAGCAGCCCTCACTGGAGGATGTCTTCCTCGCGCTCGTCGGCAAGGACATCCGATGACCACCCACATGCTCGGCGACACCGCCGTCCTCACCGGCCGGTCGCTGCGGCACATCCTCCGCAGCCCCGACACGATCATCACGACCGCGGTCACCCCGATCGCGCTCATGCTGCTGTTCACGTTCGTGTTCGGCGGAGCGATCGAGACCGGCTCGGACGTCTCGTACGTCGACTACCTGCTGCCCGGCATCCTGCTCATCACGATCGCCTCGGGTGTCGCCTACACCGCCTATCGGCTCTTCCTCGACATGCAGGGCGGCATCTTCGAGCGCTTCCAGTCGATGCCGATCGCACGCTCGAGCGTGCTCTGGGCGCACGTGGTCACCTCGCTCGCGGCGAACCTCGTCTCCGTCGCGGTCGTCATCGGCGTCGCGCTCCTGGTCGGGTTCCGCACCGGCGCATCCGTTCTCGCCTGGCTGGCCGTCACCGGCATCCTGATCCTCTTCACGCTCGCGCTCACCTGGATCGCGGTCGTCGCCGGCCTGTCGGCGAAGACGGTCGACGGCGCGAGCGCCTTCAGCTACCCGCTGATCTTCCTGCCGTTCATCAGCTCGGCCTTCGTGCCCACCGGTTCGATGCCGGGCCCGGTCGCCTGGTTCGCGGAGAACCAGCCGGTCACCTCCATCGTCGACACGCTGCGCGCGCTGTTCGCGCAGGAGCCGGTGGGCGGCGACATCTGGATCGCGCTCGCGTGGCTCGTCGGGATCCTCCTGGTCGGCTACGCCGCCGCGATCGCCGTGTACCGCCGCAGGATCCGCTGAGCCGCAATCAGTCCCAGTCGAGGTAGTCCTCGATGACCGCCGCCGTGTGACCCGCGTGGGTGGAAACGAAGAGGTGCCCCCCGCCGTCGATCCGCACGACGCTCGCTCGGTCGGGGGCCGACGCCTGCAGCCGCTCGCCGTTCGCCGTCGGGGTGATCCGATCCTCGGTCCCCTGGATGATGAGCGCGGGCAGCCCCGGCGCGACGGCGGCCCACTCCGCCTCAGGCGTGGCGGCGAGGGCGGCGGCCTGCAGCTCCTCGACGGCGGCATCGCGCGCGCGGGCCAGGAAGTCGTGGTCCGGGGTGTCTCCGGAGGGCGGCTCCGGCTGCGAGCCTTCGACGCCCAGCAGCAGCACGCCGTTCGCGCGGTCGTGATGATCGAGCGCGACGGTGCGCGCGACGGCGCCGCCGAACGCGTGCCCGCCGATCCAGGCGTGGTCGATGCCGAGGTGGTCCATGACGTCGACGACATCCTGCGCGAGGTCGTGCATCGTGAGCGCCGCGGTGCCGGGCTGCCGGGCGCCGACCTGCACGACGCGGAAGTCCTCTTCGACGAGGACGCTCGCGAGCGTACCGAGGTAGGTGATGTCGAGGCCGCGCGCGGGGAGCAGCACGAGTGCGGGGCCGGCCCCCTCGTCGGTGTACGGGACGGCACGGCCATCCGGTTCGAAGATCTGGCGCTCGGTGATCGACATGGTTCCCTCTCGCGGTGCGGTCGCCGTCCGGTCCCTCTGGCCCGGCTCTTCCATTCTGCCCGGCGATAGACTTCCCCCGTGCCCGCCCCCGACTCAGCTCCGACGCCGCAGCGCGGGAGCTATGCGAAAGGGATCGCCCGCCGGCAGGAGATCCTCGACCGGGCCATCGAGGTCTTCGCGCAGCGCGGTGCGCGGCGGACGAGCCTGCGCGCGATCGCCCAGGAGGTCGGCGTCACCCACGCCGCCCTCACGCACTACTTCGGCTCGCTGGAGGAGCTCCTCGTCGAGGTGTACCGCGAGTCCGAGCACCGCTCGGACAGCCCTCCGCGCTCACCGGATGCGACGCCCGCCGAGATGATGCAGACCTCCGCGGCCGAGAATCGCGAGATCCCCGGTCTGGTGCAGCTCTACTCGACGCTCGTCGCCGCCGCCCTCGAGGACGGCCACCCGGCCGCGCAGGCCTTCATCGGCCGACGGTTCGCGGCGCTCCGCGAGGACATGACCGCGCGCGTCCGCGACCTGCAGGCGTCCGGCCACGTCCGGGACGACCTCGATCCCGGGCTCGTCGCGGCGCTCACCATCGCGGCCTCGGACGGACTCCAGACGCAGTGGCTCCTGGAGCCGTCCGTCGACCACGAAGCGGCGCTGGGCCTCCTCGATCGCCTTCTCGCGGGTCCGAAGACCCGCGCCTGACGCGCGCGCTGCGCGTCAGAGCGTCGACGCGAACGGGTCGAAGCCCGCCGGCAGCAGCGGCACGGGTGCCACGGTGCTCTCGACGCGCACGGTGGCGCCGGTCGCCGCGGACTCCTCGGCCGAGAGGAGCACGTCCAGGACGTGGTACCCGAGCTCGCCGGAGGCGACGTGCGGGCGACCCTCTGCGATCGCGCGGACCATGTCGAGGGTGCCGAGGCCGCGGCCCACGGCGACGTCCTCGTGCTCGATCTCGATCCAGGTCTGCTCGAAGGACATGCCGTCGCGCAGCACGCCGAGCGGCTTGACGTAGGCGATCCGGCCCGCGAACTGGTTGGGGTCGGGGATGACGAGCGACCCCTCGGTGCCGTGGATCTCGACGATGCCGTGCCGTTCCAGGGCGGAGTCGAAGCTCAGGAGGCTCTGCGACTGCGCGCCGGAAGCGAACGCGGCGAGCACCTGCATCGTCGAGGGGACCTCGACGGCGAACGGGGTGCCCGCGTTCGGGCCCGTGTGGATCCGGCGTTCGTCGGCGGTCTTCGTCCCGAAGGCGGAGACCCGGTCGACGGGCCCGAACAGGCTCACGAGCGCGGAGAAGTAGTACGGCCCCATGTCCAGCAGCGGGCCCGCGCCCTGCGCGAAGAGGAAGGCGGGATTCGGATGCCAGAGGTCCGGCCCCTGCGTCTGGAAGACCGTCTGCGCGAACAGCGGGCGGCCGATCAGGCCGTCCTCCACCGCGCGTCGCGCCGCCTGGAAACCGGGACCCAGGAGGGTGTCGGGCGCCGACCCCACCCGCAGTCCGGCGGCGTCGGCCTCGCGGAGCAGCTGGGCCGCGCCGTCCCGGTCCAGTCCGAGCGGCTTCTCCGACCAGACGTGCTTGCCGGCGGCGATGGCGCGGCGCGAGACCTCGATGTGCGCGGCCGGGATCGTGAGGTTCACGACGAGCGCGACGTCCGGGTGGGCGAGCACATCGTCGGCGGAGCCGTGCTGGGCGACGCCGTGCTTCTCGGCCTGGGCAGCCGCGCGCTCGACGTCCAGATCGCCGACGATGACGACGTCGACGTCGGGGAACGAGGACAGGTGGGACAGGTAGGTGTCGCTGATGACACCGGCGCCGATGACGCCGACTCCGACCGCGCTCATCGGACGAACCCCCCGTCGCGCAGGAAGGCGAGGCTCGCGGCGACGTCGTCGAACACGTCGCCCGGCGGGTTGTCGTACTCGATGACGGCGTAGCGCACCGCGGTGGCCGCGCGCAGCGCGTCGGCGAGCGGCACGTCGCCCTCGCCGGGCCGGCGCTGGTCGAGCGTCTCGGAACCGAACTTCTCGGCGCCGGGCGCGAACGGGTTCTCTGCCGGCGCGATGCCGTCCTTCACGTGCACGGCGGTGAGGCGGTCGCCGAGACGGGACACGAGACCCGTGACGTCCTGCCCACCGGTCAGAGCCCAGAACAGGTCGAGCTCGATCTCCACGCGCTCGTCGGTGAGCTCGACGAACCGTTCGTACGCCGTCTGGCCGTCGAAGTCGGCCACGAACTCCTGCGCGTGGTTGTGGTAGCCGACCGCCAGCCCGAAGCCGGCAGCGACCTCGACGAGGTTGTTGAGCCGGTCGGCGATGTCCGTCACGCCCTCGAGGGTCAGCCAGCGGTCGGGCGCCACGAAGGGGTCGATGACCGTGGTCACCCCGAGCGTCGCGGCGGCCTCGAAGACGACCTCCGGGGCGGGGGTCGGAATCGAGCCGTCCGGCGTCCACAGCTCATCGGACAGGAGCGGCGCGTGCCCCGTGGGCGATGCGAGCCCCGCGGCATCCAGTGCGCGTCGGATCTCGGCGGGCCGGCGCACGAAGTCGAACGCCTCCACGTTGCGCAGCCCCAGGGCGGCGAGCTTCTCGAGCGATCCGTCCATGTCTGCGGTGAACTGCTGTGCGAGCGTGTAGAGCTGCACTGATGCTTCCGGTCGGGCCACGATGACCGTCCTCTCCGTCGATGAAGCGCACGCGCGGCGGTGCGCGGAGCCAGAATAGCAGAAACCTCCGCGTGGTGGTTTTCTGGGACCCTATCGGTCGCGGAACCTCCCGGTCAAGCCCCCGGCAGCGATCCGCGAGGGGCGATACGTTGGGTACGCCCTCGGCACAGATGTTCGGGTCATCGAGCTGTGGGACGGCGGCCCAGGTCGGGCGAGGCTTCGGGTGCCCCTGATGCTGGGCCGCCTCTCTTCCCCGCGACTCCGGTCGGAGCGCTCAGAGCCCGTCGGCGACGGCGGCCGCGGCGCGCATCCAGGCGTCGCCGGTCTTCGGCTGCAGGCTCCCGTAGCGGATGCGGCCGGCTTTGAGCGCGTCGTCGAACGGGATGACCTCGACGGCGCGGACGTGACCCACGAATCCCTCGGCGATCTCCTGCACGGCGGCGGCGTTCGAGCGCTCGGACTGGCTCACGATCACGACGGCGTTGTCGGCGAGGCGGCGGGAGTGCTCATCGCGGCGGCGCAGCGCATCCAGGAGCAGGGCGGCGGACTCGGCCGACTCGGGGGCGGCCAGCGTCGGCACGACGAGCTGGTGCGCGGAGTCGATCATCCGCAGCCAGCGATCGGCGGATTCGTCGTTGCCGGAGTCGAAGATCACCATGCGGTAGTAACGCGCGGCGACCTGCATGAGCAGGTCGAAGTCGGCCGTCGTGATGCGCTGATCGGCGGCGAGCAGCTCGGGGTTGGAGCGCAGGACGTCGTACCGGTCGACGGTCTGGTGGTGGACGTACCGGGCGATGTCGGAGACCGACGCCGTCGTCTCCAGCAGCCGGGCCGCGTGCGGCAGCAGGTCGCGGATGGTCGTGTCGTAGTCGCCCTGCTCGGTGCGCCAGCCCAGCGTCCCGCGGGTGTCGTTGTTGTCCCACGCGAGCACCGTGCCTCCGCCGTGCCGCGCGTAGACGGCGGCGAGGACGGCGGTCGTCATCGTCTTGCCGACGCCGCCCTTGCCGTTCGCGACCGCGATCGTGCGGCAGCCCGCCCAGTGCCGCGAGACCGCCATCTCCCATTCGGCGCGCTGGATCGCCGCGCGCGAGGGGCGCATGGGGATGCCGAGCTGCGCGAGGAACGCGCGCCAGCCGTCGAGCTTCGCGGGGTGCTCGCTCGCGGGCTCGATGAAGGACGGGCGTGCGCTCTCCCCGAATGTCGCGAGCGGCCCGGACAGCACCGGGACCGGCGGGATGTCGGTGAGCCCGGTGGGCATCGCGGGCGGGCTCACGAACTCCGGCGGCGCGTCTGCGGACTCCGGGTCTTCGGTGTCGTTCGGCTCGTCGGTGGACTCTGTGCCTTCGGCATCGATCGGCTCGTCGGTCGGCTCTGTGCCGGCGGGAGCATCGGCGGCTCCGTCCGTCGACGGCGCGTCGGCAGGCTCGGCGGCGTGGTCGGCGGGACCGTCGGCGGAAACGGGGGCCCACGGCGAGACGGCATCCTCGACGTCGTCATCGTCGTCGTCCGGCGCCGGCTCGGAGGGCTCGTAGGGGCCGAGATCCTCGGGGACCGTGAACGCGAACTGCGGCGTCCCGAGGTCGGGGGCGAGCGGCTCCGGCACCGATGCCGCCGGCTCGTCGAGGTCGTCGTCGTCCCCGTCGTCCAGCGTGGAGGTCCACGGGGCGGGGACGGCGTCCGTCGTCCACCACGCCTGCTCGCGCAGCTCCGCGCGGGTGACCGTCTTGTCCGTCATCTGGACGATGAGCTCGCCGTCGGGCTCGACCTGCAGCGTGTGCTCTCCGTGATCACCGCTCGTGGACAGCTCGACCGGTTCGCCGATGCGCGCCGCCTCGTCGCGCGCGCGGGTGACGATCAGCTGCCGGATGCCGTCGGCATCCGCTGCGGACAGGCTTTCGACCTCCGCGCCCGCCAGGGCGAACTCCGCCGATTCTCCCGTCACGCGCACGTGGGCGCGGGCCGGTTCGGTGCCTGAGTTCATGGAAGTTCCCTTTCGACGGATGCCGCCGCCATCGGACGCCCTTTCCACGCTATCGCGACACGCCTGGGAAAGACGGGTCCTTGCGCGGCACGACGACGCGTGTCATGGCGCCGGGACTACGACGCAGGCGGGAGGCTGAAGCTGTGCGCCGATGCGATCCGGGTCGCCGCGTCCGACGCCAGGAAGGCGAGCACGCGCCGCGCCGCCGCCGGGTCGGCGGACGTCGTCGCGACCGCGCCGGAGAACACGGTGTCGATGGCGCACTCCGCCGGGAGGACGCCGAGGATGCGGATGCCGGGCTGCCCGACGAGCTCGCTGAGCTGCTGGAAGCCGAGGTCGACGTCGCCGGCCGCGAGCGACCGCGCGACGGGGATGCCGGGGCGTGCCTGCACGAGTCGGCCGCCGATCTCGCCCGTGAGGCCCCACTTCTCGATCATCGCCACCAGAGCCGTCCCGCTCGGACCCGTGGAGTAGCCGATCCGTCCGGCGCCGCGGAGCGCGTCGCGCACGCCCGCGGCGTCCGGGAACGCGGCGCCCTCGGGCTGCGCGGCGGGCTCGTCGGAACCGGAGGGGACGGCGACCGCGACCTGCGACAGCATCAGGGGGACGACGGAGTCCGCGTCGAGATGGCCGTCCGCGGCGAGCCGCGCCAGGGCGTCGGAAGCGAGGAACACGAGGTCGAGCGGCTCCCCCGCGGCCACGCGCTGCGCGGCATCCACACCCCCGACGGATTCCACGTCGACCTGGGGAAGCCCCGCCGCGACGGCCGCCGCGGTCAGGTCTGCGAGCACGTGCCGGGTCGCCATCGAGGAGATCGCCCTCACGCGGCGCCGCCTGCTGCAGAGTCCTCGAACGTCTCGGCGTCGACCTCGGAGTTGCCGACCGCGTTGTACCGGGAGCCGGAGACGGTCCCTGAGGAGATGAGCGCGCCGGCCCGCTCGAGTACGGCGGCATCGACGACGACGTCGACGGCGGCGAGGTTCTCACGCACGTGGCCGGCGCGCGTGCTGCCCGGGATCGGCACGACGTGGTCGCCGCGGGAGAGCAGCCACGCCAGCGCGAGCTGGGCGGGCGAGCACCCCGCCTCGGCGGCGAGCGCGCGCCACGGCGGCAGGAGGGCGGCGTTGGCGGGCCAGTGCTCCGGCTGGAACCGGGGCATGGCGCGGCGGATGTCCTTCGGGACGAGCGTCTCCGGGTCGGTGATCCCGTCCGCGAGGAACCCGCGCGCGACCGGGGAGAATGCGACCAGCGCGACCCCGTCCGCGCGGCTGGCCTCGAGCATGCCGAGCTCGGCGTTGCGGGTCCACAGCGAGTACTCGTTCTGCACGGCGGCAATGGGCGCCACGGCCTGCGCCTCGCGGAGGCGGGCGACCGACACCTCGGACAGCCCGATCGCACCGATCTTGCCGGCATCCACGGCCTCGGCGAGGGCCCCGACGCTGTCGCCGATGGGCACGTCCTTATCCCATCGGTGCAGGTAGTACAGGTCGATGTGGTCGACGCCGAGCCGTGCGAGCGACGCGTCGACGTGGCCGCGCAGCGTCGCGGGCCGCCCGTCGATGACCTTGACGCCGTCGACCATCGCCATGCCGCCCTTGCTCGCGAGGACGACCTCGTCGCGGCGTCCCGCGATCGCGCGGCCGACGAGCTCCTCGTTGCGACCGGCGCCGTACAGCGTCGCGGTGTCGAGCAGGCGGATGCCGTCGTCGAGCGCTCCACGCAGGATCGCCACGCCGTCCTCGAAGGACGGCGGGATGCCGTAGGCGTGGCTGAGGTTCATGCAGCCGAGGCCGAGGCGCGGCAGATTCACGCGAGCTGTTCCTCGAGCATGCCGAGGACGCGGTAGCAGTCGAGCACCTGACGGATCGAGGAGTTCGGCTCGCGGCCCTCGCGGATGGCGGAGACGAACTCGCGGTCCTGCAGCTCGATGCCGTTCATGCTGACGGCGACATGCGACACGTCGATGGGCTCCTCCTTGCCGTTGACGAGATCGTCGTACCGGGCGATGTACGTGTCGGTGTCGCCGATGTAACGGAAGAACGTCCCGAACGGCCCGTCGTTGTTGAAGGAGAGGGACAGCGTGCAGATCGCGCCGGTCTCGCTCTTGAGCTGGACGGACATGTCCATCGCGATGCCGAGCTCGGGGTGCAGCGGCCCTTGGATGGCGTTCGCCTGCACGATCTTTCCGGCCTGGTAGGCGAACAGGTCGACCGTGTGTGCCGCGTGGTGCCACAGCAGGTGGTCGGTCCACGAGCGCGCCTCGCCCTTGGCGTTCGTGTTGGTGCGGCGGAAGAAGTACGTCTGTACGTCCATCTGCTGGACGTGGAACTCCCCGGCGGCGATCCGGTCGTGCACGTACTGGTGCGATGGGTTGAACCGGCGTGTGTGGCCGACCATCGCGACCAGACCGGACGCCTCGGCGGCGGCGAGCGTCGCCTCGGCGTCGGCGAAGGAGTCGGCGAGCGGGATCTCGACCTGCACGTGCTTGCCCGCCGCCAGGACGGCCTGGGTCTGGGCCGCGTGCAGCTGGGTGGGGGTCGCGAGGATGACCGCGTCCACATCGTCCCGCTCGAGGACAGCATCGAGACCGACGACGGCGTGCGCGACGCCGTAGGTCTCGGCGACGGCGTGGGTGGGTTCGGGACGGGTGCCGCTGACGACGGTGACCTCGGCGTCGGCGATGTTCGCTAGGCCGTCGAGGTGCTTCATGCCGAAGGCGCCGGCGGCGCCGACGACCGCGACGCGGACCTTGTCGTTGCTCATGGGCGGGTGTCTCCTTGAATGACTCAGGCGCTGGGGTTGCTCAGCACGAGGTGGCCGACCGCGGTGTTCGAGGCGGGCACGTGGTAGAACCGGTGATCGACCCACGGCGCGTCGCCCGCGAACTGGTCGTCCATCGCGCCGCGCGCGATGAGCCAGTCGACGAGCTCGATGCCCTCGGAACCGGCCTCGTCGACGTACTCCATGTGCGACCACTCGGTGAGGCCCAGCGGGTCGGCGATGAGATGGTCGAGGAACGCGTTGTCCCACTCGGCGTTGATGAGCCCGGCGCGGGGACCCTGGAGCTGATGGCTCATGCCGCCGGTGCCCCAGATCTGCACGTTGAGCTCGTCGCCGTCCCACTTGTCGAGGGCGCGGCGGAGGGCACGGCCCAGCTCGTAGCAGCGGCGGCCGGAGGGCACCGGGTACTGCACGACGTTGACGGCGAGCGGGATGACCTTGCAGGGCCACTCCTCCACATCGCCGAAGACGAGGGACAGCGGCACGGTGAGCCCGTGGTCGACGACCATCTCGTTGACGAGGGTCAGGTCGAAGTCGTCCTGGATGATCGACTGCGCGAGGTGCGCGGCGAATTCGGGGTAGCCCTGCACGTCGGGCACGGGACGCGGCCCGTAGCCCTCGTCGGCGACCGGGTACTCGGCTCCCGTGCCGAGCACGAAGGTGGGGACGATGGAGGCGTCGAACGCGGTGGCGTGGTCGTTGTAGACGAGGATGACGACATCCGGCGTGTTCTCCTTGGCCCACTGGCGGGTCCACGTGTAGCCGTCGAAGACCTTCTTCCAGTACGGCTCCTCGGTCTTGCCGAGGTCCATCGCCGCACCGATCGCCGGGACATGCGAGGTGAACAGCGCCGATGTGTACCTCGCGGGGGCGTCGCGGCGCATCACCTCGGACTTCTCGGTGCTCGGCGGCGTCCAGCCGTCGAGGTCCTTCAGGCGGTTGCCCTCGGGGCGGCGCCCACCGCCGATCATCATGTCGCGGTAGGCGGCTTCGCTCATCCCGGTCATCGAGCCGGCCATCTGCTGGAAGCTCAGACCGTGGGTGGCGCCGATCTTGGAGAGGAAGTAGATGTTGCCTCCCTCCTCCATCATCGCGTTGAGGTCCATGTCGAGCACGGCCTGGCGCGCCTTCGGCGTGAGGTCCCAGTCGTCGAGGTACGCGGGGGTGTCGGCGAGGAAGCGCGCGCGGTTCTCCGGCTTCATCAGGGACATCGACAGCTGGTTGAGCTGGTAGCCCTTCCGGGCCTGCTCGGCGTCGAAGATGATCGTGCCGGGGACGTTCTTGTACGGCTTTTCGAGTGCCATGTCAGTTTCCTTCGGGCCAGTAGAGACGGCGCGGATTGTCCACCAGGAGCTTCTGCTGAAGCTCGGCGGTGGGGGCGATGTGCGGGATGAAATCGACCAGGAGCCCATCGTCGGGCATGTGGTCCTTCAGGTTGGGATGGGGCCAGTCGGTGCCCCACAGCACGCGGTCGGGGAACTCCTCGACGACGCGTCTGGCGAACGGAACGACGTCCGTGTAGGCATTCTGCTCCCCGTCGAGGGCCCGCGGACCGGTGGCGGAGAGACGCTCGGGGCAGGACACCTTGGTCCACACGTTCGGGTTCTCCCGCAGGAAGCGGAGGAACAGCCCGAATTCGGGGCCGTCGGGGTCCTTCGTGACGTCGGGGCGACCCATGTGGTCGACGACGACGTCGGTCGGGATCGCGGAGAAGAAGTCGTACAGCCCGGGCAGATCCTCGGCCTCGAAGTAGATCACGACGTGCCACCCGAGGGGGGCGATCTTCTCGACGATCTCGCCGAGCGATTCCGTCGGCACGCGGTCGACGAGGCGCTTGACGAAGTTGAACCGGACGCCGCGGACACCCGCCGCGTGCAGTTCCGCGAGCTGCTCGTCGGTGACGTCGCGGCGCACCGTCGCGACGCCGCGCGCACGGCCCCCGCTGCGCTGCAGGGCGTCGACGAGAGCACGGTTGTCGGCGCCGTGGCAGGTCGCCTGGACGATCACGTTGCGGTCGAAGCCGAGGTGGTCGCGGAGCGCGAACAGCGCGTCGGCCGACGCGTCGCACGGCGTGTACTTGCGCCCTGGGGCGTACGGGAACTGCTCGCCGGGGCCGAAGACGTGGCAGTGCGCGTCGACGGCGCCCGCGGGCAGGGTGAACGTGGGGGTCGCCGGGCCGTCGTACCAGTCGAGCCAGCCGCGGGTCTTCTCGAAGCCGCCGCTGGTGTCTCCGTGCGCCATCGCTCAGTCCTCCACGTACTCGAGGCCGGCCTTCGCGAGCGGCTCGCGCATCCCGTAGAGATCGAGGCCCAGGACGCCGTCGCGGAACTTCTGCCGCTTCGACTCCTCGAGGTCCTCGCGCCTCTGCGACGCATCCGCCACCGCGCCGACGAGCTCACGCGGGACGACGACGACGCCGTCCACGTCCGCGACGACGACGTCGCCGGGGTTGACCACGGCGTTGGCGACGACGACCTGGACGTTCACAGAGCCGAGCGTCGCCTTGATGGTGCCCTTGGAGTTGATGGCGCGGGAGAAGACCGGGAAATCCATCTTCTCGAGGTCGGCGACGTCGCGGACGCCGCCGTCGATGACGAGCCCCTTGCAGCCGCGCGCAGTGAGCGACGTGGCGAGCAGCTCGCCGAAGAAGCCGTCCTCGCTCTCCGTCGTGCAGCCGGCGACGAGGACGTCGCCCTCCTGCACCTGCTCGGCGGCAACGTGGAACATCCAGTTGTCGCCGGGCTGCAGTAGGACCGTGACGGCGGGACCGCACAGCTTCGCGCCGCTGTAGGCGGGACGGATGTAGGGACGCAGGAGGCCGACGCGGCCCATCGCCTCGTGGATCGTCGCGACGCCGAACCGGGACAGGCGGGCCACGTCGGACGGGTCGGGACGCTCGATGTTGGTGCGGACGATGCCGAGGTTGTTCAGGCGGGTCATGTCGTTCTCCGGGTGGGGCTCAGCGGCCGCGCGCGGCGAGGGCGCGGTCCAGGCGGGGGTAGACGCGGCGGGCGTTGCCCTCGAACACCTGCCGGCGATCGTCGTCGGTGAGGTTCGGGGTGGCGTCGACGTACCGCTTCGTGTCGTCGAAGTGGTGTCCCGTGCGCGGGTCGATGTCGCGGACGGCGCCGATCATCTCGCTCGCGAAGAGGATGTTATCGGTCGGGATGACCGTCGTCAGCAGGTCGATGCCCGGCTGGTGGTACACGCACGTGTCGAAGAACACGTTGTCCAACAGGTGCTCTTCGAGCTCGGGCTTGCCGAGCGCCATCGCAAGGCCGCGGAAGCGTCCCCAGTGGTACGGCACGGCGCCGCCGCCGTGCGGGATCACGACCTTCAGATCCGGGAAGTCCCGGAACAGGTCACCCTTCATCAGCTGCATGAAGGCCGTCGTGTCGGCGCCGAGGTAGTGGTCGCCGGTCGTGTGGAACTGCGGCTTGCACGACGTGCTGACGTGGATCATGGCCGGCAGCTCGTACTCGACGAGCTTCTCGTACAGCGGGTACCACGACCTGTCCGTCAGCAGCGGCGCCGTCCACAGACCGCCGGAGGGGTCCGGGTTGAGGTTGACGGTGACGACGCCGAGATCGTTGACCGCGCGGTCGAGCTCCGCGAGGGTCGTCCTCGGATCGACGCCGGGCGACTGCGGGAGCATCGCACCGGGAAGGAAGCGGTCCGGGAAGAGCTCGCTCACCCGCGCGCACAGGTCGTTGCAGATGCGCGCCCACGTCTCGCTCACCCCGAGGTCTCCGATGTGGTGGGCCATGAAGGAGGCGCGCGGGCTGAACACGGTGAGGTCGCTGCCGCGCTCATCCATGAGCTTCAGCTGATTGGCCTCGATCGTCTCGCGGATGTCGTCATCGCTGATGCGCAGCGCAGTCGGGTCGGGCGACTCGCCGCGCCCGTCGGCGAAGGCGATCTGCAGGTCCCGCCACGCACCGAGCTGCGCGGGGGCCGTCGTGTAGTGGCCGTGGATGTCGATGATCAACGCGTGTCGTCCTTGTCACTCTGCCGTGCCCCGTCGGGCGGCTGCTACTGACGACCCTAGGCGCGGTTCGAGCTGTGGTCCAATAGATTCGGACGCTATACCGAATAGATGGGATCGATGGGATGTCTCTCGTGGACCTGAACCAGCTCCGCACCTTCGTCGTCCTCTACGAGCAGCGGAGCCTCACCGCAGCCGCGGCCGAACTCCACGTCACGCAGCCGACCGTGAGCTACACGCTCGGGCGACTCCGGGAGCGGTTCGGCGACGACCTCTTCCGGCGCGAGGGCCACGTGATGGTGCCGACCGCGCACGCCACGCAGCTCTTCGCCCCCCTCCAGGAGGCCATCGCGCAGATCGACGCGACGGTCCACGTCCCGGAGACCTTCGACCCGGCCCGATTCACCGGCCAGCTCGTGCTCGGGCTCACGTCGATCGGCGAGCAGACGTTCCTCCCGCCCATCATGGCGGCGCTCGCGCGCGAGGCGTCGCGTCCGCATCTGCAGGTCGAGCGGCTGGACTCGACCGACGTCGAAGACGGCCTCATCCGCGGGACCGTCGACCTGGCGCTGACGGTGTCCGCGCTGGACTCTCCGCATCTGTGGCGCACGCGCGTGCGCGGGGTCGAATACGTCGCACTCTCCTCGCGTGCGCACCCCCTTCCGCCCACGGGGCCGGAGATGTTCGCCGGACGACGCTTCGTCCGCGTGTCGGCGCGCGGCGGGCATGTGTTCCCGGTCCGCTTGCTCACCGAGCACGGCCTCATGGGAGAGGTGGCGCTGACCGTCGAGGAATACGCGACGGTGCCCGCGGTGCTGGAGGCCACCGATCTCGTCGTGCTGCTGCCACGGCACGTCGCGGAGGTGTTCTGCGGGTGGTTCCCCCGGCTGCGGATCGCGGACCTGCCGTGGCCCGGGGAGAGCACGCCGGTCGCCCTCTACACGCGCGGCGAGGCGCGGCTCTCGCCCGCCCAGCAGTGGTTCCGTAGCCTCGTCTTCGACGCGGTCGCCGACGCCGGGTACCGGAACCGGGCGGCCGAGTAGCGCGGGCGCGCCTCAGGCCTTCCTGCGGTTCCAGCTGGCCTTCGCGGGAGTGAGCGGGCTCCGCACGTGGATCGCCCACGTCGAGTGCGGATGGATGCGCAGCAGCGCCGTCTCGAAGAACGCCCGCGCCTCCTCCGACAGGGTCGGCAGCACGGCATCCTTGTCGGTCTCGTCCTCGGGGCGCGGACGCAGCGCCTTCCAGACGAGCTGCACCTCGGGTGCGCCGGTCGGGATGCCGTCGATGTCGAGCACCGCACGGTCCCACGGCAGCTGCAGCCGCGGGTCGCGCCGGTAGAGCCACGCCCGGTCGGTGCCGTCCTCGATGTTGACCTGCAGCACCCACGCACCCTTCTCGTCGTCGTGGATGCGGACTGGCTGCAGGTCGGCGTCGGCCGGAGCGTCGGCGAACGGGACGAGGTCGTCGTCGCCGAGCGGCGCCCAGGCGCTGAAGCCCGCGGGCAGTGCCTCGACCAGCGGAGCCAGATCACGGGAGGTCGTGCTGACGTCCGTGTTGGCGCGTTCGCGGATCGGCGCGCCGAGCCAGCGGTCGAGCGCCGCCCCGCCGGAGAGCCACCATCGCGCCGAGGTCCCCGCGAAGATCTCCGCCACGGCGTCGGGCGCCAGGCGGTCCCAGCGCGTCGCAGGTGTCGGTGCCGGGGATGCCATGGGCACGAGCCTAATCTCGCGGCATCCCCGCGCGGAGGATGATGGATCCATGGCCACTCCCCACCGCCCCGGTCTGCGGGTCACGGCCGGGGTCACCATTCCCGAGTCCGAGTTGTCGTGGCGCTTCTCGCGGTCGTCCGGACCGGGCGGGCAGGGCGTGAACACGGCGGACTCCCGCGTGGAGCTCAGCTGGGATGCCGCCACGTCGACCGTGCTCTCGCCGCATCAGCGCGAGCGGCTCCTCGAGCGGCTGCGCGGCCGACTGGTGGGCGGCGTGCTGACGATCGCGGCATCCGAGCACCGTGCGCAGCTGCGCAACCGTGATGCGGCACGCGCACGGCTGGCCGCCGTCGTGGCGGATGCCCTGCGGCCACCCGCGCCGGCGCGCCGGCCGACAAAGCCGACCCGAGGGGCGAAGGAGCGCCGGCTGAACGACAAGCAGCGCCGCACCGACATCAAGCGACTGCGCCGGCGGCCCACCGACTGACGCGGCTGCGGAGAGCCCCGAGAACACGAAAACCCGCGGAAATCCGCCGGTTTTCGATCACTGTCTCAACACAGTGTGCGCCCGAAGAGACTCGAACTCCCAACCTTCTGATCCGTAGACCAAACGGCGTGGGCCAGGATCCGCGGAAACACGCGGGCGAACGAGCGTGGTTCACACATGCGTGCACACATCCCGCGGGAGGTCAACGGCTGTTTGAGGCTTTCCGGCATTCGCGCTCATGAAATGGGTTTCTCCAACGCCGCCTGAGACGAAATGCAGCGATCTACGGCCGGATACTGCGCTTCGCGTGTTGCTGAGCCGCCGATCGAGGAGGAGGGGGCTGGCGAGGAACGACGATTAGCCCCTCGAAGGGGCCAATAGAGCGTGACGGGCCCGCCCGGTGCGGCTACTTCACGAGCTGGACAAGGTCCTGGCTTTGGATCGTGCCGTCGGCGGTGACGCCTGACGTGTCGACGAGAACCCGTATCCCCTTGCCGCCGGTGGAGACCTGACCGAGCTTCCCGAGGGGCTTGGACACGTTCGCGTCCGCGTCGAGCAACCAGAACTCGAGCTCACCCGTGTCGTCGACGTACGCACTGATGTTCCACCCCTGGTTACCGCGTTCGTCCGCCACTATGCAGTCGTTCCACCCCGCGGAGATGCGAGTGCAGATGGTGAACGTGATGCCATCTCCGATGGCCCCCGTGGTGGTGATGTTCACACCGATCGGGGTGAGCGGGTCCAGGACCGATGCGTCGACGTCGTCGGGATTCAGGATCGTGTGATCGGGGTCGGGCTCCGGTTCCGCGGGCTCTTCGATCCCCAGATACGCTCGCGTCTCGCCGGGAGCGACCTCGGGCAGACCCGCCAGCACCGCGTTGGCCTCGGTTCCGAGCGCCTCCCGGAGCGGCACGCGCAGCACCTCGTCAAGGCAATCGCCCGGGAAGAAGACCTGCCTGGCCTCGGTCACGATCATGACGTAGTCGACAGTGTTCGGGATCCACAGCTCCGGGTCGGCCATCGCCAGCCACACGGTCGCGTTGTGAGCGAGGGCCCACTCGATCCCGGGCCAGAAGGAGGAATGGAGCCGCACCTTCTCCTCCCCGCCGTCGACAGTGCTCACCGTCACGTCGGTCGTCTTGTCTTCTCCCTCCGCCGGACGCTGGTCAGTGTTGAGCGCCGCCACGGCAACCCACTCCGTTGTCGCGGCCACCGTCTCCAGCGCGGACGCACCCTCCCCCGCACCCCCAGGGCACACGCTGAACGCCTGCCCCAGCTCCTTCGCGCCCGCGTTGTTCGGCAGAGCACCAGGGCTCGAGCAGCCCGCCATAAGTGCGGACAGAGCAAGGACGGTGAGTGTCGTGAGGACGCGGCTTCGTTTGAGGTTGGACATTTACCGCTCCTCCATTCGGACGTCATCGAGCCGGACGGCGCCGCTGCCGGCCGCATTCCCGTAGCCTCGCACCTGCAGTTGATACCCGTCCCTCTGAATACCGATCTTTCCCTTATCTCGAAGAGATGCGAGCCAAGCGCTCGGGCATTAATGAATGATCTGCGCGATCGACTCGCTTCCTCGACGCAGTGACCGCTTCGGCTCACGAACGAATCCCGGCGGACGAACTGCAGAAGAGCTGTCGGTGAACAGACTCGGGTTGCTGTCACGAATGAGTGATGGCCGGACAATAGGGAGTGTGAAGGACGACACAGACGAACAGGTGTGGCGCGCGGTGCAGCGTGGCGACGATGACGCGTTCGCTTGCGTCTGGGATCGCCACTACGCGCGTGTGTTGAGGCACCTTCGTCGCCTCTCGCGCGACGCTCCGGACGCAGAGGATCTGGCGGCGATGACGTTCCTGGAGGCCTGGCGCAAACGACACAAGGTGCGCTTCGTGGACGCGTCGCTGTTGCCGTGGCTCCTCGTGACGGCAACCAATCTTCACCGGAACGCTGCCCGCGCGCGGGCGAGGTACGCGAAGGTGCTGGCCCGCGTACCGCCCCCGCCGTCTCCGCGTGAACCCACTGAGCATTTTGAGCGCGCGCAGCTTGACCCCGGCCTACGTCACGCACTGTCCACGCTCACCGCGCAAGACGTCACGCTTCTTCTCCTCGTCGCGTTGGAGGGGCTGCCCGTCAACGAAGCGGCGTCGGTCGTGGGGCTCCGCGAGTCCGCGGCGCGCAAACGATTGTCGCGGTTGCGGGCCCGGATGCAAGCAGACGGTGACGTACGAAACATAGTGGAAGGAGCCAGATCATGACCGAGACGGCGTCCGAAAGACAACACGCCCTGCGCGATGCCGCGATTCACTATGTCCGTGAACGAGGAGTGAAGTCGCGCGTGCGACGTGTTGCAGTGCCGCTGGTGCTTTCCGGCGTGCTCGCGGGAGGAGGCGTCACGTATGCGGCGGCCACCGTCCTCGACCTCGCGACGGACTACCCCAGCCCGCAGGAGCGCGCCATCACAGATCAACTCGAACCGCTCGTTCAGAAGCTGCAGGCGGTGGCGGGAGGCGAAGGGGCGCTGGTCACCACGATCGACGATCAGCCCAACGGGTTCGGATCTCTGATTGTGGAGACCGATCGACCGGGCCTCACCCTGTACTGGAAAGGTGCCGTGCCGGTCAGCATCTCCCGCATCATCGAAGAGCATCCCGACATCGACGTGACCATCCGCGACGCGCCGTTCAACTACGCCGAACTCGCGGCTGCACGTGACGCGATCGCAGCGCAGCTCAATGAGGAACTCGACGGCAGAGGCACCCTCGTGAGCGTCGGGTCTGAGAGCCAAGCACGCGGACTGATCATCGACGTCCAGACTGAGCGCGCCCTCACGGAGGACGACATCCGGAGGGCTGTCGCCCGCCTCACAACCGTGCCGCTGGTGGAAATCAGCGTGGGTGAGGAAGGCGTCACGTTGTTCTAGGCGCGGCACGCGATGCGCCCGCGCGCGTCACCCATACCGCCGTGTAGGCCCTCGCGGATGCAGACCCCGCGTTGGCGAATGCGCACGATGGCGCAGGCGCCTCACCGAGGTCTCCGATCACGGCAGGCTGACTTGACACATCTAGCTGGCGGTCCACGGCGTGCGTCCCGGTTTGGAGAAGCACTGCGTCTACGATCGCCGCCGAACAGCGCTCGCCGAGTGCAGCGCAGCTCGCGATTGAGCAGGTGAGCGCTCCGGACGTCAACACGACTGCTGCGACCCGACGCAACTGCAGGCGGGTCCGTCTCACGAATCGGAACGTACCTTATGCGGCGCAGGCCGGCGTGAATCGGGAGGTCAGGCCGGGATCAGGCGCTCGACGCGTGCGAGGTCCGCGTCATGCTCGTCGTGCTCGAGTTCGATGTCGAAGTCGTTCTGGATGTTGAGCCAGTAGCGCTCCGAGAGGCCGAACGCACGAGAAAGCCGTAGTGCGGTATCGGTGGTGATCCGCCGCTTGCCGCGGATGATCTCGCTGAGCCTGGTCTGCGGCAGGCCGGTCGCCTGCGCAAGGCGGTAGGCCGTGATCCCTAGCGGCTCGAGGAACTCGGTCTGGAGAATCTCACCCGGGGTGATCGGGTCGTGTGCTTTCGTCATCGGTGGTCCCTCCTCAGTGGTAGTCGACGATCTGTACGTCGGTCGGGCCGGCCGATGTCCAGACGAAGCAGATGCGGTACTGGTCGTTGATACGAATCGAGTGCTGTCCGTCGCGGTCGCCGGCCAGCTTCTCGAGCCGGTTGCCCGGCGGGATGCGCAGGTCGTTGATCGTCTCGGCGGCGTTGAGCAGGCGGAGCTTCTTCTGTGCCGCGCGTTGCAGTTCCTGCCCGAATTGCCGGACATGCTCGCGCGCCCAGACTTTGCGCGTCGCCTCGTCCGCGCAAGACTGGATCACCCCACCATGATAACGCGAGCCGATAGTATCGGCAAGCGGTAGTGGACGAACGGGCGCGCGGTAGCGGGTCCCCTCGTCGCGGCGGGGTCCCTGTCGGCGACGCTCTTGCAACAGCGCGGCCATCGTCTCGGGTACCCCGCCCGGGCGAGTGCGCGATCGCGGGATGACCAACGGGCGCCGATCACGACGCTTCAGTGCACACATAGGTGCACACATGCCGGTGCACACATCCGCTCTGATCGGACTTTGGTAGACAGGCGCTGGCGACGAAAGGCCGCGGATCCACGCGGGAATCACTCGACGTCGCCGAGGAGGCGAGTCAGACGCTGACCAGGCCGAATCAGACAGCGCCCGCACCCCAGAAACCACGAAAACCCGCGGGTTTCCGCGGGTTTTCGATCGTTACTGTCTCAACACAGTGTGCGCCCGAAGAGACTCGAACTCCCAACCTTCTGATCCGTAGACCAAGCGGTGCGGCTCATGAATGCCGTGATTCCGCGGTTCCGAGTGGCAGGTGCACACATGAGTGCACACATCCCGCACGAGGGCGACAACGAGCGACATCCCTCTACCTGCGGTGAGATTTGCACTCATCGACCGGGCGTTCGCTCAGTCCGCTCAAGGGGCGGTCGCCGCGTCATTCCGCCGTTCGACGACCGGTGCGGCGAGGGTCATCTCTGTTCACCGCCACTTAACTCTTCCCGATTCTTTCCCACGTCGTGTTGGCCCCCTGGTCGTCCAGTCAGCAACCGCGGAAGGCCCCGATCGTGGCTGTCGCCTGATTGAAAGAGCAACGGGTCGGCAGATGCAACCGGACTCGACGCCCGTCGGAGCCACTGGCCCTTCTTCAGGCTTCTACTGGAGGAGGGCCTTTTTCATGCCCCTGAATCGGCCCGCGCCCGGTCGATAACGACCGTCTGAGTCCCCGTCGACGCGAGGACGCGGTCGACGAGGGGCACCCCCGGTCGATAGGCCAGATGCACGTAGGACGGAGCGCCCAGGATCACAAGGTCCGCGGCGGCCCCGAGCATCACGACGCCGAGGTCGCGGCGCCGCAGCGCTCGCGCGCCGCCGGCCGTCGCGGACCACAGCGCCTGCGCCGGCGTCATCCTCATTTCGCGAACGGCGAGCGCGATGCACAGCGGCATCGATGAGGTGTAGCTGGAGCCCGGGTTGCAGTCGGTCGCGAGAGCGACCGTCACGCCTGCATCAAGCAATCGCAACACGTCGGGATAGGGCTGACGCGTAGAGAACTCCGCGCCGGGGAGCAGCGTCGCCACGGTGGTCGATGACGCAAGCGCGGCGATGTCGCGCTCTGTGAGGAATGTGCAATGGTCGACAGCCGCAGCATCGAGCTCGACGGCGAGCGCGACTCCCCCAGAAGGTCCGAGCTGTCCTGCGTGCAGCCGAGCGCCGAGGCCACGCTGTTGACCCGCGGTGATCACCGCGCGCGCCTGATCGACGTCGAACGCGCCGTCCTCGCAGAATGCGTCGATCCAGCGCGCGTAGGCAGCCGCCGCGTCCAGCATGGGGCCACGGACGAGGTCGACATAGCCGGCGACGTCACCGGCGTACTCCGGTGGCGGGACGTGCGCCCCGAGGAACGTCGTCTCCGGGGTGAACTCGCGGGCGATGCGGAGAGCGCGCGCCTCGTCGGCGACCGTCAGGCCGTAACCGCTCTTGATCTCGACGGTCGTCGTGCCTTGGGCGCGCATCTCAGCGACGAGCCGGGCTGCATTGTCACGGAGGGTGCGGTCTGCCGCCGCGCGGGTCGCCGTCACCGTACTGCGGATGCCGCCGGCACTGTACTGCTCGCCGCGCATGCGGTGCTCGAACTCCACCGCCCGGTCCCCCGCGAACATCACGTGTGAGTGGCTGTCGACGAAGCCGGGGATGACACAGCCACCTCGCGCGTCGATTTTCTGGTCAGCAGCGGGAGCGGCCCGCGCGTCGCCGACCCACGCGATCACGCCGCGGTCGACGACGACGGCCTGATTCGCAAGCTCCGCAGTCCCGGGCCCGACATTCGGATCGTTGGTGACGAGAAGGCCGATCTGGTCAATGAGGATGCTCATGCCCAGACCTCCGCGATCGCCTCCGCCAGAAGCGTTCCGACGTCACCGAGACGGTGCTTGCGGGCGGTGACGACACGACGACCGTGCACAACGACATCGGTCACGTCCGACGCGGAGGCGGAGAGCCACACCTGATCGGATCGGGAGCCTGCCGTGCGGGGGCTGCCCGGGTCGACGGCGACGAGATCGCAGACGGAGCCGACGACCAGTCGGCCGCCGGTCCATCCGAGGGAGCGATATCCGTCCTGGCCCGCCATGACGAGAAGCTCGGCGGGGTCGAAGCGGCCGCGCTGACCGCTTGCGAGACGCTCGTTCATCTCGATCCCGCGCGCCTCCTCAAACGGGTCCAGAGCGACGTGCTGGTCCGAGCCCAGAGTGAGTCGCACGCCGGCGTCAGCCAGTCGTCGCGCAGGGCCGATCCCGTCAGCGAGGTCGCGCTCGGTCGTGGGACAGAAGCACGCGAATGCGGCGGGCCGGGCGAGAGCATCGATGTCCTCCGCGCTCACATGCGTCGCGTGCACCGCGGTGAAGGACGGGTCGATGAGGTCCGCATCGGCCAGCACGCGCATCGGGGTGCGACCGGTCTCGGCGAGCACCTGTGCATTCTCGGCGGGCTGTTCGGAGACGTGCGCGTGGACGGGCAGTCCCCTCGTTCTCTCGCGGAACTCGCGGAGGTCGGCGGGTGCGACCGCGCGGACCGAGTGCACGGCTGCGCCCACGATCGCCGTCGCCGTCGACGAGACGAGTGCGCGCCGCCGACCCCACGCCTCCACCGACCCGTCACTGAACCGGCGTTGGTCGGTTGCGAGCGGCAGCGCGGACCCGTCTTCTGCGAGCCCGCCCCGGAGATAGAGCGTGTCGAGCAGCGTCAGTCGGATTCCTGCGTCCGCCGCCGCCGCCAGGATGGCCCGTTCCATTGCGGCATCACCATACGGAGTGCCATCGGGCCGGCCATGGATGTAGTGGAACTCGCCCACCAGCGTGAATCCCGCGAGCACCATCTCCGCGAACACGGCGGTCGCGAGGCGGCGGTAGGAGTCAGGGCTCAGCCGCGTCGCGACGTCGTACATCGCCGTTCGCCACGTCCAGAATGTGCCACCGTCGCCGTGGGTGCGGCCGCGGAGCGCACGGTGGAACGCATGGGAGTGCGCGTTGGCCAGCCCGGCCAGAATCAGGCCGGGAAGGATCTCGTCGGTCCCCGAGGCCGCAGCGCGGACGTCGACAGAGTGGATCACGCCATCGACGACAGAGATCCGGACGGCGTCCTCCACTCTTCCGTCGACGATCGCTCGCTCGCACCAGAAGACGGTCATCACCGCACCCGCGCCCGGATGGTGGCGACAAGGGCGGCAACGCCGTGCTCACAGTCGGCGTCGTCCGCCCTCTCCTCCGGCGCGTGCGAGATGCCGGTCGGGTTCCGGACGAGGAGCATGGTCGTCGGGATCCCGGCGAGCGCCAGGACGCCGGCATCGTGCCCGGCGCCGGAGGGCAGCACCGGGACATCTCCGAGGTGTGCGGCGACGGCGGCTGTCAGGCCGGGGTCGAAGGCCGTATCGGCCGTCCATGATTCCTCCGTCGGCGAGAAGCCCGTCACACGTCGAACGTCGGCGAGCACCCGGCGAACGGCGCGCTCATCCGCCGCGCGCGCATCGATCCACAGCGAGGCCGATCCGGGGATGGAGTTCACCGCTCCAGGGACGACCCGCACCTTTCCGACTGTCGCGAGCGCGCCGTATGTCTGCGCCGCCCGGCGCACCGCGAGAACGACGTGCGCGAGCCCGATCATCGGGTCCCGGCGAGCGGCGAGCGGCGTCGTCCCGGCGTGGTTCTGCTGTCCGGGAAAGTCGACACGCCAGCGCCCGTGCGGCCAGATCCCGGCACCTACTCCGACCGGCGCATCCGCGGCGATGAGCCCCGCACGCCCGTCGCGCGCTGGAAGATGACCCTGCTCGATGTGCAACTCGACGAACTCGCCGATCCGCGCGACCCGCTCCGCGTCGTGGCCGACATGCCGGACGGGCTGCCCGGCACGCGTCATGGCGTCGGCCAGCGAGCCGCCGTCGCTGTCCTTGAGGCCGAGTGCGCGCTCGGATGACAACGCGCCGACCATGAGTCGCGACCCGACACAAGCGACTCCGAACCGGGCTCCCTCCTCGTCAGCGAACGCCACGACTGCCATCGGCCGGGTCGGGACGAAATCGTCGCGCCGGAGGGTCGCGATGGCGGTGAAGGCCGAGGCCACGCCGAGCGGCCCGTCGTACGCGCCCCCGTCGGGGACACTGTCGAGGTGCGATCCCATAACGAACGCGGTGCCCGGCAGGTCCGGTCGCCACCACGCCCAGAGGTTTCCGTTGCGATCGGTCTCGACGTCGAGGTCGAGCGCATCTGCGCATTGAAGGAACCATTGTCGGCACTCGAGGTCGGCCGCCGTCCAGGACTGTCGGTCGTACCCGCGCCCGGAAGCGCTGACGCCGACATCGGTCAGCTCGCCCAGCAGTCCGCCGACGACGGACATCAGGACTCCGTCATCGGGATGCGGACGCCGCGCTGGGCAGCGACCGACTCAGCCTCGGCGTAGCCCGCGTCGACATGGCGCAGCACCCCCATGCCGGGGTCGTTCGTCAAGACGCGTGCGAGCTTCTCCGCGGCGAGCGCGGAGCCGTCTGCCACGGTGACCTGTCCGGCGTGGATCGATCGCCCGATGCCGACGCCGCCGCCATGGTGGATCGAGACCCACGAGGCCCCCGAGGCGGTGTTCACGAGGGCGTTCAGCAGCGGCCAGTCGGCTATCGCATCCGATCCGTCCTTCATCGCCTCGGTCTCCCGATAGGGCGAGGCGACGGAGCCGGCATCCAGATGGTCACGGCCGATCGCGAGCGGCGCCGACACCTCGCCGGAGGCCACGAGTTCGTTGAACCGGAGCCCTGCACGGTCCCGCTCCCCGTACCCGAGCCAGCAAATGCGTGCCGGAAGCCCCTGGAAGCGGACACGTTGTCCGGCCATCCGGATCCACTTCGCGAGAGATCGGTTCTCGGGGAAGAGCTCGAGCACGGCACGGTCGGTCGCCGCGATGTCCTGCGGGTCGCCGCTGAGCGCCGCCCAGCGGAATGGACCCTTTCCTTCGGCGAAAAGAGGCCGGATGTAGGCGGGAACGAACCCGGGGAACGCGAAGGCATCGGCGAATCCCGCGGCCTTCGCCTCCGTGCGGATGTTGTTGCCGTAGTCGAAGACCTCCGCCCCCACTTGCTGGAACCCGACCATTGCCTGCACCTGGGCGGCCATCGAGTCGCGAGCCGCGGCAACGAAGCCGGCCGGGTCTGAGAGACGCGCGGACTGCCAATCGTCGAACGCGACCCCGATCGGCAGGTACGCGAGCGGGTCGTGCGCGCTGGTCTGATCTGTGACGATGTCGATCTCGGCAGCCATGGCCAGCATGTCTGGGAAGACCTTGGCGGCGTTGCCCAGCAGGCCGATACTGAGCGGACGGCGGGCGTCGCGCGCCGAAGTCGCGAGCTCAAGGGCGTGCGCGATCGACGTCGCCTCCACATCGAGGTACCCGTGCTCGATCCGTCGGGCGATCCGTGACGGATCGACGTCGACGCAGATCGCGACACCGTCGTTCATGGTGACGGCCAAGGGCTGAGCACCGCCCATCCCCCCGAGGCCGCCGGTGAGCGTGATGGTGCCGGCGAGAGTCCCGCCGAAACGCTTTGCAGCGACGGCGGCGAACGTCTCGTAGGTGCCCTGCAGGATGCCCTGCGTGCCGATGTAGATCCACGAGCCGGCGGTCATCTGGCCGTACATCGTGAGCCCGAGCTGTTCAAGTCGACGGAACTCGTCCCAATTCGCCCAGTCCCCAACCAAGTTGGAGTTGGCGAGGAGGACGCGAGGAGCCCACTCGTGTGTCTGCAGCACGCCGACGGGTTTCCCCGACTGGACGAGCAGGGTCTCATCACCGCGAAGGGTCGTAAGAGTCCGCACGATGGCATCGAAGCTTGCCCAGTCTCGCGCTGCGCGGCCGGTCCCGCCGTACACAACGAGATCGTCGGGGTGCTCAGCGACCTCCGGATCGAGGTTGTTCTGCAGCATCCGCAGGGCGGCCTCCTGCGACCAGCCGAGTGTGTGAAGCTTCGACCCGCGGTGGGCCCGCACGGGGCGCGATCCGGTCGTCATACGAGCTCTCCTCCTGCGGCGCGCGCCGCTTCGAGCAGTGAGCCGTCCATGACCATCGCGTGGGATGCGGCGATCTCGGGGGCGAGGTAACGGTCAGTGCCAGGACCCGGCACGCTCGCGCGCAGCGCGGCGACGACCGCGGCTGTCACCGGCGAGGGTTGGAGCGGACTCCTCATGTCGATGGCGCGCGCCGCCGTGAGGATCTCTACGGCGAGTACGCGGGCCAGGCCATCGACCGAGCGCCGCAGCTTCCGTGCGGCCGCCCATCCCATCGAGACGTGGTCCTCCTGCATAGCCGACGACGGGATCGAGTCGACGGATGCCGGGGCACCGAGCCGTTTCAGCTCGCTGACGATTCCCGCCTGCGTGTACTGGGCGATCATGTGGCCGGAGTCGACGCCGGGATCGTCGGCGAGGAAGGCGTTGAGTCCGTGGTTGCGGGACACGTCGAGGAAGCGGTCGGTGCGGCGCTCGCTCATGCTCGCGAGATCGGCGGAGACGATCGCGAGGAAGTCCAGGGCATAGGCGACCGGGGCGCCGTGGAAGTTGCCGTTGGACTCGACGCGTCCGTCGGCGGTGACCGCCGGATTGTCGACCGCCGACGCCAGCTCGCGCTCGGCGACCAGAGCAGCGTGAGCGATCGTGTCCCGCACCCCGCCGTGGACCTGCGGTGCGCAGCGCAGGGAGTAGGCGTCCTGCACGCGGGTGAATCCGACACCGGAAGGCAGCAGTCCGGAGCCGGCGAGGACGGCACGCATGTTCGCTGCAGAGTCGCGCTGGCCCGGGTGGGGGCGCAGCTCCTGCAGGTCCGCCGCGAAGACGGCGTCCGTGCCGCGGAGCCCTTCGACGCTCATCGCTGCGGCAAGGTCAGCCGTCGTGATCAGCCGACGCAGATCGGTGAGCGCGAGGACCAGCATTCCCAGCATCCCGTCGGTGCCGTTGATGAGAGAGAGTCCTTCCTTCTCCGTGAGGATCACGGGTTCGATTCCGGCAGCTGAGAGTGCCTCAGAGGCAGGGACAAGGACCCCGGACGCGTCGCGAACGTCGCCCTCGCCGAGGAGGGCGAGCGCGCAGTGCGCGAGCGGCGCCAGATCTCCGGAGCAGCCGAGGCTTCCGTACTCGCCCACGATCGGAGTGATGCCGGCGTTCAGGACCGCGGCATAGGTGTCGGCGACGGATGCACGCACGCCGGTGCGACCTGTGGCCAGGGTAGAGAGTCGGAGCAACATGAGGGCGCGCACGACCTCGCGTTCCACTTCGGGGCCGGTGCCGGCCGCGTGGCTTCGCACGAGGGATCGCTGGAGCTGCGCGCGCAGCTCCACGGGGATCTGCTTCGTCGCGAGCGCGCCGAATCCCGTCGAGACGCCGTAATGCGGACGCGTGTCGGAGGCGAGGTCGGCGATCACGGCAGCGCTGCGGGTCATGGCTGTCACCGCCGCGGGGTCGAGGGAGACGCGGGCGTCGTCACGAGCAACGGCGACGACGTCGTCGAACGACAGAGCACCGGTGCCGACGAGGACTTCGGTGCGCTGCGCGGCGGCGCGGGGCAGGAGGGCGGTGGTCACGGGGGGCCAATCTGAGCGGGAGCGGACGGGGACGATCCCCGGTGGCGACGGCGGACACACGTCACCACCGGGGGGCTGGGAGGGGTCAGGCGGCGATGGCGAGTTCGACGACCTGGCCCTGCTGCAGCCAGTTCTTCATGCCGGCGAGGGCGAGCTCGAGCTCGCCCTCGACGACCTCGCCGATGTAGCTGATCTTCAGTGGCTCGTCGGCCAGGTCGTCGCCGTACACGACGCAGAACTGCTGACGCGGGTTGTACCAACAGACCGATCCGCGGGCGTACCCCTTCTCAGCCCGGCGCATGGCACCGACTTCCTCGGTGAGGTAGACGTTCTCCCACGGGGCAACGATCGGCATCGTCCAGAAGACCATTTCGCCGATGATCTTTCCGTGCTGCAGGATGCTCTTCTGCGGGAGGTTCTCCTTCAGTGCTGCCACGATGCCGGGGACGAGGTCATCGAACACCTGGATCGTGCAGACCTTCTCACCGTCGATGGACATGATGAGTTTCATGATTGGTTCTCCTTCTCGTTTCGTGGGGATCAGGCGTCGACGCGCTTGAAGCCGTTGGTGACGCCCCAGGGGAAGACGGCGTCGACCCACATGTGGACCTTGTTGACGTAGCTGATCGCCGCGCGCGTGACCGCGAGGAACTCGTCGAGCGAGACGGCGGCCTGGGTCGCCTCGACGTAGCGGGCCACGAAGCCCCCGGCCTCGGGCATGCCGACGAAGTCGAAAAAGGCGGCCTTGTATCCGACGATCTGGCTGACGAGGACCTGCAGGGTCACGAGGTCGAGGGTGCGCGTCTCGCTGGCCTCGATGATCCCCCAAAGCACCTCGTCGGACAGCGTGCGCGCCTCACTCTCGGCGAACATGAGAGTGGACAGGTACTGCCCGTGCGTGCCCGTGCGGCGCGGGATGATCCCCTTGCCCATGTTGACGATCTCCTGGGGGCACTCCAGCCAGATCTTCTGGCGCTCGGCGTTCAGCTCCGCGATGACGTCGGTGACGATGCTCATGACGTTCCTTTCTGTTGCGTGGTCGGGGGTACGGAGGGCGCACTCGTCCACCGGTCGACGCCGCTGCGGGCTCCGACCGGGGGCGGGGCGGGGTGGTCAGGCCTCTTCGCGGATGCGCAGCTCGACGAACTTGTCCTGCTTGCGCCACGTCTCTTCACCGACCAGAGCGAGCTCGGTGAGGCCGTCGATCACCTCTCCGATGAAGCTGTTGCCGAGAGGCTCCACGGCGAGGTCGTCGCTGTAGGTCACGCCGAACACCTGTCGGGGGCTGTAGAAGACGACGGTCCCCGCGACCGTGCCCTTCTCCTTGCGGCGCATGTCCCCGAGGTCCTGGGTGAGGATGTAGTTCTCCATCGGGATGACGAGCGGGAGGACTGCGAACAGTTGGTCGCCCACGAGCGTCGCGTGCTGGAGCTTCGTGCGCAGCGGCAGCCGGCGGCGGAACTCCTCCGCGGTCTTGGGTACGAGGTCTTCGAAGATGCGGATGCCGCAGATGTACTTCTCGTCGACGATGAAATCGATGATCATGACTGGTTGTCCTTCGGTGGTCGGGGCGGTCTCAGGCGGTCTGCTTGGCATCGGCGCGGGGGAAGGCTGTCGCGATGCCCCACGGGAACACGCTCTGGATCCACATGTGGACGCGATTCGTGTAGGACAGCGCTGCACCGGTGACCGCCGCGAACTCTTCGAGCGTCTCGGCCGCGCGGGCGCCCTCCGCGTAGCGGTGGATCCATTTGCAGGTCAGCGGCAGGCCGACGAAGTCGAAGAAGTCCGCCTTGTAGTCGATGATCTGCGTGACGAGCTTCTTCATCGTGGCGAGATCGGTCTCGGGGTCATGGCTGACCTCGATGAAGCCCCAGAGAATCTCGTCCGCGAGGGTGCGCGCCTCGCCCTCCGCGTAGAGGAGGGATGTGAAGTACTGCTTCTTAGGCCCGGTGAGACGGGGGATGATGCCGTTGCCGAGGTCGCGCACGTCCTCGGGGAGGGTGAGCCAGATGCGCTCGCGTTCTGCGTCGAGCTCGGCGATGACGTCGTCTACAAGAGACATGGGTGTCCTTTCGTTTCGGGTTGAGAATTCGGGCGGAGAATCAGATGTGCACGCGTCCTCCGTCCAGGCGGATCGTGACACCGCTGACGGAGTCGGGGCCGTCCGCGAGGAACATGAGGACGTCCACGACGTCCGTCAGCTGCGCCTCCCGGACGGCGACGCCCTTCACGAGCGTCGTCCCGGCGGCCGCAGGCGCCTCGCCGCGGGCGACGCGCAGCGCATCGTTGGCTCCGTCGTCGGAGCGGTAGAACTGCGTGGGCGCGACACTGTTGCACTGGACGGCAGGGCTGTAGGCGACCGCGAGCTGCTCCATCAGCCTGCCCAGAGCGCTCTTGCCCACGATGTGCGGGATGAGATCCGGCCAGGCCTCCGACAGCGAGTTGCCGAGGATGGCGAGGATGCGGCCCGTGCCCTGCCTGCGCATGACCTCGCCTACCGCCTGAGAGAGGAACAGAGGACCCCGGAGGTTCACACCTAGCGACGCGTCCACCTCGGCCGGCGTGAGGTCCGCGAACGGCCGCGGACGGAATGAGCTCGCGTTGTGGATGAGCACATCCACGCGTCCCGACTCGGCAACGATTCCGTCGACCATCGCGCGCACGGCGGCGGGGTCGGTCACATCCGCCTCCACCGCACGCAGCCCGCCGGGAAGAGCCTCCGCGACCGCCCGCCTCACGGTCTCCTCAGCCTGAACCGTCTGGCCGAAGTGGTTGATGTAGACGGTCGCACCGTCCCGCGCGAAGGCGAGGGCGATCTGGGCTCCCGCGCGCTCGGCCGCTCCCGTGATGAGCACGACTCTCCCCGCGAAGCGCGTCACACGCGTTCACCTCCCGCGAGCGTGAGGGTCTGTCCGGTCACAGCCGCCGACTCGGAGCTGAGCAGCCACCTCACGAGGGCGGCGACGTCGGCAGGTGTCGGCAGCGGCAGAACACGCCGCAGGTCGCCGATCTCATCAAGCGACGCGAAGACCGGGTCCGTCTCGGCGAGGTCCGCCTCCGGCTCGGTGGCGACGCGCCCGAGGCTGATCACGTTCGCCCGCACGCCAGCGGCGCCCTCCTCGAGTGCGAGGACGTGGGTGAGCACCGTCGCAGCTGCCTTGCCCGCGCCGTAGAGCCCGAGCCCCGCATGGAGGCGCGTCGCGAGAGCGCCGCCGAGGAAGACCAGAGCCCCCCTCGAGCGGCGCAGCGAGGGGAGGGTCGCACGGCACAGCGTGGCGTGCGCTGTCGCACCTGCCATCGCCGCGCTCAGGTCGCCCGGGGTGGCGGCCGCCACGGTCGCCGACGGGACCGTCGGCCATGCCGCGTTGACCACGTCGTCGATCGGGCCGCCGTCGCTTTCGAGGCGGCGGACCGCGGCCTCGACGGCCGTCGCCTCAGCGAGATCGACCGGCATGACGGTATGCCCCGTCCCGGAGAGGGTCGCGAGGATACCGTCGGCCAGGTCGCGACGTCGGTGGCAGTGCACCACCACACGATGGCCGTGCGCTGCGAGGTCCTGCGCGATGACCCGTCCGATGGCTCCCGTGGCTCCGGCCACCAGGACGTGGCGCCCGCTCAACTCCGGCCTCGTGCGAGGAAGGCGCCGATACGGGGCGAATGGTCGGGATCGAGGATCTCCGCCGGGGCACCGGCGGCCTCCACGCGACCGTCCGCCATGAAGACGACCTGGTCTGAGACCTCACGAGCGAACGCGATCTCGTGGGTGACGACGATGAGCGTCGTGTCCGTCGTGTCGGCGAGCCGGCGCATGACATCCAGAACCTCACCCACCAGCTCGGGGTCCAGGGCACTCGTCGGTTCGTCGAACAGGATGAGCTCGGGTTTCATCGCGAGCGCGCGAGCGATGGCGACGCGCTGCTGCTGCCCGCCAGAGAGCTGTCCCGGGTACTGCAGGGCCTTCTCTGCCAAACCGACCAGGGCGAGGAGCTCGCGAGCCTCTTCCTCAGTCTCACGCCGGGGGCGGCGGAGGACGGTCTGCGGGCCTTCGACGAGATTCGCCAGCACCGTCTTGTGCGGGAAGAGGTTGAAGCTCTGGAACACCATTCCGATGCGCCGACGCTGGCGGCAGAGGTCCTTGTCGGAGAGCTCGTGATACACGCCTCCGCGCTCCTCGTAGCCGATGATCTGGTTCCCCACGCGAATCACGCCTGCATCGATCGGGATGAGGCGGTTGATCGAGCGCAGCAGCGTCGACTTGCCCGATCCGCTCGGCCCCAGGATCGAAGTGACCGTGCCAGCGGGAACCGTCAGGGAGACGCCCTTGAGCACCTCGTGGTGGTGGTAGGTCTTGCGGACGTCGCGAACCTCTACAGACGTGCTGGTCAGGGTCTGCATGTCAGGCCTTCTTTCCCGTGCGCCGCAGCATGTGCAGCATTCCGTTGCGGCCGCTCAGACCCGCCTCCGCAGCGACCCCGCGGCCGTAGTGGGCTTCGATGCGGCCTTGGCCGACGCTGAGCAGCGAGGTCAGGACGAGGTACCAGATCGAGGCCGTGAGCAGAAGCGGGATGACTTCGAACGTCCGCGAGTAGATGCTCTGCGCGCTGTACATCAGGTCGGAGAGTGCGATGACCGACACCAGCGATGTGGACTTCAGCATCCCGATCGTCTCGTTGCCAGTGGGCGGGATGATCACTCGCATCGCCTGCGGCAGGATGATGCGGTGGAAGGCCTGCGCGCGCGTCATCCCGATGGAGGTAGCCGCCTCGCGCTGTCCTGTGGAGACGGACAGGATGCCCGCGCGGATGATCTCCGCGAGGTAGGCGCCTTCGTTGAGCCCCAGTCCGAGGATCGCCGCCAGCAGGGGTGTGATCAGTGCGTTGGTCTCCACTGAGAACCACGGGTCCATCCACGGCAGGCCGATGATGACGTCGGGGAAGAGGTATCCGAGGTTGTACCAGAAGACGAGCTGAACGAGCACGGGGGTGCCGCGGAAGAACCAGACGTACATCGCGCTGGACCAGCGGAGCGTGCGGCTCGCGGACACCCGCATGACCGCGATGGCGACGCCGAGCAGAAGCCCGATGATCATGGCGATGAAGGTCAAGAAGATCGTCATCCAGAGGCCGGAGAGGATCTTGGGGTCGAAGAGATACCCGAACACGACCGGCCACTGGAAGCGGTCGTTGGTCACGACGATGACCGCGACGACGGCGGCGACCAGCAGTACCAGGACCACGCCGACGATGCGCCAGGGGTGCTTGCGCGAGACGAACTGCACTGCCGTGCCGTCCGGTGCGGTGTCGGTGATGGTCATGAGTGCTCCTGTCAGCGTGGGAGGGGAGGGCGGTACCGGGGGCCGGATGGCCGGCCCCCGGCAGCTCGATCAATCGAGCGGGCGCGTGGTGGCGAGGTTGATGCCCGGCTCTTCGAGCGCGAGCGACTCCATGCCCCACTTCTCGAGGATCTCGAGGTAGGTGCCGTCGGCGATCACGGCCTCGAGGCCTGCGAGCAGGGCCTCCTGCAGCTCCGTGTTGTCCTTGGCGATGACCATGCCGAGGTACTTCTGGGGGAAGGACTCGATGCCGGTGTAGTTGATCGGAGTGGGCGCGGTCTGGTTGAGGTACGCCGCGGCGGAGGTGCCGAGGATCATGAAGTCCACTCGAGCGGAGTTGAGCGCGTTGTATGTGTCTGCAGCGTTCGGGTACTCCTGGATCACGACCGGCTCCAGCCCGGCCTCTTCGCAGGCGGGGTTGAGGATGTCGTTGACCTTGTCGATCGTGTCGAATCCGGTCTGCGCGCCCATGGTCTCGCCACAGAGGCTGAGGTCGTCGCCCTCGGTGATGGGGCCGTCGTACGACTCGATCGTCACGACATCCGTCTTGTCGAAGATGTAGTTGACGAAGCTGACCTGCTCCTCGCGCTCGGGGTTGTCACTGATGCACTCCATCGCGATGTCGTAGCGACCGCTCTGGACGCCGGGGATCAGGCTGGCGAACTGGGTGTTCTCCACCTGCAGGCTCACGCCGAGCTTGGCTGCGATGGCGTCCCAGAGGTCCACCTCGTAACCGATCATGACGTCCGAACCCTCTTCGAAGAACTGACAGGGCGGGTAGTTCGCGTCGGTCGCGAGGGTCAGCGATTCCCCCTCGAATGGGGTCGAGACCTCGACGGTCGACGCTGAGGGAGCGCCGGAGGATACGGGTGTCTCGGCGCTGGAGGTGGAGCATGCGGTGAGGGCGAGGATCGCCGCCGCGGCGATGCCGACGAGTGCGGCAGCACGAGAGCGTGCGGTGTTCATGGTGGTGCCTCTCTTGGTGCGTCATTGTTCGGGTCGGACGGGTACGCCGCGGCCGTTCGGCAAGGGTGTGGAACCCGGCTTCCAGACATCCGTTTTCGGGAAGTTGACGGCAATGCTAGGAAGCGGATTCGCGGCCTCTGAAGGAACCGCGGCGCGAATCGTCCGGTATCTCGGACGTCTTCCGACGGGGTTACCGGGGTGTTTCCCTGCGATTCCGGCATCAGGTCCACTGGCTGTGCGGCCCATAGATGGATGTCCGAAATACCGGACAGTAGACTTCGCGCATGACCGACATCCCGGCCGCACGGCACGCGCTCCGGCTCCTGAAGTTCGTCGCCAGTCAGAGTGGGCCCGTGCGCGCATCGACGGTCGTTCGGGAGCTCGGCATCCCCCGGTCGACGACGTACCAGCTCATCAAGGTGATGCAGGAGGAAGGCTTCCTCGTCCACTTCCCCGAGGACCGCGCCTACGGGCTGTCGCCCCTCATGTCGGAAATCGGCTCCAACTATCTGAGGACGAGCAAGGTGAGCCGCCTCGCCGAGCCGCTGCTGGAGAAGCTCGTCAAGCGCACGGGCCTCCCGGTCGTCGCCCACCTCGGCGTGCTCCACAACGACGACATCGAGTACGTCGTGAAGCACGCCGCCCCTCGCGCCCCATCTCTCGTCACCGACATCGGGGTGCACCTGCCGGCTCACCTCACCGCAACCGGACGAGCGATCCTCGCGCTCCTCCCGAAAGAACAGGTCCGCGCCCTCTACCCGCATCCCGCTAGCCTCACCACGCGCAATGGTCGCGGGCCGGCGACGCTGCGGGAACTCGACGAGATCCTCGCCGAGACCCGCTCACGGGGATACGCCCTGGAAACCGGAGAGATCACGCCGGACCTGGCATCCGTCGCGGTCGCCGCCCTCGATCACAACGGCTACCCGGCGGCCGCCATCGGGATCACGTTCCGCAAGATCGCCGTCGACCTCGGGACATGGCCGCAGCTGGGAGCGGCTGCTCAGATCTCTGCCGGCGCCCTCTCCATGCGACTCCGAGGCAAGATCTAGTCCCTCTGTTGGGAGGATCCTGCGCGCTCCGCGTCCAACTCGACCGGAACGACTACCGGTTGCACGACCTTCGCCACACGCTCGCCACATTGCTCTTCGACGGCGGAGCCGCTGCAAACGACGTGCAGGCGATCATGGGCCACTCAACGTTGCAAATGACCGAGCGATGCAGCCGAGCCCGGTCGGACGCTGCTCGGCGGGGTGCGGACCGTCTCGATTCCCTCTTTGGCAGCGACGTGTGATCGCTAATACTTGGGTCTCAAGCTCCGGCGCCCGCGGGCCTTGTTGCGCCCTAGAGAGTTCCGCTTTTCGCGTTCTGGGACCAGCGTGTCGACGGACACTCCGATCACAACCGGCCGTCTTGCGTGGTGCCTCGCTGAGCACGCAGCGGGCGGCCCGTTTCGCCACGAGGGGTAACTTCTGTGACGGGAATGTGCCGGGAACCCTGCGAAAACGGCCGCGACCAACCAGCACTAACAAGGACTCCACCCGCGGAATCTCGCGGCTTATGAGGACCACCGAGCCCCCCGCAACTAACTGAAAATCGTGAGGTCACGGGATCGACGCCCGTCGGAGCCACTGAAACCCTCGGGAGGCTTCTACTCCCGGGGGTTTCTTTGATTCCCAGGTCACGCAATATTTCTGCGAACGCCCTTTCCTAGCGGACCGTGGACCGCCCGCGAGCGTAAGCCCGAAAACGAGGGCGATCTCGAGTGCGTGTGCCGGGAATGTGCCGGGAACTCCCGCCAGTCACCGTTTCGGCAACCGACTAAGCGGCCCTCCCCGACCCGATTCAGTTGGCCCTGCCACCCGAAAGAGGCGCCACCTTAGCAGGGTGAAATCGCGACGTAGCGGTCACTCTTTCCCCAGCTCCCGTCGCACCTTTGCGACGGGGAATGCCGGGTTTATCAGGCGCTCAGCCTTCGCATCGTTGCCGCACTCGGCGCTCGATATACACTCCTCGATCGCTCCGCGTGTGCGTGCTCGGCGTGCTCGGGGACACCTGGGGGACACCCAGCGGCTGATGGCCGCCGAATCTAGCATCTCGAGGCCCCCTCACCGGCAAGGCGTCCGCCCACACGCGCCCTTCGGATACCCGGTCGGGTATCCTGGCGGGGAGAGAAACCGACATGCAGCGAGGATTCCGGCATGGACAGCATTAAGGCTCCCGCCTCGACCGTCGACCCGGGGGAAGCGCTGGTGGCCCAGCAGCGCAAGATCGTGAACCGTCTGCGTCGCGCAGAGGGTCAGCTCAGCGCGGTCATCCGAGCTGTCGAGTCCGGGGCTGAATGTCGCGACATCGTCACCCAGCTGTCGGCGGTCTCCAAGGCGCTCGATCGAGCCGGCTATGCGATCGTGGCGTCGGCGATGCGCACGTGCCTTGCCGACCCCGAGGATCAGTCGATGACCCCCGACGAGCTCGAGAAACTCTTCCTGACACTGGCCTGAACCTGACCGGTCGCGTCGGGTCAGTGCCCGAACAGACGGGCGAAGAACCCGTTGGACGGCTCGTGCGCGTGCCCTTCGCAGCGCTGGGATCTCGGCACACCGCGCATGACCTGGTCGACGTGCTGGCCGCATCCGGACCAGGTCGTCTTCGAACACTTCTTGCAGGTGACGGCGTAGCACATGGGCTCTCTCCTCGTGAGGGGTTGATCAGGCGAGCATGAGGAAGAGCTTCTCGAGCTCTTCGGTGGTCAGATCCGTGTCACGGCGGTCCGCTTCTGGCGTGGCGAGACAGTCCTTCATCGCCGTCGAGACGATCGCGAAGCCGGCGCGATTGAGCGCACTCGAGACGGCGGCGAGCTGCGTAACGACGTCACGGCACGAACCCGAGTCATCGACCGCGGCGATCACCGCATCCAGCTGGCCGCGCGCGCGGCGCAGCCTGTTGGAGATGAGCTTCTGCGCGTCAGGCACCCTGCACCGCGCCTTCGCTGGCGAGCATGTGCGCAGCCCGCGGGCCGAGCGTGGCGCGGAGGGTGAGCATGCCCCCCGACAGGGATGCGGAATCCATGCCCGATTGCGCGAGCACCCGGTGGGCGATGGCCGAGCGAACGCCAGACGCGCACATCACCCGCACCGCACGGCCTTCTGCCCGCTCGCGCACCTCGTCGATGCGGCCCCGCAGCTCGGTGTGCGGGATGTGCAGGGCGTCGGGCACGTGCCCGGTGATCCATTCGTCGTGGCGGCGCACGTCCAGGATCAGCGCAGTGTCGAGAACCTCGTCGAGGTCCTGCGCGTACCAGAGGTTCAGCGTGCCGTTCAGGACGTTCTCCCCGACCATGCCGGTCAGGTTCACCGCATCCTTCGCCTGCCCGTAGGGCGGTGAGTACGCCAGGTCGAGGTCGATGAGCTCATCAACGCTGAAGCCCGCCCGGATGGCGGTGGCGAGAACGTCAATGCGCTTGTCCACGCCCTCGGTGCCGACCGCTTGTGCGCCGAGGATCCGGCCGGTGTCGGGCTCGATGTGCACGACGAGGTGGATCTGACTGGCTCCCGGGAAGTAGCCGGCGTGCTGGTTCGCGTGCAGGTGCAGCGTGCGGTAGCTCGTGCCGGACGAGTCGAGTGTCGCGCGGTTCGCGCCGGTGAGCGCGGCGGTGAGCGACCCGACGCGCACGATGGCTGTCCCGACGGGCTGCGGAATCTCGCGCGCGCTCCCCGGCCTGATGATGTCGTCAGCGACGAGTCGGCCGGCCCGGTTGGCGGGACCGGCCAGGGCGACCGGCCGTCGGCTGCCGGTGACCGGGTCGACGCTCAGCGTGGCGTCGCCGACCGCCCAGATCCCGGGGATGCTGGTGCGGCCGTGGTTGTCGACGATCATCGCGCCGCGCTCGCAGGCGACGCCGGCTTCTGCGAAGACGGCCGTGTCGGGGCGCACCCCGACGGACATGACGATCAGGTCGGCCGTGATCTCGGTGCCGTCGGCGAGGGCGACGGTGTCGGCGTCCGGATGGTGCGTGATGGCGGTCGCGGCGACCCCGACGTGCAGGTCGATCCCGAGGGCGCGGAGCTCATCGGAGACCAGCCATGCCAGTTCGGGTTCCACCGGCGGGAGGGGCTGCGGCGCGACCTCGACCACCGAGACCTCGAGCCCTTGCCCTGCGAGCGCTTCCGCGGCTTCGATGCCGATGAATCCTGCCCCGAGGACCACCGCCCGACGGGCGCCGGCCGTGACCTTCTCGCGCAGCGCGATCGCATCCTCGACGGTGCGCAGAGTGCGCACGCGCGGTGAGTCGACGCCGGGGATGGGTGGGACGAATGCGGAGGCTCCGGGCGAGAGCACGAGGGCGTCGTAGGCGATCTGCTCCAGGCCGTCCTCCGTGCGGACGGTGACGGTCCGGGTGTCCGCGTGGACCGCGATGACCTCATTGCAGGGTCGGACATCGAGCGCGAGCGCGGCGCGCAGCGCCTCGGGTGTCTGGACCAGCAGTGCGCGTTCGTCGGTGATCTCGCCGCCGACGAAGTAGGGCAGTCCGCAGTTCGCGAACGACACGTGGGCGCCCCGTTCGAGCACGATGATCTCGGCGGACTCGTCGAGGCGCCGGGCGCGGGCCGCGCAGCTCATTCCCCCCGCCACGCCACCGACGATCACGATCCTCATCGCGCGACCTCCGCGCTCTCGGTCGTGCGGGCCAGCTCGGCGCGCACGACATCCATGTCCAACGCCCGGACGGCGTCGATGAGCTGGTCGAGCTGGGGCGCCGCAAGCGCTCCCGGCTGAGAGAAGATCAGGATCCCCTCACGGAAGACCATGAGGGTCGGGATCGAACGAATCTGGAACGCAGCGGCGAGCCCCGGTTCGGCCTCGGTATCGACCTTCCCGAACACGAGGTCGGGGTGCGCTTCCGACGCACGCTCGAAGACGGGCCCAAATGCGCGGCAGGGACCGCACCACTCAGCCCAGAAGTCGAGGAAGACGATGTCGTTCCCAGCGATCACGCCGGACAGAGCGGCGTCGGTGATCTCGGCGGTTGTCATGATTTTTACCCCCCGGGGTATTGAAGAATGCGGACTGCGCCGCGGCTTTTCTGAAGTGGGAGAGGCGGACTACGGAACGATCGGCAGGCCGGTGGACGATGCTGCGTCCTCGATGGCCCCGGCATCCTCCACATTCAGGTCGGCGTCTGCCATCGTGGCCGCTGCCTGAGCAGACCGACTCCCGGACTGGCAGTACACGACGTAGTCGATACCCGCGTCGAGTTCGGCGACCTCGTCCGCAAACGTTGTCGAGTGGAGGTCGATGTTGACGGCGCCTTCGAGATGTCCGGATGCGAACTCCGCAGGGGTGCGAACGTCGACCACGACCGCGTCCGGCCCCATCTCGAGGGCGACGGGAGAGCCAGCGCACCCGGTCATGCCCAGGACCACGAGCATGCCGGCCGCGCCGACCTGCAGGGGCCGGAGAACGCTAGCCGGCGACAACGTCGTGTCCCTCACAGCGCTGCTCCACCGGCACTCCGGCGAGAGCTTCCTCGACATGCTGGCCGCATCCGGCCCACGTCGCTTTCCCGCACACACTGCACGCCACTCGACTGCACATAGCTATACCTTTCGTCGTCGCTGTCTCGAGGGTAGCATACCCCCGGGGGTATTCACGATCCCGCACCTCGCCTGTTCTCATGTGGGCACGAGGGCACACCGCACGCCGGCCCCGCTGGCCGTGCCTCAGCGTGCTTGTCGCTTCCCAGCACCACAGAGCGCCGCGCTAGCCGAGAGAGGCAAAGCACACCCTGTCACCGGTGCCCGGCTATGCGCCATCATGAGGGAGACGGTCGACGTGAGGGGACCCGATCAATGGACATCGTCGCGGGGACGGCGCTGGGAGACCGCTACGAACTGTCGAGCCGGATCGCGGTCGGAGGGATGGGCGAGGTCTGGGAGGCGACCGACCGCGTCATCGGACGGACCGTCGCCGTCAAGATCCTCAAGCCGGAGCTGATGGCGCAACCCGGTTTCATGGACCGGTTCCGCATGGAGGGCAGGCTTGCGGCGCTGGTGGACGACGACGGCATCGCTCGGGTGTACGACTACGGCGAGGATCAGAGCACCGCGTTTCTCGTCATGGAGTTGATTCGCGGAGAACCGCTTTCGGCAATCCTCCGACGCCACCGCCGCCTCGAACCCGACCGCGTGCTGGACATCGTGGCGCAGACGGGCGATGCCCTTGACTCCGCCCACGCGGCCGGCCTCGTCCACCGAGACATCAAGCCGGACAACATCCTCATCACCGCTGACAATCGTGTGAAGGTCGCGGATTTCGGTATCGCCCGTCTCACCGGTCAGGCCCCGTTCACGGTTGCCGGGCAGGTGATGGGCACCGTGCAGTACATCTCGCCGGAGCAGGTGAGTGGTCGCCCCGTCACGGCCGCCAGCGATATCTACTCCCTGGGTGTCGTCGCCTACGAAGCGCTGGCAGGGCGGCTCCCTTTCGGCGGGGAGTCGTCGGTAGCCGTCGCGCATTCGCAGGTGCACGACACTCCCCCGGCCTTGCCGCCGGACGTCCCACAGCGCATCAGCGACCTGGTGCTCTCGTGTATGGCGAAGGACGCGGCGCGCCGGCCGAGCTCGGGTGCCGAGCTGGCGCACGCAGCGCGAGCGCTGCACACCGGTCGGTCGGCACGGGAAGACGCCGCCATCCCTGCGGGACCGTCCGTGTCGGGCCGCGGGCCAGCGCCCTCGGTCCTACGATCGCGGCCGTTACTCGAGACGAAGCTTTACCGGCCGCGGGTCCGTCGGCAGACGGTGGAACGCCCGCGATTGATGAGCCAGCTGGATCGCTGCATCGAATCCAGCCTCACGATCGTCTCGGCACCCGCAGGGTTCGGCAAGTCGACCCTCCTCGGCGCGTGGGCCGCCGACCGAGCGGGTGGCGACGACGGCGGTCGGGCTGTCGCCTGGCTGTCACTCGATGTCGGCGACAACGACCCGGCGTCGTTCTGGCGGTACACGGTCACGGCCCTGCGGACCGTTGCTCCCGGCGTCGGGTCCGAGGCTCTGGCGCTGATAGAGGGAGCCGGGTTTCCCTCGCCCGCGGCGGGGCTCACCGGACTACTCAACGACCTCAGCAACCTGCAGCAGGACATCATTCTGGTGATCGATGACTACCACCTGATCGACGCGCGCGAGGTTCACGACGGAGTGTCGTTCCTCATCGACAACATGCCACCGAACATCCATCTGGTCATCGCGGGCCGGGCTGATCCCCCGTTGCCACTGGCCCGGCTGCGGGCGCGCGGTGAACTGATCGAGGTACGCGCGGCCGACCTGCGCTTCCGCACGGATGAGGCAGCCGAATACCTCACAAGTGCGATGGGATTGCCCCTGAGCGCGCCGGAAGTGTCGACGCTGGATGACCGGACCGAGGGATGGATCGCCGCGCTGCAGCTCGCTGCTCTGTCGATGCGCGGCCGGGACGACCTCGCCGATTTCGTCGCCGGATTCGCTGGCGACGACCGGTACATCGTCGACTACCTGGCCGAAGAGGTCCTGCAGAACCAGCCGACCGAGGTCCGCTCCTTCCTGCTGCAGACATCCATCCTCACCCGCATGAACGCCGCGCTGGCAGATGCCGTCTCCGGACGCCCGGATGGTCAGGCCATGCTCGAGGCGCTCGACAGAGCGAACCTGTTCCTCATCCCCCTCGACGAACGCCGACGCTGGTTCCGCTACCACCACCTGTTCGCTGAGGTGCTGCAGGCCCGACTCGCCGACGAGCGCCCGAACGACGTCCCCGACCTCCATCGCAGGGCGAGCGCGTGGTACGCCGAGCACGACGAGCTGGACGCCGCCATACATCACGCACTGACCGCGCCCGACCCCGATCTGGCGGGCCGACTCATCGAGACATCGTTGCCGGCCATGGCGCGCGACCGCAGGGAGGCGGCTCTCCGGGACTGGATGGAGGCCCTCCCCCCGGAGATCTTCCGCGCACGCCCGGTGCTCAGTCTGGGCTACGCCGGGTCCCTGCTCTCCACGGGCGAGGTGACCGGCGTGGAGGAGCGACTCCGCGACGCAGAGCGATGGAGCGATACGACTGCCGACGCGGCGGAATCCGCAGGGCCGCTCGTCGTCGACGCCGACGAGTTCCGGCGCCTCCCGGGCTCGATCGCGATCTACCGCTCGGGATTGGCATTGGCACAGGGCGATCTGACGGCGACCGTGGGGCATGCCCGGCGCGCCCTCAGCCTCCTGGACACGAGCGACGACTACCGCCGCGGCGCTGCGGCAGCGCTCGAGGGGCTTGCCTTGTGGGCAACCGGTGACCTGGACGGCGCGTACGAGGGCTACGCACGCTCGGTATCGAGCTTCCGACGCTCCGGACACATCGCGGATGTGCTCGGATGCACGGTCACGCTCGCAGACATCCGCGTCACCCAGGGCCGACTGAGCGACGCCCTGTCGAGCTACGAGGAAGCTCTGCAGCTGGCCCGCGCTCAGACCTCAGAGGTTCGCCGAGGCATTCCCGACATGCACGTCGGCATCGCCACGATCCTGTGCGAGCGCGGCCAACTGGATGCCGCCGGCAGTCAGCTGGAGAGCGCCCTAGCCTTGGGAGACGCCGCCGGACTCCCGAAGTACCGCTATCGATCCCGGCTCGCGATGGCCCAACTGCGGCAAGCACGAGGTGATCTAGCCGGCGCGGTCGAGTTGGTCGAGGAGGCTGACCGGTTCTTCGTGACCGACATGTCACCGCTGGTCCGTCCCGTACCTGCGACGAGGGCGAGGCTCTGGCTGCACCAGGGCCGGACGGGAGACGCCCTCGCATGGGCTAGGGACGCCGGGGTTTCCACTGACGACGACCTCAGCTATCTGCGGGAATACGAACACGTCACCCTCGGACGCGCATTGCTCGTGCAGCACCGGAGGACCGGGGACGAGCAGTCCCTCCGCGACGCGCTCGATCTCCTCGCCCGTCTGCGCGAGACCGCCGCCGCAGGGGGGAGAACCGGCACCGTGATCGAGATCCTCGCCCTGCAGGCGCTCGCTCATCGGGCGCTCGGCGATGTGGAGAGAGGCGTCGCGTCGCTCCAGCACGCGCTGCAACTGGCGGAAGAAGAGGGCTACGCGCGAGTATTCCTCGACGAGGGCGCACCGATGGGCCCGCTGCTCGCGGCGGTCGCGGCGGGCTCCGTCGCTCGCGAGTACGCCGCGCGACTGCTCGCGATGCTCCGAGGCGACGACGTGACGGAAACCCCCGACGAAAGTGGAGTCGGTCTCGCCGAGCCGCTGAGCGATCGTGAGCGGGAGGTGCTGCGCCTGCTGTCGACGGAGATGAGCGGCCCGGAGATCGCTCGCCTTTTGGTGGTGTCGCTGAACACTGTCCGGACGCACACCAAGCGGATCTACACCAAACTCGGGATCAACAATCGTCGTTCCGCCGTGCTGAGGGCCCAGGAACTCGGGGAGCTTCCGGGACCTCGCCACCGTTCCTCATGAGCGACGGCCGGCGTGCGAGGCATCCGCATCAGGAATCCGGCCCTCGGATCACCTGTACGGAGAGGAGGATCATTCCCAGGTCACGGATCTTGATCAGGATGCCGTGCAGCGCCGCCTGGTCGGCGACGGCACCGCGCAGCGTCGTCGTCCCATCGGGTTCGCGCGTGAGCGTGAGGCCGCCGAGCCACTCCGCCCAGCGATCATCCAGATGGCGACCGACACGCAGCTCATAGGCACCTGGTTCGTCGTGCGCGGGTGCCGCACTCATCGGAGCACCACCGTCGCGCGAGTGGCAGACCGGTCGACCTGGTGCCCCGCGCGACGGATCGCCCACTCGGCCACGACGAGATTGATGGCCCATCCGGCGCCGTTCAGCAGCGCGACGGCCAGCTCGCCTCTCCCGAAGAGCTCCTGGCCAAAGCCGAGCGTGAACACCTGCGTCGCGGCACCGAGCCCGATCGCGTAGGCACGGATCATCCATGCCCGGTGCCGCGGCAGACGACGATGGCGGATGGCCCTGAATCCCAGCGCGACGAAGAGCGCCAGTGCGGACGCCGCGAGCAGCCGCAGTGTGAAGAGCAACGCGCCGGCGCTCGACCGTGCCTCGAAGGCGAGCCAGATGCCGGAGACGACCGCGAGAAGGGCGGCCAGAATCGCCAGCCGACCGGCGGTCCGGTGCCATTCGGGTCGCCGGCGGCGAAGGCGGACGGAGAACTGGAGGGCGCCGAGGACGACGAACACCGTCGCGCCGATCACGTGAAGCAGGACCGGGAGAGACATGCCGCTTCCTTCGCCCGGAGCCGTCCCGGCCGCTCCGGTCGCCTGCGCTGCCCGTCTCAGCCCGTTGGCGATGAGGGGGATGAGGCCGAACACGATCAGCGCGGCCGGAAGCAGACGTGCGTTCATGGCGACGCCCCTTGACTCACTCATAGCGCAGCGCCTCGATCGGGTTCTGACGGGCCGCCCGCCGCGCGGGCAAGGTGCCCGCGAGGAACGCGATGGCCATCACGGTGAGCAGAATCGACGCGACGGGCACGGGTTCGAAGCGCAAGACTTGCAGCCCTTCGAGCTCGGCGAGGAAACTCTCGACGATCAGGCCGTTCGCGATGCTGCCGATCCCTATCGCGGCCGCCGCGCCGAGCACACTCCCGAGGAAGCCGATGAAGACTGCTTCCGTGCTGAACAGTGCATAGATGCTCGCGCCTCGCATTCCCATCGCCTTCATCAAGCCGATCTCGCGGGTGCGTTCCTGAACGCTCATCAGCAGGGTGTTGACGATTCCGAATCCTGCGGCGATGAGCGCGATCACCGCGAAGGAGTTGAGCACCGCGATGATGCCGTCGACGACGGTCTGGATCACGCCGATCTGGTCCGACACGGTGGCCGCCTGGAAGCCCGCGTCGGCGAGCGCACTCTGCATCGCGTCGATCTCCGCTTCGCTGGCGGCCGGGTCGAAGTGCGCGGTGGCGACCACGGATAGCTCGGTCGTCGCGGAAGGCTGCCCGATGCTCTGGACGGTGTGGAGTTGTTCGAGAAGCGCCTCGTTCAGGGCCGCGCCCGAGGCGAGGATCGTCTCGTTCTGCACGCCGGTGACGGTGGCCGCGACCTCGTGCAGTTGCCCGGTGTAGTCGGCGATCCCGATGCGCACCGTGGATCCGATGGCGCGCGCTGCATTGGGGAGTCCGAGTGCGTCGACATAGGAGGAGAGGAGCAGGATCTGCGGCTCTGTTCCCGAGTTGTCGAGCTGGGTGCCGGCCGCAAGGTCGGGGGTGGTGAGATTGGCAGTGGCATTCACGTCGAGGACGTATTTGCCGCCGTTGCCGCTCTCGATATAGCGGGGACGGACCTGCCGCACGGCGCTTACATCGAGGACGCCGTCGATGCCGCGGATGGTGTCGAGGTCCTCGTCGAGGAGTGGTTCGGTGTCGAACTGTGTGAGATCGGCGCCGACGATCGCGGCGTCCGGGTCGTACTCGGCTGGTCCCTCCTGGCGCGCAGGCTCGTCGCTCGCCTTCGTGACCGTGAGGACGTCCTTCGCCCCGAAAGCTCCGATCTGGTTGTCGATGTAGTCGGAGACGCCGGTGCCGATCGCGCTCGTGATTGTCAACGTGAACGCGCCGATGAAGATGGCCAGGACGGTGAGGAGGGTGCGGGTCTTGCTTCTCAGACTGTTGCCGATCGCGGAGGCGAGGGTGTCGACGACGTTCATGCGTGGGCTCCGATGGGTTCTGTGGTGACTTCGCGTCCGTCGCTGATGCGCACCTGGCGATCGCACCGTGCGGCGAGCTCCGGGTCATGGGTGACGATCACAAGGGTGATGCCGGTTTCTCTGTTGAGCCGGAACAGGATGTCTTCGACGAGACGGCCGGTCGCCGTGTCCAGGTTTCCGGTCGGCTCGTCGGCGAAGATGAGCTGGGGGTTGTTCACGAGGGAGCGCGCGATGACGAGTCGCTGCTTCTGACCCCCGGACAGGCTCACTGCCTTGTTCTTCGCCTTGTCGTCCAATTCCAGCTCGGTGAGCACCGCCATCCCTCGCGCGCGCCGTTCCTTTCGGCCGACGCCGGCGATCTTCAACGGGAGGACGACGTTCTCGAGGACGCTCGCATTGGGGGTGAGGAAGAACTGCTGGAAGACGAATCCGAACGTCGTGTTGCGCAGTCGGCTGACCTGCCGTGCGGTCAGGGTCCCCGCATCCACACCCGCCACCCGGAGGACGCCCTCGTCGGGCTGGTCGAGGAGCGCCAGGAGATGCATCAAGGTGGACTTGCCTGAGCCGCTTCGGCCCACAATGGCGACCGACTCCCCCTGCGCGATGCGGATGGATACGCCTTTCAACGCGTCGAAGCGGTTGACGCCGCGGCCGTAGGAGCGGCCCAGGTCGGCGGCGTCGAGAAGGGGCGGGGGAGGTTGGATGCTCATCGGAGCACCTCGGCGGATGCTGTGGGCTGGCGGTCGCCGGCGCGCGCGGCGGATGGCTGCGAGCAGAGGACCACGAGTACGATCGGCCCGGCGACGGGCAACAGGATCCAGAAGAGATGTGCCCAGCTCGAACCGCCGTCGCGAAGTCGTCGGACGGCGACCGCGAGGGTGGGCAGGAGCACAACGATGTGCCACACCGGAGTCAGTGTGGGCACACTGAAGGCTGCACCCTCGACCAAGGCGGCGGTGGGAACGGGGAGTGCGGCGAGCGCGGCGCCGACGAGGGTGGTGAAGAGGATCCACCACCAGAACTCCGAGCGGCTGGCTGTGCCGGAGAAGTCGGCGTATCGGCGGAAGCCGTTGCGGATGGACTGCGGGAACGTCATGAGGATGCCTTTCGGGTGGGGCGGGTGAGAAAGTGTGGGCCGGCTCTGTCGGCTCAGTTCCGAGCGGCGGTCTCGGGGGCGGCCGTGACGACCGGGGTCGGATTGGCGTCGGTGAGGTGCACGATGACGCTTCCGCGCTTTCGGCCGCTGTCGACGTATCGATGGGCTTCGCTGATCGCGTCGAAGGGGAATTCTCGATCGATGACGGGCGCGATGTCGTTGATCTGCGCTAGGTACATGAGGTGCTGCAGGTCCGCGGCGCGGTACGCGCCGGGGCCCGTCACGACGGTGATGCCGTATCGCTGGGCGTCGCGTTTGGCTCTGACGAGGGACCGGAGATCCGCCGCAACGAGCAGCAGGGCGCCCCCTCTGGTCACGCTCTGATGCACGCGACGGGCCGGCGCGTTGCCTACGCAGTCGACGATGACGTCGTACGTGGTCCCGTCGGCGGCGAAGTCGTGGGTGCGGTAGTCGATCGTCCTCTGCGCCCCGAGCCGGAGGGCCAGCTCATGATTGGGACCACGGGACACTGCGGTCACATGCGCGCCGACGGCGCTGGCGAGCTGGACGACCGCAGTTCCGACTGCTCCGGAGGCACCGTTGACGAGGACCGTGGTGCCAGCAGTGACTGCCGTCTGGTTGAGGTACGCCTGAGCGGTGATCCCTCCGAACACGAGACTGACAGCCTGACCGAATGTGAGGTCCTGGGGCTTATGCGCCACGGCATCGGTCGCTTTGACGATGGCGTATTCGGCGTGGCCGCCGAAGCGGCTGCCGAGCATCGCCACGACCTCATCGCCCGGAGCGAACGCGGTGACGTCGGTGCCGGCGCTCTCGACGACGCCGGCGATGTCCATTCCGAGCACGCGGCGGCGGGGGCGGAAGAAGCCGAGAACGAGTGAACTGGGAAGGAGGAGGCCTGCGGGGATGTCCCGGGATCGTGAGCGGTGGTCGGCGGCACTCACAGTAGTGGCGTGGATGCGCACCAGGAGCTCATCGCGCTTGGGCGCCAGATCGGCGACCTCCTCGACCCGGACGACCTCAGGCCCGCCGAACCGGCGGTAGACGGCAGCTCTCATGTTCTCTTCCTCTCGAATTCCGGGATGCCCGGCATGGGGTATGCGAGCAAGGTATGAACCGATGTGGTGATCTGTCGTCACCAGATGTGGTGATCTTCACGCGCTGCGACGTCTCACCCTCCCGATCGCGGGGTCAGCCCGTCCTACGGGCGATCAGCGCGCGACGCGCCCGATGCAACTGCGGCATCGCGAGGTAGATCACGACAGGGACTGCGAGGGTGACGAGGATCAGGGTGCGCAGCACGGTGGGGAGAGGTGCGAGCAGATCACCGAGCGCCAGGTTGAGCACCGTGAGGGTGGGGAACACGGCAAGCCAGATCATCAGCGCGAGCTGGTGCATGCTGGGCGGCGGGACGGGGTTGACGTTCGTGCGGGGAGTGGTGCCGGCAGATGTGCGCATGAGGTTCTCCGTGAGGTGTTGGTGGACGTGGGGTGGCTGGCGGATGGGCGCTGGCGGAGGTCAGAGTCGTTGCTGGAGGGCGGTCTCGACGTCCTCGGTGACAAGGGCGGCGTTCATGGCGATGCCGACCGCCGATCCTTGACCCGCCGAAGTGATGACCTGTGCGCGAGGGTCGGCGACGTTGCCCGCGACATAGACGCCGGGAACGCTCGTGGCTCCGAGGTCGTCGTGGGCGGTCCAGCCCTGGTCGTCGGTGGCACAGCCGAGTGCATGGAGCAGAGTGTCGTGCGGCGTGAAGGTGGGCCGGACGAAGAGAGCTGTGCGGGCGACGAAGTCCCCGTTCTCCAGCTCGACGCCGCGCAGCGTGTCCTCTTCGACGACAAGCTGGCGTACCCTTCCTCGCCGTATTGCGACATCGCGGGCACGGAGCGTCTCGAGGTGCTCGGACTCAGGTTCTTCGTCGCCGACGAACAGCACCACGTCGTCGGACCACTGCCGGAGGAGGACGGCGTGCGCAATCGCTGCGGGATCGCCGCCGAGGACGCCGAGCGGCTGGTCGCGCACTTCGTAGCCGTGGCAGTAGGGGCAGTGCAGCACGTCGCGGCCCCAGCGCGAGGACACGCCAGGAATGTCGGGGATGCTGTCCCGCAAGCCGGTCGTGACCAGCACGCGTCGGGCGGCGAGGGTGCTGCCGTCGCCAAGCGTCGCGACGAACCCGGGCGCGAGATCGACAACCGTGCCGTCGATGACCGTACCGCCGTACCTCGAGAGTTCGGTGCGTCCTGCCGCGAGGAGTTCAGCGGGTGGCATGCCGTCGCGGGACAGGAAGCCGTGCATGTTCGCAGCGGGCGCGTTTCGGGGGTGTCCGGCGTCGACGACGGCGACCCGGCGACGGGCGCGCAGGAGCACCAGAGCCGCGTTCAATCCGGCGGGCCCGCCGCCGACGATGAGGACGTCGTATGTGTTCATGCGGGAAGCGTCACCCCATCGGCCCGCGCCCGGCAAAGTCCGTTGCCATTTCCGGGACTCTCGGTGACACTGGCCCAGTGAATGAGCCCGTCTCGATCGAATCCGCGCTCGACGGCGTCGGATCCCGGCTGAAGTGGCTGCGGCGTCAGCGCGCGATGACGCTCACGGCGGTGTCGGAAGCTACAGGGATCTCGAAGAGCACGCTGTCCCGCCTCGAGACCGGCCAGCGTCGGCCGAGCCTGGAGCTGCTCCTCCCCCTCGCCCAGACGTACCGTGTGCCTCTCGACGACATGGTCGGAGCTCCGGAGATCGGCGACCCGCGCGTCCGCCTCAAGCCTCGGCGCGTGCACGGGCGCGTCGTCATCCCGCTGACGCCGCACCCCGGACCGGTGCAGGCGTGGAAGATCCTCATCCCCTCCGGCAAGACTCGCCCCGAACCTCGGGCTCACGAAGGGTACGAGTGGCTCTACGTTCTCAGCGGGCGACTACGACTCGTCCTCGGCAACCAGGACCTGACCCTCGCCGCCGGCGAGGTAGCGGAGTTCGACACCCACGTTCCGCACTGGTTCGGCAGCGCAGATGGGAGTCCTGCCGAGGTTCTCAGCCTCTTCGGAAGCCAGGGCGAACATGCGCACGTCCGCACCGGCAGGAAAGCGGGGCCGTCCTAACGCGGCTTCGGACCGTCGCAGCTGTTGCATCGCGCAGCACTCGGACGCTCTGGAGATCTCAATGCTCCGGGTGGGACGTGCCTATGCGACGCTCCGCATGCCCAGGGACACCCGGGGGACATTCGGGACAGAGATGTAAACGGTAAACACCCGGCTGGGAGGCAATTCTGCGTCGTGGCACACCACCTTGTCGACGCGACGGAGGGTGGTGCACCTCTTGGGGACACCTGCGGGGACACTTGGCCTGGATGAAGAAGGAATCGGCAGATCTGGCGCCCCCAAGCAACGCTCAGAAACACTGCTTAACCGGGGCTTTTGTGGCGGAGACGGAGGGATTTGAACCCTCGGTTCCCGTAAGGGAACTCCACCTTAGCAGGGTGAAATCGCGACGTAGCGGTCACTCCGCCCTCAGCGCGGTCGCGCCGCTCAGCGACGCGAAATGCCGGGTTGATCAGGCGCTCAGCGTTCGCATCGCGGCGGCACTCGGCGCTCGATATGCCCTCCTCGATCGCCCCGTCGGTGGCCGCTCGGCATGCTCGGGGACACCTGGGGGGCACCTAGCGCGCCGCGTGCCTCCCCCGCGAGAGCCGCCCCACCAGGGCGACAAGTGGATCGTGTGTTCCGTGCGGTCGCCGGGCTGTCAGGCGCCATAAACCGTGGGATTCGAGGCCATCAAGCACGGCTTCGGTAGCAGGAGACCGGGGCCGCTTGCCACGTCATTCCGTGGATCGGCCCCGGTCTGCGTCAAGTGTCGTAGCGGCTCGGCACGCCGCTCGGGTGCGGCTGTACGCAGCGATCAGCCTCCTTGATCGAATCTTGATCGAACCCCAATGAAATCCCTACGCGCGCCGATGAGGCTGAGGGAGTGAACGATCGACCCCCCGTGATCCCCACCCGCCGTCCGCAGGTCCTGCTGGTGTCCTCTGCCGCGTGCGGACATTGCGCAGACGCGGAGCTTGTGCTCGAGAAGGCCCGCGCGGAGGGTCTTGTCGACCTTGAGGTCGTCGATGCCGAATCAGCTCGGGGAAGCGCGCTTGTCGCCCGGCATCGGCCGGCGATGTTCCCTCTGATCCTGCTCGAGGGCGAGTTCTTCAGCGCTGGGCGGCTGCCGCGCGGACTCCTTTCACGGGTTCTCGGCGTGACGCGAGTTCGCATCTGATGGGCAGCGAGCTCCTCGCGACCGGGTCGATCCTCGCCGCCTTTCTCGCCGGCGGCGTCGCGCTGTTCGCGCCCTGCTGCATCGTGTTCCTCGCCCCCAGCTACCTCGCCGCCGCCGTGAAGAACCGACGCTGGAAACTGCTGCCGTTGACTTTCGTCTTCGCCGCTGGACTCGCGGCGGTCCTCGTCCCGATCACCGTCGGAGCCAACCTGATCGCCGGCGCCATCGCCCGCTACCACGCGGTCCTCTACTGGGCCGGCGGGCTTCTGATGATCGCGCTGGCGATCCTGGCCCTCTCCGGCCGGATGTGGTCCCTGCCCGGGAGGCTGCGAGCCCCGAGCGCGGGGAGGAGCGACACGGCGACGTTCTTCAGCCTCGGCGTGTTCTCCGGGATCGCGTCGAGCTGCTGCGCGCCTGTTCTCGCGGGGGTGATGACCCTGTCCGCGCTGTCCGGCTCACCGGCGGGTGGCACGGTGCTCGGGCTGGCGTACGTGTTCGGCATGGTGCTGCCTCTGTTCCTCATGGCGCTGCTGTGGGACAAGCTCCCGAAGGGCGGGCAGTCGTGGCTGCGCGCGAAGCCGGTGCGCCTGCGGGTGGGGGGCCGGGTACTCGCGACGAACACCGTGAACCTGCTCGTCGCGGTCGGATTCGTCGCGATGGGCGTCGCAGTGATCCTGCAGGCCGGTGCGACCGATATGACCGGCGGCGGGTCGCAGTCAGGGGTCGCCGCGTGGCTGACTGACCTGTTCGCGTTCGTCCTGCAGTGGACGGCGCCGATCCCGGACCCAGTTCTGGGCGCCGCCCTGATCGGGCTGGTCGGCATCTTCGTGCTCGCGACACTCCGCGATCGTGGCCACGACACGCCCCTCGACCCACCCTACGGAGGCGACTCACCTCACACCACGGGACGCGCTGTCGACGCACCGGACCCCGTCGCTGACCCCACACCCCGACCCACGGAGAGCACCCCATGAACCGCAAGACCCGCGAAACGGTCAGCGCCCCCGCCCGCACCCGCAGGCAGAGCCCCCGCTCACGGACACGGATCTGGGTCACCGCCTCGGCCGTAGCCGTCGGCGCCGTTTTGGTCGGGTATGGGATTTTCTCCGCCATCCCCGAGGCGGCCCCGGTCGATGTGGAGGCCGCCGCAGACTTCACCCTGCCCGCAACCGATGGGAGCACCGTCAGCCTAAGCGATCTTCGCGGAGAGACGGTGGTGCTGTACTTCAATGAGGGCGCCGGATGCGGTTCCTGCATCGCACAGATGGCAGCCATCGAGAAGAACTCCGGCTTCGCCGAAGAGGACATCACCGTCCTCCCCATCGTGATGAACCCGGCCGCGCAGATCCAGGCGGACATGGACGCGTTCGGCGTCACAACCCCGTACCTGCTCGACGACGGGACCGTGTCGCAGGCCTACGACGTCCTCGGCAAGGGCATGCATGCCGGCCTCCCCGGTCACGGGTTCGTCCTCATCGACGCCGAGGGGAACGAGCGCTGGCGCGGCGACTACCCCTCGATGTGGCTGGACCCCGAGGAGCTCCTCCACGAGGTACAGGAAGCGCTCGGATAGGCCCCCGCGACCGCGACCACTGAGTCCTCGAGCCCACGGCCTGGCCTACCTGGCAGAAGACGCGGGGCGATAAGGCCCCGTCCGCGAGTCACTCACTATGCGCGGACGAGATCGCATCAATGAGCTGCTCGGTGGTCGGCAGCCCCGCGAGCCCCGTAGGAGTCGCGTAAACCCGGCACGCGACGTCCGAGGCTGGTTCCCCACCGGGGAAGAGGTCCACGCCGTCGAGAAGGACCGTCGGCGATCCGGCGAATCCCAGGCGGGTGGCCTCCTCCCCGGTGGTGACGACTCGGAGCCTGATCGGGGTATCACCGAAGCCTGTCGCACGGAGGGCCGCCTCGAGTCGACGGCGCGTCTCCACCCAGCTCGGACAGTCGTCGATATGCAGGAGCTCGATGTCCATAGGTTCAGTGTCCGCCGCGATTCTCGTCTCTGCAGCACCCGCCTTACCGCGTGAGGATTCGGGTGCGCCGAGGATAACCCCGCGGGCCGGTGCGAGGGAGGAACCCCGCGAGCAGGAAGGCGCCCTCACCTCCGCCAGTCGGCGGCGGAGGTGAGGGTGCGGGCGAAGCCGACCCGTGGATCAGGCGGGGCTGATCAGCGGGGTCAGGTAAGACGCTCGTGGTTATCGCGCGACGGGGCATGCTGGTCGTGCGCCGAAGTCGACGGCTCTCCGCGGCCGCGAGTGCCGTGCCTGTTCATGAAGTACATCATCGCGATCATGCTGAGCGGGCAGGCAAGCACCAGGGCAAACGGCAGCGCCTGGGCGAGATCGACGCCGAACGCGACAAGGCCGACGAGGATGATCGTCGCGGCGCTGGCGAGGAGAATGAGGTGCTTTTTCATCGTGTTCCTTCGTGGTTGACGGACGCCGAATCGTTCATAGCGGCCCGGATTGACTGGTATTTGGGAAGGTCGATGTCGCCGCTGGCCAGGCGTGCGTCCAGCAAGGACTTCGCGTCGCTCGGTGTCGGCGGGGCGGGGAAGATGCGTTGCACCGCCCAGACGAGGACTCCGATGACGATCCCCCACCCGGCGACCATGGCGATCCAGCCGACGACATCCATCTGCCCGCACCACACACTCACGACCGCCTCTTCTCTTCACCTGCGAGGTTGCCGGTGATGTCCTTCCAGACTGGGCGGCGCAGATCAAGGGCGCGCTGTGGCCTGATGAAGAATCACTGAAGGTGCGCGCCACGCGGGGCGCGCTCCCCGTCGAAGGGCAGTTCGATGAGGAATTCTGCGCCGTGGCCCGGACCGGCGCTGTGAGCGGCGATCGTCCCGCCGTGCGCGTGCACGAGCGCGCGGGTGACACTGAGGCCGATCCCCGACCCGCCGTGTGCGCGGTCCCTGGCCGAGTCCACCCGATAGAACCGCTCGAACAGGTGCGGCAGGTGCGCGGGGTCGATGCCTTCACCGTCATCGGCGACGACGAAGCGCACCCCAGTCGGGGTGGGCGCGGCGCTGAGACGGACGGTGCCGCCGGCAGGGGTGTGTCGCAACGAGTTGTCGAGAAGATTCGCGAAGACCTGCCCGAGCCGGTCGGGGTCCACGGACAGATCCGGCAGGTGCGGAGCATCGACGACGAGGGTCACGCCGGCGGCGGCGTAGGCGCCGGTGGCGGCTGCCGCCGCCTCGGAGAGGATCGACCCGGGTGCGAGCGGTCGCCGGTGCAGGCGCAGGTTACCGCTGTCGGCACGACTGACGGCGGTGAGGTCCGCGGAGAGCCGGGTGAGACGGGACGCCTGTGCCCGCAAGACCGCGGTGGTCTCGGGGGTGAGCTGCTGAACGTCGTCGTCCAGAGCGTCCAGGGTGGCCGCTATGGTGGCAACCGGCGTGCGCAGCTCGTGGGCCACGTCCGCCGTCAGCCGCCGGCGCAGCTGCTCGTCTCGGTCGAGGCGATCGGCCATGGCGTTGAAAGCGAGAGCGAGCTGGTCGAACTCGGCACCGACCCCGGGCGCGGCGACACGGGTATCGAGGCGGCCCGTGGCGAGGCGAGTGGATGCCTCGGCCATCGTGCGCAACGACGCGCCGATGCGGCGGGCGAGGAAGATACTCGCGGCGACGGACGTCACCGCGGCGGAGCCCAGAGCGATGGTCGTGGCGAGCGTGCTCGCAGACCGGAAGGCCTCCTCCGCGTGGCCGATAGCGCCTTGGGAGGTTCCCCCCGACTCGGCGACGTGTTGGACGAAAAGGGCCGGGCCGACGAGAGCAGCAACAAGGAACGCGGTAAGACCCCCCGCGACCACGACCAAGGTCATCGCGATGACAAGACGCACGGCGATCCCGCGGGCCGCAGGCTCACGGGCGGGGCTGGTCATCGTCCGGGCCCCATCCGGTATCCCACCCCGCGGACCGTCCGGACGTAGTTCTGCTCGGTGGCCGTGTCGCCGAGCTTCTGCCGGATGTGCAGAACATGCACATCCACGAGGTGGTCATCGCCGACCCACTGCCCACCCCACACCGCGTTGATGAGCGCCTGGCGAGTGAACACCTGACCTGGGTTCAGCGCCAACGCCGCCAGTACGTCGAACTCGATGCGCGTCAGCGGCACCGGGCGGCCCTTCAATGACACTTCGCGTCCTCGAACGTCGATCGCCAACGCGCCGAACGAAACGAGCGGGGCGGACTCTTCGGCAGCCGCGGCGCGCGGGCGCCGCATCATGACCGCGATGCGAGCGACCAGCTCGCGCGGGCTGAACGGTTTCGTCATATAGTCGTCCGCTCCCACCGACAACCCGATCAGCATGTCGACCTCGTCGACTCGGGCCGTGAGCATGAGGATGTAGCAGTCCGAGAACGTGCGGATGCTCCGGCAGACCTCCACCCCGTCCAGGCCAGGCAAGCCCAGATCCAACACCACCACAGCAGGGTCCTGCTCGCGCGCCAACTGCACCGCCGACGGCCCATCGGACGCCAACGCGACCTCGAAACCCTCACGCTCCAGGTATCCGGCAACGACCATCGCGAGGGGCTGCTCGTCGTCAACCACGAGTGCCCGGCGCGGGGCGGCTGGCGGAACCGGATCAGACACTGCCATGCTCCTTCTCTGCCGGACCCGGGCCGACAACGACGGACTGAGCCGGCAGGCCCAGCCGCTTCAAGAGGAGCGCGTTGACGGCGACGATGACACTGGATCCGGACATCGACAGCGCGGCGATCTCCGGGGAGAGCATGATCCCGAATGCGGGGTAGAAGACGCCGGCGGCGATCGGAAGGGCGGCCGCGTTGTAGCCGATCGCCCAGCCCAGGTTCTGCCGCATCTTGCGCAATGTGCCCTTGCCGATCTTCAGCGCGATCGCGACGTCGAGCGGGTCGGAACGCATGAGCACCACATCCGCGGTCTCGATGGCGACGTCCGTGCCGGCACCGATCGCGATGCCCAGGTCGGCCTGCGCGAGCGCCGGGGCATCATTGACGCCGTCGCCCACCATCGCCACCTTCTTGCCGGCGGACTGGAGCTCGGCGACCTTCTGCGACTTGTCCTCGGGAAGCACCTCGGCGATCACAGTGTCGATACCCAGCAGGGCGGCGATCCGATCCGCGGTGGGCTGGTTGTCGCCGGTGAGCATCGCGACTTCGACACCCTGCTCGTGCAGGGCGTCGACGGCAGCCTTCGCGCTCTCGCGGGGCGCGTCGGCGAGGGCGATGACCCCGGCGACCCGCCCGTCGACGGCGAACATGATCGCGGTGCGGCCCGAGCCCGCCAGCTCCCGCTGGGATGCCTCCACCGAGGTGATGTCGATGCCCTCCGCTGCCATCAGTCGGGTGTTGCCGAGCACGATCCGCTTCCCGTCCACGGTCGCCACGGCGCCCTGCCCGGTGATGTTCCGGAAAGCGGTGGCGTGTCGTCGCGGGATCTCGCGGGCGTCGGCGTACGCGACGATCGCCTGGGCGAGGGGATGTTCCGACTCCCGCTCGGCGGCGGCCGCCAGGCTCAGCAGCTCCAGATCGTCTCCGTCTGCGGTGAGGTAGTCGGTGACCTCGGGTTCACCCTTGGTGAGAGTGCCGGTCTTGTCGAAGACGACAGTGGTGATGCGGGCCGCGGACTCGATCGCGCCCGCGCTCTTGAACAGCACGCCGCGCTTGGCACCGAGGCCGGTGCCAACCATGATCGCGGTCGGGGTGGCGAGCCCGAGGGCGTCGGGGCAGGTGATGACCACGACGGTGATGGCGAACAGGATCGCCGTCGGTACGGCTGCTCCTGCCAGCATCCATACCAGGAATGTGGTGGTGCCGCCGATCAGGGCGACGAGAACCAGCCAGAACGCGGCCCGGTCGGCGAGCCGCTGCCCGGGCGCCTTGGAGTTCTGCGCCTCCTGCACCAGCTTCACGATCTGCGCCAGCGCCGTGTCGGCGCCGACCTTCGTCGCCGTCACCCGCAGCGTGCCGATGGTGTTCACGGTCGCGCCGATCACGGCTGACCCGGGGACTTTGTCCACCGGCATGGACTCGCCGGTGACCATCGACTCGTCCACCTCCGACTCCCCCGAATCCACGACTCCGTCGGTGGGCACCTTGGCGCCCGGCCGCACCAGCATCAGGTCCCCGGGCACCACGTCGGAGGTGGCGATCTCGACCTCCTGGCCGTCGCGGATCACGACCGCCTGCGGGGGTGCCAGCTCGAGAAGCGTGCGGATGGCGTCATTCGCACCGCCGCGGGCCCGCATCTCGACCCAGTGCCCCAGCAGCACGAACGTGGCGAGCACGGTCGCCGCCTCGTAGAACACTTCGCCGCCACCGGCGAGGGTGACGAAGAGGCTGTACAGCCACCCGGCGCCGACGCCCACCGCGACGAGGACCATCATGTCCAGGGTGCGGGCGCGGAGCGCCCGATACGCCCCGTCGAAGAAGATCCAGGCCGAGTAGAAGATCACCGGCAGCGAGAGGATCAGCGCGAACACGTCATCGGGCAACCCGAACGGGGCGGGTACCTCGAACCCGATCACCTCCCGCCCAATCGGCGACCACAATGTGATCGGGATCGACAGGATCAGCGCGACCAGGAACCGGTTGCGCATGTCACGGATCATCGCGTCCATCGACATGCCGGCATGGTGACCGCCGTGGCCCATCATCTCCTGCGGTGAGTGCGCACCGGCCTCGCCGCCATGAACGTGCTCAGCAAGGGGTCCCGGAGCCTGGCCGGGGTGGCTCGTCTGCGTAGCCCCCGCGTGCATGTCGTGACCGGTGGCGCCCTTCTGCGCGGCGTGGTCGTGCGGGTCAGCAGCGGGGTCGCAGATGTGGTCGGGCACAGACTGACCGGCGCAGTGGTAGCCGCACTCGATCACCCATTCCTGCAAGCCCGCGACCGAGGTCATGCCGGTGTCGTAGGTGACGGTCGCCGTCTGCGAGACGGGATTCGCCTCGACACCGATGACCCCGGGTTGGCGGGCGAGGTGAGCTTCGGTGACGTTCTTGGAGGTCGCGCGGATCATCCCGCTGACCTCCAACGTGACGGTCCTCAGGGAGTCGGTCATCTCAGTCCCTTCTGTATCGAATGGCGGATGGATGCTCATCGGTCCGCTCCCGCGGGAGCGCTCGGATGAAGGATGGTGGGTTGGTCGCTGTCGGGGGCGATGCGGACGATGCCGCGGTCGTCGGCCAACAGCACCGCGCCCTCGGCAGCGCCGGAAATGGCCTGCACCCGGCCAGAGGCATTGCCGATCCGCTCCCAGCCGCCGGCAGCGGTCAGGCGCCAGAGGACGCCGTCGGTACTCACCGCGACGAGATCCTGACCGCCCCACGTTTCGAGTGAGTACAGCAGCGGTGCGTCCGCGACGGGCGCGAACGTCTCGCCCCCGTCTGCGCTGCGTAGCAGACCGCTCTCGGTAGCCGCGTACAGCGTTGCGGCGGAGACGGCGACGTCCGCGACGCTGTCCAGGACCGCCCTGTTAGTCCATGTCACACCGCTGTCACTGCTGGTGCGCAGCGCCGGGCTGCTGGAGCCGATCCCGTACAGAGTGCCGTCGGCGTCGGCGGTGAGAATGTGGAAGTCCTCGATGCCAGTGAACGCAGTCGACGCCCATGATTCACCCTCGTCGTCGCTGCGCATGATCCCCAGATTCGGGGCACCGAGTTCTGGGGGCGTGGCGGGTCCGGGGTGGCCGGAGGCGAACCAGGAGTCGGCGGTGGCAGTGAACCCCATCGCGTCGAAATCGAATCCACCCAGCGGACCGGTGACGGCTCCCTGTTCGTCCAGCACGTAGACACCGGTGTGAGTGGCGACCAGCGTTTCCGCGCCGCGGGCGACGATGGCGTGGACATGACCAAACGGGTCCGCAGTTTTCGCCGACGATGTCGGTGCCGTTGCTGGCGCGCAGGCGACCAGTAGCCCTGCGATGCCGAGGGTGAGCGTGGCGGCGGTGGTGGTGACGATGGGGCTTCTCAAGGGAGTCTCCTCTGACAGGTGCGAGTGACGCGGCTTATGCTCCTCCGGGCGACGTGGAGGCCTCGGGCGGCGCCGAACGGCGTGGGATCCGGGTGCGTGGCGCTAAGTGGGCGCCCCGCACCCGGGTCGGGGTTACAAAGCCTCGAGAAGGTCGCGCATCGTGGCGATCTCGGCGGTCTGGTCCGCGATGATCTTGTCGATCAGGGCGATGACGTCGGGGTTCTGCGCCCCGCGGAGGGCCATCTCCCCCATGTCGATCGCCCCCTCGTGGTGGACGATCATCTGCTCCAGGAACAGCCGCGCGGCTTTCGCGCCCGACGCGTCCTCGAGCGCAGTCATGTCGCCGTCTGACATCATCCCGTCGCCGTGCCCCATGCCGCCCATGGAGTCTTTGTCATAGTCGACGTTCCACTCTTCCAGCCACGAGCGCATGGTCTCGATCTCCGGACCTTGGGCGTCCTTGATCTTCTGGGCGAGCTCGGTCACCTCGGCCGGGATGCCGGACTTGGCGAGGAGGATGTCGGCCATCTCGATCGCCTGCTCGTGGTGCGGGATCATCATGACGAGGAACATCTGGTCGGCGGCGCTGAAGTCAGCGCCGGGTTCGCTCGTCTGGGTCATCATGCCGCCGGGCCCGCCCCCCATACCCGGCGTGACCCCATCCTGCGCGGCGCAGCCGGCGAGAACGAGGACTCCGGCGATTACGCCGGCGGTGAGCGCGATCGCGCGCGATTTCTTGTTCACAGCAGTGTCCTATCAATCAGTCGAAGCAGATGCGATTCGGCGCCCGGGCAGGGCGACAGTTCCTCCAGGCAGGTGCGGGGGAACAGCGCGGCGAATCAGGTTCGACTGATCGAGAGAACGAAGAGAGACGGTGCGCGTGCGCGCGCGACGTCCGAGAGCCGCGGACCGGCAAGGAAGGCACGGCCGGGGATCAGCATGGCAGCGGAGCGACCAGGCGGGACGAGGAGGAGCGCGACGGCGAGCACCGCGAGCACGCACGCCATCACGAGCATCGAGTGCACCGATACCGGCGTCGTGGCGAGCATCACCTCGTCGCAGTCGCACACCGCTTCAGAGTCGACTCCGTGGCCGGTGGACGCCGCCTGTGTCATGCCGGCGTGCGATCCGGAGTCGCTCAAGACGGCGACCGACGTCGCACTTCCCGAGGCGACGGCGGAGTGGTGAGCACCCGCGGGGCCACTCAGGACATGCATCGCCAGCAGCCCGAGAACGACTGCGGCCGCGAGCGCGATGGCGCCGAGGGTACGCAGGGGAAGAAGTCGGTGGCGCACAATGGCGCTGAGAGCGAGCATCATCCTCCCCCCATCGGCGTTTCCAGAGTAAGCGTCGGGCGAGGACGCGTCGCCGGCGAGCGGTGGCGCCGCAGGAGGCGGATCGCGAGGGCACGGTCATCGCCCACGGGACTCCGCCTGCCGTTCCGCACCATCTCCGCGACAGCCACCTCGATCACACCCGATCAGCAACAGCGGCGCGCGCCCGGTCGGCCGTGGCCCCCGTGAGTCCTGTCCCGTACGGCAACGCGCGGAACCGGCGCAGCCGAAGGCTGTTGGTGACGACGAACACGCTGCTGAAGGCCATGGCCGCCGCCGCGAGGATCGGGTTCAGCAGGGCAGCCATCGCCACCGGGATCGCGGCGACGTTGTACGCGAAGGCCCAGAACAGGTTGCCCTTGATCGTGCCGAGGGTGCGACGGGCGAGGCGGATGGCATCGGCGACCAGAAGCAGATCGCCCGAGACGATGGTGAGATCCGATGCGGTGATCGCCGCATCCGTTCCTGTGCCCATCGCGATGCCGAGGTCCGCTGCCGCCAGCGCTGCCGAGTCGTTCACCCCGTCGCCGACCATCGCCACGACGCGGCCGGCGTCCTGCAGGGCGCGGATCGCGTCGAGCTTGCCGGCCGGCGTGACCCCTGCGCGGACGTCGTCGATGCCGACCTGCGCGGCGATCGCTCGCGCCGCGCCGCGATTGTCGCCGGTGAGCAGGACCGGTGTCAGCCCGAGCGCTCTCAACCGGGTGATCGCCTCGGCGGCGTGCGGTTTGATGGTGTCGGCGATGCTGATCGCCCCGCGCACCGCCCCGTCCCACGCGATCACGATGACCGTTGCGCCACCGTCTTCATCCGCTGCGATGTGGGCGGCGAGCTCCTCCGGGGCGGCCAACGCCCACTGGGCCTGCAGCCAGGATTCGCGGCCGGCGACGACGGCGCGCCCCTCGACGAGCGCCTGAACACCTGCGCCCGCGTGCGCCAGGAACCCTTCCGATGGCAGCAGGGTGTCCTTGGATGCGGCGACGATCGCGCGCGCGATCGGATGCTCCGAGCCGTCCTCGGCGGCCGCGGCGATCTGGATCAGGTCGTCCGCGTGCAGCCCCGCGACGGGGCGGATCGCGGTGACGGACATCGTCCCAGAGGTGATGGTGCCCGTCTTGTCGAGCACGACCGTATCGATCCGACGGGTCTGCTCCAGCACCTGCGGACCACGGATCAAGATACCCAGCTGCGAGCCCCGCCCGGTGCCGACGAGCAACGCCGTCGGGGTCGCGAGTCCCAGCGCGCAGGGGCACGCGATGATCAGGGTGGTGACGGCGGCGGTGAACGCGACATCGAGCGGCGCGCCGGCCAAAGCCCACCCTGTGAACGCGACAAGGGCGAGGCCGATCACGACCGGCACGAAGATCGCCGAGACGCGGTCGGCAAGGCGCTGCACCTGTGCCTTTCCGGTTTGGGCCTCCTCGACGAGGCGACCCATCCGTGCCAGCTCCGTGTCGGCGCCGGTGCGGGTGATCTCCACCAGAAGCCGCCCGCCGACGTTCACCGTGGCTCCGATGACCCGGCTTCCTGCGGACACTTCGACGGGGACCGATTCGCCGGTGAGCATCGATTCGTCGACGGCTGAGGAACCTTCGCTAACCAGGCCGTCCGAGGGAATCTTCTCCCCCGGTCGGACGACCACGACATCCCCGGGCACCAACTGGCTGACCGGGACGATGCGCTCCGCGCCCTCACGCAGCACCGCGGCATCCTTTGCGCCCAGCTCCAGGAGTGCGCGCAGCGCCTCACCGGACTGTCGCTTGGCGCGCATCTCCATGTACCGTCCGGCGAGGATGAAGACGGTCACCAAGGACGCGACCTCGAGATAGAGTTCGTGCCCGCCCGCTCGCGGGGTGCCCACCAACTGGAAGGTCATCTGCATGCCCGGCATGCCAGCGGACCCGAAGAACAGCGCGTACAGGGACCAGCCGAACGCCGCCAGGACGCCCACGCTGATCAGCGTGTCCATGGTGGCCGCCCCGTGTCGGATGTTCGTCGCGGCGGCCCGGTGGAACGGCCAAGCCCCCCACACCGCGACCGGAGCGGCGAGAGTCAGTGCCAGCCACTGCCAGTTCGTGAACTGCCAGGCGGGCACCATCGACAACACCGCCACAGGCAAGCTGAGCAGCGCCGACACGACGAGACGGTGGCGCAGGGACGCCAACTCAAGGTCGCGCGCGGGAGGGAGTTCACCGTCCTCGGCGGCCGGTGAGGCGGGAACCGTGGCTCCGTACCCGGCGGACTGGACGATAGCGATTAGGTCTTCATCGGGGATGTCGTCGGTGCGGACGCGCGCCTTCTCTGTGGCGAAGTTCACAGACGCCTCCACCCCGGGGAGCTTGTTCAGCTTCCGCTCGATCCGGGACGCGCACGACGCGCATGTCATCCCGGTGATATCGAGCTCGACATCCCGTGCGGTCATGAGACGGGCGCCAGCCGGTACCCGGCGTCCTCCACCGCCTGACGGACCGACTCCGCGTCCAACGGCGCAGCGCTGCCGACCGTCACGCGCGAGAGCCCGCCCGAGCGGAGATCCACATCGACGGTGCCGACGCCGGGAAGCTCGGAGAGCTCCTCGCTGACGCTGGACACGCAGTGCCCGCACGTCATTCCCTCAACGAGGTACTCTGCGACGACGGTGCTCTGCGCCGCGGGCGTTTCGCCCTCTGTCGAGGCGTGTCCGGAGCAGCACGCGCACCCGGCGTTGCCTGCCGCTGTCAGGCCCAGGTCTTGAGATTCAGAACCACACATTCAGAGTTTCCTTTCTAGTCACGCAGTGAGTGTTGCGCAGTGAAATGGGGAGGCTAGGACCGGACGAGGCGCGCGATCGCAGCGTTCGCTTCGCGGAGCTTGTCCTGTGCGACCTGACCGCCCTCTGCCGTCGCCGCGGCGACGCAGTGCATCAGATGGTCTTCCAGGAGCGCGAGAGCGACGGACTCCAAAGCTTTCGTCGCCGCTGACACCTGGGTCAAGACATCGATGCAGTACACGTCCTCATCGATCATCCGGGCGATCCCCCGGACCTGTCCCTCCGCGCGACGCAGCCGCGCCAAGAGCTCCTGCTTGTCATCGTCGTATCCGCGCATACGCCCTCCACGGCAAAGCTAGCATACCCCGTGGGGGTATGGGGTATTCCCCGCGGCGTCGGCCCGCGACTCACAGGTGAGCGAGGACGAAAGCGACCCGGTCGGCGCGTGGGAGGACCGGCACCTGGACGATGGGGACCGGCAGGCTCTCGTACACCTCGATCAGGAGATTGTGGATGCGTCGTTGTGCAGCCGCGTCCTCGCTTCGGGCATAGTCCGGCGCGAGCGGAAGCAAGTCGAGGATGAAGACCGTGCGATATGACGCGGTGCAGAAGCGCTTCGAGGAGGTCAGGGTCTGGCGTCAGGTGCAGGAATTTGTAATAGGCGAGCGAGCCGGGCAGCGCCCGGTCGGGGAACACCACCTCGTCGGGATTCAGTGCCCGGTGCTGGTGGACAGGGACCGGGAGGCCGCTAGCCGTCTGCGAGCACGCGGGCCGCGCGTAGAGACGCCGGGATGTGGCCGGCCGCGAGCACGAGCGAAGCCGCGACGATCCAAAGGTTAGCGAGCCCGAGACCCGCGAGGAGGAAGACCAAGACCGGGGTGATCGCCATCGGCACCGGGACGGAGGCCCACGATTTGTACAGCGACGCCCACCGTCGCCCGGAGGCGAGAAACCGAACCCATCCGGCGTAGTAGACGACGAGGACGGCGCCTGCCGCTGCAAGGACAGCCGGGTTGATCGCCGTGGTGACGGTGGCCGTGGGGACCACGACGCACGCGACCTGCCCGATGCCTTCCAACGCCTGTATCACAGGCGGGACGCGGGGCTTCGGGGCGCGGCCCCTCGGACCGACGAAGACGAGGAGGTTGGGGACGAGAACGAGCGCAGCGACAGCGAAGCCGACCGGAGAGAATCCGAGTACTGGCCAGCCCGGTGCGACCTCGCCTGTGATCATCGGCGCGACCGCGGTGGCCGGGGGCGTGCCGCGGCAGATGCTTCGGCTACCGGTCTCTCGGGGGTTTCATGGAAGAGACCTGCGGCTGCGGCGAGGCTGACCGCCACGACCACTCCGACCAGGATGGCGGGGATGACGCTCCCCACCGGGCCGGCGGCGGTGATGAGGATCATCGCGGCGACGATGCTGAGCCCCATGAGCGTGGAGAAGACCAGCAGCGGCAGAGTGAGGGCGCCGGTCGGGGTGCCGCGGATGCCGAGGACTCCGACGACGATCATCCCGGGGAGCACGACGGACAGGTCGATGACGTGGACCGGGTTGACGATCAGTCCGGCGAGTTCGAGGCTCGCGGGGACCTCGCCCGACACCAGGGCCGGCACCAGCTCGCTCAGCCAGAGCAACGCGAAGAGCGCACCCGTGCCGATCAGGACCGCGCCGCCGAACCTTCGTGCGCGGACGCGCCCCGTCGTCGGCACGCGAAGCGCGGCCGGGAGCGCAGCGATCAGGCTGAAGGCGATCAGGCTGAGGACGGCCACGTAGACCAGGAACAGCCGTCCCAGGTGCAGGGCGAACGCATACACGAGATACGCGTAGAGGAGATAGAACTGCGCACCGACCCAGACCTGCGCGGCTCGGACCGATCCTGCCCGCATCCGGATCGTGGCGACGAGAAGAACCACGACCGCGAGAAGGTTGCCGACGTCCTGCCCCTGCGCCTGCAGTGCCCAGTTCTCCGTCTCGAACTGATACGGCCAATCCGCGAACAGCCCGAGCAGGCTCGCCATCGCCACCAGCCCAGCGATCGCGAGCGATGCCACGGTCAACCAGGAGCCCTGTTGCCGTCGGGAGGTCGCAGGCAGGGTGCGCACAGTCGTCATGGCGCGACGGTACCGGTCGGATCCCAAAGAGCGCCGTACCTTAGGGCCGTGCAAATGCGGCTCGGAGCGCAGCGTGCGGCTATGTCAACGAAGAGGGAGGGCCCTCCGGCCGCGGCTGGGGGGATGCGGTGAGGGCCCTCCGGATGCGGTGCAGCGACATGCTGGGGGGCTTTGCCGCGGTACAGGCCCGCCGCGCGGCAAAAAAAGGGGGGGTGCCATGCGGGGGGTCATGCATCCGTCACGGGAAGGCTACCGCATTAGCCTCTGGGACGCGCGTCGGTATTTCGGGGGACAAAACGAATGGCGACGAAGGGCTCTCCACCGCGTCCCCAGACGCGCGCAGCGGGGAGCCCTCCGTCAACACGAAGCTACTCCCGCGCGGTGTTCCCTGCTGTCGTCCTTTTGGGGGACATGAAGATCTGGGCCAGCATCGGGGCCGAAACCCGCAACGATCGTAGTGGCAACTGCGTTGGTGGCGGCATGGCCCACGGCGACGGCGAACGCTAAATCTCGCCGAGCTCCTGTCCCAGTCGGAGATAGAGAGCGGTGACTTCCGCATCGTTGACGCGGTACACCGGCCACTCCCCCTTGCGCCGCTCCGTGCGCGGCGGATCGGCGACGATGAGCCCGGCCTCTTCGAGTTCGCCGAGGTAGGCGACGAACGTCGTCGGCGGAAGCTGAAGCGCGTCCGCAATCGACTTGCGAGTGACGTTCGGGTGTTGCCGGAGATAGCGGATGGCGGCCGCTTTCACGTAGTTGCCGAACACCGAGATTGCCTGTTCGGCGCCTTCGCCACCAGCGGGTCTCGCGTACTTCGGCATGCCAGCAGTTTGCCGCACGGTCGGCCTCTGCACAACGAACCTGAACTTTTTACCCGTTTACTTTGGACGTAGACGGTTGTACCGTTCACTCATGTCTGCTTCAACACCCCACTACCACCCCCTGGCTAGTGCGGTGGTGTCCGCCGAACGGTCTACAGACGCCGCTCCCCGGCACACGTATCGTTTGGCTCCATCGCAGATCGGTGCCGCGCACCTCTCCATCTCGCTGATCCCGGGTGAGCTGTGGATAACTCGGCGGGGGCCACGGGCGTCCGTAGCATCGGCATCCAACAAGCTTTTCTTTTCAGTTAGTCGCCGCAAAGGGAGTTCGCAGATGACGAATCCACAGCGGCGGAAGCGCACCGGGCTCACCTGGGCTCTGATCGGTGGCGCGGTGCTGATCGCGGGCGTCGTCGCGCTTATCGTCAACGTGATCCTCGGCGGTGCTGCAAACCCGGCCGCTCAACCTACGACGAGCCCGAGTGCACCATTGGGCGGCACCGCACCGCCGACCGAGACGCCCGGGACCATCGAGGTCGTCGATCCCGACGTCGCGGAAGCCGGGTGGCTAGCGGAGCCCATCACCACCGATCCCGAGGTGTACGCACGAGCCGCTTTGGCCGCGGCATCGACGTTCGACACGACACTCGGCACTCGAGACGAATGGCTCGACTACCTCGACACGTGGTTCACGCCCGACTCCCGCTACGCTGATCCATCGGACCAGCAAATGGAACTTGAGGCGGCGCAGCTTGAGCTGCGACAGGGTGTCGTGGTCCCCGAGGAGATGTGGAGTTCGATCGCGGAGCAGAGCGGGCGAGTAACGGCCGAAGTGGTTGGCGACGTGACCATGGCCGATGTCCCGGAGGACGCTTCTGGTGACATGCGCATCGCGACGGCGAATGCGGAGCTGACGTTCACGCAGTCCGACGGCGCGGGTGGGGAGGCGTCGTATCCGGAGACGGTGCGGGTGAGTGTCCAGGTGCTGTGCGGTGAGGCGTCGGTCCCGACGCCGGGAACGGCGCAGCAGGCTGGTCACTGCAAGGTGGTGCGCTACTTCACGGAGCCGGTAGAGGGCTGACATGGGTGCCCCGGCCGTCGCTTCAGCCCTCGCGAGCACGAGGACCGGCCGGAAAGCGAGCATCGCACTCGTCGTCCTCCTCGTTCTCGCGAACGCAGCGATCTTCGCGCCGTTGGTCGCGGTGCCGGTGGCGATTGCCGGCCAGGCGTTAGCTGCGCACGGAGCGCCCGGCGGTGACGCAGTCCCCGCAGTGACGGGCGGGTGGGGGTATCCCCTCGCAGGCGTCTACGGCACCGGTCGCGGGTACGGGTATCACCCTGTGAAGGGGTGCGCGTACTGCCCGTCCAATCACCTCGGCTATGACATGGATCAACCGTGCGGCGCCACGGTGTATGCGGCCGGCCCCGGAATAGTGGTCACCGCTGGGCCGATGCCCGGATGGGGGAACACTGTCCGCATCGACCACGGCGATGGACTCGTCACTCTCTACGGCCACCTGCAATGGCATTCCCAAGTGGTCGCCGTGGGCGAGCACGTCACAGCCGGCAACGCGTTGGGCTCGGAGGGGTCGACCGGGAAGTCGACCGGGTGTCATCTGCACTTCGAGGTCCAGTTGGACGGGATCGCCATTGATCCCGAGCCGTTCATGGCCGCCCGCGGCCTTCCCCTCAGATAGGAGCTCCCATGTCCCCCACTGTCGTCCGAACGGATGTCGATGTCCCCGACATCGAACCGGACTTCTCCGCACCGTTCTTCGGCGGGTTCCAGGTGATCGCGTCCTATATCCTCGCCGGCGCGCTGCTGGTCGTGCTGATCATGCTGATCATCGCCGGCGCCGCCCTCGCATTCCGGGGGCTCGCATCGGATCGTGTGCGCACGTGGGCGGGCGAGAACATCCTGTGGATCTTCATCGCCGCGGCCGTCCTCGGCGCCGCCTCCGGCATGTTCTCCTGGTTCGTGAACTTCGACTTCGGATTCTGATGAACATCCCGCGCGCCCTTCTCATCGGCGCGACGCTCGGCTTCGCCGCCGCCCTCGGGACGATGGCGCCCGCGACCGCCCTGACCCTCACAACGACAAGCGCTCTTACTGCGGTGTCCGTCACCGGCGAGACCTGGTCCGCGCCGTCATTCCCCGTGACCTGCCGACAGTCGTCCAACCAGATCACCTGCACGCCCAACGTCGCGTCAGAAGTGGAAGCGCAGGAGTGTTTTCTCGGCGTCGCCATCGACGGGGCACGGGCAACAGTGTGCACGACCTACGACGGGCACAAGAGCGAGCTTCAGGCCGCGGGCGGCAAGCTCACGTTGGTTGCTTACGGATGCAGTCTCGGCGATGCGGTGTGCGTCACATTCGAGAACGCGGGCCGCGGGATGGCGTTGGGGACGACCGCGATGATGTTCGCGGTGTCCGACGCGATGCGGTTCGACACGTCGACAACGCTGTGGGACGCGGCCGCGGGTGAGTGGTCGTTCTGGAACTGGGCGGTGCTGATCGTCGTGTTCGCCGCGATGGTGTGGGCAATCGCGGCGGCCGCGGTCTCCGGCGATCGCGGTGAACTGGTCGGCGCGATCGTCCGCTCCTTCATCGCGATCCCCGCCGTCCCGCTCACCCTCTGGCTCACCGGTCATCTTCTAAACGCAGTCGACGATCTGACTTGGTATGTGATGGGCAGAGAAGGTCCCATCGAACTGTTCGCGACGCTGCAGCGGGTGATGTGGGCGGGCGGATCGGCGAACTACTTCTTCGCATTCCTCATCCACGGCCTGCTGCTGATCTCGATGCTTCTGCTGATGCTGGTGTTCGCGTTCCGCAACATCGTCCTCGCGGCGCTGATCATGGTCGGCCCGATCGCATGGATGGTGTTCCCTATCCGTGGCATTGGCCCGCAGTGGGTGGTCCGGTACGCGTCCGCCGTGGTGGTGCTGCTTCTGACCGGTCCGCTCACGATCGGGTTCGTGACTCTGATCGTCAATGGGCTCGCCGGGGTGAGCACCATCTGGGATCCGCAGTCCTGGCCGTTGCTGGTCGGGCTGGTGCTGGTGGCGTTCGCGCCCTTCGCGATCTTCGGACTGTTCAGCTTCGTTGGTGCTGTCGCCGCCGACGGCGTCGGGTCCGGTGCCGCCTCTCATGCCGGCCGGATGGCCTCGCACGCGGCCCGTTCGGCGATCGCGATCCCGACCCGACTCGGCGCGACACCCGCCGGAATCCCCACACGGGGCGGGAGCTCACGACCGGGAGCAGCGAGCGCGGCTGGCGCGGCATCGCCAGTGCGAGGCGCAACCTCCCCGGCGGGCAGCCCGCAGACCGCCTCGCCGACGACTTCGCGCGCACCATCGACCACGCTCACGGCACCGGCGCCACCCGCTGGTCCAACCGAGGGAAGGAGTAACTCGTGACCGCCACCACTGATCCGGCTCGCCCGGTTCGTCTGCCCCGCCGTTCCCGGCAGGGCATTGTCCTCGGCCTCGACGGCTGGCAGATCGCCTTCCTCACCGCCGCCGCGGCCGTGCTGCTGATCGGGATCAACCGGTTCGGCCCTCCGGGCCTCCTCTACGCCGCACCTCTGTACCTCCCGGTCGGGGCGGCGGCGATCGCGACGGTGCACGGGATCTCCGCCCCACGGGTCGCCGGGCTGTGGGTGATGAAGCAACTCCGCCACGCCACCGGCGCGACCGCCCACAGGTACCGGCCGGAAGGGGCTCATCTGGTGGGGACGGTGAACCTGCCGGGGGTGCGGGCTTCGCTGCAACTGTGGGATGCCGACGGGCTGGCCTGCGTGTACTCCCCGCATGACCGGACGGTGTCGGTGACCGCCGAGCTCGAGGTGCAAGGGTTCCTGATGCAGGACTCCCCCGAACGGTCCGACCTCGCCCAGCAATGGTCCCGCGTCCTCGCCTCCTTCACCCAGCGGCCCGGCATCAAGCGGGTGACGTTGCAGGAGCGGACCCTGCCAACCACGATCCGTCCCGCCCGCGACCACTACGACACCGCCCGCGCTCGACGTGGCCTTACCGAGGGGTCCGTGGTGGATGTCAGCTACGCGGCGGTGATGGACCGGTCGGAGCGGTTCGCGGTCGCACACCGCAACTACCTCACCTTCACCCTGGACCTCGTCACCCTCGGGGCGCAGGTGAAATCTCTTGGCGGAGGAAAAGACGCCGTGATCGCCCTGGCCGTCATCGAAGCCGGCAACCTCGCCGACGCGCTCACCGCCGCGAAGATCCGGGTCCGCCGCTGGTTGAACAGTCGCGAGATCGCCTCCCTCGCCCGGGTGGCGTTCGACCCCGACTCGGCCGCCACCATCCAGAACCGAGCCACCACTCCCGCCGCCGGCGTGGACCCCGCCGGGATCGGGCCGATGTATCTGGAAGAGCCGCGCGGGCGAAACGGGATCGTGTTCTCCGACAGTGGCGTGCACGCGACGATGTGGATCCACGAATGGCCGCGCTCTGACGCGCCGGTCGGGTTCGTCGCGCCCCTCGTCTTCGCCCGGCACCCCGGCACCGGGACCGCGGTGACGCACATCTTCTCCCTCGTCCTCACCCCCGTCCCCGTCGGGAAGGCGCTCAAGCGGATCCGGGAGGAGAAGAAGGTGTGGCGCGGGAACGAAAAGCTCCGCGCGAAACGAGGCGCGGACGGATCCGCCGCGGACGCCGCGGACTGGGACGCACTGGAGAAGCAGGAGCAGGAGATCGTCGAAGGACACGGCGAGTTCCGCTACGGCGGATACCTCACCGTCACCGCCGCCGACGAGGAACACCTCGACCAGGCGATCGCCGGCGCCCGCAACGCCCTCTCGCGGGCGGGCATGGAAGCGCAGATCCTCTACTGCCAGCAGGCCGAAGCCCTCATGGTCAACGCTCTGCCAATCGGGCAGGGGATGAAGTGATGACCCGCAGCGCCTTCGTCTTCGAACCCGGCGACCTGGACCGCAAAGCCCGCCGCGCCCTCCACCGGGACGCCAGCCATCGCGAGCAGCCTCCGCGGCAGAGACCGCGGGACCGGGCATTGCCGGAGGCGGCCGTCCCGGGACCGTTCGGGCCCGGCATCACGCAGGGCGGGTACTGGAACCTCGCTCCCGTGGTGTTGCCAGGGCATCAGGCGACCTCGCAGCACATCGCCGGGATCTACCCGTTCGTCGCCGACGCGGGTCTCGGCCACGCCGGCCCGATCGTCGGGGTCGACTTGAACGCCGACGCGCTCTGGCACTTCTCCCCCTGGGACGCCTATGCCGACACCACCGACCGAGGCACGTTCTCCACCAACATCCTCGTCCTCGGCGCCTATCGGTCTGGGAAGTCCGCAACGGTGAAGACCCTGGTCACCCGCTCCCTCGCGTTCGGACACTGCGCGGTCGTGCCGTCTGATGCGAAAGGGGAATGGGTGCTCCTCGCCGACGCGGTCCCCGGTGGTGTCGTCATCCGGCTCGGTGGCGGCACCACCGCACGCCTGAACCCCCTGGACCGCGGCCCGCGCCGCACTGGGGCCACCGATGAGCAGCACGAGCAGATGGTCAAGCAGCGCCGCATCGCCACCCTGCTCTCCCTCGTCCAACTCGCGCTCGGCGGGACCCGGCTGACCGCGGTGGAACACGCCGTCATCCACGAAGCACTCGACCGGTGCATCACCGCGACCGGCGACCAGCCCACCCTCCGCGGCGTCTACGAGCATCTCGGGCTCCTCGCGGCGGACGCGACCGGCGACTTCCGGCTCGCCGAAGCGGCCGTGCAGCCCCGGTTCGTGCTGCGCCGGTTCGTCGACGGTGACCTCTCCGGCCTATTCGAAGACGAATCGACGGTGTCCTTCGACGAGCAGGCACCGATCGTGGTCGTGGACACCTCCGAACTGTTCGCCCGCGGCGACCTCGTCGCCCAGCTCACCCAGGTGTGCACCACCGCCTGGATCCAAGCCGTGGTCTCCGACCGGTCCGCACGCCGCACCCGGTACGTGATCCGGGAGGAAGGGTGGCGTGACATGACATCCCTCCCCGCCCTGCAGATGTACCAGCAGTGGCTGAAGCTGAGCAGGCATTACGGGATCAGCAACATCGTCATCCTGCACAAGATGGGCGACCTCGACGCCGTCGGGAAAGCCGACTCCCAGGAACGCAACCTCGCGTACTCGATCGTCGGGGACATCGAGAACAAGTTCATCTTCCGAGCCAACCATCAAGAGCAGCAGGCGCTCCGCACCCGACTGAACATCCCCGTCCCGCACGTGGACATGGCCCGTCACCTGCGCAAGGGCGAGTTCCTCGCCTACGTCGGCCAGTACTCCTACCTGGTGGACTGCTTCTCCACCTCCACCCCGTGGGAACAGGACCTGTTCGCCACCGACGACGCCCTCAACCCGACCAGCCACGCCGACCCGGCCGACCTGTCGGCCGCGGAACTGGATGCCATCTGGACCACCCCCACCACATCTAGCCCGCACGCAGCACCGGCTGTGGATGCGGATGTGGAGGGGTGGCTGGCACGTTCGAAGGAGCTGTCATGACCCTCACCCCTGTGCGCGCATACGCGACCGTCGCCGGTCCCACCGCCGTCTTCACCACACCCGACGGACGCCGAGAACACGTCACCACGGCCGGTGACATCCGCGCGGAGGTGCTCCGCCGTGCGACCGAGGAAGCCCGCCGCGCCGGCATCCCCCTCGAGCTCGTCACCAGCGGCGATCACGGCGACCACCACCTCCTCATCACCACCGACGGCACCCTCACCCCCCTCCCCGCCCACACACCCACGGCGACCGGGCCCGAACCGGAAACGCCCGAAGACCTGGAGGCGGACACGGTCGATGACGAACCGGCACCAACACCCACCCCTGCGACGCCAGCCGGCGGGGCGTCACACCTGAGTGAGCGACTGTCGTTCATCGAGAGCACCGCGCCCGTGACCCCTCCGACGACCGGGTGGCGGGGCGTGCTGGCGCGGCTCGGGATCCCGATGCGTCCGTCACCGTACGAGGTGACGCGGGACGGATGGGTGCGGACGGTGTCCCAGCAGTGGGCCGGATGCCGCACGATCGCGGTCGTCAACGGCAAAGGCGGCGTCGGGAAGACGATGACCACCGCCATGCTCGCCGCCGTCTACGCCCGCCACGGCGGGGGCCGAGTCCTCGCCTGGGACAACAACGACACCCGCGGCACGCTCGGCTGGCGCACCGAGCAAGGCCTCTACGACACCACCCTCCGCGACCTCCTCCCCGCCGCAGACAATCTGCTGACCGCGGCCGCATCCGTGTCGGACATCACCCGGTACGTGCACCCACAGCCCGCGGACCGGTACGACGTGCTGCGCTCCAACCCGGAGCTCCTCGCCGCCGACCAGCGTCTGGACAGCGGCCAGTTCGACCTGCTCATGCGGGTCGCTGCCCGCTACTACCGGCTCGTGCTGTTCGATTCCGGAAACGACGAGTCCGCCGACCGGTGGCTGCGGATGATCGACTCCACCCAACAGCTGGTCATCCCCACCCTCGCCGTCCCCGAGTCCGCCGAATCCGCCGCCCTCCTCCTCGAGGCGCTGCGGCACCGGGACGAAGCCTCCGCCGCCCTCGCCGACGGCGCCGTGGTCATCGTCACCCAGGCAGAACCACACGGGGCGGCCGCCGTGCAACGCATGGCGGACCGGTTCGCGCAGACGGTGCGCGCGGTGGGGACGATCCCGTTCGATCCCGCCCTCAGGTCCGGGGCGCTCCGGTTCGATCAGCTCCGCCCGGCCACCCGAGACGCGTGGCTCCGCGTCGCCGCCGCAGCCGCCACCACGCTGGCCGAACGTGAACCCGGCCATGAATGACGGACTGCTCGGGAAGGCCCTCGCGATCCTCATCGCGATCGGCACGGTCCTCGCTCTCGGGTTCGGGTTCCTCGCCGAGTCCGTCACCGCCCTGGCCTGCGGTGCGCGCCCCGCCCCGGCGCACTTCTTCTCCGGCGTGTGGATCGCGGCCACCGGCAACCCCGCCGCGTACGAGGCGCCCACAGGCTGCGTGCTGCCGGTGGGGCAGATCCGGGCCGCCGACGCCGCCCTCCTCCTGTTCCTCACCTCCGCGACTGTCGGCGTGATGGTGTGGTGGCGGCGGTACCGGCAGTCCGACCGGTCCTTCGTCGCCGACCTGCGCATGCGGCCCGGGTTCGCCGAGGCCGCCGAGATCCGCGCCCACCTCTCCGCCGGGGCAGTGCTGCGCCGCGCCCGGCAGCTACGACCCGATCTGCGCCATCCGCAAGCCACCGACGTCGGGTGGCGGGTGGGGCGTTCCCGCGGGCGGGACGTGTTCGTGTCCATCGAGGACTCCGTCGCCCTCGAAGGTCCCCCGAGGTCGGGGAAGGGGTATCGGGTGCTGATCTCCGCGATCCTGGACTGGTCCGGCCCGCTCATCACCACCTCCACCACGAACGACAACCTCACCGCCACGCTGGAGATGCGGAGGCGCCGCGGCGACGTGCACGTCTTCGACCCGCAAGGCCTCTCCGGCATCCGCCACACCCTCCGCATCAGCCCGCTCTCCGGCTGCGAAGACCCCCTCGTCGCGATGCAACGCGGGGACGCGATCATCACCGGCACCGCCCTGGGCGCCTCGACCACCAACGGAGAGTGGGCACAAGCATCCGGTGTCGTCCTCGGCCGACTGCTGCACGCCGCCGCCGTCGGCGGGCGCAGCATCGCCGACGTCTACGACTGGGGCTCCAGCCCCTCCCTCGCCCGAGCAGCCGTCGACATCCTCCGAAGCGACGGAGCACCCGGCTGGGGGGACGCCTTGGAGGCGACCATCAGCGGGGACGAGAAGCTCGTCTCCTCCATCTGGTTCGGCGTGCAGGGCGCCGTCGCACCCCTCGCCGTGCCCCAGATCCGCGACACCCTCCTCCCCCGCCCCGGCGACCCCCACTTCGACCCCGACGCGTTCCTCAGCGCACCGAACACCCTCTACCTGATCGGGTCCGCATCCGGGGCCGCGGCGATGGGCGGGTTCCTCGGGGCGCTGCTGGATGACATCGTCGACGTCGCCCGCAAGAAGGCCCTCGCCTCCGAAGGCTCACGGCTGCACCTCCCGCTCGGGCTGATCCTCGACGAGATCGTGAACATGTTCCGGTGGGCAAACCTGCCCCGCACGATGGCCGACGGCGGCGGCCGCGGCATCTGCACCTTCGTGGTCCTCCAGGCCCTCTCCCAAGCCGAGACCGCCTGGTCCAAAGCCGAAGCGGACACCATCTGGGCGGCGGCGACCGCGAAGGTCCTCCTCGGCGGCGCATCGCACGTGGACCACCTCCGCGACATCGAAACACTCCTCGGCACCCGAGACACCCGCCACACCCAACGCTCCTGGACGTCCGGGCAGGCAGGGCACTCCACCAGTGAGCACCGCGAACGCCTCCCGCTGATGTCCGTCGACGAGATCCGCCGGATGCCGCAAACCCTGGGCCTCCTCGCCTACCGCAACCGCCGCGGCGTGCTCCTGGACCTCGCCGGATGGGACCAACGCTCCGACGCCCGCGCCATCCGCACCGGCAAACACACCACCGAAACCGAACAACGCACCGTCTTCCACCCGCGCACCACCACGCCCGCGTCAGCTGGGGCTACAAACCCTGCGGAGCGCGACCCGGTGAAGGTGGTCGCCGATGAGTAATCGACGCCGCCCCGCACGCGGAAACCCGTACCGGACGGAGTTCCTCACCTCTGTCGCCTGGCACACCCGCCGTGCCCGCTGGTTCCGTCGCGAAGCAGCCCTGCAGCGCCCTCTTCGCTGTGCGGCGTGCGGGACCGGGGCGACGCCCGCTGAGCTCGAGCTGCATCACCGCAGCTACGCCGGCGTCCTGTATCAGGACGGTGTGTGGCGGGCCTTCGAACGACACGTTGACCTCACCCCGCTGCACCCGTACTGCCATGAGCTCCTGCATCGTCTGCTGGAGCGGGACACCGTCCTCGCCCGCCACCGCGACCGGAAAGCCGCCAGCGACCACGCCCTCATCCGCCTGCACACCGCCCTCACCCGGGAGCGGCCATGAGCGAGGAGGACGAGGTGAACATGGAGGCACTGTTCGCCGCCGAGCTCGCCGGGTTCACCCCGGCGGCCCGCGGCGGATCCTCCGCCCCGCTCGGCGCACACGTCGTCTCCTGGCGGGAACTGCGCGACGAAGAAGCCGCGCGGGAATGGAAGCTGCTGCGCGCGTTCGTGGAATGGGTGACCGTCCGCTACCAGCTACCCATCAGCACCGTCCCGACCTGCTGGTACCGGCACCCCGCGCTCGTTGAAGAGCTCTCCGCCCTGCACACCGCACACCTGGCCGCATTCGACACCACCGACGCCGGCTTCGGGCCGATCAGCTGGCACGAACGCTTCGCCGCCGCCCTCCCCCGCCTCACCCGCGCCTACGGAGGCGGCTGCAACAACGGCCACCAACCCGTCAAACCACGTTCCTGGGACGGGATCACCGACGACCAGGAATGGGACACGTGGATCACCCAGACCCACGCACACCGAGGCACCCCGCCTCACACGAAAGGAGACACACCATGACCGCCCGCATCCCGGTCACCGTCGAGGGGAACCTCACCGGCGACCCCGAACACGGCGCCAGCGACGCCGGCAACGACTGGGCCAGGTTCACCATCGCCGTCAACGACCGACGCTTCAACGACACCACCGGCACATGGGAAGACACCGGCACCCTCTACCACCGGGTCGTCGTGTTCAACCACCAGGCGAAGAACGTTGCCGCCTCGCTCCACAAAGGTGACAACGTCCTCGTCGCCGGCGACCTCCGGTTCGGGACCTATACCGACAAGAACACCGGCGAAACCCGTGAGACCCGCGACATCGTCGCCGACAACGTCGGAGCATCCCTGAAGTTCGCAAGCATCACCGTCGAGCGCCACCCAAAAGTTGACGGCCCCGCGGCAACGGGGCCGTCAACAACACCCACCGCCAGCGCAGGAATCCTTCGCTAGCCCCATCAGGACAAGGTGCGGGTGGGAGTCAGCGTACCCCCACCCGCACCTTTACGTCCCGGCGGATCACGCGTACATCCCGTGCACGTGCCACCCCTCGGCCGACGGAAAGACGTCGAAGACGAAGGACTCGTCGGCGTCGTCAGTCGCTTGAAACCGCCATCCATAGAAGCCCGACGACGCGTCGGCAGCTACCTGCCACGCCGAGACCGGAGCCGCGTCGGCATGTCCGTCACACGCCATCGGCGCCCCGCGTAGACCATCCTCGAAGGGACGTCACCCTCCAAACAAAGCGTCACTGCGTGTTCGATCGACGACGACACCATGGGGAAGCAAGTATAGAATCTTTGTTCGCCTACGGCTAGACTCGTCCCGATGCGGATGGCCGGGAGGGAGCCGGTGACGAGGTGGGAAGCAACCGCCGCTACGCGGCATCCGTCGACCGGCGAATGGACGCCCGGATACTCGAACGCACCGCGCAGGAAGGGCCGCTTCAGACCCTGTCGACCAGCGAACTCCAGCTGGACGAGCTCGCCGTAACAACCGACCCGAAGCCCGCCGTCGTGCAGGCATGGGTCCGCTTCGGGAAGACACCCATCCGTGTCGAGGCTGAGGCCTGCATGTGGACCGCCCACGTCGTCGCCATCCGGTTCCGGGTGGGTACGCAGGAGTACCGCTGCTGGGTATGGCGCGGCGCCGTTCAGGTCCCCGACAGTCCGAGCATCAGCTAGCGATCGAGACCAATCCCGACACCAATAGCCGAAATGGTGGCGGAGTGCCCGCGGTCCGCTCCGGGCGGCTTTCCCGGTCGCGACTCCGGCACGGGTGTCGGCGCTTCGCCGCGGGCGGCTCGTCCGAGCTCGCCGCGGGCGCCGCGGCGGGCGTCGGCGATCGTCACTTCCGGGAGGCCGCGCATCATCGTCGCGGCGACGACGTCGACGGCGGTCTGGCCGGGCCGGGGGATGGCGATGGCTTCGTTGTGGATGCGCCCGCGGGTCATGCCCACGTAGAGGCCGGGGGCGTCGACGTCGGGCCCGACGATGGCGAGATCCGTCGTCTCTCCCTGGATGCCGTGCACTGTCGATGCGTAAGCGAGGTTGAGGTGGTCGGCGGCGTAGTCGGTGCCGATGGTGCGAACGTCGCCGCTATCCGTGGTGCTGACGAGGTCGATCGCAGCATCGTGGATGCGTCGCACGACCCACAGCGCTCGGTTCTCGACACCGGCGGTGCGGTCGTTGCGTCGGGTTTGGACGACGTCGCCCTCGAGGATGCGCTGCCCGTCCATCCCGACCGCGATCCGGTGAAGGCTGAGCTGTCGCCTTTCGACGCGACGCTGCTGGATGGCGGTGTTGATCGCGTCGGCCTCGTCGTTCGTAGCCGTGACCAGCGCGATGCGGTGACGGATTGCGGTGGCTCGGAAGTAGCCCTCGATCATCACGTCGCGTGCTTGCTGAAGGTCAGCGACGGTGTGGAGGTGACCGCCACGGTCGAGGGCCGTGGCGACGCTGAGCGCGTCGGCCTGCGAGGCCGGTTCGCGGAGACGAAGGGTGAGGGCGGCGTACTCGTGGTCGTGGAACCGGTGCACGGCGGTGAGTTCGACGACGGAGCCGCTGCGACGTGCCATGCAGGCCATCGCACCCGAGTGGCCGACTGGGAGCGCCTGGAGGTGGTCGCCGACCATCGCGATCCCAGCGCCCGTCTCTGCGGCGAGGATCGCGAGGGCTCGGGCTGTGTGTAGGTCGACCATCCCGGCCTCGTCGACCACGATCCGATCTCCCGGTGACAGCGGGTACCGGCGGGGACCGAGATAGATGTGGCCGGTGGTGTCGGTGTCGCCGGGCTCGAGTCGCGTCCAGTGCTCCGATCCGGTGCTGTCGTTGTTCCAGCGCCAGCCGTGGTCGGCGAGAAGGGCATGCAGGCTCGACCCGGCGGTCCCGATCTCTCTGGCCGCGACAGAGGCCGCCTTCTTCGTCGGCGCGACGACCACGAGGCGCCGCCGTTGCACGTCGAGGGCACGTTTGGCGACGCGGAGCATTGTTGTCTTGCCGGTGCCCGCGGGCCCGGTGATGGTCACCAGCCGATGCGTGCCGGCGATCGCAGCGGCTGCGTCGGCCTGGTCCTCGTCAAGCGGCAGGTCGCCGATCGCGGCGTTCGCCACGGTCGCGATGGTCGGCCGGCTGATGGTGACGCCTGGTTTGTTGAGCTGGTCGAACAGGGCGGCCAGTTCCACCTTCAGAGCCGCGGTGGAGGGTGCCATGTAGCCCTTCACATGCGCGGGGCGGTCCGTCTCACCGTCCAGCAGGTCGACGACATTGCCGAGGGCGCGAGCGACGGCTGCGTCGATAACCGGCTGAAGATCGTCTCGCGGGGCAACCACGCCGCTCGCCGCGACGGCACGGGTGGCGCCGGCACGGATGTCGACCGCGCTGAAGCGGCCGCCGTTCGCGGCGGATCGTTGGTCGGCGTCCACGAGAGCCATGGTTCCGAGCATCTCGATGTCGGGTTCCGGCACGACACGCCCGGTCGCGTTGCCGTCGCACAGAAGGGCCGAGTCGATAGCGGCGAGCTCATCCCGCACGAGTCGCTCCCATGTATCCTCGGCGAGATTGGTGGGTCTGCCTGGGCGGCCCGTTGCCCAGGCGAGGCGGTCGATCTGCTGCAGCACGTCCCGGTCCGGTTCCTGGCCGGGATGCCGATCTCGCCACTCGGCAAGAGCGACCGCGCGATGTGCTTCGATTTGGTTCGATCGACGTGACAGTGGGCGAACCGCGCGAGCGACCTGCGCTATCTCACCGCCGGCATTGAGGGTGTAACCGTGGCGGGCCAGAGCGGCGACCCACTCGGGATCGGTTCGCGCCGCGAGATCGCCTTCTGCGTTGATGAGCGTGTGCAGGCGCATAGCGACCCGCGAGTCGACGTTAGACCAGTGGCCATCGATGCCCTGCACCTTCACACTCAGCCACAGATGGCGGTGGATGTGCGGATCCAGCGCGCGGGACCGACGATGCTGCAGTTCGACGACCTCGAGCCGATGAATCGCCTGCCGGATCCGGCCGCCGGCACCGCGGCGCGCGTTCAGCTCCTGCTGCCAGGTGGTGATGATCCGGTACCGCAACCGGTCCTGCAAGGCCTCGAACTCCCGCGAAAGATCCGGGTGGACGAGGGCGACGATGCTGAACGACTTCGGGGCATTGATCGTGCCATCCAAGATCAGATCCGCCTGCGGCGAGAGCAACTCCCTCCCCCGGCGATCCCCCGACACCGGGTCACGGCCGTCCACCCACGCCATCAACTCGGCGCGCGACAGCTCATCCTCACGAATCGCGCCACCCTCGACGGTGTACCGGGTCACCGTTGGGGTGTCACCGCGGGAGTAGGCGCCGAGCGCATCGACGCCGCTGGACAGTCTTGGAGCTGCGTCGCATTGCCCCTGGAGCGCGTACGCGATTGCCGACCGAACCCCGTGGGATTCGACGCCTCGCTTCCACCGCTCAAGTCCGCCCCGCACGTCTCACACGCTACGCCAAAATGTTAATCACGTCACGTGATTCACAGAAAGTGCCTGCGTGCATCGCTGTTTTCGTTACGCGGTGGTGCCATGCGATTTCATCGGCCTGTCACCCCTTCCGTCGCTCGGATGTGGGGCGACCCGCGTGCATGTCATTGAGCGGGCTATTCGCGCGCTTCGCATTGGAGCCCTTTGCGACGTCCACCCACCGAGCGCCGACCGCACGAGCAAGGACCGCTCATCGGTCGCCACCCTTGGCTCAAGCCAGATGTGAGGGGTCAGAAGCATGGTTGCTCGCTCAAGAGGCTGATGGACGGTCGCTGATCCCACATCCTCAGCCGGAACCGAGTTTCTTAGGCGCGTCGCTTCTTTGACCACTTCGCAGAGGCCCGTCGGGCCCTCGAACTTGGCGGGACTTCGTCTCGACCGAGCTCTGCATAGTCCGACTCAATTTCGGTCAGAAGTCGCATGTACTTCGCCCCATATCCGAGCGGCTGCCCGTGCGCCGCAATCTGATTCATGAGCGCATCTACGTCGAGCGACGCAGAAAAGATTCCCGTGCGAGGCACGTCCACTCCGAGCAGCCACCCGGCGTAATGCGTGCGCACCGCGTTCCGCCTGCTCGCGCTGCCAGGCAATATCTCGTCGACCGCTTCTCGGACTGATGCCGACAGATCGTTCATCGCATGTTTCAACGCCGGCGCTTCCCGGACGAGCGATTCAAGCGCCGCGATCTCTGTGTTCTCAGGCAGCGCATCGCGCCACGCGATCAGATCCATGCCCTTGGCACTCGAGAGCACGTTCTCGACGTATTGCATGAAGAAGTCGATTTGGGCGGTCCGCTCCATCGGTACTGAGACCGCGGTTCGGATAAGCGGCTGGGCGTGAGCCCATGCGCTTTCGGCAAGACGGCGACGCTCACGCTTCGCCACGACCGTCTGCATTATCCATAGGCCGATACCGACGAGAGCACCAACGATCGCCGTGTTGATGAAGTCGGGGAGGAATTGCGACCAATCCGCAGGCCACCATGCGAGATTCGCCCAAGGATCAGCGGGCGGCGTCTCGGGAGGATTCGGGGACGATGACACGTCGACGAGCCTATCCAGCGAGATATGCACCGTCGGCGGCGATCGCGCGTCTCAGACCGCGAACTACGACGATCCACTTCAGCGCATGGACCGCTGGGCGACCGGTCAAAGTACGCGCGACATCTACGGACGATATGAGCAAGCGAGAGGTGCGGTTTAGGAAATCGATCCAGCCGTCTGCAGGAACATCGAGACGATCGCAGTTGCCGCAGCGAGCGAAACCAGCAGTGGAGACGTGAGCGCAATGATCCATCGCGTGACCGCAGGATGATCGCACGCGCTCGCTACGCGCTGGCCGACCAAGTAGGTGACGGCCCGCGCGAACCCTGCGCGACGACGATCGACGCCGAGCCGTTTGACGTCGATCGCCAGCCACACCAGGAAGATGACGATCGCGGCCTGGATCGCATAGATTCCTACGGCCCCGACGAGCGAAGACAGCGCGTCGGCAACTTGCTGCGCCGAGCCCGCAGGAACAGCCACCCCGGCCATGCCGCCTAGGAACGTCGAAACGCAAAGCAGGAAGGCCGCAGTTCCAGGACCGTGTTGGGGCAGTTGACGGGTGGTCATAGCAGAGGGGGCCGACGGCAACGCCGTCGACCCCCAGGAAGCTCAGCCCTTGCCGAGCGTCGAGCCCGCCTTCGACTTGGCCGGCTTGCTCGACGAGTTGGACGCGAGCGTCCTTCCCGCGTTGCTCAGCGAGGCCTTCGAGGGCTTGGACGACCGTGACGACGACTTCGCCATGATGCACTCCTTCTCTGTTACCGAGAAGCAGATCACCCGATCGGACTTGAGCCCACTCGTGCAGAGACCACGGAGCCTCTAGAGTCAAGGAGTCGACCAGACACCTCAGCCCCGACCTGCTGCGTCCAGAGCCCGTCTCTGAACTGCCGGTCGGGGCTCCTTCGTGCACCCACACTCTACAGCGCGCCCACGACGCGAAGGTCGACACGCGGGTGAGTTCACTAACACGAATACTGGCTGTGGGTGTACTCTGATCCCGTGATCACCCGCCAACGCGCCCTCGATGTCCTCCAGGTTAACGATGTCGCACGCGGCATCGCATGGGCCTTCAACTCCGCCTGTGAGCAGGCGCTCGACGACTTCACCCGCGGCAACGGGTACGGAGCGCTCACCGCCGGGGTCGGTAGGTACGAGCTCATCGCCGACCGCCTCGACCGTGTCTTCTCCTGCGGGGAGTATGAAGTCACCGAAGGCATGGAGTCGGTCGGACTTGATGTCCTCTACGAGGGACTGAGCGAGCGGGCGCGTCTCACGATGCCCGTGATCCCCGCCGGAGCGGTGACCCGCTCGAACTTCCGCGGCAGCAACGGCTGGACGGTGGGCGGTTTCCGATTCATCACTCACTCGTTCTCGCGAGGTGAGATCGCACGGATCGATTGGACGAAGGCTAGCCCGACGCTTCAGGCGGTTGCCCGCCAGCGGCCCGACGAGACGGGACTTCTGACGCTGCTCGACGTGATGCTCGACATCGAGCAGCGCAACGATCTCGCTTCTCAGGATGACCTTCCGACGGTTCCCATGCCCACGCTTGTCCTGGTACATGCCTTGGACCGCGAGACAGCCGAACGCGAACTCGCCATCGGTCACGCCCACTACAACGACGACCTCGGTGGACCGTGGCACTGGCACGAGGATCTGTTGAGCGGGCCGGAGCCCGACCGGGCCGGCCGTGTGGTCCCCGACGCTCCGGCGCCGACGCAGAAGGAACCGGACGTCACCGTGCGCCTGCGCAAGAAGGATGCCGCGGAGGACGCAGGTTGAGCACCCCACAGGTGCCCACCCTCTTCGCTGGCGACCGGCTAACACTCGCACGTCAGCTCGAGGGTCTGCGCAAGAGCGACCTGGCCGCTCGCATCGAGAAGAGCGCGACGACCGTCGCTGCGTGGGAGGCAGGAACGAAGCGTCCCACCGCTGCCAACGTGGCCCAGTTGGCGTTGGGCCTCGGAGTGACACCGGCGTTCTTCGCACCCCGAGGCACAGAAGCGACAACCGAGGACGCTGTTCCTCACTTCCGCTCGCTGCGGTCAACGAGCCAGCGGGCTCGTGACCAGGCGTTCGCGTATGGACTGCTTGCCGTCGACATCGCGGACGCCATCGAGAAGCATGTCGAGTTTCCCGAGGTCGACGTTCCTTCATTCGAGGTTTCCGCCGACGACGTGGAAGACGGGCCAGAGGAGGCAGCCCGCGAGCTCCGGCGTGCATGGGGCATCGACACGGGACCGATGAAACACATGGTGCGCCTGCTCGAGAACCACGGTGTGCTCGTCGTGTTCAGCCCGACGCAAACATCCTCGGTGGACGCGTACTCCTTCGAGTCCGCGAGCCGACCGGTGGTCGTCCTCAACCCCGTCAAGAGCGACTACTACCGGCAGCGGTTCGACGTCGCCCACGAACTCGGCCACCTCGTGATGCATCGCGACGCCGAGCCCGGCGGTCGAGTCGTCGAGGAGCAGGCCAACCGATTCGCGTCGGAGCTGCTGATGCCGGCAGCGGAGATTCGGGACGTGTTGCCGACCGCGATGAACACTCGCGCATGGGACGCCCTCGGGACGCTCAAGGAGCAGTGGGGCGTCAGCATCCAGGCGCTCCTCTTTCGCGCGCGCCGGCTGAGCACCATTAGCGACGTGACCTACCGTAACGCCATCATCACCCTGAGCCAGCGCGGTTGGCGCAGGAACGAGCCCGGCCTGGTGACAGCGGTCGAGCAGCCGTCCATGCTGCCTCGGTCGACGGAGCTGCTGGAGGAGTCGGGCATCCCGCGCGAGTCACTCGTGGATCAGGCGCGCGCACCCCGCGACCTCTTCGACATCGCCATTGCACGGGTCCCTCGCTTCGATGGCCGTGACGATGACGGAGAGGTCCAGAGCAGAGCGTCCAACGTCATTCCGCTTCTCACGGGCCGCGCGGTCAGCAGCGACTAGAGGTGGGCCTCGGGAGGAGTGTTCACCTTCGTTGTGATCTGGGCTCCGCCGCCGGCGGCCAGGTGACCGCAAACCCCGTGACGGAGTAGGGCCAGAGAGCCTCTCAGTACTCCCAGTCCACCGAGCGGACGGGGATGCCCTCACGATCCCACGCACGCCGTGCGCCACGCTTGAGCCGTTCGTTGCAGTAGGCGCCGCAGACATGTCGGTCGCGGTGGATCCAGTGCGTCTTCGCGGGAAGTGGGGCCTCGCACCAGATGCACGGTTCGCCGCCCAAGGCTCGACCGGACGGATGGGCAAGGGCCCTGCGGTACCACTCCCAGAAGTCCTCACCCGGTCCGTTCCCGGCCTGTGTGACCACCCAGTCGGGCACCTTCGTCCGTGCGTTTCGTGCCCCGAGTCGTGCGCGCAGTTCCTGCTCACCGATGGTCATGCGGGTGATGAACGCTTCCTCGGTGATGATCTCCAGCTTCTGTCCGGCGCCCACCTGCGCGAACGCCTTCGTCAGCTTCGCTGAGAAGGCGGCGCCAGGGCGGAACGTGCGTTCATCGAAGTCGCCTGTCACAAGGATGCTGGTTGTCTTAGTGACGCCGTCCTGCCACCTGCCGCCCTGCTCTACGACGAGCTCGCGCGCGCGGTCTCGCACCATCATTTTCAGCGCACCGGTGAAACAGACGACCTCTCCGGCGAACCCCGTGCCGATGAGGTCGTCGTTCTCTGCCGTCAGCTGCGCAAACAGCATGTCGTCACGCTCCGTCCACGTGGGAACGGCGGGGACGCGTAGGTATTCACTGAGGTCGGCGACCGACGATGCTCTGGCGATCGTCGCCAGAGCGACAAGCACCATAGCGGAGGCGCGGGCATCGGCAAGCGGATCGTGGTGGTCGAAAGACGGGAGCTCAAGGTGCTCCGCTACCCACGGCAGCGAGTAGGACGGGATCTTGACGCACGCGCGAGCCAGCTGGAGCGTGCACAGAGTGGAGAGGACGGGCAGGTCGATATCGTGCGCGCCGCACGTGTTCAGCAGGACCGACATGTCGAAGGCCGCGTTGTGACCGACGACGACGTCGTCGGCGATGAACCCGCGGAGCGGACCGTACACCTCGGTCCAGCCGGGCGCCGTCGCGACGACGTCGGCAGTGATGCCGTGCACCCGGATGTTGCCCGGCTCGAAGTCATTGAGGCCTTCGGCCGGGCGGATCAAGGTGAAGTACTCGTCGACCACTTGACCGTCGCGGACACGGACGGCGCCGACCGCGCACGCCGACGCGTGCGACCGATTCGCGGTCTCGAAGTCGAGCGCGACAAAATCCAGCCCCATTACTGCCTCCCGAAACTGGGACAAGTATGCGGGTGAATGCGTCGGCATTGTGGCATGACTACCGTGCGGCGTGTTGAGCCGGCAGGAGGACTCATTCACCCGCTACTCGGTGTCGGGGAAACCGGATCAAGCTTCGTCTAGAACCATCAGAATGTTCGGCCCTATCCACGAACGCACGCTGACCGCCCGCCAACCGCACGCTGCTCGTTAGAGGATCCCCTTGCACGTGCTGCTGCAATGGGACGACCAAGGTGACAATCGGCAAATGGCGTTGGACCTCTTCGACGCTTTCGGCTCCAGAGAGAAGACACTGCAGGCGAACCTGGGCGGCCACACCGGCGTGCCGTCGTTCGCCGGCGAAGATGCTGCCCGGTTCTTCGCGCGACATTTCAACAGGCCCGCCTGACTGTCAGAGAAGTGGACTGCGCGTCGGTGGTATCGCTTAGTCGTCGCCCGCTGGTCGACCCGGATCGATACGCCCAGTCGCTGATCCATCCACTCACTGTCGCGCGCATCGTGAGGGTCTACCCCCGAAGTGACGAGGGATTGTCCTGTCGCGGACCCTATGCGGCAGAGTTCGCTTCCTCTCGGAGCAGGTCCCGCACGAACTCCGATATGGGTGTTGGGCGCACATCGTACCTGTCACTGGTGATGGTCATGTCGATCTCCGAGTCGTATCCGTCGAGCGCGGCCAGCAGGTGTGTGACGAACTCGGGCAGGCCGGGGATTGCCTCCCCGACGGGTAGGTGCTCGACGGGCAGGCTTCTGCCCAGCTCATCTTCGAACGCCGCGACGACGTCGCGCCAGGTCAACGGCGTCGGTCCGCCGACCACGATGGTTTGGTCCCGCGCCTCAGGGTGGGTCAGAGCAGCGACGGCATAGGCCGCGACGTCCGCGGACGCGACGAACGAATGCTTGCGTTGCCCACTGCCGATGAGCGTCACCGGCCGGTTCGCTTGTGCCGGCCCGGCCACGACGAGCGGGATCAGGAGATCCATGAATGTCGCCGGCTGCAGAACAGTAGATTCGAGGCGACTCTCCCGCAGGCGCTGCTCTGTGGCACCCTTCGCCGCGAGAATCGGCATCGGGTGGTTCGGATGCGCTCCGAGCGCGGAGATGAACAGGAACCGTTTCACATCGGTCACTTCTGCGGCATGGATGAGGTTCTCGTTGCCGGCGTGGTCAACGGTTTGCACGGTGTCCGGGGGCCGTCTGCCGGCTGCGTTCGCCGTTGTGATCACGGTTTCGACCCCTTCGCACGCCAGGAGCAGGGATTCGGGGTCCTTGAGATCGGCGGCGACGTGCTCGACGTCACCACGGTCGGTACGGGTCGGCCGGGAGTCGGTGCGCGCCACGAGGCGGAGCCGCTCGCCACGCTCGAGCAGACGATCGACGATCTGGCCGCCGAGCGCGCCGCTGGCTCCGACGATGAGAATCATGATTGCTCCTTGCTGTGAGGGGGTGCCGCCAGGACGCTTCGCACGCCCTGATCCGGCCCTTCGCCGGACATGTCGACGAGTTCGAGGTACAGGGTCGCCGACTGGATGCTCTGCGCGGGGATCTCGAACAGGATCACTCCTCGCATGTCGAAGAGTTGCGCGTCCGCGCGGGCTCCTGTCATGACCCACTCGCTCCAGACCTGTGAACCGTCCACGGTTGCGCGCGTCACGGCAGCGGTGATGTCCGGTACACCCGCGAAGATCTGAATCCAGTTGCTCCGCACCTGGTCCCGGCCGACGAATCCGCGGTCGGGATGTGCTGGCGTGCGGTTGCGATAGTCCTCCGCGAAGCAGGCGACGACGGCGTCGATATCGTGCGCGTTCAGTGCAGCCACGAGTTTGTCCAACACGCCGAGTGAGTTGGAGAACCCGTTCATGATGAACCCCACAATCCGATACAGTAAACTGTATTCAATTCAGTATGGGACGGTAGCATGGCGGACGTCAAGACCCCTCGCGGATACGACTCCCGCGCGCGGCGTGCGACCGCGGCCAAAAACCGAGAGAAGGTGCTCGGCGTCGCGGAGCGCCACTTTCGCGCCCACGGCTATGCCAGTACCACGGTGGCCGCTATCGCGGCTGACGCGAGCGTTTCGCCCGAACTGATCTACAAGTCGTTCGGCAGCAAGGGCGGCATCGTGAGGGCGCTCTACGACCGCGGCCTTGCCGGCACGGGCCCGGTTCCCGCCTACCAGCGCTCCGACGAGATGCGAGAACGCGAGACGGACCCCGCCGACATCCTTGAGCAATGGGGTCGGCTGACCGCCGAGGTGGCAGCGACGGTCACGCCTGTCCGGCTGCTCCTGCGCGCGGCTGCCGCGATGGACCCCGACATGGCCGCTCTTCTGGAGCGCACCGAAGGTGAGCGTCTCGAGCGGATGCGCCATCACGCTGAGTTCCTCGCCGAACAGGGGTACCTGCGGACAGATGTCAGCGTCGCAATCGCCACCGATGTGCTCTGGGCGTGTAGTTCAGTCGAACTGTACGAGCTTTTGGTCCTCCACCGCCGATGGGCGCCACACCAGTTCGCGGCGTTCATCACCGACCTGATGAGGGCTGGCCTGCTCCCCCGTTGACCACACCAGTTGGGACCGCGCCCCATTCAGGACGCTGGCTGTCCGGTGCCATTCGCGCATGTACGGCCCACACGCATCCCCAGAATGCGGGCAGGCACTCCGCCGAGGAGAGGTCGCCGGTTCGTCCCGTTGGGCAACTGTTCCGGTTTCGCTCCGAGGATTGAGCGGCATTTGCAAGGGCCCAGCGCTTCTCGGCCAGCCGCGTGACGCAGCCGAAGAAGGCGGTCCGCCCTAGACAGTCCCGGGCGGGAGCATCGGCGCACCCGGGGTCGACAGGCCTGCTCGTACGAGACCACATCGAACAGTATCCATGTCGTTGGCAGCGCTGCAGGCCACCCAATCCACGCATTGCTCCCACCTCTTCGCAGGCGGTCCTGACCGGGCACGCTAATCGACCCGTTTCCGATCGCACTCGGCTTCGGCGGAGCCTTCAGCTCCGCGCGGTCAACGCGCGTCGCGCCCTGGCGTATCGAACCGAAAAGGCACTCCGTTCCGGAGCCCTCGCTCGGGACGACGATCGCGCCATATCGGCCGTACGGATCGCGGCTATCGATGGCTGGCACCAAGGAGCAAGAGTTCGATCAGATCCGCAAGCACACGGATCAGGTCTTCGGGTTCATCCTGTGCAACAAGTTCAGCTTGACGACGGAGACGATGCTCGAGCGGGCCGAGCGCCTGTGGAGCAACTCCGAGCGACACCTGAGTCCGAACATCATCGTCTCGATGACCGAGGGATTCATCATGCCGTCCACAACGACCAAGATGCTGTTATCTCCCATCGGCGCGACCCACGTCTCATTTAGGGAGGACCCGATTCTCGGTTTCGCGGCGTTGGTTCGAATGCTCAATCTCGCCTACTCCGACGGCCGCACCGTTCCCACATCTGCGTTCGACCGCTATCTCGCGAATACGGCAACAAATCCAGCTGACGTCCGAATCAGGCCGTTGCAGCAGCCGACCCACGGGTGACTCATCGCCGCTTAGGGCAGCGCTTTCGCGCTTGGTGCACGTTGAACGCGCCACTTTCGTGCATCGCCCGTTTACGGATCCGATCGCGGCGAGGTGTGAGCCTGTCGCGTACGCTCTCGGCATGGAGCCGTATACGCCCGTCGAGCTCGCGCGACTCCTCGGGTACAGCAACGAGGCGCGCCCAGGGCTCGTGGTGCGCAATTACCTCCGGGTGACCTACCCCGATCACGTGAAGAACTCGCGGTGGGAGCTGACCGAAGCGGAAGCCACCGACGTGCTGGCGAACGTACCGAGGGCTCAGTTCGGCACCGACTCGTAGCCTCTCCCGCGACGTGCAAGTTTGGCGAGCGCCGTGGCGGTCCAGCGGTTGCGGGCCGCCGACGATCCGAGGTCAAGTGCCACGCGCGGCAGATGTGACAAGGGTGAATCCCCACCTCGCCCCGCGCTGGATACCTGCATTGGATGCGGCGGAGCACGCGCGCGGCGCTGATGGGCGTCGGATAGGGGTGTTTCTGGCAGGCGGGCATCGCCGCTCCCTTCGAGTGAGGAAACGACGCGCTCCGACCTAGTCTGCCGACCGACGTCTGAGCCTGCGGCTGTATCAAGCCCGGCCCTGCGGGATGCCAGTTAGGACTTACACCGCGACAAGCATGCCCGAACTCGTTCTCGACCCGCAATGGCAACCCGACCGCGGAGCGTCAGCGCCGGGTGGGGAAGCCGATTGTCGAAACAAGCCCTGCGCCACCAAAGGACACACCGCTCGCGAGGGTTCCCGCCTCGGGCAAAGCCGGATGAGGATCCAATCCGGGTGAGCGTACGCGTTCCTCGGGGCATGCTCGGCTGCATGAACAGAATACAGATCGACCGCCGATCAGGACCTCACGTCGCAGCGTGGTGGGTTGCTGCGGGTCGGGGTTCTCGATGCGAATATCACATCGGTCAGTGTTGGACGGTAGCGCGCCCCGCGGTCCAGACTCGCTGACCGATGCCGGCCGGCCGGTACTCGTAGTGGCGGGCGCTGCCGACGGCTCCGACGACATCGGCCTTGTGGCGCACGACGGCGCGCACGGCATCCAGTGCCGGCGGGCAGATGTCCAGCGGCTCGCGTTGCGCGGGGTTCTCGAGCACGGCACGGAGGGTCGAGTAGTACGCCGTCTTCATGTCGGCGGAGATGTTGACCTTCGCGATGCCGCGTTTCACGGCCGCAGAGACCTCCTCGTCGACGGCGCCCGAGCCGCCGTGCAGCACGAGCGGGATGCCGACGGCGTCGGTGACGCGCTCGATGATGTCGAGCTTCAGCTCCGGCACAAAGCCCGGGGGATAGACCCCGTGCGCGGTTCCGACCGCGACCGCCAGCATGTCAACGCCGGTGGCCTCGACGAACCGCCGCGCCTGCTGGGGGTCGGCATAGACGAAGTCCTTCATCTCCTCCAGCGAGCGGGGGTCACGCGGCCCGATGGTCCCGATCTCGCCTTCGACCGAGACGCCCACGAGGTGCGCCATCTCCACGACTTTCCGGGTGAGGGCGATGTTCTCTTCGAACGGCAGCAGCGACCCGTCGATCATCACGGAGGTGAAGTCGTGGCGGAGCGCCGCCGCCGCCTGCTCGACGGTGGCGCCGTGGTCGAGTTTGATCGCCACGGGCACCGATGACGCCGCCGCCATGGCGAACAGCGACGGGAAGAACCGGTCTCCGATGAACTCCCAGTCGTCGGGGTGGATCAGCAGTATCACCGGCGCATTCACCTCTTCACTGGCGTCGAGCACGGCCGTGAGCATCCCGAAGTCGCTGATGTTGTACGCGGGGACCGCGAAACCGTTCGCGTACGCAGGCGCGACGACGTCGATACCGGTGAGGAGCATGGTGGATTCCTTCTGTTGGGGAGTGTCAGGCCTTCACGGCGCCCGCGGTGATGCCGCTGACGAACTGGCGTTGGAAGAACAGGAAGAGGATGAGGACGGGCAGACTCCCCAGCACGCTCATCGCCATCATCTCGCTCCACTGGAACGAGTGCTCGCCCATGAGGAGCTGGATGCCGACCGGGACCGTACGGTTGGCCTGGCTCTGCGTGAGGGTCAGCGCGAAGAGGAACTCGTTCCACGCGACCATGAAGGTGTAGGCGCCGACGGAGACGATGCCCGGTCGGGCCGCGGGCACGAGAACCTGCCACAGGGCGCGGAACGACGTGCCGCCGTCGACCTTCACCGCCTCGTCGAGCTCCTTCGGGATCGTGTTGAAATAGCCCGTCATCATGAGGATCGCGTAGGGGATCGTCGCCACCATGTAGGTGAGGATGAGCGCCCAGAGCGAGTCGTAGAGACGCAGCCACACGACGAGCCCGAAGTAGGGGATCAGGAGCGTGATGGGCGGGACGGCCTGCACGGAGATGATCAGCGTGTTCACCACGCCCTTGAACGGGAACGAGAAGCGGCTGAGCGCATAGCCCGCCATGATCCCGGCGAAGAGCGTGAGGACAACGACGGCCAGCGCGACGGTGTAGCTGTTAAGGAAGAAGCGGAGCTTCTCGGGGTTCGTGAAGATCCCGATGTACGCGTCGAGGGTGAAGACCTCGGGAAGGAACGTCGGCGGGTACTGGAAAATCTCCGTGTTGGGCTTGATCGAGCTCAACAGCATCCACAGGGCCGGGAAGCCTGCGAAGACGGCGCCGAGCGTGAGACCGATCGCCAGCCCGATCTTCTGGAAGCCGACCGAGCGGCTGCGCGTTGCGACGGCGGACATGTCAGTCCCTCGCTTTCTGGTGCCGCACATAGAAGAGGGCGACGATCGCCGAAATCAGAAAGAGGATGATCCCGCTCGCCGACGCGAGGGCGAACTCGCGCTTCGAGAAGGCGAGGTTGTACGTGTAGGTCGCGATGGTCTCGGTTGCGTTCAGGGGCCCGCCGCCGGTCGCGAGGAAGATGATCGGGAACTGCTGGAGGTTCCAGATGAAGTCGAGCATCGCCATCGCCAGGATGATCGGCATGAGCTGCGGGATCGTGATGCTGAAGAGCCGTGCCCGCCAGCCCGCCCCGTCGATCGCGGCCGCCTCGTACAGGTCGCTCGGGATCCCCTGCAGCCCAGCGAGGAGACTGATCATGAAGAACGGATAGCCCGCCCAGATGTTGATGAAGATCACCGTGCCGAGCGCGAGATCGGGGTTCGAGAACCACTCGACCTTCGTGGTGATGAGGTTCAGCGACTCGAGTACGAAGTTGACGACGCCGTTGGGGTTCAATAGCAGCTGCCACAGGATCACGACGATCGACGCGGTGAACACCCACGGGAGGATGTAGACGGCGCGCAGGAGCGAGGCCACCAGCCGCGGAAGCAGCGCGCTGTTAAGCATCAGGGCGAACGCGAGGCCCAGGAGGAGATGGAACGTGACGGAGGTAAGGGTGAAGATCAGGGTCTGCCCCAGCGCCCGCTGGAAGATCGGGTCGCCGAGCAGGGTGAGGTAGTTCTGGATCCCGACGAACTGCGGGTCGCGCACCATGATGACGTTCGAGAGCGTCGAGTACGTGAGGACCATGGCCACGGGGACGGCCATCATCACCAGCATGACCACGAGCGTCGGCGACATGTAGCCGTACGCCGTCAGGGTGGTCCATCGCCTCCGACGTGAGCGCGCGGCGCTGTGAGGCTGCGGCGCCGTCGGCGGGCTGATGGTCGTGGTAGCTGTCATCGCTCTTCTCGCAGACATTCGGACGGTCGGGAAGCGGCGTGTGGGTGCCGGCGTCGACGCCGGCACCCACACGAGGTGTTATTTGCTGAGGACGTCGGTCCAGTAGGTCTGCAGTGATTCTTGCGTCTGAGCCACATCCGCGTCGCCCTGGAGGAGCCGCACGAGGTTCTCGTTGAGGTTGCGGTTCAGGTCGAGCGCTCGGGGCAGACCTTCCAGCTCGGTCACGAACTCGCTGTTGGAGTACACGTCGAAGGCGGCCTGGTACAGCTCGTCGCCGTCGACGAAGCCGGGGACGGCGTCGATGTTGCCCGGGAAGCCGGTGGCCTCGGTCGCGAGCTCGGAGTTGATGTCCTCGCTCACAAGCCACTGGATGAGCTCCCACGCCGCATCCTTGTGCTCGCTGTTCTCGGCGATCCCGAGTCCCCAGCTGGCGCCCGCGATGCCCGACGACTCGCCGGCCTTCGCTGGAACGGAGGCGATCGAGAAGTTCAGATCGGGGTTCGACTCGCGGATGCCGGCGATGTGCGCCAGCGAGCCGATCATGAACGCGTTGCGGCCTGCGGTGAACTCCTCCACCTTCTGCTGCTCCTGCTGCGTGAAGGCGCCCGGGGTGACGTATCCCCCGTCGTACTGGCCCTTCAGGAACTCGAGCCACTCGGCGATCTCCGGGGTCTCGAAGTTCGCCTGACGGTCGTTCAGCATCCGGTCACCGGACGACCAGAGCCACGACTGCGAGTCGAACCCGGCCGGCGACTGGACGTTGATGGGGAGCGACCACGCGTAGACATTCTTATCGGGGTCGGTGACGGCGGCGGCCGCCGCATCGAACTCGTCCCACGTGGTCGGCGGGGTGTCGATGCCAGCCGCCTCGAGGAGGTCGGTGTTGTAGTACATCGGGTAGGCGAAGTTCAGCGCGCGGACCATGTACGTCACGCCGTCGATCTGATCGTTGCTGACGAGCTGGGCCGGGTCGAAGTCGGCGTCTGCCATGAGGGCGCTGAGGTCCGCGATCGCGCCCTGGTCCTGCAGGTCGTACACGCTCGCGCCGTTGATGGCGACAATGTCCGCGAGGGTGCCGGTCGCGGCCGCGGAGGTCTGGAGGTCGACCGTCGCCGAGTACGGGTTGGAGATGAGGTTCACCTTGATGCCCGGGTGCTCCTCCTCGAAACGGTCCATCAGGCCGCGCATGACCCCGGGGCTGAGCTCGACCTCCCACCACTGGCTGAAGTCGAGCGTCACGTCTCCGTCGCCACCGGACGTGCCACCGGCCGAACATCCTGAGAGCACCAGGGCGGCTGCTGCGCCGGCCGTGATGAGAGTGACAAATCTACGGTGCATCGGGTTTCTCCTCTTTGAGAGATGTCAAACCAACGAGAAAGGATCGAAGGTGTCGCCACTGTTCCGCGGCGCATTGTGACGATAGCCGGAAGAATTCGGAAGTACAAGCCTTTTGTATGGATTCGTATCAAAACTCGATGCGGGGGCGCGGTGGCGCGCGTCTTCCGGACGGGCGCCAGGGTGTGCCGTCAGCGGACCTCAGGCGAGGATGAGTTCCGCGCCGCCGGCGCGAATGGCGTCCTGCGTGCTCTCGGGCATGTCGGAGTCGCTGATGACGGTGTCGAACTGCGAGACGTTCACGACCTTGTGGCGGTCGCGGGTGAACCACTTCGTCGAGTCCGCGAGAAGGATGCGGCGCCTCGACGCCGCGATGAGCGTGCGCTTGGACTCGGCAATGTCGAGCGCCCCCTCGACGACGTCCTGATCGGCGTCCATCCCGCCGGCGCCGACGAAGGCGACGTGCGCGATCTCGCCGTCGAGGCCCTGCTGCCGTGGCGATCCGACGGTGGCGGCCACGCCGGACACCAGGCGCCCGCCGAGAAGGCGCACGCGGATGCCGCTCACGTCCATGAGGGCGAGGGCCACGTTGATCCCGGGCGTCAGGACCTCGAGGTCCGAAACCGCGGGCAGATGCCGGGCGAGCGCGAGGATGGTCGTCCCGGAGTCGAGGATGATCGTGGAGTTGTCGGAGACGAGCGCGGCCGCCGCCACGGCGATCCGCTGCTTCGCCTCGACGTTCTGCGTCGATCGGGCGTCGAAGCCCATGAGCGGCGTCTCTGACATCGTGACCCCGCCGTGCACGCGAGTCACGCGGCCCTGCCGCTCGAGGATCTCGAAATCGGTGCGGATGGTCACTTCGGAGACATTGAGCTCTTCGGCCAGATCACGGGTCCGCGCGGTTCCCCGCTCGAAGACCGCGGTCATGATCGCTTCGCGACGTTGAGTTGAATGCACGGTTCAGAGAGTACACGTCGACGCAAGGAAACGAAGGTGATTCGTAAGAATTACCAACCGGCCAGGTGCGCGGACGGACGGGCGCGTGGCCGCCTAGGACGACGGGACGGTGTCGCCGATCGCCTCGTCCATCTCCCGGTGGGACGTCACTGCCAGACGCGTCGCACCGGGCATGTCCTCCGGGCGCGGCCACCAGCCGATGCCGGCGCCGGCGATCGCCGCGCAGCCGCGCGCCGCCGCCTCCGCCACCGTCGACACGTCGATCGGCCCGGTCGCGAGCTCGAGCTTGGCCTCGCGCCATCGGCGCGAACGCAGCCCCCCGCCCGTGAGGACCGTCGCCCCCTCGGCACCCGAGATCGAGCGGACGAGCGCGCTTCCCTGGTTGGCGAGGAGCACGTAAGCATCGATAAGGTCGCCCCACGCGTGCGCATCGCGGGGGCCGTCGACGTGCAGACCAGCTTGAAGGGCCGCGAGATCCGCGGACGAGAAGGAGGGGTCCCGTCGCGGCCGCGCCGCCCCCATCTCGAGCGTGGCGCGGTCGGCGTCGCTTCCGTCGAGGAACGTCCGCATCGCGAGGCCCGGCCGCATCCGCTCCCACACCGCGAGGGGCGCGCCATCGGATGGCCAGAACTCGAAGGACAGATCGGGATCGCGCTCGAGATAGCCGATCAGCTCGTCCGCGCCGAACCCTGCTGTGGCCGAGAACGCCGAGATGATCGCCTCACCGGTGCCCATCGAGTCAAAGATGTCGCCCACGCGTACGCCGGAGCCCACCGCGGCTACCGGGTGATCATGGCCGGCGATCACGACACGGGCGCCGTCGTCGAGACGCAAGGAGCGTGCGACCGCGCCGCGCGCCGGCGCGCCGAAGCCCGGCGGTCTCACCTCGGGCAGCTCGACGTGCGCGAGCCCGGCCGACGCCCAGAGCTCCGGGATGTACCGGCGACCCACGAGATCGTATACGCCGCTTGTGGCAGCGAGCCCCGCCTCCTGCCACACCTCGCCCGTGAGCTGGTAGGCCAGCGCGCCGCACAGGCCGGTGAACTGGCCGCGCGGAACGTCGCGGCTCGTCGACTGGACGTGCCCCAGCTTGGCGACAGTCGAGGTCGTGCGCAGGTGGCGTGCCGTCAGGTTGCGGAGGCGCTCAGCGCCGAACCATTCTTCGAGCGTCGCCACCACCTTTCCTCCTCGGTCGTCGTACCAGGAGGGGAAGTCGATCGGCGCGAGGGCTTCCCCGGTGACGACGGTGCCCACCTCGCCCATCGACGTCAGACCGACGGCTGCGATCGAATCCCCCCGAAGGGTGGACAGGACGTCGCAGGCAGCGTCGAGCATGTCGAGTACGGGGAAGTCGTCTCCGACCGCGGTGCGGCGCAGTGGCGTGTCAACGGCTTCGAGCGCGACCATTTCGCCCTCGCGACTGTAGGCGGCGGCCTTAATGCGGGAACTTCCGAAATCAATCCCGATGACGACCTGTGACATGAGCCTGATCTCCCTGGGAAGTGAAACTAAAACAAGCACCTTTACTTTCGTTCTGTTAGCATAGCTGTCCAGTGCGGAAGATCTGCGCTGAGCAACGACGATGTTCGAAACTGAGAGGTACCGATATGACACTGTGCACCCTTCGCGAGGTGCTCGATCACGCCCGCGCCGGCAGTTACGGAGTCGGCGCGTTCAACGTGACCGACATCGAACAGGTGGAGGCTGCCCTCGACGCCGCGGCGACGACCAACTCGCCGATCATCGTGCAGACGATCGCCGGCGCATCGGCGTTCGCTTCGGACGAGCTGTACTGGGACCTTCTTCTGCGCACCGTCGACCACTACCCGCAGGTGCCCGTCGTGGTCCACCTCGACCACGGCCCCGACTTCGAGACATGCAAGCGAGCGATCGACGCCGGCTTCTCGAGCGTCATGATCGACGGCAGCCTCGACCCGGTCACCCACCAGCCCACGAGCTTCGAGGCCAACGTCGCGGTGACGAAGAAGGTCGTCGCCTATGCCCGCGAGCGGGGCGTGTCGGTCGAGGCGGAACTCGGCACCATCGGCGGCTCGAAGGACGGCGCGACGCACGCGGAGATCGTCCTTGCTGACCCCGACGAGGCGGCCCGTTTCGTCGCCGAGACCGAGGTCGATGCTCTCGCGGTTGCCATCGGCACCTCTCACGGCGCCTACAAGTTCACGAGCCCGCCGGACGGCACGGTGCTGCGCATGGACCTCATCGAGACCATCGCCGCGCGCATCCCCGACACGCACCTCGTCATGCACGGATCGTCGTCGCTGCCCGCGGATCTGCGAGAAATCATCAATGCGCACGGCGGCCAGCTGCCCGAGTCGTGGGGTGTCCCGGAACCCGAGAAGGCCCGCTCCACCCAGCTCGGCGTGACCAAGATCAACCAGGGCATGGACTCGCATATGGCGTACGCCGCCGCCATGCGCGTCGCGCTCGCGGCCGACCCGCTGGCCGCTGATCCGGCGCCCGCCGCGAAGGCCGGCCGGGCCGCGATGTCGGCGATGATCGCCGAGCGAATGGCCGTCTTCGGCCAGGCCGGGCGCGCAGCGGACTACGCGCCGACACCGATGCGACAGGTGGCCGCGCTACCACTGGCCTGACCCGCCGCGGAAGACCCGCCACCAACGAGGCCCACCTCCCGAGCTCAAATCGCACGCGGGAGGTGGGCTTGTCGGCGTTCGAGCGGGGTGGAGAGTCGTGACCCGCGCGTTCTCTCCCTTACGCGGCCGGCCGGCGTGATAGTCCGTCGGCAGTCGCGCGGCGGTTATGTGATCGCCGATGTCGGTACACCCGCAGATGATTGCGCGATGCCGAAATCTCGCTCGCCGTTGGGCTCCTCTGCCGTGCCTTATGCGAGCCATCGGATGCTCGAGGAGGCAAAGCAGGACCTCTCTCGCGACCCCGACGAGATGTTGAACGTCGACCGTGTTGCGTGGTTCGTCGAAGGCACCAGGAATCTCCGAATGTGCGTCTCGCCGTACTCGGCACCCTCCGAACGCGCAGTATGACCGGCGCCGAGACTCCTTCGGCGGTGGTCGCGGTCCTCCTCGCCGCAATGGCGATTCTGGCTAGCTCCATAGCCTCACTATCGGACTTGGGAGTCGCGATCGCGGGGGTCTTCGCCGTCGGTAGCCTCAGCAGGTTCGGGTTCAGCTCGCTGTATCGGCGCGCATCCTCCTCGCCATCTCCATCATCTCGGGTGTCGGCTGGCCGATCGCGAAGATGTTGCCCTCGCTGTCACTGAACCACGCACTGCGCTCCCCGCCGAGCTCGGCGATTCCGTCGACGGTCTTCAGACCAGGCATGTCGTAGTCGTGGAAGACGACCCCGCGCGTGCGAAGCGCCGTCGTGTCACGATCGATGTCGTCGGTCACCAGATTGAACGCGGTGTTCTTGGCCGTACCCGCGAAGTCGGTCCGGTAGACCATGACCATGGTGCCGCCGACGTCGTAGAACAGCGAGCCGCCTTCGTTGTCGGCGTAGACCGGGTCGCGCCCGAGGACGTCGTGCCACCAGGCCTTCGCTCGATCGATGTCCGCTGCCGGAAGGACAGCCGTCGCCATCAGATTCTCGAACATGATGATTTCCAGTCCGGAGGCGTTGTCATCCCCGTGCCGGCCCAGCTCAGCGCATCGGCGATTCGGGCGCGCGAACGTGGCCCCCGCCCGGATTGTAAACCCGCATCCGGGGCCGCGGTAGAGGTATGCAACGTCGCCGGGTATTACGTCAGGTCGACGGTCGGCGAGTCCGCGTTGTTCTTGACGGAGGCGATTCCGTTTTGCGCTGCCGCCTTGGTGGTGTAGCCCTCCGAGGTAGCAATAATCTCCCCGTTGCCAGCCTTCAAACGGAAGCGGAAGTCACCCGAAGAACCCTTGTACAGCTCAAATTTCCCAGCCATCACTCGCTCCAATCAGTGGCGTCGGACTGACGCCACGTCGACAGCCTGGCGGAAGGTGGGCGGCCCAGCAACGGTACAACTATCTAGGCGCCGATCGTGCACGCCGCCATGTCTCGCTCATCCGCCGTGGACCCATGGCCCACGGAATGGCGGCGGCATGACGATGCGGTCAAGATTGGGGAAGTTCGAGTGTCCACATGCGGGGCATTGCCATCCATCCGGAACATCACGCATGACGACTCCGCACTCCGGACACCTCTGCTGCTCCGCCACGTCGAAGAGAAGAGCCTCGCCTTGACCGCCCTATCGGCGGCCCCAGCTTTCTCGGTACGTCGGTCGGAACGGAGGCGGCGCCGGGTCGGCTCATGATCCGCGGGGTGATGCCGTCGACGCGGAGGGCGTCGCGCGTGGCCAGGCCGATCGCGCCGGAGCCGAAGATGACGCGATGCGTCGCTCTTATCGTCGCGCCGACAGGCTGGGCGTAGATGTCTTGGCGACCGGCTGCGGCATCATGAACCGCAGCATGAGCCCGGCGAGGAGGGTGTAGACGAACGCGCCGCTGGCCCCGAAGACGATGATCTGCTCCTCCACTTTGACCCCGATCAGGGTGGTGACCGTCCATCCCAGCGGCCACAGCGCGGCGGTGACCGGAAGCCAGAGCCAGCGGAACCGGGTGGTCGCAGGCAGCGCGAAGGTCTGGACAAGGCCCACGATCAGGCCGGTGACCAATCCAGCGAGCGCGAGGGCGCCCAGCGACGTCTGGTAGCCGACGGCGAGCGTGCCGACAGCAAGCCCGACGCTGAGTCCGACCGCGCTTGCGACCGGCCAGGAAACCAGCGAAAGGCGGCCACGGGAGAGCAGCGCCTGCGCGAACCCGACGATCAGCCCCACAACTGCTCCCCCGACCAGGGCAGAGAAAATGTCGTCGACCCGACCCACGATCGCGGTGCCGAGGAAGCCTGCGATTGGAAGGGCCAGAAAGCTCAGCATCCACATCAGCATGTCGCGGAGGAACGGGGCGCGGATGCGCGTGGCGGTCGGTGATGGGGTCTTCGCGGCGGCGGGTGTCGTAGCCATCTTCTGGTGCTCCAAACGGTTAGTGTACTATGTACGTGAGCCGTAACGTACGCCGTAAACAAACTGAAAGTCAAGCGATGCCAGAAAAGAAGTTCCCCGTTCAGAATCGGCCTCGCCGGGTACGCAGCTCCGTCACCTCTGATGAGATCCTGCTGGCCGCGGAGCACGTGGCCCGCGCCGGGTTCGACGCATTAACGATGCGCGCCGTGGCCACGCAGATGGGCGCGTCCCCGATGGCGCTGTACCGGTACTTCGCCACCAAGGACGAGCTCGTCGACGCGATGCTGGATCGGGTGTTGGGCCGGATCGACCTGGCGCCGCCGACGGATGACTGGCTGGCGGATCTGAGCGCATTCGCTACCGCCCATCGGGCAGTGCTCTCTGGTCACCCATGGGCGATCGTTCCGCTGTTCACGCACTCCAACCCTGGCGTGAACGCGACCGTGATCGGAGAGACCGCCTTGGAGATTCTGGCGCGTGGTGGCATCACTGGCAGCGATGCGGTGGCGATCTTCTGCGGCATTCTCGCCCTGAACTACGGATGGTTCGCGTTCAGCACCGCCCGAGACGCGACTCGGGCATCAGTGAATTCGGAGACCGTGCTGGCCGCATCCCTGTCGACTCTTCCCGCGGACCGGTTCCCGCTCACCCTCTCCGTCGCTGACGAGCTCAGCAACTACGGCAGCCACGCGCATTACGTGGTTGCGCTCCGCCAGATGATCGCCGGCGTGGCGCTAGCGGCCGACACGAAGTAGCGGAACAGGGAGCCCACCTCCGCAGGCTCCCCTGCTTCATTCTCGCGAGATCGCCTGGCGTGCGCGCTGGTCAGCCTCTGTTGCGCCCAGTCGCGCACCCTTCGGGGCGAACTGTTGCGCCACCACGATGCAGATGACTGTCGCCGGAGTCGGCGCGAAAGGCGCCATTCGCGTGAGTTTGCAAGGAAATCTCTTCCCTTCGTGTACGTCGTACGTTATAACTGGCATACAACGTACATTAAATGGAGAGACGGCCCGATGAACCCCTTGACCGACCCCGCCTCGACCGTGATCGCCGGCACCCTGCTGATCGCGGTCCCGATCGCCTTTAACGCCACCTTCGCCGCGTTGGCGGTGAAGTTCGATTACCCGAACATCCTGCGAAAGCCCACCGCGGACGTGCTGGCGAAATTCAGCGCGGGCGGCTCGGCGCTGGTGCTGTTGTGGTGGGGGTTTGCGATGACGGCTGCGCTGCTGACGCCGCTCGTGATTCTGGTGTCCGTCTCCCTGCAGGGGGCCACGCCCGCGGTTCTGCTTGCCGCGGCAGCGGTTGGAGTGGTCGCCAGTGTGGTGCAGTTCCTCGGCCTGATGCGGTGGCCGTTCCTGGTCCCACACCTGGCACGCGAGTCGGAAAGCCGCGACGCCACCCCGGCTCGCCGGGAGGCGATCGACGTCGTATTCCAGTCCCTCAACCGCTACCTCGGTGTCGCCGTCGGCGAGCATCTCGGATTCCTGTTCACCGGGGCATGGACGGCACTGGTTGGTGTCGCGATCCTGCAAAGCTCCAACGTGAACGGGTGGGTCGGCGTCACTGGAATAGCCATCGGCCTCGCCCTGGCCCTCTGCTCACTCGAGTTCGTCGGCCCGTTCGAGCCCCAAGGATGGAAACCAGCCGCGGCCGCCACCCCGTTCGTCTACATCGTCTGGTCGCTGTGGCTGATCGTCACGGGCATCGCCCTGCTGCTGTGAACAGCGCACGGATGGTCCTCACATTCGGAACCGCTGAGTTCAGAGGCCGCTGCGCGTCGCGAACATCGCTGCAGCCCGCCGCGGGTCGACCTGGCAGCAACGATGCCGCTGTCTGATCCTCCTACCTCCGCGCTCGGTCACGAGGGTCGCGACCGCTTGCGTACGGCGTACATTACGTATAGCGTACGCCGTACATCGACCCGTCGCCTCACTCCCCGCGACACCCCTATCGACAGGAACGTCGTGAATACTGCTACCCACACTCGCGACTGGACGACCGCCGAGATCCCCGATCTCGCCGGCAGGACGGTCATCATCACAGGCGCCAACAGCGGAATCGGCTTCGAGACCGCCCGCGCGTTCGCAGATCACGGCGCGCACGTCGTCCTCGCAGTGCGGGACGGACAGAAGGGGGAGGCGGCAGCGGCGCAGATCGGCACGTCCGCCGAAGTTCGCCTCCTCGACCTGGCCGACCTCGGCTCCGTGCGCAGGTTCGCCGGTGCCTGGGACGGTGACATTCACATCCTGGTCAACAACGCCGGCGTTATGATCCCCCCGCTCGGTCGCACGAAGGACGGGTTCGAGTTGCAGTTCGGCATCAATCACCTCGGCCACTTCGCCCTCACGAATCTCCTGCTGCCACACATCACCGGACGCGTCGTGACGGTTGCCAGCGGCGCCCACCGCTCCGGAACCATCGACTTCGACGACCTGAATTGGGAACAACGCCGCTACGGCGGCGGATCCGGCGGTTACAGCCAATCCAAGCTCGCAAACCTCCTGTTCACCCTCGAGCTGCAACGCAGACTGACTGCATCCGGATCTCGCGTTCTCGCCATGGCCGCGCACCCAGGAATGGCCGCCACCAACCTGGGATCCCATTCCGGCAACCCCTTCCTGACTGCCCTCGGGAGCCTCGTCGTGCGCCTGTTCGCGCAGGACGCCACCGGCGGCGCGGCACCCACCCTGTTCGCCGCCACCGCACCCATTCCGGGTGGCAGCTACGCCGGGCCCGGCAACCGGCGCGAAATGATCGGCGCACCTGTCCTGGTGGGCCGCTCGGACGCCGCGACGGATCCTAGAACCGCCGAACGGCTCTGGGATGCATCCGAAGAGCTGACCCACGTTCCCTACCCGGCGGCGCAACTCAACGCCTCCTGATGCGCGCGATCGCCCGACACGCCTACGGCGCCCCCGCCCGGGTTGGCGCAGTTCACGCGCCGCCCTGCCCCGTGGCCGCTTGCGGTTCTCCAGGAGGGTTTCGAGTAGACGCCAGAGCCTTGTGCTGGCGACGAGGCACTCGACTCGCGACACGCGCGGTGGCGGCGGGTTGGTCGTTCATCGCACGATCGGGATCGCTGACACGCTCCGGGCGCGGCGCGCGAGCGGGGCGATCGAGTCGTGGCGGGCTGCGTGCCAGATGGTGATGACGAGTGCGATCGTCACGGGCGCCCAGATCATGCGCTCGACGAAGGACGTGGAGGCGATGTTCAACAGCGTGGCGAGCACCATGACCGCTGCGGCGGCGTAAAGCACGCGGCGCCGGAACGTCGCTGGCGCAATCGACGTTCCGGCGACGGCCGCGAGGGCGGCGTACATGACCGACGTGATCACGCTTCCGACTCGTAGCGCATCCGGGAGGACTCCCTCATTCGAGCCGCCCTGGGTTGCTGCACCCCATGGCGCACCGGCGGCAAGCGCGGCTTGGAAAGCCACCACGACCAGGAGGAGGAGCGCCGCGGATTTGCCGGCGCCACTGGCCGAGGGATTCTTCTTCATGTCCTTGTTGCTCATGATCTGTCTCTCTTCTCGTCGTTCGGGATGGTGACCGAGATCAAGGTGACGCCGAGGTCCCCGACCCGCCGGAGGAGGCCGTGCAGGGCAGCCTGATCGGCAACCGAACCGGTGAGCGTGGTGGTGCCATCGCGTTGGCTCGTCAGGGTGAACCCGTCGAACCATCCGCTCCAGCGCTGATCAAGCTGCCCGCGGAGGCGGATCTCATATCGGCCGGGCTCGGGATTCCCAGGTACTGGTGGGCTGCTCATCGACGTGATGCCGTGTCGATGGGGAGCGGGTCAGTGAGTCGCGACCCGGTCGACCTCGGCCGGGGCCGGTAGCGCCGCCGTCGTGCGGGTCTTCATCCAGAGGGAGAACCCCAGCCACACCAGGGCGACACCCATGGGGACAGCTGCCATGCGTTCGAGGGCGTGGGGCAGGAGCGCTGCGAGTGGGGTGACGGCTGCGGCGACGAGGAGCAGGATCGCCCCTCCGCGGGACAGCAGACGGGCGCGGATGGTCGCTACGCCCAACAGCACTGCGCCGCCCGCGTAGAGAATGAGGCCGACAAGCGGCACGGCGGCGAGGGCGCCGAGATCGGTCTCTGCCGCGTAGCGGCCGAAGAGTCCGACGAAGTCGACTGCAAGCTGAGGCGCGTCGACCGCGATCAGCGGCGCGATGAGCGCTTCCGCGAAGTTGAACGAGGCCTGCAGGATGAAGAATAGGCCGAACATCAGGTACCCGACCAGACCGAGGATACCGACCTTTCGCGACTGATACAGGTAGATCCCCGTCACACCGATCAGGGCGAGCACGGCTTCCGTAAAGCTGAGGACGTGGACATTCACCCACGCCTGCGTTGAGAGCGATTCGATCGTGTCGGCCGGATGGATGAACTGGATCACGATGTAGGCGAGGCCGGCGAAACCTGCGGCGACAGCGGCCCCTCTGACGAGGGAGGTGAGGATGGTCATGGCGGTACTCCGATGCTGGGGACACCCGGGCCGTTTGCCGGGCACGTCCTGAAGGTACGGAGCAAGGTGGTGATGCGGCATCACCAGATGGCCGGTGAGCGTGGTGATTCTTGGCTAGATGAGTCCGAGCATCTCGGCACGGCGGACGGCGGCAGCGCGGCTGTTCACATCGAGCTTGGCGAAGATGTGCTTGGTGTGCGTGCGGAGAGTATTGAGTGAAACGTGGAGTTCACGAGCCATCTCCGGGCCCGTCAGCTGAGTCCCGAGCAACCGCATGACGCTCAGCTCTCGTTCGCTGAGCGGTTCTGCCAGGAGCGTGTCGGAGGCGGTCGCGCCCGCACCTCTCAACATCTGGCTGAGCGCCCGCACGTACGGCGGCCGGATGCCCGCGCCTGCTGCGTCACTCAACGCGCGCAACATCGGTGCGCCCTCGTCCAGAAGGACGCGGATGTGGCCACCCTGCTCCGCAAGCGTCAGCGCGCGTTCCAGCGGCACCATGGCACGCGCCGTCCGTCCTTGTGCGTGCCATGCGAGCGCCTGCAGTGTCAGGATCTCGATGCTGCTGCCGGTGCGGCCCCCTGAGTCCGCGGCGACAGCGAGCAGGGCGAGCAGCGTCGCGGCCGCATCGAGCGATTCGTCGGTGCCTTCGGCGATGAGCAGCCGCGCGAGCGTGATCTGACCGAACTCGCTCAGGTAGTCGAGTTCGGCGGTGCTGGTGAGACCCCGGTCTGCGAGCCAGGCGCGAGCGTCGTCGTGACGTCCCTGCAAGATCCAGACCCTCGCCCGCAGACCGGCGATCGGACGCACCTCCGGGAGAAACCCCCGACGATAGTGGCCCTCAGCGGTTGCAAGGAATCGGAGCGCGGCCTCCAGATCACCCTCGGAGCGTCTGAGCTCCGCCATGCCGACCGCCCAGCGGTAGCGATGCTCGCGTGTGAAGGCACCGACACCGAGCGCATCGGCCGCGGCAAGGTGTCCCGCCGCAGCACTCAGATCGTTTCGCTGCCGGAGCACGTCGCCGAGGCCGGCGTGCAGGTCGGCGGCTGGCGGGCTGCCTTCGGTCTCGCGGAGTGCCAACTCGTAGTTCGACTGGGCTTCCGTGAGGCGACCGAGCGCGAGCAGCATGTCACCGACGACCATCGTCGTGCTCAGCGCGTCCAGAAGGTTGCCCGCGCGCCGCAGGTTGCGGGCCGACTCGCGGAAAGAGTGCACGCCTGATTCGAGGTCGCCGCTCGCCCATGCGGCCAGGCCCAACATGCCGGCGGCCGCGCCCCGGCCAAGATAGTCGGCGGATGCTGCGACCTCCAGCGCGCGCTGGGCGTGGGCGCCGACGGCTGCAGTGTCACCGGCGGCCATCGCTACCGCGCCGCGATACAGCGCGATGGTCACGGGAAGCATGTCGAGCTCTTCGCCGGGCTCGGATTCATGAGTGACACCTTCCGCGGCGCGCGCGAGCTGCGCCTCGGCATCGGCGAGCTGCTGTTCGACCGCGGCGACATCCCCCGAGACCAGCGACGCCCACGCCGCGAACACGCGCAGGACCGGCCGGGCGTCGATCGCTTCTCGTGGCAGGAGCGCGAGCCACCCGAGCAGAGTGGCGTCTTGGCGGCTCTTCCGGACGCCGGGGATCGTCGCTTCGATCAGCCTGGCCGCACGGGGGAAGTCGGCGGCGGCCAGCGCATGGCGCACCGCGTCTTCGGGAAAGTCGTGGCGTTCGAACCACGCGCTCGCCAAGATGTGCAGCGCGTTCGCACGTTCGTGACCATAGGCCAGCAGTCGCACTTCCAAGACATCGGCGAACAGGTGGTGGTATCGATACCACTGTCGCTGCTCGTCGAGCGGGACGATGAACAGATTGGCACGCTCGAGTTCGGCGAGCATCTCGGTCCCCCCCGTGCCGCCGGTGACAGCATCGCAGAGTGGTCCGGTGAGGCGGCCGAGGATGGCGGTCTGCCACAGGAACTCGCGGACATGCACAGGCGCCCTGTCGAGAACCTCCTCGATGAGGTAATCAATGACGAATCGGTTGCTGCCTGTGAATGCAGAGATGAATGCGGAGGGGTTGGGCCGCTCGCGTAGGGAGAGGGCTGCGAGTTGGAGGCCTGCGATCCAGCCCTCCGTCCGCGCCGCGAGCGCGGTGACATTCTCGTGGGAGAGCGCCAGCCCCGTCGCCTGAGCGAGGAACGCCGCCGCTTCCTGCGGAGTGAAGCGCAGGTCAGCGGCTCGCAGTTCGGTGAGCTCGTTACGCACGCGCAGTCGCGCGATCGGCAGCAGGGGGTCAGACCGTGTGGCGATCGCAAGGTGCAGTTGTGGTGGCGCATGGTCGAGCAGGAACATGACCGCATCTCGCGCCGAGGCATCCTCGATCAGCTGAAAGTCGTCCAGGACGAGCAGGAGTCGTCGGGGGCTCGCCGCCGCGTCGTTCACGAGCGAGGTCAGCACGGACTCGGCCGACGTCAGGAGGTCATTCGAAACCGAGCCGGCATGGCCGGCGGCCTCATTGAATGCCGCCACCAGGTAGGAGAGGAATCGGACCGGGTCGTTGTCGGCCTCGTCCAGGGACACCCACCCGACCCCGATTTCGGGGTCGTTCCGTCGACTGGCCGCTATCCATTCACTCAGCACAGTTGTCTTGCCGAAGCCTGCGGGGGCTGAGATGAGAGTGAGCTTCTGTCCGGCGGAGAACCCCTCGTCGAGCGTCTTGACGAGGCGGGGGCGGGACAAGGCGTGGGAGCGCGGCGGCGGCACGAAGAGCTTGGTCGCCAGTACCGGCATCGCCATGCGCTTATCCTACGGATGACGATCCTACGGATGACGATTTTACGGATGACTGTGCCGGCTGAGACCGAACGAGAGAAAGTTGTGGCCCTCTCATGCGTCCGGGTCGCAATCGTTTCTTGGACGACTATTCGGTCGCAGCGCGATCGAGGAATCCCGCGGCTGAAGGTCGGCCTGACGGAGTCCTCACGATTGGCTAGGGACACATGATGCGCCTAGGCGCAGTCACGGCGACTGACGAATCCCTCGGCAAACGGCGGCGGGGGTCACGGTTCTGGTCTACGACGTTGTTGTTGACATGATGACAAGGGCCGGGATCGCCGTATGGGATGGTGTGCATTCTCGTTCGTCTCCGTGATGTGCACCGCGCCGAAGATCGGTTTCGATAGACGGGCCGGTCGGCGGCGAGTACGGTCATCGAGTGGAGGGCTCCCCTTCGCGTGGCTGGGGACGCGGTGGAGAGCCCTTCACCATGCCCCCGGGCGGTAATCCCCCGAACGGGTGACAGGCGCGGAGACCACGCGCCGGGTATCATCATCGATACGGATGCATGACCCCCCGCATGGCACCCCCCCCCATTTACTTGCTGTGCGGCGGTCTGAATCGCGACGAGACCCCCCCATTTCTCGACGCGACCGCGTCCAAAAGGGCCCTCCCCTCGTCCCCAAGACGCTGAGTGGAGGGCCCTTCATCTTCGTCATTTGCACGGCGCAGGAGCAGCCTCCGCGGGTCGTGCGGCCGCTACGGTCGCGCCATGACGACTGAGCGCCCCGTGCCCGCGACATCCCTGCGGCGCCGCGCGGATCGGATCACGACGGCGTCCATCACCATCGCGGCGCTCGTGACCGTCGCGAGCATGTGCGGGCTGTTCACCGGCTGGCCGTACCGGCTCGAGACGGAGAACTGGCTGCTGCAGGCGCGCGGACAGGACATCGGCAACCTCCTCGCCGTGATCGTGCTCGTGACCGCCGCGCTCCGCATGCGCCGCGGTTCGCACCGGGCGACGCAGGTGTGGATCGGCGCGCAGTTCTACCTGCTGTACGCGTACATCGTCTACGCGTTCGCGGTGCATCTCAACGCGCTGTTCCTCGTCTACGTCGCGATCCTCGGGCTCGTCACCTTCAGCCTGCTCGCGGTTCTCCCCGCCCACCTCCACCTCGACCGCGCCGACGCGCACCGTCGCGGCGGGCGGTTCGCGGGAGGCGTGCTGATCGGTACCGGTGTGCTCTTCGCGCTGCTGTGGTTCAGTGAACTCCTGCCTGCGCTGTTCTCCGGCCAAATCCCCGAGAGCCTCGAGCTCGCTGGCCTGATCGTGAACCCTGTGCACGTCATCGACCTCTCCGTCGTCCTGCCCGGAATGATCGTCGTCGGAGCCCTCGGCATCCGCCGCATCCCGCCCGGGACGGCCCTCACACTCCCTCTGCTCGTCTTCTCCACACTCATGGCACTGAGCATCGTCGCCGCCATGATCCTCATCACCATCACCGGCCATGACGGAACACTCGCGCCAGCGATCCTCGTCACGGCGGTCGCCGGCATCAACGTCACCGCGGCCACGATCCTCACACGAAGCCCCCGGAACCGCGGTAGCGAAGCAGAGCCGAGCACCCCGTGACCCACGCACGCCGGCCGTGCGGCGGCAGCGGCCATCACGACCTGGGCGTCGCCAACACCTGAGTCTGCTGGAATTCGGGTTCTGCTCGGCTCACCCTCACCGCCGCCTTGACCGTCCGCCGCCGCTACTCTGCGCCGAGGGCGCTGGATGCAAGGTGCTCCGGAGTCAGCGTGATGCCGTTGGTCGAGGAGGCCAACTGAGCAAGTTCCTCAAGCCACTCGTGATTCAGGGACGGTGGCTCCGGCTCATCAAACGTGAAGAGCAACGGGATGGACGGATCTACCCAAATCGTCGATCGACCGGGCGGCTGATCGTCAGGATGCCGCCACGACACCGTGAACCTCTCGCCTCTTCGCAATTTCACAACGATCACCACCTTCAGATGCGCGAGAGCGCGATCCTCGATCGGAATCGAGACGCAACCGTTCCCGTAGAAGAGAGTTCCCATACCGGATCTTCCCGCCAGAAGGCCTGCCTTGGCCACCCACTCGCCCGGAGGCCCGCCACGTGGCGGCATTTCGGCCTTCGGCACTCGCGATTCAAAGCGGACATCGAACCTCACGCGGGCCGGCATCCTTCCCAAAGGGGCAACGGGGCATTCCATGCGAGGCCAACACCGTTCGCTCGGGGGCAATACGATCTAGCAGGAGGACCCGTGGACAGAACGTCGGAGTGGCGCATCGATGACGCGGCCGCGTACGACGCGGTGCGCTCTACGGCCGTCGTGATCGCTGCTCGTCTCGCGCGCCAGGGGGATGCGGAGTCAGCCCACCGGATCCTCGGATCCGTGGCGGCCCTGGATGGGTTCGACCGTGCGACTGTCGACGAGTTCGCAGAGAACTTGGCGGCCTCGCAACTGGGTTCTTCCCGTGGTTGAGTCGGCCACGCCCATTAGCGCTCTGGAGGAGTATTTCCACGAGTCCATTGAGCCGCTCCTCTTCGCGCGCGCCCAGAGCGTCACTCACCCATCGCTCACGTTGCTGGCTTCTCCTCTCGCCATCGGGCGTTCCCGCGCGCTTTCGAGATTCTCTGATGAGTCGGTGGTCCTCAACGCTGCCGACCTTCGCATGTTGGCTCCCGTCGAAGGTGACGCCGCCGAGGCGGCGGCGTCGTTGCTTCAGCTCTCACTCGCTCATGCCCGCCACCACCGGTTCTCGGTCGCTCTCGATGGTCGGTTCCGCACGCCCGGGGTCGCCGTCGGGCTTGCCCGCTTGTTTGCGTCGTCCGGCTTTTCGACTCGGTTCGTCGCGATCGCGGAGCGGGAGGCGGAGGTGAAGCTGTCGGCAGCATCGTCGCGGCTGCTTGAGTGGCGTCGCGGAGCCGGCGATGCAACGGGGGGACGGACTGGTCCCGTGACTGTGCTACCGGTACTGAGCGGGGTGGCGGAGAATCCTTCTGCCGTCCAACAGGTGGTCGTCCTCTCTCGCACCGGCGACGTCGCCTTTCGTTCCGCCAACGCGGACCATGCCGGCGCCGTTTCGGCCTTCGAGGCGGCTGCGGCGGAGCGGTTGGGGACCTTGCGGTCGACACTCTGGTTGAGTCAGCTGCGACACATGACGCGGTTCCTCGGATCGCAGCGATCGGCGCCCCGGTGGGCGGTGGATGACCTGATCGACTTGCACGAGTTCGCCCTCACCGAGATCGTCCCCGAGCTACCGATCCCGGCCGACTCCGAGTTCAACCGAATTCAGGTCGCGCGTTTGTCAGCGACACTCTCCGTGCTCCGCGACGCCCCCGGTACCGACGCCCACGAAGACGTCGCGCTGTCGCTCCCGGTGCCCGCGCCGACCGCAGCGAGCCGCTCGCTGTAGTCACCCGCGCTGTCCCGAAGCGACATCGGTCGGGGTCTATCGGCGTGATGTCGCTGAGTTTTGACTTGTTGGCGCGGTGACCGAGCCATCCGTGTGGGGAAGCCGGACTTGCCGATGTGGCGCCCCTTCGCTGGCGGCGTAGACAAGTCGGTGCAGCCGGGCGAGTTTGTCTCGATCGCCAGTGGGGACGAGGTGTGCGGCGGCGTGTCGGAACGCGTCGGCCCGAAGCCTGCGGGCTGTCTCGGCGGGCAGGTCGTAAGGCGCTCGCCCGAAGGTGGTGCGGGCGACGGAATCCATCCGGACTTCTTCAGCGATGCGCGCGCGGTGCCGGTTCTCGTAGCCGCCGATGAGTGTGGGGAGCGCGTGCAGCCATGCTTGCCATTCCCGTTTGAGCGCGGATTCTCGCTCCAGTTCAGAGGATGACGCTTCCGGCGCGGTTCCCGTGATCCTGTCGCGAGCGGAGAGGATCGCCACGCGGGTGTGCGCCAACGGATCGAGCTCGTGCCGGAGAGCCTGCTTCTGTGCGGCGTTGCGGCGGGTGGTGAAGAAGTTGTCAGCGCGGGTGTCGTTGGCGCGCTTCTCGTTGGCGTAGACGTGATGGATCTGGCGGGGTGGGAGGCCGAGCTGCTTGAGCCGGGTGCGGAGTCTGCTGGCCTCCCTGCCGCGGGCGCGTTGCCGTTCGAGGTTCTGCCGGTACCAGCGGCGATAGCCGTCGGGGTCGTCATCGCGACGTTTTCGTGCGGCGTCGCGTTGCTGCCGCCGGGTGGCGTCGGGGTTGCGGTCCCGCCATGCCTGGCTCGCCTGTCGCGCCGCGGTGGCCGCCCGGTCAGGATGGCGGTCGATGTAGCGTCGCCGGTACTCGCGGACCCGCTCCGGGTGGTCCCGTCGGAACGCGCGGGAGCGGGCTCGTTCCTGTGCGCGATGTTGCGCGTACCACGCGCGTCCGCGCGCTCGGCGCTGCTCGGCGGCGGCCTTGCGTTCGGCGGCTCGGCGCATCGATTCCCGGTTGTGCAGGCGGGCGCGGTCCCGGTTCGCGTCCTTCCACTTCCGGACGGCGTCGGCGAGCCGGTCGTGGTTCTGCTCCCGGTACGCGGCACGCTGTGCGCGTGCCCGTTCGGCGGCATCGGCGGCATCCGGGTCGGTCTGGATCAGCCGCCGGCGCGCAGCAGACCGCTCATCGGGTGTGCTCACGAGCGGGCCGTCAGCTGGCGGTCGGTCCGGCCGCGTAGACGAGCGAGGCAAGATCGGCGCGGTAGGCGGTGGGGTCGATGATCGTGCGACCGATCGCGTCCCGCAGCACCACTGCGCCTTCAGGATCGGGCGCGGTCACGTGGTCGAGCACCCAGTCCACGTCACTGCCGAGGGAGTAGTCGGGGTCGTCGGCGTGAAGCTCGGGGTAGTAGAGCAGGGCGAGCATCCCGGTCTTGCGGATGATTTCGTCGGCGTCGTCGGTGGTCATGCTGCGGTCCTTTCGTCAGTGGGAGGGGGCGGGTCCAGTGGATGGCGGCTCGAGGGAATCGGGAGAGTTGGTCGGAGTGAACTTGTCGCGGGCTCTGCAGGGTGGGCCGAGGGTGAACCGGCGGTGTGGCGCGCTCGCACGCCGCCCGCCCGGGAGATACTCATTGCTGATCGCCGACGTCGGGTCGGCGATGACCCAGTGGCAGCGGGTCCCGTGCCGCACGGTGAGGTCGAGTTCCGCTTCCTCAGGGGATCCGGCCCATACCCCGGTGATCCGCCCGTCGATCAGTGCGGTGTGCCATTGCCGTTCTCGCTGCCAGACCCGGTGGGTTGCGAGGGTCGCGTCGATCGCGAGCCGGCGGGCGAGGCACTCGTCGCCCGATGCGGTGTGTCCGCGGATGGGCATCGCGGCGCGGATCCGCTGTCCTGCTTCCGCGAGCGTCTCGCCCGGCACGGGGACCGTCGGCTGCTCGATCACGACAGGCCCCCTGCGGGGGTGCTCCGTGACATGGTCCTTCGTCATCGTCACCACGTTCCCGAAATGGCGGCGACGTGCGTGCCGACCTCGACTGCGAGGCGGGTGACCTCCCCGATCAGCCCCGCGGTGCGAGGGTTGGTCGGCATCGCTGTCACCAGCTCGCCGAGGATTGGGGCGTCGGCGTGCGCCTTGTAGCGCCGCAGCGTCTCCGCGGTTCGTGGGTAACCCCAGTCCGTGTCGAGCCGGTGCATCCATACGTCCCACTGATGAGGCGTCCGGGGATCGAGCTTGTTCAGCACGACCGCATACCGGAGGCCCCGCGGTTCGATAAGACGGTGGATGGTTCGCATGGTTGGCTCCACCGCGAGCGGCTCGGGCGTCATCGGCACGAGTGCGAAGTCGGCGGCGTCCAGCACCAGGTCAAGGGTCCGAGTCTCCTCGAAACTCCCGGGGGTGTCCACGAAGACGAAGTCGTACTCCACCTGTAGAAGCGGCAGCCGGGCGATGACGCTCGCCTGCTGGGGGCCGGCGTAGTCGAACGGCAACGGGCGGGGGACGTTGTCGGCCCACCACTGCGTGGACCGCTGGGGGTCCGTGTCGATGAGCAGCACCCTATGTCGGCGGGACATCGCCGCGGCGACCTGCATCGCGATCGTCGTCTTCCCGACGCCGCCCTTTTGATTGGTAACAGCGATCGTGTACATCCTCAACCTCCTGCGTGTCCCGAATGGCTATTGACACTAGTAGACGTCTTAGCCGTACACTTAGTCAAGGCCGGGCTGCGATTCCTGATTGCGGTCGAGCAAACTAAGGGGGTGAAGGTCGACGTGAAGACAATCGAGGGCAAGAAGATGTCGCATCGTGCAGCGACAGAGCCCATCGGTTCCGCATTGCGGATCGCGCCCGGTTTCAGCGCCACCACTCTCGATGACGAGACCGGCATCGAGACGACACTTGACGCGATCTACGACGCGGACGCCGGGAAGTACGTCGTCACCACGATCGTCAACCGTGCCATCCGCCCCGGGTTCGACGAGATCGCGCTCAGGCACACCGCTCCGCAGGCGATCCTGCAAGTCGCGGTCCCCCAGTGCGTGGCCGTCAAGCTTGACAAGGGTTGGACCACGATCGCCGAACTCACCCAGACCGAGGGGCGCATCGTCCCCGACTGGCTCGCCGCCGAAGTCGTCAAGCGAGGCACCAGGACCGAACGCATGGAAGTCATCCAGATCCTCTACGGCGCCTCCGCCCTCGCCGGACTCCCTCCGGTTCGCACGGTGCAGGTCGAGCTTGGCGTCCCGCACCGCACCGCCAGCGACTGGATCGGCAAGGCCCGTGCCGCCGGCTACCTCAAGGGAATGAGCTTCACGCCTGGCCGCCAGGCGGATGACTGACACCAGTACTGCGTCACTTGTCATCGCTGTCGACCATGTCACCGCGGCCGCGGCGATCGGGATCAGCCCGTCCCGCTTGCGTCACCACGTGAGGCTCGGAGACATCACGCCGCACTTCTCCGGCTCGAAGCCGCTGTACGCGGTCTCGGAATTGCAGCGATTCATCGAAGCTCTTCCGACCCACCCGGAGCGTCTGCTCACGGCGTGAGTGCGATGGTTCGGTGGGGAGCGTCCGTCGACCGGAGCGTTGCCTAAGCGGCGCGACCACGGGCAGGGATCGGTGTTCTTCCTCGAAAGCCGCGGACTGTGGCGCGGGGTCATCGACAACGGGTTTCACTCGGACGGCAGGCGCCGGCAGCGGTACGTGCATGCCAAGACTCGCGAGGAGTGTGTCAAGAAGCTTCGCAAGCTGATGAATGAGATCGCGACCCATGGGGAGCCGCTGGACCATCACACCCGAGTCGCCGATCTCGCCAAGGCCTGGCTGGAAGACGCCGGCGGCCGGCTCAAGCCCAAGACGATGCAGGGGTACCGGTCCGCCGTATCCGCGAGCATTGTTCCCATTCTCGGGAAACGGGTTGTCTCCGAACTTCGGCCTTCGGACGTTCGACGGCTGCACGCCGCGGTATTCTCCCGCGGCGTCGGCGCATCGAGTGTGGCCAGCGCCCACCGCGCCCTATCGGCCATGCTCAGCTTCGCCGTCGACGAGGGGATGATCGCGCGCAACGTCGCCGAGTCGGTCGACATCCCCACCCGGGCACCCACCAACCGGGACTCGCTTTCGCGCGCGGAGACCCAGGCGCTCCTCGAAGACGGCGAGCCCAGGTGGGTCCTCAGCCTCCTCTCCGGCGCACGCGACGGCGAGTTGCGCGGCCTGCGCGTCGAGGACATCGACTTCGAAGCGAAAGTCGCGCACATCTCCTGGAACCTCGCCGAAGCCACCTCCCAACACGGCTGCGGCGGGACGTGTGGCTACAAGCGCGCCAGCAACTGCCCCCAGCGCATCCTCGACGTCGCACCCAACCTGGAATCGATCCCTCTCGAGGGCCGGTGGGTGCTCGTCCGCCCGAAGTCCTACAAGCCACGCCTTGTGCCCCTCACGCAGCCGCTCGCCGACGCGCTCCGCGCCCAGATCGACGCGGACGGTGGCCCGAACCCGCACAGTCTGGTGTGGCACCGCGCACAGGGCACGCCGCTCACCAACGCCGACATGAACACCTCCCTCCGACAGGCGCTTCGCCGCGCGGGCATCAGGCGCCCCGCGACGGTGCACTGGCTGCGCCACACATACACGACCATGTCCGAGCACGCCGGCATCCCCTGGGTGGTCTACTCCCGGATCTCCGGGCACGCCAGCGAAGACATCTCCCGCCGCTACACTCACCAGCTCGAAGTCGAGGCGCGGGACGGAATCGCCCGGCTGGACGCCTACCTGCGCGAGCACCGCTGAGCCCAGCGGCTCCGGTTCTCGACGCCTAGAGTAGGCGGCAACGTCGCAGGGTCTGCTGGCAGCCGCTTCAGCCCTCGGACCGCCCGAAAGCGTCTTCGCGGCGCCGGATTTAGTGCACACATAGGTGCACACATACGGGTGTCCTGCTGTGTCGCGCTGTGGCGTCCGCCGAAGAACTCATTCGTGCCAGAAACCACGAAAACCCGCGGGATTCCGCGGGTTTTCGATCGTTACTGTCTCAACACAGTGTGCGCCCGAAGAGACTCGAACTCCCAACCTTCTGATCCGTAGTCAGATGCTCTATCCATTGAGCTACGGGCGCATGGCCTTTGCTCTCGCAAGGCCAGCGACCAGGATACCCCACGCCGCCGGATCCTCCGAATCGAGGGCCGTCACTCCAGTTCGGCGGGGTCGAAACCGCCTGCGCTCGCGCCGCCCTCGATGACCTCGGGCTCCGCGCCGCTCGCGCGCAGCGCCACCTGCTTCTCGACGCTGCGGCGGTGGGCGCGCAGCTTCGGCAGGTCGACGAGCCGCAGGGCCTGCATGCGCGCGATGCGCATCCGGTCGTAGTCGGGCTCGAGGTCGGGGCGGGCGGCTTCGATCCGCAGCGTCCGGTCGATGTTGCCGGCGACCTCGTGCCATGCCGCCTCGCGCGCATCGGCGATGAGCTTGCCGAGCTCCTCGTCGTCCTCCGCGCGGGCGCGCAGCTCGCGCGCGACGTGCTGCGACTGCTTGCGTCGGCGCCGGAGGTTGCGGATGTCCCTGCTCCGGTAGTCGTGCGTGCCGTCCGAGTCGGAGTGGCGACCGCGAGCAGCCTTGCGGTCGCGTTCGGTGCGCGCGGCGTCGTCGTCGGCCTCGTCGGCGAGCGCGAGCAGCGCGGCGCGCGCATCGGGGAGGAACCGTTCCGTGTCGAAGTCCTCCCCCTCGGCCAGGATGTGCACGAGGATGCTGTTCTTCAGGCTCAGCCGCGTCGCCGCGGACGCGATGTACAGTCCCTCAGCGACGACATCGCGCGTGCGCACACGCTGCTGCTTCTCAGCCACCGGTCCCCCTCACCTCGATCCTAGGGAAGGGCGTCGACGAGAATCGACGGCAGAGGCGGAACAAATCGAGAACGGGGCCAGGATGCCACGACTGGACGTCACCGGCGCGACGAGCGTCGTCACGGGAGCCGCCGCGGGAATAGGCGCCGCGGTCGCCCACCGGCTCGCCCGCGACGGGGCACGACTCGCCCTGATCGACCGCGACGCGGCCGGCCTGGCGGCGGTGGCGGCCTCCCTCCGCGGGACAGGGCATACGACGCACGTCGTCGACCTCGCGGATGACGCGGCCGTGGCCGCCGTGGCCGCCGACATCACGGCATCCCACCCGCACGTGCAGATCCTCATCACGTGCGCCGGCTCCTCCATGCTCGGCAGCATCGACCAGCTCACGATGGCCGAGATGCGCTGGCTCATGGATGTGAACCTCTGGGGCACCGTGAACATCACGCAGGCACTCCTCCCCGCGCTGCGCCGTGCTCCCGCCGCGCACATCACCCACCTCGTCTCGATCTACGGGCTCGCCGCCCCCGCCGGACGCATCCCCTATGCGATGAGCAAGTACGCCGTGCGCGGCTTCACCGAGGCGCTCCGTCACGAGCTGGAGCGGTCGACCGTCACGGTCGGCGCCGTCTACCCCGCCGGGGTGAAGACGGGGATCATCCTGCGCGGGCGGTACGCCGCGGCGATCGATCCGGCCGTGGCCGACCGGGCAGCCCACGCCCAGGCGAGGATGTACCACACGGAGCCCGCGGACGCCGCGGCGAGGATCGTGGACGCCGCGATCGCCCGCCGGCCGCGGACCATGATCGGGCGCGAAGCGCGACTCGTCGACGTCCTGACGCGGGTCGCGCCGACGCGGTACTGGGCCGCGATGCGCCGTCCGCTCCGCGATGCGATCGACACGACGACCCCGGTGAGCGGCTCGGGCGGCGGCGGAACGGATTCGTAACCGCACCCGATGCGGAGCATAGGAACCGCATAGGGGCGCCGCATGCAATGGACTCCGGACACGAAACGTCAGGAGTCTTCATGGAACCGCTCGCCCCCATCGCCCTCGATCTCATCGCCATCGCGGTTCTCGCCTTCGGCGTGTACTACCCCCGGCACCGCCGCCGCGACCTCGCCGTCGCGTTCGTCGGCGTCAACGTCGGCGTCCTCGCCGTCGCGATGGTGCTGGCCGGGACGACCGTCGGCGCGGGCCTGGGCCTCGGCCTCTTCGGGGTCCTGTCGATCATCCGGCTGCGCTCGCGGGAGATCGAGCAGAGCGAGATGTCGTACTACCTCGCCGCGCTCGCGATCGGTCTCATCTCCGGCCTCTCCACCGGCATCACCTGGCTGAGCGCCGGCCTCGTCGTCCTCATCGTGGCGGTCCTGGCCGTCGTGGACAGCCCGGCGATCCTCCGCCGCTCCCGCGAGCAGACGATCGTCCTCGACCGGGCCTACACCGACGAGGCCGAGCTGCAGGCCGCCGTCGAGCAGGTCCTGGGCGTGCCGGTGCATCGCGTCTCGGTCCGCGCCGTCGATCTCGTCTCCGACACCACGACCGCCGACGTCCGCTACAGCGCACCCCGCCCCGGCGAGACCCCCGTGCGCCGGTCGGAGTCGCTCGGCCGGTACGAGGTGGCCCGATGAGCGCCCTCACCCGGCTCGATGCGCTCCGCGGCGTCGACCTCGCCGAGCTGAACGCGGCCGCCGCCCTGCAGACCCGCGTCGACCGGAAGTACATCCTGCCGCTCACCGCTCTCCCCCGCGTGCTGGCCGACCTGCCGGAGGGCAGCGAGGTGCTCGACATCGGGGGGCAGCGGGCCCTGCGGTACGCCTCCCAGTACTTCGACACCCCCGAGCTCGACAGTTATCTCGGTGCCGCGCGCGGCCGGCGCCGCCGGTTCAAGGTGCGCGCCCGCACCTACCTCGACTCCGGCGGCACGTTCCTCGAGGTCAAGACCCGCGGCGGCCGGTCGGCCACCGTCAAGGAGCGCGTCCCCGTGACGGGCGACGAACTCGACGAGGACGCGGTCTCCTATGCCGCCGACCTCATGGCGGGTGCCGGCATCCCCGCGGCGGTGCATCTCGCCGGCCGGCTCCGGCCGACGCTCGTCACGCAGTACCGGCGTGCGACGATCCTGCTGCCGGCCGCGGCGGGCGGAGACCCGTCCCGGGCCACGATCGACATCGACCTCGCCTGGATCGACGGCGACGGCACACTCCTCGAGCTGCCCGCATCCGCGATCGTCGAGACGAAGTCCGGCCAGCGCGCCGGGGCGCTCGACCGCGCCCTGTGGCGGCACGGACACCGCCCGGCAACCCTCTCGAAGTACGGCACGGGCCTGGCGGCCCTGCACCCCTCCCTCCCCTCCCATAAGTGGCGTCGCGTCCTGTCGCGCCACTTCACCGACGTGACGCCTTCGCGCGTCGCCGCCTGAAAGGACACCCTCATGGCACAACGCACCCCCTCCCGCCGGCTCTGGCTGATCGCCGCTCCGGCCCTGTCGCTCTCCCTCGTCCTCGCCGGATGCGCGGTCACCGCGACCACGCCGGCCGACTCGACCGGCACGGTGACCGTCGAGGAGACGGCCACGACCTCGCAGCTCACCGGCGCGACGGATGCCACGCAGACCGCCGCCGATGTGCTCGCCGCCGACCAGGAGACGCACGACGCAGGCGACGACGCGGAGTACTCCGTGGACGACGCCACGACGATCGACCTGTCCGGCTCGTCGGCCGCGGTGACCGGTGACGGCGCGGAGACCGGTGACGGCACCGTGCGGATCACCGCTCCCGGCACCTACATCCTGAGCGGCGACTACACCGGCCAGGTGATCGTCGCCAGCGACGCGGAGGGCGCGGTCCGGCTCGTGCTCGACGGCGTCGACATCAGCACCGACGCGGGCGCCGCGATCGACATCCAGGCCGCCGACGAGGCGATCGTCGTCCTCGCGGACGGGTCGTCGAACACGCTGAGCGACGCGGCGTCCTACGCCGACGACGCGTCGGCGAACGCGGCCCTGTACAGCGCCGCCGATCTGACCCTCACGGGCACGGGGGCGCTGTCGGTGACCGGGAACGGCAACGACGGCATCGCGGCGGCGGACGGGCTGGTCATCCAGTCCGGCACCGTCACGGTCGACGCCGCCGACGACGGCATCCGCGGGAAGGACTACCTCGTCGTCCGGGGCGGTGAGATCACCGTCACGGCGGGCGGCGACGGCCTCAAGTCCGACAACGAGGAGGCCGCCGAGCGGGGCTACGTCGACATAAGCGGCGGCACGATCGACATCACGAGCGGCGACGAGGGAATCGACGCGTTCACCGATGTCGTCCTCACCGGCGGTGCCGTGACGATCACGGCGGGCGGCGGCGCCGACGGCGACCCGGACGACGGCGCCAAGGGCGTCTCGGCAGGCGTCATCGCCGTCTTCGAAGGCGGCTCGCTCGCCGTCGACGCCGCCGACGACGCGGTCAACACGAACGCGTACGCGCACCTCGCCGGCGCGACCGTCGATCTCCGCTCCGGCGACGACGGCGTGCACAGCGAGCTGCAGCTCGTCATCAGCGCGGGCACGAACACGATCGCCGAGGCCGTGGAAGGGCTCGAGGCGGGCCAGATCACCGTCACAGGCGGTGACACATCGGTCACGAGCAGCGACGACGGCACGAACGTCGCCGAACCCGACGAGGGCAGCGCCGAGATGACGATGCTGATCAGCGGCGGCACCCTCCTCGTGAACGCGGAGGGCGATGGTCTCGATGTCAACCAGGGCGCCCTCACCCAGACCGGCGGCACCGTCGTCGTGTCGGGGCCGACGAACGGCGGCAACGGCGCACTCGACGCGGACGGCGGGGTGACGATCTCCGGCGGCATCCTGCTCGCGGCCGGCTCGGCCGGAATGGCCGTCGCGCCGTCGGCCGACTCCGACCAGGCCTCGGTGCAGTTCACCTTCTCCCAGACGGTCGCGGCCGGCACCGTCCTGACGGTGCTCGACGCGTCCGGGACGGCGCTCGCGTCGTTCACGACCGACAAGGCGACGCAGAGCCTCGTGTACTCCGAGTCGGCGCTCGTCAACGGCGAGAGCTACACGCTGGTCTCCGGCGGCAGCGCCGGGGAAGCGGTGGCCGGGAGCCTCGCGAGCCCCGGGACGGCCGGGACCACGACGGTCGCGACCGGGGTCGCCGGCGAGCAGACCTCGGCCGAGATGGGTCCGGGCGGCGGGGGCGGCGGCACCCGCCCCTGACCTGCGGGCGATCCCCGCTGAAGGCGATCCCCCTCCGATCCCATCCGATCCGCAGACGGCCCCGAATGATCTGTGTCGCGGTGATCGCCGCGCACGAACTGGAGGTCCACATCATGCGCACGTCCCCGAACCGCCTCGTCGCCACGATCTTCGGCGCGGTCTATCTGCTCGTCGGCCTGCTCGGATTCGCCGTCACCGGCGGCGTCGGGTTCATCGCCACCGAGGGAGGCCTGCTCCTCGGCATCTTCGCGGTCAACCCGCTGCACAACATCGCCCATCTGCTGATCGGTGCCGCCCTGCTCTTCGCCGGGCTGAAGTCGGTCCCGGTCGCGAAGGCCGTCAACACGACCATCGGCGCGGTCTACCTGCTCCTCGGCATCGTCGGCTTCTTCCTGGTGGGGACCGCGGCCAACATCCTCGCCCTGAACACCCCCGACCACTTCCTGCACCTCGCGAGCGCGCTGGTGCTGCTGGCGGCCGGTCTCGGCGCGGAGCGCGGAACGCGCACGGCGACGGTCTGATGTCTCCGACTGCCCTGACGCGAACCTGGCCCGCCCTGGGCGGCTGGGGATCGGGTCTCGTGCAGCTCGCGCTCGGCGCGGGGATGGTCACGGGGACCGGTGCCGGCGCTCGCGCGCTCGGCGCGGTCCTCGTGGCCCTCGGCGCCGGCACCCTCGCGTGGGGTGTCGTCCGCCTGACGGGCGACCGCGGCACCCGCACGGGCGTCGCCGTCGGCCTCGCCGGCATCCTGGCACCCGGTGCGGCGCTGCTCGTGGACCCCGTCCACGCGAGCGTCCTCGCGGTGGCCGCGGCCGTGGTGCTGTCGCTCGTCGTGGGGATCGGCGCCGCGTTCGGCCTCCGCCGCGGGCCGGGTGCGTATGCGCCTGCCGGCATGACCGGGATCCTCGTGGGATCGGTGCTCGTGGCAGCGCTCGTGACCCCCGCGCTCGCCGCCACGGAAGCCGGCCGCTTCGCGACCGATCACGGGGCGCACAGCGTCCCCGCCGAGCACACCCACTGACGGAGGGGTAGCACACGGCATCGGCGGCGGCAAGCCCCCTGCCGGGTATCGAACCCCCACGTAGCGTGGGGATCCACCTTCACGAAAGGAGAGCGACATGGGATTCCTGGATGACGCGAAAGAGGTCGCAGAGACCGCCGGCCGCAAGGCCGGAGACGCGTGGGAAGACACCGCCGATCGCATCGGCGACAAGGTCGACGAGATGAAGGCCGACGCGAACCTGAAGAAGGCCGAGGCCGAGAAGGATTCCGTCGAGCAGCGCAACGAGCTCAAGGAGAAGCTGCGCGGCGACGAGTGACACCACCGACCCGGAGGGCCTCGAGCTGAGACTCGGGGCCTTCTGAATGCCCCATCCGATCGGATGAGGGCTCCGAACACCCGATGACGAGGTCTGCGTTTCGCTTCTGGGGGGAAGTGTTACACGGTTCGTCGGGCTCGCTTCGACGCGAGAATGGTCACGGGGATGGAGCGACCGGCGCGGCCCGCCGGCCTCTCCCCGTGACCATTGGTCTCCCCCGCCGGTGGCGGGGACCGTGCTCAGAGCGCGGAGATCCGCCAGGACGCCGACGCCGTGGCACCCGGCGCGACGGCGACCAGACCCGCGTCGTAGTCGTACCGGGCGGCGTTGAACGCGTCCGGCGCGCACGTCATCGGCTCGACGGCCAGCCCGCCGCGGTGCCCCGGCTGCGCGGGTCCGCCGGGAAGATCGGCCGTGTGCACCTGCACCCACGGGCAGTCCGCACCCCAGGTCATCTGGACCCCACCGCCGGCGGGATCGGTGACGCGCACCGTCGCCGTCCCCTGCTCGTCTCGCGACAGCCCGGTGTAGGCGTGGTCGATCTCCACGGCGCCCAGCACGCGGGCGGCGCGGAAGTCGAATCGCTCCGCATCGAACTCGTCCACGGGGTGCACGGCGACGGGGGCGAGCCGGTCCGGCGTGACCTCGAGCACCTCCGCGGCGGGCAGCTCGAGCGACCAGGCGTCCAAACCGCTCGGTCCGGCCACGAGGTACGGGTGCGGGCCGGTGCCGAAGGGCGCCGTTCCGGTGCTCAGGTTGGTCGCCCGGACCGTCTGGGTGAGCCCGGCCTCGTCGATGCGGTAGGTGGTCTCGACGCGCAGGCGCCACGGGTATCCGGTCTGCGGAACGATCTCCGTCGCCAGCGTCACCTCGTCCTCGCTCTGCGACACGAGGCCGAAGTCGAGCCACGCGACGAGCCCGTGCAGCGCGTGCGCGCGCTCGGGCTCGGTGAGCGCCGTCTGATACGTCGTGCTGTCGAAGGTGTACCGGCCGTCCACGACCCGGTTCGGCCACGGCGCGAGGGTCGCGCCGCGGAAGCCGGGACGCACCTCGTCCGCGCCGTACGCCACGACGAGGTCGCGGCCGGCGTGGGTCAGGCGTCGCAGCGACGCGCCGATGCTCGCGACGGTCGCGGCGTACTCGCCGGACCGCAGCTCGTACGGCGTGCCGGAGACGGGGTCGGGCGCCGGACTCACAGGCCCTGCGCCAGACGCCAGTAGGCCTGGTTCCAGCGCAGCTCCTTCTGGAAGCCGCGCACCGTCGTGTCCTCGTCGATCACCAGGAGCTCCGTCCCGGCCATCTCCGCGAAGTCACGGAACACTTCGATCCCGACGGCCGTCGTCATCACCGTATGGTGCGCGGCGCCGGCGCTCAGCCAGCACGCCGCGGACGTCGCGAAGTCGGGCGCCGGCTTCCACACGGCCCGGCCCACCGGCAGCTGCGGGAGGTCGGGCGCTTCGACGTTCTCGACGACGTTCGCGACGAGCCGGAACCGGTCGCGCATGTCGCTCATCGCGACAACGAGGGCGGGCCCCGGGTCGGCGGTGAAGACGAGGCGCACCGGGTCGTCCTTGCCGCCGATGCCGAGCGGGTGGATCTCCAGTCGCGGCTTCGCGGTCGTCAGCGACGGCGCGACCTCGAGCATGTGGGCGCCCAGGATCTTCTCGTCGCCCGCGACGAGGTCGTAGGTGTAGTCCTCCATGAGGCTGGCCCCGCCGGGGAGGCCCGCGCCCATGACGTTCGCGACGCGGACGAGGATCGCGGTCTTCCAGTCGCCCTCCGCGCCGAAGCCGTAGCCCTCGGCCATGAGCCGCTGGACCGCGAGTCCGGGCAGCTGCTTCAGCGCGCCGAGGTCTTCGAACGAGGTCGTGAACGCGCCGAAGCCGCCGGCCTCCAGGAACGAGCGCAGTCCGACCTCGATCGCGGCGCCGTCACGCAGCGACTGGTGCCGCTCCGCGCCCGGCAGGAGCTCGTCCGCGATCTCGTACGCCGCGAGGTACTCCTCGACGAGCGCGTCGACCTGCGCGTCGGTGGCCCGTGCCACGGCATCCGCCAGATCGTTGACGCCCCACGTGTTCACCTGCACGCCGAAGCGCAGCTCGGCCTCGGTCTTGTCGCCCTCGGTGACGGCGACGTAGCGCATGTTGTCGCCGAAGCGGGCGAGCTTGAGCGTGCGCGCGGCCTGACGGCCCGCCGCGGCACGCTGCCAGTCCTCGACCTGCTGCCGGACGACGGGGTTCGACACGTGGCCGACGACCGTCTTGCGGGGGATGCCCAGGCGGGTCTGGATGTAGCCGAACTCGCGGTCGCCGTGCGCGGCCTGGTTGAGGTTCATGAAATCGAAGTCGATGTCGGCCCACGGCAGTTCGACGTTCGCCTGCGTGTGCAGGTGCAGGAGCGGCTTCTGCAGCGCGTCGAGACCGGCGATCCACATCTTGGCGGGGCTGAAGGTGTGCATCCACGCCATGACGCCGATGACGCTGTCGTCGGCATTCGCCTCGAGCGCGAGGCGGCGGATGGAGTCCGCATCCTTCAGGACCGGCTTCCACTCGACGCGGACGGGGAGGCCGTCGAGTCCGGCGACGACCTGCTGGGACTGCTCGGCGACCTGGCGCAGCGTCTCGTCGCCGTAGAGGTTCTGGCTGCCGGTGACGAACCAGACGGTGTAGCCGTCGAGGGAGGAGGAGAGGGGCATCGGTGTTCCTTCGATATGGGGTGGAGTCAGAGGGATGCCACGGCGGCCGCCTCGACGGCGAGCCCGGCGCGGTAGCGGTCGAGGTAGGCGGTGAAGCCGGCGACGTCGGCAGGGTCAGGATCGGCGACCGTGATCGGCGCGCCCGCGAACACCCGGCCGTCGAGGTAGGCGCCGAGGTCGCCGCCGCCGACGCGGCGGAAGGCGGCGAGGACCGCGATCCCCCACGCTCCGCCCTCGGATGCCGTCTCGCCGACGGCGACCGGGGCGTCGAGCGCTCCGGCGAGGAAGCGCTGCGCGACGCCGGCGGTACGGAAGAGTCCGCCGTGCGCGGTCATCCGGTCGAGGGCGACCGACTCATCGGCGAGCACCCGCATGCCGAGTGCGAGCGTGCCGAACACGCCGTAGAGCTGCGCGCGCATGACGTTCGCGAGGGTCAGTCGACTGTCCGGAGTCCGGACGAAGAGCGGCCGCCCCTCGGCGAGCCCCGCGATCGGCTCGCCGGCGAGGTGGTTGTAGGCGAGGAGCCCGCCCGCATCCGCGTCGCCGTCGAGCGCCTCGCGGAAGAGCACGTCGAAGACGGCGTCGGAGGAGACCTGCGACCCGGACGCCTCTGCGAAGCGGCCGAAGAGTGCGGCCCAGGCCGCGAGCTCGCTCGCCCCGTTGTTGCAGTGGACCATCGCGACGGGGTCGCCGGCCGGCGTCGTGACGACATCCAGCTCGTGGTGCACCTCGTCGAGCGGCCGCTCGAGCACGACCATCGCGAAGATGCTCGTCCCGGCGCTCACGTTCCCGGTGCGCGGGGCGACGGCGTTGGTCGCGACCATGCCGGTGCCCGCATCGCCCTCCGGCGGGCAGAACGGGATCCCCGGGCGCAGGGCGCCGCTCGGATCGAGCAGGGCCGCGCCTTCGGGGGTGAGCACGCCGGCGTCGGCCCCCGCGACGAGCACCGCGGGCAGCAGGTCGCGGAGCGGCCCGGTGGAGCCGGCGGCGAGCTCGTCGTAGCGGCGCACGAGCTCGGCGTCGTAGTCGCGCGTCGCGGGGTCGATCGGGAACATCCCCGAGGCGTCTCCGACGCCGAGGACCGCGCGGCCCGTCAATCGGCTGTGCACGTACCCGGCGAGGGTCGTGCAGGACGCGATGTCGGCGACGTGCGGCTCGGCGTCGAGCACCGCCTGACGGAGGTGCGCGATCGACCAGCGCAGCGGGATGTTCACGCCGAAGAGGTCGCTGAGCTCGGTTGCGGCGGCGCCCGTGTGGGTGTTGCGCCACGTGCGGAACGGGACGAGCAGCTCGCCCGCCCCGTCGAACGCGAGGTAGCCGTGCATCATCGCGGAGACGCCGATCGCGCCGACCGTCGCCAGGCGCGTGTCGTGGCGACGCTCGACGTCGGAGACGAGGTCGGCGTACGCGGTGCGCAGGCCCGACCAGACGGCATCCAGCGAGTACGTCCACAGCCGGTCGGCGAATTCGTTCTCCCACTCGTGCACGCCGACCGCGAGGACGGTCGTCGGGTCGTCGGCGTCGACGAGGCACGCCTTGATCCGGGTGGAGCCAAGTTCGATGCCGAGCGCCGTGCGCCCCGCGACGATCGCGTCGTGTGCGGCCGATGCAGCGGTCACGGTGCCTCCGTTGGTTCGTGACGGGTGATGTGCGCAATGTTACCGGTAACACGACCTGCGCGCCAGAGGCGGGCACGACGGGTCAGCGCGGGGCGGTGGACTCCCGGACGACGAGCCGCGGAGCGGCGGCGGGGATGTTGCCCGACGGCGCCACGAGCTCGCCGATGCAGCGTCGAGCCTCCCCCGCGATGTCGAGGCGCACGGTCGTGAGGGCGGGCCGGTAGAAGCCGGCATCCGGATTGTCGTCGAAGCCGGTGATCGAGACATCCGCCGGAACGCGCACTCCGAGGTCGAACAGGCCGGCGGTCAGGCCGAGGGCCATCTGGTCGTTGGCGACCGCGATCGCCGTCGGGCCGCCCGGACTGCGCACGGCGGCGGCGACCTCGGCGGCGAGTGCGGCGCCGCTCGCCGCCGACCAGTCGCCCTCCCACCGCCCGGCGCCGGTCAGTCCGTGGCGGGCGAGGGCGTCGTCCATGCCGCGGTCGCGCAGCCCCGCCTCGTGCCATGCGGCGGGGCCGGCGACCCGGGCGATCCGGCGGTGGCCGAGCTGCGCGAGATGATCGACCGCGAGCGCCGCACCGTCGATCTGGGGCTGCTCGCCCGCTCCGCCCTGCAGGACGACGAGAGGAACGCCCTGCACGCTCTCGCCGAGCGTCTGCAGCGTCGCGGTGTGCGGCGCGACGACGACGATGCCGTCGACGCCCTGTGCGAGGAGGTGGTCCACGGCCGCGCCGACGGCGGCGGGGTCGGCGCCGTCGGCATACGCGGTGGAGATCCATCGACCGGCGACGCGCGCCGCCGCCTCGAGCGCCGCGATGCCCGCCGCCGGGCCGAACAGCTCGGAGTCGGAGGCGAGCACGCCGATCGTGCGGGTCGTCGAGGTGCCGAGGGCGCGGGCCGCATTGTTCATGCGGTAGCCGAGCTCGGCCATCGCCTGCTCGACGCGCTCACGGGTCTCGGGGCGGATGTGCGGGTGCTCGTTCAGCACGCGCGAGACGGTCTGCGTCGAGACCCCGGCGCGCGCCGCGACCTCGCGCATGCCCACGCGCTCGGCTCCCGCCCGCTGTCCCATGAGGCCGAGGTTACCGGCCGCACCGGGCGGCGGCGTCCGTGGGCGGGGCATGCGACACGGCGACCGCCGCGCGGTGCGACGCCCGCCACCGAGAAACGCGCACGAATGTTATCGCTCACGACGCGAACCGGCTTGGTCTTCGGATGCCGCCCGTGTGGCCGCCCGCATCACCGCGTCGTTACGAGAATGTTATCGCTCACATCTTGCGCGGCCTGGAATTGTGAAGGCTAACATTCGGGGTACCGGACGCACCCGCCGTCCATGATCACTACGACGCCGACGTCGTGACGTCGGTCCCGAACGAGGAGGTTCTGGGAATGAACAAGCGCATTCTCGCCGGATTCGCCCTGCTGGGCGCACTGGCACTCACCGCGACCGGCTGCGCCGGCACTGCGGAACCGGGCGCGGACGGCGACGGAGACGGCCCCATCAAGGTGGGCTTCGCGCAGACCGGATCGGAGTCGGGCTGGCGCTCGGCGAACACCGAGTCCATGAAGACCGCCTTCTCGGCAGAGAACGGCTTCGACCTGGTCTTCAACGCCGCCGACAACGATCCGGCCGCGCAGATCGCCGCGGTCCGCGACTTCATCAACCAGGGCGTCGACGCGATCGTCATCGCACCGATCGTCACCGACGGCTGGGACGACGTGCTGCAGGAGGCGAAGGACGCCGGCATCCCCGTCGTCCTCGAGGACCGCACCGTGAGCGCGTCCGACGATCTGTTCGCCAGCTGGGTGGGCCTGGACTTCAAGAAGGAGGGCGTGACGGCCGGCGAGTGGGCGGCCGAGCAGTACGGCGACACCGCCACGAAGATGGTCGTCCTGGAGGGCACCACCGGATCGGCTCCCGCCAATGACCGCGCCGAAGGATTCGACGAGGCCATCGCAGGCACGCAGATCGAGAAGATCGACTCGCAGACCGGCGAGTTCACGCGCGACGGCGGCAAGAAGGTCATGGAGGGCTTCCTCGGCAAGTACGGGGTCGACGGCATCGACCTCGTCTACGCGCACAACGACGACATGGCGCTCGGCGCCATCGAGGCGATCGAGGCGGCGGGCGCGAAGCCCGGCGAGGACATCAAGATCATCTCGATCGACGCGGTCAAGGACGGGATGCTGGCGCTCATCGACGGGAAGATCAACTACATCGTCGAGTGCAACCCGCTGCTGGGCGAGCTGGCTGCCGGCATCGTCAAGGACGTGCTGGATGACAAGACGGTCGAGAAGACCTACTTCGTGACCGACCAGTCGTTCACGCCGGAACAGGCCGCCGAGGTCATCGACTCCCGGCTCTACTGAGCACCGCCCTCGAACGACCGACGACGCGGACGCACCCCGCCGGAGGATCGACTCCCCCGGCGGGTGTGCCGACGCACGACACGAAGGATTCCGCCCCATGCCCGCGGACACTCCCCGCACAGCCGTGGTCGAGATGACCGGCATCACCATCCGCTTCCCGGGCGTCCTCGCCCTCGACGACGTCGACTTCTCCCTGCGTGCCGGGGAGGTGCACTCGCTCATGGGCGAGAACGGCGCCGGCAAGTCGACGCTGATCAAGGCGCTCACCGGCGTCTACCCGATCGACGCCGGCCGCATCGTGGTGTCCGGCCAGGAGCGCGTCTTCGCCTCCACCGCCGACGCGCAGTCCGCCGGCATCTCGACGGTGTACCAGGAGGTCAACCTCTCCCCCAATCTGTCCGTGGGCGAGAACATCATGCTCGGCCACGAGCCGCGCCGCGGCCGGACGATCGACTGGAAGGCCGCCCACCGTGCCGCCGCCGGGCACCTCGAGAGCCTCGGGCAGTCCATCGACACCCGCTCGCTCCTGTCCAGCCACTCCATCGCGCTCCAGCAGCTCGTCGCCATCAGCCGCGCGATGGTGCTCGACGCGAAGGTCCTCATCCTCGACGAGCCCACCTCCAGCCTCGACCGCGGCGAGGTGGAGCAGCTCTTCGCCGTCATCCGCGACCTCCGCGACAAGGGCGTCGCGATCCTGTTCGTCAGCCACTTCCTCGACCAGGTCTACGAGATCTCCGACCGGATCACGGTGCTGCGCAACGGCGCGCTCGTCGGGGAGTACGCCGTGGCCGACCTCCCCCGCAACGCCCTCGTGACGAAGATGATCGGGCGCGAGCTCGACGATCTGGCCGCCCTCTCGGCCGTGTCCGCCCGCGCGATCGACCGCTCCGGCACGCCCGTGCTGCGCGCGAGCGGCATCGGACGCCGCGGCGTCCTCGAGCCCGCCGACCTCGACATCTACGAGGGCGAGGTCGTCGGCATCGCCGGGCTCCTGGGCTCCGGGCGCACCGAACTCGTCCGCCTGCTGTACGGAGCCGACCGCCCGGATTCGGGGCAGACCGACGTCGCCGGGGCGGCGGTGCGGCTCACCTCTCCCCGTCAGGCGATCGAGCACGGGATCGCGTTCTCCTCCGAGAACCGGCGCGCCGAGGGCATCATCGCCGACCTCACCGTGGCCGAGAACATCGTCCTCGGCATCCAGGCTCGCCGCGGCGCGTTGCGCAAGGTCGGTCGCGCGGAACAGGATGCGGTCGTGTCCGAATACATCGACGCGCTCGGGGTTCGCCCGGCCGACCCCGACATGCTCGCGGGCAATCTCTCCGGCGGCAACCAGCAGAAGGTGCTTCTCGGCCGGTGGCTGGCCACCGCACCCGAGCTGCTCATCCTCGACGAGCCCACCCGCGGCATCGACGTCGGCGCGAAGGCCGACATCCAGCGGAAGGTGGCCGAGCTGAGCGAACAGGGCCTCTCGGTCGTCTTCATCTCCTCCGAGCTCGAGGAGGTCCTGCGCCTCGCGCAGCGGGTCGTCGTGATGCGCGACCGCCGCCGCATCGGCGAGCTCGACTCGAACGACGTAGACCTCGATGGGCTCATCGACTACATCGCCAACAAGGCAGAAGGGAGCGCAGCGTGAAGAAGCTCCTGCGGTACCGACTCTTCTGGCCGCTCGTCGCGCTGCTCGCGCTGGTCGTGGTCAACACGATCGCCTCGCCGCAGTTCATCGCCATCACGGTGCGCGACGGCCAGCTCTACGGCACACCGATCGACATCCTGCGCACGAGCGCGCCGCTCCTGCTCGTCGCGCTGGGCATGACGGTCGTGATCGCGACGCGGGGCATCGATCTCTCGGTCGGCGCCGTCATGGCCGTCTCCGGCGCGGTCGCCCTCACGATCATCGACGCCTCGCCCGACCCCGGCGACCCGGCGACGGTGGCCGTCGCGGTGGCCGCCGCGCTCGGGGTCTCGCTCGCCCTCGGCGCCTGGAACGGACTGCTCGTGTCGGTCGTCGGCATCCAGCCCATCATCGCGACGCTCGTGCTCATGCTCGCCGGCCGCGGCGTCGCGCTGCTGTTCACGGAGGGCTTCATCACGACGGTCAACAGCGCGCCCTATTCGTTCCTCGCGACCGGTTACCTCTTCTGCCTCCCGGTCGCCTTCCTCCTCGCGCTCGTCGCCGTCTTCGCCGTCTCGCTCGTCGAACGCCGCACCGCGCTGGGCCTGCTCACGGAGGCGGTCGGGATCAATCCCGAGGCCAGCCGCCTGGCCGGCGTCCGGGCACGGGGCATCATCTTCGGCGCCTACGCGCTGAGCGCCTTCCTCGCGGGAATCGCGGGCATCATCTACAGCGCGAACATCCGGGCGGCCGATGCGAACGCGGCCGGTCTCTTCATCGAGCTGTACGCCATCCTGGCGGTGGTGCTCGGCGGCACGTCGCTCATGGGCGGGAAGTTCTCGATCGCCGGCACCGTCGTCGGCGTCCTCATCATCCAGACCCTCGACAAGACCATCCTCTTCCTGGGCGTCCCGCCGGCGCAGAGCCCCGTGTTCTTCGCGATCGTGGTCGCGGTGGTCGTCGTCATCCAATCGCCGCGACTGCATCACGCCGTGCGGCAGCTCGTCTCCGCGCGCTCGCGGCGTGCGGCGGACCCGACCACGGCGGAGGTGGCGTCATGACGTCGACCCTGGAATCACCCACCCGCGCGGGGGCGGCCTCGCCCTCCCGGTACAGCACGTTCATGAGCCGGCACTCGTCGCTCATGCCGACGTTCGCGGCCGTCGTGATCCTCGTCGCGCTCCTCGTCGGCGCGCAGATGCGGTTCTCGAACTTCCTCACGCCGGGCAACCTCTCGGCGCTGCTGCTGGACAACGCGTACCTGCTCGTCCTCGCCGTCGGCATGACGTTCGTGATCCTGACCGGGGGGATCGACCTGTCCGTCGGGTCCGTCATGGCCTTCACCGGCATCCTCGGCGCGAGCCTCCTCTCGCAGGGCCTCCCCGCCGTCGTCGTGATCCCGATCGTGCTGGCCGGAGGAGCCGCGATCGGTCTCGTGATCGGCATCCTGGTGCACTACTTCGACGTCCAGCCGTTCATCGCGTCGCTCGCGGGCCTGTTCTTGGCACGCGGTCTCGCGTTCGTCGTGAGCCTCGCCTCGATCCGTGTGGAGGACCCGATCGTGCTGTGGCTGCAGCGCACCCGCCTCGCCGTCGCCGGCTGGTACATCACCCCCACGGGCATCATCGCCCTGCTCACGGTCGCCATCGCGTTCTACGTCCTGCACTGGACGCGCTTCGGCCGCACCGTCTACGCGATCGGCGGCGGCGAGCAGTCCGCCCGCCTCATGGGCCTGAAGGTGGCGCGCACGAAGATCCTCGTCTACGTCATCAGCGGCGTCTGCGGCGGCCTCGCCGGCGTGCTGCTGACGGCGTACTCGGGAGCCGGTTACCCCCGCAACGGCATCGGGACCGAGTTGGATGCCATCGCGGCGGTCGTGATCGGGGGCACCCTGCTCACGGGGGGCACCGGCTATGTGCTGGGCTCGCTGATCGGCGTGCTCGTCTACGGGACCATCAAGAAGATCATCTCGTTCATGGGCGCCGAGCAGTCGTGGATGCAGATCATCATCGGCGGCATCCTGCTCGTGTTCGTGGTCGTGCAGCGCGTCATCGTGGCGCGCTCCCAGCGACGCACCTAGATGGCTGCCGACGGTGCGCCGTCCGGCACCGGGATAATGACCTGATGGACGAGCCACGGCCGCTGCTGCAGCTCACGGGCGCCACCGTGCGGTTCGGAGCCGACGCCGCGATCGACGGCGTGGACTTCCGGCTGTTCCCCGGCGAGGTGCACTCGCTCATGGGCGAGAACGGCGCCGGCAAGTCCACGCTCGTCAAGGCCATCAGCGGCGTGCACCCCCTCGACGAGGGAGTCCTCACCCTCGACGGCGCGGAGGTCCGCTTCACCCAGCCGTTCGACGCGCTGCGCGCCGGGATCAGCACGGTCTATCAGGAGATCGATCTGCTGCCGAACATCTCTGTCGCCGAGAACATCTCCCTGGGCCGCGAGCCCCGCAAGCGCGGGCGCATCGACTGGCCGGCCATGCGCACGCAGGCCCACGACGTCCTCGCCGATCTGGGCCTGGACATCGATCCCGCCTCGATCCTCGGCACCCACTCCGTCGCCGTCCAGCAGCTGGTCGCGATCGCGCGCGCGATCTCCACCGACGTGAAGGTGCTGATCCTCGACGAACCCACCTCCAGCCTCGACGTCGACGAGGTCGCCGAGCTGTTCCGCATCGTGCGGAGCCTTGCCGACCGCGGCGTCGCCATCCTGTTCATCTCGCACTTCCTCGACCAGGTGTACGAGCTGTGCGACCGCGTGACGGTGCTGCGCGACGGCCGCCTCGTCGGGGAGTACCTCATCCGCGAACTGCTGCGGATCGACCTCGTGCAGGCGATGCTCGGGCGGAGCGCGGAGCAGCTCGAGGACGCCGTGCGTGCGGCCGACGCCGACGGCCCGCGGCCGCCGGTCACGCTCAGCGCACGGGGGATCTCCGCCGGCCGCGGGATCGTCGACGCGGACGTCGATCTGTACGAGGGGGAGGTGCTCGGCGTCGCGGGGCTGCTCGGCTCGGGCCGCACCGAACTCGCTCGTGCCCTCACCGGCGTCGACCGCCTCGATGCCGGCATCCTGCGCATCGAGGGCCACACGACCGCGCCGGGGAGCCCCCGAGCCGCGATGACCATGGGCATCGTGTACTCCTCGGAGAACCGGCGCACCGAGGGGATCATCAGCGATCTGACGGTGCAGGAGAACATCATCCTCGCCCTGCAGGCGCAGCGCGGAGCCCTCCGGAAGCTCTCCCCGGCGCGGCAGCGCGAGCTCGCCGCGAGCTGGGTCGAGGCGCTCGATCTCCGCCCGCCCGACCTCGACCGCCCGGCCGGCACCCTCTCCGGCGGCAACCAGCAGAAGCTCCTCCTCGCCCGCCTGCTGGCGCTGTCGCCGCGCGTCCTCGTGCTCGACGAGCCGACGCGCGGCATCGACGTCGGCGCGAAGGTCGAGATCCAGAAGCTCGTGGGCGAGTTCGCCGACAACGGACTGTCGGTCGTGTTCATCTCGGCCGAGCTGGAGGAGGTCGTGCGCGTCGGACACCGGGTCGTCGTCCTGCGCGAGGGGCGCGTCGTCGACACGCTGTCGGCCGACGGACTCAGCGTCGACGCCGTGCTGGCCCTCGTCGCCCAGCCGGAGGATGCCGAGTGAGCGAGGAGCGCGGCGGCCGCGCCGCCAACATCTTCGATGTCGCGCGCCTCGCGGGCGTCTCGCATCAGACGGTCTCGCGGGTGCTCAACGACCTGCCCAACGTGCGCCCCGCGACCCGCGCCCGGGTGGAGCAGGCGATCGCGCAGCTGCGCTACAGCCCGTCGCCGGCTGCCCGCGCCCTCGTCACCCGCCGCTCCCGCACGATCGGCCTCATCACGCCGGTCACCGCCGACTTCGGCCCGACCTCCATCGCCATGCACTTCAACCTCGCCGCGCGCGTGGCCCGCTACTCCGTGGATGCCGTGCGATCGCCGGACGGCGACGCGGCGAGCGTGCGCGCCGTCATCGAGGGCCTGCTCCGCCAGCGCGTGGATGCGATCGTGCTCATCGTCAACGACGTGGGCGTGCTCGAAGTGGTCCGCGGGATCGAGCTCAGCATCCCCGTGGTCGCCGCAGCCGCCACCCAGCGCCGCCATCCGAGTCTCGTGTCGATCGACCAGTACCGGGGGGCGCGGGCGGCGGTGCGACACCTCGCGGAGCTCGGACACACCCGCATCCTGCACCTGGCCGGTCCCGCGCAGAACCCGGACGCCCTCGAGCGCATCCGCGGCTGGCGCGACGAGCTCGCCGCCCGTCGCCTCGAGGCCGTCGACCCGCCGCACGGCGACTGGTCGGCCGCCAGCGGATTCGCCCTCGGCGGCACGCTCGACGTGGATCCCGGGACGGCGGTGTTCGCGGGCAACGATCACATGGCCATCGGGCTGCTCTCGGCGCTCCGCCAGCGCGGCCTGCGGGTGCCGCAGGATGTCGGCGTCGTCGGCTTCGACGACGTGCCCGAGGCTCCGTACCTCCTCCCGCCGCTGACGACCGTGCGGCAGGACTTCCAGGCGCTCGGCGAGCTGATGATGCAGAAGGTGCTGCTCGCGGTCGAGGAGCCCGACGAGCTGACCGAGGACACCCCCATCGCCACCCACCTCATCGTGCGGGAGTCGACGCGGCCCCTCCCCTAGCCGCGGCGTGCCACGCTGGGCATATGCGCATCGCCGTCACCGGGTCCTCCGGCAAACTGGGAATCGTCGTCGTCCACGAGCTGCGGGAAGCCGGCCACGAGGTGATCGGTCTCGACGTCGTGGGCACGCGCGGCCCGGGATTCGTCCAGGTCGACCTCGCCGACTACGGGCAGGTGATCGACGCGCTGACGGCCGTCGGCGACCGGCACGACGGGATCGACGCGCTCGTGCACCTCGCGGCGATCCCGGCCCCCGGCATCCGCGCCGATGTCGCGACGTTCCACAACAACATCACAGTGACGTTCAACGTCTTCTGGGCGGCGCTGCGTCTGGGCATCACGCGGATCGTGTACGCGTCGAGCGAGACCGTGCAGGGTCTGCCGTTCGACGTGCCTCCGCCGTATGTGCCCGTCGACGAGGACTACCCCGCGCGTCCGGAGTCGGTGTACTCCCTCGTCAAGCATCTCGAGGAGCAGCTGGCGATCGAGCTCGTGCGGTGGCATCCGGACGCATCGATCACCGCGTTGCGCTTCTCCAACGTCATGGTCCCGGACGACTATGCCGACTTCCCGGCCTTCGAGGCCGACGTGCGCGGGCGCAAGTGGAACCTGTGGAGCTACATCGACGCGCGCGACGGCGCGCAGGCCATCCTGCGCGCTCTCGAGGTCGCTCCGCCCGGTTTCGACCGCTTCCTCATCGCGGCGGCCGACACCGTCATGACCCGCCCGAACGCCGAGCTGATCGCCGAGGTGTTCCCGGACGTCGAGGTGCGCGGGGAAGTGGGCGTCAACGACTCGCTGTTCTCGACGGCGAAGGCGCGACGGCTGCTCGGATACGAGCCGCGGCACTCCTGGCGGGACCCGCGGGGCTGAGCGGCTGAGGGGCGCGAGCGTGCCGGTCCGTTGAGGGATGCCGCGGCTCAGGGCCGGACGAGGACCTTGAGCGCCTCGCGCGCGTCCATCAGGCGGTAGGCCTCCGGGATGTCCTCGAGCCCGACCTCCCGGTCGAACACGGCGCCGGGGTCGACCGAGCCGTCGAGCACGCCCGGCAGCAGGCGGTCGATGTAGGCCCGGACGGGCGCGACGCCGCCCGTGATCGTGATGTTGCGCTCGAACTGCGCACGGCCGATGGGCCCCGTCTCGTACTGCGGGACGCCGACGCGGCTGACCGCTCCGCCGTCGCGGACGATGCCGATCGCCTGCTCGTAGGCGGGCAGGTGGCCCACGGCATCCACCACGACGTGCGCACCGTCGCCGCCGGTGAGATCGCGGACCGCCGCGATGCCCTCGTCGCCGCGCGCCGCCACGACGTCGGTCGCGCCGTAGCGGCGACCGAGGTCGGTGCGCGCCTCGTGGCGGCCCATGAGGATGATGCGCTCAGCGCCGAGCTGCCGTGCGGAGAGCACCGCGAGGAGCCCGACGGCCCCGTCCCCGATGACCGCGACGGTCGCGCCGGGCGCGGCGCCGCCGGTGAGGGCCGCGTGGTAGCCGGTGCCGTAGACGTCGCTGAGGGTCAGGAGCCCCGGGATCCGCTCGTCGCTCTCGTCGACGTCGAGGCGGTACAGCGTCCCGTCGGCCAGCGGTGCCCGCCGGTACTCCGCCTGCGCGCCGCCCGTGCGCTGGCGTCCGAAGCGGCACGAGGTCTGCAGGCCTTCGAGGCAGAAGTCGCACCGGCCGCACGACCACACGAACGGCACGATGACGACGTCGCCGGGCCCCACGGTGGCGACGTCGGAGCCGATCTCCTCGACGACCCCGATCATCTCGTGGCCCATCGGGTAGCCGCGCTCGCGCACCGGCATCGAGTGGAACGGGTGCAGGTCGCTGCCGCAGACGCACGCCGCCGCGACACGGAGGACGGCGTCGGTGGGCTGCTCGATGGTCGGGTCGGGGGCGTCGACGACGCGGACGTCGCCCGCGCCGAACATGTGGGTGGCTCGCATGGTCCGATTCAACTACGGATGGTGGGGCGGTGGGCCGCGGGGTTCCCTCCCCGCGGGGGTGCGGGCGGAGTCACGTCGCCTCAGACGAGGGCCGCGAGCCCCATGAGCAGGGTCGACGCGCCCATCGCCGCGTATTGGACGCGGTCCAGCCGCGGCATCCCGCGCACCGCGAGGACGCCCGCGGCGCCGACGTAGGCGGCCGTGACGGCGCCGACGCCCAGCGCGAGGCCGGGAGCGCCGACGCCGTGCGCGTGTCCGGTGGCGTGGCCCGCTCCGTGGACGCCCATCGCGACGGTGAGTGCGGCCATCACGACGAGCCCGAGGGTCGTCATGACGCTCATCGCCGGCGCGGGATGCGCCGCGGCGGACCGGCGCCGACCGCGCACGGCCGCGAGGGCCATCGCGGCGACGACGAGCAGCGCCGCGCAGAGGACCGGCGCGAGCATGCGAGAGCCGGTCGCGGCATCCGCCATGGCGAGCACCATCAGGACGGATGCCGCGAGCTCGGGCGCCCGCGCCCGCCCCCGGTCGGCGGCGACACAGCACGCGCCGAGCGTGGCGGGCGCGAGCGCCCAGAGGTGGAGCAGGTCGGCCATGCGCTCAGTGGCCGTGCGCGCCGTGATCGTGCGACCCGTGACCGGCGTGATCGTGCGACCCGTGACCGGCGTGGTGGTCGTGGTCGCCGGCGACGGCGTGCGAACCCGCCGTGCCCGCCGAGCAGTGGTCGGAGACCGGCGCCGGAACGTTCAATGTGGGGTTGCGCTCGAAGAAGTTGTACGGCTTCAGCGTGAACTTGGCGTAGTCCATCGGCATGACCGGCCAGTCCTCGTTGCGCGGGAAGTGCGTCAAGCCGAACGTGTGCCACAGCACGAGGTCCTCGCCGACGAGCGGCTCGTCGCCCGCGATGAAGGCGGGGATGCCGCCGCCGCCCGGATGCTGGTTCACGAAGTCGCCGGCCGCGTAGCGCTCGGCGGGGTCGTACTTCGTGACGAACAGGTTCTTCGTCGCGAATGCGGCCCGCGAGGCGATCGACGACGCGTCGTCGGCGAGCAGCACGGGCGTCTCGGTCGGGAAGAGCACGTACGAGGTGGGCTGCCCCATCGACGTCGTCTTCTCGGTCGAGGCGATCTGCCACACGCGGTTCGCGGCGCCGTCCGCGAGGCGGCCCGACACCAGCTCGGAAGTGATCGGCGTGACCTGCTTCGTGAAGGCGTTGCCGGCCGGGTTGACGTCCGAGATCGGCACGCGGACCGCGTCGATCTCGTTCACGACGTTGGCGAGGCCGTCGACGGTCATGTCCAGGCGGGCAGAGAACAGGTGCTGGTGGTACGGTGCGCCGAGTCCGGGCGCGACCTGCGAGGCGAACGCGTAGTCCTCGCCCGGGTAGGACGACGTGAACAGGATGCCGGTGAGCTTCGCCTCGCACTCGATCGTGCCGTCGAGGTAGAGGTACCAGAAGAACCCGTAGTCGTAGTTGCCGACCGTCGTGAAGAACGAGATGACGAGGCGGCGCTGGCGGCGGACTTCGCTCGCCCCCGTGAAGATGTCGGTGTGCTTCCAGAGCGAGCCGAAGTCCTCCTCGTGCATGCACACGCCGTTGCGGACGGTGCGCGGCGAGCCGAGCTCGTCGGCCAGCACGGCGTCGAGGTAGGTGATGTCGCCGACGCAGTCGCAGCCCAGCTCGAGTTCGTTCGTGTACCGCCCGAAGAGGTACTCGCCCGTGTCGAAGTAGTTCTGCCAGAACCGGTTCGGCGCCGGGTCGGCGTACGGCACGACCATCTCGCTGATCGAGCCGCGGTACATGACGGGGCGCCCCGCGAAGGTGAGCTGACGCAGGATCAGCCCCTCCCGCGTGTCGAACCCGATGCGCAGATCCCACTCGCCCCAGGTCACGTGCTCGCCGTCGACCGTGAAGCTCGCCCCCTCCGGCTGGGTGATGACGATGGGCTTGAGGCCCTCCAGCGGTGCCCCCTGCAGTGCGGGGTCGTCGTAGTTGCCGCTCGTCTGCGGCACCTCGAACCCGGGGGTGTCGACGATGCGGATGACCGAGCGGTCCGCGACGTCGATGTACGCCGTGAGGCCGTCGACGGGGTGCGCCCAGGGGTGGTCGGCGGGGTGGAACTGCTGGAACGCGAACGTCCGGAGGATGCGGCGGCCCTCCTCCTCCGGGTAGCCGTAGTGCCCGGCGGACAGCGGAACGAGCACGACGTCGGCGGTCGTGAGGCCGCGGGCGGCGAGCGCCGCGACCCAGCCGGCGTCCGCATTCGCGATCAGCTCGACCTCCTCGAACTCGGCGTCGAGGATCGGCAGCTGCCCGGCCGTGCCGTCGAGGACCGTCTCGCTGACGACGGCGCCGGTCGCGAGGGAGACGACGAGGTCGGAGGAGCGCGTCGTCGTCAGGTCGAGCAGCTGGACGCGGGCGAGGCGCTCGGGAAGCTCCCCTCCCGCCTCCCACGCGAGGATCTCGACCTTGTGCGGCTCCTCGAGCCCGACGTAGGCGAACCGCGTGCGGTCGGTCGTCTCGGGAAGCGCCAGGACGACGGCGCGGACGGCCTCGATCTCGGCCGCCGTCAGCGAGGACAGCGGGTGCGCGGGGGCTGCCGGCGGGGTCGGGGCGGTGGTGGGCTGGATGTCGGTGATGCTCATGGGTGGTTCTCCTTGCAGTGGGACGTCAGGCGATCGAGTCGGTGAGCTTGGCGTAGGCGGCGGGTCGGCGGGCCTTGATCCACGCCGCCTGCAGGTAGCCGGCGACGGGGAAGGCGACGACGAGGGCGAGCAGGAACCAGCTCAGGCCCCCGAAGACGGGGCTGCCCTCGGCATCCACGTCGCCCACCATGATCGGGAAGTACGCGACGATGAGCGCCGCCGAGAGCACGAGCCCGACGAAGCCGAGACCCGGCGCCACGACGGTGTTCCAGAGGCGGGTGTCCTTCCGCGTCTTCACGAAGTAGACGATGACGGCGACCGAGGTGAGCGCCATGAGGATCGCGATCGCGAGGGTGGCGACCCCGGCGAACCAGGTGAAGACGGCGAGCACGGGGTCGAGCTGGAACAGCGCGAACACGGCGATGAGGACGACCGAGGTCAGCGTCTGCACGATCGAGGACACGTGCGGCGACAGGTGCGCGTGGTGGACGGATGCGAGCTTGTCCGGCAGGACGCCCGCACCGGCCATCGAGTGCTGGTACCGGGTGACGACGTTGTGGAAGGACAGCACGCACGCGAACATCGAGGTGATCAGGAGGACGTTCGTGATGATCTCGCCGGTCGCGCCGAGGTAGGTCGCCATCGTCCGCAGGATGAGGCTGCCGGGGTCTGCGGCGGCCTCGTCGAGCACGGCATCAGGACCCCACGCCATCACGAGCCCCCACGACGCGAGCGTGTAGAACAGGCCGATCCCGATGACGGCCATGTAGGTCGCGCGCGGGATCGTCTTGTCGGGGTCCTTCGCCTCGTCCCGGAAGATCGCGGTGGCCTCGAAGCCGATGAACGCGGCGATCGCGAACATGAGGCCGACACCCGGCGAGCCGCTGACGACGTTGACCGGCTCGAACGGAGCGAGGCTCAGTCCGTCCGCGCCGCCGGAGAAGACCACCGCGGCGACCAGCACGGCGACGATCCCGACCTCGGCGATCAGCAGGACGCCGAGCACCTTGCTGGAGAGGTCGATGTGCCGGTAGCCGAGGATGCCGACGAGCCCGATGACGAGGAGGGCGAACAGCCACCACGGGAGGGCGATGGCGGTGTAGGTCTCCAGGGTGTAGCTCAGGATGAAGCCGATGTAGCCGTAGACCGAGACCTGGATGGTCGTGTACGTCAGCATCGCGAGCCACGCCGCGGCCAGGCCGTTGGAGCGCCCGAGTCCGTAGCCGACGTAGGTGAAGAACGCGCCGGGCTTGGGGATGTGCCGCGACATCGCCGCGAGTCCGACGGCGAACAGGAGCAGGATGACGGCGCTGATGGCGTACAGCGCCGGGAACCCCGCGCCGTTGCCGAGCAGGATGCCGAGCGGCGCGGCGCCGCCGATGACGGTGAGCGGCGAGGCGGCGGCGACCACCATGAAGACGATGGCGGTCGCGCCGAGGGAGCCCGACAGCGTCCGCTTCGCGGATGCCTCGACTCCCGGTGATTCGAGCTGGGTCATGGGGTTCCCTTCGGACGGGCAGGACGTTTCCCCCACCGTGGACCGTCGTCGTTGCCCGGCCGTCTCGGCCGCGTGAAACCTCGCCGCATCCCGAACGGGACGCCGCATCCGGGCTGTCTCATTCGGGCGACACGAACGCGAAACACGGCGGTAGTCACGGGGCAACGGCGGCTCGGTAGCGTCGGGCGCACGCGCAGATCCAGAGGCGGAGGCCCCATGACAGCTCTCGAGCGCGCGATCGCCCGACCCGACCCCGTCCACGACTTCGCGGCCACCTCCCCCCTGGAGGGCCTCGAGCGGCGGACCGTCGGGTTCGCCGACGTCCTGGCGCAGTCCGTCGCCGCCGTGGCGCCTGCCGCCGCCGCGACCACCGTCATCCTGCTCGTGGCGGGTGCCGCCGGCGGCGCGACGCTGCTGGCGGTCGCCCTGGCCACCGTGCTGGCGCTGCTCGTCGCCCGCACGATCACGCAGTTCACGCGGCGCCTCGCGGCGAGCGGATCGCTCTACACCTACGCGGCGCGGGGCCTCGGGCCGGCGGCCGGTCTCGCGACGGGCGCCGCGATCATCATCGGGTACGCCTTCATCTCCGTCTTCGCGCTGCTCGGCGGCGCGCACTACCTCTCCATGCTGCTCGGACGGGTCCTTCCCGGCGTCCCCGCGCCGCTCACGGCCATCACCGCGCTCATGGGCGAGGCCGCGGTGCTCGCGGTCGTGCTCGTGCGCGGCATCCGCCTCTCGGCGCGCATCGCGCTCATCGTCGAGGCGGTCTCGGTGGCCCTCATCGTGACGCTGCTGACGGCCCTCCTCGTGCAGATCGGACCGTTCGACGTGACGGCGGTGATCCCGACGGGAGGGGTGTCGCCCTCGGCCGTCGCCGCCGGGGCCGTACTGGCGCTCACGGCGTTCGTGGGGTTCGAGAGCTCCGCGACGCTGGGGGTCGAGGCGCGTGCGCCGCTGCGCAACATCCCGCGGGCGATCGTGGGGACGGTGCTCGTCACGGGGGCCCTGTACCTGCTCGCCGCGTACACGCAGGTCGCCGGCTTCACCGCGATCGGCGGCGACCTCGTGACCTCCGCCGCGCCGATCGACGAGCTCGCCGACGCGTTCGGGCTCGCGCCGTGGGCCGCGGCGACAGACGTCGGGATCGCGGCGTCGTTCCTCGCGTGCGCGATCGCCTCGACGACGGCACTGACCCGCGTGCTGTTCGCGATGGGCCGCGACGGAGTCGGACCGCGTTTCCTCGGCCGCACCCACCCGCGGCACCGCACCCCGATCGGCGCCGTGTGGCCGACCGTCGGGGCGATCGTGGTGCTGCCGGTCGTCGTCGTCGCGCTGGGCGTGCGTCCGTGGGATGCCATGGGCGCCGTCATCGTCATCTCCGCGGTCGGCTACATCGCGGCGTACGCGATCGTCTGCGTCGCGGCGCCGGTGTTCCTCCGCCGCATCGGGGAGACGACGATCGCGGCCGCCGTCATCGCCGTCACGGCCGCGGTCGCGATCGTGGGATGCCTCGCCGTGTACCTCGTCGTCGAAGCACAGCAGGGCAACCCCGGGGTGTGGATCTCGCTGGCCCTCGCCGCGGCCTCGGCAGCGCTGATCGCATGGCGGCTGCGCCGCGGCGTCGGCCTCGACGGGATCGGCGGGTACGACGAGCCGACCGCCTCCCACGTCCTCGGCGGTGTCGCCCGCGATGGATGACACGGCGGGCGAGGCGGCCGGCGGCGGCCCGGCGGGGGGCGGCCTGGCGGGGGGTGGCCTGGCGGGGAGCGCCGTGCCGACGCTCAGCGCGCGGCAGCCGCGCGCGATCCACAGCGCGCTCACGGTGCTCGAGGCCGTCGCGGCGCTCGGCGCGGGCGTCACCGCGCGGGAGATCTCGCTCGCCCTGGGCCTGCCGCGCGCCACCGCCTACCGGCTGCTGAACCTGCTGGTCCAGGACGAGTACCTCGTCCGCACGCCGGATCTCGCGGGCTTCGCGCTCGGCGCGAAAGTCATCCATCTCGCCGCCGCGGCGGCCCCGGTGCGGATCCCCCGGGCCGCGCGCGACGTCGTGGAGGAGACGCGCCGGCGTGTGCGCGGCGGCATCCACCTCGTCGTGTACACGGAGGGTCGGATCGCCGTGGCCGACGCCGACCCCGACTTCCCGCTCTCCGACGAGCAGCGCCTCGCGCGCGAGCCGGACCGGTTCGCGCTCGGCCTCCTGCGGGAGATCGACGGCGACCCGACCGCCGCGCCGGACGCCGCCGCGGACCTTCGCGCCTACGGGGTCGTCCGTCGCGCCGGTGCGACATCGGGATGCCTGGCGGCGCCCATCCGCGATGCGTCCGGTGCGCTCGCGGGAGCCCTCGCGTACTCCGGCCCGCGGCGGCGCGTGGACGATCCGGCGGAGACCGCCGCCGTGCTCGTGGCCGCGGCGCACGAGCTCGGGCCCCTCATCACCTGATCCGCGAGGCCCGGTCAGTCCAGGGCGCGGCGCCAGTCCTCGAGGAGGCATGCGATCACGCGGGTCTGGACCCACGGCATCTCGGGCGCCTCGGTGCGACCGTCGCGGAGAGCGGCGATGACGGCATCCGCCTCGGCGGCCATCGGGTTCAGCGTCGCGGCCGTGAGGTGCTCGACCGAGCCGTCGGGTCGACGCAGGACAGCGGCGTCCGTGCTCTGCTGCCGGCTCCCCCACACGTTCGGGATCTCGATCTCCCCCGCGGTGCCGACGATCCGGGCGGCGCGCGGCAGGTCCTCGACGATCGCGGTGCGGACCCGCGCCGTCACGGCGCCGAGCCGGAGGACAGCGGATGCCGTCTCGTCGACACCCGTCTCGCCGATGACCCCCTCCGCCTCGATCACGCGCGCGTCGTCGAGCGGCTGCCCGGCCCAGGCGGCCGCGCCGACGGCGAGCGAGACGGGGTAGCAGCCCGCGTCGAGGATCGCGCCCCCGGCCACCCCCGGGTCGAACAGGCGTCCCGTGCGCGCGGTCGCGGTGAAGCCGATCGTCGAGACGATCTCGACGACGTCACCGATCGCCCCGTCCGCAACGGCGCGGCGCAGCCGGTCGGGGAAGGGCCCGAACCGGTATTTGAAGGCCTCCACGAGCGGGAGTCCGGTGCGCGCCGCGACGGCGAGCACGCCATCCGTGTCGGCCGCGGTCGTCGTCAACGGCTTCTCGCACAGCACGGCCTTGCCCGCCTCGAGCGCCGCGATCGCGAGGTCTCCGTGCGACGTGTGCACGGTGCCGATGTACACGGCATCGACGTCGTCCCGCGCGAGAATCTCGTCGTACGTGCCGGCGACGGCGGCGCCGTGCGCATCGGCGAAGGCACGGGCGTCGGCGGCGGAGCGCGCGCCGACGGCGTGCAGGTGCCCGAGCGCCGCGTGAGTCAGGCCGTTCGCGAAGTCGTGGCTGATCGCGCCTGCGCCGAGGATCGCCCAGCGGGCGGTCACGGCTGCGCCCCCGTCGCGACGGGGCGATCGGGATGGTTCGACCACTGGCTCCACGAGCCGACGTACAGCGCGGGGTCCAGGCCGGCGCGCTGCAGCGCGAACACCGCATGCGCCGCGGAGACCCCGGAACCGCAGTACACGCCCACCGGGCCGTCGACACCGAGCGCCTCGACGCGCGCCCGCAGCGCGTCGCCCGGCAGGAATCGGCCGTCGGCATCGAGGCTCTCGGTCGTGGGCAGGTGGAGCGCGCCGGGGATGTGGCCCGCCTGCGGGTCGATCGGCTCGGTCTCGCCGCGGTAGCGCTCCCCCGCGCGGACGTCGAGGAGCGCACCGCGAGCGGGCAGCGCCGCCGCCTCGTCGATCGTGAGCTGGGGCAGGTGTCCGGGATGCAGCGTGACCGTGCCGCGACGCGGTTCGAACGCGCCCGCCTCCAGCGGCAGCCCGGCGCTCCGCCAGGCGGCGAGACCGCCCTCGAGCAGGCGGACGTCGGCGACGCCGGCATCCGTCAGCATCCACCATGCGCGCGCCGCGCCGAAGGACTGCCAGTCGTCGTAGACGACGACGGCGTCGCCGTCGTTCAGGCCCCAGCCGCGCGCGGCCGCCTCGAAATCAGCGGGATCCGGCAGTGGGTGCCTGCCTGCCGTCGGTCCGCCGTGGCCGGCCAGCTCGTCGTCGAGGCTGACGTATACCGCGCCGGGAATGTGGCCGGCGCGGTATGCGTCTCGGCCGTCCGGCGCGTCCAGCCGCCAACGGATGTCGAGGACGACCGGCGGTCGCTCCGATCGGAGGCTCCGGCTCAGCTCGGCGGGGGTGATCAGTTCTGCGCCCATCCTCCGAGCGTAGGCCGCGGAGGCCAACGCCGGCGGACCACAACTCCGCCTGAGCCCGCCGAGCGGGGCGGTACACCCGTGCTCCGACAGCTCAGGAGGAGTTGGTGACCGACCGGCGCGGCGACCACCTCTGCGGGGCGGCACGCGGAGGCGTCGCGGAGCGCCCGGTGACCCTCAGGCGATCGCCGTCCGCCGGGTCAGGTCGGGTTCACGCGGCGGCACGAGCCACGACACGAGCGCGATGACGGCGGGGAGCCCCACGGCGAGCACGACGAGCCAGAGCCAGGGCATGTCGCCCAGTGACGGCGGGTTGTAGATCCGCTCTGATGCGAGCGCCACCCCCCAGACCGGAAGGATGCCGGCGACCGCGCCGGTCAGGGTGCCGAGGCCCGTGACGATCGCCGCCTGCCACAGCGCGATCCCGCGCCGCAGGCCGCGGGTCCCGCCGACGGCTGCGAGCGTCGCGTCGTCCGGACGCCGCTCAACGCGCGCGAGTCCGAGGGCGACGCTCGACGCCCCGATGACGAGCACCGCGGTCGCGCCGACGGTGAGCCACATCCACGGGGCGGCGTCCGGCGGGCCGGACTCCTGGTGCGGCCACATGCTGACCGCGCTGCCTCCGCGCGACAGGGTGTCGGCCTCCTGCTGCAGGCTGTCGAGCTGCGCCGTGGTCGGAGGCACGTCGTACGTCGCGATGACGGTCCAGTTGCCCTGCTGCAGCCCCCAGCGCTCGGCGAGCGCCGGCGCGATGATCGCCTTGATGTCGCGCTGCGGCAGATCGAGCCGGATCGCCGGGACCTCGAGCGTCGCGAGCGGCGCCGCGTCGGCGTCGACCGCCGTGACCCTGCTCTGCGTCGACGTCTCGATGATCAGTGCGCCGCCGTCGGCGATGTAGTCCGGGTCGAGCACGAGGGCCGAGCCGTCGCGGTAGGCGGCGAGGTCGGCATCCGAGATCTCCTCACCCGTCACGGTCGCCAGCTCCTCCGGTGCGACGATGCGCAAGTACCATCCGGCGGATCCCGACGAGATCGCGGTGCGGCACTCCGCGGCGGTCAGCCCGCGACACTCCGATGCCGCCCGGGCTTCGTCGACGTGCTGGATCTGCGGCGACGCGACGAGCTCGTCCGGGTTGAGGAGCCTGCCCTCACGGTCCCACCGCGCCATGCCGGCATCCCACATGGTCCCGAACGCGGCGGGGCCCGCGGATTCCAGCAGGGACCGCGCCGTCTCCTCGGCGGCGATGTACTCCCCGCCCGCCTCATCGGCGTCGGCGTCGGCGTCGTCCATCCACCCGGAGACGGCGACGCTGCCCACGGGTGCCGCGAACGTCCAGCCGCGCTCGGCCTGCTTCGTCACGAGGGCGATCGATCCCAGCGACACGGAGGCGAGGAACGCGCACGCCGCGATCGCAGCGAAGGCCGGGACGATCCGGCCCGGGTTCGCCGCGGCATCCCGACTCGCGATGCGCGGAGCGAGGCCGAGTCGGGACAGCGGCCGCGCGAGGAGCGAGATGAGCCAATGCCCGCCCAGCATGACCCCGACCTGCAGCAGGATCGGGCCCAGGATGATCCCGACGATGCAGATCGTGCGGCGACCGTCGTCGGGTGCCACGAACTCCTCGGCGTTGATGGCCGCGAGCCACAGCGCGCAGACGGCGGTCAGCCCCACGCCGATCGCGATGAGCAGCACGCCCCAGAGCGGCCGGTCCACGCGCACCCGCACGGGCCGGCGCGAGCCGCGGAGCGCCGCCATCACCTCGCCCTTCGTCGCGGCGCGGGCCGGCGCGATGGCCGCGATCGTCCCCACGATCACGGCGAAGCCGATGACGGCGGCGAGGCCCCACCACGGCACGTGCACGCCCTGGAAGGAGGTCGTCGACCCGTCGTCGAACAGATGGAGGAACAGGATGCCGAGGCCGATGCCGGCGGCAGCCCCCACGAGCCCGCCGATCGCGCCGAGGACCGTGCCCTGCAGCAGCACGACGCGGAACACGTCGGCGCGCGTCGCACCGACGCTCGCGGCGACGGCGAGCGAACGCTGCTGACGCCGCGCGCTCACCGAGAACGCGGCCCCGGCGAGAAGGACGACGAGGTAGCCGGAGAACGCCGCCGCCGCGCCGATGAGGGATGCCATCGACCAGGCGAGTCCGTCCATGCCGGAGCGCGGCGCCGCCCCGTCGCCCGGGTTCGCGACCAGGTGACGGTCGAACACGATCAGACCCTCACGGTTGAGCGCCTGGACCTCGTCCGGTGTCGGGCTCCACTCCAGGAGGTACCACAGCGTGCCGGCGACGTCGGTCTGCAGCGACCGGTTCTCGGCGGTGCCCGGCAGGAAGACCACCTCGGCGGCGTCGGGGTCCTCGGCGCGCTTCATCACGCCGGTCACCGTGTAGGCCGCGGCCGGCTCCCTGAGTTCCAGGCGGTCTCCGACCCGCAGCCCGAGGCGCTCCAGGGCGCCGGGCGAGACGACGACCTCGTCGGCGTTCGCCGGCGCGCGACCCTCCAGGAGCTCGAAGCGTCCGCGCAGGATGTCGGCGCCGGCATCCCCGATCACTGCGGTCAGCCGTCCGATGCCGCCCGCCGTCTCGGCCGTGACGCTGCCGGCGCCGATCTCGATCGCACCGGCGGGCAGGTACGGGAGGGCACTGTCGTGCAGGGGCAGCTGCTCGTTGACCGGCTCCCCCGTCTCCTCATCCCAGTCGGTCACCCACCACAGCGGCTCGTCGAGGTACTGCGTCATCGACGGGTCGGGGCCGGTGACGACGGAGACCCACGCGTCGGCACCGCCGAGCTCGGCGCGGATCCGCTCATCCGTCGTCGCGACGTGACCCATGCCGAACACGATCGCGCCGGCGACGAGGGCCATCGGCAGCGCGATGAGCGCGACGACGAGGATGCTGGACGTCCAGCCGTGCAGCGACTGCCGCCGTGCGAGGCGCAGGTCGGCGCGCAGGCGCGGCCAGATGCTCGGACGGTCCCGCTGTGCGGCGGCGGCGGGCGGGGCCGGTGGCGCATCGGCGCGCTCGAGGAGACCGGTCACGAGGTCCCCGCCAGCAGCGTCTCCGCGCCCGCGCGGCGCGACTGGTCGACGATGCGGCCGTCGCGGAGGAAGACGATGCGGTCGGCCCATGCGGCATGCCGCGCCTCGTGCGTGACGAGGATCCCGGCGGCGCCCTGGTCGACGCGCGCGCGGATCATCTTCATGACGGCCTCGCCGGTGACCGAGTCGAGCGCCCCCGTCGGCTCGTCGGCGAGGATGAGCCGACGCCCGCCGACGACGGCGCGGGCGATGGCGACGCGCTGCTGCTGTCCGCCGGAGAGGTCGTCGGGGTACGCGGCGATCTTGTCGTCGAGGCCGACGGAGGCCAGCGCGTCCCGGCCCGCCCGACGGGCGACGCGGGACCGGAACCCGTCGAGTTCGAGGGGCAGCGTCACGTTCTCGAGCGCCGTGAGCGTCGGGATGAGGTTGAAGTCCTGGAACACGAACCCGAGGGACCGGCGCCGCAGCTGCGCGAGCTGACGGGCGGATGCCGTGGACAGGTACGTGCCCTCGACGACGACCTCGCCGGTCGTGGGCTTCTGCAGGCCGCCCGCGATCGACAGCAGCGTCGACTTGCCCGACCCGGACGCGCCCATGATCGCGACGAGCTCGCCCCGCTCGACGCCGAGATCCACGCCGGAGAGCGCCGACACCGAGGTCGCCCCCTCGCCGTACTGCTGCGTGACGCCGATCAGCTGCAGCACCGGCGCGTCGGTCATGCGCCGGCCTCCGTCTTGACGGGGCGTCCGCGCTTGGGCCGCTCGGTCGACAGCTCGAGCTGCATCGCGTGCTGCGGGTGCAGGGCGAGGCGCTGCTCGGTGTGGTCGAGCCAGCGGATCTCGGCCTCTGCCGTGAAGATCATCGAGTCGACGACGAGCGACCAGGCGAGCTCCTCGGGGCCGTCCGGATTGGTGCCGGCGTACTTCGCGCGGTTGAGCTCCTGCAACTGACGCAGGGACGCGAGCCGCTGCGTCTGGATCACCTCGGCGACGTCGACACCGGGCAGGGTGGCGGCGACCGCGAGCTTGATCGCGAGCGCATCGCGCGTGCCCTGCGACCGCTCGACGGGCGAGGCGAGCCACTCCCGCACCTCGAGCCTGCCGGCATCCGTGATCTGCCAGTACACGTGCCCCTGCTCGTCGACGTCGCCCTTCTCCACGAGCCCGTCGCGCTCCAAGCGGTCGAGGGTGTTGTAGATCTGGCCGACGTTGAGCGGCCAGGTCGACCCGGTGCGGCGGTCGAACTCCGTCCGCAGCTGGTAGCCGTAGCACGGCCCCTGATCGAGGATGGCCAGCAGGCTCTGTCGCACCGACATCGTGACTCCGTTCATGGGCACGCGTTCATGCATACCGCGTATGTGATTTCTGAGTATATACATACCCTGTATCGGTCCGGGAACCCCCCTACCGGCGGCGCGTCGTAGCCTGGAAAGGAGACGACCCGGAGGGAGCGCGGATGGGCGAGGATCCGAGACTGGATGCCGCCCGCTACCGCGTCGACAAGCTGCGCCGCGAGCTGGGCGAGGATCCGGAAGCCGACGAGAAGCCGCGGGATGCGGCGACGGATGCCGCGGCCCCCACGGCGCACGAACGTGCGCTGTACGTCGAGACGGTGATCCAGCAGGCCATCCGCCGCGGCGACTTCGACGACCTGCCCGGCTACGGCAAGCCGCTCGAGGGCCTCGGCGAGGGCAACGATCCGGATTGGTGGATCCGCCGGAAGATCCAGACCGAGAAGCTCACGGGGCTCGGGCCCGCCGCCCTGACACTGCGCACCGAGCACGCGGAGTTCGCCGAGCGGCTGGACCGGCTCGCGCGCGAAGACGACGTCCGCGAGTACGTCGATGACTTCAACCGGCGCGTCATCGAGGCGCGGCGGCAGCTGCAGGGCGGCCCGCCGGTCGTGACCCCGACCCATGACGTCGACGAAGAGGTCACAGCCTGGCGGGAGCGCCGCGCCGCGCGGCTCGCGGCCTCGGCTCCCCCACCGGATCCGGCGCCGAAGCGCCGCTGGTTCCGGCGGCGCTGAGCCCCGCTACGCGCCGAGGGCCTGCTCGACGTCGGCGAGGAGGTCGTCGACCGACTCGATGCCGACCGACAGCCGCACGACCTCGACGGGAACGGCCGCCTCGGTCCCGCGGACCGAGGCGTGCGTCATCGCGTCGGGGTAGTTGACGAGCGACTCCACGCCGCCGAGCGACTCGGCGAGCTGGAACAGCCGCGTCGACTCCGCGAAGCGGCGGGCCGCCGAACCGCTCTCCAGCGCCACCGACACGATGCCTCCGAAGCCGGACATCTGGCGCGCTGCGAGCTCGTGACCTTCGTGCGAGGCGAGCCCCGGGTAGTAGACGCGGGCCACACGATCGGAGCCCTCGAGGAACGCGGCCACGGCGGCAGCGTTCTCGCTGTGCCGCTGCATCCGCACCGCAAGCGTCTTGATGCCGCGCGTCGTGAGCCAGGCGTCCAACGGGCCCGACACGGCGCCGGCGGCGAACTGAAGGAAGCCGATCTTCTCGGCGAGCGCGTCGTCGTTCAGCACGAGACCGCCGCCGACCACGTCGGAGTGGCCCCCGAGGTACTTCGTCGTCGAGTGCACGACGACATCGGCGCCCAGGGCGAGCGGCTGCTGCAGCGCGGGCGTCGCGAAGGTGTTGTCCACGACGACGAGCGCGCCGGCCTCGTGGCCGATCGCGGCGAGCCCCGCGATGTCGGTGATCCGCAGGAGCGGGTTCGACGGCGTCTCGACCCACAGCACGGTGGGCGCGCTCTCCTCGAGCGCGGAGCGGACGGCATCCAGGTCGCTCATGTCGACGACCCGCAGGCCCACGCCCCACGGGCCGAGGACCCGCGCGATGAGGCGGTGGGTGCCGCCGTAGACGTCGCTCCCGAGCAGCACCTCGTCGCCCGGCTTCAGCGCGGCGCGGAGGAGCACGTCCTCGGCGGCGAGCCCGGACGAGAAGGAGAAGCCGTGCGCTCCGCCTTCGATCGCGGCGAGCTGCGTCTGCAGGGCCGTCCGCGTCGGGTTGCCGCTTCGGCCGTACTCGTACCCGCCGCGGAGGCCGCCGATGCCGTCCTGCGCGAACGTCGTGGAGAAGTGCACCGGGGGGATGACGGCGCCCGTCGTGGGGTCGAACTCCTGTCCGGCATGGACGGCGAGACTCTCGAATCCGCGGGCGTGGACGGTCATGTGAGGCTCCTGGTCGTTTCGGTCGTGGTCTCGGACGCGGTCGCGAAGCCGCGCTCGCGCATCCACTCGTCGTCGTACAGCTTGCTGAGGTAGCCGCGACCGTGGTCGGGCAGCAGCACGACGACCACGGCGTCGGCGGGCAGGTCGCGTGCGACGCGCAGCGCCGCGACGACCGCCATGCCCGACGAACCGCCGACGAGCAGGCCCTCCTCACGGGCGAGGCGCCGCGTCATCGCGAACGATTCGGCGTCGTCGACGCGCTCGTAGCCGTCGACGGCGGTCGGGTCGAACGTGGCGGGGTAGAAGTCCTCGCCGACGCCCTCGACGAGGTAGCCGTGGATCGGCCCGCCGGAGTAGATCGAGCCCTCCGGGTCGGCGCCGATCACGACGACCTCGCCGGCCGAGGCCTCCTTGAGGAAGCGCCCCGACCCGCTGATCGTTCCGCCGGTGCCGACACCGGCGACGAAGTGCGTCACGCGGCCGTCGGTGTCACGCCAGATCTCCGGACCGGTCGTCTCGTAGTGCGCACGGGGGCCGTTGAGGTTCGCGAACTGGTTCGGCTTGAACGCCCCGGGGATCTCGCGGGCGAGCCGGTCGGAGACGCTGTAGTACGACTCGGGGTGCTCGGGCGGGACGCTCGTGGGCGTCATGACGATCTCCGCGCCGTAGGCCTTCAGCACGGCGACCTTCTCGCCGGCGAACTTGTCCGGCACGACGAAGATCATGCGGTAGCCGCGCTGCTGGGCGATCAGCGCGAGGCCGACGCCGGTGTTGCCGCTCGTGGGCTCGACGATCGTCCCGCCGGGCCGGAGCTCTCCGGACGCCTCCGCCGCTTCGATGATGTTCCGCGCGATGCGGTCCTTCGCGGAGCTGCCCGGATTGAAGTACTCGACCTTCGCGAGCACGGTGGCCGCGATCCCCTTGGTCACCGAGTTGAGGCGGACGAGGGGCGTGTTGCCGACCAAGTCGGCGATGTGTGATGCGTAGCGCACGTGAGTGTCCTGTGGTGTGGTCGCGCGCTCAGAGGCGCGACGGGCTGTCGTTTCGTCGGAGGCGCGCAGAAGCGCTCAGCGACAACACTGACAGGTGATAAGCACGAAGTCACCCTAACCCGTCGCGCCCGGCTTCGCACCCGGCGTCGTCATGTGACGCTCAGCGCTCGAGGACGACGGCGAGGCCCTGACCGACGCCGATGCACACCGCGACCACCGCGACGCCGCCGCCCCGCGCACGGAGATCGTGGGCGGCACGGGCGATGACCCGGCCCCCGGAGGCACCGAGCGGATGGCCGATCGCCAGCGCGCCGCCGTGCGCGTTGAGCTTCGCGGGATCGAGGTCGGGCCAGCCGGCCAGGCAGGCGAGGGATTGCGACGCGAACGCCTCGTTGAGCTCGACGACGTCGACATCGGCCCACGTCCGGCCGGCGCGCGCGAGCGCCTTGTTCGCCGCCTCGATCGGCGCCGTCGGGAAGTCGTCGGGGTCGACGCCGTGCGCAGCGCGCCCCGTGATGCGGGCGAGCGGCTCGACGTCGAGCGCACCCTCCCCGCCGATCAGCACGGCGGAGGCGCCGTCGTTGATCGAGGAGGAGTTGCCCGCCGTCACGGTCCCGTCTTCGGCGAAGAGGGCGCGGAGGCCCGCGAGCTTCTCGACCGACGTGTCGTCGCGGATGCCCTCATCCCGGGTCAGCGCGGCGCCGGGGACCTGCACGATCTCGCCGTCGAAGACGCCGCTCGCCCACGCCTGCGCCGCGAGCCGGTGCGAGCGGACCGCGAACTCGTCCTGCGCCTCGCGCGTGATCCCCCACGTGCGGGCGGTCTTCTCGGCCGCCTCGCCGTTGCTGATGGTCCAGTGGGTCGGCAGCGCGGCGTTGGTCATGCGCCAGCCGATCGTCGTGTTCCACATCGTCGGGTTGCCGACGGCCGGCCACGGCTTCGCGGACTTCTCCACGACGAACGGCGCCCGACTCATCGACTCGACGCCGCCGGCGAGGACGAGGTCGGCATCGCCGGATTCGACGACCCGGGACGCCTGGATGACGGCTTCGAGTGATGACGCGCAGAGCCGGTTCACCGTGACGCCGGTCACCGTCGTCGGGAAGCCGGCCAGGAGGGCGCCCATCCGGGCGACGTTGCGGTTGTCCTCGCCCGCCTGGTTCGCGTCGCCGAAGAGGACGTCTCCGATGCGGGCGGGGTCGATGCCGGTGCGCTCGACGACGGCCCGCATGGCGACGGCAGCCAGATCGTCGGGTCGGATGCCGGCGAGCGCGCCGCCGGTGCGGCCGAACGGCGTGCGGACGGCGGCGTAGATGTAGCTGGATCCCATGTCAGTGGTTCCTTCCGTGGCGTCGGCGCCGGTGGCATCCACCGGCATCCATCCTGCCCGACCGCGACCGCCGCGAGAAGGTGTCCGCCTGGGGTCCCTCCCGTTCAACGGGAGGCGCTGGCAGACTGTTCCCGTGGCCAACTCCTCCTCCGGCGATGGGATGACCGAGCGACTCGTGCGGGTGCTCGAGACCTTCACGCCCACGCGCACCGTGCAGACGGCCGCCGAGATCGGGCGCCGCGCGGATCTGCCGAGCTCGACGGCCCACCGGATCGTCGCCGATCTCGTCGACGCGGGACTCCTGGAGCGCGACGACGACCACGGCATCCGGGTGGGGATGCGGCTCTGGGAGCTCGCGACCCGCTCGTCCGCTGCCCTGCGGCTGCGCCAGGCGGCGATGCCCTTCATGGACGCCGTCCAGGCGCGGGTGCGCGAGCACACGCAGCTCGCGATCCTCGAGCAGGACGAGGCGCTGTTCCTGGAGCGGCTCAGCGGCCCGCGGTCCGGCTCGAACGTCACCCGGGTGGCGGGGCGTCTTCCGCTGCATGCGTCCTCTTCGGGTCTGCTGCTCCTCGCATACGCCGACCGGGAGACGCAGGACCGGGTTCTCGGCCGCCCGCTGACGGGGCTGACGACGGCGACTCCCGTCGAGCCCGCGGCGATCCGGCGGCTGCTGGCGGAGATCCGCGCCCGCGGCGAGGCTGTGGCGCCGGGCTTCGTCGAAGACGTCTCGACCGGCCTCGCCGTCCCCGTCCGCGACGGCTCGCGCCGCGTGATCGCGGCGCTCTCGGTCGTGCTCCCCCGCGCATCCTCTCCCGAACCGGCCCTCGCCGAGCTGCACCGTGCGGCGCGCGGCATCGAAGGAGCGCTTGCGCGGTATCGGTGATCGCCTCCCGTTCAACGGGAAGACTCGAGACGCGCGACCGTCGGCGGCGCAGACTGGGCTCCGACATCCCGCCGTCGAAGGAGACGCCATGCCGATCACCACCCGCGTCGCGATCATCGGAGCCGGTCCTGCCGGCCTCCTGCTCTCGCACCTCCTCGCCGAGGCCGGTGTCGAATCGATCGTCATCGACCAGCGCACCCGCGAGGAGATCGAGTCGACGATCCGCGCCGGCATCCTCGAGCAGGGCACCGTCGAGGTCCTCGACGGTCTCGGCGACTTCAGCCGCGCCCGCACCGTCGGACACCGGCACGACGGGATCGAGCTGCGCTTCGCCGGCGCGGGGCACCGGATCGACTTCGCGCACCTCGTCGGCCGGAGCGTCTGGCTCTACCCGCAGCACGAGGCGCTCAAGGATCTCATCGCGGCGCGTCTCGCCGGCGGGCAGGATCTCCGCTTCGGCGTCACCGCGGTGCGCGTCGAGGGCGCCGAGACCGACCGCCCGCGCGTCGTCGCCACGACGGGCGACGGCGAGCCGCTCGAGATCGACGCGGAGTTCGTCGTCGGCGCGGACGGCTCCCGGAGCGTCGCCCGCGCGGCGGTCACCGGGTCCTCGACGGGCGGCTACTTCCGCGAGTACCCGTTCGCGTGGTTCGGCATCCTGTGCGACGCGCCGCCGAGCGCGGACGAGCTCATCTACAGCAACTCCCCCGACGGATTCGCGCTCATCAGCCAGCGCAGCGCGTCGGTGCAGCGCATGTACTTCCAGTGCGACCCGGGCGTCGACCCGAACGCCTACTCCGAAGCGCAGCTGTGGGACGAGCTGCAGCGCCGCGTGCCCGGCACGACGCTGCGGGAGGGACCCATCTTCCAGCGCGACGTCCTGCGGTTCCGGAGCTTCGTCGCGCACGAGCTGCTGCGCGGGCGGGTCGCCATCGTCGGGGATGCCGCCCACACCGTGCCGCCGACCGGCGCCAAGGGCATGAACCTCGCCGTCGCGGACGTACTCGTGCTCGCGAAGGCGCTCACCGCGCTGCTGGACGAGGGCGACACACGGCTCATCGAGGCGTTCCCGGAGACGGCGCTCGCGCGCATCTGGAAGGCGCAGCACTTCTCCTGGTGGATGACGAGCATGCTCCACGCGACGGCGGATGCCACCGACTTCGACCGCCGCCGCCAGCTCGGCGAGCTGCGCAGCGTGGTCGACTCCGAGGCGGGCACCCGCTACCTTGCCGAGGCGTACACCGGCTGGCCCATGACGGCCTGAGTCAGCGTGAGCGACCCTCGAGGGCCGCGCGGTCGATCTCCTCCTGGTCCGCCACGTACGGCGTACCGTGCGTGTGGAAGGTGGAGACCGTCTTCATCCCCCACGCCTGACCTTTCGCGCGCTCCGCCTGCGACCATTCCACGACGGGCGAGTCGGGGTCGAGTACGAGCCGCGCCTGCGCGTTGGCGAACTCGATGCGGTTGCCGCCGGGTTCCCAGACGTAGAGGAAGAACGTCTGGTTGATGGCGTGCTTGTACGGGCCGTACTCGATGTGGACCCCGTTCTCCAGGCAGATGTCCGCGGCTCGGAGGATGTCCTCGCGCGAATCCGGCGCGAACGCGAAGTGGTGGAAGCGACCGCGCTGTCCGGTCCAGTCATCGGAGTAGACGACGTCGTAGGACTTCTGGTGGAACCGGAACCACCAGGCGCCGTAGCGGCCGTCGTCCAGGCGCACGGCCTCGGACTCCCTCGTCATCATCACGTCGCGCCAGAAGGCGCCCGCGGCGCCGACGTCGCTCGCGAGATAGTTGATGTGATCGAGGCGCCGCACGTTGATGCCGCGGCCCGGAAACGCCGAGGCCTGGTTCTTCAGCGCCGGGCGATCCTCGTCGTCGGCGACGTAGAGCTCGGTGTCGTAGTACAGCGCCATGAGATGACCGTCCGGGTCCTCGAACTCGTACGACCTCCCGACCCCCACCTCGGGGTCGCGCCAACCGTGCCCGAGGCCCGCCCTCTCGATCGCGGCGACACGGCGCTCGAGCGCCTCCGCCGAGGTGGTGCGGTACAGGGTCCGGCCCACACCGTTGGTGTCGCTGGCCGTCAGCTTGAGGGAGTACAGCTGGTACTCGTCCCAGCACCGCAGGTAGGCGGAGTCGCCGATGCGGGCCACCTCGCGCATCGCGAGCAGGTCGCGGAAGAAGTGCAGGCTCTCATCGAACGTCGGCGTGAGCAGCTCGACGGCGCCGAGGTGCGCGAGGTCGAAATTCTCGGGATGCGCCATGTCGTGGTCCTCTCTGACCAGGATCGTCCACAATCTTGCTGACGACATTATCGCCACAAGATGCCTGTCGCTGCCTCCGTGGTGCACAATCGGATGCATTCATCCGCGAGAGGAACACCCGTGGCCGACAAGTCCGACGTCCGCGCAGAGCTGCGCGATGCCATCCTCCGCGGCGTGTATGCACCGCGGCAGCGCCTCATCGAAGCGGAGCTCGCCGAGGAGTTCGGCGCGAGCCGCTTCGTACTCCGCAACGCCCTCATCTCGCTCGCAGCCGAGGGGCTCGTCGAGCTTCAGCCGAACCGCGGGGCGCGGGTGCGGGAGATCTCGGTGGCGGAGGCCATCGAGATCACGGAGATCCGCCGCGCCGTCGAGGCCATCGTCGCCGGCCGGGCGGCCGAGAACATCAGCGACGAGGAGATCGTGGTCCTGCGTCGCATCGAGACGGACATGCGCGCGGCCGTCGAGCAGAACGAGCTGGTGCGGTACTCCGAGCTGAACGTGTCACTTCATCGCACGCTCCGCGACATCGCCGGCCACGGCGCGGCGACGCGCATCCTGGAGCAGTTGAACGGGCAGATGGTCCGACACCAGTTCCGGCTCTTCCTCGTGCCCGGTCGCCCCACCGTCTCACTGCCGGAGCACCTCGCGATCGTGGATGCCGTGTGCAACCGCGACACGGAGGCGGCGAGCGCGGCGATGGCGGCGCACGTCGGAAGCGTCATCCGCACCCTCTCCGAACTTGCCCCCGAGCAACGCGGAAGTGCGCGCGCCACCGCGCTCTGACAGGCCGTTCGCCGCCGAGCAGATTGATAACAATCTCGTTGACGGAATTGACAGCTTTGATTCGGCCCGCCTATCGTCGCCCGTATCGAGGGTGCGGGACCGGCCGAGGAGGGCGGGTCTCCCAGAGCCCATGACACGACGGAGTGACATGAAGAAGTCGAGCTTTTTCGCCATCGCCGCCATCGCCGCACTCGCCTTGAGCGGCTGCAGCGACTCGGACGCGACGCCCAGCAGCACCGAGAGCGGCGACGCCGGGGCGCCGACCGAGCTGACCCCCGTGACGATCGGCGTCATCCCGATCGCCGACACCGCCGCCCTCTGGCTCGGCGACGAGCAGGGCTTCTTCGAGGATGAGGGCATCGACCTCACGATCGAGACCGCATCCGGCGGCGCCGCGATCGTGCCGGCCGTGGTCGCCGGCGACTACCAGTTCGGGTTCAGCAACGTCCTCTCGCTCATGGTGGCCGCGGAGAACATCCCGCTGAAGATCGTCAGCTCCGCCGTCGCCACGACCGGTGACACCGCCAAGGACATGGGAGCCGTCGTCACGAAGGCCGACAGCGGCATCGCCGGCCCGGCCGACCTCGCCGGCAAGACCGTGTCCAGCAACAGCATCGGCAACATCAACGACACGACCGTCCGCGACGTCGTCGACGAGGCCGGCGCCGACAGCTCCACCATCGAATTCGTCGAGGTGCCGTTCCCGGAGGCGATCGCCGCCGTCGAGAACGATCAGGTCGACGCCGCGTTCGTCGTCGAGCCGTTCGTCACCTCCGCGATCGACGCCGGCCTGAACGTCGTCACGTACGCGTACGCCGACTTCGACCCGAAGCTCGACATCGCCGCGTACTTCGCGAAGAGCGACGTGGACGCCGATCTCCTGGAGAAGTTCCAGGCTGCGATGAAGACGTCGCTCGACTTCGCGAACGAGAACCCGGACGAGGTCCGTCGCATCATCGGCACCTACACGCAGACGCCCGCCGAGGTCCTGGCGAAGATCACGCTCCCGCTGTTCCCGACCGAGATCAACCGCCCGGCGATCGAGAAGCTCGCCGCCGCCGCGCAGGGCTACGGCGTGCTCTCCAAGACGCCGGACTTCGACGCCCTCCTGCCGTGACGACTCTGACGGCACCCAAGGCGGCGGGGCGCACGCGCTCCGCCGCCCTGCGGGGGCCGGCCCTCGGCGCCATCGGCGTCGTCGGGTTCCTGGTCCTCTGGGAGCTCGCCTCCCGCATCGGCCTCATCGACCCGCGGTTCTTCCCTCCGGCCAGTGACGTGCTCGTCCGCCTGGGCGAGTACCTTCTCGACCGCGCGTTCTGGCGCGACGTGGCCGCGACGATGTGGGCCTGGTTCCTGGGGCTGTCCATCGCCGTCATCTCCGGCGCCGTGCTCGGCTTCATCATCGGCTCGAGCCGGTTCCTCGAACGGGCCACCCAGTCCACGATCGAGTTCCTGCGGCCGATCCCCTCCGTCGCGATCATCCCGCTCGCGGTGCTCCTGTTCGGCACGAAGATCCAGTCCGAGCTCCTGCTCATCGTCTACGCGTCGATCTGGCAAGTGCTCCTGCAGGTCATCTACGGGACGAAGGACGTCGACCCCGTCGCCGACGCGACAGCCCGCAGCTACGGACTCAGCCGCTGGCAGCGCATCCGCCACGTCGTGTGGCCGACGACGCTCCCCTACCTCATGACCGGCATCCGTCTGGCCGCCAGCGTCGCGCTGATCCTCGCCATCACGGCGGAGCTCATCATCCAGACGCCCGGCCTCGGCAAGCAGATCGCAGAGACCCGGGAGGGCGGCGCCGTGACGAGCATGTACGCGCTCATCCTCGCGACCGGTTTCATCGGCGTGCTCATCAACCTCGTGATGCGCGTCATCGAACGACGGGTGCTGAGATGGCACATGTCCGTGCGGATGGAGCTGGTCGGATGAACGCCGTCAAGACCGCCCTGTTCCTCGTCGGGCTGCCCCTCATCCTCATCGCCGTCTGGTGGATCGCGACGCTCGGCAACACGAACTACCTCGTGCCGACGCCCGGCGGCCTGCTGTCCGCCTTCGTCGACACCTGGTTCGGGGACCGCTTCTGGCGCGATGTGCTGCCCAGCGTCGGCCGGCTCCTCGTCGGCATCGCCGGCTCGGTGATCCTCGGCGTCGGTCTCGGTATCCTCATCGGCTCGTTCCGCACGCTGCGGCAGGTGCTGGAGCCCCTGCTGGAGTTCTTCCGTGCCATCCCGCCGCCCGTGCTGGTCCCGGTGCTCGCCCTCATCCTGGGCATCAGCGACCAGATGAAGATCGCCGTCATCATCTTCGGGTCGATGTGGCCGGTGCTGCTGAACACCATCGAGGGCGTCCGCGCCACCGACGAGGTGCAGCGAGACACCGCCCGCAGCTACCGGCTCACGAAGGCGCACCGGCTGCAGTTCCTGACCCTGCCCGCCGCGGCGCCGCAGATCATGACCGGCGTGCGGCAGAGCCTGTCGATCGCCCTGATCCTCATGGTGATCTCCGAGATGACGTACTCGTCGTCGGGTCTCGGCTTCACCATCATCCAGTTCCAGAGAAACTTCGCCATCCCCCAGATGTGGAGCGGCATCCTGGTCCTCGGGCTCATCGGCCTCGCCCTGAGTCTCGTGTTCCAGCTCGTCGAGCGCCGCGTCCTGGCTTGGTACCACGGTTTGAGAGAGGTGCAGCGTGCCTGATTCCACCACCCCCGTCCTCGTCGTCGAAGGCCTGCGCAAGGTCTACCCCGCCCCCACGGCGGGAGGACAGAGCGTCGAGGCCATCCGTGACCTCACCTTCACGGTCCCCCAGGGACAGCTCGTCTGCATCGTCGGCCCGTCCGGCGCCGGCAAGACGACGCTCCTGAAGTGCATCGCCGGGCTCCTGCCGCCCACGGGCGGAAAGCTCGAGCTGCAGGGCAAGCCCATCAGCGGGCCGCCCCGCACGATGGCGGTCGTCTTCCAGGAGTACGGGCGCAGCCTCTTCCCCTGGATGACGGTGCAGGCCAACGTCGAGCTGCCGCTGAAGAGCGCGGGCATCGGCAAGGCCGAGCGCCACGCGCGGTCGCACGAAGCGCTCATCGCGGTGAACCTGGCCGATGCCGGCGACAAGTACCCGTGGCAGCTCTCCGGCGGCATGCAGCAGCGCGTTGCGATCGCCCGGGCCGTCGCCTACCGCCCGGAGATCCTCATCATGGACGAGCCGTTCGCGGCCGTCGACGCGCAGACGCGTGCGGAACTCGAGGACCTCGTCCGCAAGCTCTGGAAGGAGCTCGGCGTCACGGTGCTCTTCGTCACGCATGACATCGACGAGTCGGTGTACCTCGGCGAGCGCGTCATCGTCCTGTCGAACCGGCCGACGGTCGTGCAGGACGATGTGGTCATCGACCTGCCCGCCGAGCGCGATCAGCTCACGACCCGGTCCGACCCGCGGTTCGCCGAGCTGCGCCTGAAGATCTACGGCGAGATCCAGCGCGCGAAGGACACGACCGGCGACACCATGACGGTGCGGACGATCCCCGCGGGCTGAGCCCGATCTCCGCCGTTCGGTCGCACGGATGCCGGGGCCGGCGCACAGAGACGAGGACCTGCATGACCGCGATCACCCCTCGCCGGGCGGCGGCGGCGACGCTCGTCATCGCGTTCTGCCTCGTGGCGGCGAACATGCGGTCGGCGATCACGGCCGTCGGGCCGGTGCTCGATCGCATCGGCGCCGACACGGGACTGTCCGTCGCGGCCCTCGGGATGATCACCTCCGTGCCCCTCCTCGTCTGGGCGGCTGTCTCACCCTTCGCCCACGGAGTGAGCCGCCGCTTCGGCCTGTCCCACAGCCTGCTGGGCGCTCTCGCGCTGCTCGCGGCGGGAGTCGTGATCCGCTCGCTCCCCGGCTCGAGCGTCTGGCTGTGGCTCGGGACGCTGCTCATCGGCGCGGCCCTCGCATTCGGCAACGTCCTCATGCCGGCCGTCGTGAAGCGGGATTTCCCGGGTCGCGTGCCGCTCATGATGGGCGCCTACTCGGCCCTCCTCGGTGCGTTCGGCGCGCTCGCGTCCGGGGTCGCCGTGCCGCTGGCCCGCCTGCCGCTCGGCGAGGGCGAGACGGGCTGGCGTTTCGCCCTGCTCGTCACCGGCGGCGCGCTCCTGCCGTGGGCGATCGCGCTCTGGTGGCGCACGATCCGGCGTGAGGACGCCGATACCGACGGCGCGGCCCCCCGCGCGCGCCGCGCGATCTGGTCGGACCCGGTCGCCTGGACCGTCGCGGGCTACATGGGGCTGCAAGCGTCCAGCTTCTACATCTTCGTCACGTGGATCCCGGCGATCTCGACCTCGATAGGGCGGAGCGAGGAGCTCTCCGGTATCGATGTCGCGGTCTACCAGCTGTGCTCACTGGCCGGATCGCTCACGCTGCCGCTGATCCTGCGCGGCCGGGCCGAACGCCTCATCCCGGCCGCTCTGCCCGCACTCGGGCTCCTCGGCATCGCGGGCCTCCTCCTCGCTCCGCACGCGATCCTCGTCTGGATCGCCGTCATCGGACTCTTCTCCGGAGCTTCGCTCAGCATGTGCCTCACGCTCATGGCCCAGCGCGCCCGGGACCAGGACGGCGCGACAGCCCTGTCCGGCATGTCGCAGTCGGTCGGGTATCTCATCACCGCGATCGGCCCGGTCGCCTTCGGAGCGTTGCACGCGCTCAGCGGAGACTGGATCGGGCCGCTTCTCCTCTCCGCCGCGATCATGCTCGGGCAAGGTGTCGTCGGCGTCGTCGCGGGCCGCGAACGCTTCGTCTTCGAGCGCCGCTGATCCGCCCCAGAGCCGGCGTTCACATGACCGCACTTGATTCGTTGGGGTACTGACGATATTGTGGACCCATTCCGCTCACGCCTTCGAAGGAGATCGACGTGCAGTTCTATCGAGACGGCTACCGCCCCGGCGACCCCGATATCCACCCGGCCGCGGGGTGGGGAGTGGACCGCCCTGCCGACCTCCCCGCCGAGATCGACGTCCTGATCGTGGGCACCGGCCCCGCCGGCACCGTCCTCGGTGCGCAGCTCGCCGGGTTCCCCGGCATCCGCACGCGGATCGTGGAGCGCCGCGAGGGCGCGCTCGAGGTGGGCCAGGCCGACGGCGTCGCGTGCCGCACCGTCGAGATGTTCCAGGCGTTCGGTCTCGCCGACGCGCTCATGCGCGAGGCGTACTGGGTCAACGAGGTCCGCTTCTGGGGGCCGTCCGCGCAGGACCGCTCCCGCATCGAGCGCACCGGCTGGGTCGAGGACACCCCCGAGGGTCTCAGCGAGATGCCGCACGTCATCGTGAACCAGGCGCGCATGCAGCAGTACCTGCTCGACCACATGGCCCGCTCCGCGAGCCGCATCGAGCCGGACTACGGGATCGAGTTCGTGACGCTCTCGGTCGGCGAGGGCGAGTACCCGGTCGAGGTGACGCTGCGCCGCGGCGAGACGGAGTTCACGGTTCACGCGAAGTACGTCATCGGCTGCGACGGGGCCCGCAGCAACGTCCGCCGTGCGCTCGGGCTGTCGTTGAAGGGCGACGCCGCGAACCACGCGTGGGGCGTCATGGACGTCCTCGCGACGACCGACTTCCCGGACTGGCGCACGAAGAACGTCATCCAGTCCGCCGGCAAGGGCAGCCTCCTCATGATCCCCCGCGAAGGCGGCAGCCTGGTCCGCGTCTACGTCGACCTCGGCGTCGTGCCGGCGGGCGACACGACGATCCGCGGCACGACCGCGGAGCAGCTGGCGGCGGTCGCGAACGACATCCTGCACCCGTACACGATCGATGTGAGGTCGGTGGCCTGGTCGTCGGTGTACGAGGTGGGCCAGCGCCTCGCCGACCGGTTCGACGACGTCGCCCCCGCGGACGCGGACGCCGACACCGCGCTGCCCCACGTCTTCATCGCAGGCGACGCGTGCCACACGCACTCCGCGAAGGCCGGTCAGGGCATGAACGTCTCGATGCAGGACGGCTTCAACCTCGGCTGGAAGCTCGCCGCCGTGCTGCGCGGTCTGTCCGGTCCCGAGCTGCTGCGCTCCTACTCGGCCGAGCGGCAGTCGGTCGCGAAGGACCTGATCGACTTCGACCGGTTCTGGTCGGCGTTCATCGCACAGCCCACCGTCGACCCTGAGCACCCCGAGCTCGGCGGCGTCACGAGCGAGCAGATGCAGGCGGAGTTCTCGCGGCAGGGTCGCTACACGGCGGGCCTCGCGACGACCTACCGCTCCTCGGCCCTCACCGGCGAGGCCGCGCATCAGGGCCTCGCGACCGGGTTCGAGATCGGCACGCGCTTCCACTCCGCGCCCGTCGTGCGCGTCGCCGACGGCAAGCGGATGCAGCTGGGCCACGCCGCCCGCGCCGACGGCCGGTGGCGCATCTACGCCTTCGGGGACGCGGGAGGCAGTGCGCTGCGCGAGGTCGCGACCTGGCTCGGCGAGTCCCCCGATTCCCCCGTCACGCGATTCACGCCGGCCGGGGCCGACATCGACGCCGTCTTCGACGTGCACGGCATCCTCGCCGGCTCGCATCACGACGTCGACATCACCTCGCTGCCCGAAGTCCTCCTCCCCCACTCCGGGCCGCTCGGCCTGCAGGACTGGGAGAAGGCGTGGGCGGTCGATCCGGCCGACGACATCTTCGCTGCGCGCGGGATCGGCGCCGCGGGCGCCCTCGTCGTGGTGCGCCCCGACCAGTACGTCGCGCACGTGCTGCCGCTGGCGGCGCGGGGCGAGCTGACGGACTTCTTCGCCGGCATCCTGCTACCGCAGCGCGAGTGGGCGGCCACCACCCGGTAGCGTCGTCGGCATGGACGGGCGCGAAGACCTGGACCCGTATCGGCACACCGGGTATCTGCTGCGCCGCGCCCAGCAGTTGCACGTCGCGACCTGGACGCGCCGCGTGTCGGCGGACACCACGAGCGTGCAGTACTCGATCCTCGCCCTGCTCGACCGCCTCGGGGCGGCCAGTCAGCGGACGCTGTGCGACGAGGCCGACCTCGACCGCTCTACGATCGCGGACATCCTGGTCCGGATGGAGCGCCGCGGACTCGTCGAGCGCACACGCGACCCGGACGACCGGCGCCGCAACGCCGTCACCCTGACGCCGGAGGGGCATGCCGAGTACGCGCGCCTGCGGCCGCGGGTGAACGCGGCGGACGCCGAACTGACCGGGGCCCTCGATCCGGAGGAGCTGGCCGCGTTGCGCGCGCAGCTGCGCCGGATGCTCGACTCGGCGTGAGCCGGTGCCGTGGAGGGCGGTTCCCGCCTCCGGTGCCTGTCAGAACTCCGCCTGAGCGACACGGTTCGGGAGGATTCCGGGTTGCAGGTCGGCTGAGGCGGAGTTACGGCACGGACACCCGCGGCAGCGCCGGCAGGGCCGCCGCGACGGCCCGCGCGATGGCGGCGGGAAGCGCCTCGCCGCTGATCCGGCGGTCGGTGAAGTCCGCGGTGCGGGCGTACACCCCGACCGGCAGCGACACGGCCCGGAAGAACGCGAAGAGCGGCCGGAGCTGGTGGTCGATCGCGAGGGAGTGCTGGTCGTCGCCACCCCCGGCGGCCAGCAGCACGGGAGTGCCGGCGAGGGCATCCTGCGGGACGAGGTCGAAGAACTCCTTGAACAGCCCGGTGTACGAGCCGCGGTAGATCGGCGTCGCGACGACGAGCAGGTCGGCGCCGGCGATGGCGTCCAGCGCCGCCGTCACGGCATCCGTCTTCCCGCCGCCGGTGAGCGCGGCGGCGAGATCCCCGGCGATCGGGTGCAGGTCGACGATCTCGCGGACGATGTCGACGTGCGGCGAGAGCTCGTCCAGGATGCCGTCGATGAGGGCCGCGGTCGTGGACGGCGACCGGAGGGACCCCGAGACGGCCACGACCCGCAGGGACATCAGTGCACCAGCTCCGCCTGCGGCACGAGCGGGAAGACCTGCTCGGCGATGCGCTCCAGCTCCTCCGTGAGTGGGGAGGACTGGATGAGGAGCAGCGAGATGCCGGCCTCCCCGTACGCGCGAATGCGCTCGGCGACCTGCTCGGGCGTCCCGACGAGATTCGGCCGGAGGCCTCGCGTGCCGACGGAGTACTCGCGCCTGGTCAGCTCGAGCGACAGCTTCGAGTTGCGCTGGAACTCCTCGAACGACGCGTAGCCGGGAGAGTGCGGGTCGACCGTCGTGATCCGCTCGAGCTCGCGCTGCGCCTCGGCTTCGGTGTCGCGGACGATGACGTACGCCGGCATCCCGATCTCGCGGAGCGGGCGGTCGTGGATGCGCAGCGACCGCTCCGTGATGTCCGCGACGTTCGCGCGCACCTCGTCGAGCGTGCCGCCGTGCATGACGTAGGCGTCCGCGAACCGCGCGATCGACTCCTTGCCCGCCTCGCTCTCGCCACCGGCGAAGACGACGGGCGAGGCCGACGGCTTGGGCTCGACGATCGTGCCCTCGAGTTCGTAGTGGTCGCCCGCGAAGGTGAAGGGACTGTGCTCCCAGAGGCCCCGGAGGACCTGCACGAACTCCTCGGCCTGCACGTAGCGGTCGTCGTGCGTCGTGAAGCGCCCGCCGAACTGGCGGGCCTCCTCCGCCCACCACGCCGCGACGACGTTGAGCGCGATGCGGCCCGGAGCGATGGAGTCCAGGGTCGAGACGGTCTTCGCGAGCACGGCGGGCAGGTGGAACCCCGGCCGCACCGCCGTCATGACGCGCAGGCGGTCGGTGACGGCGAGGATCGCCGCCGTGAGCGACCACGCCTCGAGGCTCGGCGCGTCGATGCCCTTCCGGTCGTTGAGGTACAGCTCGGGGACGAGCGTCGTGTGGAAGCCGAGCCGGTCGGCGGTCACGGAGACCTCGCGGATCGACTCCCACGTGGCGGCCATGCCCTCCTCGTCGGCGACGTTCCGCAGGAACCCGCCGTAGACGGGCGTCCAATAGCCGAGATTGATCGTCATGGGGTGACCTCCACGGTCTCGATGGATGCGGCGACGAGCGCCTGCGCGATGTCCGCGATGATGTCGGCCGGGTCTTCCAGCCCGATCGAGAGGCGCACGGTCGTGCGCGAGATGCCGGCCTCGGCCAGCTGCGTCTCGGTCAGGTGACTGTGGGTCATGGATGCCGGGTGGGCGACGAGGCTGCGCGCGTCGCCGATGTTGGCGACGAGCTTGACGAGCCGCAGCGCATCGACGAAACGGTGCACACGGACGCGATCGGCCTCCGCGTCGCCGGACGAGACGAGGTCGAAGGAGAACACCGCCGGCACGCCGCGCGGCAGGTAGCGGCGCGCGGCGTCGGCCCACGGGCTGGACGGGAGGCCCGGATGCTGCACGCTCGCGACGCCTTCGTGCTGCGCGAGGTATTCCGCGACGGCGAGCGCGGAGGCGCTGTGCTTGGCGATCCGCAGGTCGAGCGTCTCGATGCCCTGCAGCAGCTGGAAGGCATTGAACGGCGACAGCGACGGCCCGAGGTCGTGCACGTACTTCGTCTTGATGAGCACGGCGAGCGCCTGCCCGGACGGGCCGAACCGGTCCCACAGCACGACGTCCGCGATGCGCGGGTAGGGCTCGGTCAGCTGCGGCCAGCGGGCCGGCTCCGCGCCGAAGTCGAACGAGCCGATGTCGACGATGACGCCGCCCATCGAGGTGCCGTGCCCGCCGAGGTACTTCGTCGCGGAGTGCACGACGATGTCGGCGCCGTACTCGCCGGGACGCTGCAGGTAGGGCGTGGCGACGGTGTTGTCGATGACGAGCGGGACGCCCGCCGCGTGCGCGATGTCGGCGACCGACCGGATGTCGAGCACCTGCGCCGTCGGGTTGGTCACCGACTCGGCGAACAGGGCGCGCGTCGTGGGTCGCAGGGCCGCGCGCCACGCGTCGAGGTCGTCCTGGTCGACGAAGGTGACGTCGATGCCCCAGTCGGCGAACGTCTCCTGGAGGAGGTCGACGGTGCCGCCGTACAGCTGGCGGGCAGCGACGATGTGCTCCCCCGCCTTCGCGAGGGCCAGCAGGGAGATCGCGACAGCCGCCTGACCCGATGCCACGGCCACGGCCGCACGGCCGCCCTCGAGCGCGGCGACGCGCTCCTCGAGGATGAGCTGCGTCGGGTTCGCGGCACGGCTGTACAGGTTGCCGACCTTTCGCAGCGCGAAGATGTCGGCGGCATCCTGCAGCGAGGCGAACTCGTAGGCTGTGGTCTGGTAGATCGGCGGCGCGACGGCGTTCTGCGGCGTGCCGGGGGTGTAGCCGCGCTGCACCTGCAGCGACGCGAAGCCGTCGCTCATCGGACGATCTCCCGCACGATCGGCGTCTGCACGCCGCCGGCGCGGAGACGCTCGAGCCACAGGACGATGGTCGCCGCCACCGAGCGGTGGCTCGCGTCGTTGAGCGCGTCGTGCAGGCCGCCGACGGTCTCGACGAGCTCCACCTCGGGGAGTGCGGCGAGCGCATCGCGTGCCGCGGAGAACGGGGCGATGGCGTCGGCGCCGCCGTGGATCGCGAGGACGGGGATGCGGACGCGGCCGAGCGCGGCGACATCCGGGACGTCGATGGCGGGCGCCGCGGCGACCGCGTGGGCCGCCGCCTCGCCGAGGACGCCGAGGTGCACGGGGCACGCGGTGCGCTCCGCGTCGCCGGCCTGCGCGTCATCGGCCGATCCCACGGGGACGCCGGCGACGATGACACCGTCGACCGGAGCACCGCCGGCGGCGAGCGCCAGGACAGCGGCAGCGCCGCGGTCCGAGCCGACGAGGACACGCGGGGCGTGCACCTGCGCGGCGAGCCAAGCGGACGCATCCGCAGCGGCCGGCGCCTCGAACGCGGCGACGGTGTAGCCGTCGACCGCGAGTCGGCGCCCGAACCGCTCGTACACGCGCACGCTCTCGCCGGCACCGGCCACGACGGCCAGCGCGCCGCGCACCCGGACGGCGGCGGGCGGGTCCCAGATGGCGGGCGCGGGGGCGGTGGCGTTCGTCATGGTGTCCATGTTCGGCGCGAGGCCCCCACCGCGGGGGCGTGTGTCGAAGTGTTGCGGCCGGTGACTCCGCGCGTCGCGGCCGATTGAGCAGGCGGCACCGTCCTTCCTAACGTCACTCCCCATGACCACTCGCCGTTCCGCCCTGCGTGTCTCGACGCGCATCGCCGCCCTCGCCACGGCCGCGACCCTCGCCCTCACCGGATGCGCGTCCGCGGGTTCCCCCGCTGGCACATCCGAGCCCACCTCCCTGACGTGGGGCTGGGCCCTTCCCACCAGCTGGGACCCGGTGACCTCGACCGCCGGCTGGGACACGCACGCCCTCGCACTCGTCTACGACGGCCTCACGCAGCTCGACATCGACGGCGAGGTCGTCCCGGGCCTCGCCGAGAAGTGGGAGTACAGCGAGGACGGCACGGCCGTCACCTTCACCCTCCGCGACGCGGAGTTCTCCGACGGCACGCCGGTGACGGCCGAGGCCGTCAAGCTCAACCTGGAGCGCGGTCGCGACCAGGCGGACTCCACCATCGCGGGGCAGCTCAAGATCGTCACGGGCGTCGACGTCGTCGACGAGAAGAATGTGACGGTCCACCTCGACCAGGCCGACTATCAGGTGCCCTACCTGTTCGCCGGCAAGACCGGGTTCATCGTCAACCCGGCGGCGTTCGACGACGTCACGACCCTCGCGACGCAGCCGGAGGGATCGGGACCGTTCGAGCTCACCGAGTACGTCCCGAACGCGCACGCCGACCTCGTCAAGCACGAGGACTACTGGAACGCCGATCACATCTTCATCGATGAGTTCCACGTCGTGCCCGTGACCGATCCCGCCACCGTCGTCGCCGGCGTGAAGACCGGTCAGTGGGATGTCGCCCTCATCCCGCCGTCCCAGGTGCAGGCATCGGAAGCCGCCGACCTCGTCGTCGAGAAGATCCGCGCCCTCACGGTGCGCACCCTCGACGTCGACAACACCGTCGCGCCGTTCGACGACCCCCGCGTGCTGCAGGCCATCAGCCACGCCACCGACCGGCAGGCCCTCGTGGACGGGGCGTACTTCGGCCAGGGGACGCCCAACTACCAGCCGTTCCCGAAGGGTTACGTCGCCTACGACGAATCGCTCGACGACCTCTACCCGTACGACGTCGACGCGGCGCGCGACCTCCTCGCCGCCGCGGGCCACCCGGACGGCCTCGAGATCGAACTGGGGATCACCGAGGACGCGAGCGCGATCGCCGAGGTGCTGCAGGCGCAGTGGGCCGAGGCCGGCATCGACGCGACGATCACGGTGCTCCCGCCGAACGCGAACAACTACGTCAACCGCACGTACCCGTTCGTCCTCGACAGCTACTCCGGCCGCCAGTCGCCGCTGCAGGCCTTGGAGGTGCTGTACGGACCGCAGGGCCTCATGAACCTCGGCCGGAACACCCCGGACGAGCTGCTCGCCGCGATCGACGCCGCCCGCGCGACGCCGACCGACTCCGCCGAGTACGAGGAGAAGCTGCAGGCGGCCGTCTCCACGGCCGTGAAGACCATGCCCAACACGTTCCTCTTCACGTGGCCGCGCATCCTCATCCACCCGGACGGTGTCACAGGGATCCAGCACTGGATCGACGTGCAGCGCTGGGAGGACGTCAAGATCGCGGGATGATCCGATGACAACCCTCACGGCACGTGCGACCGCGCCCACCTCCGGGCAGGTGCGGTCGCACGCCGCGGGCCGGGCCGGACGCTCCGCGCTCGCGGTGCTCGCGCAGTCCGCGGTGGTCCTGCTCATCGCGAGCTTCATCACGTTCGCGCTGGGCGCGGCCAGCGGATCCGACCCCGCCGCCGTCGCCCTCGGCGACATGGCGACACCCGAAGACGTCGCCCGCCTGAACCATGAGTTCGGGCTGGACCGGCCGTTCCTCGTCCGCTACGCGGACTGGCTCGGCTCGGCGCTGGTCGGCGACCTCGGTCGCTCGTGGTTCACCGGCATCCCGGTGACGCAGTCGATCACGGCGGCGTTCCCCGTGAGCCTGTCCATCGCGGTCGGCGCGACGATCGCGGCCGTCCTCCTCGGCGGCACCACGGGCATCCTCGCGGCCGTCCGCCGCGGCACGTGGGTCGACCGGGTGATCGGCGGGGTCAACGCCGCGCTCGCGACGATCCCGGCGTTCGTCGCCGGCATCGCGCTCATCCTCGTCTTCGCCTTCGCGCTCCCGATCTTCCCGGTCGGCGGCTATGTCCCGCCGACCATCAGCATCACCGCCTGGGTCGCCTGCCTCGTGCTTCCGTCGCTCGCCCTGAGCCTCGACGCGGCGTCGGACCTGTCCCGCCAGTTGCGCACGAGCCTCGTCGGCGCCCTGTCGCAGAACTACGTCGTGGGTGCGGCCGTCCACGGCATCCCGTCCCGCCGCATCATCTGGGGTCACGCCCTGCCGAACGCGCTCGGCCCGGCCATCGCGACCCTCGGCCTGCACGTGCCGCGCCTCGTCGGCGGCGCCGTCATCACGGAGGCCGTGTTCGGGATGCCGGGACTCGGTCAGGTCGCCCGGCAGTCCGCGATCTCCGGCGACGTCCCGGTCGTCCAGGGCGTGTTGCTCGTGTCCGTCGCGATCGTCGTGGTGTCGGGCATCGCCGTGAACCTCGTGCTCTCCCGCTTCAGCTCCGCCGAGAGGACCGCGACATGAGCAGCGTCCGCGCCACCGCGACCCGCCTGTGGTCGTCCGGCCCCGCCGTCCGCATCGCCCTCGCCGTCCTTGTGGGCGTCGCCCTCGTCGGCGTGTTCGGACCCGCCCTGGCCCCCTACGACCCGCTCGCCCAGGACACCGCGAACGCCCTCCAGGGTCCGTCGCTCGCGCACTGGCTCGGCACGGACTACATCGGCCGCGACGTCGTGAGCCGGCTCCTCGCCGGCGCTCCGCTGTCGCTGCTGTCCGCCCTCCTCGCCATGGCGATCGGGCTCGTCCTCGGCGCGATCCCCGGAATCCTCTCGGTCTTCGCACCCCGCGCCGCCGAGTGGGGGGTGCTCCGGACCGTCGACGCCCTCCTCGCCCTGCCGTTCATCCTCTTCGCGATCGCGTTCGCGGGCCTGCTCGGCAACGGCGTCTGGCAGGCGATGATCGCGATCGGCATCCTCCTTGCGCCGGGGTTCTTCCGCGTCTCGCGCGCCGCGGCGCTCACCGTGACCTCTGCCCAGTACGTCGAGGCCGCGACCCTGCTCGGCGCGTCCTCCGCCTGGCTCGCCCGGCGGCACGTGTGGCGCGCGGTGGCACCGACCGTCGCGGTCGCCGCGATCAGCGCCCTCGGCGGCGCACTGCTCGTCGTGTCGTCCCTCACGTTCCTCGGCATCGGCATCCAGCCGCCGACGCCCACGTGGGGCGGCATGCTCGCGAGCGACCTCGAGTACCTCTCGCAGCGCCCGCTCGGGCCGGCCGCGCCCGCACTGGCGATCATCGTGACCGTCGGCGCGCTGAACCTGCTCGCCGACGCCTCCCGCGACGCGCTGGGGATCGATGCGCGTCGTCCCGGGCGGCGCCTGCCCGCGCCCGCCCGCACCCGGAAGGAGCCGGTCGATGCCCCGACTGCGTGAAGACCCGCGGCGCACCGTCGCGGTGGCGCCGCCCCCGACGCCCATCGCACCCTCCTTCGACGAGGCCTCGCTCGTCGTCACCCCGGTCGCCGCCGTCCGAGGCCTCCGCATCGCCGGGCCCGACGGCACGCCGCTCGTGCACGGCGTGGATCTCGCCGTCCGGCCGGGCGAGGCCGTCGGCGTCGTGGGAGAGTCCGGCAGCGGCAAGACCCTCACCTGCCGCGCGCTGCTCGGGATCCTCCCGCACGGCGTCGAGGTGACAGGGGGCGCGGTGCTCATCGACGGGGCCGATCTCACCGACGCCGGCCCGGATCGGTGGCGCGGCGTGCGGGGGCCCCGGATCGGGGCGGTCTTCCAGGACCCCGCGTCGTACCTGAACCCGGGGATCCGGGTCGGCCGGCAGCTCGAGGAGGTGCTCCGCGTGACGGCGGGCGTCCCCCGGGGCCAGACCCGCGGTCGTGCGCGGGATCTGCTCGACAGTCTCGGGCTGCGCGACGTCGACCTCGTGCTGCGGCGCCGCGTCGGCGAGCTGTCCGGCGGCATGCTCCAGCGCATCATGATCGCGATGGCCCTCGCCGCCGACCCGGCGGTCCTCATCGCCGACGAGGCGACGACGGCGCTGGATGTCACCGTGCAGGCCGAGCTCCTCGACCTCCTGAAGACACTCCGCATCGAGCGCGGCCTCGCCCTCGTCCTCGTCTCGCACGACCTGGCCGTCGTGTCGCAGGTGTGCGAGCGGGTGGTCGTGTTCCGCGACGGCCGCATCGTCGAGGGCGGCGCCACGAACCGCGTGCTCCGCGCACCCGGTCACCCCTACACCCGCGAGCTCCTGGCCGCGCACGCGCAGTACGGCCTCGAAAGGTACCTCGCATGACGCTCCTCGACGTGACCGGCCTGTCGGTCGACCTCGGCCGCGCTCCCCGCGTCCGCGTCCTCGACGACGTCTCCCTCCGGGTCCGCGCGGGCGAGGTCGTCGGCGTCGTCGGCGAGTCCGGCTCGGGCAAGACGACCCTGGCGCGCGCGATCCTCCGCGCCGTTCCCACCGCGGCCGGCGGGATCGCCGTCGAGGACCGGGACGTCACCGCGCTCCGTGGCCGCGCCCTGCGTCGGTGGCGGCGTGCGGGGGTCGCGCAGTACGTGTTCCAGGACCCGCTGCGATCCCTGGATCCCGGCGTCACGATCTTCGATTCGGTCGCCGAGGGCCCGCGGATCGCGGGGCGCCCCCGCGTCGAGGTGACCGCTCGGGTGGACGCCGCGCTCGCGGAGGTGGGGTTGGATGCCGCGCTCGCCGGGCGGCGACCCGGCGAGCTGTCCGGCGGCCAGCGGCAGCGGGCCGCGATCGCCCGTGCCCTCGCGGTCGACCCGCGCCTGCTCATCCTGGACGAGCCGGTGAGCGCGCTGGATGCCGCCAGCCGCGACCGGGTCGTCCGATCCCTCATCCGCCTGCGCGACGAACGCCGCGACTCCCTCGGCATGCTCGTCATCTCGCACGACATCGGCTCGCTCGCGGCGCTGAGCGACCGGCTCGTCGTGCTCTACCGCGGACGCATCGTGGAGGACGGCCTGACCCGCCAGGTCGTGCGCGCCCCGCAGCATCCGTACACCCGACTGCTCATCTCCTCGGTGCCGCTCATCGGCGTCGAGGCCCCCGACCGCGAGGAGCGCGCGTCCCTGCGCGCTCTGGTCGACGCCTGACCCACTACAGGAGGAAGACATGCCCATCGAGATCCTCGGAATGATCGCCACGACCCCCGGCTCGGAGTCCCAGGCGCTCACCGGACCCATCGTCGACCCCGGCTTCGTCCGGGACTTCTCCCGCGCGCACGAGGAGGCCGGCTTCGACCGTGTGCTCATCGGGTACAGCGCGAGCTCGCCGGACGGCTTCGCCGTGGCCGCCGCCGCCCTCCACGCGACCGAACGCCTGAAGGTGCTCATCGCGCACCGACCCGGCTTCGTCGCCCCGACCGTCGTGGCCCGCAAGCTCGCGACCCTCGACCACCTCACCGGCGGCGGGCGCGTGGCCATCCACCACATCACGGGGGGCAGCGAAGCCGATCAGCGCCGGGACGGCGACTGGAGCGAGAAGGCCGACCGCTACCGCCGCACGGGCGAGTTCATCGACGTGCTGCGCAGCTCGCTGACATCGGAGTCCCCGTTCGACTACGAGGGCGAGTTCTATCACGTGGAGGGCGCGTACTCGGCGGTGAAGCCGGCGACGGATGCCGGCATCCCGATCTTCTTCGGAGGGCTCTCGGACGGCGCCGTCGACGTGGGCGCCGCGCACGCCGACGTGTACATGCTCTTCGGCGAGCCGCTGGCCGCCGTCGGCGAGCACGTCCGCACGATCCGGGCCGCCGCCGCCGCGCGCGGACGGTCGATCGAGTTCAGCCTGTCGACGCGCCCGATCATCGGCGCCACCGAGGAGGAGGCGTGGGCGAAGGCCCGCCGCATCTACGACGAGACCAAGACGCTGCAGGAGCGCAAGCTCACCGGCAACACACTGGCCTTCGCCGCGCCCCGCCGCCAGGAGCGGACCTCGGTGTCGGCGAACCTGCTGCAGGAGCACGCGCAGCTCAGCGACGTGCACGACGAGCGCCTGTGGCTCGGAATCACGAAGCTCACCGGCCCGAGCGGCAACTCGACGGCGCCGGTGGGCACGCCGGAACAGGTCGCGGAGGCGCTGCTGAAGTACTACGACCTCGGCGTCTCGAAGTTCCTCATCCGCGGTTTCGACCCGCTCGGCGATGTCGTGGACTGGGGGCAGGAGCTCGTGCCGCTCCTCCGCGAGGGTGCGCGCCGCCGGGACGAGGAGGCCGCGCGCCGCGTCGCCTGACCCGCTCCGCCCCGACCGCCGGTCGGACGTTCCCACGTCCGGTCGGCGGTTTCGCGTTCGCGGCGCCTCGACCGCGCGCTCGGGCCGCGGCGACGGGCCGCGTGTTCGGACCGCCTTTTCAGACCGCGTGTGCCGACCGCGGCGTTCAGAGCGCGGCGATCAGACCGGGGCGTTCAGACCGCGGCGATGACGTGCGCGTCGCCCGCGCCGCGCGCGACCGGCCGTCCGGGACTGCGCGCCCACTGGCTCCACGAGCCCACGAAGACGCGCGCGTCGATGCCGGCCACCGCGAAGGCGAGCGCCGAGTGCGTCGACGGGATGCCGGAGCTGCAGTACACGACGACGTGGACCCCGGGCTCGATGCGGTGCCCGGCCAGGGTCGCGCGGATCTCCGCCGCGGGACGCAGCAGACCGTCCGCCGCGATGTGGCTCACGGTCGGGATGTTCACCGCGCCCGGAATGTGCCCGGCGACCGGGTCGACCCCCGGCACCTGTCCCCGGTAGTGCTGCGGCGCGCGCACGTCGACGAGCACGCCGTCGCGCGGCGCGCGCGCCGCGTCGTCGATGCTCGCCGCCCCGGCCCCGGACGCCGCGAGCGCGATGTCCCCGGGCCGGACGGCGCGGTCGCTCGCCTCGACACGCAGCCCGGCGGCGATCCACGCGCGGAAGCCGCCGTCGAGCACCCGCACGTCGACGCCGTGCCGGCGCAGCGTCCACCAGGCGCGGGCGGCGGCCACGCCGTCGTTGTCGTCGTAGGCGACGACGCGATCGCCCGCGTGCACACCCCAGCGTCGCGCGGACGCCTCGAGGTCCTCGCGCTCGGGCAGCGGATGCCGCCCCTCCTCGGGGCGCCCGGGGCGGGCGAGCTCGCGCTCCAGGTCGACGTAGACGGCGCCCGGGAGGTGGGCGGCGAGGTAGTCCGGCCGCCCCTCCGGCTGGTTGAGCCGCCACCGCACATCGAGCAGTCGCACGGGCGCGCCCGCGGAGAGCTCGGAGACGAGCTCATCGACGCGGACGAGGGACGACATGCCCCCATCGTCGCCGGGGAACGGCATCCACGCCGCCGCCGCCGCAACAGGACGAAACCCGCGACGTCACATGCCGTCACACGCGGTCACAGGGGCACACACTCGGCCCGCGCCGCCGCCGCGGGGTTCTAGCGTCGACTCATGACCACCCGCACCGCCACCGCCGAGGCCGCCGCCGCACACGCTGCCCACACGCTCGGCACCTCGCTCTCGGCGGACGAGTTCAAGTCCCTCTTCCGCGGGCACCCGGGCGGGGTCGCGGTCATCACCGCCGACGCCGGCGACGGCCCCGTCGCGCTCACGGCCACCTCGGTCGCGTCGGTGAGCGCCGAGCCGCCGCTGCTCATCTTCTCCATCTCGGCGCAGTCATCGGCATCCGATGTGCTGTCGCGTGCGGAGACCGTCGTCGTGCACCTCCTCGACGCGCAGGACATCGACATCGCCAAGCTCGGCGCGACGAGCGGGGTCGACCGCTTCGCCGAGACGCACCGGTGGTCGCGCCTCGTGACCGGCGAGCCGGTCTATCACGACGTGCGCGCCTGGGTGCGCTGCGCCGTCATCGGCCGGATGGATGCTGGCGGCTCCACCGTCATCGCCGCGCACGCGCTGCAGTCGCGCCTCGAGCGCGACGTCGACGGGGGCGAGCACGGCGACGCGCTGGTGTACCACAACCGCACGTGGCACCGCCTCGGGGACCACTCGCGCATCGACTGACGCGGCGCGGCGCGCGACCCCGCGGGATGCGGTTCATCCGCGCCGAAGGGCGGGTGCGGGGCGTCGTGACCCGCACTTCGACGCGGGTGGACATCGCCGCCCCGACGGCGGAGGATGCGGGAGCCCGCCGCTAGCCTGACACCATGACCTCGGTGCTCGTGCTCGACGACCACGACCTGATCCGCCGGGGCATCGCCGACACGATCGACTCCGCCCCCGACTTCCACGTCGTCGCCGAGGCCGCGAGCGCCCATCAGGCCCTCGCCCGCACGCAGGCGACCTCCCCCGACCTCGCCGTCCTCGACATGCGCCTGCCCGACGGCGACGGCGCGCAGGTGTGTCGCAGCATCCGCTCCTTCTCCCCCGCGACCCGGTGCGTCGTGATCTGCTCCGTCGACGACGACGCCGCCCGTGCCGCAGCGGCGGAGGCCGGCGCGGCGGCGTTCCTGCTCAAGAGCATCCGCGCCGCGGACCTGCTCGAGGCGCTGCGAGCCGTGGCTGCCGGCCGCACCCTGTCGGCGACGCTGCGGCCGCGGGTCGCCCCGACGAGGATGCGGGCGCGGAAGGATGCCGTGGAGCTGACGACGCGGGAGCGCGAGATCCTCGAGCTCATCGGCACGGGGCTCGGCAACCGCGAGATCGGGCGGCGGCTGGGGATCGCGGAGAAGACCGTGAAGAACTACGTCACGGGCCTGCTCCGGAAGATCCAGGTGGAGAGCCGCACCCAGGCCGCGCTCTACGCCGTCCGCCGCACGCTCAGCTGAGCCGCTCGGGCGACCCGCGAGCGCACGAAGAAGCGGCGCGGACCCCGGAGGGATCCGCGCCGCGTGTGCGGCCCGGGTATCAGACGAGCCAGCGGAAGCGCTGCACGAGAGGCAGCTTCTTCCACATGGCACCCAGACCCCACGTGTCGCCGGCCATCGTTGCCGCGACGACGATCAGGGCGAGTGCGTAGATGATGTGGTAGTCCACGAGCGGGTTGGTGGAGCCCGCCATGAACGGCCACTCGGCCAGGTACATCATGACCATGATCGCGGTGCCGGCGACGGCCGCGACGCGCGTGCCGATGCCCAGCATGATCGCGGCGCCGACGCCGAGCATCCCCGCCATGAAGAGCACGTCCACGAGCGGGCTGGCGATGCTCTGGAAGAAGGGCTGCAGCGGGCCGACGACGGCGGGGCTGTTGAGGAAGCCCTGGGCCGGGGTGCCGCCGTTGATCCAGGCGCGCTCGATCGGGGTGGAGAACCCGAGGCCGAACGTCTTGTCGAGGAAGGCCCACAGGAAGATGAAGCCGGTCGCGAACCGCGTGACGGCGAGCCAGCGACGGGCGGTCACGGAGGTGACCACCTCGGCCTGCAGGGCGAGGGGCTTCGTGGCGGCGGCGGTGCGGGCCGCCGCCATCGGGAGGACGGTGGGAACCGCGTGAGTGGTCATTTCTCTGACTCCTTCTGCCCGTCGGCTCGTGACCTCAGGGCGATTCGTTTGTGGTCTGACCACACTTACGATCCTCGTTCGGCTCGCGCCGCGATAGGGACCTTCGTCCCAATGAGCATGGAGGAGCAGCCGACGCGGCGTCAGCGACCGCGGAAGAGGGGAGCCCGCTTGGCCTGGAAGGCGGCGAACCCCTCGCGGTAGTCCTCCGTGTCGCACAGGGCGACCTGCGCCGCGTTCTCGGCGTGCATCGACCGCCAGAGTCCGAGCCGCTCGTCGCGCAACTGCGCGATGAGCTGCTTGCTCGCGAGGAACGCGGCCGTCGCGCCTGCCGCGGCGCGGGCCGCGGCATCCATCGTCTGCTCCAGGACCGCGTCGGCGGGGAAGACCTGGGAGAAGAGACCGGATGCCACCGCCTCGGCGCCGGTCATGAGACGCCCGGTGTAGATCAGGTCGAGCGTCTTGTGTGCACCCAGCCGCTCGAAGAACAGCGCGTGCCCGCCGGAGTCGAGAGTCGCGCCGAGCGCGGCGAAGGGCGACCCGATCTTCGCGTTCTCCGCGACGTAGACGACGTCGGTCGCGATGAGGAGGCCGAGTCCCACGCCGAGGCACGCGCCCTGCGCGGCCGCGAAGGTCGGGGCGGGAAACGCCGCCATCCGCTGGAGGAGCGGCTCGACGAGCCCGTCGAGGTAGCCCGAGACGTCGTCGTTCCGCGGGTCGACGCCGGAGATGTCACGGCCGGCGCAGAACGCGCGTCCCTCGCCCCGCAGCACGAGTGCGCGGACCCCCGCGAGCTCCGCCTCGGCGTACGCGTCGGCGAGGTCGCGCACCGCCTGCTCGTCGAGCGCGTTGAGGCGGTCGGGGTTCTCGAGCACGATCTGCGCGACGGCGCCGTCGATGCGGAGGTCGATCATGCGTGCTCCTAGACGTCGTAGTCCACCGCGACCCGGTCACTGGTCGGGTGCGATTGGCAGGTGAGGATGTAGCCGCGTTCGAGCTCGTCCGGCTCGAGCGCGTAGTTCTCGGTCATGTGCACGGAGCCGGTGAGGAGCCGGGCGCGGCAGGTGCCGCACACGCCACCGGCGCACGCGAACGGCGCGTCGGGACGCACGCGCAGGGCGGCAGTGAGGATGGACTCGTGCGCGTCGACGGGGCTCTGCACGGTCGCGGAGTGGCCGTCCAGCGTCACCTCGACCGTGACGACGGGCTGGTCGTCGCGGACGACGACGGGGCGGCGATCGCCTGGCTCGGGTCGCGGGTCGTCGCCGGTCGTGAACAGCTCGTACCGGACATGGGAGCGGTCGACGCCGATGTCGGCGAGGGTGTCGCGGCAGAGCTGCACGAGGTCGAGCGGCCCGCAGAGGAACCACTCGTCGATCGTCTCGGGCAGCACGAGGGCGTCGAGGATCGTGCGGAGCTTCTCCGCGTCGATGCGGCCGGACAGCAGCGGCGCGGAGCGCTGCTCGCGGGAGAGCACGTGATGCAGAGCGAGCCGCGTCGGATAGCGGTCCTTGAGGTCGGCGAGGTCTTCGAGGAACATCACGTCGGTGCTCGAGCGGTTCGTGTAGACGAGTGTCACGCGCGATGTGTCCGATCGCCCCAGCACGGCGGATGCGAGGGCCATCACCGGTGTGATCCCCGATCCTGCGGCGATCCCGGCGATGTGGGCGCCGTCGAGGTCGGCGAGTGAGGAGGTGAAGGTGCCCTGCGGGCTCATGACGTCGAGGGTGTCCCCGGGGCGCAGCCCGGTCTGCGCCCACGTCGAGAACCGTCCGCCGCGGTCGCGCTTGATCGCGATGCTCAGCGATCCCGGCGTCGGCGGGCGGCACAGGGAGTAGGAGCGGCGCATCTCCTGGCCGTCGAGCGTCGTCCGCAGCGCGACGTACTGGCCGGGCAGGTAGCCGTAGTCCTCGCGCAGCGCGCTCGGCACCGCGAAGGTCACCTCGATGGCATCCGCCGTGAGCGGTCGTACCTCGGTGACGGTCAGCGGGTGGAAGCGCGCGCGGGTGCGGCCGGGGGCCGTGGGTCCGCCGACGGCGCTGTGCAGGAAGGCGTCGGCGACGGCATCCGCGGTGCCCGTCGGCTGCGGAACAGCCATCAGTGCACCTTGAAGTGATCGAAGGGCTCGAGGCACGAGCGGCACTCGTAGAGCGCCTTGCACGAGGTCGACCCGAAGCGCGACACCTCACGCGTGTCGAGCGAGCCGCATTGCGGGCACCGGACGGCGAGCTGCACGGGCAGCGGGCCGGCGGCTCGGCGACCCGCCGGGCTGGAACCCGTCGGCGGCGCGATCCCGTACGCCAGCAGCTTGCGCTTGCCGTCCTCGCTCATCCAGTCCGTCGTCCACGCGGGCGACAGCGTCAGCCGCACGTCGACCTCCGCGAACCCCGCGCGCGTGAGGGCCAGCACGACGTCGTCGCGGATGGCGGACACGGCCGGGCAGCCGGAGTAGGTCGGCGTGATCGTGACGGTGACGCGCTGCCCCTCGACCTCGACGCCGCGCAGCACCCCGAGGTCCTCGATCGTGAGCACCGGGACCTCCGGGTCGCAGACGGCGGCCGCCGCCTCCCAGGCCGTCACCATGTCGCACCCGGATGGCGCCGCGCCAGGACCTGCATCTCGGCGAGGAGGAAGGCGAGCTGCGGGAAGTGCCGCCCATGGCGCCCGCCCGCCGCCGAGGGCTGGACGGCGGGCGTCTCCAGCTCGGCCTCGGCGAACACCGCGGCGATGACCGCGTCGAACGGCGCGCGCAGGCTCGACGGCCGCACCGCGACGCCCTCGAGCGCATCGATGAGCGGCGTGTCCCGGAAGAGCTCGTCGACGTACGGCCACACGTCGCCCACGGCGCGGATCATCCGGCGCCGCGACTCGTCGGTCCCGCCGGCGAGGCGCAAGGTCCACTGCACGGCGTGGTCGCGGTGGTATTCGACCTCCTTGACGGCCTTCGCGGCGACGGCGGCGAGTGTCTCGTCCGCCGACCCGGCGAGGGCCGCGTAGAGCTCGAACAGGTACGCGGATGCCACGAGCTGACGCGCGATGGTCTGCGCGAAGTCGCCGTTGGGCTGGGCGAACAGCCACGCGCACCGGAATTCCGGCTCGTCCCGGAAGTACGCCAGGTCGTCCTCGGTGCGGCCGTCGAACGTGCCCGCGTAGTGCAGCAGCGAGCGGGCGTGGCCGAGCAGATCGAGGGCGATGTTCCCGAGGGCCATGTCCTCCTCGAGCTCGGGGGCGCGCGCGATCCAGCCGGCGAGCTGCTGGGCGAGGATGAGCGCGTCGTCGCCGAGCCAGAGGGCGTACGCGGCGACCTCCGCCGTCGCGGCACGGCCCTCCGCGCCCGCGAGCTCGGCGCTCAGCTGCACCTCGTCGACGGTGACGTCGCCGTGCGCGTCGTATCCGGCGTTCACAGGTGGGGCACCCCCTCGGAGGCGGTGTAGTACCGCGCGTGGCGGAAGTTCTTGCCGGCGGGCGATTCGAAGAACGCGCCCTTGGCGTCGGGGTCGCTCGTCGTGATGGCCTCCGCCGGCACGACCCACACCGACGTGCCCTCCCCGCGACGCGTGTACAGGTCGCGGGCGTTGCGCAGCGCGAGGTCGGCGTCGGGGGCGTGCAGCGACCCGGCGTGCACGTGCGAGAGTCCACGGTTCGCGCGGACGAACACCTCCCACAGGGGCCACGTGTCGCGATCGGAGGATCCGGGGGTCGTCATCACGCCACCGCCTTCTCGTTCTTCTCCGCCTGGCGGCGCGCGTAGGCGACGGCGGCCTCCCGCACCCACGCGCCGTCCTCGTGGGCGGCTCGGCGATGCTGCAGGCGCGCGGCGTTCATGGGCCCGCGACCGGCCAGCACCTCGTGGAACTCGGTCCAGTCGATCTCGCTCGTGTGCCAGCGCTGCGCCTCGTCGTCCCAGCGCAGCTCGGGGTCGGGCAGCGTGACACCGAGGATCTCGGCCTGCGGCACGAGCATCCCGATGAACCGCTGCCGCAGCTCGTCGTTGGAGAAGCGCTTGATCTTCCAGGCCATCGACTGCGCCGAGTTCGGCGAGGACTCGTCGGGCGGCCCGAACATCATGAGCGACGGCCAGTACCAGCGGTCGACGGACTCCTGGGCCATCGCGCGCTGCGCGTCGGTGCCCTGCATGAGGGTCAGGAGGATCTCGAAGCCCTGCCGCTGGTGGAAGGACTCCTCTTTGCAGATGCGGACCATCGCACGCCCGTACGGGCCGTGCGACGCGCGGCACAGCGGCACCTGGTTGCAGATCGCGGCGCCGTCGACGAGCCAGCCGATCGCGCCCATGTCGGCCCACGTCGGCGTGGGGTAGTTGAAGATCGAGGAGTACTTGGCCGTCCCCGCGATGAGCTGCGTCGTCATGTCGTCGCGCGTGATGCCCAGGGTCTGGGCGGCGGAGTACAGGTACAGGCCGTGCCCGGCCTCGTCCTGCACCTTCGCGAGGAGGATGGCCTTGCGCTTGAGGCTGGGCGCACGGGTGATCCAGGTGCCCTCCGGCTGCATGCCGATGATCTCGGAGTGCGCGTGCTGCGAGATCTGCCGGATGAGCGTCTTCCGGTAGCCCTCCGGCATCCAGTCGCGTGGTTCGATGCGCTGCTCCGCGTCGATGAGCGCGTCGAACGCCGCCTGCGCGGCGGCCGTGTCGTCCGCGGTCAGGGCGGTGAGATCCGGTGCGGTGGTCATCGTCGACTCCTTTACAGACCGTTCGTTCAGTAAGTCTAGATGTCGGATGCCGAGGGGGCAACGGCGGCCGTCACGAGCGAGCGACCCCGGAACTCGGCGACGACGTCGCCGCTCTCGTCCGTGACGGTCACGTCGTACAGGCCGGTCCGGCCGCTCACCACGCGCCGCGTCGCGCGCGCCGTCAGCGTCTGCCCCTCGCGCGTGGCCTTGAGGAACGTGATCTCCGCGCCGGAGGCCACCGTCACGCGGTCGCCCTCGTTGCACGCGATCGCGAACGCGGTGTCGGCGAGCGCGAAGACGAAGCCGCCGTGGGTGATCTCGAAGCCGTTGAGCATGTCGTCCCGGACGACCATCGAGACGATCGACTCCCCGGGCTCGTCGCGCTGCACCTGCATGCCGAGCGCCGCCGAGGCGCGGTCGCGCTGCATCATCGGGCGGATGGCGGCGCTCATGCCGCCACCTCCGCTGCGGACGATCCCGGGGGCGTCTCGGCCGGATCCCCCGTCGGGGTCTTCGCCACGAGGGTCAGGACGTCGTACTGGGCGACGATCTCGTCGCGCTGGTTGTGGATGACGGCGTCCCAGCGCACCTCGCCGTACTCGTCGGTCTCGCGGGGCGTGATCTGCTTCGCCGTCAGTGTCACGCGGATCTCGTCGCCCGGCGAGACCGGGGTGAGGAACCGCAGTGCCTCGAGCCCGTAGTTGGCCAGGACCGGGCCCGGCGCGGGGTCGACGAACAGGCCGGCGGCCCACGACACCAGGAGGTAGCCGTGCGCGACGCGTCCGGGGAAGAACGGATTGGCGGCGGCGGCCTCCTCGTCCATGTGCGCGTAGAAGGTGTCGCCGGTGAGGTGCGCGAACGTCTCGATGTCGGCGAGCGCGACCTCCCGCAGGGGCGAGGCGAACTGGTCGCCGACCTGCAGGTCGGCGAGCGACTTCCGGAACGGATGCCGTCCCCCGCGGTCGGCCGCGGCACCCGCGTGCCAGACGCCGGTGAGCGCCGTGAGCATGTCGGGCGAGCCCTGCACGGCGGTGCGCTGCATGTGATGCAGCACGGCGCGGATGCCACCGAGCTCCTCGCCGCCGCCGGCGCGGCCGGGTCCGCCGTGCACGAGGTGCGGGACGGGCGCGCCGTGTCCCGTCGAGGTGCGGGCGTTCTCGCGACTGAGGAAGAGCACACGGCCGTTGAACGCGCCGATCCGGCTCAGCAGCTCGACGGCGACGGCGGGGTCGTGCGTCGCGACGCTCGTGACGAGCGAGCCCCCGCCGCGCGCGACGAGATCGGCGGCCTCGGCGACCGTGTCGTAGGCGAGAACGCTCGCGACGGGCCCGAACGCCTCGACGGCGTGCACGGCCGGCGTCGCGGTGTCGTCGAAGCCGAGGAGGATCGGCGTCAGGAACGCGCCGTCGGGGGCCGGGCCCGTCGTGCCGTCGGCGCGGACCACGTCCGGCTCACCGAAGGAGCCGAGCAGCACCCGACCGCCGGCCGCGCGCAGCGCCTCGACCTGCCGGAGCACCTCCTCGCGCTGGGCGCGGGACACGAGCGGCCCCATCGTGACGCCCTCGGCGCGCGGGTCGCCCACCACGACGCGCCGGTCGATCTTCTCGCGGACGGCCGCGACGAGGTCCTCGACGGCGTCGGCGGGCACGATCGCGCGGCGGATCGCCGTGCACTTCTGCCCGGCTTTCGCAGTGAGCTCGACGACGAGCTGCGAGACGTACGCGTCGAACTCGGGCGTGCCGGCGACGGCGTCGGGTCCGAGGATCGAGGCGTTGATGGAGTCGGTCTCGCGCGTGAAGCGCACCCCGTCCGGCGCCTGCGCGCGCAGGCGCTCGGCGGTGTCGGCGCTGCCGGTGAACCCCACGAGGTCGCCGAGGCGGAGGTGGTCGAAGAGCCCGGGCACCCCGCCGCTCACGAGCTGGAGCGTCCCGGCCGGGACGAGGCCGGAGTCGATCAGGATGCGCACCCAGGCCTCGGCGACGTAGGCCGTGGGGGTCGCCGGCTTCACGAGGCTCGGGACGCCGGCGAGGAACGCGGGCGCGAACTTCTCCAGGGCGCCCCACATCGGGAAGTTGAACGCGTTGATCTGCACGGCGACGCCGGGCAGCCGCGTGTAGACGTGCTGACCGAGGAACGAGCCGTCCTTCGACAGCGGTTCGGCCGCTCCGTCGACGTACACCTGGGCGTTCGGGAGCTCGCGCCGCCCTTTCGACGCATAGGTGAACAGCACTCCGATGCCTCCGTCGACGTCGCCCAGCGAGTCGCGGTGCGTCGAGCCGGCGCTCCGGGACAGGTCGTACAGCTCCTGCTTGCGCTCGGTGAGCGCGAGGGCGAACTGCTTCAGCAGCAGCGCCCGCTGATGGAAGGTCAGTGCGCCGAGGGAGGCCTGTCCGCGGGTGCGGGCATGCGCGAGCGCGCCGACGAGGTCGGCGCCCGCCGCGCTCATGCGGGCGACGGTCTCGCCGGTGGACGCGTCGCGCACGTCGACGGCGTCGACGTCGTCCGCCGGGGTCCACCACGCGTCGGCGAGATAGCTGGGCAGGATGCCGATCATCCGGTGCTCCATTCGTAGAATCCGCGGCCGCTCTTGCGGCCCAGGTGCCCCTCTGCGACGAGCCGCCGGAGCAGTTCGGGCGGGGCGAACCGCTCGCCGAGCGCGGCGTGCAGCTGCTCCGCGATGCCCAGGCGCACATCCAGGCCGACGATGTCGGTCGTCCGCAGCGGTCCGGTCGCATGCCGGTAGCCGAGCTCCATCGCGGTGTCGATGTCGGCGGCCGAGGCCACGCCGTCTTCGACCATGCGGATGGCCTCGAGGGCGAGGGCGAGGCCGAGCCGACTGGAGGCGAAACCCGGCGCATCCCGGACCACGACGGGGGCCTTGCCGAGCGCGGCGACCCACCCGCGCGCCGTATCGGCGAGCGCGGGATCGGTCTCCGCGCCGATCACGACCTCGACGAGCGCCGAGGACGGGACCGGGTTGAAGAAGTGCAGGCCGAGGAATCGTGCGGGCCGATCGAGTGCCGCGGCGAGGTCGCCGATCGGGATCGAGGAGGTGTTGGAGGCCAGCACGGCGTCCGCGCCGAGCGCCGCCTCTGCGCGCCGGAGCGCCGCGACCTTGACGTCCCGATCCTCGAACACCGCCTCGACGACGAGCTCGCTGCCGCGGAGGTCCTCGGCATCCGCCGTCACGTGCAGTCGCGACGCGACGTCGGCCGGCGTCCGCGCGGTCGCGCCGCGCTCGAGGGAGCGCCGGAGGCTCTCGGCGATCCGCTCCCGGGCGGCATCCCCCGACGCCGCGTCCCGCTCGACGAGGGTCACGTCGGACCCGGCGAGGAGGAAGGCGTGCGCGATGCCGGCGCCCATCCGGCCGCCGCCGACGATGCCGACGCGCTCGGGCAGGGTCACGACCGCTTCCTCTCCAGGAACGCCGTCATCCGGCGGAACTTCTCGGGGCTCTCGAACAGCTCGGCCTGCAGTTCGAGGTCGATCGCGGGATGTGCCTCGAGGGGTGCGTGCAGCGCGCGCTTGGTGTACTGGACGGCGAGCGGATCCAGGCGCGCGATGCGGTCGGCGATCGCGTGCGCCGCGGGCAGCAGCTCGTCTGCCGGGTGCACGGCGGAGAGCACCCCCCACGCGAGAGCCTCATCGGCCGTGAGGGCACGCCCGGTCAGCAGGAGCTCCGCGGCGCGCCCCGCGCCGACGAGCCGCGGCAGCAGCCACGAGGCTCCGGCGGCGGCGATGATGCCGAGGGCGGGCTCGGGGTTGCCGATCGAGACGTCCGGAGTGCCGATCCGGATGTCGGCGGCGTACGCGAGCTCGGCGCCCCCGCCGAGCGCGAATCCCTCGACGGCGGCGATGACCGGCATCGGCAGCTCCCACACGCGCCGGAACGCGGCGGTGTTGATGCCCGCGCGCGCGTCCGCGGCGCGACGCTCGCGCAGCTGGGCGATGTCGGCGCCGCCGGCGAACACGCCGCCCGCTCCGTGCAGGATCAGCACGCGGGGCTCGGCCTCGAGCTCGGCGCACAGCTCATGCAGCGCGTCGACGGTGGCCCGGTCGATCGCGTTGCGGACCTCGGGCCGGTCGAGGGTCGCGATGACGCGGTCGGCCCGGCGTTCGATGCGGAGCGGGCGCCCCGACGACTGCTCTCCGCGCATCACCCCGGACATCGTCATCCTCTCGGTCTGCCCGCCGCGTCGCGGGCGGCGACGGCGCACCCTGTTACTCACCGATCGTTCAGTAATAGTGTCAGAGCGTGCGACGAACGGTCAACGGGCCGCGGAGCGGATGGGAGACTGAATCGTGACCACCTCCGCCGACACGGCGGCCGCCCGCCGCGGCCGGCCGGGCTATGACCGCCGGCAGGTGCTCGACGTCGCAGTGACCCTCTTCAACGAGCAGGGCTACGACGCCACCTCCGTCGCCGACCTGGCAGAGCGCCTGGGGCTGTCGAAGTCGGCGCTGTACCACCACTTCGCCTCGAAGGAGGAGCTGCTCGCGATCGCCCTCGAGACTGCGCTGAGTCGTCTGGAGGCCGTCCTCGACGGGGCGCTCGCACTCGACGCCTCCGCCGCCGACCGGCTCGAACACGTCATCCGCGGGGCCGTCGCGGTGCTCACCGCCGAACTCCCCTCGGTCACGCTGCTGCTGCGTCTCCGCGGCAACAGCGCCGTGGAGGTCGCGGCCCTCGAACGTCGCCGCCTCTTCGACCAGCGCGTCACAGGTCTCGTGCGCAGCGCCCAGAGCGAAGGCCGTCTCCGGGCCGACATCGACGCCGGCGTCGCGACGCGGCTGATCTTCGGGATGGTCAACTCGGTCGTCGAGTGGTACCGCCCGGACGGCCGCGTGGACCCCGCCCTGCTCGCCGAGGACGTGCTCACCGTGGCGCTGAGCGGGCTCCTCCCCCGCGATGACCACGGGTGATTCTTGCGCGGATGTGACGAGAACCCAGCGCAAGCACAGCGGAACCCGCTAAGGTGAGCAAGACGGATACCGCCGTCCGGATCTCCTGGTCACTCGGAGATCTGCGAACCGAATACCGTCATCCACTCAATCTGCAGGGATCCGCGCACTCGCGCATCGGGCTGATTGCCTCAAGAAACGAACAACTCTTCATCTCTTCACCCCCTCCGGTCGCGTGCCCGTCATGTGCGCACCAGGTCATCTGGCATCAGGCCGACGACGATGTCTACTCCGCCACGCGGGGCAGCGAGTTCGCCGGCTTCATCACCGTCGACGCCGACGGCTACACCACTCACGACGCGCTCGCACGGCGACGCGGCGTCCATGCGTCCCTCGCCGCCGCGCAGGCCGAGTTCGTCCTCTCCGGACCCTCGCCCTTCGCCGCCCTCGGACACTCCACCCCGCTTCCGTCGCGACGCCGTCGCTTCGGATCACCAGGGTCGCACCGCGGCCCCACACCAAGAAGGAAGAACACAATGGCCGTTGGCACTGTGAAATGGTTCAACTCCGAAAAGGGCTTCGGCTTCATCGAGCCCGAGGATGGCTCGGCGGACGTCTTCGCCCACTTCAGCGCGATCGAGGGCAACGGCTACCGTTCGCTCGACGAGGCTGCTCGCGTCGAGTACGACGTCGAGCGCGGCCCGAAGGGCCCGCAGGCTTCGCGTATCCGCGTCCTGTGATCGCAAGCGGCGGCGGGGCGGGCTTCGCGCCTGTCCCGCCGTCGGCATGTGCGGCCACCTGACAGTCCGGCCTCACATGCCTGTGTATGTCCCGCGCATGCCGTTGCGGGAATCCATACGCGCGTAGAGTCACGCTGAAGGGCGGTCAGACGACTGCCCCTCCACACAGTCTGGCTCTCGGGTCTTTCTGCAGATCCGAGGAGCAGACTTGACCGCTGCCACCGTCGCCTCCACGTTGGGGCCCATTCGTCAGACGTACGCCGGCTCCGATTCGTTCCCGCCGATCGGCCGCGCGTACTCCGAAGTCTCCAACGTCGTGAAGGAGACGGGCCTGCTCCGCCGGGCCCCGTGGTTCTACTCCCTCGTCGGCACCGCCGTGGCCCTCGGCATCGGCGGCTGCATCACCGGCTTCATCCTGCTCGGCGACAGCTGGTTCCAGCTGCTCATGGCCGGCGCCCTCGGTCTTCTGCTCACGCAGGCCGCGTTCCTGGCCCATGAGGCCGCGCACCGCCAGATCCTGTCCAGCGGCCCGGCCAACGACCGGCTCGCGCGTTTCATCGCCTCCGGCGTGGTCGGCATGAGCTACGCGTGGTGGGATGCCAAGCACTCCCGTCACCACGCGAACCCGAACCGGGTCGGCAAGGACCCCGACATCGAGATCGACACGATCTCGTTCCTCGACGAGGACGCCGCGAAGGCCCGCGGCATCCAGCGCTTCATCACGCAGCGCCAGGGCTGGCTCTTCTTCCCCCTGCTGACGCTCGAGGGCCTGAACCTGCACTTCCTCGGCATCAAGTACCTCGTGACGACGCGAGGCGTCAAGGGCCGCTGGACCGAGCTGTCGCTCATCGTGCTCCGCCACGCCGCGCTCCTCGTGCCGGTCTTCCTCTTCCTCCCGCTCGGCATGGCGTTCGCGTTCATGGGCGTGCAGCTGGCCGTCTTCGGCGTCTACATGGGCGCATCGTTCGCGCCCAACCACAAGGGCATGCCGATCATCGCCCCGGATGCCCGCCTGGACTTCTTCTCGAAGCAGGTCCGCACGTCGCGCAACATCGGCGGCGGCTGGTGGGCCACGTGGCTCATGGGCGGCCTCAACTACCAGGTCGAGCACCACCTCTTCCCGAGCATGGCGCGACCGCACCTGTCGAAGGCGCGCGACATCGTCCGCGATCACTGCGCGACCCTGGGCGTGCCGTACACCGAGACGAGCCTGCTGCGCTCCTACGCGATCGTCATCGAGTACCTGAACCGCGTCGGCCTCGCCGCGCGCGACCCGTTCGACTGCCCCATGGTCGGCGAGTACCGCCGCGCCTGATCTCACAGCATCCGCGTAGCCGCGGTGGATACGGTCGGACCATGGATGCGAAGCCCGACTCCCTCGTCGTGACGACCGCCGACGGAGTGGCCACGTTCTCTCCGGAGCAGCTCCGCACGATGCGCGACGAGTTCCAGCGATTCCTCCTCGAGTACCAGTTCGGGCTGCGGGAGGTCGAGACGAAGCTCGGCATCCTGCGTGACGAGTTCCAGCTGACGCACGACTACAACCCGATCGAGCACGTCTCCAGCCGGGTCAAGTCGGCGGACAGCCTCGTCGAGAAGGTCACGCGGAAGGGCATCGACCCGGAGTTCGACTCGATCCGTGCGCACATCACCGACATCGCGGGCGTGCGGGTCACGTGCAGCTTCGTGGAAGACGCGTACCGCCTCTCCGATCTGCTGACCCAGCAGGACGACATCCGCGTGCGGCAGGTGAAGGACTACATCGCCGAGCCGAAGCCCAACGGCTACAAGAGCCTGCACGTCATCGTCGAGGTGCCGGTGTTCCTCTCGTCCGGCCGGGTGGACGTCGCCGTCGAGGTGCAGTTCCGCACCATCGCGATGGACTTCTGGGCGAGCCTCGAGCACAAGATCTACTACAAGTACGACGGCGCGGTACCGGACTCCCTCCTCGCCGAGCTGAAGGATGCCGCCGACACGGCCGCGGAGCTCGACGCGCGGATGGAGCGCCTGCACGGCGAACTGCACGGCCCGCGCCCGCGCGGGCGCCTGTCCGCCGTCTGACCTCCCGCCCGTCGGTGTCGTGTCGCTAGGGTGGCCCCATGAGCGCCGCTGCCGGGACCGGGATGCCGTTGCGGGACTACCGCATTCACCGGTACGTGAACGCCTTCTGTCCGCGGTGCCACGAGGAGGACCCCGACCGCGCCCTGTCCGAGGTGCGGCGGCTGTCCGGCTGGCTCGCGGTCCGGGGCGGCCGCGTCTGGCTCGAGCGGGGCTGCCCCGACCACGGCCTCGTCCGCACGATGTACGACGAGTCGGCCGAGATCCTCACCTACCTCGAGCAGTGGACGGCGCCCACCAAGGTGCACGAGCCCGACATGGCCGGCAACTTCAAGCCCGTCCCCTCGGCCTATGAGGACGGCCTGCCGCAGATGCAGACGCAGCACACCTGCATCCTGCTGCAGGACCTCACCGACCACTGCAACCTGCGCTGCCCGACGTGCTTCGCCGAGTCCAGCCCCGCCGCCTCCGCCGTCGCGCCGCTGGCCGAAGTCCTGGCCTCCGTCGACGCGCGCCTGGCCCGCGAGAACGACCGCATCGACGTCCTCATGCTCTCCGGAGGGGAGCCCACGCTCTATCCCTGGCTCGAGCAGCTGCTCGAGCATCTGGTGGCCCGGCCCGTGGTGCGCATCCTGCTGAACTCCAATGGGCTCCGCATCTCGCAGGACGACGCGTTCGTCGAGACGCTCAAGCGCCATCGGGAGCGGGTCGAGGTCTACCTCCAGTACGACGGGGAGAGCGCCCAGGCCTCGACGCACCACCGCGGCGCGGACATCCGCCGCTTCAAGGAGAAGGCGCTCGCACGCCTGTCCGAGGCCGGCATCTTCACGACGCTCACGATGACGGCCGCGCTCGGCGTCAACGACGGCGAGATCGGCGACGTCATCCGGCGCGCGATGCGGACGCCGTACGTCGGCGGCGTCACGATCCAGCCCGTGTTCGGGTCGGGGCGCTCGGCGGGCATCGATCCGGACGACCGCCTCACGCACACCGGGGTGCTGGCCCGGCTCGGGCCGCAGACCGACGGAGAGGTCACCTGGAAGGACCTCACCGCCCTGCCCTGCAGCCACCCGCACTGCTGCTCGGTCGGCTACCTGCTGCAGGACGACTCCGGCGACTGGAAGTCGCTCACCTCGCTCATCGGACACGACCGGCTCAAGGAGTTCCTCGAACTCGAACCCGACCTCATCGCGAACCGGATCGCGGACTCGCAGCTCAACAAGGCGATCCGGCAGGTCGTGAAGAACTCGCTGCTCGATCTGCTGAGCGAGCAGTCGTCGCTGTCGCACCCGTCGATGGCGTCGATCTGGAGCGACATCTGCCAGAACTGCGATCTCGGCATCGGGACGCTCGCGACCCTCGCGGCGTCGGGTCTCCCCGGTCAGCATCAGCGGCTCCGCAAGATGCTCGGCGAGCGCGTCAAGCGCATCACCATCAAGCCCTTCATGGACATCAACACGATGATCGAAGAGCGCCTCACGCAGTGCTGCGTGCACGTGGCCACCGTCAACGAGACGACCGACGCGCACCAGTGCGCGCCGTTCTGCGCCGTGCAGGCGTGGGCACCGCTCGGGCGCCGCCGGCTGTCGACCGCGACCGGCACACGCAGCCAGATCCCGGTGAGCGTGGCGCGATGAGCGCCTACGACTTCAGCGGCCTCAACCGGCGCGACGACTCCGTCGCCGATCCGGCGCCGCCGTTCGACCCGCTCCGGCTGTGCGTCTACACGACGGTCGCCCTGCTCGCGGCGCTGCTCGGACCGATCGCGGTGCTCGCGTTCGCGGTCGTCGCTATCACCGGCTACGCCAAGGCCCGGCGCGCGGGGCTGCTGCGCTCGCGCTGCAAGCTCGGCGACACGCGGCTCGTGCTCGCCTACCTCGCGGTGATCGCCGTGGCCGCCGCGGCGGCCGTGCCGCTGTGGATATCGCTCTGGGTCTCGGTCTGGACCTGAGCGGTGTTCCCCACGCTGCAGGACCTCGTCGGGTGGATGCCGCCGGCTGACACCCATGCGGTCTTCGTGGCGCTGGGACTCGGGGCGGCGGGCATCGTCTTCCTCGTCGAGGAGCGCCGGCGCGGCGTGACCGACCCCCGCATCCCGCACATCGTGCTCGGCGCCCTGCTCGGCGCCGCCCTCTTCTCCCGGCTCGGGACGTGGGCGCAGCACCTCGACCCCACCCAGAACCTCAGCCTCGTCGACCAGCTCGCCTACGGGAACGCGTCGATGCTCAGCGCGCTCGTCGGCGCGTGGGCGGGCGTGCATGTCGCGAAGCGGATCGTGCGCTACCCGGAGCGCACCGGTGATCTGTTCGCCCCGGCGGTCGCGCTGGCGATGGTGATCGGTCGGATCGGCTGCCTCCTCACCGAGGAGCCCGGAACGCCGACCGGCATGGGGTGGGGAATTGTGCTGGATGCGGACGCCGCCGCCCGCGTGGGTGCGCCGGCGGGCGTCCCGCTGCATCCGAGCTTCGTGTACGAGATCGTCTTCCACGCCCTCGCGTTCGCGGCGCTCTGGTGGTGGCTGCGGCACCGTCCGCTCGCCGCCGGCGAGACGCTGACGCTGTACATCGCGGCCTACGGCGTCTTCCGCTTCCTCGTGGAGTTCGTCCGCGGCAACGACGTCGCGTGGCTCGGACTCACGCGGCCGCAGCTGTTCCTCCTCGTGACGATCCCGCTCCTCATCGCCCGCATCGTCTACAAGTCCTCGCGCGGACAGTTCCGCGCACCCGCACCCACTGCACCAGGAAGGACGTCGCATCATGAGCAACAGCACGCCTGAACCGCCCGACGACGAGGATGCCGTCGGAGCGGACGCCGGGCCGCCGGCCGCCGCACCGCCCCTCCCACCCGACCCGGGACCGCCCCTCCCGCCCGACCCGGGGCCGCCCGTCCCGCCTGCCGGGTACGGGCTGCCACCGCAGGGAGCCGGCGGTGTGCCGCCGCAGGGACACGGCGTGCCCCCGTACGGCGGACCGCCGCAGGCCGGACCGCCGCAGGCCGGACCGCCGGCCGGCTACGGTGCGCCGCCTCCCGGATACGGGCCGCCGCCTCCCGGGTACGGTGTGCCGCCCAAACGGCCGGGACCGGGCATCGGGCTCGGCACGGCGGCCGGCGCGGGGCTGTTCGTGCTCGCGATCGCGCTGTTCTTCGCGACCGGGAGCATGATGCCGTCCGCCAACGGCCTGCTCGGGGGATCGTCGTACATCCTGCCGTTCTGGCCGTTCATCGTCATCCCGCTCCTGACGGCCCTGCTCTACTTCCTGCCCAAATGGCGGCGGTTCGCCACCGGTGTGATGATCATCTTCGCCGCGATGTGGATCGTGCTCGTGGGTCCGTGCGTCGTGCTCATCGCCGGGATGAATCCCTGACGGGTTCCCTCCGTCCCAGCGGGTCGGTAGCGTCGAGTCGTGGGCCACATCGAACTGCGCGACCTCGACGACGACGACCTCGACGCCGTCTTCGAGATGATGCGCGACCCGGAGGCGGTGGCGATCGCCGCCTTCACGGCCGAGCGGCCGGACGACCGTGCGACCTTCGATGCCTGGATCGCCCGCGAGCGCGCCGCCGAGGGCGTCACGATGCTCGTCGTGACCGAGCGCGGCGGCTTCGCGGGCACGGCGGCGGCCTTCACGGTCGACGGCGACCGCGAAGTCAGCTTCTGGATCAAACGCCAGTCGTGGGGGCACGGCGTCGCGACCGCGGCATTGCGCCTCCTGGTCTCGCACGAGGCCGAGCGTCCCCTCTTCGCGCGCGTCGCGGCTCACAACGCGGCATCCATCGCCGTGCTGGAGCGCAACGGCTTCACGGAGGTCTCCCGCAGCATCGCGTACGCCCCGGGACTCGGCCGAGAAGCCGAGGAGATCGTCTTCACCCTCGTGCCGGCGCTCGACGGGTACTGATCGGATCAGCCGCGCCCCTGCGCGCGGCCGAGTGGTGGCCGGTGCGGCACCGGGATGGGTTTGGTGTGGCGGAGCTGCCGGTTGTCGAGTCGTTGGGGTTCCGGCGGCGTGGGAGGCGGGGGATGCTCGTCACGCCCCGGGAGGGGGTGTGTCATACCGCCAGACTGCGCGAGGTCGGCCGTGGCCCGGAGGGGATTGACAGGTTTCGCATCCGGAGCTAGCCCGGCGGGGCCACGCAACGGCGCAGCGCCCGCCCCGCGCGAGCCCCGGCAGGGTCAGGCGGAGAGCTCGCCGTCTCCGGGGTCGGTGGGCTCGGGCACGATGTGCAGCCCGGTCGGCGAGTTCGCCGTGAACATGAGTGCTTCGGTCCAGGCGCGGTTCAGCCGCAGCGGGCGACTGCCGTAGTACTTGTACACGAGCGAGGCCTGCGGGTGCACCCAGATCGAGGTGCGCCCTTCTCCGATGCTCTTGTCGTCACGCCACGTGAAGTGGAACGACTCACCCCGTCGGAGCTTGTTGCCGATGACGAGTTGGATGTGCGCCATCGCGCGGTCGTCGAAGTCCACCTTGACGGTGCCCTCGTAGATGAACTTGCCCACCCGGAGATCCTCTCGTAAGGCACTCGCGGTCGTCCCATACGACACACAGCACCCCTGCCCATTATGGTGGCCGTATGGGCATGATCTACTACGGCGGGTCGGCCACGCCGATCCATATCGAGGATCGGACGCTGGCCCACCTCAAGGTGGTTATCGCAACGAAACTCCGGCGCTCGGAGAGCTTCACGGTGTCCTGGAAGCATCCGGAAGACCACCCTTCGGGGCGCACCACCCTGTGGCTGCACCCCTCCATTCCGCTGCGCTTCGTCTTCGACGAGCCCGAACCTCCTCCGCTGAACCGTGAGTGGATCGAGGAACTCGCTAACTCGGCCAACTCCTCGGGCGGCATCATGCTCGTCGCGGACCACGTCGAGGCACCGGACGGCATCGAGGAACCGACGACCTAGCCTCAGCTGGGGACGAGCGAGTCCGAGATGTCGATGATCGGCCCGGTGTCCTCGCCGCCCCCTTCGGGGATCGGGATCACGGCGACCGGCACTCCCGGCGTGATCAGAAGATACGCCGTGCGCGGAGCGCCGTCGCCGTCGTTCACCTGGATCCACGCCGGACCGCTCGAGGAGAGCGCCGCCTCGATATCTGCCTGCACCGCGGCGAGTTCCCGCTGACCCACGCTGTACCGCTCGCCGCCGTAGTAGATGTCGATGCGCTTCACAGTTCCGTCCCCTCCGAAGTGGCGTGCTCGGCAGGCTCCGGCACGAGGTACAGCCCCGACGGCGAGTTCGCCGTGTAGGCGAGCGCCTCGACCCAGGCCATGTTGAGCTGGGGCCGGCGACTCCCGTAGTACTTGTAGACGAGCGAGCAGTGCGGGTGCAGCCAGATGGTCGTGCGTCCGTCGCCGATGCTCGTGTCGTCCTTCCAGGAGAAGTGGAAGGACTCGCCCCGTCGCAGCTTCGTCCCGATGACGAGCTGCAGGTGCGCGAGCTGGCGGTCTTCGAAATCGACCTTGACCACTCGGTCGTAGGTGAGCTTGCCCATCGTCAGGCCGCGGGCGTGCGATTTTCCGCACTGACCATCCAGGCGAACTGCTCGAGGCTCTCCAGGATCGCGTGCAGGATGTCGGCACTCGTGGGGTCCTCTTCGTCGACCGCGTCGTGCACGTCACGGCACGTGCCGATCGTCGCCTCGAGGCGCTCGGTCACGAGGTCGATGACGTCGCCCGTGGCGATCTCACCCTGGGGGAACTCCGGCAGCGTCGTGGTCTCCGCGACCGTGTCGCTGCGACCGTCCGGAAGGGCGTGCAGGGCCCGCATCCGCTCGGCGACGGTGTCGCTGAACCCCCGCGCCGCCTCGATGATCTCGTCGAGCTGGCGGTGCGTGTCCCGGAAGTTCTTGCCCACGACGTTCCAGTGCGCCTGCTTCCCCTGCGACGCGAGCTCCAGAAGGTCGACGAGCACGGCCTGCAGCTTCTCGCTGAGCTCCTTCGACGCCCGGAATCCGTTCTCCGCGTTCTGCTTGTCCGTCAACTGGGCGCCCGTCGCGCTCGGCCGCCGCTTGTTCTTCGGGGAGGACTTCGGGGAGGTGTTCTTCGCCTTCTGCGTCGTGGCCATGTCGAGCCGCCTTCCTTTCCGGGTGGGTCTCGAACGATACGCACTCCCCCCGGCGGGAGCATCGGGGTTGCGCCTGCCGGATGCCGGTGGTATCGCTTCGCCTACCCAGCCGGGCGCATCTCGTCAAGCCCGTGGCCGTCGTTCGCGATCCGGGCGAAAGTGCTCGGGAAGGAAGCGAGGCCGAGCATGGCACAGGACGTGATGACGGGGCGGACGGCGGCGGAACTCGTGGCGTCTGCGGAGGACGTCGAGGGGTTCGGGACGGATGTTCCCGCCACGCTCGCGTGGGTGAGCGACGTCGCCCCTTCGCTGCCGCTTCCCGGCCAGGGCGCGACCGCAGAGCTGTGGCATGCGCTGGCCGCCGTCGCCGCCCGCGATGTCGGCGCGGCCCGCATCCTCGAGCCGCACGTGGATGCGCTCGCGATCCTCGGCCAGGCCGGCGCATCGGGCGTCGACACCGGCGAACTGCGGCGCGCGCTCGACGTCGACGACGACAGCACGTGGGGCGTGTTCGCGGCCGAGGGTCCGGGGGCGCGCCTCGTCGCCGAGCGGCGCGAGCACGGCGAGTGGGAGCTGTCCGGGACCAAGCCGTGGTGCTCGCTCGCCGCGCACCTCACCCACGCGCTCGTCACAGCATGGGTGGGCCCCGAGCAGCGGCGGCTGTTCGCCGTCGGTCTGCGCGGCAGCGGAGCCGCGGCCCACTCGGGTCCCTGGGTCTCGCGCGGGCTGCAGCAGGTCGTGAGCGCGCCGGTCGACTTCACGCAGGCGTTCGCCGTGCCGGTGGGGGCGCCGGGCTGGTACCAGCGGCGCCCGGGCTTCGCGTGGGGCGGCATCGGGGTCGCGGCCATCTGGTGCGGCGGCGCGCGCCCGCTCGCGGACGCACTCGCCGCCGCCGCGCGCGCGGAGCGCGCCGACCAGCTGGCGCGGGCATACGCCGGCGCCGCGGATGCCGCGCTCTGGGGAGCCAGGACGGCCCTGAGCGACGCGGCCCGAGCGGTCGACGCGGGCGACCTCGACGACGCGGGCGCGCGCCTGCTCGCCGCGCGCGTCCGCGCCGTCGTCAGCGATGCCGTCGAGCGGGTGCTGGATCTCACCGACCGGGCGCTCGGTCCCGGTCCGCTCACGACCGACGAGGACCACGCGCGCCGGGTCGCCGATCTGCGCGTCTACGTCCGCCAGGACCACGCCGAGCGCGACCTCGCCCGGCTCGGCGCTCTGGTCGCCTCGTGAGCGTCGCGTTCGACCATCGCGACGCGGGCACCCCGGAAGCGGCGTGGTCCCATGCGGGCGCGGACGCCGTGCCGCTGGAGCTGCCGGAGCATCTCATCGTCTTCGCGGCGCACCCGGATGACGAGACGCTCGGTGCCGGCGGCCTCATGGCGCGGGCGTCGGCCGCCGGCGCCGTCGTCACAGTCGTCGTCGCGACGGACGGGGAGGCGGCAGGCCCCGCGGACGCCGGCGACGATGCGCACGGCGGCACCCGCCGCGGCGAGCTGGTCGAGGCCCTGCGGCACGTGGCGCCGCGCGCCCGCATCCGCTTCCTCGGTCTTCCCGACGGCGGCCTCCGCGAGCACGTCGGGGACCTGTCCGCCGCGATCGCGGAGGAGCTCGCCGACATCGACGTCACGACGACGCTTCTCGCGACGACCTGGTGGGGTGACGGGCACCGCGACCATCGCGTCCTCGGGGAGGCGGTGCGGGCCGGCGCGCGGGGAGCCGCCGTCGTCGGGTACCCCGTCTGGTACTGGCACTGGGGCGACCCGGAGGCCCCCGACCCCGGCCCGTGGCGCGAGGTCGCCCTCGATGACGACGCGCGCGCCGCGAAGACCGCCGCCATCGCGGCTTTCGTCTCGCAGTCGTCGGGTCCCGAGCCCATCCTGCACGCCGGCATGCTCGCGCACTTCGACCGGCCCGTGGAGCTGTTCCTCGCCGCGGAACCGGACCGGCCGCGCGTGTCGGTCGCGCCTGCGGACTTCGAGGCCTTCATCTCCCGGCACGACGACCCGTGGGGGTTCGAGACGCGCTGGTACGAGGAGCGCAAGCGTGCGCTGCTGCTCGCCTGCCTGCCGCGGCCGCGCTTCGAGAGCGCGCTCGAGCTCGGCTGCGCCACCGGCGTGCTCACGGCCGCGCTCGCGGCGCGCTGCGATCGGCTCCTCGCGGTCGACGCCTCCGCCGAGGCCCTGCGCCGGGCGGAGTCCAGAGTCGCGAGCGCGGACTTCACCCGCCTCACCCTCCCCGCGCAGTGGCCGGAAGGCCGGTTCGACCTCATCGTCCTCTCCGAGATCGCCTACTACTGGTCCGCGGACGACCTCCGCCTCGCCCTGCAGCGGATCAGGGCGTCCCTCGCCCCCGCCGGGGTGCTCGTGGCCTGCCATTGGCGGCACCCCATCGAGGGCGCCCCCCTCGATGGGGCGGTCGTGCACGCCGCACTCGCGCATCTCGGGCTCGCGCGACTGGCTCGGCACGTCGAGGACGACGTCCTCCTCGATGTGTGGACGGCGCCCGGCGCGCCGTCGGTCGCGCAGGCGGAGGGTCTCCGGTGACGCGGCGCATCGACGCGGTCGCGGTCGTGATCCCCGCGCACGACGAGGAGGAGCTGCTCGGCGCGTGCCTCGACTCGGTCGCCGTGGCGGTGCTCGCTGCGCAGGCCGTAGTCGAGCGCGTCGACGTCCACGTCGTCCTGGACGCGTGCACGGACGGGTCGGCGAGGATCGCGGCGGCCGCCGGCGTGCCGGTCACCGCCATCGACGCCCGCGCCGTCGGGGTCGCCCGCGCGGCCGGGATCGCCCAGGCTCTGGCCGCCCTGCCGGACCACGACCTCCGGCGGATCTGGACGGCCCACACGGATGCCGACTCCGTCGTGCCCCCGAACTGGATCACGCATCAGCTCGTCCACGCCCGTCGTGGCGCCGATCTCGTGATCGGGACCGTCCGACCCGACTTCGCCGACCTCTCCCCCGAGCAGACCGCCGCGTGGTGGGCGACGCACACACCGGGCGTCGCGAACGGGCACGTGCACGGCGCGAACCTCGGCATCCGCGCGTCGGCGCTCATCGGGGTCGGCGGGTTCCCCCCGGCGCCCGCGCACGAGGACGTCCGCGTGGCCGAGCTGATCCGTCAGGCCGGAGGGCGTGTGGTGGCGACGGACGCCGCGTGGGTGAGCACGAGCGGTCGGCGTGAGGGCCGTGCGCCGGAGGGCTATGCCCGCTACCTGCAGGAAGGGCTCCTCGACCGTGCGCGGCGGATCGGCGCGCCCGACACCCGCGAGATCTCGCTCCTTTAGCCCCGCGTCCCGCACGCTGTCAACCCGTGGACGCGGGCGCGGCAGGCGCGGGACGATGATGTCATGACCTCACTCGCTGTCATTCTGCTCATCGTCGGCATCGTCCTGCTTCTGCTCGGCGTCTTCGTCGAGGCCGCCAAGTTCCTCCTCTGGATCGGTCTCATCATCGTCATCATCGCGGTCATCGCCTGGCTGCTGCGGTTCGTCCGCCGCCAGACCTGACCCCGCACAGCAGAGAGGGCCGGAGCGCAGTGCGCTCCGGCCCTCTCTCGTGTGATGCGTCAGAAGCCCGGTGTGTCAGAGGCCGAGCGTGTCAGACCCCGAGGGGGCGCTCGCCGTACATCCGCGTCCACTCCTCCTCGAGTGCATCCTCGAACTCGTCCACCTCGTCCAGGAGCGACTCCTCGGGGACCGCGACGGCAGTCCGCGGCACATCCGGGGCGTGCAGCGCCATGCGCATTTCGGCGTCGGCGAGCAGGTGGCCGAGCGTCGCGTAGACATCGGTTCCGCCGGGGTGGGCAACCCAGGTCGCCTCGTAGGTCTCATCGGGTGTCTGCTCGACGTACGCGACGACGCTGGACGCCTCGTTCACCGCCACATCGCGGTCACGCAGTCGCCAGGACCGCTCGTCGAGCGGCTCGAGTGCGAGCCGCGGCGCGATCGTGATCGCCATCACTGCTCCTTCGACCGGGTCAGGCCGCGGCGGGGACGGCGTTCAGCGGCCGGGCCGCCTCGCGTGCGTCGATCGTCATCCCGCCGGTCGTGTTCGCGTCGTCGGCGAGCTGCCGGATGAGCTCGCGATCCAGCGCCTCCGCCTCGGCGGAACTGAACACGAACCGGAGCGGAATGGCCGGCTGGACCCAGAGCGTGGTGCGCCCACCCTCGTCTCCGGTCGGGTGCAAGACGTTGAGCGCGAAGCTCTCCTGGCGCCGCAGCTTGGTCGTCGCGACGAACTTCAGGTGCGCGAGCAGCCGGTCGGACATCTGGATCGGCGCGTCGCCGTTTCCGTAGTAGAGCTTTCCCATGGTGGTGGTCCTCTCGCTCTTGCTGTTCATGATGGGGGGTTCACGCGGCCCGGACGGTGAGCTGGCGCCGGCGCTGGTGGCGCCGCACGGCCAGTATGTCCGCGAGGCCACCCCGCCCGATCGGGCGCATCTCGGGGACCAGACCCGTTCCGAACCCCACGTGCGGGGCCGTGACCGGCTCGGGGACTGTGCCGAATGTGTGCATTGCGATGGTCATTCGTGTCTCCTTCTGTCGGCGCCGATCTCGGCTGATGTGAATCTAACTAAATATGTATCACACTTGCTGTGTTACTTTCCAGCTGTCACACAACATTGCGTATATACTCGACGGAACGCCCCATCGCGATACGGTTCCGATAACGCCGAGTCGCCGCGGATTACAAGGAGTTCCGGAGGTAGAGATATGCCGAAGCTGGTCATGCGGCACGAAATCGAGCACCTCTACGCTGCGCCCCCCACGTCGTCGGAGGGTCAGCGATTGAGTGCGGCAATCCTGAGGTTGCGCGAGGCGGAACGGGTGCAGGCGCAACGCACGCTGACGCGTGCGGGCCTCTCCCACCTCGACCTCTCCGCTCTGCGCTACCTCGTGCAGGGCTACCGGGACGGCCGGGACCTCAGCCCGAAGGACCTCATCGTCATGCTGGACACGTCCAGCGCGACGGTGACGAATGTGGTCGACCGGCTCGTGCACCGCTCGCTGATCGAGCGGGTGCAGCATCCGCACGACCGTCGCGCCCACTATCTCGTCCCCACCGAGGAAGCGATCGCACGCGTCGACGAGGCGTTCGCCGCTCACCACAAGGCCGTGGTCGACGTCATCGAGTCGCTGTCCCCCGAGGACGCGAAGATCGGCGCCGACATCATCTCGAAGCTCGCCGACTCGCTCGTCGAGTTGTCCGAGGCCGACGCCAAGACGCGCTGACTCCGGGGCAGGCTGTCGCGGGGGCGCGCTGACGCGCGTCAGACGATCGTGGCGCCGAACAGCGTCCCGACCGCGAAAGTGGCGCCCAGCGCCAGCATCCCGCCGATCACGGTGCGCAGCACCGCGCGTCCGCGGCTGGAGCCGCCGATCCACGCCGCCACATAGCCCGTGAGCGCGAGGGCCGCGAGGACGGCGACGAAGGTCCAGACGATGCGGGCCGGATGCGGCAGCAGCAGCACGGTCGCCAGCGGCAGGAGCGCACCGATCGTGAAGGCGATCCCGGACGCGAGCGCCGCGTGCCAAGGGCTGACGACATCCTGCTGATCGATGTTGAGCTCCATCGAGAGGTGCGCCCGGAGCGCATCCTTCTCGGTCAGCTCGACCGCGACCAGACGCGCCGTCTCGGGCCGCAGCCCCTGCGCCTCGTAGAGGCCGACGAGCTCCTCGAGCTCCTCCTCCGGCTCCTCTGCGAGCTCCCGGCGCTCCTTCGCGATCAGGGCCCGCTCGCTGTCGCGCTGGCTGGACACCGAGACGTACTCGCCCAGCGCCATCGAGATGGCACCGCCCACGAGCGCCGCGGCCCCCGCGAGCAGGACCGGCAGCGAATCGGAGGTCGCGCTCGCGACGCCGACCACGACGGCTGCCGTCGAGACGATGCCGTCGTTCGCGCCCAGCACGCCGGCGCGCAGCCAGTTCAGGCGCTGCGAGAGGCCGGCCGCGTGCGGTTCTCCGGCGTGTCCGACCGGGATCGGGGAGCTGGCGGGGCTGGTCATACCGCCAGGCTAGGCCGTCCGGGGCGCGATCTGCAGGACCCGGTGCGACGCGTGAGGCCCATGACGCGCCATCCGCCCCGCCGGCACCCGGTGCCCCTGCCGTTCGCTGCGGTGCGGCGGTACGCTCATGCCCCGCCGCGCGCCTCATGAGGCGCCGACGAAGCTGCGCTGCTCGACGAGGGGACAGGTGAAGACGTCGCGCTCCCCGAGCCCCACGCGGTTGATGTAGCGCACGACGATCGCGTACGACGCGAGGAGCCCGACGCTGGTGTACGGCACACCGTGCTCGCGGCAGTACTCCGCGATGATCGGCGCGGCCCGGCGCAGATGCGGGCGGGGCATCGAGGGGAAGAGGTGGTGCTCGACCTGGTAGTTGAGCCCACCCATGGTGACATCGAGCAGCCGGCCGCCGCGCACGTCACGGCTCATCATGACCTGGCGGTGCAGGAAGTCGAGCTTCATGTCGCGCGGGACGATCGGCATCCCCTTGTGATTCGGCGCGAAGGAGATGCCCATGTAGAAGCCGAAGAGGCCCAGCTGCACACCCAGGAATGCGAGCGCGACCCCGGGCGAGAGCACGAGGAAGACGAGCACCGCGAACCCGACGATCCGGACGAGCATCAACCCGATCTCGACCCAGCGACGGTCGAGGTGCTCGCGCACGGCCACGCGGCGGATGCCGGACGCGTGCAGGGACACCCCCTCGAACAGCAGGATGGGGAAGAAGAAGATGCCCTGGTGCGCGCGCAGCCATTGGACCGCGCGGTTGCGCGGCCGGGCGCGCTGCTCCGGGGCGACGACGATGACCGGGAGCTCGATGTCGGGATCGGCGCCGATCTTGTTCGGGTTCGCGTGGTGCCGGGTGTGCTTGTGCTGCCACCAGCCGTAGCTCATCCCGACGAGGAGGTCGCCGAGGACGAGGCTCGTCCAATCGTTCCACCGCCCGGACACGAAGATCTGGCGGTGCGCCGCGTCATGGCCGAGGAACGCGATCTGCGTGAAGACGACGGCGAGGACCGCCGCCGTGAACATCTGCCACCACGTGTCGCCGATGACGGCGAACGCGACCAGGCAGGCGGCCAGCAGCAGCGGCAGCCCGATGAGTTTGGACCAGTAGTAGCCGTAGCGCCGCCGGAGCAGTCCGCTGTCGCGGACCTTCTGCGCCAGATCCGAGAACTCGCTGACCGCTCGACCGGCGCCGCGGTCGGTGCGTGGGATGGTGCGGATGACGTCCACGATGCCCTCCTCGATGTTCAGGGCTGCGGAGCTGGCTCCGACGCTACGCCCTCAGCCTGTGCGCCTCACAGGTTCGGGGTGCGGTGCGAACGGCAGGATCGGACGTGACAAGTGGGGCGGATGTCGCGCCGTTCGCCCCACCCGCACCGTCTCCTCCTACGGTTCGCGTGGCATAGCGCGGCGGGATGCCGATGGCAACCCGCTGCCGGGTGCGCAGCGCATCCCGCATACTCGGCACGTGACTGCGACTTCGACGGCGACTGCCGCTTCCGGCTCGGCACCCCGGCGGCCGCGCCGCATCGACGTCGAGGACCTGGCCTTCCGCGTCATCTCCGGCGGGCCCGAAGCGGCGAGCGCGCTGCGGCCGCCGGTCGTCCTCGTGCACGGGATCGGCGTCTCGCACCGCTACCTCGCCCGGCTCCACGCCACCCTGGCCCTCGACGGGTCGGTGCACTCCATCGACATGCCCGGATACGCGGGGCTCCCCAAGCCCGGGCGGGACGTCCCCGTGGAGGCGATGGCGCACGCACTGACGGCCGTGATCGCCGGACTCGACCTCGGTCCCGTCGTCCTGGTCGGACACTCGATGGGCGCGCAGTGGGTCGTCGAGGCGGCGGCGCAGCGGCCCGACCTCGTGACCGACGTCGTCGTCATGGGACCGGTGGCCGATGCCGCGCACCGCACGCTCCGCGCCCAGCTCACCGCACTGGCCGTCGACACGCTCGGCGAGACACCCACCGTCAATGCGATCGTCCTCACTGACTATTTCCGCTGTGGGGTGCCGTGGTACCTCGCGCAGGTCCGGCACATGCTGTCCTACCCCATCGAGGACCGCGTCGCGGCGCTGGACGTGCCGGTGATGGTTCTCCGCGGGGCCCGCGATCCGATCGCGGGGCGCGAGTGGTGCCGCACCCTGCGGGACGCCACCGCGACGGCGACACTCGTCGAGATCCCGCGCGGGTTCCACGTCGTCCAGCACACCGCGCCACGAGCGGTGGCCTCCGCGATCCGCGCTCTCACGGGACGATCCCGGGTGACACCGTGATCCGCACGGCGCGGGTCCTGGTGTGGTGGTTCCGGGACTACGCCTATGCGGGCTTCTGGCAGCTGCGGGCCACGTTCAACCGCACCGATCCGGCGATCTTCCGCACGGGCGATCGCACGCCGATCGTCATCCTGCCGGGCGTCTACGAGACGTGGAAGTTCATGCAGCCCCTCGTCGCGGCCATGCACGATCGGGGCCATCCCGTCCACGTCGTCGAGCTGCTGCGCCGCAACCGCCGCCCCGTGGCCGAGATGGCCGAGAAGGTCACCGCCTACCTCGAGCAGCGGGATCTCCGCGACGTCGTCCTCGTGGCGCACAGCAAAGGCGGGCTCGTCGGCAAGCAGGTCATGGTCGGCCCGGCCGGCGACCGCGTCCGGTCGATGGTGGCCGTCGCGACGCCGTTCGCGGGGTCCCGCTACGCCACGATGCTTCCGGCCCGCTCGCTGCGCCTGTTCTCCCCACGGGATGCCACGATCGTGGCGCTCGGCGGGCAGCTGACCTTCAACACCCGCATCGTCTCGATCTACGGCACGTTCGACCCGCACATCCCGGAGCGGAGCGAACTGGCAGGCGCCCGGAACGTCATGCTCACGACCGGCGGGCATTTCCGGATCCTCGCGCACCCGCGAGTGCTCGAGGAGGTCGAGACCGCGGCCGCCTGATCCGCCCCGTCAGCCGGCATCCACCGTCGCGCGTCGCGGGTCGCGGATGCCGAGCCAGGAGACCACTCCCCCGCCGGCCAGCAGCACTGCGCACACGACCACGACCCGGTGCAGCCCCGCGAGGTCGAGATCTTCGGCGACGATCAGTGCGAGGGATGCGACGGTCAGGAGCCCCGCGATGCGTGCCACCGCGTTGTTCACCGCCGAGGCGACACCCGCGTGCACCGACTCGATCGCCCCCAGGATGGCCGCCGTCAGGGGCGACACGGTCAGGGCGAGCCCCAGTCCGAACACGAGCATGCTCGGCAGCACCTGCCACCAGTACGAGAACGCCTCCGACACGGTCAGCAGCAGCAGGCATCCCGCGGCCATGAGGAGAGGCCCGACGGTCATGAACACGCGCGCACCCCACCGCCCGGCGAGAGCGCCGGCGCGGGAGCTCAAGAGAGCGACCATCGCCGTCGAGGGCAGGCTCGCGAGCCCGGCGGCCGTCGCGGAGAGGCCCGCGTTCTCCTGCAGATACACCGCGACGACCATCATGTTCAGCGACAGCGCGCCGTAGATCAGCAGGGTGGCGAGGTTTCCCGTCGAGAAGTTCCGCACCCGGAAGAGCTCGAGCGGCAGCATCGGCGAGGCGACGTGGCGCTGGCGGCGGACGAACGCGACCAGCAGGATGAGGCCGCCGATGCCCGTGCCCCAGACGAGCGGATGCTCCCACCCGAGGCGGGCCTGTTCGATGAGGGCGACCACCGTCGCGCCGAGGCCGAGGGCGCACAGCGTCGCCCCGAGCCAATCGGCGCGCGCGCCCGGCTGCCGGACATCCTGCACCCCCATGCGCGGCAGCAGGAAGAGGGTCACGGCGATCGGGATGACGTTGATGAAGAACGCCCACCGCCAGGACGCGAGGTCGATCAGCACGCCGCCCAGCAGCGGCCCCGCGAGCAGGGAAGCGGTCGTGAGCGCGGTCCAGATGCCGATGGCGCGCGCCTGCGCGACCCCCTGGAATGTCGAGGTGATGAGCGCGAGCGAGCTCGGGACCAGGAATGCGCCGGCGGCCCCCTGCAGGGCCCGCGCCGCGATGAGCACCGTGGGGTCGGGCGCGAGACCCACCGCGACCGAGGCGATGCCGAACCCGATGAGGCCCAGGCGGATCACGAGGACGCGGCCGAACGCATCGCTGACCGAGCCGGCGAGCAGGATGAGCGCGCCGAGCGTGATGAGGTACGCGTCGACCGCCCATTGCTGCGTCACGAGGCCGCCGCCGAGATCCCGGCTGATGGCGGGGAGCGCGACGTTGACGATCGTCCCGTCCAGGAACGCCACGAAGGAGGCGAGCACGGCGACCGTCAGGACCGTCCGCGCGGGACCGGTGATCGGTGCGCTCATGCGGTCAACCTACGCCGCCCGGAGAGGTGCCGGGGCGGCGACGCGTGTCTACAGTGGTGACGAGTGGAGTCGGAGGTCGGATGCGGGCACTCATCGCGAGCGGCGCGGGGCGCTACGCCGACCCGTGGCATCCGTTCCCGCGCACGACGCCACTCGTGTCGGCCGCACTGGCGGACGCGGGGTTCGAGGTGAGCGTCGACGACGTCGACAGCGCCCTGACCCGGCTTCGGGGTGTCGACCTCTTGGTCCTCCATGCGGGCGCCCCGGGGGACGGCGCTCCCCCGCCGGATGCCGCGGCGGCGGGCCTCGCGGACGCACAGGCGCGTGGGATCGGTGTCCTCGCCGTGCACATCGGGCTGCGCTGCCTGCAGGCCCTCCCGGGCGGGCCGGAACTGCTGGGCGGGCGGTGGGTCGACGACGTGTCCTGGCACCCGCCGCTCGGACGCACGACCATTCACGGCGGCACCCTGCCGGGCGGCGGGGCGCTGGCCGACTTCGACGTCGAGGACGAGCGGTACCTGGGCCTGCAGCTGCTCGGTACGCGCGCCGAGGTCGCCCACCACGAGCACGACGGCGTCCTGTCACCGACCGCCTGGGTGCGCGAAGTGGGCGCCGCGCGGATCGCGGTGGACCTGCTCGGCCATGACGAGCGGTCCTACGATTCGGCGGGGCGCCGCGCGCTCCTCGGTGCGCTCGCAGCGTGGGCGGCACGCGGATGACGACCGCGGAAACGGATGCCGTCGTGGCACGCCTGCTGCGCAGCGACGAGCCATCGATACGCTGGCGCGTGCGTGCAGAGCTCCTCGGCGAACCGGTGGACGCGCGGCCGATGCGGGCACTCCGGAAGGAGATTCGCGATTCGGCGCGGGTGCGCACGATCATCGCCGCGGCGGCCGATCTGCAGCCGTACGCGAAATGGCGCGGCGCGCACTGGGCACTCCTTTCCCTCGCCGCCCTCGGCTACCCGCCCGGCGACGCCGCACTCCTTCCGCTCCGCGATGCCGTGCTGGGTCACTGGCTGTCGCCCCGCTACCTGGTCGACCGGGACGTGCCGCGCGTGACACCTCAGGTGACGCGGACGGCGGTCCCCCGCGTGGGGGGCCGGTCACGCCGGTGCGGATCGCAGCACGGCGGCGCCCTGCTCGCGATCACCCGCCTCGGCGTCGACGACGGGCGCGGGGAGGTGCTCGCGGCGCGGCTCTCGGACTGGCAGTGGCCGGACGGCGGCTGGAACTGCGACCGCGACCCGGCAGCGGCGATGTCGTCGGTGAACGAGACCCTCCTTCCCATGCGCGGGCTGCACGCGTTCGCCGAGGCGACCGGAGATACCGTCGCCGCTGCGAGCGCACGCGCGGCGGCAGAGGTGTTCCTGCAGCGCCGCGTCGCATGGCGTCGGCGGACCCCCGGCGAGCCGATCGCGTCCGACGTCCTGAAGCTGCACCACCCGGTCTACTGGCACTACGACGTACTCGCCGGCCTCGTCGGTCTCGCCGAGCTCGACATGGTCGGTGATCCCCGCTGCCATGACGCGATCGACCACCTCGAATCATTGCGCCGCCCGGACGGCCAGTGGAGCGCGACCGCACGCTACTGGCGACTTGCCGCAGAGGGATCGAACATCGAGTCCGTGCCGTGGGACACGGTCTCGACCCGCACGCCGAACGAATGGGTGACTCTCGACGCGCTCCTCACCCTCAAGGCCGCAGGACGCTGACGGCGGATCACTCCGATTCGAGGCTGCTCGTGTGGTGCGGAGTGCCGACCGGCTTGGATTCGGACGACCCGCGCTGCCTCAGATAGATCGAGAACGCGACCATCGCGCCCACCGCGAGGAACTCCGATTGCCAATTCTGGAGCGTACGGTTCCAGAACTCCGCCGACGCGACGTAGTCCAGCCACGTCTCCGGCGGCATGCCGTGCTGGGCATTCTGTTCATTGGCCACGATGTGCCCGGCGAGAGACTGCGCGAACCACGACAGCAGGAAGATCGTCCCCATCACGATCAGCAGGGAGTTCGAGTAGATCCACAGGCGGATGCCGCGGACGCGCGCCCAGGAGGGCGAGTCGGGGCGCGCGTGCTCGCCGACCATCTGGTCCTCGTCCGAGCCCAGCCCCTCATCTCCCGGCTTCTTCGACTCGGGTGACCCCCGCTGGATCAACCAGATCGTCGCGAGGATGAAGAGGAAGAACTGCAGGAACTCGGACTGCCAGTTCTCGGCGACGTCGACGAGGAAGTCCGAGGAAGTGACGAACTGCCAATAGCCGACAGCAGCCTGGCCGTGCTGCGCGTTCTCCTCATTGAGGTAGGCGTGTCCGGCAAAGGACTGCCCGAGGAGGGACAGCATGAAGATGAGGAGGAAAGCAAGGCTCAGCCCGTTGTCGCGCGCGACGCGAGTCATCTCAGCGCCCCGCAAGCGGTAGGGCGATCATGACCGCCAGCCCGACCACGGCGACGACCATCCATGACCAGAACATCGCCCGCATCCCTGCATGCGGCGTCTCGTGTCCCATGGCAAGCTCCCGGCTCGTCAATCGAAGTCGTCATCCGCGTCGGAGAACGACGAGGCCTCCTCGGTCACGGGACGCGACGGGCGCAGCTTGGCGGCCCGCATCCGCAGTTCGGCGATGACCGCAGCGTCACCCCCGATCTCCTCTACTCCGGTCGCCGGCATCGTGTAGAGCTGGCTCGCCGGGCCGATGAGGAGCTCGGCGATGGTCGTGGCGCCGGTCTCGTCGACCACCGGCACGGCGACGACGTCGGAGGTGTTCGCCTCGGCGAGCGCCGACGCGTAATCCAGCAGCGCGGCCGCCGTGTCGTCCGCCATCAGGATCGTGTCGCCGGTGTAGTGGAATCGTTGCATGACGCCATCCTGCCCAACACGGCGCGCGGCCTCGCAGGGGTTGCGCATGCGCTTTCCGGTGCTTATCGTTCGCGCCGCGACGATCATCCCTTCAGCCCTCCAGCGCTGATGCCCTGGATGATCTGACGCTGGCCGAGGAAAAAGATGACGATCATCGGGATCGTGGCGATGACACTCGCCGTCACGATGATCTCCCAGTGCCATTCGCCGCCGAAGCCGAACGCGTCGACGAGGGATTTGAGTCCACGCGGGATGGTGAAGGTCGAGGCGTCGCGCAGGTAGATGAGCGCGCGCATGAGGTCGGTCCAGACGGCCTGCACCTCGAAGACCAGGGTCACGGCGAGCGCCGGCTTGCTCAGCGGCAGCGCGATCCGCCAGAAGACCCCCCACTGGGTCGCCCCGTCGACCCGGGCGGCGTCGAACAGGTCGCGCGGGAGCCCGAGCATGAACTGTCGCAGCAGGAACACGTAGAAGGCGCTCGCGAAGAGGTTCTGGCCCCACATCGGGACGAGCGTCCCGACGAGGCCCAGAGAATTCCAGATGAGGAACGTCGGGATCATCGTCACGGCGCCGGGGAGCATCATGGTGGCGAGGACGAGGCCGAACAGTGCGTTGCGGCCGCGGAAGCTGAAATAGGCGAAGCCCCACGCGACCATGGCACTGGAGATCGTCACGGCGACGGCCGCGAGCACCGTCACGATGAGCGTGTTCAGCAGCCACAGCGCAAGCGGAGCCTCCTGCCAGACCCGGATGTAGTTGTCCCACGTGAAGGTCTCCGGGATGAGGCGGTTGTCGAAGACCTGACCGCGGGGCTTGAAGGAGGCGCTGATCAGCCACACGAAGGGGTAGGCGAAGATCACGGCGAAGATCGCGAGGGCGATGCCGATGATCACGCGGCTGACCCGGTGCGGCCTGCGCCGTTCGCGCACGCGGACCGGGCTGCCCTGTGGTTCATCACCGAGGGGAGCGGCCGCCGGCGGGCGGGTGGCGGACAGCGTCATCGCGCTTCCTCCCCCTCGTAGTAGACGAGCCGGCGCGAGATGAGGATCTGCACGGTGGTGACGACCATGATCAGCGCGAACAGCACCCAGGCGAGCGCCGACGCGTATCCCATGTGCAGGAATTCGAAGGCCTGCTGGAAGAGGTAGATGACGTAGAACAGCGCCGCGTCATTGCTGTACGTCGTGTTCCCTGCCCCGAAGAACGCGGTGTACGCCTCATCGAAGGTCTGGAGCCCCGCGATCGTGTTGACGATGACGATGAAGAACAGCGCCGGGCTGATCATCGGCAGGGTCACGCTGAGCGACTGCCGCCAGAACCCGGCGCCGTCCAGGCGGGCGGACTCGTACAGCTCCTCAGGCACGCTCTGCAGCGCGGCGAGCAGGATGATGACGGAGGCGCCGACGGTCCACAGGCTCATGATCACGAGGCCCGGCTTCACCCATGCCGGGTCGGTGGTCCAGGACGGCCCGTCGATCCCGATCGTTCCGAGCATGCTGTTGAACAGGCCGTTCTGCCCGTTGAACAGGAGCAGGAACAGCACGCCGACGGCCACGGGCGGGGTCATCTTCGGGAGGAAGAAGATCGTGCGGTAGAACCCCGACGCACGACCCGCCCGATGCAGCAGCAACGCCAGCAGCAGCGACACGATGACATACAGGGGCACCTGGAGCGCCGTGAAGAGGAACGTGTTGCTGAGCGCGAGTCCCACTTTCGGGTCATCGAACAGCTCCGCGAAGTTGTCCAACCCCACGAAGGTCGGGTCGTTGATCACGTCGTAGTCGGTCAGCGACAGGTACGCGCTGTAGATCAGCGGCCACGCGGTGAAAACGAGGAAGCCGATGATCCAGGGGCTCAGGAACAGCACAGCCGTCCCGGCGTTGCGCCGGTGCGCGCGGGCGCGCGATGCGTCACGCGCCCGCTGGGTCGGATCGTCCGCGACGATCGTGGCCGCGGCCATGATCAGTCACTCGATTCCAGCTTGGCCCATCCCTCATCGAGGGCAGACTGCGCCTTCTCCTGCGCCGCTGCCAGTGCGTCGGCGGGCTCCTTCTGGCCGTTCAGCACGGCGTTGACGGCGTCGAACATCGCCGCCTTGAACTCCGCGTCGGCCGGATTGGCCGGGAGGCTGAAGGTGCGGTCGTTCGCCTCGTACATCTTCTCCACGGCGGTCGCCCACGGCTCGTCGTCGGCCGTCGTCATCTCGCGGATCATCGAGTCGGCCTCGGCGTTGCCCGTGAGGATGCCGGTGAACGCTTTGCCCTCTTCGTTCCGCGCCTCCAGACGCGCGTTCGCCGCGGCCTCCCATGCGTCGAGCGAGGTCATGACACGCGCGAACCGGCACGCGGCGGCCGGGTTCTCGGCGCCGGCCGGAATGACCCATGCCGAGCCGGATGCGTACGCCAGCGGCTCGCCGTTGCGGTCGCGCACCGTGTCGAAGGTCACCGGCGCATCGGGCGACACATCGTTCAGCACGTTGACGTACCACTGCTCCATCGGCATGGCGCCGAGGACGTCGGTCGCGAACTGGTTCCCCTCGCCGAAGAAGTCGGCCGAGTCGCGGTAGGCCTTGACCGCGCTGAAGCCGCCCTGGGAGTCGTAGATGCCCACTGCCCACTCGAGCGCCTCGAGGACGGCTGGGTCGTCGAGCTGCGCGGTCTTGCCGTCATCCGATATGAGCGCCGCGCCATTGGCCATCGCCCAGAGCGGGAGGAACTCGGGGAGCTTGCTGTCCACGCCGATGACGGAGAGCTTGCCGGATGCCTCCGTCGTCATCGCCTCGGCGGCGCCCGCCATGGCATCCCAATCGGACCCGTTGACGTCGTCGAGCGTCAGGCCGGCCGCTTCCAGCAGATCGGCGTTCGCCATCGTGATCTGCACGGTGTTGAACTCGGGGATGCCGTAGACGTCGTCGGCCAGGGTGACTTGGGCGAGACCGGACTCCACGAAGTCCTGCGTCGGGATGTCCTCGCCCTCGATGCAGTCGCCGAGGGGCACGATGGCGCCGCGGGCGGCGAGCGAGCCCACCTGGTCACGGTTCGCGTAGACGAGGTCCGGCGGCGCGCCGGTCGCGATCGCCGAGAGGAGCTGCTGCATGTCGAGGTCGCCCTCCGCGAGCTTGACGTCGACGTCGCCGACAGCCTCCTTCGCCAGATCGAGGCGTGACGTCGCGACCTCGTCGACGCCGGTGAAGCCCATGATCGAGAGCGACCCGGTGAGTTCGGTGTCGGGGCTGTACTCCGCGTCGTCATCGTCGTTGCCGCCGGTCCCCTGCGCGCAGCCGGTGAGGCCGCCGAAGAGGGTGAGTGCGGCGGCGACCGCGACGAGTCGTCTGGATGTGGTGTGCACGATGTCCCCCTACGTTTTGTCCTCGGTGAGCGCCCGAGAAGTGGGCGGTGGGCAGAAGATAGATCGCCGATTCCGCTCCGCGCGGGGGCTTGACACGCAACCTGCTCGGGGGTAGCCGATCATTCGCTCACCTACGTCCCGCGCGCAGAGCGGGATCGGGATTCCACATCGCGCGGCGAGATGCAACCCCCCTGCGTGGATCGGCGTCCGCGCCTAAGACCGGAGTCATGAGAGCGATGACCTACCGCGGACCGTACAAGATCCGGGTCGACAGCAAGCCGGACCCGCGCATCGAGCATCCGAACGATGCGATCGTCCGTGTCGAGCTGGCCGCGATCTGCGGCTCGGACCTCCACCTCTATCACGGGATGATGCCTGACACGCGGGTCGGGCACACCTTCGGCCACGAGTTCATCGGGAAGGTCGAAGAGGTAGGGGCCTCCGTGCAGAAGCTGAAGGTCGGCGACCGGGTCATGGTGCCGTTCAACATCTACTGCGGCTCCTGCTTCTTCTGCGCCCGCGGGCTGTACTCGAACTGCCACAACGTCAACGCGAACGCGACGGCCATCGGCGGCATCTACGGGTATTCGCACACCACCGGGGGGTACGACGGCGGGCAGGCGGAGCTCGTGCGCGTGCCGTTCGCCGACGTCGGGCCGGCCCTCATCCCCGACGACATCCACCCGGAGGACGCTTTGCTGCTCACGGATGCGTTCTCGACGGGGTACTTCGGAGCGCAGCTCGCCGACATCGACGAAGGCGACAGCGTCGTGGTGTTCGGCGCGGGCCCGGTCGGCCTCGCCGCGGCGCGGTCCTGCTGGCTCATGGGTGCGGGACGCGTCATCGTCGTCGATCACCTGGACTACCGGCTGCGCAAGGCTGAGACCTTCGCGTTCGCGGAGACCGTGCACTTCGGCGAGGTTGACGACGTCGTGCTGACCCTGAAGAAGAGGACCGACGGACTGGGCCCCGACCGCATCGTCGAAGCAGTCGGGGCGGAGGCGGACGGCCACGTGCTGCAGCACGTCACAGCGGCGAAGCTGAAGATGCAGGGCGGGTCGCCGATCGCTCTGAACTGGGCCATCGACTCGGTCCGCAAGGGTGGCACCGTCTCGGTCATGGGTGCGTACGGTCCTCTCTTCAGCGCGGTGAAGTTCGGGGACGCCATGAACAAGGGGCTGACGCTGCGCATGAATCAGGCACCCGTGAAGCGCCAGTGGCCGCGACTGCTCGAGCACATCCGCGCCGGCCACATCGCGCCGAGAGAGCTCATCACACATCGGATCGCGCTGGAGGACATCGCCGAGGGCTACCACCTCTTCTCATCCAAGCTCGACGGCATCATCAAGCCGATCATCGCGACCGTCGCGTAGACCCCAGGAGGACGACATGCCCTACACCGCCGACAAGCCCGGCGCCGCCCATGATGCCGAGGCGCTCAGGGCCCGGATCCCCGGCTGGGGCTCCGACCTCGATCACGCCCAGCGTCCCGCCTTCCCCCGCGAGCAGCCGGGCATCGATACCGGCGCACACTGGGATCTCCCGGAGCAGCAGGTCCAGCGCGGTCCCCGCGAGAAGTCGGTCGAGCATCTCCGGCTGACGCCGGTCTTCGGAACGGCGCAGCCGTTGCGCGGCGCCGCCGGCGTCATCCGTCGGTTCGCGTACGACCGTTACAGTGAGGGCCAGACCGCGCACTGGCTCCTGCTCGTGGTGGGCGACCGTGTCGACGCCGTGAGCGCGCATCTGCGCTCCTTCCTCTCGCGCCGGCCGGATGATCCGATCACCCAGTCGGGAGTGCTCGGCGAGCGTGGCCGACGTCCGATCGCCTCGCGGTTCGGGCGTGGCCGGGTCGATCTCAAGCACGCCTGGCTCGACCCGCTCCTGACCGTGGGGCCGTGGGTGCTCGCGGCGGTGGCCCTGTTCCGGGTCGGCCGCGCGATCGTCCGAGCCGTCGGGGGCCGCGGTCGCTGACGCGTGACGGCGGTCCACGCATTCGCGTGTGCGTCAAATGCTCCGCGCCGCTCGTCTCAGACGTCCCCCGGCGCGAGTTCCCCCTGACCGTCCTCACCCAATTCGGCGATCACCGGGTCCTCGCCCTGCGTCTCCGGCTGCTCTGCGGAGGTCGGCAGGTCGGTGGCGGGCACTTCGTCCGACTCGTCGGGGATCTCCGCCGGGTCGGCTCCCGTCCCGGTGGTCTCGCTGTCGCCGGCCTGCTCCCACTCGGCCTGCGCCGGGTCCTGCGACGGGTCGTCGAAAGACGTCGTGTCGCGTCCCGTGAGCGGCTGGCCCCCCGGGTCGGCGTCACTGGAGGCGGCGGCCACGTCGTTGTCGCTGATGTTCGTCATGGTCGCCACGCTAGGCGCGGCAACCGGGCACCTCAGGGGGCTTGACAACAACCGGGCCGATGTCAACCCGGTGACTCGCGCATGGACGCCCTCGTAGCATCCCGGGCATGGCTATCGAACTGAACCGCCCCGCGCTGCAGAACGCCCGCACGCTGATCCGCGCCGGCAAGGTCGTGCGCGACGAGCGCGACGCCTGGTCGGAGGCCGCGCCCACCGCGGACGAGGAGAACAGCTTCATCGAGGAGCACGGCTGGACGGAGTTCTCGCATTGGCATCTCGGCATCGACAAGGCCGAGAATGCGGAGACCAAGCAGGCGTACTCCTTCCCGTTCGGCGACTTCCGCAAGGTGCACCGCTCCGGCGTGATCTCCGGGGAGAGTCGCGCCGGTCAACACGACCACGACGAGATCCGCGACGAGCTGCGCAGGCTCCTCGAGGTCATCGACGCGGATTGAGCGACCGCCCGGCATGATCCGAATCGGCACCTCCGGCTGGAGCTACGACCACTGGACGGGGGTCCTCTACCCGCCCGGGATGCCGGCGGCAGGGCGCCTCGCGCGCTACACCGAGGCGTTCGACACGGTCGAGCTGAACGCGAGCTTCTATCGCTGGCCGCCCGACGCGCGCTTCGCCTCATGGCGTGAGCGGCTCCCGCCCGGCTTCGCGATGACCGTGAAGGCGCCACGCGGTCTGACGCATGGCAAACGTCTCTACGACCCGGAGGTGTGGCTGGAGCGCATGACACGGGGATGGCGCGCGCTCGGCGACCGCGCCGGCTGCATGATCGTGCAGCTTCCGCCGGACATGCCGCGCGACGACGACCGCCTGGACTACTTCCTCGCGCGGGTACCCGACAGGATGACCGCGGCCGTCGAGCTGCGCCATCCGACCTGGAACGACGACGCCGTCTTCCACCTCCTGGAGCGCCATGGCGCGGCGTACTGCGTCGTGAGCGGCGCGCACATCGCGTGCATTCTGCGTGCGACGGCACCCGTCGTGTACATCCGGTTCCACGGTCCGAGCCACGACCGCCTGTACGAGGGCTCGTACTCCGATGACGACCTCGGGTGGTGGGCCGACCGCATCCGGGAGTGGTCGTCGAGCGGACACGACGTCTGGGCGTATTTCAACAACGACGGGCACGGCCACGCCGTCCGCAACGCCCTGACGCTGCGCCGTTTCCTCGGCGCGTGAGGGCTCAGGCCTCTGTCTGAGCCGTCTCCTCCGCGAGTTCGTCGGTCGCGGCGTGCTCGAACTGGGCGCGGTACAGACGCCAGTAGGCACCCTCGGCGGCGATGAGCTCCTCGTGCGTGCCCTTCTCGACGATGTCGCCGTGCTCCATCACGAGGATGAGGTCGGCGTCGCGGATCGTGGAGAGGCGGTGCGCGATGACGAACGAGGTGCGCCCCTCGCGGAGCGCGGCCATCGCGTGCTGCAGCAGCAGCTCGGTGCGGGTGTCGACCGACGAGGTGGCCTCGTCGAGGATCAGCACCGACGGCTGCGCGACGAACGCACGCGCGATCGTGATCAGCTGCTTCTCACCGGCCGAGACGTTGGACGCCTCCTCGTCGAGGACCGTGTCGTACCCGTCCGGGAGCGAGTGCACGAACCGGTCGACGCGCGTCGCGGTCGCGGCATCCACGATCTCCTGATCGGTCGCCGACTCGCGGCCGTAGCGGATGTTCTCGCGGATGGTGCCGGCGAACAGCCACGGATCCTGCAGCACCATGCCGGTGCGGGAGCGCACGTCGTCGCGGGTGAGTTCGGCGATGTCCTGCCCGTCGAGGAGGATGCGGCCGCCGTCGAGCTCGTAGAACCGCATGATGAGGTTCACGAGCGTCGTCTTGCCGGCGCCGGTCGGTCCGACGATCGCGACCGTCTGCCCGGGTTCGACGCGGAACGACAGGTCGGTGATGAGCGGGTGCTCCGGCGCGTAGGAGAACGACACGTTCTCGAACTCGATGACGCCCTGCCCGTCGACGGCGGCCGGCGCGTCGAGGGCATCCGGCTCCTGCTCGTCGGCGTCGAGGAGCTCGAACACGCGCTCCGCCGACGCCGTGCCGGACTGGATGACCGCCGCCATGCCGCCCAACTGCGAGAGCGGCTGGGTGAACTGCTGCGAGTACTGGATGAACGCCTGCACGTCGCCGAGACGCAGCTGGCCGCTCGCGACCATGAGCCCGCCGAGCACGGCGATCCCGACGTAGGTCAGGTTCCCGATGAACATCATGCCCGGCATGATGACGCCGGAGAGGAACTGCGCCTTGAAGGCGGCTTCGTAGAGTTCCTCGTTCTCGACCTGGAACTTCTCCCGCGAGTCGACCTCGCGCCCGAAGACCTTCACGAGCGCGTGCCCGGAGAACGACTCCTCGACACGGGCGTTGAGGCGCCCGACCTTCTGCCACTGCGTGTTGAACGCCTTCTGCGAACGGGGTCCGATGACGCCGAAGATGACCGCCATGAAGGGCAGCGAGACGAGGGCGACGAGGGCGAGCTGCCACGAGATCGAGAACATCATGATGAGCACGCCCACGACCGTGAGCACCGAGGTCACGACACCGGAGAGGGACTGCTGCATCGTCTGCGTGATGTTGTCGATGTCGTTGGTGACGCGCGAGATCAGCTCGCCGCGCTGGACCTTGTCGAAGTACGACAGCGGCAGGCGGTTGATCTTCGTCTCGACCGACTCGCGCAGCCGCCACATCGTGCGGACCATGATCACGTTGATGACGTAGCCCTGGATCCAGCTGAGGAACGACGACACGACGTAGATCGCGAGCACGGCGACGATGACCACACGGAGCGCCTCGAAGTCGACCCCGGCGCCGACGGTGAAGTCGCTCATCGCGGCGATCATGTTCGCCAGGTCGGTCTGGCCGGCGCCGCGGAGCGCGTCGACGACGACCTCCTGCGACGTGCCGGCGGGGAACTGCTCCGCGAGGGCGGTCGAGGCGACGCCCTCGAAGATGAGGTTCGTCGCCTCGCCGAGGATCTTCGGCGCGATGACGGCCAGCACGACACCGAGCGCGCCGAGCACTGAGACGAACACGAACGCGAGGGCGTGCGGCTTCAGCAGGCCGATCAGTCGGCCGAAGCTCTGACCGAAGTTCGCGGCCTTGCCGGGCTTGACGCTGTCCCAGTCGCCCGAGTTCTGACGTGCCTGTTCGGCGAGTTCGAGGTCGCGGCGCTCGTCCTCGGTCAGGTTCTCCGTGGCGGTCATGCTTCCACCCCCAGCTGCGACTCGACGATCTCGCGATACGTCTCGCTCGTCTCCAGCAGCTCCTCGTGCGTGCCGACGCCGACCATCCGGCCGTCCTCCAGCACGACGATCCGGTCCGCGTCGGTGATCGTGGACACCCGCTGCGCGACGACGATCTTGGTGACCTCTGGCAGCTCCCGCCACAGCGCCTGCCGGAGGCGTGCGTCGGTGGCGAGGTCGAGTGCGGAGAACGAGTCGTCGAACACGAGGATGTCGGGCTGGTGCACGATGGCGCGCGCGATCGCGAGGCGCTGACGCTGGCCCCCGGACACGTTCGTGCCACCCTGCGCGATGCGCGCGTTCAGCCCGTCCTCCATCTCCTCGACGAAGTCACGGCCCTGCGCGATCTCCAGCGCCGCCCACAGTTCGTCGTCGGTCGCCTCCTCGCGACCGAACCGGAGGTTCGAGGCGACCGTGCCGGAGAAGAGGAACGGACGCTGCGGCACGAGCCCGATCCCCTTCCACAGCCGATCGAGGTCGGCCTCGCGCACGTCGACCCCCCCGACGCGGACGGCGCCGCCGGTCACGTCGAACAGGCGTGGGATGAGGGAGATCAGCGTCGTCTTCCCGGAGCCGGTGGATCCGACGATCGCGACGGTCTCGCCGCGCCGCGCCTCGAAGGTGATGCCCCGCACGACGGGGGATTCCGCACCGGGGTAGGTGAACTCGGCGTCCGCGAAGGCGACCGTTCCGGGCGCCGGGAAGTCGCTCACCGGGTTCTCGGCGCGCGTGAGGGTGGACTCGCTCGCGAGCACCTCGCCGATGCGTTCGGCCGACACGGCGGCGCGCGGGATCATGATCGTCATGAAGCTCGCCATCAGGACCCCCATGAGGATCTGGGCGACGTACTGCATGAACGCGAAGAGCGTGCCGATCTCGACGTTGCCGGCATCCACCTGGATCGCACCGAACCAGATGACCCCAATGACGGTGACGTTCAGGACGAGCATCGCGACGGGGAAGAGCAGGACGAAGAGCGACCCGACCTTGCGTCCGACGACCATGATGTCGGTGTTCGCGACGGCGAACCGCTCCTCCTCGATGCGCTCGCGGACGAAGGCGCGGACGACCCGGACGCCGGTCAGCTGCTCGCGCATCACGCGGTTCACGGCGTCGAGCTTCTCCTGGAAGCTGCGGAACAGCGGGACCATGCGGCTGATGATCAGGAGGACGAACGCGAGGAGCAGCGGCACCGCGACGGCGATGAGCCAGCTCAGGCCGACGTCCTGCTGGAGCGCCATGATGATGCCGCCGATCGCCAGCAGCGGTGCCGTGACGAGCATCGTGGCGCCCATCATGGCCAGCATCTGCACCTGCTGCACGTCGTTCGTGTTGCGCGTGATGAGCGACCCCGGGCCGAAGCGCGAGACCTCGCGCTCGGAGAAGCCGCTGACCTTCTCGTACACGTCGCGGCGGATGTCGCGGCCCGCCGCCATCGCCGCGCGGGCGGCGAGGTAGGTCGCGATGATCGACGCGACGATCTGACCGAGCGAGATGCCGAGCATCAGGACGCCGGTCGACCAGATGTAGCCCGTGTCACCGCGTGCGACACCCTTGTCGATGATGTCGGCGTTCAGCCGCGGGAGATACAGCGACGCGACCGCCGCGACGAACTGGAAGGCCAGGACGCCGAGCAGCAGCCAACGGTACTGCGCGAGGTATTTGAGGAGGATTTTGCCGAGCACGAGCTCTCCGAGAATGTCGATCCGACCCGAAAGCATCGCAGAGCGGTGCGCGGGTGTCTACCAGCAGTCTCGCACGCACCGCCGACACGCGGCGCGTCGGCGTGGAGTCAGTCGTTGCCGCTGGCCGGCGGCGGGCCGAGACGCTCGACCGCCTCGAAGAAGCCGTCGGGCACGGCGGCCTCGATCAGCGCGGGTAGTGCGGCCAGCCGCTCCAGCGAGCTGACGCCGACGACCGTCGTGTCCACGAGCGGATGCCGCAGTGAGAACTGCAGCGCGGCGGCGGCCAGCTCGACCGACCACTCCGCCGCGAGCTCGCGGACGCGGGACAGGTGCGCCGCGAAGGCGGCGGGCATCGCGTGGTAGCCGTACGTGTCTGAGCCGTTCGCGAGCGTGCCGCCGCCGAACGGCGCCGCGTTGAACACCGTCATCCCGAGCTCCCGCGCCCGCACGAACGTGGGCTCGGCCGAACGGTCGACGAGGGTGAAGCGGTTGTGCGAGAGGACGACGTCGAAGACGCCGGTTTCGACGTACTCGTGCACCTGGGCCATCGTCCCGGAGGCGATCCCGATCGCGCCGATGGCGCCTTCCTCGCGCAGGGCCAGCAGCGCGGGCACGGCCCCGCCGGAAGCCATGGCCTCGTCGAAGCCGATCGTGTACGGGTCATGCAGCTGGTAGAGCGGGAGGGAGTCCAGGCCCAGACGCTCGAGCGATTCGGCGAGCGATCGTCGCACGCGGTCGCCGTCGAAGACGCCGGTGTCGCCGTCGCTGTCGGCCTTGGAGTAGACGAGCTTCCCGGCCGGCAGCCCTCCGGCTCGCCGGATCGCCTCGCCGAGGGCCGCTTCGCTGCGGCCGCCGGCGTAGTTGTTGCTCGTGTCGACGTTGCCCAGGGGCGAGGCCAGCAGCGCATCGGCGAGGGTGGCGGCGCCGGGACGGGTCCCGAGCGACGAGGCGCCGAGCGTGACCGGGGTGGTGACGGCCGCGTTCACGCGTCGTCGTCCGCGCGAGCGGGCGGCTCGTCGAGGTCGACGTCCGGCGTCGCCAGAGCACCGCCGTCCATCTCGTCGCGCACCGCATCGTCGACGGTCGGGGCGCCCTGCCCGTCGGCGACCGGCGTGCCGTGTTCATCGAGGCCGCCCGCCGTCGGCTCATCGTGTTCCTTCGCGTGATCGCTCATCGCGGCATCCTCTCCTCGGTGTGCTCCGTGTTCAGGACGATAACGCGGACAACGGCATGGCGCGCGGGGGTTGAGGCGCCCACCTCGCCGTGATAGCGCCTGACCCGCCGCCGGCACCGCTGCGTCGAACGGAGACCGGGATCAGACGACCGGGTCAGGCACCGCGTGCGCCGGGATGCCGTGCGGTCGGTGCGCGAGGCGATCAGGGCTCTGTCGACGCTGGACATCGTCGACGTCCGGCACGGTCATGGCACATACGTCGGCGCCATGTCCCTCGACCCTATGGTGCAGGCGCTCGTGTTCCGTGGCGTCTTCTCCCCCGACGGGACCCTCAATGCGCTGCGCGAGGTCGTCGAGGTGCGACTCGCCCCGGACCTCGCACTCGCCGAGACGATCGTCGGCGGCGCTGTCGGCGAGGATGCCGCGGAGCTGTCCGCGCTCGTGGACGAGATGGTCGAGAAGGCCTCCCGCGGCGAATCGTTCCTCGAGGCCGACCGCGCGTTCCACACGAGGCTCGTCGCCGTGACGGGGAACCGGCTGGCGGTGCAACTGGTCGCAACGTTCTGGGATGTCCACACCGCCGTCATCCCGGAGCTCGGCATCCCCGTGCCGGAGGACATCCAGCACACGGCCGAGGCGCACGGCATCATGCTCGCCGCGCTGCGCGGCGACGTCGCGGGCTACCGCCTGGCCGTCATCGAGCACTACCGGCCGTTGCAGCGTTCGATCTCCGCCGCCACGGCCTGAATCGGCGCCTTCCTGCCGGATCGATCCGCGCCGGGCTGAGCCGCGCCGGGGTCGATCCGCGCCGGGCGGGAAGCGCCGGGTTGAGCCGCGCCAAATGGCGGGTTCCGGGGATCGCTCCTCGCCATATGCCGCGGATGAACCGACGGGATGCCGTTCATCGGCGCCGAACGGCGGGTGGATGGCGCGGGCACACGCATTTCGGCGCGGATGAATTCGGCGTGGGGTGCATCCAGCCGGCGCGCCGCGCCGGAATACCTTCATGACGCCCGGCACAGGAGCTCGGACGCATCTCACCGAAGGAGCTGAACGATGAAGAACCGAGTCCGCTTCGCCGTCGCCGCTGTCGCGGCCGCCGCGTTGACACTCACCGCCCTGCCCGCCCAGGCGTGGGGCGGCTCCCCCGCCCGCGGGACGATCGTCGACGTGGCCGTGGCCGCCTCCGGCGGGGGCACCCCCGACACGAACCCCTACGACTACGACCTGCTCGTGCAGGCTGTCGTCGCGACGGGCCTGGACGGGGCGCTGTCCGACACCAGTACGACGTACACGGTGTTCGCACCGAACGACCGGGCGTTCATCCGCCTCGTCACCGACCTCACGGGTGTGAAGCCCGCGAGCGAAGCGGCGGCGCTGACGACGATCACGAGCGCCTTCACGATCGATCAGATCGCCGACATCCTGCTGTACCACGTCGTGGCGGGCAAGAAGCTCGGCCCGGTGAAGGTGCTGACGTCGAAGTCGCTCACGATGGCCAACGGCGGCATCGTCAAGCCGCGCGGCATCACGCTCCGCGATGAGACGACGGCGCTGCGCGATCCGCGCCTGGTCCTCTGGGCGATCAACATCCAGGCGTCGAACGGGGTCATCCACACGATCGACCGGGTGCTGGTACCCGCCGGCTGATCAGATCGGCGCTCCCGCCACGGCGATCACGGCCCGGTTCGCCGTGGCGGGTCCGCGCGGTGGACGAAGACGTCCACCGCGTCGCCGCGATAGTGGAACCGGATGACGCTGCCGTCGGGCAGCCCCGTCGCGAAGTCGGGATCCACGGCCGGCCAGGCTCCGATGTCCGCCATCAGCTCCCCCTCGCGCGGCACGCACTCCTCCCATAGAAGCGCGGAGTGCTCGATGAGGAACAGGCACGGATTGCCGAAGCTGTCCACGAACGACCACGGCCGCACACCCCGGAAGGTCTCGTACGCAGTGAGGCTCGACTCGTCGACTCCGAGGAGACGGGACACGGCACTCGCCGGGCCGTCGGCTCTCTCCAAGGTGGCATCGGGGCGCGCCTGCGTCAGCCACCCGACCGCGTAGGCGCCGCCGACGACCGCGGCGGCGGTTCCGGCCGCCAGCCCGATCCGACCCCAGCCCTCCCGCGTGACCCTCATGGCACCTCCTCCGGCGTCAGGCGCCGGACCTCCACGGTCTCGCCGCGCAGGAGGAAGCGCACGCTTTCACCCGGCGCCAAAGACCCGTGACCCGTGGTGTCGACATAGAGGTCGACACCGGACGGGACGCAGAGCCGATCCACGACATCCCCGCGCGCTCGGCGGACCGCGATCAGGCAGGGCGCGTCGAAGACGTTTCGCGCGGACCACAGCTCGATGTCCTGATAGGTGTCGAATCCGCGGAGCGTCGACAGGTCGATCTCCATCTCCGACGCCCCGCGCAGCTCCCCACGGTCGAGGGAGTACTCCTGGCCTTCCGACGCGAGCAGGGCGATCAGCGCACTGTCCGCCGCGTCGCCGGTGGGGCGAAGGATGGCGTCCGGTCGCGGTCCCGAGAGGAGGAACGCGGCGGCCACGCCCCCGATGGCGGCGCCGAGGCCGACGGCGAGAGCGCGGGCGACCCACGGCCTCACCGAGGAGGCGGGCTCGCCTGCCGGCGCGGCGGAACGCTCGGCGTCTCCCTCTGCAGCGGGCGCGGCGACCCCGGTGGGAACCGCGGCGGGAACCCCGGGGGCGGCAGCGGTCTCAGCACGCTCGGGCATCGCCGGCGCCGCGAGTCGCCTGCGAGCGGTCTCGAGTTCGGTGAGCCGTGCCAGCGCGACGGGGTCATCCGCGATGTCGGGATGCGGACCGTAGGCGCGGGCACGCAGGGTGCGCAGCTCGAGGTCGGCGTCGGAGGTCGGTGTCTTCTCGGCCATCAGCGCACCGCCCCGCTGTCGCGGTGCGCGCGCCGGCCGCTTCGCCCGTGCGACTCTCCCCGTGCACGGCGACCGCTCCCGCTGCCCCCCGGGCGGTGGAACTCGCCCATAGGGCGGAAGCTACTCCTCGCGCCGCCGCGGCACCATGGCCCCCGCAACCGGCGGAACTCCCGTCGCGGGGGCGACCGGCTGCCGGAGGATGGTCCGGAGCTTCTCGGGAGCCGTCCGGCGGGCGTCGCTGAGGTAGATCTCGTGGTGTCTTCCCACCATCCGCAGCGAGCGCGCGGGGATGAAGACGTGATGCATCTCCTCGAGGACGGGACCTTCGTCGTCGTAGGGCCCGAGGTGGAGCGTCTGGACGACGGTCCCCTCGTCGAGGGATTCGAGACGGATGGCGTCGAGCGCGGGCCCGCCGCCGCTCCGGCGCACGGTCTCGCGCACCGCATCCACGTGCTCGGCGGTGAGCCACTCCGGCACCAGGATCATGACGGTCCAGTTCCACTGGGACTTGGCCCGCGCCGCGGTGAACGCGTCCATGTCGCGCGCCCACCACAGCGCTTCGAGAGGCATCACCGTGTAATCGCGATCCAGCTCCCGCTTGCTGAAGAACTTGAGCTTGTACGCGACCGGATAGATCGCGGCGAGCGCCTCCGCGTAGGTCTGAGAGGTGTTCGGGTCGCCGTGACCGTCGATCATGAGGTACTGCAGCATCGGCACCGTGACGACGTCGAACCGCCCGCGCGCCGCGGAGTAGCTCGCGATCTCCTTCTTGAGGTCGACCTTCATCCGCTCAGTCGGCCGGTGGCTGCCACAGTTCGATGGGGAGCCCTTCCGGATCGTGGATGCGCGCGAACGTGCCGTAATCCTCGGTGTCCCACTCCGGGCGCCGCTCGACCGGGATGCCGGCGGCCTCGAGCCGCGCGGCGAGCGCGGTCAGGTCGGTCACGCGCAGGTTCAGCATGAACGCCTGGTCGGCGGCGAAGTAGTCGCTCGTCTCGGGGAACGGCGCGAACACCGTCATCCCGGCATCCTGCTGCCAGATCCCGTCGTGACCTGCGTGGATGCCGAGGTGCTCGCGGTACCACGCGGCGCGCTCCTCCGGATCGCGACTGCGGAAGAAGATCCCGCCGATCCCCGTCACGGTCATGGCCGCCTCCTGTGCTCAGCTGCCATGATCCCCGGCGTCGCAGCGAGCGTCAACGCCGCGCGGCCGCTCCTTGACATGCAAGCATCCACTTGCCTAACATCTCCTCATGGCGGATGTGCACGCGGATGTGTACAAGGCGCTCGCCGATCCGACGAGACGCGCACTGCTCGACCAGCTGATGGAGCGCGACGACCAGACACTGTTCGAACTGTGTTCGAGCATCGCCATGAAGCACGGCCTGACCCCGACGCGCCAAGCCGTGTCCCAGCACCTCGATCTCCTCGAGGCGGCGGGCCTCGTGCGCACGCAGAAGCGCGGTCGCTTCAAGCTCCACACCATCGATACGTCACCGCTCGCGCAGATCGCGGAGCGGTGGCCCGCACGGAAGGCCTCATCATGAAGCTCCAGACGGTCAGCATCTTCGTCGACGACCAGCAGCACGCCCTCGAGTTCTACACCGGCACCCTCGGGTTCGCGCTGGCGGCGGACGTCCCCCTCGGCGAGCATCGGTGGCTGACGGTGGTCGATCCCGACCGGCCCGACGCGACCGAGATCTCGCTCGAGCCGAAGTCACATCCGGCCGCCGTCGCGTTCGCCGAGGCCCTGGCCGCGGACGGCATCCCGATGTGCGTGCTGAGGGTCGACGATGTGCACGCGGCGCACGAGCGGCTGGCCGCCGCCGGTGTCGCGTTCACCCAGCCCCCCACCGCGTTCGGACCCGTGACGATCGCCGTGCTGGACGACACCTGCGGGAATCTGCTGCAGATCGCCCAGTACCACCCGGGTGCGGACTACCAGGCGTAGGCCTCCGGCGCCTGGCCGCCCGGCCCGGGGAACAGCTCGTCGAGCGCCTTCAAGTCATCCTCGCTCAGCTGGATCTCGAGCGCCGCGACGGCGGACTCGAGCTGCGCGATCGTCCGCGGCCCGATGATCGGCGCCGTCACGCCCGGCTGGTGCAGCAGCCAGGCGATGCCGAGGGATGCCGGCGCCCACCCGCGCTCGCGGGCGAACGTCTCGTAGCCGTCGATCTGCTCCTGGCGCTCCGCACGGGCCGACGTCGTCCAACTGCCGGCCGACCGGCCGCTCGCATCCGTCGAAGGACCGCTGAGCAGCCCGCCGCCGAGCGGCGACCACGGCAGGATCCCGAGGCCGTAATTCCGCGCCGCCGGGATGACCTCCAACTCGATCGAGCGCTGAGTCAGGTTGTAGAGGGACTGCTCGCTCACGAGCCCCAGGAAGTGGCGCTGCGCGGCGATCTCGTTCGCCTGCGCGATGTTCCAGGCGGCGAAGTTGGAGCTGCCGGTGTAGACCACCTCGCCCCTCGCGACCAGGACCTCCATGGCCTGCCAGAGCTCGGCCCAGGAGATGTGGCGGTCGATGTGGTGGAACTGGTACAGATCGATGCGGTCGGTCTGCAGCCGCTTCAACGACCCGATCGCCTCGCGGCGCACCTGCCACGCCGACGCCCCACGCGCGTTGACGACGTCGCCGTCGTCCGTGGGGTCGACCATGGGCGAGTGCACTTTCGTCGCGAGCACGATGTCGTCGCGGACACCGGGACGGGCGGCGAACCAGCGTCCGAGGATTTCCTCGGTCGCGCCGCGGCCGCCCCGGCCGCCATACCCGTTCGCGGTGTCGAAGAAGTTGACGCCGAGCTCGAGCGCCCTGTCCATGATCGCGAACGCGTCCTCCTCCGACGTGCGATCGCCGAAGTTCATCGTGCCGAGCGCGATGCGCGAGACCGAGGTGCCGGTGCGGCCGAGGGTGGTGTAGGTCATGGCGGTGGGCATCGATGTCACTCCCTGTATCGGTGGCGACGCGAGCGACACCCGCGTCGAGACGGGCTGCGACAGCCCGGCATGCGGTCCTATCGTCGCACCCTCAGCGACCACCGGGGCCGATCCGGCGAGCACCGCCCCCGGCTGCCTCGACCCTCAGCGAAGGACGGTGCGGATGGCTTCGACGGCGAGCGCGTGGTCGTCCTCGGACGACAGCCCGGAGATCGTGAGCGCCGCCACGACGCCGGCTCCGCGCACACGGATCGGGACCGATCCGCCCGTCACCGCGACCTCACGCGCCTCGAGCCAGCCGCCCTGGACGGGGTCGAACCCGGCCGCCGCCATCCGCGCGGCGAAGAGGGCCGAACTCGTGTCGAAGCGGAAGACGACCGCGCTCTTCCGCCGGATCCAGTCGTCCTGGTCGACGGTCACCCCGGCCAGGGCGGTGCGGAACAGGATCATCCCCGTCGGGCGCCGGATGTCGATCGCGACGCCGCTCCCCCGCTCGACGGCGAGCGCACGGACGGCCGTACCCAGCGCCCACGCCTCCTCGACGCCGAACCGGGTCCATTCGAGCTCGGACTCCTGCGCTGCCAGGACGGTCACGTCATCCATCGGTCTTCCTCTCTCCGTCGCGTCGTCAGCCGACGGGGTAGTCCACGAAGGCGAAACGCGTGCCGTCCGGCGACCAGCTGTTCACGTTGATCGTGCCCTGACCGCCGTCGAGCTCGACGGCGACCGTGGCATCCTCCCACGCGTCCGCGTCGGCCGCGCCGTCGACGAGGTGCAGCCGCACCTCGCGGTCCGCCGGGTGACCGGTGGTTCCGGGCGGGAAGCTGAGGTAGACGGCGAAGCGGCCCGTGGGATCCAGGTGCGGGAACCAGTTCACCCGGTCATCGAAGGTCAGCTGCTCCAGACCCGTGCCGTCGGGCCGGATGCGGGCGATCTGGGCGTGCCCGGGCGTTGCGGAGAAGCGCTCCGTGTTGAAGTACACCCACTCGCCCGTCGGATCGAACTCCGGGCCGTCGTCGGGGCCACGCCCGGCCGTCACGGCGCGGTCGCCCGCCCCGTCGACGCCGACGATGTGGAGCGTCCCGCTGTCCCAGCCGTCCTCGGGGTCGAGCGCGACGTACGCGAGACGCTCCCCGTCAGGGCTCACGCCGTGCAGGAAGTGCCAGTGCGCCGCCGGAGCCGTGACGCGGCGCACCGCTCCTCCGCCGACCGGTGCGGCGTACAGGTGACCGTCGTTGGCGGACATGTAGACGGTGGCGCGGTCCGGGGAGAGGACATGGTCGTTGTTGAGCTCGGGAAGACCCTCGAGCAGCACGATCGAGGGCGGCGTCGACCCGTCGGCGGGCATGCGCCACAGCAGGCCGTCCCCGTTGAGGACGAGGTCGCCGGTGCTCGTCCAGTTGGGCGCTTCGAGGAGCACCGCGTGGTCGACGTGGACGACGCGCGAGGTTCCCGAGCGGACATCGAAGACCTGGATGCGGGAGACCTGGCCCGCTGCCAGCGATCGCGAGAAGCCCATCAGAGGGCGCCCAGCTGCCGGCGGGCCTCGTCGATGGTCGCGAGGATCGAGGCGGTCTCGGCATGCGTGTGCAACGGGGACTCGGCGCGCCCCTCGCCGACGAACCGGGCGAGGGCTGTCGCCTCCCAGGCCAAGCCGTCCATGAGCGAGACGCCGGTGTCGTCGGTCCAGCGGACGGGTGGCTCGAAGAGGTCCGCCGAGCGCAGCGTGAGGCCGGTCGGGATGTGGAACGGGCCGTCGATCTCGATCCGCGCATCGGTTCCGCAGATCGTCGCCAGCGTCGGGGTCTTCGTCAGGATCGACGTCATCAGCGTCGACTGCTCGACTCCGTGCCCCAGTACGACGGTCGACGTCGCGTCGACGCCCGATGCGGTGAGCGAGCCGACGGCCGTGATCGAGGTCGGGTCGCCGAGCACCATGGAGTCGAGTTGGATCGGGTAGATGCCGAGGTCGAGCAGCGCACCCCCGCCCGTCCCCGGAACGAGCAGCCGGTGGGAGGGGTCGTCGGCGAGCGGCTGGCCGTGGTCGGCCATGACGGAGGTGATGTCGCCGAGGATGCCTTCGGCGGCGAGCGCGCGGATCATGAGGGCCTGAGGCTGATAGCGGCTCCACATCGCCTCCATGAGGAAGACGCCCGCTGCCTGCGCCGCGGACGTGAGCCGTCGTGCATCCGCGGCGGTCGTGGCGAGAGGCTTCTCGATGAGCACGTGCTTGCCTGCCGCGATGACCTGCAGGCCGAGCGCGAGATGGTCGATCTGCGGGGCCGCGATGTAGACGACGTCCACGAACGGATCGTCGATGAGCGCGTCGACGGTCGCGTGCGCCGTGTGGATGCCGTGCGCCCGCGCGAACTCCTCCGCACGCTCGGGCCGCCGGGCCGCCACCGCGACCACGGTCTGCGCGGTGTGGGCTCGCACCGCGTCGGCGAAGAAGCCGGCGATCCATCCGGCGCCGATGACACCCCAGCGCAGGGAGGGCTCACCTCGTCCGGGCAGGAAGAGCTCAGGTTCGGGGAGGGTTCTCGGCAGCATCGGCGTCCCTTCGATCGACGGTGATGCGATGACTTTAGCATTGTAAAAGAAATCTCGCCATGACTTCGCACAATCTTTGACAATGCTGAAAATTGAGCGTAGCTTCTCACGCCAAGGCGATCCACCGAGGTGTCGCCGTTGACGAAAGGGACCGAGGATGTTCCGTTTGAAGGCCACAGCAGCCCTCGCCGTGATCACGGCGCTCGCACTCGCCGGCTGCGCCGGCGGAGCGACAGAGGCGACGGGAGAGTCGGGCCGGGGCGACCGACTGACGCTCGTCGCGATCGCCGCCCCCACGAGCTACGACATCGGGCAGGGCGCCGAGTACGGCAATCGCAGCCCGTACTTCCAGGCCGTGTTCGACACCCTGCTGCAGAAGGACGCCGAGGGCGAGATCATCCCGTGGCTCGCGACCGAGTGGGAGTACGACGCGGACAACACGACCCTCACGCTCACGCTGCGCGACGACGTCACCTTCACCGACGGCACCCCCGTCGATGCCGAGGCGGTCGCTGCGAGCCTCGAGCACTTCCGTGACGGCACCGCGCCGCAGGCCGCGACGATGGCGGGCAAGGAGTTCACCGCCGTCGACGACACCACCGTCGAGATCGCCCTCCCCGCTCCGGACCCCTCGCTCGTGAACCTGCTCTCGATCGCGCCCGGCCTGATCCAGTCGCCGGCCACGTTCGACGACCCGGAGGCCGCGACCAACCCCGTCGGGTCCGGCCCCTACATCCTCGACGCCGCGTCGACGGTCACCGGCACGACGTACAATTACACCGCGAACCCGGACTACTGGAACGCCGACGCGATCAAGTACGACAACCTCACGATCAACGTGATCGACGACCCGACCGCCGCGCTGAATGCGATGAAGGCGGGCGAGGCCAACGGTCTCCCCCTCGTCAACAACGACACGATCAGCGAGGTCGAGGCATCCGGCTGGACGATCTCCTCGAACGAGCTGGACTTCCACGGCATCCTGCTGCTGGATCGCGCCGGAACCATGGCCCCGGAGCTGGCCGACGTGCGCGTCCGGCAGGCGATCAACATGGCGTTCGACCGCGAAGCGCTCCTGCAGGCGCTGCAGGCCGGATACGGCACGCTGACCGAGCAGGTCTTCCCGCCGACGTCGGTCGCGTTCGACCCCGCGCTCGATGACACCTACCCGTACGACCCCGAAGCCGCCCGGCAGCTGCTGGCCGATGCCGGCTACCCGGACGGGTTCACGCTGAGCATGATGTCGACGCCGGCCTTCCAGACGACGTTCGACCTCGTCGGCCAGCAGCTCGCCGACATCGGCGTCACCGTGAAGTACACCGACCCGGGCGTCGGCAACTTCATCACCGACATGCTCGCGCCGAAGTACCCCGCGACCTGGATGTCGCTCGAGCAGAACCCGGACTGGCAGCTGATCAACTTCATGCTCGCCCCGGGGGCCACCTTCAACCCGTTCGACAGCCAGGATCCACAGGTCGACGAGTACATCCGCGCGATCCAGCTGGGCACGGCCGACGAGGCGGAGCAGGCGACGAAGGACCTCAACGCCTACATCACCGAGCAGGCCTGGTTCGCGCCCTGGTACCGCAAGCAGGGCAGCTTCGCGCACGATGCCGACACCGCGCTGGAAATGTGGCCGACCAACTCCTACCCGTCCCTGTTCGGGTTCTCCCCGAAGGGCTGACCCGACGCTGTCGCGGTCGATCGCGGCGCCGCGCCGATCGCCATGCCGATCAGGCCGGCGCCGCGATTCCCTTGCGCTGGGCGGTCAGCAGCGGCACCGCCTCGTCGCCGAGCCGCACCGCCGGGTCGGCGGCGAGCGAGCGCAGGTTCTCGATCGCGCCGGAGAGCAGCGCGACGGCGTCCAGCCGGTCGTCGAGGAGGGCCTGCAGCTGGAGGCCGTCGGAGACCGCGATGAGCCGCTGCGCCTCTGCGGCGGCGTCGACGGACGCCGGGATCGCACCGGCGGCCTGCTCGGCCTCGATCGATTCGATGAGGCCGCTCGCGACCTGCTCGTACCGATGCTGGAAGAACCCGTGCGCGACGTGGTCGGGCGCGATGGCCTCCGCCGCGAACGAGTGCAGCAGATGCACGAGCCCGGGGACGTAGAGGTTGAGGCGCACGTGCTCGACGAGGAAGTCGAGAGGGCGGTCGGGGCTCGCCTCCGCGACGCGCGCCGCCTGCGTGTCCGCGTCCCAGCGCTCGATGACGGCCTGGAGCAGCCCGTCGCGCGACCCGAAGTAGTACACGAGGTGCGCGGCTTCGACCCCGCTGAGCCGCGCGATCTCGCGGAGGCTCATCCGGCGGAACCCCGCACCGGCGATCGCATGCATCGCCGCCGTGACCATCTCGTCCCGACGGGCGACGCCCTTCGCGTACGCCGGCTCCCTCATCGCTCCACTCTAGAACGCGGAGCTGCCGGCCGATGGTTTCGCTGCGTCGCCCTGCGGATACTCCGCCCACGAGCACTGCGTCAACCCCGTGGGGTCCGGCATACCGATGTGGAAGCCTCACCACATGGCGCCCTTGGAAGAGCTCTGGCTGGTCCGGCATGGAGAGAGCGTGGGCAACCTCGCGGCGACCCGCGCCGAGGTCGAAGGGCAGGAGACCATCCCGCTCGAGTGGCGCGATGCCGACGTGCCGCTCTCGGACACCGGCGTCGAGCAGGCGCAGGCACTGAGCACCCGCCTGCGTGCCGCCGACCCCGCGCCGCAGGTCGCGTGGGTGTCGCCATACGTCCGCGCGCAGCAGACGTTCGCGTTGGGAACGGCGGACGGCCCTGCCATCCCCGCGGTCTTCGCGGACGACAGGCTTCGCGACCGGGAGCTCGGCATCCTCGACCTCCTGACCCGCAACGGCGTCGCGGCGCGGCATCCGGAAGAGGCGGAGCGTCGCGCGCACCTGGGCAAGTACTACCACCGTCCGCCCGGTGGCGAGTCGTGGGCCGACGTCGCGCTGCGACTGCGGTCGTTCCTGCGGGATGCTTTCGACTCCCCCGCGACGGTCGGACTCATCGTCGCGCACGACGCCGTCGTGATGCTGCTGATCGCCATCCTTCGGCGCATGGATGAGGCCGAGCTGCTCGGATTCGCGGCGACGAACACGGTGCTCAACGCATCGGTCACCCGACTGCGGCGCGACGGCCGGGAATGGGCGCTCGCGGAGTTCTCGAACGTCGACCATCTCGAGCGCGCGGGCGCTGACGTGACCGTGCACCCCGGGAGCCCCGATGTCGAACCCGAGTGATCCCATCCCGGTCACGCGCGAGCTGCTGCGGGACTGGGGGCTGCCCGACGCGGGCGACTCGAAGAACAGCCGAGGCCGCGTCGTCGTGGTCGGAGGTTCGGGACTGTCGCCCGGCGCCGTGCGTCTCGCCGGCGAGGCCGCGCTCCGCGTCGGAGCCGGAAAGGTCGGAGCCGCGGTGTCGCCCGAGATCGCCGATGTGATCCGGATGAGCTTCCCCGAAGCCGGCGTGTTCGAACTCGGACCCCGCGGGCGCAAGGCCGAATCGACGCTGGCGGCCGAGCTCATCGCGGCGGACGCCGTCCTCATCGGACCAGGGTTCGACGACCCGCGGGAGACCCTCGCCCGACTCAGAACCATCGCCGCGTGCGACGTGGCGTGCCTCGTCGTCGACGCGTTCGCCGTCGCCGCCATCACGAACGTGCGCCGCGCGACGCTCCCCGACATCCTGATCGTGAATGCCAACCTCGATGAAGCCTCCATCCTTCTCGGGCGCGAGCCGGAGGACATCCCGGCAGACGTCGCCGAGATCGCACGGACCCACCGCGCGATCGTCAACTGCTACGGGGTCGTCGCATCGCCGGACGGCGATGTCTGGGAGGTGCGGGGCGGTGGGCCGGGACTCGGCACCGCCGGATCGGGCGATGTCCTCGCCGGCGCCATCACAGGATTCGCCGCCCGGGGACTGACGCCCGTCCGGGCCGCCGCGTGGGGCGCGTGGACGCATGCGCGCGCCGGCGATCGGCTGACCGAGCGGCTCGGGCTGGGGTTTCTCGCCCGCGAACTGGCGGGCGAACTCGCTCAGGCCGTTCGGGAGGTGTGAGCGGGGATCGCGGCCGGCGGCGTCAGGCGCCGAAGGCCTCCCAGTGCCCCTCCGAGACGACACGGACGTCACCGTCGACGACCGCGATCGCCGTCTGATCATCGATCGCGTACGCCGGGCCGGGGATCTTCGCCGCCCACCGCCGGGCCGCCTCCAGGGTGTTCTCGTCCCAGCCCGGGTAGTCCAGGTGCGGGAAGATCGCGAAGTCGACGACGCCGAGCGTTTCATCGCTCTCCCCGGGCTTCCAGTCGACGAACTCGGGGCCGATGCGCGGCGTCATCACCATGCTGCCGGCGCTCACGCCGACCCAGACCTTGTCGCCCAGCGAGGGAAGGAGATCGGCGAGGCCCGACGCGCGCATCCAGTGCGCGAGGTAGACCGCCTCGCCGCCGTCCACGAGGAGGACGTCGGCGTCCTGCACCCACGGCATCCATCGGGACTCCTCGAGACTCGGCAGGGCCGTCAGCTCGAGCACGCCGACGGACTTCCACCCGAGGTCGACCAGGCCGACCTGGTCGGGCCATCGGCCGGCGGTCGACATCCACACCGACTCCGGCGAGCACTGCGGCTGCCCCCACTGCGCGGTCGGTATGAAGAGGGCGCCGCTCTCCTCGATCGGCTTGCCCAGCATGTCGAGCAGGGCATCGCGGATGGCGTCGTTGGTGACGCCGCCGGAGGTGAGGAGCAGCTTCACAAGGGCCTCCCGAGGGTCGGATCCGTTCGCGCGGGAGAGCCCGCATCGCCACGATACGGCGCTGCGGGCCCTGCGCGAAGTGCCGGCTCCGCCTCACAGCCGCTGGCCGCCCGACGCCTCGATGCGCTGGCCCGTGACCCAGCCCATCCGGGGATCGACGATCGCCGAGACGGCCGCGCCGATGTCGTCCGGCTCGCCGATCCGCCCCATCGCGACCGTCGGCAGGATCATGTCGCGGTAGGCGGCGTTGTCGCGGATGCCGCCACCGCCGAAGTCGGTCGCCGTGGCACCCGGGGCGACGACGTTGACGCTGATGCCACGCGGGCCGAGCTCCTGCGCGAGGTAGAGCGTCCAGGTCTCGACGGCGGCTTTCATCGAGGCGTACACCGAATAGGCCCCATTGGCCGGGAAGCGCGTGAGCCCGGTCGACGTGTTCAGGATGGCGCCCCCGTCGGCGATCATGGGCTCGAGTTGCTGCGTGAGCAGCACGACGCCGGTGAAGTGGACCGCGACCAGCGCGTCGATCTCGGCACGCACGATCGCCCCGAAGGGCGTGTTGCCCGCGAAGCCCGCGTTGTTGACGAGGACGTCGATGTCTTCACGACCCCACGCCGAGCGGAGCGTCGCACGAAGCTCCTCCGCGAACGGCGCGAAGGTCTCCGGCGAGGTCGTGTCGAGGGCGAGCGCCACGGCGCGGCGCCCCTGTGCCTCGATGGCCGCGACGACGTCGGCGGCGGCATCCGCGTTCGACTGGAAGGTGAGGATGACGTCGGTGCCGGCGGCGGCGAGAGCGAGGGCGGCTGCCCGGCCGAGGCCGCGGGATCCGCCGGTGATGAGGGCGATACGTGAAGTGGTCATGGCTCCACGCTCCCCGACCGAGGCGGCGCCGACCAGGCAGTGCTGATCGTGGGATCGGCGGTCCCTTGCTGGGCATCGACGGGTCGACGAGCATGGAGCGGTGGACAGAGAACAGCTCGCGGAGTTCCTCCGCCGGCGCCGCGATGCGCTGCAGCCCGAAGATGTCGGACTCTCCCGCGGCCCGCGCCGGCGCACGCCGGGCCTCCGGCGGGAGGAGGTCGCGCAGCTAGCGATGATGTCGACCGACTACCTCAACCGCCTCGAGCAGGGGCGGGGCCCGCAGCCGTCGACGCAGATGCTCACGGCGCTCGCGCGCGCCCTCCACCTCAACGTCGCCGAGCGCGACCATCTCTTCCGGCTCGCGGGACACGCCGCCCCCGACCGCGTGGGCACGACCTCGCACGTGTCGCCGGGGATGCTCCGCATCCTCGACCGCCTCCAGGACACTCCCGCCCAGGTCGTCGACGAGCTCGGCGAAGCGCTGCTCCAGACCGGCCCCGCGAAGGCGCTCCTCGGGGATCTCTCCGGCCTCACGGGTCTGTCGCGGATGGTCGCCTACCGATGGTTCACCGAGCCGGCCTCACGGGAGGTCTACGCCCGCGCCGATCACGAGGAGCGCGAGCGCACGTTCGTCGCCGAGCTCCGCGGCGCGTACACACGTTTGGGAGAGGGCTCGCGGGCGGGGCAGGCGGTGCGGGAGCTGCTCGCGACGAGCCCGGAATTCGCGCGGCGGTGGGCTGAGCACGAGGTCATGGAGAAGCATCCGACGACGAAGCGCTTCGTGCATGCCGAGGTCGGCGAGCTCACCCTGGACTGCCAGACGCTGCTCGACACCGAGACGGGGCAGCGGCTGCTCGTCTTCACCGCGACACCCGGCACAGCGGATGGCGAGAAGCTCGCGCTGCTGTGCGTGATCGGTACGCAGAGCATGTCCGGGTCGGCCGCGGTGAGCTGACGCCGCGGCCGAGGCGTCAGCCCAGCCGTCAGCCGAGGACGGCGGCGGTCTCCCGCAGCGGTGCGGTGCCGACCTGCTCGAGACCCGTCTGAAGGACGATCACGCCCCGCGGCGGGATCTCCGCGATGTCGCCGATCGGCTCGCCGCCGCTGAGGATCTCCCCGCCGCGCGCCACCGTGATCGGCTCGTCGGTGCGGTTCGCCAGGAAGACGAAGCGGGCGTCGGCGCCGATGCGGACGATGACCTCGAGGTCACCGCGGGCCGCACGGACGTCGCCGCGGAGCGCCGCGACGTCGTCCGCGAGGCCGCGCAGCACCTCTCGGGCACCGTCGCGGCCGATGTCGGCGGAGACGTAGGTCGCGGTCCCCGTGCCGACTCGGCGGCGCGTCACGGCGGGGGCGCCGGAGAGGTCGCCGTCGGCGTACGCGTCGAGGACCTCGACGTCGTGGTCGACGCGGGTGATCCGCTCCGTCCAGGTGGAGGCGGTGGCACCCGATGCCAGCGCGATGCGCTCGCCCGGAAGGAGCGGCACGAACTCCTCGACCGTGACGCCGAGGAGATCGCGGAGGGCACCGGGGTATCCGCCGAGCCAGACGCGGTCGTGCTCGTCCACGATGCCGGAGAAGTAGGTGGTCACGACGTGCCGCCCGTCACGGACGACGTCTTCCAGGCGCGCCCGCAGCTCGTCGGTGACGATGTGGAGCATGGGGGCGACGACGACCTCGTAGTCGTCGAAGGACGCGCCGACCGGGAGCACGTCGGCGCGGACGCCGAGGTCGAGGAGCGCCCGGTACCACCCCTGCACCTCGACGTCGTAGGCGATCCGATCGCTGGGGTGCGAGTCGCGCCCGCTCACCCACCACGATTCGTAGTCGAAGAGCACCGCGACGCGTGCCTGTTCGCGGTGCGATCCGGTGACCGGAGCGAGCGCATCCAGCTCCGCACCGAGCTGCACGACATCGCGGAAGACCCTGCTGTCCGGCCCCGCGTGCGGGACCATGCCCGAGTGGTACCGCTCGCCGCCGGCGCGCGACTGCCGCCATTGGAAGTAGCAGACCGCGTCCGCGCCATGACCCACGTGCGTCAAAGCGTCCCGGATGAGCTCGCCGGGGCGCTTCGGCGTGTTGGCGGAGCGCCAGTTCACCGCGCTCGTCGCGTGCTCCATGAGGAACCAGGGCCGGCCCGCGGCGAGGTTCCCGGTCAGGTTCGCCCAGAAGGAGAGGTCATCCCGGCCGGCGGGGCCGGGGACGAGGTAGTGGTCGTTGGAGACGAAGTCGACGTCGCCCACCCAGCTCGCGTAGTCGATCTCGCGCACGTTGCCGGCGACCATGAAGTTCGTGGTCCGCGGCACATTGGGGCTGATCTCGGCGAGCACGGCGGCTTCCGCGCGGAGGTGGTCGCGAACGGCGTCCGAGGAGAAGCGCTCGAAGTCGAGCTGCTGTCCAGGGTTCCGCTGCGTCGGCGCGACGCGAGGCGGGAGGATCTCATCCCACTCGCTGTACCGCTGCGACCAGAACGCGGTCCCCCACGCGTCGTTGAGCGCGTCGAGCGTCGCGTACCGCTCCTGCAGCCAGATCCGGAACGCCCGCGCGGCGTCGTCGGAGAAGTCGTACAGGTTGTGGCACCCGAGCTCGTTGGAGATGTGCCATGCCACGAGGGCGGGGTGCTGCGCGTACCGCTCGGCGATCACGCGGGTGAGCCGCAGCGCGTAGTCGCGGAAGATCGGCGACGTGGGCCGCCAGTGCTGCCGTGCCCCCGGCGAGAGGATCGTTCCATCGACGGTCTGCGGGAGCACCTCGGGGTGGAGCCGCGTCAGCCACGGCGGCGGGGAGGCGGTCGCCGTCGCGAGATCGACGTCGATCCCGTGTTCGTGCAGCAGATCCATGATCTCGTCGAGCCACGCGAAGTCCCACTCGCCGGGACGCGGCTCCAGGTGGGCCCAGGAGAAGATCGCGAGCGACACGACGTTGACGCCGGCCTCGCGCATCAGCCGCATGTCGTCGCGCCACACCTCGCGCGGCCACTGCTCCGGGTTGTAGTCCGCGCCGTATCGCATGCGCCCCGCCCCGAGAGCGCCGTCCTTCACCCAACGCCGTGTCTGCCCGCCGTCCATCGTCATGCTGTCATCGTAAAGTAAAAAACGTGCATATGCACTATTTTGGTGCCAGGTCGCTACGCTGACCCCATGGCCGAGGGAAACGAGACCGCGCGGCGGGGGCCGTACGCCAAGACGGCATCCCGGCGGGCCGAGATCATCGCATCCGCCACGGCCATCTTCAGCACGCACGGTTACCAGGGCGGATCACTCCGGCAGATCGCGCGGCAGCTCGACCTCAGCCTCACGACCGTCATGCACCACTTCCCCACGAAGGTGTCGCTTCTGGCGGCCGTCCTCGACCAGGAGGACCGCTCCGATCCGGACGCCGAGGAGCGCTCCCGGAGGAATGGGTTCATCCCCATGGTCCTCGGGATCGTCGAGCGAAACCTTCGTCGACAGGAGCTCGTGCGGATGTTCTCCATCATCAGCGCGGAGGCGACGCACCCCGCGCATGAAGCGCACGACTGGCTCGTGAACCGGTACGCCGCGGTGACGACGTCCTACGGCCAACTCATCGCCTACGACCGGGGTGCGGGGCGCATCACGACGCCGCGCGATCCCGAGCTGCTCGCCGCGCTGGTGGTGAGCGGGTGGGAGGGCATCCAGATCCGCTGGCTCACCGACGGCCTCGATCCCGTCCAGGCGATGCGGGCGCTCCTGGTCGACCTGCTCCGCCCGGTGTAGCGGGCCCTGGGCCGGGGGTCGCGACGCGTCACCCCTCGTGCGTTGCTTCTGCCCCCGCCTCAGCGGGTGGATGCCGCCCCTGCCACCGCCCGGCGGCACGGGCCCGCTCGGTCAGCAGCCGATCCAGGCGCCGGAAGTCCTGGGCGAGGATCCAGTGCGTGGCCAGATCCGGCATCCAGCCGAGCTGCCAGCGCAGCGAGCCACTCAACTTCCCCGAGTACTCCGCCCGGATGCGCGTCTGCGCGCCCGATCCCACGCACGCGTACTCGACGCGCGAGTTCCACGGCGCCGACGACAGCCACACCACGCGCCGCCCCTCGTCGAGAAGATCCAGCGTGTCGATGAAGTGGATGCGGAACGGGCCGATGCGATCGGTCGCCATCCACCTCGTCCCGACTCGGGGCGGACCGTGATCGATCTGCGCGCGGAACGCGACGGCGGGAGCGAAATCGTGCCACCGGGTCGGATCGGACAGGTATGGGAACACGGCCTCGACGGGGTGGCGGACGGTGGCGTCCACGACGACGCGGCGCTCCCAGCGGCTCGTGGCGGCGCGCTCCTCACGTTCGGCGATCATCGACCGTCGATGCAGGTCTCGCCCCCCACGAGCGCGGTGCTCCACGGTCGGAAGCGTACGACTCCGCTCACCCGGTGGGCAAGGATGCTCACCACCGCTCCGCCCCCTGCGACGGCGGTCAGGGCGGGTGTATCCTGCCGCTGTTCGCCACGTGGGGGGCGTCGTTCGTCGATCGGCCGTGGCGGGAGGGAGACATCGACGTGGCCGTGAAACTCCCGTCGTCCGGGGCTCTGCCCGAGGGGCAATCACCGGGTTGCGACCCGTCCGGACTCATCCTCGTCCACCGCATCTTCCGCTGGCTGTACCGCGAGCTGCCGACCCTCGTCCGCGAGGTGCAGCCGGGCGACCTCGACCGCGCCGCCATCGTCGGCGACTACGCGAAGCTCGACTTCTTCGCCCTGCATCTGCACCACGAGACCGAGGACACGGTGCTCTGGGATCGCCTCACCGCACGTGATCCCGCGTGCGGCCTGCATGTCGACCGGATGCGGGCCCAGCACGCGGACGTGGCATCCCAACTGGCCCGCATCGAACCGCAGCTGGGCCCGTGGGTCGCGACAGCCGACGCGACGCTGCGGGATGCGTTCGCACGCGACATCGACGTCCTCCGCGACACGCTCCTCGCGCATCTCGGCCAGGAGGAGGACGACATCATGCCGGTCGCGGGGGCCGTGCTCTCGCAGCAGGAGTGGGACGAGCTGGAGGCGCACACCCGGGCCGCCCTCATCGCACACCGGAAGGAACTGCCGAAGGACGTCATGTCCTTGCAGCTCGGGCTGCTCCTCGCCAGCCTCCCCGAGGGCGAGCGCGACGAGTGGTTCCGCGCGAACGTCCCCGCACCGATCCGGGTGCTGTACCTGCTGCTGATGAAGAGGCGGTACGACCGCGCGATGCTCGAGCTCTACCCCGACCGGCCCGTCCCCGCGATGGTGTGAACGGGAGGTAGCCACGGCGGACGACTAAGGCCGACGCACGCAACGCGGACCGGATCGAGCCGGCATCATCCGACCCGACCGCAACTCCCGGTCGGCGAGCATCATCGCCTGCGGCCATCGGACCCGCGCAGTCCAGCCTGCGACGCCCACGTGCAGTCGCAGGACGTCGCCGGTGAACCGCTCGCGCCGCAGGTGCGCACGGAGTCCCGCGGCGATGATCAGGGGCGGCCGATCGCCCGGCCGCACGACGGCGAACTGGTCCCCGGCCATCCGCGCGACGACGGCGGGTGCCGTCCAGTCGCGCAGTCGCGCGCCGAGTCGGGCGAGCAGTTCGTCGCCTCCCTCCTCGCCCAGCCTGTCGTTCCACTCTCCCATCCCGCATACGTCGATGAGGATGATCGCGCCTCGCGGCGCGCTCAGCGCCGGCTCAAGCTGCCGCCAGCCCTCCTGCAGCGCTCGCGCCGCCCGACCGTAGTCGCCCGCCACCGCGATCACGGTGCACCCGCCGGGGCCGCGTCGTCTCGACGCGGGAGCGCCTCCGCCGGCGTGGCCTCCCCAGTCTGCTTCCGCTCCGCGGTCGCCTTCTCCTCGGCGCGGAACCGCTCGACGATCTTGGACACGTCGCCCTCGAAGTCCTCGAACCGCTGCCGCGCGTCACTCATCATTGCGGAGAGCTGCTCGCCACTCATCCCGACGACGTCGGGAATCGCGACGGCCGGTGCGGAGACCGTGACGCCGTGGTTGATGGCGCTCCACTGCGCCAGCACTCGGTCGAGCAGGGCGGGCACGGCGGCGGAATCGAGCTCCGCCGCCGACACATGGGCGGCTTCCAGCGCCTGCTGCATCCTCCCCGTCTCGAGGTGGGCGACCCGGGCGGCCTCATGCGCTTCCGCCAAGAGGGCGAAACCGCCGGACTGGGGGACGAGGGCGAGCTTCCCGAAGTAGTTGCCCACCGCGCGCGCATACCGTTCGAGCTGGCGGGCGAGAACGGCGCCGGTGGTCCGATCCTTCAGCTCGCGCGCTCGCGCCTCGAGGTCGGTGATGGAGGGTGCGCTGATGGATCGGTACTGGATCAGCAGGAGGATGAGCTCGTTGGACTGCGTGCGCCGCCGCACGGCATCCAGCATCAGACCTATCGCCGCGAGGATGCCGACGAGGACCGCGCCGACGGCGAGCAACGGCGTCGCGCGCACCACCACGGCGATCGCGATGGAGAGCCCGATGACCGGAGGGATGAGGGCGATCCGGAACTCCACCTCGGCCTCGATGCGGTCCACAGCCGAGTAGACGGCTTCACGCTGGCCGAGGAGCTGCGTGTTGGCGATGAACGGCAGGTCGCGGAGCACGCCGTCGGCGATCTGACGCTCCTGCTTCTCCTCCAAGTCCGGGAGCGTGCCGGTCGCACTGGGTCCGTCCATCACGGGCGCACGGCGTCGTGAGAGCGGACGGGTCTTGGCAGGGAGGGCGCGAGGTGCGTCGGCTGCCGCGCCCTCCAGCACCCGGTCGACCGCGAGGCCGGCGCCGCCGCTCGCGCGTTCGATGTCCCTCCTCCCGTTCGACGCGATCCGCTTCAGTGCGATGTCCGCGTTCCGCGACAGCCCGGACAGTGGTCTCCAGGCTGTCCGCGTGGACTGGATGAGCCTTCCGAGCGCGGTGGAGAAGAGGAACGTCGAGAAGGACCCGAGGAAGTAGACGACGAAGCCGATGACGATCCCCTGCCCGAGCACCGAGAAGGCGCCGAGCAGACCGTTGACCCCGGCGACGAAGCCGCTCTCCGCCATCCTCGACCAGCTCGGCTCCAGGAGCAGCCACAGCACCGCGAACCACAGGGAGCCGGCCGCGAAGGGCGCCCGCACCTGGCGGACACCGGGCAGTATCGACGCCAGCATCCCCCTCCCCTCCGCGGTCACCCGCCACTCAGTCGGTCACCCGCCGATCAGTCGGTCTCCTGGAAGTAGTGCGATCCGGCCCATCCGGCGACGACGTGACCCATCGCGTTCGCATCGGTCATCGCCTTGCGGAAGTGGATGCCGAGCCAGATGCGCGCGTTCATCGTCTCCGCGTCCAGCGCCGCCGTGGTGTCGAAGTGCCGGGTCGTCCCCGTCACCGCGGAGGACACATCGAGGTCGATCGATCCGGCGCCGAAGAGGTGCGCGAAGGTGCCCGACGCGGCGCCCATCACGCAGGCGTGCCCGCTCGGATAGTCGGGGTAGGGCGGCGTCAGGATGAGGGGGGTCCAGTCCTCATCGGCGTCCGTCGCCGCGTTGCCGTCGTCGGCCGCCATCCTGATCGCCGTCACCGGACGCCAGTACGCGCTGTCGTACTTCTCCCGCCAGCAGGAGATGAGGGAGTCGGCGACGGACGTGTTGAGGAGGGCGAACGCGTGGGCCGCCTCCGCGATGTCCAGCCCGCGCTCGGCGACCTGCGCGGTCATCGAGACCTGCAGCTGCAGCGGGGGCGCGGCGCTCCAGAACAGCGCGATCTCGGTCTGGGTCGGCGTGCGGGCCGAGTCGGTCTTCGCCCCGAAGTCCTTCACCTCGGTGAAGTCCTGGGCGTACGCCGTCGAGGCGACCGGATCGGGGCCGGGCCACGCGAACTGGGTCGCCGAATCGAGCGTGTAGGGCGTCGCGAAGCCGAGCCACGGCACCGCCATCGGCGCGAAGGCGTCAGGCGTGGGGATCCACGCGCCGACCCCGGACTGCGGCGGCAGCACGATCGACCGGTCGATGCCGTTGTCGCCGCGCTCCGCGATGAGGGCGGCGGCCGCGGCCTCGCCGACACGCTTGCCGTGCACCTTTCCGACGCCGTTGGGCACGTCGGCGAGCGAGGCGGCGTAGTCCGCGGCGAGGTTGTCGGCCGACGCCGGGAAGTAGTGACGGAGCACGCGGTAGGCGGCAGTCGCAGCGGCCACCTCGGGAGAGGCATGCGCTTTCGCGCGCGGCTGGGACACGTACGGCTCGTATCCTCCCTCGATCGTGACGACCGCGTTGTACATCGCGAGGGAGGCCAGCGAGAAGAACAGGGGCATGGCCGGCACCGGTGTGGCGTTCTCGGTCGCCACCGTGCGGGCGGCGATCGCGTGCCAGTGGCCGATCTCGGCCGGGTCGGCTGCGACCGGCGGGGCGGCCTGGCTCGGGGCGGCGACCGCGAGCGGGGCGAGGACGCAGACGGCCGCGGCGATCGCTGCGGCCAGAATCCGTCTCCTGCGAAGAGTCATGGGGAACCTCCTGGGCACCAAGACTCGCGGCGGCGATCGGTAGGCTTCGTCGACTTGGGCGGGCACAAGCCTTGACGACGCCAGTGTCCTCTCGCATGGCGGGGGTCGCAAGGGTGCGCGCGCTCCGGCGCGCGGGGTCTTGTCGGGTGTCGGAGCCCATTGGCAGACTGGGCGCGCCGAGGTGAGGAGTCTTCCGTGACCGATGTGGACGTTCCGACCGCGCACGTGATCAAACCGCTCACTCCCGAGACCTTCCCGGCATGGTTGGCGCTGGCGCAGAAGCACAACGGGGTCTGGGGCGGTTGCTACTGCTCGTACTTCCACGGGGACACGGAGCAGACGGTCAAGCGCGAGTACGACGGGCCGACGTTCAAGCAGCGTCTCGTGAACGAGGGCATCGCGCACGCTGCGCTCGTCTTCGACGGCGATGATGCGATCGCCTGGTGCGAGTACGGGAGTCCAACCGAGCTGCCGGGCATCTACCACCGCAAGCAGTACGACGCGGGCGAGGCCAACCCGGCGCCGTGGCGCATCACCTGCTTCTTCGTCGACCGCGACCATCGCCGGGCGGGCGTGGCGCGCGAAGCGCTGGACGGCGCGCTCGCGCTGATCGCGCAGGCCGGCGGCGGTGAAGTGGTCTCCTTCCCCAACGAGCTCGTCCCCGGCAAGCGGACCTCGTCCTCGTTCCTCCACAACGGCACGCGCGCGATGTTCGAGAAGGCGGGGTTCACGTTCGAGCGTCACATCGGCAAGAGCAAGACCGTGATGCGCATCACGATTCCGGCGGCACGGATGGCCTGATCTCACCCGTGAGTGAGGGACGCCTCACTGACGGACTGCGGCGTAGCCGCCGTTCATGTTCTCGTGGATGTCGCGGGCTCTCCGGGTGCGGTAGCGGGTGACCGGATGCGTGGCGAGGACGATCTTTCCGCGGGAGTGATGTGCAGCGAGTTCCTCGTAGGCGTCGACGAGCTCGTCGAGTGGGTAGAGCGCCGAGATGAGGAGGCGGAAGGCGCCGCGTTGCGCGAGGTCGAGGAGTCGCGTGAGCTGCGTGGTGCCGTGCACCACGGCATCCGGCTCGTTCGAGAGCAGCCGCAGTTCGACCTCCCTGCGGTCTGCGCTGGACCGGTAGCGATCGGCATGGACACCGAGCTCGTCGGAGATCGCGCGCCCGTCTTTGCCGAAGTTGTCGATGAACGCGGTCACGGGGCCGTGCGCGGCGTGGCGGATGCGGTCGGCGATGCCGTCGCCGTAACGCACCGGGATGATGCCGAACTGCCGGAGGTAGTCGAAGTTGCGGTCGCCGCAGGTGCCGATGACCTTGGCCCCGCGGTGCTTGGCGAGCTGCGCCTCGATGCTTCCGACACCGCCCGCGGCGGCGGAGATGACGACGGTGTCGCCGGCACCGATCCGCACGTCGTCGAGGGTGTCCAGCGCGGTGACGCCGGCGAGGTACAGCCCGCCCGCGACCTCCCACGGAACACTGCGGGGCTTGAGAGCCAAGGCCGAGACGGGCACGTTGAGGTGGGTCGCGTGCGCGCCCGCGCGGACGTGTCCGACCACCTCCATCCCCGGGCGGAGCCCCGGCGTCCCGGGCGCCGTCGCGAGCACGATGCCCGCGAAGTCGCTCCCCGAACGGCGCGGCCATCCGTCATCCGCCCATGCGGGCTCGTGACCGTTGCGGACGAACACTTCCATGTGGTTGATGCCTGTGGCGAGGACCTCGACGGACACCTCCCCGGGAGCCGGGGGCGGCAGAGTCTCCGTGCGCTCCGTCAGCACGTCCGCATCACCATGACGGCCGTACTCGAACCACGACACCTGCGGGGACTTCGATTTCATGGCGTACTCGCTTCCCGATTCGTCGATCGCGTTGCGGCAACCCCTCGGCGCCGCCCGACCACTCACAGAAGGATTCCGCCGATAGTGCCCGGATGGATGCATCTGTATGCAGATCCACCCGAAACCGGGCGACCATTCCGTCGGCCGGCGGCGGTCGGCGGGTTTCCCGTCCTGGTCGGCGTCAGAGGCCGACCGCCGCCATGCCGTTCGCGTCGTACCGGTCGCCGGCCACGCCGACGCGCGCGGCCAGCCCATCGAGGTCGGCGATGTCGTCGGCCGACAGGGCGATGGTCGTCGCCGCCGCGTTCTCGTCGAGTCGGGACCGGCGCCGTGTCCCCGGGATGGGCACGATGAAGGGATGCTGCGCCAGCAGCCAGGCGAGCGCGACCTGAGCGGGCGTCGCCCCCCGCGCTGCCGCGAGCTGTCACACGTGTTCGACGAGGGCCTCGTTGGCACGCAGGTTGTCCGGTTCGAAGCGCGGGACGCGGGCCCGGATCTCATCCGCCGCAAAACTCGTGTCGGCCCCGACGGTGCCGGTCAAGAAGCCCTTCCCGAGCGGGCTGAACGGCACGAACCCGATGCCGAGCTCGATGCAGAGCGGGAGGATCTCCGGCTCGGGATCGCGGGTCCACAGCGAGTACTCGCTCTGGATCGCCGTGACCGGGGTGGTCGCATGCGCGCGGCGGATGGTGCCGGCTCCAGCCTCGGACAGCCCGAAGTGCTTGACCTTTCCTGCGCGGATCAGATCGCCCACGGCGCCGGCCACGTCCTCGATCGGGACGGCGGGGTCGACCCGGTGCTGGTACAGGAGGTCGATCGAGTCGATGCCGAGGCGCGTCAGCGACCCATCCACCGCCTGTCGGATCCGCTCGGGTCGGGAGTCCACGCCCTGCGATCGGCCGTCGGCGAAGGAGAACCCGAACTTCGTCGCGACGACCACACGGTCCCGGATGGGTCTGATCGCCTCCCCGACGAGTTCCTCGTTCACGAACGGGCCGTACACCTCGGCGGTGTCGATGAAGGTGACCCCCTGATCGACGGCGTAACGGAGCACGCCGATCATGTCGTCGCGATCGCCGGGGTTGGGCCCGTAGCTCTGCGACATGCCCATCGCGCCGAAGCCGATGGCGGACACGGTCAGGTCGCGACCGAGTGTTCTGGTGTGCATGAGTGCTCCTTCGTGTCGGCAGAGCCGGCTGGTGATGTATCGACGGTGATTCGACCGATCGAGGGGGTGATGTCGGTGGCGGTGGCGGTGGCCAGCCAGGCCTGCGTCCGGTGACCGTCCGTGAGAGAGTCCGGCGCCTCCGCCCCGCCCATCCGTGTGGGCACCCAGAAAGGATCGACGGCATGGCAGACCGTTCGGGGCCACCGGTCGGAGAGCGCGATGCTGAGGGCGGTGACCCACAGCTTGCTGTCGCTGTACGAACCGACCCCGGAGAGGAGTCCGGCCAGATCTGCAGAACCCCCTCGGTGCATGGAGCTGCTCAGGTAGATCAGGAGTCCCGGAAGGGCCATCACGGCGGTCAGCAGGTAAGGAGCAACGGTGTTCACTGCTACCGCGGCCGGACTGTGCAGCGCTCCGGCGTTGTGGATCACCGCGTCGAACGGGCCGTGGTCGTTCGCTTCGCGTCCCGCACGGATCGTCTCAGCCCGGTCAGTGAGGTCGCCCACAACCGTTCCGCGCCAGTCACCGGGCGGGAGACGCTGATCGGTGCGGGCGTGGACGACGACATCGTGGCCGCCGTCCGCCAGCGCGTGCGCGGTGTTGAATCCCAATCCCGCCCCGGCTCCGGTGATGAAGATCCGAGCCATCAGACCTCCTCGTCCGCGCGGGCGATTCGGGCGGTGAATCCGTCGGGCAGCGCCCGCAGGGTGTCGAGGAAGTCGGAGAACGTCGCGGTGAGCGGCAGCCTGCTCGCGACGGCGATGGCGACGGGGTTCGCGAGCAGCTCACCGGTGAAGGCGATGCCTGTCGATAGGCGGATCTGGATGCGCATGCCTGGGGCTCCTGCCTGCTCTTTCCTGCGTCCCTCCTACGATGCCCCCCTGGGGCGATCACGTCACGGGGTGAAGGGTGCCCTGTCTGTACCCCCCTGGTCAGGGGCTCCCTCGCGGACCGAGGCACGCCGAGACTCGGCCCATGCCCGCAGCACGACCACACGCAGGCCCGCGATGCGGAGGTCGCAGCTCGCACCCGCGGTTGCCTTCTCCCTGCTCATCGCCGCGGTGACGGCGTGCGCATCCGAACGTACGACCGTCGAGGTCACGATCGGGAAGGACAGCCCAGGTCTACGCGACTTCCTCTCCCTGCTGCCCACCGAGCCGGTGATCGAGGATTTCGCGGGAGTGGAGAAGATCGCCTACCTGCCGCGCGAGCTGGACCACGAAGACTCACCCGGCTCCGACCCGGACCGTCACGGTCGAAGTCCTCGACTGATGACGTGGAGCGGCAGCACGTGATCCGCACGGCGGCGAGCATGCCTCCTACCTGCAGTGCCTATCGCGAACGGCTGACCGTCAGCTCGGCCGGGAGAAGAACCCCCGCCGTCGGTCCCGGGACATCCCCGGGTCAGGGTTCGATGAATCCGACGGGGGCGTCCGCGCTTTCGACCCCCGAGGCGCGGATGGCGTTCTCGATCGCCGTGCGCTGATCTTCCGGCGCCACGACCTGGATGGTGGCGCTCCCGTCCATCTGGGAGTCGGCGGGGCTCGACCAGAAGCTGCGGACCGCGTGGTCGCCGGCGAGTTGGGTGAGCAGCGCGAGGTACTCGCCGCTCTCGTCCGGCGTGAGCACGACGCCGAGGTCGGGAGAGCTGATCTCGACAGGGGTGTTCGGGTCGAGTCCGGCGGCGGCGACCAGATCTGCGCAATGCTCGACGAGCGGGAGCAGGCGGCTGAAGCCACCGGACGGCTCCTCGTCGAGCGCGACGAAGGCGAGCGTCTCGTTCTCGAGCACCAGCGGCTGGATCGCGAGACCCGGCGCCGCCCGGTCCAGCTCGTGGACGAGGCCCACAGCGTCGTACCCGAAGACGAGACACCGCGCGTCACCGAGGGCTTCGCCGGTCGCGTCCGACGTGGCGTGCATCGAGACCTCGGCGTCCGCGGCGGTCGACACGCGAAGCGACCACGTGACGGGCTCGGCATACACGGTCGAACAGGCCGTCCGGAGCAAGCCGGGCAGCGCCGTCACATCCACGACGGCGCTGAGCAATGACGTCGGCGTCCAGAACGCCGGCGCCTCGACCCACCGCTCGGTCTCGACGAGAGCGACGCCGGGCAACCGCTCGATCTGCGTCGTGAACGCGTCGAACTCTGCGCTCGGGCGGTCGAAATGCGTCTCGTCGATCATCCAGGCGAACAGGAGCAGCCCCCACGCGACGACGGCCGTGATCGCCACCCCGAGGGCGGACAGCCACACGCCCCGCCACGCCCCTGCGTGCGGCCGGCGAGCCGTCCGTTCGTCGAGCGTCGGCTGCGGTCCCGACGTACGCGTGGTCGACATCGACTCTCCCTCCCCCAGGACGGAGTCCCCATCATCCGTCCGGGATCAACGTAGCGGGCGCGGGCCGCCAGCGGTACACCCAGCGCCCAGCGTCAGCACCCGCACGAATCGGACCTCCTCTCCTTGATCGGTCCTGCACGACGGACGATAGCGCGATCAGTCGAGGCCATTCGCTAGATGGGGAGGGCCCTGCTCGTGACGACGTTCTTCATCACCAGCGTCGTGTTGAAGCGCTGCACGCCGGGGAGTGCGGATAGCTCCTCGTCATAGATCCGCTGGAAGTGCTCGAGGTCCCGCGCGACCACACGGACGATGTAGTCAGGATCGCCGAACAGCCGCTGCGCGTCGACGACGTGGGGCACGTCGGCGATGGCTGCCTCGAACGTCGCGATCGCGTCGCGGGTCGCCTCGCGCATCGTGACGAAGACGATCGTCTCGAAGTGTAGTCCGACGGATCCTGGATCGACCAGCGCCCGGTAGCCCGCGATCACGCCCGAGCGCTCCAGGTCCCGGAGTCGCCGGTGCGCAGGAGACAAGCTCAGTTGGATGCGCTCGGCCAGTTCGGTGATGGTGAGGCGACCATCGGACTGCAGCTCCGCAAGAATCTTCCGGTCGATCCCGTCCATGAACAGAATCTACCGTCGTGGTACGCAAACGAGCCACATCTTGGTAACACCTTCGGGATGATCTTTCTTACTCTTCTTCCAGACGAGGGAGAAGAAGATGGATTCTGCGGCGATCTGGGCGTTCTGGGGAGTGTCGGTCTTGTTCGTGATCACTCCCGGCGCCGACTGGGCATACGCGATCACGGCGGGACTTGCTCGGCGCACCGTGCCCGCCGTCCTCGGGATGCTGTATGGGCACCTCGTCGCCACGCTCGTGGTCGCGGCGGGGGTCGGAGGGCTGATCGCGAGCATTCCCGGCGCGCTCACCGTGCTGACCATCGCCGGCTCGCTGTACCTGGTGTGGCTGGGCATCAGCGTCCTCAGGCATCCGGCGGTCGTCCGCGCAGCCGACGCCCCGGCGGAGGGATCGTGGTGGGGGTGGCTCGGCAAGGGATGCGGGGTGAGCGGCCTGAACCCGAAGGTCTTCCTTCTCTTCCTCGCGATCCTCCCCCAGTTCGTCGACGCCAGCGGCGACTGGCCGCTCGCCGTCCAGATCGCCCTGCTCGGCGCCGTCCACGTCGCCAGCTGCGCCGTGGTCTATCTGGCGGTCGGCCTCGGAGCCGGCGCACTGCTGCGTACCCGTCCGATCGCGGCACAGATGGTGAGCCGCGTCTCGGGAATCGCGATGATAGGCATTGGTGCGTTCCTGCTCGTCGAGCGACTCTTCCTGTGACCGCCTACGATCCGAAGGTGACCCCGTACTTCGAACGCCTCGGCCAACAGAGATTCCGAGCGACCGACTCCGTTCAGGGTGCGTGGAATACCACCGAGCAGCACATCGCGCCGGCACTCGGCCTCCTCGCCCATACGGTCGAACGCGACCACACATCGCGTCACGACACTCCCTTTCAGCTCGCCCGCGCCTGCTACGACATCCTCGGTACCATCCCGATCGCCGACGTCGACATCGAAATCCGCGTCCTCCGCCCCGGGCGCACGATCGAACTCGTCGAAGCGACCCTCTCGCACAACGGCCGGGCCGCCGTTGTCCTGCGCGCATGGATGCTCGCTACGCGCGACACGACCACGCTCGCGGGCACCACCCCGCCGCCTATGCCGCCCCGCCACGATCTGAAAGCTTGGTCGGCCACAGCGATCTGGCCCGGCCTGTTCGTCACCACGATCGACATCCGCCGACGCGAGCACCACCCCGGTCGCGCCGAGTTCTGGCTCCGCCCCCGGGTGCCACTTCTCGCCGGCGAAGACGTCAGCCCCACCGCCCGGCTGCTGGGAGTCATCGACATCGCGAACGGCATCACCCCGCGCACTTCGCCGCGCGAGGTCGCGTTCCCGAACCTCGATCTCACCGCCCACCTCACGCGCGCGCCGGAAGGCGACTGGATCGGCTGCTCCACCACCGTCACCTTCGGACCGGACGGATTCGGCACCACGCACACCGCACTTCACGACCAAGCCGGATACCTCGGCACGTCGGTGCAAACCCTCACTGTGCGTCCGTGAGTTGATGCCACGCGCCAACCAGCGCAAACGCGCCGCTATCAGCACTGGTCGACTGGTCGGCCTCTTGGTAGGCTGAGGGGGACGTTGGGAGTCATATGTCTGTTGTCACCGCCGACCTGTACGACGAACTGGGCGAGAGCATCCAGTCGGTCCCGATCCAGTTCAGTCGCTATGGGGCACACGCCGCGTTCGATGGGCCGATTCGGACGGTCCGATGCTTCGAGGACAATGCGCTCCTCAAGGCGACCGTCTCGACGCCGGGTGAAGGCGCGGTGCTCGTGGTCGACGGGGGCGGTTCTCTCGAACGCGCGCTGATGGGCGACATGATCGCCGAGATCGCCGTGCAGAATGGCTGGGCGGGCGTCGTCATCAACGGCGTCATCCGCGATGGGGTGGCGATCGGCTCGCTCGAGCTCGGCGTGAAGGCGCTCGGAACGAATCCACGCAAGAGCACGAAGACCGGCGAGGGCGAGGTCGACGTTCCCCTGGACTTCGGTGGCGTCACGTTCCGTGTCGGCGCGCACCTCTACAGCGATGAGGACGGGATACTCGTTGAGCGGTAACACCAAAGGCACCGGCATCGTCGGGCTGCGCGCCGTCAACCTCACACGTCCCGAGCCGGCGTCCTCCGAGGTCGCCCGAGCACTCCTCGACTACATCTTCTCGGGCCAGGTCGGGCTGGGCGAGAAGCTTCCCTCGGAGCGTCAGCTGAGCGAGTCGTTCGGCGTCGGTCGCTCCGTGGTCCGCGAGGGCATCAAGTCGCTGGGCCTGCTGGGTCTTGTGGAGTTCCGCCATGGCGGCGGCACGTACCTCAGGAGCGCAGACTCAGACCTTCTCCCTCGTGTCATCGAGTGGGGTTTGATGCTTGGCGAGCAGCACACGGTCGACCTCGTGGAGGCTCGTCAGCACATCGAGCGCGTGACGTCCGAGCTCGCCGCCGACCGCCGGACGGATGAGCAGCTTGTCGACATCGAAGCCGCGCTCGACGCGATGCGCTCGGCATCCAACGTGGATGAGTTCGTGGACGCCGACGTGCGATTCCACCTCGCGGTGGCGAAGGCGTCGGGCAACAGCGTGCTCGGGAACATGCTCACCAACATCTCCTCGCTCCTTCACGTCTGGATTCACCGCGTCGTCGAGGCCGAGTACGCGAAGGTCGACGATCCGGCGAGCTGGCCGACGAAGTGGTCGTCTTTCCAGGAGCACGTGCCCGTCCTGGAGGCCATCCGCGCCGGCGACCCGGATGCCGCCCGGTTGGCGATGACGTTGCATATGGACAAGGCGAGCGAGCGGCTTGTCCAGACGCTCGAGGCCAATGAGGCGGCGTCGGCCGCGAGCTGATCTATCCGGGCTCGCCATCGGGCACGGCGGCGCCGGCCCAGGTCGCCACGCTCAGAGAGACGGCGACGGCCGCGATGACCCCTGCGCCCCCGAGCGGTGCGGCGACCAGGCCCGCGACGGCGGGGATGGTCGACTGCGCGAACCGGTTACCGACCAACCTGAGCGAGAGGATGCCTCCGCGCTGACCGGGTGCTGCCAGTGCCGAGAGCCACGACATCGTGAGGGGTTGACAGGCCCCGATGCCGAGGCCGTAGGCGACGGCAGCCGCCACGAGAACATACGACGGGGCCGGCAGGGTGGTCGCTGCGAGAGCGACGGCGGCGCTCGCAAGAGTCGTCATCATTACCGCGCGGCGCCCCCACCTGCGCGTGGACCATCCGAGGAGCCCGCGCGAAGCCATAGTCGCGAGCGCTCGCGCCACGAGCATGGCGCTGATGACGGTCGGAGCGAGATTGCGCTCGTCGCCGAGCGCGGGCCAGTAGACCAGCGTGATGTCGACGGAGGCCAACGCGATGCCGCTCGCCACGAGCGCACGCATCGTCCCCTTCTCGCGAAGACTGTCGGCGGCCGCACGCCACGCGTTTCCCGTGACGATCGGAGACACCGGAGCGCCGCGGCGGGGCAGGATCACCGCGCTGGCCAGCAGGACGACTCCGAGACCGAGACACAGGAGCAGGATGAGCTGTACGGGCGGACGGAGCGGGTCCGCCCCCGGGATGGCGAGCAGCAGTGGTCCGAGCACCTGACCGACCGATGCGGCGAGGGTGTACCAGCCGAACGCGGAGTCACTGCGACCCGTGCGCGCCCGGTTCGCGACGAGGGTCTGCTGCCCGACGATGCAACCCAAGTGCCCGATGCCCAGCAGCAGAGTCGCGACCATCAGCCCGGCCAGTGAAATCGGGAACACCAGTGCGACTGCGAGCGACGCGAGGACGAGGAGAGAGCCGCAGACGGAGAGCAGCCTCTCCCCCGCTGTGTCGACCAGGCGCCCGGCCGGGATGGCGAGAAACAACGCCGGCACGGCGAACACCGCGGACATGACTCCGAGTAGCGCCGCGACGCCACCCGCATCGAGCGCCGCGTACGCGAGGGTCGGGCGATAGGCGTAGGTGATGACCTGCACGACGACGGTGTTCGCCAGCACCGTCGCGACGATATACCGCCGCGATGTCATGCGATGAGCTGCCGGAGGACGAAGGGCATGATGCCGCCGTGGGCGAAGTACGTGCGTTCGCGCGGCGTGTCCAGCCGCACCCGCGCGGGGAAGGTGATGCCGTCGGCTGTCACCGCGACCACGTCGTCGGACCGGGGGTTCCCGACGACGGTGAAGGTTTCCCGTCCGGTCAGATGCAGGGACTCGGCGGACTGTCCGTCCTCGAACTCGAGCGGGAGGATTCCCATCCCGATGAGGTTCGAGCGGTGGATCCTCTCGAACGACTCGGCGAGGACGACGCGCACGCCCAGGAGGGCGGGCCCCTTCGCCGCCCAGTCCCGGGATGATCCGGCGCCGTAGAGTTTGCCGCCGATGATGAGCAGCGGAATATCGGCCGCCCGCGCTTCGAGAGCGGCGTCATAAATCGTACGCTCCACTCCCGATACAGGTGACAGCGTGTAACCGCCTTCTCGTTGAGGGACGAGGCGGTTGCGGAGTCGCACGTTGGCGAGGCAACCGCGCATCATGACCTCGTGATTGCCACGACGCGACGCATAGGTGTTCAGTTGCGAGCGTGGTACGCCTTGGGCGGTCAGGTACGCGCCCGCGGGAGTGTGGGGAGGGATCGCGCCCGCGGGCGAGAGGTGGTCGGTGGTGATCTGATCGCCGAGGTAGGCGAGGACTCGACCGCCATTCAGTGTCCACTCAGGCGCCGGTTCACTCGTGATGCCGTCGAAGTACGGCGGCAGTCGAAGGTAGGTGGAGGTGTTGTCCCACTCGTATGTGGCCGCCGTCGGTGTCGTGAGGGCGCGCCAGTGAGCATCGCCACGGAAGACGTCGGAGTACGCTGCGGAGAACATCTGGGGCGTGATGCTCTCCGCGATGACGGCGCGGGTCTCGACCACGGAAGGCCAGATGTCCGCGAGCATCACCGGCGTCCCGTCCTGGGCGATCCCGAGCGGCTCACGGTCGAAATCGATGTCCATGGTGCCGGCGATCCCGTAGGCGATGACCAGCGGCGGCGACATCAGGTAGTTGAGTCGCACGTCGGGGTTGATGCGGCCGTCGAAGTTCCGGTTGCCGGACAGGACGGCCGCCACACTCAGTCCGTGCTCACGCACCGCGAGCTGGACATCGTCGATGAGTGGCCCGGATGCGCCGATACACGTCATGCATCCAAAGCCGACGAGGCGGAATCCCGTCGCATCCAGCGCGGGCGTGAGCCCAGCACGGTCGAGGTAGTCCGTGACGACGCGGGAGCCGGGCGAGAGACTCGACTTCACCCATGGCTTGGCGGTCAGGCCATATGCGGCAGCATTGCGGGCGAGGAGACCCGCCGCGACCATGACTTCGGGGTTCGAGGTGTTCGTGCACGACGTGATCGCCGCGATCGCAACGTCACCGTTCCGGAGCCCTCGCGCGCCCGTGGAGTCGATGGCGAAGCCGGGGTCGTCCGGGCTTTGCGCGGTCAGCTCGGCGAGGTCTGCCCGAAACGTCGACTTGGCAACGTCGAGGCTGACGCGGTCCTGCGGGCGGCGTGGTCCGGCGACCGAGGCGACGATCGTCGACAAATCGACGACGATGCGCTCGTCGAAGTCGATCGGGTCGGTGGGCTCGTGCCACAGGTGCTGAGCGCGCGCGTACTCCTCGACCAGCGCGACGTGTTCAGGCGAGCGCCCGGTGAAGCGCAGGTAGTCGATGGTCGCCTGGTCGATGGGGAAGTACGCGAGGGTGGCGCCGAATTCAGGACACATGTTCGCGATCGTCGCCCGGTCGGCGACCGACATACGGGAGAGCCCGTCACCGGTGAACTCCACAAACGTGCCGACGACACCGTGTTCGCGGAGCCGCTGCGTGATCGTGAGGACGAGGTCGGTCGCGGTGGACCCAACGGGCAGCGTGCCGATCATCTCGATGCCGATGACTTTCGGCACCACCATCGCGTAAGGCTCGCCGAGCATGACGGCCTCCGCCTCGATGCCGCCGATGCCCCACCCGATGACCCCGAGTGCGTCGACCATCGTTGTGTGTGAGTCTGTCCCGAGACAGACATCAGGGATGGCGATGCCGTCTCTGACCTCGACCACCCTCGCAAGATGCTCGATGTTGATCTGGTGCATGATCCCGGTGCCGGGCGGGACGACCGCGAATTGGTCGAACTGCTCCTGCCCCCAGCGGAGGAAGCGGTAGCGCTCTGCGTTGCGCTCGAACTCGATGTCGACGTTGCGCTCGACGGCATCAGGCGAACGGAAGATGTCGACGATGACACTGTGGTCGATGACCAGCTCGGCTGGTATCCGCGGATTCACCCGTGCCGGGTCGGCCCCAAGTGCGCGGGCAGCCTCCCGCATGGCCGCGAGGTCGACTACGGTCGGCACGCCATTGGTGTCGTGCAGGAAGATGCGGGATGGGAAGAGGTCGATGGCGCGACCGGCCGCCGACGACTCGCGCCAGTTCCGCAACGCCTGAGCGTCCGCGCCGTCAGCGCCGCTGTGGCGGAGCGCATTCTCGACGAGGATGCGGATGCTGTACGGCATCGTGTTCAGTCCCGGCTCTGTGTGGATCGGCACGTACCGTGCCGCTGCGCCTGGGAGATGCTGTTCGACGGTCATGTCACGGACGTTCGGGGATGTCGTCCGGGAAGAGCGGAGCACTGAGCAGCATCGACTTGCTCCCTGGGACGACACACCGCGCTTCAGTCTCCCGCCATGCCGCATAGTGGCGGGCGCTGCGGTGGGCGACTTCGAACGCATCCTGGTCGATGTATATCTCGTAGAAGTAGAACCGGCGCGGATCGCTCGTGTCGCGCTGCACGTCGAACCGGATGCAGCCGGGCTCGTCGTTCAGGCTGGCCAGCGCGTTTGTGTGAATGGCAGAGGTGAACTCGTCGACTCGGTCGGGCTGCACGTCGAGCTGAACCCAGACGGTGTACATGTGTCTCCTCCTATGCCGCAAGCGGCCAGGGTACGCGCGCTGACGTCGCAAGGTCTTTCAGTTCGTCGAGTGTCTTGTCGGGGAGCCAGATGCCTTCGGCGGCCGCGCTGGCGCCAGCGCGGTTCTCGATTTCGCCGGGATAGAAGACCTCCGCCACGCCGTGCGCGAGCGGCACCGACTTGGTGATGGCGATGAGTTCGTCCATCCTGTTGCCGAACTGTTCGAGTCCGACGAGTGCATCGATGTCGATGGCGATGGCGAGATGCCCGCAACGACTGCGCTCATTCGGCACATACGGGCCGGCAACTTCGATCGCGATTCCGGAACCGGTGAGGACCCCGGAGAGGACGTCCATCATGAAGGAGATGCCGTAGCCCTTGTGTCCGGCCATCGGCAGGAGGATGCCTTCGATGGCCTCACGCGGGTCCGTCGTCGGTGCGCCATCCTTCGTGAGGGCCCACTCGATGGGGATGGGCTGCTGCTTCTGGAGTGCGGAGTAGATCTTCCCGCGGGCGACGCCGGTATTGGCGATGTCCAGGACGACGGTCCCATGAGAGCCGCCGGGGGTGGCAACCGACCAGGGGTTCGCGCCGACGGTCTTCTCGAGTCCGCCCCACGGCGCCATGGCCGGGCTCCCGTTGGTGGTGAGGATCCCGACACAGCCGGCATCTGCCATGCGCCTCGTCCAGTACGCGGCGGTGCCGAAGTGATTGCTGTTGCGAACCGCGACCAAGCCGACGCCGTGGGTCTTCGCGCGGGCGACCGCTTCACGGCACGCAAGGTCGGTGACGATCTGACCGACACCCTCTCGCCCGTCGAGCACTGCGACGGCGCCGAAGTCAACAACGCGCTCAGGAGATGTGACGGAGTTCATCGCTCCGGATCGGAGCCGAGCGACGTACCAGGAGAGCCGCAGCATCCCGTGCGATGGGTGACCCCATCCGTCCGCGACGACCAGACTGTCGGCGACGAGCTGAGCTTCGTCGTGCGACATTCCTTCGGCGACGAGGATTCTGGTGCCGAGCGCAGTGAGCTCCGAGGCGGAGAAGATCTGTCCGGTCACCGCGTACACGCTCCTTGATGTGTGGGATGGGACGAACCCGCCCCGCCAGAATCGGCGGGGCGGGTTGAGGTGTTATCCGAGCAGGCCGTTCCACTTCTCGGTGAACGCGGCGACGTCAGCGTCGGGAACCAGGTCGTAATCCACGAAGATGATCTCGTCCTCGCCCACGGTGTCCACGACCTCCTGATAGGTGTGGCGTCCTTCGGCGGTTTCGACACTCTCGCGGTACGAGGTCAGGCCTCCTTCAGCGACCGCATTCTGGCCCTCCTCCGAGAGCACGAAGTCGACGAAGAGCTTCGCCGTCGCGGTGTTTGGAGCCTCCGCCGGAATCGCGATGCCTCGCGGAAGCACGACCGTTCCATCCTCGGGGAAGACGAACGAGTACAGGCCGCCGCTGCTCTCGACGATGGGGTACGACGGGGCGGCACTGATGAAGAACCCGGCCAGGTACTCGCCGGCGAGGATCTTCTCACCCTGCGAGCCCGAGGAGCTCTCGGGGCGCGCGCTCGGCAGGATGCTCTCGAGGCTGCTCCACGCGTCGGGGCGGGCCGCCGTGTAGGCGTTGGAGACGGTGAAGCCGAACGCTCCGCCGACGTCGCGCGTCGTGATCTTGTCCGCGAACTTGTCCGGCTCTGCTGCGACGAGTTCAGCGAGATGCGCGATGCCGGTCGGGGCCTCCGGCATCAGCTGGCTGTTGTAGGCAATGCCAACTGGATCGGTGGACATCGCGTACACATTCGGGAGGACCTGAGCGAAGTCGGGCAGCTCGCCCAGCTCGGGCGACGCGTACTCGAGGAAGCGGTCCGGCTCCTCCGCGAACTCTGCCCACGCCTGCGCAGCGTTCGACACGAGCAGGTCGGCCGTCGAGCTGCCTGACGCGGTCTCGGAGAGCTGACGCTGGAAGACCTCGTCGGAGTCCAGGTTGTTCGCGTTGATCGTGGTGACGAAGGGGTACTTCTTCTGGAAGTCCCGGAAGATGGGCGCCCAGTTCTCCTGATCTGTGTTGCTGTAGATGGTGAGCGTGCCGCCCTCCTCTTCTGCCTCGGCTACCAAGTCCGCGTAGTCCGCAGGGTAGGACTCGGGGTACTCGCCCTCCGCAATCGGATTGGAGGGAGCCGGGGCGGCACCGTCGTTGCCGCAACCGGCAAGCAGGGCGATGACAGCCACCGAAGCGGCGGCGGTGGTCCAGAGTCGAGCTTGGCGAGCAGGACGCTGCGTGACGTGGATCTTCATGACACTCCTTTGTGGTGGGCGGGCAATCGGGCTGCCCTTCTTCATAATGTGGTCAAGTGGTCGACCTGTCAACCACCATCTCGTTGGCGTGATGCTGTCGTTATCGGTATCAATCAGTCGGCGTAGAACTGGTGGTGCCGGCGGTCGCCCCGCTCAATGGCTGAGCGCAGCGCACGGGCGGCGCGCGAAGGCCCGGAGTAGACCGTGGTTCCGAGAATCGAAGAGACCTCGGAGGAAGCCGGCGCGAGCGAGTACTGAGCGAGGAGCACTGCATCCCCTTCACGCAGATGCGGCCGCACAGCGGTCGCGATCAGCTCGGCGACCGCTGCGGTTTCCCCCGCATCCACGGCCTCCAACGCTCCCTCGACATAGATCGGGACCAGTTCGAACTCTGTGTGATGCTCGGCCGCAACCTCACCCAGTCGCACCGTGGAGTCCGCCAGCGCAGCTTGCACCGAGGCAACGACGAGGACGCGTCGAGGCGCGACCGCGAGAACGTCGTGGAATGCCGCCGAGTCCGCGCCCAGGATGGGCACGGGCCGGTCCGCGCTGGCTGCCGAGGCCACGAAGGAATAGAGCGAGCACGTGATGAGCACACCGTCCGCCCCTTCGAGCAGAACATGGTCGATCAGGCGAACCATGCGCTCCAGGAGGAGCGGCGTAACGCCACCGTGCTGATTCACCTCCTCGATGAGCCTGTCGTCCAGGACGTTCCATATGCGCGCCTCTGGAAACTCGTCACGGACGGCGATGCTCGCGGGCTCGATGGCTGTCGAGACTCCGTGGATCAGTGCGATGAGAGGGGGACGATCCGAGCTCATCTGTGCTCCTTCCCGTGCTGCGGGCGCCTGAGCGTGCCGCCCGAAGCTACGACTCAGTGCGCGGCCGCGATGATGAGGTTCGTCATGGTTTCATTGACAACCGCGGTCCGCGGGAAGATGCGCACAGCATCCGCGTCCAATACGGCGTCCACACGGCCGGTGAGGTCGCCGCGGTGATGGTCCGCGATCAGCACTTTCGCGCCGAGCTGCAAGTCGTACTCGTACCGCGAACCCACGTAAGAGGTGGTGAGTACGTCCGCGCCGAGGACGATGCGGTCTCGCGTTGCCACGGCCGATCCCTCCGGTTCGAGGCTGGTGCGCTCTGGCCGGAACGCGATGGTGACAGCATCGCCGGCGGCGAAGCCCGCCACGGACGGAACGGTGATCAGGTCATCCATGTCATCGATGCGGAGGACGACCGAGTTGGCCGACGCTTCCTTCACGACGCCGTCGAGGAAGTTCGCCCGGCCGATGAAGGCGTTGACCTCTGCGGTTGCCGGCTGTTCGTAGATCTCATGCGGCGTCCCGACCTGGAGAAGGTGTCCCATCGACATGACGGCAATTCGGTCGCTCATAGCCAGCGCCTCTTCCTGGTCATGGGTCACGTAGACCGTCGTGATCCCGAGATCGGCCTGCAGCCGCTTCAGCCACACTCGCGCCTGCTCGCGTAGCTTCGCGTCGAGGTTGGACAGCGGCTCATCGAGCAGCAGCACCTTCGGCGAGTAGACCAGCGCGCGGGCCAGGGCGACGCGCTGCTGCTGACCGCCGGAGAGCTGGTGAGGGTAGCGCTTGGACAGGTGAGCGAGGCCGACCTTATCGAGCGCCTCGGCGATGAGCCTCTTCTGCTCTGCCTTGGGCACCTTTCGGATGTTGAGCGGCACCGCGAGGTTCTGCTCGAGCGTCATGTGCGGCCAGAGTGCGTAGCTCTGGAACACCATCCCGAGGTCGCGCTCCTCCGGGGGAACGAACTTCCGGTCCGAAACGAAGACGACATCGCCGACGCTTACTTCGCCGCTCGTGGGCTTCTCCAGGCCGGCGAGGCACGACAAGGTCGTGGACTTGCCGCAGCCGGACGGGCCCAGGAGGGTGAAGAACTCCCCGTCCTTGATGTGGATGTCGATGCCGTGGAGCACGATGTTGCCGTTGTACTCCTTGCGCAGGTCAGAGATGACGACGTCAGGCATTCTCTTTCTTTCCTCTCGTGAGCAGGCCGGCGACGCCGACGAACACTGCAGTGATGACGATCTGGATGGTCGCGAGGGCCGCGACCGATCCGGTGTTGCCCTGTACCCACAGCTCGAGCATCGTCGTGCCGATGATGTTCGTCTGGGCGGACCCTAGGAAGATGGCGGGCGAGTACTCCTTGAGCATCGTGACGAACACCAGGATCATCGCGGCGACGAACGCTGGTGTGATGAGCTTGCGCATGATGCGGAAGAAGGTCATCACCCAATCGGCACCAGAGACACGCGCTGCATTGTCGAGCTCTTCGCCGATCTGCATGACCGCCGGAGAGATCGACCCGTAAGCGCTAGGGAGCGCGCGCAGGCCGAAAGCGATGATGATGATGGCCAGCGTCCCCTGGAGGAACGCGCCGAGGCCGAACGGGAGCAGGGCGATCGCCCAGAACAGACCGATACCGATGATGAGACCGGGCATCGCCTGGGGCGCCAGCGCCAAGTACTCGATGAGCTTGCGCAACCGGAAGTTCGACCGGCGCGCGACGAGCACCGCGACGGTGGCGACGAAGCTGACCACGATCATGCCGATGCCGGCGACGATGAGGCTGTTACGGATCGACTGCACGTAGACGGGGAATTCGATGATGCGCAGATAGTTGTCCATCGTGAGCGCGTTGAACGGGTTGGCCAACGGCGTGAAGAACGCGGTGAACGAGCGGAAGAGCAATCCACCCAGGGGAATGATCGCGCCAAAGATCAGGTAGATCGAGATGAACACGATGGCCACGTACTTCGTCCAACCGAGATCCAGACGCCGCGGACGAGTCGCTTTTCCTCGGACCGAGACGAAGCGCTTGGCGTCCTTCAGGAGCTTCGCCTGGACCGCCACCAGAATGACGGTGACGATGAGGATGAACATCGACGCGGCGCCGAGGACCCCGTAATCGGGGTTGATGGACTGAAGACCGTTCTTGTAGAGGAACGTCGCGAACACCGTGATGCCCACGGGCTGGCCGTACAGCAGCGGGATCGAGAGGGTCTCGATCGACATCGAGGCCACCAGGATGGCCGAGTATACGATCGGCGGGCGCAACATGGGGATGACGACGGAGAACAGGATGCGGAACGGACCCGCACCGACGGTCTGCGCCGCGGCTTCGAGGCTCGCGTCCGAGTTCCGCAGCGCGTTCGCACAGAAGACGTAGGCGATGGGAGCGAGCGCGACCGCCTCGGTGAGCGCCATACCGGGGATTGTGTAGAGGTCCCACGGGACGAATCCGACAGCCTGTCGCACCGCGGTGCTGAGGAACCCCGCGGGTCCGTACATCGTGATCCACCCGAATCCGAGGATGAGGGAGGAGATGAAGAACGGCCACTGCATGCTGACACCGAAGACTCGGCGACCCGGGATATCCGTGCGGACCACCACGATGGCCATCGGAACGGCGATGACCAGCGTGAGGATCGTGGTCATGCCCGCGAAGAGGACGGTGTTCAGGATGACGGTGCCGAAGTCCGCCTCAGTGAACAGCTTGGTGAAATTCTCGACGGTGAAGATTCCGCCAGCCTCATAGAGCGGACGATCCGAGAACGCCTGAACGAGTGTCGGGACGACGGGCGCAAGCACGAAGACCGCAAGGATGATGATGATCGCCCAGAACACGACATTGCCGCGGTCGACACCGAAGATGCGCTTGTAGCGTGGGGCCCGATAGGTCTCGACGCGCGGGTCACGCGTCTCCGGGCGGTCGATGAGGGAGGTCATGCTCGCGCTCCCGTCATCGTGAAGGTCGCCATCATTGGTTCAAATCCTCTCCATTGAGTTCGCCAGAGCGAGGTGGATTGCATAATCATCACTCAAAGTGGTCGACCAGTCAACCACCTGAGATAAGATTGGTGGCGACTGGTTGACTGGTCGACCACTTTAGTTCATGATGGTGATGTCATCGACGCACTCAACGGAGAGACAGTCCCACGGACGCAGACACGCGCTTGCTTCCCGGGAGTCGTCACTCAGACCTGCGGGACCGGCTCACGAGCACCCCGCGACGAAGACGAGACCCGCTCGTCCTTCCTATCAACACCTCGAGTCCGTCAATGAGACTCAGGAAAAACGAAAGGGAACACCCGTGACCGACAAGACCTACCGCCTCGGCGTACTGAACGGCGACGGCATCGGACCGGAGATCGTGCCGGCATCCGTCAAGATTCTGGATGCTGCCACCGCCGCCGCTGGAAGCCGCATCGAGTGGGAGGAGCTTCCCCTCGGCCGCTCGGCCATCGACAGCCACGGCATCGCCGTGCCGGAAGAGACCCTCGCCGCCCTTGCGGAGGTCGACGCCTGGCTGCTCGGCCCGCACGACTCCGCCGCCTACCCCGAGCCGCACAAGTCGCTCCTGAACCCGTCCGGAACCATCCGCAAGCACTTCGGTCTGTTCGCCAACATCCGACCGGCCAAAGCCTTCGCCGGGGGGAACGCGATCGTCGAGAACACCGATCTGGTCATCGTCCGCGAGAACACCGAGGGCTTCTACGCCGACCGCAACACGTACGCCGGCACGGGTGAGTTCATGCCGACGCCCGATGTCGCCATCATGCACGGCATCATCACGCGGGCTGCCACCGAGCGCATCGCGCACGAGGCTTTCAAGCTGGCGATGACACGCGACAAGCGCGTCACCATCGTCCATAAGGCGAACGTCCTCAAGATGACCACGGGTCTCTTCCGCGACGTCACGCGGGAGGTCGCCAAGGAGTACCCCGAGGTCGCGGTGAACGACTTCCACATCGATGCCGCGACCGTTCACCTGGTCCGTCGCGCCGACAAGTTCGACGTCATCGTCACGGAGAACATGTTCGGTGACATCCTCTCCGACCTCGCGGGTGAGGTCGCCGGCTCGCTCGGCATCGCACCGTCCATCAACTCGTCCGACACGCACGCGATGGCCCAGGCCTCACACGGCAGCGCGCCCGACATCGCCGGCCAGGGCAAGGCGAACCCCATCGCCATGATCCTGTCCTCGTCGATGCTGCTGCGTTGGCTCGGCAGCAAGTACGACGACGCGGCACTCCACAAGGCTGCCGACATCGTCGATGCAGCGGTGAACCTCACCGTCGAAGAAGGCATCGTGACACCCGACATGGGCGGCACCGCCACGACATCGAGCTTCACCGACACCGTCGTCGCGAACGTCGCACGCGTCTGACCGCCATCTGACGGGTCGGGGTAGCCATGAGGCGGCCCCGACCCTTCCTTACCCTTCCCGTCGACAGAGAGTCACGCATGGACGACAAGCCCCTCATCGCGCTCATCAGTGCGGTCCGCGCCTCGATCCCTCCGACGCTCGATGCGTTCGCGGTCGGCTTTCCCGAGGCCCAGCCGTGGAACATCGTTGACGACCGGCTGCTCGAGGACGCCGACGCGCAGGGTGGACTCACGCCGCGCCTGCAGCTGCGCATGGAACGGCTCATCGACCACGCACTGGTCGAAGGAGCCTCTGCCGTCCTTCTCACTTGCTCGCTCTACGCCCCTGTCGCGCATGAAGCCGCCGTGGATGCCGACGTCCCCGTCCTGGCCCCCGATGATGCGGTCTTTCTGGCCATCATCGATGAGGGCTACCGCAATGTGCTTCTCGTCTCGTCCGGCGCCGGACCCTTGGAAGACTCCGTCACCCGACTCCGTGCATTCGTCGGACCGGAGGTCACCGTTCTCGGCGCCCTTGCGGAGGATGCCGCTCTCGCCGCTCGCCGTGGCGACATCGGCGCTGTCGTGGATGCCATCGCCTCCGCAGTGCGCGCGTCGCCGGAGGGCTTCGAGGCCGTCGTCCTCGGCCAGTTCTCGCTCGCTCCGGCCGCCGAGGCACTCGCCGCGCGGCTGCGGCTCCCTGTTCTCGCTGGGCCGCAGTTCGCGGTCAAGCGTCTCCACGCTCTCATCTCGAAGGACAAGCCGTGATAGGTGCCATCGCCGACGACTTCACCGGAGCGACGGACATCGCCGTCGCGTTCCGTCGCGCTGGTCTGCGCGTCGTCATCCTCTTCAACGGACCGCACGAGACGAATCTCCCTGATCACGATGTCACCATCATCGCGCTCAAGACGCGCACCATCGCGCCCGCTGAGGCCGTCCGCCAGTCTGTGGAGGCCGTGGAATGGCTTCGCATACACGGCGCGAAGCAGATCTTCTTCAAGTACTGCTCGACGTTCGACTCCCGGCCGGAGGGAAACATCGGTCCAGTCGCCGACGCATTGATGCACCTGTTGGCGACGGAGCGCGCGGTGTTCGCACCGAGCTCGCCAGAGCATCTGCGCACCCAGTACATGGGCCACCTCTTCGTCGACAGGCTCCTCCTGTCCGACTCTCCTATGCGGCACCACCCGCTGACCCCGATGACGGATTCGTTCATCCCGAGCGTCCTCGCCAGTCAGACGGCTCGCCCTGTCGCACTTATCGACCATCGCGATGTCCGGGGCGGGCGTAACCGCATCTCGGCACTCCTGGACACCGCCGTTCGCGAGGGCACACCGTATGTGGTCGTGGACGCCATCAGCGACGCAGACCTCGTGGAGATCGGCGAAGCCGTGGTTTTCGACCCGCTCGTGACGGGAGCTGCGGGGCTCGCCGGCGGCCTGGGCGCCGCGGTCGCACGACGTCTCGGCCGGTCGACGCGCCGCGACGGTGACGATGACCCGATCGGTGTCGTCCCCGCCGTCGCGCTGGCAGGCAGCTGCTCCGCGCGCACACTCGAGCAGATCGCGCACATGCGCCACGACCACCCGTCCCTGCTGCTCGACGCCGTGGCCACTCCGGACTCCGAGACACTCGCCGCGCAGGCACTTGCCTGGTACGACGAGCAGGACGCCGACAGTGCACCCCTCATTTATTCCTCGCTTCCGCCTGCGCAGCTCAGACTCGCCCAGGCCGCACTCGGCGCAGAGCGGGCGTCTGCGATTCTCGAAACCGCGATGGGCCTCATCGCCCGGGGACTCGTTGACCGCGGTGTGAAGCGCCTCGTCATCGCCGGCGGCGAGACCTCCGGTGCCGTCGTCACGGCGCTCGATGTCGACGGCGGAGTGATCGGCGAGGAAGCCGCCCCCGGTGTCCCGTGGATCTTCACCGGCGGCGACGCCCCTGTGGCCCTGCTGCTCAAGTCGGGGAACTTCGGCGACCCGCAGCTGCTCACCCGTGCAGTCATGGAGGGCGCCGCATGAACGACACCTCTGCCCGCGAACAGATCGTCCAGGCCGCCCGGTCGATCTTCAGTCGATCTCTGACGCACGGGAGCACCGGCAACATCAGTGTCCGCGTCGGCGACCGCATCTTCGTGACGCCCACCGGGAGCAGCCTCGGCACCGTCCTCCCGGCTGATCTCTCGGTCATCAACCTGAACGGGCAGCACGTGGACGGCGCCAAGCCCTCCAAGGAATCGTTCCTGCACGCCGCCGTCCTGCGTGCTCGGCCGACCGCGACCGCTGTCGTCCACACACACTCCACCTACTCCGCTGCGGTCTCGTGCCTGGACGGACTGGATAGCGAGGACGCCCTCCCGCCCCTCACCGCCTACTTCGCGATGCGGATCGGGCGATTGCCCCTCTTGCCCTACCACGCCCCGGGAGACGATTCGCTCGAGCAGATCGCGGAAGCCGCCGCGCGCAGGAACCTTGCGTTGCTGCTCAGCAACCATGGACCCGTCGTCGCGGGCGCCTCGCTCAGCGCCGCGATGGACGCGCTGGAAGAGCTCGAGGAGACCGCGAAGTTGTTCCTCCTCCTTCAGGGTCACCGCACGCGCCCGCTTACGCGCGAGCAGGTCGACGCTCTGAGTCCGCGGTGAACGTCGCTGACCCTGGGCGTCGCCCGGCCGCGCCCGTGCATCCTGACCGCAACCTCGGCATGGAGCTCGTCCGCGCCACGGAGGCGGCCGCTATCCGCGCGTCTCACTACGTGGGCAAGGGCGACAAGAACGCCGCCGACGGCGCAGCAGTCGATGCGATGCGAGCCTTCCTGAGCACGGTGAGCTTTGACGGCATCGTCGTCATCGGAGAGGGCGAAAAGGACGAAGCGCCGATGCTGTACAACGGCGAGCGAGTCGGCGACGGGCACGGCCCCCGCTGCGACATCGCCGTCGACCCCATCGACGGCACCTCGCTCACGGCCGCGGGGCGCCTTGACGCCCTCTCGATGATCGCTGTGGCCGATCGAGGGTCGATGTTCGACCCCAGCGCCGTCTTCTACATGGAGAAGCTGGTCGCCGGCCCCGAAGCCCGCGGCGTGATCGACATCCGCCAGCCGATCGGGGAGAACATCCGTGCACTCGCGTCAGCGAAGGGGATGCCGGTCGGAGACATGCGCGTAGCCGTCCTCGATCGCCCACGTCACGCCGAGCTCATCCAGGCGATCCGCGCCACCGGCGCCGGGACGGAGCTGCTACTCGATGGGGACGTGGCCGGAGCCATCAACGCGGCGCGCGAGGACTCGCGAGTCGACATGTGCATCGGCGTGGGCGGGACGCCTGAAGGGGTGATCTCCGCCTGCGCGGTCAAAGCTCTCAGTGGGTTCATCCAGGGCGTGCTCCGACCCTCCAGCGACCTCGAGCGGGCGCGCGCAGAGTCGCAGGGCCTCGACGTGGATGCCGTCCTCGAGTCCGGCGACCTCGTCCGGTCCGACAACGTCTACTTCGTCGCGACCGGAGTCACCAGCGGAAGCCTTGTCCGGGGAGTGGAACGGGTCGGCGGCCGGATCCGTACCGAGAGCATCGTTCTCCGCTCCCAGTCCCAGACGGTTCGACGGGTGACCGGCGATCATCTCGCCGATCGCTGGGCATGAGTGGTCGACTGGTCGACCACTCATGTTAGGATCGCTGGTGGCAGCGGAGCCGGTCGTGCCTGGCACCCCTCCGCAGCACACCGCTCCCGCGCACTTCGCTCTGCGATGCTGCTGCTTTTGAAACGCCACTGACGTCGTAAGGAGTCCCCCGTGAACGAGCTCGTTGTTGAGAGTCGGGAGAACTAGTGCTCGCCATCCTGGGCTTCGGCGTCCTCGCCACCTTCATGCTCCTGGTGATGAAGAAGTGGGCGACCGCCTTCATCGCCATCATCGTCACCCCTATCGTGGCGGCCATCGTCAGCGGCTACTTCATCCAATTGCCCGAGATGATTCTCGCGGGCATCGAGACGGTCGCCCCGACCGCCGTCCTTCTCCTCTTCGCCGTTCTGTACTTCGGCGTCATGATGGATGCAAGACTGTTCGACCCCATCTCGCGGCTCATCCTCCGCCTATCCAAAGGCGACCCGGTCCGCATCACCATCGGCACTGCAGTCCTCGCGATTCTGATCGCGCTCGATGGCGACGGCACCACGAGCTACATGATCATCTGCTCGGCCTTCCTACCGATCTACAAGCGCCTCGGGATCAACCGACTCGTCATCGCGGTCGTCGCAACGATGTCGCTCGGCCTCATCTCCGGTTCGACACCCTGGGGCGGCGCAGCGACCCGCGCAATCAGCGTCCTGCACCTCGACGCCAGCGAGTACTTCGTCCCGATGCTCCCCGCACTCGGAGCGACGGCGCTCTTCATCGTCCTCATCGCGTGGATTCTCGGTCTGCGCGAGCGCAAGAACGTCGACCCCATGCAGGTCTCGCTGCTGAATGCCGAGCTCAAGGAGCAGTCCAAGAACGCGGAGAAGGCCGACTGGCGCATCTGGTTCAATGCTGCGGCCACCCTCGCACTCATCGTCCTGCTCGTCATGGACATCGCACCGCTCGTCGTCCTCTTCATCATCGGCTTCGTCATCGTGCTCGTCGTCAACCATCCGAACCTCAAGGAGCAGGCCGAGGTCGTCCATCGCCACGCTGCGAGCGCCGTCCCCGTGGTCATGCTCGTCCTCGGCGCCGGCGTCTTCACCGGCATCCTTACCGAGACCGGGATGATCGAGGCGATGGCCGACACCCTGCTGTCCGCGGTCCCCGACTCGCTCGGCGGCTGGATTCCACTCATCACCGCCCTCATCGGCATCCCACTGTCTTTCTTCATGTCGAACGACGCCTACTTCTTCGGCATCCTCCCGGTGTTGGCGAGTTCGGCCGAGGTCTACGGCATCGCGCCGATCGAGATCGCACGCGCGGGCGTCATCGGACAGATGGCGCACATGATCGGGCCGGCTTCCGCACCCCTGTGGGTACTGCTCGGGCTGCTGAAGCGCGAACTGGGCGACTTCCAGCGCTTCGCGATCCTCTGGGTTCTCGCCGGGTCCATTGCGTTCGTGGTGTTCGCCTTGCTCACCGGAGCGATATCCATCCCGCTCGGCTGAGATCCCTCGATCGCACCTGAGCGATACGAACCGACACAACCTGGTCGAGCTCATGCGATTCGAACGACTCGATCTCGCGAACTGGTCGACCAACACTTCGTCTGGCCGTCCGACCATGGCAGCTTTGATCGCGCAGAGCGGGTCTGGCACGGTGCGCATCGCCGACAGGCACCGCGACCGACACTGGCCTCGTGCAGGCGTTCCGGGACCACCACCCCCGTGAAAGGGCTGCGGCTCGCCGCGATGCCTATCCTGACGATCGCCGACAGTGGCTGCCCTTCGAGGGTGCCTCCGGGCATCGCTGCGAACGCGCGAGGTGATGCCCCATCTCGACGTGTGCGGCGGGACGCTCCCTTCGACCGAGTGTGTGGCACCGAATCAGATGGCGTCGCGCCGCGTCAGTACGCGTAGGTTCGCACACGCATGATCCCCGTCGACTCGTCCGAATGCGGGATCGGGAAGATCGAGGGTGCCGGGTCGCCGAGTGCAGCGAGCTTCACGTGCGACCCTGATCCGGTCTGATCGCCATTGAGCTCGCGAGCAACTGCTCTCTCATCGCCACTGTCCAGTTCCGTCACCGAGAGGATGCCCACGCTGCGGTTCCCCTGCGCGGAGAAGCGCGCGGTGAACCCTCTCCCGACGATGAGGAAGCTCTCGTCCGCGTCCTGGACGACGGCACCGTATGCGGGGTACGTCGGCGTCTGGAATCCGTACGGGTCCTGCGTCCCGATCGTGACGGTGATCCCCTCGAACGCGAACTCGGCGGACGGTGTGTCGGCATCCAGCATGAACCCGCGCATGATCGATCCGGGATGAGCTTCATGGAACTGCGTCACCGCGGCCAGCAGGCGGTACCCGTCCCGCAGTGCAGAATCCTCTGCGGTGCCCTGCACGATCGAATCAACACCGAAGGGTGAGACGCCGAGAGCTCGGTGCTCTGCGACCGCACGGAACATGTGCGACACCCCGATCGGGCTCGCACGCATCTCCGGGATGAACAGGTGGCCGAAAGTACCCCGATAGTCGGCGAAGAGATCGTCGAACGAACCGAAGTAGACATCGGGGCCCACGAAGTCGAGCGACGAGATGAGCGACGCCCATACGGGTGCCATGCCTGGCACAGGCCCGCCGGATGGGTAGATGCCCGGACGCATACCGCCCGCCATCGCGAGCATGGCCTCGGCCACCTCAGCGGGAAGGTCGAGCTCGATCTCCGAATCCAGCCAGACGTTGGCGAACATCGGGATGTTGAGTACGGTCTTCCCCGCGGCCGCCACGCTGTCGACGTACGTCGCGTAGCCCCAGGCCATGAAGACCTCATCGGCCTCGATGCCGTCGCCGAACACAGAGCTCCACTCGCCCTCACGCGGGCAACCGCGGTCCGCCCAGACGGCCCGGATCGGCGATCCCGAAGCTCGGTCGACCGCATCGATCACCTCGGCCGGCACAGGGCTCTGCCATCGGAACTCCGCGCGTGTAGAACGATCTCGGGAGTCTCCGAGCAGACCCACCTCGTTCTCGACCTGCACCATGATCACGCGCGACGCGGCGTCCGAAGCGGCGATGCGCGCCGTGAGGGCGGCGAAGGCGGCACAGTCCGCCCGCTTATTCTCGTCGGCGAAGGGCGACAGGTGTTCGATCGCTCCCGTTCCGGCGACCACGGCGCGGGGAAAGCGAGTGGTGTCGCGCTTTACCCACGCCGGCAGGTAGCTCGACATCCCGTTCTTCCAAGAGCCGAACCAGAGCGGGATCAATCGCAGATCCTCGCGTTCCGCGGCGCGGATCATCCCGTCGATCAGGGTGGTGTCGAAGTCTCCTTCCGCCGGTTCGAACTGCGCCCACGAGACCGGGGCGAGCACGGTGTTTGCGCCGAGTTCGCGCACCCGCGCGAACGCCTCGTCGATCGCGCGGAGCGAACTGGAGCTCGAGTTGTGAAGCTCGGCTCCCAGCACGGTGAACGGCTTCCCGTGCACGTGAAGTCCCTCCCTGCGGAGTTCGATGGGCGGTGTGTTCATGATGTGTCCTCTCAGCGCCGAACGCGTGCGCGTCCGCTGTCCGCGCCCTCGCGGGCGTCGATTGTCCGAATCGGTCGAGTGGGGCAGTCACCCCACCCGGGTCAGGCGAAGCCGTTCCGCGCATTCGCCTCGGCGAGCGCCTCTTCGACGAGACCCTCTGGAAGCGCCGCGCCCATGGTGCCCAGGAAGCGGCCGAACGGCAGGGAGTCCAGCATCGGAGCGAAGTCGGTCTCCGAGTCGTCTGAGAACTGTGCGAACACGGCTTCGAAGAGCGTGCTCAGCGCGGGTCCTGCGACAGGGTCCCGCAAGATCTCTCCGATCGAGGAGTCGGAGTCCAGGAGATACCGCGGAACCTCGCCGGCGACATCGATCGTGTCCGTCATCCTGATATCGCGGCTGGACGAGCCGACTCTCACACCGAAGACGCCGGACTCGAGAACCCACCGGTCGAGATCTTCGTCCCAGTACTCGAGCTCGTGAAGGGGAACATCGATCTCCACCTCACGGGATTCGCCGGGCTCGAGGTCGACCACGTCAAATCCGACCAACCACTGCGGAGCGCGGGTCACGATCGATTCCGCTCGAGACGCGTAAACCTGAACGATCTCGCGCCCGGCGCGCTCTCCGATGTTGCGCACGACGACCCGCACCGTGACCGACGCGTCGGACGCGTCGGTCCGAAGCGCGTCGTATTCGAATGCGGTGTACGACAAGCCATGCCCGAACGGGAAGGTGACATCGATCTCGCGCGCGTCGTACCAGCGGTATCCGACGTGGATGCCCTCGCCGTGACGGACCCGCTGGCGATCACCCGGAAAATTCGTGAACGCGGGAGTGTCTTCGATCCGGACAGGCACGGTCTCGGAGATCTTTCCGGACGGGTTCACCACGCCGAACAGTACGTCGGCCACGGCTCCCCCGGCCGCTTGGCCCAGAAGCGAGCCGTCGACGATGGCCGCCCCCGTGTCGACGACAGGTGCCAGCCGCAGCACGCCACCGTGCGACAGGACGACGACCGTGCGAGGCTGAACTCGCGTGATCGCACGAAGCAGCTCGACCTGATCTGCCGGAAGCTCGATATCGGCACGGTCGGCACCCTCCGTCTCCTGGCTCTCGAAGAGTCCGAGGTAGACGATAGCCACGCCTGCACGGGCCGCGACCTCGACCGCGTCGGCGCGAAGGGCGTCTCCATCGTCCCCACTGGCGTCGAATCCCGGCGCGTACTCGACCTCGGCGTCGCCGGCGAGCTCACGGATCTCATCGAGCGGGATGTCAACCCGCGACGCGTTGACGTGCGAGCTGCCACCGCCCTGAAAGCGGGGTTCGCTGGCGAATCGCCCGATGATGGCCAACTTCTCCCCAGGCGCCAATGGCAGGAGGCGCGCATCGTCGCGCAGCAGCACCACCGCGCGCGCCGCCACCTCCCTCGCGAGCCGGTGATGTTCGTCGGCGTCCCACTCGACGTCAGGGCGACGCGCGTCGTGAGCTTTGTGTGCGAGGCGGGACACTCGTCTCGCCGCCTCCGCCACGACCTCCGAGTCGAGGTGGCCGTCGAGCACAGCGCGCACCACCTTCGCGTCGTCGAAGCCTTCGTTCGCGGGCATCTGCAGGTCGAGGCCGGCTGCGACGGCCGCAACACGGTCTGCCACGGCTCCCCAGTCGGATACGACGACGCCGTCGAAGCCCCATTCACCACGAAGCAGATCGGTGAGCAACCACCGGTTCTGGGATGCGTGCACCCCATTGATGCGGTTGTACGAGGACATCACCGTCCACGGCTGGGAATCTCGTACAACGCGCTGGAACGCACGCAGGTAGATTTCGCGCAGTGGACGTGGCGACACCTCGGCGCTCACGCGCATCCGGTCGTGCTCCTGACTGTTCACGGCGAAATGTTTGAGCGATGCGCCGACTCCGGTGCTCTGGAGCCCGTCGACCCAGGCCGACCCCAGGACGCCGGCGACAAGAGGATCTTCGGAGAAGTACTCGAAGTTGCGGCCACCCCGAGGGTCGCGCTTGATGTTGATGCCCGGACCCAGCAGAACCTGGACCCCGGCGGCCTGACTCTCGCGGCCGAGCGCCTCGCCGATGCGTCGCACCAGCGAGCGGTCCCACGTCTGGCTCAGGGCGACCGCGGGTGGGAAGCAGGTGGCCGGAAGGCTGCCGGACAGAGCGAGATGGTCGCTCGGCCCTGGCTGCTTCCGCAGCCCGTGCGGGCCGTCGGTCATCAAGATCGACGGCACGTTGCCGGTCGCCTTGGTGGTCCAGAAGTCCGCGCCGCTGCCGAGCCCGGCCTGCTGTTCCAGCGTGAGGTCGTCGGCGCCTGTGTCGATGTCGGTGTTCATGAGGGTCCTGTCTACGGATTCGATCGGGGAGGATTCGGCCGCTCAGCGGCGTCTGACCGGCAAGATGGCGAGGGCGGCCGCGGCTACCAGCACGAACGCCGATACCCACACAAGCGCGTAGCCTCCGCTCGCAGCCACCACACCCCCGGCGAGCGCGGGTCCCAGTGCCTGCCCGAAGTTCGTCGCGACCGCGGCGACTCCGAGGTCGCGTCCCGCGGCGGTCTGGTCGGGGAGCACATCGACCATGAGTGCCTGGTCGACCGGGATGTAGATCCCGAACGCGAATCCGGCGATCACGGCCTGGAGGAAGAGCGATGTCACGGTCGGGGACACCAAGGGAATCAGCATCGCGCTTGCCATAAGCACGGATGCCGCGAAGACGAACGACTTGCGACGGCGGAAACGGTCGGAGAGGAATCCCGCGAGAACGATCGCCACGACGGTGGATGGCAGCCCGGCGACGGCGAGGAGCGGAACCGTCGCGGCAGCCTCGGCCTGGCTGAGCGCGGGGCGGACGTAACTCTGAAGCATGAAGAATCCCAGCGCTCCCGAGACGCCATAGCCGAACGTCAGCAGGACGCGGGCGATCCAGACCCACCGGTAGTCCCGCGAGCGCAGCGCGTAGGTGAAACCCAAGAGAAACGTCTTCCACGCGAAAGGAGCGACCACCATCTCGCGCGACGAGCGGTCGCGGACTCGCGCGACGAACAGCATGACGAACACCACGACCGCTCCGGCGAAGACGAAGTACGTGTCCAGCCCGATCAGAGAGAGTGCGGCACCGGCGCCGACGCTTCCGAGCACGCCTCCGAAGAAAGAGCCGAAGCCGCCGATGCCCGAAATCGTGCCGAGTCTGCGTTCCGGAATCCGGTCTGCGAGCGTAGCGGTCATCGGTGACAGTGCCGCGTTCAGCGCGACGGAGGCGATGGTCCAGAGCACGACGAGAATCGCCACGGTGGGAGCGAAGCGGACTCCGACGAGGAACGCGGCTCCGACCAGCGCGCCGACCAGCATCCACGGCGCGCGGCGGCCGAGGCGAGACCGCGTCCGGTCGGAGAACACCCCGATCAGCGGTTGGACGATCATCGTCGCGGCGAGACCGATCGACGCCACCATCGCCAGCGACTGCGCACGACTGGCATCGAACGACGCGAGGATCGCCAGCAGACGGCTCTGTTCAGCGGTCGCCGTCGTGGTCCCCGCGGCGACGGCGTCACGCAGCGAGGTGAGCGCCTGGAGGTCCACCCCCGCATCGCCACCGGAGAAGAAGTTCGCGAACTCGAGAATCTGCACCTGATTCGGCAGCAACAGCGAGCCCACGCCACCCCAGATCGCGGCGAAAGCGGCCGCCGCTAGGGCGTACCAGAGCGCGTACCGTCTCAGTGCCCGGCCCCGGACGTAGGTGGGTGAGCTGCCCGGAGTGATCGGGTCGCGCACCCCCGCAACCGAGACAGGCGCTAGATCGTCTTCGGGCGTCCCCGGATCGTTCGCTGATGTCATCATTTCTTCTCCTCTGCACGCAGTTCGACCCGTACCTCATCGAGGCCCTCTGCCTCCGCGAAAACAGTGATTGCGCCGGGTGCGGTCGGGCGCACCACTGCTTGCAGACGCCCCTCGAAGGTCTCGTACGAGGACTGAAGGTAGCCCTCGACGGGATCGGGTCGCGCGCTGCCGAGCGCCTGAAGCACCCCGGCCCCGTCGACGCGGACCCGGACCCGGTGATCACGGGAGGTCGCGAGCACTCCGAAGCGGTCGCGGATCTCGATCGACACGAAGCTCAGATCCCGGTCGTCGGCGTCGACCTCGGCGCGATCGACGTCGATGACCAGTTCGACGTCGCGCTGAGCGGTGCGCAGTGAGGTACGCGCCACCTCCACTCCGGCGGCGAACGCGACGGCTACGATCTCGCCCGGCGAGTAGCTGGTTTCGAAGCTCGCGCGGAAAGCGTTGTCGCGGCCCGCGGGCTGCCGCCCGACGCTCCGGCCGTTCACGATCAGCTCGATCTGCTCCGCGTCGGAGTACACCTCGACGGCGACAGGGGATCCGGCATCAACATCCCAGGTCCAGGTCGAGACCGCATCAGACCACGTCCACATCCCCTCGTGGCGGGGCTCACCGTGGAACTGCGGTCGCACCACGGCGATGTATGGTTCGTGACGCAGCCCGAAGACCGTCTCCCGGTAGTACGAGGCGGGTCGCCGGAATCCGGTGATGTCGATGTCGCCACAGCCGGCGATCAGCATCGGAAACGCGGCGGCGAGGCTCAGCGGCTCGCGGTCAGTGTAGACGGTGCGTCCGAGACCCGCCTCGCCGAGGTATTCCCATCCCGTCCAGGTGAAGTCGCCGATCACGTGCGAGTTCTCTTCGACGAGTCGCCAGTTGGCATCGATCTTCGTGGGGAACGTCTCGGTGCCTACGATGACCCGGTTCGGGAAGAGCTCCCTGTCCATGACGTAGCGTCCGTCGCCGTAGTTCAGTCCCGCCACATCGAGCACCGAGAACGATTCCTCGGTCGCATGCGTCACCAGCTCAGAGGCGCTGATCTGATTCATCATGTCGCCCGCGGCGTTCATGAAGGTGTTCACCCCGCCGCCGCTCGCACCGTCACCGTGCGCCGCGGCCATGGCGAGGAACTGGGGAAGCACCGAGACGAAGCCGTTGATGCCGTTCGTCACCAGACGAGTCGGGTCGAGCGACCGCACCTTCTCCGCCAGACGACGCCCCCACTCGGATCCGAGCGGGCTACCCGTCTCCGGGATCTCGTTCCCGATCGAGTAGAACACCACGCTCGGGTGATTGTGGTTCTTGGCGACGAAGGCCTCGACGTCGCGCTCCCACCACTCCGGGAACGACAGCGAGTAATCGTAGGGAGTCTTGCTCTCGGTCCACATGTCGAAGGTCTCGTCCATGACGATCATCCCGAGACGATCGCACGCGTCGAGCATCGCCTGGCTGAGGGGGTTGTGCGAGGCGCGGATCGCGTTGAAACCTGCCGATTTCAGAATCTCCACCCGCCGTTCCTCGGCGCGGCAGATCGTCGCGGCGCCCAAGATGCCGTTGTCATGATGGATGCAGGCACCGCGAAGCTTCATCTCTCGGCCGTTGATCCGAAGACCTCGCTCCGGGTCGAGCTGGATGCTGCGGATTCCGAAGACCGCCGCCTGTTGGTCCAGAGTCTCGCCTCGATCGACGATCTGAGCGGTGGCACGGTAGAGCGCCGGCGAATCGGTACTCCACAGGCGAGGGTGACGGACGTACAGGCGTAGGCGCGTGGCGGCGGTTCCTCCCGCGCGTACCGTGACGACGGACTCGCCGCGAGCGACGATCTCGCTGTCCGTGTCTTCGATCGAGGCCGCAACCCGCACAGTGCGCGTCTCGATCGACTGGTTCCGAACCGACACGACAGCCTCCACGACAGCGCGGTCCGTGTCGATGTCGGGTGTGGTCACGCGCAGTCCATCGGTCTCGATGTGAACCAGGTCCGTGACGATGAGCACGGTGTCGCGGTGGATCCCCGCGCCCGAGTACCACCGGGAGTCGAGATGCTCGCGCGCCTCGACTCTCACCGTGTTCGATTCGCCGTACCTCAGATAGGCATCGAGCGGAACCGTGAAGGTCGCGTAGCCCGAGGGGCGCTGCGCGGCGAACGCGCCGTTGACGTAGACCATCGCATCCCGGTACACACCCTGGAACTGGAGCGAGACACGCTTCGTCCGATAGTCCTCCGGCACGTCGAACGTCTTGCCGTACTCGAACTCCCCACCCGGGAAGTACCCCGAAGGCGCTGCGGCCTCGGCGGTGCGCTCCAGCGACAGCATCGCGTCATGCGGGAGCGTGACCACCGTTTCGGCGGCTGTCTCGCCCGACATCTCCGAGAAAGCGCTGACGCGTCGCTTGACGGTCCATCCACTGTTGAACGAGGTCTGCATGGTGTTCCTTTCGCCGAGATCGGGGAGTCGCTGCCTGCGCGGACGCGACCTTCGGGTCGTCAGGCCGTGGCTGCGAGCCGGGCCTGTCGGCGGGCTTCCCGGCGGAGACGCTGTCGATCCGGATCCGCGGTCGGTGCGGCGCGCAGCAGTCGCTGCGTGTACGGGTCCTGCGGCACCGTCGTGATGTCACCGGTGCGGCCCGACTCGACGATCACTCCCCGATTCATCACCGCGACACGATGGCTGATGTGCCGGACCACCGAGAGGTCGTGGGTGATGAACAGGTAGGCGACCCCGGTGGACCGCTGGAGTTCGATGAAGAGATCCAGCACGCGCGCCTGGGTCGTGAGGTCGAGGGCCGACACGGGCTCGTCGCAGACGATCAGCCGCGGCCGAAGGGCGAGGGCACGTGCGATCGCGACCCGCTGCCGCTGCCCGCCGCTGAACTCGCGCGGATAGCGGCGCGCGGCATCGGCCGGGAGCCCGACTCGGTCCAAGAGCGACGTCACCGCGACTCGGGCATCCTTGGCCGATCGGTTCTGGGCTATGAGAGGCTCCGCCAGGATGTCGGCGATCTGAAGGGCAGGATTGAGCGACGTGTACGGGTCTTGGAAGACGACCTGGATGTCGCGCGCGAGGCGCCGACGCACGGGACGACTCGCGTGGGTGATGTCTTCTCCGTCGAAGAGGATCGAGCCGCCGGTCGGGGGGGCGAGTCCGAGCACAGCGCGCCCGATCGTGGTCTTGCCGGACCCGGACTCCCCCACCAGCCCCAGCGTCTCGCCGGGGGCGATCGACACCGACACACCGCGGAGAACCTCGGGGCCGGTGGCACGCAGCCCCTTCCCCGGATAGCTCAGCCGCAGATTCGCGATCTCGAGCAGGTCGGTCAACGGTCCTCCTCCTTGGCCGAGATCGGCAGCGGATCGGTGCGGAGCGTCTCCTCGTCGAGGATGGACGCGATGAGCTCCCGCGTGTAGGGGTGCTGTGGGCGGTGGAAGATGTCACGCACCTCGCCGCTCTCCACGATCTGCCCCGCCCGCATCACGATCACTCGGTCGCAGAGATCGGCCACCACGCCGAAGTTGTGCGTAACTATGAGCACCCCCATCCCCATCTCCCCCTGAAGGTCGCGGAGCAGATCGAGGATCTCGGCTTGGACGGTCACGTCGAGCGCGGTCGTCGGCTCATCGGCGATGAGCAGTTTCGGCCGCGTCATCACAGCCCCCGCGATGAGGGCACGCTGCGCCATACCGCCGGAGATCTCGTGCGGGTACGAGCGGAAGGTCCGCTCGGGATCGACGAGACCGACTCTGGCGAAGAGGGCGAGGATCGTGGCCTTAGCCTCCTTCCTGGACATCGCGGGCGTGAGTCCCTCCATGAGCTGGCGGCCGACGGTGAACGACGGGTCCAGGTTCGACATCGGCTCCTGCGGAACATAGGCGATGACTCCGCCGCGCATTCGGCGGCGAGCGGCCGCTCCCTTTCCCAGCAGCGACGTACCGGCGATCTCGAGCACGTCCGCGGTCACCTGCGCATCCTTGGGGAGGAGCCCGAGGACCGAGAACGCGGTCTGCGACTTGCCCGACCCCGACTCGCCGACGAGTCCGACGATCTCGCCGGGGCGCACGTCCAGCGACACGCCCTCGACGACCGACTTCATCGACCCGTCGGTCTGCGGGTACCGGACCTGGAGACCCCGCACGGCGAGAAGAGAAGGCTCTGCCGACCGTGGGAGAGAGGGCTCGGCGGGTGCCTCGGCCTCCTCTGCTCCGATCGGCCTGCGACGAGCCGTGGGACCCGTCGGCGCTCCGGAGAGCGCGTCACGATACGCATTGCCCAACAGGACGAGACCTCCACTGAGGAGCGCCAGGAACACGGACGGCCACACCATCTGCACCGGGAAGACGTAGATGTTGGCGAAGGCGGCTCCCGTCATGGCGCCGAAGCTCGGGATCTGCGGGTCTCCGAACCCGAGGAAGGCGAGACCCGATTGCACACCGATCGCGGCGCTGGTGAGGAACGCGGCGGTGATGATGATGGGTCCGCGCACGACGTACAGCACGTGTCTGGACAGGATGCGGCGGTCGGACAGGCCGGCCACTCTCGCAGCGTCGATGTAGAGCTCGTTGCGCACGCCGACGACTTCGTTGCGCACCACGCGGTAGACGCCGGGTGCGAGGAAGACCCCGAAGATGACCATCATGCCCTGATACGTGCCTCCGGTGACGGGGTACAGGACGATGACGAGCACGAGAGCCGGAAAAGTCATCAGCAGATTGAAGATCCACGACGTCACAGAATCGGTGCGTCTCCCGACGTACCCGGCGAGGAGCCCGAAGACGGTGCCGAGCACGACGGCGACGCCTGCCCCGATGAGTCCCGAGATCACGGAGACGTTGATGGACGCGAGAACACGAGTGAAGATGTCCCGCCCGTACTGGTCGGCTCCGAAGGGATATCCGGGGGTTCCCGGGGACGCGTTCACGTGATCGAGCGACACGAACTCAGGAGCATGCGTGCTCAGAACCGGCTCGAGAAGCCCCAGGATGACGATGCCAGCGAGGACTATCAGAGAGCCCAGCCCGAGCGGCGTGCGAACGAGCTTGGTGAAGGCACCTGCCCGAGGTGCGGATGCGGCATCCGCGCTCGCCGCGACGTCGAGTGTGACCGTGGTGCTCATGACACCCTCGCTTTCGGGTTGAGCCAGCCGTTCGCAAGGTCGACGAGCAGGTTCACGATGACCACGAGACCAACGCCGAACAGGGCGACGCCCATCATCGACGGCAGGTCGCCTTGAAGGGTTGCCGTGTACGCGAAGCTGCCGTAGCCCGGGAGAGCGAAGATCTTCTCGACGAACAGGGCGCCGCCGAACATCGCGATGAACTGGAGGGAGAACGTCGTGAATCCAGGCCCGGACGCGTTGCGCAGCGCGTGTCTGAACAGGATCGACATCTCGCTCGTGCCCCGGCTGCGAAGCGTGCGGATGTAATCCCGGTTGAGCTGGTCGATGAGCGAGCCGCGGATCTGCGCGGCGAGGGCGGCGATACCGCCGATCGCCAGCACGATCGCGGGCAGGATGATCGACGCGAACCATCCCGATACGCTCTCGCCGATCGGAGTGAACCCCACCGCGGGGACCCATCGCAGCGTCACGGCGAAGAGGAAGACCATCCCGATGCCCAGGATGATCGCAGGGAAGACGAAGGACAGGGTTGTGATCCCTTGGAGCATGCCGTCGACCACGCCGCCGCGGACAGCGGACACGACCCCGAGCACGACGCTGACGACGAGTGTGATGAGCAGCGCGAGGACGACGACGGAGAGCGTTACCGGGAGACGGCCGGCTATGGCCTCCGCCACCGGTTCGTTGGAGTAATACGACGCACCGAGGTCACCGCGGAACACCCCGCCGAGCCAGTCGATGTACTGCACGATGACGGGCCGGTCCAGTCCCAGCTGAGCGTTGAGCGCCGCCACCTGGTCCGCCGAGGCTCCTGGCCCCAGGATGTTCCTCGCAACCGGCACCCCGATCCCGTAGGTGAGAAAGAACGTGGCGACGGTCGCGATCACGATGAGGACGAGTCCCGCACCGAGGCGACGGAGGATGAAGAGGATCACGGTGGCTCCAGATTTCCGGCGTGAGGGCATGTGCCCTCACGCCGGAAGTGGTCATTCGGACGACGCCGGCGTCCAGGGAAGGAGGCTGCTGGTGCTGATCGTCGACGGGGTGTAGTCCACACTCCTGGTCACGACATAGGTCGGCGACGAATAGCTCATCGGGGCGAACCACGCCTGGTCGACGAAGTACTCGTTGATCGCTCGGTACGACTCGGGCTGGTCATCCTCGGCAGCGACGTTCGCCGCGTCGAGCAGGGAGTCGAGCTCGGGGGTCGTGCTGTTGAACGGGTTGAACACACCTTGGAGCACGGCCGAGGTGTCGAGGGCGTCGGAACCGGAGATGGCGTTGTACATGAAGAACATCCCGTAGTTGCCGGCGAACACCTTGGAGTAGAAGTCCTGGAACGGCACAGGCTCCCACGTCACACGGACGCCGACCTCGCCGAGTTGCTGGGTGATGATCGATTCGAACGTCTGTGATATCACCGTGCTGGGCACCGTGATGTCGAAGCCGTCGGCGTATCCCGCCTCGGCGAGCAGTTTCCTCGCCGCAGCCGGGTCGTAGGCGTCCACATCGAGCAGCTGGTCAGAGAAGGCCCCGTCGACCGGGCTGTAGACCTGATTGGTAGCAGTGCTGGTGCCGCCGCCGAGGCTCTCGGCGATTCCGTCGCGATCGAGCGCCATATTGATCGCCTGTCGGACGCGCAGATCCGCGAGGGCGGGGACGATACTTCCAGCGCGATCGACGATCCATAGCCCACCGATCGCGGTGGGCAAGTTCTCACCGGATGCGAACTCGGACGTTGGGAAGACGTTGACCTCCTGCGGCGAAACGAGCGCGTAGTCGATCTCACCCGTCTGGGTGGCGCTCACGACGGCCGCCGGATCTTGGATGACCGTGATCTTTACCGTGTCGAACTCGTAGGCGTCCGCGTTCCAGTTGGCTGGGTTTCGCGTGAGTGTGTACTCGGATCCGACGGTGGTGGCGTCCTGGTCAAGCACGTAAGGCCCCGAGCCGACAGGCGAGAGCTGCGAGCTCTCTTCGGTGAGCACGGAGGGCGCCCCGATGGCCCCAAACGGACGAGCCAGGTTCGGCAACAGCGCGGCGTCCGGCTCGGCGAGGGTGATCACGACGGTCGACTCGTCGGGGGCTTCGATCGCGCTGATCGATGCGAATGCGGCCTGGCTCGACGGCCCGGTGCGGGCCAGGTCGAGCGAGGCGACGACAGCGTCGGCATCAAGCGGCGACCCGTCGCTGAACTCTTGCCCGTCCCGGATGTCGAATGTCAGCGTGCGCCGGTCCTCGGAGTACTCCCAGGACTCTGCTGCGGCGGCCACGAGTTCGTTGTTGAGGTCGCGCATCACCAGCGTGTCGTATATCGACAGCGACAGCGTTGCGTCCTGACCGGCGAGGTTGCCGATGGCGAAGCTCGACGGTGGGGTGTTGATCGTCAACTTGAGGGTGGTCGGCTGCGCCTCGGGAGCGGCTTCGCCACCTGCGCATCCGCTCATCGCGATTACGGCGGCCAGGGTGACAGCCCCCGCCGCGAGAAGGCGTGTCTTCTTCATCCGAACTCCTTTGTCCCAACACTCAGATGTGCGCCACCGCTGGTCGGTAACACGTGTCAACTGACTGTAGGGCACACGTGTTACTAATGTCCACTAACGCAGGTGCGGGTGTGTCAGGATGTCCCCGTGACTATTCGGGAATCGCGCCCGAGGCCCGCCACGAGCCTCGAGGTGGCTCAGCGGGCGGGTGTCTCCCGTTCGACTGTCAGCAACATCCTGAACGGCAACGACGCACGATTCTCACCCGAAACCAGAGAACGCGTCCGCGCCGCTGCGACCGAACTCGAGTATCGCCCTTCCCCAGCGGGACGGTCGCTGGTTTCTGGGCGTAGTGAGACGATCGTCGTCCTGTTGCCCAACACGACCTTCAACAGCAACATCCAAGACGCCGCCGACGAAATGATGTCTGGCATGAGCGCCCTTGGGGGCAACGTGGTGCTGCGGTTCGCAAGTCGCACGGTCGACGAGACGATCGAAGCCGTGCTCGCGCTCAGGCCCCTAGCCCTCGTCGACATGGGTGTCCTCTCAGACGATGAGCGCGCGTTCGTCGAAATGCGCGGAACGATTACCGTCCCGAGCAGACAGAATGCGACCGGCGCTCTGCCATCCGATGGCGGCATCGGTGCCATCCAAGCGCGAGCGCTGCTCGACGGGGGCAGACGCGAACTGTGGTTCGCCGCGCTCCAGGATGCTCGTGTCGATCCGTACGGCGCGACGCGATTCCAGGCACTGCGCCAGTTCTGCGTCGACGAAGGCCTACCGCCGATTCAGAGGGTGGCTGTTCCCCTGACAACACAGGGCGGCACGGCCGCCGTCAAGAAGATGCTCACAAGCGGCGAACCCGTAGGCGTCGCCTGCTACAACGACGACGTAGCGATGGCGGTCCTCGCCGGTTGCCGCGTTCTCACGGTCGAGGTTCCCACGGCTCTCTCGCTCGTGGGCGTCGACCACACACCTGCGGGTCGGCTGGGTTCACCGCCTCTCACGACGATCGACACCGACCTGCGCGGGTTGATCCACCATCTCGCGGACGATCTCCGCGCCCGGCTCGGCGCACCGCCGCTCTCCGACGCCCGCCTGCCGACGGGGTTCACACTCGTGCGCGGCGGTACCACCTGAGGTCTCGGAGTCCGCACGCGGCGCCCGTTGAAGTCACTCGATACCGATCTCGCATTCACGATCCGTACGATTCCGAATCGCATCGTGCGCGCGTCCCAGAGGGCAGACGATCCCCGCATGCCAGTTCCAACGACCATCAGCCCGGACGCGCAGGCCATCCTGCGGCACGCGGGGGCCTCACCGATCCCGGATCCGACGAAGGACACCTCGGGGACACCTGGCGCGATCGCGAAGAGCCCGACAGCGCGGACGCTCCCGTAGCGGGAATGTGAAAAGCCCCGGGCAACCGGGGCTTTCATGGCGGAGACGGAGGGATTTGAACCCTCGGTTCCCTTACGGGAACTCCACCTTAGCAGGGTGGTGCACTAGGCCTGACTATGCGACGTCTCCAGGCATCCAGCCGGAAACGGCGCAGATGCACCCGGCAATCATAACCGGTCCGGGACGTCGGACCGAACCGCATCCCGCGGCCCCGGTACCCCACCGGCATCCCGATGTAAAGCCTCTGCTCCCCTCCCCGGGGCCGACCGTACCGTGACGGCATGACCGACAACTTCGCTCCCCGCCACGCCATCGTCACGGCATCCGACTCGGGTATCGGCGCAGCCACCGCCGTCGCGCTCGCCCATGCTGGGATCGAGGTCGGCATCACGTGGCACAGCGATGAGGAGGGTGCGCAGCGCACCGCCGAGGCCGTGCGCGCCGCGGGCTCCCGCGCCGTCGTGGCACGCTTCGACGCGACCGACCTGCGCACGGTTCCCGCGACGATCGACGCCCTCGCGGACGAGCTGGGCGGCGTCGACGTCTTCGTCAACAACGCCGGCGGCGGAGGCGGCATCCCGTTCCTCGAGCTCACGCTCGACGACTGGCGGCAGACCGTCGCCCTGAACCTCGACGGCGCGTTCGCCGGTATGCAGGCCGCGGCCCAGCGGATGGTCGCGGCCGGTCACGGCGGGCGGATCATCGCGATCACGAGCGTCCACGAGCACCAGCCGCGCGTGGGTTCGTCGCACTACGTCGCCGCCAAGCACGGCCTCGGCGGCCTCGTGAAGACGATGGCGCAGGAGCTCGGCGCGCACGGCATCACCGTCAACGCCGTCGCCCCCGGCGAGATCGCGACACCGCTCAACGACATGGAGTCCGAGGACGCCGAGAAGACCCACCGCCCCGGCATCCCGGTCCCGCGCCCCGGCACACCCGAGGAGATCGCGGCCGTGGTCGCGTTCCTCGCCTCACCGGCGGCGTCCTACGTCACCGGGGCGAGCTGGCCGGTCGACGGCGGCATGCTGACGATGGGACCGCAGGCCGGCTCGCACCTCGAATCCGACGCGTGGCGTCGGGGCTGAGGACTACGGCTCGGCGCGGGTGCAGGTGACCTGCTTCGCCGTCTGGCCGGTGACCGAGCTCGGCAGTTCGACGGCGTCGTCTGCGGTCGGCGTCTCGGTCGCGTCCGGCGTCGCGGTCGCATCGGGGGTCGCCGTCGGCGATCCCGCGGTGCCGTCGCCGTCGGCCTCACCGACGACTTCGACGCCGTTGCCGCCGCTGACCTCACCGGTCAGCTTGAGGGGCTTGTTGTCGGCGATCGCCTGGAACAGCACGTCCGCCGCCCACGTCACCGGGAGCACCCGCGCGCCGCCCGGGGCGTACTCGGTCGGGTACTGCACGAAGACGATGTCCTCGTAGGCGACGTCCTTGACGGCCATCGCGATCTGCACCATGCGCGTGGCGTTCGCGAGCGACGAGCTCAGCACGAGCTGGCCGTTGTTGACCTGCTGCAGCGCGGTCGTCGCGAGGCCGAAGAGCGCCTGCGGGTTGGCGAGCACGGCGCCCGACTTCAGCTTCCGGACGAGCGAGCCCATGAACTGCTGCTGGTTGGAGATGCGTCCGAGGTCGGAGCCGTCGCCGATGCCATGCCGGATGCGGAGGAACTGCAGGGCCTCCGCGCCGACGAGGGTGTGCTGACCCTTGGTCAGGTTGAGGCCCGTGTGCGCGTCCTGGACGTCGTCGGAGAGGCAGACGTCGACGCCGCCGATCGCATCGGACATGTTGATGACGCCGGTCCAGCGGATGGATGCCGCGAACTGGATGTCGACCCCGGTGAGCTCCTCGATCGTGAGCACGCTGCACTGCAGGCCGCCGTACATGTACGACGAGTTGAGCATCTGGGCGCTCATGGCCGAGTTGCTCCCGCCGTCCTTGGTCGGGCACGACGGGATGGGGACGATCATGTCGCGGGGGAACGAGACCACGGTGACGCGGCGCGGCGAATCGCTGATGTTCAGCAGCATCGTCACGTCGTTGCGCTCACCGCCGTCGTCGTGCGCACACCGGGGGAAGAGTTCGAGGTCCTGCCCTTCGCACGAGTCGGTGCCGACGACGAGCATGTTGACGCCGCCCTCGATCTCGCCGATCGTCGGCGGCAGCGAGGACTCGTCGTCGCCGATCGAGACCCCGCTCTCCTCCAGGGCGCGCGCGGCATCCCACACCGCGAAGGCGCCGACCGCGCCGATGCTGATCGCCAGCACCGCGACGACGGCCCCGAGGATCTGCAGCACCTGGACGAACGGGTGCGGCGAGGAGAGGATGCCGTGCCGCGCGACCGGGTGCCGGCGGTGCCGGGACGCCTTGGCGGCGGGGGTGGGCTCGCTCACGGACGTCCTTTCACAAACTGCGGAGGGTGTGGGATTCGAACCCACGGGACATTGCTGCCCACCGGTTTTCAAGACCGGATCCTTCGGCCGCTCGGACAACCCTCCCGACGGATGCCAACGGCATCCGACGAACAGGCGTCGAGTCTAGTGGACGGGTTCACTCCCCATTTTCGCCGGAACGGCTGTGGACCCGCTGAATGGGGCGGTCAGAGCCTGCGGAGCACGTCGGCGACGCCGCCGTGCTGCACGGAGCCGGTCGTCTCGGACGCCTCGCTGCGGACATCCTCGGGACCTTGCGCCATCGCGATGGCGCGGCCGCCGTGCTCGCGCGCCCAGCGGAACATCCCCACGTCGTTGCGACCGTCACCCATGACCAGCACATGCGGGGGGTCGACGCCCAGCCAGACCCGCACCTTCTCCAGCGCCGTGGACTTGTCCACGCCCTGCGGGGCGATGTCGAGCCATGCCGACCAGCCGACAGCGTAGGAGACCTTGTTCAGGCCGATCCGCGCGACGAGGTCGACGAAGTCCTCATCGGTATCGTCCGGGGAGACCACGACGACACGGCAGACGGGGGATGCGGAGAGCTCGGCGAACGGGACGCGGCGGGCGTTCTGCAGGTTCCAGTCGTCGAGCTGCTCGGTGTAGAGGCGCCGTCCGTCGGGGAGCTCCACCATGTACCGGGCCTCCGGCAGGTGCTCGCGCAGCAGCTTCAGCACCTCGGCCGGGTCGAACGTCTCCACGTGGAACCGCTCGTAACGCAGCTCGTCGCCGAAGTCGCCCGCGATCCGCTTCATGATGACGGCGCCGTTGGAGCAGACGACGTACTCGGGCTGCATCTCCAGGATGCGCAGGATGCCGCGGGTGCCCTCCCATGAGCGGCCGGTCGCGAGCATGATCTCGTGCCCCGCGCGGTGCGCGTGCGCAACCGCGGCGACGACGCCCGGGCTCAGGGTCTCGTCCTCGAGGAGGACGGTCCCGTCGACGTCGAGGGCGATGAGGAGGCGCTCGGTGGGGACGTCCGGGTTCTCGGTGTCCTCGGCGATCTCCTCGACGAGCTCCGCGGCCTTCGTCGGCCGGACCACCTTGACGGAGCCGGTCGGCGGGAGATGCGCTTCGCTCACGCGATCGGCTCCGCGATCTCGAGGCCACCGAGGTACGGGCGCAGCGCCTCGGGGATCCACACCGAGCCGTCGGCGCGCTGGTGGGTCTCCAGCAGCGCGACGATCCAGCGGGTGGTGGCGAGCGTGCCGTTGAGCGTCGCGACGTGCGCCGTCTTGCCGAGCCCGCCCCCTTCGACCGGCGGCCGGTGGCGGATGTCGAGGCGCCGCGCCTGGAAGGTCGTGCAGTTCGAGGTGCTCGTCAGCTCGCGGTACGCGCCCTGGGTGGGGACCCACGCCTCGACGTCGTACTTGCGGGCGGCCGAGGAGCCGAGGTCGCCGGCGGCGACGTCGATCACGCGGTAGCTGAGGCCCAGGTCCTGCAGCATCCGCTCCTGCATCTCCACGAGACGCAGGTGCTCTGCTTCGGCATCCTCCGGGGTGGTGTAGACGAACATCTCCAGCTTGTTGAACTGGTGCAGGCGGATGATGCCGCGGGTGTCCTTGCCGTGCGAGCCGGCCTCACGGCGGTAGCAGGTGGACCAGCCGGCGTAGCGCCTCGCGCCGCGGGTGAGGTCGAGGATCTCCCCCATGTGGAACCCGGCGAGGGGGACCTCGCTCGTGCCCACGAGGTAGAGGTCGTCGTCGTCGAGCCGGTACACCTCGTCGGCGTGCTGGCCGAGGAAGCCCGTGCCGCGCATGACCTCGGAGCGGACGAGCGTCGGCGGGATGACGGGGATGAAGCCGGCGGCGAGCGCGCGGTCCAGACCCATGTTCATGATGGCGAGCTCGAGGCGCGCGCCGATGCCGGTGAGGAAGGTGAACCGCGCGCCGGAGACCTTCGCGCCACGTTCCATGTCGATCGCGCCGAGCAGTTCGCCGAGGGCGAGGTGGTCGCGCGGCTCGAAGTCGAACGCCGCCGGCTGCCCGTGCGTGCGGAGGGTGATGAAGTCGTCCTCGCCTCCGGCGGGGACCCCGTCCAGCACGATGTTCTCGATCTTCGCCAGGGCCGCGTCGGCGGCCTGCTCCGCCGCGGTGACCGCCTGCTGCGCCTGCTTGACGCGGTCACTGAGCTGCTTGGCCTCGGCGACGAGCGCCGGCTTGTCCTCCTTGGCAGCCTTCGCGACGGTCTTGCCGTGCGCGTTCTGCGCGGCGCGGAGCTCTTCGAAGGCCGTCAGCGCAGCGCGGCGCTCCCGGTCGGCGACGAGGGCGGCATCCACGGAATCGGCCGACTCCCCACGTGCTTCCTGCGAGCGCTTCACGATCTCCGGGGCGTCGCGGAGGAGGGCGAGATCGATCATCCGTCAAGTCTAGCCAGCGGGGTGGTCGCTCCTCCCCCGCGTGCGGGTCCTAGTCTGTTCCCATGGGGCCTCTCTCTGACGACGACCGTGGTGCCGAGCCGTCCGACGCGCCGGACCCCGCGCGGGGCGCGACGCCCGACGCACCCGACCCCGTCGAGGCGGCCGCGCCGGACGACACCATCCGCGAGCCGGATGATGTCGCGCCCGACACGACCGACGGCGAGGGCGGCGAAGCCCGCCGCGTGGATGCCGAGGGCCGCACCGAGCCGATCTCCGAGGGCGGCCGACGGCCGAACCCGAAGGCCGCGCTGGTCTACAACCCGATCAAGGTCGACGCCGACGAGCTGCGCGCGACCGTGACGCGGCTGGCCGCCGAGGCAGGGTGGGTGGAGCCGCTCTTCTACGAGACCACCGTCGACGACCTGGGCGATGACGTGACCCGTCAGGCGCTGGCCGAAGACGTCGATGCCGTCCTCGTCGCCGGCGGCGACGGCACGGTGCGCGCCGTCTCCGAGGCGATGACAGGATCCGGCGTCCCGCTCACGATCGTGCCGAGCGGGACCGGCAACCTGCTGGCCCGCAACCTGCAACTGCCCTTGGATGACGCGGAGGCCATGATCCGTGCGACCTTCGACGGCGAGACGCTGCCGATCGACGTCGGGTTCGCCAAGATCACGCGGTCCGACGCGGCCTCCGAGGAGCGCGCGTTCGTCGTGATGGGCGGCATGGGGCTCGACGCCGCCATGATCGCGAACACCAACGGCGACCTGAAGAAGAAGGTCGGCTGGGTCGCCTACGTCGACGGCGCGGCCCGCTCGCTCGTCGGCGCCAAGCCCTTCCCCGTCATGTACCAGCTGCCCGGGCACCGCATGCACCGTGCGAACGTGCAGAGCGTGCTGGTGGCCAACTGCGGGTCGCTCCCGGCCGGACTCGAGCTCATCCCCGAGGCATCCGTGACCGACGGCCAGCTCGACGTCGTCGTCGTGCAGCCGAAGGGGGCCTTCGGCTGGTTGCTGGTCTGGCGCCGCGTCGCGTGGGACAACAGCGTGCTGCGGCGCTTCCGTGCGGGGCGGAAGTTCCTCGCTCTCACGACGAAGGACAGTGCCGTGCGCTACACCCGCGGTGTCGGCATCGACATCGCGACGCAGGCGGCCCAGCCCGTGCAGCTGGACGGCGATGAGTTCGGCGAGGGCACGCACCTGCACTGCCGCGTCGAGAACGGCGGCCTGCTGGTCACCGTGCCGCGCGGGCACGAGATCACGGCGCGCTGAGCGCCGGCTCGACGGCGTGACCGCATCCTCCGCCCGCTTCCGTCTCCGGCACGGCAGGATGGTGGGATGACGTCGCCCTCGATCGTCTGGTTCCGCGACGACCTCCGTCTCGCCGACAACCCGGCGCTGCGCGCGGCGGTCGACCGGGGCGAGCCGGTGATCGCCCTGTACATCCTCGACGAGGAGTCCCCCGGCATCCGCCCGCTGGGCGGCGCCGCCCGCTGGTGGCTGCACCACTCGCTCGCCTCGCTTACCGAGCGCCTGGACGAGAAGGGCGCGCGCCTCGTGCTGCGGCGCGGGCCGGCAGCATCCGTCGTCCGTGACGTGGTGCGGGATGCCGGGGCCGGCGCCGTCTTCTGGAGCCGTCGCTATGGCCTCCCCGAGCGCGACATCGACGCCGACCTGAAGTCGGCGCTGCGCGAGGACGGCGTCGAGGTCGCCTCGTTCGCGGGTTCGCTGCTGTTCGAGCCGTGGACCGTGACCACCGGCGCCGGCACGCACTTCTCGGTCTTCACGCCATTCTGGCGTGCGTGCCAGCAGCAGCCCGCGCCACGCGCGCCCCTGCCCGAGCCCCGGTCGATCTCCGGGTTCGACGGCGGCGTGCCGTCGGACGACCTGGCGGAGTGGGATCTGCTCCCGACCGCACCCGACTGGGCCGGAGGCCTCCGCGAGGCGTGGGAGCCGGGCGAGCCGGCCGCGCGCCGCCGACTCCGGGCGTTCCTCGACGACGACCTGGGCGCGTACGACCGGGCGCGCGACGAACCGGCCGCCGGCGCGACCTCGCTGCTGTCGCCGCGGCTGCGGTGGGGCGAGCTCAGTCCGCACACGGTGTGGCATGCGGCGGTCGAAGCCGGCGGCGGCGGGCGGTTCCTCAGCGAGCTCGGCTGGCGCGAGTTCGCGTGGCACACGCTGTTCCATGCTCCCGACCTCGCGACGACGAACCTCCGACGCGAGTTCGACGCGTTCCCGTGGCCGCGGCTGCGACCGGACCTCCTCGAGGCGTGGCAGCACGGTCGCACCGGCTACCGCCTCGTCGACGCCGGGATGCGGGAGCTCTGGGCGACGGGCCACATGCACAATCGCGTGCGGATGGTGACGGCATCCTTCCTCATCAAGAACCTGCTCATCGACTGGCGGCTCGGGGAGCAGTGGTTCTGGGACACCCTGATCGACGCGGATGCCGCCAGCAACCCGTTCAACTGGCAGTGGGTCGCGGGATCGGGCGCGGACGCCGCGCCGTACTTCCGCGTGTTCAATCCCGAGCTGCAGGCGAGCAAGTTCGACGCGGACGGGCAGTACGTCGCCCAGTGGGCCCCGGAGTACGGCTCCGGCGGCGAGCCGCCGGAGCCGCTCGTCGACCTCAAGGAGTCGCGCGGTGCGGCGCTGGCCGCGTACGAGGAGGTCCGCCGCGGGCGGTGAGCCCGGCGGGCGTGGCCCTCGGCCGAGGCGGCATGGCGCCGCGCGAGGGCGCCGGGAGTCCATCCGGAATACGCGGTGGTGCCGCGACGGTTGTCCTCGGGGATGACTCCTGCGCTCTCCACCCTCGACCTCGTCCCCGTCCGCACCGGCCAGACCAGCGCGCAGGCGGTGACGGCATCCCTCTCGCTCGTGCAGCGCGCGGAGGAGCTCGGCTATCGCCGCTACTGGTTCGCCGAGCACCACAACATGCCCGCCGTCGCCTCGACGACGCCGCCGGTCCTGATCGCCGCCGCAGCGGCGCGCACCTCGACGATCCGGGTGGGCTCGGGCGGCGTCATGCTGCCGAACCACTCGCCGCTCGTCGTGTCCGAGCAGTTCGCGGCGCTCGAGGCGATCGCCCCGGGGCGCATCGACCTCGGCATCGGACGCGCGCCGGGCAGCGACCCGGTCATCACGCAGCTGCTGCGCATGAGCGGCGCGACGAGCGACGTGGAGCGGTTCCCCGAGCACGTCCGCGACATCGTGTCGATGGTCTCGGGCGACGGCGCGACGCTGCGGTTCACCTCCGGCGGCACGTACGAGGTGCACGCGACCCCGGCCGCCACGACGACGCCCGAGGTCTGGCTGCTCGGTTCGAGCGACTACTCGGCGCAGCTCGCCGCGTCGCACGGCCTGCCGTACGTGTTCGCGAACCACTTCTCCGGTGAAGGACTCGAGCGTGCCCTCGACCTGTACCGGTCGCAGTTCCAGCCCTCGGCGGCCCTGGCTGCCCCGCGCACGTTCCTCACGGCGAACGCGGTCGCCGCGGGGACGGCGCTGGAGGCCGACGAGCGGATGCTGCCGCAGGCGCGCATGATGGCGCGGCTGCGCGGGAACCGCCCGCTCACCGCGCTCGAGACCGTCGAGCAGGCCGCCGCCGCGGAGGCCAGGGATCACCTGGCCGCGCCCGTGCTGGACGCGCTGCGGCAGAAGTGGTTCGTCGGCACCGGTGCGGAGGTGCGCGCCGCGCTCGGCGAGTTCGCCGCCCGCTGGGGCGTCGACGAGGTCATGGTCTCCCCGGTCGCGGGCGCCTACGACACGGAGCCGATGGAGTCGGCCGCGGGCCGCATCCAGACCCTCGAGGCCCTCGCCGCCTGACGGGGTGCAGGGCGCGCGCGGCAGTTCGTCCGCGCCGAACTGCGGGTGCCTCGGGCAACGACCCGCACTTTGGCGCGACCGAAAACCCGTGGCGCAATTCATCCGCGCCGAAAGGTGGGTGGAGTGCGCCGCGACCCGCACTTTGGCGCGGATGAACGAGCCGCGCCGCTCCGCGGCATCCCCTCACCGGCGAACCCACCGAGGCCGCCATGCGACCCCGCGTCTACGCGTCGGGCTCGCCGGAGATGAGTCCCCGGAGCCAGTCCCGCGCCTCCACGAAGACGTCGTCGGAGTAGCGGTCGGGGTAGTGCACGATCGCGCGGTCCGCGCGCGGGTACGAGCCGAGGAAGATCACCTTCGGCGAGAAGCGGCGGAGACCCAGCAGGGCGTCGGCCATCCGCTCGTCCTCGATGTGCCCGTCGGCGTCGATGACGAAGCGGTACCGGCCGAGCTCGTCGCCGATCGGCCGCGACGCGAGGAGCGACAGGTTGATCCCGCGCGTCGCGAACTGCTCGAGCAGTTCGAGCAGGGCGCCGGGGTACTCCTCCGGCAGCTCGACGATGAGCGACGTCTTGTCGGCGCCGGTCGGAGCGGGCGCCGCGACCGTACGGCTCACGAGCACGAAGCGCGTCACGGCGTTGGCGTTGTCGCCGATTCCCTCGGCCAGCAGCTCGAGGTCGTAGTGCTCCAGGATGCCGGGAGGGGCGATCGCGGCCTGCGCGTCGCTGACGCCGTCGACGATGCCCACGGCGGATGCCACGTTGCTGGCCGCCGGGATGTGCGCGTGCTCGGGCAGCTTCTCGCTCAGCCACACCAGGCACTGCGCGTAGGCGACGGGATGCGCGGCGATGAGCGAGACGTCCTCGAGCCGCACGCCGGGGCGGGCGACGAGGACGAAGTTCACCGGGACGAGGTACTCCCCGACGATCCGGAGGCCCGGCATGGTCGCCAGGGCATCCTGCGCGGTCGAGACCCCGCCGTCGACGGAGTTCTCGATCGCGATCATCGCGGCATCCGAGCGTCCCTCGACGACATCGGCGAGCGCCTCGCCGACATTGCGCACCGGCCGCCAGATCTGCTCACGCGCCTCGGGCACCTGCGCGAGCGCCGTCTCTGTGAACGTTCCCGCCGGGCCCAGGTAGCTGTACGTGCGACGGGCAGGCGCTCCGGGATCGATGCTCACGGTCCACAAGCCTAGTGCGGGGTGCCCTCGCCGACTCCGCGGTGTCAGACTGGGGCCATGAGCCGCGCAGGACAGCCAGCCGAAGCATCCGATCTCATCGACGTCGACGAGTTGATCGCCGCCTACTACGACCGCAAACCGGACACGTCGATCGCCGAGCAGCGGGTCGCGTTCGGCACGAGCGGTCACCGGGGCTCGTCGCTGTCGACGAGCTTCAACGAGGTGCACATCCTCGCGACGACCCAGGCGATCGTCGACTATCGCGCCGCGCAGGGGATCACGGGTCCGCTGTTCCTGGGCCGCGACACGCACGGGCTCTCCCGGCCCGCCGAACGGACGGCCATCGAGGTGCTCGTCGCCAACGGGGTGGACGTGCGCGTCGACTCCCGCGACGCGTGGGTGCCCACGCCGGCGCTCAGCCACGCGATCCTCACCCACAACCACGGCAAGGCGACCGATGATGCGAGCAGGGCCGACGGCATCGTCGTGACCCCGTCGCACAACCCGCCCCGCGACGGCGGCTTCAAGTACAACCCGCCGCACGGCGGACCCGCCGACACCGACGCGACCGGCTGGATCGCCGACCGCGCGAACGAGCTCATCGCGGCGGGGCTGCAGGGCGTCGCGCGCACGCGCTTCGCCGACATCGACCTCTCCACCCTCGGGTCGTACGACTTCCGCGACGGATACGTCCGCGACCTCGGCAGCATCATCGACGTGGATGCCATCGCCCGGGCCGGCGTCCGCATCGGCGCCGACCCGCTCGGCGGCGCATCCGTGGAGTACTGGGCGCTCATCGGCGAGGTCTACGGGCTCGACCTGACGGTCGTGAACCCCGAGGTCGACCCGACCTGGCGCTTCATGACGCTCGACTGGGACGAGAAGATCCGGATGGATCCGTCGTCGCCGTCGGCGATGGCATCCCTCGTCGCGCGGCGCGACGAGTACGACATCCTCACCGGCAACGATGCGGATGCCGACCGCCACGGCATCGTGACCCCCGACGCCGGGCTGATGAACCCCAACCACTACCTCGCGGTCGCGATCGACTACCTGTACCGCCACCGCAGCGGATGGCCGACGGATGCCGCGATCGGCAAGACGCTCGTGTCGTCGATGATCATCGACCGCGTGGCCGAGTCGCTCGGCCGGACGCTGCTCGAGGTGCCGGTCGGGTTCAAGTGGTTCGTTCCGGGCCTGCTCGACGGCTCGGTCGCGTTCGGCGGCGAGGAGTCGGCGGGCGCATCGTTCCTGCGCAAGGACGGCACCGTCTGGACGACCGACAAGGACGGCATCCTGCTGTGCCTGCTCGCGGCGGAGATCCTGGCGGTGACCGGCAAGACGCCGTCGCAGCGGTATGCGGAGCTCGAGGCCGAGTTCGGCGCGTCGGCGTACCAGCGCGTGGATGCCCCGGCGACGCCGGCGCAGAAGGCGACGCTCGGCAAGCTCGCGCCGGAGGCCGTCACCGCCACGGAGCTCGCGGGCGAGGAGATCACGGCGAAGCTCTCGCACGCGCCGGGCAACGGCGCCGCCATCGGCGGCCTCAAGGTGCAGACCGCCCACGCCTGGTTCGCGGCCCGCCCCTCGGGCACGGAAGACGTCTACAAGCTGTACGCCGAGAGCCTCAAGGGTCCGGAGCACCTGGCCGCCGTCCAGGAGGAGGCGCGCGCCGTCGTGTCCGCCGCGCTCGGCGGCTGACCGACGCGGTCAGGGCGCCCTGCCGGGATCTGGGTCAGGCGGGATCGAGGTCGGGAAGCGCCGATTCGCCCCGCGAGGCGACCCGAACCGACCGGCCCGCGGTCAGAACCGCGCGGCGAGCGCGGCCCCGGCGGCGTGCAGCCAGCGCGCCGGATCGGCCAGCGACGCCTCCGCGCTGCCGGCCAGGTCGGTGAGGGACACAGATGCCGCGAACGCGGCGGTGTCGGCGTCCGGTGCGATGCGTCCTGCGACGAGCGCGACGGGGATGCCGGCCTCGGCCGCGAGGCGGGCGACGAACGACGGGACCTTGCCCGCCGCGGACTGGCCGTCGTACGCCCCTTCCCCCGTGACGACCACGTCGGCGTCGTGGACGGCATCCCGCAGTCCGATGAGGTCGGCGACCTCGGCGGCACCGGGACGCAGCTCGGCGCCCCAGAGCCGCAGCGCGAAGCCCGTGCCCCCCGCGGCGCCCGCGCCCGGCGTCGCAGGGTCGACGTCCACGAGGGCCGCGAGGCGCGCGAGGCCGGACTCGGCGCGGGCGACACCGTCGGCATCCAGACCCTTCTGCGGCCCGAAGACCGCGGCGGCTCCGTCCGCGCCGAGCAGCGGGTTCGTCACGTCGCTCAGCACGACGACGCCGCCGGCCGGCAGCGGCCGCAGGTCCGACATGTCCACGGATGCGACCTCTGCGAGCCCCCGGGCACCGGGTGCGACCGACGCCCCGGATTCATCGAGCAGCCGTGCGCCCAGCGCCGTCAGGAAGCCGGCGCCGCCGTCGGTCGACGCGCTGGAGCCGATACCGAGCACGAGTCGCGGCACCCCGGCGTCGAGCGCGGCGACGGCGGCCTGCCCGAAGCCGAGAGTGTCGGCATCCCAGGGCCGGCGCTCGTCGCCGAGCAGCTCGATCCCGCTCGTGGACGCGAGCTCGACGACCCCCGTGCCGTCGGGCAGGCGCAGCCAGGAGGCGTCGACCATCCGCCCGGCCGGCCCGCGCACGGTGACGGGGACGCGTTCGGCGCCGGCGACGGCCGCCGCGAACGCCGCGACGGTGCCCTCGCCACCGTCGGCCATCGGCCGGAGGGCGATCTCCACGCCGGCGACGGCGGCCCGCCACCCCGCGGCGAGGGCCGCGGCCGCGTCAGCCGCGGTGACGGATCCCTTGAAGCTGTCGAGGGCGACGACCACTCGGGTCATGGGCGCACCCGGGTCACGCACACCGGGTCACGCCCGCGGCGGCGTGCTGTCGCGGAGCAGCACCTCGAGGCGGAGGGCATCCGCATCCTGAGCCCACTCGTCGTCGACGGCCGCGTGGAAGGCGGCGTAGCCGACCTCCTCGAGCGGAACACGCACCGTCGTGAGGGCGGGCGTCACGTCGCGCCCGGTGGGGATGTCGTCGAAGCCGCACAGTGCGATGTCGGTGCCGACCTCGCGGCCCGCCGTGCGGGTGGCCGACAGCGCGCCGATCGCGACGACATCGCTGATCCCGAACACGACGGTGCCCGGTTCGACGCCGTCCGCGAGGGCCTGGCGCATGAGGTCTCCGCCGGACTCGCGGGTGAACGCGCCTCGGTACACGCGCGGCGCGGATCCGCCGCCGGCCGTGAAGCCGGCCGTGAATCCGTCGAGGCGCACGTCGCTCGTGACGACGCCGTCGGCGGCGGCGAGCACGACGGCGGCTCGGTAGCCGCGCGCGGCCAGCGCCGCACCCAGCGCCTCGGCACCGCCCCGGTTGTCGATGACGACGTTGCGGACGTCGGGGATGCCGGCGCCGAGCGCGACGACCCGGCCTCCGGCCGCGGTGACGAGCTCGAGTTCGCGCGCGAGCTCGGGCGCCATCTCCCGCGACGTCCGGGAGGCGGCGAGGATGACGCCGCGCGGACGCTGCCCGCGGAGCGCGCGGACCAGCCGCACCTCCCGCTCCGGATCGCGTTCGGTGATCGAGATCGTCACGACGAGGCCGGCCTCCTCGGCGCCGCGCGCGACGCCGGAGGCGAGCTCTCCGAAGTACGGGTCGGCGATGTCCGCCACGAGGAGCGCGATGGTCGCCGACGTGCCCCGGGCCGTGGCCTGCGCGGACAGATTGGCGCTGTAACCGAGCCGCTCCGCCGCGGCCTCGACACGCGTGCGGTACGAGTCGGCGACCTTGCGGTTCGACCCGTTCAGCACGCGGGATGCGGTCGCCAGCGACACCCCGGCTTCGCGCGCGACATCGTCGAGCGTCGTGGAGGTCGCGCGCAGGCGGGCGGGGGCGTCGGTCACGATCGTGATCCTATTCGGTCAGGTACGGCGAGACCGCGACGCCGAAGCCGGCGGCGGTGCGGCGCACGGCCTCCAGCGGCGCCGTGGCCCAGATGTCCTCGTTGAAGATCTCGACCTCGATGTCGCGGTCGTAGCCCGATGCCCTGACGGCGCGCGTCATGGGACCGAAGTCGATGACGCCGTCACCGGGATAGTGGCGACTGAGCAGCACGTCCGCCGGCAGCGGCGTCTTCCAGTCGCACACCTGGTACGTCGCGATGCGGCCCTCCCGGCCCGCCCGCTCGATGGATGCGAGCACGTCGGGGTCCCACCAGATGTGGAACGTGTCGACGGTGACGCCGACGACGGACGGATCGAAGTCGGCGGCGATGTCGAGGGCCTGCCCGAGGGTCGAGACGACGCAGCGGTCGGAGGCGTACATGGGATGCAGCGGCTCGATCGACAGCGTGACACCGGCGGCGGCGGCATCCGGGGCGAGTTCGCCGATGGCGTCGCGCACCCGCTCGCGGGCGCCGATCAGGTCGCGCGACCCCTCCGGCAGACCGCCCGCGACGATCACGAGCACCGCGGTGGAGCCGGCGGCGCCGGCGGCGGCGAGCGTCGCCGTCTCCTCGATCGCGACGCGGTTGTCGTCGATCGACGCGCGACGGGCGGGGCCGTCGGGCATCGTGAAGAAGCCGGAGCGGCAGTGCGTGGACACGCGCAGGCCGGAGTCGGTCAGCATCCGCGCCGCGGTGGCGAGACCGACCTCCTGGACGGGTTCCCGCCACAGGCCGATCGCCTGCACACCGGCCTCGGTGGTCGCGCGCAGCGCCGTGGCGAGGTCGGCGCGCTTGAGGGTGCCCTGGTTGATCGACAGGCGCGGGTCGGGGGTCGTCATCGCTGCGCCGCCCGTCGGGTGTCACGACTCGTGCGGGTGCGGATGCCGACGACCCGCACGGGGCGGGACATCGTTCCCGTCGTGTCACGGTCGATGCGGGTTGCGCCGCCGGGAACCCGCACGAGGCGGGACATGGATGCGGGGGCGCTCACGCGGAGACTCCGTTCAGCCGCAGGAGGGCGTGCCAGCGCTCGGCGGCGAGCTCGGGCTGCTCGAGCGCCTTGGCGGTGTTGGCGAGCTCGACGATGCGGGACAGGTGCGGGAGACTCCGCGCCGAGTGCAGGCCGCCGACCATCTGGAACGCGGCCTGATGCCCGTTCAGCCAGGACAGGAAGGCGACGCCGGTCTTGTAGTAGAACGTGGGCGCGGCGAAGACCTGGCGGCTGAGCTCCTCGGTGGGCGCGAGGATCTCGAGGTAGCGGTCGGGGTCTCCGGCATCCAGCGCCTGGATGGCGGCGGAGGCGACCGGCGTGAGCGCCGCGAACGCGCCCAGCAGGGCGTCGGAGTGCTGGCGCGTCGCGGCGGGGTCGCGTGCGGGCTGCACGGCGCCGGGCACATCGCCCCCGCCGATCAGCCCGACGTAGTTGAAGTCGTCGCCCGTGAACATGCGGACGCCGCCCGGAAGGCGCTCGCGCACCGACACCTCCGACTCGGCGTCGAGGAGGCTCATCTTGACGCCGGCGACCTTGTCCGCGTTCTCCTCGATGACCTCGAGCAGGACGCGGGAGGCGTCGCGCCAGTCGGGCGAGCCGAAGTATCCCGCCAGCTGCGGATCGAACGCGGTACCCAGCCAGTGCAGGACGACGGGCGTGGTCGCGGCGCCGAGGACCTCACGGTAGACGCGCCGGTAGTCCTCCGCCGAGGCCGCGACGCGGGCGAGGTGCCGGCTCGCCATGACGACGGGGCCGGCGCCCTGCTCCTCCGTGAAGTGCAGCTGCTCCTTGTAGGCGTCGACGACCTGCGCGAGCGTGATGTGCTCGTCGTCGATGTGGTCGGTGTTGACCCCGACGACGACCGAGCCGCCCTCCTCGCGCGCGACCTGCGCCGACCTCGCGATGAGCTCGCGGGTCGCTGCGGCGTCGAGTCCCATGTTGCGCTGGGCCGTGTCCATGGCGTCGGCGACACCGAGCCCCCACGAGTAGACCGAGCGGCGGAAGTCGAGGGTCGCGTCCCAGTCGATCTGCGCCGGCGAGCCGGGCGTGTTCTCGCCCCACGTCACCGGGACGACATGCGCCGCCGCGTAGGCGACGCGACTGCGCAGCGGACCGCTGGGCTTCGTGTAGCCGGACGACTCGACGAGAGGCGCGCGGTGCACGGCGCCGTCGGCGCCGAGGAGGGTCAGGTCGGTCATGCCGATCAGTCCAGGGTCAGTGCGCGCAGCGCGACCTTGCGGCCTTCACGGCTGGACTGCAGCCCGGCCTCGGCGAGGAGGACGCCGCGCGCGCCGGCGAGCAGATCGAACGGGTAGTCCGTGCCGAGCACGTAGGACGTGAGGAACTCCTTCCACTGCTGGCGGAATCCGTTCTGGAAGACCTCGTTGGTTGGCACCTCTGCCCAGTCCTCGGCGTAGTCGTGGTCGTCGGCGAGGTCGGGGTTCCACACCGGCTTCGGGGTGGCGTTGCGGTGCTGGATCTTCGCGCCGAACAGCCCGACGACGGCCGAGCCGTGCGTGCCGTCGACGTGGAACTCCACGAGTTCGTCGCGGTTGACGCGGACGGTCCAGGAGGAGTTGATCTGCGCGACGATGTCGCCCTCGAGCTCGAAGACGCCGTACGCGGCATCCTCGGCGGTCGCGGTGTAGTGCTCGCCCTTCTCGTCCCAACGGTCCGCGACGTGCACCGCGGCCTGGGCGTAGACGGACTTCACGTCGCCGAAGAGGTTCTCCAGGACGTAGTTCCAGTGCGGGAACATGTCGACGATGATCCCGCCGCCGTCCTCGGTCCGGTAGTTCCAGCTCGGTCGCTGCGCGGGCTGCCAGTCGCCCTCGAAGACCCAGTAGCCGAACTCGCCGCGCACCGAGAGGATGCGGCCGAAGAAGCCGGAGTCGATGAGGCGCTTGAGCTTCTGCAGACCCGGGAGGTAGAGCTTGTCGTGCACGACGCCGGTCTTCACGCCCGCCGCGGCGGCGAGCTTCGCAAGCTCCAGGGCCTCGTCGACCGACTCGGCGGTGGGCTTCTCGGTGTAGATGGTCTTGCCGGCCGCGATGGCCTTCCGCAGCGCCGTGGCGCGGGCCTTCGTCACGAGGAAGTCGGCGTAGATCTCCCACCGCGGGTCGGCGAGGGCGGCATCCAGATCGGTCGTGTAGTCCTCGATGCCGTGGCGCTCGGCGAGCTCGGCGAGCTTGGCCTCGCTGCGTCCCACGAGGAGCGGCTTGACGGTGACCTTCGACCCGTCGGGCAGTTCGATGCCGCCCTGCTCGCGGATGGCGAGGATCGAGCGGACGAGGTGCTGGCGGTAGCCCATCCGGCCCGAGACGCCGTTCATGATGATGCCGATCTCGCGCACCTGGGGCCGGGCGGACGTCGCCGCGGGGGCGAGGGTGGTCGTCTCTGACACTGTCGTTCCTTCTCTCATCGCCCGCCGGCTCATCCGGTAAGCGCTTTCCGTATCCTCATCTTGACACCGGAATGCGCTTTCCGCAAGCGCTCCCGGTGAGGTTCAGGCGAGCCGGATGGCCGCCCACGAGACGGCGGGCAGTCGCAGCGAGAGGATGCCGTCGGACACGCGCGCGTCGTCCAGCGGACGAACGCCGACCCGCTCGGGCTCCTGCAGCGAGTTCGCCGCGTAGAGATCGTCGTCGTGGAGCAGGTGCGACTCGACGACCGCGACGTCGCCGGCGGCGAGCGCCGAGACGTCGAGCCGCAGGTCGACGGCGTCCGTCGTCGACCGGTTCACGACGAAGACCGTCGCGCCCTCGTCATCCACCGTCGCGACGGCGTTGACCCGGGCGACCTCGCCGAACCGCTCGCTCGTGACGGTGCCGGCATCCACCGGGACCCGCACGGCCCGCTCCCCCGCCAGACGCGACGTGATCGAGAACGGGAAGAACGTGGTCTGGCGCCAGGCCGGCCCACCCGGCTCCGTCATGATCGGCGCGATGACGTTGACGAGCTGCGCGAGCGACGCCGACCGCACCCGGTCGGAGTGCTGCAGCAGGGTGATCAGCAGATCGCCGAAGACGACGCCGTCGAGGGCGTGGTACCGGTCCTCCAACAGGCGCGGGGCGACCGGCCAGTCGTCACCGCTCAGTTCGTCACCGCTCTCGCTGCCGTCTTCGCGGTGCAGGTACCAGACGTTCCACTCGTCGAACGAGATCATGATGCGCTTGTCGCTCTTGCGCGTCGCGGCCACGGCGTCGGCGATCGCGACGACGGACTCGATGAACCGCGCCATGTCGACACCCGAGGCCAGGAACTCCTGCGCATTGCCGCCGTGCTCCTGGTAGTAGGAGTGGCACGAGATGAAGTCGACGTCGTCGAACGTGTGCTCGAGCACCGTCCGCTCCCACGACCCGAACGTGGGCATACCGCTGCCCGACGACCCGCACACGACCAGCTCGAGTCCGGGATCGAGCATCCGCATCGCCTTCGCGGTGCGCGAGGCGAGCTTGCCGTAGTCCTCCGCGTTTCGGTGGCCCACCTGCCACGGACCGTCCATCTCGTTGCCGAGACACCACATCCGCACGGCGAACGGCTCATCGCGGCCGTTCGCCGTGCGACGACGGGTCCACGCGGTGTCGGCGGACGTGTTGGCGTACTCGAGCAGATCGAGCGCCTCCTGCGTCCCGCGCGTGCCGAGGTTCACGGCCAGCATGAGATCGCTGCCGACGAGGTCGAGCCACGACTGGAACTCGTGCAGCCCGACCTCGTTGGTCTCGGTCGAGTGCCACGCGAGGTCCAGACGCCGCGGACGCTCCTCGGGGGCGCCGATCCCGTCCTCCCACCGGTAGCCCGAGACGAAGTTGCCGCCCGGGTAGCGGATGGTCGAGACGCCGAGCTCGGTGACGAGGTCCACGACGTCCGCCCGGAACCCGTGCTCATCCGCGGAGGGGTGACCGGGCTCGTGGATGCCGTCGTAGATGTGGCGGCCGAGGTGCTCGACGAACCCGCCGAAGATGCGCCGATCGATGCGGGAGATCTCGAATCGCGGATCGACGAAGCCATGGACGGAAGTCACGCGGGGTCCTTTCGGGAGGGCTCAGCCGAGTACGACGTCGGCTTCGGAGAAGAACTGGGTCACGGCGTCGTCGACGGTGATCACACCGAGGCCGAGGGATTTGCCGAGGTCCCAGAACGTCTGCTCGAGCGTCCCATAGCCGACGATCGGGACGGGCGGTGCCGCGCCGATGCGGTCGGCGGAGGCCTCGATGTAGTCCGCGACCTGCTTGTCCGCACCCTCGAGGGTCGCGCCGGCCAGCTTGGCGGACGAGGCCGGGAAGCCCAGGGTCGTGCCGAAGATCTCACCGGCGGCAGCGCTGTTGACGACGAAGTCGAGGAAGAGCGCGGCGGCTTCGGGGTGCTTCGTCTTCGCCGAGATCGCGACCTGCAGACCTGCCTGACGGTAAAGGTCCTTCGAGCCTTCGACCGCGGTCGGGGGCGCGACGATGGAGATCGACGAGGCGCCCGAGTCGGCGAGGTACCCGCCGAGGAAGTTGCTCCAGCTCATCTCGCTGGCCGTCAGCGCCGCACCGAACCCGGACTTCGGGGACAGCTCTTCGAGGCGCTTCTGCGGGACGGCCGCGCCGTCGCGGAGCGTCTGCCCGGACTCCCAGAACTCCCGCAGGTCATCCTCGGTGAAGCCGAGCTCGCCGTCCTCGGTGAAGAGGTTGCCCCCTTCGGCCCGGAGCGCGAGCTCGAAGACCTGGATGCGCTGGGTGTAGTCGGTGCCGCCGTAGACGTCGCCGCCGCCAGCGGCGGTCACGTCGTCGATCCACTGGTCGAACTCCGCGAAGGTCGTCCCGCCCTCCGGGGCCTCGACGCCCGACGCCTGCACGAGATCGTCGTTGACGAAGTTCGCCCAGAGGCTGTAGCCGGTCGGCAGCGAGTACTGCGTTCCGTCGAGCGCGCCCGTGCCGAGGAGCGAGTCCTCGAAGGTCGTGGTGTCGATGTAGTCGGAGACCTCGGCGAGGTCGAGGAGGTGACCCGGCTGGGCGTACTGGCGCAGGTAGCTGTCGGAGAACTGGAAGACGTCGGGCAGACCGCCGCCGGCGACCTCCGTCTGGCGCTTCTCCCAGAAGCTCGGGAAGTCGCTGAAGGTGACGTTGACCGTGATGTTCGGGTGCTCTTCGTTGAAGGCGTCGATGAGCGCGTCGTACCGCGTCGCGCGGTCGTCGTTGCCCCAGAAGGCGAAGTCGATCGTGACGTCCTCATCCGGGTCGAACGGGGCGGCCTGAGGACCCGCCCCCGCGCAGCCGGAGAGGACGAGGAGGGCGGCGGCAGCGGCGGAGACCGCGGCCCAGGGGCGCAGAGCGGGCATTCGATTCCTTCTTGTTGTGGTGGAGCGCCGTCAGCGGCGACGGCGGCGGGTGGGGACGGAGATGACGGCGAGCGCGGCGCAGCCGAGCCCGCCGATGACGAGGGGCGGCAGCATCCACGTCAGGATGACGACGAAGCCGGCGGCGGCGACGAGGTAGCCGGCGCCCGCGATGTCCGCACGGAGGTGGCCGGGGACGGCGCGCAGCGCGGCGCGCCAGCCCCGCTCCGGCGTCCACGCGCCCGCGGCGGCGAGCACGACGACCGAGACGACGGCCAGGCCGATCCAGCCCACGACCTCGACGACCGCGCCGCCGGGCAGGAGGCCGGAGCGGGCGAGATCGATGTCGAGCAGGAGGACGAGCGCGAGCACGGTCGCGACGAGGCCCACGAGCGAGCCGGGCACCAGCGCGCGGCGCACGTCGGCCCAGAAGGCGCTGATCGGCGATGCTTCGGCGGCCACGAAGCGCCGCAGGTGACGGATGCCGGCGGCCAGGGCGGCGGGGAGGGTCACGACGGGGAGGCTCACGAGGGTGATGAGCAGTCCGACCTGCAGCACCTCGCCGAACAGGGCGAACGCGGCCGAGGCGCCGGGGAACCGGGCCGGGGGGCGCTCGGCGAGCGTCGGGCCGCTGCCCGAGCGGTCGGCGCGGACGGCGGCGCTCTGCGCCCGGCGGGAGGTCGTCATGGTCGACATGAGGGTCAGCCCTTCAAGCCCTGCGTCGCGACGCCGTCGACCAGGAAGCGCTGGAAGACGATGAAGAACAGCAGGATCGGGACCAGCGCGATGAAGGATGCCGTGACGGTCGCGCCGTAGTCGCTCACCGACGTCTGGTCGTTGTAGAGGCGCAGCGCGATCGGCAGCGGGTAGTTCTCCGGGCTCGTGAGGTACAGCAGCGGACCGAGGAAGTCGTTCCACGACCAGATGAACGAGAAGATCGCGCATGTGATGAGCGCCGGCTTGATCAGCGGCAGGATGATCGCCCAGAAGATGCGCAGGTGTCCGGCGCCGTCGATCTTCGCCGCCTCGTCCATGTCGCGCGGCATCTGCCGGATGAACTGGACCATGAGGAAGACGAAGAACGCCTCGGTGGCCAGGAACTTCGGCAGGATCAGCGGCACGAACGTGTCGACGAGGCCCAGATTGTTGAACAGGATGTACTGCGGGATGATCACGACGTGGAACGGCAGCAGCAGCGTGCCGATCATCGCGGCGAACAGGATGCCGAGACCCTTGAACTGCAGGCGGGCGAACGCGTAGGCGGCCAGAGCGCTGGAGATCACGGTGCCGATGACGGACGCCGCCGCGATGATGAACGAGTTCAGGAAGAACGTCGCCATCGGCACGCCGGCGATGCCCTCGGACACCTTGACGTAGTTCTCGATCGTGGGGTTGTTCGGCAGGAGTCCCATGTTCTGACCGAACTCGGAGTTCGGCTTGAACGTGGACACGAACAGCCAGACGAGCGGGTACAGGACGACGACGGTGACGGCCAGCAGGGCGATGAACCAGACGACCGTCTGCCACGTCTTGCGCTTGACGCGTCGCCGGGCGGGCCGCGTCTTCGGGTCGGGGTCGACCTGGTTCTCGACCTGGATGAGCGCGTTCTCGGAGAAGGATGAAGTGGTCATCGGTTGTCTCCTGAGTAGTGGACCCAGTTGCGCTGGGTGCGGAAGAGGATGGCGGCGATGATCGCGACGGCGATGAGGAGGACCCAGGCGATGGCCGCGGCGTACCCCATCCGGCCGTCGCTGAAGCCGGTCTTGTAGAGGTAGACGGTGATGAAGTTCGTCATGCCTGCGGGACCGCCGGTGCCGTTGGAGATGATGTACGCCGAGCCGAAGACCTGGAACGCCCCGATGAGCCCGAGCAGCAGGTTGAAGAAGATGACCGGCGAGAGCATGGGGATCGTGACGGCGCGGAAACGGCTCCACGGCCCGGCTCCGTCCATCTCGGCCGCTTCGTACAGCTCCTTCGGGATCTGCTTGAGGCCGGCCAGGAAGATCACCATCGTGCCGCCGAACTGCCAGACGGCGAGCAGGATCATCATCGGGAGGATGAGCGAGGGCTCACCGATCCAGCCACCGAGCTCGATGCCGAACAGGCTCAGCCCGTTGTCGACCGGGCCGTTCGTGGAGAACATCGCCCGCCAGACGATCGCGACCGAGACGGATGCGCCGATGAGCGACGGGGCGTAGAAGGCGGACCGGAAGAACGCGGCACCGCGATCACGGTAGTTGAGGAGCATCGCCACGAGCAGCGCGGCGACGAGGGTGATGGGGGTGCCGACCAGCACGTAGATCAGCGTGATCTGCGCCGACTGGATGAAGCTGGGGTCGTTCGTGAAGAGGCGGACGTAGTTGTCGAATCCGATCCACTTCGGCGCGGAGAAGATGTCGTAGCGCGTGAACGAGAGGTAGAGGGAGTAGACCATCGGCACCAGCGTGAGGCCGAAGAATCCGATGAGCCACGGGATGAGGAACGCGTAGCCGGCGACGGTCTCGCGACGCGCCCTCGACCGCTGGCCGGGCCGGGAGAGGTGCTCCGGGTGGGGCTTGCGGACCAGTCGGCGCTGGGATGAGGGCTGCTTCGTGACGATGACCCTGGTCGCTGTCGTGCTCACGGTGCTCCTGAGGTGGTGGGGAAGGGTGGGGTGCGGGGCCCGGACGTGCATCCGGGCCCCGCAGGGGCGTCATCCGTTGAGGACGATGTCCATCTGGCTGAAGAACTCCGCGACGGCCTCATCGACCGTCTTGGTGCCGAAGTTCAGCTCGGTGCCGAGCACGCGGAACTTCTCCTCCAGCGTGCCGTAGCCGACGATCGGAACCGGCGGCGCGTCGCCGAGACGGTCGGCGATGGCCGCTTCGTGCGCCCGGACCTGCTCGCTCAGCGGGTCGAGCTCGGCGCCCTCGAGCGCCGTCTCCGAAGCCGGCAGGCCGCGGTTGGTGCCGAAGATCGCCCCGGACTCGGGCGAGTTCACGAGGAAGTCCACGAGCGTGGCTGCGGCCTCGGGGTGCTCGGTCTTCGCCGAGATCGTGTGCAGCATGGAGGGCTTCAGGTACAGGTCCTTCGCGCCCTCCTTCGTGACGGGCGGGGCGAGCAGGCCCAGCTCCGTGTAGCCCTCGCCGAGGCCGGCGAGGTAGCCGGCGCCGAAGTTGTCCCACGTGAGCTCGCTTGCCGCGAGAGCCGAGTCGAACGCCCCCTTCGGGAGGACTTCCTCGACACGCTGCTGCGGGACGACGACGCCGTCGCGGAGCTCGGAGCCCGACTCCCAGAACGCGGTGAGGCGCTCCTCGTCGAAGCCCGGCTCACCGTCTTCGCTGAAGAGGTACGACCCCTCGGAGCGCAGCTGCAGCTCGAAGTTCTGGATGCGGCCGGTGAAGTCGCCGCCGCCCCAGAAGGCGCCGCCGGAGGCCTCGGTGACCTCGGCCATCCAGTCGGCGTAGTCCTCCCAGGAGCCGCCCGCGAACTCGTCCACGCCGGCAGTCTCGAGCAGGGCCGGGTTCGTGAACAGGCCCCACGCGTTCGTCGAGGTCGCGATGCCGTAGGTCGTGTCGCCGACGACGCCGATCTGCAGGATCTGCTCGCTGAGCGGCTCGGTGTCGATGATGCTGCCGAGGTACGGCTCGAGGTCGAGCAGCAGGTTGTTCTCCGAGTACTGACGCAGGTACGAGTAGTCGAACTGCATGACGTCGGGAAGGCCGCCGCCGGCGGCTTCGGTCTGCCGCTTCTCCCAGAACTCGGGAAACCCGAGGAAGGTCGCGTTGACCTTGATGTTCGGGTACTCCTCGTTGAACGCGGCGATGGCCTCGTTGTACAAGCCGGCGCGGATGTCGTTGCCCCAGAACGCGAGGTCGAGGGTGACCTTCTCATCGGGGTCGTAGGTGGCTGCGGGGTCCGCTCCGCCGGCGCAGCCGGCGAGGGCCAGTGCGGCGCCGGTCGCGAGGGCGACCGCGGCGAGTGACCGCTTCTTGCTGAACATCGTTGTCCTCTCTGTCGAACGTCCGTGTTCTGGTGCTGCGTGGACGCCCGTGTCCGTATGTGCGGTGTGGGTGCCGTCCCATCGGGAAAGCGCTTGCCGGTTACCGTACTACGCGTTGAAACGTTATGCAAGACATCGGGGCAAACGCTTTCCGCGAGTTTTCCCGACACGGGTGTTACCGGTATCAGTCTGCCAGGCGTCATCTCGGCACGGAGCGCGGTCGCGCCTAGCGCGTGGAGAGGACCCCGTCATCCACACGCAGACCCACCCGGTAGATCGCGCTGCGGCGCTCCTCGTCGGAGGTGCCTCGCGGGCGGGCGAAGAAGTAGAACCAGACGTCCTCACCGTCGCGCACGGCCGCGCCGTGGTTGCCGATATCGCCGCCGGGCAGGTCACCCGGGCCGAGGATGACGGCATCCACCCCGCCCTGGCGGGCCCAGCCGACTCCGTCGGTGGAGCGGAACACACCCATCCCCCGCCATTCGTCGACGATCATCCACCACCAGCCGGCGAGTGCGAACACCGACGGGCCCTCGTGCGGACGAACGCCGATGGCGACCCCGTCGCGCGTCCATTCCGCGAGGTCGGTCGAGGATGCCGTCATCGTCGCCGAGTCGGCCGCCTCGTCCTTGTACCAGAGGCGCCACAGTCCGTCTCCCGTGCGCGCGACCGCCGCGTCGATGACCCGGTCGCTCGAGAGCGCGAGGGGTCCGACGCGGCGCCACGACGCCAGGTCGTCCGAGACGTACTCGACGATCGTGCGCGGAAACCCCGGCCAGCGATCGGGGATGCCGTCGATCTCCGTGAGGTACATCCGCCACGACTGCCCGTCGTGGATGACCTCGGGCGCCCAGTGCGTGCGGTCGACGACGACGGGCGGGCCTTCCGGTGCCAGCTGGAGGCCGTCGCGCGTCGGCTCGAGGGTGCCGGCGTACGTCCACTCGGTGCCGTCGGCGGACCGGGCGACGCCGATGCGGCTGCCGTGCACCCAGGCGACGGCAGGGCCCGGATCCGGGTGCGTCGCGCGGCGCTGCGTGTAGAACATCCACCACTCACGGCCCGCGATGACCACGAGGGGATCCGTCGCGCCGTCGTAGACGGGGTCGCGGTAGAGCTCCCTCATCGACGTCACGCCCTCTGCCGCGTGCGCGGCGTCACGACCGGCCGTCGCGCATGTCGGCGACGGGGCTCGCAAAGCCGGCCCGGTGCGTCGGGTGCGCGGCGAGGTCGGCCGGCGTGACGACGGCGCCGTCGGCCGCCGCCGACGCGTAGATCGCCGCGACGATCTCGAAGGAGCGGGCCGGCTCGTCCGCCGTGGGCGGCAGCTCGGTGCCGGACAGGAGCGCATCGAACACGTCGCGCAGCAGGGGACCGTGGTCGCTGCGCTCCTCGACGGGCGGCAGATCCCACGCGTCCGCCTCGGCCTCGTACCCGGGCGCGGGGGTGATCTTCCAGTTCTCGTGCCCGTGGCCGTAGAGGTGCTCGACCGAGATCGTCGCCTTCTGCGTGTCGAGGCGGATCGAGCTCGTCTGGCGCGGCGAGACGGCGCTGGTCACCACCTGGGCGACGACGCCGTTCGCGAACGTGACGGTCGCCGTCGAGGCGTCCTCCGTCTGCGTCTCGCGGTCCAGCCGCCAGAGCCTCCCCTGCACGCTCGCCCAGTCGCCGAGGAGGAAGGCGAGCAGGTCGAGTTGGTGGATGCCGTGGCCGAGGGTCGTCCCGCCGCCCTCGGTCTCCCACTGGCCGCGCCAGGGCACCGCGAAGTACTCCGCGTCGCGGTACCAGAGCGTCTGGCAGACGGCGATGAGCGGCCGCCCCAGGGCGCCGCTCTGCAGCAGCGAGCGCACATGCGCCGCGGCGGTGCCGGTGCGCTGCTGGAAGACGACCGCGAGCCGGCGGTCGGCGGCTGCCGCGGCCGCGCGCATCTCGTCGAGCTCGTCGAGCGATGGTGCCGGGGGCTTCTCCACGACGACATGGGCGCCGGCGGCGAAGGCGGCGACGGTCTGCTCCCGGTGCACGCCCGGCGGCGTGCAGATGAGGACGACATCGGGATGCTCGGCATCCAGGAGCTCGTCGAGGGTGTCATAGACCGCGGGGTCGCCCCACTGGCGCGCGAAGTCGTCGGCCTTGCCGCGGGTCAGATTCGTCACGGCGACCAGTTCGGCATGCGGATGGGCGCCGACGGCGCGCGCGTGGAAGTGGGCGACGGCGCCGGTGCCGACGATGGCGCAGCGCAGGGTGCGGGTGGTCATGCGGGATCCTCGGGGGTGTCGGGGGTGTGAGCGGCGCGCAGCTCGTCGACGAGCGTCGCGCCGACGGTGGCGGCGAGGGCGGCCACCTCGGCCGTGCCGATGACGAGCGCGGCCGCGAGGACCAGGGTCTCTCCGGGCGGCAGGACGGTCTCCTGGAAGAAGAACGGGGCCGGGTTGAGGCCGGCGTACTCCGCGCTGCGCGCGAACCAGGGGCTCTCCTCCGCGCCGGCGTCGAGCATGAGGACGCCGGCCGAGCGATCCGGCGCGATGAACGCGAGCCACGGCCCGGGCTCGCCGCGGGTGTCGTCGCCGGCCCGTCCGGACGGTGCGACGATGTCGCCGCCGGTGTGCGAGACCGGGCCGCGCCAGAAGATGCCCGCGTAGCCGGCGTTCTCGCGCCCCTTGGACGTGGGCGAGCCGAAGCCGAGCGGCCCGTCGGAGACGTTCCGCAGGGCGCTCCGCCACGTGAGCGCCCAGGTGTCGGCGTCGATCGGCCGGGCGGTGAGCGTGCGGCGCTCGATGAGCACCCGCGCACCGTCCTCGGCGATCCAGTCGAGGTCCTCGTCGACGCGGGCGAGGCCGGCGACGGCATCCGCGACGGGGGTGTCGGAGACGACGAATGCGCGGTGCACCTGCGCGCCGTTGTTCGGCAGCTGCACGTAGCCCTCGCCGTGCACGTAGGTGGGGCCGCCCCAGAAGTTGTGCGGCCCGACGACCGGGAGTGCGAGGGAGAGCCCCTTGTGCCAGACATGGTCATCGGGGCGGTAGGCCGTGACGTCGGCGCCGGACCGCGTGCGCAGGAGCGCGTACGGGCGGGGGGACTCGAGGGGGGCATCGTGCGGCTCGTAGACGTACTCGGCGAGCACCCCGTCGCCCTCGCGCAGGCGCAGGCGGCCGGACTCTTCGGCGTCGAAGTGCATGGGACCTCCGCGGTCGGCGTGACGTGGCATCCACCTTAGGAGATCTCGCGGGAAAGCGCTATCCAGATCGCGCGCACACGCACCCAGGCGTTCGCGCGGCCGAAAACAGCACGCGCTGCGGAAAGTTCGACCGCGCGTGCCGCTTTCGACCGCGCGTGCGAATCCGACACGGGACGAGGGCGCGGCGAGGACGGGCGTGCGGGTCCGCGCGCTAGACCAGCCCGGCCTGCGTGAGGTGCAGCCGCGCGTAGCGGCCCCCGGCGTCGACGAGCACGTCGTGCGCGCCCTGCTCGACGATGCAGCCGTGCTCGAGCACCACGATGCGGTCCGCGCGGCGCACGGTCGAGAGCCGGTGCGCCACGACGAGCGTCGTCCGGCCGGTCATGAGGCGATCCAGCGCCTCCTTGACGAGCTCCTCCGACTCCGGGTCGAGTGCGCTCGTGGCCTCGTCGAGCAGCAGGATGCGCGGATCGCGGACGAGTGCCCGCGCGATGGCGAGCCGCTGCCGTTGGCCGCCGGAGAGCCGCGCGCCCCGCTCGCCGACGACGGTGTCCCAGCCGTGCGGCTGCGCCTGCACGAAGTCCCACGCGTTGGCATCGCGCAGGGCGCGGGCGATCCGGTCGTCCGAGGCCTCCGGCATCCCGTACGCGATGTTGTCGCGGATGGAGCCCTCGAACAGGACGGATTCCTGCGGGACGACGGAGACGAACCGGCGCACCGTGCGCAGGTCGAGCTCCTGCATGTCGGCGCCGTCGAGCAGGATCCGCCCGCTCGCGGGACGGACGAATCCCAGCACGAGGTTCAGCAGGGTCGACTTGCCGGACCCCGACGACCCGACGAAGGCGACCGTCGCACCGGCTGGGATGTCGAGGTCGATCTCGTGCAGCGCATCGTCGTCGGCGCCGGGGTACCGGTGGGTCGCGCGCTGGAGGGCGATGCCGCCCTCGACGGCATCCACCGTGCGCTTGCCCTCGTTCTGCTCGAGGTCGGGCTCCTGGATGACCTCGGCGATCGAGCGCACCGATTCGAGCCCGCGCGCGCCGACCGGGATGAGCATGAGGAGCTGCGTCAGCCCGCCCGTGAGGAGCGTGAAGTACGTCGACAGCAGCACGACTTCGCCCGGCGTGATGGGCAGGATGCCGGTGAGCGCGAACACCGCGGCGAGCACGAGGCAGCCGACGCCGAGCAGCTGCATCGCGACCCAGGAGATCGACGCGACGTGGCCGTTGAGCATGTCGAGGTGCAGGCCCGCGCGGCGGACACCCTCCGCCCCGTGGGTGACGCGGGTGACGGCGGTGCCCTCGAGGCCGTGCGCGCGGGTGACCGGGATGAGCGAGGCCATCTCGCCGACGCGCGCCGACAGCGTCTCGACCTCGCGACGGAAGACCTCATTGCGGGCCTTCGACCGGTTGCGCATGCCGTAGCGGATGCCGATGGCGATGGGCACCGCGAGCGCGTAGACCGGGAGGAACTGGGGCACCGCGATCGCCGTCATCGAGATGGCGCCGGCCATCACCATGATCGCCGACAGCAGTGGATGCGTGACCTGCTGGAGCATGAGCTCGACGTTCTCGACGTCGCGGACGACCTTGGTCTGCACGATCGACGAGCTGACCCTCGTGTGGTACCCGATGGACAAGCTTTGCAGCCGGGCGGCGAGGGCGTTCCGCAGATCCGCGCCGGTGTCGCGCACGACCGTCATGAAGCTGCGCGTGTAGAGGATGTGGTTCGGATAGTTCTGCAGGAGCAGCAGCGCCGCGAGCGCGAACCACCACAGCACCGCGGACACGGGGCCGTCGGTCGCGACGATGTCGATGATCGACGCCGTGATGACCGGCAGGAACCAGAGCGGGATCTCCTTCATCGCGAAGGCGAGGATCGCGAGGGCCATGCGGCCGGGGCGCCGCGCGAGCAGGCGGAGGACGGTGCGCGTGGGATGCGCGCCGTCGATGAGGTCTGCATTGCTGGAAAGCGCTATCCGGGCCACGTGTCGATCGTAGCCCGCGTCCGCGCCGCGACGCCAGGGTCTTCGGAGGACGCGCGGTGCGAAGCGCCGACGAAACGGATGCTGCTCGCCTGCCGCTCAGTCGAACGGCCGCGCCGTCGGTCGCGCCAGCCCGGCATGCGTGACGGTCGGCCACCGCGGATCCGACGTGAGGACCTCGATCCCCGCTGCGCCGACCAGCATGGTGTCCTCGACCTTGGCGCCGGGGGCGCTGGGGTTCCACGCGAAGGCGTGCCGCTCGACGATCAGGTCGTCCGTGTCCGCCGTGGCGCGCGGATCGCGGCCGGCGTAGCCCGTCGGTCCGCCCTGGTGGTGGCGCCGCCACTCGTCCTCGTCGAAGCCCGCAGCGGCATACCCCGCGCACCCGCCCGCGAACGCCTCGTCCAGACGCATCCCGGGGCGCGTCGCGGCGAGGAAGGCCGCCTCCACCTCGAGGATCCGGCCGTCGTCCGCTCCCGGTGCGCCGACCCAGCGCGTCGCGTTGGCGATGAGCCCGTGCCGGCGCCCGCAGACGACGAGCATCGCGCGCTCCCCGAGCGGACCGTCGGTGGGGAGCGGATGCCGGTGCGCCAGACGCGCCCTGCCGGCGACGAGCACGACGAGCGGGTCGATCCCGCGCCCGACGAGCAGTTCGGCGAGGGCGGCCGCGGCGTCGCGCTCGGTGTTCTCGGGACGGAGCATCGTGGCGGCGTCGGTGAGGGCGGCGGCGGTGTCGCGGCCGAGCGCCCGGTAGCGGTCGGCCTCCGCCGGGAGCAGGCTCGCCCGCGCCGCGCGCAGGGCCGGGGCGACGTCGGCCTCGGGGATGGCGGCGCGGGCGATCGCGGCGGCCGCGGCCGGCGGCGTCTGCCACGGGACGCGCACCACGCGATCGGCGTCGGCGGGGAGGAGCTCTTCTGCGATGAGCCGATCCGCCTCGTTCGCGGCGACGAAGAGGGTGTCCCCGTCGTCCGCCGCGACGACGGCGAGCACGGGCGGGCCGGCGAGCGAGACGTGCGTGCGGGGGCCGTCCAGGTACCAGGCGAGGGCCTCGTGCGAGGTCAGGAGGAGCGCGTCGGCGTGGGCGGAGGCGCGCACCGCCGCGAGGCGCGACTGCTTGACAAGACGATCGGCGGCGGACAGCGGCATCCGGACTCCTTCGTAAAACGCTTTCTCGTTAGTATGGCCGGAGACGACACGGGGAGGCAGGCATGGCGAAATCCTCGCGCGCCACCATCACCGACGTCGCCCGCGCCGCCGGCGTCTCGCTGTCCACGGTGTCGCGTGTCATGAACGGCAACCCGTCGGTCGATGCCGCCCTGGCCGACCGGGTGCGCGCGGTCGCCGAGGAGCTCGGCTACAGCGCGAACCCGCTGGCCCGCAGCCTCGTGCTCGGGCGCACGCAGACGATCGCCGTCGTGATCCCCGACCTCTCGAACCCGACCTTCCAGGCGATCCTGCGGGGGCTCAGCCGGGCGGCCGCGGACGACGGATACCACGTGCTGATCGCCGACTCGGCGGAGCAGGTCGACACCGAGCGTGCGCTCGCCACGACGACCCGGCGGCGCACCGACGGCGTCATCCTGTGCGCGCCGCGCCTGCCGTCGAGCGAACTCGCCGCGCTCCTGCCGACCCTGTCCCCCGTCGTGGTCGTCAACCGGCCGCCGCAGGAGGCGGCGCCCACCGTCGCCGCGGACTACCGCTCCGCGATGGCCGAGCTCGTCGCGCACCTGCACGGGCTCGGGCACCGGCGCCTGGTGTTCCTCTCCGGCGTGACGGGCAGCGCATCGGGCGCCGCCCGGCGGGAGGCCCTGGACGAGGCGCGGGTCGCGCACCCCGACCTGGAGATCCTCGAGGAGCCGTCGGGCGTCGATTTCGACAGCGGCGCCGCGGCCGCCGACGCGGTGCTCGCGTCCGGCGCGACCGCCGTCCTCGCGTTCAACGACCTCGTCGCCATGGGCCTCCTCTCCGCCGTCGCCGAGCGCGGCGTGCGCGTGCCCGAGGACCTGTCGGTCGTCGGCTTCGACGACATCCCGTTCGCGCGCTACACGACGCCGCCGCTGACCACGGCCGCCGTCCCCGCCGCCGAGCTCGGCCGACGGGCGTGGGATGCCATGAGCGCCCTGCTCGCCGGCGACCCCGCCCCGGCGTCGTCGGTGCTGACCCCCGAGGTCGTCCTGCGGGCGAGCACCGCCGCGCCCCCGGCATCCTGAGCCCTCTTCGTCCTGACCCCGCGTCGCGCTGACCCCGCGTCGCGCTGACCCTCGCCGCGCTGACCTCTCGTCCTCCTGGCCCCGCGTCGCGCTGACCCCTCATCGCGGATGGCGCGCGCGGGGTCGCCCCGTGATCCGCGCCGAAGTGCGGGTGCAGCGCCCCAGGACCCACCGTTCGGCGCGGATGAGAATCGACGCCGCCGTTCATCCGCGCCGACGTGCGGGTGCGACGCCGCGACACCCGCACTCTGCCGCGGGCGAATCCACGTCCCGGGCCACGTCGTACCCCTCGGCGTCGCACCGGGGGTGGTTCGTCGAGACGTGACGCCCACTCGCGTGCTAGCCTGAGAAAACGTTTCCTGAGATCCGGAGCAGCCATGACCCGCACCCGCTACGCGCTCGTCGGCGCCGGCGCCCGCTCGCAGATGTACGTCGATGCGATCAGCGGGACGTATGCCGACCGCGCCGAACTCGTCGCCGTCTGCGAGCCGAACCCCGTCCGCGTCGCGCTGGCCGTGGACCGCGTGACGTCGGCCGGACACGCGGCCCCGACGACGTGGCATCCGGACCGTCTCGAGGAGATGGTGGCGGCCGAGCGCATCGAGCGGGTCATCGTCTGCGCCCGCGACGACATGCATGCACCGCTGATCGTCCGCGCGCTGGAGGCAGGCGCCGACGTCGTCGTCGAGAAGCCGCTCACGATCGACGCCGAGAGCGCCGCCGCGATCGAGGATGCCGTCGCCCGCACCGGTCGCCGCGTCGTCCTCACCTTCAACTACCGCTACGCGCCCCGGAACAGCGCGCTGCGCCAGGTCATCCAGGACGGCCTCATCGGCGAGGTCACCTCCATCGACTTCTCCTGGATGCTGGACACGAAGCACGGCGCCGACTACTTCCGCCGCTGGCACCGCGAGAAGGAGCACTCCGGCGGCCTCCTCGTCCACAAGTCCAGCCACCACTTCGACCTCGTCAACTGGTGGATCCGCTCGACGCCCCGGCGCGTCTACGCTTCCGGCGGGCTCCGCTTCTACGGCGCCGAGAACGCCGCCGTCCGCGGGCTCGGCGAGCGCGCCGCGCGCGGCACCCACGAGGGTCCGCACGATCCGTTCGAGCTCGACCTGCGCGAGGATCCGCTCCTGAAGGCGCTCTACCTCGACGCCGAGGGCCACGACGGATACCTCCGCGACCGCGACGTGTTCGGCGAGGGCATCACGATCGAGGACAACCTCGCGCTCGTCGTCGACTACGCCTCCGGCGCCACGCTGACCTACTCCCTCAACGCCCACGCCCCCTGGGAGGGATACCGGGTCGCCGTCAACGGGACGCTCGGTCGCGCCGAGCTCGAGGTCATCGAGCGCGGCGCCGTCCTCGTCGACGAGGGGCTGCACCCCGTGCTCGACCCCAGTGCCGCGGATGCGGGCGGCGGCGGCTCCCTGCGCCCGCAGGGCGAGCGCCTGCTCGTCCAGCGGCACTGGGAGGAGGCCGTCGAGGTCGCCCTCGAGGGCACCGGCGGCGGGCACGGCGGCGGCGACGAGCTGTTGCTGCGCGACGTCTTCGTCGGCCCGGGTGAAGACCCGCTGGCCCGGCCCGCCGACTGGACCGACGGCGTGCGCTCGATCGCCGTCGGCATCGCCGGCAACCGGTCGCTCGCGACAGGTCTCCCCGTCGACGTCGCGGACCTCGGCATCCACCTCCTGTCCCGGGAGCGCGCGTGACGAAGATCGTCGTGACCGGGGGCGCGGGGCGCCTGGGCCGCTCCCTCGCCGCCGGCCTCGCGACAGCCGGACACGAGGTCGTCTCGCTCGACCGTGCCGTCTCCGAAGATGCCGCCCTCGCCGCCGTCACGCAGGTCGCCATCGACCTCACCGATGCGGATGCGACGGCCCGCGCCCTGCACGCGGCCGACGCGGACGCGCTCATCCACCTCGCGGCCATCGCGGTGCCCTTCAGCGCCCCCGAGCACGTCATCCTGCAGACGAACGCGGCGCTCGCGATCTCGGTTCTCGGTGGCGGCGTGGCTGCCGGCATCCCGAAGATCATCGCCGCGTCGAGCCCCACCGTGCTCGGCTACGGCGCACCCACCGGGTGGGTGCCCGAGCGCTTCCCGCTCGACGAGGACACCGCCCCCCGACCGTGGAACGCGTACGGCCTGTCGAAGCAGCTCATCGAGCAGACCCTCCGCATGTACGCGCGGCAGACCGGCGACGCGATCCGCTTCGCCGCCTTCCGCCCCTGCTACGTCATCGCCCCCGAGGAGTGGGCGGGCGCCCCGACGCAGCAGGGCCACACCGTCCGCGAGCGCCTCGACGACCCCGCCCTGTCCGCGCCGGCGGTGTTCAACTACGTCGACGCGCGCGACGTCGCGGACTTCTGCGACCGCCTGCTGGCGGCCCTCCCCGACATCCCCAACGCGGAGACGTTCTTCGTCGCCGCCGACGACGCGCTGGCCCGCGAGCCGCTCGCCGACCTCGTTCCGCGCTTCTTCCCCGGCACCGACGAGGTCGCCGCCGCGCTCACCGGCACGACGTCGGCGTTCTCCAACGCGAAGGCGCGGCGCCTGCTCGGCTGGGCGCCCGCCTACTCCTGGCGCGGCGAGCTGCCCGCGATCGACCCCGACCGAAAGGACGCGCCGGCATGGACTTCGACGGCATCCTCTTCTTCCCTGTGACGCCCTTCGACGCGAACGGCCAGGTCGACGTCGACCTGCTCCGCCGACACGTCGCGACCGGGCTCGCGCACTCCCCCGGCGGGATCTTCCCGGCGTGCGGCACGGGCGAGTTCCACGCGCTGACGGCAGCCGAAGCGGGCCTCGTCGTGCGTGCGACGGCCGAGACCGTCGCCGGCGCCGTCCCCGTCGTCGCCGGAACGGGGGGTCCGCTCGGCCACGCGCAGGAGGTCGCCCGCGCGGCGGCGGATGCCGGCGCCGACGCCCTGCTCGTGCTTCCGCCGTACCTCGTGGGCGGTCCGCAGGCGGGCCTCATCGCGTACGTCGAGGCGGTGGCCGCCGCATCCGACCTGCCCGTCATCGTCTATCACCGCGGCAACGCGCAGTTCACGGCCGCCTCCATGCGCCGCCTCGCGGAGAACCCGAAGGTGGTCGGCTTCAAGGACGGCGTCGGCGACGTCGGTGCCGCGCAGCTCATCGTTCGGGCGGTCGCGGAGACCGGTCGCGACGACGTCCTCTTCTTCAACGGGCTGCTCACCGCCGAGCTGACCCAGGCGGCGTACCGGGGCATCGGCATCCCGCTGTACTCATCGGCCGCTTTCGCGATGATCCCGGAGGTCGCGAACGCGTACTACCGCGCCTACGTCGGCGGCGACGAGGCGCGGCGGCTCGCCCTGCTCGACGCGTTCTACGCGCCGCTCGTCGCCCTCCGCGACGAGACGCCCGGGTTCGGGGTCTCCCTCATCAAGGCGGGGCTCCGGATCGGCGGGCTGCCGGTCGGCGGCGTCCGGCCCCCGCTCGTCGACCCGACGCCCGAGCAGGAGCGCCGCCTCGCGGAGATCCTCGACGCCGGACGGGCGCTCGTGTGAGCGAGATCGCGTCCCTCGACGCGCGCCTGGTCCGCGTGCCGCTCCGGCGGCCGTGGGGGGCCGACGTCCGGAGCGTCGGAGTGATCGCGACCCACGTCGTGCGCCACGACGGGGTCGAGGGGTGGGGTTTCTCCTGGACGCCGCAGATCGGCGCCGAGGCTGCGCTCGCGCTGCTGCAGCACGACATCGCGTCGTTCGCGGTCGGGCAGGCGGCCGTCCCCTCGGCGCTGTGGCGACCGGCCTGGGAGCACCTGCACGAAGCCGGCGGCGGCGGGCTCACGACCATCGCGCTGGCCGGGCTCGACCTCGCACTGTGGGATGCCGCGGCCCGCGCCGATGACGTGTCGGTCTCGCACCTGCTCGGCCGCCGCCGCGACGCCGTGCGCGCGTACGGCAGCGGGGTGAACCTGCACTACCCGCTCGAAGACCTCGTCGCCCAGGTGCGCCGGTGGGTGGAGGCCGGATTCCATGCCGTGAAGGTGAAGGTCGGGAAGCCCGACCTCGCGGAGGACGTCGACCGGCTCGCGGCCGTGCGGGAGGTGCTGGGCCCGGACCGCGACCTCATGATCGACGCCAATCAGCGCTGGGATCTCGCGCGGGCCACCGAGAGCCTCGAGCAGCTCGGCCGTTTCGCGCCGGCGTGGATCGAGGAGCCGCTGCGCGCCGACGACCTCGACGGTCACGCGGCGCTCGCCCGCCGCACCGACATCCCCCTCGCGCTGGGCGAGAACGTGCACACGGCGTACCGCTTCGCGGAGTTCCTCCGCGCCGGCGCGGCGCACATCATCCAGCCCAACATCGTGCGGGTCGGCGGCATCACGCCGTTCCTGCGCATCGCGGCGATCGCCGCCGACGCCGGCGCCGCCGTGCATCCCCATCTGCTGCCCGAGTTGTCCGGCCAGATCGCCCTGACCCTCCCGCAGGACGTCCTCGTCGAAGACGTCGAGGATGCCGGCTTCGGCGACCTCGGTGCACTCGATGGGCCGTCGCCCGTGCGCGTCGCGGCGGGCCGCCTCACCGAGGAGCCGCACGTCGGACTCGGTCTCCGCTTCCTGTGAACCCCGAGCCCTCGAACAACGCCCCGAAAGGACCCGCGATGAGCACCAGCACCGCCGACCTCGAGCAGATCGTCGCCGCCGCGGTCTCCGCCGCGCCCGTGTGGCGCACATCCGGCCAGGCCACGCGGGCCGGCTGGCTGCGCGCCCTCGCCGACGCCCTCGACGCGCACGCCGACGAACTCGTGCCGCTCGCCGACCGCGAGACACGTCTCGGCGAGACGCGACTGCGGGGCGAGGTCGGCCGCACGTCGGGGCAGCTGCGCCTCTTCGCGACCGTCGTCGAGGAGGGCGCGTACCTCGAGCTCACGATCGACGACGCCGACCCCGCGGCCGCACCGCCGCGTCCCGAGCTGCGGCGGCTGCTGATCGGGGTCGGTCCCGTCGCCGTCTTCTCCGCGTCGAACTTCCCGTTCGCGTTCTCCGTCTGCGGCGGCGACACCGCCTCCGCCCTCGCGGCCGGGAACCCCGTCGTCGTCAAGGCGCACTCCGGGCACCCCGAGCTGTCCCGACGCACGGCCGAGATCGCCGCCGCCGCGCTCGAAGCGGCAGGCGCGCCCGCCGGTTCGATCGCGCTCGTCGAAGGCCGTGAGGCCGGGAACGCCCTCGTGCAGCATCCCGCCGTCCAGGCGGCGGGATTCACGGGCTCGCTGAGCGGCGGACGCGCCCTCTTCGACCTGGCGACAGGCCGCCCCGACCCGATCCCGTTCTACGGCGAACTCGGCAGCGTGAACCCCGTCGTCCTCACCCGCGGCGCGGTCGCGGCGCGGGGCGCCGCGCTCGCGCAGGGCCTGGCGGGATCGTTCACGCTGGGCGCCGGCCAGTTCTGCACGAAGCCCGGTGTCGTGTTCGTGCCGCGCGGAGCGGGTTTCGAGGAGGCCCTCGCCGCAGCCACGACGGGGATCGCGGGCGGACCGCTGCTCACCGATCGCATCACGGCGGCCTTCCCGGAGGGCGTGGGCCGGCTCGCGGCCGACCCCGGTGTGGAGGTCATCGCGCACGGCGCCGAGACGGCCGACGGGGCCCGCCCGCTCGTCGTCGCGACGGACGCGGCGGCGGTCATCGCCCGCGCGGACGTGCTGCTGGAGGAGGTGTTCGGCCCGGTGACCCTGCTCGTCCGCTACGACACCGACGACGACCTGCACGCGGCGCTCGGGGCCGTGCCCGGCAGCCTCACCGCGACGCTGCACGCCGAGGACGGCGACGACGTCACCGCCACGCTCGAACTGCTGCAGGCCCGCGCAGGGCGCGTCCTGTTCGCCGGGTGGCCGACCGGCGTCGCCGTGACCTGGTCGCAGCAGCACGGCGGGCCGTGGCCGGCGACGACGTCGCTGCACACGTCGGTCGGCGCGACCGCGATCCGCCGGTTCCTGCGGCCCGTCGCCTATCAGGACGCGCCCGAGCGCCTGCTGCCCGATGTCCTGCGCGATGCGGCGCTCGCCCGTCTGCCGCATCGCCGGAACGGCATCCTCACGGTGCCCCTGGCATCCTGAGGTCATGGCCTTCTCCTCCGCCTTCGACCTGATCCGACGACACGTCGCGGAAGACCGCCTGCCGACGGCCGTCCTCGGCGTCGCCACCGCGGACGGCACCGTCGCACTCGAGGCGTTCGGCCCGGCGTCGCGCGAGGACCGGTACCCGCTGTTCTCGATCACGAAGCCCCTGCTCGGCATCGCCGCGGCCCGCGCGATCGCCCGCGGCCTGCTCACCCCGGAGACCCCGCTCGCCGCCGCGCTGCCCGCGTTCGGCGCGGGACGCGACGACATCGTGCGGCTCCGGCACCTCGCGAGCCACACCTCCGGCATCTCCGAGCCGGCGCTGGACACCCCGGTGCCGCTGCGGACCGAGCTCCTCTCGCGCGGGCGCGACTTCGCCGCCGGCACCGCCTCCCGCTACTCGACCCTCGCGTTCGAGGGCATCGCGGCGCTCGTCGAGCACGCCACGGGACGTGCGTGGGATGCCGAGGTGACCGCCTGGGCCGCCGAGATCGGCGCCCACGGGCTCAGCCTCGACCTCGCCGACGCGCATCCCGTCGCCGATGCGGCCGCCGCCGGGGTCGACATGGAGCGGTTCGCGGCGCTGCGCCACCCCGGTGCCGGCCTCGCCGGACGCGCCGACGACCTGCTGCGGCTCGGCTCGGCGCTGCTGCGGATCGGCGACGGCGAGCGCGGCGGCATCCTCTCCCCCGCCACCCTCGCGATGATGCTCCGTCCCCTCACCGGCGCGATCCCCCGCCTCGATCCCTACCCGGCCGAGCGCGGCCAGGACTGGGGCTTCACCTGGAACCTGCGCTCCCGCGCCCCCGGGCTCATCGACCGCGACGCGTACGGGCACGGCGGGTGGGCGGGAACCGAGTTCTGGGTGCACCCCACGGCCGGAGTGAGCTGGGTGCTGCTGACCAACCGGGCACTGCACGCCGACGTCGACGCGGACGCCCTCGACAACGCGATCATCGGAGCGCTCTGATGCTGACGGTGCACCACCGCGGATGGGCCGGACCGCCCGCCGCCACGTCTCTGCCGGCGGCCGGCGAGGCCGCACGCGGACTCGCGATCACCGACCGCGCCGTCCTCCGCGATGGGGTGCCGTGGGTGGCATCCCCGTCGACGACCGGTTCTGGGACGGGACGCGATGGAGCGTCTCGCTGGCCGACGCCGGCATCGGCGCGCCGTCGGCGCTGACGCTGCACGTGCTGCCGCTGTCACCGGACTCGACGATCGCTCTCCCCGCGGCCGCCGCGGCGCGCCTCTCGGCGGCGACCGCGCCGATCGTGGCGTTGGACGCCGTGACGGTGCGCCTGCGCGGCGCATGGACCGAGGTGCCGGCGTGAGCGCTCCGTACGCCGCCGCCGACGGGCTCGTGCGGGTGTACCGTGCCACGGCCGGAAACGGCAGCGGCCTGCTCTGGATGCACGGCGGCGGCTTCGCGGCCGGTGATCTCGACATGCCGGAGGCCGACCACGTCGCGCGGACGCTCGCCGCGGCCGGCACGACGGTCGTGAGCGTCGACTATCGGCTGGTCGGCGAGGCGTGCCGGTATCCGGCGCCCTCCGACGACGTCCTCGCCGCGTGGGAGTGGATGCTCGCGCAGCGCGCCGAGCTCGGGATCACGCGGACGGCCATCGGCGGGGCGAGCGCGGGCGGCAACCTCGCCGCGGGTGCCGTGCTGCGGATGCTCTCCGAGGGCGGCGCGGTGCTGCCCGACGTCGTGCTGCTCGCCTATCCGACGCTCCTCGCCGTGCAGCCTCCTCCCGATGCGGAGCTGCGGGCGGCGCTGGACGCCGAACCCGAGTCCGACCGCTTCGGGCCGGAGGTCGTCCGCGAGATGTACGAGCGGTTCCTCGGCGGACCCGTCGACGCCGCGCCGGTGCCGGCGGTGCCCGGGACGGCGAGACGGGAGCACCTCGCGGGGCATCCGCCGACGCTCATGGTCAACGGCGACGCCGACGAGCTGCGGGTCTCCGGGGAGGTGTACGCCGCGACGCTCCGCGCCGCGGGCTGCGACATCGAGGTGGTCACGGAGCGCGGGACCCAGCACGGCCACCTCAACCGGCCGCTCGAGCCGGCGGCATCCGTCACCCTTGCGCGCTTCGCACGGCGCCTCGCCGCGCCCTAGGTCGGCGTGCCGCGGTTCGCCGGGCGCAGATGCCCGCGCCGACCGGCACGTCGCGCCCAGCGAGCGTGACGGCGGAGATCGGCGAGCGGACCGACCGTCGGGTGCGCTAGCATGTTGATGAGCATGTTGACGTCAACACACTCGATGGGAGAGCAATGAGCTGGCTGGTCACCGGTGGTGCCGGATACATCGGAGCGCATGTGGTCCGCGCCCTCGCCGCGGCGGGCATCGACCCCGTCGTGATCGACGATCTCTCCAGCGGCCACGCCGCGTTCGTCCCGGAGGGCGTGCCTTTCGCGCGGGGGACGATCCTCGACGTGGCCTTCGTCGCGGAGACGCTCCGCGCGCACGCCGTCGAGGGCGTCATCCACGTCGCCGGATTCAAGTACGCCGGGGTCTCCGTCAAGCGACCGCTGCACACCTACGAGCAGAACGTCGAGGGCACGCGCGCGGTGCTCGCCGCGATGGCGGATGCCGGGGTGCCGAACATCGTCTTCTCCTCCAGCGCCGCCGTGTACGGCACGCCGGACGTGCCGCTCGTGACCGAGGACCTCCCCAAGCGCCCGGCATCGCCCTACGGCGAGTCGAAGCTCATCGGCGAATGGCTGCTGCGCGACCAGGCCGTCGCGACGGCGGAGGACGAGCGGCCGCTGCGCCACACGTCGCTGCGGTACTTCAACGTGGTGGGCTCCGGCGACCCGAGCATCTACGACACGAGCCCGCACAACCTCTTCCCGATCGTCTTCGAGAAGCTCCTCCGCGGCGAGACACCGCAGATCAACGGCGACGACTACGCCACCCCGGACGGCACGAACGTCCGGGATTACGTCCACGTCGCGGACATCGCGGCGGCCCACGTCGTCGCGGCGCAGCGCCTCGTGGCCGGCGAGCCGGTCGAGCCCGCCTACAACCTCGGCTCGCGCAACGGCCTGTCCGTCCGCGAGATCATGGATGCGATGGCCCGCGTCACCGGGATCGACTTCACCCCGGCGATCGCAGCCCGCCGCGCCGGCGACCCGGACCGCATCGTCGCGACGGGCGAGCTGGCGGCCCGCGACCTGGACTGGCAGAACCGGTACACCGTCGACGAGATGGTCCGCTCGGGCTGGGACGCGCGACGCAGCGCCGACGCCTGACCCGGGCGCTCTCCCCCGGCACGCGACACCACCGCAGTGAGTCGCGGCATCGGGCGGGTGTCGGCGCCGGGCACCCGCCATTCGACGCGGACGAATTCCCCGGGCCTTGTCCGACAGCGTCATATGGCGGGTACGGGGGCGGCGCACCCGCCATTCGGCGCGGACGAGCTCGAAGGGCGGCAGCCTCCAGGTCCCAACGGCGGAGATCCTCATGGGCTCCGCCTGATCACGGCATCGAGCGGCCCTCCGGGACACGATCTCCGCCGCCGGGCGACTCCGCGGGTCTGAGCCTTCTCAGGCCGGCGGCGCCGCCACGCTCGCGCGCTCCACGAGCGTGGGCGTGAGCATCGCCGCAGGGCTGCGGCCGCCCCCGATCGCCGCGACGAGCGCGTCGACGGCGGCGGCGCCGAGCGCGTCGAAGTCCTGGCGCACGGTCGTCAGCGGCGGACGGTATTGCGCGGCGTCGGCGACGTCGTCGAAGCCGACCACACTGATCTCGCGGGGCACGTCACGGCCTGCCTCGGCGAGCGCGCGCAGTGCTCCGAGTGCCATCTGATCGTTGGCGGCGAAGAGTGCGGTCGCGTCGGCCGGCACGTCGACGGCGGCGGCATGACCGGATGCCGACGACCAGTCGCCGCGCAGCGGCTCCGCGGCCGCGATGCCGGCCGCCCTCAGGGCCTCCCGCCAGCCGCGCTCGCGTTCGGTCGCGGCGTAGGAGCCGGCGGGGCCCGCGAGGTGGTGGACCGTCCGATGCCCGAGCCCGAGCAGGTGCGCCGTCGCGGCGCGGGCGCCCGCGGCGTGATCGGTCTGCACGACGACGTAGCGGTCATCCGGGGGCGAGTCGACGACGACGAGGGCCAGGGAGCTCGGCACCTCCACGCCGCGCGCGAGCGCCGTCGCCTCGTTGAGCACGATCGCCCCGTCGACGCCCTGCTCGTGGAGACGGGCGAAGCCCTGGGCGACGGCATCCCGACCCGAGGCCGTCACGACCGTGAGCGCGAACCCGCGGTCCGCGGCGGCCGCGGCGATCGCCTGCAGCATCCGCGAGTTGCCGACCGTCGCGAGGGTCGACACCACGAGTCCGATCGTGTCGGTGCGGCCCGTGCGCAGCGCGCGGGCGGCCCGGTGCGGGCGATAGTCGAGCTCGGCCATGGCGTCCTCGACGCGGCGGCGCGTCGCGGGATCGACGCGCGGGCTGCCGTTGACGACGCGCGAGACGGTCTGGCCCGAGACGCCCGCAACCGTGGCGACATCCGCCATCGACACGCGTCGCTCCACGACCACTCCTCACCTCGCGCCGACCCGATCGCCCGGCTGATGTTGACGATAACATAGCAGTGCGTTACCGTGTTGACGTGAACATCCCCACTGACACTCCTCCGGTCTCCGCAACGGAGCTGGGCGCCGGCGTCGTCAAGCGCACGACGCGCCTCGCCGACGGCCGCGAGCTCATCTACTACGACGACCCCGACACGACGCTCGGTCCCGACCGCGGTGTGGACGAGCGCGATCTCGACCCGCGCCCCGCGACCGCGACGATGCGCCAGGACGTCCTCACGGGCGACTGGGTCTCCGTCGCCGCCGCGCGCCAGAACCGCGCGTTCCTCCCCCCGGCCGAGCTCGACCCGCTCGCGCCGCAATCGGCGACGAATCCGTCCGAGATCCCGTCGCTCTACGACGTCGCCGTCTTCGAGAACAGGTCGCCCTCGTTCGGGCCGGCCCTCGCCGCCGCCGTCGGCGACGCGCCCGAGGCGTCCGACCCGCCGCGCGGCATCGCGGATCTCGAACACCTCGGTCTCGGCCGCACCCGCACCAGCGTCGGCCGCTGCGAGGTCGTCTGCTTCTCCCCCGAGCGCGCAGGTTCCTTCGGCACGCAGACCGTCACCCGCGCCCGCACCGTCATCGAGGCCTGGGCCGACCGCACGGCCGCCCTGTCCGCCCTGCCGGGCGTCGAGCAGGTCTTCCCGTTCGAGAACCGCGGCGAGGCCATCGGCGTCACGCTGCACCACCCGCACGGCCAGATCTACTCCTACCCGTACATCACCCCTCGGACGACCCGCCTCCTCGACTCGATCGACCGGACGGCGCCGGACCTCTTCCAGCGCCTCCTCGAGTTCGAGCAGGCCGGGCCGCGCGTGCTCCTGCAGGGCGAGCACTGGACGGCGTTCGTGCCGTTCGCGGCGCGCTGGCCCCTCGAGATCCACCTGCTGCCGCACCGCCACGTGCCCGATTTCGCCGCCCTGTCGACCGGCGAGCGCGACGAGCTGGCGCCGCTCTACCTGCGGCTCCTCCGCGGGGTGGATGCCGTCTACGACAGCCCGACGCCCTACATCGCCGCCTGGCACCAGGCGCCCGTCAACGTCGGTCGCGACACCGTGCGCCTGAACCTGCAGCTGACGAGCCCCCGCCGCGCGGCGGACAAGCTCAAGTTCCTCGCCGGCTCCGAAGCCGCGATGGGCGCCTGGATCGGCGATGTCCCGCCGGAGGCCGCCGCCGACCGGCTCCGCGACGCGATCGAGGGGGTGTCCCTGTGACCGCCGCCGGCGAGGCCCACGGCCTCTTCATGGAGCTCACCGGCGTCGAGCCGGCCGGGCTGTGGTCCGCGCCGGGCCGCGTCAACCTCATCGGCGAGCACACCGACTACAACGACGGGTTCGTCTTCCCGTTCGCGATCGACCACCGCACGTTCGTCGCCCTCGGGCGGCGCACCGATGACCGCATCCGCGTGACCTCCACCTTCGACGCGGATGCCGTCGAGATCGCCCTGGGCGAGCTCGACGCCGTGTTCCCCGCGCGGCGGGACGAGATCGTCGAGTGGGCGCGGTATCCGCTGGGCGTCGCGTGGGCGCTCCTGCGTCAGACCGGGGCCACGGGCGTCACCGGTGTCGACCTCGCGATCGCCTCCGATGTGCCGGTCGGCGCGGGCCTGTCCTCCTCTGCGGCGATCGAGAGCGCGACGGCCGCAGCCCTCGGCGAGGTGTGGGAGCTTGGCCTCGACCGGGTCGCGCTCGCCCGGGCCGGACGGACGGCGGAGAACGACGCGGTCGGCGCCCCCACCGGGATCATGGACCAGATGGCATCCATGCTCGGGCGGGCGGATGCCGGCATCTTCCTGGACTGCCGCTCGCTCGAGGCCGACGTCGTCGACCTCGGGTTCGCCGCGGCGGGCCTGGAACTGCTCGTGATGGACACCGGCGTGAAGCATGCGCATTCCACCGGCGGGTACGGCGAGCGCCGCGCCGCCTGCGAGCGCGGCGCGGAGATCATGGGCGTCGCCGCGCTGCGTGACCTCGACGTGTCCGACCTCGCGCGCGCGGAGGGGCTCATGGACGACGTCACGTTCCGCCGCGTCCGGCACGTGGTCACGGAGGACCAGCGCGTGCTCGACGCCGTGCGGACGCTCCGCGCCGAAGGACCGCGCGCCATCGGCGCGCTGCTGGATGCCTCGCACGTCTCGATGTGCGACGATTTCGAGATCTCCGTGCCCGAGCTCGACCTCGCCGTGGACACGGCTCGCGCGACCGGCGCCGTCGGCGCGCGCATGACCGGCGGCGGCTTCGGTGGCGCGGCGATCGCGCTCGTCGACCACGACCTCGTCCCGGCGGTCACCGCCGCGGTCGAGCAGGCGTTCGCGGAGGCCGGATTCGCCGCGCCGCACATCTTCACGGTGCATCCCTCGGACGGGGCCCGGCGCGACGGCTGACGCAGGGCGGCGGCGTGGTCGCCGGATGACGGGCGGGTGACGAGTCGGTGACCCCCTGGCATCCGGCCGCCCGGTCGCCGTAACGTCGTGCACGTGTCGCGGCGACGGGCGTCGCGGTGCGGAAGGAGACATCGTGGCGCATATCACCGTGGCGACCGAGAACTCGGCCGACGTCGACATCCACTACACCGATCAGGGTTCCGGGCAGCCCGTCGTGCTGATCCACGGGTTCCCCCTGAACGGGGAGTCGTGGGGGAAGCAGCAGGCGGCACTGCTCGACGCCGGCTACCGCGTGATCGCATACGACCGACGCGGCTTCGGCGCCTCGACGAAGACGGGCGCCGGGTACGACTACGACACGTTCGCGGCCGACCTGCACGCTCTCTTGGAAGACCTCGACGTCTCGGACGCCATCCTCGTCGGATTCTCGATGGGCACCGGCGAGGTCGCGCGGTACCTCGCGCGCTACGGCGCCGGCCGCGTCGCGAAGGCGGCGTTCCTCGGGTCCCTCGAGCCGTTCCTCCTCATCACCGAGGACAACCCGGGCGGCGCCGGCGACCAGGCGTTCTTCGACGGCATCGCCTCCGCGGTCCGTACCGACCGGTACGCCTTCCTCACCGGGTTCTTCCGCGACTTCTACAACCTCGACGAGAACCTCGGCAGCCGGATCTCGCAGGAGGCGCTCGACGCGAGCATCGCCGTCGCGAACGCCGCCGGCAACGCCGCCATCGCGGCGGCGCCGCTGACCTGGCCGACCGACTTCCGCGCCGACATTCCCCACGTCACGGTCCCGGCGCTCATCGTGCACGGCACGGCCGACAACATCCTGCCGATCGACCACACCGGTCGCCGCTTCTGCGAGCTGCTGCCGGACGCGACGTACGTCGAGATCGACGGCGCCCCGCACGGCATGCTGTGGACCCACGCCGACGAGGTCAACGACGCGCTGCTGGCGTTCCTGGCCTCCTGACCCCGGCGCCGCGCCGCACTCAGGGCCGCCGTCCCGGTGCGATCTGCAGGACCGGGTGTGACCGGAGTGGCCGGTGCGCCTCATCCGCCACACGCGTCACGGCCGATCCTGCAGATTGCGCCGCGCAGCACCAGACGGGGTCGCGGTCGCGCCGGCCTCAGTCCGCGGCGACGAGCACGGCGTGCGGCATGCGCGCCCGCATGACGGCGATGGCCGCCGGATTGTCGTCGACGAGCACGGCGTCGCGGCCGAGGGCGGACGCGACGGCGCCGGTCGTGCCGCTCCCGGCGAACAGGTCGAGCACGCGATCGCCGGGACGGCTGGAGGCCTGGACGATGCGGCGCAGGATGCCCTCCGGCTTCTGCGTCGGGTAGCCCGTCTTCTCTCGGCCGGACGTCGGCACGATCGTGTGCCACCACACGTCGGTCGGGAGCTTGCCGCGCGCGGCCTTCTCCGGCGTCACGAGCCCGGGCGCCATGTACGGCTCACGGTCGACGGACTCCGAGTCGAAGTGGTAGCGCTCCGGGTCCTTCACGTACACGAGGATCGTGTCGTGCTTGGTGGGCCAGCGCCGGCGCGACTTCGCGCCGTAGTCGTACGCCCAGATGAGCTCGTTGAGGAAGCATGCGCGTCCGAAGAGCGCGTCGAGCAGCACCTTCGCGTAGTGCGCCTCGCGGTAGTCCAGGTGCAGGTAGAGCGTGCCCTCCGGGCTGAGCAGGCGCCACGCCTCCGCGAGCCGCGGCTCGAGGAAGTCCCAGTAGTCGTCGAAGCGGTCGTCGTAGGCGCGCAGGTCGCCGCGCAGCCGCGCATAGCTGGTGCCCCGGAAGCCGGGCTTGACCGGCGAGAGCGTCGTCCCCACCGCATCGTCCGCCGCGCTCACAACGGCCTGCTCGACCGCCCTCCCCTGCGAGCGCCCCGTGTTGAAGGGCGGGTCGAGGTAGACGAGCGCGAACGAGCCGCTCTCGAGCGCGCGCGCGACCTCCAGGTTGTCGCCGTGCCGGATCTCGACCGCCCCGGTCACGGGACGCGGTGCAGCCACGCGTCGGTCGCGAACTTCGACGCCACGAGCGCTTCCGCCTCGGCGTATTCCTCTTCGGTGATATGCCCGGGCTGCGCGCCGTACAGCGTCGTGAACGTTTCGACGAGGCGCTGGATGATCGCCGCGCGGGGCAGGCCGGTCTGGCTGCGGAGCGGATCGACCCGCTTGGCCGCCGACACGGTCCCCTTGTCGCTGAGCTTCTCCCGGCCGATGCGCAGGACGTCGGTCAGCACCTGGCCGTCCATGTCGTAGCTGAGCGTCGCGTGGTGCAGCACCCCGCCGTTCGCGAGGCGCTTCTGCGCCGCACCGCCGATCTTGCCCTGCGGCGAGGCGATGTCGTTGAGCGGCTGGTAGACGGCCTCGATGCCGAGGGAGCGCAGCGCCTGCAGCACCCAGTCATCGAGGAAGGCGTACGAGTCCGCGAACGTCATGCCGGCGACGAGGGATGCCGGAACGTAGAGCGAGTACGTGACGATGGACCCCGCGGCCATGAGCATCGCGCCGCCGCCGGAGATCCGGCGGACGACGTCGAACCCGTGCGCGGCGGCGCCGTCGGGGTCGACCTCGTTGCGGTACGACTGGAACGACCCGAGGACGACAGCGGACTCGTCCCACTCCCAGATGCGCAGCGTCGGACGGCGGCGGTCGTCGCCCACCCGCGCCGTGAGGACCTCGTCGAGGGCAAGGTTCATGCGCGGCGAGACGGCCTTCTCGTGGACGATCTCCCAGTCGAAGTCGCGCCAGCCCGGAGCGGTGACGAGCGCGCGGCGCACCGCGGTGCCGACCGACTCGGGGGTGAAGCCGAGCAGCTGGGCGCCGTCCGGCAGGCTGGCGCGCACGGCCGCGGCGATCGTCGCGACATCCGCCTCGACGGGAAGGCCCGTGACGGCCGCGTCGATGTCGGCGAGCGCGTCGTCGGGTTCGAGGAAGAAGTCCCCGGCCAGGTGGAAGTCCGCGATCCGACCGTCCCTGACCTCGAGGTCGACCACGACGAGCTTGCCGCCTGGGACCTTGTACTCGCCGTGCATCCCCCCAGCCTACGGCGGCGGGCCGCCGTCAGGCGCGGGCGGGGATGCGGCGGTCGAGCCAGGCGAGCAGGTCGGCGCGGACCTCGGCCTGGCCCACCTCGTTGAAGATCTCGTGGCGGGCGTCGGGGTAGACGAGCGTGGTGACATCGGACAGGCCCGACCGCGTGCGGTACGCGTCCGCCAGCCGGTGCACGCTGCGCGGGCCGCCGACGGGGTCGTCGCGCCCCACCATGAGGAGAACCGGCACGCTGACGCCGAGATCGCGGCGCGGACGCCCGAACAGTCGCGCGGCGTCGATGGGACCGAACAGGCGCAGCAGCGGCGCCGTCGTCGTCAGCGGGTCGTCCAGGAACGACCGCCCGACCTCGAGGTCGCTGGAGAGCCACTCGGTGCCGAGTGCGTCTTTCGCGTGCCACTTCCGGTTGAGCGATCCCGCGTTGAGCGAGCCGGGCCAGCGCAGCGCCGAACCGGACAGGACGACCGCGTCGTAGGCCTCGGGCTCGTCGTTGAAGAGGATCTGCGCGAGGAAGGACCCCCAGGAGTGTCCGAGCAGGATGAGCGGCAGCCCGGGGTTCTCGTCGCGGATGAGGTGCGTGAACTGGCGGCAGGCGGCGACCGCGGCGCGGAGACCGCCGACGCCGAGGCGGCCGAGCCGTGAGGCGTCGCCGCCGTGCTGCGTCATCCCGGTGCGGCCGTGGCCGCGGTGATCGTCCGCGTAGACGGTGTAGCCGGCCGAGTTGAGCGCCGCGATGAGGGCGGCGTAGCGCCCCACGTGCTCGCCCACGCCGTGCAGGAGCTGGACGACGGCCCGCGGCGTCTCTGCGGGGTGGACGTCGTAGACGATCGCGACGCCGTGTGCATCGATGAACTCGGGCATGGACAGAGCATAGGGGCGGGGAGGCGGCATCCGCTCTCGCCGTTTACTTAGCACAACTAATGAGCTATGCTAAGGAATACATGACCTCCTCCGCTCTCCCTTCAGAAACCTCCGGAGACCTCGCCCGCGAGGCCGCCGAGTTCCGCATGGCGACCTTCCGGCTCGCCCGCCGCCTCCGCGCGCATCGCGCCGTCGACTCCATGAGCGACGGGCAGTTCGCCGTGCTCGCGGCCCTGTCCGTGCACGGCGCGCACACCCTCGGCGACCTCGCCGACCGCGAGCGCGTGTCGCCCCCCTCGATGAACCGCACCGTGAACTGCCTCGAGGAGTCCGGGTACATCACCCGCACCCCGGATGACAGCGATCGCCGCAAGGTCAACATCGACCTCACCGATTCGGGTCGATCCGTCGTCGAGGAGACCGTGCGCCGGCGCGACCTGTGGCTCGAGTCCGCGCTCAGCACGCTCGACGACGCGCAGCGCGAGACCCTGGCCCACGCCGCGGCGATCATGCAGGAGGTGGCGACCCGATGAGCGCGATGTTCCGCTCCTTCTCGGTCTTCAACTACCGCGTCTGGTTCATCGGCGCGCTCGTCTCCAACGTGGGCGCGTGGATGCAGGCCACGGCCCTCAGCTGGGTCGTGCTGACCGAACTCACGAACAACGACGCCGGCGCCATGGGCGTCACGATGGGACTGCAGTTCGCACCGCCCCTCCTGCTCGTGAGCGTGACCGGCTGGGTCGCCGACCGCTTCGATCGTCGCAAGCTCCTCTTCGTCACGCAGGGCCTGCTGCTCGTCCTCGGACTCGCGATCGGCGCACTCCTCCTGGCCGGCGTCATGACGCTGCCACTGATGTACACCTTCGCTCTCGCCCTGGGCATCGTCGCCGCCTTCGACAACCCGAGCCGGCAGGCCTTCGTCTCCGACCTCGTGTCCCGCGAGAACGCCTCCAACGCCGTCGCCCTCAACGCCGCATCGTTCAACGGCGCGCGCATGATCGGTCCCGCCGTCGCGGGCGTCGTGATCGTCGCCGTCGGCACCGGCTGGGTCTTCTTCATCAACGGCGTCACGTTCCTCGCGATGCTGGTCGCGCTGCTGCTCATCCGCACGGATGACCTCATCCCGCGCGTGCGGAGCGCCGGCGCCGCGCGACTGGCGGACGGGTTCCGCTACGTCAAGGGCCGCCCCGACCTCCTCGTGACCTTCGTCATGGTGTTCCTGCTCGGTGCGTTCGGCATGAACTTCCCGATCTTCGCGTCGACGATGGCGCTCGAGTTCGGCCAGGAGGCCGACGGCTACGGGCTGCTGAGCTCGATCCTGGCGATCGGTTCGCTCGCCGGCGCCCTGCTGGCCGCGCGCCGCGACCGCGCCCGCATCCGTCTCGTCATCGTGGGCGCGGGGATGTTCTCCGCGGCCGCGTTCCTCTCCTCCGCGATGCCGTCGTACTGGGCGTATGCCGCGACGCTCATGCTGACCGGCTTCGCCGTCGTCACGACGCTGACCACCGCGAACGGCTACGTCCAGACGACGACCGATCCCGCGCTGCGCGGTCGGGTGCTCGCCCTGTATATGGCGATCCTCATGGGCGGGACGCCCATCGGGGCTCCGATCGTCGGGTGGGTCGCCGCCGAGTGGGGGCCGCGGGCCGCGATCCTGGTGGGTGCCGGCGCCGCGTTCGTCGCCTTCTCGATCGGTCTGGGCTGGCTGCTGGTCTCCGGCCGCCTGCACCGGAGCGAGTCGCGCCGCTTCGCGCTGCAGCTCGACGAGACGCGGCCGCTCCCGGTCATCGCTCCGGCGGAGTTCAGCGACGAGGTCGCCGGGACGACCCCCATCATGCTCCCGGCGGAGCAGCGCCGCTGACGAACGCGACGGTCAGTCGGCGGCGACGACCTCGATGACGGCGGATGCCGAAGCGAGCCCGCCGGCGTGCACTGTGACGGTGATCTCTCCGACGCCGGCGGGACGCACGATGGCGAGCGCCCGCCCGTCGTAGGTGGTGACGGCGGGTCCGGCGAACGACTCGGTCGTCCGGGCGCGCGCCGAGCCGATGCCCGCGAGCTCGCCCGGGCCGTCGATCTCGACGGTGAGGAGCCGGTCGGCGTCCCCGACGACGAGGCCGTCGTCTCCCTCGATCCGCAGACCGACGTAGGCGAGCCCATCCGTCGGGATGCGCTCGGACTCGGCCTGCGCGACGAGGCGCGGGGCACCGCCGGCGGTCCGGAGTCGCGCGCGGCCGACCTCGCGTCCGTCGTCCAGAGCCACGGCGACGAGCTCCCCCGGGTGGTATTCCGTCTCGAACCGCGCGACGAGCGGCCTCGTGCCGCCCACCGCGACGCGTCCGAGCACGACGCCGTCGCGGCGCAGCTCCACCTCGTCGGCCGCGGCGTACACGTCGACGGTCACGGGCGCACCGGGTGCGACGTCCCAGGTCCACGACGCCACGACGTCGTCCCACGACCACGGGGTCTTGGCGACGGGGCGGCCGTGGTGCTGCGGCCGGTGCACCGCGAACGCGGGCTCGGTGCGGAGGCCGTACGCGAGCTCGCGGTAGTGCGAGGCCGGTGTGCGGTGGCCCGTGATGTCGATGTCGCCGCACTGGGCGAGGAGGTACGGGAACGGCCCCGCCGTGCCGGTGGGCTCGTAGCCCGGCGTGTCGGTGTAGTCGACGCGGCCGATGCCGGCCTCGCCGATGTAGTCCCAGCCCGTCCAGGTGAAGTCGCCGATGACGTGCGGGAAGCGGCGCACATCGCGCCAAAGTCCCGCGATCTTGTCGGGGAACGTCTCCGATCCCACGATGATGCGGTTCGGGAACAGGTCCGCGTCCAGCCCGTACCGCGAATCGGCGTAGTTGAAGCCGACGACGTCCAGGACGGCGGCGGACTCCTCGGTCGAGTCGCTGACGAGCACGGAGGCGTTCGCGAGGGCCATCTGCTCGCCCATGTCGGCCATCATCGTGTTCGGGTCGGCCTCCGCCAGTTCGCCGAGGACCTCCCGCATCCGGCCGATATTCGCGATGATCCCGTTGATCCCGTTCGTCACGAACCGCGTCGGGTCGAGGCGGCGGAACTCCTCCGCGAGGCGGCGGCTCCACGTGGCGCCGTGCGGCGTCGCGAGCTCGAGGATCTCGTTGCCGATGGAGTACAGCACGACGCTCGGGTGGTTGAGGTCCTTCGCGACGAGCGCGGCGACGTCCTGCGGCCACCGCGTGTCGAAGCCGATCGAGGCGTCGAAGCCGGTCTTGGCTTTCGTCCACACGTCGGTGAGCTCGTCCATGACGAGGAGGCCATGGCGATCGCAGGCATCCAGGAGCGCCCGGCTCGCGGGATTGTGCGCGCTGCGGATCGCGTTGAACCCGGCCTCCTTGAGCCGGCGCACCTTGCGGTCCTCGGCCCAGGGGTGCGTGATCGCGCCCAGCGGCCCGTTGTCGTGGTGCACGCACGCGCCCCGCAGGTCGACGGTCTCGCCGTTGATGCGCAGGCCGTGGACGGTGTCGAGCTGCAGCGTGCGGATGCCGAACCGCACGGCATCCTCGTCGATCCTGCCGCCGTCCTGATCGTCGAGGGCGACCGTCAGCGCGTGGAGGGCCGGGGCCTCCGGGCCCCACAGCTCCGGCGCGGCGACCTGCAGGCGCGCGCGCGCCACGGCCTCCTCGCCCGGGAGCACGGTGACCGGCGCCGAGCCCTGCGCGACGGCGGCACCGGACGGATCCTGGACCGTCCATGCCAGGCGGAGGGTGCGCGTATGCCGCGTCGCGTTCCGGACGCGCGTCTGCACCGCGACGATCGCGCGCTCGGCGTCGACGTCGGGAGTCGTGACGACGGTGCCGTCGAGGACCAGGTGGACCGGATCGGCGACGACGAGGTGCACGGGCCGGTAGATGCCGCCGCCGGTGTACCAGCGGCTGTCCTTGTGGACGCGGGCCTCGACCGTGACCGTGTTGGCCTCTCCGAAGCGCAGGAACGCGTCGGCGTCGACGGTGAAGGCGGCGTAGCCGTTCGGCTGGTGGGCGGCGAAGTCTCCGTTGATGTACACCGTGGCGTCTCGGTACACGCCCTCGAACTCGATCTGCACGGTCTTCTCGCGCCAGTCGGCCGGCACGTCGAAGGTCTTGGCGTACTCGAAGACACCGCCTGGGAGGTAGCCCGCGTGCACGCCCTGCGGGCTGTCCGGCGAGCGCGGCAGGTCGCGGAGCGCGTCGTGCGGGATCGCCACGGGCACGGCGGCGGTGGCGTCGTCGCGGCTCTCGAAGGCCCCGAGCTTGGGGCCGACGGTCCAGCCGTCGCCGAAGGGGAGGCGGTTCATCGCGCGGGCTCCGCGTCGAGCGCGGCATCGGGCTCCGCGTCGAGCTCCACCGTAGGCATGGGTGCCGGATCCCAGTCGATGTCCACGAACGGGGTGAAGAGGTTCCGCAGTTCCTCGGCCATGTCCACGACGTCCCGGTCGTAGAGCCACTGCACCTGCAGCCCGTCCATCATCGCGATGATCGTGACGGCCGCGCGCTCCGGTGTCATGCCGGCTTTGAGCCGGCCCTCGACGGCGAGGTGACCGAAAGCGCGTGCGATGTTCCCGCGCGTGTACTCGTAGCGGCGGATGAAGTAGTCGTGGGCGGGATGGTCGGGCGAGGTGGCCTCGGCGGAGAGCGTGCAGTACAGCTCCACGACCCCGGGCAGCGAGGCGTTGTGCGCCGCGAGCTGCACGAGCCCGCGCAAGACGGCGGCCCCGTCCTCGGACTCGATGGGGACCGTCTCCCGTGCGCGATCGTCGCGCCGCTCGAGAACGGCTTCGAGAAGCGCCACCTTGTTGCGGAAGTGATGCAGGAGCCCGGCCTCGCTCATCCCCACCTTGGTCGCGATCTCCCGCAGGGAGCCCGCGCGGTAACCGGACTGCGCGAACACCTCGAGCGCGGCATCCAGGATCGCCTGTCGCGTCGCCTCCGTCTTGGCGTACTCGCCGCGTCGTCGGCGCTGCGGGCGCGTGCTGGTGTCCGTCATCGTGCTCACCATCATCCTCCTCCGGACGCCGACGTCGGTGTCCGGTGCGACCTAGTCTGCACGCGGAGATAACGAAAACCTAGCGATCGCTAGAATTTTCCTGTGAAAACCTAGTACTCGCTAGTAATTGGTGCTAGCGTCCTCGGCCAGAGGCGATCCGCAGGGGTATCGCCCCGAGAAGGGACCAAGGATGTTCCGTTTGAAGGCCACAGCAGCCCTCGCGATCGCCGCAGCCCTCGTTCTGACCGGCTGCGCCGGCGGGACGGGCGACACCAGCGGCGACGGCGACGGCGAAGGCACCGGTCGAGGAGACCGTCTGACACTGATCTCGATCCTCGCCCCCACCAGCTATGACGTCGGCCAGGGCGCTGAGTACGGCAACCGCAGCCCGTTCTTCCAGGCCGTGTTCGACACACTGCTGCAGAAGGACGCGTCCGGCGAACTGCAGCCGTGGATCGCCACCGACTGGTCGTACAACGAGGACAACACCGTCCTCACCCTCACGCTCCGCGACGACGTCGAGTTCACCGACGGCACCCCGCTGGACGCCGAGGCGGTCGTGGCGAGCATGGAGCGCTTCCGCGACGGCACGTCGCCGCAGGCCGCCACGATGCTCGGCAAGGAGTTCGCCGCCGTCGACGCCACCACCGTGACCATCACGACGCCGGCACCCGACCCGTCCCTCGTGAACCTCCTCTCGATCGCGCCGGGCCTCATCCAGGCGCCGTCGTCGTTCGACGACGCGGATGCAGCCACGGAGCCGGTCGGCTCGGGCCCGTACATCTTCGACGCCGCCTCGTCCGTCACCGGCACGACGTACAACTACACCGCGAACCCGGACTACTGGAACGCCGACGCGATCAAGTACGACAACCTCACGATCAACGTGATGGAGGACACCACCGCCATCATCAACGCCGTCAAGGCGGGCGAGGCCAACGGCGCCAAGATCGCCGACAACAGCACGATCACCGAGGTCGAGGGCGCGGGCTGGACGATTGCAGCCAACGAGCTGGACTTCCAGGGTCTGCTGCTGTTCGACCGTGGCGGCACCATGGCCCCCGAGCTCGGCGACGTCAAGGTGCGCCAGGCGATCAACATGGCGTTCGACCGCGAAGCGCTGCTCCAGTCGCTGCAGTCCGGCTACGGCACCGTGACCGAGCAGGTCTTCCCGACGACCTCGGTCGCCTACGACGAGGCCCTCGACAGCACCTACGAGTACGACCCCGAGGGCGCCAAGGACCTCCTCGCCGACGCGGGCTACCCGGACGGCTTCTCGCTCGACATGATGTCCACGCCCGCGTTCCAGACGACGTTCGACCTGGTCGCGCAGCAGCTGGCCGACATCGGCATCGACGTCAACTACACCGACCCGGGCACCGGCAACTTCATCACCGACATGCTCGCGCCGAAGTACGCGGCGACGTGGATGGCGCTGGAGCAGAACCCGGACTGGCAGCTGATCAACTTCATGATCGCTCCGAGCGCCACCTTCAACCCGTTCAAGTACCAGGACGACACGGTGGACGGCTACATCGAGACGATCCAGCTCGGCACGCCCGAGGAGTCGGATGAGGCGCTGAAGGCGCTGAACGCCTACCTCGTCGAGCAGGCCTGGTTCGCACCGTTCTTCCGGGTACAGGGTTCGTACGCGGTCGACGCGAACACGAACCTGGACTTCTGGCCGACGAACGCCTACCCGTCGATCTTCGACTTCTCGCCGAAGAACTGACCCGCCTCCGGCCGTCCGGGCAGCGAATGCCCGGGCGGCCGGAACCCACACCATCGGGAAGCGACCATGCTTGCATTCATCCTCCGTCGCCTGCTGTCCGGCGTCGTCCTCATCGCGGTGATCTCGTTCCTCGCGTTCATGCTCCTCTACATGGGCGGCGGCGACATCGCCCGCCGCATCCTCGGTGAGAACGCGACCGCCGAGACCGTCGCCAAGAAGACCGAGCAGCTCGGCCTGAACCGGCCGCTCCTCGTGCAGTACGGCGACTGGATCACCTCCGCCTTCACCGGCGACCTCGGGCGCAGCTGGTTCACGGGCGAACTGGTCACCGTCGGGGTCACCAACCGGCTCGCGGTGACGCTCTCGCTCGTCATCGGCACCACCGTGATCTCAGCCATCCTCTCCGTCATCCTGGGCGTCCTCGCAGCGCGGCGGGGCGGCGCGGTCGACGGCACGATCCAGACCGTCTCGCTCATCGGGTTCGCCATCCCCGGCTTCCTCATCGCGCTCTTCCTCGTGCTGATCTTCGCGATCAACCTCGGCTGGTTCAAGGCCACCGGGTACATACCGATAGGCACCTCCTTCACCGGCTGGCTCTCCTCCGTGACGCTTCCGATCGTGGCGCTGTCCATCGGCGCGATCGCGACGGTCGCCGCCCAGGTGCGCGGCTCCGTCATCGACGCGATGTCCCGCGACTACGTCCGCACGCTCCGCTCCCGCGGCCTCGGCGCCGGATCGGTCATCTACAAGCACGTCCTCCGCAACGCCGGCGGCCCCGCGCTCGCCGTCCTCGCGGTCCAGTTCGTCGGGCTCCTCGGCGGCGCCGTGGTCGTCGAGCAGATCTTCGCCATCCCCGGGATGGGCCAGCTCACGGTCCGCGCCGGCAGCCTCGGCGACATCCCCGTCGTGATGGGCCTCGTGATCGCGTTCGCGATCATCGTGATCGTCGTCAACCTCCTGATCGACCTCGCCCAAGCAGCTCTCAACCCGAAGGTGCGACTGTCATGACCGCCATCGCCGTTCCTCCCGCCGTCCCCGTCGCGCCGGTGCGCGTCGCCCTGTGGCGCCGCCTCGTCAAGCGCCCCCTCGGGATCGGGTCGTTCGTCTTCCTCGCGCTCGTGGTCCTCCTGGCGATCGTGGGGCCGCTGATCGCCCCGCAGGACCCGAACTACGCCGACATCCGCAACGTGCTCGCGGGCCCCAGCGGCGAGCACCTCCTCGGCACCGACGGCAGCGGGCGCGACGTGCTCTCCCGGCTGCTGACCGCCACACAGACGAGCGTCATCGCGGCGCTCCTCGCGGTCGTCGTCGCGATCGTGCTCGGCGTCGTCAGCGGTCTGATCGCCGGCTACTACCAGGGCTGGTTCAACACCGTCGCGACGTGGGTCACCGAGCTGAACATGGCGCTCCCGGGCATCGTCGTCCTGCTCGCGGCGCGCGCCGTGCTCGGACCATCGGTCTGGATCTCGATGCTCATCTTCGGCGTCCTGCTCGCCCCCGCGTTCTACCGCCTCGTCTACGCCGCAGTCACGGCGGTCCGCGGCGAGCTGTACGTCGACGCGGCCCGCGTCTCGGGGCTCAGCGACACCCGCATCATCGGGCGGCACGTCCTGTCGGTCGTGCGGGCGCCGATCATCATCCAGGCTGCGATCATCGCCGGCATCGCGATCGCGATCCAGTCGGGACTCGAGTTCCTCGGCCTGGGCGACGTCAACGTCCCCACGTGGGGCTCGATGCTCACCGACGGCTTCAAGAACATCTACAAGACGCCCGTCCTGATGATCTGGCCGTCGCTCGCGATCGCCCTCACCTGCATCGCCCTCACGCTGCTCGCCAACGTCATGCGCGACGAGCTGGAGCGGACCGTGTCGGTGCGACGCAAGCGCCGCCGGGTCGTCACCACCGCGACCGGCTCGATCGCGGCCGTCACCACCTCGATGTCCATGAGCGGCGGAGAGCCGCTCGTCGACACGGACGAACCGCCCGTGTTCGAGAACAGCGCGGTCATCGTCCACAAGGACGACGCGCGCAGCAAGGCGAGCGAGAAGGTCCTCGAGGTGCGCGACCTGCACGTCGGCTACGACCAGCCGAACGGCTCGCACATCGAGGTCGTCCACGGCGTCTCCCTCGACATCCGCCGCGGCGAGGTGCACGGGCTCATCGGCGAGTCCGGGTCGGGCAAGACCCAGACGGCGTTCGCCGTGCTCGGCCTGCTGCCGCGCGGCGGACACGTCACGGGCGGGTCGATCATGTACGAGGGGATCGAGCTGGCCGACTCGGACGAGTCCGTCTACGGGCGGGTGCGCGGCAAGCGCATCGGCTACATCCCGCAGGAGCCGATGAGCAACCTCGACTCGTCGTTCACGATCGGCAGCCAGCTCGTCGAGCCGCTGCGCAAGAACCTCGGCCTGTCGAAGAAGGCGGCGACGCAGCGCTCCCTGGAGCTCCTGGACCGCGTCGGGATCCCGAACCCGAAGCGCACCTTCGACGCGTACCCGTTCGAGGTGTCCGGCGGCATGGCGCAGCGCGTCCTGATCGCCGGGGCCGTCTCGACCGACCCCGACCTCATCATCGCCGACGAGCCGACCACGGCTCTGGATGTGACGGTGCAGGCCGAGGTGCTCGACCTGCTGCGCTCGCTGCAGGCCGAGCGTCACATGGCGATGCTGCTCGTCACGCACAACTTCGGCGTCGTCGCCGACCTGTGCGACCACGTGACCGTCATGCAGAACGGCCTGTTCGTCGAGCAGGGCCCCGTCCGCGCGATCTTCCACGACGCGCAGCACCCGTACACCCGTGCCCTGCTGGACGCGATCCTCGACGAGGGTCCCGCCCGTCCGGCACTGTCCACGAAGGGAGCGGGAGCATGAGCGCTCCACTGCTCGAGGTCAAGGATCTCGTCGTCGAGTACCCCGGCAAGGGCTTCCGGGCCGAGCCGTTCCGCGCGCTGAAGGGCGTCTCGCTCGACATCCTGCCGGGCGAGACCGTGGGCCTCGTCGGCGAGTCCGGCTCGGGCAAGACGACGCTCGGGCGCGCCGCGCTCGGCCTCGCGCCCGTCACCGAGGGGACGATCCACTACGACGGCAAGGACATCTCGCACCTCGCCCGGCGTCAGCGCCGCGCGCTGAGCTCCGAGATCCAGGTTGTCTTCCAGGACCCGTACTCCTCGCTGAACCCGTCGATGACGATCGAGCAGATCCTCGCCGAGCCGCTCACGGTCGCAGGGGTCAGCTCCACCGAGGCGAAGTCGCGGGTCCGCGACCTGCTCGACCAGGTGGGACTCCCCGCGGATGCGCGCAGCCGGCTGCCGCGCGAGTTCTCCGGCGGACAGCGGCAGCGCGTCGCGATCGCCCGGGCCCTGGCCCTGCGACCCCGGCTCATCGTGTGCGACGAGCCCGTCTCGGCGCTCGACCTCTCCACGCAGGCGCGGGTCCTCGACCTCTTCATCGAGATCCAGGAGCGCACCGGCGTCGCCTACCTGTTCGTGACGCACGACCTCGCCGTCGTCCGCCACATCAGCCACCGGGTCGCGGTCATGTACCGCGGCGAGATCGTCGAGTACGGCGACGGCGAGCGCGTCACCTCGCGGCCCGAGCACCCCTACACGCAGCGCCTCTTCATGGCGGCGCCCGTGCCCGATCCGGACAAGCAGGAGGAGCGTCGCATCGCGCGGCGCGCCCTCCTGGACTCCGAGGCCGCCCAGGGCGCGGCCTGACCCCTCGCCCCACCGGGGCCGCGCACCGGCGCGGCCCGCCCTCCCCCGCGCACCGCGCGCCCCATCCCCAGCCATTGGAGTCCTCGTGACCGAGTCCGTCGCCCATCTGCGTCCGCTGCTGGACGCGCTCACCCTCGAGCAGAAGGCCGCGCTCGTACAGGGCGCGGACTTCTGGACGACGGTCCCGCTGCCCGAGATCGGGCTGCGCGCCATGACGCTCTCCGACGGTCCGTCGGGCGTCCGCGGACCGCGCTGGGACGAACGCGAGCCGTCACTGAACCTGCCCTCCGGGTCGGCTCTCGCCGCGTCGTGGGATGTCGACCTCGCGTACCGCTACGGCGCGGCCGCCGCCTCCGAGGCGCGCCGCAAGGGCGTCGACGTCGTGCTCGGCCCGACCATCAACCTGCACCGTTCCCCCCTGGGCGGCCGCCACTTCGAGTGCTTCTCCGAGGACCCGGAGCTCACCGCGGAGCTCGCCGCCGCCTACGTGCGCGGCATGCAGGACAACGGCGTCGCGGCGACGCCGAAGCACTACGTCGCGAACGACTCGGAGACCGACCGGTTCACGGTCGACGTCGACGTCGACGACCGCGCCCTCCGCGAGCTGTACCTCGCGCCGTTCGAGCGGGCCGTCGAGGCCGGCGCGTGGTCGGTCATGAGCGCCTACAACGCCGTCGACGGCGTCACGATGACTGAGAACGACCTGCTCGAGACGCCACTGAACTCCGAGTGGGGCTTCGACGGCGTCGTCGTGAGCGACTGGACGGCCGTCCGCTCGCTGGATGCCGTCGCCGCCGCGCAGGACCTCGCGATGCCGGGGCCGGCACCGGCGTGGGCCGACCTCCTGGCCGCCGTCCGCGACGGCCGCGTGCAGGAGGCCGACCTCGACCGCAAGGTGCTGCGCCTGCTCCTCCTCGCCGAGCGCGTCGGCGCACTGGAGGGGTCCACGGCCCTGGAGCCGGCGCCCGTCGATGCCGAGGCGTTCGCCCGCGAAGCGGGCATCGAGGGCACCGTGCTGCTGCGCAACACCGGCGCGCTCCCCCTCGACGTCGCGGCCATCCGCTCGATCGCCGTCATCGGCCACAACGCCCGCGACGCGCGCACGCAGGGCGGCGGCTCCGCGACCGTGCTGCCCGAGCGCACGGTGTCCCCGCTGGACGGCCTGCGCGAGGCCCTGCCGGAGGCGGACCTGCGCTACGAGATCGGCGCCGTCGTGCAGGAGGGCGTCGCCGAGATCCCCGTCGCACAGCTGCGGAACCCCGAGACGGGCGAGCCCGGGCTGCGCGTGCGCTTCCTCGACGAGGACGGCGCGGAGCTCTTCAGCGAGGACCGTCGCTCGACCGCGCTCGTCTGGTTCGGCGGCGACGCCCCCGTCGCCGCGAGCTCGCGCGTCGTGTTCGAGACCGTCTTCACCCCCGCCGAGACCGGTGAGATCCAGCTCGGGTTCGCCGGCGCGAACCCCGGCCGGCTGTACGTCGACGACCGGCTCGTGCTCGACGACACCCCCGTCATCGAGGGCACCGACCTCGGCGCCGCGTTCCTGAACCCGCCGTCGCTCACGGCCGGCGTTTCCGTCGAGCAGGACACCCCGATCCGCGTCCGCGTCGAGTTCACGCTCGCCCGCGGGGGTGCACTCGCGGGCGCCCTCAGCGCGACGGTCGGCATCGCGCCCGAGGCGACCGACCCGGAAGCCCTCATCGCGCGGGCCGTGGAGGCGGCCGCCGCCGCCGACGTCGCCGTCGTCGTGGTGGGCACGAACTCGAAGGTCGAGTCCGAGGGATACGACCGCATCGACCTCGACCTCCCCGGCCGCCAGGACGACCTCGTCCGCGCCGTGGCCGCGACGGGGACCCCGGTCGTCGTCGTCGTCAACGCGGGCTCGCCGGTCGTGCTGCCGTGGGCCGACGAGGTGTCCGCCATCGTGCAGGGCTACTTCGGCGGCCAGGAGTTCGGCCACGCGCTCGCGGACGTCCTGACCGGCGCCGCCGAGCCCGGCGGGCGCCTCCCCACCACGTGGCCCGCCACGCTCGCCGACGTCCCCGTGCAGGATGTCACGCCGCAGGACGGCGTCCTCACCTACGGCGAGGGCATCCACGTCGGCTACCGCGCCTGGCTGAAGGATGCCGCGACGCCGGCGTTCCCGTTCGGCCACGGCCTCGGCTACACGACCTGGTCATGGGGTGCCGCGCATCGCCACGGCGACGCCGTCGACGTGACCGTGCGGAACACCGGCGACCGCGCCGGAAAGCAGGTCGTGCAGGTCTACGCGGAGCGCGGCGACTCGTCGGTGGACCGTCCGGTCCGCTGGCTCGTCGGCTTCGCCACGGTGCACGCGGAACCCGGCGAGACGGTCACCGCGACCGTACCCGTCCCCGGCCGCCGGCTCGCGCACTGGGCGGACGGCTGGGTCGTCGAGCCCGGCGCGTACACCCTGCGCGCGGGTGCCTCCGTCGACGACCTGCCGCTGGCCCTGGAGTGGACCGTCGCGGAATGAGACTCCTCGAGACCGCTCCGTACGTCCTGGCCGAGGGGCCCGTGTGGGACCCCTCGACCAGGCGACTGAGCTGGGTCGACATCGACGACGGACGCGTCATGTCGGCGATCCTCGACGCGGACGGGTCGCTCGGCGACGTCACGACGCTGCAGGTCGGCGGGCAGGTGGGCGCCGCGATCCCCGCCGGCGGCGGACGCTTCCTCGTGTCGCTGGAGGCGTGGATCGGCATCCTCCATCCGGACGGAAGCATCGACAAGAGCCGTGCGCTCATCCCGACCAACCGACGCTTCAACGACGGCAAGATCGATCCGCAGGGCAGATTCGTCGTCGGCAGCATCCGCCGGTTCGGCGGCGTCGACGGACGGCAGCACCTGCTGCGCCTCGAGCACGACGGGTCGATCACCGTCCTCGACGACACCCTGAACATGTCCAACGGCCTGGGCTGGTCACCGGACGGGGAGTGGCTGTACTACGCCGAGTCGCATGACCGGCTCGTCTATCGACGGTCCTACATCGGCGGCGTCGCCGGTCCCCGGGACACGTTCCTGCGCCTCGACGGCCTGCCGGACGGGATGACGGTCGACGCCGACGGGCGCCTCTGGGTGACCCAGCTCGACCTCGGCCGGATCGACTGCTTCGCCCCTGACGGCAGCCGACTCGAGGAGCGGACCATCGCCCTGGACGCGGCGCACCCGACGAGCGTCGAGTTCGCCGGTCCCGACCTCGACGTCCTCGTCATCACGACGGGCTTCCCCTGGCTCGACGGCGACGTCGGCGTGACCCGCTCCGACGGCGACGGCCGGCTCCTGACCCTCCGGCTGCCCGGTGTCCGGGGCCTCGCCCCCACCGCCTGGCGCGAGGCGCCGCTCCCCCGCTGACCCCGCCCGCACGCACGCACGACACGCTCACCGACGAGAGGAAGACATGACCGCCGCACTGACCGGTCCGCTCCATGGCACCGCCGACGCACGTCTGGGGGAGGTCGTCGCACGGCTCGAAGAGCAGCTCTCAGCCGATCCGGATCTGTCGTTCCAGGTGGCCGCGTACCACCGCGGCAGGTCCGTGCTGGACGCGTGGGGCGGCCCGCACCTGTCCGGTGACTCCGTCATCGTCCCCTACTCGGTCACCAAGAACACGATCGGCCTGTCGGTGGGCCTCCTCGTCGAGCGGGGCGAGCTCGACCTCGACGAACGGGTCGCGCATTACTGGCCGGAGTTCGCCGCGAAGGGCAAGGACCGCATCACCGTCCGTCAGCTCCTCTCCCACCAGGCGGGGCTCCCGCAGGCGGAGACCCCCCTGACCTGGGACGAACTGCTCGACCACCACGCCGCGGCCGCGCGCCTCGCCGACACCACGCCGTTCTGGCACCCCGGCAGCGCCTTCGGCTACCACGCCATCACGATCGGCAACCTGGGCGACGAACTGGTCTACCGGGTCACCGGGCGGACGCTGCACGAGTTCTACGAGCAGGAGATCCGGGCTCCGCACGGCATCGACTTCCACCTGGGTCTCCCGGCGGAGCTCGAGGACCGCCGCGTCGACGTCCTGGCGATGATCCAGCCGGTCTCCGACACGCTCGTACGCACCTACTCGGCGCTCGGACCCGTCGTCTTCGGGTCGATGGGCGGCGACGTCGACCTCGGCAACTCCCCGCGCAGCTGGCGCTACGGGCACCCGGGCGGCAGCGGCACCGGCAGCGCCCGCGGCCTCGCCCGCCTCTTCGCGGCGGCCGTCACAGGGGTCGACGGCGGCGCGCCGTTCCTCGGCGCCGACACCGTCGCCCGGATCGGCCAGCAGCAGATCCGCGGGTACGACGAGGTGCTCCACCAGCACGACCGAGCGCACGCGATCGTCTTCCAGAAGCCGTCGCAGCAGCTCGCCTTCGGCGGCCCGCGCGCGTTCGGCCACGACGGCGCCGCCGGCGCCCTCGCCTGCGTCGACCCGGACACGGGCATCGCCTTCGCGTGGACCGTCGCGCGCGGTCCCTGGCCCGGCGGCGCGGACCCCCGCGCGGTCCGGCTCGCCGCCGAACTCGGCCGCATCCTCACCTGACATCATCCGACGACCCGACGCGAACAGGCCCGCCATGACCACGCTCTACAACCCGCTCCTCAACGGCTTCCACCCCGACCCGTCGGTCGTCCGGGTCGGCGACGAGTGGTTCCTCGCGACCTCCACATTCGAATATCTCCCCGGCATCCCCATCCACCGGTCGCGCGACTTCGAGACGTGGGAGCTCATCGGCCATGTCGCGACGCGGCCGGGTCAGCTCGCCGTCGAGGACGTCCCGACGGCGGGCGGCGCGTGGGCACCTACCATCCGGCACCGCGATGGGGTCTTCCACCTCGTCATCACGGATGCCATGGGCCGGGGCATGCTGCACTTCACGGCGGCCGATGCCGCAGGCCCGTGGAGCGACGGCGACCTCATCCTGAAGCAGGACGGCTCCGGTTCGATCGACGGCATCGACCCGGACATCGCGTGGGGCGAGGACGGCACCGTGTACATCACCTATTCGGGCCTCACCCTGGGCGGCGCCGCGCAGGGCACCCACCTCGGCATCCAGCAGGTCAAGGTCGACCTCGACCGGCACCGCGCGCTCGAGGACCCGCGATCCGTGTGGTCCGGCACGGGCGGCCAGTTCCCGGAGGCGCCGCACCTGTACGCGCACGGCGGCCGCTGGTATCTCATGATCGCCGAGGGCGGCACGGAGCGCGGGCACGGCATCTCCATCGCCCGCGGCGACGGACCGGAGGGGCCGTTCGAGACCGCGCCGCAGAACCCGCTCGTCTCGGCGCGGTCCACGATCCGCCCCGTGCAGAACACCGGCCACGGCGACCTCGTCGAGGGTCCGGACGGTGAGTGGATCTGCATCCTGCTGGGCGTGCGCCCCCGGTCGATGACCCGCGCGTTCTCCGCGCTGGGCCGTGAGACGTTCGCGACACCGGTGCGCTGGGCTGAGAACGGCTGGCCGGAGATCGACCCCGTCCTGCTGAACCCGCGCCCCGGCACGCGCATCGACGTGACCTTCGACGCCCCGCTGGACGGCGAGTGGATCGCGGTCCGGGCGCTCCCCACCGCGGTGTCGGCCGTCGAGGACGGCCGACTCGTCCTGCGCGGCACGGGCGCCACGCTCGACGACCCGCACCCGATGTTCGTCGGCCGACGCCAGGAGCATTTGACCAACGCCGTGACGGTCGCTGTGGACGTCTCGACGGGCGTCGGCGGTCTCGCCGTGCGCTACGACGAGCGCTTCCACGTCGAGGTCGAGGCCGGCGGCGGCCGGGTCACCGCGCGGGCCGTCGTCGCGGGACTCGTGCAGGAGTGGACCCGGGAGATCGCGGCGGCGACCCTCGACCTGCACATCGACTCTCGTCCTCCGGGCGACTCCGCCGGCCTCGCGCGCACGAGCGACGTCTTCCACCTGGGCGCGACCGTCGACGGGGAGCGCCTCGAGCTCGCGCAGATCGACGGACGGTTCCTCGCGTCCGAGACGGCCGAGTCGTTCACCGGCCGTGTGATCGGCGTCTACGCCGTCTCGGGCGAGGTCTCGGTGACCTCGTGGACCGCGGAAGGCGACGACGAATGACGACCGCGCGCATCGCGACCCTTCGGGCGGAGCAGCGCGACGACACCCGGTTCGTCGCGACTCCCGCGCCGCGGCTCACCTGGACCGTGGAGACCGATGAGGCGGACTGGATCCAGGCCGGCGTCGAGCTCGACGACGGCACGGGCGTCGTCATTCTCGACGGACCCGACAGCGCGCTCGTCGCGTGGCCCTTCGCGCCGCTGGCCGCCGGCGCGACACGCGCCGTCCGGGTGCGCGCGACCGCCCGGTCGGGCACCCGCACCGCCTGGAGCGAGCCCCTCGAGCTCGACGCCGGCTTCCTCGCCGCCGGCGAGTGGGTCGCGCAGCCGGTCGGTCTTGCGGACGCCGAGCGCGACGCCCAGCCCGCCGTCCTGCGCACCCGCTTCCGCCTCGACCGCCCCGTCGCCCGTGCGCTGCTGTTCTGGACGGCGCTCGGGGTCGCCGAGCCGGCCGTGAACGGCGCCCCCGTCTCGGATGACGTGCTCTCCCCCGGCTGGACCGCCTACCGCGACCGGCTCGTCCACGAGACCGTCGACGTGACCGCCCTCCTGCACCTGGGCGACAACGAGCTCTCGGCGAGCATCGCCGGCGCCTGGTACACCGAGAAGTACGGCTTCTTCGCGTTCGCGGACCGCCTGTACGGCACGCAGCCGTCGTTCCTCGCGCAGCTGCGGGTGGTGTTCGCCGACGGCGCGACCGAGACCCTCGCCGCGACGGGCGACGACTGGGAGGCCGCCGGCGACGGCCCCGTCGTCGACAGCGGCATCTACGCCGGCGAGCACCAGGACCTCCGCCGCACCGCGACGGTGTTCCGCCCCGCCCGCGTGGGCGCCGCGGCGAAGGCGGGCTACGAGAACGTGCCGGTCCCGGAGGCGCGGATCGCGCCACCGGTCCGCCGCATCCAGGCCCTGCCCGTCGTCGAGGTCCTCGCGACCCCGTCCGGCGGCCGCATCCTCGACTTCGGCCAGAACCTCGTCGGCCGCGTGCGCCTCCGGGTGCGCGGCGACGCGGGCACGCGCGTCGTCGTCCGGCATGCCGAGGTCCTCGACGAGGGCGAGCTCGCCCTGCGGCCGCTCCGCAACGCCGCGGCCACGGCATCCTTCGACCTCTCCGGCGGCGACGACGTGCTCGAGTCCCGCTTCAGCTTCTACGGCTTCCGCTACGCCGAGGTCACCGGCCTCGACGTCGACGCGGAGGCGGTCGAGGCCGTCGTGCTGCACACCGACATGACGCGCACCGGCTGGTTCCAGACCTCCGACCCGCTCATCGATCGGCTGCACGAGAACGTCGTCTGGGGCATGCGCGGCAACTTCCTCTCCATCCCGACGGACTGCCCGCAGCGCGACGAGCGGCTCGGCTGGACCGGCGACATCCAGGTCTTCGCGCCGACCGCCGCGTTCCTCTACGACAGCGCCGCCTTCCTCACCTCGTGGCTGCGCGACCTCGCCCACGAGCAGACCCGCGACGGCGGCTCCGTGCCGGTCGTCGTCCCCTCCGCGCTCGGCGGCTTCGCCTCGTTCGGCGGGGCCAGTCCCGCCGCCTGGGGCGACGCCGCGACCGTCGTCCCCACCGTGCTGCACGCACGCTACGGCGACGCCGGGGTGCTCGCCGCGCAGTACCCGAGCATGCGCGCGTGGGTCGACGCCGTCCACGCCGATGCGGGCGACAGCGGCCTGTGGGCCGGCCGCATGCAGCTCGGCGACTGGCTCGACCCCGCCGCGCCGCCGGACAAGCCCGGTCACGCGAAGGTCGACTCCGACATCGTCGCGACGGCGTACTTCGCGCGCTCGCTGCGCCAGGTCGCCGACGCCGCGCGACTCCTCGGGTTCGACGAGGACGCCACCGCGTACGCGGCACTCGCCGAGCACAGCCGGGCGGCGTTCGTCGCCGAGTACGTCACGCCCGCGGGCCGCATGATGAGCGACGCGCCGACGGCGTACGCGCTCGCCCTGGAGTTCGACCTCGTCGTCGACCCGGCCGTCCGGCAGGCGCTCGCGGACCGGCTGGCCGAGCTCGTCCGCGAGGGCGGGTACCGCATCGGCACCGGCTTCGTCGGCACGCCGCTCGTCGCCGACGCGCTCACGGGCGGCGGCCACCTGGATGCCGCGGAGCGTCTGCTGACGCAGACCGAGTGCCCCTCCTGGCTCTACCCCGTCACGCAGGGCGCGACGACCGTGTGGGAGCGGTGGGACTCGCTCCTGCCCGACGGGTCCGTGAACCCCGGCGAGATGACCTCGTTCAACCACTACGCCCTCGGCGCGGTCGCCGACTGGCTGCACCGGACGGTCGCGGGCCTCGCCCCTGCGGCACCGGGCTATCGGCGCCTGCGCATCGCACCGCGGCCGCTGCAGGGCCTGTCCCACGCCTCCGCACGGCACCTCACCCCCTACGGCGAGGCGTCGGTGTCGTGGCGGCGCGACGGGGAGGATGTCGTCGTGCACGCCGTCGTCCCGCCCAACACCACCGCGGAGGTCGCCCTCCCCGGCGTGCAGGGCGAGGTCGGCTCGGGCGCCCACGCCTGGCGCTTCACGCCCGGCGCCCCCGCCGTCCGCCCGCCGCTGGACGGCGTGCGCGCCTCGCTCGCCGACGTCCTCGACGACCCGCGCGCCTACGCCGCCCTCATCGACACCGTCGCGGCAGCCGACCCCGCCCGCGCGCAGGCCGTCCGCAGCGAGACGCGATGGGGCACCGGCCGACCGGTGACGTCGGCCCTCATGTTCACCCCGCCCGCGCTGCAGGATGCCGTCGACACGGCCATCCGCCGCGCCACCACGACCGCCTGACCTTCGGAGGAGCACCATGTTCGATCGCGCCACGACCTTCGGCGAGGCCCTCGAGGACCCCGCCGCCCGCAGCATCCTGGAGCGCTACATGCCCGGGATCGCCGCATCCCCGATGGCGACGCAGTTCCGCGGCGGGCGTCTCGGACAGCTCGTCGCCCTCGTCCCCGCCCTCGAGGACCTCGCCGAGCGCGAGCGCTTCTTCGCGGCCCTCGCCGAGGTGGGCGACGGCGCCCCGCGACCGCCGTACGACCCGGCGATCGCGCCGGACCCGGCGTACGAGCCCGACGACGTCGCGCGGGGCTCGGCCCCGGCGACGCTCCCCGGCCCGACGCCGCTCTGGGAGCCGCTCGAGCTGCGCTTCGCCGGCCCGTCGCACGGGAACCCGTTCGTCGACGTCGAGCTGGAGGCGGTGTTCACGCGCGACAGCGGCCAGGTGCGCGTCGGCGGGTTCTACGACGGCGACGGCGTCTACGTCGTGCGGGCGCTCGCCGACACGGAGGGTCCGTGGTCGTTCCAGACGCGCTCGACGGCCCGCTCGCTCGACGGCATCACCGGAACGGTCGAGGTCGTCGCCGCGCGGGACGGCGCACACGGACCGGTGCAGGTGGACGGCTTCCACTTCCGGCATGCGGACGGCACCCGCCACCGGCCCCTCGGGACGACGGCGTACGCCTGGACGCACCAGCCCGAGGCGCTGCAGCAGCAGACGCTCGCGACGCTCGCGGACGCGCCGTTCGCGAAGCTCCGCATGTGCGTCTTCCCCAAGTCGTACCTCTACAACGCCGACGAGCCGGACGACTTCCCGTTCGTCGGGAGCCTCGCCGAGGGCTTCGACCTGACCCGGTTCGACCCGGCGCACTTCCGGCGCCTCGAGCAGCGCGTCGCGGAGCTCGGCGCGCTCGGCATCGAGGCCGACATCATCCTGTTCCACGCGTACGACCGCTGGGGCTTCGCCGACCTCGGCCCGGCCGTCGACGAGCGGTACCTCCGCCACGTGGTGCGCCGGCTCGCCGGCTTCGCCAACGTGTGGTGGTCGATGGCCAACGAGTACGACCTGCTGTGGTCCAAAGACATCGACGACTGGGAGCGGCTCGCGGCCGTCGTCGGCGAGGAGGACCCGTTCGGCCACCTCAACTCGATCCACAACTGCCGCCCCGTGTACGACTACGCGAAGCCCTGGATCACGCACGTGAGCATCCAGCGCGTCGACGTCTACCGCACCGCCGAGAACACCGACCAGTGGCGCGAGCAGTGGGGCAAGCCGGTCGTCATCGACGAGTGCGCCTACGAGGGCGACATCGACCAGGGCTGGGGCAACATCACCGGCGAGGAGATGGTGCGCCGGTTCTGGGAGGGCGCGGTCCGCGGCGGCTACGTCGGCCACGGCGAGACCTACTACCCGCCGGCGCTGGGGCTCGAGGGCGAGGTCCTCTGGTGGTCCAAGGGCGGCGTCCTGCACGGTACCTCCCCCGACCGCATCCGGTTCCTCGAGCAGCTGCAGTCCGAGGCGCCGGAGGGCGTGTGGGACCCGCTGCCGAGCGACTGGGATATGCCGTGGGGCGGCGCCGAGGGTCAGGTCAAGGTGGGCTACTTCGGCTTCAACCGCCCCCGGTTCCGCAACCTCATCCTCGACGACGGCGGCTGGCGCATCGAGGTCATCGACACGTGGGGCATGACGGTGGAGACGCTCCCAGGCGTCCAGCGCGGGCAGGTGCGCGTCGAGCTGCCGGGCCGGCAGTTCATGGCGCTCCGGCTCACGCGCCTGGAGGACTGACCCCGTCCGCTCAGCCCCCGGGGACGGGCGGCAGCTCGGTCACCGTGCCGAGTGTCGTGTACCGGGGACCGGCGAGGCGCGCCAGCGGTCGCAGCAGCTCGGTGTCGATCCGTCCGTCGACCAGGACGGCCTCGTCGACGTGCCAGCCGACGACGCTCCCGACGATGAACTCGCCGCCGGTCGGGCTGAAGACGATCGTGCGGTCGTACACGCACTCCATGCTGACCGGGGCGTCCCGCAACCGGGGGACGTCGATGACGCGGGACGGGGAGGTCGCGAGGCCCAGCGCCTCCGCCTCGCCGACCTCTGGGTCCATCCACTCCGAGCTGGCGTGGAGCTTCTGCATCAGGTCGTCGCGCGCGATGTTGACGACGTACTGCCCGTCCTCGCGGATGTTGCGGGCCGTGTCCTTCGGCCCGCTCGCGCGTGTGTTGATGGTCATCCCGAGCATCGCCGGATGCTGGCTCACCCACGCGAACGAGCTGAACGGGGCGAGGTTCACGGGCTTCGGCGCGCGGCCGGTCGTGACCCAGGCGATGGGGCGCGGGACGACCGAGCCGACGAGCAGTCGGTAGGTCGCGGCGGGGTCGAGGTCGGCGGCGTCGATGAACACGGGCGTCTCCTTCGGGGTCGGGGCGGTCAGAGCCACACGGGTGCGGTGGGCGGCGGGGCGCCGTCGGGGGTCGTGACGCCGCGCGCGCCGCGGCCGGTCCCCCACGCGACGAGGTCGGCGGCGGTGCCGTGGACGATGAGCGGGTCATCGGCGGAGGGGAGGATGCGGTGCACGTCGGCGCGGTCGGTCGGAGCGAGCACGATGTCCCGGTCGTCGTCGCCGCGCCGGCGGCGCCAGACCCGCACGAGGTCGGCCAGCAGGAGGTCGTGCAGCTCGTCGGGGAAGTCGGCGATGCTGCCGCCGTTGCGGAGGTCCACCGCGTGCACCCACACCTCGCGCGTGCGCATCCACACGGTCTCGGAGACCGGCACGATGCGTCCCTGCGCGGTCCGGACCGGGTGCGACCACGCCGCCGCGGGCAGGTCGCGCCACTGGACGTTCAGGTGCACGGCGGCGTGCGCGCAGAGGTTCCGGAGCGCCTCGGTGGGCAGGGTCGAGCCGAACGCGATCTCCTCCGCCCGCTGGCCGTCGGACTCGTACATCGGCGTCTCGATGCCGGTGAGCGCCCAGTCCACGAGCCGCGCGGTCGCGCGGGCGTTGAAGCCGACGTGCGCGATGAGGTGCCGCCTCGTCCAGCCGGGCAGCAGCGACGGCTCGTCGAAGGCGGCATCCGGCAGCTCGTTCAACCGGCGCGCCCAGTAGGCCTGCCCGCGCCGCATGAGCAGCAGCGACGCCGCGAGCTGCGGGTCGGTGACGTCGTCGGTCCGGGCGGCCATGGTCTCACTCCGCGACGATGCGGTTGCGCAGCTCGCCGATGCCCTCGACCGACGTCGCGAGCACGTCCCCCGGCGCGAGGTAGCGCCGGGGCGTCCGGGCGTGTCCGACACCACCGGGCGTCCCGGTCGCGATGACGTCGCCGGGACGCAGGGTGAAGATCTGCGAGATGTAGGACACGAGCGCGGCCGGGCCGAAGACGAGGTCGTCGGTCGGGGTCTCCTGCACCGTCTCGCCGTCGACGGTGCCGCGGAGGACGCCGCCGAGGGCGAAGTCGTCGTCGGTGACCAGCACGGGCCCGAACGGGGCCGTGCCCTCGAACGTCTTCCCCTGGAACCACTCCGGGCTGCGGTACTGGTAATCGCGCATCGTCACGTCGTTGATGACGCTGTAGCCGGCGATGGCGGCCGACGCCGCGTCCTCGTCGACCCTGCGGACGGTCGCGCCGATCACGACGGCGAGCTCGGCCTCCCAGTCGACGGCGTCGGCCGCGACGGCGGGGAGGACGATGTCGTCGTACGGGCCGATGAGCGCCTCGGGGTACTTCGCGAACAGCGTGGGGTGCTCGGGCAGCTCGCGCCCCATCTCCAGGATGTGGGTGCGGTAGTTCAGGCCGACGCAGACGATCTTGCCGGGGGCCGGGATGACGGGCGCCCAGTCGCGGTCGGCGATGCCGGCGACCTCGCGACGCGGACCGTCCGCGGCGGCAGCGACCGCCCGCCAGGCGGGGTCCGCGAGCAGCGCGCCGACGTCGGCGACGCCGGGGATCGTGACGGCCGTGTCGCCGTCGATGCGGACGGCGACGGTGGCGCCTGCCGTGCGGAGGGTCGCGAGTCTCATCGGATGCCGTCCTTGCCGGGGATGTAGGTGCGGGTGAAGCCGAGGCGGTCGATGACCGGACCGTCGGTGAAGCGGAAGAGGTCGAACTCGGTCTCGGCGTGCAGCTCCCACGGCACCCAGCTCGGGACGACGAAGAGGTCGCCCTTCTCGAGCCGGTGCTCGGTGCCCCCGAGGACGACGGAGCCGGAGCCCTCGAACACCTGCCACACGGAGGAGCCGACCTCGTGGCGGAGCGCGGTCGCGACGCCGGCGCGGACGCGGTGGAATTCGCAGCGGATCGTGGGCATGACGTCGCCGCCGGTCGTCGGGTTGACGAACCGGACGGCCGCATGGCCCTGTTCGACGGTCGCCGGGTACCCCTCGTCCTCGAGCGCGAGCTGCTCGCGGAGCGCGGCGTCGGTGTGCTCCCAGCGGTAGGCCGACAGCGGGGAGCTGATCTTGTCGTCGAGGCCGGACAGGGGGCGCAGGCCCGGGTGGGCCCACAGCCGCTCGGCGCGGGACACGTCGGGCGACGCCTCGTCGGTCACGCGCTCGGATCCGAACTCGAAGAAGCCGACGTCGGTGTAGTGCGACAGCGGGATGTCCAGACCGTCGATCCACGCCATCGGCGCGGCGGTGTCGTTGTGGTGCCCGTGGAAGTTCCAGCCCGGGGTGAGGAGGAGATCGCCCCGGCTCATCCGCACGGGGTCGCCGTTGACGACGGTCCAGACACCCTCCCCCTCGACGACGAAGCGGAATGCGTTCTGGCTGTGCCGGTGCTCGGGGGCCGTCTCGTGGCCGCCGAGATACTGGATCGCGCACCACAGCGTCGGGGTCGCATAGGCGGTGCCGGGCAGGCCGGGGTTGCGCAGGCCCAGTGCCCTGCGCTCCCCGCCGCGACCGACCGGCACGAGGTCGCCGGAGCGCTCCGCGATGTCGAAGATGCTCTTCCAGCGCCACACGTGCGGCACGGCGGCGGGCTGCGGGGTGAGGGGCATGAGGTCGTCGCGCTGCGTCCACAGCGGCGCGAGGTGGCTCGCATCCACGTCGCGGTAGAGCTGCTCGAGCTCGGGTGTGTCGGCCGTGCCGTCCATCTGCTGCATCGTCGCCTCCGGATGTCGTGTTCAGGGCTGGGCGGGCGCGTCGGCGGCCGGCACGGCGAACCGCTGCCACAGCCACTCGATCGTGCCGGCGAGGTCGATGTCGGGGTCGATCCCCCACTGGGCCTGGAGCCCGTCGGAGAGGGCGAGGATCACCCGCGCGAGCCGCTCGGCGTCCACGTCCGGATCGAAGCGCCCGTCGCGCTGCCGGACCCGGATGTCGCGGACGATGATGTCGGTGATCTCGGCGTCGCGCGCACGGAAGAATGCGTGTCCGGGATGACCGGGGTCCGACGCCGCGGCCTGCAGGCTCACGTACAGGTGCACGAGGGCGGGCGCGTGCGCATTGTGCCGCGCGACGCGGATCGACATGGGCTCGTCGCCGGGCTCGGCCGCGAGGGTCCGGCGGTTGACGACATCGCGGCGGCGCAGGACCTCGACGAGCAGGTTCTCCTTCGTGCCGAAGTGGTGCAGCATCCCGGCCTGCGTCATGCCGACCTCGGCCGCGATGTCGCGCAGCGATGTCGCGCTGTAGCCGCGTCGCTCGAGCACCTCCAGCGCGGTGTCCAGGATGAGCTCCTGGCTCGCGCGCCCCTGCGTGGAGGTGCGCCGTCGGCGCCGCGGCGCGAGCGTGGGCTGCCCGGCCCGGAAGAGGGCGTCCGGAGTGTCTCCGGGGACGTCGGGGAGCGACGCCGCCACGGCCTCCGCCGTGCGCGGCACGTCGAACGGCAGGATGCCGGCCGAGGGCGTCCGCCCCGTGAGGACGTCGAGCAGCGCCGCGTCGGACGCCCCGAACTCCGCGACGACGGCGGCGCAGTCGGGCAGCAGCGGCGCGAGCAGGGCCGGACGGTCCAGATGCACGGCGAGCACGACCGGCGCGTGGGCGGCGAGCGCGTGCAGCCGATCGCCGAGGTCGGTGGGGAACGCGAGCGAGCCGGCGTGGAAGCCCGACTCCAGCATGTACCGGTCCCGCGGCTCGAACGACGCCGCCGTCCGGACGACGACGACGTCGGCGGCCGCAGGGTCGTCGACGGGGCGCAGGCCCGCGGCGCGCAGCGCGGCGGGTGCCACCTCGGCGGAGTGCACCGCGGCGCCGGGGCGAAGGGGCAGCAGCGCCGCGCTCGCCCGGCCGCCGGGGAGCACGACCGTGGACCGCGCCTGTGCGCGATGGCCCGCCGCGCGGAACTCATCCGTGCCGACGAGCCGTGGCGCGGCGTCCTCGTCGACGAACGGGTCGTCGAAGAGGCCGAGCTCGAACTTGACCGAGAGGAGCCGTCGCACCGACGCATCGATCCGCGCCTCGGTGAGCGCGCCGGACTCCACGAGGTCGATGAGGTACTGCGGGTCGTCCTCGCCGCCGAGCTGATCGCAGCCCGCGTCGATCGCCGCGCGCACGCGCTCGATCTCGGACAGGTGCTCGACGCCCCAGGCCCGCGCCGGCAGCTGGCGGCCGCGCATCCGCGATTCGGTGATGAGGCTCCAGTCGGTGCAGACGACGCCGTCGAACCCGAGCCGCTCGCGGAGGAGACCCGTGATGATCTGCCGGTTGAAGCCGAAGCCGACCTCCTCGATCTCCTCGCCGTCGAGAGTCAGCCCGATCGGGACGCCGTAGGACGGCATGATCGCGGGGATGCCGCGCTCGATGATCCGCCGGAACGGCTCGAGGTGGAGCTCGAACATTCCCCCCGGGTACACCTGCTCCTTGCCGTACGGGAAGTGCGGGTCCTCACCGCCGAGCTCCGGGCCGCCGCCCGGGAAGTGCTTGGCCATGCACGCGATGCTCTGCGGCCCGAGACGCGCGCCGCCCTCGAACCCGTCGACGTAGGCGACGCCCAGGCGGGCGACCGTCGCGGCATCCTGCCCGAAGGTGCTGTACTGGCGCGCCCAGCGGGGCTCGGTGGCAACGTCCAGCGTGGGGTGCAGGGCGGAGCGGATGCCGAGCGCGGCGTACTCGCGGCGCGCGATGTCGGCGAACTCGCGCACGACGCCCTCGTCCGCGAGCGCGCCCAGCCCGAGCGGCTCCGGCCAGGCGGAGAGGAAGTCCGCGGTGAAGGACGCGCCCCAGTTCTCGGTGAAGGAGTGCCGCGGGTCGGTGGAGATCGTGACCGGGATGCCGTGCGGCGTCTCCGCCGCGAGCCGCTGCACGTCGTTCACCCAGCGCGCCATCGTGCGGGGATCGGGGATGCGGTGCACGTTGAGGTGGTTGACGAGCCGGCGCTCGACGAAGTCCCGCGTCGGTGGCCGTCCCTCGTGCAGCGGGGTCCCGTCGACGGCGCCGTCGGCGGAGACCATGACGACGGAGTGCACCATGAGCCCGGCCTTCTCGGCGAGCGAGAGCCGCGCCACCAGGTCGTCCACCCGGGCTGCGACGGGGAGGCGCGGGTCCTCGTACGGGTCCATCACCCCGTTGCGGTTGAGGTCGCGGTACGGCGTGCCATCGGTGTGGACGGACGTGCCCGTCCGGGGGGCTGAGCGCTCCTCCGCGATGCGGTCGTGCACGAGGCGTGTCCCCTTCGACGATGTGGATCCGGCAGCCACCGGGCGCCTAAAGACTAAATAACGTTCAGTGGTTTTGCAAGACGGCGCGATCATCGTCCCCTGCGGCCGGAAGGAGCCGGGCGCGCCGGCGCCGGGCAGTCGAGCGCCCGGCGGTTCAGCGCCGAGCGGCTTCGGCGGCCAGCCGCGCGGTCGCCGTCGCCATGTGCGCCGCCATCGCCGAGGCGGCCGCATCCTCGTCGCGGGAGGCGACGGCGCGCGCGATCGCGTCGTGCTCGGCGATCGCGCGAAGGGCCGCCAGCTCGTCGTGGACGGCACGGTCGGCGTAGACCTGGAGGAGGGAGCGCACGACATGCAGCGTGTCGACGAGGACGTCGTTGCGCGCCATCCGGGCGAGCGTGTGGTGGAACGCGAGGTCGGCCTTCGCGAAGACGGCGAGGCGGTCGACCGAGTCGCGCATCCGCGCGAGATGCCCCTCCAGCTCGGCGGCGTCCGCGCCGGACGTGCGGGCGGCGGCGAGGCGCGCCACGTAGATCTCCAGGCCCGCGCGCAGCTCGAGCAGCTGCTGCGTGTTGCGCTCGCCGATGAGGAGCCCCCAGCGCAGCGTCTGCGGAAGGAGCTCGCTCGCGGTGCCGCGCAGGTAGGTGCCGCTGCCGGCGCGCACATCCACGATTCCGAGGATCTCGAGCGCGGCCAGTGCCTCACGGACGGCGGAGCGCCCGACCCCGAGCGTGGCGGAGAGCTGACGCTCGGGCGGCAGGCGGGTGCCCGGCGCGACCTCGCCGCTCGTGAACAGGTCGAGCAGCCGGCGCGCGACCTCGGACACCGGCGTACCGGTGGGCAGCGCCCCGAGCGCCGCCGCGAGGTCGGGCGAGCCATCAGGACGATACGCGGGCATGGGACCAACCTACTCCGCACCCCGCGACGCGCACTTGCAATTGGTCAACCGGTTTGTCAGACTATGTCCACCGGAGGGCGGGCCACCCCCTTCGTGCGGGCGTCGCCGACGACGCTCCGGAACCCGCCGACGCCGCCGAGGAGCACCCATGACCAGGCTGTGGAACGATCCCGTCGACTTCGCCGACGAGATGATCGCCGGTTTCGTCGCGGCGAACGGGCGCTATGTCCGGCGCGTGACGGGTGGCGTCGTCCGCAGCACCGCGGTGCCGCCGGGCGAAGTGGCGGTCGTCATCGGCGGCGGGTCGGGGCACTACCCGGCGTTCGGGGGCCTCGTCGGCCCGGGGCTCGCCCACGGCGCCGCCATGGGCAACCTCTTCGCCTCACCGTCCGCCCAGCAGGTGCACGCCGTGGCGACCGCGGCGCACGCCGGCGGCGGGGTGTTCCTCTCCTACGGCAACTACGCCGGCGACGTCCTGAACTTCGACGCGGCCCAGGCGCGGCTGCGCGCCGAGGGCGTGCCGTGCGAGACCGTCGCCGTCACCGACGACATCTCCAGCGCCGGGCCCGACGAGCGTCATCGCCGCCGCGGCATCGCGGGCGACCTGACCGTGTTCCGCATCGCCGCGGCCGCCGCGGCGGCCGGCTACGACCTCGCCGACGTCGCGCGCGTCGGCCGGCTCGCGAACGACCGCACGCGGTCGTTCGGCGTCGCGTTCACCGGGTGCACCCTGCCCGGGGCGCCCGAGCCGCTGTTCACGGTGCCCGCGGGCCGCATGGCCGTGGGGCTCGGGATCCACGGCGAGCCCGGCATCGACGAGACCGAGATCCCCACCGCCGACGACCTCGCCGCGCTCCTCGTCGGCGCACTGCTCGCCGAACGCCCCGACGGCGCCGACGGGCGCGTCATCCCGCTCCTGAACGGTCTCGGGTCGCTCAAGTACGAAGAGCTGTTCGTCGTCTACCGGAAGATCGCCGAGCTCCTCGCCGAGGCGGGCCTCGAGGTCGTCGACCCGCACGTGGGCGAGTACTGCACGAGCTTCGACATGGCGGGCACGTCGCTGACCCTGTTCTGGCTCGACGACGAGCTCGCGAGCCTGTGGGAGACGCCCGTCGACACACCCGCCTACCGCCGGGGGGCCGTCGCGCCCGTCGCCCGCGTCGCGGGCCCGGCCGTCGCGGTCGCGGCGGCCGCCGAGGCCATCGCCGCCGGCGACGCCGCGTCGGTGGCCGCCGCCGCCACCGTCCGTGCGGCCCTGGACATCCTGGTGCGGACCGTCGACACCCACGCCGACGAGCTCGGCCGGATCGACGCGATCGCGGGTGACGGAGACCACGGCATTGGCATGCAGCGCGGATCGCACGCCGCGCTCGCGGCAGCGGAGGCCGCCGTCACGGCGGGCGCGGGCGCACAGACCGTGCTCGCCCGAGCGGCGGACGCCTGGTCCGATCGTGCGGGCGGCACGTCGGGAGCGCTGTGGGGCGTCATCCTGTCCTCGCTCGCGACCTCGCTCGGCGACGCCGGCCGACCCTCTGCAGCCGCGGTGGCGGCCGGTGTCGCCGAGGGGCGACGCGCCGTCATGGCGTACGGCAAGGCGGAGGTCGGCGACAAGACCCTCGTCGACGCCCTCGTGCCGTTCAGCGCCGAGCTGTCGCGCGGCGTCGCGGCAGGCGCCCGCCTCGCGGACGCCTGGCGCCTCGCCGCCGCCGCCGCGACCGAGGCAGCCGCCGCGACCGCCGACCTCCTGCCCCGGATGGGCCGCGCCCGCACGCATGGGCAGAACAGCGTCGGCACCCCCGACCCGGGCGCGCACTCCCTCGCGCTCATCGTGACCGCCGTCGGCGACGTGCTCGCCGCGGCGAAGGAGAGGAACGCACATGACTGAGCCCCTGCGCATCGTGATCGGCAGCGACGACGCCGGCTACGACTACAAGGAGATCCTGAAGAAGGACCTCGAGGCCAGCGACGGCGTGGCGTCACTCGTCGACGTGGGCGTGGACGCCGACGGGCACACCGCCTACCCGAAGGTCGCGATCGAGGCCGCCGAGCGTGTCGCGCGGGGCGAGGCCGACCGGGCGCTGCTCATCTGCGGCACGGGCCTCGGGGTCGCGATCGCCGCGAACAAGGTGACCGGCATCCGCGCCGTCACGGCGCACGACTCGTACTCGGTCGAGCGCGGCGTCCTCTCCAACGACGCGCAGGTGCTCACGATGGGGCAGCGCGTCGTCGGCATCGAGCTCGCCCGCCGGCTCGTCCGCGAGTGGCTGACCTACCGGTTCGATCCGTCGTCCGCCTCCGCCGAGAAGGTCGCGGTGATCGGGACGTACGAGAGCACCGGCTCCTGCTGATGGCACGGGTGACGGTGGGAGTGAGCCTGAAGGCGTACTTCGGGCGGCGCGCAGCGCGCATCTGGTTCTGCCGCGTGGCGGAGATCGTGCGCGAGCACCCCGGCGTGCGCGCCGGCGACGTCGAGGTCATCGTCATCCCGTCGTACCTGCAGATCGAGGACGCCCTCGGCACGTTCTCCGGGACCGCGGTGCGGCTCGGCGTGCAGGACGTCTCGGCGCACGAGCCCGGCGCCTACACGGGCGAGATCACCGCCGCCGAACTCGCCGAGTCCGGCATCCGGTTCGCCGAGGTCGGGCACGCCGAGCGCCGCCGTCAGTTCGGCGAGACCGACGAGGTCGTGACCGCCAAGACGGCCGCCGCGCTCCGTCACGGAGTGACACCCGTGCTGTGCATCGGCGAGGCCGAGCGGCAGGATGCCGGCGCCGCCGCCGAGACGACACTCGCGCAGCTGCGCACCCACCTCGTCGGCGCCCCCGCGGGGCGCGTCGTCGTGGCCTACGAGCCGGTCTGGGCGATCGGCGCCCCGGAGCCCGCGCCCGTCGCGCACATCGCCGTCGTCACCCGCGCGCTGCGCGCCGCACTCGAGGGCGATCCGGTCCGCTCCGGCTCGACCGTGATCTACGGCGGCTCCGCCGGCCCCGGACTCCTCACCCGACTGGCCGACGACGTCGACGGCCTCTTCCTCGGCCGCTTCGCGCACGATCCCGACGCGCTGGCCAGCGTCCTCGACGAGGCGGCCGCGCTGATCGCGCACCCTGCGGAGGCGCGGTGATCGGCCTCGGCAGCTACGCCTTCTTCTGGGAGCAGTCCGACCGGGTCGACGAGCCGCTCTCCCTCATCGGCGCGTTCGAGCGCACGCGCGATCACGGCGTCGACGTCTTCCAGATCTGCGACTACGCACCTCTCGACCATCTGGATGGCGCGTCCCTCCGCGACGCCGCGACCGCGGCGCGCCGACTCGGCCTCACGATCGAGCTCGGCACGAAGGGCGTCGAGCCCGACCGGCTGGCCCGCTTCCTGCACCTCGCGGAGGTCTTCGACGCGCGCCTCGTGCGCAGCATGCTGCAGGGGCCGGACACGCGCCCGACGCTCCAGGAGGCGGAGGCCTGGCTCCGGGCCGCGATGCCTGCGTACCAAGCGGCCGGGGTGACCCTCGCCCTCGAGACGTACGAACAGGTCGCGACCGCGGACCTCGTCGGGCTCGTCGCGTCCGTCGACAGCCCGCACCTCGGGATCTGCCTCGACCCCGCCAACGTCGTCGCCCGCCTGGAGTCGCCGCGCGCATGCGTCGCCGAGGCCGCATCCGCCGTCGCGAACGTGCACGTCAAGGACTTCGCCTTCGACCGGCAGCCCGGCTGGGTGGGCTTCACCTACTCCGGCGCGCGGATGGGCGAAGGCCTGCACGACTACCCCCACCTCCTGCAGACCGTCCGCCCGCGCGATCGCGGCATCAACGAGATCGTCGAGCACTGGCTTCCCTGGCAGGGAGACCACGAGACCACCGTCCGAACCGAGCGGGACTGGACCCGCGCCACCCTGGAATACCTGAGGAGCACCTGATGAGCCACACGATCGCCGTCGTCGGAGCGGGGGGGAAGATGGGCATGCGTGTGTCCGACAACCTCGTCAAGACCGACCACACCGTCCGCTACGTCGAGAACTCGCCCGCCGGCCGCCGGCGCACCCTCGATGCCGGTCGCGAGCTGACCGATGTCGCCGCCGCGGTCGCGGACGCCGACATCGTCGTCCTGGCCGTGCCGGACCTCGCGCTCGGGCCGGTGACGGCCGACCTCGTCCCGCAGCTCAAGTCCGGCGCGATCGTGCTGACGCTCGACCCGGCAGCGGCCTACGCCGGCCTGCTCACGACGCGCGAGGACGTCATCCAGGCGGTCGCGCACCCGTGCCACCCGTCGGTCTTCCTCGAGCGGACGACGAAGGAGGAATGGGCGGACACCTTCGGCGGCATCGCCGCGCCGCAGGATGCGATCGCGGCCATCGAGTCGGACGACGAGGACAAGAAGCGCATCGTCGAGGAAACCGTCCGCGCGATCTACGCTCCCGTCATCGACGTCCACTGGGTGACCGTCAAGCAGCTGGCCCAGCTCGAGCCCACCCTGGTGGAGACCGTGGCCTGCATGATCGGCTCGCTCCTGAACGAAGCGCTGGACGAGGCCATCCACACGATGGGCGTCCCCGAGGCCGCCGCGCGGAGCATCCTGTACGGGCACACCCAGGTGGCGCTCGCGAACGGGCTGCGCGGCGACAATCCGTTCAGCGATGCATGCCTCATCGCGATGGACTACGGTCGCGAGAGCATCATCAAGGACGACTGGAAGAAGATCTTCCGCGACGACGAGCTCGACAAGAACCTCGCGCGCATGCTCCACCTCGACCACATCACGCGCTGAGGAGACCCGAGATGACGAGACTGCAGGGCAAGACCGCGCTCATCACCGGTGCCGCCACCGGGATCGGCCGCGCCGTCGCCGAGCGCTTCGCGCAGGAGGGGGCACGGGTCGTGATCGCCGACCGCGATGGGGAGGCCGCCACGGCCACCGCCGCCGCTATCGGCGCGGGCGCCCGCGCCGCCGTGATGGACATCTCCGACGAATCGAGCGTCGCAGCGGCGTTCTCGGCGCTGGCAGCCGACGGCTGGCGGCCGGATGTCGTCGTCGCCAACGCCGGCGTGCAGCTGTTCGGACACGACGCCCCCGCAGCCGAGCTCGACCTCGACGTCTGGCGGCGGACGATCGACGTGAACCTCACCGGCACCTTCCTCACCGTCAAACACGCCGTCCGGGCGATGCTCGCCGCCGGCGGCGGATCGATCATCCTCACCGGAAGCCCGACGGGCCTCAACGGCGAAGGGCGCGACTTCACCGCATACAGCGCGTCCAAGGCGGGGATCCACGGGCTCGCACGCACGGTCGCGGCCGCATATGCCGATCGCGGCATCCGCGTGAACACCGTCGTCCCGGCCTACACCGAGACCTCCCTGGTCACGGCGATCAGCTCCGACCCGGAGTCGCGCGCAGCCATCATCGGGCGCATCCCGCTGGGTCGGGCGGGCACTCCGGACGACATCGCGGGCGCCATGGTCTTCCTCGCCTCCGACGACGGGGCGTTCGCGACGGGCGCGACGTTCGCGGTCGACGGCGGCATGACCACGATCTGAGCGACAGGGCACACCATGTGGCAGCGGGAGGACGTCGGCCGGCGCACGCTCGGCGACTGGACCTTCGCGCTGCGCGGCGACGAGGTCGCCGATCTCCGCCGCAGCGGCCGTCGCGTGCTCCGCAGCGTCCGCGCCGTCGTCCGCGACCAGGACTGGAACACCGCGCCGCTCCTGGTCGACCGCGTGCGGGCGACCGACGCGAGCCTGACCCTGCACGTCCGCTCGTCAGACCTCGGATCGTCCTTCCGCGGCATCGTGCGCATCGAACTGCGCGGCGACCGCCTCGTCGTCCTGACCGACCTGGAGTCCGAGCGGGAGTTCGCCACGAACCGCACCGGGATCGTCGTGCTGCATCCCCCGCAGGCGGCGGGGGCCGCGGTCGAGGTGGGCCATGCGGACGGCACGACGACGCACACCGCGTTCCCGACCGCGATCAGCCCGCATCAGCCCGTGCGCGACATCGCGCGCCTCGCATGGAATGACGACGGGGTCGCCGTCGCGATCGCCTTCGAGGGCGACGTGTTCGAGATGGAGGACCAGCGAAACTGGACCGACGCCTCGTACAAGACCTACAGCCGGCCGCTCTCGCTCCCGTTCCCGTACCGCGTCCTGCCCGGCGAGCGCGTCGTGCAGTCGATCACCGTGACCGCCGACGTCGCGCGCGAGCCGCGGCCCGCCCCCCCGATCGACCGGATCGACCTGCGCGCGGGCGGCGCGTTCCCCGCCATCGGCACGGGCGCCTCGACCGCCCCCGATCCCGCGCCCGCGGTCACTCCCCTCGGCGCGAGCCTTCTCGTGGAACTCGACCTCGGGTGGGCCGGATGGCCCGCGGCGCTGGCCCGCGCGAGCGCGAGCGGGCTTCCGCTGGACGTCCGTGTCGTGATCCCCGACGCCGACCCCGCCTCGGCGGTGGCCGCCGCGGTCGCCGCGCTGCGCGGCCTCGATGTGACCCGGGTCGCCGCCTTCCAGCCGTCCGGGCCGGCACGGCACGTGTCCGACGCGACCGCGACGGCGCTGCTGCGCGCGGCCGCCGCAGCTGCAGACCTGAGCGCACCGATCGTCGGCGGAGCCCGATCGCATTTCACCGAGCTCAACCGGGAACAGCGGCGTCTGCCGCGCGACCTCGAGGGCGTCGTCTTCGCCGTCACACCCCTCTTCCACAGCCGCGACACCGAGCAGCTCGTCGAGTCCCTCGCCGTCCAGCGGCTCGTCGCGGCGCAGGCGGTCCGGATCGCCGGCGCCGCGCCCGTCCACGTCGGTCCGGTCACCCTGCGTCCGCACTTCAACGACGTCGCCACGACGAGTCCGCCCCGGCCACCGCACGAGGACCTGCGCGCGGGATACGGTCCCGAACTCGAGGACGCCGACGATGAGCGGCAGGGGGCCGACGAGCTCGCGGCGTGGACTGTGGCGAGCGCTGCCGCCCTCGCGGTGCCCGGTGTCGCGAGCCTGTCCTTCTTCGAGGAGTGGGGGCCGCGCGGTCTCCGCGACTCCGACGGCGTCGACCGCCCCGTCGCCGCCGCGTTCGCGGCGCTCGCGGGACTCGACGGCACGACGCTGCTGCACGGGCGGAGCCCGGACGGGCTCGTCTGGGCTCTCGGCGGTCGGCACGAGGACGACACCGCGGCCGTGCTCGTCGCGAACCTCGACACCGACGGTCGCAGCCTGCGGATCGTCGCCGGCGACGGGCACGCCGGCATCCATCTCGGCCCCGCGACCTGGGTGTCGGTGCACATGGGGACGAGGGCGCCCCGCGGCGGGTGAGCTCCGTGCGGCTCAGATGGTCGTCGACTCGCGGACGACCAGCTCGGGCCGGAAGCGCACGTTCCGCTCGTGCGCTCCGCCGGGCTCGGCGAGCTCCTTGAGGAGCAGGTCGACGGCCGTGTAGCCGATGAGGGCTGCCGGCTGACGGATCGAGGTCAGCGGGACGACCGTGGCCGCCGCGAAGTCGATGTCGTCGTAGCCGATGAGCGCGATGTCCTCCGGGATCCGGACGCCGGACATGATCGCGAGCGCCTGGATGGCGCCGACGGCGAGCAGGTCGTTCGCGGCGAAGATCGCATCGGGACGCCGGCCGGCCGGCTTCTCCAGCATCGCGAGCGCCGCGGCGCGCCCGTGGAGCACGCTGAGCGCAGGCATCTCGACGATGTCGAGCGTCGCCCCCGCGACGGCGTCCACCGCCCGGCGGGCACCCTCCAGGCGGTCGGCGACCTGCCGGATCGATCGCGGCCCGCCGAGGAAGAGCAGCCGCCGCCGGCCGGCCGCGAGCAGGTGGGATGCGGCGAGGTGGCCGCCCTCGACGTCGTCCACGGCGACGGAGCAGAAGCCCGAGCCCTCGATCTCCCGGTCGACGAGGATCACCGGCGACCCGGCATCCTGCACCCGCTTCAGCCGCGGGACGTCGTCGGTCGTGGGGGTGATCAGCACGCCGTTGACGCGCTGCTCGAGGAACAGGTCGAGGTAGCGTCCCTCGCGGAGCGGGTCCTCGTCGGCGTTGCCCATCAGAACGGCCATGTCGGCTTCGTCGGCGCGGTTCTCCGCACCGCGCGCGACATCCGCGAAGAAGGGGTTGCCGGCGTCGAGCACGACGAGGCCGATGCTGCGGCTGCGCCCGACGCGCAGCTGGCGGGCCGCGTCGTTGCGGACGAACCCCAGTTCGTCGATCGCGCCGAGCACCCGCGCAACCGTCTCGGGGGCCACTTTGCCGGGCCGGTTCAGGACGTTGGACACCGTGCCGACGGAGACGGATGCCGCGGCGGCGACGTCTCGGATGCTGGCAGCCACACGATCTCCTTCGGATTGTCCGCTCGCCCGATCCTAGCCATGCGACCGCAGCGTCCCGGCCCGGCGCACGCGCTCGGCACAGGAGTCGCCTTTGCATCGAAGACCGATCTGTCGTACTCTCGTCACAGCGCAGTGAAACGATTCAGTCACTGTGTCGAACTCGGCACCTTCCACCCAGGAGTCCTCGATGACGAGCCCCACCACCCCGCAGCGGGTGTGCTTCCAGCTGCAGGTGAAACCCGAGCTGCTCGACGAGTACCTCGCGCGCCACAGCCCGGTGCGCGCCGAGATGCTCGCGGAGATCGCGGCATCCGGACGGCGCAACTACTCGCTGTTCCTCGGCGACGGCGGCCGCCTCATCGGCTACTACGAGGCCGACGACGACGACGCGGCGCAGGCCTACCTCGCCGCCTCCGAGGTCGCGACGCGCTGGGAAGCCGAGATGGCGCCCTTCTTCGTCGGCCTCGACGGCCGCCCCGACCAGGCCGCGACCCCGTTGACCGAGATCTTCCACCTGCACGACCAGCTGACGGCATCCGTCACCGACCACGAAAGCGACGCATCGTGAGCACCCTCACCTCCGACCACTTCGCCACCCTCGAACAGCAGGGCATCGAGCTCCCCAGCTGGGCGTTCGGCAACTCCGGCACGCGGTTCCGCGTGTTCCCCACCGCCGGCACGCCGCGCGATCCCTTCGAGAAGATCGCCGACGCGGCGGAGGTCAACCGGCACACGGCGCTGGCTCCGTCGGTGGCCCTGCACATCCCGTGGGACAAGGTCGACGACTACGCCGTGCTGCGCCGGCACGCCGAAGACCTGGGCGTCGCGCTCGGCACGATCAACTCGAACACCTTCCAGGACGAGGACTACAAGTTCGGCGCCCTCACTCACCACGACGAGCGCATCCGCCGGAAGGCCATCGACCACCACCTCGAGTGCGTCGACATCATGGATGCCACGGGTTCCCGCGACCTGAAGATCTGGCTCGCCGAAGGGTCGAACTATCCCGGACAGAACGACATGCGCGCCCGTCAGGACCGCCTGCAGGACTCGCTGCAGCAGATATACGCCCGGCTGTCGGGCGAGCAGCGCCTCGTGCTGGAGTACAAGTTCTTCGAGCCGTCGTTCTACCACACCGATGTCCCGGACTGGGGGACCTCCTACGCGCAGGTGGCCGCGCTCGGCGACCGTGCGCTCGTGTGCCTCGACACCGGGCACCACGCGCCGGGCACCAACATCGAGTTCATCGTCATGCAGCTGCTTCGCCTCGGCAAGCTCGGCTCGTTCGACTTCAACTCGCGCTTCTACGCCGACGACGACCTCATCGTGGGCGCGGCGGACCCGTTCCAGCTGTTCCGCATCATCCTCGAGGTCATCCGAGGCGGGGGCCTCAACAACCCCGAGGTCGCGTTCATGCTCGACCAGTGCCACAACATCGAGGACAAGATCCCGGGCCAGATCCGCTCGGTGCTCAACGTCCAGGAGATGACGGCGCGTGCGCTGCTCGTCGACCGTGCGGCACTGGACGCCGCACAGAGCGCCAACGACGTGCTGGCGGCGAACGCCGTGCTGATGGACGCGTTCTACACCGACGTCCGCCCGCAGCTGGCGCAGTGGCGCGAGTCGCGGGGCCTCCCCGCCGACCCGATGGCCGCGTACGCCGCCTCCGGCTATCAGGACCGGATCGCCGCCGACCGCGTCGGCGGCACCCAGGCCGGCTGGGGCGCCTGACCCCTTCCCCCCTCCCGAGTGTCCACGACACGCGGACTGCGGAGCTCCGCTCCGTGGTCGCGGGCAGCCCACACCGACTGAAAGCGAACGCGACATGACCAACGACACCGCAGCGGCACTCATCGCCCGGAGCAACCGCCTGGGCGCCGACCCGAAGAACACCAACTACGCCGGCGGCAACACGTCGGCCAAGGGCACCGAGACCGATCCTGTCACGGGCCAGCCGGTCGAGCTGCTGTGGGTCAAGGGCTCCGGCGGCGACCTGGGCACGCTGACGCCCGCGGGCCTCGCGGTGCTGCGCCTGGACCGCATGCGCGCGCTCGTGGACGTCTACCCGGGCCTCGAGCGGGAGGACGAGATGGTGGCGGCGTTCGACTACTGCCTGCACGGCAAGGGCGGCGCGGCCCCATCGATCGACACCGCGATGCACGGCCTGGTGGATGCCGCGCACGTCGACCACCTGCACCCCGACGCCGGCATCGCGATCGCGACCGCGGCCGACGGCGAGGCGCTGACGACGACGATCTTCGGCGAGAAGGTCGTCTGGGTCCCGTGGCGTCGCCCCGGCTTCCAGCTCGGCCTCGACATCGCCGCGATCAAGGCCGCGAACCCGCAGGCCGTCGGCTGCATCCTCGGCGGTCACGGCATCACGGCATGGGGCGACACGTCCGAGGAGTCCGAGCGCAACAGCCTCTGGATCATCGACACCGCCGCCGCGTACATCGCCGAGCACGGCAAGGCCGACCCGTTCGGCGCCGTCCGCGCCGGTTTCGAAGCCCTGCCCGAGGCCGAGCGGCACGCCCGTGCCGCGGCGCTGGCCCCGACGATCCGCGGCCTCGCGTCCACCGACAAGCCCATGGTCGGGCACTTCACCGACAGCGACGTCGTGCTCGACTTCCTGGCATCCGCTCACGCGCCCGCCCTCGCCGCCCTCGGCACGAGCTGCCCCGATCACTTCCTCCGCACGAAGGTCAAGCCGCTCCTGCTCGACCTGCCCGCCGGGGCTCCCCTCGAGGACGCGATCGCCCGCCTGCAGGAGCTGCACCAGGAGTACCGCGCCGACTACCAGGCGTACTACGACGCGCACGCCACCGCGGAGAGCCCCGCGATCCGCGGCGCCGACCCGCTCATCGTCCTCGTCCCCGGCGTCGGCATGTTCAGCTACGGCGCGAACAAGCAGACCGCGCGCGTCGCGGGTGAGTTCTACGTCAACGCCATCAACGTCATGCGCGGCGCCGAGTCGCTGTCCACCTACTCCCCCATCTCGGATGCCGAGAAGTTCCGCATCGAGTACTGGGCGCTCGAAGAGGCCAAGCTGCAGCGGATGCCGAAGCCGAAGACCCACCAGGGTCGCATCGCGTTCGTGACCGGCGCCGCGAGCGGCATCGGCAAGGCCATCGCGACGCGGCTCGCGGCGGAGGGCGCGTGCGTCGTCGTCGCCGACCTCGACCTCGAGAAGGCCCAGGCCGCCGCCGCCGAGCTCGGCGGCACCGACGTCGCGATCGGTGTCGCGGCGAACGTCGCCGACGCCGCGGGGGTGCAGGCCGCGATCGACGCGACGCTCCTCGCCTTCGGCGGCATCGACCTCGTCGTCAACAACGCCGGCCTGTCGCTGTCGAAGCCCTTGCTGGAGACCACCGAGAAGGACTGGGACCTGCAGCACGACGTCATGGCGAAGGGCTCGTTCCTCGTCAGCAAGGCCGCCGCGCACGCGCTCATCGCGCAGCGCATGGGCGGCGACATCATCTACATCTCGTCGAAGAACTCCGTCTTCGCCGGCCCCAACAACATCGCCTACTCCGCGACGAAGGCCGACCAGGCCCACCAGGTACGGCTCCTCGCGGTCGAGCTCGGCGAGCACGGCGTGCGCGTCAACGGCATCAACCCCGACGGCGTCGTGCGCGGTTCGGGCATCTTCGCCGCCGGCTGGGGCGCCAACCGCGCCGCGACCTACGGGGTCAAGGAGGAGGACCTCGGGCAGTATTACGCGAACCGCACGATCCTCAAGCGCGAGGTCGTGCCGGAGAACGTCGCGGACGCCGTCTACGTGCTGACCGGGCCCGAGCTCACACGCACGACCGGCCTGCACATCCCGGTCGACTCCGGCGTCGCGGCCGCCTTCCTGCGATGATCCCCGCGCCCTCTCCCGATGCGGCGCACGCGGCGCACGGGGCCTCGTGGCGCAGAGGCTCGGCGGGTGCCGTCGCCGCCGTCGACCTCGGCGCGACGAGCGGGCGGGTGATCGTCGGCCACGTCGGTCCCGACACGCTCGAGGCGACGTCCGTCGCCCGGTTCCCGAACGATCCGGTGCGCGCCGGCGACGGGCTGCACTGGGACATCCTCGGCCTCTACGGCGCAGCCCTCGGCGGTCTCCGCGAAGCCTTCCGGCAGGAGCCGGGCATCACGAGCATCGGCATCGACTCGTGGGCCGTGGACTACGGCCTGCTGCGCGGCGACCGGCTGCTCGGCAACCCGTTCCACTACCGCGACGAGCGCACGGCGCGGGGGGTCGAGGCGGTGCACGCGCGGATGCCGCACGCCGAGCTCTTCGAACGCAACGGCCTGCAGTTCCTCCCGTTCAATTCGCTGTACCAGTTCGCCGCCGAGGACTCCGAGGTGCTCGCGCTGGCCGACACCGCGCTGCTCATCCCCGATCTGCTCGGGTTCTGGCTCACCGGGCAGGCCCGCGCCGAGCAGACCAACGCCTCCACGACGGGCCTCCTGCGCGTGCTCGACGGGACGTGGGACGACGAGCTCATCGCCGCCCTCGGTTTGCCCCGCGATCTGCTGCCCGCCCTCATCGCCCCCGGCGAGCACCTCGGGCCGCTCACGAGCGAGGTCGCGGCGTCGCTGGGCGCCGGGCCGGGCGCCGGTGTCACCGCCGTCGGCTCGCACGACACGGCATCCGCCGTCGTCGCCGTCCCGATGCAGGCCGACGCCGCCGCGTACATCTCCTGCGGCACGTGGGGTCTCGTCGGCGTCGAGGTCGAGCGCCTCGTGCTGACGCCCGCCGCACTGCGCGCGAACTTCACGAACGAGGGCGGCGTCGACCGCCGCGTCCGCCTGCTGCACAACGTCATGGGCCTCTGGGTGCTGAGCGAGGCCGTGCGCGGGTGGGAGCGCGAGGGCCACCGCATCGATCTCACGACGCTCCTCGACGCGGCCGCGGAGGTGCCGCCGGCGACGGTGCCCGTGTTCGACATCAACGATCCGAGGTTCCTCGCTCCCGGTGACATGCCGGGCCGGATCGACGCGTGGTGCCGCGAGAACGACATCGCGGGCCCGCGCACCCGGGCGGAGTACACGCGCTCCATCGTCGAGTCGCTCGCCGAGGCGTTCGCGGTCTCCGCGATCGAGGCTGGCCGCATCGGCGGCGTCGACGTGCGGAGCATCCACATCGTCGGGGGCGGGGCGCTGAACGAACTCCTCTGCCAGCGCACGGCCGACCGCGCCGGGATGCCGGTGCTCGCGGGGCCCGTCGAGGCGACGGCGCTCGGCAACGTCCTCGTCCAGGCGCGGGCCGCGGGTCTGGTCACCGGATCGCTCGAGGCGCTGCGCGACCTCGTCGCGCGGACCCACGCACCCCGGCGCTACGACCCGCAGGCGTGATCCTTCCGCCCGCGCGGGCGCGCGCGTAGCGTGGGCCGCATGACCGCGACCCCCCGACCCGACGACGCCCCTCCCGCCGACGACCAGGCGGGCGACGATCCGCTCGGCGGCGACCAGGGCACCGAGGAGGATCTGTCGGCGGACAACGCCGTCGAGGAGGATATGCTCGCGACCCTCGACCCGGACGCGCCGCCGGCCTGATCCCCCGCCTGGCCGGAATGCGACGACGCGTGACCGCGCCGGACGCCGCCGACGCGGGATGCTGGGGGCATGGCACTTCTCGGACTCGACGTCCCGATCGTCCTCGGTCCTTTCGGCGGTATGAGCTCCGTCGCCCTCACGGCGGCCGTGAGCGATGCCGGAGGGCTCGGGTCCTACGGGCTGTACGGGTACTCCGCCGAGCGGATCGCCGAGACGGCCCAGCACCTCCGGTCGGCGACCGACCGCCCGTTCGCGCTCAACCTCTGGATCCCGACCGGCGACGAGGCGGAGCCCGACGATGTGGATCCGGGCCCCGCGCTCCGGGCCGTCGCTCCGCTGTACGACGAGCTCGGCATCGAGGCACCGGCCGGCACGCCCGATCGATTCCTCCCCGCCATCGACGAGCAGCTGGATGCCGTGCTCGCCGCGCGGCCGGCCGTCCTCAGCTGCGTGTTCGGGATGCCGGCGGCAGCCGTCGTCGCGGAGGCGCAGGCCCGCGGCATCCGCGTCGTCGGGGCGGCCACCACACCGGCCGAGGCTGTCGCGGTGGCCGCCGCGGGAGCCGACGCCGTCGTCGCGAGCGGGTTCGAGGCCGGCGGGCACCGGGTCAGCTTCCTGCAGCCCGCCGAGCGGTCGCTCGTGGGCACTCTCGCCCTCGTCCCGCAGGTCGTCGACGCCGTCGACATCCCGGTCATCGCGGCCGGCGGGATCGCCGATCGGCGCGGGGTGGCTGCGGCCTTCGCGCTCGGCGCCGCCGGCGTCCAGGTCGGGACGGCGTTCCTCCGCACCCGCCAGTCGGCCGCGAGCGCCGCCCACCGCGACGCGCTCGCCCGGCTCACCGCCGACGGCACCGTTCTCACGCGCGCCGTCACGGGGCGCCTGGCCCGCGGCATCCGCAACCGCCTCATCGACCACATCGAGGAGGTCGGCGCGGTCGCCCCGTTCCCCGCCCAGAGCTGGGTCGTGGGCGCCCTCCGGGCCGAGGCGAACCGCCGTGGCGACGGCGATCTGCAGTCGCTGTGGGCCGGTCAGGCGGCGGCCCTCGCGCGGTTCGATGACGCGGCGGACGTGTTCGCCGAGCTCGCCGCGGGTGTCAGCGGCTGATCAGAGGCCGCTCGGAGAAGAGCCGCCCTCGCGCGATGAGGTCCTCGATCGGCATGAGCGCAGATCCGAGGGCGACGGTGTCGCCGCCGAAGGTCGCCGGGACGAGTTCGAACTGCTCGGCCGAGCGGCGGAGGCTGTTGCGGCGGGTGGCCTCCAGGATGCGGTCGGCGTGCTTCTCCATGAGCCGGAGCCCGACCCATCCGCCGACGACGATGCGCTGCGGGTTGGTGAGGTTCACCATGCTGCCGAGGGCCGCGCCGAGTGCGTCGATGCCGTCGTCGACCACGCGGGCGGCCACCGGATCCGTCTCCGAGGCCACCAGCAGGGCGCCGAGCGCGGTCCACCCGCTTCCTTCGAAGGCGCCGCCCGCGTCCCGCCACGCGTCCAGCAGCGCGTCCGCGCCGACGTAGGCCTCGACGCAGCCGCGATCGCCGCAGCGGCAGAGACGTCCGTTGAACGCGATCTTGGTGTGGCCCCACTCCGTGGCGCTGCCGAACGCCCCGTGATACAGGTCCCCGTCGGTGACGACGCCGAGTCCGACGCCGCGGCCGAGCAAGGCGACCAGCGCATGATGCGCGCCGCGCGCGGCCCCGAACCAGAGCTCGGCCCGCGCCTGGGTCTTGGCGCCGTTCTCCGCGAACACCGGGAGGCCGCCGTCCAGACCGGAGGGGATCGGATGCGGCTCCCATCCGAGGCTCTGCGCGTAGAGCGTCTGCCGACCGTCGGCGTCGGTCTCCACGACACCGGGGAGGCCGAGCCCGACCCCGAGGACGCGTGGCCACCGCTGCGCGTTGCGCTCCCGCACCGCAGCGATCGCCTCCCGGAGATCGCGCTCGATGTCCTCGGGGCCCTCCTGCCGGTCGCCGCCGCGGAACTCGCGGTCCACCCGGTTCAGGCCGAGGTCGAACAGCTCGACGGCGACGCCGCGCTCGCCCACGTCGACGCCGATCGCGTACGCCCCGTCGCGGTTCGGCCCGAACACCGTGGTCGGCCTCCCGCCGCGCGAGGCGCGTGTGCCGAGCTCGGCGACGAGTCCCTCCTCCAGCAGTTCGCTGACGATGTTGGCCGCGGATGCCGTCGACAGTCCGCCGTGGCGCGCGATCTCCGCCCGCGTCGTCTCACGCTCGCGGATGACGAACTGCAGGGCGGCGGCGCGGTTGCGCTGCCGGAGATCGGCGACGGTGAGCGACTCGGGAGCGATGTCTCCCCGAGGATCGCGTGCGGTCATGCTCCGAAGGTAGCGGCTCACGTGTGCACCGTGACACCGTGGACGGCCACCGTCGCCCTCGCCGTGAGGACGAGGGCGCCCTCTTCCCAGGTGACGGCGACATCGCGCGCATCGTCCGCGTGCACCGTCCAGCCGCTCGGCGCCGAGCCGAGCGCGAAGGTGAGCACCGACCCGGCCGTCAAGGCGACGGTGATGGGGTGCGCGGCGCTTCCGGTGTCCTCCGGGTTGGCCCACGCCGCGTCCGGGATCGGTGCGCCGGCCATCTCGTCGATGGACCGCTCGCCCCCGTCGTGCAGCCCGGCCCATGCCGGGAGGGTGAGCGGCGGGCGCCCGAACAGCGCATCGAGCACCGGCTGCCGACGCGTGCAGCGGTCGGCGACGACGGCATCGAGGAAGCCGTCGAGGATCGCCCCCGCCTCCTCGGCCGAGGGCGTCGCGGCGGGGTCGACGATGCGCTCCCAGCCGGACGGCGCCTGCGCGGACAGCGGCGACGTGAGCGTGTCGAGCTTCTTCCACGGCCAGAAGTTCCAGCCGATGTCATGCCGTTCGTACAGGCGCGTGGCAGCGTAGATCCAGGCCGGTGAGTTCTCCCCGCCCTCGCCCATGTAGATCGGGGTGCCCAGCCGGCGCCGCTCCGCGAGGAAGTCGTCGATGCTCGTCTCGTCGGGTGGGCACCAATAGCGGTGGAACTGCAGCGCCTGGTTGTCGTCGTACCGCTCCGCGAGCGGCAGCCAGTTCGTCGCCCAGTGCGATCCCTCGTACATGAGCAGGTGCCGGTCGTCGACGGCGCGGATGGCGGCGGTGAGGTCGCGGTAGAGCGCGACGAGCTCGTCGTTGTAGACGTGCTGCCATTCGTTCGGGAGGGGCTCGTTGAGGAGGTCGTATCCCAGCACCGCCTCACGTGAGCGGAAGCGGCGGGCGATCTCCTCCCACAGCGCGATCGTGTGCCGCCGGAACGTCGGGTCCATGAAGAGTTCCGGCCTGCCGTGCTCCGAGTCGTCGATGTTCGTGCCGGTCTGTCCGCCCGGCGCCCCGTGCAGGTCGAGCAGGATGCGGAGTCCGTACTTCTCGCTCCAGGCCACCGCGCGTTCGATCAGGGCGAATCCCTCCTCGAGGAACGCACCGGAGTCGTCCATGACGATCCGTGCGTTGATGGGGAGGCGCACGTGGTCGAAGCCGGCGTCGGCGATCAGGGCGAAGTCCCGCTCGGCGATGAACACGTCGCGGAACCGTCGCCAGAAGGCCACGGCCTGCTCCGGCCCCACCAGTGAGGCGATCTGCCGCTCGATCTGGCGCGGTGAGGACTGATCGTCGCCGAACCCCCACATGTAGCCCTCCGGGAGCAGCCAGTTCCCCAGCCCCACGCCGCGCAGCAGCAGCGGGCCCTGGTCGTCGACGAGCGACGTGCCCTCGGCGCGCACGAAGCCGGTGCGGGGAGTGGGGGTCATGGGACGGTCCTTACTTGAGCCCGGAGAGGGCGAAGCCCTGCACGACGAAGCGCTGGAAGACGACGAACACCAGCAGGATGGGGACGACCATGAGCGTCGAGGCCGCCATCTGCAGCGAGGGGTTGGTGGCGATCTGCTGATTGAGCAGCGACACCCCGACCGACAGCGTGTAGAGCTTCTGGTCGTTGGCGATGATCAGCGGCCACAGGAAGCTGTTCCACCCGGCGATGAACGTCAGCACGACCTGGACGGCCAGGATCGGGCCCGACATCGGAAGGATGATGCGGAAGAAGATCCGCCACTCGCCCGCACCGTCGATGCGCGCGGCCTCCACGATCTCGGTGGGGATGGTCGCCATGAACTGGCGGAAGAGGAAGACGCTGAACCCGGAGACGAGCATGGGCAGCGCGATCCCCACGAGCGTGTTGGTGAGATTGAGGCCGTTGAGGATGAGGTAGCTCGGGATCATCGTCACCTGGCCGGGGATCATCATCGTGACGAGGACGAGGAAGAACCAGACGTCACGACCGGGGAAGTCGAACTTGGCGAAGCCGTAGCCGGCGGCCGCCATGAGCAGCAGCCCGACCATGCAGATGAGGACGATGAGGAGCGTGTTGACGAGGTACCGCCCGAAGTCGAGCCGCGTGAAGAGCTCGACGAAGTATTCGAGGGTGGGCTCCTCCGGCAGCAGTCGGGGCGGGAACGCGACGGACTCGCTGCGCGGCTTGACCGAGGCGAAGACCATCCACAGGAACGGGAAGGCCGTGACCACGGCGCCTGCCGCGAGGACGATGCCGACGACGATCGTGCCGGGCCGCACGCGTGCGGTGCGGCGGCGCTCGACCGGGCGTGCCTCGACGGCGCCGAGACGTCGCATGACCGCGCGTTCAGTACTCGACATCTCTCCTCCTCAACCGCAGCTGGATGAGCGTGATCCCCGCGATGATCGCGAACAGCAGCACCGAGCCGGCGCTCGCGTAGCCGAACTGACTCGCCGAGAACCCCTTCTGGTACAGGAACAGCGAGATCGATGTGGACGCGCCCAGGGGTCCGCCCTTCGTGAGGACGAACGGCTCGTCGAAGAACTGCAGCCAGGCGATGACGGTCGTGATCGTGACGAAGAAGATCGCGAAGCGCAGCAGCGGGATGACGATGGAGACCGTCTTGCGCCACTCCGAGGCGCCGTCGATGGAGGCCGCCTCCAGGTACTCCTTCGGGACGCCCTGCAAGGCCGCGAGGAAGATGATGACGTTCAGGCCGAGTCCGCGCCAGACCGCGACCAGGACGACGGAGAACTTCACGATCACCGGATCGGAGAGCCACTGCACCGGGGCGATGCCGACGAGCGAGAGCAGATGGTTCAGGAGACCGAACTGGGTGTTGAAGAGGTATCCCCACACGAGTGCGATGGCGACGATCGCCGTGATCGCCGGCACGAAGTAGAAGCTGCGCAGCAGCCGGAAGAACCGGCTCTGCGAGCGGTTCAGGGCGAGGGCGATCACCATGGAGAGGACGATCACCGTCGGCACCCCCATCACGGCGAACAGTCCGGTGTTGCCGAGGGCCTGCCAGAAGGACCCGTCTCGCAGGAGCTCGTCGTAATTCTCCGTCCCGATGAACCGGATCCGCGACCAGTCGCCGAGGCCCGCGAGGTTCATGTCCGTGAAGCTCACGACGACGGCGACGGCGATCGGCAGGACGCCGAACGTGAGCAGCAGCAGCATCGCCGGGGTGATGAACGCGTATCCGGTGAGTCGTGTCTTCATGCCGAACCTATCGAGGCGAAGGAGGGCCGCGGCCGGTGAGACCGGCCGCGGCCGCGCGGGGGGCTCAGTTGACCGAGGTGTCCTTCGTGGCCTCCACGAGGGACTGGAGCGTCTGCTCACGATCCGCACCGGTCAGGACGATCGCGTTGAGCGAATCGAGGAGGGCCTTTCCGGTCTCCCCGTCCCAGTTGGGCACGAGCGGCAGGATGCGGGCGTTCGCAAGCTGTTCCGAGTACACCTCGACCAGCGGGTTCGCGGTGAGGACCTCGTCCTCGAGGGCCGCCGTGGCCGTCGGGAGCTGGCCGTCCGCCTCGAACCAGGCGACCTGCGTCGCCGGGTCGGAGAGGAAGTCGAGCAGCTCGAGCGCGCCGTCCTGGTTCTCCGTCCCGCCCCATACGCCGAGGTTCGATCCGGCGAGGAGCGACGTGTTGTCCGATCCTTCGGGCAGGGTCGCGACGCTCCACTTGCCGTCGAGCTCGGGCGCGGCGTCCGAGATGGCCGACGCGAGGTACGGTCCGCTCACCAGCATCGGTGCGATACCGGAGATGAAGCCCTGCGTCTGGTCGAAGTCGCTGTTGGTCGGAACGCTGCCATCCGCGTACAGACCGGTGTACAGGTCGACGGCGTCCTCGAAGCCGGGAGTGTCGAAGTCGATGAGACCGTCCGCGTCGACGACATCCGCTCCGTGATCCCAGGTCATGACGACCGGGAGGGCGCTGTCCCACTGCGGGATGTAGTAGCCGTACTGGCCGTCTCCCCGCGCTGCGAGGGTCTTGGCGTCCGCGCGCAGCTCGTCCCACGTGGCCGGCGGCGCGTCGATCCCCGCCTCGGCGAGGATGTCGGTGCGGTAGAAGAGCACGCGCGTGTCGGCGACCCAGGGCATCGAGACGACGTCGCCGTCGATGGCGGTGGCATCCCCGGCGACACCGCTGATGAAGTTCGAGGCGGCGAGATTCGGGTAGTCGGCGATGACGTCCTCGTCGAGCGTGAGGAGCGCGCCGCTGTCGGCGAAGGTGCGCAGCTTCGAGATGCCGATCTGCAGCAGGTCGGGCCCGTCCCCCGACGCCACCGCCGTCGTGAACTTCTGGTCGATGCTGTCCCACGGGATCGCGACGGTCTCGACGTCGATCCCGCTGTCCTCCTCGAACGGCGCGACGAGCGCGTCGAAGCGCTCCGAGCTGTCGCCCATGATCCAGACCGTCAGCGTGCCGGGGTCCGCGGTCGCGTCCTCCCCTTCGCTCGCGGCGGCGCAGCTCGTCAGCGCAACGGCCGACACGGCGACGGCCGCGGCCACGCCCAAGCGGATGCTCTTCATTGAGGTTCCTTCCAGTGGTGCCGATCGGAGAGCGCACAGTTGCGCGGACCGTGTGGGCGCCCTTGTCCGCGCCGCACGACAGCATCAGTGTGGACTTATTCCACGTCTTTGTCAATGTCGAAGATTATACGGCGACAAGGGCCGCTTCCGGACCGCGGCGCCGAGAAACCACATCCAGCGCGAGAATCACCGTCCCGCGTGGTTTCTCATGCCGGATGTGGTTTCTGGGCGCCGCCGCGCAGAAGGCCGTGGCGCCGAGAACGGGTCACGCCTCGCGGGTGATCGTGACCTTCACGTGCAGATTGCTCTTGAACGGGCCGGCGTAGACGCCGCGCAGCGGTGGGACGTCGTTGTAGTCGCGCCCGCGGCCGACCATCACGTGCCGGTCGCCGATCTCCGTGCCGTTCGTCGGGTCGAAGCCCTGCCAGTCCCCCGCGAACCACTCGACCCAGGCGTGCGATTCGCCGGACACCGGCACGCCGACCTCCGCGTCGGCCTGCGGGTGGAGGTAGCCGGAGACGTAGCGGGCGGGGATGCCGACGGATCGGAGCGCGGACAGGGTGATGTGCGCCATGTCCTGGCAGACGCCCTTGCGCTCCTCCCACGCTTCGCTCGCCGTGGAGTGCACCCCGGTGATCCCGTGCATGTACTCCACCGCGTCGCCGACCGCGGAGGCGATCGCCAGCGCGGCGCGGCTCGGTCGGTCGTTCTCGGCGGCGATCGAGCGCGCGAGCTCGGCGACCTCGGGGTGCAGCGCCGTGCGCGGCGTCTGGGTCATCATCTCCACCGTCGAGATCGAGCGCTCGGCCTCCCGAGCGAGCTCGTCCCAGCTCACGTCGCCGTGCGCGAGGGGGCGCGGGCGCACCTCGACGAGGGAGCGCGCCGTGATGCTCAGCGCCGCGTGGCCGGCCATGACGTCGAACGCGGCGACGCGGGTGCCGAAGTAGTCGAGGTACTGGTTCACGCTCGTCGACGGCTCGATGTCGAGCTGCGAGCTCAGCACGAACTGGCTGTCCGTCGAACTCGGCAGCATCCGCGCCTCGTTGTAGGACGCGCCGACGTCGCCCTGATAGGTGAACCCGGTCGCGTGCTCGATCCGCAGGCGCTTCATGAGGTCTCTCCGATCCAGCTCGGCTCGGCATGCGTCGGGAAGAACCGGCCCCGGATCGCCTCGGACGCCTCACGTGTCACCTTCTGGACCTGCTCCATGTGCTCGGGCAGCTCGGAGATGATCTCGGTGATCGGGCGGTACTCCAGGTCGTTGCGGATGCGGCCGAGCGCGCGCAGCACGGCGTTGGAGTGACCGACGCGGTCGGCGACGGGGTCGATCGCGCTCATGCACTCCTCGGCGCGCTGGATGGAGTGGATGATCGAGCGCGGGAACAGGCGGTCGAGGAGGAGGAACTCGGCGGCGTTGCTCGCGCTCGGCATGCCGCGGTACGTGCGCAGGTAGGCCTCGTACGCGCCGCAGGAGCGCAGGATCGTCGTCCACGACGGGCCGGATGCCTCCGTCAGCGAACGGGTGGCGAGGAGGCGTGCGGTCATGTCGGTGCGCTCGATGGATCGCCCGAGCGTGAAGAACTGCCACGACTCGTCGCGGCTGGTGGTCGAGTCGGTGATGCCGATCGCGAGGGCCGAGCGCTCGCGCACCCACTGGAAGAACTCGTGCACCTTCTCGTCGTTGAGCCGTCGCGGCATCCGGGAGTAGGTGGTGTTCAGCGTCTCCCACAACTCGGTCGAGACGATCTCGCGCGCGCGGCGGGCGTTCTCCCGCGCCGACTGCAGCGCGTACGCGATGCTCGACGGGTTGGTCCGGTCCACGGCGAGGCGCTTGAGCACGTCGCTGCGCGTCACGCGGGCGAGCTCGTCCTCGGCGGGGAACGAGCCCATGACGCCCATGAGCGAGCGGCAGGCGGTGTCCTCGTCGATCCAGGGATCCTCGAGGAGCAGCTGCAGATGGACGTCCAGGATGCGGGCCGTGCCGTCGGAGCGCTCGATGTAGCGTCCGATCCAGAACAGCGATTCGGCGATCCGGCTCAGCATGGCGTCGCCTCCTCGCCGGCCTGCTGCTGCTGCTCCTGCTGCTGCTGCTCCTGCTGCTCGCTGTGCGGGCGCGGGTGATCCTGCGGCGAGTGGTCGGGCTGGTCCTGCGGGTCGTAGACGATCGAGATGGTCCCGGTCACGGAGGCCTGATCGGCCACGAGGCCGGCGAGGCCGTCTCCCTGCCCGTACTCGACGTGCCGGGGCGCCGCGCCGCCGACGATCCACGTGTCCTTCGACCCGCCGCCCTGGCTGGAGTTGACGACGAGCTGCCCTTCGGGGAGCGCAACACGGGTCAGGCCTCCGGGGAGCACCCACACCTCGTCGCCGTTGTTCACGGCGAACGGGCGGAGGTCGGCGTGGCGGGGCCGCATCCCGTCCTCGACGAGGGTCGGGATGGTCGACAGCATGACGACGGGCTGCGCGATCCAGCCGCGCGGATCGGCGCGCAGGCGGGTGCGGAGCTGGTCCAGCTCGGCCCGCGACGCGTCGGGGCCGACGACGAGGCCCTTCCCGCCGGAGCCGTCGACGGGCTTCACGACGAGCTCGTCGAGGCGGTCGAGCACCTCCTCGAGCGCGCCCGGGTCCTCGAGCCGCCAGGTGTCGACGTTCTTGAGGATCGGCTCCTCGGCGAGGTAGTACCGGATGAGGTCGGGGACGTAGGTGTAGAGGAGCTTGTCGTCGGCGACGCCGTTCCCGACGGCGTTGGCGATCGTGACGTTGCCGAGGCGCGCGGCGAGCATGAGGCCCGGGGCGCCCAGCATCGAGTCGGCGCGGAACTGCAGCGGGTCCAGGAAGTCGTCGTCGACCCGGCGGTAGATGACGTCGACGCGCTGCGGCCCGCGGGTCGTGCGCATGAAGACCTTGCCGCCGACGCACTGCAGATCACGGCCTTCGACGAGCTCGACGCCCATGAGGCGCGCGAGGAGCGTGTGCTCGAAGTACGCCGAGTTGTACACGCCCGGGGTCAGCACGACGACGTTCGGGTCGTCGACGCCGGGAGGGGCGGACGCGCGCAGCGCCTGCAGCAGCTTGTTGGGGTAGTCGCCGACGGGGCGCACCCGCATCGAGACGAACAGCTCCGGCAGCGTCTGGGCCATGACGCGACGGTTGGAGATGACGTAGCTGACACCGGACGGCACCCGCACGTTGTCCTCGAGCACGCGCATCTCGCCGTGCTCGTCGCGGATGAGATCGATGCCGGCGACCTGGATGCGCACGCCGTTGGCGGAGCGGATGCCGGCGGCCTGCCGGTAGAAGTACTGCGACGACGCGATGAGCTTGGCCGGCAGCACGCCGTCTCGCACGCAGTGCTGGTGGCCGTACGCGTCGTCGAGGAAGGCCTCGAGGGCCCGGACGCGCTGCTGCACGCCCTTCTCGACCCGCGACCACTCGTCGTACTCGATGACGCGCGGAACGGCGTCCAGCGGGAAGGGACGCTCCTCGCCGGCGAAGTCGAACGTCACGCCCTGCGCGAGGTAGGAGCTCGCGAGCGACTCGGTGCGCCCGCGCAGCTCCTCCTGCGTCATCTGCGCGAGCGCCTGGTAGAGCTCCCGGTAGGCGTCGCGCGACTCGGCCGCGGCGCCCGCATGCGCGGGAGCGCCGAACATCTCGTCGAACGCCGGCACGCCGGACGCGGTCTTGCGTGGCGCCAGCGTGGAGCCGTATCCGTCGAACAGGTCGCCCATGCCGACGAGCCTAGCCCGGCACGTGTTGCCGAGGTGTTTCGGCCTGCTCGGTCCCCGAGCTGCTCAGCCCTCGAGGACGACGCGCAGCTGCTCGACGGCCCAGTCCAGCTCGGTGCCGCGGATGACGAGCGGCGGCGCGATGCGGATCGTGTGCCCGTGCGTGTCCTTGACGAGCACGCCGCGGGACAGCAGCCGCTCGGCGATCTCCCGTCCGGTGCCGACCGTGGGGTCGATGTCGACGCCCGCCCAGAGGCCCGCGACACGCACGGCGGTGACGCCGTGGCCGACGAGCTCCTGGAGCTTGCCGGCGAGGTGGTCGCCGAGCGCCTGCGCACGGGTCTGGAACTCGCCGGAGGCCAGCATCTCGACGACCTGCAGGCCGACGGCCGCAGCCAGCGGGTTGCCGCCGAAGGTCGAGCCGTGCTCGCCGGGACGGATGACGCCGAGGACGTCCTCGTTCGCCACGACCGCCGACAGGGGCAGGATGCCGCCGCCGAGCGCCTTGCCGAGCAGGTAGACGTCGGGGACGACACCTTCGCGGTCGCACGCGAACGTCGTGCCGACGCGGGCGAGCCCGGACTGGATCTCGTCGGCGATGAACAGGACGTTGTGCCGGTCGCAGATCTCCCGGACGGCGCGCAGGTAGCCCTCCGGCGGGACGACGACACCGGCCTCGCCCTGGATGGGCTCGACGAGCACCGCCGCGGTGTTCTCGTCGATGGCGGCCTCGAGCGCGGCGGCGTCTCCGAACGCGACCGACACGAAACCGGCGGCGTACGGGCCGAAGTCGTCCCGCGCACTGGGGTCGTCGCTGAAGCCGACGATCGTGGTGGTCCGGCCGTGGAAGTTGCCGTTGGCGACCACGATGGTCGCGGCATCCGGCGTCACGCCCTTCACGCGGTACGCCCACGCGCGGGCGACCTTGATGCCGGTCTCGACCGCCTCGGCGCCGGTGTTCATCGGCAGGACGAGGTTCTTGCCGCACAGGTCGGCCAGGGCGGAGGCGAACGCGCCGAGCTGGTCGTTGTGGAACGCGCGGCTGGTGAGCGTGAGCCGTCCGAGCTGCTCGGTCGCTGCGGCGATGAGGGCGGGATGGCGGTGGCCGAAGTTGAGGGCGGAGTACGCCGACAGCAGGTCGAGGTAGCGCTTGCCCTCGACGTCGGTGACCCACGACCCTTCGCCCCGCGCGACGACGACGGGAAGCGGGTGGTAGTTGTGGGCGACGTGCGCGTCTTCGGCGGCGATGATGCCGGCGCTCGCGGCATCCAGGAGCGGAGCGGTCATCGGGTCCCTCGCAGTTCGAGCGTGCAGCACTTGATCCCGCCGCCGCCGAGCAGCAGCTCGGACAGGTCGATGAGGATCGGGTTGTAGCCCCGCTCGCGCAGCTGGGCCTCGAAGCCCTTCGCACGCGGCGAGATGAAGACGTTCAGGCCGTCGCTGGCGGAGTTCAGGCCGAAGACGGCACCGTCCTCGTCCGAGACGCGGATCGCGTCGGGGTAGCGCGCGGCGAGGATCCGCTGCGACTCCTCGTCGAAGGCGGACGGGAGGTAGGCGATGTTCGCCCGCTCCGCGCCCCCGGCACCCTCCACCGGGTCGAGCACGGCGATCGCGGTGTCGAGGTGGTAGAAGCGCGGGTCGACGAGCCGCAGGGAGACGACCTCCTTGCCGAACACGGCGCCGATCTCGCGGTGGCTGTCGCCGACCGAGCGGAACCCGGTTCCGGCGAGGATGACGTCGCCGACGAGCAGGAAGTCGCCCTCGCCCTCCTGCACCTCGACCGGCTGGATGACCTCGAAGCCGTTCGCGGCGAACCAGTCCATGAACGGCTGCTCCTCGCCGCGGCGCTCGTCGACGCGGAACTTCACGCCGAGCGCGCGACCGTCGATGATGAAGCCGCCGTTGGCGGTGTAGACCATGTCCGGCAGCCCCGGGACGGCGTCGATGAGCTCGACCTCGTGGCCGAGCGCGACGTAGGCGTCGTGAAGCGTCTGCCACTGCGCGACGGCCTTCGCGGTGTCGGTCGGCTTCGCCGGCTCCATCCACGGGTTGATGCGGTAGCTCACCGTGAAGTGCTCGGGACGGCACATGAGGTACCGGCGGCGCTGCTGGATGCGGGCGGGGGCTGCCGTGGTGGTGGCGGCGGCGGGGTTCTGCGTGGACATATCGCTCCTCGTCGGAAGGGGCGGCGGACGCTGTCCAGAGGCCCGGCGGAGCTGTGGGAAGCCGACGACTCGGGCACGCCGGCATCCATTGTGCCAGACGCATCCCTCAGCGGACCTGAGAGATGTGGGTAGATTTCTCCTCATGGGTCGCCGGACGGGTGAGGAGACGCGCGCGCTCCTCCTCGGGATGGGCGTGCAGATGCTGCTCGAGCGCGGCGTCTCGGCGGGCGTGCAGCACATCCGGCTGCAGGATGTGCTGCGCCGGGCGGGTCTCACGACCGGTGCGGCCTACCGCCTCTGGGGGGATCAGACCGACTATCAGCGCGACCTCGCGGTGGCGATGGTGCGGATGCGGGTCGCGGGCCCGACCGACTTCGTGCGCGCGGCCGTCGCGGATCTCGTCCGCGCGGGCGCCCCGGGCGATGACATCATCCGGGCGGCGGCCCTCTCGCATGTCCGCAGCACGACGCGCGACACCGACGACGAAGCCGAGGCGCTCGAGGCCCAGGGCTTCCTGATCGCCCTGGCCCTGCGGACGACCGCGGACACGTGGCCCGAGCTCAAGGAGGCGGGGCGCGAGCGGCACCGCGAGTCGATGGCGGCGTTCGCGGATCTCCTCGGCTCGCTCATGGAGTCGTACGGGATGCGGATGAAGACCGGCTTGTCGGTCCTCGACTTCGCGGAGGCCATGGCCGCCATGGGCGAGGGGTTCGCGGTGCGCGCGATCGAGGGGATCGACCACCCGACGTTCGATTTCACCGCCGAGCATGAGGCACCGACCGGGCGCTGGACGCTGTTCGCCCTCGGTGTCCGCGCCCTCGTGAACGAGTTCATGGTGCCTGTCGAGACGGCTGCGGCGCAGGCGTGACGCCCGGGGTCTCCGGGACCGAGACGCTGAGATCTCGACCCCGGAGCGACACTCCCCCCGGCGTGTCGGTGGTTCGGCCATCGGCGTGAGCCGAGCTGGAATGGCCTCCGTAGAGCGCCCCCCAGTGACGCTCCGCCTCCATCCTCTGCACGGCATATGTCGCCCCGTCCAGAAAGATAAATTGTTTCTCTACTTCAGTCCGAGCCCGCCGAGGAAGGCGTTCCCGAAGCGGCCGTGCGGGTCCGTGCGTTTCCGGAGCGCGGCGAAGTCCGCCCATCGCGGGTAGCGCGCGGCCGCATCGGCGCCGGGAAGGGTGAAGACCTTGCCCCAGTGCGGCCGCGCGGTGCGGGGCAGGGCGGCTTCGAGCTCGGGCAGCAGCGCGGTCACGCCCGGCACGTCGCGCAGCCACGTGAAGTGCAGTCCGACGGCGTCGGTCTCGTACGCGGGGCTCAGCCACAGCCGGTCCTCGGCGATCGTGCGCACCTCGCAGACCTGCAGCAGCGGCGCGATCCGCGGCGCGAGGGTGCGCAGCGCGCCGATGGCGGCGACGGCGTCGGCCCGGGGCACGAGGTACTCGCTCTGCAGCTCCTCCCCTGCCGAGGGCGTGAAATCCAGGCGGAAGTGCGGCAGTCGGTCGAACCAGGGGCCGGGCTCGCCGCCCTGCACGGTGCAGGGTGCCGGGTCGATGCCGGGGAGCGGATGCCGGGGGCCCTGCGCCGGGGATCCGCCGAACGCGGCGAGGTCCGGCGCGACGCCGCGCCCCTTCACCCAGACCTGGTCCACGACGTCCGCGGATCGCCACGTCGTGAACAGGCTCACGGAGTCGCCGGCGCGCTGCAGCTCGTCGAAGCCCTGCAGCGCGGCATCCCACCGCACCCCTTCGAACACCGTCTGCGCGATGTCGTAGGTGGGGACGACATCGAGCTCGAGCGCCGTGACGACCCCGAGCGCGCCGAGCGATACGACCGCCCCGTCGAAGTCGTCCTCGCCGCGCGCGAGGCGCACGATCTCGCCGGAGGCGGTGAGGATCTCGAGGGCTGCGACCTGGGTCGCGAGCGACCCGATCCGCTCGCCGGAGCCGTGCGTCCCGGTCGCGACGGCCCCCGCGACGGAGATGTGCGGCAGCGACGCCAGGTTGCGCAGCGCCCAGCCGCGCTCGTGCAGCCAGGGGGCGAGGTCGCCGTAGCGCAGACCCCCGGGCACCCGGACGGTCCCGCGGGCGCTGTCGATCTGCGGCGCGCCGTCGAGGGCGGCGAGGGAGACGAGCACCCCGTCCGTGTCGGCGATCGGGCTGAAGGAGTGCCGACTGCCGAGCACGCGGACCTTCGGCGTCGAGGTGACCACGTCGACGAGTTCGTCGAGCGTCCGCGGCGCGACGAGGCGCTCCGCCGCGTAGGCGATGTTGCCCGCCCAGTTGGTCCCGGCATCCGTCATGGCAGCTCCCGTCCGATCCGCTCCGGTACGCCGGAGCGCAGTCCATCGTCTCACCGTGTCCCGCTTCGCGCGGTGGTGCGTCGGTCGACCCGCGCGGAGCGTGAAACCCCCGCGGGAGGGTGTCAAGGCATCCGCGGGTCGCGGCGGCAGCACCCCGACTTCGCGGCGCGCTCGACCTCGCAGCCACGCTCTCCGCCGTGGGGCTTGGCCGCGCCAGGACTCCGCCGTTGGGATAGGTGCCGGCCGCGGGGCCCCGCCGCCGGCATCTCCGCCGTCGCGCCCTCTCCATGTCACAGTCGACGCGGGTGGTGCCCCGCCTGACCCACGCAAAGAGTGACACCGCGTGGCAGCGTGTCACGGCATCCGCGGGTCACGGCGGTGGCACCCGCGCATTCTGTGACACTGCACGCCGGGCGCCGGACGCCGGGCGCCGGATGCCGCACACCGGGCGCCGGAGGCCGCCTACCGCGCCCGGGTCAGATGATGCCCTCGCTCCACCGATCGGGGTTGCCGAAGCGGTGCGCCGTGATCGTGATCGCCTGCTCGTGCAGGAAGGGCAGCAGCTCGATGCGGCCCGCCGTCGTGACCTCGTTGTCGTACACCGCGAGGTCGGGATCGCCACCGACGGCCTCCGCGAGGGCGCGGTGCAGCGCCGCGACCGACTCCGGCTGCCCGACGAGCCGCGTCCGCGGCGGATGCGGCTCGCCTGTCGCCGTCATCCGCTCGAGCCACTGCTCATCGCTCTCCACGAACACCGGGATCCCGAGGTCGCCGAGCGTCCGCCGGACGGCGGCGGGGAGCCCGACGGGCGCGCTCAGGGTCAGCGCGGAGCCGGCGCGGAGGCCGGCGACGACGACCCGGAGAACCCCCTGCCACAGGGCGTCGCCGGTCGCGCGCACCGCGACGTCCACGGGGCGATAGCGGAAGAGATTCCGCTCGACCTTGAGCTGCGAGACGTCCTTCACCTGACCGAACTCCCGATCCCAGGCGAGGGCATCCGACAGCGCGCCACGGCGCAGCCAATCGAAGCCCTCGTAGTCCAGCGACGGCTGGGCCGCCTCGATGAGCGCCGTGATGCGCGAGTCGAGACCCCGGAGGTGCAGCGTCGACGACGACGTCGCCCCCGTCGACGGGCGCCAGGATCCGAGCCCGATCAGGTAGTTCGGGCCGCCCGCCTTCGTGCCCGGACCGACCGACGAGCGCTTCCAGCCGCCGAACGGCTGCCGCTGCACGATCGCCCCCGTGATGCCGCGGTTCACGTAGAGGTTCCCCGCCTCGACGCGTTCCAGCCAGCGCTCGAGGTCGGCGGGGTTCTGCGTGTACAGCCCCGCCGTGAGTCCGTACGAGACGGCGTTCTGCAACTCGATCGCGTGCGCGAGCGAGGTCGCGTGCATGACCCCGAGGACGGGCCCGAAGAACTCCTCGAGATGCGTGCGCGACCCGGGCCGCACTCCGACGCGGATGCCGGGACGCCAGAGCCGCCCCTCGAGTCCGGGCGCCGCGACCTCTTCCGGGGCGACGAGCCATTCCTCGCCGGGCTCGAGTGTCGTCAGGGCCCACTGCAGCTTGCCCTGCGGCGGCTCGACGACCGGGCCGACCTCGCTCAGCGGGTCGCTCGGCGGCCCGACGCGCAGCGAGCGGACGGCATCCACGAGCTGCCGCTTGAACCGCTGGGAGCGGCCGACGGGTCCCACGAGGATCGCGAGCGACGCCGCCGAGCACTTCTGGCCGGCGTGGCCGAACGCGCTCTTCACGAGATCGGATGCCGCGAGGTCGAGGTCGGCGGAGGGCATGACGATCATCGCGTTCTTGCCGCTGGTCTCCGCGAGGAGCGGGAGGTCGGGCCGCCACGAGCGGAACAGGGCCGCCGTCTCCCACGAGCCGGTGAGGATGACGCGATCGACATCGGGGTGCGAGAGGAGCTGCTGCCCGAGGCCGCCCTCGTCGATGTCGACGAGGGCCAGGAGGTCGCGCGGCACACCGGCCGCCCACAGCGCCTCCGCGACGACGGCGGCGCACCGGCGCGCCTGCGGCGCCGGTTTGAACACGACGGCGGAACCCGCGGCGAGCGCCGCGAGCACGCCACCGGCGGGGATCGCGATCGGGAAGTTCCAGGGCGGCGTGACGACGGTCAACCGCGCCGGGACGAACACCGCGCCGCTCACCCGGTCGAGCTCGCGCGCCGTCGCGGCGTAGTAGTTCGCGAAGTCGACGGCCTCGCTGATCTCCACGTCCGCTTCGGCGAAGACCTTCCCGGTCTCCGACGCCGCGACCTCGATGAGCTCGCCGCGCCGGTCCTCGAGGGCGCGCGCGGCGGCCTGGAGGACCGCGGCACGGTCGGCGGCGGGAGTGGCACCCCACGTCTCGGCGGCGGATCGGGCCCGCGCGACGACGGCCTCGAGGGCGGCCTCGTCGTCCACCCGGGCGGCGCTGATCGTGGCATCCCCGGCCGTCGACGTGGCGACGCGGGCGAGGATGTCGCGGGCCCAGGCCCGGTTCGCCGGGAGCGAGGGGTCGGAGTCCGGGGCGTTGTCGAATCCGGGTGCACCCGCAGCGGCGCGGGTCTCCCGCGTCGCGAAGACGGCGGTCTCCACGAACGCCTCACCCCCGAAGAGCAGTTCGTGCGCGGCGGGCTCGAGCGGCTGGGTGTCGCCGGGCTCCGCGGCCTCCTCCGCCGTCGAGGAGCGCGCGATGCCCAGCACGGCCTGCGTGAGGTCGGACTCCTCCGGCGCGTCGCGGGTGAGTCGAGGCGCGTCGGCCGCGGCCGTCACCTCGGTGCGGTCCTGCACGCGGTGCGGGCCCGTCGTCAGGGCGGGGTCAGCGGCGCGCTCCAGCGAGGCCAGGAAGCGCCGCTCCTCGCGGGTGAACATCCGCGGGTCTTCGACGAGGTCGAACGCGGCGGAGAGGAAGTTGTCGCTCGACGCGTTCTCTTCGAGGCGGCGCACGAGGTAGCTGATGGCGACGTCGAACTCGTCGGGCGACACAACCGGCACGTAGAGCAGGACGTGCCCGACCTCGCGGGCGACCGCCTCGACCTGGCCCTGCGCCATCCCGAGCAGCATCTCGAACTCGATGTCGTCGCGGACACCCCGCTCACCGGCGAGCAGCCACGCATAGGCGATGTCGAACAGGTTGTGCCCCGCGACCCCGATCCGCACGGCGGCGGTGCTCTCGGCCCGCAGCGCCTCGTCCAGGCACCGCACGTAGTTGGCGTCCGAGTCGAGCTTGGACCCGTAGGTGGCGAGCGGCCAGCCGTGCATCACGGCATCCACCCGCTCCATCGCGAGGTTCGCACCCTTCACGAGCCGGATCTTGATGCGTGCGCCACCGGCCGCGACGCGGCTCTGCGCCCAGGCCGTCAGCTGACGCAGGGCCGGGAGCGCGTCCGGCAGGTACGCCTGCAGCACGATGCCCGCCTCGAGTCCTTGCAGACGGGGGTCCTCGAGGATGCGCGTGAAGACGGCGATCGTCAGGTCGAGGTCGCGGTACTCCTCCATGTCGAGGTTGATGAAGGTCCCGTCGGAGGATGCCGTGACGTACAGCGGCAGCAGGCGCTCGACGACGGCGTCGACGACCTCGTCGAACGCCCACATCGAGATGTGGCTCGCGATGGCGGAGACCTTGACGGAGACGTAGTCGACGTCGTCGCGACGGACGAGGTCGTGGATGCCGTCGAGCCGGCGCAGCGCCTCGCCCTCACCGAGGACGGCCTCGCCGAGGAGGTTGAGGTTCAGTCGGGCCCCGGACTCGCGGATCTTCGCGATCGCCGGGCCGAGCTTGTCCGGGCGGGCGTCGACGACGAGGTGTCCGACCATCTCCCGGAGGACGCGGCGCGCGATCGGCACGGTCGGCGCAGGCAGCACCGGGGCGACCGCGCCTCCCGCGCGGACCGCGCCGCGCAGGAACCAGGGCAGGAAGCCGGGGACGAGCGGGGCGACGCGCTGAAGATTGGATGCCGCCGCCGCCAGGCTCTCGGGGCGCATGACCCCGTCCACGAACCCGATCGTGAAGGGCAGTCCGTTCGGATCCTTCAGGACGCCGGCGAGGCGTTCGGCGGAGGGGTCGACATCGGCGTCGGCGGATTCGGCGACCCAGCGCTGCGCGAGTTCGATGGCTCGCGTCGCCAGGTCCGCGTGGGGCGCTTGTGGCGCCACGGAAGAGGTGTTGGGCATGGCGACAACTCTACGGAGGAACGCGTCCACCTAGGCTGTGCGTGTGACGACGACGGAGCCCCCCGCCCGCCCGCGCGTCTCGTCGTTCTCGCGACTGCGGGCCGCGGCCGACCGGGTGCCCACGAAATGGTTCGCCGCGATCGCGACGGGACTCTTCCTCGCGGCCACCGCGGCGTTCGGCGGACTCGCGACCGCTGCGGCCGAGCCGGTCGCCGAACTCGAGGTCGGGCAGACGCACACCGGGCCGCTGTACGCGCTGTCGGTGGACCGTGCGTTCCTCTTCGACGAGCTCGCCGAGGCCGGCGCGTACCCCGGGGAGGGACAGCGCGTGCTGGCGCTGCGGATCACGGTGGAGAACGTGTGGACCGCGCCGGAGGGGTTCAGCGGCATGCGCGAGACGCTGTCGATCGCGGCGCCCGGTGCGGAGCTGACGTCGATGGCTCGGATCGACGACGCGACGACGAACCCGCGACTGCAGCCCGGCGTTCCCGCGGAGCTGGCGGTCGCCTGGCTCATCCCGGACGACGCGCTGGCCGACGGCGACGACGTCACGGTGACCGTGAGCGATCCCACCCTGCGAACCGGCCAGGCCGTCACGAGCGGTCAGTGGTGGGACGACCCCGTTCCGATCGCCCAGGTGACCCTGCCGGTCGAGTACCGCCCGGGGGACCAATGAAGCCCTGGCTGACGTGGACCCTCGGTGTCGCCTTCGTGGTCGGCGCATGGTTCGTGGCGTTCGCGACGCCGCCGGAGGACGCCCGCGAGGCGCCCTTCGTCGTCACGGCATCCGTCGGAGAGCAGGCCACCGGTCGCGACATCGTCGCGACCGTCGAGGGACTCCGGCGCGCGGACACGCTGATCGACGGAGGCTGGTCGGCCGAGGGGAATTGGCTCGTCGTCGATCTGTCGATCTCGTCGCGGGTGAGCCCCCGCACCCTCGCCCACGCGACGCTCCGCGTCGGCGACCGCACGTTCGCCGCGACCGAGCGCGCCGACGGCTCGCTCTACCAGCAGGGCCTCACGGCCGGCGTGCCCCGCCGCGGCAGCATCGCCTTCGAGCTGCCGGCCGACCTCGAGGCGGAGGAAGCCGTGCTGCGTCTCGCGACGCTGGGCGAGACCCGTCTCGATTCGGTCATCGAGCTCCCGGTGCCCATGGCCGAGATCGAGCGCTCCGCCGAGGCGGAGCTGCACCCCCGCGAATGGGCCCGGCCGTGAACGCGTGGTGGCGCCGCAACGGGATCGCCCTCCTGGTGCTGGCGGTGCTCGTGCCGGTCGGCGGGATCGGGATCAGCCAGCACGAGCGCACCGCCCTCGCGGGATCCGGTTCGGATGCCGTGACGGCGGGGCCCTCCGGGTCGGTCGACGTCGCCGGGATCACGGTGGGCCCGGCGACCGCCGAGTTCGAGAGGATGGACAGCGCTCCCCGGGGGACCCGTGTCGTCACGGTGCACCTCCCCGTCGACACGCACGGCGACGACATGTCGTGCCTCTCCCCCGTGCTGCGGGAGACCGACGGCCTGCAGCGCTCGTGGCGCGAGTCGGCGCTGGAGCTCGGCTTGGACTCCTTCGACACGGCTCGCCCCACCTCCTGTCCCACCGATGCCGGACGCTGGTTCACCCTGGTCACGAGCTATCTCGTGCCGGCGGACGCGACCGGCCCCTTCCACGTCGACCTCACCTGGGCGGATGCGCTGCCGGAGTTCGCCCGCCTGCGCGTCGAACCCTGACTCAGGCTGCGACGAGTTCGGGCGCCGTCAGCCGCCCCACGACACGGTCGTACGCGGAGGCCACGACGATGAGCCGCAGCGGCTCGATGAGCAGAGCGGGCACCGAGAACACGATCGTGGAGGCGGGCAGCCAGAACTCGGCGAACGACTGGGGCCCCACGAGACGGGTGAGCGCGATGCCGAGGAGGGAATCGAGTGCCAGCACGATCGTGAAGAGGAGCACGTAGCCGCCGATGAGCGCGGGCCCGGCCCGCCACATCAGCACGACCGCCTGCACGATGGGGCGGAACCGGGCGACGATCTGGCCCCACAGGTCGCTCGAGCGGCGGCGCGTCCACGCCGGAAGCCGGCCGAAGCGGGTGCGCGCGCGGTCGACGATCGCGCCCCGCACGCGCGCCGGGGGCGGCGCGACGGCCTGGCCGAAGATGACGCCCGCGACCGCCAGCCACGCGAGCGGCAGGAGGAGGATGCCGCCGGCCTCGCCGAGGAGCCACTCGACGCCATCCCAGACCCATGCCACGGGAGCGACCTGGGCCGCGAGCCACTCGCGGAGATCCGCGAGCCAGACCATGGCCTGCCGCGAGTCGACCCACGACCCGACGGCGTCGAACGCCTGCGACAGCAGGAGCGCCGACCACACGACCCAGAGGGCCTCCAGGTACACCGCGAGCACCACGATGCTCTTCGAGAGGCGGCCCTTGTACCGCCCGTACGCCCAGCGCAGCACGAATGCGGCGACGATGATGCCGACGGTCAGCGGCGAGAACGACAGCTCGCCGGCGGCCCCGTCGCCGCCGGATTCGAGGCCGAGGATGCTCTCGTTCGCGATCAGTCCCGAGTTGATCTCCAGCACGCGCGAGTAATACGCGTTGGCGTCATCGCGCAGGTACCCCCAGGCGGCGTAGAACGCGACGAACACGAGGATCGAGCCGAGCAGGGCGTCGGTGAAGGCGCGGCGGCGCGCCGCGGGCTCATCCGGCAGCGGCGCGATGACGCCGAGCGTGCGCAGGCCGCTGCGGAGCACCAGCAGCATCGACACCAGCGCAACGAGTCGCACGACGATGACGAGCGGGAACAGCAGCGCGCCGACGACGGCGGAGTACGCGCCGACGAATCCGAACGCCTCGATGGCGACGTACTGGAGGAGGTTCCCCGCGAGGTAGATCGCGACCAGCAGCGGACCGTGGCTGAGGACCAGTCGCCCCGCAGTCCGCAGCATCGTCAGCACGGCCCTACGCTAGCGCCCCGCGGAGCGCCTGCCCGGCGAGGTCAGTCCCAGAGGCTCGGCGCGGCGGCCTTCGTCGAGGGCAGCGCGGACCCGGTCACCCAGGCCTCGACCCAGTCGGGCAGCGGAGGGAGGTCGTCGGGGCGGTGCAGGGCGGAGAAGAGCTCCTCGATCGGCACGACGCCCCCGGTGCGGCGCAGGAAACGGGCTCGCACGATCATCTCGGCGTACACCTCGCCGTCGACCACGGCGCGGTGGATCTGGTAGACCGCCTTGTCGTCGTGACCGTAGAGGCGCGACTCGACCGTGAACGGCTGCCACAGCTCGAGCGACTTCCGGAAGCTGATGGTCTCGTTCGCGACGACGGCGTACCAGCCGCGTTCGTTCATGGCATCCCAGATGCCGGTGCGGATGAGCAGGTCGAACCGGCCGAGGTCGAAGAGGGAGGCGTAGCGCCCGTTGTTCATATGCCGGAGCAGGTCGATGTCGGTGGGGAGCGTCCGCAGCCGCACCCGGCCGACACTGGTCGGCGGGATGGGGCCGCGACGGCGCAACATCGTCTTGGCGCGCAGGATCGTCAGCAGGGTCCGCCACCATACGTTCACGAAGCGCGATGCTAGCGCTTCCGTGCATGCGGAGGGCGAATCGGTTGTCGGATGACGACAGTCGGGGCGGTCACGGATTGTCGGCGCCGAGGGGACCTTTTGTCACGGCTGGCGCGGATTTCACTATTGCAGGGGCCGTGCGTAGAGTCGCCACATGGAAGCCGAACAGCAGACCGACATCGTCGTCCGTCCGGTTCGCGACGTGGATGCCGAGGCCCTGGGGCGCGTGCATGCGGCGTGCTGGCACGAGACGTACGACCACCTGATCAGCAAGGCCGCGCTCGAGAATGTCTCGCACAAACGCCTGGCCGACCTCTGGAGCCACTGGGCCGTCCAGGGACCCGAGTTCAAGATGCGTGCGGCACTCGTCGGCGGAGAGATCGTCGGCTTCGTCGGATCCGGTCCGGCCCGCGATCGCGACGCTCCGCGCACGCGCGAGCTCTACTTCATCTACCTGCTCGACCAGTTCCACGGCACGGGCATCGGTCAGCGCCTGTTCGACGCCGCGGTGGAGCCGGACGAGCCGCTGTACCTGTGGGTCGCCGACGACAACCCCCGCGCGCACCGGTTCTACACGCGCAACGGGTTCGCGCTCGACGGCGCGACGCACACCGAGCCGTTCCTGGGCGAGACGCTGACCGAGGTCCGCTTCGTCCGCTGACCCGAGCAGGGTCGGAGTGAGCGGATGCCGTCGGCTGACGGCATCCTGAGTGCTCAGCGCCCGCTGACCGTGCCGAACAGCCGCGCGACCGGCGCGAGCACGAGCGGACGGGCCGCGACCCACGCGCCGGCGGTGACGACGAGCGAGGCGAAGAACATCCAGAACCCGGTCCAGTTGTCGGCGTACGCGACGCCGTCCACGGACCCCTGCGCCGCGTACATGTGGTTGAGGTTCCGCAGCGCCCCGGTCGCGAAGACCAGCGCGACGTGGACGAAGATGAACGCCACGAAGTACAGCATCGTCGGGAAGTGCAGCTTCCGCGCCCACTCGATCGGGTACGCCCGGTTGAGGCGCGCGCTGCCCTTCGGCCACAGCCCGCTCATCCGGTAGCCCGTGATGGCCGCGAGCGGCGCGGCGACGAAGACGGTCGTGAAGTAGGCGAGCTGCTGCAGTGCGTTGTAGTTGACCCAGCCGTTCTCGGTGGGCCAGTCCAGCGACACGTACTGCAGGACGGCCGAGAGCGCGTTCGGGAACACCTCCCAGCTGGTCGGGACGATCCGCATCCACTGTCCGGAGACGAAGAGCAGCACGACGAAGACCACGCCGTTCAGGAGCCAGAGGATGTCGAGCGACTGGTGGAACCAGATCGTCAGGCTCGTCTTGCCCTTCGGGTCGCGCCGGGGCGTCCAGAAGACCGCGGGCCGCTTCTCGGTGCGGATCTGCAGGCCCGTCCGGATGATGAGGACCATCAGGAACGCGTTGAAGAAGTGCTGCCAGCCGACCCAGGCCGGGAAGCCCACGGGCGCACCCTCGGGCAGGTGGTACTCGCCCGGGTAGGTCGTGAGGAAGTCCTGCATCGCCTCGAGCGAGAGCACGAAGCGGACCGCCGCGACCGCCATGCCGGCGAGGATGAGGAGCGCCGCGCCGACGACGACGGCCGCGCCTGCCCACTGGATCTTCGTGAACGGGCCGATGAGCGCGGGCGGCGCGGCCGCGGCGGGGCGGCGCGTCGCACCCCGGCCGGCCCACACGGTGCGCGGGACGGTGAGCGGCGGACGCGGGCCTGCGGGGGTCGGTGTGGCGGTGACTGTGGGCGCGGGCGCGGTGGCTGCGGTCGGGGCGGTCGCGGACGTGGCGGGCGCGGCGGGTGCTGTGGCGGCGGGAGCGCCGACAGCGGCGTCGACCGCCGGCTCTGCGGGTGCGGCGGGCGCTGCGACGCGGCGGGCCGCGACGGTGCCGGCGGGAGGCCATGGCTCGCCGCCGGGCGTGCGGGGCAGGCCTCG
>NZ_FLQR01000007.1 GCF_900078385.1 uncultured Microbacterium sp.
ACGGTGCCGGCGGGAGGCCATGGCTCGCCGCCGGGCGTGCGGGGCAGGCCTCGGCGCAGCTCGGCGCCGGCGTCGGCGGCCGGAGCTGCGGCGACGGTCGCCGGCGCCGTCCCCGCGGTGGGCGGGGTCGCGGCCGACGGCGTGAGGCCAGTGGGCGCGGCGGCAGGTGAGTCCGGCGCGGCGGCCGTATCCGAGTCCGCTGCGGAGGTCGAGGACGCCTCGAGAGACGTGGCTGCGGGAAGTGGGCCAGCATCGGGCACGGCACCGGGCACGGCAACGGCGGCGGCGGACAGCGTGGATGCGGGCGGCCACGGCTCGCCGCCGGGCACGCGCGGCAGACCCCGACGCAGCGTCCGCGCGGCGGGCGCCGCCGCGGCGGCATCCGCTTCATCCGCGGCGACGTGCGGGTCCGCAGCCGTCGCACCGGCACTGTGACGCGACGCAACGCCCACCGCCGTCGCGGCACCGACGTCACCCGCGGCACTGTGCGGGTCCCCCGCACTCACACCCGCACTGTGACGCGACTCAACGTCTGCGGGCGCCGCACCGGCGGCATCCACGTCACCCGCGGCGACGTGCGGGTCCGCAGCCGCCGCACCCGCACTTCGGCGCGACTCAACCTCGGAATCGCCCGGGCCTCCCGGCGCGTCACCGGCCGGCGGCCACGCGTCGCCGCCGGGGCGGCGGGGCAGGCCGCGGCGCAGCGTCCGCGCGTACGTCGCCATGACTACTGGGCCTTCTTCGCCTCGAGCGCCGCGATCAGCTGCGGCACGACGGTGAACACGTCGCCGACGACGCCGAAGTCGGCGATGTCGAAGATCGGGGCATCGCCGTCCTTGTTGATCGCGACGATGGTCTTCGCCGTCTGCATGCCGGCCTTGTGCTGGATCGCGCCGGAGATGCCGAGCGCGACGTACAGCTGCGGCGACACCGAGACGCCGGTCTGTCCCACCTGGTAGGAGTACGGGACGTACCCCGCGTCGACGGCGGCGCGCGATGCGCCGACAGCCGCGCCGAGGGCGTCGGCGAGCTGCTCCACGAGCGCGAACTTCTCCGCGGAGCCGAGGCCGCGTCCACCCGAGACGACCTTGCCGGCGCCGCGCAGCTCGGGACGCGACGAGGCGGCGACCGCCGCCTCGAACGACTCGATCACGGCGGCGGGGGCGCCGGACGCCTCGACCTCCAGCGGCGTGACGACGGGTGCGGCGACGGCTGCGGCACGCGCCTCCACGGCGCCCTGGCGGACCGTGATGACAGCGGCGCCGAAGGTCGGCGCGCTCGTGACGTTGTACGCCCCGCCGTAGACGGAGTGCTGAGCGACCACGCCTTCCTCGTCGCGGGCGACGCCGACGGCATCCACCGACAGCGCCGACGACGTGCGGGCGGCGAAACGGCCGGCGACGTCCCGGCCTTCGATCGAATTCGACACGAGGACGGCGTCGGGCCGGACCGCCGCGGCCGCGGCGGCGAGCGCGTCGACGAGCGGGACGGTCAGCGCCGTGTCGGCACCGCCGAGTGCGGCGGTGAGCACGTGCGCGGCGCCGAGGGCGCCCGCGGCGGCCGCGAGCTCCGCGTGCCGCTCCTCACCGGCGACGACGAGCGCGACGGGCGTGCCGACGCCGGAGGCCGCACCGAGTAGGGCAGCCGACGACTTGGCGAGCTCGCCCGCGGGGGTGATGTCCAGGAGGACGAGGATCGCATCTGCAGCGAAGTCGGTCATGTCGCTCTCCCTCACACCAGACGGTTCTCGATGAGGAACGCGGCGACCTTCTCGCCCGCGTCGCCCTCGTCCACGATCTTCACGCCCGCGCCGCGCGGGGGCTTCTCGGTGATGACCGTCACGATGGTCTGCGGCACGGATGCCGGGTCGACCTCGACGCCGAGATCGACGAGGGACACGGTCTCCAGCGGCTTCTTCTTGGCCGCCATGATGCCCTTGAAGTTCGGGAACCGGGCATCGGGCAGGGCTTCGGTGATCGAGATCACGGCCGGCAGTGGCGTCGTCACCTGCGCGGTCCCGGCGTCGGAGGCGCGCGTGCCGGACACCGAGGTCTCCGAGATCTCGACGGCGGAGAGCGCGGTCGCGTGCGGCACGCGAAGGTGCTCGGCGATCATCGCGGGGATGACGCCGGCGGTGCCGTCGGTGGACAGGTTGCCCGTGATGACGAGGTCGAAGCCGGTCCGCTGCACTGCGGCGGCGAGCACACGGGCGGTGATGCCCAGGTCGGCGCCGGCGAGCGCCTCGTCCACGACGTGCACGGCCGACGCCGCGCCCATCGCGAGGCTCTTCCGGATCGTCGCGGTCGACGCCTCCGGTGCCATCGAGAGGACGACGACCTCCGTGCCCGCGTTCTTGTCCGCGTAGGACAGCGCCACTTCGAGGGCCCGCTCGCCGATCTCGTCGAGCACGCGGTCCGACGCCTCGCGGTCGGCGAGCCCCGTCTCGAGATTCAGCTTGCGGTCTCCGTAGGTGTCCGGGACCTCTTTGACCAGGACGACGATCCTCATCGGCTCCTCCTCATTCCTCTGCCGAGTCTATTGAGCGCGCCGAGCCCACCCCAATCGACCGGCGGGAACCGACTACCGTTGTCCCCGATCGCAGGAGGTGATCTGTGGCTCGCGTGAAACCGGTCGCCCTCGACCCCATCGCCGAAGCGCGCCGCCAGTGGACCGCGCACGGCTGGACCGACGCGGCGGCGGGCATGACGGTCGTGACGAGCATCATGCGCGCGCACCAGCTCATGCTCGCGCGCGTGGACGAGACGCTCAAGCCGCTCGGTCTGACCTTCGCGCGATACGAGCTGCTGACCCTGCTGAGCTTCGCGCGGGAGGGGCGGATGCCGCTCTCCTCCGCGGCGCGTCGCCTCCAGGTGCACCCCACGAGCGTGACGAACACGGTCGACCGGCTCGAGACGGCCGGTCTCGTGCGGCGCGAACCGCACCCCTCGGACGGGCGCGGCACACTCGTCGCGCTCACCGAGGAGGGCGGCCGGCTCGCGGCGCACGCGACCGCGGCGCTGAACACCACGGTCTTCGAACGCCCGGGTCTCGACACCGACGACGCCGAGACGCTCATCGCCCTCATCGCGCGACTGCGTACGGCATCCGGCGACACCGCAGGCTGACCCCGCTCACCGGTGCGTGAAGTCGGGTGACCGCTTCTCGCGGAAGGCGGCCATCCCCTCCTTCTGGTCGGCGGTGTCGAACAGCGACGCGAAGACGTGGCGCTCGAACCGGAGACCCTCGGCGAGCGGCGTCTCCATCGCGGCATCCAGCGCCGCTTTCGCGGCATACACCGACGGGAGCGACTTCGACGCGATGAGCTCGGCCGTCCGGTGCGCCTCCTCGAGGAGATCGGATGCCGGCACGACGCGCGAGACGAGGCCCGCGCGCTCGGCCTCGTCGGCCTTCATGAGACGCCCCGTGAGCACGAGCTCGGCGGCCTTGTAGTACCCGACTGCACGGATGAGCCGCTGCGTCCCGCCCATCCCGGGGATCACCGCGAGGTTGATCTCGGGCTGGCCGAACTGCGCCGTGTCGGCGGCGAGGATGATGTCGCACATCATGGCGAGCTCGCACCCGCCGCCCAGGGCGTAGCCCGAAACGGCGGCGATGACGGGCGTCCGCACCGCGGCGAAGCGGCCCCACGCGCCGAAGTGGTCGCCCATCACCATCTCGAGCCCGGTCTTGTCGGCCATCTCCTTGATGTCGGCACCGGCCGCGAACGCGCGCTCGCTGCCGGTCACGACGATCGCGCCGATGCCCTCGTCGGCGTCGAACGCCTCCGCGGCGGCGACGATGTCGCGCATCACCTGGGAGTTCAGGGCGTTCAGGGCCTCGGGGCGGTTGAGGGTGATCCAGCCGACGCGTCCTCGCGTCTCGACCAGGATCGTGTCGAAGTCGGTCATGTCCTCATGCTTGCAGAAGGTGACGGCCGATGATTACGCGCATGATCTCGTTCGTCCCCTCCAGGATCTGGTGGACGCGGAGGTCGCGGACGACCTTCTCGATGCCGTACTCCTGCAGGTAGCCGTACCCCCCGTGCAGCTGGAGCGCCTCGTTGGCGATGCGGAAACCCGCATCGGTGGCGAACCGCTTCGCCATGGCGCACCGCATGGCGGCGTCGTCCGCGCCCTCGTCGACGGCGCGCGCCGCGTCGCGGACGAGCGCGCGCGCCGCGTGCAGCTCGGTGGCCATGTCGGCGAGGGTGAAGACGACGGACTGCTTCTCCGCGAGCGGCTCACCGAAGGTGAAGCGCTCCTGCACGTACTGCACGGCGCGGTCGAGGGCCCACTGCGCGCCGCCGAGCGAGCAGGCGGCGATGTTGATGCGGCCGCCGTTGAGGCCGCTCATCGCGAGCTTGAACCCATTGCCGATCCCGCCGAGAACGGCGGATGCCGGAACGCGCACCTCGTCGAGGATGACCTGGCGGGTGGGCTGCGCGTTCCAGCCCATCTTCTTCTCGTTCGGCCCGAACGACAGCCCTGCGGCATCTCCCGGCACGAGGAACGCCGTGATGCCGCGGGCACCGGGCTCGCCGGTCCGCGCCATGACGACGTAGACGGCGGCCTCGCCGCCCCCGGAGATGAACTGCTTGACCCCCGTGAGGACGAACTCCTCGCCGTCCGCGATCGCGCTCGTCGCGATGGCGGCGGCATCCGATCCCGCCCCCGGCTCGGTGAGGCAGTAGGCGCCGAGGTGGGTCATCGCGACGAGGCTGGGAAGCCACGCCGTGCGCTGCGCCTCGGTGCCGTACGCGTCGATCATCCACGCCACCATGTTGTGGATGGAGATGTAGGCGGCGATCGTCGGGTCGCCGACGGCGAGCTCCTCGAGGATCGCGGCGGCGTCCTCGCGGGCGAGGGCCGTGCCGCCGACATCCTCGCGCACGTAGATCCCGCCGAGTCCCAGCTCCCCGGCCGACTCGAGCACGTCCCGTGGGAAGTGCTTCTGCTGATCCCACTCCAGGGCATGCGGAGCGAGCGCGGACTGCGCGAACGCGCGTACGGCGTCCAGGATGGCGGCGCGTTCGTCGGCGCCGAGCGCGGAAGGAAGGGTCATGCTCATGGATCACGTCCTCGTGAGACAGGGTGACATCGTCGTCGGTGCCAGGTTGGGCACACTGCTCATTTTACATGGATGTCCTAGCATCTGGAACGGGAGCTGCGCGGGCGGAGGCAGGCTCCCGAGAGACATCGCGCCGCAGCACCACGTGAGGTGCTGCGGCGCGAGGGAGCGCACGCGGCCCGCGAGGCCGCCGGCGGCTATCGCTGCGTCGACAACGCGGGCGCCTCGAGCCGGAACAGCACCGTCTTGCCGTCGTCGATGAGGACCGTCGGCGCAACCGTCGTCGACGTCCGCGCGACCCTGAGGCCGTGCGTCGAGGTGTAGGTGCGCGTGCGATCGAAGACGTCCGATCGCGCGTTGTCGTCGAGTGCGGCGATGAAGGCCGAGAAGGTCTTCGGCTCCTCCGCTTCCTCCCCGAACCCGTCCCCGAAGCCGGGCACCGCCAGCGCGATCGTCATGGTCTTCTTCACGCCCTTGGGGATGCTGACGGTGAACGGGCTGTACTCGGTGACCCGCGCGGCGCCCGGGATCGGGCTGAGCACGGCGCGGAAGGAGTAGGTCGCCCCGCGCGTGACCTTCGTGACGCTGCCCTGCGTGAGCGTCGTCCACGTGCCCTTCTTGAGCATCTGGACGCCGGCGAGACGCGCGGCGCGGTAGTCCTCGGCGAAGCGGGCCGCGACCGCGACCGACACGATCTTGACGTCTTCGAAGGGGTTGGCCTGCAGCTGTGCGATGTCGTCGGCCACACCGGCGCCGACGTAGGCGGCGATCTCGTTCGGGTCGGCATAGCGGTCGATGTTCTTCAGCGTGGCGACGGCTCCGCTGGCTCGCTGGTACACGATCGACCAGCTCACCTTCGCCGAGGCCTCCTGCCCGTTGTCGAGCATGCGCGCGACCTCGTTGCCGACCTGCGTGTAGGCGGCGGCGGCGATCAGCTGCTTCTCGGACACGTGGCTGACCGCTGTGCTGCGGTGGCTCCCGACGAGGCTCGTCGTCGTGATGGGGACGGTGGCGGTCCCCGCGCCGAGCAGGCCGCGGACACCGGCCAGCCTGTCGTCGACGAGCTTCCCCTTGACCTTGCCGATCGCGCTCACCAGCTTGTACGAGCCGGTGAGGTCGGGGACGATCCGCGCGGCGGAGGCGCCGTGGATGTTGGCCGACAGCTTGGAGTTCCAGTTGCCCGGGTGGCCGTAGGCGAAGACCTCGTCGCCGCAGATCGCGGTGACGGTGCCGACGCTCGCCTCACCGACCGCCCCGTACGCGTAGGAGACGGCGATGTTGCCGCCCACGACGATCGGGTAGTCCGCGCCGTCGTTCGCACCGCCGTCGATGGCCCGGCCGCTCGCGGCGACGCCGCGGAATCCCTCCACCTTCTTCGCGAGCGAGGCGTTGTACTCGTCGAGAGATCGGGCCGTCGTGCCGGTGGTGACGCGCACCGGCTCCAGGCGGCGGATCGTGCCCGTCTCGGCGACGGCCTCCTCGCCGGCCATCCGCGCGGCCCGGTTCGTCGCGGCGGGACTGAGCTTCTGGATCCCGGGGAGCTGGCCGATCGCCTTCATGTACGCAGCGGGCGTGACGCCGGCGACGTTGTCGGCGAGGAAGCTGAAGCCGTACGACACGGCACCGATGAGGGCGCCGTCGGCGTCATAGACGGGGGAGCCGGAAGCACCGGACCACACACCTGCCGCGAGCGAGCCCGGGGCTCCGTTGACGATGTCGCCGTCGAGCTTCACCAGCAGAAGATCGCGCGGGTTGCCGGAGGCGTCGTAGCCCAGGCCGTTCTCCAGCTTCCCCACGTACTCGCCGGTGAAGGAGGTGGGCGTCGTGCCCTTGACGGTCGACAGCCACGTGACCGAGTCGCCGTCCTGCAGGTCGGCGATCGGTGAGATCGCGAGCTCCTGCCCGGGGATGTCGCAGAACAGGTCCGGATCGGCGGCCACGGCGTGCGCCGGCGCCGCCGTGAGCGAACCGACGAGTCCGGCCAGCAGTGCGGCGGTGACGGCGACGCTCGCAGCGCCCGGCCTCCGCGGGGATCGGTTGGTCATGGGGTCCCTTCCTCGATCGCAGCGCGTCCGGCGGGGGCGGAGTGGGCAACCGACTCTGGAATACGCAGATTCCTGAATACCACGAGAATCCTCGACGGTGCGTACCCCGGGTCGGGGGTCTCGCGTCGGCCGCAGCCGAATCAGTACACGAGCAGCGGCGCGGGGGCGATCATGCGTGAATCGCGGTAGTCCGCCCCGCCGGCGAACGACGCCCGCAGCAGGTGCGCCCCGCGCCCGAGGCCGGACAGTGCCACTGAGAACCGGCCCTTCGCGGACGCCGCGAGCGCGACGGTCGCGACGACCTTCGACCCGTCGGTCACCGTCACGGTTCCGACCGGCGCGCTGCCGTCGGCGGCGCGCACCTTCCCGACGACCGTGACGGTGCTGCCGTGCTTCGCGATGAGCCGGTCCGGGCCGGCCGTGATGCTCGTCGTGATCGCCGCCGGGTCGACGAGGACCGCGACCGTGCGGGCCGGGACCGTCACCGTGCCCGTGCCGGCGTTCCACGTGGTGGTCTTCACGATCGGGTCCGCCCCGCGCGCCTGCGCGGAGGTGAGGGCGAAGTGACGGCCGGCGAGACCTGCGACGGTCTGCGACGTGGGCTCGGGGGACGCGTTGAACACGACGAGCGCGCCGTCGAGGTCGCGGTCGGCGTCGGGTCCGACGAGATCGTCGATCTGCATGACGATCACGCCCGGTGTCTGCTCGCTGCCGCTCCCCGGGAAGGTCACCTTCTGCTCGATGAGCGCCGCCGAGCCGAGCCGCAGCAGGTCGACGTCGGAGCGCACTCGGAGAAGATCCAGCGCGGCGGCCTCCGCCGCCGCCATGGCGGCGGCATCCGGCTTCAGCGCGGGGTTCTCCAGTAGAGGGCGCAGGACCGGCCACTTCTGCTCGTTGTCCGCGGCGCGCGGCAGACCAGAGCCGAAGGTGGACTCCTGCCCGGTCCAGTCGATCCGGTTGAACCAGTCGCCGGAGTTGTAGCTGTTGCGGTCGAGCGACTTCGAGCGCAGCAGCTCGGTGCCGGCGTGCCAGAACGACGGCGTCTGCGACAGCGTCACCGTCGCGAGCGACAGGGTGTTCATGCGGACGCGATCGGCCATCGTCGTGTCGGTCGGGAGCTTGAGGACCGACAGGTCGAAGAGCGTCTCGTTGTCGTGCGCGTCGACGTAGTTGATGACTTCGTCCGGCTCGTCGGCGTACCCGGCCTGCTGCCCGTTGTAGTCCAGCTCGGATCCGAGCTTCACGGCACCGGTGTGATCGGTGAGCTGGTAGTCCCGGAGGTTTCCGGCGAGCCCGAGCTTCACGAGGTCCATCTGGTGGCCGAGGTCGGCGAGCGCCTGCTCCGGGGTTCCGTTGATCGGGTTGCCGTTGGGATCGGTGCCGAGGCCGGTGCCGAAGCCCTGCCGGAAGGTGGAGCCGGAGTCGACCGGGCTGCCGCCGTGCACGGCGTCACGGAGCCGGTCGTTGAAGGTGCCGATGCCGGTGCCGCCGAGCTGACCCTGTGTGGCCTGCTCGAAGAGGGCGTTGTCGGCGACCTCGCCGAAGTTCCAGCCCTCCCCGTAGAGGTAGATCTTCGAGCCGTCGACGCCGTCGCGTGCGAGGGTGAGCTCGTCGAGCGCCGCCCGCACCGCGAGCACGTTGGCCTTGGAGTGGTGGCCCATGAGGTCGAAGCGGAAGCCGTCGACCTTGTAGTCCCGCGCCCACGTGACGACGGAGTCGACCATGAGCTTCTCGGCCAGCTCGTGCTCGGTGGCGACGTTCTGGCAGCAGGTCGAGGTCTGCACCGCGCCGGCAGCGGTCAGCCGGTGGTAGTAGCCGGGCACGACGCGGTCGAGGACCGACTTCTCCCCCTGGCCGGACTGCGCGGTGTGGTTGAACACCTCGTCGAGGACGACCTGCAGTCCCATGCCGTGGAGGGCGCCGACCATGGAGCGGAACTCGCCGACACGCGCGCCACCGTCGGGATCGACGGCGTAGGAGCCCTCCGGAACGGAGAAGTGGAACGGGTCGTAGCCCCAGTTGAAGCCGTCCGCATCGGCGACGGCCTGGACGCACGCCTGCTGCTCGGTGGATGCCGGTCCGAACGACGCGAGGTCGCAGTCGGGGGTCTGCTGCGCGGCGCGGTCCTCCTCGATCGTGGCGATGTCGAACGAGGGCAGGAGGTGCACCGTGTTCATGCCGGCGTCGGCGAGCTGCTTCAGCTGTGCGGTGCCCGCGCTCTTCCGCGTGAACGCGAGGTACGTGCCGCGCTCCCGCGCGGGCACGGTCTCGTCCGTGATGGAGAAGTCGCGGATGTGCAGCTCGTAGATCGACCGGTCGACGGGGTCGTCGATGGCGGGGCCCGTGGCCTTGCGCCACTGCTTCGGCTTCCAGGTCTTGTCGTCCAGATCGATCGCGACGGAGCGCGTCGAGTTCTCGGTGAGCGCGACCGAGTACGGGTCGGTGACGGCGTTCTCCTCGATCGCGTCGGTCGACGGGGCGTAGACGACGACCTCCCATTGGTACTCGTCGCCCTTGAGCGCACGCGTGCCCGCGACACTCCAGGTGCCGGCTGCGGCGTCGAACGTGGCGGCGTGGCGCGCGGGAGTGCCGGCGGCACCGGCATCCCAGGTCAGCAGCGTCGCGGACTGCGCGGTCGGCGCCCACAGCCGGAACGTCGGCTTCGCTCCGCGGAACGTGACGCCGAGGGCGTCGTCGGCCGCGGCGTCCGCGTAGAGGTCGTCGAGGACGCCGGGGATCTGCACGCCGGTGAGCGCGATGAGAGCCCCCGTGCCGTCGCGGCGGGCCACCCGCAGCTGCCCGCGGAGCAGGTCGGCGACGGCGGCGCGGTCGAGCCCGTCGACGCGCAGCGCCGTGTAGTCCGCGAGCGCCGGGAACCGCGCGGCCTGCTCATCGGTGAGTCCGCCCACGATGCCCGTCAGGGTGACGGGATCCGATCCCCCGGTGACCTCGCCGTCGACGACGTCGAGCGTGCCGTCCGCGGACGCGTACAGCTGCCACCGGCCGCCGGCGAAGGCACCGCCGAGTGTCGTCGGCCATGCGATGGTGTCGGCGTCGATCCAGTGCGCGCGCGATTCGCCCGTGCCGGCGAGCGGAGCATCGGCGGCCGCGATCGTGAGCAGGTGGGTCTCGGAGTCGTAGGTGAAGACGGTGAAGACGCCTTCCGTGGCGGTGAAGGAGATGTCGGCGCCGCCGGGCGCGCCGTCCGCGCCGTAGTTCTCGTCCCAGTTCAGGCCGTGCGTGATCTTGAGCTGATAGGTGCCGGTCGGGATCTTGTTCGTGGAGAACTCGTACACGCCGTCGCGGTCCCCGTCGAGCATGAGGGTGCGGAGGCAGTCGGGCGACCAGTCCGCCGCGCAGCCCAGCTCGCTCTGGTGCGTGCCGGGCAGTGTCACGACCGGTCCCTCGGAGGAGGACTGCACGATCTTCGTGCGCGCGTCGAAGTAGAACGTGATGGGTCCGCCGGGGTGCGCCAGCGGGATGTTGGGGCCGTTCAGGGCGCCGTTCGCGCCGTAGTTCTCGTCCCAGCTCTTCTCCGTCGCGGCCTTGTACTCGTACGAACCGGCCGGCAGGTCGACGGCGAGCCGCCAGATGCCGTCCTGCAGCGTCATCTGCGCCTGGTCGCAACCCGGCATCCAGTCCTCTGCGCAGCCCATCTCGGAGTTGAGGCTGCCCGGGATGCTGACCGTGCCGTACGGGGTCGGGTCGCTGGGCTGCTGGGGCCCCTGCTCGACCGCGAGTGTGACCTTGTTGCCCACGGACGCGTAGGTGGATGCCGCCGAGCGCCGGCCGGCCGCATCGGTGGAGACGGCGCGGTACTCGAGGAGCGTGCCGGCGGCGAGTCCGTCGACGTCGTGGAAGACCCGCGGAGCCGTGTCCTCCGCGGTGCCGAGGGCCCGCCAGTCGTCGGATCCGACGACGCGCCACGCGAAGCTCGTCTCCCGCCAGAACTGGTCGGCCGTGGCCGCCACCGGCGTCGAGCCGGTGACGCCGGCGCCGGGCGCGGGCACCGTGACGGTGAGGGGGGCCGCGGAGTCCGGCGCGGTGACCGCGCGGTCGGCCCGCAGCACGACGGACGAGAAGGCGGGAACCGTGACCGTCAGGGCGGCGGACGCGTCGGAGGACACCGGGGCCGCGTCGCCGTACACGGGCGTGTAGGTCGCGCCGGCCGTCAGGCTCCGCAGTGCGGCGCCCGCGGCATCCGCCGTGTTGTTGACCGCCACGAGGTACTCGACGCGTTCGTCGCGGTCGACGCGGGAGAACGCGTAGATCCCCGGACCGTCGGTCGCATAGCGCTCGATCTGCGCCCCGTCGACGAGCGCGGGGTGCTCGGCGCGCAGCTGGGAGAGCTCGGCGACGTGCGAGTACAGCGGCGCCCCGGTGTCGTAGCGGTCGACCGAGCCGGCCGTCTCCCCCGTGATGAGGGTCTGGTTCTGGTACTCCGGCACGTCGCTGGCGAACAGCGTCTGCCGCGCGCTCTTGTCGTTGCCCGGGTCGGCGCCGGTGAAACCCTGCTCGTCGCCGTAGTACACGACGGGCTGGCCGCGGCTGAGGAAGAGGAGGTCGTGGGCCAGGCGATCGCGCTGTTCGGCGTGGTCGCTGCCCTTGAGGAAGTAGCCGACGCGGCCCATGTCGTGGTTTCCGAGGAAGGTCGGCAGGGCGGTCGCCGACGAGTCCGGGGTCGTGTAGCGGTCATCGCCCGCGAACATCGTCTGCAGCGTCTTGGTCGCCGACCCGCCCTTGGCGTACCCGACCGCGGAGGACTGGAAGGTGAAGTCGAGGACCGAGTTCATGTCGGTCCGCCGCACGTACGGGGCCAGGAGGGCGGGGTCCGCGTCGTAGACCTCGCCGAACATGAAGAAGTCCTCCTTGCCCTGCGCGGCCGCGTAGGCGCGGACGTCTTCGCTCCACTGCTCCCAGAACTCGAAGTTGACGTGCTTCGCGGTGTCGATGCGGAAGCCGTCGATGCCGAGGTCGATCCAGTCCTGGTACACGTCGACGAAGCCCGACACGACGTCGGGGTGCTCCGTCATGAGGTCGTCGAGTCCGGAGAAGTCGCCGTAGGTCGTGGACTCGCCGGAGTAGGTCGAGTCGCCGCGGTTGTGGTACAGCGTCACGTCGTTCAGCCACGCCGGGACCTTCACGTCCGTCTCCGCATCCGCCACCACGGGGGTGTACGGGAAGGAGGTCGCAGGATCCAGGTCGGGGAACTCGCCGGTGCCGGCGAAGTCGGCGGGGTCGAAGACCGCGCCGTCCGCGTCGCGATAGGGCTCGGTCTCCTGGTCGATGTAGCCGTACGTCCCCTCCTCGTAGGAGATGACGTCTGCGGTGTGGTTGGTGATGATGTCGAAGTACACGTCGATGCCTTCGGCGTGCGCCTCGTCGATGAAGGCCTCGAGGTCGGCGTTCGTGCCGAGGTGCGGATCGATCTGCGTGAAGTCGGTGATCCAGTACCCGTGGTACCCGGCACTCGCGTTGGCGCCCTCCCCCTGGACGGGCTTGTTCTTGAAGCTCGGCGTGAGCCAGATCGCCGTCGTCCCGAGCCCCGCGATGTAGTCGAGCTGCGAGCGGAGACCGGCGATGTCGCCGCCGTTGTAGAAGCCCGTGGATGTCGGATCGAACCCGGTGGCGAGCCGGTCACCGGTGAGCCCGCCGGTGTCGTTGGAGGTGTCGCCGTTGGCGAACCGGTCGGTCATGACGAAGTAGAACTGCTTGCCGGCGCCGGCCTGGCGCACCGGCGCGGCGACGAGCGCGTCGTCGGCGGCCGTGTAGCCCCCGGTCAGGGCGACGACCTCGAGGCCCACGCGGTGCTGCACGTCGTCGAAGACGAAGCGGAGCGTCGCGGGGCCGGCGATCGTCAGCGGGATGTCGTCGGAGCCGCCGTTCAGGCCGTATGCCTCGTCCCACGCGTCGTCGACGGCGACCTTGTAGTGCCAGGTCCCGGCCGGGACGTCGAACTCGGATGCGTAGAGGCCGGGGGTGGCCGTGGGCTCCAGTTCGCTCTGCGCGCAGTCCGGCTGCCAGTCACCGGGGCAGCCGAGCTCGCTCTGCAGGTCGCCGACGACGGCGAACGTGCGGTCGGTCGCGACGGCGGGGGTCACGCTCGCGACAGCCGGGGTGACGCTCGCGACGGCCCCGCTCAGGACGAGCGCGAGCCCGGCGAGGGCGGCGATCAGGCGCCGTCCGCGAGGCTCCAGGGGGGTGGACGCGGCATTGGTCGTGGACACAGGAGGCTCCCGAGCTAGAGCCAGGCACGTCGATGTACCCGGTACGAGGCCGACGCTACCAACTCCGCGTTTGCAAGCGCTTTCATCGTGAGAGGACTCTCATGAAGCGTCCGCGAGGAACGGCTCAGAGGCGCTCGATGAGCGTCGCATTGGCCATGCCGCCGCCCTCGCACATGGTCTGCAGACCGTAGCGGCCGCCGGTCGCTTCGAGGTACGCGAGCATCGTCCCGAGGAGCCGGGTGCCGGAGGAGCCGAGCGCGTGCCCGAGGGCGATGGCCCCACCCCACGGGTTGAGTTTCGCGGCATCCGCGCCCAGCTCCGCGGCCCAGGCGAGGGGGACGGACGCGAACGCCTCGTTGACCTCGTAGACGTCGAGGTCGTCGATCGTGAGGCCGCTCCGCTCCAGGATCCGCCGCGTGGCGGGGATCGGGCCGGTGAGCATGAGGAGGGGGTCGTCGCCGGTCACGGCGAACGCGTGGAACCGGGCGCGAGGCGTGAGTCCGAGCTCGCGCGCCTTCTCCTCACTCATGATGAGCACCGCGGAGGCGCCGTCGGTCAGCGGCGAGGAGTTGCCCGGCGTGATCCTCCATTCGACCTCGGGGAGGCGCGCGGCGAGCGCGTCGGTGCGGAACGAGGGCGCGAGCGCGCCCAGCCCCGCCATCGTGGTGCCGGCGCGGACGGTCTCGTCCACCTCGATGCCGTCGATCCGCAGCAGCTGCCCGTCGAACCTGCCCTCCGCTGCGGCCTCGGCGGCACGGCTGTGCGACTCCACGGCGTAGGCGTCGAGGTCCTGTCGCGTGAAGCCCCAGCGCTGGGCGATCAGCTCGGCGGAGACGCCCTGATTGACGAGACCCTCGGGGTACCGCGCGCGCAGGCCGGGCGAGAGCGGCGAGCCGGCGACGGACGCGGAGACGCCCAGCGGCACACGGCTCATCGACTCGACGCCGCCGGCGATCACGATGTCGTACTGCCCGGCCATGACGCCCTGCGCTGCGAAGTGCGCAGCCTGCTGGCTCGAGCCGCACTGCCGGTCGATCGTCGCCGCCGGGACCGTCTCTGCGAATCCGGCCGCGAGCACCGCCTGGCGGGCGATGTTGCCGCTCTGCTCGCCGACCTGGCTGACGCAGCCCCACAGCACGTCATCGACGTCGGCGGGGCCGAGGCCGTTGCGCTCGCGCACGGCGCGCAGGGTCGCGGCGGCGAGGTCGACGGGGTGGATGCCGCTGAGCACCCCGCCGGGCTTGCCCCGGCCGGACGGAGTGCGGATGGCGTCGACGATGACGGCGGTGCGGGTCATGGCATCCATTGTGCGCGCCCGCGGGCACCCTCACCCCTCCCGACCCGGCGAACCTTGATCGGCTCGCCGAACCCCTCCGAGTTCCGCGCCGATCCGTCATGGGCTCGGCGAACCCCTATCGGCTCGCCGGACGGTCGCGGCCCAAGGGGGGACGGAGCGACGGCGCGACGGCGCGCGGGCGTCGCGGGTCAGCCGGCGGCCTCCTCCGGGCGCCGGGTGATCGCGATCGCCTCCGTGTCGGCGCGGTAGCCGTCGACGTGGCGCTCGTCCGGGCCGTCGTAGGCCGACAGGGGGCGGATGAGCGCGTTCGAGGCCTGTTGCTCGAGGATGTGCGCGGTCCAGCCGGTGATCCGGGCCGCGACGAACAGCGGCGTGAACGTCAGGGTGTCGAAGCCCATGAGGTTGTACGCCGGGCCGGACGGGTAGTCCAGATTCGGGTAGATGCCCTTGCGCCCCACGAACTCGGACTCGAGCGTGGAGTACAGGTCGAGCACGTCGGGACGGTCGTAGAAGTCGACGAGGCTGTCCAGCGCCGCCTTCATCGTCGGTACGCGGGAGTCGCCGCGCTTGTAGACGCGGTGCCCGAAGCCCATGATCTTCCGCTTGGCGGCGAGCGCCTCGTCGAGCCAGGGCACGACGTTGTCGGCCGAGCCGATCTCGTCGAAGATGTGCAGCACCGCCTCGTTCGCGCCGCCGTGGAGCGGGCCCTTGAGTGCGCCGATGGCGCCGACGACCGCCGAGTACAGGTCGCTGAGGGTGGACGTGATGACACGGGCGGTGAAGGTCGACGCGTTGAAGGAGTGCTCGGCGTACAGGATCATCGACCGCTTGAACGCGTCGACGACGACCGGGTCGGGCTCCTCGCCGAAGGTCATCCAGAGGAAGTTCGACGAGTAGTCGAGCTCCTCGCGCGGCGCAATCGGCTCGAGGTGGTGCCGGCGGCGCTGCCCGTACGCGACGATCGAAGGAAGTGCGGCGAACAGGTGCAGACTGCGCGCCCTGTTCTCGTCGACGGTGCCGACGGCATCGAGGACCGAGCCCTTGCCGGCCAGGTCGATGGCCCCGATGGCGCTGACGGCGGTGCGCAGCTCGTCCATCGGGTGGCAGTCCAGCGGCAGCTGGTCGATGGCGGTCTTCACCTCGGGGGCGAGCGCTCGGTACTGCCGGCCCTCCGCGCGCTGGGCGGCCAGCTGCTCGTCGGTGGGCAGCTCGCCGTGCCACAGCAGATAGGCGACGGCGTCGAAGGGCTGCGTCGCGGCGAGCTCCTGCACGGGGTACCCGCGGTAGAGCAGCGAGTTCGTGTCGGGGTTGACCTTGCTGATCGCGGTGACGTCGGCGACGACTCCGGCCAGGCCCTTCCTGATGTCGGTGTCGGCCATGCTCACTCCTTCGTGATCTGGAAGTTGAAGACGGATGTGTCGAAGTGGTTGTACGCCTCGTAGTCGATGAGGTCGTACAGGTCGGCGCGGTGCTGCATCTCTCCCAGGCGCCCCGTGAGGTGCCCTTCGTCCGTCAGCGTATCGAGCGCGCGCCCTGCGGCGCCCATCGCGATGCGCAGGAGCGACACCGGCCAGATGACGATCCCCACGCCGGCGCCGCGGAGCTGGTCGACGGAGAACAGCTCGCTCTTGCCGAATTCGGTCATGTTGGCGAGGATCGGCACGCTCACCGCGGATGCCATCGCCTCGAACTCGTCGAGGGTGCGCATGGCCTCGGGGAAGATCGCATCCGCCCCCGCCTCGACGAGCGCCTGCGCGCGGTCGATCGCCGCGTCCAGGCCCTCGACGGCGCGGATGTCGGTGCGCGCCATGATGAGGAAGTTCGGATCGCGGCGCGCGTCGACGGCGGCGCGGATGCGTTTGACCGCCGTGTCGGCGTCGACGACGGCCTTGCCGTCGAGATGCCCGCAGCGCTTGGGGTTGACCTGGTCCTCGATGTGGGCGCCCGCGATGCCGGCGTCCTCGAGGGTCTGGATCGTCCGGGCGACGTTCATGGGCTCGCCGAAGCCGGTGTCGGCGTCGATGATCGCCGGCAGTTCCGTCATCCGCGCGATCTGCTGGCCGCGGCCCGCGACCTCGGTGAGGGTCGTGAGCCCGATGTCGGGCAGGCCGAGATCTGCGGCGAGGACCGCTCCGGAGATGTAGACCCCGTCGAAGCCCTTCCGCTCGATGAGCCGCGCCGAGAGCGGGTTGAAGGCGCCCGGGAAGCGGAGCAGCTCCCCGGCGGCGAGCCGCTCGCGCAGGATGCGGCGTTTCTCGGCCGCAGGCGTCGTGGCGTACAGCATCAGAAGAGACCCCTCGGCGCCGGAGCGGATTCCAGGACCCCGGGCTTCGCGACGATGTTCAGCGCGCGGACCTCGTCGGCCGTCAGCGCCGGCAGACGCTCGGCGAGGGCGAGGAACCGCTCGATCTCCGCGGGCTCGAGGACGGGCTCGGCGAGGAGCCGGAACTTGCGGACATAGTCCGCGCGGGCGAACGGGCGCGCGCCGAGCGGGTGCGCGTCGGCGACCGCGATCTCGTCGGTCACGGTCTCGCCGTTCGTGAGGCGGATCTCGACGCGACCGCCGAAGGCCTTCTCGTTCGGGTCGTCGGAGTGGTAGCGGCGCGTCCACTCGGCATCCTCGGCCGTCGTGATCTTGTGCCAGAGCGCCACCGTGTCGGCGCGTCCCGCACGCTCGGGGGTGTACGAGTCGACGTGGTGCCAGCCGCCGTCCTGCAGCGCGACGGCGAAGATGTACGGGATCGAGTGGTCGAGCGTTTCGCGCGACGCGGTCGGGTCGTACTTCTGCGGGTCGTTCGCGCCGGAGCCGATGACGTAGTGGGTGTGGTGGCTCGTGTGCAGCACGATGCGCTCGATGTTCGCCGGGTCGGCGAGCTCGGGCCGCTCCCCGTGGAGCTTGCGGGCCAGATCGATCCACGCCTGCGCCTGGTACTCCGCGGAGTGCTCCTTCGTGTACGAGTCGAGGATGCCGCGCTTCGCCTCGCCCGCGGCCGGCAGCGGCACGTCGTACGAGGCGTCCGTGCCGTCGAGCATCCAGGCGATGACGCCGTCCTCGCCCTCGTAGATGGGGCTGGGGCTGGTCTCGCCGCGCATGGCGCGGTCGACGGCCTCGACGGCCATCTTCCCGGCGAACGCGGGGGCGTGCGCCTTCCACGTGGAGATCTCGCCCTTGCGCGACTGACGCGTCGCGGTCGTCGTGTGCAGGCCCTGGCCGACGGCCTGATAGATCGTGTCGACGTCGAGGCCGAGGAGGGTCCCGATGCCCGCGGCGGCGGACGGGCCGAGGTGCGCGACGTGGTCGATCTTGTGCTTGTGCAGGCAGATGGCCCGCACGAGGTCGATCTGGATCTCGTAACCCGTCGCGAGGCCTCGGACGAGGGCTGCGCCGTCGGCGCCGACGTGCTGGGCGACCGCGAGGATCGGGGGGATGTTGTCGCCGGGATGCGAGTACTCGGCAGCGAGGAACGTGTCGTGGTAGTCGAGTTCGCGGACCGCGACGCCGTTCGCCCAGGCCGCCCACTCCGGGCTCGTGTGCGTCGCGTTGTCGACACCGAAGACCGTCGCGCCGGCGCCGCCGCGGGAGACGGGGTGATCGAGCGCCTGCGCGCGGGCGGCACTGACCGGGGCCCGCGTGAGCGAGGCGGCGGCGACGGATGCGTTGTCGATCACGCGGTTGATGATCATGTCGACGACGTCGGCGTCGACGGCGACGGGGTCGGCGGCGACCTCGGCGATCTTGTACGCGAGCTGCGCGGTGCGCGGGAGGTCTTCGTCGCTGCGGTGGACGCGGACGTGGTGGGTGACGGTCATGGGGTGGCCTCCAGGGAGTCGAGGATGCTGACGAGGGCGTTGTGCAGGTGGACGTGGGTGGCGTGCGCCGCGAGGTCGGCATCGCGGGCCGCGATCGCGGACGCGATCAGCCGGTGCTCGCCGACGGATGCCGCGAGCCGCGCGGGGTTGTCGCGGGCGAGGCGGCGGACGCGGACGAGGTGCGTGCGGACGTTGCGCAGGGCGCCGGTGAGGTAGTCGTTCGCGACGGCGCCGTCGAGAGCTTGGTCGAACCGGGCGATGAGCGCGTAGTAGGCGTCGGACTGGGCGGCGGGCTCGATGTGCGCGAACTCGTCGGCGAGAGCCGCGAAGGTGTCGGCGTCGCCGCGGACGGCGGCCAGGCGCGCCGCGGACTCCTCGAGCGCGCGGCGCACTTCGAAGAGCTCGCGGATGTCGCCGGCGTCGATGTCGGTGACGACCGTGACGCGCGGGGACGCCTGCGCGACGAGGCCGTCCGCCGCGAGGCGGCCGAGGGCTTCGCGCAGCGGCGTGCGGCTGACGCCGAGGCGGGCCGCCTGCTCGACCTCGCCGAGGACGCTGCCGGGCCGGAGTGCACCGGACTGGATCTCCTCGAGGAGAGCCCGGTACGCGCGATCACTCGCGCGCATCGACGCATCCGACTGCCCGATCACCGTGGCCATGATCCTCAGTGTATACACAAGAACCTTGCAGCGCACTCTGTAGCCGCGATTCCTGTCTCTGGGTATACATCGGCCGCAAGTGAGACCCTCACAGGCCGATGGGCCGCGCCGCATCGACTACCGTCGAAGGGTGACCGACGACCCCCAGCCGTACATCGTTGCCACCGACGGCGCGTGCAAAGGCAACCCGGGGCCGACGGGCTGGGCGTGGGTCGGCGAAGACGGGCACTGGGCAGCGGGCGCCCTCCCCCAGGGCACCAACAACGTCGGCGAGCTGCTCGGTCTGCTGCGGGCGATCGAGGACCATTCGGACGTCCCGCACCTCATCGTGCAGGCCGACTCCAAGTACGCCATCGACTCCTATGAGAAGTGGATGGACGGTCATCGTCGCCGGGGGTGGAAGACCTCGACCGGGGCGCCGACGAAGAACCGCGACCTTCTGGAGCAGCTGATCGTCGCACGCGACGCGCGCCGCGCGGCCGGGCTCCCCGACGTCGTCCTCGAGCACGTCCGCGGACACCGCGGGCACGTGCTCAACGAGTGGGCGGACGAGCGCGCCGTCCGCGGCGCCGAGCACGGCGCTCAGGGCAAGACGAGCGCGTGGTCGTCCCTCGGCGGGCTGCACGACAAGCTCGACGTCTCGGCCGCGCCCGCGAAGAAGCGCTGACTCAGCCCATCGCCCCTTCGAAGAGCCCGAGCTGGTTGCCATCCGGGTCGACGATGATGGCCCACCAGCTCGTCTCGGTGATGTTCGACTTCGGCAGCAGCACGCTGCCGCCTGCCGCGGTGGCCTTCGCGACCGTCTCGTCGATCGAATCGACCTCGACGACGGACCGCGGCTGCGTGAAGCCCTCGGTGCGCTCGGTGAGCGCGCCGCCGCTGACGCCGTTGGGGGCCTGCCACATCGGATAGCCCTCGAATTCGGGCGCCTCCGTGATCTTCCAGCCGAACAGATCCCCGTAGAACGCGGTCGCCCGCGCGTAATCCGTGACCGGGATCTCGGTGTGCGTGATGTCCCCGTGCGCCATGACGGCTCCTCTCCTCGCCGCCAGTCTCGACCTGCGGATCGAGGCGCGCAAGAGCGTCAGCGGGCGGCGGAGATCAGCTCGCCGAGCCGGTCGAGAGCGGGTCGCTGGCCCTTGACCAGCCGCTCCCGCGCGCGCTCCACCGGCATCCACTCGGCCCGATCGACTTCGGGGAAGGACTGCATCCGGCCCGACCTCGGCGGCCACTCCAGCGCGAACTCGCCGTACACGAAATCCGTGGTCGTGAAGTCCGCGCCGTCGGCGACGAAGACCGTCACGCGCTTCCCGGACGAGTACGCGAAGGTGCCGAGCTCGGCGTAGTCGACGTCCGGCGGCTGCACCCCCAGCTCCTCGCGGAACTCACGCCGCGCGGCGTCCAGCGCCGACTCGTCGCCGCCGAACTCGCCCTTCGGGATCGACCAGGCGCCCTCGTCCCTCCCCGCCCAGAAGGGCCCGCCCATGTGCGCGACCAGCACCGACACCCCGCCCGCCTCGTCGAGGCGGTAGAGCAGGATGCCGGCGCTCGTCGTCGGCATGTCAGGCCGGGCGGCCCTTCGGGGAGACCTTGTACGTCTCCTCGACGTCGGTCACCGCGACAGGCGCGAGGGCCTCGTCGATGGCCGCCTTCGTCGCGTCGTCGAGGACGACGCCGGACGCCTTGACGGAGTCCTCGAGCTGCTCGGGGCGCGAGGCTCCGACCAGCGCCGCCGCCACGTTCGGGTTCTGCAGCACCCAGGCGATCGCGAGCTGCGGCATCGTGAGGCCGGCCTCCTCGGCGATGGGCGTGAGCTTCTGCACGGCGGTGAGGACCTCGTCCTTCATGAAGCGCTGGATGAACTGCGCGCCGCTCTTGTCGTCCGTCGCCCGCGAGCCCTCGGGCACGGGCTGCCCGGGCAGGTACTTGCCCGAGAGCACGCCCTGCGCCATCGGCGACCACACGATCTGCGAGATCCCGAGCGCCTCGGAGGCGGGCACGACCTTGCCCTCGATGACGCGCCACAGGGCGGAGTACTGCGGCTGGTTCGACACCAGCTGGAACTTCAGCTCCTTCGCGAGAGCGGCGCCTTCGCGGAGCTGCTCAGCGGTCCACTCGCTCACGCCGATGTACAGCGCCTTGCCCTGCCGGACGACGTCGGCGAAGGCCTGCATCGTCTCCTCGAGCGGCGTCTCGTAGTCGTACCGGTGCGCCTGGTACAGGTCGACGTAGTCGACGCCGAGGCGCGAGAGCGAGCCGTGGATGCCGTCGAAGATGTGCTTGCGGGAAAGGCCCTGATCGTTCGGACCCTTGCGGCCGATCGGCCAGTAGACCTTCGTGAAGACCTCGAACTGCGTGCGGTCGAGGCCCTTCAGCGCCTCGCCCAGCACAACCTCGGCCGCCGTGTTCGCGTACGTGTCGGCGGTGTCGAACGACGTGATCCCGAGGTCGAGCGCCTTGTGCACCGTCGCGATCGCCGCGTCGTTGCCGACCTGGGAGGCGTGCGTCACCCAGTTGCCGTAGGTGATCTCCGAGACCTTGAACCCGCTGTTGCCGAGATAGCGATAATTGACCATCCCTCCACGCTAGCGGGGTCCGCCGCGCCCGCGGCCCGCATGTGACGAAGCGTTTTCTCATCCGACCGGCACCGGCGGCCCCCATGCCCGCGTTGCAGACTGTAGGAGCGAGCGTGACGGGTGGGGCGGGCGGCACCACACGCGTCACGCGCGTCGCACCCGATCCTGCATCCTGCCGCGTCAGGCGACGGGAAGGTCGTCCGCGGCGCGCTGGTCGTCCTCGGTGGCGACGAGCTGCCCGCAGGCACCGTCGATCTCCTTGCCGCGCGTGTCGCGGAGGGTCGTCGGGATGCCGGACTCGTTGAGCCGGCGGACGAACTCGTTCTGCACGTCGACGTCGGACGCCGTCCAGATCGAGCCGGGCGTCGGGTTCAGCGGGATCGGGTTGACGTGCACCCAGCCGCGGCCGCGGGCGTTGAGCTTCTCCGCGAGGAGGTCGGCGCGCCACGCGTGGTCGTTCATGTCCTTGATGAGCGCGTACTCGATCGACACGCGGCGGCCCGTCTTGTCGAAGTAGGCGCGGGCGGCGTCGAGCGCCTCGTCGACCTTCCAGCGCGAGTTCACCGGGATGAGCTCGTCGCGCAGGTGGTCGTCCGGCGCGTGCAGCGACAGCGCGAAGGTCACCGGGATGTCCTCCGCCGCGAGCTTGATGATCGCCGGCACGAGGCCCACCGTCGACACCGTGATGCCGCGCGCGCTCATGCCGATGCCGTGCGTCTTGTCGACCATGACACGCACGGCCTGCATGACCCGCGCGTAGTTCGCGAGCGGCTCCCCCATGCCCATGAACACGATGTTCGTGACGCGCTCACCCTCGTGCCCGAGGCCGCGCGGGTCGCCGAGGCCGCCGTCGGCGATGAGGCGGTTCGCGCGGACGATCTGCTCGATGATCTCCGCCGCCGACATGTTGCGGGTGAGTCCGGCCTGGCCGGTCGCGCAGAACGGGCAGTTCATGCCGCAGCCGGCCTGGCTGGACACGCAGAGCGTGATGCGGCCCGGGTAGCGCATGAGGACGGACTCGACGAGCGCGCCGTCGTGCAGCTTCCAGAGGAACTTGATCGTGTCGCCGCGATCGGTCTCCAGTCGCCGGACCTCCGTCAGGAGCGGCGGCAGCATTCCGGCGACGAGATCCTCGCGGCCCGCGGCCGGGAGGTCGGTCATCAGCGCGGGGTCGGACGTGAAGTGCGTGAAGTAGTGCTTCTCGAGCTGCTTCGCACGGAAGCCCGGCATCCCGAGCTCCTTGACCTTCTCGACCCGCTGCTCCGGGGTGAGGTCGGCGAGGTGCACGGGCGGCTTGCCGCGCTTCGGGCTTGCGAACTGGAGGAGCGGGCGCCCCTCCTCGTCCTTCTTCTGCGACCAGCCCTCGGTGGCGGGGCGCACCTGGCGCGGCGGCGCGGTGCGCGGCTTGGTGGCGCGCACGGGTGAGGACTCGGTCATCGTCCCAGGTTAGAGGAGCGACCTGGGCGAGTGCCGCGCGGCGCCGCTACGGTGAGGGCATGGAGATCCGCGACATCCGCCCCGACGACGCCGGCGAGGTCCTGACCGTCCAGCGCGCCGCATTCCTCAGCGAGGCGCAGATCTACAACACGGTCGACATGCCGCCGCTCACCCAGACCCTGGAGGAGCTGCGGGCCGAGCTGAAGGACAACCTCGGCTGCGTCGCCCTCGACGGCACGCGGATCGTCGGTGCCGTCCGCGCGAAGCGCGACGGCGAGCTGCTCCTGATCGGCCGGATCGCGATCGCTCCCGACCAGCAGGGCGGGGGCATCGGCTCACAGCTGCTTGCCGCCGTCGAACAGCGCGGGCGGGAGGCGGGCGCGACCGAGGCGGAACTGTTCACGGGGTCGCTCAGCGAGGCGAACCTGCGGCTGTACGGGCGCGAGGGCTACACCGAGACCGAGCGCGTCCCCGGCGACGGCAGCGACCAGATCTTCCTGCGCAAGCGGCTCGACTGAACCGGCCCCGACGCATGGTCTCCCTCGACACCCTCGCCGCCTTCGCCCTCGCGGCACTCATCCTGATCGTCATCCCCGGTCCGGCCGTGCTCTTCTCGGTCGGCCGGACGCTGGCGCTCGGCCGCCGCGGCGGCCTCCTGAGCGTCGTGGGCGTCACCCTCGCCCTCATCCCGATCGTCGTGCTCGTCGCGTTCGGCGTGGGCGCCGTCATCGCCCAGTCGGTCGTGCTGTTCACGGTCCTTCGCGTCCTGGGGGCGCTCTATCTCATCTACCTCGGCGTCCAGGCGATCCGCCACCGCCGCGACAGTGCTCCCGATGTCGTGGCCGCGCGGCTGCCGCAGTCGCCGGCGACCCAGCTCTGGCAGGGCTTCGTCGTGGGCGTGACCAACCCGAAGACGATCGCGTTCTTCGTGGCCGTCCTGCCGCAGTTCGTGGACATCCACGCGGATGCCGCCGTTCCCGTGCAGATGATCGAGCTGGGACTCGTGTTCGCCGTCATCGCGCTCATCTCGGACAGCATCTGGGTGTTCGCGGCCGCGGCGGCCCGGGCCTGGTTCGCCCGCTCCCCCCGGCGCATCGAGAAGCTCACCGCGACGGGCGGCGGCATGATGGTCGGCCTCGGCGGCCTCCTGCTCGTCACCGGCCCCCAGCACTGACCGCGCGGCACGGCTCCTAGACTGGCGGCATGGCCGACGATCGCACCGCTGCGCGCGTCACGGGACGAACCGTCCACAAGGTGCTCAACAACAACGTCGTCATCGCGATCGACGAGTCCGGTCGCGAACGCGTGCTCATGGGTCGCGGCCTCGGGTTCCAGCTGAAGCCCGACGATGCGGTCGATCCCGCCAAGGTCGAGAAGACCTTCGTCCTGGACACCGGGACCGAGGGCGACCACGCCCGCCGCATCCTGGCCGAGGTCCCCTACCCCGTCATCGAAGCCGTCACCCGTGCCGTCGACGCCGCGGAGCGCACGCTCGGCCGCGACCTCGGCCGCCGTGTCTCGATGGCCGTCATCGACCACATCCAGTACGTCCTGGAGCGCCTCGACCAGGGCCTGCGCATCCCGACGACGTCGATGCCCGAGCTGCGGGTCCTGCACCCCGACGAGTTCGCCGCGGCGACGGCGATGGCCTCCTCGATCGGCACGTCGCTGGAGCGGACCCTGCCCGAGGAGGAGGCGGTGTTCCTGACGATGCACCTCCTCAACGCGACGCGCGACGAGCCCAACGGCACGGCGGCGCTGCTGTTCCGCCGCGTGCAGCACGTCGTCACGACGGTCGAGTCGGGGCTGGGCGTGCGCGTGGACCCGGAGAGCCCCGACTACGCGCGCTTCATCCTGCACGTGCAGTTCCTGCTCCAGCGGCTCGTCTCCCGGTCGATGCTCCGCAGCGCCGATTCGTCGTTCTTCGAGTTCGCGAAGCGCTCGTATCCACGCTCGTTCGAGGTCGCGAAACAGGTGAAGGACTACGTCCGCGAGGCCACGGGATCGGAGTTGACGGACGAAGAGGTGCTGTACCTCATCGTGCACGTCGAGCGCCTCACGCAGCACGTCTCGGGTGGCGACCCCGGTGCCGACGTGATACCGTGAGCGCTGCAGAGCGACGAATGCTCTGCGGATGCTCCGGATTGTTACTGCGACAGCAGGCAAAACCTGAACTCACATCGCCGAATCGGCGGTGAACGAGTTCAGGTTTTTTTGTTGCCCGGAAACGGCTCGTGGCGTCCATCCGAACAGGTGCCGCGGTGTGGCGGCGGAAGGTGAGTGGGTCCCGTGGACTACTCGAAGACAGCGGCCGGAGTCCTCAAGGGCGTCGGCGGCGAAGAGAACGTGCAGTCGCTCGTGCACTGCGCAACCCGGCTCCGTTTCGTCCTGAAGGACGGCTCGAAGGCGGACAGCGCGGCGGTCAAGGCCGTCCCCGGCGTCATCACGACCACCGAGGCGGGCGGCCAGTACCAGGTCGTCATCGGCAACGACGTCCCCGAGGTCTACGCCGCGATCGGCGCCATGTCCAAGCTCGGCTCCGCGGATGCCGTCGACGCCGGCGACGCGCCGAAGACGAACCTGTTCAACCGGTTCATCTCGATGATCTCCTCGATCTTCACCCCCGTGCTGTGGGCCCTCGCCGGCACCGGCCTGCTCAAGGCGTTCCTCGCCGCGGCCGTCACCTTCGGCTGGATCAGCGCCGACACCACGACCTACGTCGTCCTGAACGCCCTCTCCGATGCGTTCATCAACTTCCTGCCGATGGCGCTCGCGATCACGGCGGCCCGGTACTTCAAGGCCAACGAGTGGACGGCGTTCGCGATCGCCGGCGCGCTCGTCTACCCGACGATCACGGCACTCAACGGCGCACCCGACCTGACCTTCTTCGGCATCCCGTTCGTGATGGTCAGCTACGTCTCCAGCGTCATCCCGATCGTCGTCATCGTCTGGCTGCAGTCGCACGCGGAGAAGTTCCTGTACGCGAAGCTCCCCGGCGCGATCCGCCGCTTCGTTACCCCGATGATCGTCGTCCTCGTCGGCGTCCCCCTCGTCTTCCTCGTCGTCGGCCCCATCTCCGACATCCTCGGCGGCGGTCTCGGCGACGGCATCGGCTGGATCTTCGCGACCGTGCCGTGGCTCGGCGGAGCGATCATGGGCGGCCTGTGGCAGGTCTTCGTGATCTTCGGTCTGCACTGGGGCCTCGTCCCGGTCTTCCAGATCGAGTTCCAGAGCACCGGCCAGATGCTGCTCATCGCCCCCGTCTTCGCCGCCGTGCTCGCGCAGGCCGCCGCCGTCGCCGGTGTCTGGGTCCGCGCCCGCAACAAGAGTCTCAAGTCCCTCGCCGCGCCTGCGACCCTCTCCGGCTTCCTCGCCGGCATCACCGAGCCCGCGATCTACGGCATCAACCTGCCGCTCAAGCGCCCCTTCGCCTTCGGCATCGTCGGCGGCGCGGTCGGCGGCGCGATCGTGGCCATGGGCAGCGTCTTCTCCGAGGCGTTCGTGGTCCCCTCGGGCCTCGCCCTCCCCGCCCTCTTCGGCAACGGCAGCATGATCCTCCTCGCACTGGGCCTCGCCGCCGCGATCGTCATCCCGTTCCTGCTGGTCGTGCTGGTGGGCTTCAAGGAGCCGGAAGAGACCGTCGCCGTCCCCGCGTCCGGCAACGACATCGTCGTGTGGAGCCCCCTCGAGGGCACGGTCGTCGACCTGAGCGAGACGCAGGACGCCGCCTTCGCCGACGGCTCCCTGGGCCGCGGCGTCGCGATCGTCCCCCGCTCCGGCGCGCTGTACGCACCGTTCGACGCGACCGTCGTCGCGGCGTTCCCGACCGGACACGCCCTGGGCCTGCGCCACGCCGACGGCGCGGAGCTGCTGATCCATGTCGGGATCGACACCGTCAAGCTCGCCGGCAAGCACTTCGCGCTCAAGGTCGAGACGGGTCAGCAGGTGGCCGCCGGCGATCTGCTGCTCGAGTTCGACGTCGACGCGATCACCGCGGCCGGCTACGACCTCACGACGCCGGTCATCATCACCAACCCCGAGCTGTACCCCGCCGTCGAGGCGGCGGCATCCGGTCCGATCGCGCACGGCGAGCCGCTCTTCACCGCCGTGTCGGTCGAGTCCCTCGCGGTCGCGAAGTAAGGAGCATCACCACATGACGACCACGACATTCCCGGACGGGTTCCTCTGGGGCGGCGCGACCGCGGCGAACCAGCTCGAAGGCGCCTACCTCGAAGACGGCAAGGGCCTGTCGATCCAGGACGTGATGCCGAAGGGCATCATGACGCCGCGGAACGAGGCCCCGACGCCGGACAACCTCAAGCAGGTCGGGATCGACTTCTACCACCGCTACGCGGAGGACATCGCGCTCTTCGCCGAGATGGGGTTCAAGACCTACCGCTTCTCGATCGCGTGGAGCCGGATCTTCCCGAAGGGCGACGAGACGGAACCCAACGAAGCCGGCCTCGCCTTCTACGACCGCGTGCTCGACGAGCTCGAGAAGCACGGCATCGAACCGCTCGTCACGATCTCGCACTACGAGACGCCGCTGCACCTCGCGGAGAAGTACGACGGCTGGGTGAACCGCGAGCTCATCGGGTTCTACGAGCGGTACGTCCGGACGCTGTTCACCCGCTACGGGGCACGCGTGAAGTACTGGCTGACCTTCAACGAGATCAACTCGGTGATCCACGCGCCGTTCATGTCGGGTGGCATCAACACGCCCAAGGAGCAGCTCTCCAAGAGCGACCTCTACCGGGCCGTGCACCACGAGCTCGTGGCCTCCGCTCTCGCGACGAAGGTCGCGCGCGAGCTCGCCCCGGACGCGCAGATCGGCTGCATGGTGCTGTCGATGCCCGTGTATCCGCTCACGCCCGACCCCGAGGACGTGTTCGCGGCGCTCACGACGGAGCGCACGAACCTCGCGTTCGGCGATATCCACGTGCGCGGCGAGTACCCGGGCTACTACCTGCGGAGCCTCCGCGAGCAGGGCGTCGAGCTGGAGATCAGCGACGAGGACCGTGCCCTGCTGAAGGAGAACACGGTCGACTTCGTCTCGTTCAGCTACTACTCGAGCATCTGCGAGACGGTCGACGCCGACAAGCGCGACATGGGCGAGGGCAACCTCTTCGGCGGCGTCCGCAACCCCACGCTCAAGGAGTCCGAGTGGGGCTGGCAGATCGACCCCGTCGGCCTGCGGTTCGTGCTCAACACGTTCTGGGACCGCTGGCAGAAGCCGCTCTTCATCGTGGAGAACGGGCTCGGCGCGAAGGACCAGCTCGTCGAGGTCGACGGTGTGAAGACCGTCGTCGACGACTACCGGATCGCGTACCTCCAGGCCCACCTCGAGCAGGTCGGCGAGGCGATCGCCGACGGCGTGGACCTCATCGGGTACACGACGTGGGGATGCATCGACCTCGTGAGCGCCTCCACGGCGCAGCTGAGCAAGCGCTACGGCTTCATCTACGTCGACCGCAACGACGACGGCTCCGGCACGCTCGAGCGCTTCAAGAAGAAGTCGTTCGACTGGTACGCCGAGGTCATCCGCACCAACGGCGCGAGCCTCACCTCGTGAGCGGTCCAGCGCCGGCCGGGATCCCCCCGGTCGGCGCTGCGACTAGCGTGGAGTTGTCATGACGTCGCAGCGCATCGCCTTCCTCGACGTGGACGGCACGATCCTCGAGCACGGCTCGGTCATCGCCCCCTCCACCGTCACCGCCGTCCGCACCGCCCGGGACAACGGTCACCTCGTGTATCTGAGCACGGGACGATCCGACGGCGATGTGCACCCCGACGTCCGTGCGATCGGCTTCGACGGGGCCATCACGAACGGCGGCGCCTACGCGATGCGCGGCGACGAGCTCATCGTCTCGCACCCCATGCCGCGCGCCGAGGTCGAGCGGCTCGTGGCCTATTTCGAGGCGCACGGGATGCACTATTTCCTGCAGTCGCACGAGCGGGTGTTCGCGAGTCCCGGCATCCGCGTCCTCGTCGACGAGTTCATCCGCCACCGTCGGGCGCGCCGCGCCGAGGATCTGCGCGCGCTGGGAGTGGCGGACGGCGACGTGCCGGACGTCTCGCTGCACCAGTACGCCGACCTCGCCGAGGCCGACCTGGACGAGATCGCGAAGGCCGTGTTCGTGAGCGACCGCTCCGACAGCCTCGACCGCGCGCAGACCGACCTCGGCGACACCTTCCACGTCATCCCGGGGAGCATGCCGATGCCCGGGGGCAGCAACGGCGAGATCAGCATGCTGGGCACGACGAAGGGCGCCGCGATCCTGGAGGTGCTCGGTCACCTGGACCGCGACCCCGCGGACGCCATCGGCATCGGCGACAGCTGGAACGACGTGGAGATGTTCGAGGTGTGCGGCGTGTCCGTCGCGATGGGCAATGCGGACCCCGACCTGCAGGCCCGCGCCGACCGCGTCACCACGGCGGTGCTGGACGACGGCGTCTGGAACGCCTTCGTCGACCTCGGCCTCGTCTGAGGATCGGTCCGCCGCCTCAGTCGAGGAAGATGTCCGGGTAGAGCTCGGAGTCGGGGGTGCCGGGCGTCGCGGCGTACCGTGCGAAGTCGGTGATCCCCGCCGCACGCAGCACGTCCTCCACGATGAGGCTCTGTCCCGTGTACCCGCGTGCAGGCTGCAGCAGCACCTCGTACGCGGCATCCGCGTAGATCTCGGGGGTGCGGCTGACCTTCATCATCCGGTCGCCGCCGAGGGCGAACTGCACGGCTGCGGTCGCGATCGTCGTCGCCGGCCACAGGGTGTTGGCGGCGATCCCGTCCTTCGCGAACTCGGCCGCCATCCCGAGGGTCGCCATCGACATGCCGTACTTGGCCATCGTGTAGCCGGTGTGCGCGCCGAGCCATCGGGGGCTCAGGTTCAGCGGCGGCGACAGGGACAGGATGTGCGGGTTCTCGGCGTCCTTCAGGATCGGGATCGCCGCCCGCGAGAGCAGGAAGGTGCCGCGGACGTTGACGTCCTGCATGAGGTCGTACTTCTTGGCCGCCAGATCGAGCGAGCCGGACAGGTCGATGACCGACGCGTTGTTGACGACGATGTCGATGCCGCCGAACTCGCCCTGCGTCTTCAGCACCGCCTCGGTGATGTCGTCGTCGTTGCGCACGTCCCCGACGATCGGGAGGGCGTGGCCGCCCGCCGCGCGGATCTCCTCGGCGGCGCTGTGCACCGTGCCGGCGAGCTTGGGGTGCGGCGTGTCGGTCTTGGCGAGCAGCGCGATGTTGGCGCCGTCGCGCGCGGCGCGGAGCGCGATCGCGAGGCCGATGCCGCGGCTGCCGCCGGACATGAGGATGGTCTTGCCGGCGAGCGTGGCGGTCATGAGGTCTCCTTGGGGATGCGCTTTGCGGATGCCGCGGCGAAGGCCGCGACCCGCACCTTCGACTCGTCCGTGTCGAAGCGGGCGCCGATCGAGCGCGCCTCGTCGTCGAGGTTGTCGGCGAGGCTGCGGCCCGCGCCGGTGCGGATGAGGCGCTTGGCCTGGCCGAACGCCGCCGTCGCACCGTCGAGCCAGAACCGGGCGACCTGCGCAGCACGCGCCCCCGGGTCGGCGGCGATCTCGGTGATGAGGCCCCAGTCCAGCGCCGTCTCCGCGTCGATCGTCACGTCCTGCAGGAGGAGGTGCAGCGCGCGGCGCTGGCCGATCGCGGCGGGGAGGAGCGTGGAGACCCCGAGGTCGGGGGTCAGGCCGATGTTGGCGTACTTGCTGACGAACTTCGCCCCCTCGGAGGCGACGATGTGGTCGGCGACGAGCATGAGTCCGAGACCGCCCCCCGCCACGGCGCCGTCCACGGCCGCGACGATCGGCTTGTCGGATTCGACGAACGCACGGATGCCGTCGTGGATGACGTGGGCCATCTCGGTCACCGCCGCTCCACCGGCGCCGGAGCCCGCCATGGCGACCACGTCGCCGCCGGCACAGAAGCCGCGGCCGTTGGCATCCAGCAGGATCGCGCCGACCGTCGGGTCGGACGTGACCTCGCGGGCGACCTCGCGCCAGCGGGTGCCCATCTCGAAGTCCATCGCGTTGAGATACGCGGGGCGGTTGAAGGTCACCCGCGCGAGTGCGCCGGCCCGGGCGAGGAGGATCGTGTCGCTCATGCTGTCGCTCATTTCGGTGCCATGCGGATCGCGCCGTCGAGACGGATCGTCTCGCCGTTGAGGTAGCCGTTCTCGACGATGGACTGCACGAGCGCGGCGTATTCGTCGGGCCGGCCGAGGCGCTGCGGGTAGGGAACCTGCTGGCCGAGCGAGTCCTGCGCGGCCTGCGGGAGCCCCGCGAGCATCGGCGTCTCCATGATGCCGGGCGCGATCGTGCAGACCCGGATGCCGTAGCGGGCGAGCTCGCGGGCGATCGGCAGCGTCATGGCGTGCACGCCGCCCTTGCTGGCGGCGTACGCCGGCTGCCCGATCTGTCCGTCGAATGCGGCGACGGACGCCGTGTTGACGATGACGCCGCGATCGCCGCCTGCCGTGGGCTCGGTCCTCGCGATCGCGGCGGAGGCGTGCGCGATGACGTTGTACGTGCCGATGAGGTTGATGCGGACGATCTTCTCGAATCCGCTGAGCGGCGACGGGTTGCCGTCGCGGTCGAGGACCTTCGCGGGCGGAGCGACGCCGGCGCAGTTGACGACGATGCGCAGGGGCGCGGCCCCGGATGCGGTCGCCACCGCCGCGGCGACCTGCTCGCCGTCCGTGACGTCGGCGGGGGCGAAGAGTCCGCCGAATCCGCTCGCCGCCTCGGTGCCCGCGGAGCCCGGCAGATCGACGATGGTGACGTGCGCACCGGCGGCGGCGAGGCGGCGCGCCGTCGCGAGCCCGAGGCCGCTGGCGCCACCCGTGATGAGGACGCCCGATCCGGCGATGTCCATACGGTTCTCCTTCGAACTGGTATCGCGTCCCAGCTTACGCGGGACTGCGTCTCGCTCCGCGCGCGGTGGCATCCCCAGGCTAGCGGGGCAGGATGGAGTCATGTCGATCCCTGACGACCGGATGCCGGTGCCCGCGCACGTGCGCCGGCTCGCCGGCGGTGCCGCCGTCACGCCGGTGTGGCGGAACGAGATCGGCGGCGTGACGTTCCGCACCGACGACGACCGGTTCCTCAAGTGCGGCCCGCTGCACGCGGAGACGAGCATGGCGGGGGAAGCGGCCCGGCTGCGGTGGGCCGGGCAGTGGACGCCGGTGCCCGACGTCATCGACGTGGGCGACGACGGTGCCGAGGAATGGCTCGTGACCCGCGCGCTGCCGGGTCTGTCCGCGGTGGACCCGCGGTGGCTCGCCGACCCGGCCGCCGCGGCCCGCGCCGTGGGTGAGGGGCTGCGCGCGCTGCACGACGCGCTGCCGGTGGCGCAGTGCCCGTTCGAGTGGACCGTGCCCTCCCGCATCCGGCGGGCCGCCGCCCGCGGCATCCGTCTCCCCGGCGCGCTCCGCGAGCCGCCCCAGGTCGATGTGCTCGTCGTCTGCCACGGCGATGCGTGCTGCCCCAACACGCTGATCGGCGACGACGGCCGGTGGATCGCGCACGTCGATCTCGGCGCTCTCGGCCGGGGCGACCGATGGGCGGACATCGCCGTCGCGGCGATGAGCACCGAGTGGAACTACGGTCCCGGGTGGCAGGACGCCCTCATCGAGGCCTACGGCGTCGAGCCCGATCAGGACCGCCTCGCCTACTACCGCGACCTGTGGAACGCGACGTGACAGCTACGCTTGCCGGACTCGGCCTTGGGAGACGCATGCCTCGCACCATCATCATCACGGGAGCCAGCGACGGAATCGGCGCGGCCTCCGCCCGGCAGCTGCATGATGCGGGCGAGGAGGTCGTGGTCGTGGGCCGGGACCCGCGCAAGACGGCGGCGGTCGCAGACGCGCTGGGTGTCGCCTCCTTCGTGGCCGACTACAGCGACCTGGCCCAGGTGCGCGCGCTGGCGGCCGCCCTCCTCGGGGCGTATCCGCGCATCGACGTCCTCGTCAACAATGCCGGCGGCATCTTCGGGGATCGATCCCTCACCGCCGACGGGCACGAGGTGACCTTCCAGGTCAACCACCTCGGCGGCTTCCTGCTCACGGCACTCCTGCGAGACCGCCTTCTCGAAAGCCGCGCGACGGTCATCCAGACCTCCAGCGAAGCCGCGCGCCGCTTCTCACGATTCGACGTCGACGACCTCGAGAGCACGAGGAGATACTCCGCGAGCACCGCGTACGGCAATGCGAAGCTCGCGAACATCCTGTTCACGAAGGAGCTGCACCGCCGATTCGGGGATGCGGGGATCAACGCGGTCGCCTTCCATCCCGGTCTCATCGCGAGCGGATTCAGCGCCGCCGCACGGGGCGCGTGGCGCTTCCTGTACACCAGTCCGCTCACCGCGCGCCTGCTGTCGTCGGCGGAGGTGGGCGGCTCCCGGCTGACCTGGCTCGCCTTGGGCAAGCCCGGCGTGGACTGGGAGCCCGGCGGCTTCTACTCGAACAACCGGCCCGCCCGGACGCATCCCCTCGCCGGCGATCCGCTCGTCGCGAAGAAGCTCTGGGAGCGCAGCGCCGAGATGGTGGACCTGTCGGAGAACGTCGCCGGGCATTAGGCGCGCTGTGGGCGTCGCCAGCGCCCGGATGGTCGTCACCACCCGCTGCGGGTGGGCGTGTGGCCTTCCCGCGCGTCGTCGGGCATGGCCATCTCGGCCCGCACGCCGAGGAGGCGGAGCGGCCGGTCGGGTTCGATCCGGTCGACGAGCTTCATGATCTCGGCCGCCACCTCGGCGCGGTCGAAGGTGGCGGCGATCTTGTGCACGAGCGTCTTCGTCAGGAACGGCGCGTAGCGGACCTTGAGTCCCACACCGACGACGGCGCGGCCCTCGGCGATCACGTCGTCGAGCACGTGGGCGAGCAGCTCCCGCGCCGCCTGTTCGATGTCGGCGCGTGCGACGAGGTCGTGCTGGAAGGTCGTCTCGCGTCCGTGGCCGCGCGCCACCCACGGGGTGTCGTCGACGACCGCCGAGCCGTCGCCGCGTCCCAGCTGCCGGTACCACGGGCCCATCTTCGGGCCGAACGCGGAGGCCAGCATCGCCTCGTCTGCGCTCCCGAGCTGCGCGACGGTCAGGACGTCGTGGGCGGCGAGCCGCCGGGAGATCTTCCCGCCGACGCCCCACAGCGCGGTCGTCGGCCGGTGGCCCATGACCTCGAGCCAGTTCTCGGATGTGAGCCGGAAGCTCCCCTGCGGCTTGCCGAAGTCGGTGGCGTTCTTGGCGCGGACGAGGGTGTCGCCGATTCCGACACTGCAGTGCAGGCTCGTCCGCTCGAGGACGGCCCGCTGGATGCCCCGGGCGTACCCCTCGGGATCGTCGGTCGTGACGCCGACGAAGGCCTCGTCCCAGCCGAGGACCTGGACCACGGCGCCCGGCTGGGCGCGCAGCGTCGCCATGACCTCCTCGGATGCAGCCGTGTACTCCGGCGCATCGACCGGCAGGATGATCGCGTCCGGCACCTTGCGCGCGGCGATCCGCAGCGGCATCCCCGACCCCACTCCGAAGGCGCGCGCCTCGTAGGACGCGGTCGACACCACCGCACGCTCGGTGGGGTCGCCCCGTCCACCCACGATCACCGGCTTGCCGGCGAGCTCGGGTCGCCGGAGGACCTCGACGGCCGCGATGAACTGGTCGAGGTCGACGTGCAGCACCCACGGACGGGCGGAGTCGGCCATGCGCCCAGTGTGCCATCGCGGATCCCGGCGACGGGTGGAAGAATGCGCCACGTGGAGCACCCGATCATGTTCGAGGAGACCGATCCGATGCTGGCGCGGGTGCGGCGCATCGCGCTCGGGTTCCCTGCGGCGCTGGAGAAGATCAGCCACGGCCGCCCGACCTTCTACACGCGGCGCGTGTTCTGCCATTACGGCGCGTCGCAGCATCCCGCCGACGAGTGGATCGCGCACGACCGGGCGATCGTGATCCGGATGGATCCGGAGGACGAACCGGCGCTGCGTCAGGACCCCCGGTTCTGGGTGCCCGCCTACCTCGGCCCCTACGGCTGGCTGGGCCTGGACCTCGACGAGCGTACCGACTGGGACGAGGTCGGCGAGCTCATCGACGCGTCGTACCGGGTGACGGCGACGCGCACGCTCGTCCGCGAGCTGGACCGGCGCTGAGCCGGGCGCCGGTCCGTCACGACCACACGAAGCGGAACGTCCCTGCCAGGGCGGCCGCCGTCAGGGCGAGCGCGATCAGCACGACTCCCCCGGCGACGGCGACGGCGTCGCGTCCGGACAGACGCGACGTGTGCGCCCAGGTGCGCTGACCGGGCGCGCCGAACCCCCGCGCCTCCATCGCCATCGCCAGCTTCGTGCCGCGCCGCACGGCGAACACGAGGAGGACGAAGGCCATCGAGAAGAAGCGCCGGATCGCTCCGCGGTCGCCGACGCCGCGCGCGCGCCGCGCGAGGGCCATCATGCGCCAGTCGTCCAGGAACAGTCCCAGCGTGCGCGTGCCGGCCAGCACCCCGAGCACGAACCGCGTCGGCAGGCGCACGATCTGGGCGAGCGCGGCCGCCAGCTCGGTCGGGTCGGTGCGCCCGAACAGCAGGATCGTCGGCAGGGCGAGCGCGATCACGCGCAGGCTGACGGCGAAGGCGAGGGCGATCGAGTCGTCGCTGATCGTCGCGTATCCGAACGCCCAGTGGATCCGCCCGCCGGGTTCGGCGTACAGCAGCATGCTGATGCCGGCCACGGGGGCGAGCAGCAGAACCGGCAGCAGCCGCCGCAGCACGGTCGGCACGCTCAGCCCGGTCAGCGGGATGCACAGCAGCTGAAGCGTGATCGCGGCCCCCGCGCTCACCGGGTCGATCGAGGCCAGGAGCGGGATCGAGAGCAGGAGGGCGAGCAGGATCTTCGTCGCGGGATTGACGGCGTCGAGCCAGGCGCGCGGCGGGGCGGCTGTCGGCTTCTCCACCGTCGTCATGCCGCCGCCTCCCGCGGGGCGGATGCCGTCAGCTCGATCCGCCGGCCGCCCAGGTGGTGCGCGACACCCGCGTCGTGCGTGACGGCGACGACCGACGTGCCGCGGACGATCTCCTCCTGCAGCAGTCCGACCAGCTCCATCCAGCCGCGCCGGTCCTGGCCGAAGGTGGGCTCGTCGAGCACCACGATCCGAGGACCGGTGGCGAGCACGGTGGCGACCGAGAGGCGGCGCTTCTGCCCGCCCGACAGCGTGAACGGGTTCGCGCGCGCGAGGGACGACAGGTGCAGCCGTTCGAGCAGCCCGTCGACGATGCGATCGACCTCGGCGGCAGGAAGACCCAGCGCCCGCGGTCCGACGGCGAGCTCGTCCTGCACGGTCTGGGCGAGGAACTGGTGCTCCGGGTCCTGGAACACCGTGCCGATGCGGGTCAGGAGCTCCCTGGAGGACCAGTGCGCCGGGCGGCGGCCGCGCCGGCCGGCCAGCTCGGTCGATGCGGTCACCTCGCCTTCCCGCTCCGGGAGGAGACCCGCGAGGGTCAGCGCGAGGGTGGACTTCCCGGCGCCGTTGGGTCCCGCGATGACGGTCGCGGCCGCGCGCGGCACCGCGACGTCGAGGTCCCGGCACACGACGGAGCGGCCGTCGCGCGAGATCGCCAGTCGGCGGGCGACCAGCACGGGCTCGGTCGCCCCGGGAAGCGGGCCGAGCACCGGGAGGTCGACGGGATGGCCGGGCACCCACACGCCCGCGGCCGCGAGCGCGTCGCCGTGCGCCGCGAACACGGCCTCCGGCGCCCCGTCGGCCAGGAGCCCGCCCGCGGCGTCGAGCACGATGACGCGCGTCATGAGATCGACCCACACCTCGGTGCGGTGCTCGATCACGACGAGCGTCGCTCCGGTGTCGCCGACGACCCGCTCCACGCTCGCGCGCACCTCGCGCACCCCGTCCGGGTCGAGGTTCGCCGTCGGCTCGTCCAGCAGGAGCACGCCCGGGCGCATCGCGAGCACCCCCGCGATCGAGAGCCGCTGCTTCTGCCCGCCGGAGAGGTTCTTGGTCGGTCGGTCCAGCGGGACGTCGAGCCCGACGGCATCGAGCGCTTCGGAGATGCGCACGGGGATCTCTCCGGCGGGCACGCCGAGGTTCTCGCACCCGAACGCGACATCGTCGCCGACCTTGGACAGCACGATGCCGGCGTCGGGGTCCTGCAGGACGAGGCCCACCCGGCCGCGCTGCGTCTCGGCGGGCTCACCGTCGATGCGGATCGACCCGGAGACCTCGCCCTCGTCCGCGCCGCCCAGCAGACCGGCGATGCCGGCGAGCAGCGTCGACTTGCCCGCGCCCGAAGCGCCGAGCAGGAGCACGCGCTCCCCCGGCTCGATCGTGAACGACACGTCGCGCACCGCCGGGGCGCGGCGGCCGGCGTACCGCCACCCCCACCCCGCCGCGCTCACCCGTGCCGGCCGGGTCATGTCAGACCTCGGCGCGCGATTCGCGGCCGGCGGCGAACCGGCTGAGCGCTCCCGTGGCGGCGAGCGCCCGCACGAGGAGCCACCCGGCGACACCGGCGAGGAGCGCACCCGAGACGAGCAGCGCCCCGAGGTAGATGAGGTTGAACTCGAGCGTCTTGAGGATGTTCGGCGAGCTGCCGTAGAACAGCTCGAAGACCCAGGCCCCGAGCGCGGCGGCCATGCCGGCGAGCGCGGCGACGGGCAGCGTGAAGCGCCGGTAGAGGAACAACAGGAAGATCAGCTCGGCGCCGAGACCCTGCGCGATGCCGGAGAGGAGCGTCGAGACACCCCAGACATTGCCGATGAGCATCGAGACGATCGCGGCGACGACCTCGACGAGCAGCGCCGCACCGGGCTTGCGGATGACGAGGCCGCCCACGACCCCGCCGAGCAGCCAGATGCCCACCGCGATGCCGCCGAGCCCCGGCGTGAGCCCGTCCATGGCGGTGAACCAGGCGTAGCCGACGGTGTTCCACGCCCAGAAGATGAGGCCGATCGCGACGCCCAGGACGCTGGCGACGACGATGTCGACGACCCGCCAGCGGAAGCGGCTCGCGGTCGCGACGGGTGCGGGCACGAACGTGGAAGTGCTCATGTGTTCTCCTCCCTGCGCCGGCATGATCCGGATCAGGTTCGACGGTCGAAGCGTGGTTCGCTTCCTCTCAGCCCGGCTCACCGGACTCCCGTGGTTGTGCGCTCGAGTATACCGAGCCGCTCCCGGTGGCGACGGTGCACGGTCGAGGTTCGTCGGGGCGGTACTTTGAGTGGATGACCCGGCCCCCCGCCCCGCCCCCGCGGCGGGCGCTGGAGTGGGTCGACGAAGAGGCGCTGGCTCCCAGCCCGGCCCGCATGGATCTCCGAGCCGTGACGGCCCCGTACGCGATGGTCAGTCCTGATCTGCTGGATCGCCGGCCCCGCCGGTCGCCGCTGCGTGCGGGGGTCCTGCTGCCGATCTTCGGGACGTTGCTCCTCGCGGCGGCGTACGTCGCGACGACGCTGCTCTGGCCGCTGCACGCCGTGCCGCCGGTGGTGACGGCCACGGAGATAGAGCCCGTCTCGGCACCGCTGTCGGCTCCGCAGTGGCCGGAGGAGGGCGCGGCGGCGGTCGGGGTGGACGGGATGGCCGCGACGATCTCCTCGACCACCGACCCGGTCATGATGGCGAGTATCACCAAGCTGGTGACGGCGCTGCTCGTGCTCGACCAGCAGCCGCTCGCGGTCGGCGACCCGGGCCCGGACTATGCCTTCACGATGAGCGATCGCTACACCTACTGGGAGTTCCTGGGCCGCGGCGAGTCGGCGCTGGATGTCCCGGTCGACGGGACCCTGACGCAGTACCAGCTCCTGCAGGGCATGCTCATCGGGTCGGGAGGCAACTACGCGGAGCGACTCGTATCGACCTTCTGGCCGTCGGATGCGGTGTTCGCCCGCGCCGCGCGCGACTGGCTGACCCAGCACGGGCTCTCCGGCATCACGGTCGTCGAGCCGACGGGCATCGACGAGGACAACCAGGCCTCCCCGGCGGCCGTGGTCGCCCTCGCCGACCGGGCGCTGGCGAACCCGGTGATCGCGGAGATCGTCGACACGACGGCGGTGACGCTGCCGGGGGCCGGCGAGGTCGAGAACACGAACGATCTGCTCTCCGACCCGGCCGTGACGGGTGTCAAGACCGGCGGGCTCTGGAACTACTACAACCTCGTCGCCGCCCGCGAGGTCGTCGTCGGAGAGACGACGGTGCGCGTGTACGCCACCGTGCTCGGTCAGCCCACCGATGCGCTGCGCGACGAGGAGACGGCGCGACTCCTGGCGGCCGTCTCGGACGAGGTCGCGCAGCCCGCAGTCCTCCCCGCCGACACGGTCGCCGGTGTCGTGACGACCCCGTGGGGCGAGCGCGCCGAGGTCGTCACCGACGAAGCCGGCGCCGTCGCCCTGTGGAACGGCGCCTCGGCGGTCGCCGAGCCGTCGTTCGCGCTGGGCGCGGCTCGGGGCGAGGGCGAGAACGTCGGCCGGCTTGTCTTCCGCGGACCGGTCGACGAGGACACCGTGGCGCTCCGGCTCGCGGGCGACATCGACCCTCCGACGACGTGGTGGCGCCTCACGCACCCGCTCGAACTGTTCGGTCTCGTCGACTGACGCGCACCGGCGCTTCAGACGAAGCGGACCGTCTGCTGCAGGCGCGTGCGCACGTCGAACAGCTCGTTGCCGCCGATCTCGCGGGCACCGGTGACGCCGCGGCGGAGGACCGTCGCCAGCGCGGCACGCGAGACCACCGCGACGGGGAGGGACTTTACGCGGCCGATCTCGTCGATCGCGACGGAGACGTCGTCGTCGGGCAGGACGACGATCGCGCCGCTGAACCTCACCCGCGCCGCCCGCCCGAGCGCGCGGGCGCCGGCAGCCAATGTCGCGACCGGCGCGCCGGGCACGGCCTCGCCGATCACTTCGCCGCGGCGGGTGCGGACCGGCCCGCCGAAGTCCTCGGACAGGATGGCGTACAGTCCGCTCGGCCCCAGCACGATGTGGTCGAGCTTCGCCTCCGGACCGCGGTCGCGCGCCTCGACGTCGTGCCAGACGGTGTAGCCCATCCCGAGGTCCGCGACGATGCGTGCCGTCGCCTCCTCCGCCAGCGCGTCCGCCAGGAGCCGCTTGATCTCGTGCGGCGCCGTGCGCACGAGCGCCGGGTCGTACGGGTCGGCGAGTGCGACGCCGCGGCCGGCCCATTCCCGGATGAGGGTCAGATAGCGCTCCCGGCGCCAGCCGCCGGGCTGACCGTGCGACCGCGCCTTGGGGCGGGTGTCGGCGGGGCGGGCGGGCGGACGCCAGGCCGGACCGGTCGGCGCGAAGGAGACCGGCGTCTCCCCGAAGCCGTGTCCCCGGTCGTAGGCGGCGCGGGCGGTCGGTGTGCCGACGAGCTCCCATGCCCGCTGCACCTGCACGAACTGCACCGCATCCCCACCGGTGTCGGGGTGGGTCTGCCGCAGCCGCAGGCGATAGGCGCGCCGCAGCTCCTCCTCATCGACGTCGGGGGCGACCTCCAGCACGTCGTAGGCGGAGGCGGAGAGAGGACTGTCGAACACGGGCTCAGTCCCAGAGCGGCGTGGCGGGGACGGAGGCCAGCGCGCCGGCGGCCACATCGGGCGCCAGCTCCGCGAGGGTCGCGGGCTGCCACCGCGGTGACCGGTCCTTATCGACGAGCTGCGCGCGGATGCCTTCGACGAGGTCGGGCTGCGTCATGGCGAACCACAGGACCAGCCCGTACTCCTGTGCGAGCGCGTCCCGGAGCCCCGGCAGTCCGCGCGCGGCGCGGACCGCGTCGAGCGTGACGGCGAGGCCTGTCGGGGAGAGCTCGGCGAGGGTCTCGGCCGTCGCGAGAGCCTCGGGTTCGGGTCGGGCGCGCAGCCGCTCGAGGATCTCCGCCACCGTGGGCGCGGAGAAGGCCGCGTCGATCCAGGGCCGCGCCGCCTCCAGTCGGGAGGGGGCGGCGGTCTCGTCGAACAGCAGGACGAGCTCGTTCGGCGTCGAGGGGTCGGCGCGGGTCACGAGCGCCTCGTGCAGGTCGCCGAGGTGGGCGCTGGGCACGAAGTGGTCGGCGAACCCTGCGTAGATCGCATCCGCCGCATCCATGACGGCGCCCGTCAGCCCCAGGTACTCGCCGAGGCGCCCCGGCGCCCGGCCGAGCAGCCACGTGCCGCCGACGTCCGGCGTGAAGCCGATGCGGGTCTCCGGCATCGCCAGGCGCGAGCGCTCCGTGACGACGCGCACCCCGGCGTGGCCGGCGAGGCCGATGCCGCCGCCCATCGTGATGCCGTCGGCGAAGACCACGACAGGTTTCGGGTACTCCGCGATCCGGGCGTTCAGCGCGTACTCCGCGCGGAAGAACGCCCCGGTGTCCTCCGGGTGCCCCGCGACGATCCGGTCGTACAGCCCGCGGACGTCCCCGCCCGCGCACAGACCGCGGTCGCCGGCGCCGTCGAGCAGGATCACCTGGATGTCCGGGTCGCGCTCCCAGCGGTCCAGGGCGGCGGCGAGGTCGCCGATCATGCCGAGGTCGAGCGCGTTGAGGGCCTGCGGCCGGTCGAGCGTGAGGTGGCCGACGCTGCCATCCGCGCGGGCCCGGATGCGGGTCTGCGGGGTGCCGGTCTCGGTGTCGGTCGACGTGGTGCTCACCCGGGCAACGTTACCCGCGTGCCGACGGGCGGCCGGGCACAGCACGCGCCACGTGTTTCGGCCAGGATGGAGGGGATCCCGCGACGAGGAAAGGCCGCGCATGCCCGAAGGACGCGTACTCGAGTTCACCGACGTCACCAAGCGCTTCGGCGCCGTCACGGCGGTCGACTCGTTCACGGCGCGCGTGGAGCCCGGCGTCGTGACCGGGTTCCTCGGACCCAACGGCGCCGGCAAGACGACGACGCTGCGCATCCTGCTCGGTCTCATCCGCGCCACGTCCGGGAGCGCGACGATCGGCGGGCAGCGCTACGCAGACCTCGCCCAGCCGCTGCAGACGGTCGGCGCCGCGCTGGAGGCGTCGAGCTTCCATCCCGGTCGCACCGCGGCGAACCACCTCGCCGTGTACGCGCAGGCCGCCGGCATCCCGCACGCCCGCGTCGCCGAGGCTCTCGGCGTCGTCGGTCTCGCCGACGTCGGCGGACGCAAGGTCGGCGGGTTCTCGCTCGGGATGCGTCAGCGGCTCGGCCTGGCCTACACGCTGCTCGGCGACCCCGGGGTCCTCGTGCTGGACGAGCCGGCCAACGGCCTCGACCCGGAGGGCATCAAGTGGATGCGGGGGTTCCTCCGCGAACTCGCCGCCCAGGGGCGGACCGTCCTGGTGTCCTCGCACATGCTCTCCGAGATCCAGCAGTCGGCGGACGCGCTGCTCATCATCGCCCGCGGCCGGCTGGTCTTCCAGGGTCCGCTGCCGTCGCTCACCCCGCCGGACGAGTACGCGACCCTCGTGGACGCGCCCGATCGGGCGGCCCTGCGCGCCGCCCTGGATGCGCGCGGCCTCTCGTACGACATCCTGCGCTCGGGGCTCTCCGCGCGCGGCGCCGACCCCGCCGAGGTGGGGGCGATCGCTGCGGCCGCCGGGATCGCCCTCTCGACCCTGCAGCGGCGCGGACCGGCGCTCGAGGAGGTCTTCCTCGACCTCGTCAACGGCATCCGCACGCACGCCTCGGCCGCTGCACCGCCCGCCACCGCGCTCGACGCGCCGCCCCCGGTCGACACCGCGCCCGGACCGGACCCCGCGGCGGCCCCGGAGCCGGCGACGGCCGCCCCCGAACCGGGGCCGGCGGCAGAGCCCACAGACCTCGCGGAGGAGGCGTCCGGCGACGTCGAGGAGGATCTCCCCCTCGATCGCCCGTGGGAGGCGGCCGAGCGGAAGACCGAGGCCGACGTCGAGGCCGACCAGTTCTTCTCCCGCTACGACGACGCGCCCCGCTATGACGACGCGCCCCGTCCCGAGGAAGGCGGTGACCAGCGATGAGCCTGTCCCGCGCGACCCGCTCCGAGCTCACCAAGCAGTTCTCCACCTCGCTGTGGTGGATCCTCGTGATCGTCCTCGTCGCCTGGGTCGGCTCGACGGCGGCGGGCCTCGCGGCCGTCTTCGCCGCCGACGCGTCCGGCGCCCTCGGCGGCGCCGCCCAGGGGCCGCAGCTGCCGGCCGAGCTCATCCCCCCGATGGTCTACAGCATCGCGACGGCCGTCGGCTACGTCTTCCCCCTGCTGATCGGCGCGCTGCTCGTGACCGGGGAGTTCCGCCACCAGACGCTCACGCCGACGTTCCTCGCCATCCCGCGCCGCGGGGTCGCGCTCGGCGGGAAGATCGTCGCCGGGATCGTCGTCGGACTCCTCTTCGCCGTCGTCGCGATCGCCTCCACGGTCGGTCCGGGTGCCGGCATCCTCGCGGCCTTCGACGTCGACACGCAGCTGCAGGATGCGGACACCTGGGCGATGATCGGCCGGATGGTCATCGCCTTCCCCCTGTGGGTGCTGATCGGCATCGGGGTCGGCACCCTCGTGCGAAGCCAGGTCGGGGCCGTCGTCGGGGTGATCGCGTTCACGCAGTTCGTCGAGCCGATCCTTCGGGTGGTCGCCGGGCTCGTCGACGGGCTGGACACGGTGACGCAGTATCTTCCGGGCGCCGCCTCCGACGCCCTCGTGGGCGCGAGCATCTACACGGGCATGGTCGGCGGGGAGACCACGAGCCTGCTGTGGTGGGCCGGCGGCATCGTGCTGCTCGCCTACGCCGTCGTGTTCCTCGTCCTCGGGCACCTGCTCAGCTGGCGCCGCGACGTGAGCTGAGCCTCAGGCGGTCGCGGGCGCCGGCCGCCGCGCGCGCGTCGGCTTCGGCCGCGGCGCGGTCGTGGGGATCGCGCCGGTGGCGAGCTCGACGACATCCGTCGGCTCGGAGTCGGTCTCGAGCTGCAGCGCCTGCACGAGGGCGAGCGCGTGGCGCGTCGTCAGGACGAGGCGCTGGAACTCGGATTCCCCCTCGATGTCGATGACGACCGCGGGCCGGTGCCCGCGCACCACCACGAAGTCCGACGCCCCGGCCGCCCGCCAGGTGCCCATCGCGACGACGCCCCGCAGGTGGGTGCCGGGGCTCGCGACGCCGCGGAGCCATGTCCAGGCGTCGTCGGTCAGCTGGACCTTCTGGATCTGCGTGCGCGCCACCTTCACACTGCCGCGGTGGAAGGCCAGCGCCCGCTCCGCGGCGGAGAGCACGACTTCCAGCTGCGTCGAGTCGAGCAGGAGAGTCACCATGCCCTCAGTCTGCCAGCGCGGGGCGGCCTGTGTGCTTACGGAGCGGCAACGATCCGGAGGGTGTCCGACTGCGGATCAGAGGCTGAACTCGTCCGTGGCGTGCGGGAGCGGGAAGCGGGAGACGGCGGCGATCAGTCCGCCGACCGTCTGCTCGCGCGCGATGACATGGATGCCGAGGCCCACCTTGCGGGCGTCCTTCGCGGTCCGCGGACCGATCGCCGCGATGACGGTGTCGGCCGGGATGTCGGGGAACTGCTCGCGCACCTGCTCGGCGACGGAACCGCTCGTGATGAGGATGGCGTTGATCCGCCCGGTCTGCACGTCGTGCGCGATGCGCTCGGTGACCGGCACGCCCACGGTGCGGTACGCGATCACGCTGCGGACGTCGTGGCCTGCGGCGCCCAGACGTCGCGTGAGCACCGGTTTGGCGATCTCGCTGCGGAGGGTCAGGATGCGGCGCGGTTCGGGTTCGAGGCCGATCAGCTGCGCCGCCATCCCGGCGGCGGAGTTGTCCTCGTCGGGCACGAGGTCCACGCGGTAGCCGACGGCGCTGAGCGCTGCGGCGGTCGTCTCGCCCACCGCGGCGACGCGGGTCGTGACGGGGATGACCGCGCGGTAGGCGTACAGCACATCGACCGTGGTCGCGCTCGTGATGGTGACCCAGTCGAACTCGCCGGCGGCGAGGTCGGCCAGGGCTTTCTCGAGCGTTGCCTGGTCGGTCGACGGAGCGAAGTTGATGAGCGGCGCGATCACGGGGACGGCGCCCTGCGCGCGGAGCGTCGCGGCGACGCTGTCGCCCCACGGTCCGCCGCGCGGGACGAGCACACGCCAGCCCTTGAGGGGCTTCGCGGCCGTGGCGGCCTGTGGCTGTGTGTTCATGCTCGACTCTCGTGGTGCTTCGCCGGACGCCCGTTCGAGCGACCGACAGCGCGACCGGGCGGGGACGGACGTCCATGCGCTCGGGATCGCATCGTCGGCAGCATCTGCCTCATCGCCACTGCCTGCGGTTCGAGCATACCCCGCACCCGTCAGCCGGGTTCTGCACCCCAGGTCAGCGCGTGTAAAGGCGGACGATCCCCCACACCGCGGCGCCCACGACGGCGGCCACGCCGACGACCGCCGCAGCGGCGCCGGTGGGGTTGCGGCGGGCGAAGCGCCGCACGGCCACGACCTGCTCGTCGACGACCTCGCCGATCCGCTTGGGGATGTTGGCCTTCTCCTCGATGGCGAACAGGGCGGCCTTCAACTCGGCACGCGCGCGCTCCACGGGGTCGGCGATGCCGAGGGCCACGGCTGTGCGGGGAACGATCTCAGAACTCATCGGTCACGTCCTTCACGATCCGCGCGTCGGCCTTGATCGACTTCGCGGGACTGTCGGTGCGGGTCAGCTTCTTGATGCGCAGGATGCCGAGCAGCGCGAACACGATCGCGATCACCAGCAGGAGGACGAGCACGATCAGCGCGGCGAGCCATGCGGGGATCCAGGATGCGAGCCCGATGATCGTGAACGCCCCGAGGGTCGGGATCGCCCAGAACAGGAAGAACAGGGCGATGATGAACCACACCCCGCCCATCCCGGCATCCTTGCCGACGCTCTTGAGCCACTTCTTCGCGGAGTCGATCTCCGCCGTGATGAGGTTGCGCACCAGCTCCGGCACTTCACCCAGGAGGGCGAAGAGGCTGTCGTCGGAGCGGTCGCGGAATCCGCGCGGGGTGCTCATCTCAACTATCCGCGGCCTTCGCCACCTTCGCGGCGGCCTCCTTGGCCTCGGCGGCGGTCATCTCGCCGGCACGGACGACGTCATCGGCGGATTCCTTGCCGGCGCGGATGGCCGCATCCAGCCGGTCACCGGCGCTGCCGCCCTTCGTGGCGGCCTTGCCCATCTTCACGGCCCCGTCCCACAGTGCGCTGGGCACCGCCAGGGCGGCGGACTTGCCGAGCTCCTTCGCCTTGTCGACCTGCTTCTGGACCTGCGGGGTGTCCCACACCTTCTGCACGCCGTCCTTGATCTGCTCGTAACGCTCACGCCCGGCCCGAGACCCGAGCACGTAGCCCGCGGTCAATCCGATGACGATCCCGATCTTGCCCCTCATGGGGTTCTCCTCATGGTCGTTGCCGATGGTGCTGGTGACACCAGGGTAGCCCTGTATGCCTGCTCCGGCATCCGGGGGTTGCCAAGGGCCTCGTCAGTGCGTACTGTGCCCGAGCGGCGTTCCCCAGAGCGCGTGGGCGCGCACCCGATCGGCCTCCGCGACGGCGTCCTCGGCGACCTGCGCGGGGTCGCCGCCGCTGAGCCACCCGCCCACGACGGCGAGGCCGACGGCGTGCACGCTGCGGCGGATCGCAACCGTCGTCGCAGCGTGATCGATGGCGGCGGCCGGCGACGGGGGGACCCACCGCACGCGGTGCGCGCCGCGCAGCTCCGCGCGGGTCAGCGGCGCGCCGGTCACGGTCGATGCGGCCCTGAGCGCGCGATCCACGGGGTCGCTGTCACCCCCGTCCGCGGGCAGCGTGACGCGGAGCAGGCGGACGGTCGGGCCGAGCGCCTCGGCCAGCCACGGCCACTCGGCGGTGGCATCGCGGACGACGGTTCCCTCCAGGACGGCCGCGGCGATCCCCTGCGGTGCGCCGAGGGCGGTCGCGTCGACGAGCAGCGCGAGGTCGTCTCGTCCCGGCGTCGGGGCGTCGGCGGCGGGAAGGTCGACGTGCGGGCGGAGGAGCCGGCGCGCCTCCGCCTCGTCCGTGGCGAGGATCACCGCGTCGGCGCGGAGCTCGTCGGGGGTCTCGATGGCGGGGCTCTCGACCGCGGGCATCTCGCCGTCCGAGCCTGCGGGCGTGCGGGTGTCGCACGCGACGAGCCAGCCGTCCTCGGTGCCCGCGATGGACCGCACGCGCGTGCTGCGCGTGACGGTCACGCCGAGGTCGGCGAGCCGCTCCTGCAGGGCATCCACGAGTCGGGTCATGCCGCCGCGGAGCGCCGCGCGCGGCGTTCCGTCGGGCGTCGACGCGAGCAGCTCCGCGACGGCGCCGCTCAGCGATCCGGCTCGGGTGAGCGCGCCGTTCAGACCGGGGATCGCCGCGTCGATCTCGAGCCGGTCGGGGTCCACCCCGAACCGCGCGCGGACGGCGGGCGCGACCATCCGGTCGACCACTCGATCACCCATCCGCGCGCGCACGAGCGCCCCGAGGCTGCGCGCATGACCGATCGTCAGCGGCGGGCGGAGGCGGTCGAGGTAGGCGCGCCACGCGCCGCGCCAGCCGATGATGCGGCGGACGTCGTCGGCGAACGGGTTGGCGGGGATGCCGACGATGCTCTGCCGCGGGAGGGGCGCGAGCCCCGCCGGGAGACCGGCCACCCAGAGGGCGCCAACCGCCGGTGCGACGATGTCGCCGCTCAGTCCCAGGTCCTCCAGAAGCGCGCGGAACGCTCCCTCGGGTGGGTCGAACGAGTCCGCGCCGACGTCGACGGCGACACCGCCGAGGTCCGCGGCGACGATCCCGCCGCCCACGCGGTCCGCGGCCTCCACGAGCGTCACGCCGATCCCGACCTTGGCGCACTCGAGCGCCGCCACGAGCCCGGCGAGCCCTCCGCCGACGACGACGACGCGCGCGTCGCGCGCACGCGCGACGAGGCCGGAGGCGGGGTCGGTCATGGCATCCATCCTCGCATCCGGCCCGTCGGTGAGAGCATGGAACCATGAGCCTGCACATCACCGGTGATCCCGACGCCGATGCCCTGCTGACCGACGATCCGCTGGCGCTGCTGATCGGGATGCTGCTGGATCAGCAGGTCGCGATGGAGACGGCCTTCGCCGGTCCACTGAAGATCGCACAGCGCATCGGCGGGCTGGATGCCGCGGCGCTCGCCGGGTACGACCCGGAGGCGCTCGCGCAGGTGTTCTCCGAGACGCCCGCCGTGCACCGGTTCCCCGGGTCCATGGCCGGGCGGGTGCAGGCGGTGAGCCAGGCCGTCGTGTCGGAGTGGGGCGGCGACGCCGCCGCCATCTGGACGGCCGGCTCCCCCGACGGGCCCACGGTCCTGAAGCGCCTGAAGGCGCTGCCCGGGTTCGGCGAGCAGAAGGCGAAGATCTTCCTCGCCCTCCTCGGCAAGCAGTACGGCTTCACGGGCGCCGGGTGGCGGGAGGCCGCGGGCGCCTACGGCGACGAGGGCTCGTTCCGCTCGGTCGCCGACATCGTCTCCCCCGAGAGCCTGACGAAGGTGCGCGAGCACAAGCGCGCCGCCAAGGCCGCCGCGAAGGACGGCGCCTGATGGATCGCACCGGCGCGGACGTCGCCGCGCACCTGGCGAAGGTGACCCCCGCCGCGCGCCGGCGCGACGCGGAGGCGCTGGCGGCGCTGATGCGCGAGGTCACCGGCCGCGAGCCCGAACTCTGGGCGGGCGGCATCGTCGGCTTCGGCTCCTGCCACTACCGCTACCCGACCGGCAACGAGGGCGACTCGCCGCTCCTCTCGTTCGCGCCGCGCAAGGTGGCATCCACGATCTACCTTCTCGACGGCGTCGGCGCGCACGCCGACGAACTGGGCGCCCTCGGCCCGCACACGACCGGCGTCGGCTGCCTGTACATCAAGGACGTACCCGCCGTCGACCTCGAGGCGCTGCGCGGCATCCTGCGCGCCTCGCTGGAACGTGTCGAGGCGGGCCCCGAGGGGTTCGCCGAGATCACCGTCACCGGGTGACGGACGCAGGCCCGGTGGGGCCTGCGGCACACGAGGAGCGGAGCACGAGATGAAGAAGACCGGAGGGAGCGTCGGCGCGTTCGTGGCCGGGGTCACTCCCGCCAAACGCCGCCGCGACGCGGAGACCCTGATCGCGCTCCTGAGCGAGATCACGGGACGGGATCCGGAGCTGTGGGGCACGATCATCGGGTTCGGCAGCTGCCACTACCGCTACCCCACCGGGGTCGAGGGGGACATGCCGCTCGCGGCGTTCGCGCCGCGCGCGGCGGCGTCGACGATCTACCTCGACGCGGCGGCCGCCCACGCGGACGAACTCGCGCGTCTCGGCCCGCACACCTCGAGCGTGACGTGCCTGTACATCAAGGACCTCGAGCAGGTCGACGAGGCCGTGCTGCGCGGCATCCTGGAGAGCTCTCTCGCCTACGCCGTCGGCGGGGGCGACGACGACGTCGCGATCACCGTCACCGGCTGACCCGGTGGGGATGCGGCGTCGCCCGCGGCGTCAGGCGCCGCGCAGCCGCTCGCCGAGGTAGGCGGTGAGGCCCGCGAGGGCGACCCGCTCCTGCGCCATCGTGTCGCGGTCACGGACCGTGACGGCGTCGTCCTCGAGGGAATCGAAGTCGATCGTGACGCACAGCGGCGTGCCGATCTCGTCCTGGCGGCGATACCGGCGGCCGATGGCGCCGGCGTCGTCGAAATCGACGTTCCAGCCCTGCGTGCGCAGCGTGTCGGCCACCTCGCGCGCGAGCGGCGAGAGCTTCTCGTTGCGGCTCAGCGGCAGCACGGCCACCTTGACCGGGGCGAGGCGGGGATCGAGCTTCAGCACCGTGCGGGTGTCGGTGCCGCCCTTGGCGTTGGGAACCTCCTCCTCGCGGTACGCGTCGACGAGGAAGGCCATCATGGAGCGGGTCAGGCCGAACGAGGGCTCGATGACGAACGGCACGTACGTCTCGCCGGAGGCCTGGTCGAAGTAGCTGAGCTTGTGCCCGGACGCGTCGATGTGACTCGTCAGGTCGAAGTCGGTGCGGTTGGCGACGCCCATGAGCTCGCCCCACTCCTTGCCGGGGAAGCCGAAGCGGTACTCGAAGTCGATGGTGCCGGCGGAGTAGTGCGCGCGCTCGTCCTCGGGCACGTCGAACTGCCGCATGTTCTCGGGGTCGAGCCCGAGGTCGAGGAACCACTCCCAGCACGCCTGCACCCAGTGCTCGAACCACTCCTGGGCCTCGGCGGGGGGCGTGAAGAACTCGATCTCCATCTGCTCGAACTCCCGCGTGCGGAAGATGAAGTTGCCCGGCGTGATCTCGTTGCGGAACGCCTTGCCGACCTGGCCGATGCCGAACGGCGGCTTCTTCCGTGAGGCCGTGAGGACGTTGGTGAAGTTGACGAAGATGCCCTGCGCCGTCTCCGGGCGGAGGAAGTGCAGGCCGCTCTCGTCGTCGACGACGCCGAGGTAGGTCTTCACGAGGCCGGAGAACGCCTTCGGCTCGGTGTACTGGCCCTTCGTGCCGCAGTTCGGGCACGGGATGTCGGCGAGGCCGTTCTCGGCCGGCCGGCCCTTGCGCGCCTCGAAGTCCTCGATGAGGTTGTCGGCACGGAACCGCTTGTGGCACTGCAGGCACTCCACCAGCGGATCGGTGAAGGTCGCGACGTGGCCGGAGGCCTCCCACACGCGCTTGGGGAGGATGACGGAGGAGTCCAGGCCCACCATGTCGCCGCGGCCGCGGACGAACGTCTGCCACCACTGGCGACGGATGTTCTCCTTGAGCTCCGTGCCGAGGGGGCCGTAGTCCCACGCCGACCGGGATCCGCCGTAGATCTCACCGGCCTGGAACACGAACCCGCGGTGGCGGGCGAGGGCGATGACTTTGTCGAGACGGGACTGCTCGGCCACAGGTGGCTCCAAATGGTCGGTACAAGCGGGCGCGGAACGCGCGGATGCCGGAGGTGCCGGCATCCCTCCAGTCTACTGTCGACCGTTCCGCCGCCCGGCGCCGCGGCCGGCGCCGACGACCCTCAGCGCACGAACGTGATCGTCAGGGGGTAGGTGTACCACTCGCCCTGATTCGCCTTGACCGCCGCGATGATCGCGAGGACGAGCCCGGCGACGGCGACGAGCGGATACAGGAACGCGCCGATCACGACGATCACAAGGATGCCGCTGACGACGTAGGCGATGAGCAGCGTCAGCTGGAAGTTGAGTGCCGTCGCGGTGTGCGCGCGCACGAAGGGCCCCCGGTCGCGCAGCACGAGGTAGCCCACGAGCGGTCCGAGGAAGCTGAAGAAGATCCCGCTGAGGTGCGTGAGGGTCGCCCACATCTTCTCGTCGGCGGGGCTCATCGGCTGCACGGGCGGGGTGCCGCCGTACGGCGGCTGCGGAGGCATCGTCATGCCCCCCAGCGTAGGGCTCGGGCCCTCTGTCGCGGCGCCGTGTCGGGGTCTACGCTGTGGCCCGTCGAATGCGCGGAGGTGGGCCATGGCAGAGGATGCGACCGACGATCCGGAATCCGCCCTTGCGGCGTCGGTCTTCACCCGGATCCTGGGCGGGTACGAGGCGCTGTCGATCTACCTCGGAGACCGGCTGGGGCTGTACACCGCGCTCGCGGACGGGCCGGCGCGCGTCGACCAGCTGGCGGCACGCGCGGACGTGCATCCGCGCTACGCGCGGGAGTGGCTCGAGCAGCAGGCCGTGGCCGGGCTCGTCACGGTGCAGGAGGAGGACGGCGAACGCGCGTTCAGCCTGTCCCCCGCGCAGCGCTCGGTGCTGGCGGACCCGTCGTCCCTCGCCTACTCCGCTCCCTTCGCGCGACTGCTGCGGGCGGCCGCCGCCCGCACGCCGGAGCTCCTCGCTGCGTACCGCGACGGCACGGGCGTCTCCTGGGATCAGTTCGGCCCCGACGCGCGCGACGCGCAGGGCGACGCGAACCGCCCCTGGTTCGAGGAGCGGCTCGCCCCCGCCCTGTCCGGCGTGCCCCGGCTCGCCGGCATCCTCACTCGCCCGGACGCCCGGGTCCTCGACGTCGGCTGCGGACACGGATGGTCGAGCATCGCGCTCGCCCGCGCGTATCCGGCGGCGCATGTCGAGGGGATCGATGTCGACGCGCCGTCCATCGATGCCGCGCGGCGGCACGCCGCCGGCATCCCGGGGCTGTCCTTCGCACTGCTGGCCGGCGAGAGCCTGAGCGCGGGGCGCGAGGCGACCGCCGACATCGTGTTCGTCTTCGAGGCGCTGCACGACATGCCGGACCCGGTCGCGGTCCTGCGGTCGATCCGCACCGCGCTGCGTCCGGGCGGCGTCCTGGTCGTGATGGACGAAGCCGTCGCCGACGCGTTCGCGGCCGACGGGGACGAGGTCGAACGGATCATGTACGGCTACAGCCTGCTGATCTGCCTGCCCGACTCGATGTCCACGCCCGACTCGGTCGCGACCGGGACCGTCATGCGCCGCTCCACGCTGGAGGGCTATGCGCGGGCGGCGGGCTACACCACCGTGTCGGTGCTGCCGATCGAGGACTTCGGGGGCGTTCCGGTTCTACCTGCTCGAACCCTGACGGATCGAGACTGCCGCTGACGCGCCGCGGCACGCTACGTTCGAAGCAGGCCCTGCGCAGGCCCACGATCCTGCGCGACATCTGCCCAGACACGAATGGAGTGCCGTGGACATCCTCGCAGCCGGAGGCGTCGCCGTGATCGTCGGGATCACCGTCGTCGTCATCGCCGTCATCCTCGTCTTCACCCTCATCATGGTGCGCGCCTGGTACAAGGTCGCCAAGGCCGACCAGGCGCTCGTCATCGTCGGCAAGACGCAGAAGGGCGTAGGCGGGGAGTCCTCCCGCATCTCGATCATCACCGGCGGCGGCGCCCTCGTGAATCCGCTGACGCAGCGCGCGGAGATGATCTCGCTGCGTGCCCGCCAGATCAAGATGGAGCCCACCGCGCAGTCGTCCACGGGTGTCACGGTCAACGTCAGCGGCGTCGCGCTCGTGAAGATCGGCTCCGACCCGGAGCTCGTCCGTCGCGCGGCCGAGCGCTTCCTCTCCCAGGACGGCGCGATCGAGCAGTTCACGACCGAGCAGCTCGAGGGCGCGCTGCGCGGCGTCGTGGCGACCCTCACGGTCGAGCAGCTGATGAACGACCGGCAGAAGCTGTCGGACCAGATCGCCGAGGGCATCAAGAGCGACCTGCTGTCGCAGGGGCTCATCCTGGATTCGTTCCAGATCCAGGGCGTGACCGACAAGAACGGGTACATCGACGCGCTCGGCGCGAGCGAGGTCGAGCGCGTCCGCCGCGACGCCGAGGTGGCACGCATCAACGCGGCCCGCGAGGTGCGCGCCCGTCAGATCGCGACCGACGAGGCGAACCTCATCGAGCAGACCGCGTTCGACAAGAACCAGGCGGGCGCCGCCGCCGAGGTCGGGCGCGCCCGCGCCGAGGCCGATCAGGCCGAAGCGCTCGAGCGCGCGGTGCGCGAGCAGGCGGTGCTCCTGCAGGCGGCCGAGAACAAGCAGGCCGAGCTCGACGCCGACATCAAGAAGGTCGCCGACGCCGACCTGTACCAGCGCCAGCGCTCCGCCGACGCCGACGCGTACGGACAGGTCAAGGCCGCCGAGGCGCGCGCTCAGATCGCGGCGCAGGAGGCCGAGGCCACGCGCCTGCGCGCGCAGGCCGAGGCGGATGCCGTGCGGCTTGCCGGTGAGGCGAGGGCCGGCGCCATCGAGGCCGAGGCCGAGGCGCTCTCGCGCAACCAGGAGGCCCTGCTCGCGCAGCGCGCCCTGGAGGCGCTCGTGCCGATGATGACGCAGTTCGCCCGCGGCTTCGACAAGGTCGGCTCCATCACGGTGCTCGGCGGCGAGGGCGCTTCGAGCCACATCGCGGCCGAGTCGGCGACCGGCATGCGCGCGACCTTCGACGCCGTCGAGGCGGCGACGGGCATCGACCTGCGGCAGATCATCCAGGGTCAGGCGACCGGGCGCGGCGTCGCGCAGGGCATCCGCCAGGAGGCCGCCGTGCTCCCCGCGGAGACCGCGGCGGATGCGGCACCGGCCGGCGATCCCGTCGCGCGCGGTGCGGAGATCGGCCGGGCGTTCGCCGCGGAGGAGTCGGCGCCGGCGTCCTGACGCTCAGCCGTCCGCGGCGCCGCTCAGCCGGCGGTCCCGCCGGTCCGCGGCGCCGCTCAGCCCCGGCACCAGGCCGTCACCCAGGTGAGGATGCCGGCTCGCAGCTCCGGTGATGCCGCGAGCTGGATCGTCCCGGCGCGCCCGTCGACCTCGACGTCGAGCGTGAACACCGTGCCGCGCTTGTCCTCCTGCACGGCGTGCGGGTCGCACCGGGCCGGGATGATCGGCAGGGCGATCGACTCGGCCGTGGCGCCCACGCGGCGATCGAGCGGGTAGGCGGTGGCCGCGGCATCCCGCTGTCGATACGACAGCAGATTCGTCTCCCGGATGGCGACCAGCCGCACGGCCGCGCCGCCGGCGCGCGGTGCGACCTCGAGCGGGAGCACGGCCGGTTCACCCGGCGGCGAGGGGGCGAACGGTCCGAGCGAGAGGGCGGCGGACGCGGCGACGGACGCGGCGAGGCATTCCCGCGCGTGCAGGTCGGCGAGGAACGGGAAGTCCTCTCGGGCCGCGACCGTCGTGGTCCGCAGCGCGTCGTCGAGGCGGTAGGTCAGCGTCACGGTGACATCCACCGCCGCGGGCGCCGCGCAGGCGGCCGGGGCGAGCTGCACCGGCAGCGCCACCGTGCGGCCCGGGGCGATCGAGGTGGAGCGATCGATCACCTGGTGAGCCGGCTCCGCGAACCGCCGGTCTGCGACGGTGACGCCCTCGACCTCGATGACCGCGTCGGTGTCGTTCTGCACCCGCACCTGCATGCGGCGCTCGGCGACGTCCGAGCGCAGCTGCGTGAGCTCGACGGCGACGCCGGGCGGCAGCCCGTCGGCGGCGTCCGCGGCGGCGCACCCGGTCAGCGCGAGCGCGACCGCCGCGACGGCCGCGAGCCCGCGTCGATGCTTCGCGCGACCTGGCACCCGGCCAGCGTAGATCGGATCAGAGCCGGAGTTCGACTCGTCGCACCGTCGCCTCCGCGAGCGCGGCCTCGTCGATCCCGATGCCGAGCCCCGGCCCGGTCGGCACCCGCACGTGCCCGTCCTCGAGCACGATCGGGTCCGTGACGATGTCGTGCGCGTAGAAGCGGTTCGACGCGGAGACGTCGCCCGGCAGCGTGAAGCCCGGAAGCGCGGCCAGTGCGGCGTTCGCGGCGCGGCCGATCCCGGTCTCCAGCATCCCTCCGCACCACACCGGCACCCCCGCATCCCGGCACAGATCGTGGATGCGGACGGCTTCGAGGTAGCCGCCGACGCGGCCCGCCTTGATGTTGATGACGGACGCCGCCACGAGCGCGAGTGCGTCGCGCGCCGCCTTGAGCGACACGATGGACTCGTCGAGGCACACCGGGGTCGACAGGCGCTTCGCGAGGGTGGCGTGGTCGACGATGTCGTCCTCCTGCAGCGGCTGCTCGATGAGGAGGAGGTCGAACGGGTCGAGCTCGGCGAGCGTGTCGGCGTCGGCGAGCGTGTAGGCGGAGTTCGCGTCGACCTGCAGCGGGATGTCGCCGAATGCGCCCCGCACCGCCGCCGTGTCGGCGATGTCGCGGCCCGGTTTGATCTTGATCTTGATCCGCACGTACCCCTCGTCGAGGTACCCGGCGACGGTGTCGACGAGCGCGGCCGGGTCCTGCTGGATGCCGACGCTGACGCCGCTCGGGATGCGGTCCCGCACGGCACCGAGGTGCTCCGCGAGCGAGCGGCTCTCGGCGCGCAGCGCGGCGTCGAGGAGGGCGAGCTCGAGTCCGGCCTTCGCCATCCGGTGCCCGACGAACGGTTCGAGGATGCCGGCGACGTCACCCGGGGCGAAGGTCCGGGCATCCAGGAGCGCGGGCACGAGGAACTGCTCGGCGACGTCCCACGCCCCCTGCGTGTACTCGCTGGAGTAGAGCGGGGCGTGCTGCGTCACGATCTCGCCCCAGCCCTCGCCGTCAGTCGTCCGGGCGCGGACGACGATGACCTCGCGGACGGTCTCGGTGCCGAACGATGTCGTGAACGGTGCGACGAGCGGAAGGTGCAGGACGCGCAGCTCGATGGACTCGAGGGTCACGGCGGCGGCCGGGCGGGCGAGGGGCATGCGGCCAGGCTAGCGGCGGGTTTGTAGGATCGGTGCCGTGCCCACCTCAGCGAACTCGATCGTGGCGGACGCCGGGATGCCGACACGCCTGGCGGCCGCCTACCTCCGGTGGGAGCTCAGCCGGCGCCGCTGGATCGCGGTGTGGGTGATCGGCGCGATCGGCGCCGCGTTCGCGATCTTCGTGGCGGTCACGCTGGGCGACGCCGCCGTGCTGTGGCTCCTGGCGCTCTGGGTCGCGCTGATCGGCGCGATCGTCGGCCTCACCTACCGGATGACCCGCACGTCCGTGCGCCGCGCTCACCCCGCCGGGTCGTCGATCTCGGTGCAGGTCGGCGATGAAGGACTCGCGTACGAGTCGGCGATGGGGCGCGGCGACGTCCGCTTCGCCGCGCTGCGCGCCGTGCACGCGACGCCGGATGCCGTGCTGGTCCGGCTGCACACGAGCCCCGCGGTGGCACTCTTCCCGCGGGCGGTGTTCACCGACGACGACCTCGCGCGGCTGCAGCGCGCGATCACACCCGGGCGCTGAGGCCGGGGACGCGGCTGAGTCTCGGGTCGCGCGGCGGCAGATAGGTCGAGCGGCGGTGCGGGTGGAGCTTGCGGCGCGGTCGGCGTGCCGCGCGGATCCGCGCGACGGCCGAGCGCAGGGCGTTCGCGCAGATGCGCATCATGGTTCTCCTCGGGGCGGGTATGCCTTCAGGAGCGCGCGGGGCGGGTGCTGATACGTCGGCTCGGCGGTCGGGCACGCCGGCGCGCGGGGCTGCGCGGGGAGCGCAGGCCGCGAGTAGCGTGGCGGAGTGATCGAGGACGACTGGACGGTGCACCGCCGCGAGGACGGCGAGGCCGTGGGCTGGATCCGCCCCGACGGCGACGCGTGGACGGCCGTGGATCTGCTCGGCCGGGAGGTCGCGGCATCCGTCGACTGGCTCGAGGCAGAGGCCGCTCTCGACGAGCGCGGAATCCGCTACCTCGCCGACCCCTGGATGCTGGAGGGCGAGGCCGTGGGGCCGCTGCGCGTGCGGATGGTCGAGGTCACGCCGGAGCGGATCGTGGTGAAGCTCGAGGACTTCGGCGACGTGCGCCGGCCCGGGCGGAGGTTCGAGCTGCCGTGGCCGCTGCCGGAGCGACTGCGCGCACCGCGCGACGACGACCCGGACGGATTCACGTTCGGCTGAGCCGGAGTCAGCCGCGCGCGGGCTCCTGCACGAAGAGGTAGCCGGCCTCGTCGCGGAACCCGCCGACGGAGAGGCCGCGTCCGTAGAGGTCGGTGAACTGCTCGCGCACCGTTCGGCGCCACTGCTCGGCATCCGCGGGTCGCTCGCGCCGCATCGTCTCGATGTCGCGCGGGATGGCGACGGAGGCGACGATGTCCTCGTCGGGCGGGTTGCCGGTGCGGGGCGACGCGAGCGACCACGACACGAGCAGGCGGTCGGTCTCATCCCCGCGGTTGAGCGCGTCGGGCATCGAGCCGTAGTGGTCGACGAGGTACTCCGTCACGCGCGCGCCGAGGATCAGCAGGTTGAAGTGCGCGTTGCGCGCCACGAGCGGGTCGAAGGTCCAGGTGATGTGGCCGACGTCGCGGGCGAAGGCCCAGTCGCGCTGGTGCTGCTTGAGCACGCGGCCGAGGCCGCGGGACTGGTACTCCTCGAGCACCCCGGTGATGTGGGAGTGCATGGACCGTTCGGCCGGCGCCGCGAAGAAGCCCGCCGACGCGCCGATCATCCGGTCGCCGTCGTACAGCCCGACGACGTAGTTGCCCGAGTGCGCGAGCGCGCGCAGCAGGTTCGCCGGCATCCCGGCATCCCCGCCCCACACCTCCCCCAGCACGCGGCTCGCCTCGACGATGCTCTCCACCGTGGTGAGGGAGCGGATCTCGATGCCGTCGGGTGCGAAATCGGTCATGCCGCACACGCTACTCCGGCAGGGCCCCCCTCACCGTGTGCCTCCACACCCCACCCGGCGAGCCCATCACGGCTCGCGTAACAGGAGGGGAGGGCGGCCCTGGGGGTGCGAGGGGCGGGATAGCCTGAGGGGATGCCGGGGGACGAGGACGCGAGGAAGCGCCTCACCCGCACCCCGCCGCAGGCCGCGATCGTCGCCGTCCTCGCGATCGCCGGGCTCTGCTCCTCGTTCATGTTCACCCTGGTCGTCCCGATCCAGGCGAAGCTGCCGGAGCTGCTGAACGCCAGCCGGGACGACACCGCCTGGGTCGTGACCTCGACGCTCCTCGCCGCCGCCGTCATCACGCCGATCGCCGGTCGCCTCGGCGACATGTACGGCAAGAAGCGCATCGTCCTCGTGCTGCTGGGACTCCTCGTCCTCGGCTCCGTCATCGCCGCGACGTCGCCGGGGATCGTGGGCGTCATCGTCGGCCGCACGCTGCAGGGCGCCGTCACCGGCGTCGTCCCGCTCGGCATCTCGATCCTCCGCGACGTCCTGCACAAGCGCCACGTCGACGCCGCGATCGCCCTCATCAGCGCGACCCTCGGCGTCGGCGGCGCGCTGGGGCTCCCGATCAGCGCCTTCGTGACCGAGTTCGCGGATTGGCACGTCCTGTTCTGGATGTCCGCAGGTCTGGGCGTCGTCGTGTTCGTGCTGGTGCTGTGGATCGTGCCGGAGAGTGTCCTGCGCACCGCGGGCCGGTTCGACTTCGTCGGCGCGGCGGGCCTCGCCGTCGGCCTCATCGGCCTGCTCCTCGCCGTCTCCCGCGGCAACGAGTGGGGATGGACGTCGCCGGCCGTGCTCCTCTGCGGCCTCGGCGGCGTCGCGGTGCTGCTCGTGTGGGGCTGGTACGAACTGCGCATCGCGGAGCCCCTGCTCGACCTCCGCGTCGCGGCACGGCGCCCCGTGCTGCTGACCAACCTCGCCTCGGTCGCGATGGGGTTCTCGCTGTTCTCCTCGAACGTCTCGTACCCGCAGATGCTCGAGCTGCCGCTTGCGGCCGGCGGCTTCGGGCTCTCACTCGTGGCGGCGAGCCTCATCGTCATGCCCGCGGGCCTCGTGATGATGGTGCTCTCGCCGTTCTCCGGCCGGCTCGCGCGCACCGTCGGGCCCAAGCTCCTGCTCGTGCTGGGCTCCCTCGCGCTCATCCTGTCGTACGGGTTCACGCTGCTGCTCTCCAGCGAGGTGTGGCACCTGCTCGTCGCCAACATCGGCATCGGCGTGGGCATCGGGTTCGGGTACGCCGCCATGCCGATGCTCATCATGAGGTCGGTGCCGCAGAGCGAGACGGGCGCCTCGAACGGCCTCAATGCCCTGTTCCGCTCGCTCGGCACCAGTACGGCCGCCGCCGTCGTCGGCGCGGTGCTCGCGACCTACACGACCGTCCACGACGGGATGCCGGTCCCCTCGCCCACGGCGTTCCAGCTGTCCTTCCTCCTCGGCGGCATCGCCGCGCTCATCGCCTTCGGCGTCGCCCTGGCCATCCCGGCGCAGCGGGCCGCCGAGGAGCAGCATCCGTCGCTGCGCGACTGAGCACCCCCCACGTCGCGGCGCCCGACCCGCGGCTCGTGACAGCGGTCCGTGCGGGACACGGCAGAATCGACTGCATGACCGTGCACAACCCGCAGCTCCTGCCCGCCCACGCGTGCCTCATCGTGCACGGCAAGGACACCCCGGGGATCGTGGCGGCCGTCTCGGCCATGATCACGCGCATCGGCGGCAACATCGTCGCCTTCGACCAGTACTCCGACGACCCGGTCGGCGGCGCGTACTTCCAGCGCGTCGTCTTCCACCGGCCGGACTTCGCGGCCGACCGCCCCGCGATCGAGGCCGAGGTCGGTACGACGCTGGCGCCGTTCGAACTGGAGTGGTCGCTGACCGACCAGTCCGTGCCCAAGCGCATGGCGATCCTCGCCTCCAAGCAGGACCACTGTCTGCTCGATCTGCTGTGGCGCCACCGCCGCGGCGACCTCCCGGTCACGATCCCGATGGTGGTCTCCAACCACACGACGGCCGCGGAGGACGTGCGCTCGTTCGGGGTGCCGTTCTTCCACGTCCCCTCCGCCCCCGGACCGGACAAGTCGGCGTCCGAGGCGGAGATCCTGAAGCTCCTGGTCGGCAACGTCGACTTCGTCGTGCTCGCGCGGTACATGCAGATCCTCTCGGCGGACTTCCTCGAGAAGCTCGGCGTCCCGGTGATCAACATCCACCACTCCTTCCTGCCGGCCTTCATCGGCGCGGAGCCGTACAAGAAGGCGAAGCAGCGGGGCGTGAAGCTCATCGGCGCGACCTCGCACTACGTCACGACCGACCTCGACGAGGGTCCGATCATCGAGCAGGACACCGTGCGGGTGACCCACGCCGATTCGTCCGCCGAGCTCGCCCGCCGGGGCGCGGACGTCGAGCGCCAGGTGCTCTCCCGCGCCGTGCTGTGGCACGCGCAGGACCGCGTCATCCCGCACGGCAACCACACGATCGTCTTCTGACCGGCCGTCCCCGGCCTCGCCGGGCACCGCCCGCGGCGACGCTCAGAACACGTACTCCATGAGGTCGAGCCCGAGGGTGCGGAACGCCTCGTGCGCGCGCAGCCGGTGCGAGATCGACAGATCGTCGAAGCACACGATGAGCGCGTAGGCGACGCCCGCGCGGGGACCGGCGAGCACCCCGGCCTCCGCACGCACCCCGTCGGCACGTCCGGTCTTGTTGATGAACAGCAGGTCGTGGCGGTCGTCGTCGTGCGTGAACGGGTCGAGTCCCGTCGCGGATGCCACGAGCGAGAGGTCGTGGTTGAGGCTCAGCCATTCGGCGACCTGGGCGCTGACCGGCGCCGAGACGACCAGGGAGTTCACGAGCGCCGCGAAGACGGCCGCGAGCTCCCCCGCCGATCCGAGCGCCTCATGCGGGGCGTCGTCGGGACCGCGCTCGTCGCGGAAGCGATCCATGAGCGCCGACCGCGACAGGCCGATCTGCTCCATCCGGGTGCGCACGGCATCCAGCCCCACCCGCTCGAGGAGGGCGTTCGCGGCGAGCGCGTCGCCGGTGGCCGCCGCGAGCACCGCGAGGTCGACGACCGGCAGCGCCGGGGCCTTCAGGTGCTGCCAGATGCCGCCGAGCGCGACAGGTGCCAGCGACGAGCGCTCGATGATCTCGAGCGGCTCGATCGTGCGCGCCTCGAATCCGGCGGCGACCTCGATGAGCAGCGGCACGATCCCGAGCCCGCCGACCGGAAGGACGAGGTGGTCGTCACCTGCGAGCACCGCGGTGCCGCGGTCGAGATCCGTGATGCGGACCGACACCTGGGCGCCCGACGTCGCCAGCGCGTCGAGGGCCTTCAGTGTCGCGTCGAACGAGCGGCGACCGGTCGCCGACCGCCGGGAGCGGCCCCGTCCGGCGCGCTGCGATCCCCGCAGCGCCGCGGTGTCTCGTGAGGGCTCGGCCGTGCTCACGACGTTCCTTCCGGGAAGCGCCTCGCGGCGCGCACAGGTGTGTCGGGTGTCACCAGATGGTGACGCGCTGGTGGGCGTCGAGCCACAGCTCGTCGCCCTCCGTGACGCCGAAGGCCTCGTAGAACTCGTCGACGTTGCGGACGATCTGGTTGCAGCGGAACTCGTTGGGCGAGTGCGGGTCGACGGTGAGGAGCCGGATGGTCTCGGCATCCCGCCCCTTCTGCTGCCAGATCTGACCCCAGCTCAGCAGCAGGCGCTGGATGCCGGTGAATCCGTCGATCACCGGGCCGTCGCCGCTCTCGCCGGTCTCGGCGAGGTGCAGCCGGTAGGCCTTGATCGCGATGCCGAGGCCACCGAGGTCGCCGATGTTCTCGCCGATCGTGAGCGCGCCGTTGACCGTGTGATCCTCGGACAGCCCGCGCGGCACGAGCGCGTTGTACTGCTCGATGAGGGCGGCGGTGCGCTCCTGGAATGCCGCGCGGTCCTCGTCGGTCCACCAGTCGTTGAGCGCGCCGGTGCCGTCGAACGCGCTGCCCTGGTCGTCGAAGCCGTGCCCGACCTCGTGGCCGATGACCGCCCCGATGCCGCCGTAGTTCGCTGCGGCATCCCGGTCCATGTCGAAGAACGGGTACTGCAGGATCGCGGCCGGGAAGACGATCTCGTTCATGAGCGGGTTGTAGTACGCGTTGACCGTCTGCGGCGTCATGTACCACTCGTCGCGGTCGATCGGTCCGCCGAGCTTCGCGAGCTGGCGGTCGTGCTCCCACGCGTTCGCGCGACGGACGTTCCCGATGAGGTCGTCCGCGTCGACTTCGAGGTCGCCGTAGTCCTTCCATTTCACCGGGTAGCCGACCTTCGGGGTGAAGGCCGCGAGCTTCTCGAGCGCCCGCTCGCGCGTCGCGGGCGTCATCCACTCCAGCTCCGAGATCGACTGCCGGTAGGCCTCGATGAGGTTCGCGACGAGCTCGTCCATCTCCTCCTTGGCGCGCGGCGGGAAGTGCCGCTCCACGTAGACCTTGCCGACCGCTTCGCCGAGCGCCGCCTCGACGAGACCGACGCCGCGCTTCCACCGCTCCCGGTTGACGGGGACGCCGGTGAGCTCCGTGCCGTAGAAGGCGAAGTTCGCCTCCACGATGTCGGCGGAGAGGAACGGCGCGGAGGCGCGGATGATGTGCAGCCGCAGCCAGGCCTTCCAGTCGTCGAGCCGTTCCTCGGTCAGCAGCGACCCGAGCCCGGTGAGGTAGCTGGGCTGATTGACGTTGATCTCGGCGAACCCGTCGCGCAGGTCGCCCGCGAGCCCCTCGAGCCACGGGTCGAGGCTCACGCCGGCGAGCTCCTCGACGCCTGCCCACGTCATCAGGTTGTAGGTCGCGACGGCGTCGCGGCTGCGCACGTTGTCCCAGTGGTGCGTCGCGAGCTCGGTCTCCAGCGCCAGGATGCGGTCGGCCTGCGCGTCGGCCTCGGGGAGGCCGGCGAGCTCGAGCATCGTCTTGGCATAGCCGCGGAACGCGGTGCGGGTCGCCTCGAAGTTCTCGAGGCGGTAATAGCTCTCATCGGGCAGGGACAGGCCGCTCTGCAGGAAGAACGCGACGTAGCGCTGCGGGTTGCCGGGGTCCGGCTCGATGTAGGTGGCGATGACGCCGCCGACGCCCTCGCGCTCGATCTCGCCGACCGTCCGCAGCAGCTCCGGGATGCCGGTGATCGCGTCGACGCGCGCGAGCTGCGCGGCGATGGGGTCGGCGCCCTGCGCGTCGGCGCGGGCGGTGTCCATGAAGCTCGCGTACAGGTCGCCGATCTTGCGGGTCTCGGTGCCGGGCTCGGCATCCTGGGACTCCTCGATGATCGTCCGCACGTCCTTCTCCGCCTGCTCGGCGATGAGGTGGAACGACCCCCAGCGGGCCTTGTCCTCCGGGATGTCGGTGCGGTCGAGCCATGCGCCGTTGACGTGGCGGAACAGGTCGTCCTGGGGCCGGATCTGCTCGCTCAGCTCGGCGATCTCGATCCCTGAGCGGGTGGTGTTCTCGGTCATGGATCAAGGATAGGCGTCGCTACCGGTCCGTTCGCGTGCACCCGGGCTCGACCGGCTCCCCCGCGAACCGGTCACGCGTCCAGGCGAGCAGATCGGGGATGGCGGGCGAGTCCGTCGCGACGAGCGACAGGTGGTCGCGGCCCGCGTACCGGCGGTAGTCGGCCTGCTGACCGGCATCGCAGAGACGCGTCACGAACGCATCCTGTCCGGCCGCGGAGATGAGCGTGTCGGCGACGCCCTGTCCGAGCAGCAGCGGCGCCGAGATCGTGGCGGGCGCGATGTTCGCCTCGAGCCGCGCGCGCAGCGCGCCGGAGGTCGGATCGGTCGCGAAGATCTGCGGGTCGCGGGAGAGCCCGAGCGCGGTCAGCACCGAGACGGTGGTGCCGGGATCGGACAGGCAGCGCTGTGCCATCGCGCGGACGGTGACCTCGGCGCCCGGCCGGACGTACTCGCGGAACGTCACGTCCGGGTAGACGCCGGTGTAGCCGGCCACCGCGAACGACGCGAAGATGCTGCCGCCGGTGATGCCGGGCAGGGCGTCGATGAGGCCCGGCGGATCGCCCGCCGGCGCGAGCGCGGCGACCCCGGCGAGCGGGACGTCCGGCGCGTAGTCGCCGGCGACGGCCCCGGTCCACAGCGCTCCGCCGCCGCCCTGCGAGTGACCCCACACGACGGTCTGCGGTCCGAGGTCGGCGGCGGCCAGCTCGCGCGCGGCGCGGACGGCGTCGAGCGACGCATGCGCCGTGGGTTGGCCGACGAGGTAGGGATGCGGACCGACGGTGCCGAGGCCGATGTAATCGGTGGCCACGAGCGCCCAGCCCTGCGCGATGATCTCCGGGAGGACGAACAGCGCACCGGACTCGAACGGCTCAGCCACGAGCGACGGCGCGCACTGCTGCGCGGATCCGGTCGTGCCGTGGTTCCAGTCGATGACGGGCCACCCGCCGCCGCCTGTGGTCGGGACGACGACGAGGCCGCTCGCGACCCGCGGCTCCCCGTCGCCGCCAGTCGTCGTGTAGAGGATGCGCCAGGCGCGCGCACCGTCCGGCACCTCCCTCGTGAAGACCTCGGCGCGGATGAGGCGGCCGGGTTCGTCGGGCACGCTGCGCGGTGCGGCGTAGAAGTCGTCGACGACCGGCGATCCGCCGTGCAGGGCGACGCTGACCGAGGCGGCGGCCACCGAGACCACGACCGCACCGATCGCGACGGCCGCGCGTCCCCACCGGCGCCGAGGGACCGCATCCGCCGCGGCATCCGGGTCGGGGCCGCGGCGGGGGCGCAGCGCACGCCACAGGGCGGCGAGCCCGCCCATCACGAGACGCGCGCCGAAGACGACGGCGACCACCAGCAGGGTGATGTCGGGCCAGGCCAGCGCGACGACGCCGAAGACGATCCCGGCGAGACCGAACGCCGCGTCCGCGACCCGCGCGTCCCAGGAGTGCGCGCGGCGGAAGGCCGCGACGACGCCGAGGACGCCGTTCACGATGAGCGCGAGACCGACGACGACCGCCAGCAGCCGCACGGTCAGCCCCGGCCAGGCCAGGACGAAGATCCCGCCGGCGACCCAGAGGGCGGCGGTCAGCAGACGCCAGCGCGGCCGGTCGGCGTCGTCTCCGCGTGCACCGAGCTCGAGGACGCCCACGACGATCATGCCGAGACCGATCAGCAGCGCGAGGATCCCGATCGCCGCCGTGAGATGCAGGACCAGCACCGCGCCGAAGACGACGGCCGCGACCGCGAGGACGGCGCGCAGCCAGCGCGGCATCCGCCCGACGGCTCTCGCCACGAGCCCGCGCGCCACCGTGTCGGCCATGCCGCCTCCCGCGACCAGGCTAGGGCGTGCGGGCGCCGCCCGCCGACGGCCCCGCCGGCCGCCCCCGCCGCGCCGCGCCGCCCCTAGGCTCGACGCATGGCGGCGCAGACCCTGAACCGGGAGATCCTGCGCCTCGCCGTGCCCGCCCTGGGCGCCCTCGTCGCGGAGCCGCTGTTCCTCATCGTCGACGCCGCGCTCGTCGGCCACCTCGGCGTCGTCCCCCTCGCAGGGCTCGGCATCGCGTCGGCCGTGCTGCAGACGGTCGTGGGGCTCATGGTGTTCCTGGCCTACTCGACGACCCCCGCCGTCGCGCGCCGCTTCGGCGCGGGCGATGCCGCGAGCGCGGTCGGCGCGGGAATCGACGGCCTCTGGCTCGCGCTCGGCCTCGGCGGGGTGCTCGCGGTCGTCGGATCGCTGGCCACCCCGGCGCTCGTCGGCGCGTTCGGTGCGACGCCGGAGGTCGCCGAGCAGGCGGAGATCTACCTGCGCCTGTCGATGTGGGGTCTGCCGGCCATGCTCATCGTCTTCGCCGCCACGGGGCTCCTTCGCGGCATGCAGGACACCGTGACGCCGCTGTGGATCGCGGGGTTCGGCTTCGGCGCCAACGCCCTGCTGAACTGGCTCTTCATCTACGGGTTCGGCTGGGGGATCGCCGGCTCCGCGGCCGGCACCGTTGCGGCGCAGTGGGGCATGGTCGGGGCGTACGTCCTCGTCGTGGGCCGCCTCGCGCGCCGGCACGCGGCATCCGTCCTCCCCCGCCGGGAGGGGGTGCGCGGGTCGGCGCGCTCGGGCGGGTGGCTGTTCCTGCGCACCGTGTCCCTGCGGCTTGCGCTGCTCGTGACGGTCGGCGTCGCGACGGCCCTCGGCACGGAGGAGCTCGCCGGCTGGCAGGTCGCGTTCACGATGTTCTCCACGGCCGCGTTCGCCCTGGACGCGCTCGCGATCGCCGCGCAGGCCCTCATCGGCCGCGGCCTCGGCGCGGGCGACGAGTCGTTCGTGCGCCGCGTGCTCGGCCGCACGGTCGCGTGGGGCGCGTGGTTCGGCGTCATCGTGGGCGGTGTCATCGCGGCCCTGTCCGGGGTCATCGGGCTCGTGTTCACGGGGGATGCTGCCATCGCCGGCCTGATCCAGCCCGCCCTGCTCGTGCTCGCGGTGGCGCAGCCGGTGTGCGGTGTCGTGTTCGTGCTCGACGGCGTGCTCATGGGGGCGGGAGATGCGAAGTACCTCGCCGTCGCCGGCGTCCTGAACCTCGTGCCGTACCTGCCCGCGCTCGTCGTGCTGTGGATGCTGCAGCCGACCGGCGCCGCGGGTCTCGCGTGGCTCGCCGTCTGCTTCTTCGGCGTCTACATGCTCGCGCGCCTCGCGACGCTGGGCTGGCGCGTCCGGCGCCCCGAGTGGGTGACCGCCGGCGCGTGACGGCATCCGGCATCCGGCTTCCGGCATCCGGCTGAGAAACCACATCCGACATGAGAAATCACGCCGGGACATGTTTCTCACGCGGATTCTGGTTTCTCAGCGTCGCGAGCCGCGCAGCCGTGCGGGCTACGCCCAGCGGCGGCACCACTCGTACATGACCACGGCGGCGGCGGCCGAGGCGTTGACGGAGCGCGTCGAGCCGTACTGCGTGATCTCGACGACCGAGCCCGCGGCGGCGAGCGCCTCGGGCGAAAGGCCCGGGCCCTCCTGACCGAAGAGCAGGACGCAGCGCTCCGGCACCTCCGCCTTGTCTACCGGCACCGACCCGTCGACATTGTCGACCGCGACGACCGGGATGCCGGCATCCTCGGCCCACGCGGTGAAGGCGGCGACGTCCTCGTGGTGGCGCACGTGCTGGTACCGGTCGGTGACCATCGCGCCGCGCCGGTTCCAGCGCCGCCTGCCGATGATGTGCACCTCGGCGGCCCCGAACGCGTTCGCGCTGCGCACGATCGAGCCGATGTTCATGTCGTGCTGCCAGTTCTCGATGGCCACATGGAACGGATGCCGGCGGGCGTCGAGGTCGGCGACGATGGCCTCCATCGTCCAGTACCGATACCGGTCGACGACATTGCGGCGATCGCCGGATGCCAGGAGCTCCCGGTCGTAGCGCGACTCGTCCGGCCAGGCGTCCGGGCCGCCCGGCCACGGCCCCACGCCCACGGGCAGCTGCGGCTCCGCCTCGACGTGCTGCGGGCCGGGTGCGTCATCCACCGGGCCAGGTTACCCGGCGCCGTGAACCACAACTCCGCCGCGACAGTGCGCCGACGTGGTGTCCAGGGCCGACGGACGCATCTGGGCGGAGTTGTTGCAGCAGCGCCAGATTTTTCGGCACACCGAAAAATCCTGCGGTAGGGTTCCGGTATGTCCAAGACAGCGACGTCCCCCGGACGGGTGAGCGCGCCCGCCCCGCGCCGGCCGGGGCGCCGCGCCGCCTGGCTGCTCGGACCCGCGCTCGTCGCCGGTGTCGCGTACCTCGACCCGGGCAACGTCGCGAGCAACATGACGGCCGGCGCCCGCTACGGGTACCTGCTCGTCTGGGTCGTCGTCATCGGCAACGTCATGGCATGGCTCATCCAGTACCTGTCCGCGAAGCTCGGCATCGTGACGGGCCGGAGCCTGCCCGAGGCCCTGGGGGACCGCTTCCGCACGACGGTCGCACGACGGGCCTACTGGCTGCAGGCCGAGCTCGTCGCGATGGCCACCGACGTGGCCGAGGTGATCGGCGGCGCCGTCGCCCTGTGGCTCCTCTTCGGCGTCCCGCTGCTGTGGGGCGGCGTCATCACAGGCGCCGTGTCGATCGTGCTGCTGCTCATCCAGTCGCGTCGTGGCGCGCGGAGCTTCGAGTTCGTGATCATCGGCCTCGTCCTGATCATCGCCCTGGGCTTCACCTACGGCGTGTTCCTCGCGCCACCCGACCCCGCCGGGGTCGTGGCCGGTCTCGTCCCGCGCTTCGAGGGCTCGGACTCCGTCCTCCTGGCGGCCTCGATCCTCGGTGCGACGATCATGCCGCACGCCATCTACGCGCACAGCGCGCTGGCCCGCGACCGTTTCCGTCCCACCGGCCTGCCCCTCGAAGACGACACCCCTCGCCTCCTCCGCGCGACCAAGTGGGATGTCACGATCGCCATGGCGATCGCCGGCACCGTCAACCTCTGCATCCTGCTGCTGGCCGCGGCGAGCCTCGCCGGCGTCCCGGGCACCGACAGCCTCGAAGGTGCGCACGCCGCGCTGGAGGCGGGCATCGGGCCGGTCGTCGCGACGCTGTTCGCCGTCGGGCTCCTCGCCAGCGGGCTCGCGAGCACGGCGGTCGGCGCCTACGCGGGGGCCGAGATCATGCACGGCCTGCTCCGCGTCCGGGTGCCGCTCCTCGCGCGGCGCCTCGTGACCCTCATCCCCGCGCTCATCATCCTCGCGGCGGGTGTCGACCCGACCTTCGCGCTCATCATCAGCCAGGTCGTGCTGTCCTTCGGCATCCCGTTCGCCCTCATCCCGCTCGTCGCGCTGACGGCGCGACGCGACGTGCTCGGCGTCCACCGGAACCGCCTCATCACGACGATCGCCGGCATCCTGGCCTCCGTCTTCCTCATCGCGCTCAACGCGGTGCTCCTGTGGCTGGTCTTCACGGGCGGATAGCCTGGAGCGTGCCCTCCGCCGCGATCGACGACTACCTGAAGACGATCTACCACCACACCGAGTGGCAGAGCGCCGACATCACGCCGTCCCAGCTGGCCGCCGAACTCGGGCTCGCTCCGTCGACGGTGACCGAGATGGTGCAGAAGCTCGCCGGCCAGGGTCTCGTGTCGCACCGCCCCTACGGCCCCATCGCGCTGACGCAGACCGGGCGCGACCGGGCCGCGGCGATCATCCGACGGCACCGCCTCATCGAGACGTGGCTGGTCCGCGAGTTCGGGTACGCGTGGGACGAGGTCCACGAGGAGGCCGAGGTCCTCGAGCACACGATCAGCGACCGGCTCCTCGAGGGCATCGACGCCCGTCTGGAGCACCCGCGCTTCGATCCGCACGGCGACGCGATCCCGGATGCCGACGGCGTGGTGCACCGGGAGCCCTTCGTCCTGCTGGGCGAGGCCGGCATCGGGCACACCGGGCGCGTGCTGCGGGTCGCCGACCGCGATCCGGCCCTGCTCCGCGCGCTCGACGCCGCCGGGATCGACGTGGGACACACTCTCGTCGTGACCGAACGGGACGCCGTGCGCATCGACGGCGGGGGCAGCGTCGCCCTACCGGACGGCGCCGCCCAGGCGGTCTGGCTCAGCGCCTGACGCTCAGCGCCGCTTCGACTTGCGGAGCTTGTCGAAGGGCCACGGGATCCGCGTCGCGTGCTCGCAGTAGTTCCAGAGCCGCGCGGCGATGTCGAGGTCGCGCGTGATCTTGGGCGCGACGGCCGCGCGGGGGGTCCCGCGCGTGCGGCCGGCCGGCCCCCAGTATTCGCCGCCCTCGATCTCGGAGTCGACGAGCGCCCGCACGAGCGACCACGCACCGCTCTCCTTGGACTGCGCGAACGCCGCCTGGAGGTTGTCGGCGAACCGCTTGCCGCGGCTCGGCTCGTTGACGCCGACGATGCCGCGCGTGCGGCCGCTGATCGCGTAGCCGGGGTGGGCGACGACGCTCGTGACGGGGATGCCGGCGGCCCGCAGCCGCCGATCGGCCTCGAACCCCAGTGCGGTGGTCGCGACCTTGGACTGCACGTACGCGCGCCACGCTGTGTAGCCGTTGTCGAGCTCCGGATCGATCGGGTCGTACTGCCACATCGCCGTCGACAGCGACCCCACCCACACCATCCGCCCGTGGGCCGTCGCGAGCGCGGGCAGCAGCTCGCCGGCGAGTGCGTAGTGCCCGAGCACATTGGTCGCGAACACGAGCTCGCGACCGTCCCGGGTCGTCTCGCGCTCGGCCGGCGGATGCACGATCCCGGCGTTCAGCAGCAGCCCGTCCAGTCCCGTCCGTCCGCGCGCCGTCGCCGCCGCGGCGCGGATCGAGCCGAGGTTCGTCGTGTCGAGCACCATGGTCTCCACCGCCGCATCGGGCACCTGCCGCAGCACGGCCGCGCGCGCCGCGACGAGGCGATTCGGGTTCCGGCCCGTCATGATGACGCGGGCGCCCGCACCGGCGAGCTGCAGCGACGAGAAGAAGCCGAGCCCGGCGGTGGACCCCGTCACCAGATACCGCCGCCCGGTGAGGTCGGGAAGGCTCTCTGGGTCCCACGAGGCGCGCGTCACCCGTCGAGACTATGGCGGATCGTCCCGGCTAGGCTGGCCCCATGCGGACACGCGCCGATATCGAGTGCTGGCTCACCGACATGGACGGGGTCCTCGTCCATGAGAGCCGGCCGATCCCCGGCGCGGCCGAGCTCCTGGCCCAGTGGCGCGACGCCGGAACGCCCTTCCTGGTCCTCACGAACAACCCGTTCTACACGCCGCGGGATCTGAGCGCACGGCTGGCGCTCTCCGGCCTCGACGTGCCGGAGGACCGCCTCTGGACCTCGGCCCTCGCGACGGCGGACTTCCTCAAGTCCCAGCTCCCCGGGGGCACCGCCTTCGTCATCGGCGAGGCGGGCCTCACGACGGCGCTGCACGAGGCGGGCTACGTCATGACCGAGACGAACCCCGACTACGTCGTCATCGGCGAGACGCGTCGCTACTCGTTCGACGCGATCACGCAGGCGATCCGCTTCATCAACGCGGGCGCCCGCTTCATCATCACGAACCCGGATGCCACCGGCCCGACGCCGTCGGGCGTCGTGCCGGCGACGGGGTCGTTCGCGGCGCTCATCACGCACGCGACCGGCAAGGCGCCGTACGTGGTCGGCAAGCCGAACCCGATGATGTTCCGCTCCGCCATGAACCGCATCGGTGCGCACTCGGAGAACACCGGCATGATCGGCGACCGGATGGACACGGACGTCGTGGCGGGCATCGAGGCGGGCCTGCACACCGTGCTGGTCATGACGGGCATCTCCGACCGCGCCGAGGTCGAGCGCTACCCGTTCCGCCCGGACGAGATCCTCGACTCCGTGGCCGACCTCGTCGACGCGCAGCCCGCCGAGTCCGACCTGCCGGAGCTCCTGTGAACGAGGTCGAGCAGAACCTGCTCTTCGCCGCGAGCGCCGTCATCCTCGTCGGGACGCTCGTGGTCTTCATCGTGCAGTACGTCCGTCGCGACCGCGGGGACCGCTGATGGCGGTCTTCCTCGCCCTCTCCGGGCTCGCCGTGCTCCTCGTCGCGCTCGTGCTCTTCCTGCGCGGCCGGAAGGACGCCCCGCAGGGGACGCCGCTGCCGAACGGCCGGGCGCTCGTGCTGCTGACGCTCCTGGGCCTCATGCTCGCGCTCGCCTCGCAGCTGCCGATCTTCGCCTGACGGCGCGACACGCGTCGACTACTGCGGCTGCAGTCCCAGGTCGTCCAAGTCGATCGCGGCGAGCCACTGCAGACCCGCGGCCTCGACGGCGGCCTGAGCGCCGGTCTTCCGGTCGACGATGACGGCGACGGCGACGGGCTCGGCGCCCTCGCGGCGCAGCGCCTCGACGGCCTTCAGCGCCGACTGGCCCGTGGTCGACGTGTCCTCCACGACGACGACGCGCTTGCCGACGATGTCGGCGCCCTCGACCTGCCGGCCACGGCCGTGGTCCTTCGGCTCCTTGCGGACGACGAACGCATCGAGCGGATGGTCGGTGCGCGCGGCCTCGTGCAGGACCGCGTTCGCGATGGGGTCGGCGCCGAGGGTGAGGCCGCCGACGGCGACGACGCCGTCGACATCGCGGATGAGGTCGAGCATGATCCGCCCGATCGCCGGGGCCGCCCGGTGGTCGAGGGTGAGCCGGCGCATGTCCACGTAGTACGACGCCTTCTTGCCGCTGGAGAGCGTGAAGTCGCCGTGGAACACGGCCTCGTCCTGGATGAGGGAGATGAGGCGCCGGCGGTCGGCTTCGAGCTCGGGCGTGGAGGCGACGGTCATGCCTCCGAGTCTACGGAGGAGCCGCGCGGGGATGACGCCGCGGACGGAACCGTTGTTTTTGCCGGGAAATGTCCCGAGCGCGGGGGTGCGGCATCCCTAGAGTCGGGAGTCGGTCCACTATTGCCGTGACGCGCCTCCCGACGGGCGCCGCCGGCACCGAACTCAGGAGCTCCCCATGACGCAGATCGGCATCGTCGCCGAGCGACCCGGCGAGCGCCGCGTCGCCGCTTCCCCGCTCACCGTCGGTCGGATCCTGGCCCTGGGGTATGACGTGGTCGTCGAAGCGGATGCCGGCGCCGCCTCGTCCTTCCCGGACGGTGCCTACGTCGCGGCGGGCGCGCGCATCGCCCCCCGCGCCACGGCCTGGTCGGCTCCCGTCGTGTTGAAGGTCAACGCCCCCGAGCCCGACGAGATCGCGCTGCTCAGTCCCGGCGCGACGATCGTGGGCCTGCTGGCGCCCGCGTTCCGGCCGGAGCTGCTGACCGCCCTCGCAGCGCAGGGCGTCACGGCCCTCGCGATGGACGCCGTGCCGCGCATCTCCCGCGCGCAGTCGATGGACGTCCTGAGCTCGATGGCGAACATCTCCGGCTACCGCGCCGTCGTCGAGGCCGCGCACGAGTTCGGCCGGTTCTTCACCGGTCAGGTGACGGCGGCCGGCAAGGTCCCGCCCGCCAAGGTGCTCATCGCGGGGGCCGGCGTCGCGGGCCTCGCCGCGATCGGCGCGGCATCGAGCCTGGGCGCGATCGTCCGCGCCACCGACCCCCGCCCGGAGGTCGCCGACCAGGTCCGCTCGATCGGCGGGGAGTATCTCGCGGTGGAGGTGGCCGAGCAGATGGTCTCCGCCGACGGCTACGCCAAGGCCACGAGCGCCGCGTACGACCGGCGCGCAGCGGAGATCTACTCCGAGCAGGCCGCCGACGTCGACATCATCATCACGACCGCCCTCATCCCGGGCCGCGCCGCCCCGCGGCTCATCACGGCAGCGGACGTCGCGGCCATGCGGCCGGGCAGCGTCATCGTCGACATGGCCGCCGCGCAGGGCGGCAACGTCGAGGGCTCGGTCGCCGGCGAGCGCATCGTGACACCGGGCGGCGTCGTGATCCTCGGCTACACCGACCTCGCCGGACGGCTCCCCCAGCAGGCCTCGCAGCTGTACGGGACGAACCTGCTGAACCTCCTGAAGCTGCTGACGCCGGGCAAGGACGGGCAGCTGACGATCGACGACGACGACATCGTGCAGCGTTCGGTGACCGTCGTGAAGGACGGCGCCGTCACGTGGCCGCCCCCGCCCGTGCAGGTCTCGGCGACGTCGGCGGCGACCCCCGCCGAGGCGCCGCCGGCGGTGCGGCAGGCCGCGCCCGTCAGCCCCGTGCTGAAGGGCGTGCTGACGACCCTCGGCATCGCGGCGCTCTTCCTCGTGGCAGCCGTCGCGCCCGCCCCGCTGCCGCAGCACTTCACCGTGCTCGTCCTGTCGGTCGTGGTCGGGTTCTACGTCATCGGCAAGGTGGCGCACGCGCTGCACACACCGCTCATGAGCGTGACGAACGCGATCTCCGGCATCATCATCGTCGGCGCCATGCTGCAGATCACCGTGGACGACCCGATCGTGCAGGCCCTCGCGGCCGTCGCGGTGCTGCTCGCGAGCATCAACATCTTCGGCGGGTTCGCCGTCACGCGGCGCATGCTCGCGATGTTCCAGAAGGGGGCCGGTCGATGACCGCCGAATCCGTCGCGACCGGTGCGTACCTCGTCGCCGCGCTGCTGTTCATCCTGAGCCTCGCCGGTCTCAGCAAGCACGACACCGCCCGTCGGGGCGTCGTGTTCGGCATCATCGGCATGGCGATCGCGCTCGTCGCGACGTTCTGGCTCGCCGCCACGGCCGGCTGGGGATCGCCCGCGGCGATGACCGGACTCGTCGTCCTCCTCGTCGCGATGATCGTCGGCGGGGCCATCGGCCTGTGGCGCGCGCGCGTCGTCGCCATGACCGGGATGCCGGAGCTCATCGCCCTTCTGCACTCCTTCGTCGGCCTCGCCGCGGTCCTCGTGGGCTGGAACGGGCACCTGCACGCGCCCGAGCTGGTCGGCGCGCTCCGCGACATCCACGCGGCCGAGGTCTTCATCGGCGTCTTCATCGGCGGGGTCACCTTCACCGGCTCGATCGTCGCGTTCCTGAAGCTGTCCGCGCGGATGCCGTCGCGTCCTCTCGTCCTGCCCGGCAAGAACATCCTCAACCTCGGCGCCCTCATCCTCTTCGTGGCGCTCACCGTCTGGTACGTCCTGACGCCGTCGCTCTGGCTGCTGATCGCGGTCACCGTCGTCGCGCTCGCGCTCGGCTGGCACCTCGTCGCCTCGATCGGCGGCGGCGACATGCCTGTCGTCGTCTCGATGCTCAACAGCTACTCGGGCTGGGCGGCCGCCGCGGCGGGCTTCCTGCTGAACAACGATCTGCTGATCGTCACGGGCGCCCTGGTGGGCTCCTCCGGTGCGTACCTCTCGTTCATCATGTGCAAGGCCATGAACCGCTCGTTCCTCTCCGTCATCGCGGGCGGCTTCGGCATCGAGGCGCCGCAGAGCGGCGACGCGGAGACCGGCGAGCATCGGGAGATCGACGCGGAGAGCGCCGCCGAGCTGCTGGCATCCGCCTCGTCGGTCATCATCACGCCCGGATACGGGATGGCGGTCGCCCAGGCGCAGTACCCCGTCGCGGAGCTGACGCAGCGCCTGCGCGATCGCGGGGTCGACGTCCGGTTCGGCATCCACCCGGTCGCCGGACGCCTCCCCGGGCACATGAACGTGCTGCTGGCCGAGGCGCGCGTGCCGTACGACATCGTGCTGGAGATGGACGAGGTGACCGACGACTTCGCCCGCACGTCGGTCGTGCTGGTGATCGGCGCGAACGACACCGTCAACCCGGCCGCGGCGGAGGATCCGAGCAGTCCCATCGCGGGGATGCCGGTGCTGCGCGTCTGGGAGGCCGAGCACGTCATCGTCTTCAAACGGTCGATGGCCTCCGGCTACGCGGGGGTCGCGAACCCGCTCTTCTGGCGGGAGAACACGCAGATGCTCTTCGGGGACGCGAAAGAGCGGGTCGAGGACATCCTGCGCGTCCTCTGACCCGCCCTCTCGGTCGGTTCGTGCGGTCGGTCAGTCCAGGAACGAGCCGATGAACGCGAGGTCGTCGGCGCGGTCGACGCGGTAGACGCCTCCCGTGCCGGCGCACGTGCTGTTCAGGCCGAACGAGGTGACCCCGGCGATCACGAGCGAGTCGCCGAGGAAGTTCGGTCCGCCGGAGTCGCCGGAGCAAGTGCCGCCCGTGTGCGCATTGTTCGACAGAAGGAGCGAGCCGTCGCCCGTGAACCCGGTGTTGATCTGGTTGAGCTTCGGGTAGGAGACCATGCGCAGTCGCTCGGCCTGGTCCTTCCAGGATGCGGCGTCGGGGAAGGACTTCTGCAGCCCGTAGCCGACGGCCGTGAACGTGACGTTCTTCTTGCCGCTCTTCGCGCCGAGGGTGTCGAGCAGGTTCAGCGTCGGCAGGGTGCCGTACTCCGGCAGGATGACGGGCTCGTCGAGCACGACCACCCCGACGTCGTAGAGGTAGAACGCGGCGTCGTCGTACTGCGGGTGCGTGTAGGGAGTGCCGCTCACGTCGCCCGTGGTCGGGTACGAGTTGGCTGCGGCGTCGCGGATGTCGTCGCCGAACCAGATCTCGACGTGCGTCGCCCCGTACGTGCAGTGCCCTGCCGTCAGGTAGACGGTCGGCGAGATGAGGGTGCCGCTGCAGCGCCACGCGGGGCCGTCGGCGTCGAAGGCGACCATGAGTCCCACCTGCGGGTGGTCGTCACCGTCCGGGACTCCGTCGGTGATCGCCTGGGCGGGTGACGCCATCGAGACGAGCAGCAGGGCGGCCACGGCCGCCACGGCGAAAGCGGGTCTGCGCATTTCTCCTCCTTGTTCACGGGTGGGCTGAGCATCCCACTTCGAGGCGACCACGACAAGGGGCGATCTGCTCCGACGTCGTCGGCGGTGCATAGGCTGGATGTCATGCGTCTTGCCACCTGGAACGTCAATTCGATCCGCGCCCGTGTGGGGCGGATCGTCGAGTTCGCCGTCCGCGAGGACGTCGACGTGCTCGCGATGCAGGAGATCAAGTGCAAGCCCGAGCAGTTCCCGTACGCCGAGTTCGAGGCGGCCGGGTACACCGTCGAGGCGCACGGCCTCAGCCAGTGGAACGGCGTCGCGATCGCGAGCCGGGAGCCGCTCGACGACGTCGTGACGGCGTTCCCAGGGATGCCGGGGTTCGAGAAGGGCCACAACGGCCCGGGCGCCGCACTCGAGGCGCGGGCGATGGGCGCGACGGTGGGCGGCGTGCGGGTCTGGAGTCTGTACGTCCCGAACGGCCGCTCCCTCGACGACCCGCACTACCTGTACAAGCTCGACTGGCTCGAGGCGCTGCGCGGATACACGCAGGAGACCCTCGCCGCCCAGCCCGACCTGGCGCTGGCGCTGACCGGCGACTTCAACATCGCCCCGACCGACGCCGACAACGGGGATCCCACGGTGCTCGTGGGCGCGACGACCCACGTGTCGCCGCCGGAGCGTGCCGCATTCCAGGCGCTCCTGGATGCCGGGCTGTCCGACACCGTGCGCCCCCTCGTGCCGGAGGGGTACACGTACTGGGACTACAAGCAGCTGCGCTTCCCGCGCAACCAGGGCCTGCGCATCGACTTCATCCTCGGCTCGCACGCGTTCGCGAACGCCGTGGCCGGCGCGGCGATCCACCGCAACGAGCGCAAGGGCGACGCTCCGAGCGACCACGTCCCCGTCGTCGTCGACCTCGACCTCACGGGGCCGGACGACGACGACGACGTGCCGATGATCTTCGGCTGAGTCCCGCGCGCGCTCAGGCTCCGCGGTCGTCGGCGCCCATGTCGCCTGTCGTGACCGGGCCGGCCGGGGCGTAGCGCAGGCGCACGGCGCCGGTCTCCGACCCGAACGGCGGCTCGACGAGCCGCAGGGTCGAGGGCACCGCGCCCTCCGGGAACACCTTCTTCCCTCGCCCGAGGACGAGCGGGTACACCCACAGGTTCAGCTCGTCGAAGAGGCCCGCGTCGAGCAGGCTGTGCGCGAAGTCGATGCTCCCGATGACGTGGGTCTCGTCGTACCGGTCGCGCAGCGCGGCGATCTCGGCGGAGAGGTCGGGGCCGAGGAGAGTGGATTCCGCCCAGTCCAGCGTCGGCGTGCCGCGCGACGCGACGTACTTCGGCACGCCGTTGAGGACGTCCGCGATGACTGAGGCCTGTCCCGCGTGACCCGGCCAGTACGCCGCGAAGATGTCGTACGTGCGGCGTCCGAGGAGGAGCGCGTCGATGCGCGTGATGCCTTCGACGATCTGCTCTCCGCTGGCACGATCCGCGAACGGCGCCTGCCAGCCGCCGTAGGGGAACCCGCTGCTGGGATCCTCGTCCGGACCGCCCGGCGCCTGCGCGACGCCGTCCAGGGTCATGAAGATGTCGATGACGATGCGTCCGGTCATGAGGTGCCTCCGATGTGGAAGGTCGCGGCGAACCGCTCGAGCAGAGTCTCGTCGCCCGAGACGACACGCACCACTCCTTCGTCGACCGCCTGGGCCGGCGTGAGTGCGCCGGAGATGATGTGCCGGATGCCGGGACTCGCGGCGAACACGACGTCGGCCTCGCCCTCCGGCGGTCGCCCACCGACCGGCGGCGCCGGCGGCGCGAGCTGCGCGATCCGCAGATCCTCCCGCGACACGTCGGCGCGCAGCGCGACGGCGCCCACGTGCACGTCGTATGCCGTCGGAGGCATGACCGCCGCGGCATCCGGTCGGAAGGCCGTCCGCAACGCGATCGTCAGCGAATCGGCCGTCACGACGTCGCCCGGACCGGGGTCGCCCATCGCCTCGAACCCCCACCGGCCGAGCGCGAGCACGATGGGCTCGAGCCGGCGACCGTAGTCGGTCAGCTCGTAGACGAGGCCGCAGTTCATGAGCGGCACCCGGCGGATCACCCCGCCCTCCTGCAGCTCCTTGAGTCGCGTCGAGAGGATGTTCGTCGGGATGCGCGCCAACCCCTGCTTGAGGTCGGTGTAGCGGCGCGGTCCGACGAGGAGGTCGCGGACGATGAGCAGCGACCAGCGTTCCCCGAGCAGCTCCACGGCTGTCGTGACCCCGCAGTACTGGCCGTAGCTCCGGGATGCCACTACTGCTGCGCCTGCTCCGCGAGGTAGGCGTCCGGTCCCTGCTCCGCGGCCTTGGGGTCCATGTAGACGAACTCGAGCACGTTGCCGTCCGGATCCTCCAGGTCGCGGGAGTACATGAAGCCGTAGTCCTGCGCGGGACGCGGCTCGACGCCGCCCGCGGCGAGCCCGGCGGCGAGCACGGCGTCGACCTCGTCCCGCGACGGGCGACTCAGGGCGGTGAGCACCTGCGCGGTCGTCCGCGGGTCGGCCACGTCCTTGTCGGTGAACGTCGCGAAGAACTCGCGCGTGAGCACCATGAAGTAGATGTTCTCCGCCCACACGACGCACGCGGCGTTCTCGTCGGTGAAGAGCGGGTTCAGCTCGCAGCCGAGGGCCGTGTAGAACGCCTTGCTGCGCTCGAGATCGGTGGTCGGCAGGTTGACGAAGATGTCGGTCATCGCGTCCTCCAGTGGTGAGGCCCCGGCGTCCGTGCCGGGGATCGAACTCACACTTGCAAATAACAAGCTTGCTTGTCAAGAGCAAGCGTGGAGGGGTGATCTCCGCCGCGCGACGGATGCCCCGGTCCTGTCTCCGCCCTACGTTGGAGGGATGACGTCCCCGCCCCGCCGACCCCGCCCCCGCCCGCTCTCCGGCGACCTGTGGCTCGCCGGACTCCTGCTGGTCGCGGCCATCCTCAGCACGGGCCTCGGCCAGGTCGCCGGCGTCTACGGCGAGGACGGGCCCCCGCTCGGCTGGGGTGTCGTCTACGCGCTGGGCCTCACGGCTCCGTTGGCGCTGCGCCGTCGGCATCCGGAACTCGTCCTCGTCGCGATCGCGATCGCGTTCTTCGTCGGCGTCTCGTTCCGCATTCCGGAGGTCTACGTCGGCAACATCGCCCTGTTCATCGCGATGTACACGGTCGGCGCGTGGGCGGAGGATCGGCGCCGTGCGACCGCGGTGCGCGTGCTCGTCATCGTGGGCATGTTCGTCTGGCTCATCGTCACGACCTTCCAGTCAGCGGTCGGCGACTCCGACGACGGCCTGTCGCGGGCCGGGCTCTTCTCGCCGTTCGCGGCGTTCATCCTCATGCAGTTCCTCGTCAACGCCGCCTTCTTCGGCGGCGCCTACTTCTTCGGCGAGCGCGCCCACGCGCAGCGGCTGGCGCGCGCCGCACTGGAGGAGCGGACGGCGGACCTCGAGCGGGAGCGGGAGCTCACCGCCGCGCAGGCCGTGGCTCTCGACCGCGTGCGCATCGCCCGCGAGCTGCACGACGTCGTCGCGCACCACGTGTCGGCCATGGGGGTGCAGGCCGGTGCGGCGCGCGCCGTGCTCGACCGCGACCCGGCCGCCGCACGCGGCGCGCTCGGGGCGATCGAGTCGTCGGCGCGGGACGCGCTGGACGAGCTGCGCCAGCTGCTCGAGACGCTGCGCACCCCCGACGCCGACGGACCCGGCGCGTCCACGCTGCGGTTGGACGCGCTCGGCGACCTCGTCGACCACGCCCGCGAGAACGGTCTGCCGACGACCCTGACCGTCGTGGGCGACCCCGTCGAGGCGTCCGAGCTCGTGCAGGTGAACCTCTATCGGATCGCGCAGGAAGCGCTCACGAATGCACGCCGCCACGGCGGACCGGATGCCGTCGCGGACGTCCGGCTGCGCTACGCCGATGCGGCCATCGAGCTGGAAGTGGCCAACAGCGGGCGCGTCATGGCGAGCGGGCGCCCGGGCCTGGGCCTGGTGGGCATGCGGGAGCGCGCCGCCGCCTCGGGGGGCACCTTCGAGGCCGGACCACGCGCTCGGGGCGGCTTCGTGGTGCGGGCGCGGGTTCCCGCCGTCGCGGCGGTGCCGGCGTGATCCGCGTGCTGCTCGTCGACGACCACGCCGTGATGCGTGCGGGGTTCCGGATGATCCTCGAGGCCGCCGGCGACGTCGTGATCGTGGGCGAAGCCGCGGACGGCGCGGCCGCCGTGACGGCGGCATCCGCTCTGCATCCCGACGTGATCTGCATGGACGTGCAGATGCCCGGTGTCGACGGCCTCGAAGCCACGCGACGGATCGTGGCCGATCCGGGCAACGACGCGGCGGTCGTCGTCGTCACGACCTTCGATCGCGACGACTACCTCTTCCAGGCGCTCGACGCGGGGGCGAGCGGGTTCCTGCTGAAGAACGCGGGGCCGGAGGAGCTCACGGCGGCGGTCCGGGTCGCCGCGGCCGGCGACGCGCTGCTCGCGCCCGCCGTGACGCGCCGGGTCATCGAGCGCTTCGCGCGTCAGCGGGTCGATGCGCCAGCGCCGGCACCCGAGCCCGCCGTCGATCTGACCGAGCGGGAGCAGGAGGTGCTGCGCCTCGTGGCGCAGGCCCTCAGCAACGCCGAGATCGGCGAGCGGCTGTTCATCGGCGAGGCCACCGTGAAGACGCACGTGTCGAACGTCCTGCAGAAGCTCGGGGTCCGCGATCGTGTGGCCGCCGTCGTGTGGGCGCACCGGCGCGGCCTCGCCTGAGCCGACCACCCGTCCGCCCCGGCGGACGCGACGACGCCCCCCGCCACAGCGGCAGGGGGCGTCGGAGGAGTCGTGGGTCAGGCCGCGACGGCGACCGGGGCGTAGCGCTCGATGAGGGCGCGGAACGCGTCGAGGTACGCCACGAGGAACGCGGCGGTCTCATCGTTCGTGACCTCGCCGTTCTCGGTGAACAGGCCCGGAAGGGACTGCACGTAGCCCTCGGGCTGGCCGAGCGTCGGCGCGTTGAAGTGGCTGAGGATCGCCTTCAGGTGCTGCTGCGCGGCGGCGGTGGCGATGCCGCCGCCGGAGGTGCCGATGACCGCGGTGGGCTTGCCGTTGAAGGAGGCCTGTCCGTAGGGGCGCGCGGACCAGTCCAGCGCGTTCTTCAGCACGCCGGGGATCGAGCGGCTGTACTCCGGGGTCACGATGATGACGCCGTCGACGCCGTCGATCGCATCCTTGAAGTCACGCGCGGCCTGCGGGAAGTCGGCCTCGAGGTCCACGGAGTAGAACGGCAGGTCGGCGATCGGGATCTCGACGAGCGTCGTCCCCTCGGGAGCGAGCCGCTCGAGAGCCTTCGCGAGGCGGCGGTTGATCGAGGTCGACGAGAGGCTGCCGACAATGTAGCCGATGGTCCGGTCGGTCATGGTGTGATTCCTCCAGGGGATGCGATGGCGCGGCGGATCGCGCCGGTGACACTGGCCCCAACGGCTCGCCGTCGATGCCTATTCCCGCGCATGGATCCTGAAGGGGGAGCCGGGATCCCCCGCAGGGGGGAGGCGCGGCGCGCGCCGGATCCGTAGCGTCGGAGACACGATGATGGAGGAGGAACGATGCTCGAACTGAGCGGGATCACGAAGAGCTACGGTGCGCGCCGCGTGCTCGACGACGTCGGGTTCGCCGTGACCGAGGGCCGCCTGACGGGCTTCGTCGGCGGCAACGGCGCCGGCAAGACCACGACGATGCGGATCATCCTCGGCGTCCTCGCCCGCGACGGGGGCACCGTGACCCTCGACGGCAGCCCCGTGACGGCCGTCGACCGGCGCCGGTTCGGCTACATGCCGGAGGAGCGCGGGCTGTACCCGAAGATGCGGGTCCTCGAGCACATCGTCTACCTGGCCCGGCTGCACGGGTTCACGAAGACGGATGCCACGACGCGCGGCACGGCCCTGCTCGAGGAGCTGGGGCTCGGCGAGCGCCTCGGCGACAACGTCGAGACCCTGTCGCTCGGCAACCAGCAGCGCGCGCAGATCGCCGCCGCGCTCGTGCACGACCCGCAGGTGCTGATCCTCGACGAGCCGTTCTCCGGCCTCGACCCCCTCGCGGTCGACGTCGTGGCGGCGGTGCTCCAGGCCCGCGCGGCGGCGGGCGCCGCCGTGCTGTTCTCCTCGCACCAGCTCGACGTCGTCGAGCGCCTGTGCGATGACCTCGTCATCATCGCGGGCGGCACGATCCGCGCCGCCGGGAGCCGCGACGAGCTCCGCGCGCAGCACGCCCTGCGCCGGTTCGAGCTGATCTCCGGCGGCGACGCCGGCTGGCTGCGCGCGGAGCCGGGCGTCGAGGTGCTGGAGTTCGACGGCGGCTATGCCGTGTTCGACGCCGACAGCGACGAGACGGCGCAGCGGGTCCTCCGCCGGGCCGTCGAGTCCGGCGACGTCGCGAGCTTCTCCCCCCGGCATCCCTCCCTCGCCCAGATCTTCAAGGAGGTCATCCAGTGAGCACCCCCACCGTCGCCCCCTCGTTCGCGCAGAGCGTCTGGCTCGTCACCGAGCGCGAGGTCGGCTCGAAGCTGCGCAGCAAGGCGTTCGTCATCTCGACCGCGATCCTCTTCGCCATCGCCCTGGCGGGGGTGCTGTGGGGCGGGTTCGCCGCACAGACCGAGACCCGCATCCCCGTCGCGGTCACCTCCGAGACGGCATCGGCCCTCGCCGGCGCGGAGGATGTCGTCGAGCTCACCGAGGTCGCGACCGCCGACGCCGCGCGCGACCTGGTCCGCTCGGGCGACGTCGACGCGGCGCTCATCCCCGGCGGCGCCGAGCCGTTCGGGTACACGATCGTCGCCGACGAGTCGGCACCCTCGGCCCTCCAGTCGCTCCTGAACGTGACGCCCGAGGTCGAGCTGCTCACGACCGGCGGCACGGACGAGTTCCTCCGCTACATCGTGTCGCTCGGCTTCGGCCTGATCTTCTTCATGGCCGCCCTCACGTTCGGCTCGACCATCGCGCAGAGCGTCGTCGAGGAGAAGCAGACCCGCGTCGTCGAACTGCTCATCTCCGCCATCCCCACCCGGGCGCTGCTGGCCGGCAAGGTCATCGGCAACACGGTCCTCGCGATGGGCCAGGTGATCGGGCTCGCCGCGATCACGATCGTCGGGCTGACCGTCACGGGGCAGAGCGCGCTGCTCAGCGGCCTCGGCGCACCGCTCGTCTGGTTCGCGGTGTTCTTCCTCTTCGGCTTCATCCTGCTCGCGTCGCTCTTCGCGGCGGCCGCGGCGATGGTGTCGCGTCAGGAGGACATCGGGTCGACCACGACGCCGCTCACCTTCCTCGTGATGGCGCCGTACTTCCTCGTGATCTTCTTCAACGACAACCCCGTCGTCCTGACGGTGATGTCGTACGTGCCGTTCTCCGCGCCCGTCGGGATGCCGGTGCGGATCTTCCTCGGCGAGGCGCAGTGGTGGGAGCCGCTGCTCTCCCTGGCGATCCTGCTCGCGACGTGCGTCGCGGCGATCCTCGTCGGCGCGAAGATCTACGAGAACTCGCTGCTGCGGATGGGCGCCCGCGTCTCGCTCGCGGAGGCCCTGAAGGCCTGAGCCGTCTACCCGGCGTCCACGAGCACGGAGAGGACGTTGCCCGCGGGATCGCGGAACCACGCGATGTCGGGGCCGCCGTTCCCGCGGGCGATGCCGCGCTCGTCGGTCCCGAAGTCGGGGTCGTGGTAGAGCTTCGTCGCGACGCCCTGCGCGTTCAGCTCGTCCACGGCGGCGTCGATGTCGTCGACGAGGAGGTTCAGGATCGTGAAGCTCGCCGGCACATGGTCGTCCTTCGGATAGGCGATCACGCGCCAGCCGCCCGGCATCGTGATCTCGAGGATCCCCATCGCGTTGGTCTGGACCGGGAGCCCCAGCACGTCACGGTAGAACGCCTCGGCGGCGGCGATGTCGTCCACCGAGAATCCGGCGAACGACGCGGCGGAACGGATCATGATGCTCCTCGGGGTCGGGCGGGCGTCGTGGCCAGTATCGACCGCCCCGCGCCGCGACGGAAGGCCTTCAGCGCTCCACGAGGATGCCGTCGGCATCTGCCCACACGTGGGCCCCGGGGCGGAAGGAGACGCCGGCGATCGTCACGGTCACATCCACCTCGCCGTGACCGTCCTTCGCGCTCTTGCGCGGATTCGAGCCGAGTGCCTTGACGCCGAGCGGCAGGGTCGCCAGGGCGGCGCGGTCGCGGACGGCGCCGTGCACGATGACCCCGGCCCACCCGTTCTCGACGGCGGAGGCGGCGATGAGGTCGCCGACGAGCGCCGATTCGAGCGAGCCCCCGCCGTCGACGACGAGCACCGCACCGCCGCCGGGTGTCGCCAGCGTCGCCTTGACGAGCGCGTTGTCCCGGTGGCAGCGCACGGTGCGGACGACACCGTCGAACGCCACCCGCCCGCCGAGGTCGTGCAGCTGAAGGGAGAGGGAGTCGAGCGTCTCCCCCCGTTCGTCGAAGAGGTCGGCCGTCGCGGTCGTCATGGACCCACGCTATTGCCCACCCGGCTCCGGCACCGGGAACAAATCCGAGGTGCATACGCTTGAATCGAAGTGAACCGGGCCGACGGCGTCCCTCTCCCCCGCAGCAGCACCATCAGGAGACGACGTGAACCTCACCCTCGACCGCACGGCATCCACCGACGCCCCCATCCTGGACGTCCTCGCGGAGCGCTGGAGCACCCGCATCTTCGACCCGGTCGCGCCCCTCGACGAGGCGGCGCTCGCGAGCGCCCTCGAGGCGGCGCGCTGGGCGCCCTCCGCCAACAACACGCAGCCGTGGCGCTTCATCGTCGCGCGTCGCGGCACCGAGGCGCACGCGGCCGTCGTCGCCACGCTGGTGGGGTTCAACCAGAGCTGGGCCACGGACGCCGCCGCCCTCGTGGTCTTCGCGGCGACGACCGAGGTCGACGGCCGGCCGCAGCACTTCGCGACGTATGACACCGGCCAGGCCGCCGCCCACTTCACGGTGCAGGCGCACGCCTCCGGCCTCCACACCCACCAGATGGGCGGCTTCGACCGCGCCGCGATCGCCGCGGCCTTCGGCCTCGGCGCGGACATCACGCCGCTCACCGTCATGGCCGTCGGCGCCCTGGGCGATGTCGCGGGCGCCCCCGAGCCGCTCCGCGAGCGCGAGCTCGCCCCGCGTACGCGCCGCAGCATCGCGGACTCGCTCGTCGGCGCGTAAGCGCCGGTTCCCACGCGGCCGCTAGACGGTCGGCGGGTTCCGATCGGGATGCAGGACGGTCACGAGCGAGTACGACTCCCCGCCCGCATCCGGCCCTCGGTCCTTGAACTCCTGCAGCAGTCCGTACAGCCGCTGGTGCAGCTCGTCGAGGTTCTCGGGGTTCAGCCGAAGGCCCAGCCAGCTCGTCTCCACGAGCTGCGGGTCGACGTCCTGCAGCTGCTGCCGCATGGTCTCCAGCAGGACAACGGAGAAGTTCGGCCCGTGCGGCGCGTGCCACGACCGCCCCGTCGCACGGTACGGCACCTCGCGCGCGCCGCGGGTTCCGGTGCGCTCCGCGTCGGCGGCGAGCAGTCCGGTGTCGACGAGGGTCCGCACGTGGTGGAGCATCGTGCCCGGGTTGACATCCAGCAGCTCCGCGAGCTCCTTGTTGGTGCGCGCGTCGAACGCGCAGAGGCGCAGCACACGCAGCCGCAGGGGCGAGCTGAGCGCTCGCGCGAGAGCGACGGCCGCCTTGTCGGAGCCGTTCGGGTCCTCGGTCATGACCCGAGCGTAGCGTTGCGATTGACAAAACCCAACTAGTCGCTCCAGACTGATCGACATGTCCCAACCAGTCGAGTCGCCGACGCTGACGTCCGACCGATCGCTGTGGCGCGACCGCAACTTCCTCACGATGTGGAGCGGACAGGCGCTGAGCCAGTTCGGCGCGCAGATCACCGAGCTCGCACTGCCCGTCCTCGCCGTCCTCCTCCTCCAGGCGACGGAGTTCGACGTCGGGCTTCTGGGAGCCGCGGGAACGGCGGCGTTCCTGCTCGTGGGGCTTCCCGCCGGCGCGTGGATCGACCGACTCCGCAAGCGGCACGTCATGGTGGCCGCCGACCTCGTCCGTGCCGTCGCGCTCGCGGCGCTGCCCCTGCTGTGGTGGGCGGGCGTGCTCGAGATCTGGCACATGGTCCTCGTCGCGCTCGTCATGGGCGTCGCCACCGTCTTCTTCGATGTGTCCTACCAGAGCGTCGTCCCGTCGCTGGTGCCCGCGAACCACATCGCCGAGGCCAACGGCAAGCTCGAGTCCACCGCCCAGCTCGCCGGCATCGCGGGCCCCGCCGCCGGCGGCTGGCTCATCGGGGTGATCACGGCGCCCTTCGCGGTCCTCGTCACCGCCGCGACCTATCTCCTCTCGGCCGGGGCGCTGCTGCGCACCCGCGACACCGAGCGGGTCGCCGAGCGGCACGAGCACGATCCGCTCGTCAGCTCGATCCGGGAGGGTCTGCGCTGGGTGTTCCACAACGTGCACCTGCGCCGCATCGTCGGAACGACGGCGGTGTCGAACTTCTTCAGCACGATCACCTTCACGCTGCTGCCGATCTTCCTCCTGCGCACGCTCGGCCTGTCCCCCGCCCAGATGGGGGTCATCTTCGCCGTCGGCGCGGTGGGCGGATTCATCGGCGCCCTGGTCACCCCCCGGATCCTCCGCCGGCTGGGGGAAGCGCGCACCATCCCGGTCAGCGCCCTCGTCTTCTCCCTCATCGCGCTGCTCCTGCCGGTCGCGGTGATCACCCCGTCGATCGCGTTCCCGCTCCTGCTCGTGCAGAGCTTCCTCGCCACCTTCAGCGTCCTGCTGTACAACATCACGCAGGTCACCTTCCGGCAGCGCATCACGCCGCCGAGGCTCCTCGGCCGCATGAACGCCTCCATCCGATTCTGCGTGTGGGGTGTGATGCCGATCGCGGCGCTGCTGGCCGGCGGGCTGGGCACGTGGCTCGGGGTCCCGACCACGATGTGGATCGCGGCGGTGGGCGCGGTCCTGTCCGCCCTCTTCGTCGTCACCGGACCGTTCTGGCGGATGCGGGAGCTGCCGACGCCCGGCGACTGACGGGGAGGCCCGCAACCGGCCGGAGCACTGTAGACCGCCGATCACCACGGCACCACCCCCGGCCTCGCGACCTCCAGACCTGGTTAGGGTGGACCATGACCACGAGCGTCCTGTCCATCGGAACCGCGGTCCCCTCGACGCGGCTGGCGCAGGGGCAGGTGCGCGACCTCTTCGCCGCGCAGCCGGGCATCGACCGGCGCGCGCAGCGGCTCATCCACGCCGCCTTCGACGCCGCGGCGATCGAGCACCGGCATACCGTCCTGGCCGGGTTGTCGGGGCAGGAGTCCGACGACGAGAAGGCGCTGGCCGTCGTGGATGCGGCGGGCACGCTGCTGCGCCCGACCACCGGGGACCGCAACGCGGAGTTCATCCGGCGGGCGCCCGCGCTCTTCGCGGAGGCCGCGCGGTCGGCCCTGACGGCCGCCGCCGTCGCCCCGGGTCAGGTCACCCACGTCGTGACCGTCTCGTGCACGGGTCTCGTCGCGCCCGGCCCCGACTACCGGCTCGTCCGCGACCTGGGCCTCCCGACGACCGTGGAGCGGTATCACCTCGGGTTCGTGGGCTGCGCCGCGGGCCTGCCCGCACTGCGCACGGCCGCGCGCATCTGCGCCGCGCAGCCGGAGGCCGTCGTCCTCGTGGTCTGCGCGGAGCTCTGCACGCTGCACTTCCGCTCGTCCGAGGACCCGCAGCAGATCGTCGCCTCCTCCGTCTTCGCCGACGGGGCCGCGGCGGCCGTCGTGACGGCCGACACCGCGCTCCGCCGTGAGCACTGGCTCGAGCTGGAGCGGTTCGGCACGGCGCTGACCGATGAGGGGGAGAGCGACATGGTCTGGACCGTCGGCGACGCGGGCTTCGAGATGGTCCTCTCCGCCGAGGTCCCCCGGATCGTGGGCCGCGAGATCCGCGGCGCCGTCGACCGGTTCCTCGGCGACGAGGCCGTCGACGCGTGGGCGGTGCATCCGGGCGGGCGCAGCGTGCTGGACCGCGTGGAAGCCGGCCTCGAACTCGGCCCTGACGCGCTCGCCGCCTCCCGCGGCGTCCTCCGCGACTACGGGAACATGTCCAGCGCGACGATCCTGTTCATCCTTCGCCGGTTCCTCGAGGGGTCGACGGGCGATGCCGCCCCGCCCGTCCAGCGCATCGCGGCCCTCGCCTTCGGACCCGGCCTCACCGTCGAGTCGGCCCTCCTCACCCGGCGCACGGCGGAGCACGCGTGAGCCTCGCCACGCGGGATGAGACGCTCCGCGAGCTCATGGACGACCCGGACTGCGACCCGGCGCGTCTGGCCGCGACGCTGCACCGGTTCGCCGTCGTGAACCGCCTCGTCTCCGGCTGGGGCGGCGTGTACCGCTCGGTGCTCCGGCCCCACCTCGCCGGGCTCGGCCGACCGGCACGCGTGCTCGATCTCGGCTGCGGCGGCGGCGACCTCGTCGCGCGTCTCGCGGGCCTGGCCCGGGCCGACGGTCTGGCCGTCGAGTGGACCGGCGTCGACCCCGACCCGCGGGCGCACGACGTCGCGGGACGGTGGGCGGCGCCCGGCATCCGGTTCCGGGCGGTGGATGCCGCGACCCTCGTCGCGGAGGGCGAGCGGTTCGACGCGGTCGTCTCCAACCACGTCCTGCATCATCTCGGCACCGGGCTCGCGGCGTTCGCGGCGGAGTCCCGCGCGCTGTCAACGGGTCCGGTCCTGCACTCCGACATCGAGCGCGGCCGGCTCGCGTACGCGCTGTACACCGTCGGGATCACGCCGTACGCGCGGGGCACGTTCCTCCGCACCGACGGGCTGCGCTCGATCCGGCGCAGCTTCCGCACCGACGAGCTCGCTGCGGCGATCGCGGATGCACCGAGCCCGTGGCGGATCGAGCGTCCGGCGCCCTTCCGCCTGCTGGCGCGGAGCGTGGGCGATGCCTGACGTCGTCGTGGTCGGCGCCGGGCCCGTCGGGACGCTGCTGGCGGCCGAGCTCACCCGCCGCGGCGTCGACGTGGCGCTGCTCGAGCGCCGTACCGAGCGGGGCCCGGGATCGCGCGCCATCGGCCTGCACGCGCCCGTGCTCGCGGCATTGGAGGACGGCGGCGCGACCGACCGCATCCTGGAACGGGCCGTGCGCGTCCGCCGCGGCGAGGCGCGCAGCGACGGGCGGCTGCTGGGCGTCGTACGGTTCGATCGGCTGAGCGCGCGGCATCCCTTCGTCGCCACCCTCCCCCAGGCCGAGACCGAGGCGGCGCTGGCCGTCGGCGCCCCAGAGCCGCAGCGCGGCGTCGCCGTGAACGGCATCCGCACGGAGGCCGCCCTCGTCCGCGTGACGGCCGCGGGTGGGAGCGAGCTGTCGGCGCCCCTCGTCGTCGTCGCCGGCGGCGCGGGGGCGCGCGGGCTCGTGTATCGGCCGGGCGCGCTCCGGCAGACCGCGTACCCCGACCGGTACCTCATGACGGATGCGGACGTGCCGGGGCGGGCGGATGCGGAGGTCGCCGTCGTCCATCTGGCGCCGTCCGGCGTCCTCGAATCGTTCCCCCTCCCCGGTGGGCGCCGCCGGTTCGTCGCGTGGGATGGCGGCGGCGCCGATGACCCCGCCGCCCGACTCGCGCGACTGCGCGCCGCTCTGGCCGACCGCGGTGAGGCGGATGCCGTCGACGCGACCGGTTCGGCGACGGCGTTCGGCGTGCGGCGGATCGTCGCGCCGCGGCTCCGCCGCGGCCGGGTCGTCGTCATCGGCGACGCCGCGCACGAAGTCAGCCCCATCGGCGGGCAGGGGATGAACCTCGGACTGCTGGATGCCGCGACCCTCGCACCGCTGCTGGCCCTGTGGCTGCGAACGGGACGGGAACCGGAGGCCGAACTCGCGGCCTGGGAGCGGGCGCGGGTGCGCTCGGCCGGATGGGCGGCACGCCTGGCCGCGCTCAACACGGGGCTCGGCCGGCCACGGGGAGCGGTGGGTCACGTCCTCCGCGAGGCGGCGCTGCGCGCCGCGCTCGGTGCGGCCGGTCCGCTCGCGGCCCGCGGGTACGCGATGGGGTTCGACGCCGCCGCGCGCTGAGCCGGCGTCCGGAGGCGGGTCAGCGCAGCGCGCCCGGCGCGGCCACGAGCAGGGCGGCCAGCAGCAGTGCCGCGGCCATGACGAGCCGGAAGACGGTGCGGTCGGGTCGCCGGACGACCACACGCACGACCGTCGCGGCGGCGAGGGCGACCACTCCGGCGAAGAGCACCCAGGACAGCGCGCCGATCGCGCCGGCGCCGGCTGCTCCGACCAGCACCGCGCCCGCACCGGCGGTGACGGCGCCCGCCGCGAGCACGACCGCGCGGCGCGGACCGAGCCGGTGCGGCAGTCCGCGCACCCCGGTGCGGTCGTCGTCGTCCAGGTCAGGTAGGACGTTCGTGAGGTGCACGGCCGCGCCGAGAGCCGCGCCGGCGATCCACGCCCACGCCGGCGCGAGGTGCGGCGGAGCGGCGGACAGGGTCGCGAGGGACGGGAAGATCCCGAAGCTCACGAGGAACGGGACGATCGAGACCGGCGTGGACTTGAGTCCCGCGTTGTAGGACCAGGCGGCGGCCAGCGCGACGGCGTGCGCCGCCAGCATCCCCCACCCCAGCCCGGCGGACAGGACCACGGCGAGCGCGAGCGTGCCGACGGCCGCGATCCATGCCGTCCGCGCCGAGACCTCGCCTCGGACGAGCGGCTTGTCGGTGCGGCCGACCGCACGATCGCGATCACGGTCGATGACGTCGTTGGAGATCCCGACCGACAGCTGCCCGCTCAGCACGGCAGCCCCGAGCAGCACGACGCGCCAGGGGTCGACGCCGGCCGCGATCCCGAGCACCACAGCGAGCACCGTCACGACGACGGAGGGCCCGGGGTGCGTCGACCCCCACAGGGCGCGGAGCGTGGTCACTGCTCGATGCTCTCACGCCCGCCGGGCTCAGTCCTCGAGCAGCTCCGCCTCGATCACGTCGTCGTCCGCCACCGGCGGCGGAGCGCCGTCGCTCGTGAGCACGAGCTGCGACCCGTCGGCCGCGACGTCGACCCGCACGATGTCGCCGTCGCGGACCCCTCCGGACAGCAGCGCCATCGCGAGGCGGTCCTGGATCTCGGACTGGATGAGCCGGCGCAGCGGCCGGGCTCCGAAGAGCGGGTCGTAGCCGCGCTCGGCCAGCCACGCGCGGGCGTCCGGCGTGACGGCGAGCGTGAGCCGGCGGTCCTTGAGGCGGCGCTGCAGCGTGTCGACGGAGAGCTCGACGATCTGCGCGAGATCGTCCTCGGTCAGCGCCTGGAACAGCACGATGTCGTCGAGGCGGTTCAGGAACTCCGGGCGGAACGCCTGCCGCACGAGGGCCATGACCTGCTCGCGCTTCGCGTCGGGCGAGAACATCGGGTCGATGAGGATGGGCGAGCCGATGTTCGATGTGAGGATGAGGATCGTGTTGGTGAAGTCGACCGTGCGGCCCTGCCCGTCGGTGAGACGACCGTCGTCGAGCACCTGCAGCAGGACGTCGAAGACCTCGGGATGCGCCTTCTCGACCTCGTCCAGCAGCACGACGGAGTACGGCCGGCGCCGCACGGCCTCGGTCAGCTGACCACCCTGCTCGTAGCCGATGTACCCCGGAGGGGCCCCGACGAGCCGGGCGACCGTGTGCTTCTCGCCGTACTCGCTCATGTCGATGCGGACCATGGCGTGCTCGTCGTCGAAGAGGAAGTCGGCGAGCGCCTTCGCGAGCTCGGTCTTGCCGACACCGGTCGGGCCGAGGAAGAGGAAGGAACCGGTCGGGCGGTTCGGGTCGCTGATGCCCGCCCGCGAGCGGCGGACCGCATCGGCGACGGCCTTGACGGCCTGCTTCTGCCCGATGAGCCGCTTGCCGAGCTCGTTCTCCAGGTGCACGAGACGCTCGGACTCGCCCTGCAGGAGACGGCCGACCGGGATGCCGGTCCACGCGGCGATGACGGCCGCGATGTCCTCGTCGGTCACCTGCTCGTTGACCATGCGCTCCTCGGTCGGATTCGCCTCGGCACGTTCGGCGTCGGCGATCTCCTGCTGGAGCCGCTTGATCGTCTCGTACTCGAGCTTCGAGGCGCGTGCGTAGTCGGCCTCCCGCAGGGCGCGATCGCGCTCGGTGACGGCCCGGTCGTACTGCTTCTTGAGGTCGCCGACGCGGTTCAGTCCGGCGCGCTCGCGCTCCCAGCGCGCCTCGAGCGCCGTGAGCTGAGCCTCCGCCTTCCCCATCTGCTCGCGCAGCTTCGCGAGGCGCTCCTTCGACGCGTCGTCCTTCTCGCGCTTGAGGGCGAGCTCCTCCAGGCGCATGCGGTCGACCTGGCGGCGCAGCTCGTCGATCTCGACGGGGCTCGAGTCGATCTCCATCTTGAGGCGGCTCATCGCCTCGTCGATGAGGTCGATGGCCTTGTCGGGCAGCTGCCGCGAAGGGATGTACCGGTTGCTCAGCGCCGCCGCCGCGACGAGCGCGCCGTCGCTGATCGTGACGCCGTGGTGCGCCTCGTACCGGCCCTTCAGCCCGCGGAGGATCGCGACGGTGTCCTCGACGCTGGGCTCGCCGACGTACACCTGCTGGAACCGGCGCTCCAGCGCGGCATCCTTCTCGATGAACTCGCGGTACTCGTTGAGCGTCGTCGCGCCGATGAGACGCAGCTCGCCGCGGGCGAGCATGGGCTTGAGCATGTTGGATGCCGCGACCGACCCCTCGCCGCCGCCGGCGCCCATCAGCACGTGCAGCTCGTCGATGAACGTGATGACGCGTCCCTCGGACTCGGTGATCTCCTTGAGGACGCTCTTCAGCCGCTCCTCGAACTGCCCGCGGTACATCGCCCCCGCCACGAGCGCGGAGATGTCCAGGGTGATGAGCTCCTTGTTCTTGAGCGACTCCGCGACGTCACCGGCCACGATGCGCTGGGCAAGGCCCTCCACGACGGCGGTCTTCCCGACGCCGGGTTCGCCGATGAGCACGGGATTGTTCTTCGTCCGGCGCGTGAGCACCTGGCTGACGCGGCGGATCTCGCTGTCGCGGCCGATGACGGGATCGAGCTTGCCCTGCCGTGCGCGCTCGGTCAGATTGATCCCGAACTGCTCGAGGGCGCTCTGCTGCTCCTCCTGGCCGGGCGTGGGCTGTGCGTTCATCGTTCCCCTCGCATCCCAAACTTGAGCCTTACGGACTCAAGTTTATCACGCGAGGGTGTCGACCGGGGAGGTCCGCTCCCGCTGCGCCGGGAGGCGGATCTCGAACGTCGTGCCCTCGCCCACGGTGCTGGACGCCGACAGCAGGCCGCCGTGCGCCGTGACGATCGCCTTCGTGATGCTGAGGCCGAGGCCGACGCCCTGGATCGCCTGGCGCGTCGCCATCCTCGCCCGGAAGAAGCGCTGCGTCAGCTGCTCCAGCTCGTCGGCGGGAATGCCCATGCCGGTGTCGCGCACCTCGATGACGGCGTCATCGCCCTCGGTGCGGACGACGACCGTGACGGTGCCGCCGTCCGGGGTGAACTTGACCGCGTTCGAGAGGAGGTTGTCGACGGCCTGGCCCACGCGACGGAGATCGATGGACACCGAGACCGGCGCGTCCGGCAGTTCGGCGCGCACGGTGACGCCGGCGCGTGCCGCGACGGGCTCGATGGACTCGACGGACGCCGCCGCGACCGAGGTCAGATCGGCCTCGACCGGATCGATGGGGAGCTTCCCCGCCTCGACCTGAGCGATGAAGAGCAGGTCGCCGACGAGCAGGAGCAGCCGGTGCGCGTTGCGCTCGGCCACCTTCAGGAAGCGCTTCTGGTCGTCGGTGAGGTTCTCCTGCTCCTCCGCCACGAGTTCCAGGTAGCCGATGATCGAGCTCAGCGGGGTGCGCAGCTCGTGGGACACCGTGCCGACGAACTCGTCCTTCAGCCGCGAGATCTCCTGCGCGTGACGCGCATCGTGGATGACGAAGATGTAGCCGACCGCGTCGCCTGCGGCGTCGTGGCGCTGCGAGCAGGTGAGGAAGACGGGCAGCGGGTCGCCCGCGGCCGTCCGCAGCACCAGCTCCCCGTCGCCGCCCCCGGGCGCGGAGCCCGCGTCGACGGCGCGGGCGAACCGCGCCGGGGAGCCCTCGGCATCCTGCGGCCAGACTATGTCGCCGACATTCCGCGGTTCGGCGGCGCCGGACTGTTCGGCCATCGTCTCGGCGGGGTAGCCGAGCAGCGCCGTCGCGCCCGGACCCCAGGAGACGATCCGGCCGTCGGATTCGGTCACGACGACGCCCTCGTTGACGATCGCGTGCCACACGCTGTCCATGAAGGCCTCGCTCGCGCGGAGCTCCTCGGCCGTCCGGGACAGCTCCGCCGTGGCCGCCGCCGCCTCGTCCAGCAGTCGCGCGCGCTCGCGGGAGACCTCGTCGAGCTCGGTCAGGCGGGCGCGTGCGCGCCGCGCCACGTCGTGCACGATGATCGCGACACCCGTGAACACGACCCCGCCGAAGGCGACGCGCACCAGCTGGCCGTTGGCCCAGTCCTCCGTGCCGCAGAGGAACGGCATCATGAGCGTCACCACGATCGCGGCCGCGGCGATGACGACGACGCGCAGCCCCTTCTCGATCGCGATCCAGATGAGCGGGAGCACGACGATGGCGCCGAACATCGACGACGAGCCACCGGTGCCGACGCGGAAGAGCGCCAGCCCCGCGAGGGATGCCAGGGGCACGGCGACGACCCAGCCGGCGTCGATCGTCGGCCACGGCAGCGCGGTGGCGATGAGCTGGACGGCGACGACGATGCCGACCCCGCTCCACATCCAGCCCGGGTACGCGATGAGCTCGCCACCGCTCAGGGCGACCGCGAGCAGTGCGAACGCGACGGCGATCACGACCGACAGATGACGGAACGCGGGCGACTCGCCGCGCGTCACGGTGAAGAGCGTCTGGGATTCGCTCACGACGCCGGGCGGAATCCGTCGACGAGCGCCTGCACCTGAGCGATCGTGAAGGGCTTCGGCAGACGGGCATCCGCCTCGGGGAACTCTGCGACGTCCAGCACCGACGTGACGATGATCTTCGCGCTCGGCGCGAGCTCACGGGTGGCGTCGATCGCGGTCCAGCCGTTGTCGTCCCCGCCGAGGAGGAGATCGATCACGGCGATGTCCGGCGTCGCGGCCCGCAGCAGCTCCTGCGCCTCCTCCGTGCCCGCGGCGACCTGCACGACGCAGCCCGCCCGCGTGAACAGGTGCGCGAGCAGGTCGCGCTGATCCTCGACGTCATCGATGACGAGGACGCGCCACGGCAGCCCCGTCATCCGACGATCACCAGCCGGATCAGCACGAAGCCGGTCACGACCAGCAGCGCGACGACGGCCTGCACGACCACTCTCCGCTCCGTGCGCCGATCGCGCTCGATCTCCTCCAGCGCAGCGCGCGTCCCCAGCTCGCTCATCCCATCACCCGACCCGTCTTCTCCGTCTTGTCCCAGACCATGGCGGCTCCCCGCGCCTCCTTGACATACGCATCGAACGTTACCGCGCAGAGGATCGGCCCGTAGCCGACGAGGTAGACGTACAGGGCGACGATCCACTGCGGCACGCGGGCGTCGTCGAGGCGCTTCGCGCCCCACGCGCCCACCATGCACAACGATATCCAGGCGTAGATCGCGAGATACCACGCGAAGATGCCGCCCTCGCTCATCCGGAGGCCGAACAGTGCCGGCACCAGTTCCGTGAACAGGCCGGGGAAGAACGCCGACAGCATGACGACGATCGAGACGAGGCCCGGGAAGACGAGCACCTCGCGCCACGCGGCGCGGGCCATCCCGGGGTCGAGCTGGACGGCGAGCGTGATCGTGTAGATGTAGGCGCAGCCGATGACGATCCACATCGATCGGAAGATCACTCCGGAGATCGGCGACTGCATCAGGTACAGGCCGATGAGGCCGATCGAGGCCAGGATCATGAAGACGGGCAGCAGGAACACGCCGAACCATGTGAGGCCGAAGGAGATCGACCCGAGCCGGTGACCGCGCGCCGGCCGGAACCACAGCTTCCGGAAGCGCGCCGTCAGCTGCACGTTGCCGCGCGCCCAGCGCAGCCGCTGCTTCCACAGGGCGCCGACGCGGTGCGGCTCCTCCGCCAGGACGACGGCGTACGGCTCGAACACGACGCGTCGGCCGGCGAGCTGCGTCTCGAAGGTCGTGACGGTGTCCTCGGCGAGCGAGCTCGTGTCGATCGCGCCGCCGAGCTGCTCGATGTTGTGGCGCGTGTGCAGCTGCGCGCCGCCGGCGAGGCAGGCCATCGCACCGAGGACGTTCTGCGCGCGGCGGCTGCCGAGCTGGGAGAGGACGTATTCGAAGCCGATGAACCGATTGAGGAAGTTCTTCTCCGCACTCCCCTCCCGGATGTAGGCGGTGACGGCGCCGACCTTCGGATCGGCGAAGTGGCGCGTCATCTTGCGCAGCGAGTCGGGGAGGTAGATGACGTCGGCGTCCATGATGAGCATCGCCTCCATCCAGTCCTCCGACAGGACGTGGCGGATGCCGTGGTTCAGAGTGTGCGCCTTCCCCTCGCCGCCGCGCTCGCGCCGCAGATGGAAGACGGATCCCGGGTACTGCCGCTCCTTCGCGCGCACGACGTCGGGCGTGTCGTCGGTCGACGCGTCGTCCACGACGTAGATGCGGAGATGCCCGTCCGGGTACTCGAGGGCCATGAGCCGGTCGATGGAGGCGCCGATGACGGCTCCCTCGTTCCAGGCGGGGACGATGACGGCGACGCGCGGAGTGGTCGGCGCGGCGCGGCGGTAGTGGTTGACGAACCCGTGCACCGGGACCAGGAGGAACTGGAAGCCCATGATGACGGCGGGCACGGCTCCCGCGAGCGCGAAGATCGTGAGGACGACGGCGAGCACGCTCTCGCCGGCGTCGAGCCAGCCCTGTCCGGTCATGGCGTCGCGGCGTGCAGGATGCCGACCACCCGGTCGTAGCGACCGACGTCTTCGGCGCGGTGGCTGTCGGTGGAGGCGACGAGCTCGGCCCCCGCGGCCCGCGCGGCGCGCACGGCGCGCGGCGAGGGGCAGGCCCACTTCTCGTTGACCTCGACGCGGGTGCCCGTGCGGGCGGCGCCCTCCGCCCAGGCGCGCAGGAGGTCGCCCGGGATGTCGTCCTCGCTGAGCCCGATCTTCGGGAGGATCGAGAACGGATGCGCGAGCTGCGCACCGCCGCCCGCGCTCTCCATGGCGGCGACCGTGGCGTGGACGAGCATCGCGACGGCCTCGGCCGAGGAGAGCTCGCCGGCGGCCAGCGCGGCGATCGCGCGCGTGGGACTCCATGGGCCGTCGGGGCCCGGGAACTGGTGGTCGGCGATCACGATGCCGTCGACGCCGCCGGGCCCGACGACGAGGTCGGCGGGGACGTCGAGGGTGCCGGCGGCATCCAGGATCTTCGCCTCCACCCCCGTGCGGACGGTCAGTCCGTCGGGGACGGCGAGACCGCGGACGGCGGCGAGGAAGTCCGGAACCCACGTCGTGTCGGCCCGCACGTGGTCGATGAGGCGGATGGCGCGCAGCCCGCGCGCGTGCGCGGCGGCGATGTTCTCCTCGAGCGTGCTGACGGCGTCGTCGGAGAACGTCGAGTGGACGTGCCAGTCACCGGTGAGCTCGGTCATGCTCACCGCTCGGCCTCGACACCGGCGAGGATCTCCGTCGTCGGCACGAAGACGTCCTCGAGGAAGCGGACGTTCGCGATCTCCGCGAACGCCACGCGCTCCGGGATCTCGCGGCCCAGGGCGAGGTCGGCGGCCAGCGAGGGCATGTCGACGCCGGCGGCGATGGTGAGCGGCATCGCGCCCGGGAAGCGCGGGTTGATCTCGAGCAGCGCCGGGGCGCCGGCGCTGTCGTAGCGCAGCTGCACGTTGCACACCCCGACGATGCCGGCCGCGGCCGCGCACGCTTCCGCGGTGCGCTCGAGCTCGTCGCGATGGACGGTGCGGCCGGCGATCGCGACGCCGGAGTCGACGCGGGCCCGCAGGCGCGGCACGGCCGACACGGCCCGGCCGTTCCGGCCCATGAAGACGTCGACCGAGAACTCCTCGCCCGGCAGGTTCTCCTGGATGATCCACCCGTCGTCGCGGGGTTCGGCCTCGAGCGCGGCGCGGTCCGCGACGAGGTGCACGCCGCGGGAGCCTGCGCCGCTGCGCGGCTTGACGATCACGGGGAAGTCCCACGCCCGCGCGACGCCGGCGTCGTCGAGGACCGCGGTCTCGGGGACGCGCGCGTGCGGCGCGCACGCCTGCACGAGGAGCCACTTGTCCAGGCACGTGCGGAGCGCCTCTTCGCTGGGAGCGGCGAGCGGGGCGCCGAGCTCGTCGCGGCGGGCGCTCAGCGGCACGAGCTCGACGTCGACGGTCGAGACGACGAGCCCCAGTGCGTCCGCGGCCACGAGCGCGGCGACGGCGTCGACGAAGTCGTCTCGTCGACCGGGCGGGATGATGCGCCGGTGGTCGGCATCCACGAGGTAGAGGCCGCTGGCCCAGCCGTCCATGTCGGCGGCGAAGACCTCGAGGTCGTCGCGCTTGAGCAGCGAGCGGATGACCGCGACGCCGGCGGGTCCCCCGGCGCCGGTGACGAGAACACGGGTGGTCATGCGGAGTCTCCGCTCGTGGCGTCGCGGGGGCGGCCCTCGTGGGCGGCGGCGCGCGTCGCGGGCGCCGCGCCGCCGACGCCGATCCCGCTGGCGTCGCGGATCACTTCGAGCGGCTCGACGTGCGTGCCGGTGCCGAAGCGCGACCAGTACCGCGCGGTGGCCAGGACGAGGTCGGGTTCGAGATAGTCGCGGATGCCGGACTGCGACGCGAAGCAGGCGAGCAGCGCGAGCTTGGCCTCGGTGAAGCCGTCGATCGACACGAAGCGCGACGGACGGAATTCGATCGTGGCGCTCGGGCTCTGATAGCAGGCGAGGTTCTCGACCCGACGGGTGGCGATGACGGCCGCCTCGTGCACGGCGCGGTGATCCTGATGGCGGTCGTTGCGCGAGTGCACGTACACGGTCGTCGGCTGCACCTCGGCGACGACGCGCTCGATGATGCCGACGGTCGGATCGGCGTTGGGGATCGCCGTGTCGATGAGGTCCTCGAGGAACAGGCGGGCGCCGAGCAGATCGGCCGCCGCGAGCGACTCGTGCTGACGGTCGTCCGCCGGGCCGCCGCGCGCTCCCCGCGACATCGTGAGGATCGTGATCGGGTCACCGGCGGCGGCGTGCGCGGCGAGCGTGCCGCCGACGCCGATCTCGACATCGTCCGGGTGCGCGCCGATCGCGAGCACCGCGCGCTTGCGCCGTGCCGCGCGCGCCTGCCGGGCGGCGGTCGCGAGGCGCTCGACGGCACGGACGAGCTCGGCCGAGACGAGCGGCTTCTGGAGGTACTCGTCGGCGCCCCCGCGGAGGGCCCGGACGGCGTAGTCGACCGAGGCGTGCGCCGTCATGACGATGACGGGGAGCTCCGGGTCGAGGTCGCGCGCGATGCCGAGGATGTCCAGGCCGCTGCCGCCGGGCATCTCGATGTCGGTCACGACGGCATCCGGCGCGAACTCGCGGACGGCTTCGGAGAACCCGAAGGTGCTGCCCAGGAGGCGCACGTCGCAGCCGAGCCGTCGCTCGAGGACGGTCTTCACATAGACGGCGACGTCCTCATCGTCTTCGAGGACGATGACGCGGAAAGGGGGGTTCGACATCACGACTCACGATATACGCCGTGGAACCCGATCAGGTCAGGATGCCATCGGCTCGGTGCAGGTGAAGCGCGCCCGGTAGGCCGTGGGCGTCGTGCCGAGCGTCCGCCCGAAGTTCTGACGCAGCACGGCCGCCGACCCGAAGCCGCACTCCCAGGCGATCTTGTCGAGGCCCAGATCCGTCTGCTCGAGGAGGCGCTGCGCGTGGATGATGCGCTGCCGCGCGAGCCAGGCGGCGGGCGTCGTGCCGTAGTCCGCCTTGAACCGGCGGGCGAAGGTGCGGGGCGACATGTGCGCGCGCGCCGCGAGCTGGTCGACGGGCAGGTCCAGGCGGAGGTTCTCCAGCATCCAATCGGTCACCGGGGTGAGGGAGAGGGAGGTCGACACCGGCAGCGGCCGGTCGATGAACTGCGCCTGGCCGCCGTCGCGCTGCGGGGGGACGACCATGCGGCGGGCGATCTTGTTGGCCGTCTCGGCGCCCAGTTCGATCCGCAGCAGATGCAGGCAGGCATCGAGGCCCGCCGCGGTGCCGGCGCTCGTGATGATGCGGCCGTCCTGGACGTACAGCACGTGCGGGTCGACCTCGATGGCCGGGTACATGCGCGCCATCGTGTCCGCGTACCGCCAGTGCGTCGTCGCGCGGCGGCCGTCGAGGACGCCGGCGGCCGCGACGACGAACGCGCCGCTGCAGACCGTCAGGACCCACGCGCCGCGCTCGACCGCGCGCCGGACCACGGCGGTGACGCGCTCGTCGACGTGATCCCAGGCCTCCCGCGGGATCGGCGTGATGACGACGAGGTCGGCCTCGTCGGCGAAGGCGAGGTCGGCGTCGACGTTGAGGGAGAACCCGATGTTGCTGGGCACGGCGCCCGGATCGGGCGTCACGATGCGGAAGTCGAAGTTCGGGATGTCGTCGTCGCTGCGGTCGAGCCCGAAGGCCTCGCAGGCGAGGCCGAACTCGAACGGGGCGAATCCGGGCTGGACGACGCACGCGACAGTCTTCATGGCAGAAATCCTACCAACAGCGGCTGGTCTGCCACTAGTGGCAGTATCAAGTGCGGCGTAGCTTTTCTGCCATGATGATCGTAATACTCCTGGCGGCCCTCGCCGTCGTCGGCCTGATCGGCACCGCCCGGGCCGTAACCACCGACGGCTACCGCGCCACGCCCACCGACCCCGCGCGTCACCCCTGACGCACGCGGGCCGCCTCTCCCCGGGGAGGTTCCCACACCGTTCACGCGAGAGCGCCAGGTGCTGCTGAGACAGCCCCCTGACGGGCGGCAGCGTCCGGCGCTCTCCGCGTTCGGGTGCTATCGCTATCGGCGGCGAAGCGGTGCGGCGCGGCCGGCAGTCAGAAGTCGCACTCAGCAGCGGAGCCGCGGCGGTACCAGATGCCGTCTTCTTCATCGGATGCCACGTGGCGCGACAGTCCGGCCAATTGCACGACGACATACGGCGACGAGGGTCGTAGCGCGATGCACGGACCCAACCCGTCACGCACGCCCGACGCGTCGATGACCACCAGGAGCGTCTGCGATCCCCCCGCCGGCACGGTGATCCCGCCCTCGATCAGGAACTCGGCCGAGCCCTCGACCGTATCGGGCAGCCGCGTCTGTCCGTTCGGGTTGACATGGAGCGCGCGCAGAGGCGTCGACATCTCGCGTCCCATCATCGGCGCCCCGACCGTCATCACCTCGACCTCGGCCCAGGAGGTGTTCACGATGTGCAGGCGGACCGCGCAGAGCATCCCCTGTGTGACATCGACGACGGGCGAGAGAAGGCGGTCGTCGAACGGGACTTCAGCGGTCGTGCCGTCCGCGTCGTCAGACGAGTAGAGGCCGACGTTCGCGCCATCGCACCGCACGGGTGCCGCGTCGTACGCGATCCGCACGTTGCTGAGGGAGACCTGCACAGCCACGAACCATCCGATCAGCGCGAGCGCCGCGACACCGGCGATGCCGACCGTGACCGTTACCCCACGGCCGACGCGCCGACTCGGTCGCGCATCAGCGACAGCGGGCGGGACGACGTCGTCGACGAGCTCGGTCATGGCCACATCCTGACTCACCGCGACTCCCCACGCGAGACGTTCGCCGCGAGGATCCGTCAGCGGGCCAGGCCGGCGACCGTGTCGAGCAGGATGCCGGCCGACCGCGCCCACGAGAAGCGCGCGATGTGCGCGGTGCCGGCCGCGACGGTGCGGGCGTATTCGGCGGGGTCGTCGAGGGACCGCACGGCGGCGGCGAACGCGTCGGGATCCGTTCCGGGGGCGTAGCGCGCGCCATCGCCGGCGACCTCGCGGAAGATCGGCATGTCGGTCACGACGGCCGGCACGCCCAGGGCGAGCGCCTCCGCCAGCGGCAGACCGTACCCCTCGTCGAGGCTGGCGCTCACCAGCACCGCCCGGTCGGCCAGCAGTGCCGCGTACTGCTCGTCGGTGACCCCGCTGTGGAAGACGACATCCGTTCCGTCGGGCGCGAGCGCCTCGAGGTCGGCGCGCCGCGCCGGCGAGATGCGCGAGAGCAGGTGCAGCGTGCGGCCCGGCAGCGACGCCATCGCCCGCACGAGCGTCTCGACGTTCTTGTACGGCATGAACGAGCCCATGTAGACGAGGTTCTGCGTGCCCGGCACCACGACGCTACCCGTCTGCAGCAGCGCGGCGAGACGCTGCGGGGCATTGTGGATGACGACGACGGGGCGCTTCGTGAGGCGCACCGCGGCGAACTGCCGCTTGCTCGTCTCGCTCACCGTCGCGACGACATCGGCCGCGTTGAGCGCGATGCGCTGCGGCAGGTAGCTGAGGTGGAACAGCCGCCAGCCGAGCCGGATCGGGGCGGGGAGCTCGCGCGGCGGGGTCCGATGCCGGTAGTAGATCATGTCGTGCAGCGTGAGGATGAGGCGGAACCGACGGCCGAGCGAGCCCATGGTCTGCATCGGCGAGAACACGACGTCGGGGCGGTGGCGGTTCAGCCGCAGCGCGGTGAACGGCTCACGCCACGAGGTGGGCGCGTGGATCGGGAGCACCGCCGCGCCCGGTGGGAGGAACGCGCGCTGACGCTCGTCGGAGATCAGGTAGACGACCTGGACGCCGCGCTCCGGAGCCACGGCGGCGACGGCCGCGGCGAGCTCGGCCGAGTAGCGGCTGATGCCGTCGTGGAAGTCGGTGCGGATGTACCGGGCGTCGAAGAGCAGCCGCATCGTCAGAGCGGCTCGCCGCGGTACAGCTTCTCGAACGTGTCCAGCGTCTTGTGGATGTCGTGCGCCTCGACCGCGGTGAGGGACGCCTGCTGCATGCGCAGGTACTCCTCGGGAGACGCCGTCAGGACCCGGCGGAGCTTCTCGGCGAGGTCGTCGACGTCGCCCGGCGCGAACAGGTAGCCGTTCTCGCCGTCGTGCACGAGGTGCGGGAGGGCGACGGCGTCGGCGGCGACGATCGGGAGCCCGGACGCCATCGCCTCCATCGTCGCGATCGACTGCAGCTCCGCGATCGAGGCGATCGCGAAGACGTCGGCGCGCGTGTAGGCGGCCCGGAGGTCCTCCTCCGACGTGCGGCCGTGGAAGACGACCCGGTCGTCGAGGCCGAGCCGGTGCGCCGTCTGCTCGAGGTTCCGGCGCTGGTCGCCCCCGCCGACGATGTCGAAGACGATGTCGAGCTCGGGCACGAGCTTCGCGATGGCCTCGAGCGTGACCTCGACGTGCTTCTCGGTCGTGAGGCGTCCGACGAACAGCACGCGCCGGTGCGGGCGCGGCGTGAGGTCGGGGGTGTAGTTGCCCTTGTCGATGCCGCAGCTGATCGCGACGACCCCGCGGATGTCGATCGTCTTCTCGAGGAACTCGGCGGCGCGACGCGTGGGCGTCGTGACCGCGCGCGACATCTCGAACGTGCGCTTGGCGTCGTCCCACGCGAGCTTGATGACGACCTTGTCGAGGAGCGGCGGCAGGGTCGTGAAGTCGATGATGTTCTCGGCCATCACGTGGTTGGTCGCGACGACGGGGATGCCGCGCTGGCGCGCGATGCGCGTCATCCCGCGGCCGATGACGATGTGGGACTGGCTGTGCACGACGTCGGGCTTGACCTCGGCGAGGATGCGGCGCGCGTAGTGCTTCGCCATCCACGGCAGCACGAAGCGCAGCCAGTCGTGGGGGTACCAGCGCCATCCCGGTAGCCGGTGCACCGTGATGGCCTGCTCCTCGATGATCTCCGTGAACGTGCCGTGCTGGGAGTGCGTGACGCTCGGCGTCACGACGTGGACGTCGTGACCGCGCGCGGCGAGGCCCGCCGAGAGGCGCTCGGCGAAGCGCGCGGCGCCGTTCACATCGGGGCCGAAGGTGTCGGCTGCCATCACGATCGTGAGCGGACGTCGGTCAGCGACGGGTTCGCTGAGAGGTGTCGCGGAGTCGGTCACAGGAAACGGGCCAATCTGTGCGGCTGGCGCGAGCCGCGGTTCGCGTCTGCGCCGGTTCCGAGTCTAGTCGAGCGTCCCCGCCGGGCCCGGAGCCGTGCCGCGCGCGGCGGCATCCGTCAGCGGACGGACACCACTGCCAGGACGGGGTGGTGATCCGATCCGAGCGGCGCGACGTACGTCCCGCCGACCCGCTTCCCGGCGTTCGCCCACCGGATGACGGCCGTGCGCGATGGGCGCACCAGCACCTTGTCGACGTGGTCGCCCCACCTCACCCCGATGACCGGCGCCGTCTGCATGGTCGGGTTCGCGGAGTTGTGGTGCTGCGCCATCAGGCTGCGGGCCTGATCGTATGCGTCGTACCAGCCCGCCTTCTGCAGCACGGCTTGGGTACCGTCGCCGACGCGGGACTTGTGTGTGTTGAAGTCGCCCAGGATGATGACGGGCGCGTTCTTCCAGTTCGTCAGCGACCCGTAGGAGGCGGCGAGCTTTCCGAGCGTCGACAGCACGAAGGCGTTCAGGCGCTCGGCCTCGTACGTGCGCTGCGCCACCTGCGCCGCGGTGGTCCCGGAGACGAGATGGGCGTCGAAGACGACGACATAGGCGCCGGTGCGGTGACGGAGGGCGGCCCACGCGATCCCCTTGCCGGGCGTCGCCGACTTCCGGGCGAAGACGGTGCTCCCCGCCGTCGCCGCGGTCTTCATCGGGACGACGGCGAACTGTCCCGACCGGACGAGGATGTCGTTCTGCCCGTTCGCGACGAACCGGTACCCGGTGGGCGCGGTGGTGTACTTCGATGCTTCCTGCAGCGCGACGATGTCGGGGGCGATCTCCGTGATGCGGCGGTTGATCACCTTGGCTCGCGTCGTGATGCCGGCGCACGCGTTGGAGCAGACGTTCCAGGTCAGGGCGCGGTAGGACGGCGCGCCGGCGGGGAATGTCCCCTGCGACGCGATCGTGCCGTGGCCGACGCGCGACGACCGCGGTCCCACCCCGACGGAGTTGACCGCGCGCACCTGCACGAAGTAGTCCACGCCCGCGGTGAGCCTGGAGACGGTGGCCCTCGAGTCGGTCACCCTGACGGCCGGAGTCGTGGCCGCCGCGACCGCGTCGAGGCTCCGCGCGGCGAACACCTCGTAGCCGGCGGCACCGGCGGCATCCGGCCAGTCGACCGTGAGCGTCGCGCCCGTCGAGGTCAGCGAGGCGCCCGTGAAGCTCACGAGACCGACCTGTGCGGGGCGGGCGATCGCGGCGACGGCGGGACTGGTGGGCGTGAGCAGGGCGAGCGTCGCGAGGAGGGCGACGGCAGCCAGGCGGGGGGAACGCAGGCGCATGGGCGCCGATGCTAACAGGACCGTACGCTGGGTGTCATGGCCCGACTGCAGGCAGACGCCGATCCGCGCCGCTGGGTGCCCGTCACCGGCTCGCTCGGCCTGCGTGGCCGGCGGGCCCGCAAGCGCGCGATCGGGATGCTGCTGGCGCAGGCGAACACGGCGGTCGGCCGGGCGGATCGACCCGGCAGCCGCGTCGCGGCGTGGGCGATGAGCCAGGCGGCTCCGCTGCTCATGCGCCGCGCCGACGGGCGCGTGCTCGCGTGGGTCTGGAAGGACGACCCCGAGCTGCTCGTGACCCTCGCGCAGGTGCAGCAGGCCACGCCGCAGGTGCGTGCGGCGCGGGCCATGATGCCGATCGAGTACGACGACACCGAATCGTTCCGCGGCACCTACCTCGGCGTCGGCGAGAAGCTCGTGATGGATCTGCCGCCGGACCCCCGCACGCCGCCGTTCGCGACCTATACGTGGGACACCGGCTCGCACCTCGTGACGCTGACGGCCGTCAGCGCCGACCGGGAGCGATTCGGCACGGCCCTGGCCGCCGTCGACGAGGTGGCCCGCTCGCTGCGGCTCGTCGACGACCTCTCCGTCGGCGAGACGAACGTGCTCCGGCTCGATCCGAGCTGAGTCAGAACGTGATGAGCTGACGCAGCTCGCCGCCCGCCGCGAGGCGGTCCATCGCGGCGTCGATGTCGTCGAGGCGGATGCGGCTGGAGACGAGCTTCTCCAGGGGCAGCCGGCCGGCCCGCCAGAGGTCGACGTACTGCGGGATGTCGCGGCTCGGCACCGCCGAGCCGAGGTAGCTGCCGATGATCGTCCGGGCTTCCGCGGTCAGCTGGAGCGGCGACACCGCCGCGCGGGCGTCGGGGGCGGGAAGACCGACGGTCACGGTCGTGCCGCCGGGGGCGGTCACGGCGAGCGCGGTCTCGAAGGCGCGCGCGTTGCCGGCGGCCTCGACGGCGGCCGGGACCCGGACACCGCGCTCGACCGCATCCGCAGGCGAGAGGGCCTCGGCCGCGCCGAGATCGCGCGCGAGATCGAGTTTGGCCGGCACGGCGTCGATGCCGATCACCCGGACACCGAGCGCGACCGCGACGAGGAGCGCCGCCATCCCGACCCCGCCCAGTCCGACGATCGCGATCGTGGTGCCGGGCTCGGGGCGGGCCGCATTCATCACGGCGCCACCCCCGGTGAGGACCGCGCAGCCGAGCAGCGCCGCGATCTCGCCCGGCACGTCGGCCGGCACCGGCACGACCGAGGTGCGGCTGACGACCGCGTGCGACGCGAACCCGCTCACGCCCAGATGGTGGTGCACCGGGTCGCTCCCCCGATGCAGGCGGATGCCGCCACCGACGAGCGTGCCGGCATTGTTGGCCGCGGTGCCCACCTCGCACGGGAGGCGCCCGTCGGTGCGGCATCCCGCGCACTCGCCGCAGCGCGGCAGGAAGGTCATGACGACGCGGTCGCCGACGGCGACATCGGTCACGCCGGATCCGAGCCGTTCGACGATGCCGGCGGCCTCGTGACCGAGCAGCATCGGGGTCGGGCGGCGGCGGTTGCCGTCCACGACGCTGAGGTCGGAGTGGCAGACGCCGGCGGCCTCGATCCGCACGAACAGCTCGCCGGCCTCGGGTCCGTCGAGTTCGAGCGGCCCCACGCGGAACGGGCGCGACTGCGCGAAGGGCGCGTCCGCGCCCGATGTCTCCAGGACTGCACCGACGATCTGCATGGCGACCTCCTCGTCTGCGTCCGACGCTACCCGACCGCTCGGCCGGCGGACCGCGGCGTCAGGTCAGTCGCGGGGCTCGCGGGGCTGCCAGAGGACGACCTCGGTGGCCCGGCGCACGCGGGTGCCGTGCCGCAGCCTCACGACGCTGCCGCTCGCCCCGGCGGCGAAGACGCGCGCGCCGCGGCGCTGGTCGACCTCGTCGCGCAGGCGCTGCTCGAGGTCGATCACCTCGCGGCGGAGCCGGCGCACCTGGTTCTCCAGATCGATGATCCGCGCGATGGCGGGGAGGCTCATCCCGTCGGCGGACAGCGCCGCGACCTCGCGCAGCTGCGCGACGTGGCGGAGCGAGTAGCGCCGCGAGCCGCCCTGGGTGCGGGCGGGGATGACGAGGCCCAGCCGGTCGTACTGGCGCAGGGTCTGCGGGTGCATCCCGGCGAGCTCCGCGGCCACCGCGATGGCGAGGATTGGGGCATCCTCATCGATCGTGCCGTCAGCCATGCGTCCTCACCTCGTCGTCTCTACTCGCGGGCCTTGCTCATGAGGTCGGCGCGCGGATTCTCCTTGGACTCGAACTCATGGAACCGCTCGAGCGCCTCGCGTGCCTTGTCGTCGAGGTGGGACGGCACGGCCACCTGCACTTCGGCCAGGAGATCGCCCGTGCCCTTGGCCGTCTCGACGCCCCGACCCTTGACGCGGAGCACGCGCCCGGACGGGGTCCCGGGGGCCACGCGGAGCTTGACGGGGTCGCCGCCGAGCGTCGGCACCTCGATCGTCGCGCCGAGTGCCGCCTCCGTGAAGGTCACCGGGACGGTGACGCGGAGGTTCAGTCCGTCGCGCGTGAACACGGGATGCGGGCGGACGGCCACCGCCACGACGATGTCGCCCGGCTCGCCGCCGTCCGGCGACGGGCGCCCGCGACCGCGCAGGCGGATCTTCTGCCCGTCGGCCACGCCCGCGGGGATCTTCACCTTGAACGGTTTGCCGTCCTCGCCCTGCAGCGAGATGGTCTCGCCGCGCACGGCGGTCTGGAAGTCCAGCGTCGTGCGGGCCGTGACATCGGCGCCGCGCTGCGGGCCGCCGAAGCCCCGGAAGCCGCCCGAGGTCTGGCCGAACCGGCCCGACCCGAAGCGACCGCCGGTCTGCTCGCCGAACATCGCGAAGAGGTCGTCGAAGTCGGCCGACTGCGCGCCGCCGCGCCCGCCGAAGCGGCTGAAGACGTCTTCGAAGCCTCCGCCGGCGCCGGGCGCCTGGAAGCGCGCACCGGAGCCCATGGCGCGGATCTGGTCGTACTCCGCGCGCTGCTCCTTGTCGCTCAGCACGGCGTAGGCCTCGCTGATCTCCTTGAACTTCGCCTCGGCGCCGGCATCCCCCTGATTGGAGTCGGGGTGGTGCGTGCGCGCGAGTTTGCGGTACGTCTTCTTCAGGTCGGCGTCGGTGACGTCCTTGCTGACACCGAGGACCTTGTAGAAGTCCTTGTCGAACCAGTCCTGACTGGCCATGGAACTCCTCTCCGACTACTCCGCCGGGACGGCGACGACGACCTTCGCCGGCCGCAGCTCGGTGGTGCCGAGCCGGTAGCCGACCTCGACCACCTCGAGGACCGTCGCGGTCTCGACACCCGGGGTCGGGGCCTGGAAGATCGCCTCGTGCCGCTGCGGGTCGAAGGCCTCGCCGGCCTCGCCGTAGGCGGTGAGGCCCATGCGCTCGGCGACGCCGCGGAGCTTGTCGGCGATCTGCGTGAAGGGTGTGCCCTCCTCGAGGTCGCCGTGCTTCTCGGCGCGGTCCAGGTCGTCGAGGACGGGCAGGAGGCCCTTCGCGACCGCGCCCTTGGCGCGCTCGATCTCGGTCTCCCGCTGCTCCTCGGTGCGGCGGCGGTAGTTGGCGTACTCGGCCTGCAGGCGCTTGAGGTCGATGAGCAGGTCGTGCTCCTCGGCCGGCGCGTCCGCGACGGTCGCCTCGTCGGACTGCGCTGCGCCGAGGATGTCCTCGACGGTCAGCTCGTCCTCGTCGGCGATGTCCGCCTCGGCGGTGTCCTCCTGCGGGTCGGGGTCGGAGACCTGCGCCTCCGACCCCTCCTCGCCGAGGACCTCGTCGCCTTCTTCGGGCTGTTCGAAGTCCTTCTTCGTCATGAGTCCTACTTCTTCTCGTCCTCGTCGTCGACGACCTCGGCGTCGATGACATCCTCTTCCGCGGATGCCGTCGGCGCGTCGCCCTCCGCACCGGGCTGCGGCGCACCGGCATCCGGTGCCTGCTGCTCGGCCTGCGACGAGGCGTAGATGGCCTCGCCGAGCTTCGTCTGCGACGTGTTCAGCTTGTCGAACGCGGTCTTCACCGCGTCGTCGTCGTCACCGGCGAGCGCCGTCTTGAGCGCGTCGACGTCGGCCTGGACCTCGGTCTTGACGTTCTCGGGCAGCTTGTCGGCGTTGTCGGCGATCAGCTTGTCGATCGAGTACGACAGGGTCTCGGCCTGGTTGCGGACCTCGGCGGCCTCGCGGCGCTTCTTGTCCTCGGCGGCGTGCTCCTCGGCCTCGCGCACCATGCGCTCGATGTCGTCCTTGGGCAGCGACGAGCCGCCCGTGATCGTCATCGACTGCTCCTTGCCGGTGCCCTTGTCCTTCGCGGACACGTGCACGATGCCGTTCGCGTCGATGTCGAAGGTGACCTCGACCTGCGGGATGCCGCGCGGGGCCGGCGCGATGCCGGTCAGCTCGAACGTGCCGAGCGGCTTGTTGTCGCGCGTGAAGTCGCGCTCGCCCTGGAAGACCTGGATCGCGACGGACGGCTGGTTGTCGTCGGCCGTCGTGAAGGTCTCGCTGCGCTTGGTCGGGATGGCGGTGTTGCGCTCGATGAGCTTCGTCATGATGCCGCCCTTGGTCTCGATGCCGAGGCTCAGGGGGGTGACATCGATGAGCAGCACGTCCTTGCGCTCGCCCTTGAGGACGCCGGCCTGGAGGGCGGCGCCGACGGCGACGACCTCATCCGGGTTCACGCCCTTGTTGGGCTCCTTGCCGGTCTCCTGCTTGACCAGCTCGCCCACGGAGGGCATGCGGGTCGAGCCGCCGACGAGGACGACGTGGTCGATGTCGGCGACCTTGATGCCGGCCTCGCGGATGACGTCCTCGAACGGCTTCTTCGTGCGGTCGAGCAGGTCCTTCGTCAGGTCCTCGAACTTGGCGCGCGTCAGCGTCTCGGACAGCGACACGGGGCCGGAGTCGGTCAGCGAGAGGTACGGCAGGTTGATGCTCGTGCTCGTCGAGGACGAGAGCTCCTTCTTCGCCTGCTCCGCGGCCTCCTTGAGGCGCTGCAGCGCGATCTTGTCGCCCGAGACGTCGACGCCGGTCGTGTCCTTGAACTGCTTGATGAGGTAGTCGACGACCCGCTGGTCCCAGTCGTCGCCGCCGAGGCGGTTGTCACCGGCGGTGGAGCGCACCTGGATGGTCGAGAAGTCGTCGTCCTTGCCCACCTCGAGGAGGGACACGTCGAACGTGCCGCCACCGAGGTCGAAGACGAGGATGAGCTCGTCCTCCTTGCCCTTGTCGAGGCCGTACGCGAGCGCGGCGGCGGTGGGCTCGTTGATGATGCGCAGGACGTTCAGGCCCGCGATCTCGCCGGCCTCCTTCGTGGCCTGACGCTCGGCGTCGTTGAAGTAGGCGGGGACCGTGATGACGGCATCCGTCACCGTGTCGCCCAGGTACTGCTCGGCGTCGCGCTTCAGCTTCTGCAGGATGCGGGCGGAGATCTCCTGGGGGGTGTACGCCTTGCCGTCGATCGACTGGGTCTTCCAGTCGGTGCCCATGTGGCGCTTGACGGAGGTCAGGGTGCGGTCGACGTTCGTCACGGCCTGGCGCTTGGCGGTCTCGCCGACGAGCACCTCGCCGTCCTTCGTGAACGCGACGACCGACGGGGTCGTGCGGAAGCCCTCGGCGTTGGCGATGACCTTCGGCTCGCCGCCTTCGAGGACAGAGACGACGGAGTTCGTCGTCCCGAGGTCGATACCCACTGCACGTGCCATGTGTGCTGCTCCTTCTATCAATGGAAAGTCTGGGGCGGCCCAACCTGAGCCGCGATGACTCAAGGATATCCAGGCCTCGGAGGAGGGTCAAGTGAACTTGAGTCCACATGTATCAACTTCACGATCGTCGCTGAGGTGTGGATGCCGGTGACGCGCCACACATCCGCAGAATGGCGGGCCTCGGGGGTTTCCTTGTGAAAACGCTGAGGGTTCCTTGTGGGATCCGGTTCCGCCTCACACGACGTTCGGGTGATCTTGCGGAGGTGCTCGCGTCGACCGGGGGCGCTTCTTGAGGTCGGTTCTGGAGACTCATCGTGTGCTCGACGAGCCGCCTCGGATCTGAATCGCAGGCAGCGCGGCCCCGCACCCTCCATCCCCCCGAAATGGCGGCCCCGGCCGCGGAAGGACCCCCCTCATGAACAAGATCGCCAAGGCCTCCATCGCCACCGCAGCGGGCGTCGCCCTCCTCCTCGGCGGGGCCGGCACGTTCGCCACCTGGAACGCCGCCGCCGACACGGCCGGCGCGTCCATCGTCGCGGGCAACCTCGTGGTCGCCGACTCCGGCACCGCCGGCGTCTGGACCGCGAACGGCTCGACCACGCCCATCGCGATCGCCGACTACGCGATCGTCCCCGGCGACGTGCTGACCTACACCAAGACCATGAAGATCAAGGCCGAGGGCGACAGCCTGCAGGCGACCCTCGCCCTCGCCGGCGGTTCCATCGCGGCGGCCGACCCGGCCAAGGCCAACGACCAGGCGCTCGCCGGGTTCCTGACCTCGAGCGCGAAGCTCACGGCCACGGGCACCGGCATCGTCCAGACCGGTGAGACCTTCACCGTGACCCCCGGCGCCGGCAACATCGACCAGAACGTCACGATCACCGTCACCATCACCTTCCCGAAGGGCACCGACGGCTCGAACAACGGCGCGATGACCGGCGCCGTGAACCTCAGCACGCTCACCGTCTCCCTCACGCAGAAGACCGCGTGATCCTCGGGGTCCGCCGCCCGAACGGCGGACCCCTCCACCCCCCGCTTCGAAACGAGGATCCCGATGTCCCGTCGCACCGACCGCCGCGCCGCACAGCGCACAGCGCGGCGCGCGGCGGCCCCTCGCCGGATCCTCCTGGCTGTGATGGGGACCGCGGCCACGATCGTGCTGGGGATCATGGCCGGCGGCGCGACGTACGCCGCCTGGTCGGTCGCCGCCCCGGCGTCGAGCGCGGCCACGCTCCGCGCCGGGTCGGCGAGCCTCACGGTGACGGATCCGCAGCCGTCCGCCGCCGGCCTCTACCCGGGCCGCACGGTCTATGCCGCCACGACGGTCCGCAACACCGGGACGACGCGGCTCGCGCTCAGCATCACGCCCACCGCCACCGCGACCGCCTTCACCTCGGCGATCGTCGTCACGGTGGGCACCGCCGCCTCGGCCGCGGACTGCACGGCCGGACGCGTCACGGCCCCCGCCACGGCGACGATCGGCACCACCCGCAGCCTCGCCGTCACCCTGGCTCCCGCCGCGACGAGCCTCGTGTGCATCGGCCTCGGCCTCCCCGGCAACGCGCCCGCCGCGGCGGCCGGCGCCGCCGCATCCCCCCTCACCCTCACCGTCTCCGGAACGCAGGTCCAGCCATGATCCGTCGCCGCCTCCTCGGCCCCGTCGCCGCGCTGGTCACCCTCGCGGTGCTCGGCGGCGCCGGCGCCGCGGTCGCGACGTGGACCGCCGCGGCGTCCGTCTCGACGGCCGTCTCGTCGGCCACCGCGACGACGACGCTCACCCAGGCGGGCGCCCTGACCACGACGTACCAGTACACCGGCACCTCGTCGAACGTCGTCGCCGGAACGCTCGTCCTCGCGAACACCGGCACGACCCCGCTCGCGTACACGTTGGCGACCCAGCTCGCCGCCGGCAGCAGCAGCACGCTCGCGCAGAAGACGACGCTCGCGCTCTGGACCGGCACCTGCGGCACGACGATCCCGACGTCCGGCGTCGTGACCACGAGCCTCGCCGACCCCGCGCCGTCGCTTCCCGCCGCGGCGCAGAGCCTGACCGCCGGCACGACGGTCACCGTCTGCGTCGCGACGCGCGTCACCGGCAGCGACGGGACGACCTCCAACGCGGCCCTGCAGGGCCAGGCCGTCACGGCGACGTTCAGCGCCACCGGTGCCGTCGGCGCGAACTGGAAGACCACGGCCACCGCTGCCGCCCTGACGCAGAGCGTGTACCGGCTCAACGGGGTCGGTGCGGGGACCTGCACGGACTCGCCCTCCCGGACGTCCGTCACCCTCCGATGGAACGCTCCGGCCAACGCGGCGCCCGGCCAGACGATCTCGTACCGCGTGTACGACGTCGACGCGAACCGCGACCTGGGGACGTTCACGACGACCTCCGTCACGATCAACGCGCGCGACTTCAACCAGCGGGGCGTCTACCGGTTCGCGGTGGAGGCGCGGGAGTCCGGCTACGGGACGACGGCCGAGCCCAGCCAGACCCTCACGATCGAACGCATCGGGCAGGGCGCCAACGCGACGGTGGAGTGCCGATGACCGCCGCGACCGCATCCGTGCCGACCGCCATCACCACCACGACCACGACCACGACGGCATCCCGTCGCGCGCACCGCGATGAGGCACGCGTCCGCACGGAGGGCGAGCACGGCCTGCTGCACTCCGTGGGCGTCGGTCTCAGCAGCGGCCTGCTCGTCCTCCTCCTCGCGGTCGCGGTCGCCGTCGTCGCCCTCCCGGCGCTCGTGGGCGGCAGCGCCATGACGGTGCTCACACAGTCGATGGAGCCCACGCTCCCCCCGGGGACCCTCGTCGTCGTCAAGCCGACGCCGGCCGACGAGATCGCCGTCGGCGACGTGGTGACCTACCAGATCCGCTCGGGCGAGGCCGCCGTCGTGAGCCACCGCGTCATCTCCAAGACCTACGCGGACGGCGAGCTCACCTTCATCACGCAGGGCGACAACAACACCGACCCCGACCCGGAGCCCGTCCGCGCCGTGCAGATCCGCGGCACGGTCTGGTACAGCTTCCCGCTGCTCGGCTGGGTCAACAGCCTCCTCACCGGCGCGAACCGCGCGGTCGTGATCGCCGTCGCGGCAGGCGGACTCTTCCTCTACGCCCTCACCGAGGCGGTCATGGCCGCGCGTCAGCACATCGGTCGCCGCGCGGCAGCCGCCGCGGTGGCGGCGTCATCCGCGCCGTAGCCGCTCGCCGACGCGGACGGCTATCCCGCGAGCGCTCGCACCGGGATGATGGATGCCGTGACGCTGCCCTGGGACTTCCACCCGATCGACGGCGAGCGCGTGCGTCTGACGGCGCTGCGCCCCGACGACCTCGAGCCGCTGTACGAGATGCAGTCCGATCCGGAGGTCTGCCGGTACCTGCTGTACGAGCCGCGGTCGCACGAGAAGGTCGTCGAGGTGCTCGCCCGGGATGCCGGCGCGCTCCGCCTCGAGAAGCCCGGCGACTACCTGCAGCCCGCGATCCGGGGCCACGACGGACGGTTCCTCGGCACGATGTACCTCGAGTTGCACAGCGTCGAGGACCGGACCGCCGAGATCGGGTGGATCCTGCTGCCCGGCAGCCAGGGCCAGGGCTACGCGTCCGAGGCGGCCGCCCTGCTCCTGGACCTCTGCTTCGGCGAGCTGGGGCTGCACCGCGTCTACGCGGAACTCGACCCGCGCAACGCGGCATCCGTCGCTCTGTGCACCCGGCTGGGGATGCGGGAGGAGGGGCGCTTCCGCGAGCAGATGTGGCTCAAGGGCGAATGGACCGACACGGGCCATCACGCGATCCTGGAACGCGAATGGGCGGCGCGCCGATAGCCTGAGCGCGGGTGCACTCTCCGCGCACCGGTCGCTCCAATGAAGGGCCCACCCGTGACGGACATGAGCTCGCGCTCCGCGCAGACCCCACCCTCCCCCGCCGATACTCGTGCGCTCGGCGCGATCGGCGAGGTGTTCCAGGACTCCGCCCCCGACCGTGTCGTCCCGGCGCGGCAGGTGAGGTCCTGGGCGATGTGGGACTGGGCGGCGCAGCCGTTCAACTCCGTCATCCTCACATTCGTGTTCGTGTCGCTGTACCTCGTCTCGGACGACTTCCTGCCGGCCGACATCGCCGCGCTGGATGCCTCCGACCCGGTCAAGGAGCGGGCGCTCGCCGACCTCAGCAGCGGCTACGGGCTCGTCTCGTTCCTCGCCGGGATCGTCATCCTCCTCATCGCACCCGTCCTCGGCCAGACGGCCGACCGGGCCGGCCGGAAGAAGCGGTGGCTGCTCGTGGCCACCGTGATCCTCGCCCTCGTGCAGTTCAGTCTGTTCTTCGTCTTCGCCGACCCCGCGTACTTCTGGTTCGGCGCGGTACTCGTCTCCCTCGGCGCCGTCGTGTCGGAGATCGCCGGCGTCAACTACAACGCGCTCCTCGTCAGCGTCTCCACCCCGCGCACCGTCGGCCGGGTCAGCGGGCTCGGCTGGGGTCTGGGCTACATCGGCGGGATCCTGGCGCTCGGGATCGTCGTGGCGCTGACCTTCGCCGACTGGTTCGGCATGGACACCTCCAACGGGATGGCGTACCGCGTCATCGCGGTCGGCTGCGCCGTGTGGACGATCGTGTTCGCGATCCCGCTGTTCCGCAACGTGCCCGAGCCGCCGGCGCGCGAGGGCGCGGAGCCGGTCGGCTTCTTCCGCGCCTACGTGGAGCTCGTCCGCAACATCGTGTCGCTCTTCCGCGACCACCGCCCGACGTTCTGGTTCCTCGCCGCGAGCGCGGTGTACCGCGACGGCCTCGCCGGGGTGTTCGCCTTCGGCGGCGTGCTCGCCGCCGTGGCATTCGGCTTCTCGGCCAACGAGGTGATGATCTTCGGCATCATCGCGAACCTCGTCGCCGGCGTGTCCACGATCATCGCCGGTCGCTTCGACGACCGCTTCGGGGCGCGCGCCGTGATCATCACGTCGCTGACCGGCCTCGTCGTGATCGCCGTCGCGGTGTTCCTGCTGCACGACGCCGGGAAGCTCCCGTTCTGGGTCGGCGGCCTCATCCTCTGCGCCTTCGTCGGCCCCGCGCAGGCCGCGTCGCGCTCGCTCCTGGCTCGCGTGACCCCGCCGGGGATGCAGGGCGAGATCTTCGGCCTGTACGCGACGACGGGCCGCGTCGCGAGCTTCATCTCGCCGCTCCTCTGGACGCTCTTCATCGTGTGGTTCGGCGCCACCTACTGGGGCATCCTCGGCATCGCGATCGTGCTGGCCGTCGGCCTCGTGATGCTGCTGTTCGTGAAGCTGCCGCGCCACGTCCGCCTGTAGGTCCGACAGGGCCGAGGGGTCGGTCGCCTCGGGCGGAGTCAGGGCACGTCCGGGTCGCCTCCCGGCCGGCGCATCGGAATGTGCGGGATCCCGTCCTCCACGAACGCCGGCCCGTCGACCACGAAGCCGAACCGGGCGTACCAGTCGCCGAGCTGCTCCTGCGCGTCGAGCACGAACGTGCTCCGCTCCCCCGCCTCGGCGATCGCCCGGCGCATGAGCGACGCCGCGAGCCCCTGCCCACGGGCGGCGGGCGCGGTGGCGACCCGGCCGATCCGCACCGCGTCCGGCTCGCGCAGCACGCGGAGGGTCGCGACGGGGATGCCGTCGAGCTCGGCCCAGTGCAGCACGGCATCCGGCTCGAGGTCACGGCCGTCCAGCTCGGGGTATGCGGCATCCTGCTCGACGACGAACACCGACACGCGCAGCCAGAGGAGCCGGTACAGCGTCTCGGACGGGATCTCGCGCACCGGGGAGTGGCGCAGGACGGGGGTGCTCATCCGCGGGGCCTCCGTCCGAGAGCGCTCCAGGGGAGGCGGATGCCGCGCTCGTTCTCGGACTCGACCTCGAGCCCGTAGTGCTCGCCGATCAGCTCGACGAGCTGCGTCCGCTGCGCGCGATCGTAGACGCGTCGCTCGCGACGGAACGCCAGGACGGTCGACCAGCAGATGAGCAGCATCACGATGCTGAACGGGAGGGCGATGATGATCGCCGCCGTCTGCAGCGCGACGAGTCCTCCGGCGACGAGCAGCGCGATGGCGAGGAGCGCCGTCACGAAGGTGAAGAGCGCGCGCACCGGCTTGGACGGCTCGGGGTCGCCGCCCGTCGCGAGCATGCCCATCACGAGCGCGCCGGAGTCGGCCGACGTGACGAAGAAGATGCCGATCAGCACGATGGCGCCGATCGTCAGGACCATCGGTGCCGGGAGATGGTTCAGGAGCGTGAACAGGGCGCCTTCGATGTCCACCGTCCCGTCCGGGAGGGTCATCGATCCGGGCTCGGCCACCTCGCGCTGCAGCGCGGATCCGCCGAGCACCGCGAACCACAGGATGCCGAGCAGCGTGGGAACGATCAGGACGCCCATGACGAACTGGCGGACGGTGCGGCCACGGCTGACGCGGGCGATGAAGATGCCCACGAACGGCGCCCAGGAGATCCACCAGCCCCAGTAGAACGACGTCCACGCGGCCTGCCACTCCTGCCCCGCGGCGCCCTGGAAGGCGCTGACCGTGAAGCTGAGCCCGATGTAGTTCTGCAGGTACGCGCCGATCGACTGCACCCATTCGCGCAGCAGGTAGGCGGTGTCGCCGGTGAACAGGACGAACAGCAGCAGGGCGGCGGCCAGCGCGAGGTTGAACGTCGACAGCCACTTCATGCCCTTGGCGACGCCGGAGAGCACCGAGAAGAGCACCGCGAGGGTGATGACGGCGATGATGACGATCTGCTCGAGGAGACCCGGATCCGACAGGATGCCGGCGGCATCGAGCCCGGCGCTGATCTGCATGACGCCGAGGCCCAGCGAGGTCGCGACACCGAACAGCGTGCCGACGAGCGCGATGGCATCGATCGCGTTGCCCCAGCCGCCGCGCACGCGGGGTCCCAGGATCGGCTCGAGGGCCCACCGGATCGACAGCGGCCGCCGCCGGCGGTGGATGGCGTACGCGAGGGCGAGCCCGACGACGACGTAGATCGCCCACGCCTGCACGCCCCAGTGGAGGTAGGTCTGCGTGAGGGCGGACTGCGCGAGCTGTGCGGAAGTGCCCTCCACGCCGGGGCGCGGGGTGACGTAGTGGCTGAGCGGTTCGCTCACGCCGTAGAACACGAGGCCGATGCCCATGCCGGCCGCGAACAGCAGCGAGAACCACGCGGGGGTGGAGAACTCCGGCTCGTCCTCGTCGCGGCCGAGCTTGATGTCGCCGAACCGGCTGAAGCCGACAAACAGGGCGAACGCGACGAAGAACGCGGTGATGAGCACGTAGTACCAGCTGAACGAATCGACGATCGCGCTCTGGATCGCGCCGAAGAACGTCTCCGCCGCCTGCGGCGCCGCGATGGCGAACGCGCTGAAGGCGACGGCGACGACCGCCGCGGGGCCGAGCACCCACCAGTGCGGCCCGGAACGGGGGGCCGGAGGGGCGGTGGTCGCGGGGGTCGTCGCGGCGTCGCTCATCCTTCCAGGCTAACCAGCCTCCGGAGCCCTGCCGGCACGATCAGTGATGCGGCCAGGCGGCGGCGAGCTTCGTGAGGAGCCGTGCCAGCTCGGCGCGCTCGTCGGACGAGAAGCCGTCGAGCGCCTGCGCGAGGTGCTCCCGGCGCTGTCCACGGAACCCACGCGCGAGCCGAGTGCCCTCGTCGGTGAGCGCGACGCGTGTGCGTCGCGCGTCGTCGGGGTCGGCCTCGCGGCGGACGAGACCGAGATCGACCGCCTGCTGGATGAGCCGCGACGCACGCGGCTGATCCACCCCGATGGCCTCCCCCACTTCGCTGACCGAGAGCGGGTGGGATGCCGCGGAGAGCGCGTCGAGGAGCCGCATCCGGGCCGGTCCGCCCAAGCGCGGGCCGCCCGCGAGCCACTCGTGCTGCGCGCCGTGCGGGCCGCCGTGACTCCACGGGCCGCGTCCGCGCGCACCTCCCTGGGCGAACGGGCCACCGCGGCCGCCCGATGATCCGGGGCCGTCCGGGCCGGTCGGGCCGAAGCCTCCGGGGCCCCCGGGCCCGAAGCCGCCGGGCCCGCGACCCCGCCCCCGCAGCTGCACGAGGGCGGCCATGATCGCGTCGAGGTCGGCGGGGTCGGATTCGCTCATCCCTCGAATTTACATGCACCTTGACATGCGACGTCACTCCATGTCATCCTACATATGCATGCAACATGACATATGAATCGCGGCGGGTGGACCGCCGCCAGTGAAAGGACCTCCCATGGGCAACGACATGGACAACGACAACATCGGCGAGGGCGCTGCCCTCCCCTCACGCCCGCTCGGCTTCTGGCTGCGCGCGGTGGACCGCCTTCTCGAGCGCGCGTTCGACGCGGCGTTCGCCGACGAGGGCGTGACGCGCCGCGACTGGCGCATCCTCAACCTGATCGACGGCGACGTCGACGCGCCCGGGCTCGTCGAGCGCCTGCGCGGCAAGAAGCTGCGCCCGCTCGAGGACCGCGGCTGGGTCACGCGCACCGACGAGGGCTGGACCCTGACCGACGAGGGACGCGCGGCGAAGGAGCGCCTCGGCGCGATCGTCGCCGGGATCCGCTCGAAGGTCACGGGTGCCGTCTCGGAGGACGACTACGCGACGACCCTGGCGTCCCTCGAGGCCATCGCACGCGGGCTCGGCTGGGACGGCTCGGAACGGATGCCGCGGGGCCGCCGGTTCGGACGCGGGGTCGGACGCGGGCTCGGACACGGCCACGGGTTCGGACCCGGGCACGGCTTCGGGCCCCGGCATGGATTCGGCGCCGGGCACGGCTTCGGGCCCGAGCACGGCGTCGACGGCTTCGGCCCGCGGCATGGCCACCGCGGCCACGGTGTCGACCCCGGCCACGGCGAGTGCGGCCACGGACACCGTCACGGCGCCCGCCACGCGGGCCACCGCACGGCCGAGGACGCCTACGAGCGCGGCTTCCAGGCCGGCTTCACGCGCGGCGAAGGCCGTCGCGACGCCTGAGCTCCCGGCATCCATCCGACCGACGCCCGTCTCCCTGCGGAGGCGGGCGTCTCGTCGTCGACGGCAGCAGGCGGCGCGACCGTGCGGCGGAGATCATGGCCGGCGCGCGGCATCCATGCGCCACGCCCGACGGATCGCCGGCGGATCCGCCGTTCGGTGGCCGGCTCAGCGGCCGGAGGCTCCCGCATCGGTCGAGCCGACATCGGTGCGGTGGAAGTTCTGGAACGACCGGGATGCCGTCGGCCCGCGCTGTCCCTGATAGCGGTTGCCATAGGGGCCGGAGCCGTAGGGCGACTCGGTCGCGGACGACAGGCGGAAGAAGCAGAGCTGCCCGATCTTCATGCCCGGCCAGAGCTTGATCGGCAGGGTCGCGACGTTCGAGAGCTCGAGCGTGACGTGCCCGGAGAATCCGGGGTCGATGAACCCCGCCGTCGAATGGGTCAGGAGTCCCAGGCGGCCGAGCGAGGACTTGCCTTCGAGGCGCGCCGCGACGTCGTCGGGGAGCGTCACCTGCTCGAAGGTCGAGCCCAGCACGAACTCGCCGGGGTGCAGGATGAACGGCTCGTCGGGGGCGACCTCGATGAGGTGCGTCAGGTCGGGCTGGTCCTCGGCGGGATCGATGAACGGGTACTTGTGGTTGTCGAAGAGCCGGAAGTACCGGTCCAGGCGCACGTCGACGCTGGACGGCTGGACCATCTCGGGATCCCACGGGGCGAGGCCGACACGGCCTCCGTCGATCTCGGCGCGGATGTCTCGATCACTGAGCAGCACGTGCCCAGCGTAGTGCGGCTGGAGGGTTTGCTAGGCTTGCCGAGCACCGGTCCACCGGCGCATGGGGCTGTAGTTCAATGGCAGAACTTCTGCTTCCCAAGCAGATAGCGCGGGTTCGATTCCCGTCAGCCCCTCCCCTTGTCTCCGCCGGATCTGCGTCTCCCCGATGTCGTCGGTTTATGAGAGTCTTCTCATAAACCTGACTGGGAGAACCATGAAACGAACGACGATGCGCATCGCGGCGCTCGGGATGTCCGTGCTGCTCGCGGGCACCGCAGCGCCGGCGATGGCCGACGAAGGCGACCCGATTCCGGTGCTCGGAATCAGTGACGCGAGTGGCGTGCTGACGCTGCCGGCGGGGGACGGTGTCCGCGACACAGCCACGTTCACCGTGACGTCCGATGTCGCCGCGACGGTCGTCCTCGACGTGATCGGTCTCGACGACACGACCGTCGTCAAGACACTCGACCCGATCGATCTGACGACCGAAGCGCTGTCGGCTCCCCTCACGGTCGACGTCGCCGGGCTCCCGTCCGGCATCCTGACGCTGCGCGCGACCCCGTGGTCCGGCGACGCGGCGGGCGAACCCGTGTCGTCGCCGCTGCGCGTCGGATCGGGCAACCCGACGATGGTCACGCTGGCGCTCAGCCCGAAGACGATCGACACGTGGAGCGGAAGCTCGGTGCGCTCGACCGTCGCGACCGTCGCGGCCGTCGACGAGACCGACCTCGCGATCCCCTTCACGGGCACCGTCACCGCGGTCGTCGGAACGGTGAAGCACGTCGCCTCGGTGACCTCGCCCCTCGGGGCGGCGGCGAAGGCCACGATCTCCGCGTCGAAGCTCAAGGCAGGCTCGGGCACGGTCTCTGCGACGGTCACCGGCAACGGCAAGACGGCAACGTCGGACAGCGTCTCACTCCTCGTCCGCAAGACCGCCGTCGCGTCCGTCAAGATCGCCCGCTCGGAGTCCGTCGTGTACCCGACCAAGGACGGCTACAAGGACAGCTCCAAGATCTCGGTGTCATGGAAGTCCACGACCGGAAGCGCCATTCCCGTGACCGGCGTGGTCAAGATCATCAACTCCAAGGGCAAGACCGTCAAGTCGTGGGGACTCTCGACGACCAAGCCGTGGTCAGGCACCTGGAACGGCAAGGTCGGCACGACGGCGGTCTACGGCACCTACACCGTCAAGGCCGCGATCAAGGGACCCGAGGGCTCCACCCTGGCCGCCTCGACGACCATCACCGTCAAGAAGGGCAAGCTCGTCGAGCGGTCGGTGAAGACGACCGTCAAGGCAGACACCGTCCTCACCGAATACGTCGATCTCGGCGACCTGGACTACAACGTCTGCTACGAGGACTACTTCGCGGCCGGTGACATCTTCTGCAACGGCAACGACTCGATCGACGGTCTCTCGCTGTTCGCGATGAGCACGCGCAGCGTGCCCACCGCCGTGGTGGACGCCCAGAAGTACGGTGGCGCGAAGGTCCGCATCACCGCGAAGGTCTCGCACGTGTACGGCGACGTCGCGTGGGGTTATGCGCGCCAGGGGGCCGAGACGTCCAAGTCGACGCTCGTCGCGGCGACGGGTAACAGCACGCCGGGTTGGCTCTCGCTGCCGGCGACCACGAAGAAGCTCGAGGTGTTCCTGGGGCTGGGAGAGTACAGCTTCGTGGGGATCGGCACCTTCACGATCGACTACCGGTACAAGGTCCTCTCGACGACGTAACACGGCACTCGAGGAAGCAGCCCGCGCCGATGAGGTGCGGGCTGCTTCCTCGTTCCTCCAATGCGGGCGGCCTCTTGTCGGCTCCCGAGGTGCCTAAGGGCAGACGCGGACGCGGCGCCCCTCGAAGTCGATGACGTCGCCGACCTGCAGCTGACGTCCGCGACGGCGGTCGACCTCGCCGTTGACGGTCACGTAGCCGTCGATGACGGCCTCCTTCACGTTCCCGCCGGAGTCGAGGAGTCCCGCGAACTTCATGAACTGCCCGAGGCGAATGGTCTCGCTGCCGATAGAGACATCGTCGATGGGAGTCGGGTTCGTCATCCCCGAATGCTAACCGAATGCGACCCGTCAGCAGCCTGCGCAGGCCCGCGCGACAGACCTGCAAGAATCACGGCATGACCCCCATGCACCGCCTCGGTGTCGGCGCTCTGAGCGCCGTGACCCTCGCCCTGCTCACCGCCTGCGTGCCCCCGGCGGCCGGCGATCCCCCGGAGACGTCCGCGCCGCCGGCAGCGGAGTCGCCGAGCGTCACCCCGACGCCGACGGAGACACCATCCGCGACGCCGTCGCCGACGACGGCCGGGTTCCCGGAGACCTGCGAGGAGCTGCTCACCATCGAGCAGCTGAACACCGCGACGGAGTTCGAGTGGAGGAGGTCGGACGACGACGTCGTCCCGCCGCTCCCCGGTCCGCTCGCCAGGGACACGGCCGCAGCGGCCGTGGCGGTCCTGGACTGCAACTGGTGGCCGGTGGTCGCGCAAGACGGCAACATGCCGCTGTCCGCGTTCCGGCTGGACCCCGCGGCGAAGGAGGCGCTGATCGCAGGGTTGCGGAAGTCGACGCCCGAGTACGTCGAGAGCGTCGTGGGCGGGGAGCCCTCGTTCAGCGCCCAGGTCTCCAACGAGATGTTCCGGATGCAGGTCCGGTACGCGTTCGTCGGCGATGTCTGGCTCGCCCTCCACGCACCGGTCTTCGCCGATCCGGCGGACAGGATCATCGCGGATGCCGTGGAGAACGTCCGGCTCCTCGCCGGATGACGACGCGAGCCGCCGACCCCGAGACGTGCTCGGCGGCCGGCGGCTGTGCGGGGCGGGTCAGCGCACGGTGATGCGCACGCTGCCCGAGGTCGAGCCGGTCGTCTGCGCCGAGCCGCTGTAGACGGCCGTGACCGAGGTCACGCCCGTGCGGGAGAACGTCACCGGGGCCGTGGCCTTGCCGTTCTTCAGCACGGCGGTCGCGATGACCTTGCCTCCCGCGACGAACCGGACCGAGCCGGTCGGCGTGTGGTTCGCACCGGTCACCGTGACGGTCAGAGCGACCGCGGCGTTCCGCTTCACGGACGTCTTCGCGGCCTTCACCGTCGTGCGGCTCGCGGCCTTCGTGACCGTGAGGGACGTCGCGACGCTGCGGGAGGCACCGGCGCGCGGGCCTCCCGCGAACTGCGCGACCAGCTGGTGCTTCCCGACGCTCAGCGCCGGAAGCGTGACCGTCGCGACGCCGTTCTTGGCGGCGCCCTTCGCGATCACCTTCGCGCCCTCGCGGATCTCGACGGCGCCGTTCTGTGCGCCGGAGACCGTGATCTTCGCCGCGACCTTCGCCCCGTAGGGCGCCGTGGCCCTGTCGAGGCGGAGGGACGTCGTCGTGGCCAGCGCGTCGGCGAAGGCATCCGTGGCCTTCCCGAGCTTCAGGAAGACCGTCTCGCCGGTGGCATCCTTCAGCCCGTCGTTGTCGGTGACGCCGTAGAGCCGACCGTCGGCCGCGATGGTGAAGCCCTCGAGCTTCTCCTGCGTCCACCCGTCGGTGGCGCGGAGCGCGGGGAGCACATCGATCGCGAGCCTCTTCTCCAGGATCGGCAGCGGCGCGGTGGTCGGGTCGGATACCCGTCCGTCCTGGTACGGCACCGTCACGGTGTAGATCCGCTTGGTGCGGGCGGCCGGTCCGTTCAGCTTGTCGCGCTCGATCACCGCGAAGGTGTGGTCGTCGACCGCGGTGATCTCCGACAGGCCCACCCAGTCACCGCTGCCGCGGAGGGGCGACTGCAGGCGGTAGCCGTACCAGTGGAACGACGCGTCGCTCACGTCGTAGCGGCCGATCCGCACCACGTCATCGCCCTCGAAGTCCTCGAGCGTCGCGAGGTCGGACCAGAGCGGCCGCTGGATGACGAACCAGACGTGCTCGCCGCCGGCGTCGGTCGTCGCGGTGACGCCCTCGAGCCCCCAGTTCTTGATCTTCGACGAGACGTCGGCCGGCAGCGCGATCCGCTCCTGCACCGCCCCGGCGTCGTCCGCGCGGACCAACACGTTCTTGTCGCCGGTCGCACCCTCCGAGGCGAGCCAGAACCCGCCCTGCGGGCGCGCGAACACGCCTTCGACATCGAGGGCGACGGCTGAGCCGCCGTCGGTGATCGGAACGGAGCGGGTGACGCGCGCGGGGGTCTTCGACACGTCGATCTGGAACAGCGTGCCGCTCTTGATGACCGTGTCCGCCGCGCTCCACAGCGTCGACGCATCGGTCGGGTCGCCCGACAGCGCGCCGAGCGCCTGCCAGCCGATCGGAGCGCCGCTGGCGTCGTCGTCGGAGACGATCGTCGGGTACGTCGCCCGACCGGGCTTCCACTCGTAGATGCCGACGGTGGCGCGGACGTTGACCGCCGCGTCATCCGTCTCGCTGGAGACCGCGAAGAGCCCGCGCGAGGGGATCGGGAGCAGGCCCTCGGGTCCGTTCGTCGCCGGGAGCAGCTGGGTGAATGCCGGCGCGGCCGGGTCGGTCATGTCATAGACGGCCACGACGTTGCTGCGCTCCGACCCGACGAACGCGTACGTCGTGCCGTCGTACTCCGCGACGGCGAGCCCCTCGGGCTCGGCACCCTTCTTCGCGGCACGGTCGTCGTTGTACACGCCGTGCCGGATGGCGAGCCGCTCGAACGAGTTCCCGGCATCCCACACGACCGTGCCGGCCTTGTCGAAGACGGTCCAGCCGCGCGATCCGCCCTTCCAGTCGCCCTCATTCGCCGTGGCCAGGTGCTCGTCGTCGATCCAGACCACCGAGTCGGGCTCGCGGCGCACGCCGGCGAGGGAGTCGGTCGGGCGGATGATGCCGTCCTTCTTCGCGTCGATGCCGGTCAGATCGACCGACCCGGCACTGAAGACGTCGGTGATGGCGGCCGTCTCGGAGTCGACGAGCACGATGCCGTTGTTCTCCTGCAGCGTGAGGGCGACGAGGCCGTCGCCGTTGATGCTCACGTACTCCGGTTCGGGATCGGTCGGCTCGACGATGCCCGCGGCGGTGAAGGAGGGCAGCGCGGACCCGTCGTCCGCGGTCAGGTCGACGCGCCGCAGCGACCAGTCGGCCGGGGCGCCTTCGAGCGAGAGCAGCTGGAGGAAGCCGGCGGGGGCCTGCGGCAGGTCACCCTTCGCCGCATCGGCGGGTGTGAAGTCCTCGTCGCGCTGGTTCTCGATCGCGATCGCGGCGACGCCCTTGTCCGCGCTCAGCGCGATCGAGTCGGGCTGACCGCCCAGGTCGATGCTGCGCACGCGCTTGGCGTCGCTGATCCGCACGACGTCGAGCCGGCCGCTCGGGTCGGTGAACGACTTCGACGTGTCGACGACGACGAGCACGTATCTGCCGACGACGGCCACGGATGTCGGCTGATCGTCGATGTTGCCGAGAGTCGCGAGGGAGAGGGTGCCGGCGCCGACCGGATCGGCCGGGTCGCTGATGTCGAGGAAGCCGATGCGCTTGCCGAGGGCGTCGGTGTAGATCAGGGTCTTGCCGTCCTCGGAGACCGCGGAGATCTCCGCGACGGTCGGCGCCGAGGCGGACACCCCGGCGGGGACGTTCTTGTACACCGGGTAGGTGGCCACCCGCTGGAAGGACTTGTTTTCGGCGGCGGATGCCGTGGCGGCGAGGGAGGGGACGGTGGCGGGGAGCGCGGCGGCGAAGACGGCGGCGGCCGCCACGCAGGCGATCACGCGAGGAGTTCGGGACATGACCCTCACACCATCGGCGGCGGCGGAACCACGGCCGACCGGCGCATGAACAACCCGTGACGCCCGGTCCAACAATCCCTGGCCGGGCTCCCGCGCCGGCGTCGCCCCCGGGTTCATCCGCGCCGAAATGCGGGTGCCGCACCGTCCCACCCACCATCCGGCGCGGGTGAACGGGAGCATGACGATTCATCCGCGCCGAATGGCGGGTGTCTTCGCCGGACACCCGCAGGATGCCGCGGATGAACCTCCCGCGGCGGAGGCGGTATCTCTCCGGCCCGCCGTGCCTCCTCTTCCACAACGCGCCGCGCGGCGCGACGGCTCGAAGGAGGCCCCCGATGCGCGTACCGACAGGCATCCCGACGGAGCAGATCGAGAGCACGGACGAGATCTGGCTCGCCTACGACGGCACGACGGGCGCCGCGACCACGGGCCGACTGGCTCCCGACGGCACCGCGACCGACTTCGCGCACTTCACGCTCGACCGCGGCTGGCATTCGATCCAACCCGTCATGAACGGGATCACGCTCTTCTGGGCCAGCGGGACCGGCTCGCAGGTGAGCGCCGGTGTCTTCAGCCCGGCCGGGGTCTTCACCGACCTGGTCACCAGTTCCCTCGGCGGCGACGGCTTCCATCGGATGCTCGTGCTGCACGCGGGCCTGGTGATGTGGACGCGCAGCGTGCAGGAGAACGGGCAGTACCGCCTCGTCGCCGTGATCGGCCGGGTCTTCCCCGACGGTCGCCACGAGGTCGTCAGTGAGCAGTACCTCCTCGACTTCTGGACGCACATCGTCCATGTCGGCGGCGGCTTCGTGCTCTTCTACAACTCCGACTCCCGCAGTGCCGCGACCGGACGCGTCACGGCACAGGGCGCTTTCGTCGACCTCGGGCACAGCTACCAGTTCGACCCATGGACGACACTCCTCTCCACGGGAGACGGGACCGTGCTGCTCCACAACAGCGCGGACGGGCTCCTGATCACCGGTCGCGTCCTCGCCGACGGGTCGTTCATCGACCTGCACACCCAGTTCTTCGGGCAGATGAGATTCATCCCGACGACCAGGGGGCGCTATGTGATCCTCCGCACCGCCGACACGCTCGCGGCGCGGCTGGACGGCGGCGGCGTCTTCACCGACACCGTGATCGTCCACGGCCTGCCCACGCAGCGGCAGATCGTCTTCGTACGCTGATCGGGACGACCCGCCCCTGGTCTTCGCGCACGCGGCTGGCCAGAATGATCCCCATGCCGGCCAGCGGCGCACCGGGCGAACCGCGCGAACCCCGCCCCTTCGCCTATACGGCGCGCCGTGCGGCCGAGATCGAGGCGCACTGGCAGGACGTGTGGGATGCCGACGGCACCTTCCACGCGCCGAACCCGGTCGGCGACCTCGCGGGCGACGCCGAGATCCTCGAGCGGCCCACGCGCTACATCCTCGACATGTTCCCCTACCCGTCGGGCGCGGGCCTGCACGTCGGGCATCCGCTGGGCTACATCGCGACCGACGTCTACGCCCGCTACCTGCGCATGAGCGGCTGCAACGTCCTGCACGCGTTCGGGTTCGATGCGTTCGGCCTGCCCGCCGAGCAGTACGCCATCGCGACCGGCACCCACCCGCGCCAGACGACCCTCGCGGCGATCGCCACGATGCGCGGGCAGCTCCGCCGACTGGGTCTCGGGCACGACGGGCGGCGGTCGGTGTCCACGATCGACCCGGGTTTCTACCGGTGGACGCAGTGGATCTTCCTCCAGATGTTCGGGTCCTGGTACGACGAGACGAGCGACCGCGCCCGCCCGATCGACGAGCTGATCGCCGAGTTCTCCTCCGGACGCCGGGCGATCCCGGGGGGTGATCGGACGTGGGACGACCTCGCCGCGCCGGAGCGCGATGAGGTGCTCAATGCGTTCCGGCTCGCCTATGTGTCGGATGCACCCGTGAACTGGAGCCCGGGCCTCGGCACCGTGCTGGCCAACGAGGAGGTCACCGCCGACGGCCGCTCGGAGCGGGGCAACTACCCGGTCTTCAAGGCGAAGCTGCGGCAGTGGAACCTGCGGATCACCGCGTACGCCGACCGGCTGCTCGCCGACCTCGACCAGCTCGCCTGGCCGGAGTCGATCACGCAGCAGCAGCGGAACTGGATCGGCCGGTCGGAGGGTGCACGCATCGTGTTCCCGGTGGGCGCGGAGCGGATCGAGGTCTACACGACCCGGCCGGAGACGCTGTTCGGCGTCACCTCCGTCGTCCTGGCGCCCGAGCATCCGCTCGTCGACGCCGTGACCGCGGGCGCCTGGCCGGACGGCACGGATGCCGCGTGGACGGGCGGCATGCCCGCTCCACGGGATGCGGTCGCGGCGTACCGGGCGCTGGCGGCTGCCCGGTCCGACCGCGATCGCCAGGCCGACACCCGAGAGCCCTCCGGAGTTTTCACCGGGGCCTTCGCGATGAACCCCGCGACCGGCGCGCTCGTGCCGATCTTCCTCGCCGACCACGTGCTGACCGGGTACGGCACCGGCGCGGTCATGGCAGTGCCTGCCCACGATCAGCGCGACTTCGCATTCGCGCGACGGATGCGGCTGCCCATCGTCGCGGTCCTCGCGCCGGACGATGCCCCGCCGTCGCCCGACACCGCGGCGTGGGACGGCGCATCGGTGCCGGCGGCCGCGACGCTCATGCACTCGGCCAACGACGCCGTGTCGCTCGACGGCCTCGATCTGGGCACGGCGCGGGGACGCATCATCGCGTGGCTGAAGGCGACCGGGGCGGGCGAGCCGGCCGTCACCTACCGGCTGCGGGACTGGCTGTTCAGCCGGCAGCGGTACTGGGGGGAGCCGATCCCGATCGTCTACGACGAGGCCGGCGGCATCCATCCCCTGCCCGCGTCGATGCTCCCGCTGGAACTGCCCGATGTGCAGGACTACTCGCCGCGCACGTTCGACCCCGACGACGCCGACACCGTCCCCGAGGCCCCGCTCTCCCGGCACGACGACTGGGTCGCCGTGACCCTCGATCTCGGCGACGGGCCGCGCCGCTACCGGCGGGAGACGAACACGATGCCCAACTGGGCGGGCTCCTGCTGGTACGAGATGCGCTACCTCGACCCGGCGAACGCCGACGCGCTCGTCGACCCGCGCATCGAGCGGTACTGGATGGGTCCCCGCGCGGGCACCCCCCTCGGCGGCGTCGACCTCTACGTCGGCGGCGCCGAGCACGCGGTGCTGCATCTGCTCTACGCGCGGTTCTGGTCGAAGGTGCTTTTCGACCTGGGTCACGTCTCGGCGGCCGAGCCGTTCCACCGGCTGTACAACCAGGGCATGATCCAGGCGTTCGTGTACCGGGACGAGCGGGGCATCGCCGTGCCGGCAGACGAGGTCGTGGAGGGCGCCGACGGGTTCACCCACGACGACCTGCCCGTGACGCGGACGCTCGGGAAGATGGGCAAGTCGCTGAAGAACGCCGTCGCCCCGGACGCGATCTTCACCCGGTACGGTGCCGACACCCTGCGCCTCTACGAGATGGCCATGGGTCCGCTCGACCTCGCCCGCCCGTGGGACACCCGGGCGGTCGTCGGGCAGTTCCGGCTGCTCCAGCGGATCTGGCGGAACGTCGTGGACGAGGACACCGGTGCGCTCACCGTGTCGGAGGCGGAGCCGGATGCGGAGACCCGGCGGCTTCTCGATCGCACGGTCGCGGAGGTCACCGCCCAGATGCAGGGCCTGCGGTTCAACACCGCGATCGCGAAGATCACCGAGCTGAACAATCATCTGACGAAGTCGGCCGCTCCGGTGGCGCGGAGCGTGGCGGAGGCGCTCGTGCTGATGCTCGCGCCGCTGGCTCCCCACATCGGCGAGGAGCTGTGGCGGCGCCTGGGGCACGACACCTCGCTCGCACACGAGCCCTTCCCCGCGGTCGCACCCGACGCGGAGGTCGCCACCGCCGTGCCGTGCGTCGTGCAGATCAACGGCAAGGTGCGCGCCGTCATCACGGTGGATCCCGCGGTGACGGAGACCGAGCTCGGCGCGCTCGCCCTCGCGAACGAGCGGATCGCGGGGCTCGTCGCGGGCCGCGACATCGAGCGGACGATCATCCGCCCACCCTCGCTCGTGAACCTCGTCGTGCGGCGGCCGGGCGCCTGAGGGCGCCCATCCGCCGGCCGTAATCTGGAGCCATGCACCTGAACGAGACGCGCGCCTGGAACCGCTTCTACGCCGACGGCACGCCTCTCGATATCGAGCCCGCGGTCGGCTCGCTGTCCGATCTCCTCGACGAGCGCGTCGCGCAGTACGGCGAGCGCCCCGCGGTGACCTTCTTCGGCGCGAGCCTGACCTACCGGGAGGTGGCCGACCGCGTCGCGCGTGTCGCGCGGGGCCTCCACGACCTGGGTGTCCGTCCCGGTGCCCGCGTCGCCCTCGTGATGCCCAACGCGCCGCAGCACCTCATCGCGTTCTACGCGGTGCTGCGCCTGGGCGCCATCGTCGTGGAGCACAACCCGCTGTACACGCCGGACGAACTCGAGGTGCAGTTCCGCGACCACGGCGCGCAGTACGTCATCGCGTGGGACAAGATCGCGCCCGTCATCCGGAGCCTGCCGAAGGACCTCGGCATCCGACAGGTCGTCGCCGTCGACATCACGCGCGCGATGCCGTTCACGACCCGCCTGGCCCTGAGCCTGCCGATCGCGAAGGCCCGCGAGGCGCGCGCCAAGCTCACGGCGCGCGCCTCGGGCACCGTGCCGTTCGCGCGGCTCGAGAAGACCGCTCCGCTGGATGCCGCCTTCCCGCGGCCGACGGTGTCGGATGTGGCGTGCCTGCAGTACACGTCGGGTACGACCGGCACGCCCAAGGGCGCCATGATCACGCACGGCAATCTGTGGGCGAACGCCCGCCAGGGGGCCGCGTGGATGCCGCAGTTCCGCCATGGCGAGGGACGCATCTACGGCCTGCTGCCGATGTTCCACTCGTTCGGGCTGCTGCTGTCGGTCATCTACGCCGTCGAGACCGGCTCGAACGCCGTGCTCTTCCCCACGTTCGACCCCGAGCTCGTGGCGAAGGCGGCCACCACGCTGCCCCCGACGTTCATCCCGGCCGTCCCGCCCATGTTCGACCGCCTCGCGCGCGTCGCGAAGGAGGGCAGGCTCGACCTCAGCGACGTCGTGTACTCCATCTCCGGCGCGATGACGCTCACCCCCGCGATCGTGAAGCGCTGGGAGGACCAGGCGGGCAGCATGCTGAACGAGGGCTACGGCCTGACGGAGACGAGCCCGGTGGCCCTCGCCAACCCGTTCACCGACACCCGCAAGATCGGTGCCATCGGCATCCCGTTCCCCTCCACCGACATCCGCGTCGTCGATCCCGACCAGCCGACGCGCGAGGTCGCGCTCGGCGAGACCGGCGAGCTGCTCATCAAGGGTCCCCAGGTCTTCCAGGGCTACTGGAACCGTCCCGAGGAGACGGCGCAGACGCTGCTCGAGGGCGGGTGGCTCCGCACCGGCGACCTCGTCATGCAGGATGCGGACGGGTTCGTCACGGTCGTCGACCGCAAGAAGGAGATCATCATCACGGGCGGCTTCAACGTCGCGCCGACCGAGGTCGAGAAGGTGCTGACCGGGGTGCCCGGCGTCGCCGAGGCCGCGGTCGTCGGCATTCCGCGCGGCGGCGGGGCGGAGATCGTGACGGCGGTCGTCGTGCTGGAGCCGGGCACGACCTTCGACGAGGATGCCGCACGGGAGGTCGCCCGCACGCAGCTGGCCGAGTACAAGCGGCCGACGTCGTACCGCGTGTGGGAGGAGCTGCCGAAGTCGCTCATCGGGAAGGTCCTGCGACGGCGCGTGCGGGACACGCTCATCGCCGACCGCGGCGCCGTGCGCGCGGCGGACACCGAGGACTGACCCGGCGGCGCGCCGCCGCGGGACCCGTTGACAGCACCCGGCAGGACGAGGACGCTCGGGGCAAGGGGTTCGGACGTGGACGTGGACGTGGACGTCGACTATCTGGTCGTCGGGGCCGGCGCGATGGGGATGGCCTTCGTCGACGCGCTGACCGCGGCCGCCGACGTGTCGGTGGCGATCGTCGACCGCCGGCACGGTGCGGGCGGTCACTGGCTCGATGCGTACGGTTTCGTGCGCCTGCACCAGGCGTCCGCGTTCTACGGAGTCGCCTCGACACCGCTCGGTCGCGGCCGGGTGCAGGCCGCAGGTCCTGAACGAGGTCTGCACGAACGGGCCGGTGTCGCGGAGGTGTGCGACTACTACGCCCGCGTGCTGGCGCGCGTGACGGCCGGCGGCCAGGTCGCCTTCCACGGCCGCTCCGAGTACCTCGGCGACGGCCGGTTCGTGTCGCTGCTGAGCGGAACCCGCTTCCACGCCCCGCGCGCCCGCGTCGTGGACGCGCGGTACCTGTCGCCGGACATCCCCGCCCGCACTCCGCCGCCGTTCGCCGTGGCCGACGGCGCTCAGGTCGTCCCGGTGCACGAGCTCGTGCGCATCGACGGGGCACCGGGACGCTACGTCGTCGTCGGGGCGGGGAAGACCGCGACCGACACCTGCGTGTGGCTGCTGCAGAACGGCGTCGCATCGGATGCGATCACCTGGGTGCGGCCCCGTGATCCATGGTTCCTCAACCGCGCCCTCGTGCAGCCCGACCCCGCCGTCTTCCTCGGGATGGCCGCCGACACCATGATCGCGATCGAGGACGCGGCCGACATGGACGACGCCTTCGTCCGCATGGAGGCCGCCGGGATCATGATGCGGATCGACCCCGCCGTGACGCCGACGATGGCGAAGACGCCGACGCTCGCGACGTGGGAGCTCGAGCTCGTCCGCACGATCGACGACGTCATCCGGCGCGGGCATCTGCTCGCCGCCGCCCCCGGCCGTCTCACCTTCGCAGACGGCGACGTGCGCATCCCGCACGACGCGCTCATCGTGCACTGCGCCGCGGCGGGGCTCAAATACCCAGGGCTGCGGCCCATCTGGACCCCGGAGGCCATCACGCCGCAGCCGGTCCGCGTGGGGTTCCCGTGCTTCGGCGCGGCCCTCGCCGGCCACGTCGAAGCCACCCGCGACGACGACGCCGAGAAGAACCGGGTCTGCCGCCCGACACCGTATGCGAACACGCCGAGCGACTGGGCGGCCATGCAGGCGATCGGCGGCGACGCGTCGCGAGCGGCGTCGCGGGAGGATGATCTGCGCGCGTGGTCGAACAGCACCTCGCTCAACCCCGCGCGCATCCCCGCCGACCGCGCCGCCGATCCTGCGGTGCTCGCGGCGACATCGCGCCTGCAGGAGCACATCGGTGCCGGTCGCGCCCGCCTCGCCGCTTTCGCCGGGATGGCGTGACCGCGGACGCCGATCAGCCGACGGGCTCGACGGCCTGCCGCGCGTGCCGGCCGGCGGCGCGGACCGCGCCGATCGAGGCGGCGATCACGAGCGCGATGCCCGCGAGCTCGAGCGGCGTGAGCCGCTGGCCGAGGAGCACGAACCCGGCGAGACAGGCCGTCGCCGGCGCGAGGCTCATGAGGATCGCGAACGCGGATGCCGGGAGGCGCCGCAGCGCGATCAGCTCGAACGCGTACGGGATCGTCGAGGAGAGCACCGCGACGGCGGCGCCGAGCGCGAGCAGCTCCGGACGCAGCAGCGCGGCGCCGGCGTCGACGAGGCCGAACGGCAGCGCGATGACAGCACCCGCCGTCATCGCGAGGGCGAGGCCGTCGAGCTTGGGGAACGCGGCGCCGACACGGGCCGACGCGAGGATGTACAGGGCCCAGCTGGCCGCCGCGCCGAGCGCGAAGACCACGCCCCACGGGTCGAGCCGGTCCCACCCTCCGCCGCCCAGTGCCACGACGCCCACGAACGCGAGTGCGGCCCAGAGCCATGCCGACGCGCGCCGGCTCGCGATGATCGAGAGGACGAGCGGGCCGAGCACCTCGATCGTGACGGTGACGCCCAGGGTCAGGCGTTCGAGCGCGAGGTAGAACAGGCCGTTCATGACGGCCAGCACGACACCGAACCAGAGCACGCCGAACCAGTCGCCGCGGGCGTGTCCGCGCAGTCGCGGGCGGGCGATGGCGAGCAGCACGAGCGCCGAGAACACGAGGCGCAGCATGACCATGCCGAGGGGACCGACCTGCGGGAAGAGCAGGTACGCGAGGGACGCGCCGACCTCCTGACAGGCGAGACCCGCGACCACGAGCGCGACGGCCGGAGCCGTGCCCGCGCGGGCGGTCACGACGCGGGGCAGACGGCGGCCTTGTCGATCTCGGCGACGACGCTCTCCGCCGTCCACGGCAGGCCCGCCTCGGGAGCCGTCTCACCGGTGGCGGCGGGCACCTTGGAGGCGATGGCCGCGAGCTGCCAGGCCGTCGCGCGTGCGACGGCCGCCGTTGCGCGCGAGTTGTTGAGGACGACGACGACGGCCATACCCGTCTGCCGGTCGGCGAAGGCAGCCGTGAGATAGCCCGGGAACGACCCGTACTGGCCGACGAGCGAGCCTGCCTGGTAGGTGCCGCCCGCCACGGTGAACCAGGAGGGCGTGTCGGACGTGACCGCGCGAGGCTCGTCGAACCGCGTGTCGACGTCGTACGAGCGCGCACCGGTGGCCAGCGACTGGACGTAGCGACCCAGGTCGGTGACGTCGGTGACGACACCGGCCGCGGTGAAGCCGGCCGACGAGGACAGGCTCGTGAGATCCGTCGGGGCCGCGCAATCGACCTTCCCGTCCACGTTCCCGGAACGGTGCCCGGCCAGCCGGGCCGGGTCGACGGCCGATCCGCCGGGAAGGGAGCTGGCATCCATCCCGGCCGGATGGAAGACGTACTCCTGGAGCAGCTGGGCGGACGACTTCCCGGACGCGCGCTCGAGGGCGAGGCCGAGGAGGAGGTACCCGGTGTCGGAGTCGCGGAAGGCCGTTCCCGGATCGAAGGCGAGGCCGGCCGACATCCCGTAGGCGAGCAGCTCCCGTGGGCTCCAGACCCGCTCGGGGTTGGCGATCCATCGCCTCATGACACGGCCGTCGTAGCTGCTGAGACCGCTCGTGCTGTCGCAGAGCTGCTCGAGCGTGACCTCGCCGAGATCGGGCAGGCCGGAGACCCAGTCCGTGACCGGGTCGGTGAGCGCGACGGTGCCGTCGGCGGCGAGCGCGTACAGCACGTCGCAGGTCATCGCCCGCGTGACGGGCCCGGCCTTGAACGTCATCTCGGGCGTGACCTTCGCGCCGTCGACCGTGGTCGTGCCGAGGCCGCTCACCCAGCTCCCCGCCCAGGGCACCCAGACGCCCACGATCGCCCCCGGCGAGCCCGTCGCCGCCATGGCATACTCGACGGCCGCCTGCAGCTCGGTCTGGGTGGCGTCGGGGAGAGCGGCATCCACCTGCTGCGGGAGTGTCACCGCGGGTTCGGCGTCCGGAGCGCAGGCGACGAGTGACAGTGCGAGCGCGGCGGCACCGACGAGTGCCGTGAGACGCCCAGAGCGGTGCGTGCGCAGCATTCGTCCACCCCCGGAGTTCACCCTTCGATTAGATCACACCGGACGCGGCGGTCCCGTCGGCGCGCACTGTCGGTGCATAGGGTCGGTGCATGCCCGACACCTTCGACGACGACGCCCTCGCCGGCGTCCTCGGACACATGAACCGCGACCACTCCGCGGACAATCTGCTGATCGCGCGCGCATTCTCACCCCTGGCCGACCCCATCTCCGCCACGATGGTGGCGTTCGATTCGGAGGCCGGCCAGTGGCACGTCACCTCGGCGGAGGGCGCGGAGGAGGTCGTGCGCGTGCCGTGGCCGTCCGGCCCGATCTCCGAACGCCGCGACGTGCGCCGCGAGATCGTCGCGCTCTACGACGAGGCGTGCCGACGCCTCGGGGTCACGCCGCGCCCGCACGACTGAAGCTTCAGGTTAGCTGAGCCTAACTCCGGTACGCTGTCGGCATGACCGAGCCCGCCGTGTTCTCCGCCGTCGTCCGCGATCGCTCCCACGCGGCACATTCGGGCAGCGAAGGCGCGGGCTTCATGACGGATCTCATGGCCGGCCGCGGCAGCCTCGACGACTACGCCGCCCTCGTCGTGCAGCACTGGTTCATCTACGACGCCCTGGAGGACGCGGCCGGGCGCCTTCGGGCGAATGCGGCCGTCGCGCCGTTCCTCAGCGCGGCGCTGGACCGCGTGCCCTCGATCGAGGCGGACCTCGACCACCTCCTCGGACCCGCGTGGCGCGGCAGCGTCGTCCCGCTCCCGACGACCGTCCGCTACGTCGAGCGGATCCGCGAGGTCGCCGCGACCTGGCCGGGCGGGCTGGTCGCCCACCACTACACCCGCTACCTCGGCGACCTCTCCGGCGGCCAGTTCATCAGGCGGATCCTCGCGCGGCAGTTCGGCTTCGCCGAGGACGGCGTGCGCTTCTACCGCTTCGAGGAGATCGCCGACACCCGCGCGTTCAAGGAGGGCTACCGCGAGCTGCTGGACCGCGCCCCGTGGGACCCCGAGGAGCAGGAGCGCATCGTCGAGGAGGTGCTGCGGGCGTACCGCTTCAACACCGAGCTGTTCGACGACCTGCTCGCGGACCGGGCGGCACGCGTCACCTGATGCCCGCGGCGCTCACTCCGCCGCCGCGCGGACGGCGGCCATGAACCGCCGCACGTCGCGGTCGACCAGGATGTCGCTCGGGCGGAGCGGACGCGACAGGTACAGGCCCTCGAGCGAGGTGAGCCGGGAGAGCGCGACGTAGGTCTGGCCGGGGGCGAACGCGCCCGACCCGAGGTCGACGATGGCGCGGTCGTACGTCTTGCCCTGCGACTTGTGGATCGTCACGGCCCACGCCAGCCGGAGCGGGAACTGGGTGAACTCGGCGACGATGTCGCGGGTGAGCTTGCGGGAGCCGGGGTCGTAGGCGTACCGGAACCTCTCCCACACGGTCGGCTCGACGTCGTGCTCCTCACCGTCCAGTTCGACCCGTACCGAGCCGCCGGCGATGCGCGTGACGGTGCCGATCGAGCCGTTCACCCAGCGGGGCCCGTCGCCGCTGTATCCGGCGATGTCGTTGCGCAGGAACATCACCTGGGCGCCGACCTTGAGCTGCAGCTCCGGCTCGGCGGGATACGTGTCGCCACGGCCGAAGTCGCCGCTGATCTCGGCGCGCGCCGTCTGCACCGGTCCGGTCAACGCGTCCAGGTGCCGCTGGTTGATGCGGTTCACGATGTCGTTGCGGGTCGCGAGCGTGATGATCGGCGGCTCGCCGTCGACGGGCTCGGGCGGAGTGCGCGCCCCCATCGTGTTGAGCGCATCGGCGATCTCCGCTGTCACGACCCCGTGCCGGACGGCGTTGAGCATCGCCTTGAACGCCGGGTCGGACTGCCGGTGGATGTCGCGCAGCTCCCGGATGTGCAGGGGGGCGCCGACGCGTCCGAGGTCGAGGAGCCCGTCGGAGCGGATCGCGCCGCCGTCGGCGCGGGGTCCCGCCCACACCTGCGCGTCGAAGAACCAGAACGACCGATAGTGATCCTGGATGTAGCGCAGCTCGTCGCCGCGCGGCGGCACCGGCGACAGCTGGTACGGGTCGCCGAACATGATGACCTGGACGCCGCCGAAGGGCTCGGCCCGGCGCCGGCGGGCCTGCCGCAGGGATCGGTCGATGGCATCCATGAGGTCGGCGTTGACCATCGAGATCTCGTCGATGACGAGCGTGTCGATCGCGTTCATGATCTTGCGCGCAGGCTCGGACTGCTCGATCTCGCTGTCGGCGATGAGGCCGATCGGGAGCCGGAAGAGCGAGTGGATCGTCTGACCCTCGACGTTGAGCGCCGCGACACCGGTCGGTGCGCACACGGCGATCTGCTTGTGGGTGTTCCAAGCGAGGTGCTGCAGCAGCGTCGACTTGCCGGTGCCGGCGCGACCCGTCACGAAGACGTGCTCGCGGGTGTCCTCGATGAGACGGAACAGCGCGTCCTGCTCGGGTGACAGGGTCGGCGTGCTCACCGGAACCATGCTAGCTATCAGCCAGGCCTTCCTAGACTGGGTCCGTGGACGGTGCGCGGGATGTGACGACGACGGATGCCGTCGCGCCCGCGGCGGACGACGTCGTCGAACGCGCACCCGAGGCTGCCGCCCCGCCGGCCCGCACGGCATCCGTCCACCGCCGGCGTCGACGCCGGCTCGCGGCCGACCTGACCGCCCTCGGGGTCGTGGGCGTGCTCCTGGTCGCCGCGCTGACCGGGACCGGCGCCTACCTCTACCAGCAGCTCTACAGCCCCACCGCCTTCGTCCTCGGCTACCTCGACCTGCTCAGCCAGGGCCGCGCGGCCGACGCCCTCGCCGTCCCCGGGGTCCCGATCGATTCCGCCGACCTGACCGCCGCGCGCCTTCCGGAGACCGCGTCCGAGGCGCTCCTGCGCCGCGACGCCCTCGCGCCGCTGAACGACATCACGGCCGAGAAGGTCGAGGTGGAGGACGGCGTCACGGCCGTCACCGTGTCCTACTCGTCCGGTCCGTTCGAGGGCACCTCGACGTTCCAGGTCGAACAGAACGGCTGGATCGGCGTCGCGCCGTCGTGGCGCTTCGCGCAGAGCCCCCTCGCCGTCATCGACCTGACGGTGCGCGGCGCGATGCAGTTCCGCGTCAACGGCTTCGAGGTCGACAAGCGGCAGGTGTCCCCCGAGGGGGTGGATGCCGACCCGCTCGCCTCCGTCCCGCTCCTGGTCTTCTCCCCGGGGCTCTACGCGCTCTCGGTCGACACCCCGATCTCGGAGAGCAAAGGCGTCGCCGTCTTCTCCGACACGCCCCAGGCCCAGGTGCCGGTCGATCTGCAGACCGAGCCGACGCCCGAGTTCGTGGACGTCGTGCAGGAGAAGGTCGAAGGGTTCCTCACCGCGTGCGCGGACCAGCGGGTGCTGCAGCCGACCGGATGCCCGTTCGGGATCGACGTGAAGAACCGCATCGTCGACCTCCCCGCCTGGGCGATCGCGCAGCAGCCGACGGTCGCCCTCGCCCCGGACGGTGCGAACTGGCTCATCCGGCGGACGCAGGCCGTCGCACAGGTGGATGTCGTCATCCAGCGCATCGAGGACGGCTCGACCTGGCCGCTCTCGGAGGAAGTGCCCTTCTTCATCGACGGCACGGTGACGATCCTGCCCGACGGCACCGCCTCGATCGAGGTCTCGTCGGCCGACTGATCCCGCTCAGCGCGGGGTGCGGGCCTCGCGGTCCGCGAGCTCCTGCAGATGCGCGTTGTACGCGACCAACTCCTCATCGCCCGTGCGGTCGGCGTGCCGGTCGGACCGGCGCTGCGCGCGCTCGTCGGACCGGCTCCACTGGATCGCGACGACGATCGCGAGGATGAGGGTGGGGATCTCGCCGATCGACCACGCGACGCCGCCGCCGGTGTACTGGTCCTGGAGCGGGGTGTCGCCCCACGTGCGTCCCATCGAGCCGAACCACTCCGCGACGAACAGGCCCGAGGACATCATGATCGCGATGCCGAAGAAGGCGTGCATCGCCATGACGCCGATGAGCGTGACGAGGCGGAACGGATGCGGGAGCCGCAGCGGGACCGGGTCGATGCCGATGAGGGAGAGCACGAAGAGGTAGCCGGAGATGAGGAAGTGCGCGACCATCCACTCGTGGCCGATGTGGTCGTACAGCGACCAGCGGAACAGGTCGGTGTAGTAGAAGATCCAGAGCGAGCCGATGAAGACCGCGGCAGCCACGAGCGGATGCGTCAGGACCGCGGAGAGCGGCGTGTGGACGGCCCAGAGGATCCACTCCCGGCCGCCGCGGGTGCCGTCCTCCCGCTTGCGGATGGCTCGGGCCGCGAGCGTCACCGGGGCACCCGGCACGAGGCACAGCGGGATGGCCATGGTCAGCAGCATGTGCCCGACCATGTGGATGCTGAACAGGTAGTCCTGGTACGCGTTGATCGGACCGCTCGTGACCCAGAGGAGCAGCAGCATCCCGAGGAGCCACAGCACCGTGCGGTAGACCGGCCAGGCGTCGCCGCGGGCACGGAGCCGGCGGACGCCCGCGAGGTAGAAGAACACGCCGAACCCGACGGCGAAGGCCCAGAGCACGTCGACGTCCCACGCGGTGAACCACCGGTCGATCGTGAGCTCCGGCGGCAGGGGCGCACCGGTCAGCACTTCGGCGGGCGTGGGCGAGTCCGGCAGGGACACCCCGCCCGGCGGCGCTGTGCGGGCGAGGGCGACGGCCGCTCCGCTCGCGATGCCCATGAACGCCAGCTCGAGGGCGATGAGGCTCCAGAAGCGCCGGGATCCGGCATCCGTCCCGACGCGGACGATGAGGCGCCGCCGATACCAGGCGCCGAGCACGCCGATCGCCACCAGCGCGACGACCTTGACGGCCAGAAGCGCCCCGTAGGCGGAGATCAGGTCGTCCCAGGCCCCCAGGCCCGCCACGGCCCGCGCGGTGCCCGACAGCGCGACGACGACGAACGCGGCGAGGGCGATGCTCGAGTAGCGCGCCAGCACGTCGGTGAGGCTCGCGCGCGGCATCCGCGGGCGGAGGATCACGAGGAGCACGAGCCCGCCGAGCCAGACCGCGGCCCCGATGATGTGCAGCGCGAGCGCGACGACCGCGGTGTTGTGGTTGGCCTCGTCGCCGGAGTGCCCCTGCGTGGCCATGGGGACGAGCGTCGCGACGGCGAGGAGGGTGACGAGAGCCGTGGACGTCCAGCCGCGGACCGCGAAGGTGAGCACCGTCAGCACGGCGCCGCCGAGGGTCGTCAGCGACCACGCGCGGCCGGTCTCGGTGTCGACGAGGAAGCGGCCGAGCTGCGCGCCGAACTGCGCGTCCGCGGCCGGGGTCGCGTTGAAGATGCTGAGGAAGGTGAAGAAGGCGGTGACACCGGCGGCGACGGTGAAGCCGGCCGACGCGACGGATGCGACGTCGAGCGCCGTGTCGAAGGGGCGGTCGCCCGACCGCAGAGCGAAGAGCGCGAGGACGAGCGAGCCGACCACCCCGGCGGCGGAGAGGTTCACGACGAGCGTCGCGATGGGGAGCCCCCAGCGCACGACGGGCCCCGGGTCGGCGAGGAGCAGCGGGGCTGCGCCGCCGCCGAAAGTGAGTCCGGCGACGAGCGCCACGAGCGCGGACCCCGCAAGGATCGCCGGCCCGGCGTAGCGGAGCGCGCGGGAGTTCACCGTCCCAGCCTACGCGCGGGCCTCCGGGCCCCGGACACGCAGAAGGGGGATGCCGTTCGGCATCCCCCTTCGTCAGACGACCGTCTTACTTGACGGCAGCCTTGAGCTTCGAGCCCGCGGTGACCTTGACGCGCTTGCCCGCGGCGATCTTGATCTCCTCGCCCGTCTGGGGGTTGCGGCCCGTGCGGGCGGCGGTGTCGACGCGCTCGAAGGCGATCCAGCCGGGGATCGTGACCTTGTCGCCCTTGGCGACGGCGTCGGAGACGGTCGAGAACAGAGCGTCGAGCACGCCCGAGACAGCGGACTGGCTCTGGCCCGTCGCGCTGGCAATGCTGGCAACGAGCTCGGTCTTGGTGATGGCCATGGGGTTGTCCTCCAGAAGGCGGCGATGCCGCCTTGATTACTACGGACCGGACGGCTCGCGCCCGGGTTGGTCGGATGGACCGGTCCCGAATATACCCACGAACCGCGACATTCCGCGGATTTCCGGCGCTCTCCGGGCGGTTTCACCGGCGTGTCGCGTGACGGATGGGACGAATGGGGCGGATGAGGCGTCGAGGGCGTGGACCCGCGCCGTGCCGGCAGGTCAGGCGCGGTGCGCGGCGATCACACCGCGCGCCGTGCGCGCGAACGCCGGCGCGACGCGCTCCTGGCCGTCCAGGTAGCCGCCGACGAGCGCGGCGTCGCGGAGCAGGACGAGGGCCGCGGCGACCTCCTCGGGCTCGGTCAGGTGCGCTGCGGACGCGATCTGCACGAGCATCCCGCGGAACCACTCGCGGTGCGCGGCGATGAGGTCCCGCACGGGGCCGGCATCCGGATACTCGGCGGCGGCGTTGATGAACGGGCAGCCGCGGGTGTGCCGCTCGCGGATGTCGGCCGCGATCCCCTCGACGACGAGGTCGAGGAGCACCTGCGGGTCATCGGATGCCGCCGCGGCGGCCGCGAACAGCGCGCGCAGCTGGGCGTCCTCCCCCTCGAGGTAGGCGAGGACGAGGCCTTCCTTCCCGTCGAACTGCTTGTACATCGTCGCGCGCGTGACCCCCGCGGTCTGGATGATGCGATCGACCCCGACGGAGTGGATGCCCTCGCCGTAGAACAGCAGCTGCGCGGCGGCCAGCAGCCGGTCGCGGGCGGACAGGGCGGAACCGACGATCGGCGGGGCGGTGGTGCTCATGCTCACATTCTCTTCTCTCTCGGGAATAGTCTTGCATAGATAGAACGTTCGGTCTACTATTCGAGCATTCCCACCGACACCACCGCCACACCGAACCCACAGGAGATCGACATGACCACCACCGAGAAGAGCCCCATCGTCCTCGTCCACGGACTGTGGATGACCCCGAAGAGCTGGGACACCTGGGCGGAGCGCTTCCGCGCCGCCGGCCACGAGGTCATCGTGCCGGGCTGGCCCGGCATCGACGACCGCTCCGTCGCCGACATCCGCTCGAACCCCGAGGCACTGAAGGGGATCGGCATCCGCCAGATCGTCGACCACTACGACCGCATCATCCGCGCGCTGCCGACCAAGCCGATCATCATGGGGCACTCCTTCGGCGGCCTCTTCACGCAGATGCTCGCCGACCGCGGGCTCGGCGTCGCCTACGTGGGCGTCACGCCCGGCCAGCCCGCGGGCATCTCGACACTCCCCCTCGCGACCCTGTGGACCGGGACACCGATCCTGTCCAACCCGTTCGGCCGCAACGGCGCCAAGCCGCTGAGCAAGCGCCACTTCCACTTCACCTTCGGCAACGACCTGACCCGCGCCGAGTCCGACCGCATCTGGGAGGAGCAGGCCGTCAACTCGTACAACCGGGTCTTCTTCGAGGGTGTCGCGGCGGCCTTCAACGAGAAGGGCGGGGCCTCGCACGTCGACTACGGCCGCACCGATCGCGCGCCGCTGCTGATCATGACCGGCGAGATCGACCATGTGGTGCCCCCGGCCATCGGCCGCGCCATCGTGAAGAAGTACCGCGCGACCGGCAGCCCGGCGGTCGTGGACTACAAGGAGTGGCCGGGCCGCACGCACCGCATCGTCAGCCAGGACGGCTGGGAGGACGTGGCCGAATACGCCCTCGCGTGGGCGACCTCGCACGCCCGCGTCGACGCCTGACCCCCGAGCACAGCAGAAGGCCCGGACCCCCTGCGGGGATCCGGGCCTTCGGTGCGATGGGTGCTTACCAGCTCGACTTGGTCACGCCGGGCAGCTCGCCACGGTGCGCCATGTCGCGGAAGCGGACACGCGAGATGCCGAACTTCGACAGGTGGCCGCGCGGGCGGCCGTCGATGGCGTCGCGGTTGCGCAGACGCACGGGCGACGCGTTGCGCGGCAGCTTCTGCAGGCCGACGCGGGCGGCCTCGCGGGCCTCGTCGGTCGCGTTCGGGTCCACGAGGGTCTTCTTCAGCTCGGCACGCTTCTCGGCGTAGCGGGCGACGACCTCTTCGCGCTGGTGGTTGCGCGCGATCTTGCTCTTCTTGGCCATGAGATCAGCGCTCCTCTCGGAATTCGACGTGCTTGCGGATCACCGGGTCGTACTTCTTCAGCACGATGCGGTCGGGGTTGTTGCGGCGGTTCTTGCGCGTCACGTAGGTGTACCCCGTGCCGGCGGTCGACCGCAGCTTGATGATCGGACGGACGTCCTGGGCCTTCTTCGCCATTAGAGCTTCACACCCTTCGCGAGCATGTCCTTGACGACGGACTCGATGCCGCGGACGTCGATGACCTTCATACCCTTAGCCGACACGTTGATCGTGATCTTGCGACCGAGCGAGGGGACGAAGTAGGTCTTCTTCTGCACGTTCGGGTCGAAGCGACGCTTCGTCCGGCGGTGCGAGTGCGAGATGGCGTGACCGAAGCCGGGAACTGCTCCGGTCACCTGGCACACTGCTGCCATAGTGATTTCTCCTTAGTACCGTGACACCGGACGGTGCCACCCAAGATCCCTTGTCTGCACCCCACGCCCGCGCACGGCCGGGTGGCCGGGTTCAGGAGGGGGATACGAAACTGCGTGCTGGAGTGCGCGCAGACAAAGAGTCAGTCTAGCACGATGGGACCGGCGCCCCGACCCCACCGGAACGACGAGACCGTCGGCTCGCCGGGCAGCCAGAACCGCCAGGGGAACGCCGCCGTGCCGGCGACGCCCGCCACCCCGACGCGAGGACCGGTCTCGATCGCCGGTGCGGTCTCCTCGGGCAGGAGCAGGTGCGCGGTCGCGCCCGCCAGCGGGGTGGCCGTGACGGCGTCGATGCCGTCGTGACGCGGATGCCGGAGGCCGATCGCGTCGCCGAGCCGGCCCGGGCCGCGCGCGAGGTCACGCGCCGTGCGCGCCGCCGGGCGCCGCGCGAACGCGGCATCCACCCCCTCGATCACCTCGCCGCCGCGCAGCAGGATTCCGCCCGCCTGCCCCGCCGGTCCGCACACGACGTTGACGCAGGAGTGGATGCCGTGGCTGAGGTAGACGTAGAGATGCCCGGGCTCGCCCCACATCGTCGCGTTCCGTGCGGTGGGGCCGCTGCGGGCGTGGGAGCCCGGGTCGGCCACCTCCCCGGTGCCGAGGCCGTGATACGCCTCGACCTCGGTCAGCCGCACGGCGACCGGGACGTCGTCCACCGTGACGCGCAGGATGCCGCCGAGAAGCCGTGGCGCCACCTCGAGCGGAAGTGCCGCCAGGGCGTCGCGGGTGGCCGGGATCATCCGCGCGTCGCGTTCTGGCACCACGAGATGTCGAAGCCGGCGAGTGCCACGACCTCGTTGTCCGGGACCTCGCCGTCCAGGGCGATGACGTGGGTCTCGAGCCGCGTCGGCAGCGGCAGCGCGTAGCCGTCGTAGGGGTTGTCCACCGTGTCGGGGGCCAGCAGCAGCGCGGCGTACCGCCCGCTCGGCGAGATGCAGGACTGCAGCAGCGTGTCCTCCGGCGCGACGGTGAACACGGTGCGGGCGGCGCCCTCGGCATCCACCACCGCGACGTCGGTGGAGAGCAGCGTGAAGCCCTCGAGGTGGGCGAGCACGCGCAGCGTCGCGCCGGTCGAGCCGGGCAGGGGCGTCACGGCCCCCGGCTGCCCGAGTCCTGGCGCGGTGCCGGGCAGCTTCTCCTCGTCGGCGGTCGCGAGGTCGATCCGCGCGAGACCGTCGACCCGCTCCACCACCGCCTCGGTCGATCCGCGCGCGATCCCGTGGATGCCGACGGCGTTGCCGAGGGCGACCGGCTCGCCCCCTGCCGCGGAGGCGAGGGTGAGCGCGCCGTCGAAAGTGAGGAGGAGCACGCTGTCGGTGCCGGGCACGAACCGCCAGTCCTCGACGCGGGAGTCGCCGCCGTCGATCGTGATCGGCGTCGGCTCGTCGTCCACCCGGCCGGCACCGAGGGATGCCGTGTGCAGCACGCTCTCGCGGCCGCCCGCGGGGCCGATGTCGGCATCCGTGAACGTGTACCCGATGAGGTCGCCGCGGTCGGCGCTCTGCAGGTTCGTGACCATGCCGTCGCCGGGCAGCGGCAGCGTGCGCGGGTCCGAGCCGTCCCGCTCCGTCACGATGAGCTCGGAGAGGTCGGCATCGTCGCGCGTCGCGACGACGAGGTGCCCGGACGTGGCGCGGAAGTCCTCGATGTGCGGCGCGGTGAACACCGGGACGGCGGCGTCGCCGGCCAGCTCGGTGCGGAAGACGGTGTCCTTCCCCTCGCCGCGCTGGAGGAGGTACACCTCCAGCGCCGGAGTGGTGAAGTCCTCCGTGATCGTCGCGGACTGCCCGCCGCCGATGCCCGTGACCCCGGAGATCGTGACCGTGTAATCCGTGGCATCCCACAGCGGCAGGGCGAAGCGCACCCCGACGGTGCGCCCGACGGTGTCGACCGTGAAGTCGGCGGCCGGCGAGACGGTGACCTGCTCCGGCGACACCTCCGCGAGCGACTGCGTGGTCGTGAACAGCACGCGGGAGCCGGATGCCGCGACGGCGGCGGCCGTGTCGATCTGGACGTCCGTGACCCGCGGACCCTGCGCGGTGGTGAGCGCGGCACCGCCGAGACCGACGGCGGCGAGCACGCCGACGACGATGGCGAAGCTCGTCGCGAACGCGCGTCCGCGCCGCCGCCGCGCGTGCGTGCGCCGCGTCGGTCGGTCAGTACTCATACGGGTCCTCGGGCTCCGCGATGACGTCGACCGAGGTGGCCTGCACCTGCAGGCGCCCGTCGACATCCCGGATGGTGCCGGTCACGGTGACCCACTCCCCGGTGTCCGGCGCGTCCGGCGCGCTGATCGGGACGCGGGCCGGCTGCGCGTCGATGACGCAGTGCGTGATGACGAGGCGCGTGAGGTCGAAGCCGTCGTCGCCCGGCGTGACGAAGCCCGTGAGGGTGATCTCGTCGCCGTCGAAGGCGTCCGGGTTGGTGGCGGTCGCGAAGACGCTCGCCCACTCCCCGACGCCGAACGCCGCCGTGTCCCCGGTCGCCGCGAGGGCGACGTTGTCGGCCCCCTGGAAGAGCGGCGCCGTGCCGGTGTCGCGGGACATCGCGAGCTCGGCCGAGAGCGTCGCGGGGGGGATGAGCACGATGGCGCCGACGATGCCGGTCGCGAGGATGCCGCCGGTGAGCGCGGCGACCCCGCCCGCGGTGACGCCGCCCGACGCGTGCCCATGGTCCTCGTCGTGCCCGTGGTCATGGTTGTGCCCGTGGTCGGCCTCCTCGCCGAGCGGGAGGGAGAAGCTCAGCACGGCGCCGGCGAGCGCGAGGACGGCCATCGCGACCGCGAACCACGTCGAGTCCGGGTTGATGTAGAGCCCGAGCCGGTCGGTGAGCGCGAGCGTGAGCGTCACGGCGGCCAGAGCGGCGGTGAGCCCCACGCCGAGCAGTCGGGTCCCGAGATGCCTAGGCAAGGAGGTTCACCACCCCGCCGAGCGCGATGGCGCTCAGCACGACGACGACGACGAGACCCGCGAGCACCCGGGTGCGGAATGTCGTCCGCAGGAGCGCGAGCATCTTGACGTCCACGAGCGGCCCGACCAGCAGGAAGGCGACGATCGAGCCCGGGGTGAACGTCGAGGCGAACGACAGCGCGAAGAACGCGTCGACGTTCGAGCAGATCGACACCACCATCGCGAGGGCGATCATGGCGAGGATCGACAGCGCCGGATTGGACCCGATCGCGAGGAGCATGTCGCGCGGGACGAGCACCTGCACGGCACCGGCGAGCGCCGAGCCGATGACGAGCGCCGGCATGACGGCGCGCAGCTCGACGACGAACTGTGCGAGGCTCCGCCGCCCACGACCGCCGGACTCGGTCTCGACGATCTCGCACGTCGCACGGAAGCGGTCGGTGACGAGCCCGTCGGGATCGGGATGCCGGCTGTACAGCCAGCCGATGAGGTTCGCTACGGCGTAGCCGCCGAGCAGCCGCGCGATGAGGATGCCGTCGTCGAACCCGAACGCCTGGTGGGTCGTGATGATCACGATGGGATTGACGATCGGCGCCGCGATGAGGAAGGTCAGCGTCTCGGGGACCGAGAATCCGCGCATCATGAGTCCCCGCGCGAACGGGACGTTGCCGCACTCGCAGACCGGGATGAGCATGCCGAGGAGCGACAGCACGGCGCGACGGGCCCATGCCCGCCGCGGCATCCATCGTTCGATGACATCCGGCGGCACCCACACCTGCACGACGATCGAGAGGATGACGCCGAGCAGGACGAACGGCAGCGACTCGATGAGCACGCTGAGGGACAGGGTCAGGGCGTCCTGCGCGCGGGTCGGGAGCAGCGGCGCGGGCGAGATCAGCGCGAGGGCGACCAGCCCGCCGATGACGGCGACACCTCCGACGAGCGCGACCCACGGCGAGAGGCGCGCGTGCGAGGTGCGCGTGCGCGTGCTCGTCACCGAGCCGCTTCCGAGCAGGATGCGCACAGGCCGAAGATGTCCACGACGTGCTCCGCGCGGGTGAAGCCGTGCGCCGCGGCGGTCCGCTGCGCCCACGTCTCCACGTCGGTCGCCTGGATCTCCACGGTCGTCCCGCAGCCGCGGCAGATCAGATGGTGATGGTGGCCTTCGCTCGAGCAGGCCCGGTAGATCGCCTCGCCCTCCGGGCTCTGCAGCTGATCGGCCTCGCCGCTGGCGGCGAGGGAGGCGAGCGTGCGGTACACCGTCGCGAGGCCGATGCCGGTGTTGTCGTCGCGCAGGGAGGCGTGCAGGTCCTGCGCGGACACGAATCCGCGGGCGTCGCCGAGCGCCGCGCGCACGCGATCGCGCTGCCAGGTGTTGCGCTGGACCATGGCCGGAGTCTACCCGCGGGCCTTCTGAGCACCCGGTGTGCGGGCGCTCACCGGGCCGCCGTGACCCGCCCGCGCCGCGCGCCGACGACGCGGCAGACGAGGTAGATCACGAAGGAGATCGTGGTGATGTAGGGGCTGACCGGCAGCGTCCCCATGACGGCGAGCAGGATCCCGCCGACGGCCGCGACGATGCCGAAGAGGGCGGACAGCACAGGCACCGCGATGGCTCCGGAGGCCACCCGCACGGCGGCCGCCGCCGGCGTGACGACGAGCGCCATCACGAGGAGCGCGCCGATGATGTGCACCGCGACGGCGACGGCGAGGCCCAGCAGCAGCATGAAGCCGAGCGACACGGCGACCGTCGGCACGCCCCGCGCGGCGGCGGACTGCGGATCGAGGGAGTCGAACCGCAGCGGCCTCCAGATGAGCAGCAGCGCGATCAGCACGAACGCGGAGATCCCGATGAGCCAGCCGAGCTGGGCGGACTGCACCGACACGATCTGCCCCGTGAGCAGGCTGAACCGGTTGGCGCTGCGCCCGTCGTAGAGCGAGAGGAACAGGATGCCGAGGCCCAGGCCGAACGACATCAGGACGCCGACGATGGAGTTGCGCTCCCGCGCCCGCGCGCCGAGCCATCCGATCAGGCCCGCCGCCACGAGCGAGCCGATGATCGAGCCCGTCACGACGTCCGCCCCGATCAGGAGGGCCGCCGCGGCGCCGGCGAACGAGAGCTCGCTGATGCCGTGCACCGCGAAGGCCATGTCGCGCTGGATGACGAAGACGCCCATGAGGCCGCCGACGAGCCCCAGGATCGCCCCCGCCCACACCGAGTTCGACACGAGCGCGAGGATGTCGCCGTAGTCGGCGAGGCCGCCGAACATGGCCTCCCAGACGTCCGCCGCGTTCACTCGTGGCCCTCGTGGTGGTGGTGCGACTCCTCCGCGTCGGGCGCCCCCACCACGACGAGCCGGTCGCCCGCGCGCAGCACGAAGACCGGCGCCCCGTAGAGGTCGGAGAGGACCGGCGAGGTCAGGACGTCCTTCGGCTTGCCGAGCGTGAAGCGGCCGTTCGCGAGGTAGAGGATGCGGTCGACCTTGCCGAGGACCGGATTGATGTCGTGGGTGACCAGCAGCACGCCGGCGCCGGTCTTGCGGTGCGCGTCGATGAGCCGGACCACGGCCTGCTGGTTCGCGAGGTCGAGGCTCGTGAGCGGCTCGTCGCACAGCAGCAGCCGGGGGTCGTCGGCGAGCGCCTGCCCGACGCGCAGGCGCTGCTGCTCGCCGCCGGAGAGCACGCCCACCGGCTCGTCGGCGAACTCGGTCGCGCCCACGGCGTCGATGAGCGCGTCGACGCGGGCCCGGTCGCCGCGGCGGCGCAGCGGGAGGCCGAAGCGGTGCCCGTCGACGCCCAGGGCGACGAGCTCGCGCCCCCGGATGGAGGTCTCACGCGGCAGCGGCCGCGCCTGCGGCAGGTAGCCGATGCGGCGGTTCCCCCGCCGGCTCACCGGTTCGCCGAGCGCCTCGATCGTGCCCTCGCTGAGGGGTTCGAGACCGAGGATGGCGCGCAGCAGCGTGGTCTTGCCCGACCCGCTGGGCCCGAGCACGGCGATGAGCTCGCCGGGCGCGACGTCGAGGTCGAGCCCGCTCCACAGCTCCCGGTCGCCGCGACGGAGCGCGGCGCCGCGGATCCGCAGGGGGAGCTGCGGCGGCGTCTGCGGGGCGGCGGGCGAGGTCACCGGGTCAGCGTACCGGCGAGATCGGCGACGTTCGCCCGCATCCAGCCGAGGTAGGTCTCGCCCTCGGGGACGAGCTCGGTGAACTCCAGGACCGGGATGCCGTCGGCGGCGGCCCAGCGCAGGACCTCGCCCGTCTCGGCTCCGCCGGTCTGCGCGTTGGACAGCACGGCGCGCACGTCGCCGGCGCCGAGGATGTCGCGCGCCTCGAGCAGGGTCGACGGAGGGACGTCCTGCCCCTCTTCGACGGCTTCGCTGAAGGCCGCGGGGGCGGCGTCCACGAGGCCGGCCGCCTCGAGCAGGTACACCGGGACGGGCTCGGTGACGAACACACGGTCGCCGGCGTGCGCGGCCGCGACGGCGGCGAGGTCGCCCTCGAGCTCCTCGATGCCGGCCTGGAAGTCGGCGAGGTTGTCCGCGAAGTCGGCGGCGTGCGCCGCGTCGATCTCGCTCAGCTCGTGGGCGATGTCCTCGGCGACGTGCGCGACGGTGTGCGGGTCGTACCAGACGTGCTCGTTGAAGCCCTCGATGTGGTCGTGGGGGGCGTCGCTGTCGTGGTCGTGGTCGGCCTCGGTCTCGGTCGCGTGGCCCTCGTTGCCGGGGTACGCGTGCGAGAACTCGACGGCCGTCAGCACGACGGCATCCGCGTCGCTGGCCTCGATGAGCCCGTCGACGAAGGCGTCGTAGCCGCCGCCGTTGCGCACGATGAGATCGGCGCGGGAGATCGTCAGCTGGTCGCGCGCCGATGCCTCGTAGGCGTGCGGATCCTGGGCGACCGAGGAGATGAGCGAGGTCACCTCGACCAGGTCGCCGCCGATCGCCTCGGCGATCTGCCCGTACACGTTCGTCGACGCGACGACCCGGATCCCGTCGCCATCGGCCCCTGCGGAGGAGCAGCCGGCGAGGAGCAGCCCGGCGACGGTGGCGAGCGAGAGCGCGGAGAGGGTGCGGTGCATGACACCAGCCTACGTCTTATTGATAACCATTCTCAAATCGAGCGGGATCGCGCAGATCGAGCGGTGTGCGGCTCAGTCCAGCAGCAGCGCGGGCTCCTCGAGGATCGACGCGATATCGGCCACGAACCGGCTCACGCCGTCGCCGTCGATGACGCGGTGGTCGAACGACCCCGACACCGTCGTGACGAAGCGGGGACGCACCTCGCCGTCGACGACCCACGGCTTCTGCCGGATGGTGCCCATCGCGATGATGCCGGACTCGCCGGGGTTGATGATCGGCGTGCCGGCATCCATCCCGAAGACGCCGATGTTGGTGATCGTGATCGTGCCGCCCTGCTGGTCTGCGGGGGTGGACTTGCCTTCGCGCGCCGTGAGCGTGAGCTTCTCGAGCGCACGGGCGAGCTCGCGCATGTTGAGGTCCTGCGCGTCCTTGATGTTCGGGACCAGCAGGCCGCGAGGAGTGGCGGCCGCGATGCCGAGGTTGACGTAATTGCGGACGCGGATCTCCGCGGAGCCGTCCTCGTTGTCGATCCAGGCGGCGTTGACCATGGGGGTGCGACGCACCGCCCAGATGACGGCGCGCGCCATGATCAGGAGGGGCGAGACCTTGATGTCCGCGAAGTCCGGCGAGGTCTTCAGCCGCTTGACGAGCTCCATCGTGCGCGTGGCGTCGACGTCGGTCCAGACCGAGACGTGCGGCGCCGTGTAGGCGGAGCGCACCATCCCGCTCGCGATGGCCTTGCGGACGCCCTTGACGGGGATGGCCTCTTCGCGCTCCGGGTCCGCCGCCGGCGGCGGCGCGAGCGTCGGAGCGGGGCGGGACGCGGCCTGCGCGGCGACGGGGATCGACTGCTCCCGCACTTCGGGCACCCCGGGTGTCGCGATGTTGCGGAACACCGAGGCCTGCGAGGCGTGCTTCACGACGTCGTCGCGGGTGACCTCCCCGGCGGGCCCGGACGGCACGACCTGGGTCAGGTCGACGTCGAGGTCGCGGGCGAGCTTGCGGATGGGGGGTTTCGCGACGACGCCGACGGATGCCTGGACGGGGCGTTCGGCGGGCTTGCGGCGCCGCGACTGCACCTGGCCGCCGGTGCCGTAGCCGACGAGGACCGCGCCGCCGTCCTCGGGCTCGGTGGCCTTCTCGCCGTGCTCGGACAGGCCGGCGGACGCGTCCGGCTCGGCAGCGCCGCCCGTGATGGTGATGATCGCGGCGCCGACCGTCACGGTGTCGCCCTCCGCTGCCAGCAGGTCGCCGACCGTCCCGGAGAACGGCGACGGCAGCTCCACGAGCGACTTCGCGGTCTCGATCTCGACCAGGACGTCGTTGACGGCGACGGCGTCGCCGGGGCCGACGCGCCACTGCACGATCTCGGCCTCTGTGAGGCCTTCGCCGACATCCGGCAGATGGAAGGTCTGCGTGCTCATCGGTGCTCCAAATCAGTCTGCGTCAGTAGGCCAGCGCGCGGTCGACGGCTTCGAGGATGCGGTCGGGGTCGGGCAGGTAGGTGCCCTCGAGCTTCGCGGGCGGGAAGGGCACGTCGAACCCGGAGACGCGCAGGACAGGGGACTCCAGCGCGAAGAAGGCCCGCTCCATGACGGTCGCGGCGACCTCCGACCCGACCGACGTGAAGCCGGGCGCCTCCTGCGCGTAGACCATGCGGCCGGTGCGGCGCACCGAGTCCAGGATCGGGCCGTAGTCGACGGGCGAGAGGGAGCGCAGGTCGATGACCTCGCAGCTCGTGCCCTCGGACTCGGCGAGCGCCGCGGCCTGCAGGAGCGTCGTGACCATCGCGCCGTGACCGACGAGCGTGATGTCGGTGCCGCGGCGGACGACCCGTGATGCGTGCAGCGGCAGGGCCCTGTCGGCGGTGTCGACCTCGCCCTTGACCCAGTACTTCGCCTTCGGCTCGAGGAAGACCACGGGATCGGGCGAGGTGATGGCGTCCTGGATCATCCAGTACGCGTCGTTGGGCGTCGAGGGCGACACCACCCGCAGGCCCGGCGTGTGCGCGAAGTAGGCCTCGGGGCTCTCCTGGTGATGCTCGACGGCGCCGATGTGCCCGCCGTACGGGATGCGGATGACGACCGGCATCCGGTAGGCGCCCTCGTGCCGGTTGGTGATCTTCGCGAGCTGCGAGGTGATCTGATCGAAGGCGGGGAAGACGAAGCCGTCGAACTGGATCTCGCAGACGGGCCGGAAGCCCGCCATCGCCAGGCCGATGGCCGTGCCGACGATGCCGGACTCGGCCAGCGGGGTGTCGAGGACGCGGCGGTCGCCGAACTCGGCCTGCAGGCCCTCGGTGACGCGGAAGACGCCGCCGAGGCGGCCGATGTCCTCGCCCATGAGGAGGACGTGGTCGTCGGCGGCCATCGCTGCGCGCAGACCCGCGTTGAGGGCCTTCGCGAACGGGAGGTTCTGGACGTCGCTCATGCCTGGGCCTCCCCGAACGCGGACTCGTAGTCGGCGAGCCACGCGCGCTGCGCGTCGATGAGCGGATGCGGGTCGCTGTACACGTGCGCGAACATCGAGGCGGCCTCGATGTCGCCCAGCGCGTTCGTGCGCACCCGGACGTCGTCCGCGTAGGCCTGCGCTTCGGCATCCACCTCGGTGAAGAGCGACGACGCGGCACCGCGGCCCTCGAGGTACGCGCGCATCCGCTCGATGGGGTCGCGGCGGGCCCACGACGCCTCCTCGTCGGAGGTGCGGTACTTCGTGGGGTCGTCGCTCGTCGTGTGGGCGCCCATGCGGTACGTGAGCGCCTCGATCGCGCGCGGACCCTCGCCGGCGCGCGCTTCGTCGAGCGCGAGCTTCGTGACGGCGTAGCTGGCGAGCACGTCGTTGCCGTCCACGCGCAGGGACGGCATCCCGTAGCCTTCACCGCGCCGGTACAGCGGGGCGCGGGCCTGCGTGGAGACGGGCACCGAGATCGCCCAGTGGTTGTTCTGCAGGAAGAACACCTGCGGAGTGCGGTACGTGTTCGCGAAGACCATGGCCTCGTGCACGTCGCCCTGGCTGGAAGCGCCGTCGCCGTAGTAGACCATGACGGCGGCGTCCTTCTCGGGGTCGCCCGTGCCGCACCGTCCGTCGAAGACCATCCCCATGCCGAGGCCCGTCGCGTGCAGGGTCTGCGCACCGAGGACGAGCGTGTAGATGTGCGTGTTGCCGTTCTTCGGGTCTGTCGGGTCCCATCCGCCGTGCGTGAGGCCGCGCATGAGCCGGACGATGTCGATGGGGTCGACGCCGCGGATCGTGGACACGACGTGCTCGCGGTACGACGGGAAGAGGTGGTCCTGCGGACGGGCGGCGCGCGCGGAACCCACTTGCGCGGCCTCCTGCCCGAACGACGGCGGCCACAGCGCCAGCTGGCCCTGACGCTGCAGGTTCGTCGCCTGCCGGTCGAACGCACGCACCACGACCATGTCGCGGTACAGCCCGCGGAGGTCGTCGTCGCTCAGCGCGTCGATGAGCGGGAGGAGGCGCTCGGCCTCCGGGGTGGGCGCGAACGTGCCGTCGGCCGCGAGGACGCGGACGAGGGCGGGGTCATCGGCCTGGGCCTCGAAAGAGGGGGTCACGGTCCTACGCTAACGTGCCCCCCGGTGCGCCTTCTGCAGGACATCGACAACGGATGCCGGGAATCACGGTGCCGAGTCGACAGGTGCCCGGCAGGTGCCAGGTGGATCAGGAGGCGGCGAGGTCCACGACGGCGCACCCGAAGGCCTCCAGCCGGAGGACTCGGCCCCCGACGACGGCGCGGTGACCGAGGAGCAGGGGTCCCGTGTCCGGCAGCGCGACCTCGCGGGCCGCGCCGGACGGATTCAGGGCCACCAGGAGGGTGCCGCGACGGTAGACGAAGGGATACCCGGTGCTCTCGACCTCGACGCTCGCGCGGGCGGACAGACGCGGGTCGCTCCGGCGCAGGGCGATGGCCGACCGGACGAAGCACAGCAGCGAGGACGGGTCGTCCCGCTGGGCGGCCACGGTGGGCCGGTCCGGATCCGGGTCCTGCGGGAGGTAGCGCGACTCGCCGTGCCCGTCGCCCCACTGCATGGGGGTGCGCGAGCCGGCGCGCTCGTAGGCGGGGCCGAGCGAGGACCCCTCGAGCGGGGGCAGGCGCGGGATGTAGCGCATGCCGATCTCGTCGCCGTAGTAGATCGAGGGGAGCGCGGGCCAGGTGAGCACCAGTAGCAGGGCGCTCCGCGCCTGCTCGGCGTCGCGCGCACCGCTGACGAGGCGCGTGAAGTCGTGGTTGGCGGTCGGCAGTCCGACGACGCCGAGGCTCCCCGATTCGGCGATCGCGTCGGCGGCCTCGCGCCACGCGGCGACGAAGACGTCGGCGTCTCCCGTGCCGGCGGCATCCGCCCACACCGTCTCTGGGGCCCACGCCTCGTGCACGGTGCCGGACCCGTTGTTGAAGAGCGACTTCAGCGGACGCCCGTCGAAGTCGCCGCCGAACTGGAGGAAGAAGTCGGCGTGGAAGCCCGCCGGCACGGCGCGGGCGGGGTCGCCCCACTCGGAGATGAGGATGTTGCCCGGATGCCGGCGGTCGAGGCGTCCGCGCACCTCGGCCCACAGGCGGCGCGTCAAGGCGTGCCCGGGGTCGTCCTTCACGAGCGATGCCGCCATGTCGACGCGGAATCCCTGGACACCGCGGTCGTACCAGTGCTCGATGATCTCGACGAGCGCGTCGCGGTTGCGTCGCGGGCCGGGGGCGTCGACGCCCTGGCGCCACGGCTCGGTCTCATCGGGCCGGGCGTAGCCGAAGTTCAGGGCCGGCTGGAACTCGAAGAAGTTCGGGCGGTAGTACTGGCCGCGCGCACCGGGACCCGGGACGAAGCCCGGCGCGGGCTCGGGGCTCCAGACGTACCGGTGGTCCTCCGGGTCGTCGACGGCGCTCTGGAACCACGGGTGCACGTCGGAGGTGTGCCCTGCGACGAGGTCGAGCACGAGCGCGATCCCGCGCCGGTCGGCCTCCGCGACGAGGCGCTCCATCGCGGCATCGCCGCCGTAGCGGGGCGCGATGTGCAGGAAGTCCGCGACGTCGTACCCGGCGTCGCGGAACGGGGAGACGAAGCACGGGTTGATCCACACGGCGTCCACGCCGAGCCAGGCGAGGTGCTCGAGGCGCTCGGCGAGGCCGTCGAGGTCGCCCATCCCGTCACCGTCGCCGTCCGCGAAGCTCTGCGGATAGGCCTGGTACAGGACGATGCGGTCGAGCCGATCGGCGAGGGGTGTGCGGTTCTTCATCGACGCTCCCGATGACTTCGACGAGGGCGCGCGGTGGCGCCCGGGGTTCACTCCGACGTGACGGTGCGTCGGGCCGCGTCGACAACGCGGTCCAGCGACTCCTCCTCGCCGACCGTGATCCGCACCCCGTCGCCGGCGAACGGCCGGACGATGAGGTCGGCGGCTTCGAACACCGCGGCGACCTCCAGCGCCCGGTCTCCCGCGGGCAGCCACACGAAGTTGCCCTGCGCGGCGGGAACGTCCCACCCGGCGTCGCGGAGGCGCGCCACGAGGCGGTCGCGGCGGTCGGCGATCACGCGGACGCGCTCCATCAGCTCGTCCTCGGCGTCCAGGCTCGCGAGGGCGGCCTCCTCCGCCGCGGCCGTGACCGAGAGCGGGATGCCGGTGGAGCGGGCGGCGTCGAGGATGCGGGGGTGGCCGACGGCGTAGCCGACGCGCAGGCCCGCGAGGCCGTACGCCTTGGAGAAGGTCCGGAGGACCACGACGTTCTCGTGACCGGCGGCCAGGACGCGGCGGCCGTCGACGGCGGCGGGGTCGGTGACGAACTCGGCGTACGCCTCGTCGAGGACGACCAGGACGGTGGCCGGGACCGCGGCCAGGAACGTGTCGAACTCGTCCTGCGTCACGATCGGGCCGGTCGGGTTGTTGGGGCTGCACACGAGCACCATGCCGGTGCGCTCGGTGACGGCGGCGGCCATTGCGAAGAGGTCGTGGCGCCCGTCCGGCGTGTTCGGCACGGTGGTGGCCGTGGCGCCGGCGACCGTCGCGAGGCTCGGGTAGGCCTCGAACGAGCGCCAGGAGAAGACGATGTCCTCGGCGGGGCCGGAGGTGGCCTGGGCGAGCTGGAAGAGGATCGACACCGAGCCGGCGCCGATGTGCACCGACTCGGGGGCGACCCCGTACCGGTCGGCGATGCGTGCGCGCAGGCGCGGCGACGAGGCATCCGGATACCGGTTGAACGCCTGGGCGCGGGCGACGGCCGCGACGACCCCCGGCAGCGGCCCGAACGGGTTCTCGTTGCTGGACAGCTTGAAGGCGCCCTCGCCGGCCTGCTTGCCCTGCCGGTACGGCGGGAGGGCGGCGATCTCGGGACGGATGCGGACGGGGATGTCGGTCACGCGACGAGTCTATTGACGCGGGCGTCGCGACCCGTGCCCTCGGGACCCGCGGCGTGCCAGACTGAGCGCACTATGCGCTTCGTCATCCGCGTCGTCATCAACGCCTTCGCGATCTGGGTCGTCACCCTCATCGATCCGCTCAAGGTCGACGTCCTGCCGTTCGCGCCCGGCGAGACCCTGCAGCTCGTGCTGACGCTCCTCGCCGTGGCCGCGGTGTTCGCGATCGTCAACACGGTCATCGGGACCGTGATCAAGATCGTCGCGTTCCCGCTGTACATCCTGACGCTCGGGCTCATCTCGGTCCTCATCAACGGCTTCCTCCTGTGGCTCACCGCCTGGCTGACGCTGTGGTGGGGCTGGGGTCTGCGCGTCGAGGAGTTCTGGCTCGGCGTCGTCGCCGCGATCGTGATCTCGCTGATCAACTGGATCCTCGGGATCATCCTGCGTCCGCAGCTGAAGAAGAAGTGACGTCGGCGCGGCCGGGCGCCCGCACCCAGCCGCGTTCCGCGCCGTAGACCGTGACCGCCACCGATGTCGCGGTGCCGAGCTGCGCGAGGTGCTCGCGCACGGCATCCACGCGCGGATCGGCCGACGCGTCCACGAGCCGTGCGGTTTCGGCATAGGCATCCAGCTGGTGAGCGCCGAAGGCGAGGTCGGACACCGATCCGGTGAGGTGGACGATGCGCTCGGCGACGAAGCTGCCGGGAGCGCCCGCTCCCTGCGGGGCGCCGCCGGCCGCGAGTGCCGCGACCGGGTCATCGGTGTGCCGGAGTGTGATCTGCAGGGTATCGGCGCGGACGTCGGCCTGCACGGGGGAGCCGAAGGAGACGACCGTCGCGACGCGGAACTGCGCGTCGAGGGCGAGTCGCTCGGCGATCATCCCGCCCTGCGAGTGCCCCGCCAGGTGCACGACATCGCCGTCCCGCGCACCGGACGCGCGCAACGCCGCGACGGCGGCGTCGTACGAGGCGGCACGGACCCCGTCGTACAGGGCGAGGTTCGAGGACATGTCGAAGGGCTCCGACACCGACAGGGCGCTCTGCGTGCCCGCGATGTAGGCCGCGAACTCCCGCGACCCGTCCGGCATGACGTACCGCTCCACGCGGATCCGGCTGTCGCCGTGGCCCGGCATCCGTCCGGCGATGTCCGCCAGCGCGCGCGGTGCCGCCGTGGATCCGCGGCGGAGGACCGGCACGGTCACCGGCTGCGGATCGCCTCGCAGGCGCGCGTTCCGCGGCACGAGCCCGCGGCCGAGGGTGCGCACGCGGGCGAGGAGCAGCGGCAGCGCGATGGCCGCGCCCCAGCCCGGCGGTCCGAAGGGCTGCAGTGCCTGCGCGATCTGGCGCTCCAGCTCGGCGTGCGCATCGCCGCGCCGGTCGTCCAGGAGCCGCCTGGCCTCGGTGCCCGCGTCGCCGGCCTCCGCCTGCAGCACCGCGAGAGCGCGGCCCAGTCGCGCCGCGCGCGCCGGGTCGCCGCCGGCCTCCGCCGCGGCGCGCTCTGCCTCCAGCTCCACCATCTCGTACACGAGGGCGAGCGCGCGCAGGTCGGCGGCGAGCGCCGCGGACCGGCCCGCGGTCTCCGCCGCGAGGACGCACGGCACGGAGGCGACGATCCCGTGCAGTTCTAGGAGGTGCGCCACGCCGATGAGGGACGCGTGCACCCGGTCGCCGTCTGCCGCCAGCGACGTCAGCCGCGCCGCCGCGTGGCGCAGCTCGGCCGTGTCGACGGCGATCACGCCGCCGCTGCGGATCTCCAGCCCGCCACTCACCCCGCGTCCGCCGTCCGCGCCTGCGCGCCCGCGAGCTCGCCGTCGCACAGGCCGATGTCGACCGCGAGCCCGTCGAGCCGCTCGGCCCACTCCTCGAGCGCGGCGCGGTACGCGTCGGCCGCGCGTGCGTCCCACGCCGTCGCGGCGGTGAGCGCGCGGGCACGCGCGCGGATGTCGTCGACGTCCGCCGCGGCGTGCGAGAGGCGGTCGCGGGCGAACGCGAGAGCCGCCGCAGGGTGCACGTCCATGGCCCGATCCTGACCCCCGAGCGGGATGCCGAGGAGCCGTCACGTGGCCGTCGTGCGGCGCGGCGGGAAACCGCATCCTGTGCAGAAGGCGCGGAGTTGGACACAATATGGAGCGTGCCCCCTGCGTCCGAGCCCTTCCGCGTGCTCTTCGTGTGCACCGGGAACATCTGCCGGTCGCCGATGGCGGAGGTCGTGTTCCGGTGGTTCGCGGAGCAGGCGGGGCTCGGGGACCGGATCCACTCCAGCAGCGCGGGCACGGGGGACTGGCACGTCGGTGAGCGCGCCGACGTGCGCACGCTCGACGCCCTGCAGCGTCGCGGGTACGACGGTTCGAAGCATCGCGCGCGTCAGTTCACGCTCGAGGACTTCCATCGCAGTGACCTCGTGGTCGCCCTGGATCGCTCCCACGAGCGGATCCTCGCCAGCTGGGCCCCGACCCCGGCCGACACCGACAAGCTCTCCCTCCTCCTCACCTTCGACCCGCGGCCGGACGGCATCCTCGATGTGCCCGACCCCTACTACGCGGGGCCCGTCATGTTCGATGAGGTGCTCGGTATGATCGAGAGTGCGAGCCGGGCGCTCTTCCGGCAGCTCGAACCCGCCATCCGTCCGACGTCCTGAGCGCCCGTTTTCACCGATCGGAGCCTCGTGACCTCTCTGCCTCCCCAGCCCCTCAGCCCGCTCGACGGCCGCTACCGCTCCGCGGTCACGGGCCTCGCCGACTACCTCTCCGAAGCGGGCCTGAACCGCGCGCGCGTCGAGGTGGAGGTCGAGTGGATCATCGCCCTGACCGACCGGTCGCTGTTCGACTCGTCGCCCCTGTCCGAGGCCGACAAGGCCGCGCTGCGCGCGCTGTACACCGACTTCGGGCAGAACGAGATCGACTGGCTCGCCGAGAAGGAAGCCGTCACGCGGCATGACGTCAAGGCCGTCGAATACCTCGTCCGCGATCGGCTCTCGACGCTGGGACTGGATGCCGTCGCGGAGCTGACGCACTTCGCGTGCACGAGCGAAGACGTCAACTCGGCCTCGTACGCCCTGACGGTCAAGCGCGCGGTCGAGAGCGTCTGGCTCCCGAAGCTGCGCGCCGTGTCCACGGCGCTGGCCGACCTGGCACGCGAGCACCGGGATGCCGCGATGCTCTCCCGCACGCACGGGCAGCCGGCGACCCCGTCGACGATGGGCAAGGAGCTCGCGGTCTTCGCGTGGCGCCTCGACCGGGTCGCGGCGCAGATCGAGGGCGGCGACTACCTCGCGAAGTTCTCCGGCGCGACCGGCACATGGTCGGCGCACCTCGCGGCCGCCCCGGACGTCGACTGGCCGGAGCTGTCCCGCGGCTTCATCGAGGGCCTCGGGATCGGATTCAACGTGCTGACGACGCAGATCGAGTCGCACGACTGGCAGGTCGAGCTCTACGACCGCGTCCGGCACGCCGGCGGCATCCTGCACAACCTCGCCACCGACATCTGGACCTACATCTCGATGGGCTTCTTCGCCCAGATCCCCGTCGCCGGCGCGACCGGTTCGTCCACGATGCCGCACAAGATCAACCCGATCCGCTTCGAGAACGCCGAGGCGAACCTGGAGATCTCCGGCGGCCTCTTCGCGACGCTCGCCTCGACGCTCGTGACCAGCCGCATGCAGCGCGACCTCACCGACTCCACGACGCAGCGCAACATCGGCGTCGCGTTCGGGCACTCGCTGCTGGCGCTGGACAACCTGCAGCGCGGCCTCACCGAGATCTCGCTGTCGCGACACGTGTTGCTGGCCGACCTCGACGCGAACTGGGAGGTCCTCGCCGAGGCCATCCAGACGGTCGTCCGCGCGGAGATCGTCGCCGGGCGCTCGCAGGTCACCGACCCGTACGCGCTGCTCAAGGACCTCACCCGAGGCCGCCGCGTCGGCGGACCCGAGCTCGCGGAGTTCGTGCGGGGCCTCGACATCGGCGACGCCGCGAAGGCGCGCCTCGTGGCGCTGACGCCCGCGGGCTACGTCGGCCTCGCCGACGCGCTCGTCGACGAACTGGGCTGACCCCGGCTCGTGCCTGGCGCCCGTCGCCCGGCGCCCGGCGCGCGGCGCGCGGCAAACCGCAGGATGACCTGTGGCCCCGGTGGCCCGTGAGCCTCACCCGCCACACGCGTCACACCCGGTCCTGCAGATTGCTGCGAGACCGGGCCGCAGGGCGCGGGTTCGGACGGGCCGCAGGGCGCGGGTTCGGACGGGCCGGAGTGCGCGTCGGGTCAGGGGCGGGGCGCGCCGGGCTCGGGGTCGGCGGGTGCGTCGTCCTCGGGCATCAGCACGGGGCGGTCGACGGGCTTGGTCATCTCGGCCGGATCGACGGCGAGGATGAGCAGCGCGATGCCGACCAGGGTCACGATGAACGCGATGCCCGCGACGATGAGCGAGACGACGATGACGTGCGCGCGCTGGTCGCCGTCCAGCGACTGGAAGAAGCCCATCGTGACGAGGGTGATGACGCCCGCGAAGGCGGCTGCGGCGAAGGCGAGGCCGAGCAGCTGCACCGGCTTGAGCAGGTCGCGGCGGGTGGGCTGTGGGTCGGTCATGCGCTCTCTCCTGCCGAGGCAGTCAGGTCGTCTGCGGTCGCGCCCGCGGGGCGCGGGCTGAAGCCGGCGATCCCGAGGAAGACGGCGACGATCGCGGCGTAGACGCCGAAGACGCCCACGCCGATGCTGATGCCGGTCAGCTCGAACGTGGCCCCGGCCTCCTTGATGAAGTACTCGAGGCTGTAGGCGGGGTTGACCAGCAGCAGCCCGACGGCGAGGAGGATCGTGAGCGCACCGACGAAGATCGCGTCGCGCGCCGCCGCGTCCCCGCGGTGACGGGCGCGGAGCCCGACGACGAGCTCGACGACGCCCGCGAGGAGCGCCCAGGCGATCACCAGGACGAAGAAGAGGGTGACGGTGCGGAGCCCGCCGAGGCCCCCGACCATGCCGGCGAGGATGGTCAGCACCCCGAGCACGACCGACGGCGCGCGCCGTCCGCCCGGGTGCACGAGCCAGGCGGCGAGCAGCAGGACGAGGCCGGTCGCCATCGCGAAGCCACTGAACACCGAGAGTCCGACGGACGCCGAGTGATCCGGCGTGAAGGTGATCATGACCGCCGCGAGGGCCGCGAAGAGCGCGCGCGCGAGCTGCACATGCCGCACCTCGAAGGTGCGGGTGGCGGCGGACTCGGACACGGCGGAACTCCTCCGGGTGGGCGGGATCGGACCCCTCCAGTCTAGGTCGCCGCCGCCGGAGGACCCGCCGGTAGGGATGCCGCGGTGCGCAGGGACCCGCCGGGTCAGGATGCGGCGGCCCGCAGCGCCGCGATGTCGATCTTGTGCATCTCCATCATCGCCGCGTAGGCGGCCGGCGACGTGATGAGGTCGTCCATGCCGCCCGGGACGATCTGCCAGCTGACGCCGAACCGGTCCTTGCACCAGCCGCACTGCTCGGCATCCGGCACGTGTGACAGCACCGCCCAGTAGCGGTCGATCTCGGCCTGGTCCGCGCACTCCACCTGGAGCGAGACCCCTTCCGTGAACGGATGCGACTCCTCAGCGGCCGAGTCCATCGCGGTGAACCACTGACCCGCGAGCGTGAAGTCGGCGTACATGACGGCACCGGCATCCGCCGGCCCGGTCTGCTCCGGGTACTCCACCATCGCGCCGAGGTCGGCGTCGGGGAAGAGCGCCGTGTACTCCTCGATCGCCGCGCGGGCGCGGTTCTGCGCCGGGCCGCTGAACAGGAGGGTCGGCATGACCGGCGGCCGCTGCTGGTCCCCCGCGACGGTCAGCTGCCAGCTGACCCCGAAGCGGTCCTCCACCCAGCCGTACCGTTCGCTGTACGGATATTCCTGAAGGGGCATGAGCACGCGCCCGCCATCGGCGAGGGCGGTCCAGAGCGCGTCGAGGCGGTCGGTGTCGGCTGCCGCGAAGCTGAGGGTGAACGAGATGGACGGGTTCGGCCGGAACATGTCGCCCGCGTTGATGAGCATCAGCCGGTAGCCCTCGATCTCGACGTCGACGGTGAGCGGCTTCCCGGCATAGTCCTTCTGGAAGTCGAGCAGCCCCTCCTCCGGATAGAAGGAGGAGGTCCTCACGCGGGAGCCCGGGAAGGCCTCGGCATAGAACTGGCCGCCCGCGGCGGCATCGGCGAACCACAGGTTGGGCACGATCTTCTGCATGGGGTCAGGATGCGCCGCACCCGGGAAGCTCGCAAGGGGGGCGGCGCGATCACCGGCGTCCGGGTACCGTGTGAGCATGTCGCCCCGGGGACGGCCCGCAGGATCGGGGTCGCGGCGCACGGCCGCCGCGGCGGTCGCTCTCGCGGCCGTGGCCCTGTTCACTGCGTGCGCCTTCGCCGGCCCGGAGCCATCGCCACCGCCCCCGCCGCCCGCCGCGTCCCCGTCCGCCACCCGCCCGCCGGGGGAGCCGGTGACCGTCGTCGCCGACCTCGAGGCGCCGTGGTCGCTCGTCCAGGTCGCCACGTCGGTGCTGATCAGCGAGCGCGACACGGGCCGCATCCGCGAGCTGACGGCCGGCGGCGCCCTGCGTGACGTCGTCACCGTCGAGGGCATCGCGCACGGCGGCGAGGGCGGCCTGCTCGGGCTCGCGTTCGACGGGGACGACGGCCTCTACGTCTACTCGACGGCGGCGGACGGCAACCGTGTGGAGCGCTACGCCCTGGAGGGCGCGCCCGGCGCTCTCCGGCTCACCGATCCGCGGATCATCGTCGACGCGCTGCCCCGCGCCGGCAACCACAACGCCGGGAGGATCGCGTTCGGTCCCGACGGCCTGCTGTACATCCCGGTCGGGGATGCCGGCGACCGGGACGCGGCGCAGGACCCGTCCGCGCTGAACGGCAAGATCCTGCGCCTCGAGCCGGACGGCGCGGTCCCCGCCGACAACCCCACGCCGGGGTCGCCGGTGTACAGCCTGGGCCACCGCAATGTGCAGGGTCTCGCGTGGGCGGAGGATGGGCGGCTGTTCGCGAGCGAGTTCGGGCAGGACACGTGGGACGAGCTCAACGAGATCATGCCCGGCGGCAACTACGGCTGGCCCGTCGTGGAGGGAGAGGGCGGAGAGGACGAGGGGTTCGTCGATCCCCTGCAGGCGTGGGCGACGGGGGACGCGAGCCCGAGCGGGATCGCGGTGATCGGCGACCGCATCCTGATCGCGAACCTGCGCGGCGAGGTGCTGCGCGCCGTCCCGCTCGCCGACCTCGGCTCGTCGGAGGATTTCTACGCCGGCGCGTTCGGACGTCTCCGCGACGTGTTCGCCGGCCCCGGCGGGTCGGTGTGGGTCCTGACGAACAACACCGACGGCCGGGGCGACCCACGGGACGGCGACGACCGGATCATCGCCATCCCGCCGGCCCTGCTCGACTGAGCTAGCCGGCGACGATCGCCTCGACGACGCGGAGGGTGCCGAGCGTCCGGGCGTTGTCCGGGGCGGGGTCGCCTCCGCGGACGAGATCGACGAATCGCTGCACCTCGAAGAGCATGTTGTTCTCCGGCGGGTTCAGCTCGATCTCCTCGATGGACCCGTCGATGCCGTGCAGTCGCAGGACGGAGGGCTCGGCGATCCGGTCGATCTCGAGCGTCGCGAGCTCCCCCTGGATCTCGCTCGGGCGCGCGCTCACCGTGATCTTCGAGTAGGCCACCTCGCCCACGAAGCCGGGATAGGTCAGCAGCGCCGAGCCGGTGCCGTCGGCGCCGCCCGCGATCGTGACCGAGACGGCGCGCACCGCCTCCGGCTCGCCGAACAGGTCGACCATCGGGCTCACGCAGTAGACGCCAAGGTCGAGCAGGGCGCCACCGGCGAGAGCCGGGTCGAAGATGTTCACGCGCTCGCCCGCGAGCACGCGGTCGTACCGCGCGGAGCGCTGGCAGTAGGTGAACGCGGCACGCCGGATCGTCCCGAGCCGCGGCAGGAGCGCGCGGATCTCGTCCATGCCCGGATCGTAGGCGTTGCGCATCCCCTCGAACACGATCACGCCGGCCTCCTGGGCCTCCTCGACGAGGGCCTCGAACTCGGCCGCCGTGGGGGCGGCCGGCTTCTCGACGAACACGTGCCGCCCGGCGCGCAGGGCGGCGCGCGCCTGCGCGACGTGCCGCCCGTTGGGTGAGCCGACGTACACGGCGTCGACATCGCCCGAGGCCAGCAGCTCGTCGAGGTCCGACGAGGTCGCGCCGATCCCCTGCTCGTCGGCGTACGCGGCGGCCCGCTCGTCGTCGCGGGAGTAGACGACCGTCGCCTGGATGCCGTCGGTCTGACGGACGGCATCCAGGAAGCGGCCGGTGATCATGCTCGTGCCGATGGTGGCGATGCGGATGACGCTCATCGGGGGGATCAGCTCGCGGCCTTCTTGACGAGTTCGCGGACCTTCTTCTCCACGGCTTCCGTCACCTCGACCACCGCGTAGGACACCGCCCACATGGGACCGTCGTCGAGGTTCGCCGGGTCGTCGAAGGAGACCGTCCCGTACCGCGTCTTGAACTTCGAGGCGGGCTGGTAGAAGACGACGACCTTCCCGTCCCGCGCGTAGGCGGGGAAGCCGTAGAAGGTCTTCGGGTCGAGATCGGGCGCCTCATCGGTCACGATGCCGTGGAGGAGGGTGGCCACCTGCCGGTCGACGCCGTCCAGGCCGTCGATCGCGGCGACGCAGGCCTCGAGCTCCTTCGCGAGCTTCGCGGCGCCCTTCAGCCCCTTGGATGCGCGCAGTTCGTCGGCGCGCTGTTTCATCGCAGCGCGCTCCTCCGCGCTGAAGCCGTCTGCCGTGCTCCGCTGGTCAGCCATGGTTCCTGCTCCCTTTGTTCTCCTCCTGGATGCGGATGAGGTTTCCCGCGGGATCGCGGAACGCCGCGTCCCGCACCCCGTAGTCCTGTTCGATGGGCTCCTGGACGATGTCCGCGCCGGCACCCTCGAGCTTCGCGAAGGTGCCGTCGAGGTCGTCCGTGGCGAGGTTCACCCCGAAGTAGCTGCCCTTCGCGATGAGCTCGAGAAGCGTCTCACGCTCCTCGTCGGAGATGTCGTTGCCGACCCCCGGCGGGTGCAGCACGATCGCCGTGTCCGGCTGATCGGGCGGGCCCACGGTGATCCAGCGCATATTCGCGTAGCCGACGTCCAGCCGGACCTCGAAGCCGAGGACGTCGCGGTAGAACGCGAGGGATGCGTCGGGATCGGTGTGCGGCAGGAAGCTCGAATGAATCGTGATGTCCATGGCTCTCACGGTACGAGGACCCGGGACCCCGGCGCTTCTCGATTCCTGACCGGTTTCGTGATCTGCTTCGCGATGCAGGGCAGCATGCCGGGCACATAATCCGCGCCCCGCTCCCGATAGACGCTCGGCGGCACCCCCACCAGCTCGGTGAACCGCGTGCTGAAGGTGCCGAGCGAGGACGAGCCGACGGCGAAGCAGACCTCCGTGACGGTCAGATCGCCTCGGCGGAGCAGTGTCATGGCCCGCTCGATGCGGCGCGTCATCAGGTACGAGTACGGCGACTCGCCGTAGGCCCGCTTGAACTGACGGCTGAGGTGTCCGGCGGAGATGTGCACATCGCGCGCGAGCGATTCGACGTCGAGCGGCTTGGCGTACTCCCGGTCCATCCGATCCCGCACGCGGCGCAGCAGGATCAGCGTCTGCAGGTCCTGGGGCTGCCGATCGGTCACCTGCCGATGATGCCACGCGGGCCCCTGCCCTGCCAGGGAGTGGAATGCCCCGGCGGCTGTGGTGTTGGCTACCTGCATGAAGGCACTCGTGTACAAGGAATTCGGCGGCGCCGACCGGTTCGAGCTCGCGGAGGTGGCGGAGCCGCACATCGGCCCCGACACGCTCGTCGTCCGCGTGGTCGCGGCGGGCCTGAACCCGGTCGACTACAAGGTCCGCGAGGGCTACCTGCGGGGGCTCATCGACACGCAGTTCCCCGTGGTGCCGGGCTGGGACGTCGCGGGGGTCGTGGAGAAGGTCGGCCTGGACACCCCCGAGTTCGCCGTCGGCGACCGCATCCTGGCCTACGCGCGCGCCGATGTCGTGCAGCACGGATCGCTCGCCGAGCTCATGCCCGTGCCCGTCCGGACGGCCGCGCCGCTGCCCGAAGGGCTGTCGTTCGAGGATGCCGCGGCGCTGCCGCTCGCGGGTCTCTCGGCCCTCCAGAGCGTGGAGCGCTCCGGACTCACCGAGGGCGACACCGTCCTCGTGCACAACGCCGCGGGGGGCGTCGGCTCGTTCGCCGTGCAGCTCGCGCGGCACCGCGGAGCCCGCGTGATCGGGACGGCATCGGCCGGCAAGCACGATTTCGTCCGCTCGCTCGGCGCGGAGCCCGTCGAGTACGGCGCCCCGCTCGTCGACCAGGTGCGCGCCCTGGCGCCGGACGGCATCGATGTGGTCCTGGACTACGCCGGGGGCGATGCGCTGGACTCGACGTCGCAGCTGCTGCGCGACGGCGGCTTCGTCGTCTCGATCGCCGACCCGCGTGCTCGCGACGAGTTCGGCGGGGTGTACGCGTGGGTGCGACCGGATGCCGCGCAGCTCGCCGCGCTCGCCCAGCTGGCCGCCGACGGGTCGCTGCGCGTCGAGCGCGCGGCGACCTACCCGCTGGCCGACGCGGTCGAGGCGTACCGCGAGCTGGAGACCGGGCACGTGCGGGGGAAGATCGTCGTCACGGTGTAAAGCAGGTGCAGGGGCTCCGTGGCAGGATGAGGGCGCATCCGCACCCACCGCTGGAGGAGAGCATGTCGTTCCAGGCCTATCTCGACAACATCGAGGAGAAGACGGGGCTGACGCCCCGGCAGTTCATCGACCTCGCGCGCGAGCGCGGCTTCGACTCCTCGACGAAGGCGACGCCCATCGTGCAGTGGCTGGCGGAGGACTACGGTCTCGGCCGCGGCCACGCGATGGCGCTCGTCCACGTCATCACGAAGGGTCCGAAGATCAGCGCCACGCACGTCGACAGCGGCGGCGTGCACTCCGACCCCACGGACACGCTCTGGCTCGACGGCAAGGCGACCAACCCGGCGGGCTGAGTCCGCCGGCTGAGTCCGCCGACCGCGCTCAGTCCGTCGCGGTGAGGAACTCGAGCGCGGCGGCGCGGAACACCCGCGAGCCGGGCGCGTTGAAGTGGTGCCGGTCGGGGATCTCGACGAAGTGCCCCTGCGGGCACGCGGCCGCGAGCGCCTTCGAGCCTTCGATGATGGCATCCTGCGAACCCGTCGCGAACAGGATGGGCTGCGTCGGCGCGTGCGTCGGATCCGGGTCGACCGTCCCCGATCGGCGCATGCCGCCGGCGATCGCGAGGAGCGCGCGCAGATCGTTGCCGGGGACGCGCTCGGTGAGGGCGATGTAGTTCTGGGTGACGCGATCTTCGACCGGCGTCCCGTTCTCGACGTACGCGGTCGCCTGGTCGATGTCGAGGCGGCCGAGCGGGATGCCGTCGGGGACGCCGCCCAGCACGACGCGCTCGATGCGGTCGGGGAGGTCCTGCGCGACCTCCCACCCGACGCGCGCGCCGAGCGAGTAGCCGATGTAGAACGCCGTCCCGACGAGGTAGGTGTCGAGCACGGCCTCCACGTCGCCCGCCAGCGTGCGGAGGTCGTAGTCGCCGGGGAGGTGCGGCTTGTCGCTGGCCCCGTGCCCGCGCTGGTCGAGACCCAGCACGCGGTAGCCGGCGCGCTGCAGATCACGCACCCAGCCGGTGCTGACCCAGTTGTCCCGCGTACTGGAGGCGAATCCGTGCACGACGACGACGGTCGGCGCGGTGTCCTCGCCCCAGGAGTACGTCGCGATCCGGTAGCCGTCGCCGACCATCACGAACTGCGGGTCGGGCATCTGGGTGAGGTCGGGGAGCGCGGTGGTCACCCCCCGATTGTCCTCCTCCGATCAGTCGGCCCGCTCCGCCGTCCGCTCGGCGCGTCGTCGGCGGAGGCGCGTGAGGCGCCGGCGAGACCGACCGTCGGAGGTGAACTCGGGCAGCGGCACCGGTCGCGTGACGACCGCATCGACGCTCATCGAGCCGTCGGTCGGGCCCACGACGGCGATCGGCGTCGTGGCCGGGGAGATGTGGTCACCGGTCGCGATCGGCATCCCGGCGAGCTCGCGATGGGCGCGGAGATAGGCCGGTGCCAGCAGGACGACGGCGCCGATCCACGCGAGGGGATTGCTCCAGACCACGCCGACGAAGCCGACGATGCCCCCGAGGACGACGGCGGCGCCCACCCGCATGAAGAGCTCGATGACGCCCGTGACGGTCGGGATCAGCGTGTGGCCGAGACCCTGAAGGGCGCCGCGGAGGACGAACAGCACGGCGAGGGCGCTGTAGCTCGCGCCGTTGATGACGAGCATGAGCGCGGCGAGGTCGACGACGCCGTCCGCTCCCTCGCCGACGAAGAGGCGCACCATGTGGCTGCCGAAGGCGACGAGCACGACACCGACGATCACGGCGCCGCCGAGCGCCATCCACGTCGCCTGCACGACACCGCGGCGGATGCGGTCGGGCCGACCGCCGCCGAAGTTCTGCGCGACGAACATCGACACGGCGAGCCCCAGGGACTGCAGCAGCGCGACCGCGAGGCTGTCGACACGGGAGGCCGTCGTATAGGCGGCGACGGCGTCGGGACCCAGCTCGTTGAGGCGCACCTGCACCGCGAGCGCCCCGATCGCGATGATCGATGCCTGGAAGCCCATCGGCAGGCCGATGCGGAGGTGCTGCACGAGGTCGGCGCGCGCCACACGCCAGTCCGCGCGGCGGAGGCGCAGGACGGGGACGCGGCGGCGCACGTACTCCACGCACAGCAGGACCGACACTCCCTGCGACGCCACGGTCGCCAGCGCGGCGCCGCCGACCCCCCACCCCAGCGGTCCCACCATGAGGATGACCAGGACGACGTTGAGCCCGCACGCCACCGTGAGGAAGACGAGCGGCGTGCGCGAGTCGCCGATCGCGCGGATGATCGCGGACAGGTAGTTGAAGAACAGCATCGTCCCCGAGCCGAGGAAGCTGATCTGCGCGAACACGGTCGCGTCGGCCATGAGCTCGGACGGTGTCCGCAGCAGGAGCAGCAGCGGCTCGGCGAAGACCGCGCCGGCCCCGGTGAGCAGCACGGTCGCGACGGCGGTGAGCAGCGTCCCGGCGGCGACCGATCGGCGCACGGCAGCCCTGTCGCTTGCGCCGAAGGCCTGCGCCGTCGGGATCGCGAAGCCGGTCGTCAGACCCCAGACGAACCCCAGGAGGAAGAAGAAGAGGCCTCCGGTCGCTCCCACGGCAGCCAGGGCGCCGACGCCGAGATGCCGCCCGACGACGATGGCATCCGCGAACTGGTAGAGCTGCTGGACGACGTTGCCGAGGAGCAGCGGGACCGAGAAGAGGAGGATGACGCGCCAGGGGCTGCCGGTCGTCAGGGAAGTGGACATGCGGGAAGGCTCTCGAGGTGAAGAGGTGGAAGCGGGGCCGCCGATCTCGAATCGATTCGGATGGCGTGCATCCATTGTCCCGCATGATGGATGCCGTCCGCGACGGTTTCACCGAAGAAGCGCGGGGTTACTCGCGGGAAAGTGTAGAGATGTCGGAGGCTGGGTGGTAGAATCGCATCACAGATTCGAACATACAGGTGCCCCCGTCCCGAGTGAGCCCTCATGTCCTCTGTCATCCCGGCGGCCGACGAGTCGCCCGTGGCGATCCTGCGCCGCACGGATCAGGTGGTCGACGCGTTCGCCGACGTCCAGCGCCGGCAGGCCGCACTCGACGCCGAGGAGATCCGCACCCTCGCCCGCGCGGCCGCCCTCGTGAAGGACGCCGGTGAGCGGGGATCGCGGCGGGAGATCGCGCAGCGGTCGCTCGTCGCCGAACTCGCCATCGCGACGCGGAGGAGCGAGTGGTCGGTGTCCCGGCAGATGGGGCAGTGCGCCGATCTCTGCGAGCGGTTCGGGGTCGGCGTCGCGGCGCTCGAGCGCGGCGAGATCACACGGCGGCATCTCGTCGTGATCCAGGAGGCCGGGGCCGCGATCCACGATGACGCGGACCGCGCGGCATACCTGGCGTTCGCCCTCGAGCGGGCGCGCACGACGTCGCCCGGGCGCCTCGCGCCGCTCGTGCGCACCCACGCGGAGCGGTTCCTGGACCGCACCCTCGACGAGCGCGCCCGGGACGCACATGCGTGCCGCCGCGTCGAGCTGTGCGATCTTCCCGACGGGATGGCCGAGCTCGTCGCGACGCTCCCCGCGACTCTCGCGCACGGCATCCACGACCGTCTCAGTCGGCAGGCCCGATCCGTCGTGGAGGCACGAGGCGACGGCGACGGCGGCGACGGCGACGGCGACGGCGACGGACGCACGATCGACCAGGTGCGCGCCGACGTCTTCACCGACCTCCTGCTCACCGGCGCGCCCGACGCGTGCCTCGGCGGGGAGGGTCTCGGCGCGATCCGCGCCATCGTGCAGGTCACGGTCCCGGTCCTCACGATGACCGGGCGCAGCGACGAGCCGGCGCTGCTCGCCGGCTATGGACCCATCGACGGCGACACCGCGCGGGCCCTCGCCGCGGGCGCCACCGGCTGGGAGCGCGTGATGACGTCGCCCCTCACCGGGGACGTCCTCGCCGTCGACCGGTACCGGGTGACGGCGGGACTGCAGCGCTTCCTCCGGGCGCGCGACGAGCACTGCCGCTTCCCGGGATGCCGGAAGCCGGTGTGGCGCTGCGACGTCGACCACACGCACGATGCCGCACGCGGCGGCACCACCCGTCCCGAGAACCTCGCCCATCTGTGCCGACGGCACCACACCCTCAAACACGCGAGCGCCTGGACCGTCGAACAGACGTCGCCGGGTGTGCTCGTCTGGACGAGTCCCAGCGGCCGCCGCCATACCGATCGACCGGAACCGACGGTGCGCTTCGTCCCGGAGGCCGAGGTGCTCAGTGTGCGGACGCGGCTGCGGGAACCCTGGCTCCTGCCCGTCCACGATCCGCTCGGGTCCCGCGACGCACCGTTCTGATCGGCGGGGTGCCCGTCGTTCCAGGTACTGGCAAGGCCTCCCAGCCCACGTCGGCGGGGCGTAGCGTCGACCGCATGGATCACCGCAGCGAAGTTCGACAGTTCCTGTCGACGCGTCGGGACCGCCTGACCCCCGACCAGGCAGGCCTCCCCGCTTACGGCGGCAACAGACGGGTCCCGGGTCTCCGCCGCGAGGAGGTCGCGATGCTCGCCGGCGTGAGCGTCGATTACTACACGCGTCTCGAACGGGGAGACCTCTCGGGGGCGTCCGAGGGTGTCCTCGACGCCCTGGCCCGCGCGCTGCAGCTCGACGACGCCGAGACGGCGCACCTGTTCGACCTGGCCCGGGTGGCCAATGCGTCCCCCGTCGCCCGCAAGCCCCGCAAGCGGACCACCGGGATCCGTCCGAGCATCCAGCGCGTCGTGGACGGGCTGACGGAGGTCCCGGCGCTCGTCCGCGACAACTACTTCGACTATCTCGGCGCGAACCGGCTCGGCCGCGCCCTCTACGCCCCGCTGTTCGCCTCCCCGGCACCGAACAGCGCCCGCTTCGCCTTCCTCGACCCGGCGGCGCCGGAGTTCTACGTCGATTGGGAGAAGAACACCCAGGAGCTCGTCGCCACGATGCGCGGCGAAGCCGGGCGCAACCCGTACGACAAGCGCCTGAGCGACCTGGTCGGCGAGCTGTCGACGCGGTCGGAGCGGTTCCGCACGCTGTGGGCGGCGCACAACGTGCGCTATCACCGCACCGGCGTCAAGCGGCTCCGCCATCCGGTCATCGGCGAGATCGAACTCGTCTACGAAGCGTTCGAGCTGCCGGCCGACCCGGGACTGACCCTGTCGACCTACACCGCCGAACCCGGCTCGGCGTCCGAGGACGCGCTCAAGCTGCTCTCCAGCTGGTCCGCCACCACCGACACTCCGACCGCGCGCACCGACGTGCCGGCCGAATCCTGAGCGCCCGCCGCCGCATCGGCGCATGAGGCGAACGCTGTCCACCAGCCCCTACGACGACCCACCCCTCACGAAAGGCTCTCATCATGGAGACCGTGACCCTCAACAACGGCGTGGAGATGCCGATCCTCGGATTCGGCGTCTACCAGGTCGGACCCGACGAGACCGAGGCTGCCGTCGCGGCGGCCATCGCCGCCGGCTATCGCCTCATCGACACGGCGGCCGCCTACCGCAACGAGGAAGCCGTCGGCGCGGCGATCGCCGCATCCGGCGTTCCGCGGGACGAGCTGTTCATCACGACCAAGCTGTGGATCCAGGACGCACCCGCCGAGGAGAACACGGCGCGTGCGTTCGATGACTCGGTCCGCAAGCTCGGTCTGGACTACCTCGACCTGTACCTCATCCACCAGCCGTTCGGCGACTATTACGGTCAGTGGCGCGCGATGGAGAAGATCCACCGGGAGGGCCGCGCCCGCGCCATCGGGGTGTCGAACTTCGCCCCCGACCGGCTGCTCGATCTCGTCCTCAACAACGAGATCGTCCCTGCCGTCAACCAGATCGAGACGAACCCGTTCCACCAGCAGACCGCGGCCCACGAGGTGCTGAAGGCGGAAGGGGTCCAGATCGAGTCGTGGGGTCCGTTCGCGGAAGGTCGCAACGGACTGTTCACGAATCCGGCGCTGTCCGAGATCGGCGGCGCCCACGGGAAGTCGGTCGCGCAGGTCGTGCTCCGCTGGCTCGTCCAGCGCGGCGTCGTGGCCATCCCCAAGACCGTCAGCGCGGAGCGCATGGCGCAGAACCTCGACGTGTTCGACTTCGCCCTGACGGATGCCGAGATGACCACGATCGGGTCGCTCGACGAGGGCTCGTCCCAGTTCTTCGACCACCGCGACCCGGAGATGGTGCGCTGGCTCAGCGCGCGGCGCCTGGACTGAGCGCCCGTCGGGCCCCCGCCGGGGTCACGTCGTCAGCAGCACCTTGATGGCGCGGCGCTCGTCCATGGCCCGGTAGCCCTCGGCGGCCTGCTCGAGCGGCAGCGTGAGGTCGAAGACCTTGCCCGGGTCGATCTCGCGATCCCAGATCAGCTGGATGAGCTCCGGCAGGAAGCGGCGCACGGGCGCGGGTCCGCCGTGCAGGTGGACGCCGGAGAAGAACAGCTCGACGCCGTCCAGCGCGACGCCGTGCGAGACGCCGACGTAGCCGACGTGGCCGCCGGCGCGGGTCGCGCGGATCGCCTGCATCATCGACTCCTGCGTGCCGACGGCCTCGATCACGCTGTGCGCACCGAGCCCGCCGGTGAGCTCCTTGATCCGCTCGACGCCCGCGTCGCCGCGCTCCTCGACGATGTCGGTCGCGCCGAACTCGCGGGCGAGGGCCTGCCGGTCGGCGTGCCGCGACATGGCGATGATGCGCTCGGCACCGAGCCGGTGGGCGGCGAGGATGCCGAGGAGGCCCACGGCGCCGTCACCGACGACCGCGACCGTCTTGCCCGGACCGGCCTCGGCGGCGACGGCGGCGAACCAGCCGGTGCCGAGGACGTCGGATGCCGCGAGCAGGGAGGGGATGAGGTCGGCGTCGGGCTGCCCGGGCGTCGCGACGAGGGTCCCGTCGGCGAGGGGGATCCGGGCGTACTCCGACTGGGCGCCGGTCGGGGCGCCGGGCTGACGGTGGACGCAGTGCGTCTGGTAGCCGGCCAGGCAGATCTCGCACGTGTTGTCGGAGGCGAAGAACGAGCCGACGACGAAGTCGCCCACCTTCACGGTCTTCACGTCGTCGCCGATCTCGGTGACGACGCCGACGTACTCATGACCCATGGCCTGGTGGTCGACGTCCTCGGCGCCGCGGTAGGGCCACAGGTCGGATCCGCAGATGCAGGACGCGGACAGCCGGATGATGGCGTCGGTCGGCTCGACGATGGTCGGGTTCTCGCGATCTTCGACCCGGACGTCGCCGGGGGCGTGCATGATGACTCCGCGCATGATGGTGGGGTTCTCCTTCGGTGAGGTGTTCACAGGTGGACGGCGTCCGCGGGCACGGGCGGCATCGTGGTCGGGGGACGGGAAACGGTGGGGCGGCGCAGCAGCAGCGCGGCGCCGGCGGCGAGGATCACGCCGGAGAGGGTCACCACGCCGAGCGGCAGGATGCTGGTCGCGCCGGCGACGCCGACGAGGGGCGCCGCGACCCCGCCGAACCCGAAGCGCAGCATCCCGAGCAGCGAGGATGCCGTCCCCGCCATCTGCGGGTACTCGGCCAGCGCGAGGGTGGTGGCGGGCGGGGAGGTGATCGCGACGCCGCTCGCCAGCAGGAGCAGCGCCACGACGACGACCCCGAGGGGCTGGGGCGTCAGGCCGGCGACGAGAAGTCCCGCCGCGCCGACCCCGGCGACGAGGATGCCGACGACGAGGGTGCCGCGGATGCTCCAGCGCGCGGCCGCACGGCCGGACAGGAAGCCGCACGTCATGAAGCCGGCGGAGTTGAGACCGAACGCGAGCGCGTACCCGAGCGGCGAGAGGCCGTAGATGTCCTGCAGGACGTAGGTTGCACCGGCGAGGTAGGCGAAGAGCGCGGCGTACAGGAACCCCTGATTCAGGACGGCGCCGACGAACACCCGATCCGCCACGAGCGTGCGGAGGTCACGGGCGGTCTGGCTGATCCCGCCGCGCGTCCGGCGATCGTGGGGCAGCGTCTCGGGCAGCGCCAGAGCGACGACGAGGAGCAGGACGGCGCCGACGGCGGCGAGGAAGAGGAAGAGCCCGCGCCAGTCCGTGACCGTGTTGAGCACGCCTCCCAGGAGCGGCCCGACGATCGCGGCGAAACCCCCGACGACGGTGAGCCGGCCGTAGAAGCGGATGAGCGCGACGCCGCTGTACACATCGCGCCCGGCGGCCTGCGCGATGACGATGCCGACGCCCCCGGCGAGCCCCTGCACGAGTCGCGCGCCGATGAGCAGCTCGACGGACGGGCTGACGGCGCAGAGCACCGAGGTCACGACGTACGCCGTGATCCCGACGATCAGGATGCCGCGTCGGCCGAACCGGTCGGACAGGGGCCCCGCGATGAGCTGCCCGAGGGCGAGCCCCACGAGGCACGCGGTGATCGTGAGCTGTGCGACCGAGGTCGCCGCGGCGAACTCGGCGGTGAGGGCGGGAAGGGCCGGCAGGTAGAGGTCCATCGAGATCGGCCCGAACACGGTCAGCAGCAGGAGGAGCACAGGCAGCAGCCGGCGCACGATCGGGGCGTCGGAGAAGGGCATGCGTCGAGTCTCGCCACCCTCTGATCCGCGCGGGAGTTCCTGGTGTGACGCGTACTGACAGGGCACCCCTCCGCGGGCGCCGCGGACGTAGCCTGGCCGGTATGGACAACCGGACCGAGGTGCGCGAGTTCCTCATGACGCGCCGCGCGCGCGTGACGCCGGAGGCGGCGGGGCTCACCGCGGGAGCGAACCGTCGCGTCGCGGGCCTGCGGCGCAGCGAAGTCGCGAGCCTCGCCGGCGTGAGCGTCGAGTACTACGCCAAGCTCGAGCGCGGCGCGATCTCGGGCGCGTCCGCCGCGGTCCTCGAGGCCGTCTCCCGGGCTCTGCAGCTCGACGACGCGGAGCGCGCCCACCTCTTCGACCTCGCCCGCGCGGCCGATGGGATCCCCACCTCGGGGCGTCCCCGCCGACGCGCCGCCGGCAAGACCGCCGTGCTGCGGCCGAGCCTGCAGTGGGCTCTCTCCTCGATCACCGACGGCATCGCCTTCGTGCGCGACACGCACCAGAACCTTCTCGCGGTCAACGAACTGGGCAGGGCGTTCTACTCGCCGGTGATCGGCGACGGCGGGCGGATGCCGAACCTCGCGCGCTTCCAGTTCCTCGACCCCGCGGCACGCGACTTCTACCCCGACTGGGATCTCTTCGCGGAGATGTGCGTCGCGATCATGCGGGCGGAGGCCGGCCGCGACCCGCACGACAAGGCGCTGCAGGACCTGGTCGGCGAGCTGTCGACGCGCAGCGACGTCTTCCGGCGACTGTGGGCCGCACACGATGTGCGCACCCACGGCGCCGGGGTCAAGCGCTTCCGGCATCCCGTGGTCGGGGAGGTGACGCTCGCGTACGAGGAGTTCGCGCTCACCGCCGACCCCGGAACCGTCATGCTCGTCTACACCGCCGAACCCGGGTCGCCTTCTGCGGAGCGACTGCGTCTCCTCGCGTCGTGGGGTGCCGAGCAGCACCGCACCTCGCCCACCCCGCTCGCCACCGAGTGACCGTCCGCTGAGGTCCGCTCGATCACGCGACCTGCGGGAGCGCGGGAGAGGGCGCCGCGACCGAGACCTCGGTCGAGCGGATCCAGCGTCGCACCCGACCGTCGTCGCCGACCAGGATGCCGGTGCGGGTTCCGGCGTCCGCGATCCAGGACAGGTCGTCCATGCCGGCGACCACGGCGGAGGTCGCCCACACGTCGGCGGCGGCCAGACCGTCCGCGATCACGGTGGCGCTGGCGACGCCCCGCGCCGGAGACCCCGACCGCGGATCGATGATGTGCGCGCCCCGCTCGGCGAGCCCCGAGGTGGCGACGGCGCCGTTCACGACGTCGATGGTCGCGATCACGGCGCCCGGGTGGGCGGGGTCGGCGATGCCGATGCGCCAGGACCAGTCCGCGCCCGGTGCCGTGAACAGCTGGAGGTCGCCGCCGGCGTTGATCCCCGCCGCGATCACCTCGTCGCGCTCGAGAAGGGGTGCGAGGTGCGCGCGCGCGGCGGTCTCGACCGCCCACCCCTTCACGTACCCGGTGGGGTCGAACCAGCCGCGCCAGTCCGCGCTGAACCGTCCTCCGGTCGCGGCTTCCCAGTGGGCGCACGCATCGGCCACCGCGGCGACGCGCGGGTCGAGCGCCGGGGTCCTTCCGTCTCCCCGCCGGAGGCGCGAGATGTCGGAGTCGTCGCGGTAGGTCGAGAAGACCCGGTCCAGGTCGCGCAGCGCGGCGAAGGACGCCTCGGCCTCGGCCTCGCCCCAGGACGGAGCACCGGCGCGGGTGATGACATGGATGCTGACGACGGTGCCCATGATCTGCTCCGTCCAGATCCGGCGGTGCGTGCGGCCGACGTGGCTCATGACTGCGCCTGGTCGATCGCGCTCTGCAGCGACTGCAGGTACCCGTCGCTCGTGTACGTCGCTCCCGACACCATGTCGATGTCCGCGCTCTGCGCCTCGAGCGTCTCCGAGACGAGCTGCGGAATCGCCCGCTCGTTGATCTGGCGGTCGCGGGAGTTCGAATCCGGGTAGTCCACGACGTCGACAGCCGTGATCTGGCCCCCCGATGCCGTCAGGGCGACCTGGACCGGCCCGAAGCGCGTGCTCGCGGACTGCCCGGTGTACGTGCCGTCCACGAGCCCTGACGCGGTCGTCGCGGTGCCGGCCGCGGCATCCTCCTCGGTCGTCGTCGGAGTCGGGGTCTGGGTGGGGGTCGCGACCTGCGGGACGGTCGTCGTGGAGGTCGTGTCGCTGACGGATGCGGCCTCATCCGCCGCGGCCGGGGTGATCTCCTCACCGAGCGAGGTGCGGTAGCTGAACAGCAGCACGAGGCCGCTCAGGGTGGCGAGGACGCCGTAGACGATCTTCTTCACGATTCCTCCGAAGGACGGGTCGCCGGGGCGACTAGACGGTGAACGCTTCCGCGTGGATGCGGTCGGGGGCGAACCCCGCGGCATGGAGGTCGGCGCGGAGCGCGTCCATCCAGGGGCCCGGTCCGCACAGGAACACGTCGTACTCCGCGGGGCGGGGTGCGAGGTGGCGGAGCAGGTCGGCGCCCCGCCAGGCCGCGTGGCTCGCGGGCAGCCAGGCCGACCCGCCCTGAGCGCGCGGCCCGTGGAGCGTGTAGTGGGCGACGCCCCGCGTTGCGGCGAGGCGTGCGATCGGTCCGCGCAGGAGCGCATCGCCGTCGGCGTGGTCGCGGACGAGGAGGGTGGCGGCGCCGGGCGCGTACGCCTCGGACTCGAGCAGCGCGACGAGGGGTGCGACACCCGCGCCCGCGCCGATCATCAGGAGCTTGGTCCCGCCGCGCAGCTCGCCGGTCATGCCGCCGTAGGGTCCCTCGAACACGACACGCGTGCCGGGCGCCAGAGTGGTCAGGCGCCGCGTGCCGTCGCCGACGATACGCGCCGAGATGGTCAGTGCGTCGCCGGTCGGCGCCGCCGCGAGCGAGAACGGGTGTCCCCGCATCCACCCGGCACCGTCCAGGAACCGCCAGACGAAGAACTGACCCGGGCGGGCCCGGAGTGCCGAGAGTGCGCGACCGCGCAGTCGGACGGTGACGCCGCGGTCGCCGTCGGGCTCCACCGATGAGACGCGCATGTCGTGCCGCAGCGACCGGAACGCCGGCACGCCGATCCGGAAGACCACGACGCTCGCGGCCGTGACCGCCCAGAGCGTCCACCAGTAGACGGTGGCGAGGGGGGATGCCACGAAGTCGGCGCCGGTCCACAGCATGTGCGGGACGGCGAGACCCACCCCGAGGTAGCCGTAGAGGTGGAGCAGGTGCCAGCTCTCGTAGCGGAGCCGGCGCCGCGCGCGGCGGATCGAGGTCACGACGACGAGCACCAGGAGGAGCGTGCCGGCCGTGGCCAGCAGCATCCCGGGGTAGTCCCAGACGAACTGCCACAGCTGCGTGAGCGGGTCGATGCCCGCCTGCACGGCGTAGCCGACCACGAGCAGGGCGATGTGGACGAGGAGGAGCCAGAACGACCAGAATCCGACGACGCGGTGCATGCGGGTGATCGCGTCGCGGCCGAAGCCACGTTCGAAGAGCGGCACCCGCGCCATGAGCAGCACCTGGTACAGCAGGAGGTTCGCCGATACGAGACCGGTGATCCGGCCGAGGGTGTTGAGCGTCTCGGCGCCGCCGGCCAGCACCGACTGCACGCCGCCGCCCGAGACCCAGAGCGCCACCACGACGAGGCTCGTCGCCCAGATGACGGTGACGGCCGCGGCGTTCCAGACCCTCCGGGTCGAGCGTCGCCGCGTCCGGCGCACGGGCGCCGTGGCCACGGCCGCGGGGCCGGTCGTCGTGAGGAGGGTGGCTGTCATGCGCCCATGGTGGGCGCGGAGTCTATGGCGACACCCAGAACGACGCATGAACGGGCCGCGTCATAGGCGATTCATCGGCGGCTCATTGCCGGGGCCGGGTGATGCTCCTCACGCGGGGTGGCGGTCGTCCTCGTCGTGAGCGCCATGGTCGTGACCGTCGGCGTCGAGGAGCATGCCGACCGAGGTCGCACACGCGTCGCCGCGCCATGCCTCGACGCCCTCGCGGATCGCGAACCCGGCGATGACGAGGCCCGCGAGCGAATCCGCCCACCACCAGCCGAGGAGGCTGTTGAGGACGAGCCCGACCAGCACTGCGGCCGACAAGTAGGTGCAGATGAGGGTCTGCATCGAGTCGGCGACCGCCGTGGCCGACCCGAGCTCCCGCCCCGCACGCCGCTCGGCGAACGAGAGGAACGGCATGACGACGACGCTGAGCGCCGTGATCGCGATGCCGAGCGGTGACGGCTGGATGTCGGGGCCCGTGACGAGCGCGATCACGGAGCTCGCCGTCACGTAGGCGGCGAGCGCGAAGAACGCCACCGCGATGACCCGCAGAGTGCCGCGCTCCCACCGCTCCGGCTCGCGACGGGTGAACTGCCATGCGACCGCAGCCGCGGAGAGCACTTCGATGGTCGAGTCCAGCCCGAACGCGATCAGCGCGGCCGAGGACGCGATCGACCCCGCCGTGATCGCGACGATCGCCTCGACGATGTTGTACGTGATCGTCGCCGCGACGATCCAGCGGATCCGGCGCTGGAGGATCGCCCTCCGATCGCGCGGGACGGCGCGCGCGGCGACGCTCCCGCGGTCCTCCGATCCGATGTGCGGCATGTCGACGACGATACCCACGCCGACGTGTCACCGGCTCAGACTGCGGGAGCCGTCCTGTCGTCGAGGAGGCGACGCACGCCGCCGCGGGCGAGCATCAGGACGACGATCAGCAGGGTGACCTGGAAGAAGCCCCCGAGCCGCACGCTGTCGCCGAATGCCCACGCGACGAGTTCGAGCACGAGGAATTTGCTCCCCGGGAGGATCAGCAGGAGCGCGATGAGGTTGACGATTCGCACCGCGGGGGTCTCGGCCGCTCGGATGCGCGCCAGCACCCGCTTCTTGATCCAGAGCACGGCTTCGAGGACCACTTTGAGCAGGATCGCGGTCAGCAGGGCCAGGACGAACGTTTCGGAGATGACGGCCGGGAACAGCTGGGTGAACAGGCCGAGGACGACGAGATAGACGAGGACGTCGACCAGATCGATCGGGCGGATCCGCACGGGGCGAGTGTACCGAGCCTCAGTCCATCCCGACGGCCACGCGGTCGGTCACCGCGATCAGCTCTTCGCGGAGCGGCTCGGCGCGTTCGGCGAAGGCCCGCTGGCTGCCGACGTACTCCGCTTTTCCCTCGGCCGATTCGATGGCCACGGGCGCGTATCCCCACTCGGTGAGGTCGTAGGGCGAGGCGCGCATGTCGAGTTCGCGGATGTCGCGTGCCAGCTCGAAGCAGTCCAGCAGCAGCCGGCCGGGCACCACCGGGCCGAGCTTCACCGCCCACTTGTAGAGATCCATGTTCGCGTGCAGGCAGCCCGGCTGCTCCGTCGCCGACTGCTGCTCGCGGGTGAGCGCCAGACGGTTCCGCGGCACGGCGTCGGGCGTGAAGAAGCGGAAGGCGTCAAAGTGCGTGCAGCCCAAGGGATGCGCGTCGACGACGGCGTCGGTGTCGGTCTGCCCCAGGCGCAGCGGCGCCGGATGGCGGTGCTCCGGCTGGCGGTAGACCATGGCCCATTCGTGCAGCCCGAAACAGCCGAACTGCGCGCGCCGTGAGCGGGCGCCCCGCAGGATGCGACCCACGCCCGTGAGGAGGAGGTGCCGCTCCCGGGCGATTCTTTCATGGTCGACGATCGCATCCCGGCCTTCGACGAGGTACCAGCGCCAGCTGCCACGCGCCTCGCCGGCATCCTGCAGGAGCACGCCCAGGCCGGGATGCCAGCGTCGCAGCAGTGCGGGCTTGTAGCTGTAGTACGTGAAGAGGAAGTCGTCGACGGGATGCGTCTCGCCCACGGCCGCCCGTGCCCGCCGGCCCGCCGTCAGCGCGTCGGCGCGCTCTGCGTGCTCGCGCGCCGACGCCGCCCACTCCGGGGCGGCGAGCGCGGTGGCGACGTCATTCACGCCACGAGGATACGCGTACGGTCACCGTGCGCAGCGATCGCGGACCCTCAGTCCATCCCGACGGCCATGTCGGTGAACCGCGAGAAGTGGCCTTGGAAGGCGACGGTGATCGTGTCGGTCGGGCCGTTGCGGTGCTTGGCGACGATGAGGTCGGCCTCGCCGGCGCGCGGGCTGTCGCGCTCGTAGGCCGCCTCGCGGTGCAGGAGCACGACCATGTCGGCGTCCTGCTCGATCGAGCCCGACTCACGGAGGTCGGACAGCGCCGGCTTCTTGTCGGCGCGCTGCTCGGGACCACGGTTCAGCTGCGACAGCGCGATGACCGGGACCTGCAGCTCCTTCGCGAGGAGCTTGAGGGCACGCGAGAACTCCGAGACCTCCTGCTGGCGCGACTCGACGCGCTTGCCGCTCGTCATGAGCTGGAGGTAGTCGATGACGACCATCTTCAGTCCGACGCGCTGCTTGAGGCGGCGGCACTTCGCGCGGATCTCGACGAGCGTCATGTTCGGGCTGTCGTCGATGTAGAGGGGTGCGTCGTTGATGCGGCCGCGCGTCGCGGCGATCGTCGTCCAGTCGCGCGAGTCGAGCGTGCCCTTGCGCATGCTCTGCAGCGGCACGGCGCCCTCGGCGCTCATGAGGCGCATCGCGATCTCGCTCTTGCCCATTTCGAGCGAGAAGAAGATCGTCGGGTAGTTGTGCTTGATCGCGGCGGCGCGCGCGAAGTCGAGCGCGAGCGTCGACTTACCCATCGCGGGACGGGCGGCGATGATGATCATCTGGCCGGGGTGCAGACCGTTGGTGAGCTGGTCGAGACCGCCGAAGCCCGTCGGGATGCCGGTCATCTGGCCGTCGCGCCCACGCGCGGCCTCGATCTCCTCGATCGCGGCGCCGACGGCGACCTCGAGCGGGACGTAGTCTTCGGCGGCCTCGGTGCCGGTGACGGAGTAGATCTCGGCCTGGGCGTTGTTGACGAGGTCGAGCGCCTCGCCCTGGCCGTTGTAGCCCATCTGCACGATGCGCGTGCCGGCCTCGACGAGGCGGCGCAGCAGTGCGCGCTCGTTGACGATCGACGCGTAGTAGCCGGCATTCGCCGCCGTCGGGACGATCGAGGTCAGGGAGTGCAGGTAGTCCGCGCCGCCGGCGCGCTGCAGTTCGCCGCTCTTGATGAGCTCGTCGGTGACCGCGACGACGTCGGTGGGCTCGCCGTGCGAGTAGAGCGTGAGGATCGCTTCGAAGATCAGCTCGTGCTTGGGGACGTAGAAGTCGGTGCCGCGGAGGGTCTCGATGACGTCGGCGACGGCATCCTTCGACAGGAGCATGCCGCCCAGGGCGCTCTGCTCGGCGAGCAGGTCGTGCGGGGGTGTCCGCTCGTGCTCACGGGGCGCGCCGAGACGCTCCTGCGAGATGTCCGCAATAGACATACGGCACCTTTCTGCACGCATTGTCGGGCCCTCGGGGGCGGGCCACACGCAACGTTAGGCATGGGGTCCGACGCCCGCAAACCTGCCTGTGGATAACTGTGTGGACAATGTGCGAGAAACGCCGCCATGCCTGTGCACAACGCCTGTGCAAAACGCCCGAGGTGTGGCACAAGCCGGAGATTCTTTCACCCTCTGATCAGGGGTTTCTGATTCCACAGGCTGTGGAGGGGGAATGTGGTTGAAGTCTGGCTTGAAGGTTGCCTCCGGCGCGGACAGCTGGGGATGGATCCGCGTTTGTCAAGTGCGAAAACACCGCCGCGCACGCGCGAAGAAGCCCCGGACCACGTGGTCCGGGGCTTCTTCGTCGTCGACGCCTTACTTGGCGGCGACCACCTGCAGGTTGATCACTGCGGTGAGGTCGTCACGGAGGCGAACGGTCGCCTCGTGGTCGCCCACGGCCTTGATCGGGGAGGTGATGTGGATCTTGCGCTTGTCGAGCTCACCGAGGCCGGCAGCCTTGACGGCGTCTGCGACGTCGCCGGTCTTCACCGAGCCGAACAGGCGGCCTTCCTTGCCGGCCTTGACGGTCAGCTTGACGGTGGCAGCCTCGAGGGCGTCCCTGAGCGCCACAGCCTCTTCGTGGTCGTGGATCGCGCGCGACTCGCGGGCGGCGCGGATGGACGCCACCTGCTTCTCGCCACCGCGGCTCCAGGCCACTGCGAAGCCCTGGGGGATGAGGTAGTTGCGGGCGTACCCGTTCTTGACCTCGATGACGTCGCCGGCGCTTCCGAGCCCGGCAACCTCGTTCGTGAGAATCAGCTTTGCCATGTCGGTGCTCCTTAGCGGCCAGCGCCGGCGTAGGGCAGGAGCGCCATTTCGCGCGCGTTCTTGATCGCCTTGGCGATCAGACGCTGCTCCTGAACCGAGACACCGGTGATACGACGGGCGCGGATCTTCCCACGCTCCGAGATGAACTTGCGAAGAGTTGCGACGTCCTTGTAGTCGATGACGCCGACGCGGATCGCCTTCGCGGGAGCGGCGTTCTTGGCGCCCTTCCGCGGCTTACGGCGATCGCCGGTAGCCTTTCCAGCCATGTGTTTTCCTTACGAGTGTGATCGGATGCCGATGGCATCCGGAGTCTGAATCAGAACGGGGTGTCGTCGCCGTACGACGTGCCGGGGGCGCTCCACGCGTCCGGGGCAGCCGAGCCGGGCGTGGACCACGGCTCGTCCTGCTGGACCTGGGGACGCGCCTGGCCGCCGCCACCGCCGGAACCGCCGGAGCCGCTGCCGCCGGAGGCGGCGCGGGTGACCTGGGCTGTCGCGTACCGCAGCGAGGGGCCGATCTCGTCGACCTCCAGCTCGATCGACGTCCGGTTGTTGCCTTCGCGGTCCTGGTAGGAGCGCTGCTTGAGGCGACCGGTGGCGATCACGCGGGAACCCTTCGTGAGCGATCCGGCCACGTGCTCGGCGAACTCGCGCCACACCGATGCGCGGAGGAACAGCGCTTCGCCGTCCTTCCACTCGTTGGCCTGACGGTCGAAGGTGCGCGGCGTCGACGCGATCGTGAAGTTCGCGACGGGCAGGCCGTTCTGCGTGTAACGCAGCTCGGGGTCTGCCGTGAGGTTGCCCACGACGGTGATGACGGTCTCGCCGGCCATCGTCGTTACGCCTTCGCTGCCTTGCGGGCGGCCTTGGCGTCGGAGCGCTCCTTCTCGGCAGCGACCATCGCCATTGCCTCCTCGGCACGGAGGACCTTGGTGCGCATGATCTGCTCGTTCAGCTTCAGCTGACGGTCGAGCTCCTGCGTGGCCTCGCTCGTGGCGGTGAAGTTGACGACGGCGTAGATGCCCTCGTTCTTCTTCTGGATCTCGTACGCCAGGCGGCGACGGCCCCAGATGTCGATGTTCTCGATGCTGCCGCCCTCGTTGGTGATGACCTTGAGGAACTTGTCGAGGTTGGTGCCAACCTGACGCTCATCGATTTCGGGGTCGAGGATGACCATGAGCTCGTACTGATGCGTGTGCGTCACTAACCCACCTCCTTCGGACTAGAACGGCTGCCGGGCATTTCCCGGCAGCAGGAGGGTGTGTGCACGTGTCACGGGCTTCTTCGGACTGGGCCGATGCCGGACAACCTCCACAGTCTAGCGGATGCCCGGTCAGCGGCCCAATCACCGGCTGGCGAGGGCCGCCGGGTAGCGTGGCGGGCATGGAGTGGACCTCGGACGTCGCGGCCGGTGCGTGGATCCTCGAGCGCATCGACGATCCGTGGCGGTACACGATGCACGACGTCGTGCCCCGTGGCTTCCCGGCGTACGCGCGGATCTTCCACCCCGCATGGCGCGATCGGCCCGTCGGGGAGCCGTGGCCGGGGCTGCCCTACGGCCGGTACTCCGCCGAGTGGGACGCCTTCCAGCAGCGGAACCCGGACATCGTCGACGAGCGCGTCACGTGGGCTGTGACCGCGAAGGCCATGGGCACCACGATGCATCCGCGCGCGCAGTGGAGCGCGCTCGTGGCGCCGGGGCGGATCGTGGAGAACGAGGACGGTCCGCGCGACGCGGACGGCTGGCGCTACGGCGACCCCGAGCAGGGCGGGATGCCCGCCGACACGCTCGCGTCCGTCGCGGACGTGCTCGCGGGCCATACGACGACACCGGATGACGGGTGCGCGTCGCTCTGGGAGGGTTTCGGCGGACTCGTCGGGTTCCTCGGTCAGGGGCCGTCGCGCGGCTTCTACGGCTGGATCGACGGCGACGACGGCATCGTGCAGGCCCGCCACGACGAGATGCTCGGCAGGTCCGTCAAGGACCGCTTGAACAGCGTCTTCCGCAGGCCCACCTGGCAGGACGGCATCCTGTCGCGGGAGGTCTCGGAGGGTGCGCGCCTGCACCTGCCCGGACGTGACCAGGTCCTCTTCCGCGGCGGCCTCGCCGAGCTGACGGAGCCGGACTGGGTGCTCCGCGTCCCGTGGCGCGACCGCGTGTCGGAGGAGCACGGTTTCCCGCCGAGCGCGCAGTCCCCGAGCCTCCTCTGGCCGGAGGACCGGGCGTGGGTGCTCGTCAGCGAGGTGGACTTCGACTCGACGATCGTCGGCGGGAGCGCGGACCTCGTGGCGGCACTGTGCGCCGATCCCCGCCTGGAAGCGCTGGAGATCGCCGAAGGCACCGTGCTGACCTACGACTCCGACGAGGTGAACCGATGACGACACCCCTGTCCTCCCTGCCGTTCGACGCGCGCCCGCTCGTCGAGCCGGTCGACCGGAACGTGGTGCGCGCCTATGTGCAGCGCCTGCGCGAGACCGGCCGCGCGCCGAAGACCTCCGGCGCGGCCATCGCCGTGATGGCGACCGTGATCGGCGTGATCTTCCTCGTCCTGTTCGGCAACGTCGTCGTCGGCGTGATCGGCGCGTTCTGGCAGCTCTCGCAGAACGGGATCGGCGGATCACCGGCCGGTTTCCTGTTCACCCTCGTCCCGATCCTCTTCGTGGCCGTGATCGCGGGCTTCGTGGTGTTCCTCGCGATCCGGCTCTTCCGCGGCGGGAGCGGCGAACGCTGGTACCGGCTCGACCGGTTCGCGCAGGCGAACGGGATGACGTGGCACGCCGAGGCGCTCGCGCCGCCCCTGCCCGGCATGATCTTCGGGCTGGGCCACAGCCGGCGCGCGAGCGACGTGCTGCGCGGGAGCGATCCGCGCTTCGTGGAGTTCGCGAACTACCGCTACACGACGGGCTCGGGGAAGAACCAGACCACGCACCAGTGGGGATACGTCGCGGTGCACCTCTCGACCCCGCTGCCGCACATCGTCCTGGATGCGCTCGGCAACAACGCGCTCTTCGGCTCGAATCTCCCGGCATCCTTCGACAAAGAGCAGCACCTCAGCCTCGAGGGTGATTTCGACCGGTTCTTCTCGCTGTACTGCCCGCGGGGCTATGAGAGCGATGCGCTGTACCTGTTCACGCCCGACATCATGGCGCGCTTCATCGACAACGCGGCGGCGCTGGACGTCGAGATCGTCGACGACTGGCTCTTCCTCTACGCCAAGCGCGACTTCTCCACGCTCGACCCTGCGACGTGGGCGTGGCTCTTCGCCGCCGTCGCGGCGCTGCTGGACAAGTTCGCCCAGTGGGAGCGCTGGCGCGACGACCGCCTCGCCGGCGCCGCGGCGGCGGCGCCGCTCGCCGGGTCCGTCGGTGGGGAGGCCGGCGCGGCCGCGGCCGCGCTGCCGTTCGCCGCGCCGACGGCGACGCTCCGGCCGCCGCCCGGCGTCGCGCCGCAGGGTCGCCGCCTGACGCGTCGTGTGCCGTGGGGCACGATCGTCGTCTTCGCGGGCTTCGTCCTGTTCTGGCTGCTCATGCAGTCGGGGCTGCTCGGCGGCATCCTGTCGTCGCTGTTCTCCCGCTGACCGGACGCCGGCGGCTCAGAAGCCCTCGAGGTGCGAGGCGGCGCGGCGCGCGGCCTGTTCGACGGGGTCGGGCACCGGCAGCGAGGCGATGAGTCGCTTCGTGTAGTCGTCCTGGGGGTCGCCGAGTACCTGCGCCGTCGGGCCCTCCTCCGCGATGCGGCCGCGGTGCAGGACGACGACGCGGTGCGCGAGCAGGTCGACGACCGCGAGGTCGTGCGTGATGAACAGCGTCGCGAACCCGAAGCGCTCCTGCAGCTCTCCGAACAGGTCGAGGACGCGCGCCTGCACCGACACGTCCAGGGCGCTCGTCGGCTCGTCGGCGATCAGCAGCTTCGGGTCGAGGGCGAGCGCGCGCGCGAGCGACGCGCGCTGCCGCTGCCCGCCGGACAGCTCGTGCGGGTAGCGGTCGCCGAACGCCTTCGGCAGCTGCACGGCCTCGAGGAGCTCGTCGACCTTGTCCCGCGCGTCGGATGCGCGCCGCGCCGCGCCGTGGACGACGAGCGGCTCCGCGACGCACTCGGCGACCGTGAGGAGCGGGTTGAAGCTCGTGGCCGGGTCCTGGAACACGAACCCGAGGTCCTTGCGGAGCTTGCGGAACTCGCGTTCCTTGACGCCGTTCATCTCGGCGCCGAGGACGCGCAGCGACCCGCCCGAGACGGGCGCGAGACCCGCGATCGCGCGCCCGATCGTGGTCTTGCCCGATCCGCTCTCACCCACGAGGCCCAGCACCTCACCGGGCCCGATCCGGAAGTTCACCCCGTCGACGGCGCGGAAGGTGGGGGTGCCGAGGCGCCCCGGGTACTCGATGATGAGTCCCTCGGCCTGCACGACCGCCTCGTCCGCGACGCCTGCCGGCGGCGTCCGGTCGACGATCTCCAGGCGCGGCACGGCGGCCAGCAGCCGCTTCGTGTACTCGTGCTGCGGCGCCGCGAAGAGCTCGCGGGCGGGTGCACTCTCGACGACTTCGCCGTTGAGCATGACGGCGACGCGGTCGGCGAGGTCGGCGACGACGCCCATGTTGTGCGTGATCAGCACGATGGCGGTGCCGAAGTCGTCGCGGAGGCGTCGCAGCAGCTCGAGGATCTCCGCCTGCACCGTGACATCGAGGGCGGTGGTGGGCTCGTCGGCGAGGATGACGGCGGGCTCGAGCGCGAGCGCCATCGCGATGACGATGCGCTGCTTCTGGCCGCCGGAGAACTGGTGCGGATAGTGGTTGACGCGGTGCTCGGCATCCGGGATGCCGACCAGTCGCAGCATCTCCACGGCACGGGCGCGCGCCGCCTTCTTCGAGATCTTCTGGTGCGCGCGCAGGCCCTCCGCCAGCTGCCAGCCCACGGTGAACACGGGGTTTAGCGCGGTGGACGGCTCCTGGAAGATCATGGCCGCCTTGGTGCCGCGCACCTGGCGCAGCTCGTCGCGGCCCATGCTGACGATGTCGACACCGTCGAGGATGACGGCGCCGCTGGCGGTGGCGGTCTCCGGCAGGAGCCCCAGGATCGAGCGCGCCGTCACGGTCTTGCCGCTGCCGGACTCGCCGACGATCGCGAGCACCTCGCCGCGGCGCACCTCGAGCGAGACGTCGCGGACGGCGAAGACGTCGCCGCCGTCGGTGGAGAACGTCACGTCGAGGTCGCGGATCTCCACGACGAGGTCTGACGGGTCTGCGATGGTCATCACTGCACCTCCCCGAGCTCTTCACGAGACGTCGGCTGCGTGGCTGCGACGGCGTCGGCCGGGGTCAGGGTCTTCCCCGCGCGGCGGCGTGCCCGCAGCCGCGGGTCGGCGAGGTCGTTGAGGCTCTCGCCGATGAGCGTGACCCCGAGCACGGTGAACACGATCGCAAGTCCGGGCGGGATCGAGGTCCACCAGATGCCGGCGGCGACGTCGCTGATCGACTTGTTCAGGTCGAAGCCCCATTCGGCCGCCTGGGTGGGCTCGATGCCGAACCCGAGGAAGCCGAGGGCGGCCAGGGTCGAGATCGCCTCGGAGGCGTTCAGCGTCACGACGAGCGGCAGCGTCCGTGTCGCGTTGCGCAGCACGTGGCGGAACATGATCCGACCGGTCGAGGCGCCGATGACCTTCGCCGACTCGACGAACGCCTCCGCCTTCACCCGCACGACCTCGGCGCGGACGACGCGGAAGTACTGCGGGATGAACACGACCGTGATCGACACCGCCGCCGCCATGACGCCCGACCACAGGTCGGACTGGCCGCCGCTGATGGCGATTGCGACGACGATCGCGAGCAGCAGGGTGGGGAAGGCGTAGATCGCGTCGGCGACCACGACGAGGACGCGGTCGACCCAGCCGCCGAGGTAGCCGGAGACGAGACCCAGGATGATCCCGATGAAGACCGACAGGATGACGGCGACGACGACGACCAGCAGCGCGGTCTGCGATCCCCAGATCACCCGGGAGAAGACGTCGAAGCCGCCGACCGTCGTGCCGAGGAGGTGGTCGGCACTGGGCGCCTGCTGCGCGCCGAAGTTCACGCCGTCGGCTCCACGGAGCTGACTGAAGCTGTAGGGGGCGATCCACGGCGCCAGTGCGGCGCAGACGAGGAACACGGCGGTCATGATGAGCCCCGCGATGAGCATGCCGCGCTGCAGGCCGACGCTCTGCCGCAGCTGGTGGACCACCGGGAGGCGGTCCAGGAGTGTGCGCTTGGCCATCGTCAGAACCTCACCCTCGGGTCGATGAACGCCGCGACGATGTCGACGAGGAAGTTGGTGACGGCCACGATGATCGCGATCATGGCGACGATGCCCTGCACCGCCACGTAGTCGCGGGCCGCGAGGTAATAGGTCAGCTGCGAGCCGAGCCCGTTCCACTCGAACGTCGTCTCGGTCAGCACGGCGCCGCCGAGCAGGAGGGCGACCTGCATGCCGATGACGGTGATGATCGGGATCAGCGCCGGCTTGTAGGCGTGCTTGCGGACGAGGCGGAACTCGCCGACGCCGCGCGAGCGCGCGGCGTCCACGAACGGCATGTTGTAGGTGCCGATGACGTTCGTGCGGACGAGGCGCAGGAAGATGCCGGCGGTGAGCAGACCGAGCGTGAGCGACGGGAGGACGGCGTGCTCGATGACGTCCTGCACGTAGGCGCCGTTGCCCGTGGCGATCGCGTCGATGAGGTAGATGCCGGTGCCGTCGCCGCGGTTGAGGGCGATGCCGGTGCGGGCGTCGGCGCGGCCGCTGACCGGCAGCCAGCCGAGCCACACCGAGAAGACGAGCTTGGCGACGAGGCCCGAGAAGAACACCGGCGTCGCGTAGAAGAGGATGGCGGCGACGCGCAGCACGGCGTCCGGCCAGCGGTCGCGCAGCGCAGCGGCGACCATGCCGAGCGGGATGCCGACGATGAGCGCCACGACGAGTGCGTACACGACGAGCTCGAACGTCGCGGTGCCGTAGGTCACGAGCACCTCGGCGACGGGTCGGTTGTCTGTGATCGTCGTGCCGAAGTTGCCGGTGAAGATCTGACCCAGGTATTCGAGGTACTGGACGATGATCGGGCGGTCGTAGCCGGCCTCGGCGATGCGCTCGGCCAGCTGATCGGCGGGGAGGCGTCCGCCGAGGGCCGCCGTGATCGGATCGCCGGTCAGGCGCAGCAGGAAGAAGACGAGCGTGACCAGGATGAACACCGTCGGGATCATCAGGAGGAACCGCACCAGCACGTAGCGGCCGAAGGAGCCGCCGCTCTTCCGGGATGCGGCGAGGGCGGCGGGCGGTTGGTCGACCGGTGCCGCGGCGAGGTCGCTCGTCATGGGGTGAGCCTATCTGTGGGTCCGGGTCGGCGCCCGGGGGTGGGACGGAATGCCGGTGGGGCGGCCCGACGTGCGGACCGCCCCACCGGTGCTTCCATCCCTTACTTCGTGATCGGGGCGAAGCGGAGCTTGAACGAGGCGTCGAGGATGACACCCTCGACGTCGGCTCCGGTCACCGCGACCTGCGCGCCCTGCAGCAGCGGGACGGTGGACAGGTCACCGGCGACGAGCTCCTGGATCTGCTCGATCATCCCGGTGCGGGTGTCGACGTCCGGCTCCACGGCCTGATCGAGGATCAGCTGGTTGACCTCGGGGTTGTCGTAGTGGTTGCCCAGGAAGTTCTCCTTCAGGAAGAACGGCGCCAGGTAGTTGTCCGCGTCCGAGTAGTCCGGGAACCAGCCGAGCTGGTACGACGGGTACACGTCGGCCGTGCGGTCCTTGGAGTACTGGACCCACTCGGTCGACTTCAGGTCGACCTCGAACAGGCCGTCGGCCTCGAGCTGCGACTTCACGAGCGCGTACTCGTCACCCGAGGACGGACCGTAGTGGTCCGGGCTGTACTGCAGGCTGAGCTTGACCGGGGTGGTCACGCCGGCCGCCTCGAGGGTGGCCTTCGCCTTGGCGGCATCCGGTCCGCCCTCGCCGTCGCCGTACAGGCCCTTCAGCGCGTCGGTCGCGCCGGCGAAGCCCTCCGGGACGTACGAGTACAGCGGGGTGTAGGTGCCCTTGTACACCTGCTCCGAGATCGCCTCGCGGTCGACGAGGTCGGCCACGGCCTGGCGGACGGCGAGCGCCTTGGCGGCGTCGGCCTCACCCGTGGTCGCGCCGAACGGCTGCGTGTCGAAGTTGAAGACGATGTAGCGGATCTCGCCGCCGGGGCCGTCGACGACCTTGACGGTGTCGCGCTCCTTGAGGTCGGCGACGTCCGTGGCCGAGAGGCTGCGGTACGCCACGTCGATGTCGCCCTCCTGCACGGCGAGCTTCAGGTTCGACGACTCCGTGTAGTACGTGAGGATGACGCCGCCGTTGACCGGCTCGTCCAGCAGACCCTGGTACGCCTCGTTCGGGGTGAACTCGACGGTCTTGTTGAAGTCCCACGAGGTGATCGTGTACGGACCGCCGAAGGCCTCGGCATCGACGATGTCGGCGTCGGGGGTCAGCGCGTCGGCCGCGAAGACCTCGTCGTCGACGATGGCGCCCGGGAAGCTCGTCAGGATGAACGGGAAGACCTGGTCGTTCTCGGTCTTGAGCTTGAAGACGACGGTGGTGTCGTCCGGGGTCTCGACGCTGTCCAGGTTGTAGAGCAGGCTCGAGGCGCCGTTCGGGTCGGCGATCGCGATGTTGCGGTCGAAGGAGAACTTGACGTCGGCCGAGGTGAGGTCGTTGCCGTTGGCCCACTTCAGACCGGCCGGCAGCGTGACGGTGTACTCGGTCGGCGAGGTGAACTCGGCCGATTCGGCGAGGTCGGGGACGACCTCGGTGCTGTTGTAGTCGGTGTTGACCAGGTACGGGAAGACCTGGGTCTGCACGGCCAGCGAGCCGTTGTCGTACGAACCGGCCGGGTCGAGGGTCGTGACCTTGTCGGTGGTGCCGACGATGATGGGCTCGTCCGACGGAGCGTCGTCGCCGTTGTTCTGGGCCCCGCCGCCGGCGCAGCCGGCAAGGAGGAGCGCCGAGACGCCGAGCGCCCCGATGGCGAGGCCGGCTCGGCCGCGCGTGCTGTGGTGCAGTGACATGTGTACCTCTGCTGTGTCGGTGACGGTCCCGTCGGCAGACGGGTCCAACTCGCTATCTTTCACCCGACCCGGCGAGGAATCGCCCCCGGCACGCAATTCGTAACGAGACTGAAACCCGGCGCGGGCGACACCGGATGCCCCGGTCGCCACGCCTCGCGGGCCGACGCGTCAGTCGACGGCGGTGAGCGCGAGCGCCCGACCGCGGCGGCGGATCGGGTCCTGGTACCGGGCGGGCGTGACCGTGATGTCGCTCGTGTCGTCGAACCACGTCCCCTCGCCGCGCCGGCCGCGGAGGCGGCGGATCGCGAGGATGGCGCGCACCAGCGGCGTGCCGAGCGCGAGGGCGACGGCGCCCGACGCCGTGCGGTCCTCCGCGCCGAGCACGGCCTTGCGATGCCAGGCGGCATGCAGCGCGCCGCCGCGCGGCGCCGGGACGCGGCGGGCCGGCAGCTCGCCGCGTCGGCGCTGGGTCACGAGTTCCTCGACGCGCGCCCACCAGGTCGACGCCGCGGGATCGTGGAAATAGTTCTCATCCAGCCAGGCGGGGTCCGGATGCCGGAACCGGCGCGCGACGACGTCATCCGCGTCCCCGAACAGGCCGCTGCCGACGAAGACGGTGTTGAGGTGGAGCTTGGACACGCCGAACGTGTCCAGCGCGATCACCGGCACGCCCATCGCGATGGCCTCGACGGCCGCCGTGGAGCTCACCGTGACGAGGCCTTCCGCACGGGACAGCGCGACGGCCATCGGCTCGTGCGAGAAGACGAGGTTGGCCGGACGCTCGCGCAGCAGCTCCTGGTACGCGGCGCGCTCGAAGTGGGTCTCGTGCTCGCCGAGCTCGGCCCGGGAGCGGAGCTTGACGACCACGCGTCGCGTCGGGTCCGCCGAGGCGGCGCGGCGGAGGATGTCGGCGAGGGCCGCGCGCTCGGCGCGCTCCCGCGGCACGATGGCCTGCGCCGCGAACACGAGGTCGGTGCCGCGGCCGTCGGAGGGTGCAGTTCTCGTGTACGGCAGGGTCGCCAGTCCCAGCTCGAGCGGTGCGCCGAGCCGCGTCGCCAGGTCGCGGAAGGCGCGCACCTCGCGGTGCGAGTGCACGACCATGAGGTCGGTGTGGCGGCGGTACAGCGCCGCCCCCCGCTGCGCGGGGATCGACATGCCGGGAAGACCCGAGACGACGACGGGCCGCACCGGCAGCCGGTCCACCTGCCGCAGCACGAGGCGCACGAACGGTCCGCGCCCGGCCACGACGACCGCATCGGGCCGGTCCGACGCGAGCCACGGTGCCAGGCCGTCGTGGTCGAGCCGGGTCACGTCGGCGCCGGTCAGGTCGGTGCCGGCCAGCGCCGCCCGCTCCTGCTCGGCGCTCACGATGAGCGGCGTCCGCACGAGGACGAGGTGCGGATTGACCGCCGGGACGGCAGCGATGAGCGCCGCCGCCCACTTCACGAACGAGTCGGCATCGGCGATCGCCACGACCCGCAGCCGCGGTCGGCGGTCGGCGCGGCCGCTCATGCCGGGACGCGCCGGAGCTTCGCCATCGGGGCGAGCTCGCCGGGGTAGATCCGCTTGACGCCGTCGCCGAGCGCCGTCTCGATGACGCGGATGTCGCGCACGAGGTGCTCGAGGCCCGCGGGCTCCAAGGAGGCGGCGTGGTCCGAACCCCACATCGTGCGGTCGAGCGTGATGTGCCGCTCGACGGCGACGGCGCCGAGCGCGACGGCCGCGAGGGAGATCTGCAGGCCGCGCTCGTGGCCGGAGTAGCCGATGGGGATGCCCGCGTACCGGTCGCGGAGGGTCGCGATGACCTTGAGGTTGGCCTCCTCCGGCTCCATCGGATAGGTGGAGGTGGCGTGCATGAGGACGACGCGGTCGGTGCCGAGGACGCCGAGCGCCCGGTCGATCTGCTCGATCGTCGACATCCCGGTGGACAGGATCACCGGCTTGCCGGTCTCGCGCAGCGCCTCGAGGAGGGCCGTGTCGGTGAGGCTCGCGGAGGCCACCTTGTGCGCGACGACGTTGAGTCCCTCGAGGAAGGCGACGCTCGGCACGTCCCACGGCGAGGCGAACCAGTCGAGGCCGGACATCGTGGCGTAGTCGCCGATCTCGACGTACTCGGCCTCGCCGAACTCGACCCGGTGCCGGTACTGCAGGTAGGTCATCGTCCCCCACGGCGTCTCGCGCAGCGTGTCGCGCATGTGCTCGGGGGTGGCGATGTCCGGCGTCCGCTTCTGGAACTTCACGGCGTTCGCGCCGGACCGCGCGGCGACGTCGATGAGCTGCTTGGCGAGCTCGACGTCGCCGTTGTGGTTCAGGCCGATCTCGGCGATCACGTAGACGGGGTTCCCGCCGCCCAGAACGTGCGATCCGATGCTGACGGTCATGTCCGTTTCCTCTCGTCGGTGACTGCACGACCAGCGTCCGCGGAGGGCATGAACGGCGTGTGAACCCCGGGTGGCGACCGGCGGGCGGGCGGCTGTCAGGCGCGCAACAGGCGCTCGGCGAGCTCCCGCACGGCGCCCTGTCCGCCGGTGCGGTGAAGGACAAGGCGCGCCGCGGCGCGGACCTCGGGGTGCGCGTCGGCGACCGCGACGGGCCACCCGACGAGCGCCATGACGGCGAGGTCGTTCACGTCGTTGCCGAGGTACGCGATGCGCGCCGGCGCGATCTCATTCTCGGCGGCCCAGGCGGCGAGCGCGGCAGCCTTGTCCGCGACGCCGTGCAGCACCGGCACGCGGAGCTTCTCGCCGCGGGCGCGCACGACCGGGTGGGTCTCGGTCGACAGGATCAGGACCGGGATGCCGGCGCGGCGCAGCAGCGCGACCCCCATTCCGTCGGAGCGGCTGACGCGGACGTGCTCCCCGCCGTGGGCATCCACCCACGCGGTGTCGTCGGTGTGCACGCCGTCGAAGTCGGTGACGACGGCATCGACGTCGATGGCCTCCGGCGCATCGAGGAGCGCGGCGATCGCCGCCGCGACGGCGAGCTGCTCCGTGTCGTCGATCTCGATCGCACTCGCCTCGGGGACCTCGATGATCGCCGTGCGACCGAAGAAGCGATGCCGTGCGGCGCGGAAGCCGGCGGCGCCGAAGGCGTAGAACGCCCCCGTCTCGAGGTGGTGCGGCGTGCGATCCTGCCGGCGCGGGCGGTGAGCGGGGTCATGGTTGACACCGTGCGCGGCGCCGTCCGGCGCGCGTTCCCAGAGGAAGCCGTAGGTGGCGTACGCGGAGAAGGCGCTGTCGTACCCGCCGCTCTGCACGGCGTCGACGGCACGGTCGATCCCGTCGCTCGGGATGAAGGGCGAGGTGGCCTGCAGGAAGACGACGGTGCCGGGGCGGATGCCGTCCCGCTCCAGGGCGTCCAGCGCGTGCAGGACGGCGCTCTCCGAGGACGCGGTGTCACCGGCGAGCTCGACGGGTCGCGCGACGATCCGCGCGCCCGCGGCGGCAGCGGCCTCCGCGATCTCCGGGTCGTCGGTGGAGACGACGACGAGGTCCACGCGCGTCGCGGCCTGCGCGGCGCGGACGGCGCGGACGATGAGCGGCACGCCGCCGACCCGCCGGACGTTCTTCCGCGGGACGCCCTTCGACCCACCGCGGGCGGGGATGACGGCCACGACGCTCATCGTCGTCCCTCGAGCGCTCTCCACGCGCGGGCGGCCCGGCGCCCGGCACCGCGGAACGTCAGACGCAGCTCCTCCAGGCGACCGGCGACGCCGCCGCGGGCGAGCAGACGTGCGACGGGGCCGGGCGGGCGGCCGCCCGGCAGCCCCAGCTCGGTCAGCCGGCGCTCCGGGACGTAGTGCGCACGCTCGGCCGGAGCGAGGTCGGCGAGGAAGGCCTCGGCCCTCGGCCTCAGATGCGCGGCGATCCTCGGCTGCATCGCGTAGCCCACCGTCTCGATCAGGTGCTGCAGCCGCGTGGGCGAGGCGTAGGGGGTGTCGTCGCGGGTGAGCGCGTCGACGATCGTGACGGGGATGCGGTTGCCGTTCTCGTACGGTCGCAGTCTCCGCAGGAGCAGCTCGTTGCCGGCCGATGCGATCGGCGTGCCGAAGAGCGCGTGCACGGTCGGCAGTGCGGTGGAGAACCCCGCCACGACGCCGACGGTCCGGAGGCGCGCGGCGACGATCTCCGCGGGGACGTCGCCGTCGTAGACCTCGATCTCGACGCCGTGCCGGCGAGCGCGCTCCACGACGGCGGCCGCGATCGAGGGCGCCGCGGAGGGATGCGGCTTGAACACGATCCGGCGCGGCGACCAGGCCAGGGCCCGGTCGACCATCTCCTCCTGCATCGCGCTCTCCTCCGCGCTCGACACGAGGCCGAGGTCGGCGAGGTACTGCCCGAGGATCAGCACGGTCGGCGCCGCGGACGCGGCGAGGGCGTCCAGCTCCGGATCGTCCGCCGTGGCGGCGACCTCCTCCACGATCGAGCGGAACCGCTCCAGCGGCACCGGAAGCCGCCGTGCGCCGGTCTCGGCGAACAGCAGCGGCTCGACGCCGGGCAGGACGTCGGCGTACGCCACCTCGCGGATGCGGCCGGTGAGCGCTGCCGGCATCCGATCGCGGATCGGGGAGTAGGTCATCAGCCCGTCGCCGATGATCGTGATCGGTGCGCCGGGGAAGAGCATCGCGAGCGTGCGGGATGGGGGCACCTGCGGGCTCTGCAGGTAGAGCTCGACGGGCCCGTCGCCTGCACCCCACGCCCGGCGCAGGAGCCGTTCGAGCGTGGGCAGATCGTCCGCGGCGGGACTCCACTGCACAGGGGGCGCCGGCGCGACCAGGGCGTTGAGCGACTCGACGCGGTCGAACCGGCCGAGGAGGCCGTGCAGGTGTGCGGACTCGTCGATCCCCGTGCTGGTCTCCGGCACGCGCGCGGCGTTGACCGCGAGGAGGATCCGCGGGCCCGTCGGCGCCGGGAGCAGCCCGGCGTCGAGGGCCGCGGCCGCCGTCATGAGTCCGTAGGCGGAGTTGAGGACGAAGATCTGCGTCACGAGGCGCGCACCTCCCGGATGCGCGGGGCCAGCAGCCGTCGCCGTCGGTCCGACATCCCCGCGAGCGACCGGTCGAGGATGTCGGCGGGCACGGGGCGCAGCAGATCACGCACCCCGGCCCGTAGGTCGGCGCGGGTCGACGGCGACATGGCCCTCGAGCGGGAGAGGTGGTGCGCGCACACGGCGAGCGTCGTCGCGACGATCTTCGGGAGGAAGCGGGTCGCCTCGGCGTCGGCTTCGACGCGGGCCAGGGCCTGCCCGAACGCCGGGATGAAGTCGAGCTGGCGCCGGTCGACGACCTGGGTGAGCGAGTTCGAGACGCCCCGCCGGTAGAGCAGGGTCGGCGCGTCGACGACGGCGAACGACGCCGCGTCGAGGTGGAGGCCCCAGATCCAGGGACGGTCCTCGGCCGTGAAGAGCCCCTCGGGGAAGGCGGCGAGGCCGTCGTCGTGCACACGGCGATGGAACATGCCCGCCCAGGCATACGGGTAGTCCACCATTGTGTTCTCGTCGGCCGGGAGGATCGCCTCCCGCGGCGGCACCGCCGTGCCGCGCCACGCGAACGGCGCCCGCACGAGCTGTCGGCGCCCCTCGGTGACGGTCACGTGGTCGGTGCGGACGAAGTCGCAAGCGAGGGTGCGCATGGCGTCGACGAGCGTCTGCAGCCGCTGCGGCTGCATCCAGTCGTCGCCGTCCACGAAGCAGAAGTACTCGCCCTCCAGGTGCGCGAGACCCTGGTTGCGCGCTGACGCCAAGCCGACGGGTTCGGGATTGCGCAGGACCTCGACGTGCTCGAGGCGCTCCGCGAAGTGCCGCATCTGCGTCCCGGTGTCATCGCGCGACCCGTCGTCGATCGCGACGAGCTTGAGGAGCGAGGGATCGTCGAACTGCCGGGCGAGGGTGGTCAGGGTCGTCCCGATGTACGCCCCGGCGTCCTTCGCGGGCAGGATGACGGTCACGAAAGGCTTCGGCACGCCGTGATGCTCGCAAGCCTCCGTGACGCGGTGGTGGCGGGCGGGTGAACACCCGGGGGCTACCCCCCGCCGTCGAGCCCGAAGTGCACGAGCTCCGGCTCATCGAGCATCCGCGAGCGGATGAGGAATCGCATGCCCGTCGGTCCCTCCACGCTGAAGCCGGCCCCGCGGCCCGGAACGACGTCGATCGTGAGGTGCGTGTACTTCCAGTATTCGAACTGCGACTCCGACATGAACACCTCGATCCTCTGCTCGAGGCCGACGTCGAGGTCGCCGAGCTTCTCGTCGCTCGGGCCGATGAGGAACATGCCGATCGGGAAGCACATCGGTGCGCTGCCGTCGCAGCAGCCGCCGGACTGATGGAACATGAGCGGTCCGTGCTGCGCGGTGAGGGTGCGCAGCAGGGCCGCCGCGGCTTCCGTCACGGCGACCCTGCTGAACGTGTCTGTCGTCATGGCTGCGTGGTCACGGTTCAGAAGAACCCCATGGCCCCTTCGGCGTAGGACACGAGGAGGTTCTTCGTCTGCTGGTAGTGGTCCAGCATCTTCAGGTGGTTCTCGCGGCCGATCCCGGACTGCTTGTATCCGCCGAACGCAGCGTGCGCCGGGTACTGGTGATACGTGTTCGTCCACACGCGTCCGGCCTCGATCGCCCGTCCCGCGCGGTACGCGGTGTCACCGGAACGGCTCCAGACACCGGCTCCGAGACCGTAGAGGGTGTCATTGGCGATCCCGATCGCGTCGTCGAAGTCGTCGAAGCTCGTCACCGAGACGACGGGACCGAAGATCTCCTCCTGGAAGATCCGCATGTCGTTCGTGCCTTCGAACACCGTCGGCGCGACGTAGTAGCCGCCGGACAGCTCTCCGCCGAGGTCGACCCGCTCGCCGCCGGTGAGCAGCTTCGCGCCGCCGGCCTTGCCGATGTCGATGTAGCTCAGGATCTTCTCGAGCTGGTCGTTGGAGGCCTGCGCGCCGATCATGGTGGCCGGGTCGAGCGGGTTGCCCTGCACGATCTTGCCGACGCGGTCCAGTCCGTCGCCGAGGAACTGGTCGTAGATCGAGCGCTGGATGAGAGCGCGCGACGGGCAGGTGCACACCTCGCCCTGGTTGAGGGCGAAGAACGAGAAGCCCTCCAGCGCCTTGTCGTAGTAGTCGTCGCGATTGCGTGCGACGTCCTCGAAGAAGACGTTCGCGCTCTTGCCGCCGAGCTCCAGCGTGACGGGGATGAGGTTCTGCGACGCGTACTGCATGATGAGGCGCCCCGTCGTGGTCTCGCCCGTGAAGGCGACCTTGCGGATGCGCTTGTGCTGCGCGAGGGGCGCGCCGGCTTCGATCCCGAAGCCGTTGACGATGTTGACGACGCCGGCCGGCAGCAGGTCGCCGATGATCTCGAACAGGAAGAGGATCGACGCGGGCGTCTGCTCGGCAGGCTTGAGCACGACGCAGTTGCCGGCGGCGAGGGCGGGGGCGAGCTTCCAGGTCGCCATGAGGATCGGGAAGTTCCACGGGATGATCTGCCCGACCACGCCCAGCGGCTCGTGGAAGTGGTACGCGACGGTGTCCTCGTCGATCTGGCTGAGCGAGCCCTCCTGCGCGCGCAGGACGCCGGCGAAGTAGCGGAAGTGGTCGACGGCGAGCGGGATGTCGGCGGCGAGTGTCTCGCGCACCGGCTTGCCGTTCTCCCAGGTCTCGGCGACGGCGATGCGCTCGAGGTTCTCCTCGATGCGGTCGGCGATCTTGTTGAGGATGTTGGCGCGGTCGGCCGGGGTCGTGCGCTTCCACGACTCGAACGCCTTCCACGCGACGTCGACGGCGCGGTCGATGTCCTCGACCGTCCCCCGCCCGACCTCGCAGAACGGCTTGCCGGTGACCGGCGTGATGTTCTCGAAGTACTGGCCCTTGACGGGGTCGACGAACTCGCCGCCGATGTAGTGGCCGTAGCGCGCCCGGTACTCGGCGACCGCGCCGCGCTGGCCGGGTGCCGCGTAGACGCTCGAGACGCCCTCTTCCACGATGGTCATGTTGTCTCCTTCGACAGGACGCGGCTCCGCTGCCGCGTTCGGGATGTCGTCGAAGCTAGACGGCGCAACGTTGCATCCCGTTGCACCCGGGGAGGTTCAGCCGCGCAGCGCCTCGTCGACGGCGGCTGTCAGGGAGAGGAACCGCGTGTTGCCGGCGAGATCCTCGACGAGCACCGCGGCGCCGTCGGGGCCCGCGAGCGGGATCTGCCAGTTCGGGTACTCCTTGTCGGTCCCCGGCTGGTTCTGCACGCGCCGCTCGCCGATGGCATCCACGAGCGCGAGGCCGATCAGCAGCGACGGCGACGCCGTGATGAGCACGTTGAGCGCCTCGATGACCTCCTCCTCCGTCGCCTGCGCGCCGATGAGGCCGCGGTCGCGGAGGAGCCGCAGCATCGCGTCGCGCTCGGCCGCCGCGTCGGCGAGCGCCTCGTCGACGGACTGCTCGAGCAGGCCCAGCCGGGCCCGCAGTGCGACGTGCTCGTCGGCGAGGTAGCCGGCCGTCGGCGGCAGGTCATGCGTGTTGACGGTCGCGAGCAGCTCCCGGCGCCAGCGCTCCGGCGGGCGCGGACCGTCCTCCTCCTGCTCGAACCAGAGCACCGACGTGCCGAGGATGCCGCGTCCGGAGAGGTAGTCGCGCACCCAGGGCTCGACGTTGCCGAGGTCCTCGCCGATCAGCACGGCGCCGGCGCGCTGCGCCTCGAGGGCGAGCACCCCGATCATGGCCTCGTGGTCGTAGCGCACGTAGGTGCCGGCGCCCGCGCCGAGGCCCGTCGGGATCCACCACAGCCGGAACAGGCCGATGACATGGTCGATGCGCAGCGCCCCGGCATGGCGGAGGAGGGTGCGGATCATGTCGCGCAGCGGCGCGTAGCCCGCCTCGGCGAGCGCGCGCGGCAGCCACGGCGGCTGGTTCCAGTTCTGGCCCTGCTGGTTGTACATGTCCGGGGGCGCACCGACCGTGATCCCCTGCGCGTACATGCCGCGGAGCGACCACGCGTCCGAGCCCTGCGTGTGCACGCCGACCGCGAGGTCGTGCATGACGCCGATGCGCATGCCGGATGCCGTCGCCGCCGCCTGGGCGATCTCGACCTGCTGGTCGGCGATCCACTGCAGCCACACGTGGAAGTCGACGCGGTCGGCGAGCTGGGCGCGGAGCCCGGTGACGAGCGCGGAGGCGATGTCGGCGGCCTCGGCGGGCCGCTCGGCATCCGCGTAGTGCTCTTCGAGAGCGCACCACAGCGCGAAGTCCTGCAGCGGCTGCCCTTCGCGCTGCAGGAAGGCGTCGAGCTCGGCCTGGCGGGCGGTGGATCGCGGCGCGGCATGGATGAGCTCGAGAGCCGCGCGCTTGGCGGTCCACACCGCGTCCCGGTCGATGCGGGAGGGGTCGGTGTCGCTCGGAGCGACGACGGCGCGCGCTTCCTCGACGAGCGCGCGCTCGGCGGGCGGCAAGTAGGCGACCTCGCGGATGTCTTCGGGACGCACGTACAGCGGCGCGAGGAAGCGGCGGGTCGCGGGGAGGTACGGCGACGGCTCGATGGGCACCGTCACCTCGGCGGCGTGGATCGGGTTCACGAGGAGGAAGTCCGCCCCGCGGGCACCCGCGACGGTCGCGAGGTCGGCGAGGTCGGCGAAGTCGCCCATGCCCCACGAGTCCTGCGACCGGACGGAGTACAGCTGCGCCATGAGACCCCAGGCGCGGCCGTGCCGACCGGGCCTGCTCGGCGGCTCGGGGAGCCGGTCGGGGGTGACCACGAGCGTGGACTGCGCCGTGCGGTCGGCCTCGGCCGAGCCGTACGGACGCTGCCAGGCGTGCAGCGTGTGCCAGCCGAGCGGGAGGTCGGCCGGCAGAGGCACGTGCACCCGCCAGACGAGGACGCCGTCGACCTCGCGCGCCTCCGGACGCTGGTCGGGGATCGCGAGGTCGCGCCACGATCCGTCCTCGAGGGCGATGCTGAGCGACACGTCGTGGCGGTCGGCCACATGGGCGAACAGGCTCCCCGGCCGCTGCCGCAGGACGACGGAGGGCGGGAGCAACTCGCGCCACGGCTCCTCGAGCACGGCGGCCAGTGCGACGGCGACATCCGCGTCGGTCTGCGGGTCGACCCCCATCGCCCGCAGCACCGCGCGGAGGGTCGCGGCGGGGACGTGGACGTCCTCGCCGAAGAAGGACCAGTAGTGCGTCGCGACGCCGTGCGCCTCGGCGAGCGCCGCGAGGGCGGGGCCGGGTCGATCGTCGGATGCCGGAATCTCGCTCATCGTCGTCCCTTCCTCTGCGTTCATCCTGCCAGTGCCCCGCGCCTCACCCCTCCAGGGCGGCGATCCGCGCGACGAGCCCCGCGCGCTTCGGCGACCGGGCGGGCAGCATCCGCAGCGCGAGACCCAGCGCCTCGCGGTCATCCGTCCCCTCGGCCGTATCGGCGTACGCGAGGAGCACGTCCACCGACGCCTCGGCCAGGAGCGCCTCGCGCAGCGCGCCCCGCACGGTCGCACGGAACTCCTCGACGCCGGGCGCGACCGAATCGGGGAGCACGGGGCCGCGGTAGGCGGCGAGCGCGACGCGGTGGGCTCCGCGGTCGAGCAGCGACACGACGTGGTGCGCGTCGGTCTCGAGCTTGACCGGCAGCCGGTACGGACGGGAGGCCGGCACGAGGTGCGGGGCGACGGCCTCCAGCGCGCGACGCAGCCGGACGAGCTCGGGGCGCAGCGTGTCGACGGCGTCGTCGCCGTACACGAGCTCGCCGAGCCGCTCGGCGGACAGGCCCTGCCGGTGCACCGCGAGCATGAGGAGGATCTCGGCGTGCCGCGCCGTCAACTCGGTCACCGTCTCGCCGTCGGGCCCCGCGACTTCGAGCAGGGCGCGGTCGCGGCCGAGGACGCGCAGGGTCGTGGTGTCGGGGGCTCGGACCGCGACGGGGCGTCGGCGGGTCGGGGCGGCGCGCGCCCGGAGCCGGGCGACGAGGAGCTCGCCCTCGATGGCGCGGGCCGTGGCGTCCACGAGCAGCTGCGCCTGCGGGGTGACGGCCTCGCTGCCGCCCGTGACGTCGATCACGCCGATCAGGCGGCGCGTCTCGGGGTCGTGGACGGGCGCCGCGGTGCACGACCAGGACTGCACGAGACGGTTGTAGTGCTCGGCGCCGTGGATCTGCACCGACCGGTCGAGGGTGAGCGCCGTTCCGGGGGCGGATGTGCCGACCGCCTCCTCCGACCAGTTCGCGCCGGCGACGAAGCCCATGTCGCCGGTGAGGGTCCGGACGCCGCGGTCGCCCTCGACCCACAGCAGTCGGCCCGCCGCGTCGCCGACCGCGACGACCACGCCCGAGTCGGCCTCCGGCAGCAGCAGGGCGCGCACCATGTCCATGGCCCCGGCCAGCGGATGCGCGCTGCGGTACGCCTCGAGCTCCTCGGCGGTCAGCTCGAGCGGCGGGAGCCCCTCCGCGCCGACGAGCAGCGCGAGCGATCGACGCCACGAGTCCCGGACGAGCGGGCGGATGTCACCGAGCCTCGGATCGGCCGTGTTGCCCCCGACGAGCTCCTCGTGCGCGCGCTCGATCAGCAGGCGGGAGTTCTCCGGGGAGACCTCGCGCCGTGGCGACCACGACGAGGGCACGGGCGACTCCGATCGACGGTGAAGGAGCGTGCGCCCAGTGTAAGCGGACGCGGATGCCGTCGGTCAGGCGCGGTCCGCCCACCACTGCCGCAGGCGCTGCTCCGCGGCATCCGGCCCCAGGATGCCCTCGTCCAGGCGGAGGTCGAGCAGGAACCGGTACGCCTGGCCCACCTCGGGCCCCGGGCGGATGCCGAGCACCTCCTGGATGCGGTTGCCGTCGAGCTCGGGACGCATGGCCTCGAGCTCCTCCTGCTCGGCGAGCTCCGCGATCCGGCGCTCGATGTCGTCGTACGCCGACTTGAGCCGTGCGGCCTTCCGGCGATTGCGCGTCGTGACGTCCGCACGGGTGAGGATGTGCAGGCGCTCGAGCTCGGAGCCGGCGTCGCGCACGTACCGCCGGACCGCCGAGTCGGTCCACGCTCCCTCGGCATAGCCGAAGAACCGCAGGTGCTGCTCGATGAGCTGCGCCACCGACGAGATCGTGTCGCCGTCGAAGCGGAGAGCCTGCAGGCGCTTGCGCGCCATCCGCGCACCCTTCACATCGTGATGGTGGAAGCTCACGCCGCCTTCCGGTTCGAGCTTCCGCGTCGCGGGCTTGCCGATGTCGTGCAGGAGCGCGGCGAGCCGCAGGGTCACGTCCGGGGCGGCATCCGGGTGCCGCTCCCGCTCGAGGTCGATGGCCTGGCTCAGGACCGTAAGGGAGTGCTCGTAGACGTCCTTGTGGTGGTGGTGCTCGTCGACCTCGAGCCGCAGCGCGGGCACTTCGGGGAGGAACTGCTCGATGAGGCCGGTCTCGACGAGGATCCGGATGCCGCGAACCGGCGCGTCGGTCTGCAGGAGCTTGACGAGCTCGCCCTGGATGCGCTCCGGACTGACGATCGCGAGCGTCTCGCGCAACCGCTCGATCGCGTCCAGCACCTCCGGCGACGGGTCGAACCCGAGCTGCGCGGCGAAGCGGGCGGCGCGGAGCATGCGGAGCGGATCGTCGCCGAAGCTCACGGCGGGGTCGACGGGCGTCCGCAGCGCCCCCGCGACGAGGTCCTCGACGCCGCCGGCCGGATCGACGAGCGCGGGGCCCGGCACCCGGAGCGCCATCGCGTTGACGGTGAAGTCCCGGCGCCGCAGGTCGTCCTCGAGCGTGTCGCCGAATTCGACGGTGGGCTTGCGGGTCACGCCGTCGTAGCTGTCCGCCCGGTACGTCGTGATCTCGACCTGCTCGCCGCGCACGCGGGCACCGATGGTGCCGAAGGCGCGGCCGATGTCCCAGTGCGCGCTCGCGAGCGGCTTCACGATCCGCAGGATGTCATCCGGCCGGGCGTTCGTCGTGAAGTCGAGGTCGTTCGTCACGCGGCCGAGCAGCGCGTCGCGCACCGGTCCGCCCACGACGGAGAGCTCGAATCCCGCCGCCGCGAAGGCCTCACCGAGGCTCGCCACGACCGGCGAAGCGGCGAGGGCGCCCAGGCGCGCGACTCCCTCGGCCATGTTGAGCATGGGTTCGAGCCTACCCGCGGGCGGCCTCACCCCCAGGCGAGGAACCTGGTGAACAGGAGCTCCCGCACACGCGGCAGCAGATCGGCGGACAGCTCCCCGGCATCCACGTCGAGGAGGTCGGCGATCGCCGAGATCAGCGCACCGACCGGCAGGTCGCCGTCGCACGCGCCCACGAGCGCCGCGAGCGCCGGGTCGACCTGGAGGGTGCGGGCGAAGCCGCCGCCCTGCCGCAGCTCGATGACACTCGGCGCCTCGGCGCCCGGCAGGTGATGCCGCGCCTCGGTGACGTCGTCCGCGACGGTGAGCACGGCGCGACGCAGCGCGTCGTCGTCGGTGACGGCCAGCCGGTCCCACGCGGACAGCGCCGCACCGAGATGGATGCCGAGGGAATCCCCGACGCCCTGCGTGATCCGCTCGTACCGCGCGAGGGTCGGCGCTCCCTCGGCCCGGCGCAGCAGCAGGTAGCCGAACCCGACGGCCGTGACCTCACGCCCCGCGAAGTCCCGCAGCCAGGCCTCGACGAGCCGTCCGTGCGCGGGCGAGCCCGGCGCCGTTCCGCCGTCCCGCACCCACAGCTCGGCGTAGGCGAGCGGGTCGAGGAGCTCCCGCTCGATGACCCAGGCATCCAGCGGCACGGGCGAGGCGGCGACCCACTCCCGCACGCGGTCAAGGCCCTCCGCACCGGCGCGGTACTCCCAGTTGCCGAGGAGCTGGGCGGTGCCGCCGGGGGCGAGCACCGAACCGACGCCGCTCACGAACGCCGCGACGAGGTCGTCCCCTGCCATCCCGCCGTCGCGGTACTCGTACTCCGGGACGCCCTCGACGCGCGGCGTGATGACGAACGGCGGATTGGAGACGACGCGGTCGAACAGCTCGCCGGCGACCGGCTCGAAGAGGCTGCCGAGGCGCACCTCGATGCCGTCGACGTCGTTGAGGAGGGCGTTGAGGGCCGCGAACCACAGGGCGCGCGCGGACACGTCCGTCGCGACGACGCGATCCACCGTGCGTCGCGCCCGCAGTGCCTGGATGCCGCAGCCCGTGCCGACGTCGAGCGCGGCCACGGCATGGCCGGGCAGCTGCAGACCCGCGAGCGTGAGGGACGCTCCGCCGACACCGAGCACGTGGTCGGTCGGCAGCGCCCCGCCGAGAGCGGCCTCGTCGAGGTCGCTCGCGATCCACCACTGTCCGCTGCCGCTCGCGTCGGCGAAGTCCTGCGGGCGCACGAGGGCCGTCGCCCGCACAGCGTCGCCGTCCCGCGCGGCGAGACCCAGCGCGCACAGACCGTCGCCGCCGAGCGCGGGCAGCGCGGCGTCGAGGGCGGCGACCGGGACCGCGACGCCGAGGAACAGCACGCGGCACAGCACCGCGAGCGCGTCGCCGCGTTCGCCGAGCGCGGCGAGCGCGGGGCCGCGCAGCCCGTGGCCGACCGCCTCGTCGGCGAGCGGCCCCCACGCGTCGCGGACGGCGTCGGCCGTGTACCCCGCGGCCGTCAGGTCCGCGCGGAGCGCGGCGGCGAGGGTGGGGTCGGGATTCGGTGCAGAGGTCACCGGTCCATTCAATCGTGCCCCGCACGGCCGGTCACGGGGACCCCTCAGGGGCGGGCCCATAGAATCGCACCTGATCGTGCGGCCATGGATCGCACAGGAGTGAATCCCCGCCATGACCATGACATCGCCCTCGCCGGGCCCGCGCGCCGCGCGCCCGCGTCGTGCGCCGCGCGCACCGCGTGTGCGGCTCGCCGCCGCCGTGGCGGCGATCTTGGCCCTCGTCCTGACCCCCGTGGCGGCCGTGGCGGCCGGCCCGCCGCCCAGCCGGCCGCTCACCTTCGCGATGGCGCCGCGGGGCGACGGCATCCCGGTCGACGGCCAGAGTCTCATCGTCTCGCTCACGGCGGGGAACCCCACCGACTCGACGGTCGCCGCCGGCGACGTCACGATCGCGATCGGGCGCGACGCGCTGCGCACGCGCACATCGCTGGACGCGTGGCTCGGCGGCGACCGTCCGTCGCTCCGGCTCACCCCGATCGCCACGACGAGGATCGACGCACTCGCGGCGCACGGCGTGCGCACGACGACGAGCGCCATCGAACCGGCCGACTCCGGGATCGATGATCTGGCGCCGGGGGTGTACCCCCTGCTGGCGACGTACTCGTCGGCCCAGGGCGACCTCACGTCCGCGAGTGTCGTCACGATCCCGGACGAGGATGCCGCGGCCGCCGACGTCGCCGTCGTCGTCCCGATCACGGCGGGGGGCCTCAGCGACGGGCTGCTCACGGCCGAGCAGCTCAGCGAACTCACCGCCGACGGGGGCACCCTCCGCGACCAGCTCGACGCCGTCGCCGGCACGGCCGCGATCCTCGCGGTCGACCCCGCCCTCCCGGCGGCGATCCGCGTCCTCGGCCAGTCGGCACCGCCGTCGGCGGTCACCTGGCTCGATGACCTGCTGGCCTTCCCCAACCCGCGGTTCGCGCTGCAGTTCGGCGACGCCGACCTCGCAGCCCAGGTCGCCGCCGGCCTCAGCCGCCCGCTCTCGCCGCTGCCGCTCACGTCCTACCTGGATCCCGCGAACTTCACCGAGAGCGACGCCGAGACCCCCGAGCCGAGTCCGACGCCCGGCGGCGACCCGTCGCTGCCCGACCTCGAGGAGCTCACCGACCTCGGGACCTCCGCCGGCACGATCCTCTGGCCCGCGACCGGCACGGCGGGCGCGGAGACCGTTGCGGCACTGGGTGAGGTGGTCGTGGACGACGCGGCATCGGTCACCCTCGTCTCCTCCGATGCGACGACGGCGACGGGTGCCGTCCCGGCGCGGGCCGCCGCGGGCGACGCGCAGCTGCTCGTCTACGACGCGGCCGTCTCGGCAGCCCTCCGCACCGCCGCGGCGGCGGAGGATGCCGTCCCGCGCGCCGCCGCGCAGGCCGCCGCGGTCGCCTACGCGCAGACCGCCGGCCGGGAGAACCCCGGTGCCACGCTGCTCGTGACGGTCGACCGCGGCGTCGACCGATCGCGCGCCGCCCTGCACGACGCCGTCACGACGGCGACGGACCTGCCGGGGCGTGCGCCGGTCACCCTGCGCGAGGTCCTCGACGACGCCCCCGCGGCCGTCGAGCTGCGGTCGGTGGAGCCCGATGTCGCGCGCGTCGCCGCGCTCCGCGCGTTCCAGGACGACGAGACCGAGCTGACCGCCTTCGCGACGATCCTCGAGGATGCCACGCTGCTCACCGGCTCGGAGCGCGCCGCGGTCCTGCAGCTGCTCGGCAACGGCTGGCGGGGCGAGCTCGAGCAGTGGGGCGACGCCGTGGCGGAGCATCGCGCGCAGAGCCGGGCCACCCTCGGCGCCGTCGCGATCGTCCCCGCCGGCGACAAGACGCTGCTGGGGTCGGCCGCGCCGATGCGATTCTCGATCCGCAACGACCTGCGCTGGCCCGTCTCCCTCGTGCTCATCGCCTCGCCGAACGACCCGCGACTCGTCGTCCAGCGGACCACGCCCGTCGAAGCCGAAGCCGCGCAGAACACCCGCGCCGAGGTGCCCGTCGAGGCCCGCGTGGGCTCGGGCGAGTCCACGATCGATCTGCAGCTGCGGAGCCCCTCGATGGTCGCGATCGGCGGTCCGGTCTCGGTCGGCGTGAACGTGCAGGCCGAGTGGGAGTCGGTGGGCGTCATCGTCATGGGCGTCCTGGTCGTGGGTCTCCTGGTCCTCGGCGTCATCCGCACGGTGCGGCGCATGCGGCGACGGCGCGAGACCCCCGGCGCGTCGCCCGCCGTGACGCCCGGCGAGGAGACGCCGGAGGTCGCCGATGTCTAGCCTGTCCCGCGCCAGCGCGACCGTCGCGGCCGGCACGCTCGTCTCCCGCATCACGGGGCTCCTCCGCAACATCGTGCTCGCGGCCGCCCTCGGCACGATCGGCACGCGCGCCGCCGACGCGTTCGCGATCGCCAATCAGCTGCCGAACAACATCTACGCGATCATCTCCTCTGGCCTGCTCGCGGGCGTGATCGTGCCCCAGATCGTCAAGGCCGCCGCGCACAGGGACGGCGGCAACGCGTTCGTCTCCAAGCTGCTGACGCTCGGCATCGTCGCCCTGGCGGCCACGACCGTCGTCGCCGTGGTGGCGGCGCCCCTCCTCGTCCAGCTGTACGGCTCTCGGCTCAGTCCGGAGAGCGCGGCACTCACCCTCGCATTCGCCTACTGGTGCCTTCCGCAGCTGCTCTTCTACGGCCTGTACGCGCTCCTCGGCGAGATCCTCAACGCGCGGCGGGTGTTCGGTCCGTTCGCGTGGTCGCCGATCATCAACAACGTCGTCTCGATCGCCGGCTTCGCCGCGTTCATCTGGGTCTTCGGGCTGCACCGCGACGCGACGGGCTGGACGCCCGAGATGGTCGCGCTGATGGGCGGCACGGCGACCCTCGGGATCGTCGCGCAGGCGCTCGTCCTCCTGCTGTTCTGGCGCCGCGCGGGGCTGCACGTCCGCCCCGACTTCGCCTGGCGGGGAATCGGCCTCCGGCACATCGCCCGGCTGGCCGGGTGGACGTTCCTCATGGTGGTGGTCGGACAGCTCGCCGGCCTCGTGCAGACCAACCTCGTCGGCAGCGCGTCCGGTGAGGGCGCCTCCGTCGCGGCGCTGCAGTACGCGTGGCTCGTGTTCATGCTGCCGTTCTCGGTCATCGTGCTCTCGATCGGCACCCCGTACTTCACACGACTGAGCGAACACGTCGCGGCCGGTCGGCACGAAGCGATCCGCACCGACCTCGACGCCTCCATCCGCATCATCGGCGTCTTCATGGTGGGCGCGCTGGCCGCGATCGTCGCGGCCATCCTCCCCGTCTCGCGCATCTTCACCGACGGCCCGAGCGGCGCCGTGCAGTTCGCACTCGTGCTCGGCGCCTACCTCGTCGCACTGCTCCCGCTGTCGATTCAGTTCGGCATCCAGCGCACGTTCTACGCCCACCACGACACCCGCACGCCGTTCGTGTTCACCGCCGTGCAGGCCGTCCTCGTCATCCTCACGGCGATCGCGGCCTATCTCCTGCTGCCGCTGCCCCTGCTGGGGTTCGGGATCGCGCTCGGCCAATCCATCGCGAACATCGTCCAGCTGTGCCTCGCCGTCTGGCTGCTGCGGCGGAAGATCGGCCCGCTGGCCCTCCGCCCCGCCGCGGTGTCGTACCTGCGCTTCCTCGCCGCCGCGGTCCCCGCCGCCGCGGCGGGATGGCTCACCTTCCTCCTGCTGGGCGGGATCGACGGCTGGGCGACCTCGGACAAGGGCCCCGCGGTCCTCGCGACGATCGTGATCGCGGCGGTCGCCCTGCTCGTGTACCTCGCCGCTCTGGGCCTCCTGCGCGCCCCCGAGCTGCGGACCGCCGTCGACGCGGCCCGACGCTTCCTCCCGGGTCGCTGAGGATGCCTGTCGTGGCGGCGACGGGAATGTCCCGCGCTTACCATGGGTTGAATGCGCTGGGGCGGTTGGTGCCCCGCATCTGAGAGGGGCGACGCCGTGCGGCAGGTCATCATCATCGGCTCGGGACCGGCGGGCTACACCGCTGCCATCTACGCGGCGCGCGCGAACCTCGAGCCGCTCGTGATCGCCAGCTCGGTCGAGGCCGGCGGGGAACTCATGAACACCACCGAGGTGGAGAACTTCCCCGGATTCCCCGAGGGCATCATGGGTCCCGACCTCATGGCGAAGATGCAGGAGCAGGCCGAGCGGTTCGGTGCCACGGTGCTCTACGACGACGTCGTCGAGCTCGACATCGCCGGCGACATCAAGAAGATCACCCTCGGCAGCGGCGCCACCCACGAGGCGGAGTCCCTGGTCTTCGCGACCGGCTCCGCGCCGCGCAAGATCGGCATCGAGGGCGAGTCGCGCCTGTCGGGGCGCGGCGTCTCGTACTGCGCCACGTGCGACGGCTTCTTCTTCCGCGAGCGCGTCATCGCGGTCGTGGGCGGCGGCGACTCGGCGATGGAGGAGGCGACCTTCCTCACGAAGTTCGCCTCGAAGGTCTACGTCATCCACCGCCGCGGCGAGCTGCGCGCCTCCAAGATCATGCAGGACCGCGCGATGGCGAACGAGAAGATCGAGTTCATCTGGAACAGCGAAGTCGTCGACATCCTCGGTGAGGATGCCGTGACCGGCGTCGTCCTGGAGGACACCGTCGACGGATCGACGCGCGAACTGCCGCTGCAGGGTGTCTTCGTCGCGATCGGCTACGACCCCCGCACGCACCTCGTGCACAAGAGCCTCGACCTCACCGAGCACGGCACCGTCTGGGTGGACGGCCGCACGTCCCGCACGTCGGTCCCCGGCGTCTTCGCGGCGGGCGACGTCATCGACCCGACCTACCGTCAGGCCGTCACGGCCGCCGGCAGCGGGACCGTCGCCGCTCTCGACGTCGAGCACTACCTCGCCGCGCGCGGCGACGCGGGGCTTCCGGCCTCCGACGTCGCGGAGATCGACGGCCTCGCGGACGTCGGCGTGGCCTGAGCGGAACAAAGCGCGCGCCCCGCACGTTCCACCCTCATGACACACCGCGTGTCTATTCAGAAGGAGACAGACATATGACCGCCAAGGCCACGAGCGAGAGCACCTGGCAGCAGGACGTCATCGACGCCGAGGGCCCGGTCCTCGTGGACTTCTGGGCCGCCTGGTGCGGACCCTGTCGCATGGTCGGCCCGATCCTCGACGAGATCGCCACCGAGCACCCGCAGAAGATCACCGTCCTCAAGCTCAACGTCGACGAGAACCCCAACCTCGCGATGGAGTACCAGATCACCTCGATCCCCGCGATGAAGGTCTTCAGCAAGGGTGAGGTCGAGAAGACGATCATCGGCGCCAAGCCGAAGTTCGCGCTCGAGCAGGATCTCGCCGCGTACATCGCCTGACGCGAGATCTGCCGCAAGACACCGGGAACCCCCGGTCGGAAATCACTTCTGACCGGGGTTTTCCTATACACGGATGCGGTTCAGTACGCCTCGGCGCGCACCGACGCATCCCACGTCCGGTGCGGCTCGCTGCCGAGGAGGCGCCAGACCGCGCGCGTCAGCGCGGGGTAGTCCAGCGCGATCTGGCGGAGGACGCGGTAGTTGCGCGCAGCGCTCGGACGGTTGCCTCCGTCCGCGGCGATGTTCTCCGCACGCAGCGTCAGCACGACGAGCTCATCGACCGTCGGGAGGTCCTCCATGAAGTCCCAGGGATCCTCGCCGCCGCGGACGCGCTCCTCGATGAGAACCGCCAACTCGTCCGCGGATTCCGCGCGCAGAACCTCGAGGCTCGCCCGCCGCGGGAGGTTGAGGCGATCGGTCACCCATCCAGCCTACGACGACGATCCGGGGGGTGGATCAGAGCGCGCCGAATCCGTCGTCGCCGATCTCGGACAGAATCCGGTTGAGATCCTGAATCGTCGCGAAATCTATGATGACCTGGCCTTTTCTGGACGTCAAGTTGATCTTGACCTTCGTGTTCAGGCGGTCACCGAGCCGCTCGGCGACCTCGTCGAGGTGCGCACGACGGGCCCCCGCCTTCGGCGGCACGCGGCGCGTCGAACCGGCATCCGGAAGCTTCGCGGCCGCCTCCGCGGCGCGGACGGAGAGGTCCTCGTTGACGATCTTGTCGGCCAGGCGGCTCATCGCCGTCTCGTCCTCGAGGGACAGGATGGCCCGGGCGTGACCGGCGCTCAGCACGCCCGCCGCAACCCGCTGCTGGACCGGGATCGGCAGCTTCAGCAGGCGGATCGTGTTGCTGATCTGCGGCCGTGAGCGCCCGATGCGGCCGGCGAGCTCCTCCTGCGTGATCCCGAAGTCCTCGAGCAGCTGCTGGTAGGCCGATGCTTCTTCGAGCGGGTTGAGCTGCGAGCGATGCAGGTTCTCCAGGAGCGCGTCGCGGAGCAGGTGCTCGTCCGACGTGTCGCGGACGATCGCCGGGATGGAGGTGAGCCCGGCCTCGCGTGCGGCGCGGGTGCGGCGCTCGCCCATGATCAGCTCGTACTTGCCGTCCTCGTTCGTCCGGACGACGACCGGCTGCAGGACGCCGAACTCGCGGACGCTGTGCACCAGCTCGGCGAGGTCGTCGGCGTCGAAGTGCGTGCGCGGCTGCCGGGGGTTCGGCACGATGTCGTGCGGGTCGACCTCGACGAACGACGTGCCGGGGATCGCGAGGAGCTCGGTGGTGTCATCCTGCGGCGAGGCCTGCTCGAGCGAGGCACCCGGGAAGAAGACGTCGACGGGACGTGTGGCTCCGGCCTCATTCGCCTCGGAGGTCGGGATGAGCGCGCCGATGCCGCGCCCCAGTCCGGTTCGCTTCGCCATCAGTTGTTCTCCTCGTCGTCGTGCGCGTGTCCTCGTCGTGCGATCTCCACCGCAGCCTCCCGGTAGGCGATCGCGCCGGCCGACTGGCCGTCGTAGGCGATCACCGTCTGGCCGAAGCTCGGTGCCTCCGATACCCGCACGGAGCGCGGGATCACGGCGCGGAGCACTTCCGCGGGGAAATGGCTGCGCACCTCCTCGGCGACCTGCTGCGCGAGCCGGGTCCGGCCGTCGTACATCGTCAGGAGGATGGTGGAGAGGTGCAGGGTCGGGTTCAGGTGCTTCTGGATCATGCGCACGCTGCCGAGCAGCTGGCTGAGACCCTCCAGGGCGTAGTACTCGCACTGGATCGGGATCATGACCTCGTTCGCGGCCGTGAAGGCGTTGATCGTGAGAAGTCCCAGCGACGGCGGGCAGTCGATCAGCACGAAGTCGACATGCTCGGGCGCGGCCGCGAGGTAGTCCTCGAGCGCTGTGCGCAGCCGATGTTCGCGGGCGACCTGTGACACCAGCTCGATCTCGGCCCCCGCAAGGTGGATCGTGCTCGGCGCGCAGAGCAGCAGCGGGGATTCGGGGCTCGTCTGCACGATCTCCGCCAGCGGGAACTCGTCGATGAGGACGTCGTAGACGCTCGGGACGTCGGCCGTGTGCGGCACACCGAGGGCCGTCGAGGCGTTCCCCTGCGGATCGAGGTCGATGACCAGGACGCGAGCGCCCACCATCGCTAGTGCGGAGGCGATGTTGACGGTCGTCGTGGTCTTCCCGACGCCGCCCTTCTGATTCGAGACCGTCACGACGCGCGTCGGACCACCGAACTCGAGAGTGACCTTCTCCAGCGCCCGGCGCCGAGACGAGAGATCTGCGATCTCGCGGGCCAGGGGCGTGTCGCCGAGGGAGAAGGGTGCGGGAGAGGTCGCGTTCTCCGATTCCTGCACCTGCAACTCCTGTCGTACCGGGGGCTCATCCCACTGTAGTCGAGCGCGCGGACAGCTTCATCGCCGGGCGGCAGCGCGTCGATGTTTCACGTGAAACGGGATGCCGGCGGGTGGCGGCGATGTTTCACGTGAAACGGGCGTCGCGGATTCGTTCACGTGACCCGATTGGCCGCGTCCCGGGCAGATCGGGGGCAGGTGAAACGGGTATTGCGGGGGGCTTCACGTGAAACGCCGGTTCGTGGTGCTTAACCGCAACGCCTCACTTGGCTCGAGGAGCGCGCTGCGCGCCATCCCGCGGGAGGCGACGTCCGCCACACGGTCGCCGGGCGATACGAACGGCCGCGGAGGGGTCATGAACTGCCGCGACCCGAGAGGTTTCACGTGAAACATGTCGGATGTGGACGCCGGCGGGCATGTTGCGGCAAGCCGACGTGTGCTCGTGCGGCGCTCGTCACCGCCGGACCGGAGGACCAGCGCGATGTTTCACGTGAAACAGTACGACGGAGTCTCTCAGCGCACGGTGGCGCGGATGACGCGAGTCGGCTCGTCGACGACACCCTCGCCGACGGGCTCGACGCGGACGTCGGACAGCTTGTACCGGCGGATCTGCTTGTCGGCTGCGGTGATCTCGTTCGCGGCGTTGGCGCCCTTGAGGAGGATGAGTTCGCCGCCGTCCCTGACGAGGGGAGCCGTGAGGGGGATGAGCGTCCGGAGCGCGCTGACGGCCCGTGCCGTGACGGCGTCGAGCACAGGACCCTCGCGCCAGTCCTCGCCGCGTGCCCGCACGATCTCCACGTTGTCGAGCCCGAGCGCCTCGACCTGCTCTGCGAGCCAGGTCACACGGCGCTCCATCGGCTCGATGAGCACCCAACGCACGTCCGGGCGCGCGATCGCGAGGACGAGTCCCGGTAGTCCCGCACCCGAGCCGATGTCACCGACACGCGAACCGGCCGTGAACAACGGTGCGGCGACGGCGCTGTTGAGGATGTGCCGCGACCACAGTCTGGGAGGCTCCAGAGGCCCGATCAGCCCGCGCTCCTCGCCGTGGGCGCCCAGCGCCGCGGTGAAACGGCGCGCCAGATCGGCTCTCGCCCCGAACAGGGCATCGACGCCGGCGGGTTCCGCCTCGAGCTCGATCATCACCGTTTCACGTGAAACATCACGCGCGGCGGATGACGGTGTGCCGGTCGGCGGACTCGCCGTAGGACTCCGACACGAAGCCGCGGTCCGCGACGATGTCGTGCACGAGCTTGCGCTCGTAGCTCGACATGGCGGGCAGCGACGCCTGCGAGGCACCGTCGTCCAGACGCGCGATGGCACGGTCGACGAGCTTCTCGAGCTGCTTCTGGCGCGTGTCGCGCGAGCCTCCGATGTCGAGGATGAGGCGCGAGAAGCGCCCCGTCTTCGTCTGCACGGCGATCCGGGTCAGCTCCTGCAGCGCCTGCACGGTGTCGGGGTCGGAGAGGAGGTCGAGTGAGCCCTCGACCTCGTTCTCCACCGAGACGTACGCGCGGTCGCCGCGGACGTCCAGGGCCAGGTCACCGTCGATGTCGGCGATGTCGAGCAGGGCCTCGAGGTAGTCGGCGGCGATGTCGCCTTCCTGCTCGAGCTGTTCGACGCTCGTGCTGTGGCGCTGCTCGGTCGATTCGGGAGAGGTGGTCATTGACGGTCCTTGATCGAAGTCAGTTGTCGACGGGCGGGTTCTGCGGCTTGCTCTTGTTGCCCTGCTTCTTGGCGCGCTGCTTGCCGACGGGCTGCTGACGCTTGGGCGCCTGCTCCTTGGCGCGCTGGGCCTCTTCGTAGAGGCGCTGCTGCTCGGCCTCGTACTTCTCCATGGGGACGATGCGTCCCTGGGAGTCCAGCGCCTTGCCCTTGCGTGCGAGCCGCTCTTCGCGCGCCTTGGCGGCCTCGGAGCCGGGGGTCGGCATGTTCCGGATGACGAGGAACTGCTGGCCCATGGTCCAGAGGTTCGAGATGAACCAGTAGATGACGACGCCGAGCGGGAAGAAGACACCGGAGAAGATGAACGCCAGCGGCAGGACGTAGAGCATGATCTTCTGCATCTGGTACGCCTGGCCGGTCTTGGCCTCGGGGGACAGGTTCTTCGAGATGATCTGCAGCTGGGTCATGAACTGCGACGCGATCATCAGGACGACCAGGATCACGAGGATCGTGACGGTCGCCTCCCAGCCGGAGGGCTGCTGCTGGGCGGCTTCCATGAGGCTCGTGTGCAGCGGGGCGACGCCGAAGAGCTTCGCGTCGTAGAACTCCCGTGTGAGCTCGGGGTTCAGGAGACCCACACCGCCGAGTCCGGCCTCCGCGTGCTTCTTGACGTCGCTGAGCGTGTAGAAGAGCGAGAGGAAGATCGGCATCTGCACGAGCAGGGGGAGACACCCCGAAACGGGGGTCGTGCCGTGCTTCTTGTACAGCGCCATCGTCTCGCGGCTCATCGCCTCTCGCGAGAGCTGATCCTTCTTGCCGCGATACTTGTCCTGAACTTTTCGCAGTTCAGGGGCGATTTCCATCATCTTGCGCTGGCTCTTGATCTGCTTGACGAACAGCGGGATCAGTGCCGAGCGGACGACGAGGACGAGGCCGACGATCGACAGCACCCAGGTGATGCCGTCATCGGGTGCGAGGCCGAAGAAGGTGAAGATCGCGTGCCACGCGACGAGGATCAGTTCGACGAGCCACTTGAGCGGCCAGAGGATCGTACTGAACAGGTCGAAGCCGCCCGCGGACGCGGCAGGCGTCGGGGTGGCCGAGGCGGCGAAGAGAAGATCCAGCACGGATCAGTCCTTTCTGGGGGGCACGACGAATCCGTGCGGAGTCAGGTGGTGTCGGAATCCCTCGCGGGGCCGCACGTCGTCGATGCCGCCCTGTGCCCAAGGGTGGCAGCGCGCGATGCGGGCGGCGGCCAGCGCGGCGCCCTTCACGGCACCGTGCTGCTGGACCGCGCCGACGGCATAGGCGGAGCAGGAGGGGTAGTACTTGCAGACGTCGCCGTACGCGTGCGAGACCGTCGCGCGATAGGCGTGCAGGATCGCGAGGACCGCGTTGCGCGGAAGGAGGGGGACGGCCGGCAGGATGCCCGCGGCGGAGAGGTGCGCGTCGCCGGTCGCCGATGCCGGCAGTGTCGCGGATGTCACGCTGCGGCCTTCCGGCTCAGGCAGCGGCTCACTTCGTCGCGCAGCTCGGCGTAGTCGGCGGTCGCCGCACCGGGAAGTGCACGGATGACGACGTCGGTGCCTGCGCGGACATCGCCCAGCGCCTCCGCGCAGACGGCCTTGAGCCGCCGGCGCACGGTGTTGCGGACGACGGCAGAGCCGACCTGCTTGCTGACGATGAAGCCGAAGCGCGCCGAGCGCGGCTCCGAGGTGGTGGCCACGTAGGTCACGGTGTGCACGGCGGCACAGCGGGCACCCCTGCGGACGACGGCCTTGTACTCCGCCCCGCGGGTGATGCGGTTCCCGCGCGCCAGCACCGGGTCAGGTCAGGCCGAAAGCTCGGTGCGCCCCTTGGCGCGACGAGCCGAGAGGATCGAACGGCCGGCACGCGTGTGCATGCGGGCACGGAAGCCGTGCTTCTTGGCGCGGCGGCGGTTGTTGGGCTGGAACGTGCGCTTGGTCATGAGATCACTCCGGATCGGCTCGTCACCCGAACGCTCTAGACCGGGGACACAGGTACAGGGGACTGCCCGCGAGGGCATAAGTCAACCGACTAAGAATACGTCGACATCTCCGATTACCCAAACCGGACCCTCGGAAGCGTGTCATTATCCACCGGGCTCCCAGACAACCTGGCGACGACACGCGGAGCGGTTCTACAGTGGATTTTGCTCCGCACGACGCGATGACTAGCGTGGCTCGGGCACTTATCCACAGGTGTGGACAGCGTATCCGATCGCCTGTCACCCGCGCTTCTACCCTTGGGGGGACATGTCTCCGCACGATCTTCCGGACGTCCCGGTCTGGACGGCTGTGCTGGATGTGCTCGCCGATGACGACCGCGTCACGCCGCAGCTGCAGGGATTCCTGAACCTCGCCGTCGCGCAGGGCGTCATGAGCGGCACCCTCTACCTGGATGTGCCGAACGACCTCACGGCCGCGCAGCTGAACAAGCGCCTTCGCGCGCCCATCATGGAGGCGCTGGCCCACGTGCACGCCGAGCCGTCGGCATCCACCTTCCGTGTCGTGGTCAACCCCGAGCTGGCCGATGCGCATCTGACGGCCCCCGTGCCGGTGCAATCCGCGACACAGCCGGTGATCCCCCGGCCCGCCGCCGAGGACTACGCCGAACAGGCCGCGCCGGCGACCCGCAACGACACACGCCTGAACCCGAAGTACACCTTCGACAACTTCGTCATCGGCCAGTCCAACCGGTTCGCGCACGCCGCCGCGGTCGCCGTGGCCGAAGCGCCGGCGAAGGCGTACAACCCGCTGTTCATCTACGGCGACTCCGGCCTCGGCAAGACCCACCTCCTGCACGCCATCGGCGACTACGCGCTGAGCCTCTACACCGGCATCCGCGTCCGCTACGTCTCCAGCGAAGAGTTCACGAACGACTTCATCAACTCGATCGCGAACAACCGCGGCTCCGCCTTCCAGGCCCGCTATCGCGACGTCGACATCCTCCTCATCGACGACATCCAGTTCCTGCAGGGTCGTCAGGAGACGCAGGAGGCGTTCTTCCACACGTTCAACACGCTGCACGACCACGACAAGCAGGTCGTGATCACGAGCGATGTCCCGCCGCGGCAGCTCACCGGCTTCGAGGACCGCATGCGGAGCCGCTTCGAATGGGGCCTCATCACCGACGTGCAGGCGCCCGACCTCGAGACGCGCATCGCGATCCTCCGCAAGAAGGCGCAGAGCGAGCGGCTCCTCGTGCCGGACGAGGTGCTCGAGTACATCGCGACGAAGGTGTCCTCCAACATCCGCGAACTCGAGGGCGCCCTCATCCGGGTGTCGGCGTTCGCGAGCCTCAACCGCTCCTCGCTCGACATCTCGCTGGCGCAGACCGTGCTCCGCGACATCGTCGACCACGACGACGCCAACGTGATCTCCCCGACCGACATCATCACCGCGACGGCGCAGTACTTCCGTCTCTCGGTCGACGACCTGTACGGGTCGAGCCGGTCGCAGGCCGTCGCCACGGCCCGTCAGATCGCGATGTACCTGTGCCGTGAGCGCACGAGCCTGTCCCTGCCGAAGATCGGGCAGCTCTTCGGCAACCGCGACCACACCACCGTCATGTACGCGTACAAGAAGATCAGCGAGCTCATGAAAGAGCGCCGCTCGATCTACAACCAGGTGTCGGAGATCACGACGCAGCTCGGTCGCGTCGGCCGCTGACCCGCCTCGGCCCGTCACCGGCCGATATATTCCTTCATCCGTGCTTGACACCCGTCGCACGGATGCTGATCATGACGTTCTGCACAGTGTGGAAAGCCTGTGGATAACTCGTCGTCGAATCCGGATGATTGTGAGCGGATCGCGTCTCCCTGTGGATGGCACCCGCTGCGGCCGCACGGCGGCTCCACCGCTGAACGAGCGGAATGCGCACCCAGCCCACAAGTTACACGGATGTGGTTTCGGCTCGTTCAGCGGGATCGTCCGAGTTATCCACAGTTTCCACAGCGGTTAACACCATGACATCTCTCTCCTTCTTCAAATCCCGATCCGATCACCCCAAGGGGGGAAGCGACGGGAAGACGTCGGGGGACGTCGTGGCACACAACGCCGTGAGCAAGGGCACTAGCATGGGAAAGCCCTACTCGACGTCAAGGGAGCGCCAGTGAAGTTCCACGTGAATCGCGATGTGTTCAGCGAGGCCGTGTCGTTCGTTGTGAAGCTCCTTCCGCAGCGCAATCCCCAGCCGATCCTCGCCGGTGTGCTGATCGAGGCATCGGAAGCCGGCCTGTCGCTCGCCGCGTTCGACTACGAGGCGTCCGCCCGCACGACGATCGAAGCGACGGTCGACGAGCCGGGCACGATCCTCGTCCACGGCCGACTCCTCTCCGAGATCGCGAGCCGGCTGCCGAACGCGCCGATCGAGATCGCCGTGGCAGAGGACGGCGGCATCGTGCTCTCGTGCGGCTCCGCACGCTTCACCCTCGCCTCGATGCCGGTGCAGGAATACCCCGCGATCCCCGAGGTGTCCGGCGATTCCGGACTCGTCCCCGCCGAGGACTTCGCGACGGCGATCGCCCAGGTCGCCTTCGCCGCCTCGCGCGACGATGTCACCCCGGTCCTGACCGGTGTCCAGCTCGAGGTCGCCGGCACGCAGCTCAGCCTCGTCGCGACCGACCGCTACCGCGTCGCACTGCGCGAGATCCCGTGGGACGGCGGCACCGTCGGCGACGGCGACTCCACGACCGCGCTCGTCCCGGCCCGCACCCTCACCGAGGTCGGCAAGACCTTCGCGCACTCCGGCGACATCAAGGTGTCCTTTTCCGGCTCCGGCGACCGCGAGATCATCGCGTTCACGGCCGGCAACAAGACGGTCACGTCGCTGCTGATCAAGGGCAACTTCCCGCCGGTGCGACGGCTGTTCCCCGAGCAGACCGACCACTACGCGGTCGTGGGCACCGCCGAGCTCGTCGAGGCCGTCCGCCGCGTCGCCCTCGTCCTCGACCGGTCGGCGCCGCTGCGTTTCACCTTCTCCGAGGACGGCGTCTCGATGGACGCCTCCGGGACCGAGCAGGCGCGCGCCACCGAATCCGTCGACGCGACGCTCACCGGCGAGGACGTCACGCTGGGCCTGAACCCGCAGTACCTGCTCGAGGCGCTCGGCGCCGTCAAGAGCGAGTTCACGCGGATCACGTTCACCTCCAGCGAGAACGCCAACAAGCTGAGCCCCGTGCTCGTGACGCCGCAGACCTCGGGCGGCCCGGAGAGCTTCAAGTACCTGCTGCAGCCCAATCTCCTGCTCCGCTGAGTCGGGCCGTTCCGGTCCCTCGCCGCACACGGCGAGGTCAGGGCGCGGATTAGGGTGATCTGGTGATCGTGGAGCAGCTCAGTCTCGTCGACTTCCGCAACTATGCGGCCGCCGACGTGACGCTGACCGCGGGCGCGAACGTCTTCGTCGGCCGCAACGGGCAGGGCAAGACGAACCTCGCGGAGGCCATCGCCTTCTTCGCGACGCTGGGATCGCACCGCGTCTCGCAGGATGCCCCGATGGTCAGGCACGGTGCGGATGCCGCCATCATCCGCGCGCGCCTCGCCCACGGCGACCGCCGTGTGCTGCTCGAGGTGCAGCTGAACCGGACCGGGTCGAACAAGGCGCGCGTGAACGGCGCCCCGTCGCGGACCGCGGAACTGCCCCGGTACGCGCAAGTGGTGCTCTTCGCACCCGAGGACCTGCAGATCGTCCGCGGCGACCCGACGTCGCGCCGGCGCTTCGCCGATCAGCTCCTCATCCAGCGCGCGCCGCGCATGGCGGGCGTGCTCGCGGACTACGACCGGGTGCTCAAGCAGCGCACGGCGCTGCTGAAGTCGGCGCGGGCCCGCGGCATCCGCGGCGACGCCCTGTCGACGCTCGAGGTGTGGGACGACAAGCTCGTCCAGCTCGGCACCGAGGTCATCCGGGCACGGCTCGCGCTGGCCGCCGATCTCGCGATCCCGGTCGCCGAGGCGTACACGGCCATCGCCGGGGCCGATCACCAGCCGGAGCTGGAGTGGGCGCTCACCGTGAGCGGGGCGGATCCGGAAGACGGTGAGGCGTCCGCGACGGTCGCCGATGCCGCCGGAATCGAGTCGCTCTTCCGGCAGGCCCTCGCCGCCAAGCGGTCCGCGGAGCTGGATCGCGGCATGACGCTCGTCGGGCCGCACCGCGACGACCTGCTCATGCGGGTGCGCGGGCTTCCCGTGAAGGGGTATGCCTCGCACGGCGAATCCTGGTCGGTCGCACTCGCGCTCCGCCTCGCATCCGCTCGACTCCTGCGCGAGCAGTCGAGTCTGGGGGACCCCGTCCTGATCCTCGACGACGTCTTCGCCGAGCTGGATGCCGACCGCCGATCGCGGCTGGCCGGCGTCGTCGCCGACTTCGAGCAGGTCATCGTCACTGCCGCGGTCGAGGAGGATGTGCCGGCGGCGCTCCGCGCCCGCACCGTCCGCGTCGAGGCCGGCACGATCAGCGAGGCAGCCGATGTCTGAGCGCGGCGCCGAGGACAGCGGTGTCCCGGAGACCATCGCGACGTATCTGCGCCTGCGCGGTCTCGAGCCTTCCATGGCGAAGAAGCGTCGTCGCCGCAAGCGCGACGACGACGAGAACCTGCCGTTCGCGCCCGGACGCGACCCGAAGGGCGTCGGCGATCTGCTGGCGGACCTCACCCGTCAGGCGGGATGGGACCCGGCGCTCGCCCGCGAAGACCTCGTCCTGCAGTGGGAGGACGTGGCTGGCTCCGAGACCGCGCGGCACGCGCATCCGGTCGCACTCGGCGACGGGGTGCTGACCGTCCAGTGCGATTCGACGGCCTGGGCGAAGAACCTCCATCTCATGCGCGGCGTCATCCTCACCGAGATCATGGCGAGGTTCCCCGACGCGGGAGTCGAGAACCTCCGTTTTGTGGGCCCGGACGTCCCCTCCTGGAAATGGGGCCCCAGAGCCGTTCCAGGGCGCGGTCCTCGCGATACCTACGGCTGAGCCACGTCCTGCGCCATCAACCGAGATTTCAGCGCGCCACAGGGCCGTTTTCGCCCGGCTCGGGAGCGGTTTCGCGATAGACTGGAACCACACTGCAAGAACGATGTGGAGCGCTCGAAACCTATGACGTCTGAAACCCCCGACAGCGTTCCCGACGATCTCCGGCCGCAGCCGCCCGCAAAGGTGCCGAGCGAGTACGGGGCCGACGAGATCCAGGTGCTCGAGGGACTCGAAGCCGTCCGCAAGCGCCCCGGTATGTACATCGGCTCGACGGGCGAGCGGGGCCTGCATCACCTGGTCTACGAGATCGTCGACAACTCCGTCGACGAGGCGCTCGCCGGCTACTGCGACACCATCCACGTGACGATCATGGAAGACGGCGCGCTCCGCGTCGTCGACAACGGCCGCGGCATCCCCGTCGACATGCACAAGGCGGAGGGCAAGTCCACCGTCGAGGTCGTCCTGACGGTGCTGCACGCCGGCGGCAAGTTCGGCGGCGGCGGCTACGCGGTCTCCGGAGGTCTGCACGGTGTCGGATCGTCCGTCGTCAACGCGCTCTCCACCCGGCTCGACGTCGAGGTCAAGCGGCAGGGACACGCCTGGCGGCAGACCTACCGCGACGGCGGTGTGCCCCAGGCGCCTCTCGCGATGGCGGAGGAGACCCCCGACACCGGCACGACCATCACGTTCTGGCCCGACGACACGATCTTCGAGACGGTGTCCTTCGACTACGACACCCTCCGCACGCGCTTCCAGCAGACCGCGTTCCTCAACAAGGGCCTGCGCATCACGCTGCGCGACGAGCGCCCGGACTCGACCTACATCGTCGACGGCGAGGACGGCACCGCCAAGACGGTCCACAAGGAGGACGACTTCCTCTACGAGCGGGGCCTCGTCGACTATGTCGAGTACCTCAACAAGGTGCGCAAGGCGGATGTCGTCAACGACGAGATCATCGAGGTCGAGGCCGAGGACACCGTCCGGCACATCTCGCTCGAGCTCGCGATGCAGTGGACGACGAGCTACACCGAGAACGTCTTCACCTTCGCGAACACGATCAACACGCATGAGGGCGGCACCCACGAAGAGGGCTTCCGCGCGGCGATGACCGTCAACATCAACAAGTACGCCCGCGAGAAGGGCATGCTCAAGGAGAAGGACGACAACCTCACCGGCGAGGACATCCGCGAGGGCCTGACGGCCGTCATCTCGGTGAAGCTCTCCGAGCCGCAGTTCGAGGGTCAGACCAAGACGAAGCTCGGCAACACCGAGGCGAAGGCGTTCGTGCAGAAGGTCGTCGGCGACCAGCTCACCGACTGGCTCGACCGGAACCCGGCGCAGGCCAAGCGCGTCATCATGAAGGCCATCGACGCCGCGACGGCGCGGATGGCCGCGCGCAAGGCGCGCGAGACCGCGCGCCGCAAGAGCGTCTTCGAGTCCGCATCCATGCCCGACAAGCTCAAGGACTGCACGAGCAAGGACCCGTCCATCAGCGAGATCTTCCTCGTCGAGGGTGACTCCGCCGGCGGCTCGGCGGTCTCCGGGCGCGACCCGGAGCGGCAGGCGATCCTGTCCCTCCGCGGCAAGATCCTCAACGTCGAGAAGGCGCGGCTGGACCGCGCGCTCGGCAACGCCGAGATCCAGGCGATGATCTCCGCGTTCGGCACCGGCATCGGCGAGGACTTCAACGTCGACAAGGCGCGGTACCACAAGATCGTCCTGATGGCGGATGCCGACGTGGACGGCCAGCACATCACGACCCTGCTGCTGACGCTCCTCTTCCGCTACATGCGCGGTCTCATCGAGGCCGGCTTCGTCTACCTCGCGCAGCCGCCCCTGTACCGCCTGAAGTGGTCGAACTCCGCGCACGAGTACGTCTACAGCGACCGCGAGCGCGACGCGCTCATGGCCGACGGCGTCGCCGCGGGCAAGCGCATCCCCAAGGACAACGGCGTGCAGCGCTACAAGGGTCTCGGCGAGATGAACGCCAAGGAGCTGTGGGAGACGACGATGGACCCGCAGACGCGGACCCTCCGCCAGGTCACCATCGACGACGCGGCCGCGGCCGACGAGATCTTCTCGGTGCTCATGGGCGAGGACGTGGAGGCGCGGCGCGGATTCATCCAGCGCAACGCCAAGGACGTCCGCTTCCTGGACATCTGAGCGCTGCGAACGGAACTGAGAGAACATGACTGACCAACAGCGCCCCGAGCTCCCCGCGGGCTACTCGCACGGCAACATCGACCAGGTCGACCTCCAGGTCGAGATGCAGCGCAGCTACCTCGACTACGCCATGAGCGTCATCGTCGGGCGTGCGCTGCCCGACGTGCGCGACGGCCTCAAGCCCGTGCACCGCCGCGTCATCTACGGCATGTACGACGGCGGCTACCGCCCCGACAAGGCGTACTCGAAGTGCGCGCGCGTCGTCGGCGAGGTCATGGGCCAGTACCACCCGCACGGCGACAGCGCGATCTACGACGCGCTCGTCCGCCTCGTGCAGCCGTGGTCGCTGCGCTACCCGCTGGCCGACGGCCAGGGCAACTTCGGCTCGCCCGGCAACATGGGCGCCGCCGCGCCGCGGTACACCGAGACGAAGATGGCCCAGCTCGCCCTCGAGATGGTCCGCGACATCGACGAGGAGACCGTCGACTTCGAGGACAACTACGACGGACGCACGCAGGAGCCGACCGTCCTGCCGGCGCGGTTCCCCAACCTCCTCGTCAACGGCTCGGTCGGCATCGCCGTCGGCATGGCGACGAACATCCCACCGCACAACCTCCGCGAGGTCGCGGACGGCGCGCTCTGGGTGCTGGACAACCCGACGGCGCCGCGCGAGGAGATGCTCGAGCAGCTCATGCAGCGGATCCCCGGTCCGGACTTCCCGACCGGCGCGCAGATCCTCGGCACCCGCGGCATCCGCGACGCGCAGCGCACGGGCCGCGGCTCGATCACGATGCGCGCCGTCGTCAACGTCGAGGAGATCCAGGGCCGCACGTGCCTCGTGGTCACCGAGCTGCCCTACCAGGTCAACCCCGACAACGTCGCGGCGAAGATCCGCGACCTCGCCCGCGACGGCAAGCTCAGCGGCATCGCCGACATCCGCGACGAGACCTCCGACCGGACGGGTCAGCGCCTCGTCATCGTTCTGAAGCGGGACGCCGTCGCGAAGGTCGTGCTGAACAACCTCTACAAGCACACCCAGCTGCAGGAGAACTTCGGCGCCAACATGCTCGCGATCGTCGACGGTGTGCCGCGCACACTGCCGATCGACGGCTTCGTGACGCTGTGGCTCGACCACCAGATCGAGGTCATCGTCCGCCGGACGACCTACCGTCTGCGCAAGGCCGAGGAGCGGATGCACATCCTGCGCGGCTACCTCAAGGCGCTCGACGCGCTCGACGAGGTCATCGCGCTCATCCGTCGGTCGCCCACCGTGGACGACGCGCGTGCGGGACTGAAGTCGCTGCTCGAGATCGACGACAAGCAGGCCGACGCGATCCTCGCGATGCAGCTGCGTCGCCTCGCGGCGCTCGAGCGGCAGAAGATCATCGACGAGGCCACCGAGCTGGAGACGCAGATCGCCGACTTCCAGGCGATCCTCGCCGACGAGCGCCGGCAGCGCACCATCATCCGCGAGGAGCTGACCGAGATCGTCGACCGCTTCGGCGACGAGCGGCGCACGCACATCCTGCACGGCTTCGACGGCGACATGTCGATGGAAGACCTGATCCCCGAGGAGGAGATGGTCATCACCGTCACCCGCGACGGGTACATCAAGCGCACCCGCAGCGACAACTACCGCTCGCAGCACCGCGGCGGCAAGGGCGTCAAGGGTGCGCAGCTGCGCGCCGACGACGTCGTCGAGCACTTCTTCGTCACCACGACGCACCACTGGCTCCTCTTCTTCACGACGAAGGGCCGCGTCTACCGGTCGAAGGGCTACGAGGTCCCCGAGGCCGGCCGCGACGCGAAGGGTCAGCACGTCGCGAACCTCCTCGCGCTGCAGCCCGGCGAGGAGATCGCGCAGATCCTGGCGCTGCGCGACTACAGCGCCGCCCAGTACCTCGTCCTCGCGACGCGCGACGGCAAGATCAAGAAGACGGCGCTCACCGACTACGACACGAACCGTCAGGGCGGCATCATCGCGATCCGCCTGCGCGGTCAGGAGGAGGAGGACGGCGACGAGCTGGTCAGCGCGCTGCTGGTCGACGAGACCGACGACATCCTGCTCATCTCGCGCCGGGGCATGTCGCTGCGCTTCACCGCGAGCGACGACTCGCTCCGCCCCATGGGACGTTCGACCGAGGGTGTGAAGGGGATGTCGTTCCGCGAGGACGACAGCCTGCTGTCGGCATCCGTCGCACGCGACACCGACTTCGTGTTCGTCGTGACCGAGGGCGGGTTCGCCAAGCGCACCGCCGTCGACCAGTACCGCGTCCAGGGACGCGGCGGTCTCGGCATCAAGGTGGCCAAGCTCAACGACGATCGTGGCGTCCTCGCGGGCGGCATGATGGTCGCCGAGGACGACGAGGTCTTGGTGGTTCTTGCCAGCGGCAAGGTGGTACGCTCTGCCGTGGCCGAGGTCCCCGCCAAGGGACGCGACACCATGGGTGTCGTGTTCGCCCGCCCCGATGACGACGATCGCATCCTCGCGATCGCCCGCAACGGAGAGCGTGGGCTGGCTCAGGCCGCCGAAGCCGCGGCATCCGAGGATGCCACCTCCGCCGCCGCAGATGACGCCCCGCCTGCGAGCCCCGAAGAGAGTGACACTGACGCATGAGCACGGTAGCCGACAAGCTGGCCAAGAAATCCTCGAGCAAGACCAGCTCCAAGCAGGTGCGCCTGCGCCTGGTGTACGTGGACTTCTGGTCCGCCGTGAAGCTGTCCTTCCTCGCGGCGGTCGCCCTCGCGATCGTGACGATCGTGTCGGTCTTCCTCATCTACATGGTGCTGCAGACGACGAACCTCATCGGCAAGCTCGACGAGTTCTTCCTCGCCTTCACCGACGGCAGCTTCCAGCTGAGCGAGTTCCTGAGCCTGCCGCAGGTCATGGCGTTCGCCGCGATCGTCGCGATCCTGAACCTCATCGTCGTGACGGTGCTGGGTGCGGTCGTGGCCGGGATCTACAACCTGATGGTCAAGGTCACGGGCGGTCTGCTCGTGGGGTTCACCTCGAACTGACCGGATTTCGGGATTGCCCGCGATTCGGGTAAAGTCTTGGAGGTTGACGGCGGCGACGCCGATCTCCAGACGGGGCTATAGCTCAGGCGGTTAGAGCGCTTCACTGATAATGAAGAGGTCCCAGGTTCAAGTCCTGGTAGCCCCACAAGAACATTCCCCGCGGGGCCTTAGCTCAGTTGGTAGAGCGCCTGCTTTGCAAGCAGGATGTCAGGAGTTCGAATCTCCTAGGCTCCACAGGATCACGAGGCCGGCCCCATCGGGTCGGCCTCTTCCTCGTTCCACGATGACGCCGTTCGGTAGTGTTCCGGAATGGACCTGCGCGTCGCGGCGTACGCCGTCATCATCGATGACAGCGACCACGTGCTGCTCGCGCACTGGGTCGAAGGCCGCCGCGCGGCCTGGACGCTGCCGGGCGGCGGCCTCGAGCCCGGCGAGGACCCCGAGACGGCGGCGCGTCGCGAGGTGCGCGAGGAGACGGGCTTCCGCGTGCAGCTCGAGGGACTCCTCGGCATCGACTCCCACGTGATCCCCGCCTCGCACCGCGTGCAGCCGGGGCACACCGAGCCGCTGCACGCCCTGCGCATCGTCTACCGCGCGCGCATCACGGGCGGACGGCTCCGCGACGAGGTCGACGGATCGACCGATCGGGCGGACTGGTTTCCGCTCGCCGCCGTCGCACACCTCCCGCACGTGAAGCTCGTCGATGTCGGGCTGCGGATGGCAGGTGTGTCGCCGCCGAGCGGCTAGGGGATCTCCTGCGAGATGTCGGCGACCGTCGCCTCGAAGGCGGCGATCAAGGCGTCCGCCTCGACGAACAGGCTGTAGCCGTGCGCGCCGGCCCCCATCGCGATGCGCCGGCCGCGGATCGACTCGTCCGCGTAGACGGGCCAGGCCGTCGTGCTGCCGATCGGCACGATCGTGCCCCGCTCGTAGCCTGTGGCGGCCAGGGCGAGCGCAGGATCAGGAAGCTGCAGCCGGTTGACGCCGACCAGGGCCCGCAGCTTCGGCCAGGAGATGGCCCGATCGCCGGGGATCAGAGCGAACAGGTACGTGTCGTCCGCCCGCTTGACGACGAGGGTCTTGACGATGTCGGCGGGCCGGAGCCCCAACAGCGACGCGGCCTCGACGAGACTGCGCGCCTCCGGACGAGGGCGCAGTTCGATGTCGAGGCCGCGTTCTGCTGCGGCGATTCTGACCCGGTCGAGCGGATCAGGCATCCGGTGCGCGCAGCGGGTCGTCCGCCACCCACAGCTCATCGTCGGCGCGCAGCGTCTGCCATGCGGCATACAGCACGCCGAGCGCGGCGCCCACGCCGAGGATGATCGCGATGACGCCGCCGGCGCCGATGCCCTTCGAAGCGGGAGCCTCACGGACGGTCAGCCGCTTCGCGGCATCCTTCCCGTGCTTCTCGGCGCGCTTGGCGAAGGCGCCGAAGTCGACGGGGCTCGGCGCACGGCCCGCGGCGAGACGCTCCCGCGTGTCGTTCGCGGCATCCCACACCGACAGGGCGGATCCGACGACGGCGCCCGCGGCGGGGACGAGCTTCCGGTTGTAGACCTGCTTGGAGGTCGTCAGACCCTTGTCGAGATACGGCGCGGCGTACTTCTCGTACGTGTGCTGCACGGTCGGGCCCACCTGCTCCCGGCTGTAATTGCCCAGCTGGCGGCCGGCCTCACGGGCGACCGCTCCCACCTGCCCCAGGAGAACCTGCTGGGAATCCCACAGATTGTTCGCCTGCTCTTGAAGCTTGCGGAGTTCCTTCTTGCGCTTGCGGCTCAGGCTCACGGGGCCCTCCTCTGATCGGAGACGTTTCCCCCCATCTTGCCAGACCAGGGCGACCGCGCGAGGGGTTGACAGATGTGACAATGGGAGGCATGGCCTTCCACACCGCTGTCGCGACTCTGCACACCAACCACGGCGACATCGTCGTCAACCTCTTCGGCGATCACGCACCCCGCACGGTGCAGAACTTCACCGGTCTCTCCGACGGCACCGGCGCCTGGACCGACCCCGCGACCGGCCAGCCCGGCGAGGGCGCGCTCTACAAGGACGTCGTCTTCCACCGCATCATCCCGGGCTTCATGATCCAGGGCGGCGACCCGCTCGGACAGGGCATCGGCGGACCCGGCTACACCTTCAACGACGAGATCAGCCCCGAGCTGGACTTCACGAAGCCGTACGTGCTCGCGATGGCCAACGCGGGTCTGCGTCGCAATGCCATCACCGGCAAGCCCGAGGGCACCAACGGCTCGCAGTTCTTCATCACGACCGACCCGACGCCCTGGCTGCAGGGCAAGCACACGATCTTCGGCGAGGTCGCCGACGACGCCTCGCGGGCGGTCGTGGATGCGATCGCCGCGGTCCCCACCGGAGCCGGCGACCGTCCCGTCGAGCCCGTCGTCCTCACCTCGGTCGACGTCGTCGCCGCCTGACGCACCGCACGTGAGCTCCCCCGACTACCGGAGCAACCCGGAGAACTTCTGCTACCGGCATCCGGATCGGCAGAGCTTCGTGCTGTGCCAGCGGTGTCTGCGCACCATCTGCCCCGAATGCCAGACGCAGATGCCCGTCGGGGTCATCTGCCCGGAATGCCTCGCGGAGCAGCAGCGCGCTGCGAAGGGCGCGACGGTGACGCGGATGCCGCGGCGCCGGGCGCGCGGGCAGTCCGACCGCCCGGTCGTGACCTACGCGCTCGTGATCCTGACGTCGGCGCTGTTCCTCGTCGGATTGATCCCCGGCATCGGCGGAGTGATCCGGTCGGCGCTGGCCTTCAACAGCCTGTACGTGCTGCCGGTGTACGCGTTCGAGCCGTGGCGACTGGTCACCGTGACCCTCGTCCACGCCGGGATCTGGCACGTCGCTCTCAACATGCTGGCGCTGTGGGCGCTCGGCCGGAGTCTGGAGCCCTTGCTGGGCCGGATCCGCTTCCTCGCGCTCTACCTGCTGAGCGCACTCGGCGGGTCGGTGCTGGTCGCCCTCCTGGCCCCCGGCACGTGGGTCGTCGGCGCGTCCGGCGCGGTGTGGGGACTCCTCGGCGCGATGTTCGTCATCGGCCGGCACCTGGGGGCCAACGTGACCGCGATCGCCGTGATCCTGGGGCTGAACCTCGTGATCACGTTCCTGCCGGGCTCGAACATCTCCTGGCAGGCGCACATCGGCGGCGGGCTCGCGGGCCTTCTGGTGGGCTTCGTGTTCGCACGCACACGCGCCGTCCGGCAGCAGCGCACGCAGCTGTGGCTGCTGATCGGGATCGGGGCCGCGCTTCTCGCGCTCCTCGTCATTCCCGCGCTGGTCTACGGGTGACCTGCGGCGAAGTTATCCACAGTTTCATCCACAGGCTGGGGATGAATCACACCGGTGTAATTCACACCCTGTGAGTGGATCTGTGGACGTGGGCGCGCGTCAGCGCCAGCGCGTCGTCATGAGGAAGCCGACGAACGCGATGCCGAAGCCGATGACGAGGTTCCACGGGCCGATGCCGGGGATGGGGAAGGCCATCGAGCTCAGGTAGAACACGAGCACCCACGCGAGGCCCAGCAGCATCAGGCCCAGCATGATGGGCTTGAACCACACCGGGTTCGGAGCAGCGCCACCCTCGGTGTGCTCGACCAGCGGTTCGTCGTCCTTGCCTGAACGTGCCATGCGTGTGATTCTACCGGGCGCGCGGGCGCCGACCCAGCCGCGCCACAGTCGGCGCTGGGTAGAATCGGCCTGTGGGCGACGAGATGACGAGGCGATCCCGACGGGCGCGCCCTCGGATCTCGTTCCTCGGCATCCTGGGGGAGATCCTCATCACGCTGGGCGTCGTCGTCCTGCTGTACGTGTCGTGGCAGATGTGGATCGGCGATCTCATCATCGGCAACCAGAAGCACGCGGAGGCCTCAGCGCTCGTCGAGCAGTGGCAGAACGCGCCCGCGCCGACTCCCGCCGCCACGCCGGAGCAGACGCCCGACGCGGAGCCCACCGCCCCCGCCGCACCCGTCATCCCCGTCCGCGCGCAGCCGGAGCACGGCGAGCAGTTCGGCGTCATGTACGTGCCACGGTTCGGTACCGACTGGAAGTTCACGATCGCCGCCGGCGTCACCCGCACCGACATCCTCGATCGCGGCGAGATCGGGCACTACCCCGACACCGCGATGCCGGGCGAGGTGGGCAACACGGTCTACGCCGCGCACCGGTGGACCTCCGGAGCGCCGTTCGACCCCATCGACCGGCTCGTCGTGGGCGACGCCATCGTCATCCGGACGCCGGACGGCTGGTACACGTACCGCTTCCGCACCCTCGAATACGTGCAGGCCACGGAGGTCGACGTGCTGTCCGCCGTCCCCCAGCAGCCCTCCATGGCGGCCGACGAGCGCTACCTGACGCTCACGAGCTGCGCACCCAAGCTCAACATGCTCGAGCGCATCATCGCGTACGCCGTGTTCGAGGAGTTCACCCCGACGGCCGACGGCCCGCCGGCGTCCCTGACCGAGGGGGTGGCGGCCTGATGTACGCGGCACTGTGGCGCGCGCTGCCGGGTCCGGCCTGGCTCCGCATCATCCTCCTGACCCTCGCCGTCGCGGCCGTGCTGTACGGCCTGTTCTTCCACGTCTTCCCCTGGGTCTCGCAGTTCCTCACGCCGACCGACTCCACGATCGGCGGCTGATGGCGGACGCCCCGCGCGTCCTGGTCGTGGACAACCACGACAGCTTCGTCCACACCCTCGTCGGCTACCTCACCGAACTGGGCGCCGCATGCGAGGTGATCGAGGCGGATGCCGTCACCGACGTCGCCGGCGCGCTCGCCGGCCGCACCGGTGTCGTCATCTCGCCGGGACCCGGCGCGCCGGCCGACGCGGGCGCCTCGATCGACGTGGTACGCGAGGCCGCGCGCACCGGTCTCCCCCTCCTCGGCGTGTGCCTCGGACATCAGGCGATCGGCGAGGCCTTCGGCGCGCGGGTGGACCATGCGCCGGAACTCATGCACGGGATGACCTCGGCTGTGCAGCACGACGGCACCGGCCTCTTCGCGAGGCTCCCGAATCCATTCACTGCGACGCGCTACCACTCGCTGGCCGTCGACCCGGCATCCGTCCGCGCCCCGCTGCGGGTGACGGCGACGACGGCCTCCGGGGTGGTCATGGGCCTCGCCCACGAGACGCTGCCGATCGTGGGCGTCCAATTCCACCCGGAGAGCGTCCTCACCGAGGGCGGCTATCTCCTGCTGGGAACGTGGCTCGAGGGCATCGGGCCCGTCGGGGCCGCGGCGCGGGGCGCGCAGCTGCACCCGCACCGCGCGATCGGCTGACGGGTCAGGGCGCGCCGGTGCAGACGGTGAGTGCCACCTCGGAGTGGATCGGCACGTCGCCGGCGGCCAGCGACTGCGCCGTCACGAGGGGCGCGTCCGGGTCGCCCGGGCAGTCCGGGTTGTCGATGCGCGTCGCGGTGAGGCCGATCGCGTCGAGCTCGCGCTCCGCGCCCTCCAGCGAGTAGCCCTCGAGGTTGACGAGGGTCACCTTCCCGCTCGCGACCTGCAGCGCGACGCTCGTTCCCAGCGGGATCTCCTCGCCCTGCGCGTACTCCGCAGTCATGACCGTGTCGGCGGCGAGGTCGCGGTCGTTGGCCGTCGTGACGGGGCCGAGCCGCAGGCGCGCCTTCGTGAGAGCGGCGGTGGCTTCCGTGCGGGTGAGTCCCTGCAACGGCGGGACCGTCGCCATCTCCTGGCCCGTCGACACGTAGACGCGCACCTTTTGGCCCACGGCGACGGACGTGCCGGTCGTCGGATCCGTCCGGATGACGTTGCCCTCGGCGATCGCGTCGCTGCTCTCCTCGAGCCGGACGGCTTCGAGGTCTTCCTTCGTGAGGATCTCGCTCGCGCGATCCCACGACATGTCCACGAGGTCCGGGACGATCCGCGCGTTGGCGGGCATCTGTGCACCGGGGCGGATCGTCATGACCCAGATCAGCACGGAGATGAGGAGGACGGCCAGCACGGCCACGCCCGTCCAGATCCACGCGACGGGGGGACCGGCCTGGGTGCGGCGCATCGTCGTGTCGGTGCTCAGCTGGCGCAGCGAGCGCGCGGTCTCGGCCGCCTGCCGGGGGTTCGCGCCGTACAGCTCGCTCGTGAGGTGGCCGACGTCGCGCTTGCTCGGCGAGCGGCCGTCCACGGCGGCATCCAGCGCCTCCCGGAACGACGCGGCGTCCTGGAAGCGCTGGAACGGGTCCTTCGCGAGAGCGCGGAGCACGATGGCATCCAGCGACCGGGGGATCGTCTCGACGATCTCGGACGGCGGGAGCGGAGCTTCGCTGACGTGCTGATAGGCGACGGCCACGGGGGTCTCGCCGCGGAAGGGGGTGCGGCCGGCGAGCAGCTCGAAGAGCACGACGCCCGCCGAGTACAGGTCGGCGCGCGCGTCGACGGGCTCCCCCTTGGCCTGCTCCGGCGAGAAGTACGCCGCAGTGCCGATGATGGCCGTCGTCTCGGCGACGGTGGACGAGGAGTCCGAGACCGCGCGGGCGATGCCGAAGTCCATGACCTTGACTTGGCCCTGGGGCGTCACCATGACGTTGCCCGGCTTGATGTCGCGGTGCACGACACCGGCGCGATGCGAGTACTCGAGGGCCTCCAGGATGCCGTCGGTGTAGCGGATCGCATCCGGGATCGTGACGCCCCCGGCGGAGATCATGTCCTTCAGGAGGCGACCTCGGACGAGCTCCATGATGATGTACGGCAGCGGATGCGATGATCCGTCCGGGTGGATCTCGACGTCCTCGCCGGCGTCGAACACGCGGACGACGGCGGGGTGGGCCATGCGGGACGCGGCCTGCGCCTCGAGGCGGAAGCGGGTGCGGAAGGCGCTGTCGGCGGCCAGATCGGGCTTGAGGATCTTGATCGCCACGGCGCGGCCGAGCGTGAGGTCCTGGCCGCGGTAGACGCTCGCCATACCGCCGCGCCCGATGAGCTCATCGATGCGGTAGCGCCCGGATAGCACGCGCGGCTCTACTGACACTTCTCTCCCTGGGCTGGACAACACCCCAGCGTAACCGACCGTCCCTGAAAGCCTCAGGGAGGTCAGCCCTCCGCGCCGGGGTCCTCCGTGCCGTCGCCCGAGCCCTCGTCGGCGGGTGCCGTGATGGTCGCCGAGGCCTCCGGGGACGGACCCGACTCACGCTGAGCCTCGTCGCACGACACGGTGTAGGAGACGATGAGCAGCTGGGTCGGCTCACCCGTGACGGTCACCGAGACCGGACGGTCCCCGCCCTGGAAGGAGCCGGTCGTGCCGCCGTCCGACTCGAACGTGCCGTTGATGAGCGTGAGGTCGTAGGACGTCACCGAACCGGTGCCGGACGGGCAGGTGTACCCGTCCCACACGACCTGGACGACGCTGCCCTGCTCGACGGTCTCCGCGGTGGTTCCGTTCACCTGGATGCGTGCCGCCGTGGGGCTGTCCAGCTCGGTGGCCTCGTCGTACGCCGTGAGGGTGATCCGCTCATCGAGGTCGACGTTTCCGCCAACCGGATTCATCTCGTAGACCTTGCCCACGTCGGCGTCGCTCGGTGCGGGCGAGCCGGTGCCGCACGACACGTTGGAGAGGTTGTTGTCCTCCGCCAGGGCGAGCGCCTCCTCGCACGTCTTGCCGAGGAAGCCGACCGAGGCGAGATCGATGCTCGTGGGCTCGGGCTCGGGGGTGTCCGACGGTGTGGGCTCCGTGTCCGTCGGCGTCGACGGGGCGGTCGAGGACGGTGTCTCCTCCGGGTCCGCGGGATTGGCGAGGAGCGCGAACAGGGTCCCGCCGAGGACGAGCACCAGCAGCGCGATGAGCGCGACGAGCGGCCACGTCCACGGGCTGCGCTTCTTCCGCTCCGGGGCCGGCTCCTCCTCCGGGATGACGGCCGTGGTCGGCATGATGCGCGTCGCGTCCTCGGTGGCGAGGCCGGGCGTCAGCAGACGGGTGACCTCGTCGACGCTCGCGGCACCGGCGATCGCCGGCACGATGGCGGCCGCGCCGGCGACATCGCCGCGGCGCAGAGCCGACGCGGCGCGCGCGACGGCCGAGGACGACGCCGGTCGCTCGTCGGGTTTCTTCGCGATCATGCTCATCACGAGGTTCTGCACGGGCTCCGAGACCGTCGGCGGCAGCGGCGGCGGGGTGTCGTTGATCTGCGCCATCGCGATGGCGACCTGCGACTCGCCCGTGAACGGGCGCTTGCCGGCGAGGGACTCGTAGGCCACGATGCCCAGCGAGTACGTGTCGGTCGCCGGGGATGCCGGGTGGCCCGAGGCCTGCTCGGGGGACAGGTACTGCACGGTGCCCATGACCTGACCGGTCGCCGTGAGCGGCACCTGGTCGGCGATCCGGGCGATGCCGAAGTCGGTGATCTTGACGCGGCCGTCGGGTGTGATGAGGAGGTTGCCGGGCTTGATGTCGCGGTGCACGAGGCCTGCGGCGTGCGCGGCCTGCAGGGCGGCGGCGGTCTGCGCGACGATGTCGAGCGTCTTGTCTGTCGAGAGCGGTCCTTCGCGCTCGAGGATCGTCGACAGGGCTTCGCCGGGGACGAGCTCCATGACGAGGAACGCGGAGCCGTTCTCCTCGCCGTAGTCGAAGACGCTGGCGATGCCCTCGTGGTTGACGAGGGCGGCGTGGCGGGCCTCGGCGCGGAAGCGCTCGAGGAAGCCCGGGTCGCCCATGTACTCGTCTTTGAGGATCTTGATGGCGACGGTCCGGCCGATGACGTGGTCCGTGGCCTCCCAGACCTCGCCCATCCCGCCGACGGCGATCCGCGAGTCCAGCTCGTAGCGCCCGCCGAAGCTCACACCCTGTGTCGGTCTCATCTGCTCAGCACCGCCTCCATGACTTTCTTCGCGATGGGGGCCGCGATCCCGTTGCTCGTGCCGTCCTGGCCGAGCCCACCACCGTTCTCGACCATCACGGCGACGACGATCTCGGGGTTCTCCGCGGGAGCGAATCCGGTGAACCAGAGCGTGTACGGATCGCCCGGATCATGCTCCGCCGTGCCGGTCTTCCCGGCGACGTCGACGCCGTCTATTCTTGCACCGCTCGCCGCGCCGTTTGCGACGTTGGCGGTCATCAGGGTGGTCATCTGCGCGGCGACCTCCTCGGTGAGCGCGCGGCCGAATTCGGTGTCGTCGATGGTCTGCTGGACGGTCAGGTCGGGGGCGACGACGGAGTCGACCATCCGCGGGTTCATCACGACACCGCCGTTGGCGATCCCCGCCGAGACCATCGCCATCTGCAGCGGGGTCGCGATGACATCGCCCTGTCCGAACCCGCTGAGTCCGGTCTGCGGGTCGTTGAGCGCCTGCGGGTACACCGACGCGGTCGAGGCGAGCGGGATCTCGACGGCGGTGTTGAAGCCGAACTTCTCCGCCTCCTCGCGGATGACGTCGTCGCCGAGCGCGATCGCGAGCTGTGCCATCGGGATGTTGCAGCTCAGCCGCAGCGCATCGGCGATCGTCACCTTCTTCCCCGGCCCGCACGTGCCGCGGTCGAAGTTGCTGATCGAGGTGTCGGTGCCGGGGAGCGTGTAGGTCGCCGGGTTCGGGAACGTCGAGGACGGCGTGTAGCGGCCCGACGACAGCGCGGCCGACGCGACGACGAGCTTGAACGTCGACCCCGGCGGCTCGAGGTTGCCGGCGATCGCGCGGTTGTAGAGCGGGTTCAGCGCATCGGCGACGAGCTCGTCGTACGACGCGCTCACGGCGCGGGTGTCGTGCGAGGCCAGGAGGTTGGTGTCGAAGCTGGGGCTCGTGGCCATCGCGAGGATGCGCCCCGTGCTCGGGTCCATCGCGACGACGGCGCCCTCGTAGCCGTCCAGCGCCTCGAAGGCGACGCGCTGCAGCTCGGGATCCAGACTCACGATGACGTTCGAGCCGCGGGGGGCCTGACCCGTGATGATGCGCTCGATGCGCGCCAGGAACTGCGAATCGTCGGTGCCCGCGAGGACCGCGTTCATCGCCTGCTCGAGGCCGGTCGCCGACCCCAGCACGGGGTTGATGTAGCCCGTGACCGGCGCCCACATCTCGGCGTCGGTGTACATCCGCATCCAGCTGTACACGTCGTCGCTCGGGACGGACTCCGCGATGACGCTCCCGCCCGCGATGATCGAGCCGCGCTGCACCTCGTACGAGTCGTACAGGGCCCGGCGGTTCTGCGGGTTGTCGGTCAGATCGCCCGCGCCGATGACCTGGATGTAGCTCGTCGACCCCAAGAGGGCGAGGAACATCACGAGCATGACGATGCTGAGGCGGCGCAGTTCCTTGGTCATGTCAGCCGATCACCACCCGCGGGCGGGAGCGGACGGCATCCGACACGCGCAGCAGCAGCGCGACGATGAGCCAGTTCGCGACGAGCGACGAGCCGCCCGCGGCGAGGAACGGCGTCGTCAGGCCGGTCAGCGGGATGATCCGCGTGACACCGCCGACCATGATGAACACCTGCAGCGCGATCGTGAACGACAGGCCCGTCGCGAGGAGCTTGCCGAAGTCGTCCTGGCCGGCGATCCCGATCCGGATGCCGCGGCTCGTGAACACCATGTAGAGGCACAGGATCGCGAAGACGCCGATGAGGCCGAGCTCCTCGCCGAGGCTCGGGAAGATGTAGTCGCTGTGCGCGAGCGGGGTGAGCCCCGGGCGCCCCTGGCCGAGGCCCGTCCCGACCAGGCCGCCGTGGGCGAGGCCGAAGATGCCGCTCACGAGCTGCATGCTGGAGTTGTCCATGAGCTCGGGGTTGAACGCGTCGAGCCAGTTCGTGAAGCGGCCGCCGACATACGGCAGCACGCGGGATGCCGCGAGGGCGCCGGTGACGGCGAGGGTCACGCCGAGGACGACCCAGCTCGTCTTGCCGGTCGCGGCGTAGATCATCGCGATGAACATGCCGAACATGAGGAGCCCCGTGCCGAGGTCGCGCTGGAGCACGATGATCGCCATCGACGAGAGCCAGATGACCAGGAGCGGGCCGAGCTCCCGCGCGCGGGGCCACGTCATGCCGAGGAACCGGGTCCCGACCGAGGTCAGGGCCTCGCGCGTGCGGACGAGGTAGCCGGCGAAGAAGATGCCGAGCGCGATCTTGGCGAGCTCGCCGGGCTGGAACGAGAAGAGCCCGCCGATCGAGACCCACACGTCGGCGTTGGCATCCGTGCCGAGCCCGGGGACGAACGGCAGGAGCAGGAGCAGGATGCCGGTCAGGCCGAAGAGGTAGGTGTAGCGGAAGAGGACGCGGTAGTTCTTCAGGAACACCACGACCGCGATCGATCCGGCGATCGCGATGGCGGCCCAGACGAGCTGGCGCGTCGAGAGCGCGGCCCAGCCGGTCAAGCCCTCCTCGATGTCGATGCGGTAGATCATCGCGAGGCCGAGGCCGGACAGCACGGTGGCGATCGGGACGACGAACGGGTCGGCGGCGCGCGCCGTGAAGCGCAGCACGATGTGCAGGGCGAGCACGAGGACCGTGAGGCCGCCGCAGTAGTACAGGAAGGTCCAGTCGATCGCGCCGAGGGCGCCGAGCTGCACGAGCGCGACGGCGGAGCCGTTGATGAGGAAGGCGAACAGCAGCAGGCCGAGCTCGCGGTTGCGCTGGGTCTGCGGCATCCGGAGGCGGCGGAGCGCCTTCATGACGGTCGTGTCCGTCGTGATCTGCGCGGCGGTCATGGCGTGTCCTCCGTCACGGGGCGGAGATTGTCGACGATCGCGACCGCGTCGGCGAGGGAGCGCGCCGAGATGGTCTGCTCGACCGCGATGCGCTGGTACGCGGGGAGGTCGGCGAGCAGGATCTGCGTGTCGTCGTGCACCTCGGAGAGGCGGATGGGACCGATGTCCTGCTGGATGCCGCGGAAGATCACGACGGTGTCCTCGTCGGCGCCGACGTAATAGCGGGTCTGCGTCCACGAGTAGGCGCCGAAGAGGGCGATCGCGAAGGCGGCGAGGATGGCGACGAGCCCGACGATCCACCAGACCCGCCGGCGGCGGGCGCGGCGCCGGTCCTCCTCGATGAGCTCCTCGAGGAACTCCGAGGACGGCTCGTAGTGCGTCGGCTCGTTGGCCGCGACGCGTCCGGGGTGGAACCATCCGCCGCCGCGGCCGGAGCGCGCCGCCGGGATCTCGATCCCCTGCGGGTTGGAGGCGGAGCCGACGATCGTGGGCGTGCCGCTGACGAGGGGATGCTGGCCCCCCACGTCCACGATGACGATCGTGACGTTGTCGGGCGCGCCGGCATCGAGCGCCTGCTTGAGCAGGAGGTCGGCGGTCCGCCCGGGAGCGAACCCGTGGTCGAGCGTCTTCGACGTGTGCGCGTCGTCGACGACGCCGCACAGGCCGTCTGAGCACAGCAGCCAACGGTCGCCGGGCTGCGTCGGCATGATGAACGTGTCGACCTCGGGGTCGGGGTCCATGTCGCCGAGGACGCGCATCAGGACGGAGCGGCGCGGGTGGTAGCGCGCCTCCTCGGGCGTGATGCGGCCGGAGTCCACGAGCCGCTGCACGAACGTGTGGTCCGTCGTGATCTGAGTGAGGGTGGCGTCGCGGTAGAGGTAGATGCGCGAGTCGCCGATGTGCGCGATGACGGCGTGGTCCTCGACCATCATGAGCGCGCTCACGGTGGTGCCCATGCCGGCGAGCTCGGGGCGCTCGGCGACCGTCTCGATGAGCTGCCCGGCGGTGTCGGCGATCGCGTCGCGCAGGTCGCGCTCCGCATCGGCGGTCACCGTGTAGCCGTGCTCGAGGTCCTTCAGGCGGTGGATGGCGATGCTCGAGGCCACGTCGCCGCCGGCGTGGCCGCCCATGCCGTCCGCGACGATGAACAGGTTCGCGCCGCAGTAGCCCGAATCCTGGTTGTTGGAGCGCACCTTCCCGGTGTGGGAGATGGCGGCGCTCGAGCCTTCGAAGACCATGGCGGGTGGCCGCTACTTCCGCAGCTCGAACGTCGTCGCGCCCACCTTGATGGGGGCGCCGACGACGATCGCGACCGGGGTCGTGACGCGGGCCCCGTCGTGCCAGGTGCCGTTCGTGCTGTCGAGGTCCTGGATCATCCACTGGTCGCCCCACAGCAGCAGGCGCGCGTGGTGGCTGGAGGTGTAGTCGTCGCGGATGACGAGGCCCGACTCGCTCGAGCGCCCGATCGTGAGCGGCTCACCGCCGATGGGCAGCTCGAGGCCGGCCTTCGGGCCGCTCGTGATGACGATGCGGGAGACGGCGTCGCGTGTCGCGGGGACGGGGCCGGTGGGGCGCGGCGCGCGCGGCGCCGGCGGGGCGATCGGGGCGACGGGCGCGGTGGCGGCGCCGGCGGCGGCCGTCGGCGCGGGGGCGGCGCTCGGCTCCGGCATCTTGCGGACCTTCACGCCGAACAGGTCGGCGCGCAGCGAGTAGACGACCGCGAACACGAAGAACCACAGCAGCACGAGGAAGCCGACCTGCAGCAGCAGGAGGGTCAGTTCACTCACGAGGTCCCTCCGATGCCGAAGGCGCGGGTGGCGTCCGGCGCAGGCGGCCGGGGCGGTGTCGCCTGGGCGACGACACGGAAGGCGATGTCGGTGTGACCGATCCGGACGACGGAGTCCGGAGCCAGCGAGGCCTCGGTGACGGCGCGCCCGTCGAGGGTGGTGCCGTTGGTCGAGTTCATGTCGCGGACCATGGCGCGCTCGCCGTCCCACAGGATCTCGACGTGCCGCCGGCTCGTGCCGGCATCCGGGATCGTGATGTCGGCGTCGCTGCCGCGGCCGATGACGGTGCGGCTCTTCAGGAGCGGATGCCGCTTCCCGGCGATCTCCACGACGCCGCGCCACGAGACATCCCCCGCGGCGGTGCGGGACTGGACGCGCAGCGTTCCGGTCGCGAGCTGGTCGTCGGAGCGGATGTCGATGGTCACGGGTCCCGCGAAGCTGAAGCCCTGCGCCTTGGCGTGCGCGTCGACGAGACGGTGCAGCTCCTCGTCGAGGGTCGAGCCGAGCGAGCGCATGCGCTCCTCGTCGGCGGGAGCCATCCGCACCTCGAAGGTGTTGGGCGCGAGGATGCGGTCGCGGCTGACGACGGCCGCCTTCGCGTCGAGCTCGCTGCGGAGCGCGGCGGCGACCTCGACGGGTTGCACGCCGCTGCGGAAGGTCTTCGCGAAGGCGCTGTTGAGCGCGCGCTCGAGTCCCTTCTCGAAGCTGTCAAGTAGTCCCACGGGGCTCCTCTGGCATGCCGGCCGACGCCCCCATGCTAATTGCACACCCTGTGCAACCGCGGGACGCCGGCCCCGGGTCCCCGCGATTCTGCCGCCGCCGCGCCGCGTGATATCCTCGGGAAGTTGATTCCGGTGCTACCGGATTCGCGCGAGTGGCGGAATAGGCAGACGCGCTGGCTTCAGGTGCCAGTGCCCGAAAGGGCGTGGGGGTTCAACTCCCCCCTCGCGCACAGCGGACTCTCTTGCAGAATGCAGGAGCGGGCCTCATGAAATGTGCGAAAACGAAACGGCCGGAGGGTCTCTCCGGCCGTTTCGTTGTTTCGGAAGCTTCCGACATCGACCCCGACGACTTCATCGAATCGGTGCCGCGCTGACCGCCAGCCGCTCCACGAACGCGAGGACGCCCTCCCGGTGCACCGGGAGGTGCACCGGGAGGGCGTTCAGTCGCACTCAGCCCGGCACGCGGGCGTAGAGCGGGGTCTACTCGGCAGTGTCCGCGACCGCGCGGGTCGCTTCCACCTGCCCGGCCATCGCGTCCACCGCGGCGAGGATCGTGGGCTTGTCCTCCGAGGTCACCGCGTCGGAGAGTTCGTCGAGCTTCTTCTTGAGCGCGGTCAGCGACGCGGCCCAGTCCCCGGCGACCTTCTCAGGGACGTCGAGGGCTTTGAGCTGCCCGATGTTGAACGACAGCTCCACCGTGTTGCTCAGCAGCCGCCAGAACCCGTCTTCGGCGACGGTTGTGACCATGTCGCCCAGGTCCTTGTTCATGTCGTCCAGGTGACTGCCGGCCTGCGCCTTGAACGCGACCGGGTCCGCGACCACGGTCTCCTCCGCTTCCGGGGTGGGCTCCGCCACATCCGCCGTCGGCTCTGGCTCCGGGGCGGGCTCGGCCTCGGCGGTGACGGTGACTGTCGGCGCCGCGGCGGGGATCTTGTCGTCCCGCCCACCGGCGAGGGCCTGCCCGACAGCGCCGACGACGAGGACACCTGCCACCACGGCCCCGCCGATGATCCACTTCCGGTTCGAGTTCCCCGGCGGCACAGATGGCGCTGGCGGGGTCGGGGGCATCAGGGGCACCGTCGGGGCGGACTGCATCGCCGGGGGCGGGGGAGTGGAAACGGGAGGTGCGGGGACCGGCATCGTGTGATCGGTCCACTGGCCTCCGTCCCAGTACCTGTTCGTGGCCGGGTTGTCCGGATTCGTGTACCAGCCTGCAGGCGTGCCAGAAGACATCGCAGTTCCCTCCCCAGGGCGTATCGAGCGGGCGATACGAGGTGCTGTGCGTGATGCCGCCATCGTTGGCGGCACTGGGATGGAACCTAGCACCTCACCGGGACACCGAGGTGGCGCCCGGCCATGCAGCTACACCGTGTAGTCGTGCACCGACACCCGAGAACCAGTGGCTGCTGCGCCACTTGTCGCGCTCGTCCCATTCAGGTTCGCGGTGGAAGACGGTGGGGTACCCGTCCCGGTGCACCGTGACCCGCCATCGAAACACTCCCTCCGGTGGCTCGGTGCCCCGCTCGGGCCCTTCCACCCGCAGCACGCCGTCGATATCGACCGCGACGACCGGTCGAAAGCGCCGATCAGGGGGAGGCTCGGCTCGCCGGTGATGACTTAGCCTTGTGTCACCATCCCTCCTGTCCCGCGGCGGCGCGGATCTCTCGCAGGCTCGGAATCTCGACGGTCAAAGTCGCCATATCTAGCAGGACGAGGTGCCCCGCTTGCGTGTCCGCACCAAGACTGATTGCCCGACGCCCGTCGTCGGCGACGCCAGCCCCCGGCGCGTGCATATGTCCATGCATCAGTAGCGCCGGCTGCACGACGTCCCACACCCGCTCACCCGCAAACGTGAAAACGCTGATTCAGCGAGCGCAGCGGGAGGGAAGCCCTGCGCGTTGGCGGAGAGCACGCTGCGGACTTCACTCGATCCTCGGTTGACCGGATCCTCCGGGAACTCGAAGCGGTTACCAGGCCGGGCAACCCCGCACCAATCCGCAGCTTCAGCGGACAGACGCGGGGTGCCCGCTGCCGGTCAGTAGCCGACAGCCTTCAGAGCGTGCTCGGCCTGCTTCTTGGTGAACTGGCCCCCGTACTCGCTGGTCAGCTGGTCGTAGAGCGAATCGCGGCTGAACGACATTGTGTCGAGGTACTGCTCAGCAGCTTCGACCGCTTCCTTCTTCCAGTTGACGAGCTTGTTGTCTTCCAGGTAGACGAGAGCGAACTCCGCGTCCTTGTCCTCGTACTCCCCGCCGTACTCGCTGGTGAGCTGGTCGAACAAGCCTTGACGGCTGAACGCCATAACGTCCACGTACTGCTGCGCCTCCTCGATCACGTTCTCCTGCGCGAGCGTCAGCGCCGGCGGCTCGTCCAGCGTGAGGGTCACCTTCGTGCCCTCCTCGACCTCCGCACCGGACGCGTCGATGGACAGCACCTTCCAGGCCGCGTCCCCGTCGAACGCCGCTTCGAGCCCTGCGGCTTCCAGCGCCGCAGCGGCCTCAGCGGCCGTCATCCCGACGAGATCTGCGGGGACAGCGACCATCACCGGCTCAGGCTCGGGTTCCGGGGCCTCGTCGGTCTCCTGCACCTCGGAGACCGACGTCTCCTTGTCGTCCGCTGCCGGGGTGACATTCCGGTTCCCGCCGCCGAGCGCGCTGCCGATGCTGCTGATCACGATGATGCCTGCGAGGATCCCGACCGGGATGACGATGCCCTTCCGCTTGTACCAGGGGCGCTTGACCCCCGGCTCCTCAGCGACCGCGGGGGCATGTGCTGCGGCCGCTGGTGCCGCTGCGGCGATCGGGGCGGCGGCCGGGCCGGCCACGGGCCGCGTCTGCTGTGTCCAAGCGGTGCCGTCATACCAGCGTTCCGTGCCTGGAGCGTTCACATCGGGGTACCAGCCCGACGCGTAGTTCTGCTGTCCGTCAGTGGGTGTCGTCATCGTTGTGTCCCCTTTGCGGTGAAGACGCGAACATCCGCCGGGTAGACGGATGAGCGTCACCCCTCAACGGTGAGAGTGTGACGTCTATCCCCAGACGCGTCGCCCTCACCATAGACCGGCGGGTCCGACATCCTGCGCCGCACGGGCAGGGAATATTGAGGACGCGAAGGCGTTCCGCCGCGGCCGATGGGCGCCGCGGAAGACCTCGCAATAGAACGGACAGAAATGGTCTCTGATCTGGAACGAACCGTCCCGACGGAAAACTTTCGGGCTTAGCGCGGAATGCCCTCGGAACGACCGTGCAAGAGCCCTTGTCCCACAAGGGATCGGAGATTTCCGAACAGGGCCACAGCGCACGAGGAACCCGGTCCGAGCGAGATGCTCCGGCCGGGTTCTTCGCTTCCTCCCGGGCTTTTCGCGTGGTCGAGGGCCCGATCACCTCACCAGCGGTGGGCGACGTCCACGACGAGGCGACTCCCGGTGCCCGGCCCGTCCAGGATGAACACGCGGAACGGGAGTCGTGCCCGGACGCCGAGTGCGACGCTGCTCTGGCCTTCGTGGCTCCCTGCCCACGCGACCTGGCGGAACGTCGTGTAGCCCGTCACGTTGACGAGCTCCTTCCGGTTGGCAGGCGTGTAGGTCAGCTGTCCGGTGAGGACGTTGTAGTCGGGTGCGTAGGCGACGACCTGCAGGTCCGCGGCCCCCCGCACGGGAACCGGCACGCCCGACGCCTCGGTGAGGACCTGCGACACGTAGCGGACGTCGTATCCGTGGATGTCGTTCCGCACGTCGATGACCAGTCGGTCGAAGCAGGTGTGCCGCCCGGCCCGCACGTTCGTCAGGGACGCGTCCATGGTGCCGACCAGATGGGATTCCGGCAGCGATCCCCAGGTGATGCCGCAGTAGGGCGCGGCGGTTGCAGCAGGACCGCTGGACACCAGGAACACGGCGCCGAGCAGGATGCTGATCAATAGTGCAATGGAACGCTTCATCGCGATCCACTCCTAGAACTCAGGCCCCTCATCGCACATGGTACGCCCGAGATCCGGCGGCCGGCAGGCCCGGAGAATCACGAAATCGGTGTCAATTCCACCGGCGCGGAGCGGGCTCTCAGACGAGGTTGTGGAGGCGCCGCAGCGTCTGCTCGGCGCCGTCGGCGTCGCGTGCCGCGATGCAGTCGCGCAGGCGCAGGTACGCCTCGGTGCGCTGGTCAGGGTCGGGCAGGAACGGCGCCCAGCCGCGCAGGCTGTGCCGGATCGCGACCGACGTCTCGCGGATGAACCCCGCGAACACCCGGTTGCCGGCGGCGAAGGTGACCTTCTCGAACAGCGCGGCGTTCGCGTCGAACAGCCGGAGCGCGTCGTGCCCGACGGCGCCGACGACGGCATCCGCGGCCCTGACGAGGCCGGCGAGCTCGTCATCGCTGCAGGTCATCAGCGCGAGGTGCAGGACGTTGCCGAGCATGTACACCGTGAAGGCGCCCATGTCGCCGCGGGTCTGGTCGTCGTAGTCCGCGACCCGGGTGTAGCGGCCGACGGCGATCTCGACGAGCCCGAAGCGCTCCAGCCGCTGCAGCGCCTCCCGCACGGGTGTGCGCGAGACGCCGAGGTCGGCGGCGAGGTCGACGTCGCGGAGCCGCTGGCCGGGGGCGAGCCGCCCGTCCAGGATGGCGTCACCGATGCGGGCGTACACCTCGTCGCTGAGGATGGTGCCGCTGGTCAGTTCGATGGGTGGGAGTTGGGGGCGCATTGCCGCTCCAGTGTAGGGCGGACGTGGGGCGGATTCTCATCATTCTCCCTCTCGCCAGACCCCCGATATATCAGTAGAGTGACCCCGTCACGCTCGTCGTGACATATCCGGGGGGATCCGTCGACGCCCGGGCGAGCGTGCATCTGCCGTGGCGCCCGGGCGTCGAATGGGAGTCGGTCATGCAACATCTGCGTAACCATCGGCTGCCTGCTTCCCTGCACCGGCACGCGGCCGTTACCGTGGGATCACCCGGCGCGGACGCGCCGGACTCATGCGGAGGTAAGGCAGTTTCATGAGCACCAGCGGTACCGTCAAGTGGTTCAACTCGGAGAAGGGTTTCGGGTTCATCGCACCCGATGAGGGCGGCGCTGACGTGTTCGCCCACTACTCCGCCATCCAGTCGGGCGGCTACCGCTCGCTCGAGGAGAACCAGCGCGTCGAGTTCGAGATCGCGCAGGGCCCGAAGGGCCTGCAGGCGGAGAACATCCGCCCGCTGTGATCGACGGCGTCAGCCCCTCGTGAGACGGTCGTAGTCCGCGAGGGCTGACGCGTCCTCGGCATCCCGCAGCGCCCGCCGCGCCGCATCCAGGGCCGCCACCGGATCGTCGGCACCGCGCGCCCGCGCGAGCTCCTGCTCCGCGGTCGCGAGCCGCACCCGTGCGTCGGCACCGGACCGCGCGACCGCGGGCGCCGCGTGCGCGATCGCGTTCCGTGCCGCCGCCAGGGTTCCCGGCAGCGCCGTGCGCGCGCCCCGCAGCCGCTGCTGCGCCGTGCGGGCGTCGCCGAGCGCGAGATCGAGCCGATCGCGCAGCCGGGCCACCGCGACGACGGTCGCCGTGGGGCGGCGCAGCGCGTGCCGCTCCTCGGCCGTGAGGGCGGCCTCGATCTCCCGCATCTGCGCGCCGAGACGCTCCGCGTCGGCGGGCTCCAGGCCGCTGCGGACCGTCGCCGCCTGACGCAGCGCCCCCCGAGCCGCCTCCACCTGGCCGGCGACGGCATCCGCCGCGTCCAGGACGACGCGGTGGTTCTCCTCGAGCGTCCGCGCGGCGGTCTGCGTGCGGCGGATCGTGCGCTCGGCTCGCGTGAGGGCCGCGAGAGCGCTCCGCGTGGGATCGGCGGCGCGCTCGGCCGCGTCGCGCAGCAGCCGCTCGGCCTCCGCGAGCCCGGCGTGCGCATCCGTGGCCGCACGTGCGGCATCCGTCCACTCGGACGCGTCGAAGCGGGCGGCCAGTTCGTCCAGCAGCGCCTGGGGATCTCCGATCTGATCGCGGAGGCTCGCCCAGCGCTCCTGTGCCGCCCGCACCTGCGCGGTGGCGGTCACGTTGGCGTCCATCCAGTCCGCATGCTCCGTGCGGGCGTGCGCGATGGCCGCCGTCGCGGCATCGGTGCGGGCGCGGATCCGCCGGCTGACCCGCGTCACCTCGTCGGGATGCGTGTCGGCGTCGAGCTGGCGGAACTCGGCGAATGCCTCGTCCCGCGCATGCTGCGCCGTCATCCGCGCGCGGCGGAGGGCGGTCGGCGCCGTGCCGTCGTAGAGCGCGCCGGAGAGGCCGACCTCGATGTCGAGCTCGGCGACAGCATCGTCGAGCCTGACGAGAGCCGACCCGGCGGCTGTGCGCTCGGCCTCGGCGGCGGCGCGTGCGCGCGGTGAGCGTCGCGCGCGTCGCAGCGCCCAGATCGAGGCGCTCGCAAGGAGCGCGGCTGCCCCGAAGACGATGAGCGCGGGCACGGCCCACTGCCACAGCGACTCCGGGGCGCCGTTCACGTCTCGTCCTCGATGAGGAGCAGGGCCCGCAGCTGTGCGGCGGTGTCGACGACGGCCTGCGCGCCTTCGGATTCGTGCGGCCAGCTGAACCCCCAGCGCACGAAGATGACCGGCACGCCGTGCTCCGCGCCGCCCTCCACGTCGTGGTGGCGGTCGCCGATGAGCACGGGACGGCTCGTGTCGTAGCCGGCCACCGCGAGCTGACGGAGCGCCTCGCGGACGATGTCGGCCTTGGAGGCCAGCGTCTTCTCGTCGGGTGTCGCGCCGACGATGGCCTGGAGGTGCTCGTCCAGCTCGAAGTGGTCCATGAGGGCCGACACCTGCACCTCGGGCTTGGAGCTCGCCGTCGCCTGCGGGATGCCGGCGGCCGCCACCTCCGCGACGAGTTCGGCCATGCCGGGGTAGAGCTTCGCGCCGGTCGTGTAGCCGTCGGCCTTGCCGATCACCCGGTAGTGCGCGACGGCCTCGGCGGCGCGCTCCGGCGTCATCCCGGCGTTGGCCTGGAACGACTCGTGCATGGGCGGCCCGATCCAGTGCACGAGTTCGGCGCGCGTGGGGGCCGGCAGTCCGAAGTCGGCGAGGCAGAGCGTGAGCCGCCGGAGGATCCCGTCCGAGGCGTCGACGAGCGTCCCGTCGACGTCCCACAGGATGCAGCTCCACGGTGATCGGCTCGTCATGGTGACCACCCTACAAACCCCGTCGCCTCCGGCCGGCCGGGATCCGCCCGGCGGGTAGGCTCGACGCCGTGCGTCTCGTCATTGCCCGCTGCTCCGTCGACTACACGGGTCGCCTCAACGCGCACCTCCCGCTGGCCACGCGCCTCCTCGTCCACAAGGGCGACGGCAGCCTCCTCGTGCATTCCGACGGCGGGTCGTACAAGCCGCTGAACTGGATGAGCCCGCCCTGCACGCTCACGGTCGTCACGCCCGACGAGGACGACGTGGATGTCGTGGAGAAGTGGCGCGTGACCCACACGAAGACGGGGGATGCTCTGACGGTGCGCCTCTACGAGGTGCTCCACGACTCCTCGCATGAGCTGGGCCTCGACCCCGGTCTCGTGAAGGACGGCGTCGAGGCGGACCTGCAGCGACTGCTCGCCGAGCAGGTCGAGGTGATCGGCGCGGGCCTCACGCTCGTCCGCCGCGAGTTCCCGACCGCGATCGGTCCCGTCGACCTGCTGCTGCGCGATCCCGCCGGCGGCACGATCGCCGTCGAGGTCAAGCGCCGTGGCGACATCGACGGCGTCGAGCAGCTCACCCGCTACCTCGAGCTGCTCGGGCGCGACCCGCACCTCGCCCCCGTCACCGGCGTCTTCGCGGCGCAGGAGATCAAGCCGCAGGCGAAAGTGCTCGCCGCGGACCGCGGCATCCGCTGCGTCACCCTCGACTACGACGAGATGAAGGGCATCGACTCAGGAGCGCCGCGCCTGTTCTGACGCCCGCCCGGCTCAGTGGTGCCCGGCGCCGACCTTCGAGCCCGCGATGGGCTTGGCGGCACTCGAGGCGAAGCCCGACGCGAGGACGAGGGCCACGAGGATGAACAGGGTGTTGAGCAGGCCGATGTGGTCGCTGATGAAGCCGAGGATCGGCGGCCCGCAGAGGAACGCGACGTAGCCGATGGTCGCGGCGGCGCTCACCCGGGAGGCGGCCTTGGCGGGATCGTCGGCCGCCGCCGACATCCCGAGCGGGAAGCCGAGCGACGCGCCGATGCCCCAGAGCGCCGCCCCGACGAACACGAGCGGCAGGTTCGGCGCGAGGATGAAGAGCAGGATGCCGGCGCCCGCCGTCACGGCGAGGACGCGCAGCACCGCGACGCGGCCGAACCGGTCCACGAGCGGTCCTCCGAGGACGCGGACGACCGTCATCGCGACCGAGAAGACCGTGAGCGCGGCGGCGCCCAGTGCGGCACCGCCGCCGTGGTCCTCGCTCACGCCGAGCGCGAGCCAGTCGTTCGCGCCGCCCTCGGCGAAGGCCATGCCGAGCATCACGACGCCCAGGGCGTAGGTGCGCGGCTCCCGCCACGCGGAGAGAGCCAGGGCGATGCGGGCGCCCAGCGCCGGCTTCTCCGCACCGTCGGTCGCCGGGTCTCCGGCCGCCTCGCGCGGCGGGACGTTGAGGTACGCGACGACGGCGACCACGACGATCGCGACGGCGACGACGGCCGTGTGCGCGAACACGTCGATCCCGGTGCCCGCCGCGACGGCGCCCCATGCCGCGCCGATGACGGTGCCGAAGCTGAAGAACGCGTGGAAGAGCGGCAGGATCGTCTTCCCGACCTGGATCTCGATCGCGGCGCCATCCACGTTCATCATGACGTCGACGGCCCCGTTGCCGAAGCCGAACAGGCACAGGCCGATCACGACGATCACGACGGAGGGCACGAGGTTCGTCCCGATGCCGATGAGGGCGACGCCGACGGCGAAGACGAGCATGGCGCCGAGCATCCCGCGACGCGTGCCGAACCGGGCGATCACGACGGATGCGGCCGACAGGCCGAGGATCGAGGCGACGCCCATCCCGAGCAGCAGCAGGCCGATGTCGCTGTTCTCGATGGCGAGGTCGGCCTTGATGGACGGCACGCGCGAGGCCCACGTGGCGATGCTGAGCCCGCTCGCGGTGAAGATGGCGAAGATCGCGATGCGCCAGCGCAGCAGCTGCGACGAGGTCAGGGCGGTGTCCATCGGAACAGCGTACCGAATCGATTCGACCAACGGAAACCCGGCGGGCTACGATCGAGTCATGACCCGTCGCCCCACGATCGCCGACGTCGCCCGCGAAGCCGGCGTCTCGCCGTCGACGGCCTCCGTCGTGTTCAGCGGGAAGACCCCCGTGTCGGAGGCGACCCGACAGCGCGTGCGGTCGGCGGCGGCCGCGCTCGGCTACGCCGGCCCCGATCCGCTCGCCGCGTCGCTGCGCCGTGGTCGCAGCGGCATCGTCGGCGTCGTGTTCGAGGAGCACCTCGGCGCCGCGTTCCTCGACCCGGTCAAGACGCTCATGATGGACGGTCTCGCGGACGCCGTCGCGCCGCTCGGCGCGGGCCTCCTGCTCCTCCGTGACGAAGCGCTCACCGAGAACGCCCCGACCCTCTCGACGGCCCCCATCGACGCCGCCGTGCTGATCGGATGCAGCGGACTGCTCCGCGACTCGCTCGAACTCGTCCGCGCCCGGGGCCTCCCCGTCGTCGTCATCGAGGGCGACGCGGGCGAGGGCGTGCCGCGCATCATGCTCGACAACCGCGAGGCGCAGCGCCAGGCCGCCGATCACCTCCGCCGCCTCGGACATCGCGCCGTCGCGATCCTCACCCTGCCGCTGGACGCCGCTCGCCGGCGCGGCTGGGTGGCGCCGGACGCGGAGATCGCGGTCGACGTCACGCGGGAACGGCTGGCCGGCGCACGGGATGTCTTCCCGGATGCCGTCGTCTACGCCGCCGCCGGCAGCTTCATCGACGAGGGACTCGCCGCCGGACGCGTGCTCTTCGCCGACCCCGCGAACCGCCCGACCGCCGTCATCGCACAGAGCGACCTGCTCGCCGCCGGCGTCGTCCGCGCGGCTGAGGAGGCGGGCCTGCGGGTGCCGGCCGATGTCAGTGTCACCGGGTTCGACGGCGTGCAGGTCGACGGGCTGGCCCCGTACGAGCTGACGACGCTCGTGCAGGCCGCCGCGGAGAAGGGTCGCGCCGCCGGCGCCGCCATCGCGGCCATGCTCGAGGGGCGCGAGCCCGCCTCGATCCTGCTGACCTGCACGTTCCGCGAGGGCAGCACGACCGGTCCCGTGCGCTCCTGACCGGAAGGCGCGTCGTCTCGCGCCGGTAGACTGGGCCCCACGACCCCCCCGCAACTGCTCTGAGGAGGCCCGCTTGCTGTTCCTCCTCGGTGCGTTCGCGGTCCTGCCGCTGGCGCTCCCGTGGCTCGTGGGACGGCTCGGCGCTCGCGCGTTCTTCCTCGCGGCCCTCGTGCCGATCGCCGCGTTCGTCCACGCGCTCGTCGTGGCGCCGGATGTGTTCGCGGGCCGCAGCCCGTTCGAGACGTTCCCCTGGATCCCGCAGCTGGGCCTCGATCTGTCGATGCGGATGGACACCCTCGGCTGGGTCATGGCCCTCATCGTCACCGGCGTGGGCGCGCTCGTCATGGTCTACTGCCGCTGGTACTTCGACGGCAAGAAGGACGGCGTCGGCCAGTTCTCCGCCGTCCTGCTGGCCTTCGCGGGCGCGATGTACGGGCTCGTGCTGACCGACGACATCGTCGTCCTCGTGATGTTCTGGGAGATCACGAGCGTCCTGTCCTACCTCCTCATCGGCTTCTACCACCGCCGCGGCGCGAGCCGCCGAGCGGCCCTGCAGGCGCTCCTCGTGACGACCCTCGGCGGGCTCGTCATGTTCGTGGGCGTCGTCCTGCTCGTCGTGCACGTCGGCACGACGAGCATGTCCGAGATCCTCGAGACGAGCGCGGTCTGGCTGGGCGAAGGAGCGCCGATCGTCGACGCCGCGATCGTGATGATCCTCGTCGGCGCCCTCAGCAAGTCGGCGATCTTCCCGTTCCACTTCTGGCTTCCCGGAGCCATGGCCGCTCCGACCCCGGTGAGCGCGTACCTGCACGCCGCCGCGATGGTGAAGGCCGGCCTCTACCTCGTCGCCCGTCTCGCGCCGACGTTCGCGCTCACCGACCCGTGGCGCCCGATCGTCATCTCGCTCGGCATCTTCACGATGCTGCTCGGCGGGATCCAGGCGCTGCGCGAGTCCGACCTCAAGCGCGTCCTCGCCTTCGGCACCGTGAGCCAGCTCGGGATGCTCACGGCCGTGCTCGGCTACGGCTCGCGCAACACGGCGCTCGCGGGCCTCGCCCTCCTCCTCGGGCACGCACTGTTCAAGTCCGCCCTCTTCCTCGTCGTCGGCGTCATCGACCGGCAGCTGTCCACGCGCGACATCGGCGAGCTGTCCGGCGTGGGGCGGCAGGCTCCGACGCTCGCCGCGTTCTCGATGATCGCCGTGGCGTCGATGATCGGGATCATCCCGACGATCGGCTTCGTCGCGAAGGAGACGACGCTCGCGTCGCTGCTGGAATACGCGCGGGGCGACGCGTGGGCACTGGTGGCGCTCATCGGCATCCTGCTCGGATCCGTGCTGACCGCGGCCTACGGCATCCGCTTCCTCTGGGGCGCGTTCTCGACGAAGAAGGATGCCGCCGGGCAGCCGCGACCCGTCACGAAGTGGCCGGACCCGCCCATCGGCTTCCTCGCCGCCCCCGTCATCCTCGCGGGTCTCGCGATCGTCGGCGGCATCGCGGCGCCGGCCCTGGACACCGTCTTCGCGGGGTACGCCGATCTGGCCGCCGACCCCGCGCACGGGGGCCACATCGAGCACCTGGCGCTCTGGCACGGTCTGGAGCCGGCCCTCTTCCTCTCGCTCGGCACGATCGCGGCCGGCTTCCTGCTGTTCTGGCTCGTCCGCGTGACGAACTGGCACTCCCGCGTCCTGCCGTTCACGGCCGCCGATGCGTACAACCTGGTCCTCCGCGGCATCGCGCGGGCCGCCGTCGCGACCACCACCTTCACGCAGCGCGGCTCGCTGCCCGTCTACGTCGGCACGATCTTCGTCGTGTTCGTCGCTGCGGAGGGGACGGCGCTCCTCGCCGGCGGGGACTGGCAGATCCAGCTGGACGGCTGGCAGACGACGATGCAGCTTGTCGTCGCGCCGATCATGATCCTCGCCGGGGCGGTCGCCGTCCGCGCGCGCAAGCGCTACACGGGCGTCGTGCTCGTATCGGTGACCGGGCTCGGCATGGTGCTGCTCTTCGCCACGAGCGGCGCGCCCGACCTCGCCCTGACGCAGATCCTCGTCGAGACCGTGACCCTCGTCGCGTTCTCCCTCGTGCTCCGGCGGATCCCGGCCCGCATGGGCGAGCACAACGCGTCGGTCCTCCCAGTCGTCCGTGCGGTCATCGCGATCGCCGTGGGAGCCACGATGGCGATGGTGGCTCTCGTGGCGACCGGCGCGCGGGTCGCCGATCCCATCTCCGACCGGTTCCCCGAGCTCGCGTACGAGCTCGGCCACGGCCGCAACGTTGTGAACGTCGCGCTCGTCGACCTCCGTGGCTGGGACACGATGGGGGAGCTGTCGGTGCTCATCCTCGCCGCCACGGGCGTGGCATCCCTCGTCTTCGTCACGCACCGCGCCGACAACCTCTCCGCCGGCACCGCATCGATGCCGACCGGCGTGATCCGCCACCGGCGACCGCTCGTCGAGACGACCGACGGGCCGCGGCCGCGGGCCGCGTCGCCGGACAGCACGCGCCAGACGTGGCTCATCGGCGGGCAGCGGGTGCGGCCGGAGAACCGGTCCATCGTGCTCGAGGTCATCGTCCGCATCCTCTTCCACACGATCATCGTCGTCTCGATCTACCTGCTCTTCGCGGGCCACAATCTGCCGGGTGGCGGGTTCGCGGGCGGCCTGGTGGCGGGGATGGCGCTCGTCATGCGCTACGTCGCCGGCGGGCGCTACGAACTGGGCGCCGCGGCTCCCACGGATGCCGGTCGGCTGCTGGGCGCCGGCATGGCGCTCGCGGTCGCGACCGCCCTCGTCCCGGTGCTCTTCGGCGCCGCACCGCTGACGAGCGCGTTCTTCGAGGCGGATCTCCCCCTCGTCGGCCACGTCGAGTTCGTCACGTCCACCCTCTTCGACATCGGCGTGTACCTCGTCGTCATCGGCCTCGTGCTCGACGTGCTCCGCTCGCTCGGGGCCGAGGTCGACCGTCAGTCGCAGGACCTCCGCGAGCGGGGGGTGAGCGTCGCATGACCGTCTCGCTCGTCCTCATCGTCATCATGGGCGCCCTCTTCGCCGCCGGCGTCTACGCGATGCTCGAGCGCAGCCTCACCCGCGTCCTCATCGGCTTCCTGCTCCTCGGCAACGCGGCGAACCTGTTCCTGCTCGTCGTGATGGGCCGCCCGGGCGTCGCGCCGTTCTTCGGCTCCGCCGACTCGCCGGAGGAGATGAGCGATCCGCTGCCCCAAGCCCTCACCCTCACGGCCATCGTGATCACCTTCGCGGTCTCGGCGTTCCTGCTCGCGCTCATCTACCGCTCGTGGCAGCTGGGTCAGGCCGACACCGTGCACGACGACGAGGCAGACCTCGCGATCCGCGTCCGCGCGGCCGAGGACGAGGACACGATGGGCGACGAGATCAGCGACACCGACGACGACGCCACGACCGACTTCCTCGGCCTCGACACCGCGCCGATCACGGTGCTGCACAGCCGCGACTTCGACGCGCTCCGCGATGACGCGCCCACCGACTCCCCCGTCGACGCCTCGGCCGGATCACGGGAGGACGACCGATGAGCGGCCTCGTCCCCCTGCTGGTCACGCTGCCGTTCCTCGGTGCGGCGGTCGCCCTGATCTTCGGTCGCCGTCGCCGCGTGCAGGTCGGCGTCTCGATCATCACGCTGACGCTCGTCCTCGGGATCGCCGCCGTCCTGCTGTACGACGTGCACAGCTCCGGCGTCCCCCTCGCGGTCTCGGTCGGCGGCTGGCCCGTGCCGTTCGGCATCGTGCTCTACGTCGACCGGCTCTCCGCGCTGCTCGTCGTCGTCTCGAGCATCGTGCTGCTCGCCGTCCTGCTGTTCTCGGTCGGCCAGGGCGCCGCCGACGGCGACGACGAGACCCCCGTCTCGATCTTCCACCCGTCGTATCTGATCCTCGCGGCCGGCATCTTCACGGCGTTCATCGCGGGGGACCTCTTCAACCTGTACGTGGGGTTCGAGATCCTGCTCGTGGCCTCCTACGTCCTCATCACCCTCGGCTCGACGGAGTCCCGCATCCGCACGGGTGTCGTCTACATCGTCGTGTCGCTGGTCTCCTCGATCCTGTTCCTCGCCGCCATCGCCGCCATCTACGGTGCGCTCGGCACCGTAAACATGGCGCAGCTGTCGCAGCGCATGACGGAGCTGCCGCAGGAGGTGCAGCTCGTGCTGCATCTCATGCTGCTGCTCGCCTTCAGCATCAAGGCGGCGGTGTTCCCGCTGTCGTTCTGGCTGCCCGACTCCTACCCGACGGCGCCCGCCCCCGTCACGGCCGTGTTCGCGGGCCTGCTGACGAAGGTCGGCGTGTACGCGATGATCCGCACCGAGACGCAGATCTTCCGTGACGACGACGTCAACATGCTCCTGCTCATCGTGGCGCTCGCGACCATGATCGTCGGCGTCCTCGGCGCAGTCGCGCAGGCCGAGCTCAAGCGCATCCTGTCGTTCACGCTCGTGAGCCACATCGGGTACATGGTGTTCGGGCTCGCGGTGGCCACGCCCGCGGCGCTGGGCGCCACGATCTACTACATGGTCCACCACATCGTGGTGCAGACGACGCTCTTCCTCGCCGTCGGCCTCGTCGAGCGCCGTGCCGGGTCGACCTCGATCCTCAAGGTCAAGGGCCTCATGAAGGCGGCCCCCGTGATCGCGGTGCTCTACTTCCTCCCCGCCATCAACCTCGGCGGCCTGCCGCCGTTCTCGGGGTTCATCGGGAAGTTCGCGCTCTTCGAGGCGGCGGCCGCGGTCGGCACGCCGATCATGTACGTCCTCATCATCGGCGGGATCGTCACGAGCCTGCTGACCCTCTACGCCCTTATGCGCGCCTGGAATCTGTCGTTCTGGCGCGAGGACGAGGACCAGCTCGACGATCCGGGCGTGCCGGAGCGGATCGCCTACCTGGACGGTGCGCCGGCCGCCGCGACGCAGACCGAGCGACGCGTCATCCCCCGCATCATGACGGCAGCCACCGCCGGGATGGTCGGCGTGACGCTGGCCCTCACGGTGTTCGCCGGGCCGCTGTACGACCTGTGCGCGAGCATCGGCGACGCGCTGCAGGACCCGATCAGCCTGAGCGAGCTGGAGGGTGAGCGATGAGCCCCACCGTCGTCTCCGCGATCTGGCGTCAGCTGCCGTTCTTCATCTGGCTCGTCGCGCTGTGGATGCTGCTCTGGGCGCAGTTCACGGTGCTGTCCCTGCTCACCGGGATCGTCGTCGCGATCTTCGTCACCCGCATCTTCCGCCTCCCGCCCGTCGAGCTGTCCGGACGCGTGAACCTCTGGTGGGGATTCGTCTTCGTCGCGGAGTTCCTGCTGTCGCTCGTGCGCGGTTCCCTCCTCGTGGCCTGGCAGGTGCTCAACCCGGCGCACTACCCCGGGACCGCGATCATCGCGGTGCCGCTCGTGACGGATGACGACCTGATCATGACGCACGTCGGCGTCACCGCCTCGCTCATCCCCGGGTCCCTCATCGTGGACGTCGACCGCGACCGCCGCATCCTGTACCTGCACATCATCGGCGTGCGGGACGCCGAGGACATCGAGGCGCAGCGCCGCTCGGTCATGCACTGGGAGAGGCGCATCGTGCGCGCCGTCGGCTCGCGCGCGCAGGTGGAGAAGATCCGCGCCGCCGAGGAGGCACGCTCATGAGCGATGTGCTGCTGATCGCCATCTACGCGGCCTTCGGGGTCGCGGGGCTCCTGACCGTGTGGCGGATCATCCTGGGCCCGTCGATCCTCGACCGCGCCGTGGCATCCGACGTGCTGCTGACCCTCGTGATGTGCGCGCTCGGCGCCGAGATGGCGGTCAACGGCCATACCCGCACCCTGCCGGTGCTGCTCATCGTGGCGGCCGTCGGCGTGTTCGGGTCGATCTCGATCGCGCGGTTCGTGGCGCGGCGGGACGGAGAGGGACGATGAACGAGATCCTGGACGTCGTCGCACTCGTCCTCATCCTGATCGGCGCGCTCCTGTGCCTCACGGCCGCGATCGGCCTCCTCCGCTTCCACGACGTGCCGACGCGCCTGCACGCCGCGACGAAGCCGCAGGTGCTGGGCTTCATCCTCATCTGCATCGCGGTGGCGATCGGCCTCCGCTCGTGGCAGGCGGCCGCGTTCCTCCTCCCCGTGATCCTCATCCAGCTCGCCACGGCACCGCTGTCGGCGCACATGGTCGGCCGCCAGGCGTACCGGAACGGAACGGTGGACGAGCACTCGCTCGTCGTGGACGAGCTGGCCGAGTCGAAGCAGACGCCGCCCGCCGCGGGCGGCTGAGTCAGCCGGCCGGGGTCAGCGTGAGCGTGTGCACGGCTGCCGCCCGCACGGCGTCCGGCGTGAACGGCCACGGGGTCTGCCGGGCCTCCTGCCACGCCTCGACCTGATCGGTGTAGTTCGGGTGGAAGGCGTGCCCGCTCACGCCGGTCAACTGGTTCCACCGCGACGCGTCGAGGTCGGCGAGATCGACGGTCATCCGCATCGAGGGCACCGTGACGGTCGCGAAGCTGCCGGTGCCGATCGTCCACCCGGTGGCATCGACGACGGAGGTGCCGCCGCCGACGGGGATCGGCCCGCGGTTGAACAGCGCCTCGATCGGCGCGATCCCGCTCGTGCCGAAGCTGTCGTGGGTCAGCGGGAGCGCGTGCAGGGTGCCCCAGCGCCACTGCGCGGGATCGTCGCCCTGCAGCCCCACGAGGCGGTCGTAGGCGTCCTCGGCGGCGCGCGCCAGCATCTCGTCGCGACCCGTGACCCCGACCTGCTCGTTCGTCCACCACTCCGAGCCCGGCTCATCGAGGAGCCGGTCGACGAGGGTGAAGAGGCGGGACTGCCCGGACACCGGCGCCGGGTCGGGGCGACGCGAGAACAGGTCCTGCACCAGCTCGTCCCACAGGACGTTCGCGTAGGCCGCGGCGGGGGAGCGATCGAGGTTCTGGGCATCCCAGTCGGCGAGGAGCGCGAGCGCACGACGCGTCCCCGCGTCGTCGACGTCGATCTCGGCGTACGCGGCGGCGAGGCGCTTGCCCATCCAGAACTCCTGGTCGGCCTGGATGGCGGTCATGTCGTCGGCGGTCAGCTTCTTCGTCGCCGCGGTGCGCTCGATGAGGTCCACGATGCGCGCCGCGCGCCAGCCGTTGTCCCAGTCCACCGTGAGCAGGTGCGGGTAGGCCTCGCCGACGATCGCGTTGTTTGCCGTGACGATGTAGCCCGACGGGGGGTTGTAGAGCGTGGGCAGCTCGTCGAACGGGATGTAGCCCTTCCAGTCGTACGCGGGGTCCCATCCCGGCTGGGGGAGCGAGCCGTCTCCGGCGCCGCGGATCGGGAGCTTGCCGGGCGTCTGGTAGCCGATGTTGCCGACCCGGTCGGCGTACACGAGGTTCTGCGCCGGGACGTCGAAGAGGGCCGCGGCGGCCTGGAACTGCGTGAAGCTGCGGGCGGTGTCCAGCGCGAAGATGGCGCGCGCCGTGGTGCCGGGCTCCAGGGCCGTCCACCGCAGGCTCACGGCCGGCTCTGCACCGGGGGCGCCCGGGGGCGGCTGGTCGGCGATCGCCGTGAAGTCGTCGGTGAGGCCCGAGACGATCGGGCCGTGCCCGGTCGAGCGGATCTCCAGCTCGACGTCGTCCCCGCCGGCGACCTTCAGCGTCTCGGTGCGGATCTCGAGGGGCACGAGCTCGCCGTCCCGCCAGTACGCGTCGCCCTCGAGCGACTCGATGTACAGGTCGGTGACATCCGTCGTGAGGTTCGTGAAGCCCCAGGCGATGTCGGCGTTGTGGCCGATGATGACCCCGGGCATGCCCGCGAACCCGAACCCGGTGACGTCGAAGGCGCAGGCATCCGTGACGGTGCGACAGCGCAGCCCCACCTGGTGCCACACGCTCGGCAGGGACGCGCCGAGGTGCGGATCGTTCGACAGCAGCGGGAGGCCGCTCTCCGTGAGGTCGCCCGAGACGACCCAGGAGTTCGACCCGACGCCCTCGCCGGCTCCGCCGAGGAGCGTCGAGACGGCCTCGATGACGCCGTCCACCTCTGCCCACTCGACGGCGGGCGCGCTGCTGCGCGCCGCGTCCGCCGTGTCCTCCCCGGGCGGCGTCACGCTCGGGACGATGACGGGATTGCGCGCGTACGGATAGTCGGGATAGAGGTCGGCGATCTGCTCCGGGGTGTACGCGGTCATCAGGAGCGCGCGCTCCGTCTCCTCCTCGATGTTGGTCCGAAGGTCCCAGGCCATCGCCTTCAACCACGCGACGGAGTCCGCCGGCGTCCACGGCTCGATCTCGTAGTCGGCGTTCTGCAGGCCGAGCAGCGCGTACTCCAGCGACGCGTCGGCGCCGTCGTGCTCGGCGAGGTAAGCGTTCACGCCCTCGGCATAGGCGTCGTAGTACCCGCGCGACCGGTCGTCGAGCGCGGCCACCTCCTGCTCCGCGATCCGCCGCCAGCCGAGCGTGCGCAGGAAGGCGTCGGTCCCGAGCTGGGAGGCACCGAACAGCTCGGAGAGCCGGCCGCTCGTGACGTGCCGGCGGAAGTCCATCTCCCAGAACCGGTCCTGGGCGTGCACGTAGCCCTGCGCGAAGAAGAGGTCGTGCGTGCTCTCGGCGACGATCGTCGGCACGCCCAGCCCGTCACGGTGGACCGTCACCTCCGAGCTGAGCCCGGCTGCCGCGATGGAGCCGTCCTGCTGCGGGAACGAGCGTTGGATCGTCCAGACGACCAGGCCCGCGGCGATGAGGGCGATGACGACGAGGGCGGAGACGAGACCCACGACAGCGATCGCCAGCTTCCGCCGCAACGAGCGCCGCGCCGTCGGCGGGGAGCCGTCGGGGGTCGCGGGCAGGTCGGGCATCGTCATCGAAGCGCTCTCCGGGGGCGGTGCAGACGCAGCCCGCAGCGGGCCCGGTCCCGTGCCCCCAGGGTCGGCGGGACCGTGGTGGAATCGTATCCCGGGCGGACTCAGTCGGCGCCGAAGTCGAACGACGCCGAGTCCGAAGCCTCTTCGACGGCGTCCGCGAGCTGGGCGCCCGCCGCGTCCTGCGGCTCGGCGCGGCCGGTGATCTCGTCCGCGCTCCCGCGGGAGAGCTCGCCGACGAGCTCGGCGGTCGCGCCGCCGATGAGGCCGAGGCCGGCGTACTGCTCGAGCCGCGACCGAGAGTCGGCGATGTCGAGGTTGCGCATCGTGAGCTGCCCGATCCGGTCGGTCGGGCCGAAGGCGGCGTCGCCGACGCGCTCCATCGAGAGCTTCTCGGGACCGTACGACATGACCGGGGCGGTGGTGTCGAGCAGCGTGTAGTCCTCGCCCCGCCGGAGGCGCAGGGTCACGGTGCCGGTGATGGTGGAGCCCACCCACTTCTGGATCGACTCGCGCAGCATGAGGGACTGCGGCTCGAGCCAGCGGCCCTCGTACATGAGGCGCCCGAGGCGCCGGCCCTGCTCGTGGTAGGTGGCGAGCGTGTCCTCGTTCAGGATGCTGTTGACGAGGCGCTCGTAGGCGATGAACAGCAGGGCCATGCCCGGCGCCTCGTAGATGCCGCGGCTCTTCGCCTCGATGATGCGGTTCTCGATCTGGTCGCTCATGCCGAGACCGTGACGCCCGCCGATGCGGTTCGCCTCGAAGACGAGCGCGACCGGATCGGCGAACTCGACCCCGTTGAGCGCGACGGGGCGGCCGCGGTCGAAGGTGACCGTGACGTCCTCGGTGGCGATCTCGACCGCGGGGTCCCAGAACCGGACGCCCATGATGGGCTCGACGGTCTCGAGCGACACGTCGAGGTGCTCCAGGGTCTTCGCCTCGTGCGTCGCGCCCCAGATGTTCGCGTCGGTCGAATACGCCTTCTCGGCGGAGTCGCGGTAGGGGAAGCCGTGCGCGACGAGCCACTCGCTCATCTCGGTGCGGCCGCCGAGTTCGGTGACGAAGTCGGCATCCAGCCACGGCTTGTAGATGCGCAGCGCGGGGTTGGCGAGCAGGCCGTAGCGGTAGAACCGCTCGATGTCGTTGCCCTTGTAGGTGGATCCGTCGCCCCAGATGTCGACGCCGTCCTCCTTCATGGCCCGCACCAGCAGCGTGCCGGTGACGGCACGCCCGAGGGGGGTCGTGTTGAAGTACGTGCGGCCGCCGCTGCGGATGTGGAACGCGCCGCACGCGAGGGCGACGAGACCCTCCTCGACGAGGGCCGTCTTGCAGTCGACCAGGCGCGCGACCTCCGCGCCGTACTCGAGCGCGCGGCCGGGGATCGCGGCGATGTCGTCTTCGTCGGGCTGCCCGAGGTCGCCCGTGTAGGTGCACGGCACCGCGCCCTTGTCGCGCATCCACGCGACCGCGACGGAGGTGTCGAGGCCCCCTGAGAAGGCGATGCCGACGCGCTCGCCGACGGGCAGGGACTGGAGGACCTTGGACATGGGGTCCAGTCTATCGACGGTGCTCCCGCCGCCCCGCTGACGGGTGGTCCGCGGCATCTCGATAGGATGGGGTGTAACCGTCCGATAACGGGGGAGCACCCATGCCAGGCATCGTGATCGTCGGCGTCCAGTGGGGAGACGAGGGCAAGGGCAAAGCCACCGATCTCCTCGGCGACCGGACCGACTGGGTCGTCAAGTTCAACGGCGGCAACAACGCCGGCCACACCGTCGTCATCGGCGACGAGAAGTACGCGCTGCACCTCCTGCCCAGCGGCATCCTCTCGCCGGGCGTCAACGCCGTCATCGGCAACGGCGTCGTGATCGACCTCGAGGTGCTCTTCGCGGAGCTGGAGGCGCTGCACGCCCGGGGACTCGACACGTCGCGGCTGCGCGTGAGCGCCAACGCGCACGTCATCACGCAGTACCACCGCACCCTCGACAAGGTGACGGAGCGCTTCCTCGGCAAGCGCATGATCGGCACGACGGGGCGTGGCATCGGGCCCGCCTACGCCGACAAGATCAACCGCGTCGGGATCCGCATCCAGGACCTCTTCGACGAGAACATCCTCCGGCAGAAGGTCGAGGGCGCCCTCGACCAGAAGAACCACCTGCTGCTGAAGATCTACAACCGGCGCGCGATCGCGGTGGACGAGGTCGTCGCCGACCTCCTCTCCTACGTCGATCGCCTGCGCCCGATGGTCGCCGACACGGCGCTGCTCCTGAACGACGCGCTGGATGCCGGCGACGTCGTCGTCTTCGAGGGCGGCCAGGCCACGATGCTCGACGTCGACCACGGCACGTACCCGTTCGTGACGTCCTCGTCGGCGACCGCCGGCGGCGCCTCGACGGGGTCCGGCGTCGGCCCGAACCGGCTCGACCGGATCGTCGGCATCGTCAAGGCCTACACGACGCGCGTGGGCTCGGGACCCTTCCCCACCGAGCTCTTCGACGAGTCCGGCGACTGGCTGCGCTCGCGCGGCTTCGAGTTCGGCACCACGACCGGCCGCCCGCGCCGCGTCGGCTGGTACGACGCCCCCGTGACGCGATACGCGACGCGGATCAACGGCATCACCGACCTCGTGCTGACCAAGCTCGACATCCTCACGGGCCTGGACCAGATCCCGGTGTGCGTCGCGTACGACGTCGACGGTGTGCGGTTCGACGAGGTCCCGGTGAACCAGTCCGACTTCCACCACGCCAAGCCGGTCTACGAGTACTTCCCGGGGTGGAAGGAAGACATCTCCACCGCGCGCTCGTTCGACGATCTGCCGGTCGAGGCGCAGGACTACGTCCTGGCACTGGAGGAGATGAGCAACACCCGCATCTCCGTCATCGGCGTCGGGGCCGCGCGGGACGCGGTCATCGTGCGCCACGACCTCGTGTGAGATTCCTCCTGGGCGGGTACACCGCCGAGATGGACGGGGCCGCGACCGGCATCGGCGTTCTGCACGCCGGGACACCGCACGACGTCCTCGCCGGCGGCCCCCTCGGGACCGGTCCCGACGCGGTCGCGATCGGCGGCTCGCCGTCGTGGATCGCGTGGCATCCGCGCGGCGATGTGCTCTACGCCGCGCTCGAGGGCGCCGGCGCAGTGCAGGCGTTCCGCCGGACGGGGGAAGTGTCCTTCGTCCGGCTCGGCACCGCTGTGGCCGCCGGCGATGCGGTGTGCCACCTCGCGGTCGCCCCCGACGGAGGTTCGCTCGTCGCCGCGTGCTGGGGCGATGGCCGCGTCGTGCGGATGACGCTCGCCGCCGACGGGACGCCGTCGGCTCCGGCCGTCGCCGCCCCCGCCGAGGACCCGCACGGCGCAGGCGGTCCGGTGCCGGCTGCGGGTGGCCCCCTGACCGACGGCGGCATCGATCTCGCCGCCGCGGCACGGGCGCTCCGGGACGCCGCCGGCGCCGAGTTCGCGCACCTCGTGCCGTTCGCCGCCGAGGCGGACGAGTCCGGGCAGGCCGACGCGCCGTCGCCGGTGCCGGAGTCGGCGCCGGCGCGACGATCCTCGCGCGCGCACCAGGCCCGGTTCCTCCCGGACGGCACGCTCGTGACGACCGACGCCGGCTTCGACGTCATCCGCTTCTGGAGCACCGCCGGCGGCCGGCTCCGCGAACGCGGGCGCGTCGTGCTGCCGCGGGGCTCCGCGCCGCGGCATACGGTGTGGCATCCGAGCGGACACCTCTACGTCGTGACCGAGCACTCGCTCGAGCTCTTCGCGCTCGCCCCGGATGCCGCGGGGGCGTGGCGCCTCGTCGGAGGCACGCCTCTCTCGCCGGCCGTGTCGGCGGGGGATGCGGCCGCCGAGGTGGCACTCTCCCGCGATGCGCAATTCGTCTACGCCGGTGTGCGGGGGACGGATGCCATCGCCTCGGTGCGGGTGCGCGATGCGGGGGCGTCGTTCACGCCCGTCGCGCTCGCCGAGGCCGGCGTGCGAGGGCCGCGGCACCATGTCGTCGTCCGGGACACCCTGCTGGTCGCCGGGCAGCGCTCCGACGAGGTCGCCTCGCTCACGCTCGACGAGCGCACCGGGGTCCCCGGGCGGGTGCGGCACCGCACGGCGGCGCCGTCGCCGTCCTGCATCCTGCCCGACGCGCCCTGATCAGCCGCCCTGGTGGCGGACGTACAGCTGCCCCGTCCCGTAGGGGTCGAAGGAGATCTCCGTCTCGTCGTCGTTCAGGCCGGTGTCCGCATCGAAGAAGGTCGCCGTCAGCACGAGGCCGCGGGCGCGCACCTCGTCCGTCGGCAGGCACGTCACGATGACATCGTCGCCGTCCGACGCGAGGCACGTCAGGGACCCGTCCGACCGCGTCCCCCACCAGTAGCTCGCGCCGTCGATCCAGGTGATGAGCCGGAGCGATCCGTCGTCCCAGGGCTGCCGTGCGGCGACGCGATCGCGACTGGCGAGCGCTCCGTCCGGAAGGGACAGCGGGGTGGACGTCGGTGTCGGGGCGGCGGCCGGGGCGCGCTGCACGGCGCTGAGCGCGTAGCCGGTGGCGACGCCGAGCACCAGCAGGAGGACCGCCGCTCCGGCGAGGAGCCACGCGGAGATCCGCCGGGCGGGCGGAAGCGGTGCACCCGGAGGGAGCGGCGTCTCGACGGGGGCGGCGGCGCCGACGGCATCCGCGACGACCGGCGCGCGCTGGGCGCGCTCGAGCTCCGCCAGCCGGGCGGCGTCCTCGGCGGAGAGGGGTGCGGCGCCGCGACCGTAGGCACGGGCGCGCAGCGCGCTCAGGTCGTCCACGCCACCATCGTCGCAGACGAGCCGCGGGACGTCAGGACCGAGGCCGGGTGGCGGCCGCGACGAGGCCGGTAGTGTCGAACGAGGAGGACACCATGGACGACGCCACCGCCGAAGACGCCACCGCACGACTGCACGACCTGCGTGCGAGCATCGACAACATCGACGCCGCGCTCATCTTCCTGCTCGCCGAGCGCTTCCGCTGCACGAAGCAGGTGGGCGTCCTGAAGGCGCAGCACGGGATGCCGGCCTCCGACCCCACCCGGGAGGAGCAGCAGATCGAGCGGCTGCGCCGCCTGTCCGTCGACGCCGACCTCGACCCGGAGTTCGCGCAGAAGTGGTTCAGCTTCGTCGTGGCCGAGGTGATCCGCCACCACACCGCCGCCGCCGAGGCCGACTGAGCGGTCGCCGGTCAGTCCGCGGGCCGGTCGCTCGGACGGCGTCCGGCATCCAATTCGAGCGCGACCTTGTTCTCGAGCACCTCGATGGCCTCGTCCGAGATGGAGATGAGCCCGTCGAGCTCCTCCCGCACGCGCCGGTAGGCGAGCTGCCGTTCCGCGGGGGTCGCCGCCTGATCGATCGCGATCGTGAGGAGCTGCTTCGCGGTGCTCAGTCGCTTGCGCTCGACCTCGGTGAAGGACGAATCCCGCACGCGGCGCGCGTCGCGCTCGGCGATGTCGAACGCGACCTCGAAGTCGGTGACGGCAGCACGGTATGCGGCGAGGTCACCCGCGCTCACCCGCGCGTCGACCGAGCGGGGCCGCAGGTTGTCGGCGGTCTTCCTCGCCCGCAGGAAGGCGGCGGTGAGGTCCTGCCGGCCATCGCTCATCGTGGGGAACGCGATCAGCTTGGCGACATCCAGCTCGTAGTCGAGCCAGCGCGCCGTGACGGCATCATGCGCGGCGAACAGCTGCTCGAGCTGGGTCGGGACGGGCGAGGGTCGCGTGATGGGCTTCGGCTCGGTCGCCGTCGCGACGGGGGTGTGGGCGGCCGCCTTCAACTCCCCCTTGGCCCGCAGGATCTCCAGGCGGCGCTTGTGCCGACGACGCGCGGCGCCCTCCCAGCCCCGTGCAGCGGCGCCCGCCGCTCCGATGAGCGGGAACGCCAGCCACCAGTAGTGGCCGAGGAACTCGAAGAACGCATCCACGGTGCCATGCTATGCAACCGCGCCGCCCGTCATGGGCGGGGCGGCTGCCGGTTCGAGCGGGACGGCACGGGCCACACCGGCGGCGGCGTCATGTCGGCGGGTGGCGGCGGGGTCGGCCGTGCCGCGGCGGGGTCCGGAGCCGGGTCGGCGGCCGGCTCGTCGGCGCGCGCCGTGGAGCGGGTCGCGTCGCCGACGCGCGCGATGACCTCGGCGGAGGAGGCGATGACGGTCTCGGTCAGGCGCTGCGCGACCTCGGTCCAGCGCGGTGCCGGCGTCTCTGCTTCGGCGGGCGGGACGGCGCCGCTCGCGCGGGCCTGGCGCCACGCCTCCTTCTCGGCCGCGTCGAACGTCGCCTCGAGCCGGCGGACCGCATCGCGGTAGGCGGCGAAGTCCGCCGGGGAGATCACGGCCTGCGCCGACCGCGGCCGCAGCCGCTGCGCCGTCGCGCGCTCGGTGAGGTACACCGCCGTCAGCGGTGCGCGGGCGTCGCTGACGGCGGGGAACGCGATGAGCTTGGCGGGGTCGGTCTCGTAGTCGAGCCAGCGCCGTGTCACGGTGTCGTGCGCGGACATGAGCTGCGCGAGCGGCAGGCGCGCGGGATCGGACGCCGCCCCCGGGAGGACGGCGCGCGCGGCGGCGACGCGCGCGCGCTGTGCACGCACGCCGGCGGAGAGCGCGCGCGCGTCGCGCTGGGCGCGGATGAGCTCGTCGCGGGCGCGGGTCACATCGGACGACGACGCGCGGCCCGCTGCGCGCTCGGCCTGGATGCGGGCGAGGTCGGCCCGTGCGACACGCACCTCGGCGCGCGCGCCCGCTGCCGTCGTGCGGGCGCCGCGCAGTTCGTGGCGGGCCGCGTCGTAGGCGAGACGGCGGGCGTGGACCGCACGCTGGCGGCGCACGCCGAACCAGCCGACGGCGCCCGTGCCGATCACGGCCGGCGCCACCCACCAGAATTCGGCGATCGCCGCCCAGAAGGGGTCCACGCCGTCATGCTAGCCACTCCGCCTGGGAGTGCGGCGGGTCAGCCGAACAGCAGGGCGAGGACCGTCGCGCCGCCGCCGACGATGATGAGGGCGGCGATCACGGTCCACGCGATGACCTTCATCCGCGCGGCCCGCTTGTCGCCGAAGCCCGCGTACTCGTCCTGATCGCTCATGCGCCGGCCTCCACCGTGTTCTCCTGGATGATCGCCCCGAAGGCCGCCGGGAGCGTCCCCCGCGACTGCGTGCGCAGCTCGGAGAGCGGCACGGTGAACAGGTCCTGGATCTCCAGCGCCGGCTCCTCCCCTGCGGCCGCAGGATCGGTCACGCCGATCCGCAGGACCGGGTAGCCGCGTCCTTCGCAGAGGCCGCGGAACTTCACGTCCTCCTCGCGGGGCACCGACACGATGACGCGACCCGTGGACTCGCTGAAGAGCGCCGTCGCGGCATCCACTCCATCGCGCTCCATGATCTCGCGCAGCCACACCCGGGCGCCGAGGCCGAAGCGCAGCACGCCCTCCGCGAGCGCCTGGCCGAGTCCACCTGCGGACAGGTCGTGCGCCGCGGAGACGAGCTCCTGGTGCGAGGCCGCGTGGATGAGTTCGGCGAGCTTCTTCTCGTTCTGCAGGTCGACCGCCGGCGGGCGACCGCCGAGGTGACCGTGCACGGTGCCCGCCCAGGCGGAGCCGCTGAGCTCGGTCGACGTCACGCCGAGGAGGTAGATGTTCTCGCCGGCATCCTGCCACCCGCTCGGGATGCGGCGGGCGACGTCGTCGATGATCCCGAGCACGCCGACCACGGGGGTCGGGAAGATCGGGGTGTCGCCGGTCTGGTTGTAGAAGCTCACGTTGCCGCCGGTGACCGGGACGCCGAGCTCGAGGCACGCATCGGCGAGACCGTCCACGGCCTGACCGAACTGCCACATGACCTCGGGGTTCTCCGGGCTGCCGAAGTTCAGGCAGTCGGTGACGGCCGTCGGCACCGCGCCGGTGACGGCGACGTTGCGGTACGCCTCGGCGAGGGCGAGCTGGGCCCCCGCGTACGGGTCGAGCTGGCAGAAGCGCCCGTTGCAGTCGGTGGCGATCGCGAAGCCGAGTCCGGACTCCTCGTCGACGCGGATCATGCCGGCGTCATCCGGGAAGCTCAGCGCCGTGTTGCCCATGACGTAGTAGTCGTACTGGTTCGTGATCCACGACGTGTCGGCGAGGTTGGGGCTCGCGAGCAGCTGGAGGAACTGGCGGCGGAGCGTGTCGGCGTCGTCCGTGCGCGGCAGGGCCGAGGCCGAGTCCTCGCGCAGGGCGTCGATCCAGGTGGGGTAGGCGACCGGCCGGTCGTACACGGGGCCGTCCACCGCGACCGTCGAGGGGTCGACGTTGACGATCTCCTCGCCGTGCCAGAAGATCTGCAGGCGTCCGTCGCCGGTGACCTCGCCGAGGACGCTCGTCTCGACATCCCACTTGCCGGTGACGGCGAGGAAGGCGTCGAGCTTCTCCGGAGCGACGATCGCCATCATCCGCTCCTGGCTCTCGCTCATGAGGATCTCCTCCGGCGTGAGCGTCGAGTCGCGCAGCAGCACGTTCTCCAGATCGACGCGCATGCCCGAGCCGCCGTTGGCGGCCAGCTCGCTCGTCGCGCAGGAGATGCCCGCGGCGCCGAGATCCTGGATCGCCTCGACGAGCTCGCCCTGGTAGAGCTCGAGGCAGCACTCGATGAGCACCTTCTCCGCGAACGGGTCACCGACCTGCACGGCGGGGCGCTTGGTCGGACCGCCATCGGCGAAGGTGTCGGATGCCAGGATGCTGGCGCCGCCGATGCCGTCGCCGCCGGTGCGCGCGCCGAAGAGCACGACCTTGTTGCCCGCACCCGTGGCGTTCGCGAGCTTGATGTCCTCGTGGCGCATGACGCCGACCGCGAGGGCGTTGACGAGCGGGTTGCCCTGGTAGACGGCGTCGAAGACCGTCTCGCCGCCGATGTTCGGCAGGCCCAGGCAGTTGCCGTAGAACGAGATGCCGGAGACGACGCCGTGCACGACGCGCGCCGTGTCGGGGTGGTCGATGGCGCCGAAGCGGAGCTGGTCCATGACGGCCACGGGGCGCGCGCCCATCGAGATGATGTCGCGGACGATCCCGCCGACGCCCGTCGCGGCGCCCTGGAACGGCTCGATGTAGCTGGGGTGGTTGTGCGACTCGACCTTGAAGGTCACCGCCCAGCCCTCGCCCACGTCGACGACGCCGGCGTTCTGGCCCATGCCGACCATGAGCCGGGTCTTCATCTCCTCGGACACCTTCTGACCGAAGCGCCGGAGGTAGTTCTTGGAGGACTTGTACGAGCAGTGCTCGCTCCACATGACGGAGTACATCGCCAGCTCGCCGGAGGTCGGGCGACGCCCGAGGATCTCGCGGATGCGGTCGTACTCGTCGGGCTTGAGGCCGAGCGCCGCGTACGGCTGCTCCTTCTCCGGCGTGGCGACGGCGTTCTCTACAGTGTCTGCGACAGGGGTGCTCACGCGGCTGGGCTCCAAGATTCGGGTGCCGGGGATGCTCTCATCCTACCGGCGCCGCCCGCGCCCCCTTCCGATCGCCCGGAGTCAGTCCTCGTGCGGGTCCTCGTCGTCCAGAACGCCGATGCCGACGGCGTGGTGGCTGGGCTCGCCGCCCTTCGGCGCGGGGGCCTTCGGCTCCTCGCCGGGGTCCTTCTCCGTGCTCGGCTCGGCCAGCTCGGCCGTCGTCGGCTCCTCCTCCGGCGCGTGCGGCGTGCCGGTCCCGGGGTCCTCGCTCGGCGCGCCGGTGGTCTCCTGAGTCGTGTCGGACATGACGGCTCCCTTCCTCGAGGACAGCGTGGCCCACCCGGCCCGCCGGGCCCAGGGGGTTGACCGATCGGGATCGCGACGGTAGCCGCTTACGCTGGGACGATGGACTTCTCGCTCGAGCTCTCGCCCGACCTGATCGCCGTCTTCCTCACGCTCTTCGTGCTCGAGCTCGTGCTCGGCGTCGACAACGTGATCTTCATCTCGATCCTCTCCTCCCGGCTGCCCGTCGCCCAGCAGGCACGGGCGCGGAACCTCGGCCTGACCCTCGCCATGCTCATGCGTGTGCTGCTGGTGTTCGCCGCGGGCTGGATCATCACGCTGACCGAGCCGATCGTGACGCTCGGCGAGCTCGAGTTCTCCGTCAAGGACTTCATCCTCATCGTCGGCGGGCTCTTCCTCGTCTACAAGGCCGTGCACGAGATCCATCAGAAGCTGGAGGGCGCCGAGGAGCATCACGGTACCGGCGAGAAGGTCGCCACCGCGACCTTCGGCAGCGTCCTCGTCCAGATCCTGCTGCTCGACCTCGTCTTCTCCCTCGACTCGGTCATCACGGCCGTCGGGATGACGAGCAACATGATCGTCATCATCTCCGCCGTCGTGCTCTCCTTCGGCATCATGCTGTTCGCCTCGCGCTTCATCTTCGCCTTCGTCAACGCGCACCCCACCGTGAAGATGCTCGCGCTGTCGTTCCTCCTCCTCATCGGCGTCTTCCTCATCGCCGAGGGCTTCCACATCAAGATCGACAAGGCGCTCATCTACGGACCCATGGCGTTCGCGATCTTCGTCGAAGGCCTCAACCTCGCGGCTGCGGCCCGCAAGCGTCGCCGCGACGCCGCGCGGTCGGCCGATCCCGTGCGCCTGCGCCCGACCTACCCGGCGATCGACGAGTCGGTCGCGGTCCGCGCGGCGACCTCGACCGACCCGAATGCGGGTTCCGTGGGGCTGTCGAACCGCCCCGTCGCGGGGACGGACGTCGCCGGCCCCGACGACCGCCACGGCTTGGGCTGACCGGGGATGGCCGCCGCGGAGCCGGAGCGGGCGCTGCGCGCGCGGGCGCGCGAGCTCGATGACCTGCTGGCGCGGCTCGACCGCGACGAGCAGAGCATCCGCACCGACCGGGCGGATGCGACGGCCGACGACGAGCACGACCCGGAGGGCTCGACGCTCTCCGGGGAGTGGCAGCGCATCGAGGCGCTCCGTGGCGCGGCCCGCGGCGAGCGGGCTGACGTGGATGCCGCGCTGCAGCGCGTCGCGGACGGGACCTACGGCGTGTGCGCGTCGTGCGGCCGGCCGATCCCCGCGGCGCGGCTCGAGGCCCGGCCGATGGCGTCGCTCTGCGTCGCGTGCGCGGGACGGGTCTGACGGAACCGGATTCCCGCGGGGGGTTGACGAGCGGCATCCCGAGGTCTAACGTACAACCAAATGGTTGCACAATACTCCCGACAGCACAGTGAGCTGACCGATGATGAAACCGACCGCCTGTTCCACGCACTCGCGGCGGCGACGCGCCGCGACATCCTGCGCCGCACGATCCAGCGCGAGCAGTCCGTCTCGGCGCTCGCCGCGGACTACGACATGTCGTTCGCGGCGGTGCAGAAGCACGTCGCCGTCCTCGAGGCGGCCGGGCTCATCGTCAAGCGGGCCGAGGGCCGCGAGCGCCTGGTCCGTGCGGATCCCGTCATGATCGCCCGCGCCCGTGCCCTGCTCGCCCGCTACGAGGAGCTGTGGCGCAGCCGCGTCGACCGCCTCGACGCGCTGCTGGCCGACCCCGCCCACCCCGAACGCTGACACCACCACCGGAACGAAGGAGACCGACATGCCTGTCACCGACATCACCACCGATCCCGAGAACCTGCAGATGACGCTGCTCGCGGAGTTCGACGCGCCGGCCACCCGGCTCTGGCACGCCCTCACGGATCCGCGCCAGCTCGAGCGGTTCTGGGGGCCGCCGGGATGGCCGGCGACCTTCACGGCGTTCGATTTCGCCGTCGGGGGGCGCGCGGAGTACCACATGACGAGTCCCCACGGCGAGGCGTCGCGCGGTGCGTGGGAGTTCCTCCGCATCGAGGACGGCACCTCGTTCGAGGTGCTCGACTCGTTCGTCGACGAGCACGGCGCTCCGCTCGAGGGCTTCCCCAGCATGCGGATGACGTTCGCGGTCGATGCCGCGGGCGACGGATCGCGGCTCACGAGTGTCACGTACTTCACCTCGCTCGACGCCCTCGAGCAGGTCGTCGCGATGGGCGCCGTCGAGGGTTCGCGTCTCGCGCTGAACCAGCTCGACGCCGTCCTGCAGAGCCTCCGGGAGTACGCGCAGGGGAAGGGCACGCGCACCGAGCTGCTCGATGACACGCACGTGCGGATCACGCGGCTCATCGACGGTCCGCGCGACCTCGTCTGGCGCGCGCACCACGATGCCGACCTCATGAAGAAGTGGCTCCTCGGCCCGGACGGCTGGTCGATGACCGAGTGCGAGATCGCCCAGAAGACCGGCGACCGGTACCGCTACGTGTGGGAGCAGGACGGCGTCCCGGACAGCGGCTTCGGGTTCGAAGGGGAGTCGCTCCTGAGCGAGCCGACCCGGCGCGCCGTCACGACGGAGAAGATGATCGGCATGGACGGTCCCTCGACCGTCAACGACATGACGCTCTACGAGGAGGACGGGGCGACCCTGCTGACGATCCTCATCGAGTACCCCGACAAGGACACGCGGGACATGATCCTCGCCACCGGCATGACCGAGGGCATGGAGGCCAGCTACGCGCGGCTCGAAGAGCAGGTCATCCGGGCCTGACGAGGGCGGACGCCCTCCCCGTGCTCAGGCGCGGGCGAGGGCGTCCTCGAGCGCGACCCACGCGAGCATCGCGCACTTCACGCGCGCGGAGAACTTCGAGACGCCGGTGAGGGCCGCGGCATCGCCGTACACGTCCTCGTCGAGCTCGAGCTGGCCGCGCGAGCGCAGCGCCTCGCGGAACCCGTCGATGAGCGTCCGGACCTCGGTCCGCGGCATCCCCTCGACGAGGTCGGAGAGCATCGACGCCGACGCCTGCGAGATCGAGCAGCCCGACCCCTCCCACGTGACATCGCGGATGGCGTCGCCGTCCGCCGTGATCCGCGCGCGGAGGGTGATCTCGTCGCCGCACACCGGGTTCCGCTGGTGCGAGGTCGCGTGGGCGCCGTCCTCGTCGGCGAGGCCGAAGTGCTGCGGGTGCTTGGAGTGATCCAGGATCAGCTCGCGGTACAGGCCGTCGAGGTCGCTCATGACTCCGCTCCGAAGTAGGCGCGGATGCCGGAGACGGCGTCGAGCAGCTCGTCGATCTCGTCCGCCGTGTTGTAGAGCGCGGCGCTCGCCCGCACGGATGCCGTGATGCCGTACTGCCGGTGCAGCGGCGCCGCGCAGTGGTGCCCGACGCGCACCGCGATGCCGCGCGCGTCGAGGAACTGGCCGGCGTCGTGCGCGTGCACGCCGTCGACGTCGAAGGACCACAGCCCGACCCGCTCGACTCCGGCGGCGTCGCCGAGGAGGCGGATGCCCGGGATGGCGCGCAGTCCCTCGCCCAGACGCGCCGCGAGCGCCGCCTCGTGCGCGTGGATCGCGCCGAGCCCGACGCCGTCCAGGTAGCGGACGGCGGCGGCGAGACCGACCGCCGGGCCCACGGGCTGCGTCCCGGCCTCGAAGCGCTGCGGCGGCGGCAGGTACTCCGCGCCGTCGAGGGTGACCGTGGTGATCATGGAGCCGCCGGTGAGGAACGGGGGCAGGGCCTCGAGCACGTCGGCGCGGCCGTACAGCCCGCCGACGCCGTAGGGCCCCAGCATCTTGTGGCCGCTGAAGACCGCGAGGTCGACGCCCAGCGCCGGGAGGTCCAGGGGAAGGTGGGGCGCCGACTGGCACGCGTCGAGGACGGTGAGCGCGCCGACCTCGCGCGCGAGCGCGACGAGCTCGGCGACGGGGTTGACGATGCCGAGGACGTTGGAGACGTGCGTGAACGCGACGACGCGCGTGCGCGCGCCGATGAGGGACGCCGCGGCGTCGAGGTCGAGTGTCCCGTCCTCGTGTGCGGGGATGTGCCGCAGCACCGCGCCGGTGCGGGCCGCGAGCTCCTGCCACGGGATGAGGTTCGCGTGGTGCTCGATCGCCGTCGCGACGATCTCGTCGCCGGGCTGCAGTGCGAAGCGGGCGGCCGCCGCGCCGCCGCGCCCTGCCGTGGCGTTGCCGATCGCGTACGCCACGAGGTTGAGGCCCATCGTGGCGCCGCTCGTCCAGACGAGCTGCTCGGGCCGCGCGCCGACGAAGGAGGCGACGGTGGCGCGCGCGTCCTCGAAGAGGTCGGTCGCCTCGGCAGCGAGCGTGTGCGCGCCGCGGTGCACGGCCCCGTTGGCGTGGGTGAGGAAGTCGCGTTCGGCGTCGAGGACCTGCCGGGGCTTCTGGCTCGTGGCGGCGGAGTCGAGGTAGATGAGCGGGCGCCCGTTCACCTGCTCGCCCAGGATCGGGAAGTCCGCGCGCAGCGCGGCGGCATCCAGACCGGGGATCGTCTGAGGAAGGGCGGAAGTCACCCCTCTAGGCTACGCCGCCTGGGCCGGGCGGGCGCCGGGGGGCGAGCGCTCACGGCTCCTCGTCGGTGTGCGCCACGAGGCCGTAGGTCGCGAGCCGTCCGCCGCGGTCGTCGCCGGGGAGCGGGCGCGACCGGCGGCCGTAGACGAGCTCGGAGGAGTCCAGCAGCCACGGGACGAGGGTCACCGTGACGCCGTGCACGAGGAGGAGCTGCTGCGCGATGCGGCGGGCCCGGCGGTTGTGCAGCAGCGACTCCCACCAGTGGCCGACCATGTACTGCGGCAGGTAGACGGTCACCACCGACGGGCCGTGCTTCTCGCGGTACGCCTCGATGAACTGCGTGACGGGCGACGCGTAGTGGCGGTACGGCGACTCGATGACGACGAGCGGGACCGGCATCCGGTGCACCTCCCAGTCGGTCTGCACCGCGAGGGCGTCCTCCTTCGTCACCGCGACGTGCAGCGCGAGCGTCTGGTCGTGTCGTGCCGCGAGGGCGTAGTCGACGGCCTTCGCGACCGGCTTCTGCACGCGTTTGACGAGGATGATGGCGACGTCGCCGGAGGAGCCGTACTCGACGTCGTCGTCCATCGCGATCTCGTGCTCGACGTCGCGGTAGTAGCGGTTGACGCCGATCATGAGGAGGGCGAGCACCGGGATCGCGAAGAAGACGAGCCACGCGCCGTGTGTGAACTTCGTCACGGTGACGATGACCAGCACGAGGATCGTGAACGTCGCGCCGAGGGAGTTGATGAAGAGCCCGATGTGCGATTCGCGGCGCTCGCGGCGGCGGGATGCCGGCAGCAGGCGCAGCTCGCGGCGCCAGTGCCGCACCATCCCGAGCTGTCCGAGCGAGAACGACACGAACACGCCGATGATGTACAGCTGGATGAGCGTCGTGAGTCTCGCCTGGAACACCACGAGCACGGCGATCGCCGCAAGACCCAGCAGGATCATGCCGTTGGAGTACACGAGGCGGTCGCCGCGCGTGTTGAGCGCCTTCGGCGCGTAGCCGTCGCGCGCGAGGACCGAGCCGAGGAGCGGGAAGCCGTTGAACGCCGTGTTGGCCGCCAGGAGGAGCACGCACGCGGTCGCGGCCTGGATGACGTAGAAGGGGATCGAGCCTCCGCCGAAGGTCGCGGCGGCGACCTGCGCCATCAGCGAGGGCTGCGGCGCCGTGCAGTCGAACCCGATGAGGTGGCACGGGTTCTCGGCGTAGTGGACACCGGTGACGAGCGCCAGCAGCGTGAGGCCGGCGAAGAGGCCGATGGCGATCGAGCCCATCAGGACCAGGGTCGTCTGGGCGTTCCGCACCTTGTCCTCGCGGAACGCGGGGACGCCGTTGGACACGGCCTCGACGCCGGTGAGGGCCGAGCAGCCGCTGGAGAACGCCCGCAGGATCAGGAGGATGACGGCCACCTGCGTGAGATCCTCGGCCTGCACCGCGTACTGGGCGCTCTCCGCGACCGGCGCGTCGCCGAGGGCCCAGCGGACGAGTCCCGTCACGACCATGACGGCCACGGACCCGATGAAGACATAGGTGGGGATCGCGAAGGCGTGCGAGGCCTCCCGGACGCCCCGGAGGTTCACGACGACGATGAGCACGACGAAGCCGACCGCGAGCTCCACCCGCAGGGGATCGAGTCCCGGGAGGGCGGAGATGATGTTGTCCACTCCGGATGCCACCGACACCGCGACCGTGAGGATGTAGTCCACGAGGAGCGCGGATGCCACCACGACCCCGGGCACCTCGCCGAGGTTCGTGCGGGCGACCTCGTAGTCGCCGCCACCGGACGGGTAGGCCTTGATGAGCTGCCGGTAGCTCAGCACCACGACGACGAGCAGCGTCACGACGGCCACGGCGACCCACGGGCTGAAGGCCAGGAACGCCGTGCCGCCGATGAGCAGGATCATGAGCAGCTCCTGCGGGGCGTAGGCCACGGAGGAGAGCGCGTCGGAGGCGAAGATCGGAAGTGCGCGCCGCTTCGGGAGCAGCTGGTCGTCGAGCGTCTCGCTGGTGAGGGGATCCCCGATCAGGATGCGTTTGACGACGGGGGAGTCGTCGGCCGGTTCGCCGGTGTCAATAGCCACGGCGGGCGACATTACGCCCGCGCCGATTCGTGCGCAACGTCGGGTCTCTTCCTGGGGAGCGGAACGCCGGGAAGGTCAGAGGTCCGCGTAGAAGTAGTACAGGATGGCCGTGACGGCATCGCCGTCGGTGTCGGCCATCATGCTGTACGACGGGGTCTCCTCGGCCGTCGAGGAGCGGTCGGCGGCGAAGACGTAGCGGAGGGCCCCGTTGCGCTCGAAGTCGGTGTCGGGTCCGGCGGCCTCCACCGCGTCGACGGTGGTCCCGATCTGGATGCCGAACTCGGCGGTCACCGCGACCTCGCCGATCGTGTTCGCGGTGACGCGGATCCACGACGGCTGCGCGTAGGTGTCGCGGTCCGAGCCGCCCTCGGAGACGACCATGTCGTAGAGGGCGAAACCGGGCCACTGGTGCACCGTGTAGTCGGGGTAGTGACTGCCGTCGCCCTTCTCGGTGCGCTGCTCCGGTGCGGCGCCGAAGGCCGCGGTGAGGGCGGCGACGGCCGGCTCGCTCGGGTCGGACCACCGGTAGGCGAACGTCTCGGCGCCGGTGTCGTCGACGAGGGCGAACCCCGTCGCCGACAGCTGCACACCCGCCGGCTCCTCGTCGGGGGCGGTCGGCTCCGCGGAGGGCGTCCCGTCCGGCGCCGTCGTCTGCGCCGGGGGGCGGGGACTCGGCGCGGTCTCCGGGGATCCGTCGCGGGTGAGCGCGATCGTCAACGTGACGCCGACGACGACGGCGAGCACGCCCGCCACGATGCCGAGCACGATCGGCGTCCTGTCGCGGCGCTGCCGCGCGGGGGTGCTGTGCGGCCCGGTCACGCGGAGGGCACCTGGAGGAACTCGCGCGCCGCGACCACGAGCGCATCGACGCCGCGCTCGATCGTGGGGTGCAGGACGGGTGCGAAGAACGGCGAGTGGTTCGTCGGGATGTCCTTCTCGACGGTGCCGGCGGCCACGGCATCCGCGTACTTCTGCGGGTCGACGCCGCCCCAGAACCAGTAGACGAGCGGGACGCCGGCCTCGCGCGCGAACCAGGAGACGTCCTCGCTGCCGGTGAACATGCCGGGATCCACGACCGTCCCGTCGCCGAAGGCCCCGTCGAAGGCCGCCGTGAGCCGGGCCGTCGCGGCGCGGTCGTTGATCGTCGGGGGGAGGGAGTGATCGATCGTGATGATGGGGGGCTCCTCCGCGCCGGATGCCTGGGCCTCGGCGCGGATGATCCGCTCGACGCGGCCCATGATGTTCGTGCGCGCCTCCTCGTCGGGGTAGCGCAGGCTCAGCTCGAGCTTCGCCTCGGCGGGGATGATGTTGTTCTTCAGGCCCGCGTGGATCGATCCGACGGTCACGACGCCCATCTCGCGCGGGTCGATCTCGCGCGAGACGACGGTCTGCAGCCGCATGACGGTCGCGGCCGCCATGACCACGGGATCGATCGTGGAGTGCGGGCGCGAGCCGTGCCCGCCGCGGCCGAGGAGGGTGACGGTGAGGCCGTCGGAGGCCGCCATCTGCGTGCCCGGACGGACGCCGATCACGCCGGCCGGGAGCGGGGTGAGGTGCTGTCCGAGCACGACGTCGGGGCGCGGGAAACGGTCGAGCACGCCGTCGGCGATCATCGCCTGCGCGCCCGCGCCGTACTCCTCGGCGGGCTGGAAGACGGCGACGATCGTGCCGGACCACTCCGCGCGGGTCGCGGACAGACGCTCGAGCGCGCCGAGCAGCGCCGTGATGTGCATGTCGTGGCCGCACGCGTGCATGACGGGCACGTCGAGGCCGGCGGGATCCGTGCCGCGCGCCGTGCTGGCGTAGTCGAGGCCGGTCTGCTCCGGTACGGGAAGGGCGTCCATGTCGGCGCGCAGCCACACGACGGGGCCGTCGCCGTTGCGGATGACCGTCGCGACGCCGGTCTTGCCGAGCCCTTCGACGAACTCGAGCCCGAGGGCCTCGAGCTCCCGCGTCACGACGCCGGCCGTGCGGGTCTCCTGGAAGGAGAGCTCGGGGTGGCGATGCAGGTCGATGTAGAGGGCCTCGAGGTCGATCGTCATGCCCCCGAGCCTACGCGGGCGGTGCCGTCGAGGTCCGGACCACGAGTTCGAACGCGAGCGATGCCGGCTCCGGCTCCGACCCGGAGTCGAGCACGGCGAGGACGGCCTCGGCCGCGCGCTCCCCCTGCGCGTGCGGGAACTGGTCGATCGTGGTGAGCGCGAAGAATCCACTCATCTCATGCCCGTCGACGCCCACGACGGAGAGGTCCTCGGGGACCCGCAGGCCGCGCTCGCGGGCGGCGAAGATCGCCCCGAAGGCCATCTCGTCGGACGCGGCGAAGATGGCCGTCGGCCGGTCGGCGCGGTCGAGGAGCCGGCCCGCGGCCTGGTAGCCGCCGTCGATCGTGAAGTCGGCCGGCTCGAACAGGTCCTCCCGCACGGGGATGCCGGCATCCGCCATCGCCTGCTCGAATCCGCGGCGACGCAGCGTGGGCACGTGCGCCTCCTCCTGCTGGTCGCGGCTCTCGCCGATGTGCGCGACCGCCGTGTGGCCGAGCTCGAGCAGGTGCTCGGTGGCCAGCCGGGCGACGGCCCGGTCGTCGACGGTCAGGGCGACCAGCTGGGGGCTCTGCCGGCCGATCGCGATGACGGGCTTGCCGAGGCGCTGCAGCTCGGCCACCTCGTCGTCGTCCAGGAAGACCGACAGTGCGATGACCGCGTCGACGCGGTTGCGACGCAGCGACCGGGCGAGCACGTCGCGCCGCGGGGCGTGGTCGTCGGGGAGGTTGTAGAGCGTGAGGTCGTAGCCCTCCGGCGACAGGCGCGTCGCGATGCCGCTCAGCACCTGCGCGTAGAACCAGCGGTCCAGGAGCGGCACGAGCACGCCGACGTTGCGCATGCGCCCGGTCGCGAGGCTCGACGCGGCGGCGGAGACGACGTAGCCCAGCCGGTCGGCGGCGGCGAGGACCCGCGCGCGGGTGGTGGCGGAGACCGGCCCGCGCCCGCTCAGCGCGCGCGAGACGGTCGCCGTCGAGACCCCCGCACTGCGGGCCACCTCGCCGATGCCGACCATGGTCTCAGTCTGCCGTGAGCCAGACCGTGGTGTCGGCCGGAAGGTGCGCGCCGTCGAAGTCCTCGCTCGCGACGAGCAGCGTGCCGGCGGGCAGCGTGACCGGCGCGGTGCCGAGGTTCGCCACGACCGTGACGTCGCCGTTGCGGAAGGCGATGACCTCGTCGCCGAACCCGGTCAGCCACTCCAGCGCACCCGCACCGAGCTCGTGGGCGCGGCGGTATGCGAGCACCGTCCGGTACAGCCAGAGGGTCGACTCGGGGTCGTCCTCCTGCGCCGAGCGGGCGAGCTCCGCCCACTCCGCGGGCTGCGGCAGCCACGAGGCGCCGCTCGGGCTGAACCCGTAGGCGGGAGCATCCCCGACCCACGGGATCGGCACGCGGCAGCCGTCGCGGCCGTAGCGCTCGCCGTCCGTCCGGAACCAGGTCGGGTCCTGCCGGGTGTCGGCGGGGAGGTCGATGACCTCGGGGAGGCCCAGCTCCTCGCCCTGGTACAGGTACGCCGAGCCGGGCAGCGCCAGCATCACGGTGGTCGCGGCGCGGGCGCGGCGGAGCCCCACCTCGGGGATCGGCTGTCCGGGCGAGTCCGGGCCGATGCCGTGGCCTTGCGGGTTCTCCGCCGTCAGCGCGAGGCGCGATGCATGCCGCACGACATCGTGGTTGGAGAGCACCCAGGTCGCGGGAGCGCCGACGGCGGGGAAGGCCCGCAGCGACTCGGAGATGACCTCGCGGAGCTCCGCGGCGTCCCAGCCGGTCGTGAGGTACGGGAAGTTGAAGGCCTGGTGCATCTCGTCGGGGCGCACCCAGAGGGCCGTCCGGTCGACGGTCGGCAGCCACGCCTCGGCGCACAGGGCGCGGTCGCCGTCGTACTCGGCGAGCACGCGGTTCCAGTCGCGGTAGATCTCGTGCACGCCCTCCTGACCCCAGTACGGCACGTCCTCGTCGGCGCCGCCCATCGAGTCCGCGTCGACGGCGGGCAGGTGGTCGGGCAGGCCGTCGGTCTTGACGAGGCCGTGCGCCACATCGACGCGGAAGCCGTCGACGCCGCGGTCGAGCCAGAAGCGGAGGATGCGGCGGAACTCCTCCTGCACCTCGGGGTTCGCCCAGTCGAAGTCGGGCTGCGTCGAGTCGAAGAGGTGCAGGTACCACTGGCCGTCCGGAACCCGCGTCCACGCAGGGCCGCCGAAGACGGACTCCCAGTTGTTCGGGGGGAGCTCGCCGTCCGTGCCCTGCCCGTCGCGGAACATGTACCGTGCGCGGGCGGCGCTGCCCGGAGCGGCGGCGAGGGCCTCCTGGAACCAGCCGTGCTGGTCGGAGCTGTGGTTCGGGACCAGGTCGACGATGACGCGGATGCCGTGGGCGTGCGCGCGGGCGAGCATGTCGTCGAAGTCGGCCAGAGTGCCGAAGAGCGGGTCGACGTCGCAGTAGTCGGCGACGTCGTAGCCGGCATCCTTCTGCGGCGAGCGGTAGAACGGGCTCAGCCAGACGGCGTCGACGCCGAGGGCCGCGAGGTCGTCGAGGTGGGCGGTGATGCCGGAAAGGTCGCCGATGCCGTCACCGTTCGCGTCGGCGAACGAGCGGGGGTAGATCTGGTAGATGACGGCGGTGCGCCACCACTCGGCGCCGGGCCGGCTCTCGCCGATGGGCTCGAGGGTGGAGGTGAGGGGAGAAGTCATGCGCGGAAGTCTACTGCAAGCGCTTGCAGTCCGCGGCGGCGCGCCACGGCGACCAGAGCGTAAGCTCGGCGGGTGCCCTCCGACGCTCTCGCCCGCGCAGAATCCCTCATCGCCCTGACGCCCGATTTCCCGGAGCCCGGCATTCTGTTCCGCGACATCTCGCCGCTCCTCGCGGATGCTGCGGCGCTGCGCGCCGTCGTCGACGCGCTCATCGAGCCGTTCGTCGGCACGTTCGACGTCGTGGCCGGGGTCGAGGCGCGCGGCTTCCTCCTCGCGGGCGCCGTCGCCGTCGCGGCGGGAGTGGGCACCGTGCCCATCCGCAAGGCCGGCAAGCTGCCGCGGCCAGCGGCATCCGTCTCCTACGACCTCGAGTACGGGCAGGCGACGATCGAGATGGCCGCCGACCTTCCGGTCGGCACGCGTGTGCTGCTCGTGGACGACGTGCTCGCGACCGGCGGCACGCTGCGCGCCGGCCGCGAGGTGCTGGCAGAGCTGGGGTACGTCCTGGCGGGCACCGCCGTGCTGATGGAGCTCGCCGAGCTCGGCGGGCAGGCCGTCTGCGGCCCCGTGCACGCCGTCTTCACGGTCTGACACCCGTTCCGCGGCGACGCGGTCAGGTGCGGACGACGATGTTCTCGGGCTCCTCGCCGGCGACCAGGTGCGCGATCTGACGGCGCAGGAGCGCGACGAGGCGGGGCGTCATGGCCGTCGACGCGCCGCCGACGTGCGGCGCGATGAGGACACCGGGGGCCGACCACAGCGGGTGCCCAACCGGCAGCGGCTCGGGGTCGGTGACGTCCAGCGCGGCGCGGATCCGGCCGGCGTGGGCGAGGAGCGCGTCGGTGTCGACGAGCGGCCCGCGCCCCACGTTCACGATCAGCGCGCCGTCCGGCAGGGCGCGCAGGAAGGCGTCGTCGACGATGTGCCGGGTGTCCTCGCCGCCCGGCAGCGACAGCACGACGATCTCGGCGTGCGGCAGCAGTGCGGGCAGCTCGTCGACGCCGTGCACGTGGACGCCGTCCTCGTCGCGGGCCCGCGAGGCCACCGCGGTCAGTTCGACCTCGAAGGGCCGAAGGCGCGCGGCGATCGCCTTGCCGACGCCGCCGTATCCGAGCAGCAGCACGCGCCGGTCGGCGAGGCTCGCCGCGAACGTCGGGGCCCAGCGGCCCTCGGTCTGCGCGCGGACATAGACGGGCAGATCGCGCTGCGCCGCGAGGGTGAGGGCGACGGCGAGCTCGGCCGTCGAGGTCTCGTGCACCGTCGAGGCGTTCGCGAAGACCGAGCCCGGCGGCAGCATCGTCTCGACGCCCTCGTAGCCGATCGCCTGGCCCTGGATGAGGCGGCTCCGGACCTCGGCGAGGAGCGGCAGCGTCGTGCGCGGCGACATGTACGGCGGCACGACGAGGTCGATGTCGGTGCGCGGGGGCGCGCCCTCCATCTCCCACACGATGACCTCGGCCCCCTCGATCGGGCCGAGGGACGCGGCGAGCTTGGCGGTGGGGACGCTGACGGTGACGGCGCTCATCCCTCGAGGCTAGCCCGGGACGCGCGTGCGACGGCTCACGCGGCCGAGGTCGCCATGCCCATCCGCGTGAGGGCGACGTTCTCCACGATCTGCACGACGTTGTAGAGCAGAAGGGTCACGAGCGTGATGAGCGCGACGGAGGCCCACAGGTCGTCGAAGCGCGCCGTGGCGCTGAACTTCTGGATCATCCCGCCGATGCCCTGCCCCGTGGACAGCCACTCCGCGAGCAGGGCGCCCGTGACGGCGCCGGGCACCGAGACGCGTGCGGCGGCGAAGAGCGACGGCAGGGCGCCCGGCAGGTTCACCTTGCGCAGCTGCGCGACCCGGCCGCCGCCGTAGACGTGCACGAGGTCGAGGCTCTGCTGCGACGCGCGGCTCAGGCCGAACAGGATCGAGGCGAGCGCGGGGAACAGCACGACGATGCTGCCGATCACGGCGACGGATGCGGGGGTGCCGCGACCGGTGATGAGGATGATGACCGGGGCGATCGCCACGAGCGGGACGCTGCGCAGCAGCAGGGCGAGCGGCATCACCCCCGCCTCGACGGCGCGGGACAGCGAGAACGCGATCGCGAGGAGGAGGGCGACCGACATCCCGGCGACGAAGCCGATCGCGGCATCCTGCAGCGTCTGCGCGAGGAGCGGCCACATCTCGGCGCGGTGCGCCGCGGCATCCTCCCCGCTGACGAGGAACTCCCACACCTGCGCGGGTCCCTTCGCGACGTAGGGCGAGATCCCGGTGAACGCGGTGATCGCCCACCAGAGGGCGATGACGATGACGAGGGTCAGCGCGGCGTTGAGCGTGGATCGGCCGAGGGTCCGCCAGACGGCGGCCATCATGCGCTGACCGTCCCCGTCGTGCGGCCGGAGACCCAGGGCGTCACGAGCCGGGAGATCAGTCCCACGATGCCGTAGCCGATGAGGGCGACGACGGCGCTCAGCAGGAACACCGCCCAGACCCGCGTGGAGTCGAGGTCGCCCTGCAGCTTGATGAGCGTGATGCCCACGCCGCGGTCGATGGCCCCCATGTACTCGCCGAGGATCGCGCCGAGGAAGGCGCTCGGCACGGCGATCTGCAGGGCGTTGAGGATCGCGGGCGCCGCCGCGATGAGCCGCACCTTGCGCAGCTGCGTGAACCGGGACCCGCCGTAGACCCGCACGACGTCGAGCGTCGCGCGGTCGGCCGCCTTGAAGCCCAGGAGCGCGCCGACGACGGTCGTGAAGAACACCGCGAGGGCGGCGAGGAAGATCGCGGTCGCGCTGAGGTCGCCCGGCCGCTTCGCCCCGCCCAGGATGACGATGGCGAGCCCGCCGACGGCGACGACCGGCAGGCAGTAGCTGACGACGGCGACCTGCATGATGACGGGCTCGAGCCGCGGGAGGAGGAGCACGGTGGATGCCAGGAGCAGCGCGATCGCGTTGCCCCACACGTATCCCGTGAGGGCTTCGCCGATCGTGACCTGGAAGACGCTCCAGTACGGCGCGAGCCCGTCGTTCCAGAGGGTCTCCAGCACGGCCCACGGCGTCGGGACGGGCGTGAAGGTCGTCCCCTCCGCGGGCGTGAACGCCGTCACGGAGAGCAGCCACCACGCCGCGATCAGCACGGCGGCGCCGATGAGGCCGGCGAGCCACCCGGGCATGCGGGTCGCGGAGCGCATCAGGACTCCGCGGCCGCGCGGCCGTCGCTGCCGAAGAGGAGGTCGGAGGCCCGGTCGACGAGCGCGTGGAACTCCGGCGTGCGCTGCATCTCGGGCAGCCGCGGCCGCGGCAGGTCGACCTCGATGATCTCCTTCACCCGGCCCGGCCTCGGCGACATGACCGCGACGCGGTCGGACAGGAAGATCGCCTCGGAGATGCCGTGCGTGACCAGCAGGGTCGTGGCGGGCTTCTCGGTCCAGATCCGCAGGAGCTCGAGATTGAGGTTCTGCCGCGTCATGTCGTCGAGCGCGCCGAAGGGCTCGTCGAGGAGCAGGACGGACGGCTTCAGCGCGAGTGCGCGCGCGATGGAGACGCGCTGGCGCATGCCGCCGGAGAGCTGTGCGGGCTTGGCCTTCTCGAAGCCCCGCAGGCCGACCAGCCCGATGAGCTCGTCGATGTACTCCTTGTCGGGGCTGCGCCCGGCGATCTCGAAGGGGAGCCGCACGTTGTGCAGCACGCTCCGCCAGGGCAGCAGCGCGTGGTCCTGGAACGCGATGCCCAGCTCATGGCCGCGGCGCAGCTGCGCCGGGGTCTTCCCGTCGACGAAGACCTCGCCCGCGGTCGGGTTCTCCAGGTCGGCGAGGATGCGGAGGATGGTCGACTTGCCGCAGCCGGACGGCCCGAGGAGCGCCAGGAACGACCCCTGGTCGGTGTGCAGGTGCGTGTCCTCGAGCGCCGTGACGGAGCGACCGCGGCCGGTCTGGAACGTCTTGCTGAGGCCGTCGATCCGGATGCCGGTACCCGTGCGGGCACCGGCATCCGTGAGCGTGTGATCAGTCATGGATCAGGGCAGGTAGTCCTTGAGATCCGGGTTCTCCGCGTAGATCTCGTCGATGATCGTGGTGTCGAACAGGTCCTCGACCGCGACGTCCCAGCCGGCGGCGGCGAGCGAGTCGACCGTCTGCTGCTTGAGGGCGTCGGAGATCGTGAAGAGGCCGTTGGCCTCGGTCTCCTCCGTCGAGATGAGGAGCTTCTGCGCCTCCAGGCCCATCCCGGTCTTGGTGGGGTCGAGGGCGCCGAAGACCGACTCCAGGCCGTCCGCGGAGGCCTCAGCCGCCTCGTTGTAGTACTTCTGGATCAGCTCCACCGAGGCGTCGGTGTCCTCCTGGAAGACGTCCGTCCAGCCCTTGATCTCCGCGGTGAGGAACGACTTGAGGAGATCGGCGTTCTCGGCGAGGTACTGCTCCGTGACCGAGAAGGTCTCCGCGACGTACGGAACCCCGTTGTCGGCGTAGGCGAGGTTCGTGACGTCGTAGCCCGCGACCTCGACGGTCAGCGCCTCGTTGGTGAGGTACGCCATGAAGCCGTCGACGTCGCCGTCCATGAGCGGGGTCGGGTCGAAGTCCACCGGGACGACCGTGACGTCGGCGGGGTCGATGCCGTTGGCGGTGAGGAGCGCCGCGAACACGCTCGCGTTGGAGTCCTGCACGCCGATCTTCTTGCCGACGAGGTCCTGCGGCGTCGTGATGTCGGCGCCGTCGGCGAGCGACAGGATCGTGAACGGGTTCTTCTGGAAGGTCGCGCCGATGATCTTCAGCGGGGCGTCCTGCTCGGCGATCGCGGCGCCGATCGAGGCGGCGTCGCTCAGCGCCACCTGCACGGTGCCGGAGAGGAGCTTCGCGACGCCCGTGTCGGGGCCCGAGATGCCGATGACCTCGGAGAAGCCGGCCTCGTCGTAGTAGCCGTTCTCGTACGCGTAGAACTCGCCGGCGAACTCCTCGTTCTTGATCCAGGAGTACTGGACGCTGATCTCGCCGTGGTCGACGGTCTCGCCGGCCGCGCCGGGTTCCGCGTCGGATGCGGCGGGCGAGCACGCGGTCAGGGCCAGCGCGAGCGCGGACGCGACGGCGAGGGGAAGGACGCGGCTGCGCGTCCGGGTGCTGCGGAAGGTGGGCATCGGTTCTCCTGGACGGAAGGTGTGCGCGCACGAGAGGGCGCTTCGGGTGCGCGAGGGTGCGTGGGCGACGCTAGACCTCGCACGTTTCCGGCTCCGGCGCGGTCGTGTTTCCGGGGTGTGACGCGGCTTCATCGGCGCGCCGCGGACATGCGCCTGCCCGCTACGCGCCGCGGAGTACTGTCCACAGCAACGACGCGAGGAGGCGACGATGATGGTCCCGGAGATCAACTATTGGGCGGTGCTGCTGGCCATGGCATCCAGCATGGTCGTCGGCTCGATCTGGTACACGCCGAAGGTCTTCGGCACGCGGTGGGCGTCGCTCGCGAAGGTCGACATGGATCGCCCGGCCGCCACCGCCACGATGGCGATCGTCACGACCGTCATCGTGAGCTTCGTCACGGCGTGGGTGCTCGCCGGTGCGGCCACGATCGCGTGGCACTTCTACGAGGGCAGCTACCTGTGGGCGGCCATCGCGACGTCGGTGATCCTGTGGGCGGGGTTCACGGCGGCGCGCTTCATCACGCATGACGCGTTCGAGGGCCGGCCGACGTCGCTGACGGTGCTCAACATCGCGCACGAGCTCGTCACGGTGCTCGTCATGGCGATCATCATCGGCGTCTGGCCGCCGGCCGGCACGGTGTAGCCGGGAGCCCTCAGACGGCGCGCGAGGCGAGCGCGGCGACGGCCGATGTGAAGAACGTCAGGCCGTCGGTGCCCGAGCGCATGGCGGCCGACGTGTCGGGGCCGAACCCCTCCTCGACGGCGTGCTCAGGGTGCGGCATGAGTCCGACGACGTTGCCGCGCGCGTTCGTCAGGCCGGCGATGTCGTCGAGCGATCCGTTCGGGTTGATGCCCGTGTAGCGGAACGCGACGAGACCGTCGCCCTCGATCTGCTTGAGGGTCTCGTCCGAGCAGATGTAGCCGCCGTCCGCGTTCTTCAACGGGATGACGATCTCCTGGCCCGTCGTGAACCCGCTGGTCCACGCGGTGTCCGCGTTCTCGACGCGCAGGCGCTGGTCGCGGCGGATGAACTGCTGGTGGGCGTTGCGGATGAGGCCGCCCGGCAGCAGGTGCGCCTCGACGAGCATCTGGAAGCCGTTGCAGATGCCGAGGATCGGCATCCCCTTGCCGGCGGCGTCCTTGACCTCGCTCATGATGGGCGCGAGGGCCGCGATCGCGCCGGCGCGCAGGTAGTCGCCGTAGCTGAAGCCGCCAGGGAGGACGAGCGCGTCGACGCCGTCGAGGTCGTGCGATCCGTGCCAGAGCGCCACGGGCTCGGCGCCCGCGAGGCGGATGGCGCGCTGCGCGTCGCCGTCGTCGAGGGACCCGGGGAAGGTGATGACCCCGATGCGTGCGGTCACTCGACCACCTCGATCCCGACGACGTCCTCGATGACGGCGTTCGAGAGGATCTCGTCGGCGATCTTCTTGACGGTCTCGAGCGTCGCCTCGTCGGCGCGCTCCACCGTGAGCTCGAAGCGCTTGCCGATGCGGACGCCGGAGAAGCCGTCGACCCCGAGCCGCGCCAGTGCGCCGGCGACGGCCTTCCCCTGCGGGTCCAGCAGCTCGGCCTTGGGCATGACGTCGACGACGATGGTGGGCATTCGAGGCTCCAGGAGTCGCGGGATGGGGTGCATCCCCCAGTCTACGGGGCCGCTCGGCCGCCCACTCGCCGCGCGCCTACGGGGGTTGTGATCGAACTGTGACCTCGTCGTGGGAGCGCTCCCTTGACGAGCGTGGGAGCGATCCCATAGCGTGACATCCGATCGGTGAGAGCGCTCCCATCCTGGGACGGGAATGCGACCCGACGCATCTGCATCACCCACACACCCACAAAGGAGTGACACGTGAAATCACGCGCACTGCGCCGCATCGGCCTCATGGCCGGCGTCGCCACCACAGCCGCGATCGTTCTGGCCGGCTGTTCCGGGACCGCGAGCCCCGCGCCCAGCAGCGGCGACGCCGAGGACTTCGAGGGCGTCGAGCTCACACTCGCCACCTTCAACGACTTCGGTTACACCGATGAGCTGCTCGACGAGTTCGAGGCCGAGACGGGCATCACCGTCGTGCACAACAAGGCGGCGACCTCGAACGACGCCCGCGCCAACTTCTTCCAGAAGCTCGGCAAGACGGGTCTCGCCGATGTCGAGGCCGTCGAGGTGGACTGGTTCACCGAGATGATGCAGTACTCCGACCTCGTCGCACCCGTGCCCGAGGACCTCAAGGGCCGCTGGCTCGACTGGAAGGAGAAGGCGGCGACCGACGCCGAGGGCAACCTCGTCGCCTACGGCACCGACGTGGGGCCCCAGGCGGTCTGCTTCCGTCAGGACCTCTTCGAGGCCGCCGGCCTGCCGACCGATCGTGAAGAGGTCGCCGGCCTGTTCCCGACGTGGGACGCCTTCTTCGACGTCGCCGACGACTACGTCGCCAAGACGGGCAAGCCGTTCATCGACTCGGCCAACTCGGTGCTGCAGGGCCTCGTGAACCAGCTCGAGATCGCGTACGAGCAGCCGGACGGCACGATCGTCGCGACCGAGAACGAGGACATCCGCGCCGCCTACGACACCGTCGTCGACCGCGCCATCCCGATCTCGGCCTACGCCGGTCAGTGGAGCGAAGACTGGTTCGCCTCGATGGCGAGCGGTGAGTTCGCCGCGATGCTGTGCCCGCCGTGGATGCACGGCATCATCGAGGGCAACGCGCCCGACGTGGACGGCTGGGACATCGCCAACGCCTTCCCCGAGGGTGGCGGCAACTGGGGCGGCTCGTACCTCGTCGTTCCGGCCAACGGCAAGAACGTCGCGGCGGCGCAGAAGCTCGCCGACTGGCTGACCGCGCCCGAGACGCAGATCAAGGCGTTCAACAACGCGGGCACCTTCCCGAGCCAGCCCGACGCGCAGGAGAGCGCTGACCTGACCGGCTTCGTCAACGCGTACTTCAACGACGCCCCCTCCGGCGCCATCGGCATCGACCGCGCCAACGCGATCACCGTCGCGACCTACAAGGGCGAGAAGTACTTCCAGTTCCACGACGCTCTGCAGAACGCCGTGACGCGCGTCTTCGACAAGATCGAGGACAAGAGCACGAGCTGGGACACCTGGGTCAACGAGGTCAGCGCGTTCTGATCTGATCGACCCGACCGGGGGTGCGGCGACCCTGAACGCCGCACCCCCGGCATCCACCTCTCTCGATGCCATCTCGAAGGACCACCGTGACCACGACAGAATCGCGCCCGGCGACGCGCTCCTCCAGGACCGACGACGTGCCCCGTCAGCCCCGGGTCATCTCGTTCTCGCAGAAGCTCAGCAAGTGGGACCTCAAGTTCTCGCCCTACCTGTACATCTCGCCGTTCTTCATCATGTTCGCCGTCGTCGGGCTCTTCCCGATCGGCTACACCGCGGTCATCTCGTTCATGGACTGGGATCTCGTCCGCAACTCCGGCGAGTTCGTCGGGTTCGACCAGTACGTCTGGATCCTGACGCAGCCGCACTTCTGGACCGCGCTGCGCAACACCTTCAGCATCTTCCTGCTCTCGAGCGTGCCGCAGCTGATCCTCGCGATCTTCATCGCCGCCGTCCTCGACCGCAACATCCGCGCCAAGACGTTCTGGCGCATGAGCGTCCTGCTCCCCTTCGTGGTCGCACCCGTCGCTGTGGGCCTCATCTTCACGGCGATCTTCGCCGACAACTTCGGCCTCGTGAACACCTGGCTGACCTCGATCGGCCTCGAGGGGATCCCGTGGCACAAGGACCCGCTGGCCAGCCACGTCGCGATCGCCACGATGGTCAACTACCGCTGGATGGGCTACAACACGCTGATCCTGCTGGCGGCCATGCAGGCGGTCAACCGGGACTTCTACGAGGCGGCGACCGTGGACGGCGCGGGCCCCGTCCGCCAGTTCTTCTCGATCACGATGCCCTCCCTCAAGCCGACCCTCATCTTCGTGATCATCACGTCGACGATCGGCGGTCTGCAGATCTTCGACGAACCGCGGGTGTTCGACCAGTTCGGCCGCGGCGGCGCCGGCCAGCAGTGGCTCACGATCGCGCTGTACCTGTACGACATCGGCTGGGGCCAGTGGAACTTCGGTCGCGCCGCCGCCATGGCGTGGATCCTCTTCGTCATCATCCTGCTGATCGGTCTGCTGAACCTCTTCATCACCCGCACGCTCGTGCGTGACGAGGGAGCCCGCGGGCAGCTCCCCAAGAAGCAGCAGCGCGCCCTCGAGAAGTCCGCCAAGAAGAACGTCAAGGAGGGCACGCGATGAGCACGCTCGGAACCCCCACCCCCCTCGCCGTCGTCGAGGAGACCATCCCGGCCGCCGCGGCCCGCCGCCGCGCCAAGACCATCAAGATCCGCGGTGCGCGCCCCGGATGGGTCGTCTACGGCATTCTGACCGTCGTCTTCCTCACCGGCGTCTTCCCGCTGTACTGGTCGTTCATCATCGGCTCCGGCGACGCGTCGTCGCTGCGTCGCCCGTTCAGCTGGATCCCCGGGGGCAATTTCTGGGAGAACGCCCTGGCGGTCCTGAACAACCCGGCCGTCAACTTCTGGCCGGCGCTGTGGAACTCGATCTACAGCTCGTTCCTCATCGCCGCGGCGGTCGTGATCACCTCCACGCTCGCCGGCTGGGCGTTCGCGAAGCTCCGCTTCCACGGCGGTCCCGCGCTCCTCATCTTCGTCGTCGCGACGATGGCGGTGCCGCAGCAGCTCGGCGTCGTGCCGCTGTACATCCTGTTCAGCGAGCTCGGCTGGACGGGGCAGATCGGCGCGATCATCGTGCCCGCACTCACGAGCGCCTTCGGGGTGTTCTGGATGACGCAGTATCTGCGCCAGGCCGTACCCGACGAGCTGATCGAGGCGGCCCGCGTCGACGGCGCCTCGATGATCCGCACCTTCTGGACCGTCGGCGTCACCGCCGCGCGGCCCGCTGCCGCGATGCTGTTCCTGTTCACCTTCGTGGGCGCGTGGAACAACTTCTTCTGGCCGTTCATCGTGCTCGACCGGCAGAACCCGACCCTCCCGGTCGCGCTCTCGCTCCTGCAGTCGAACTACTTCGTCGACTACTCGATCGTGCTCGCCGGCGTCATCCTCGCCACCATCCCCCTGCTGCTGCTGTTCATCTTCGCGGGCAAGCAGCTCGTGAGCGGCATCATGGCGGGCGCCGTCAAGGGATAACAGGCCCTGCCGGTACGCTCGTGAGCCACATTCCCCGAGAGGACTCTGCCTTCATGACTCGCTCCTTCCCCGCGAACTTCCTGTTCGGCGCGGCCACGGCCGCGTACCAGATCGAGGGCGCCGCGTTCGAGGACGGGCGCCGGGCATCGATCTGGGACGAGTTCAGCCGCCTGCCCGGCGCCGTCATCAACGGCGACAACGGCGACATCGCGTGCGACCACTACCACCGGTACCAGGACGACGTCGCGATCATGAAGGACCTGGGCCTGGACACCTACCGGTTCAGCGTGTCGTGGGCGCGCGTGCGTCCGGACGGCGGGCCGCTGAACCCGAAGGGGCTCGACTTCTACAAGCGCCTCGTCGACGAGCTGCGCGCCGCGGACATCCTGCCGTGGCTGACCCTGTACCACTGGGACCTCCCGCAGGCGCTCGAGGAGCGCGGGGGATGGACGGCGCGGGAGACGGCCCACCGGTTCACCGAGTACGCCCTCGACGTGCACGACGCGCTGGGCGATCGGGTGGCGAACTGGACGACGCTCAACGAGCCGTGGTGCTCGTCGTTCCTCAGCTACACCGCCGGCATCCACGCCCCCGGGCGGTACAGCGTGACCGACGGGGTGCTCGCGGCGCACCACCTGATGCTCGGCCACGGTCAGGCCGTGCGCGAGCTGCGTGCCCGGGATGCGTCGTTGAGCCTCGGCATCACGCTGAACCTCACGGTCGCCGAGCCGGCCGACCCCGCGGATGCCGCCGACCGCGATGCCGCGCGGCGCATCGACGGCCAGTTCAACCGCTGGTTCCTCGACCCGATCTTCCGCGGCGCGTACCCTGCCGACATCGTCGAGGACATCCGCGCGGTGGATGCCGGTGCCGTCGAGGCGCTGGAGGCGGCGACGCACGACGGCGACCTCGCTGTCATCGCGCAGCCGCTGGACGCCCTGGGCGTGAACTACTACCACGGCGAGTTCGTCGGCGGTCAGCCCGACCCGGCGCCGCCGGCGCCCGGCGATGCGCCGACCGACCGGCGGGCACAGTCGCCGTTCCCCTCGCACGAGGGCATCCACTGGCACGAGCGCGGCCTGCCGCGCACCTCGATGAACTGGGAGGTGCAGCCCTCGGGCCTCACCCAGCTGCTCGAGCGGGTGTCGGCGGAGTATGCCGGCCCGGCCGGGACGGCGCTGTACGTCACCGAGAACGGCGCCGCGTACGACGACGACCTCGTCACGGAGGACGGGGAGCGCCGTGTGCACGATGCCGACCGCGTCGAGTTCCTGCGTGGTCACCTGGGTGCCGTGGTGGATGCCGTCGCCGCCGGCGTCGATGTGCGGGGCTACTTCTACTGGTCGCTGCTCGACAACTACGAGTGGGCCTGGGGCTACGAGAAGCGGTTCGGCATCATCCGGGTCGACTACGACAGCCAGGAGCGCACCCTCAAGGACAGCGCGCTGGAGTATCGTCGGGTCATCGCCGATCGGGCGATCGACGTCCCCGCAGCAAGGTAGAGAAGCGCCGTGACCATCGAGACCTCGCGCGCAGCCGCCACCATCGAGGAAGTCGCCGCCGTCGCGGGCGTCTCGCGGTCGACGGTGTCGCGCGTGGTCAACGGCTCGACGGCGGTGAGCCCGGCCGCCCTCGCGGCGGTGCAGAAGGCGATCGCCGAGCTCAACTATGTCCCCAACCGCGCCGCGCGCTCGCTCGCGAGTCGCGCCACGATGGCCCTGGCGCTCGTCGTCCCCGAGGACACGACACGCTTCTTCGGCGACCCGTTCTTCGCCGCGATCGTGTCGGGGATCAACGCGCGGCTGAGCCGGTCGGACTACGTGCTGAACCTGATCATCGCGAGCGATGACCCGCGCGACAAGACGACGACGTACGTGCGCAGCGGCGCCGTCGACGGCGCGATCGTCGTGTCGCACCACACGAGCGACACGTTCATCGACCGGATCGCCGCGGCCGTCCCCGTCGTCTACGGCGGTCGTCCGGTGCGTGAGAGGGAGCACGACTACTACGTCGACGTGGACAACCTCGCCGGCGCCCGCACGGCGACCGAGTACCTGATCTCGAAGGGGCACCGCCGGATCGCGACCATCACCGGCCCCCTCACGATGCCCGCGGGCATCGACCGGCTGGCCGGCTTCCGCGAGGTGCTCGCCGAAGCGGGTCTCGAGGAGGTCGCCGTCGAGGACGGGAACTTCACGGCCGACGGCGGCGCCGCCGCGATGCAGCGGATCCTCGCGACCGGGGCGGAGTTCGACGCGCTCTTCATCGCGAGCGATCTCATGGCGCGGGGCGCGCTCGCCTCGCTGGGCCGTGCGGGCCGCCGGGTGCCCGACGATGTCGCGATCATCGGCTTCGACGACTCGCCGGTTGCGACGAGCGTGCGCCCGAACCTCACGACGATGCGCCAGCCGTCGCACGCGCAGGGCGAGCGGATGGCCGATGTCCTGCTGTCGATCCTGGCCGGCCGCAAGCCGCCGCACGTGACGATCCTCGAGACCGAGCTGATCGTCCGCGACTCGGCCTGACGTCGCGCGCGGCGCACCGAGTCCTGCAGTTCGTACGTGGATGACGTGGCGCGGGCGCCGCGGGCGCCGCGGAGGGTACTGACGCACGGATGCCGGGGCCGCCGCTCGTGGGAGCTGCGGACCCCGGCATCCGACTGAACGTTCCTGCGGGTTACTGCGGGTCGCCGCCCAGCGGTCCGATGGGGACGATGGGCCCGCCGTCGTCGGCGCCGGTCTTGCGCGCCCGCGCGATCGCGTTGCCGAGGTGGTAGATGACGAGGGCTGCGACGGTGCCGAGGACGATGCCGCCGAAGGTGAGCGCGCCCCAGTTCATCGAGTAGCCCGCGATGGCGAGGACGAACGAGACGGCGACGGTGTACTGGTTCACGGGACGTGAGAAGTCGACCTGGTTGTCGACCCAGATCTTGATGCCGATGACGCCGATGAGTCCGTAGAGGGCCGTCGTGACGCCGCCGATGACACCGCCGGGGACGGTGAAGAGGATCGCGCCGATCTTCGGCGAGAAGGCCAGGATGATGGCGATCGCGCCGGCGACCCAGTAGACGGCCGTCGAGTAGATGCGGGTCGCGGCCATGACGCCGATGTTCTCGCCGTAGGTCGTCGTCGCCGAGCCGCCGAAGCCGCCCGCGAGGGTCGTGGCGAGGCCGTCGGCGATGAGGGCGCGACCGGTCTGCTTGTTGACCGACGGGTCGGCCGCCATGGTGGCGACGCCGCGGACGTGTCCGACGTTCTCGGCGACGAGCACCAGGACGACGGGGAGGAACATCGGCACGAGGCCCCAGGCGACGCCGTCACCGAACGCGGGCAGGTGGAACTGCGGCAGCCCCACCCAGTCGGCCTCGGCCACGGCGGTGAAGTCGACCTCGCCGAGGAACAGCGCGGCGATGTAGCCGACGACGACGCCGAGGAAGATCGAGATGCGGCCGAGGAAGCCGCGGAAGAAGACGCTGAAGAGGATCGTCGCGGCGAGCGTGATGATGCCGAGGACCGGCTGCAGCTTGAAGTTGTTCCAGGCGGCGGGGGCGAGGTTGAAGCCGATGAGGGCGACGATGGCGCCGGCCACGACGGGCGGCATCAGCTTCTCGATCCAGCCGGTGCCGAACGCCTGCACGACGAATCCGACCGCGGCCAGCAGGACACCCGCGACGACGACGCCGACGAGGGCCTGACCGATGGCCTCCGGCGTGTCCAGCGGCTTGCCGCCGTTGAGCGCCGTGATGGGGGCGATGAACGCGAACGATGACCCCAGGTAGCTGGGAAGTCGGTTCTGGGTGATGAGAAGGAACAGGAGGGTGCCGAGACCCGAGAACAGCAGGGTCGTCGAGACGGGGAAGCCGGTCAGCAGCGGCACGAGGAAGGTCGCGCCGAACATGGCGACGACGTGCTGCGCGCCGACGGCGATCGTGCCGGGCCAGCTCAGGCGCTCGCCGGGCTTGACGACGGCGCCGGGCGCGACGTGGTTGCCGTCGCCGTGCAGGGTCCAGATGGGCATGGGTGTGCTCCTCGGAATCGGGTGGGGGGGGGTGCTGCTGTCACCCTACTCTGGGAGTTCCCTGGGAGCCGCGAAACCCGCCCGGTCAGGCCGAGGTGAGGCGCTCGAGGAGTTCGCGGTACTTGGCGCTCGTCTGGTCGACGATCTCGGACGGCAGGACGGGCGCGGTTCCCTTCTTGTCCCAGTGCGCGGCGAGCCAGTCGCGGACGATCTGCTTGTCGAAGCTGGCCATGCGCTCGGTGGGGGTCGCACCGGTGCGCCAGGTCTCGGCATCCCAGTAGCGGGACGAGTCGCTCGTGAGGACCTCGTCGGCGAGGGTCAGGACGCCCTCGTCGTCGAGGCCGAATTCGAACTTCGTGTCGGCCAGGATGAGTCCGCGCGTCTCGGCCGTCGCGGCCGCGCGCGCGTAGATCTCCAGGGAGGCGTCGCGCAGCTGCGCCGCCAGGTCGGCGCCGACCAGCTCGGCGGTCTGCTCGTAGGAGATGTTCTCGTCGTGCTGGCCCATCGGCGCCTTGAACGCGGGCGTGAAGATGGGCTCCGGCAGGCGGTCGCCGTTGCCGAGCCCTTCGGGAAGCGGGATGCCGCAGACGGTCCCGCTCCCCTGGTACTCCGCCCAGCCGGAGCCGGTGAGGTACCCGCGCACGACGCACTCGACGGGCTGCATCGCGAGGGACTTGACGACCATCGCGCGGCCGGCGACGGCGTCAGGGATGAGCCGGCGCACGTCGTCTGCGGTGTTCGCGACGCCGTCGGCGCCGAGGGTCAGCTCATGGGAGGCGGCGAGGTGGTTCGGGATGCGGATGCCCCCGTCGGCGCCGGAGAGCTGGTCGAACCACCACAGGCTGAGTGTGGTCAGCAACGTGCCCTTGCCGGGGATGCCGGGCTCGAGAACGACGTCGAACGCGCTCACGCGGTCGCTCGCGACGACGAGCATGCGGTCGGTGCTGCCGTCGTCCGGCCGGTAGAGGTCACGGACCTTTCCGGAGTAGACATGGGTCCAGCCGGGCAGGGGGAGGGCGGCATCCGTCACCTGCCCATTATCGACTGTGGCGCGGGTGACCTCGTCATCGCCGATCCATAGCCGAACCGAGCGGGACCCGAATCTCGGCCACAGCCCGGGCAGAGTCCTCCCCCGCGCGTCAGCTGACGAGGTCGTAGCGCGCGCGGCCGCCGAGTCGCGGTCGCCTCATCGGATCCAGCCACGATGGCGGAACGAACCACACCTTCGCCGCGATCCCCGTGCCCTCGATGCGGATCTCCCATCCGTCGTCGTGGATGCGGTGATGGCAGGCCGTGCACAGCAGGATCCCGTTGCCGAGATCGGTCGGGCCCCGATCTCGCGCCCACCACCGGATGTGGTGCACGATGCAGCGCGCCGGGGGAGCGCCGCAGGATGCGCAGCCCCCGTCACGCTCGCCGAGGGCGAGCTTCTGGGCCGTCGTGAAGAGGCGCTTGGCGCGTCCCCAGTCGAGGATGTCGCCGTCGCCGCCGAGGACGCACGGGATGACGTCGGCATCCGCCGCCATCCGCCGATCAGCCGCTGCCGAGAGCGGCTGATCGATCCCGTCGACCGTCGCCGTGCCGACTCCCTCGACGAGGGTCTCGAGAGTCATCCGCACGATCACCGTGGTCGTGGGCAGGGTCGGCAGCTGCGGGCACCCGAGGGCGTGCCGGCAGAGGTCGCCGAGCGCGTCGGCCTGCATCTGCCGTATCGACCGCTGGTCGGCCTCCACATCGTCGGCGTGCTCGTTGCGACGCACGGCCGCGGTCACGAGTCCTTCGATGGCGGCTGTGACCGGCGCCGCCGTCTCCGGGTCGAGCCGCGCCGTCAGGAGGACCATGCCGTCGCGCTCGTGAATGAGCAGTGATCGGTCGGCGCGCAGCTCCGCCTCGCGCGGCTCGACGCCGTCGGGATCGAGGATCGCCTCGGCACGAACGAGGAGCTTCTGCAGCTCGTCGGGGCGCAGGCCCGGGGCTGCCGCGACGAGCCGTCGCTCCATCTCGGCGAGCTCGCGGTGATCGGCGCGCACGGCGACGCGGTCGAGCAGGGTAACGATGGCCGACGACCCGGAGACGCCGATCGCACCGGCGTGCAGAGCCTCCGCGACGTGGGGGTGCTTCGCGGGGAGCGACTCACCTGTCAGCGCGCGACGAGGGGCCGTGGCCTCGCCTACCTGCACGATCCTGATCGCATCGCCGACCGTCGTCCCGGTCGTCGCCGCGATGAGTGTCGCAGGGGTGCGGAAGCCCTGCGCGCGGGCCAGCGAGTCACGGCCGAGTTCGGCGCGCGACTGCCGTGCGATCTCGGCGGCGACGGGGGCGAACGCGGCATCCACGTGGCGCTTGAGCGCTCCGAAGGCGTCGTTCACGGCGATCAGCTCGCCCGGCGTCAGCGCCTCCGGCGCGCGACCGCCACCGGCGGCGGTCAGCGCCGCGAGCGCCTCCGCGATGCCGATGAGGGTGTCTGCCATGGATCCGACATTAGAACATAGCTACGACATTCAGGGTGCGCGTGCGGGTTCGTGTGGACAGGTCGCGTGAGACTCGCGATGTGGAGGAGATGCGATCCGCGCGCCCGGCGACAGCGATGCGCGACCCAACCGCTACGGCGTCATCCCCTCCACGAACGCGAACGCCTCGTCGACGATCGGCCGCCAGAGATCCGCCCGCTCCGGACCGACGAAAGCCCATTCGCGCATCGCGCGCTCTCGCATGACCATGCGCTCCGCGACGCCCGCCGCTTCGAGCTCCGTCACGCGCGCTTCCGGCAGCTTGGCGATCAGACCGCCGCGGTGGCCGACGAACGCGAAGACCTTGCCCCTGATCCGCAGGCCCTCGCTGCCGAACATCGGCCCGATGTCCACGCCATCCCGTCCCAGGTAGGCGTCGGCGATCGGATCGAAGAGCGCTCGGGCGCGTGCACCGTCATCCGTCATGCCCGCACGATAGCCGCACCCGCCGACGCGGGGTATAGTCCATCTGGACTATTGGAGCAGGATGCCGGATTCCCACACACGTCTCACCCCGCTGGCCGTCGTCGTGCTGGGGCTGCTGCGCGAGGGCGACATGCATCCGTACGAGATGCGGCGGCTCATCCGCGAGCGCCGGGACGACCGCCTCGTCAGCGTCGCGAACGGCACGTTCTATCACGCCGTGGGGCGGCTCGAGCGGGATGGGCTCATCGTGGCCGTCGGCGTCGACCGGCACGGCAGCCGCCCGGAGCGCACCACCTACGCGCTGACGGATGCCGGCCGCGCGGCATCGGTCGCCTGGATCCGCCGCGAGCTGCCGCGCATCGACAACCTCCTCGAGTTCCGCGTCGCGCTCGCCGAGGCGCACGTCCTGCCCCGGCCGGATGCGACGCACCTGCTCACCCGTCGCCGTGCGGAGCTCACCGCGCATCGCGAGGACCTCCGCGCCGGCCTCGCCGCCGCGGACGGCCGCGGCGTGCCCTTCCAGTTCCTCGTCGAGCTCGACCGCGAGGTCGCCCTGCTCGACGCCGACCTCGTGTGGCTCGACACCCTCCTCGCGCGGCTCGCCGACCCCGGCACCGCCTGGGGCGTCCACGAGCTCCCCGCCGCCACGCGGGACACCCTCACCGCCTACCGAGAAAGCGTGCTTTCATGACCGACCCCGCCACCCGCACCGCTCCGCGCGGGGCACCGCCCGCACCCGCCCGCAACCCCTGGCCCGCACTCTGGGCGCTCGTGATCGGGTTCTTCATGATCCTGGTCGACACCACGATCGTGTCGGTGGCGAACCCGGCGATCAAGGCGGCCCTCGACCCCGACTCGGGGAACCTCGACAACGTCGTGTGGGTCACCTCGGCCTACCTTCTCGCGTACGCCGTGCCGCTGCTGATCACGGGCCGCCTCGGCGACCGCTTCGGCCCGCGCCGCGTCTACCTCGTCGGACTCGCCGTGTTCACGCTGGCCTCGCTCGGCTGTGGTCTCTCCTCGTCGCTCGAGATGCTGATCGGCATGCGCGCCGTGCAGGGTCTCGGCGCGGCCATGATGACGCCGCAGACGATGGCGGTCATCACCCGCACGTTCCCGCCGGAGCGCCGCGGCGCGGCGATGGGGCTCTGGGGCGCGACCTCCGGTGTCGCGATGCTCGTCGGCCCGCTGGCCGGCGGCTTCCTCGTGGACGGCCTCGGCTGGGAGTGGATCTTCTTCGTCAACATCCCCGTCGGCATCATCGGCTTCGTCCTGGCCTGGATCCTCGTGCCCGAGCTCGAGACGCACGCGCACCGGTTCGACATCGTCGGCGTCGTCCTGAGCGCGATCGCGCTGTTCCTGATCGTCTTCGGCCTGCAGGAGGCGGAGCACTACGACTGGGCTCCGTGGGTGTGGGCGCTCATCATCGGCGGTGTCGTCGTGCTCGCCGGGTTCGTCTGGCAGCAGTTCCGCACGCGGAGCGAGCCGCTCGTGCCGATGTCGCTCTTCCACAACCGGAACTTCTCAGTGTCGGGCATCGGCATCGTCACCGTCGGGTTCATGGCCTCGGGGATGGCGCTGCCCCTCATGTTCTTCTTGCAGCTCGCCCGCGGACTGACGCCCACCGAGTCGGCCCTCCTCCTCGTGCCGATGGCGCTCGCCGCCGGTGTGCTCTCGCCGCTCGCGGGCCGGCTCCTCGACCGCGTCGACCCCCGCGTCATCCTCGTCCCGGGCCTCCTCGTCGCCGCCGTCGCCCTCGTCTGGTACGCGCTGCTGATGAACACCGGGACCGAGATCTGGATGTTCCTGCTGCCGTCGTTCCTCCTGGGCGCAGGGCAGGCCGGCATGTGGGGACCGCTCGCGACCACCGCGACGCGCGAACTCGACCCGCGGCTCGCGGGCGCCGCATCCGGCGTCTACAACACGATGCGGACGGTCGGCTCGGTGATCGGCTCGGCCTCGATCGCGGTGCTCATGCAGAGCCGCCTCGAGGCGAACCTTCCGGGCGCGGGCGACGCGGAGGTCGGCTTCGGCTCCGGCACGCTGCCGGACTTCGTGGCCGACGGCTTCTCCACCGCGATGGCGCAGGCGACCCTGCTGCCCGCCGCAGCCCTGCTCGTCGGCGCGGTGGCCGTCCTGTTCCTGCGCCGCCCGGCGCACCTCGAGCGCTGAGCCCCGCGGTCAGTCCTCCGGGTCGTCCGGGTCGATCGGCGCGTGGTGGTCGAAGCCCGCGAGCCCGGCCTTCCAGTACCCGCTGATCGCGTACTGCGCGCGCGGCAGTGCGAGGTCGTTGCGCAGGTGGCGGCGGAGCGCCACGAGCCGTCCGGCCTCCGCGGCGGCGAACACATAGGTGCCCGCGTCGATCCCGGCATCCCGCACGGCGGAGACGAGGTCATCGCCTGCGGCGGTGACGGATGCGGTCCGCCCGCCCTCCTGCGCGAGGTAGGTGCGCACCCACTCCAGGTCGCCGGGGATGTCGGCGATGACGTCGACCTCGGTCGTGGCCGGCACCTCGGCGAGGAACCGTCCGGCGGCCGGCAGGGCCGTCCCGTCGACGACGCACAGCACGCGGGGCGCTCCCTGCGGGGCGGCCTTCGAGCCGCGCGGGCCGACGACGACGAGCCGGTCTCCGACCTGCGCGCGCGCCGCCCACGCGGCGGCCGGCCCCGGGTCGTCGTGCAGCAGCAGGTCGATGTCGACGGAGCGCGTGCCGGAGGAGTCCTCCCGCGCGTGCAGGGGCGTGAAGTCGCGCGAGATCATGGGGCGATCGGGCCGGAGGATGCCGTCCTCCGCCGGGCCGGCGGCGGTCGGGGCGACGAGCTCGCCGGTGACCGGATCCGGGAAGAACACCCGCACGTGGTCGCTCGGTCCGGCACTCGTGAAGTCGTGGAAGTCGGGTCCGGAGAGCGTCACCCGCACGAACTCGTCGACCGGCCGGCTCACCGCCGTGACGACGGCGTCGCGTGCCGTGAACCGATGGCGACCGCCGGCACGGTGGAACGGCGAGGTCGGGTCCTCGGCTGGTCGCCCAGGGCGGCGCAGCGGCGCGGCATCCGTCATGTGAGCTCCCCGCCCGGTTACTCCGCGACCTGCGCCGCGATGTCGGTGCGGTGGTGCGACCCCTCGAGCGTGATCTCGGCGAGGGCGCGGTAGGCGCGCTCGCGGGCCTCGAAGAACGTGTTGCCGAGCGCGACGACGTTGAGCACCCGCCCGCCGGTCGCGACGAGCTGACCGTCCCGCTCGGCCGTGGCGGCGTGCGCGAGGTGGACTCCGTCGACGGCCGCGGCGGCATCCAGCCCGTGCAGCGGACGCCCGGTGACGGGCGCCTCCGGGTAGCCCTCGCTCGCGAGGACGACGGTGACGGCGGCCGCCTCGGCGAATTGCGGTGCCGGCTCGTCCTCGAGGTGGCCGCTCGCCGCGGCCATCAGCAGGCTCGACAGCGGCGTCACGAGGCGGGCCAGCACGACCTGGGTCTCCGGGTCGCCGAAGCGGGCATTGAACTCGATGACCTTGATGCCGTGCTCGGTGAGGATGAGGCCGGCGTACAGCAGCCCGATGAACGGCGTGCCCTCGGCATCCAGCTGGCGGATGACGGGCTCCGCGACGGTGCGGGTGACCTCCGCGACGAACTCCTCCTCGCCGCCGAAGGCGCCGGCGAGCCACGGCAGCGGCGAGTACGCGCCCATGCCGCCGGTGTTCGGGCCGGCGTCGCCGTCGTAGGCGCGCTTGAAGTCCTGTGCGGGGCTGAGCGCCCGGACGGTGTCGCCGTCGGAGACGAAGAAGAGCGAGACCTCCGGGCCGGAGAGGAACTCCTCGACGAGGATCGGACCGCTCGGCAGGTACACGTCGGCGTGCGCGAGCGCGGCCTCGCGGTCGTCGGTCACAACGACGCCCTTCCCGGCGGCGAGGCCGTCGGCCTTCACCACGTGCGGGGCGCCGTACTCGTCCAGGGCGGCCTCGACCTCGGCGCGGGTGTGCGCGCGGACCGCGCGGCCCGTGGGGACGCCCGCGGCCTCCATGATGCGCTTCGCGAAGGCCTTGGAGCCCTCGAGCTGCGCCGCGGCCTTGCCGGGACCGAACACGGGGATGCCGCGCCGGCGCAGCGCGTCGGCGACGCCCGCGACGAGGGGCGCTTCTGGGCCGATGATGACGAGGTCGATCCGCTCGTCGTCGGCGTACTGCGTCACGGCGCCGGGGGCGGTGACGTCGAGGGCGGTCACGAGCGTCGCGTCGGCCGCGATGCCCGCGTTGCCGGGGGCCGCGAACACCTCGTGCCCCGCGTCCTCGGCGCGCAGCGCCAGGATGATGGCGTGCTCGCGCGCGCCCGAACCGAGGACCAGGATTCTCACCCTGCCAGCCTACCGACGACGATGCGCCACAACTCCGCCTGAGGTCGTCATCGGGCGTCCGCGGGACCGGATCCGTCGCCTTCGGGCGGAGTCACGGTGCGGGTACCGTGGTCGGCATGCCCCGCAGGATCTCCACGGACGACGGTCGCGCCGCGCTCGCCGCGGTCGCCGGCGCCGCGGCACCGGCCCGGACCGATCTCGCGACGGCGGTCCGCTATCTCCTGCAGCTGCTCGCGGAGAAGGCCCCGGGCAATTCTGTCGAGGTGCGGGTGCCGCCGTTCGGCGCCGTGCAGGCCGTCGAGGGGCCGCGGCACACGCGCGGCACGCCGCCGAACGTCGTCGAGACCGACCCTGCGACGTGGATCGCGCTCGCGACCGGCGCCGAGGCCTGGGCCGACGCCGTGGCAGGCGGACGCATCCTCGCCTCCGGGACGCGCGCCGACCTCCAAGAACTCCTCCCGCTGCGGCCATGACCGCCCCGCGCGGTGGGACAATGGATGCCATGACCGATCCCGCTCCGGAGCACATCGAGACGGCGCGACTGCGCCGCAGCCCCCGGTACGGGGCGTTCCTGGCGGCGGGCGCCGCGCTCGGCCTCCTCGTGGCCCTCGTCCTCACCTTCGCGTTCGACGGCACCTCCACCACGAGCGACGCGGGCGTCACCTACTCGACCGGTCAGGTGTTCGGCTTCCTCATCCTCGTGTGCATCCCGATCGGGATGGCGATCGGCATCACCGTCGCGCTCATCCTCGACCGCCGGCTCAGCCGCCGCACGCGCGACGTCCTCATCGACCACCAGCACCTCCTCGACGAGGAGTGACCGCTACGCGATGTCCGCGATGACCGGGCCGATCGCCGCGTCGAACGCGACGACATCCCCGCGCAGGCTGTCGGTCACCGCGATCGTGAGCGACCCGATCCACCACACGCCGCGCTGAGCCAGCGGCAGCACCTGCACGTTCAACTCGAACGAGTGGGCCCGGCGGCCGATGTGCCGCTCGTGCTGCGCGATGGCGCTCGCGTAGGCGCGGTACGACGTGCCCGTCCCGACGTGCGCCGTCGCACGGTACCGGTCGTGCGCGTGCCGCGCGTAGTCCACGGCATCCTCGCCGAACGGTCCGATCGCGTCCCGCAGCTCGTCATACCCCTCGGTGGGCAGCGCGATGAGCATGTCGAACCCGTCGACCAGATCGAGGGGCACGGGCGAGGGATGCGCCTGCGGCTCGACCGTCATCGCCCAGACGGCCCGCCACTGCCGCTCCAGGACGGACTGCTCCTCCTCCGCCCGCGGCAGGCCGCTCGGGATGCCGCGCAGATGCGGCAGCTCCTCCGGCGAGCGGATGCCGAGCACCTGGCGCAGGTAGAGCATGACGAGCACCGGCAACCCGGCCTCCTCGCGCACGACCCACTCCGGTCCTCCGGCGTTCATGTCCACATCCTATGGCGGCGGATGCCCGCGCCGACGGGGCGGGAGCATGTCCGGCGGGGCCCGCTGAGGATCGCGGCGGCGCGGGGGCGGCCGACGGGCCGGTAGGCTGATCGCGTGGCCTCGACTCCCCACAATCCCTATACCGAAGCCGGCGTCGACACTGCGGCGGGAGACCTCGCCGTCGAGTTGATGAAATCGGCTGTCCGGCGCACCCATGGCCCCGAAGTCCTCGGCGGTGTGGGTGGCTTCGCCGGCCTCTTCGACGCCTCCGCCCTGACCGGCTACCGGCGCCCGCTGCTGGCGACGAGCACCGACGGCGTGGGCACGAAGGTCGCGATCGCGCAGGCCATCGACAAGCACGACACGATCGGGCAGGACCTCGTCGGCATGGTCGTCGACGACATCGTCGTCGTGGGCGCGCGGCCCCTCTTCATGACGGACTACATCGCGTGCGGGAAGGTGTTCCCGCAGCGCATCGCCGACATCGTGCGCGGCATCGCGGACGGCTGCGCCGCGACCGGCACGGCCCTCGTCGGCGGCGAGACGGCGGAGCACCCGGGCCTCCTGGGTGTCAACGACTACGACGTCGCCGGCGCGGCGACCGGCATCGTCGAGGCAGACGAGGTGCTCGGCGCCGAGCGGGTGCAGAGCGGCGACGTCGTGCTCGCACTGGCCTCCAGCGGCCTGCACTCCAACGGCTACTCGCTCGTCCGCCACATCGTCGCGCGGGCCGGCATCGGCTACGGCGGCCACGCCGCCGACTTCGGCCGCACCTGGGGCGAGCAGCTCCTCGAGCCGACGCGCCTGTACACGACGCCCCTGCTGCGCGCGATCGAGGCGCTCGGCGGCGGCATCCATTCGCTCAGCCACGTCACCGGCGGCGGCATCGCGGCCAACCTCGCCCGCGTCCTGCCGCAGGAGGCCTGGGTCGACGTCGACCGTTCGACCTGGTCGCCCTCGCTCGTCTTCCGCGTGCTCGCCGACCTCGGCGACTTGTCGCTCGAGCAGACCGAGGGCACCTGGAATCTCGGCGTCGGGTTCCTGGCCGTCGTCGCCGCCGATCAGGCGGATGCCGCGATCTCCGCGCTGTCCGCCGACGGCATCGCGACCTGGCAGGTCGGCGAGGTCTCGACCGCGACGCGGCCCGAGGGCGAGTACGAGCAGGGCGCGAAGGGCGTCGACGGCGGCGCCGTCCGCCTCGTCGGCAGCTATGCAGAATCTGACTGAGCAACACGGAATGGCCAAGTAGCAATATGTGCGGAATCGTCGGCGTCGTCGGTCAAGGACACGTCAACCAGGATGTCTACGACTCGCTGCTGCTCCTCCAGCACCGCGGGCAGGACTCGACGGGCATCGCGACGGCCGAACCCAGCGGGGTGTTCCACCTCGCGAAGGCGCGCGGCATGGTCCGCGAGGCGTTCCGGACGCGCGACATGCGCGCACTCCTCGGCACGATCGGGCTCGGCCATGTGCGCTACGCCACGAAGGGGACGGCATCCAGCGAGGAGGAGGCGCAGCCCTTCTACGTCAACGCCCCCTACGGCATCGTGCTCGTGCACAACGGCAACCTCACGAACACGCGCGAGCTGACCGAGGAGCTGTTCCACAACGACCGTCGGCACCTCAACACGAGCTCCGACACCGAGCTCCTCGTCAACGTCCTCGCCAACGAGCTGCAGTCCTCGATCGCCGGACTCGAGCTCGACCCGGAGCAGATCTTCCACGCGGTCGCCCGCGTGCACGAGCGCGTCGAGGGCTCGTACGCGTCGATCGCGCTCATCGCCGGCTACGGGCTGCTCGCCTTCCGCGACCCGTTCGGCATCCGCCCGCTCATCCTCGGGACGCGCAAGGCGGCGAACGGCCACTACGAGTGGATCGTGGCCTCCGAGTCGCTCGTGCTGGAGAACGGCGGCTTCGACGTCGTGCGCGACGTCGCCCCGGGCGAGGCGGTCTTCATCGACCTCGAGGGACGACTGCACACGAAGCAGTGCGCGGCGAACCCGCGCCTCGCCCCGTGCTCGTTCGAGTACGTCTACCTCGCGCGCCCGGACAGCGAGATGAACGGCATCTCGGTGTACGAGGCGCGGCTGCGGATGGGCGAGCGCCTCGCCGACACCATCGCGAAGTACACGCCGCAGGGCTCGATCGACGTCGTCATGCCGATCCCGGACTCGTCCCGCCCCGCCGCGATGCAGGTGGCGCGGAAGCTCGGCCTGGAATACCGGGAGGGGTTCTACAAGAACCGCTACATCGGGCGGACGTTCATCATGCCGGGCCAGGCGGTGCGCAAGAAGAGCGTGCGGCAGAAGCTCAACGCGATGTCGAGCGAGTTCAAGGGCAAGAACGTGCTGCTGATCGACGACTCGATCGTGCGCGGGACGACCTCCAAGGAGATCATCCAGATGGCACGGGATGCCGGGGCGAAGTCCGTGACCTTCGCCTCCGCCGCACCGCCCGTCCGCTTCCCGCACGTGTACGGGATCAACATGCCCTCGCGGCAGGAGCTCGTCGCCCACGGCCGCACGATTCCGGAAATCGCCGAGGAGCTCGGCTGCGACTACCTGGTCTACCAGGAGATCGACGACCTCAAGGCCGCGATCCTCGAGGGCTCGCCCGATGTCGAGGACCTCGACATGAGCTGCTTCGACGGCCGCTACGTCACCGGCACGGTCAGCGACGAGTACCTCGCGTGGGTCGAGGGCTCGCAGGAGTCCTGACCGCTCGGTCCGCGTCGGTCGGGGCCGCGCCCCTCCGCACCTAGGCTGGACCGGTGACCGACTCCGCGCCGACCCGCCCCGTCTGGCAGGGTCGCACCCTCGCGCTTCTCGGCATCGTCCTCTTCGCCTTCTCGCTGCGCTCGGCGGTCGCGTCGCTCTCGCCGGTCGTCGACCACATCCAGGCCGATATTCCCGTCCCGGCATGGGTCATCGGTCTCATCGGCACGGCGCCGCCGGTGTGCTTCGCCCTCTTCGGCATCCTGACCCCGCAGTTCGAGCGCAGATGGGGACTGGAGCGGACGAGCGTGATCTCGCTCGCGATCGTGACCGCTGGTCTCGTGGCGCGCGGCCTGGCCGGTGACGCGACGTCCCTCGTGCTGAGCACGGCGCTCATCTTCGCCGGTGCGGGGATGGGCAACATCCTGCTGCCACCGCTGGTGAAGAAGTACTTCCCCGACCGCATCGGGCTGATGACGACGCTGTACTCCACGACGATGGCGTTCTCGACGTTCCTGCCGCCGCTGTTCGCCGTGCCGGTCGCGGATGCGGCGGGGTGGCGCCTCTCGCTCGGCATGTGGGCCGTGTTCGCGTTCCTCGCGACGATCCCGTGGATCACCCTGCTCGTGCGCCATCGCTCGGATCCGCACCTGGCCGACATCGAGGAGGCGAGTCCGGGCGTGCTGGGGCGGCTGTGGCGGCTGCCCCTCGCCTGGGCGCTCGCCATCACGTTCGCCACCTCGTCCGCGATCGCGTACACGTCCTTCGCGTGGCTGCCGTCCCTGCTCGTGGACACCGCGGGGGTGACGCCGGCCGAGGCGGGCGCGCTGCTGTCGCTCTTCGCGATCATGGGCCTGCCGGCATCCCTCGTCGTCCCGGTCCTCGTCGTCCGCTACCGATCCGTGCCTGCCCTGTTCACGGTGGCCGTGCTCGCGGGCTTCGCGGGTGTCGCGGGACTCCTGTTCGCGCCGAGTACGGCGACGTGGCTGTGGGTCGCGCTGATCGGCACGACGCCACTCTTCTTCCCGCTGGCGCTCGTGATGATCAGCCTGCGGACGCGGACGCACGAGGCCACCGTCGCCCTGAGCGGATTCGTGCAGAGCGTCGGCTACGCGCTCGCCGCCGGCATCCCGTTCGCCGTCGGGATCCTGCACGAGGCGACCGACGCGTGGACGGGCCCGCTCATCCTGCTGGCCGTCGTCGTGGCCGTCGCGATCCCGGCCGGCATCAGCGTGGCGCGGCCGCGGACGATCGAGGACGAGTGGGAGCGCCGCCACGGCGCGTGGGAATGAGCGTCGCCGCGCGGCGACGCGATGAGGAGAGCGGCCTTACGCCTTCTCGCCTTCGTACTCGTCAGCCCACTTGTCGACGTACTGCTCGTCTTCGGGGTGCCCGAGTTCCTTCTCCAGCGCAGAGAGATTCACGTTGAAGGTGTCGTACTTGAGTTCGCGAGCGATCTTGGTGTGCTTCGCCTTTTGACGGCCACGCCCCATGCGAGACCCCCTCATTTCCGAGTCGCGGGCTGTGCGGCAGGCCCGTCGCGTTCACAATCCGGCTCGAGGCCGGTCAGAGTAGCATTCAGGATACCACGGCGCGCATGGGCGCTCGCGGCTCGAGGCAGGCGAGAAAGGTCGGTGCGGACATGGCTGATGACACGACGACGGATGCCGGGGCGACCACGCCACCACCGGCCCACGCGGTCATCGTCGGGGCCATCCCGGACCAGCCCTCGCGGGTCCTGAAGGAGGGCGCCCGGTACGCCAAGCTCTTCGGCGCGCCGCTCATCGTGGCCCATGTCGACGTCACGCGGTTCGTCACCTACGAGGACCCCGACGGGTACGTGCACTCCGCGCCGATCGACATGGACATCGCCTCGGGCGAGGCGCAGCTCGCGCAGGTGCGGCAGATGGCCGAGGAGCACCTCGCCGGCAGCGGCGTCGACTGGTCGGTGCGGCAGCTGGTGGGCGACCCGGCCATGGCGATCAAGCACCTCGCGGAGCAGTCCGACGCGCGTCTCATCGTCGTCGGCACGCGGCGCCGCGGCATCGGCGAATCGATCCGCGAGTTCTTCACGGGCTCGGTCGCCGCGCGTCTCGCGCACCGGCAGCCGCGCCCGATCCTCGTCGTCCCGCTCGGCGAGCCGGCACCCGACGACGAGCCGCTCTGGCCCGACGCGGAGTAGCGCCCGCGCCGCGCCGGCCCGACGGCATCCGCCGGCTGCCCGGCATCCACGCGAGAAACCACTCCTGACATGAGAAACCACGGGAGAAGTGGTTTCTCATGCCGGAAGTGGTTTCTCGGCGGCGCGTGGTCGACCGCGGTCAGCCGCGCAGGCCGCGGGTGACCGCGCGGGTCGCCTCATCGAGCGCCGACGTCAGTTCGTCGACGACGGATGCCGCGAGGTTCCCGCCGCGGGCGACATGCGTGCGCAGGTCGGCGCGGAGCGTCGCGCGGAACTCCGACAGCGCCGCGTCGGCGCGATGCAGCTGCTCGCGCGACGCCGTGCGGGAGTCGTCCGCCGGCGCCGGCTCGCGGGGGGCGCCGGACTTCGCGGCCTCCCGGTCGGACTGCGCCGCGGCGGCCAGGTCGGCCTGCAGACTGCGCATCGCCTCCCGGACGCTGCCGCGCACCTCGTCCGCGATGAGGCGGACGCTGTCGGCCAGGCCCGCCTCGATGCCCTCGAGGTCGCCGGACCGCGAGGCCACCTCGGCGCGGCCGGCCTCCGTGATCGCGTAGACGGTCTTGCGGCCGTCGACGGTCTTGGTGACCAGGCCCTCCTCCTCGAGCTTCGCCAGGCGCGGGTACACCGTGCCGGCGCTCGGCGTGTACGTCCCGCCGGTGCGGTCGGACAGCGCCTGCATGAGGTCGTAGCCGTGGCGCGGCGACTCGTCGAGCAGGTTCAGCAGGTAGAGGCGCAGGTCGCCGTGCGAGAAGACGGGTGCCATGTCACCACTCCTCCGGTGTCGGGGCGTCCTCTGCCGTGGGGGCCGTGGAGGCGGTGGATGCCGTCTCGCGCCGCAGCACCGTGACGTCGCCGGAGACGGAGTTCGCGCGGACATCGACGAATCGTCCGCTGAGCTCGCCGGCGGATCCACTGAAGTTCGTCGTGGGTCCGGTGCCCTGACCGGAGCGCTTGATGCCGTCCACGAGCACGCGTCCGCTGACGCTGCGGACGACGTAATTGGCGGGCAGGCCGTCGTCGAGGCGGACCGTCGCGTTGCCGCTCACGGTGTTGAGGTTCACGGCCTCGGTGGGGCCGACGGAGTCGACGAGCATGGCGCCGGAGACTGTGTCGATCGTCGCCTTGCGGATCGTGCCGGTCGCGGCGACGTCACCGGACACCGAGTTCGCGCTCAGCGCCCCCTCGAGATTGCGGATCTGCACGTCGCCGGAGACGGCGTTCGCCGACAGGTCGCCGGTCAGCCCGTCGACGATGATGTCGCCGGAGACCGTGTTGAGCTTGGCGTCGGTCGCGAGGCCGGACACGAGAGCGCTCGCGCTCACGACGCCCAGGTTCAGCGCGATGCTGCGGGGGACCGCGACGCTGATCTCGGCCTTGGGGCCGCCCGTGCCGAAGTTGCGGAACACTTCGAGGAAGTTGTCCCAGCGCAGCTGCGCGTGGTCGATCTCCACGATGTCGCCGCTGGCTTCGATGCGGAGGTCCTTGACGGCGACGGCGTGCACTTCGATGCGGATGCCGGGCTCGTCGTGGGCGACCACATCGATCTGGCCGCCGACGAGTCCGACTTTGAGCTTGCGGATGTCGTCGAGGTCGATGACGCGGGTTTCTCCCGGGTGGATGATCCACTTCTCGAGGGTCATGATGTCTCCTGAATAATGAGGGCGATCAAGATATATCGCGTTCAGAAGATAACACGATATATCTCGATCCGGGAAGGGCTCACGGAAAGAACTCAGGCATGCCGCTTGACCTTGACGTGACGTCAAGATCTAGCGTTGCGTGCATGAGAGACGAATGGTCGATCCAGCAGATCGCCAAGCTCGCCGGCACCACGAGCCGGACCCTCCGGCACTACGGCGAGCTCGGTCTGCTGCCGCCGTCGCGCGTCGGAGGAAACGGCTACCGGTTCTACGACACCGTCGCCCTGGTGCGCCTCCAGCGGATCCTCCTGCTGCGCGAACTCGGGCTCGGGCTCGCGCAGATCGGCGAGGTGCTCGCGCGGGAGACCGACGAGCGCCGCGCGCTCGAGGCGCACCTGGCCTGGCTGCGCCGGGAGCAGGAGCGGCTCATGCGGCAGATCGCATCGGTGCAGGCGACCATCGCAGCAGGGGAGGGAGGTGAACTGATGGCAGAGGACATGTTCGACGGCTTCGACCACACGCAATACAAGGATGAGGTCGAGCAGGGGTGGGGCGCGAAGGCCTACCGCGACGGCGACCGCTGGTGGCGGGGCATGAGCGACACGGCGAAAGCGCAGTGGAAGGCGGATGCCGAGTCGCTCGGCCGCGACTGGCTCGCCGCCGCAGGCAGCGGCATCGAGCCGACGAGCCCCGAGGCGCAGGCGCTCGCCGAGCGGCACGTGGCGTGGCTCACCGGCATCCCCGGCACACCCGCCGCCGATCCGGACGGTGATGTGAAGGGCTACGTCACGGGTCTCGCGGAGATGTACGTCGCGGACCCGCGCTTCGCCGCGAACTACGGCGGCGAAGAGGGCGCGGGGTTCGTGCGGGATGCGCTCCGGGCCTACGCGGAGGCGCGACTGTAAGCGCCCGCACGACAAAGAAGACGCCCCCCGCACCGAGGTGCGGGGGGCGTCTTGCTGGATGGATCAGGTGCGGCTTCCGCCGCGGACTACGCGCAGCAGGAACGCGATCAGGGCGATGACGCCGACGATCAGCGCGACCCACAGCAGCCAGTTCAGGGCGGTGTTCAGACCGCCGACGATGGCCAGCACGATGGCGACCACGATGACGATGATCAGGGCCAGATTCATTTGTTGCTCCCGTTCTCTCATGACCGCCGGGTGAGCGGCACGAGCAGCGCGTTGATGTACGGCAACCGTAAGCCCGCCGTGAAGATGGCGCCACCCCTTGACTCCGCGTCCGCGCCGGTGGTAGCGCGCGATTGCGCGGGTGCGGAGCGCGCGCGGAGTCATGTCAACCCCCTCTTCGGCGTCATCCGCATCCCCTAGCGTCGGTCGAGAGTCGAAGGAGGGGCCATGCCCGCAGGACGTGGATCGAACAGCCTCAAAGACCCCGAGCTCTACGAGGAGCTCCGCAAGGACGGGGCATCGAAGGAGAAGGCCGCGCGCATCTCGAACGCGGCAGCCCGCGACGGCCGCAAGGTCGTCGGCGCCCGCGGAGGAAGCTCCGGAGACTACGACGACTGGACCGTCGCCGACCTGCGGGCCCGCGCGAAGGAGCTCGGTCTCACCGGCTACTCCGGCACACGCAAGGCGGGGCTCATCTCGATGCTGCGAAACCACTGACGTGCCGCGGCTGAGGAGAGTCCGACCGGGCGCGGAGCCCGGGTTCACGCGGGTCCGCGCCGGCTCCGGGTTCCGCTACGTCGATGCGGACGGCGACGCCCTTCCCCGGACGGACGTCGAGCGCATCACGGAGCTCGTCATCCCGCCGGCGTGGAGCGACGTGTGGATCAGCCCGTATCCCAACGGGCACATCCAGGCCACCGGCATCGACGACGCCGGGCGCCTGCAGTACATCTACCACCCGCAGTGGTCCGCGGGCCGGGACAAGGGCAAGTATGCGCGGGCGCTGCAGCTGGCCGAGTCGCTGCCGCGCGCGCGCGGCCGGGTCACGACCTCGCTCCGCCGCGATGCCCTCGACCTCGAGCGGGTGCTCGCGGTCTCGTTCCGCCTCCTCGACCAGGCCGCTCCCCGGGTCGGCTCGGAGCGGTACCTCGAGCGTCACGGCAGCCGGGGGCTCACGACCCTGCTGCGGCGGGATGCGGCGATCGACGGGTCGATCACGAGCCTCCAGTTCCCCGGCAAGAGCGGCAAGCACCAGCGACTCCAGATCGACGACTCCGATCTCTCCGCCGTCGTGGAGCTGCTGGCGGCGGGTCGCCCGAGGTCTCCGCTGCTCGCGTACGAGCGCGGCCGGCGCCGCGTGCCGCTGACGCCCCGCGAGGTCAACGCGTACGTCCGCACCATGACCGGCGGCACCTTCACGGCGAAGGACTTCCGCACGCTCCGCGGCACGATCCTCGCCGCGGACGCGCTGGCTCGGATCGGCCCCGTCGACACCATGACGCAGCGGAAGAAGGCGCTGGTGCTCGCCGTCCGTGCGACGTCCGAGGCGCTCGGGAACACGCCCGCCGTCGCGAAGAGCTCGTACATCGACCCCCGGGTGTTCAAGCGCTACGAGCAGGGCAGGCTCCTCGACACGTCGATATCCCCGGAATCCGCGATCCGTGCACTGATTCTGGGGTGACCCGCCCCTAGCGTGGGCATGTGGCATCCGGTCGCTGGTTCTCGCCGGCCGCCCTCCTGCTGGTCGTCGTCGGCGGAGCGGTCGGCGTGAGTGCGCGCGCGGCGCTGACTCTCCCGCTGGATGCCGGTCACCCCCTGCTCGTTCCGGCGGTGACCGCCGCGGTGAACATCCTGGGCTCCTTCCTCCTGGGGCTCGTGGTCGGCGGGCTCGGCGAACGCCGACCGGCCGCGCGCCTCTTCCTCGGCACCGGGGTCCTCGGCGGTTTCACCACCTACAGCGCGTTCGCGGTGCACGCCGTGACGACCTTCACGGCGGCCCCGGTGGTCGGGATGCTGCTGGTCGCCGTCTCCGTCTTCGCCGGCGCTGTCGCCGCCGGCGTCGGGCTCATCGCCGGGCGGCGGGCCGCCGGCGTCCCGGACGAGGTCGAAGCCCCCGAGGTGGCCGAGTGAACGGCGTGGAGATCGCGGCGCTCGTCGTCGCGGGCGGCCTCGGAGCCGGCGCGCGGTACATCGTCGACGGGCTCGTGATGCGCGGGCGCAAGGGCGCCTTCCCGCTCGGCATCCTCGTCGTCAACGTGACGGGCGCCTTTCTGCTGGGCATCCTCACGGGGCTCGGCCCCCTTGTCGCGCCGAGCTGGCTCGCCGTCGCCGGTGTGGGTCTCCTCGGCGGGTTCACGACGTTCAGCACCGTCTCCGTCGAATCCGTCCTGCTCGCGCAGCGCGGGCGTCGGGACTGGGCCTGGCTCAATCTGATCGGCACGCTCGGCGCAGCCGTCGTGGCGGCCTCGATCGGCCTGATGCTGGGCGGCCTGCTGCCCCGCTGAGATCGGCGGAACGCCGCGCCGGACATGGGATACTGAACCTCGATACAGCCGTGTATCGGTCGGCCGTCCGCGGCCCTTCCTCGCCCGCTCGCAAAGGCCCCCCTTGTCGAATCTCGCCGTCCTGAGCTTGAAGAACCGCGCACTCATCGCGCTCATCACGATCGTGGCCGCCATCTTCGGCGGCCTCGCGCTGACGAGCCTCAAGCAGGAGCTCATCCCGTCGATCGAGTTCCCGCAGCTCTCCGTGCTGACGACGTATCCCGGCGCGTCGCCGGACGTCGTCAACAACGACGTGTCGACGCCGATCGAGACGGCGATCCAGGCGGTGCCCGGTCTCGAGTCGACGATCGCCACGAGCACGACGAACGCCTCGATCATCCAGGCCTCCTTCACGTACGGCACCGACCTCGCCACGGCGGAGCAGAAGATCCTGCAGGCCATCAACCGCATCAAGAGCGACCTCCCGGAGAGCGTCGAGCCGAACGTCGTCTCCTTCTCCCTCGACGACCTGCCCGTCATCGCGCTCGCGATCACCGGCTACGACGATGAGCGCACGATCGAATCGCAGCTGCAGGCGAGCGTGATCCCCGACCTCGAGGATCTCGCCGGGGTCAGCGCCGCGCAGATCATCGGCGGTCAGAGCGAGCGCGTCACGATCGTCCCCGACCAGGCCGCGCTCGCCGCCGCCGGGTACACCCAGACCGCCATCACCGACGCCCTGGACCAGAACGGCCTCCTCTTCCCGGGCGGCTCGGTCACCGAGGGCGATCAGACGCTCACCGTGCAGACCGGCGCGAAGCTGGCATCCGTCGACGAGATCGCCGCGCTACCGCTCGTGCCCGGCACGGCGGAGCAGCTCGCGGGCGACGCCGTCACGATCGCCGACGTCGCCGAGGTCTCCCTCGGCCAGGACCCCGTCACCTCGATCTCCCGCGTCGACGGCCAGCCGGCGCTGACCATCTCGATCACGAAGCTGCCGTCCGCGAACACCGTCGACGTATCGCGTCTCGTGACGGCCGCCGTCCCCGACCTGCAGGATGCCATCGGCGACGACGCCGAATTCACGATCGTGTTCGACCAGGCGCCCTACATCGAGCAGTCCATCGAGGCGCTCGCGCAGGAGGGCCTCCTGGGTCTCCTCTTCGCCGTGCTCGTCATCCTGGTCTTCCTGCTGTCGGTGCGCTCCACCCTCGTCACGGCGATCTCGATCCCGACGAGCGTGCTCATCACCTTCGTCGGCATCCAGGCGTTCGGGTACTCGCTCAACATCCTCACGCTCGGTGCGCTGACCATCGCGATCGGTCGCGTCGTGGACGACTCGATCGTCGTGATCGAGAACATCAAGCGGCACTACGTGGGGGATGCCGACAAGCGCACCGCCATCCTGCTCGCCGTCCGCGAGGTCGCCGCCGCCGTCACGGCATCCACCATCACGACGGTCGCCGTCTTCCTCCCCATCGCCTTCGTCGGAGACGTCACGGGCGAGCTCTTCCGGCCGTTCGCGATGACCGTCACGATCGCCATGTCGGCCTCGCTCCTGGTCGCCCTCACGATCGTCCCCGTCCTGGCGTACTGGTTCCTGCGCCCCGGCAAGCAGCTCGTCGACGGCGCGGGACGCGCGATCGACCCGGAAGACCCGGGCGCTCCGCCGTCCCGCCTGCAGAGGTCGTACCTGCCGATCCTCCGGTGGACCCTCAAGCACTCCTGGGTCACGCTGCTGCTCGCCGTGCTCGTCCTCGGCGGCACGGCCGCCGCCGCGCCGTTCATGAAGACGAACTTCCTCGGCGACTCCGGGCAGAACACCTTCACCGTCACGCAGGAGCTCGGCCAGGCGCCGAGTCTGGATGCCGAGGACACCGCCGCCGCGACGGTCGAGGAAGCGCTGCTCTCGGTCGACGGGATCCGGACCGTCCAGACCTCGATCGGGTCGAGCGGCTCGGCCATCCGCGACGCGTTCGCCGGCGGCAGTGCCGGCATCACGTACTCGATCACGACCGATCCGGACGCCGACCAGGTCGCCGTGCGCGCGGCCGTGCAGGAGGCCGTCGCCGACCTCGAGGACGTCGGCACGATCGCCGTCTCCGCGGGCCAGGGCGGGTTCGGCTCGAACGACATCGAGATCGACGTCACGGCACCGAACTCCCAGACCCTGCAGGAGGCGACGGATGCGGTCGTCGCGTCGCTCGACGGCGAGGACGGCGTCGGGCAGGTCACCTCGAACCTCTCCGCATCGCTGCCCTACGTGGCCGTGACCGTCGACCGCGACGGCGCCGCCGCGCGCGGGCTCTCGGAGGTCGCCGTCGGAGCGCTCGTCTCGAACACGATGCAGCCGCGCCAGATCGGCTCCGTCGAGATCGACGGCACCGCGCTGACCGTCTACCTGCAGGCCGAGTCCATCCCCGACACGATCGCCGAGCTCGAGAAGCTGCGGATCGCGAGCTCCACGGGGCTCATCCGCCTCGACGAGGTCGCGACCATCGAGGAGAGCGAGGGCCCGACCTCGATCACGACGCAGCGCGGCCAGCGGACGGCGACCGTCACGGTCTCGCCGTCGACGGACGACCTCAACGCGGCATCCGCGACGGTCACGACCGCGCTCGCGGACGTCGAGCTGCCGACCGGTGCCGACGCCGAGGTGGGCGGGGTGCTCTCGCAGCAGACCGACGCGTTCTCGCAGCTCGGCCTCGCGATGCTCGCGGCCATCCTCATCGTCTACATCGTCATGGTCGCGACCTTCAAGTCCCTGCGCCAGCCGCTGCTGCTCCTGATCTCGGTGCCGTTCGCGGCCACCGGCGCCATCCTGCTGCAGATCGCGACGGGAGTGCCGCTCGGGGTCGCCTCGCTCATCGGCGTCCTGATGCTCATCGGCATCGTCGTGACGAACGCGATCGTGCTCGTCGACCTCGTGAACCAGTACCGCGCCAAGGGGCTGTCGGCGCACGACGCGACCCTCGCCGGCGGCGCGCGACGCCTTCGTCCGATCCTCATGACGGCGCTCGCGACGATCTTCGCCCTGACGCCCATGGCGCTCGGCATCACGGGGCACGGCGGCTTCATCTCGCAGCCGCTGGCCATCGTCGTGATCGGCGGCCTCATCTCCTCGACCGTGCTGACGCTGCTCGTGCTGCCGACGCTCTACAACCTCGTCGAGGGCGCCCGCGAGCGTCGGGCGGCGCGACGCGCCGCGCGGGATGGTGTCCCCGCCCTGGCCGGAGTGCCGGCGGGTGCCGGGTTCGCGGGTGCCGAGCTCGCCGGTGCCGAGCCGGCGGACGCGCCGTCGACCCGTCGGGAGCGGCGTCTCCTCGAGGTCGCGGCGACCGCCGGCATCCCGATCGTGACCGCGCCGGCCGTCATCCTGGCTCCGGACGATGTCGCGGTGGCGGACCCCGTGATCGAGGAATCCCCGGACGTCGAGATCCCGGTGACGCCGGTGGACGCAGCGCCCGCGGATGTGGCTGAGGCCGGTCCGTCCGAGTGGGACGCGGATGCGGATGTGGCGGACGCGGATGCGGAAGCCGCCGACGTCGATGCCGAGGACGCGGATGCGGATGCGGAAGCCGCCGAGGCCGCCGAGGCAGCTGCCGCGCACGACGGGCCCGAGGACGAGCACCGCCAGGACTGACGCCACTCGCGGACAGGAGTACCGTGGCGCTCACCTCGTAACGATGTGTGAGGAGGCGTCATGTCCGACGACCGGTTCCACTCTCGCGAAGACGCGTTGCGTCATGCGGCGCACGACCCTGAGCAGGCTCTCGAGAATCCTCGGGAGCTCGTCGGCGACGTCGCCCTCGCGGTCCAGGACTTCTCCAGCGAGGAGCAGGGGTATCACAAGACCCTGAAGTCGCGGCAGATCCAGATGATCGCCATCGGCGGCGCGATCGGCACGGGCCTGTTCATGGGCGCCGGCGGACGCCTGGAGAGCTCCGGGCCGTCGCTCGTGCTCGTCTACCTCGTCTGCGGGTTCTTCGCATTCCTGATCCTGCGCGCGCTCGGCGAACTCGTACTGCACCGGCCGTCGTCGGGCTCGTTCGTCAGTTACGCGCGCGAGTTCTACGGAGAGAAGATGGCGTACGCGGCCGGGTGGCTCTACTTCCTCAACTGGGCGTTCACGTCGATCGTCGATGTCACGGCCGCGGCGCTGTACGTGAAGTTCTGGGCGCAGTACTGGGAGCCGCTGCAGGCGGTGCCGCAGTGGCTGATCGCCCTCATCGCGCTCGTCGTCGTGCTGAGCCTGAACCTCGTCTCGGTGAAGGTGTTCGGCGAGATGGAGTTCTGGTTCGCGCTGATCAAGGTCGCCGCGCTCGTGCTCTTCCTGGTCATCGGCATCGTCTTCCTCCTCTTCAACGGCCAGACGGATGTCGGGGCGACCGGGTTCTCGGTGATCTCCGACAACGGCGGCTGGTTCCCGACGGGTGCCATCGCACCGGTTCTGGCGATCTCCGGTGTGGTGTTCGCGTACGCCGCGATCGAACTCGTCGGCACGGCCGCGGGGGAGACCGCCAATCCGCGCGAGGTCATGCCCCGCGCGGTCAACACGGTCGTCGTCCGCATCGCCGTCTTCTACGTCGGCTCCGTGCTGCTGCTCTCGCTCCTGCTGCCGTTCACGACGTACAAGGCGGGCGAGTCGCCGTTCGTCACGTTCTTCTCCCACATCGGCTCTCCCGAGGCCGGCGCCGTCTCGGCATCCATCATGAACTTCGTCGTCCTGACGGCGGCGCTCTCCAGCCTCAACGCCGGCCTGTACTCGACGGGACGCATCCTGCGGTCGATGGCCGTCAACGGATCGGCGCCCCGTTTCACCGAGATCATGAGCCGCAACGGCGTGCCGTACGGCGGCATCCTGCTCACCGCCGTGATCACGCTCTTCGGTGTCGGTCTCAATGCCCTCGCGCCGTCGCAGGCGTTCGAGATCGTGCTCGAGGTCTCGGCGCTCGGGATCATCGGCGGCTGGGCGACCATCATCCTGTGCCAGATGAAGCTCCACAAATGGGCGAAGGAGGGGCGGATCCAGCGTCCCGCGTTCCGCCTCATCGGGGCGCCCTTCACGGCCTGGCTGACGCTCGCCTTCCTCGCCTTCGTGCTCGTGACGATGGGGTTCTCCGAGACCGGCCGGTGGGTGCTGGCCTCGCTGCTCCTGCTCATCCCGCTGCTCATCGCCGGCTGGTTCGCGTTCCGTCAGCGGATCGCGGAGGCCGCCGCCGAGCGCGAAGGCTGGACGGGGAGCCACCCCGTCGTCTGACCCGCCAGCTGACCCGGGTCAGCGCTGCAGCCAGGGGCGCAGGATCCGCGTCACCCACGGCAGCACGAGATAGACCATGACCGGGGTGAAGAGCGCGGTGCTGATCGCGAGCCGTGCCCACAGCGGCCAGTCGACGAAGGTCGGGACGAAGCTGAGCAGCCACGTGCCGAGCAGGTTCGTGGGGAAGAAGCCCAGCCAGATGGCGACCGCCTGCTTCCAGCGCGGCGGCGCCGGCCGCACCGGCTGGACGATCGGACCTGTGACGGCGACCTCGCCGACGGTGTGGGACTCCACGTGCGTGGCGAACGGCGCATCGAACCAGCCCTCGATGCCGCTGCGGCGTTCCATCCGCTCCTCCCGCGCGAACGCGCGACCGGAGTCGAGCCACCACACGCGCTGCGGGGACTGCTCCCACGCTTCGAGGGTCGGGATGTCGCGGAAGCGGTAGAGCATGTACCAGAGGTCGCTCTCCTCGCCGGCCCGCACCCAGCCGGAGCCGAGGAAGCCCGGGAAGGATGTCGCGAGGTCGGTGCCGGCCTGCATCCACGCCGTCGCCTCGGCAGTGCGCGAGGGATCGATGCGACGTTCGATGGCGACGGTGATCGGGTGGGTGTCCGGCATGACTCCATTCTGGATGCCGTATATGTGGGCGCGGTCCATGCGTGGGGCGCTGGCGTGGTCGGCACTCTCCCAGACGCGACCTGTACAGTAGGTCAGTCGGCTCTGGACACCGCGACGTGCTCGCGGATGGGTTTGTGAGTCCAAGGGGCCGATGGTGGGAGCGAATCCGCTCCGACGACCATCACTGTGAATGGCCCCCGGCCGACGGATGTCCGGGCTACTCCACGCCGCATGTGCGGCCGCGCGAGCGCGCGATCTGAGGAGTGCTGTTCTCGCACGAGACAACCCAGAAGGACACCACCATGCCCAAGAACAAGAAACCGGCCGGCGGCCGAGCTCAGAACTTCGAGCCGCGCTACGGCAACAAGACCTCCTACCAGGACGCCAAGCGGCGCCCCGGTCAGGCTTCCGCCGGCAAGCCCGGCAGCAAGAGCCCCAGCCACCGCGGCTTCCGGCCCGAGGCCGACGACGCCGCCAAGAAGCAGCGCTGGACCGCGCAGGAGCGCGCCGGTCGCGATGAGGCCCGCGGCATCCGCTCGCACAGCCGCACCGACGATCGCCCCGCCCGTTCCTACGATGACCGCCCGGCGCGTTCGTACGACGAGCGTCCCGCCCGCGGCGACCGCGTGTCGCGCGACGACCGCCGCCCCGGCGACGGCCGTCCCTCCTTCCGCGACGACCGCCCGCGTCGCACCGATGACCGTCCGGCTCGCTCGTTCGACCGCCCGGCGCGTTCGTTCGACGACCGCCCGCGTCGCACCGACGACCGCCCGGCTCGCTCGTTCGACCGTCCTGCGCGTTCGTTCGACGACCGCCCGCGTCGCACCGACGACCGCCCCGCGCGTTCGTTCGACGACCGTCCCCGCCGGTCGAACGACGACCGTCCGGCCCGCTCGTACGACGACCGCCCCGCGCGGTCCTTCGACCGTCCGGCGCGTTCCTTCGATGACCGCCCGCGTCGCACCGAGGACCGTCCTGCGCGGTCGTTCGACGACCGTCCCCGCCGGTCGAACGACGACCGCCCCGCGCGGTCCTTCGACCGCCCGGCCCGTTCGTTCGACGACCGCCCGCGTCGCACCGATGACCGCCCGGCGCGGTCGTTCGATGACCGTCCCCGCCGGTCGAACGATGACCGTCCGGCCCGCTCGTTCGACCGCCCCGCGCGTTCGTTCGACGACCGTCCCCGCCGCGACGACCGCCCCGCGCGCTCCTTCGATCGCCCCGCCCGTTCCGACTGGAACGCCGAGACGAAGTCCAAGGCCCACGAGGCGCACGTCGACGTCGTGCACGAGAAGCTGCAGGCGGAGGCCGTCCAGGCCGAGGCCGTCGCCGATGTGACGTTCTCGTCGCTGGGTCTCGGCGACAACATCGTCCGCGTCCTCGCCGACCTCGGCGCCCCGTCGCCGTTCCCGATCCAGGCCGCGACCGTGGCTCCGATCCTCGAGGGTCGCGACGTCCTCGCGCGGGGCCGCACCGGCTCCGGCAAGACGATCGCGTTCGGCGCGCCGCTGGTCGAGTCGACCCTGCGCGCGCAGGCCGGTCAGCGCCGCGAGTTCGGCCGCAAGCCGAAGGCGCTCATCCTCGCCCCGACCCGCGAGCTCGCGCTCCAGATCGACCGCACGATCCAGCCGATCGCGCGCTCGGTCGGCCTCTTCACGACGCAGATCTACGGCGGCGTGCCGCAGGCGCGCCAGGTCGGTGCGCTCAAGAAGGGCGTCGACATCATCATCGGCACCCCCGGCCGCATCGAAGACCTGCAGCAGCAGGGCAAGCTCGACCTCTCCGAGGTCCGCATCGTCGTGCTCGACGAGGCCGACCACATGAGCGAGCTCGGCTTCCTCGAGCCGATGCAGCGCATCCTCCGCCTCGTCCAGGACGGCGCGCAGAAGCTGCTCTTCTCCGCGACGCTCGACCGCGAGGTCGCCGCGCTCGTCGACGAGTTCCTCGTCAACCCGGCGGTCTACGAGGTCGCCGGCGAGGACCAGGACTCGGGGACGATCGACCACCGCGTGCTCCTCATCGATCACCGCGACAAGGCCGACATCCTCAGCTCGCTCGTGGACCGTGACGGCAAGACCCTCGTCTTCGCCCGCACCCGCGCGTACGCCGAGATGCTCGCCGAGCAGTTCGACGACCTCGGCATCAACGCGGTCGCCCTCCACGGCGACCTCAACCAGGCCAAGCGCACGCGCAACCTGGAGCGCCTCACGTCGGGTCGTGTCAACGTCCTCGTCGCGACCGACGTCGCCGCGCGCGGCATCCACGTCGACGACATCGATCTCGTCATCCAGGCCGACCCGCCGGACGAGTACAAGACCTACATGCACCGCTCCGGCCGCACCGGCCGCGCGGGTCGCTCCGGCACCGTCGTGACGCTCATCACGCGTCAGCGTCGTCGCAAGATGACCGAGATGCTCGAGCGCGCGGAGATCGATGCGCCGTTCCAGGACGCGCGCCCCGGCGACGACGTGCTCGAGGAGATCGCCGGCCGTCAGCTGGCGAACGTCGACGCCTGATCGCATCCGCTGCGGAGGAGAGATCCCCTGTGCAGGTCATTCCCTCGGGAATGGTCCTGTGCGGGGGATTTCCCTTTTGTGGCGCAGGGGGATGCCGGTGGATGCCGGGCCTCGACACGGGGGTGGATGCGTCGGCGCACCGCGCGGCGTCGCGCGCGCCGCGTCGTAAGCTCGGGCCATGAGATCCACTCGCGTCCGCATCGGACTCGTGGCGGCGCTCGCCGGCGCGGCCCTGCTGCTCTCCGCGTGCGTGCCCGAGCCGGGGCCGAGCGCCTCACCCTCGGCGGAGCCGACCGCGGTGACTCCCTCTCCGAGCGCGACTCCGAGTGCGACTCCCAGCGCCACGCCCACGTCGGACCCGGGAGCGACCCCCACCCCGACGCCGACGGCCGGCGCGGAGACGCTCGTGCTCCCGGCCTGCATGGACCTCATCCCGCTGCACATCGTGCGGGCGCACTTCGACGAGCGCGCCGCGCCGATGGAGGTCGACGTCGACCCGGCCGAGTTCATGGCCGGACCCGCCGCGACCGCCGCGGCGCGCGCTGCCGTGCAGGCCGACGTGTGCACGTGGGCGATCCCGGCCTCGGACGGCGGCTTCGCTGTGATCGCCGCGGAGCTCACGACGACCGCGCGTGACGATCTGATCGCCGCTCTCCGCGGAGCCGGCACCTTCCGGGAGGGTTCCATCGGCGGGGGCGTGTCGTTCTACCGCGAGATCGACACCGAGCTCGGTCTCACGGCCGTGACGTACGTCTTCGAGGATCGCGCGTGGGTGACGGTGACCGGCTCGGTCATCGGCGACGCGTCGAACCAGCTCGCCGCCGCCGCCTTGGAGGGTGTGCGCGCCGCGAACGACGAGTGAGATCGGCGCAGATCAGAAGAGCATCGGTGCCGCGACGGTTGCTGCCGCCGCGCGTCCGCGCGAGGTGACGACGAGGGGACCGGGACGCGTGGGCGCCTCGCCCTCTTCCTCGGGTCCCCCCTGGAGTCCGTGTCGACGCAGCAGCGGGCGCACCCGCGCGGAGAGCCACTTCCGGTAGCCGACCGGCGCGCTCACCGCCGCTCCGGGATAGAGGCCGCGGTACGCCGGCACCAGGTCGGGCCGCTCCCGTTCAAGCCATTGCCAGAACCACTCCTTTGCGCCCGGGCGCAGGTGCAGCGCGCCGAAGACGACGTGCACCGCTCCGGATGCCGCGATGCGGGCGAGGGCGTCGTCGAGCACATCCACGCCGTCCGTCAGGTGCGGCACGATCGGCATGAGGAAGACGTTGACCGCGAACCCGGCCTCGGTTGCGGCGCGCACGGTGTCCAGCCGCGCCTGGAAGCTCGGTGCGCCCGGCTCGAGAAGATGGCGCAGACCCTCGTCGGGGACCGCGATCGACATCGCGAGCCGCACGCGGACGGCGCGGGCGGCATCCTTCAGCAGGGGGAGGTCGCGGCGGATCAACGTCCCCTTCGTGAGCACCGAGAACGACGTGCCGCTGTCCGCGAGCGCGCCGATGATGTCGGGCATGAGCCGGTAGCGGCCCTCCGCCCGCTGATACGGGTCGGTGTTCGTGCCGAGCGCGACGGGCTCGCGCTGCCACGTCGGTTTGGCGAGTTCGCGCCGCAGCACCTCCGCGACGTTGACCTTCACGACGATCTGCGAGTCGAAGTCGCGCCCGGCGTCGAGGTCGAGGTACTCGTGCGTCCCGCGGGCGAAGCAGTACACGCAGGCATGACTGCAGCCCCGGTACGGGTTGACGGTCCACGAGAACGGCATCGCCGACGAGGCGGGCACATGGTTCAGCGCCGACTTCGCGAGCACCTCGTGGAAGGTCATGCCGTGGAACTCCGGCGTCGTGACGCTGCGGACCAAGCCCCCCATCGACTCCAGGCCGGGGATGGCCGCGGCATCCTCCGCGCCGATCGCCTGTCCCTGCCACCGCATCCCCATAGTAGAACATGAACACGAATCTCCGACAAGAAGCGTCGTCGAAATCTTCGATGCGACACGGACCGTCGACCGGATCCCGGTGCACCCGGCGGGGCCGGTGGACAATGGGGAGGTGCCCCACCCCGAGCCGCCGCTCACCCGACGCGCCGCCGCGCCCGCAGCGGTCACGCGGCGTGCGCGTCAGCGGCGGGCGCGCCGGCTCCGGACCGCGTTCACCGCGATCGTCGGAGCCGCGCTCGTCCTCGGCGGGACGACGGCGCTGTCCGCCGCGATCGGCGGCCCGGTCGTCGATCAGGGAGATGCGCTGGAAGGCGTTGGATACTCCGTCTCCGCCCCGCTCGTCACGGCGCTGCCGGTGCCGCAGCAGCCGACCGCCACGCCCGAACCCGCCGCTTCACCGACGGCCGCCGCGGGAGACCTCTGCAGCACGGATGCCGTCCGCTCCGCGCTCGATGGGGGCACGGATGCCGAGGTGATCGCGGCCGTCGGAGGCGGCGAGGCCTTCCGGGCCGCCGTTGCCGGTGACGGCGCCGCGTGCCTCGACACCGCCGATGCGGAGCGCATCTGGGTGGTCGTGAACAAACGGCATCCGCTCGATCCCATCGACTACTGGCCCGTGCCGCAGGCGCAGGCCGCCGACGTCCCGCGCACGAGCGGGGGGCACATGCGCGCCGACGTCGCCGAGGCGCTCTCCCGCCTCGCGGCCGCGGCGCTCGACGAGGGCGCCGGCTCTGTCGGGGTCAACAGCGGCTTCCGGTCGTATGACCGCCAGGTGTCGACCTACGACGGCTACGTCGGCTCGCTCGGTCGCGACCGAGCCGATCTCACGAGCGCCCGGCCCGGGCACAGCGAGCATCAGACCGGCCTCGCCGTCGACGTCGTCGCGTGCACCCCCGGATGCGGCGGCATCGAAGCGTTCGCGGGCACCGCGCAGGCCGACTGGGTGGCGGAGAACGCGTGGCGGTTCGGCTTCGTCACCAGGTATGAGGACGGCGCCACCGACGTGACCGGCTATGAGTGGGAGCCGTGGCATCTCCGGTTCATCGGGGTCGATCTCGCGAAGACGTACCGTGACGGCGGGTTCCACTCGTTGGAGGCCTTCTTCGGCCTCGAGCCGGCGCCTGACTACGTGGATTGAACCCTGCACGGCGCGCTTGCCGGGTATCCACAAGGTGCGGAACCGAGTCCCGCTCTCGCTGAGATGCAATCTCACATGCAGGCGGTTCGCCCGCGTATTCTGGCCTAGAATCTTGGCGGCGACGGGGCCACGTCCCTTCCGCCGAAAGACTGCGAGAAAGGACGGCGCCCATGGAGCGCGACATCTACGACGAGGACCACGAGGCGTTCCGCGACGTCGTCAAGGAGTACGTCAAGCGCTACGTCACCAATGAGGCGCGCGAGCGGTGGGATGCCGCCGGCGAAGTCGATCGCGACACGATGCTCGCCGCGGGCGCGGCCGGGATCATCGGCCTTTCCGTGCCCGAGGAGTTCGGCGGCGCGGGCATGCTGCAGGACTATCGCTTCCGCGCGGTCGTCAACGAGGAGATCATCCGCGCCGGGGCAGGATCGCTCGCGGGCGCCTTCGGCATCCAGGACGACCTGGCCATCCCCTACCTCGTCCACATGGGCACGCAGGCGCAGAAGGAGAAGTGGCTCCCCGGCATGGCGACCGGCGAGATCATCGGCGCGCTCGCGATGACCGAGCCGGGAGCCGGCTCCGACCTCCGCGGCATCAAGACGACCGCGAAGAAGGTCGACGGCGGATACATCGTCAACGGCGCGAAGACGTTCATCTCGTCCGGCAAGACCGCCGACCTCATCGTGACGTTCGTCAAGACCGGCGAGGGCAACCGTCCCGACGCGTTCAGCCTGCTGCTCCTCGAGAACGGCATGGAGGGCTTCGACCACGGCAAGAAGCTCCACAAGATGGGCTTCCAGGGCCACGACACCGCGGAGCTGTCGTTCACCGACGTCTTCGTCCCCGAGGAGAACCTCATCAGCGGCAAGGAGGGCATGGGCTTCGTGCAGCTCATGATGAACCTGCCGCTGGAGCGCCTCTCGATCGGCGTCGCCGGGGCGGCTGCTGCTGCCGCCGGCCTGGAGTGGACCCTCGCGTACACGAAGGACCGCGAGGCCTTCGGCGAGCGGATCATCGACTTCCAGAACACCCGCTTCAAGCTCGCCGATGTCGCCACGACCGTCGACGCGCTGTGGGCCTACATCGACCGGGCCCTGAAGGCGTACTCCGAGGGCAAGCTCTCAGCCGAGGAGGCCGCGAAGGTCAAGTTCTGGGCGACGGAGCGCGAGTGGGAGGTGCTCGACACGTGCGTTCAGCTGCACGGTGGGTACGGCTACATCACCGAGTACCCGATCGCCCGCGCCTTCCTCGACGCCCGCGTGCACCGCATCTACGGCGGCACGAACGAGATCATGCGCGAGATCGTCGGCAGGCAGCTGGCCGGGAAGCGCTGAGCATCGCGGGTTGGTGGTGAGGGGTCACCGGATGGTGGTCCCTCACCACGTCGCGCTTGTCGCTCATGGTTCGTCGCTCACCCGCACGGATAGGCGGCGCTGCTCGGGCATCTCAACGGGCGGGTCAACTGGCGGGTCGAGCGAACCGGGGCCCGCGCATCCGAGCTGAGGGGGAGGATCCGGCGGCCGTCGGCGTGACTGTGCTCGGTCAATGACCGGCTACGGAGCTTCTGGGCGCGCTAGTGCGAGCCTTCGAGGTAGAGCAGTGCGGAACCGTCTTCATCGATCCAGACATGACCGCGCCACTGCAGGTCGTTAACACGCGGCGGCTTGCCCACCACTAGCCGCGGGAGGATGGCTTGCCACGCGCGTCGCGCTGCCTCGCCTTCAAACAGATAGAGACCGTCCGGGTAGATGTCGGTAGCTATCGACGCACCAGCGTCAACCGCCCCTTGCCCATTCGACCTTTTCACGCGCTCAGGAGATCGGCGGTAGCGTCGCCCGTCCGAAGTGGCGATCGAACCACCCGCGTCCAACGTCGGCGCAACACCGCCGTGCAACCCCCACTCGTCCATGCCCGAAGCATATTCGTGCGGAGCAACACGCGACCTCTCCGACGTTCGTAGCGGGACCGCCTTTCGGGCTGCTGATTGCAGTCCCTGCAGCGCAGATTCAAAGGCTCCGCTCGCCACGGGCGATTCAGATCTCAGTTTCGCCGTCCCGGAGCACGATCTCTAACGCGAGTTGTCGGTCCTCAGCTCGGAGACCCGATATGCGCCCCAGGATGTGGGCAGCGACAATGTCGACCGGCGCTGTCGACCGCAACTCACGCCAGTGGTGCCTAATCGCTTTTCGAAGCGCCGGATACCAGCGGTCGCCGGCCACCGATCTGATGCCGTCGGCGACGAAATCAAGTTGATGCGGCGCAATCCACGAGGCATTGAGAACTGTGCGCAAGAACACGCCGAGGTTATCAATCGCGGCTTCGTCTTCGCCGGCGATCTCCGAGACGTAGCGCGCGCCGACGCTAGACCAGTCACGCAGGGATTGAGGTTGGTCGACGGCGCGTTGCATCGCGCGCGCCACAAGCTGCATCTTTTCGGTCGCGAACTGTGGGCCGCAAAGAAGAATCGCCTGGGCCACGCCCCCGGGGGCATCTCCCTCGAACGACCAGGACAGGTCCCACACCTCAGGGCGATACTGAACGCCAACCGCGTACCCACGAATGAGTGCCGCGTCAATCGCGTTGGCCATGGCGTCGGCGATCTGGCCAATCGATCGTAGGTACTCGACGAGTTCGGGTGTACCGAACGAAGCAACCCCGAATGCCGCAGCGAGCGTCCGGGTTGCGGCGTCGTCACACCAAAGCGGGACGTTTGCGTCCGCGGCGCGCTCCATCGCTCCTTACCAAGGTCCGAACACATCCGAAAACTCACGCGTAGGGCTAGCGAGCTCGGGGGGATCCGAACGCTCAATGAGTCGGAGCCGGGTGACGACGCGAGCCATGAGCTGGACCCGGTCGACCCGCTCGACTTCTGATGGTTCGAAGAACAGCGGCCCGTGATCGGCCGAACTCGGGATGAAGAAGAGACCGGACTCCCTCACAAGCCCGATCGCAGCCTCGCTCAGAGCCTGACGAATCGCGCAACGCGCCGCGGTCGCGACGAGCTACTGGCCAAACTGGCTCGTTAGCGGAGATCGACTCCAAGCTCATCCATTGTGCTCGCCACCCCGCCCGTGTACCACACAGTCTTGCTGCATTCGGTTCCTTGAGCGATAGGGATGTACATCGCGGTGCCACACTCGGCTGCCGAGGACGCGGCCGGTGGGGCCCCGAGGATGAATCCCGCCAGTCCGGTCGCACCGTTGACGGTGCGCGCGACTGGTCCGCCGCTGTCACCGTTTCCTGCGAGGGCCATTGTTGCGTGCTCCGCTTCCACCATGTTGTCGAGCTGGGCCGGCCCGTGAAAGACGAGGAAGTTGTTTCGCTTGACGATTCCGCCACAGTGAGCGCCGGTATTCGCACCCAACATGCATACGCTGGCGCCGATAGGACTTGTCGTCGCCCCTTCCCACGCATTGCTTGTCGAACTCGTGTACGGCCCCCAGTAGGCACGGCCTGAGTTCGTCGATTCTTCTTTCAGCTTTATCAGGATGGAATGCAGGCTCTTGTCGAGCTGGCTTGCATCCCACCTCCATGACCCGATGAGCGTCCCAGCGGCGTTGAAGACGTAGCCCTTCGAGTCGATCTCAACGTCTGGTGTGCTTTCCATGCAATGCAGGGCGGTTGTCATGTACTTAGTGCCGGTGCTGCGTCCGACGACGGACGCGCCGGTCGTGCAGTAGCCGCCTTGGGTTTGGGCGCGTTGTCGGCCGCGTGTCGGCTGAGATCGGTCCCAGAGGACGTGCGAATGTCGAGTCCTCGTCCCTGATAGTCCGGACCTACTGTCAACAGGTTTCCGAGAGTTTGCAGCAGCGCGGACCGTTCTGCGGCGATGCGGTCACGCGCTTCGAGCATCTCTATCTGGCTGTACTGGGCCGCGTGAGTGGCCACGTCGACCTCGGGGTGGATGCGGATGAGATCTTGGATGGATGCGGGCACGTTACCGGCCCAGTACAGGTCGATGCGATGGCCGGGGTAGTCGACTTTGAAGCCTGCGAATCCATTGGGTGCGCCGTCGATCGCCGTGACGTCACGGTTGCTCTCACCAACAGCCATGCTGAGGGCTTCGACTAAGGGGTCCATGATCGCGGCGTTCCTTTGATCTTCCTCCGTGGGGTAGTCCGTTGCGATAGGTGCGTCTGCCGTTGCACTTGTCATCGTCGGGGTCCCGTGCGCGGCTGCCGGTAGCAGCGTGCAGGCGCACATCGCTACCAAAGCCGCCAAAAGCGCCGTTGCTCTCATTCCTGGCTCCTCACGGCGCTCGCTCTCGGCCTGCAGACGCGATCGTCTGCGGGCGGCGGGCGTTGGCGCAAATCTAGCGGGCGCATCGCGTGCCGCGCCTAGAACAACGTGACGCCTTCCTCACCCACGCTGATTTCCACCAGCGGCACGGTTGTGAGGCGGGCGACAGCCCTCCGGATGTCGTCCTCCGTGAGGGCGCGCTCAGTCTGGACGTCGATGATCAGTCCGCGTGCTTGGCTCTCAGGCCCGACTCTCACGAGGGTGCCTCTGCCGTCGAGCTCCTCATTGAGCTGCGCTGCGATCGCGTCACGTGCAGCTGCGAGTTCGGCGTAGTTGAACGGCGCGTCGCGGATGGTCACGTCGATGTCGGGATGCTCGTCGATGATGCGGGAGATACTGACCGGCACGGCACCTTTCCAGTACAGGGTGAGGGCAGGTCGATCGGTCTCCACAATCAGAGATCCGAACCCGTTGGGCTGATCGTCGATCGTGGTGACCAGCGCCCCTTCGCCTCCCGCCACCGCCTGCAGCTTCTGAACGAGCGGTTCGAGTTGATCTGTGATGGCGCGCTCCTGCGGGCTGGGGTAGTCCGTCGCGAGGTCTAGGACGGTGGCCGCCGCATACGTGACGCCTCCTCCCGCGAGCACCCCGCAAAGTACCAGCGGCACTGCAACACGTCGCACGCGCGACTTCACGCTTCGTTCACGGACGTAGTGAATCGCGGCACCGCGCAGTGCGTGTTGTCTTTCGGACGCCGTCTCGGTCATGATCTGGCTCCTTCCACTATGTTTCGTACGTCACCGTCTGCTTGCATTCGGGCCCGCAACCGCGACAATCGTTTGCGCGCCGCGGACTCGCGGAGCCCCACGACCGACGCCGCTTCGTTGACGGGCAGCCCCTCCAACGCGACGAGGAGAAGAAGCGTGAGGTCTTGCGCGTTGAGCGTGGACAGTGCGTGACGTAGGCCGGGGTCAAGCTGCGCGCGCTCAAAATGCTCAGTGGGTTCACGCGGAGACGACGGGGGCGGTACGCGGATCAGCACCTTCGCGTACCTTGCCCGCGCGCGGGCAGCGTTCCGGTGAAGATTGGTTGCCGTCACGAGGAGCCACGGCAACAGCGACGCGTCGACGAAGCGCACCTTGTGTCGTTTGCGCCAGGCTTCCAGGAACGTCATCGCCGCCAGATCCTCTGCGTCCGGAGCGTCGCGCGAGAGGCGACGAAGGTGCCTCAACACACGCGCGTAGTGGCGATCCCAGATGCAAGCGAACGCGTCATCGTCGCCACGCTGCACCGCGCGCCACACCTGTTCGTCTGTGTCGTCCTTCACACTCCCTATTGTCCGGCCATCACTCATTCGTGACAGCAACCCGAGTCTGTTCACCGACAGCTCTTCTGCAGTTCGTCCGCCGGGATTCGTTCGTGAGCCGAAGCGGTCACTGCGTCGAGGAAGCGAGTCGATCGCGCAGAACTCGCCTGCGGACGAGCCTCGCCAAGTCATCCGAGTCAGCTCGTCAGCGTGAGAGCGCCATCGAGACGCTGGAGCAGGAACGTGCTCGGCTCAAGGCTGCCATTCGAAGAGAACTAGTCGAGCTCGACACGATACGAACGCAGACAGCGAGCGTTGCCGAGGGAGCGAGCCTCCGAGAGCGCGTAGCGCAACTCAAGGGTCGCGTACTCCAAGAGCTGGAACGAGGAGTCGACAGTCACGAGGAGGTCGCTTCGTTGAAGGAGAGAGAGCGAGTCGTCCGAGGCCAGATCGCACGACTCGAGGAGATGGAAGCCGCTGACAACCCGAGTGCCGCCCTGCAGGAGGCGCTAGACGACATCTCGGGACGTATGACACGACACGCCAAGCAACTCCAGTTGGAGGGCTCCGAGCACCAAATCGTCCTCGACCCAACGGATCTCATAGCCGGCAACATCTGGACGGGGCGGTCGTTGTGGAGCGACGCAGACACAGAACGGCAGATTGTGCCTGTGCGGTACCAGGAGGGATGGACAGGACTCCCGCCAAAGTCAACCTGGTGGACCTGGCTGGGAAACCCATTCGCGGAGTATCAGTCCACGCTGCCCCAGGAACGCACCACTGAAACAAAGCGCGGCGTACTGTACGAAGGATCCGGTGAGGCCAGCGGTGCGGACAAACACTCGCCGTTGAGCGACTGGTTGCCCCCGCAACTGTTCTCCAAACTCGGGCCCAACCCCGACGATGTGCAGCCGGTCCCACTGATCAAGGCCCGCGCAGTCCCCGGAGATCTGCGACGCGGATAGACGCGCACCATCTCCTCGTCTTCCAATTCTCGAAGTCGACGACGGGCAGTCATCAGCGGTCGGCCGCACGGATCGGAGCCGGTCGCGTGCCGCGCGCGGATTGGGATCGTCCCGGGTGGCTGACACGACCCCTCGGCCCCAGCCATTCAGTGACGTCGACCGTCGTTTTTGACTTTGGAACCGCGTCCACAACCGGGCCCGTCAACGCATCGCCAACGAGAGCCAGGCGCCGAAAGCAATTGAATACCGCCTGCCCGCTGGAATCCTCTAGCCGCGCCCGCCCAGAGATCCGAAGCGGCAGCGCTACAGCCCGCACGCGACCTCCCGCTTCCGCGCAGTGCGCGCAACGGGATCGCAAACGAACGCGCCTGCGCGCGCCCGCGACCGCCGTCATACGTGCAGTGCCCGCATATTGATCGCTCCCGTGTGTCGCGGGCAAGCGAGCAGAACGCTGGGTCCATGAATGCAATACAGATTGGCTACGCCCGGGTCTCGACCGCTGATCAAGACCTCACCGCCCAGCGCGACGCACTGCTGCGTCTGGGTGTTCGCGATGCGAACATCTACGTCGATCACGGAATGACCGGCACGAATCGGGCCCGTCCCGGGCTGCGGGAGGCGCTCGCGGCCGTGCGCAGCGGTGACACGCTCGTGGTGACCAAGCTCGACCGACTCGCCCGATCATTGCGGAGGCCGCGACATCGCTGACGAGCTGACTGCGAAGGGTGTCGCGCTGAGCCTGGGAGGAAGCAGATACGACCCGACTGATCCTGTGGGGCGCCTGCTCTTCAACGTGCTCGCGATGGTTGCGGAGTTTGAGCGCGACCTGATCAGCATGCGTACCCGCGAGGGAATGGCCGTCGCGCGAGCGAAAGGGCATCTGAGGGGAAAGCAACCCAAACTGTCGAGGGCGCAACGCAAGCTGCTGTTCGAAACGCTCGACCGGGGCGAGTACACACAGACCGAGCTCGCTGCACTCTTCAACGTCTCTCGCGCAACCATCTACCGCGCGGTCAGGCTCCGGCGCGCCGCGTTTCTCGCTTCATGCGAGGCGCACATCTACTAGCCCGCGGAAGGAGGCTCACGGGGCGGGCCCCCGGCATCCTTCCGCGGCGCCTCCGCCCGCCTCGTTCAGAACTCGGAGTGACACCACGTAGGCGCCCGACCGAACCGGGCCGCGGCGGACGAGGCCGTTGCGCCGGTTCGTGCAGGTTCGGGTTCAGCTCGCTGTATCGGCGCGCATCCTCCTCGCCATCTCCATCATCTCGGGTGTCGGCTGGCCGATCGCGAAGATGTTGCCCTCGCTGTCACTGAACCACGCACTGCGCTCCCCGCCGAGCTCGGCGATTCCGTCGACGGTCTTCAGACCAGGCATGTCGTAGTCGTGGAAGACGACCCCGCGCGTGCGAAGCGCCGTCGTGTCACGATCGATGTCGTCGGTCACCAGATTGAACGCGGTGTTCTTGGCCGTACCCGCGAAGTCGGTCCGGTAGACCATGACCATGGTGCCGCCGACGTCGTAGAACAGCATGCCGCCTTCGTTGTCGGCGTAGACCGGGTCGCGCCCGAGGACGTCGTGCCACCAGGCCTTCGCTCGATCGATGTCCGCTGCCGGAAGGACAGCCGTCGCCATCAGATTCTCGAACATGATGATTTCCAGTCCGGAGGCGTTATCATCCCCGTGCCGGCCCAGCTCAGCGCATCGGCGATTCGGGCGCGCGAACGTGGCCCCCGCCCGGATTGTAAACCCGCATCCGGAGCCGCGGTAGAGGTGTGCAACGTGGCCGAGCGCGCATCACATCGTCGGCGTGACCGTCCCGGGTCGCCATGCCCCGCTCCTGCTTCGCGCGGTGCCCGGTTGACGATCGGTCATGCTGTTGGCGGGGCGCGCCTGAGTACTGTGGCGATGAGGCGCGTTGCAGGCGCGTGGTGAGGAGGCCGGCAAGTGAAGACCGCGGAGTCTCGCAGGGTGCGCGATCTCGTGTACGGGACGTTCGTTGCCGAGGGGCGTGCACCGTCGATCGCTGAACTCGCTCGGCTGACGAACACTGATGCGTCGCGGGTTCGCAACACCCTCGCCGAGCTTGCCGAGGCGCACGCGCTCGTGCTCTCCCACGACGCGGATACGGTCCGCATGGCACACCCGTTCTCGGCCGCACCGATGGCGTTCGTCCTCACCCCTCGTGACGGGCATGACGATCGGCGTTGGTGGGGTGGATGCGCGTGGGACTCGTTCGGCATCAGCGCCGCGCTCGGCCTCGACGTGCAGATCGACACTGCGTGCCCGCAGTGCGGTGCCCGGATCAGCTTTGCTAGCGGGCCCGGCACCCCGCCTCCGGCAGAGCTCGCGGTTCGGTTCCCGCGTCCGGCGGTGCAATGGTGGGACGACGTTGTGGCAACGTGCACAATGATCCGGATGTTCTGCAACACCGACCACGCTGAGCGGTGGACGCTCGATCACGCCCCAGAGACTGGGTACATTGCTGACGCGGTCACGGTGTGGCGACTCGCCGGACCTTGGTATGGAGATCGTGTCCATCCCGACTTTCAGCCCCATACACGCGAGCACAACCAGCAGCTGCTCGAGGATGTAGGTCTCACCGGTCCCTTCTGGCGCCTCCCGTAGCGGACGAGCGGTCGGCGACCTCCTCATATGGGCGATGTCCGCATAGGGGTCCGCTACGCGCTCAACCTGAGCCGCGACCCCGACCTCGCCGAGGCACCCGGGACTCTCACCCGAGACCTGCCGCCTGAAGGGTCGGTCACGGCTCAGAGGACAGCGACGACAACGCCGAAATGCGATCACACCGGCTTGAGCGTTGTGCCCGCGCCTTTGGATCCGGCCGGGCGCGTGCAGGAAGCGGGACTTTCGACTCCGCAGCCGGCGCACCGCCAGGTCTTGAATGGACCAGTGGATGACAGCCCGGTCGTCCGGGGGATCCAGGTGGCGCTCATGGAAGCCGACGCGCTCGAAGATCTGAGCAACCAGTTCGCGGCGTTCAAGCGCGACTATCCCTACCGCGACATCTTCTGTGACGGTCGCAGGTGGCGGTACCGCATCGGCGGCGCCCCCGACGGTCCGCCGGTGCTCGTGCTTACCGGCGCCACGACAGTGCCCGATCCGCTCTTCGTCATCATCGCCGACCTGGGCCAGCAGTACCGAGTGATCGCGCCCGCCTACCCGCCCGCGAGCCGTATCACGGATCTGATCGACGGCATCGCTGCGCTGCTTGACGCCGAGCACGTCACCACCGTTCACATGGTCGGGTCCTCTTTCGGCGGATACCTCGCCCAGTCCTTGTTGCGCGCCTACCCGGAGCGGGTTGACAAGCTCGTACTCGCCCAAACGGGGGTCCGCCATTTCGCGGGGTCTGGGGCGATGACCATGCTGCGCAGGCTGCTCGGGGTCGCACCTACCCGAGTCGTGAAGGCTTTCACGTGGCGGACCTGGCAGCTTTTGTTGACTGACCTCGGAGAGGACGGTCCCTTCTGGACGGCATTGCTGCGCGACATCCTCGACCGCCAGCTGACCAAGACGCAGCTGCTGGCGGTGATGGCGGCGATCGCGGACTTCACCGCCCACCACCGCCCACTTCCCGGGAGCACAGTTGCCAGCGGACCCGTGCTGGTGCTGGCTTCCGAGCACGATAGGGCCTTCGCGCGACAAGCCTCCGAGATGCGCGCCGTATACCCCCACGCGACGTTCCGCACCCTGGTCGGTGCCGGCCACGGCGCCCTGTTCACGCACACCGACGAATACATCGCGGAGGTGCGAGTCTTCCTGAAAGCACCAGAATCCACGGAACTCCGGCCCTGAAGCGGTCAGTCGCCCGCCGAGATCGTTCTCGGGCCCGCGCTGGCGGCAGCGCACGTCTGGTTGCCGCTTTACCGGCAGCGGCGTAACCTGCGCGCATGGACCCGGTGGATGCGGGGGCGAGAGGCACCGCCCGCGCCGCGGGGGTGGCGGCAGTGCTGGCTGGCTTCCTGCTTTTCGCGGCCGTACCTCTGGAGCTTCTCGCCGATCGGCCGGATACGGACAACGCGGCCGCGTCGCTGGTATGGCTCGAACGCAATGCCGCTCTGACGAACCTCACCGCGGGGCTCCAGCTATCAGGCGGCGCCCTGCTGATCGTCGCCGTGACAGGGTTGGCGCTGGTGATGCGCCGCGGGCATATCGGACTTCCACTCGCCTCCGCCACTGTCTTCGGCTGTTTCGCAGGAGCGCTGTTCGCGGCCGTGGGTGGGATTCGGAGCAACACCGGCGCGATCCAGTACATCGGCGGGTTCGACCCCGATTGGGCGGAGTCTGCCTACCTGGCGACGCACATCATCGGGCTCCAGTCGCTGCTTCCGGTGGCGACCATCGCCGCGAGTGGCTGGCTCATCGTCGTCTCCGTCGCGGGCGCGCGGCGCGGTTTGCCCTGGTTGCTTGCGATCGGGATGCTGCCCACGGTCGGCCTCGTCATGGCAGGGCTGGCGAAGTTCGCGCCGGTCGTGACCATCGGCGACGAGGTGGGGGTCGGCTGGTTGCTGCACATCGCCAACATCCTCGTCGGAGTTCCGCTCGGGATCGTCGCGGTCGGAATCGTGCTGCTCATCCCTCGAACCGCAGAGAGGTTCGCGACCGCGCCTCGGTCGACGACTATCGGCTCCACGCTGTGAGCACGGTGGATCATCCAGCTTCGAGGCTCGCTACGGTTCGCCGAGGCCGCGACCAGGACTGAGCGAGCATCAGCAACGCGCGCGAGGTTATGGCGTCCTCGCTCGTTGTGTGGCGAGGGCGGCGACTTTCCGTAGTGCCGCTAGGACCCTGCGGACGGGGGCGTGCGCTATGGCGTCTGGGCGGGCGAGTACGTCGACGTGGCGGACGAGGGAGACACCGGCGACCGGGCGTAGCACCATCCCGCTGACCGCCAGTGGGGCGGCAGTCGTCCGTGGCATCACGGCGATCGCTGCACCGGTGCGGACGACTTCGGCGGCGACGGAGAACTCGTTGATGCGGTGATCGACCTGGGGGGCTTGACCGATCACGGCTCCTAGGTGGGCGAGCACACCGGTGAGGGGGAACCCCTCGTGGGTGGAGATCCACCGCTCATCCCGCAACTGCTCGGGCCTGATGTCGGGATAGGCGGCCAGAGGGTGGGCGGCGTGCAGGGCTATTTCGAGTGGTTCCACGAGAAGCGGTGTCACGACGAGGCGTCCGGTCGGCCATGCGGGGTCATGCGCGAGACGGTGCGCGATGACGAGGTCGTAGTCCGCGGCGAGGCCGGCGAACGTGTCCTGTGGGACGTCGGCGTCGGCGAGGGAGACACGTGAACCGGTGCCCAGCTCGGTGAGAAGCGGACCGAACAGGGCGAGACCGGCACTGTGGAACGCGGAGACCGTGACGGGTCGCTCCTCGTGTTCGAGGAAGGAACCGATGGCGTCTCGGGCTTGGGCGAGGGCCTCGTCGACGCGTGCCGAGGCGACCGCCAACGCTTCACCGGCTTCCGTCAGCACGAGTCGGCGCCCCTGCTTGACAGTCAGTGGGACCGGTATGCCGGTCTGCAACGCAGCGAGTTGCTGGGAAACGGCAGATGCGCTGACGTGCAACGCGGTCGCAACAGCCGCGACGCTGCCCCGGTCGCCCAGCTCGCGGAGAAGACGGAGGCGAGCAGGATCCATAAGCCAATCCTAAATCGTCGATCAAGATATTGGCCTTTGCTCTTCCGGATCGACTCTCTGAAGAGTAGTGGCATGGCACTTCGCATGCGCTCTGAACCTGTCGTCGACCTGCTCCTGCTGGGCGTCGCCGCAGTCTGGGGTGCGAGCTTCCTCGCGGCGAAGGATCTCGCCGCTGAGACGGGCGTACCGGCGGCCGTCGCCCTCCGCTTCCTGGTCGCCGCCGCCGCGACGTGGCTCATATGCCTTGCGCGAAAGGAACGACTCCCGCGGGGACGAGGCCTTGTGATCGCGGCCTGCCTGGGCTGCTCGCAAGCGGCCGTCATCGGGCTCGAGACCTGGGGTGTGCACCTGACCTCCGCGACGAATGCCGGGTTGTTGATCAGTCTGGCGCTGGTGATGACGCCCGTCCTGGATGGCATCGCGTCCCGATCGTGGCTGCCCCGGTCCTACTTCGTGGCCGCCGTAGCTGCCGTGGTCGGTGTTGCGCTCCTCGTTTCCGAGGGCGGCCTTCGCACACCGACAGTCGGTGACGGCCTGGTAATCGCGGCCGCGACCGTCCGGGCCTTCCACGTGACGGCAAGCGCGCACCTGACGCGCGGCCGCGCAGAAGGCACCTGGGGTGTGGTGCTTGTCCAGATGGCTGTGTGCGCGGCCACATTCACCGCAATGGCCGGACCCGACCTGCCCGCCGCCGCCGCGCAGCTCGATGCGCACCAGTGGGCGAACGTGCTCTTCCTTGGTCTGCTGTGTTCCGTGTTCGCCTTCATTGTGCAGCTCTGGGCGGTGAGGCGAACGTCCGCTTCCCGCGCGAGCATCTTGATGGGAACCGAACCGGTGTGGGCCCTGCTTGTCGGAGTCCTCATCGCGGGCGAAGCGATCGGACCGCTCGGAATGGGCGGCGCTGTCTTGATCGTCGGCGCGAGTTATGCCGGGCAAACCATCGAGCGTCGGCATCGACAGCAGATTGCCGACACGGCCCTCGACCGAACTCGAACAGAGCCCACGTCTGATCGCCCGCGCCCACCTCGGGAGACAACGACGACTGCTCATAGGCCCGTACTGGGGCACGATTGAGACATGCACGTGCCAGGTGGGTCGGATCGCGCGGTTCCGAACCTTCCGTCGCGAGACTTCGACGCCACCGAAGCGTTCTACTCGGGCTTCGGGTTCGAGCGCACGTTCCGCGACGACGGGTGGATGATCCTCGTCCGGGGCGGACTGCAACTGGAGTTCTTCCCACACCCAGCTCTAGACCCGGCCATGAGTGACTTCATGTGCTCTCTTCGCGTGGCCGACGTCGATGAGCTCTTCGAGGCCATCGTCCGCGCCGGCGTAAGGGTCGGCCCGATCGGTGCGCCACGGCTGCACGCCGTCCGGATGCAGCCGTGGGGGCTGCGCGCCGGCTACCTCATCGATCTCGACGGGACTCAGCTGGCACTGATCGAGCAGCCCGCGACGGAAGCCCGCTGAAGGTTCCCGGCAGGATCTCTGGTCACCGGTGAGCGCGCGGTCACCCTCCCGCGCGACGCCCGCGACGCACACGCTCGACAGTCTCGCCCGCCGCGACACCGACAAGCAGGATCGCGGTCGTGATCGACAGCGTGAGCGCATTGAAGAACGGGACAGCGAACGCCACACCTGTGAGCAGAGCGAGAGCGAGCAGACCGACGAGCTGAGCTCGCGACCAGCGGCGCTCGAGGACGCGACGGAAGAGCACGGTGCCGGTCAGGAAGAGGATGGGCGCGCCCACGACCACGATCGTTGCGGCGAGACCGCGCTGGTCGGGAAGCGAGAGCATCTCCTTGTCTCCCACACTCATCAGCACGATGCCCGCGATGATCGGAAGATGCACCCAGGTGTAGGCGGTCCGAGCGAGCCGGGCCGGCTCGTCCGACGCCTCGATCGCCTCGGCGCCGACACGCTCACCGTGATCGAAGTAGATCCACCAGGCTGCCGCGGCGGCGACGAACGCCGTCACCATCGATGCGATCGATGACGCGGACGACTCCTTCTCGACGAATGCGAAGCCGGTGATGAGCAATCCCTCACCCAGCGCGATGAGCACGAAGAGCGCCGTGCGCTCGGCGATGTGCGGGCCGGACAGATCCCAGGAGCGCAGCAGCACTCTCCCTCGACCTGGGATCGGAAACCCCAGAACCGTGCCGAGCAGTTCGAGAGCGAGCGCTGCAGCCCAGAAGGGCAGCTGCCAGGTGAGGGGCAGCAGCGCGCCGACGATCCACAAGACGCCACTGGCGGCCGTCCAGCCGAGCACGAAAGCGAAATCGCGGGCCACTGACCGGTCGTGACGCACCGTCGCCCACACGATGAAGCCGGTACGGCCGACCTGAAAGACGACGTAGGCGATCGCGAATGCCCACGCACGATCGCCGAACGCCTCGGCGATCGAGACGCTCATCACGAGCGCGACGAAGGCCAGCGCGATCACTGCCCCGCGCACGGGGAGCTTCACGGGGTCGAGCCAATTGGTCACCCACGTGGTCGATACCCACGCCCACCACAAGGCGCACACCATGATGGCGCCCTCGAAAGCCCCCTGCGGAGTCTGATTCTCATAGAGATATGCGGACAACTGCGTCAACGCGAGGACGAACACCAGGTCGAAGAACAGCTCGACGTACGTCACTCGATCCGCGCGCGGGGAGTCCGTGGGGCGCAGCACGTCACGGGCCATCCCGAATGCCATGCCTCATCCTGGCATCTCGCTCCCGCCGACGGCGGACGCTGTCGCCTATCCGATGGCCCCGCCCTGATAACGGGACCTTCGGCCTTCGTCAGCGCGTGCGTTGGCGAGAACTTGGAGTCATGCCGGAACGCATGCGAACCCGACCTCGGCACCGGCGCCACCGCGCTGGCCGGTTCGGCGTGCTCGCTGCCACGGTCGCGCTGGTCGCCGCTACGGCCATGTCCCTGTCGGCCTGTGCGCCCGCGGAGCCCGAACCGACCTCCTCGGTCTCCCCGACGACGACGCCTCGGGAGTCCACGCCGCCGACCACGTCGCCGACGCCTCAGGAGTCCACGTCACCCCCGACGATCGCCCCGACCGATCCTGGAGCGACGCCATGCCCCGACGGCGGTGATACCAGCCCGGTGGAGGACGGCTTCCCGCAGCGCCTCTCCCGCCTCGTCGGCATCGAGATCCGCACGGGAAGCCATCCGCCGTGCTTCGAGCGCGTCGTCATCGAGTTCGCAGGAATCGGCGACGCGCCCGGATTCCGCGTCGAGTACCAACCCGATCCGATCCTCGACTCCCCGCGGGGCGAGGAGGTGGAAGTGGCCGGCAATGCCACGCTCGTGATCTCTGCCGGCGCGTGGATGCCGAACCCCGACGGCGACGGCTATGACGGGCCGCGAGAGATCCTGCCCCTGAACGTCGAAACGATCCTTGAGCTGGAGCAGCTCGAGAACTTCGAGGGGATGACCGCATGGGCGATCGGGCTCGATCGCGAGCGGCCGTTCACCGTTCAATGGCTCGAGAACCCGACGCGCCTCGTCGTCGATATCGCACTGGACTGATGTGCGGCCGCGTGCATCCGATGCCAACGCGGATGCCCCCTTCGATCAGCCGAGCTGTCCGCGTACCGCACCCGCAGGGTGATCGGCGTTGTGCACGTTGACGTAGTAGTTGGCGGGGTTGGCGGCAAGCGCGTCAGCGAGCGCGGCGTTGACGACACAACCCGACGACTTGCCTGCCGTCGGAGCGGTCAAGCCCTGAACCACGGGACCGGCAATGCCCGCCGCGCCGACGTGGATGTGCGCCGCTGCGGCCGGCCCGATCTGCCGCACGCGGATCTTGTAGCAGATGGTTCCGTCGTCGGTGTTCCACCTGACGATCGCGATGCCGCTGCCGTCTGCATCGCCGGGACCGGGCACCTCGGCGGCTCCGGAGAGATGCGTGACAGAGACGGGCGGAGGGTTCGTCGGTGGGGCGCCGGTCGCCGCCGTGGGTACGGCGACTGCTCCTATCGCCAGGCCAAGCGACGCCAGTACTGCCAGAGTTCGATTACGCATGGGTCCCCCTCGGATATGCGGCTTCACGCTGTGAGCTCGTCGCCCACCCGCCTTTGGGTGGGGCGCGCTGTTTCAGCGACTCGGTCAGATCCTGAACGCATGCGGAGGGTCTGCCTCGCAGGGGCATCTTCCCAGACACCGTGTCCTCGCGCACCCCCCTCAGACGCGCGCGGAAGGAGGTAGGTCGAGTCGACTGTGCCCACTCAGTGCGAAGCGTCGACTGGCACGTTGCGTTTGACGACTCTCGTCACCGCGATCACGATCCCTGCGATGATCAGTCCGACCACGAGCCCGAACACGCCCGACAGCGCTGCGTCGACGATCCACAGGAGGACGGGCCCGAGTGATTCGAGTGCGTGCGTCACGGCGTGGAGCAGGTTGTATGGACCGGCCCAGAAGGTCTCCGCCAGATTGGCGATCACCAGATGGCCCCCTACCCAGAGCATCGCCACCGTGCCGATGATGCTGATGATGCGGAACACTGCGGGCATCGATCGCACGATCTGCTCCCCGGTGCTGCGCACCCGGCGTGCCGAGGACTGCGCCATCTTCAGCCCGATGTCGTCGATCTTGACCAGGAGCGCGACGGCACCGTAGACAAGCAGCGTCATCCCGAGAGCGACCACGGCGAGAGCGCCGGCGGTCATCCAGATCCCGAAGTCTGCGTCGAGACTGGCCAGGGAGATCAGCATGATCTCGGTGCTCAGGATGAGGTCTGTGCGGATCGCGCCGAACACGAGTTTGCGCTCATCGCGCGGTTCGTCCTGACCGGGGCCGTGGTGAGTGCCGAACCACTCCATGACCTTCTCCGCTCCTTCGAAGCAGAGGTAGGAGCCGCCCAGAATCAGCAGCCACGGCAGCACCCACGGTGCGAAAGCGGTGAGGAGCAACGCGATCGGGATGATTATCACGAACTTGTTGACGAGACTGCCGAGCGCGATTTTCCCGACCATCGGCAACTCGCGAGCCGGAGTGATCCCCTGCACGTATTGAGGGGTGACGGCCGCATCATCGATCACCACACCCGCGGTCTTGGCGCTCGCCTTGACGGCGGCGGTGAGGATGTCGTCCACGACTGCGAGCAAACCGACCGACATTGCACATCCTCCGTCTTGGGCCACCGACGTGCGGGCGCGTGCCGATCAACCTCATGCAGGTTAGTGCCGCCTCGCCTCGTCACGAACGGGGTTGCATCGGCGGCGATGAGTGGTTCGCGAGCGCGTGGGCCACACTCTCACGAGCTTAGGACTGCGTAAGTGCCGCGTTCCCTCGTCGTCAGGTGGCCGGGCTGGAGCCGTAGAACTCGCCCGGCTCGTTCGGCCGGTACACGTCGACGACGTCATCGTGGAGAACGAATCGGACGTATGGCGACAGCTCACCGGACGGCGCGGGTGGGATGAGAGCTGGTTCGATGTTGAAATCGGCAATGGTGTCGACCGTCGGTGCCGTGCATTCGAACACCGAGATGTGATTGTCTCCGACCACGGCGATGCATCGCTTGTTCTCCACCTGCGTCGTACCCCAGATCTGCAGCGGCCCATACGAGCCGTAGGTGACGAAGTCCTCGATGGTCAGGTCATACATCACGAAGACGTCATCGTCGGCGCGAATGACCGCACTTCCGGGACGGCCCTGTGGAGTGAGTTGTGCGACCGGCGAGGGCCGCCTCAGCCCATCGGCGACGAAGAGAGCGATGCCGATCGCGGTGGCCAGCACCGCGACTGCGGCGATGATCCAGGGCAGCGAGCGGCGGCGACGCCACCAGGTGACCGAAAGGACTCCGTCGATCCGTTCAGAATCGGGTGCCGGCACCGCGGCGGGGTCCGCTTCGGTGACGGAGCCTCCGTCCGGGTCATGCTCGCCGGATACAGCGGTCACGGGCTGCGAAAGCGAAGTCGACGCTTGGCGCGACCCTTCGAGAGGGACCGGGACCGGGACCGGTTCCGAGCCCGAGGCTTGGAGGGCTGCGGCGGCATCGATGACCGAAGACCGCTCTCCACGTCGGGCGGCTTCCAGCTCGGAAAGGCGAGCCTGAGCCACCGCATCCGTGGCGATGTCGGGATTCGGTCCGTACGCGCGTCGTCGCAGGCGCTGCAGCTCCCCCGATTCCTCGGATTCGGCCGACCCCCGCGGCGCATCCATGGGGCTGATTATCCGCCCGAGCGCGACGCAGGGATAGGGAGTGCCCGGACGAGCGCGACGTCACCGGTCGGGAGTCCCTTGGCGGTGAGAAAAAGAGCTGGCCACCGCCGCAGAGAGCGGCTTCGGCGCACGCGCGGATCGGGCCGAGCAGCCAGAAGCTCCACCTCCGTAGGCTGACGGGATGAAGGCGCACGCAACGGACCCGAGAGCTTGTCCGACGTGCGGCGACCCTCTCATCTTCGAGATTCTCGATGACGAACGATTCCTCGTCGCATGGTCCTGCGTGAACTGCGGCCTGATCCGAACCACCGAGCCCGTCTGACCCATCCGCCGACCTGATCGAAGCTCACGCAGGTGGTCTAGCGCCCCTTCATCAACAGTCCTACGGTGTGCGCATGAGCGTGCATTTGGGGTTGGGGCGCGTGCTGGAGCGCGGTCATTCACTGACGACTGTGGGGAGCCGACTGGAGTTGGCGCTTCAGGGTGACGGCAATCTGGTGCTCTCTCACGATGGTGACGCGGTGTGGGACCTGTGGGCGACGGCTGGGCAGGTCGACGGCGAGGTGGTGACGGTCGAACCGACGATGCTTTCTGTGCGAGGTGCGGACGGGGCGATCCTCTGGCAGGCGGGTGCCGCAGTGAACCCCTATCCTCGAGAACTCGTGCTTCGCGATGACGGGCAGCTCGTCTACCAAGCGCTCGTCGCACTGTGGACGACCGACACGGTCGATCGGAATGCGGCCGCGGATGATGAGCCGGCGGTGATGGTGGCGGGGGGAGCCCTCCCGCCCAACGAGGCACTGCAGGTCGGACCATACGAGGCCCGAGTCACGGCCGAAGGCCAACTCGAGGTGCGGCATTCGAACGTGACGGTGTGGTCCAGCGAGATCAAAACACCCATGTCCGGCTCATATTTGGCGGTCGAAACACCGAACTGGGCGGACGTGACTCCCGGCCAGGGAGCATGCGTGAAGTCCGACTCCGGTGTGCCGACGTGGCGAGCCTTGGTCCCGCTCAACGAGATCGTCAAGTCCACCGACCGCATCGAGTTGCGATTGCAGGCCGACGGAAACCTCGTCCTCTACGCATGCCAGGAGCTATGGCGAGCCACGGGAGTGCCGGACCTGCCAGCGGCCCGGCTCAGAGCGCTCCTGAAGGGAGCCGTGTCCGATCGGACGCTGAGCGACGGCTCGGCAGCAGTGGCGTCACTAGCGCCCCTCGGAGACGATGACGATCGCCCGATTGACGCCCGCAGGCCGCTGGTGCTCGTCGTCTGCGCAGCCGAGCTGACCGAACCCAGGAACGGTGTGAATCTCATCGCAGATCTTCGCCGCTACCGCGACGATCTCAACGCCGACGGCTTCGACGCCCGCATCGTGATCGCTCAGCTCTACCGAGGCATGCTGCACGAGGACGGTCGGATCCTGCTGGCGCTCCGCAGCGCATTCTCGTCGGTCGCCACCGCCCACCCCTACCTGACCGGTGTCGTCCTCGTCGGCTCCTTCCCGGAGGCGACCGTGGTGCGGCGTTGGCTTTGGGAAGTCGATTACACCACCCCTCAAGTCAGGGCGAATGTGCCGGCGGGCCAGCGCTACGTCCAGTGCTGGCCAGAACCCGTGGCCAACTGGTCGGACGCGGTTCTCGCGGACCTCACCGGGAGATGGGACGAGTTGTACAACGACTCCGTCCGCCTCGAGGCGTTCAAGGGCATCGCGAGCCGCCCGCCCGCCTACGAGGACGGCGAGGTGATCGATTTCATGCCCGGCGACTTCATCCTGCAGAACCTGACGTTCAATGATGTGTTCCTTGTCATCGAGGACGAGTCCGGACTGACCGTGGACCCTCAGCGAGGAAATGCCCAGCTGACGTGCCGGACCTCACGCCGCAACCCCGAGGTCTTCGAGCCCAACCTGACGCAGTTGAATCCCATCGCCCGACCGGACATCATCGTGTCGCGGATCGACGCCACCGGTGCCGCATACTCGGTGAACCCAGCCCTCAAAGACAGCGCAGGCAACGGCTACGTCGACGCGAACGGGCGACCGCAGGCCGTGCTGGAAGACATCGAGAACTCACCGACCACGACCGCGGAGCAACTCGTCCCTGACCGAGATCTCGAATTGCGCTTGCTCAGCGCCTACTTCGACCGCAATCACGAACACCGGGCAGGAGACCATGCCCTGCATCCGACACGGGACCGGGTCCTGTCCATCTCGAGCACGGATTTCAGCGGCGTCGCTGCGCAGCACGCGCAAGAAGTCGGCACCGCTGTCGGGACTCTCGAAGACCCGGCAGTCGGCGAGGACACCGGCCTGTTCGGCTATGCCGTCTCATGGGACGAGCCGGCCTCGATGCGGGTGATTCATGCGCACAGCAGTCCGGTGAACAGTGCCTTTCCCGGGGCATACGATCCGCCTACCCTCGAGAAGTACATCAAGGGTCCGCTGTACCGTTGGCACCACGACAAGCCGAACCAACGGTACGTGCCTGGTATCAAGGGCCAAGGAGAGTACGCCGACTTCTGGTTGCATCGCAGTCTTTGGCAGTCCCGAGCGCGAGCCAAGACGGCGTCGATACTTGTGCACTACGGCTGTGACACTCCGAACTCGACGAACTCTGCTTCCAAGCCCTACTCGGACCCGCAATTCGCCGCCTGCCGCCTCGCGTCCTGCCTCGTCTTCTACACCGACGTCTTGGCGATGTTCGGGCGCACCAAGGTCTACTACGACACGCCCTGGTCGTTCCTCGCGCCGCTGCATGGAGGGGGCACGGTCGGTGATGCGTGGATGCAGCTGTTCAGCGAAGCCAGTGCATCTGAGCGGCTGAACGAGTTCCCACATTGGGTCGACGCGAAGATCGCCTACTCGTGGGTCCTGCTCGGGGACTGGACCATTCGGAGACGGTACGGCGGCTAGGTCAGGGATGCCGCGGGGTATCCGAGCTGGGCGGCCCGGCCTTCAAGGGACAGGGTCGTTCTTCTGCTGCACAGGCTTCACACCCGCGTACGGATCGTGCAACAGCTCGGGATCCATGTGGACGAACTGCGGAAAGCCATCCACGAACGCGGTCCAGCTGGGCTGATCACCTTCGAACCGGATCCAGACCACTGCATCGCTGAGGTCCCAGCGGATGATCACTGCTTCGACGGGCCTGTGGCTTGCATCGGGTAGGAGTAAGACGTCTCCCACACGAGGCACAAAGTCCGACTCGAATTCGTGGCGATAGACGTCGCTGCGGGCGCCAGCGCCAGGAAGGTAATGCGCAACACTGAAAAGGATCTTCACGGCTGACGCCCCCGTCTCTCGTGCTGGACTGAACGTACCAGCGGAGAGTCGCGCCGAGGAGGCCTTGTTGCGGCGCCGATCGACCTGCGCTAGCTGACGGCGATGAGGGAGCGTTGCCAGCCGGTGGATCCGTCGGGCGCGATGGGTGCACCTTCTTCGATCTGCAGTTCGCCGTTCTTGTTGGTGGCTCGCACCGAGAGATAGTGGGTGCCGGGGGTGGCATCCCATTCCATGACCCATTGCACCCAGGTGTCGGTGTTGATCGGGGTGGACAGGGTTGCGGGCTGCCAGTCGCCGTCGTCGATGCGCACCTCGACCGCCTCGATGCCGACCGACTGCGCCCACGCGACACCGGCGATCGGGATGCGGCCCGCCGCGACGGACTTCCCGATCTTCGGGGTGTCGATGCGTGAGGAGAACTTGATGGGCGCCTCGGCACTGTAGCCGCGGGGTGTCCAGTACGCCTCATCGCGCTGGAAGGTCGTGACTTTCAGTTCGGTCAGCCACTTCGTGGCCGACACATACCCGTAGAGGCCGGGTACGACCATGCGGACGGGGAACCCGTGTTCGAGTGGAAGCGGATCGCCGTTCATGCCGACGGCGAGGATCGCATCCAGTCCGTCGTCGGTGAGCGCGGCGAGCGGTGTGCTGGCGGTGTAGCCGTCGACGCTGCGCGACAGCACCATGTCGGCATCGGCCTGCGGTCCAGCGAGGCGGAGGACGTCACGGACCGGTACGCCCAGCCACAGGGCATTGCCGACGAGTTCGCCGCCGACCACGTTCGACACGCACGTCAGCGTGATCGCGTACTCGTCGAGCCCCATCGCGATGAGGTCGTCGAAGCTGAGCTCGACCCGGCGGTCGACCATGCCGTCGATGACGAGGCGCCAGGTTTCGGGGTCCACGCTCGGCACGGTCAACGCGGTGTCGACCCGGTAGAAGTCCTCGTTCGCGGTGAACAGCGGCGTGATGCCCGGGATGTCGAGTTCTGCGCCGTCGGGAACGGTCACTCTCGAGCGGGGTGCCGGGAGGCGCAATCCTCGGCGGATCGCGTCGACGGATGAGGTCGCCATGCTGACCGCGCGTGCGGTGATGCCCACGATCAGGGCTGAGGCGCCCGAGATCCCCGCGAGCGCGAAGAATCGGCGGCGATCGATCCCCGGTGCGCGGACGCTGTCGGGCCCATCGGGGTCGGCGGGAGCGACCGTCGACCGCTGCCAGGCGCGGAGTCGGCGGCAGAGGAGCACCAGCACCAGGGATCCGGCGGCCGCTCCGATCGCCGGCGGCAGGAACGCGAGTGGTGCGACCCCGGTGCGCGTGACGATCGCCGCGACCGACAGCGCTCCGGCGATGCCGAGTGCGACGACGCCGAGTGGTGGTCGTAGGAACTGCAGCACACCCGCGATCGCCGAGGCGACGACCACGGCTAGGCCCAGCCCGAGCAGCAGCGCGATCTTGTCGAACTCGCCGAACGTGGAGATCGCGAGCTCCTTGAGCGGCTGCGGGATGACGTCGATGACGAACGCCCCCACCGCCAGCACCGGGCTGGCCTCCCGGGCGACCAGCAGCGCCAAGACCTCCGCCACGGCAAGGAACACCAGGCCACTGATCACTCCCGCGATCGCGGCGAAGACGATGAACACTCCCCGTCTGCCTTGTCCAGACACCATGCCCCCTTTGCGACTGCTCATGGGTAGTTCGGAGGCGGCCCGCGATCGGATGTGAACTCCCAGCCATGGCGGTCTCGAGCCGTCGCCCCCGCACCGCGGAAACCCCACCCGTTAGCCTCATCAGATGACCTTCGATGCGAACGACGCGGCCGCCGGCGTCACCGGAATCCGCCGCCTGCTACTCCCTGAGGACAGGTTCGGTGACGTGGCACCATCGCGCGCCGTTGCAGCGGGGGATGATGCCGCGTGAGCGTGCACCTCATCGGCGGCGGCGCGACGACCATTGCGGATGCCGCGCTCCACGCGCCGTTCGTCGCCGAAGCGACGCTGCGAGCGGCCCAGGCAGGCCGCGCGCGGCCGCGCATCGCGGTGATCTCCCTTCATCCCGAGGCCGAGGAGAAGGCGGCAGCGCTCGGTGAACTCCTGACCGCGGCCGGAACGGGATCCCCCATCGATTTGCACCTCACCGCGGGACGGCCCGGCGAGCCGATCCGGTTCGCAGCGATCGCCGACGTGGATGGCATCGCGGTCGGGGGAGGCAACGTCGAAACCGTGCGCGCCGGGCTCGAGCCGGTGTTCGGTGAGCTGCGTCGGCTGGTCGCCGGTGGTGTGCCGTACCTCGGTGTTTCGGCCGGCGCGATGATCGCGGCGGAGGGCTCGCTCGGAAGCGGGTCGCGCATCGGCGGTGTGGTCGTCTCACCCGAGGACCCCGATGAGCCGGGTGAGGAGCTGGAGATCGCGGTCGGCATCGGCCTCGTCGATGTGGCCATCGAGGTGCATGTGGCGCAGCGGGGGATGCTGTCCCGGCTGGTCGCCGCCGTCGAGTCCGGGATGATCGCCGGTGGACTCGGCATCGACGAGCGCACAGCCCTGATCGTGGGCGAGGGCGCGCTCCGGGTCGAGGGCTCGGGCAGCGTCTGGCGGGTGCTGCCCGCCGAGGGCGGTGTGCTCGTCTCGACGCTCGGGTCGTGAGGGCGCGGGCGAGCTGAACCGGGGGTCTGAAACATGAGCGAAATGCCGGCGGCCTACCGTCGATAGTGGAACGCGAGCCGGGTGTCGGGCGAGGGGGTGCGAGAGTGATGACGCAGTCGCCAGAGCTGGTTCGCGTTGTCGACGCCCTCCACACCATGCTCGCCGTCGCCGTCACAGAGGGTCTCGAGAAGCTTCCGGCTGAGCGAGAGCTCGCCGAGCGGCTCGACGTCTCCCGCAACATGTTGCGTCGGGCGCTCGAAGTGCTGGAGAGCGAGGGTGTGATCGTGCGTTCGCCGGGCCGGGGCGGTGGAGCGTTCGTCACGGCCGTCACGGACTCGGCACCCGTGCCACCGGCACTCTTCGATGTGCAGGCGCGAAAGCTGGAACGCGACCTGAACGCGATCAAGGGAATCCCGCAGATGCTCGCCGAGCAGGGGTTCGAGGCGACCACCCGCACGCTCGCCGAGTCGGTTGAGCCCGCATCGTCCGGCATCGCAGCCGCGCTCGGGTTGCAGCCGGGCGCACCGGTCATCTCGCTGCTGCGCTTGCGGCTCGCGGATGGGAACCCGCTGTCTCTCGAGCGCATGTTCCTGGATTCCGAGCGGTTCCCCGACCTCCTCGATCACAGCCCGATCGGCTCTCTGTATGCGCTGCTACAGACCGAGTACGGCGTCACCGTCGTGACGGCCGAGGAGCATGTCGAGGTCGTGGAAGCCTCTCGGCAGGTGGCGCAATTGCTCGACATCAAGCCGCGGGCGCCGTTGCTCGCGCTCCGTCGTGTCAGTCGTCGCGACGATGGGACGCCCGTCGAGGCCTCGATCGACTTGTTCCGCCCCGAGCTCACGCGACTCATCGTGCGGACGCTCGTGGACGACCACTGACCCGTGCGCGTCACGACCAGAAATGGTTGGGCCACATCGGGGTGAATCTTTAACACCGCGTTCACAGTGACCCGCCAGACCAGAAATGGTCTTCGCCGAGTGTTGTTCTCGAAGAGTCATCCCCGGCTGCATATCCCGAGCAGCCCACCACTTTCGAGGAGTTCGCGTGAACAGCACCGTTACCAAGCGGGTCCTGGCCGTCGGCGTCATCGCCGCCGCGCTGGGTCTGACCGCCTGCAGCACCGCCGCCGACGCCACCAGCGACGCCGCCGCCGAGGACAAGGGCGCCGTCGCGATGGGTTTCGCCGGCGCCGACATCACCATCTGGAACGATCAGCTGGAGATCATGCGTCCGATCGTCGAAGACGCCGGCTACGAGTTCCTCACCGACGACCCGCAGTGGGACGTTAACCGCCAGGTCTCGAGCTGGCAGGCCTGGATCAACCGTGGCGACGTCAAGGCGATCGCCGGCTACCCCGTGACGCCGGATGCCATGGTCCCGGTCACCCAGCAGGCCGAGGCCGCCGGCATCCCCGTGTTCGGATACCTCGTCGGATGGGAGGGTACCTCCGGCACGACCGTGGTCGACTCGTATGACGGCGGCTTCGAGCTGGCTGCGAACGCGGCCGCCGAGCTGCAGGAGGCCGGCGCACCCGACGACCTCACGGTCGTCATCGTGGGCAGCCGCGACAGCGACTTCAGCGCGGACGCGATGGACGGCCTCACGGAAGGCTTCACGTCGGTGCTGCCGGACGCCTCGATCGTCGAGCAGACAGCCATCACCCGCGAGGACGGCTACAACATCACGAAGGCTCAGATGACGGCCGATCCCGAGAGCTACGTGTGGCTGGGTGCGTCGAACGACACGATCCTCGGCGTCTATCAGGCGCTCATCGAGGAGGGCGTGGCGGAGGACGACCCGAACTTCTACCTCGCCAGCCGCGACGCGACGAACGAGACGCTCGACCTCATCAAGGTCGAGGACTCGATTTACCGCACCTCGCTCGTGGTGCCCGCACAGGCACTCGCCGAGGCCAATGCGAAGCTCCTGATCGACGGTGCTGAGGGCAAGGAGACGAGCGACATCGTCGTCCCGGGCGTGCTCGTCACCGCCGAGGACGCCGACGAGTACTACGTCGGCTGATCCCCGCCCGCCGGGGTCGGTGCGCCACCCGCTCCGACCCCGGCACCCACGGTCGCCTCGGGCGACCATCCTCCCCCTGTTCCCGCGATGAGGAGTCGACAAATGACCACCGCACGCCTCGCCTTCGACGACGTCACCGTCGACTTCGGTGTCACCCGCGCCCTGGACGGTGTGGACCTGAGCTTCGCCGCCGGAGAGATCGTCGGCCTGCTCGGCCACAACGGCGCCGGCAAGTCCACACTCGTCAACGTCGCCACCGGCGCTGTCCGCGCGACGGGCGGACGAATGCTCCTCGACGGCCAGCAGGTCACCGCGGACACGCCGCGGCAGGCATCCGAGCTCGGCATCACCGTCATCCATCAGACCCCGGCCCTTGTCGGCAACCTCACCGTCCTCGACAACCTCTACCTCGGTCGCGACCGCACCGGCCGAGCAAAGGGTGACCGGGTCGCCGCCCGCGCGGCGCTCGAAGAGGTCGGCGGCGAGGATCTCACGCTCGACACGATGGTGTCGACCCTCGAGCTCGGACAACGTCAGGTGGTCGATCTCGCCCGCGGGCTCCTGCACGGCGAGATGAAGGTGCTGCTCCTCGACGAGCCGACCGCCGCCCTCGGTCAAGCAGAGACGGATGCGCTCCACGCGCTGATCCGCCGCCTCGCAGCCAAGGGCACGACCATCATCTACGTGTCGCACCGCCTCCCCGACATCATCGAGGTCTGCGACCGGGTAGCGATCCTGCGCGAGGGCAAGGTGGCCGGCGAGCACGCCGTCACCGGCTTGAGCGCCGGAGCGCTCGCGAAGGCACTCGTCCCTGACTTCGAGGAGGCTCAGCACGTCGCCGCGAGGGTCGGCGCCCCCGTGCTAGAGATCACCTCCCCGCATCCGATGTCCTTCCGTGCCGGCGAGGTCGTGGGCCTCTTCGGCGTCGCAGCGGGCGAGCAGTTCCAGCTCCTCAACGCTCTCCACGGCGCCGGTGGCGTGGAGGCGTCCCTGAATGGCACGCCGTACCGGGCGCGCACGCCCCTCGAGGCGATTCGGCAGGGCGTGCACCTGGTTGTCGCCGACCGCGATCGCGATGGCCTCATCGCCGGCCTCGCCGCCCGCGACAACGTGTACCTGCCGTGGCGGGGCCGCAGGGTCGGGGGCGCGAAGGTCGCGCCGACGCATCGCTCCCGTGTCGCGGGCTACACGGAGGCGCGTCGCCGCCTCGGCATCCTCGGGCCCGGGCCGGACTCGCCCATCTCCGCTTTCTCGGGTGGCAACCGGCAGAAGCATCTGCTGGCAGCGTGGCTGTACCCCGCGGTGCCTGCGGTGCTCCTGCTCGCACAACCCACCCAGGGCGTCGACGTCGGCGCAAAGGCCGACATCCGCCGCGCGGTCCGCCAGGCGGCTGCCGAGGGAGCAACCGTGCTCGTCGCGAGCGCCGAGAGCGACGAGATCGCCGGGCTCTGCGACCGCAGCTACGTGCTCTCGGGTGGCGGCATCGCCGAGCTCGAGCGCACGCCCGATTTCGACGCAGCACTGCTGCAGACCCTGCTCGACCTCATCCCCACGAAGGGCGCCCTCGCATGAACGTCACTCAGCTCAAGATCCTGCTCGCCAAGAACGGTGCGATCGTCGCGCTGATCCTTCTCGTCATCGTCTTCACGATGCTCAACCCGCGCTTCGTACAGCCGGGGAATCTCATCACCATCGTGCTGTCGATGGCCGAGGTCGGGATCATCGCGATCCCCCTCGCGTACCTCGTGATGAGCGGATCGATCGACCTCTCCGTCGGGTCGGTCGCGAGTCTCGGCTCGGTCGTCTGCGGCATCGTCGCGACAGGAACCGGGAGTATCTGGCTCGGGATCCTGGCCGGCACCTCCGCGGGACTGGTCACCGGCATCATCACCGGCATCCTCGTCGAACACCTGCGACTCAATCCACTGGTCGTCACCCTGGGCCTTCTGAACGTGTGGGCTGGTCTCGCGCTCTTCCTCACGAACGGGCGCACCATCACGGGCCTGCCGGCCGACTCCCGTGAGGTCGCCGGCTTCACCCTCTTCGGGATCGTGCCGCTGCCGATGCTGTTGCTCATCATCGTGACCATCGCCGCGTGGTGGGTGCTCAACTACCGTCCGTTCGGCCGTCAGCTGCTGGCCGCGGGCGGCAACCAGCGCGCCGCGTTCCTCATGGGTATCAACGTGCGCTCCGTACGACTTCGCCTCTTCGTCCTCGTTGGCGTCGCCGCCGCGTTCGCCGGAGCGCTCATGACCCTGAAGCTGCAGGCGGGCTCGCCGACGACCGGTCAGGGCCTGGAGTTCAGCGCACTCACCGTCGTGCTCCTCGGCGGTATCGCGGTCGCCGGCGGTGCCGGCCGCATCAGCGGAGTGATCGCGGGGCTCCTGTTCGTCGGGGTCCTCCGCAACGGCCTCGTGATCCTCGGTGTCAGCCAATTCCTGCAGACCATGATCGTCGGACTCACCCTCGTGGTCGCGATCTCGCTCGACGAGACGCTCCAGCGGGTGCTGAAGTCCGCCTGGAACAACCTCGCGAAGCAGCGCACCGTGGACAAGGCTGCGTCGACGGACGATGCCGCGGTGGATACGCCCGAACCGGTGCGCAGCTGAGCCCGCATTCGCAGCTTTGGTCTCTCCCCGCACGATCCACCACAACCCCGAGGAACCACTCATCATGACCACCGACGCGCCCGTATCGCTCTCCTCGATCATGGACGGCAACAGCTTCCGTATCGCCGACCTCGACCGACTCGCGCCCACCGCGCAAGAGCTCGTGCTCCGACGCCAGGCGAGCCTCGGCCCGAGCTACCGGCTCTTCTACCGCACCCCCGTCCACGCGGTGTCGGGGTCGGGCGCCTATCTCTTCGATGCCGACGGCACCCGCATCCTCGACGCCTACAACAACGTCCCGAGTGTGGGCCATGCGAATCCGGCGGTCGTGGATGCCGTCGCAACGCAGATGGGGAAGCTCAACACCCACACGCGCTATCTGCAGGACGGGATCGTGCGGTACTCGGAGCAGTTGCTCGCGACTCTCCCCGACCACATCGGCTCGATCATGTACACGAACTCCGGGTCGGAGTCCAACGATCTTGCGATCCGCATTGCCCGGTTGTGGACCGGCGGTCAGGGCATCGTCGTGACGGCCGAGGCATACCACGGCACCACCGAGCTGCTCAGCCGCGTCTCGCCGGCGATCTCGGGGGGATTCCCCGATGACGAGGCCGTACGCATCATTCCCGCGCCCGATTCCTATCGGGTCGAGGCCGACGACATCGGGGAGTGGTTCGCTGAGCGCGTGCGCGAGGCCTTCGACGACCTCATCGCCCACGGCATCCGGCCGGCCGCGCTGCTTGCCGACTCGATCTTCTCCTCGGACGGCATCTACCCGGATCCGCGAGGATTCCTCGCCGCGGCGGTCGATGTTGTGCACGAGTACGGTGCGCTGTTCATCGCGGACGAAGTGCAGCCCGGCTTCGTGCGCACGGGCGACACGTTCTGGGGCTTCGAGCGTCACGGTGTCGACGCGGACCTCGTGTCGATGGGTAAGCCGATGGGCAACGGCATCCCAGTCGCCGCCCTTGCGGGCCGTCCGGAGATCCTCGCCCGGTTCGGGAAGGAGGTGCCGTACTTCAACACTTTCGGGGGCAACTCCGTGTCGATCGCCGCGGCCCAGGCCGTGCTCGACTTCATCCAGTCGACCGATCTCATCAGTTCGGTGAAGCGCACCGGCACGACCATCCGCGACGGCATCGGCGCGCTTGCGGTCGGGCGCCCGCTCATCGGCGATGTGCGCGGATCGGGTCTCTACGTCGGTGTCGACATCGTCTCCGATCCCGAAACGAAGGCGCCCGACTCGGCCGCGGCGCTCGGCATCGTCAACGCCCTGCGCGAGCGGAACGTGCTCATCAGCGTGGCCGGGCCCGGCAACAACGTGCTCAAGATCCGCCCGCCCCTCATCTTCGGCGAGGTCGAGGCACAGTTGCTGCTGGCCACGCTCGGTGACGTGCTCGATGAGGTCGCACCGCGATGAGCTGGCCCGACGCGGTGCTCTGGGACATGGACGGCACGCTCATCGACTCCGAGCGCGCCTGGCTTGGTGCCGCCGAGGCGCTCGCCGTCAGAGCCGGTGTGACCTTGCGTCGCGCAGACCTCGATCGGCTCGTGGGCGCCAGTATGTCGACCACGGCGTCCGTGCTGACGGCCGCCGGTGTCACCGGCTCGGCCGCCGAGATCGTGGCCGAGCTCACGGAGCGGGTGCGGGACGGGCTTGCCGACGACCTGGTGTTCCGTCCCGGCGCACTTCCGCTCGCGGCCGAAGTGCATGCGGCGGGCATTCCGCAGGTCATCGTCAGCATGTCCCACCGCGCGATCGTCGACCACGTGGCCGCCGCCAGCCCGGTGCCCATGGCATCCGTCGCCGGCGACGACGTCGAGCACGGCAAGCCGCACCCCGAGGCTTATCTGACCGCAGCCTCCCGGCTCGGCGTCGCCATCGAGCGCTGCATCGTGCTCGAAGACAGCGCCACCGGACTGGCAGCCGGCGTCGCGAGCGGCGCCGTGGCGATCGCGGTGCCCTTCTACCTCCCCCTCGATGCGGCGGCAGCCGCCGCCGAGTGGGACGACCTCGCCGGCCGCAGGCTCGCCGATCTGCAGGCGCTCGAACCGCACCCTGTTGCCACTGGCACCCTCACCGTCCCCGTACCGCCCGCTCCCTTGGAGGAAAAATGACCGCCCTGACCTCGACGACACCAGCGCTCACGAGCGCGACCGCTACCCAGCTCGCCGGCTGGTACCGCGACGGGAGCGTCTCGCCGGTCGAGGCGACGCAGGCCGCAATCGACGTTGCCGCTTCGGCGGGCGTGGCGCTGAACGCCGTTGCGATCATGAACGCAGAGCAAGCTCTCGAAGACGCCGCCTCGAGTGCCGCGCGTTGGGCGGCGGGAAACCCTCTCAGCGAGCTCGACGGCGTACCGGTATCGGTCAAGGACAGCTTCCCGATGGTCGGCCTCGAGCGCTGGCACGGCAGCAAGCTCAACGACGGAGCGCCCCCGTCCGTTCACGACGGAGCACCGGTGCGCCGCCTCCGCGAGGCGGGCGCGACCCTGTTCGCAAAAACGTCCATGCCCGACTTCGGACTCATCGGGGCGGGGGTGAGCTCGCAGTTCGGCATCATTCGCAATCCTTGGAACCCGGAGCTCAATCCAGGCGGCTCGTCGAGCGGCTCCGGCGCGCTCGTGGCGCTGGGCGCGGGTCCGCTTTCGGTCGGGACTGACATGGGCGGCTCGGTGCGGTTGCCGGCCGCGCTGTGCGGGCTCGTCGGCCTCAAACCGACGCAGGGGCGTATCGCGTACGACCCGCCGAAGCTCATCGGCAGCGCGGGTCCGATGGCGCGTACCGTGGCCGACGCCGCCGCCCTTCTTCGTGTGATCGGCAAGCCCGACCTCAGCGATCACCTCAGCCTCCCGGGTGCGTTCGAGTGGGACGGTGCCGTGCCGGCCTCCCTCGCCGGGGTCACGGTGGGGCTGCTGCTCGCGACCGACGTGCCGGGCGCCGTCGACGACGAGGTGGCCGAGGTCGTGCGAGCCCAGGCTGCTCTGCTCGCCGCACACGGCGCGACCGTCGTGCCGATCGAGGAGCCCCTCACGACCGCCGCCGACCGTGAGAGCTTCATGGCCGTGCTCTCCACACGGGGCCTGCCTGAGCTGCTCGCGGTGCCGGAGGACAAGTGGCCGCTGCTGCCGCCTCAGCTTCTCGAACAGCTTCTCAGCCGCACAGACATCACCGCGGTGCAGCACGTCGCGAACGAGAAGAAGCTCGACGGTGTGCGCGCGAAGATCGCCGCGGTCCTGAACTCCTTCGATTACGTGCTGTCGCCGGTCACCCCGGTCGTCTCCTTCCCCGCCGAGAACGTGACGCCTGTGCGCAACGACTACTCGCTCGACCACATGGTCTTCACCTCGCCGTACAACCTGACGAGCCTCCCTGCCGGCACGGTGCCGGTGGCGATGTCGAGTTCCGGCATGCCGATCGGCGTGCAGGTCGGCGGACGCCGGTTCGACGACACGGGAGTGCTCGGAGTGCTCGCGCTGCTCGAACTGGGGCGCTCGTTCGACCTCGCGTTCCCCTACGCAGCGGCGTCGGGCGCATGAGTGCAGCGCTGAACGGCCTGCCGAGCGAGTGGGCAGACCTTTCCTGGCAGCCCACGGGCATCGGCGCGGGGCTGCTCAGCTGGCAGGGCGCGTCCCATGAGAGCTGGCGCGCAACGACCGGTGCCGGCGTCACCGTGCTCGCGAAGGCTCCACGGCCGCACGCGGTAGGCACAGCGGCGGCTCGCGCGAGGCTCGCCGCATCCGAGGCAGGGGTCGGTCCGCAGATCCTCGCCATGGATGCGGACGGCGGGGTCACGGTCGAGCGTGCGCTCGACGAGCGCTGGCGCGTCGCTACCGGCCTGCGCCTGCAGGCCCCGGGCGCAGTTTCCGCGCTGGCCGTGGCCCGCCGGAGGTTCCGGGAGTCGGGCGCCGATCTTCCGGCGCGTGATCTCGGCGCGGAAGCTCAGACGATGCTCGACGACTTGGCGGCCGTCGGCGCACCACAGCCGCTCGCGCTCGCGCCGGTCGCCTCCGCATTGCCCGGGCTGCGCGCAGCCGTCGCCGATGGTCCCGCTCCGGTGCCGTCGTGGCTGTCGTCGGAGCTCTCCGACATCCAGGTCGGCCCAGACGGGACGGTGATGCTCACCGGCGGCACCACCGCGGGACTGGCCGACCCGCTCGCGGACGTTGGCAGCATCCTCACCGAGGTATCGCCCACCGTCCTGCCGGCCGAGGAGGCGTTCCTGCTCTTGTGGGGGAGTGATCACCCCGGCGCGTTCGCCCGCGCCCGCCTCTGGGGGACGATCACCGACCTCTGGGTGCTGCTGCGGGCCCTGCGTGCCCATGCGCTGGAGCCGGACGCAGAGGTCGGTTACCTCGGTTACCTCATGTTCCGCATCTGGCACGCGGAGCATCCTGTGCTGACGGGAGAGATCGACGCGCTCATCGCGCGGGCGGGGGAGGGATGGGAATGACGAATACGACGATGACGTGGCACGCACTCGACGCGCTCACCCTTGCCCGCACGGTGCCGGACCTGCCGGCATGGCCGTTCGGCACCGATCTGCGCATGGAACGGATCTCCTCGGGCACGACCAACGTGAACTGGCGGATGATCTCGGACGACGGCATCCGGTTCCTCAAGGTCCCCGGCCACGGGGCCGAGGCGTTCGTGGACCGGCAGATCGCTCACGAGGCCGCTCTTGTAGCTGCGGCGACCGGCGTCGGCCCTGCCGTACTGTTCTTCGACGACGCGACCGGCATCGAGGTGACCGCGTTTTTGGACGGATACCGCTCTTCAGGAGCGGGCGACCTGCTGTCGCCGACGGGCATGTCGGAGGTGATGCGCCTCTACCGTCAACTCCACGGCGGCGAGCTGCTCTCGGTCACGAAGACGCTGTTCGACATGATCGACGAGCACCAGGCGCAGATCGCCGAGACCGGCCGCCGACTGCAGCCCTATCAGATCGAGGTGCAGGAGCGATGGCGGCCGATCCAGGAGCGCTATCTCGCCGGCGGGCTGGAACTCGTGCCCGGGCACAATGACCCGAATCCTCCGAACTTCATGGTGAAGCCGGATGCGCCGATGATGCTGATCGACTTCGACTACGCCGCCAACACCGACCGCTACTACGAGCTGGGCGCATACCTGACGATCCTCGGCATCCCCCGAGACCTCGGGCGGACGCTGTTCGCGCAGTACTCGGGCGCGGAGCCGACCGAGAGCCAGCTCGCGCGGCTCTATCTCTCCGGCGTCGGCACGCTCGTGAAGTGGGGCCACTGGGCGCTGTACAACTCGGTCGTGCGCGACATCGACTTCGACTATGAGAAGTACGGCGCCGGAATGCTGCTGGGAGCGCTGACGATGCTCACGAGTGAGGAGTGCGCGCGGGCCGTCGACGCACTGTAACGATGTGCTGACGCACGGAGACCGAGCAGCCCCGCACCACCTGGCGGCGTCGTCGCGGGAGCTATCGGTACGCGGGCGACGAACGCGGTTCCGTTTGACGCATGAGGCGCGCACCGCGACGCTTGCTCCATGCGCGCCAAGGTCACGAGTGTCGACGAGTTCCTCGCGTCCCTCGACCCACCACAGCGGGGGCAGGTCAGCGCACTGCGGCGACTCATCCTGGAGACAGCGCCGGGGCTGGTCGAGCACATCAAGTGGAACTCGCCCAGCTACGTGCACGACGGCGTCGACCGGCTCACCATGCGGGTGCGCCACGGTGCGCACCCCGTCCAGCTCATCCTGCACATGGACACCGCGCGCGCGGAGGATCGGCAGGGTCGGCCGGTCATGCCGGACGATGGCGGCCTCGTCCGATGGGTCTCGGACATTCGCGGTGTGGTCACCATCGAGTCGAGCATGTTGACGGGCTCGGGGACCGACCTCTCCAGAGTGATCGGTCGGCGGCTGCGCACGCGCTGACCACAGTCACGACGACCGCGTACGCTCGCGTGACATGAGCGTCAACGACCGCGACCACGACATCGTCTTACTGGGGGCGTCGGGATTCGTGGGTCGATACACGGCGCGGCATCTGGCGGCGTCGGCGCCCGACGGCGCGCGCATCGCGATCGCGGGGCGATCCCGCGCCCGGTTGCAGGCGGTCAACCGGGAGCTGGGAGCCGACTGGCCGATCGTCGAGGTCGATACCGGCGACGACGCCGCGGTCGCCCGCTTGGCGGCATCCACGTCGGTGATCGCGACGACAGTCGGCCCCTACCTGCGCTACGGCGTGGGCGTGGTCTCCGCGTGTGCCCGCGCCGGCACGTCGTACGCCGACCTCTCGGGCGAGAGCGTCTTCGTCGCCCGCAGTATCGAGCGCAACCACGACGCCGCAGCGAACAGCGGTGCCCGGATCGTCCACTCGTGCGGCTTCGACTCGATCCCCTCCGACCTCGGCCTGGGCCTCGCCCACCGGGCCGTCGGCGGCGTGCCGATCGTCGCCGCGACCCTGCGAGTGAGGTTGCTGCACGGCGGCGTCAGCGGCGGCACCATCGACTCCCTGCGTCAGCAGATGCAGGAAGCGAGATCGGATCCCGCTGCCCGCCGTCTCATCGCCGACCCGTACGCCCTGACCCCCGGGCCGTCCGTCCGGCTTCCCGGGCACCGCGCCACCGGGTGGGGCACGGAGCGCGGCGTCTGGCAGGCGCCGTTCGTCATGGGCGCCTACAACCAGCAGATCATCCAGCGCAGCAACTACCTGACCGGGTGGAGCTACGGGGAGCTCATGCAGTATCGCGAGGTCGTGGCGACCGGCCGCGGGCTCCCCGGGTTCGTGCGGGCAGGGGCGATCAGCGCGGGGACCGCGGCCCTCGTCGCGGGGCTGTCCTTTCCGCCGACCCGCGCGCTCCTCGACCGGGTCCTTCCCGCACCGGGCAGCGGCCCGAGCGCGGACGCGATCGAGCACGGGCGCTTCGCGCTCGACGTCGACGTCTATCCCGTCGAGGGTCAGCCGGTTCGCGCGCGCGTCGCTGCCCCGTTCGATCCCGGCTACGGAGGCACCGGCGTGATGCTCGGCGAGTCAGCGCTCAGTCTCGCGTTCGACGAGCTTCCCGAGCACGCCGGCGTGCTGACGCCGATGGTCGCGATGGGGGAGTCGCTGGCGCAGCGGCTCCGCAATCGACGGTTCACCCTGGACGTCGGCGCCGTCCACTAGTCCGACCGTGCTCCAAGGCGAGCATCCCTCCAGCGGCGACCGCTGCGCACACGCTGACAGATCGCGTGGCTAGCGGCCCGACGCCTCACGCAGCGAGCGCACGACCTCACCCACGGCGGGCATCGCCACGCCTCCTGGACGCGTCAGCGCCATGACACGCCGGGGCGGCTCGCCGTCGATCGGCACGGTGGCGACCGCGGGGTTCCGGCTCGCGGCCAATGCGAGGCGCGGCAGCACCGCCACCGCGAGGTCGTCGGCGACGAGCGCCTGCACCACGACGTAGTCGTCCGTGCTGTGCCGGATGTCGGGCGTGAACCCGCGCCGCGCAGCGGAGTGCAGCAGGTGTCTACGGCAGTTGACGCACCCCGCGACCCACCGCGCGTCGGCGAGGTCCGCCAGGTCCATGGCATCCGACTGCGCGTGCGGATGGGATGCCGGCAGCACCGCCATCAACGGATCGTCGGCGAGCGGCTGCGCCGTGAACCCGTTGAGGTCGTGCTGCTCCTCGGCGTACTCGAAGATGATCGCGATGTCGCACTCGCCGCGGGCGAGGCTGCGCATCGCCTCGGGCGGCTCGAGCTGTGTCAGCTCGAGCTGCAGTCCGGCGTTCGTGTCCGCGAGCGCGCGCACGGCGGGGGAGACGATCGTCGCCATCGCCGACGGAAACGCGACCACCCGCACCACGCCCGCCTCGGCCTGTGCGTGGGCCCGCATCGCACGCTCGGCGTCGTGGAGCACGGCGGCCACGGCATCCGCGTGGCGCAGCAGATCATGGCCGGCCGACGTCAGCTCGATGCCGCGACCGCGGCGCGCGATCAGCGGCACCCCGTGGGTGCGCTCGAGCCGTCGGACGTGCTGGCTCACGGCCGGCTGCGTCCACGCGAGCGCCGCAGCGGCCGCGCTCATCGAGCCGTAACGGCCCACGGCGCGGAACACCATCAGCGACCGCGGGTCGAGCGAGGGCTCCCGGCCGTCGTCCGGGTCGACGAAGCCGATCGTGTCGTCCGCATGGCTCATCGCTCACCTCATAGTCAGGCTTTGGTCTCGTCCAACAACTATGGCGTAGACCGCACGTCTGCGTGCCGGGAGGATCGAGAGCAGACGACGGAGGAGGCGGTCATGAAGACCATCGGGATGCTGGGCGGCATGAGCTGGGAATCGACGGAGCTGTACTACCGGCTCGCGAACCAGCACGTCCGCGAGCGTCTGGGCGGACTCCACTCCGCGCCGGTGCTGCTCGACTCCCTCGACTTCGACGAGATCGCCGGCATGCAGCGGCGGGACGACTGGGCTGCGGCCGGGCGCCTGCTCGGCGAGCGGGCGCGCGGCCTCCAGGCGGGCGGCGCCGACATGATCGTGCTGTGCACGAACACGATGCACAAGGTCATCGGCGACATCGAGGCCGCTGTCGACGTCCCCGTCCTCCACATCGCGGATGCCGCGGCGGCGGCCATCGCGGCGCGCGGCATCGGGCGGGCAGGCCTGTTGGGCACGGCGTTCACGATGGAGCAGGACTTCTACCGCCGGCGGCTCGCTGCGCACGGCATCGAGGTCGTCGTGCCCGACGCCGACGACCGCGCGCTCGTGCACCGCGTCATCTTCGAGGAGCTCGTGCACGGCATCGTCGATGACGACTCGCGCGACGCGTACCGCGGCGTCGTCGACCGGCTCGTCGAGCGTGGCGCGGAGGGGATCATCCTCGGCTGCACCGAGATCGAGCTGCTGCTGTGCCAGGACGACATCGCGGTGCCGGTGTTCCCCACCGCCGCTCTCCACGTCGCCGCGGCGGTGGAGGCGGCGCTGGCCTGACCCGCCAGCGTGGCTACGCGGAAGCGCGGAGGGGCTCGAGGGCGGCGAGGATGAGGTCGAGGCCGAAGGCGAACTCCTCGGTCGGGTCGTAGCCGGCGGCGACGAGCCCCGCCGCGGACTCGTTGAGGTAGGGGAACTCGTCGGGAGGAAGCTGGGGCAGGTAGACGTCCTCGGCCAGGTCCGCGAGCTCATCGGCCGTGTCGAAGGGCAGGCTGGCTGCCTGCAGGGCGTGACCGTAGACATAGCTGTCGAGCAGCCAGTTGGCGTGCGTCGCCATCAGCACCGAGAAGCCGGCCGTCCGCAGGCATGCGGTGACTGCTTCGTGGTGGCGGAGATTCGCGGGGCCCGGTGAGGTCCGCGACTCCATCAGACCGATCGCCCACGGGTGGCGCGCGAGGACCTGCCGGGCGGATACCGCCCGCTCTCGCATCGCCGACTGCCAGTCGGTGCCTTCGGGTGGGAAATCGATCTCGTCGAACACGGTGTCGATCATGGCGTCCAGCAGCTCGTCCTTGTTCGCCACGTAGTGGTACAGCGACATGGCGCCCGCGCCGAGCGCGCTCGCCAGCCGTCGCATGCTCAGCCCGTCCACCCCCTCGCGGTCGGCGAGCCGGACCGCCTCGGCCACCACCCGCGGCTTGCTGAGGCCCGCGTCTGACGAGACCGGGCGCTCCCTTGCAGACATCGGTCTCCTCGCTCGCTGGACAGGCTTGACAATCGTACAGCGTACGGTCATAGTACAGCGTACGACGTACAGTGTACGAAGACTGGATGTCGCGATCAGAACCGCCCCACGCCGGGGGCGGACCGCTCCTCTCGGAAAGAAGAACCGATGACCACCCGAACGAACACCCCGAACCCGCTCGACAACGCTCCGCTCCCCGTGCGGCCCCGGCTCGCCGCCGCGTGGACGAGCTTCGTCTTCCTCTACGCCTACGTCGACATCCTCAACTTCTACAAGCCGGGTGTGCTCGACGGCATCCTGGACGGCCTCATCTGGAGGTTCGACATCAGCTCGACGCTGGTGACGATCTTCCTCGTGTCCGTGTCGATCCCCGCCCTGATGGTGGTGCTCTCCATGACGCTGCCCGCCCGGGTGAACCGCGTCACGAACCTCGTCGTCGCAGCGCTCCTCATCCCCTACTCCCTCTTCAATGCAGCAGGGGCGACCTGGGAGTGGGCCGCCTTCTACGGCATCTCCATCGGCATCGAGGTGCTGCTCCTCGCGTTCATCCTGCGCTCCGCCTGGGCATGGCCGCGCGCGACCGCCGTGCCCGCCGCTCCCGTGACGAAAGACCCTCGGCAGCAGGTGTCCGTGTGAGCCGACGCCGTGAGGCTCTCAGCCGAGCGTCCAGGGGAACAGCACCACGAAAACGGCGGCGGAGACCAGCCAGCACGCCGCGAGGAAGACGACGTCGCGCACTCCGAAGGGCACGAGATGCCGCTCGGTGCGGTCGGGGAAGGCGCCGAACGCCCGCGCATCCATCGCCAGCGCGACCCGTTCCGCGTGGCGGATCGCTCCGGCCAGCAGCGGCACGACGTAGCCCCACCAGCGTGCGACGACTCCGAATCGGCCGCCGTGCGCACCGCGCACACGGTGCGCCTGCCGGATGATGTCGAGCTCGTGCCGGAACCGCGGGACGAAGCGGAACGCCGCCAGCGCCGTGTACCCGACGCGGTACGGCACGCGCAGCTGCTGCACACTCGCGCGCACGAGGTCGGGGCCCGTCGTCGTGAGTCCCGCGATCAGCGCCAGGGCGACGATCGCGGCGAGCCGGAGCGACGTCGCGAACCCGATCTCGAGCGCGCCGCCGTACAGCGTCCACGCGCCGATCGAGACGACCTCGACGCTCCGGTCGATCCGGGAGGCGTCGATCCACACCGACATGCCGACGCCGAAGACGACGACACCGAGCGGCAGCGCGACACCGAGTATGAGGGCGACGGTGCGGGTGAGTCGCGCGCCCGTGAGGATCACGACGTAGCCGAGAGCGAGGAACACCGACGGCGTCGCGAGGTCGCGCACGAAGACAAGCAAAAGGATGGCGGGCAGCGGCCCGGCGAGCTTCGCGAGCGGGTTGAGTCCCGTGAGGAACCGGCGGGATGCGGCGACCTCGGCGTACGGGTCGGCGGCGACGCTCATGCGGCACCGCCCGGGAGGTCGGCGAGGCGGATGGCTCCACGGAGCGCCGCGTGCGAGACCCCACGCAACGCCTGACGCAGCGGCGGCAGCCGGAGTCCCGCCGCGCGCAACAGGGCCTCGTCGGCGAAGACGTCGGCCGTGGCGGCATCCGCCCGCACGCGCCCTTCGGCGAGGACGACCGTCCGTGTCGCGTACTCGGTGACGAGGTGCATGTCGTGCGTGACGACGATGATCGTCGTCCCCGCCTCCTGCAGCTCACGCAGCAGTCGCAGGAGCTCCTCGGCGCGCGCCCGGTCCTGCCCGAACGTCGGCTCGTCGAGGACGAGCACCGGTGCCCCCGCGACGAGCGCGGTCCCCACCGACAGCCGTCGCTTCTGGCCGCCGGAGAGGAGGAACGGATGCTGCTCGGCACTGTCCTCGAGTCCGAAGCGCCGGAGCACCTCGGTGGCGCGGGCGTGGACCTCCGCGTCGGGGAGCTTCTGCCGACGAAGCCCGTGCGCGATCTCGTCGAAGACCGTGTGCGCGATGAACTGGTGCTCGGGGTTCTGGAACACGAACCCGATCCGCCGCGACAGCGACCTCGCGTCGGTGCGCGCGACGTCGGCGCCGCCCACCCGGACCGTGCCGCGCGGCACCGGGACGACGCCCGCGATGGCCTGGACCAGGCTCGTCTTGCCCGCGCCGTTCGCTCCGACGACTGCGACGAACTCGCCGGCGCGGACCGTGAGGTCGACGTCGTGGAGCACCTCGCGGCGACCGCGGCGCAGGGTCAGGCCGCGTACCTCGACGACGGGCTCGCCCGCCGTCACCGGCGCGGTCACCACCCGCGGGGCCGAGGCGGGCCCCGGCACCGCCGTCACGGCCGCCCGCAGCTCGTCCGGAGTGAGCGGCAGGCGATCGAAGACCCACCCCGCCCGGCGCAGGCGCAGCGCCGCCAGGGTCGACACCGGCAGCCAGACGCCCATCGCGTGCAGTTCCTCCGCCCGACCGCGGAGCACCTCGTCCACGGGACCGTCGGCGATCGTCCGCCCTTCGGCATCCAGCACGACGACCCGGTCGGTGAGCATGACCGCGGCGTCGAGGTTGTGCTCGACGAGGAGGATCGCGTGGTCGCGCGGCGTCCCGTCAGGGTGGCGCACGAGATCGTGCAGCGCGACGTAGACGTCCTCGATGCCAGCGGGGTCGAGGTTCGCGGTCGGCTCGTCGAGGACGAGCAGCGGCGACCCCATCGCCAGCGCGCACGCGATCGCGAGCCGCTGACGGCCGCCGCCGGAGAGCCGATCGGGGTTCTCGGCGCGCCGCTCCCACAGGCCCACGCGCCGGAGGGCGTTCTCGCTGCGCGCGAGCACCTCGTCGACCGGGAGCCGGAGGTTCTCCGGGCCGAAGGCGACGTCGTCGAGGACCGTTCCCGTCACGAGCTGGGCATCCGGATCCTGGAACACCATCCCGACATGCGTGCTCAGTACCGACACCGGTGTGGTCCGCGCGTCCAGCCCCGCGATCTCGACGGTGCCCGTGACCTCGGCGGGAACGGCGTGCGGGATGAGCCCGTTGAGCGTGAGGGCGAGCGTCGACTTCCCGGAGCCGCTCGGGCCCAGAAGCAGGACGACCTCGCCGGGGCGGATCTCGAGTGTCGCGCCGGCGGGCGACGCGGTGCGGGCGCCGACGTGGCGGACGGCCAGGTTCCGCACCCGCGCGAGCGGTGCGGGGGCGCCGGGGCCGTCAGGCGCACCGGAGGCGAGCGGGGTCACGGATGTCCAAGCGTCGGGCGGAGTTCCTCCCAACGTAGTCGGGCCTATCCGCGCGCTCCAACCGTCGTCCGGGCGACCCCGGCGCGACGCAGGCCGCTGCCGATCGCCAGCCCCACGAAGGTCCAGAGGACCGGGCCGAGGATGAGGAGGGCGTAGAAGACCGTGACCGCCCAGGGGGCGAGCTTGCCGGCATCCAGGGCGAACCCCATCCCGACGATGAGGACCGCACCCACCACGACGGCGGAGATGAAGAACCGCCAGCCCTCCCAGTGCCGATAACGGGTGAGGGCGGCGACACCCTCCTGCAGGCCGCCGACCAGCAGCGCCATGCCGAGGTAGCGGCCCACCCACTGCGGGGCGAAGGCACTCGCGACGATCCCCGCGAGCAGGTGGGTGACGAGGGCGACCCACGGCATCCGGAGCAGTGCCTGCGCGATGACGCCGGGGACCACGTGCGCGCCGAGGACCAGGCCGTAGACGATCGGCAGGATGGCCCACACGGGGGCACTGACGTAGCCCGCGACGACGGTGAGGAGTCCCGTCGCGACGCCGATCGCCGCGCAGACGAGGAGGACGCGCGTGGAGAGTCGGGATGCCGCAGCCACGCCTCCAGCGTAGTCGCGGCGCTGCGGCGCCCGGCCGCCGGATACCGGGGAAAACCCGGTCAGGCGCGACGGCGACGCTGCGTCAGACGCACGCCCGGGAGCGGGGGCGCGGGGATCCGCTCGTCGCCGTGCCCGACGACGTGACCGAACCGTTCGGCACCGGACTCCCAGGCCTCGCGCGCGTCCACGATCTCCTCGTGGGAACGCGCCACGAAGTTCCACCACATGACGATGTCGTCCTCGAACGGCTCGCCGCCGAGGAGGAACACCGTGGTGTCGGCGTCGGCGCTCATCTCGACGCCGTCGCGGCGGGTGCCGAGGTAGAGGAGGCCGCCCTCGGGGAGGGCCGTGGGGTCGTCGTCGTCCGCGAACACCGCGCTGGTCCCGTCGACGCCGAGGAGCGCGTACTCCCACTCGGCCCGCAGCGGCAGCGTCACCCGGACGCCGGCGGGCAGGAAGATCTCGGCGCCCACGATCGGCGTGTACATCGTGGCGGGCGAGACAGCCCCCGCGAACTCGCCCACGACGATCGCCGCGACCGCGCCGTCGCCGAGGTCGACGACCGGCAGATCCTCGTGCCGCTCGAACGCCGGGTCGCCGTGGCGCCGGGACTCGGGCAGCGCGACCCACAGCTGGAGGGCATCCAGCGGCGCGGGGTCGTCGCCGATCGAGTACTCCGAGTGCACGATGCCGGCGCCGCTCGTCATGAGATTCAGTGCGCCGCGCGTCACGACCACGTCGCTGCCGACGGCATCCCGGTGCCGCACCTGCCCGACGAAGGGCCATGTGACGGTCTGCAGCCCGATGTGCGGGTGCGGCTCGACGCGCATGCGCGTGACCTGCGGACCGAACCGGTCGACGAAGCACCACGCGCCGACCATGGGAAGGTCGCGCTGCGGAAGGCTTCGGTGCACCGACATCCCGCGGACACCGCCCAGGGGCACCTCGCGGGCGGACAGCAGCAGGACGCGCGGGCCGTCGCTCACCGGCGGGGCCTCCCGCTCCTCGGGGCCGCTGTCCAGGCGGGTCATACCCGCTCGATCGCGTCGCTGCCCGTCTCGTCGGCAGTGGGGCGCCAGTGCACGTCGAGCCCTTCGACCTCGTGGGTGTGCAGGTACTTCACGACGAACGGGCACACCGGCACGACCGTCTCGCCCCGCGTCGCGACGTCGGCGAGCGCCTGTCCGACGAGGATGCTGGCGAGCCCCCGCCCGGCGAAGGCGTGATCGATCACGGTGTGCGGGAACACGGTGCGGCCGTGACGGTCGGCCACGAACTCGGTGAACCCGGCGATCGTCTCGTCGAGGTGGATCTCGTAGCGCCCCTTCTCGTCGTTGCGGGTCACAGTGATCTCGGCGTCGTCCGTCACAGCGGTTCCTCTCGTCGCTGACTCCAACGTAGGCGGCGGCTCCCGTGTTCCGCCAGGCTCTCCCACCGCTCGTCGCGCCGTCGCCGCCGTTCGTCGCGTCCGGCGTCGCCCCGCCGCACGCGGGCCGGGCGGCGTTCCTAGCCTGTCAGCACGCAACGTTGCGCCGACGAGGAGATCCGATGACTGCACCTTCTGCGCCCCGCGGGCGCGCCGCGGGGTTCGCCCACGACGAACCCGACATCACGCCCGACCCGAACCTCCCCCCGGTCGCGCTGCCGGCCGAGCACGATGAGAAGGCCGCGCGCTGGACCTGGCCCAAGATCGCCCTCTGGGCCGCGATCGCGCTCCTCGGCGCGGTGGCCTGGACGATGCTCGCGATCGTGCGGGGTGAGACCGTCAACGCGATCTGGTTCGTGTTCGCCGCGGTCTGCACCTATCTCATCGGCTACCGCTTCTACTCGAAGGTCATCGAGCGCTACATCACGCGCCCGAACGACAACCGGGCCACGCCGGCCGAGATCCGCCAGGACGGCAAGGACTACGTCCCCACCGACCGGCGTGTGCTCTACGGCCACCACTTCGCCGCGATCGCCGGCGCCGGGCCCCTCGTGGGGCCCGTCCTCGCCGCGCAGATGGGCTTCCTGCCCGGAACCATCTGGATCATCGTCGGCGTCGTCCTCGCCGGTGCCGTCCAGGACTACACGGTCCTCTTCTTCTCGATGCGTCGCGGCGGCCGCACGATCGGCCAGATGGCGCGCCAGGAGCTCGGTCGCATCGGCGGCACCGCGGCGATCATCGCCTCGCTGCTGATCATGCTGATCATCGTCGCGATCCTCGCCCTCGTCGTCGTGAACGCGCTCGGCGAGAGCCCGTGGGGCGTCTTCAGCGTCGCGATGACGATCCCGATCGCCCTGTTCATGGGCGTCTACCTCCGCTACCTCCGCCCCGGCAAGGTCACCGAGGTCTCCCTCATCGGCTTCGTGCTGCTGATGGCCGCGATCATCGGCGGCGGCTGGGTAGCAGGCACCGAGTGGGGCCAGGCGATCTTCCACCTCGACCGCACGACCATCGCGTGGGGCATCATCATCTACGGCTTCATCGCCGCCGTCCTCCCCGTCTGGCTGCTGCTCGCCCCCCGCGACTACCTGTCGACGTTCATGAAGATCGGCGTCATCGTGATGCTCGCCGGTGCCATCGTGCTCGTGCGTCCGGAGATCACCGTCCCCGCGGTGTCGGTGTTCGGTGAGAACGGCATGGGCCCGGTGTTCGCCGGTCCGCTCTTCCCGTTCCTGTTCGTGACGATCGCCTGCGGCGCCCTGTCCGGATTCCACGCGCTGATCGCATCGGGCACGACGCCGAAGCTCGTCGAGAAGGAGCGCCAGACGCGCTTCATCGGCTACGGCGGCATGCTCATGGAGTCCTTCGTCGCGATCATGGCGCTCGTCGCCGCGATCTCGATCGACCAGGGGATCTACTTCGCGATGAACGCTCCCGCCGCCGTCACCGGCGGCACGGTGGAGGGCGCCGTCGCGTTCGTGAACTCGCTGGGCCTCACCGGTGTGAACCTCACGCCCGACATGCTCACGAGCACGGCGGCCGCGGTCGGTGAGGAGAGCATCGTCTCCCGCACCGGTGGCGCACCGACCCTCGCACTCGGCCTCGCGCACATCATGCAGCAGGCCCTCGGCGGGCAGGCGCTCATGGCGTTCTGGTACCACTTCGCGATCATGTTCGAGGCGCTGTTCATCCTCACCGCCGTCGACGCCGGCACGCGCGTGGCCCGCTTCATGCTGCAGGAATCCATCGGCGCCTGGGTGCCGAAGTTCCGCGACGTCTCGTGGCGCCCCGGCGTCTGGATCACCACCGCGATCATGGTCGCCGGCTGGGGCACGATCCTGATCCTCGGCGTCACCGACCCGCTCGGCGGCATCAACACGTTCTTCCCGCTGTTCGGCATCGCGAACCAGCTGCTGGCGGCCATCGCGCTGTCGGTCGTCCTGGCGATCGTCGCCAAGCGCGGGCGGGCGTACGTGAAGTGGCTGTGGATCATCGCCCTGCCGCTCGCCTTCACCGCCGTCGTCACGATCACCGCGTCGATGTACAAGATCTTCAGCAGCGTGCCGGGGATCGGCTACTGGGCGAACCACTTCCGCTACCGGGCGGCGCAGGATGCCGGCGACGGCAGCCTCGGCGAACCCGCGGTCGTGGAGGCCGTCATCCGCAACACGGCCGTCCAGGGCACGCTCTCGATCATCTTCGTGGTGCTGGCGATCATCGTCATCGTCACCGCGATCGTCGTCACGATCAAGGCGATCCGCAACGGCGGCGGCGAGAACACCGAGGAAGCGCCCGTCGTGTCGCGTCGGTACGCGCCCGCCGGGTTCCTTCCGACCTCGGCCGAGCGCGAGCTCGAGAAGCAGTGGGAGCCGCTGCTGCGCGACGAGCGGAAGGCGACGTCCGCCCACTAGGCGGATCCCCCCCATGACGAACCAGACGGATGCCGTGACCACCGGCCCGCTGCGCGCGCTCGCCGCGCACATCGGGAGGGTCGGCCGCGGCATCCGCTGGTACGTCACGCAGCTCATGGGCGACACCGCCTACGCGACCTACGTCGCCCACCACCGTCGCCACCATCCCGATGAGGCGCCCCTCACCGAGCGGCAGTTCTGGCGGGAGAAGATGGACGACCAGGACCGCAACCCCGGCGCGAGGTGCTGCTGAGGCGCTGCCGGCACGCCGACCGTAGGCTGACGCCATGACCGACTCCGTCGTGCTGGCCGGGTTGCTCGGCGCGGCCGGCGGCATCGCGCTCACCGTGCTCCTGCTGCTCGCCCGGCGCCTGGCCCGCGGTTCGCGGGAACTCGGCAGCGACGAGGAGCGGGCGACCTACCGGGCACTGCACCACGCGAGCCTCGCCGCGCCGCATCTGCGCGGAGGCCTCGGCTCGCCGGATGTCGCGCGGGCCGCGCGGCACCTCCGCGTGCTGCTCGGCAGCACGGCCGTCGCCCTCGTCGGCGCCGACGGCGTCGTCGCGACCGACGGTCAGGGCGACGGGCTCGACGCCTCCGCCGCGCGCATCGCGGCGCAGGTGCGCGAGACCGGACGCCGCCAGGTGTTCCCGCGCCGGGAGGGTGGGGAACTCGAGGCCGTCGGGGCCCCGATCACCGTCGACGGCGAGGTGGTCGGCGTCGTCGTCGCGTTCGCGGCGCCCGTGCGCGCCGCCCTCGTCCGTGCCGCCGGAGAAGTCGCCGAATGGTGCGCGGCGCAGCTGGAGCTCGGCGAGCTCGATGCGTCCCGCACGGCGCTCGCCGAGGCGGAGCTGCGGTCGCTGCGCGCGCAGATCTCCCCGCACTTCATCTTCAACGCCCTCACCGCGATCGCCTCCTTCATCCACACCGACCCGCTGCGGGCCCGCGAGCTCGTGCTCGAGTTCGCCGACTTCACGCGCTACTCGTTCCGGAGGCAGGGCGAGTTCACGACGGTCGCCGAGGAGCTGCGCAGCATCCACTCGTATCTCGAGCTCGAGCGTGCGCGGTTCGGCGACCGGCTCACCGTCACGCTGCGGATCTCCCCGGAGACACTGGCCACCGTTATCCCGTTCCTGTCGGTGCAGCCGCTCGTGGAGAACGCGGTGCGGCACGGACTGGAACCGGGGGAGGGCGGCGGCAGCATCCGCATCGCGTCGCACGACGAGGTCACGCACACCGAGATCACCGTCGAGGACGACGGCGTCGGGATGGATCCGGAGTCGCTGCGCGCGCTCCTCACCTCGCGCGACGACGGCGCGCACGTCGGGCTGCGCAACGTCGACACGCGGCTCCGCCAGCTCTACGGTCCGGACGGCGGGCTGGTCGTGGAGACGAACACGGGCGCCGGTACCATGGTGCGCATGCGGATCCCCAAGTCGCAGCCGCTCCACACGCTCGACCCGATTTGAGCCGCGGTCGTGGCCCTGATCGACGTCCTCGTCGCCGACGACGAGCGTCCCGCGCTCGACGAGCTGGTGCATCTCCTCCGCGCCGACGAGCGCATCGGCGAGATCCTCACCGCGTCATCGGGTGCCGAGGCGCTGCGACTGCTCTCCGCGCGCGCCGTGGCCGTCGCCTTCCTCGACATCCACATGCCCGGCCTCACCGGACTCGAACTGGCGCGCTCGCTCGGCGGCCTCGCCGACCCGCCGGCCGTCGTCTTCGTCACGGCCGACGACGCCCGCGCCGTCGACGCGTTCGACCTGCGTGCAGCGGACTATCTCCTCAAGCCCGTGCGCCTCGAGCGCCTGCGCCGGGCGGTGGACCGGGTGCTCGAGCTCGGCTCGGAGGCCGCCGTCGACGGCGATGAGGTGCTGCCGGTGACGGTCGGCGCGACCGTGCGCTTCGTGCGACGCAGCGACGTGCGGTGGGTGCACGCGCAGGGCGACTATTCGCGGCTGCACACCGACGAGGGCCCCGGGCATCTCGTCCGGATCCCGATCTCGGAGCTGGAACAGCGCTGGGGCGACGCCGGCTTCGTGCGGGTGCACCGCTCGTACCTCGTGCACGCGGCGGCGGTCGGGGAAGCGCGCCTCGGCGGCGCCGAGCCGACCGTCTCGGTCGGCGACGTCGAGCTGCCGGTGAGCCGGCGCCTGCTGCCGGTCGTCCGCGAGGCGCTCGTGCGCGGGGGAGGCGCACGGTGAGCGACCCCCGCCGCGTGCGGGTCACCGCCGATCCGGGACCGCGGCGCGCCGGTGCCGTGACGCGCGGCATCGCCCTGCCGGACGCGCCCGTCGACGAAGCGGATGCCGTGTTCGCCCGCGCCCTCCGCCGCACCCAGCTGCGCCTCGCACTCGGCACCGTCAGCGGGTTCGTCATCGTCGTGGTCGCCCTCTCCCTCGCGATCGTCGCGATCCCCGGGCTCGAGGAGATCGTGCTGATCGGGGTGCCGCTGCCGTGGCTCCTGCACGCGTTCGCGTACTACCCCGTCGTGCTCGTGTTCGCCCTCCTGTACGCACGGGGCGCCGACCGGAACGAGCGTCGCTACCGGGCGCTGCGGGAGCGCGAGTGAACGCCGTCCTCGACCTCGCCGCCGTCGCGCTCGTCGTCGCGATCACCGCCCTCGTCGGCGGCTACGGCCTCCGCGTCTCGCGGACCACGAGCGACTTCTTCGTCGCATCCCGCACGGTCCGGCCGGTCTGGAACGCGTCCGCGATCAGCGGCGAGTACCTCTCCGCCGGCACCTTCCTCGGCCTGTCCGGCCTCGTGCTGCTCGGCGGGGCCCGCGGATTCTGGTTCCCGATCGGCTACGCCGCCGGGTACCTGCTCGTCCTCGTGTTCATCGCCGCGCCCCTGCGGCGGAGCGGCGCCTACACGATCCCCGACTTCGTCGAGGCGCGGCTGGAGTCCTCCGCCGCACGTCGCGTCACGAGCGTCGCCGTCCTCGTCATCGGCTGGCTCTACATCGTGCCGCAGCTGCACGGCGCCGGGATCACGCTCGGCGTCGTCGCGGGGCTGCCGCCGTGGGTCGGCGCCGTGACGGTCGCCGTCATCGTCGCGGCGGCCGTCGCGGCGGGCGGCATGCGCGCGATCACCTATGTGCAGGCGTTCCAGTACTGGCTCAAGCTCGCGGCGCTGCTGGTCCCCGTCATCCTGATCGCCTTCGCCGTCGGCGGCGGGCCGTACGACGTCCCCGCGTCCGTCGTGTTCCCGGCCTCCGCGGGACCGGCGGAGATCGACGCCTACGAGTCGGCGTCGCTGCTGCTCGCGCTCCTCCTCGGGACCATGGGCCTGCCGCACGTGCTCGTCCGGTTCTACACGAGCCCGACGGGGGTCTCCGCCCGGCGGACGACCGTGCTCGTGATCGCCCTCGTGAGCGCCTTCTACGCCGTCTCCAGCGCGATGGGTCTGCTGGCCCGCCGCGTCGCGCCCGACCTCGCCGAGCCGGGCGTCGCGGACACCGTGGTCCTCGTGCTCCCCTCGCGCGTGTTCCCGGGGCCCCCCGGCGAGCTGCTGACGGCGCTCCTCGTCGCGGGCGCCTTCGCCGCCTTCCTCGCGACCTCCGCCGGTCTCGTCGTGTCGCTGGCCGGCGTCGTGAGTCAGGACGTGTTCGGCGGCTCGGTGCGCTCGTTCCGGCTCTCCGCGCTGCTGTGCACGACCGTTCCGCTGCTCGTCGCCCTGCTGACGGTGCCGGCGGGCCTCGTCTCGAGCGTCGGGGTCGTGTTCGTCGTGGCGGCGTCGAGTCTGTCGCCGGCGCTCCTGCTCGGCGTCTGGTGGCGGGGCCTCACCGCGCGGGGCGCGATCGCGGGGATGACGGTGGGCGCCGTCGCGTGCGGCGTCGCGCTGCTCGTGCACAGCGCGGTCGGCGGCGTGGGCGTCGCGGCGCCGTTCCTCGCCCAGCCCGCCGCGTGGACCATCCCCCTCGCCACCGCCGTCATGGTCGCCGTCTCGCTGCTCGATCCCCGGGGCGCACCCCTGCGGACCGACCGCATCCTCGCGCGACTGCACACGCCCGAACGAGCCTGACCGGAGGGCCGGGCCGGCGGCCCGGGTGCCGGCGCGGCGGCGCCCGGGACTGGCGCACCCCGTCCGCGGCGGGGAGGATGAGACGATGCGCCGCGCCGGAGTGTTCCTTGCGCTCGCGATCCTGTTGCTCGCCGGATGCGTCGCCGCACCGCCGGACGCGGCCCCGTCGGCATCCCCGTCCTCGGCGGCACCATCCCGCACGCCGACACCCCGGCCGACCCCGACGCCCACGCCCGATCCGATCGCCGCGCTCTCCCTCGAAGAGCGCGTCGGGCAGCTCTTCATCGTCGGGACGCCGGCCGGCCGGGCCGACGCGCAGACCCGCGCCGCGGTGACCGAGCGGCACATCGGCGGCGTCTTCCTGCACGGGCGTTCGCGCGGCGGCGTGACGGCGACCGCCGCCGTGGTCGCCCGCTTCACCGGTTCCGGAGCGGGCGCGGGGAGCGGCATCCCACTGTGGGTGGCGACCGATCAGGAGGGCGGTGAGGTGCAGGTCCTCCGCGGGCCGGGCTTCGACGACATGCCCTACGCGATCCGGCAGGCCGACCTCGGCCCCGCGAAGCTGCGGGACACCGCGCGGCGCTGGGGGAAGCAGCTCCGCGCGGCCGGCGTGACGCTCAACCTCGCGCCCGTCGCCGACATCGTCACGAGCCACGACACCCGCTTCGACAACCCGCCGATCGGCGGTCTCGGCCGGCAGTACGGGTACGACAGGGCGACCGTCGTCGCGCACGCCGGCGCGTTCGCCGACGGGATGCGCGAGGCCGGCGTCCTGCCGACCCTCAAGCACTTCCCCGGCCTCGGGCACGTGGCGGCCAACACCGACCATGCGGGCAATGTGGCCGACACGACCGTGACGGCGGACGGACCCGACGTCGCGGTGTACCGCGCGCTGCTGTCCGAGGGGCCGGCGCTCGTCATGATCGGCTTCGCCGTGTACGAGAAGATCGACGGTTCGTCGCCCGCGGTCTTCTCGGGGCGGATCGTGACCGGCATCCTGCGCGACGACCTCGGCTACGACGGCGTCGTCATCACCGACGACCTGTCCGCCGCGACGGCGGTCTCCGGCGTCGCACCCGCCGATCGGGCGGTCCGGGCCCTCGCGGCGGGGGTCGATGTGCTGCTCCTCTCCTCCGGTGCCGCGACGCTGCCGGCGATGTACGACGCGGTCCTGCAGAAGGCGCGCAGTGATCCCGCGTTCGCGAAGCGGGTCGACGAGTCCGCCCGCCGGGTCGTCGAGGCGAAGCTCGCCGGCCCGTGATCGGGCAGACTCGGGTGGTGACCTCCCCGACGGCGCTGATGGCCGGCATCCCGACCGACGCGTCGGCGGATGCCGTCTACGACGCGTTCGCCTCGTGGGCCGCGGGTCGCGGCTTCGCGCTGTACCCCGCGCAGGACGAGGCCGTCATGGAGCTCGTCTCCGGCGCGAACGTGGTCCTGTCCACCCCGACGGGAACCGGCAAGTCGCTCGTCGCGGTCGCCGCGCACGCCGCGTGCCTGGCCGCCGGCGGCCGCTCCTATTACACAGCGCCCATCAAGGCGCTCGTGAGCGAGAAGTTCTTCGCGCTCGTGGAGATCTTCGGCGCCGAGAACGTCGGGATGGTCACGGGCGACTCCTCGGTCAACCCGGACGCGCCGATCGTGTGCTGCACCGCCGAGATCCTGTCGAACCTCGCGCTGCGACTGGGCCCGGACGCACCGGTGGACCAGGTCGTCATGGACGAGTTCCACTACTACGGCGATCCGGAGCGCGGCGGGGCGTGGCAGGTGCCGCTCCTGACGCTGCCGCGCGCGCAGTTCCTGCTCATGTCGGCGACCCTCGGCGACGTCACGGCGATCGCCGACGACCTCGCCCGCCGCACCGGACGGCCGACCGCCCTCGTCACGGGCGTCGAGCGGCCCGTGCCGCTGCACTTCTCCTACGAACGGCGACCCGTGCACGAGGTGCTCGCGGCGCTGCTGGAGAACAGCGAGTCGCCGGTGTACATCGTGCACTTCTCGCAGGCGGCCGCGCTCGAGCGGGCGCAGGCGCTGTCGAGCGTGAAGATCGCCACACGCGAGCAGCGCGACGCCATCGCGGAGGCCATCGGCGGCTTCCGCTTCACGACCGGGTTCGGCAAGACGCTGTCCCGGCTCGTGCGGTCGGGCATCGGCGTCCACCACGCCGGGATGCTGCCCCGCTACCGCCGGCTCGTGGAGACCCTCGCCCAGCGGGGCCTGCTGCGGGTGATCTGCGGCACCGACACCCTCGGCGTCGGGATCAACGTGCCGATCCGCACCGTGCTCCTCACGGCGCTGTCGAAGTTCGACGGCACGAAGATGCGGCAGCTGACGGCCCGCGAGTTCCACCAGGTGGCCGGGCGCGCGGGGCGTGCGGGGTACGACCCGTACGGCAACGTGGTCGTGATGGCGCCGGAGTGGGAGATCGAGAACGCCGTCGCCCTCGCCAAGGCCGGCGACGACCCCGCGAAGCGCAAGAAGATCGTGCGCAAGAAGGCGCCGACGGGTGTCGTCAACTGGGGCGAGGGCTCGTTCGAGCGCCTCATCACGGCCGTCCCGGAGCCGCTCGAGCCGCGGCTGCAGCTGACCGCCGCGATGCTCATCAACGTGATCGGCCGCGGCGGCGACGTGTTCGGCAACGTCCGCTCGCTCGTCTTCGACAACCACGAGTCGCGCACCCGCCGGTACGAGCTCGCGCGGCGCGCGATCGCGATCTTCCGCACGCTGGTCACCGCCGGGATCGTCGTCGCCGACGCCGACGGCATCCGCCTCACCGTCGATCTGCAGCCGAACTTCGCGCTCAACCAGCCGCTGTCGCCGTTCGCGCTCGCCGCGATCGGGCTGCTCTCGCCCGACGACGCCGAGACCGGCACGGGGCACTACGCGCTCGATGTCGTCAGCGTCATCGAGGCGACGCTCGACGATCCGCGCGCCATCCTCAATCAGCAGGAGTACCTCGCGCGCGGCGAGGCCGTCGGTGCGATGAAGCGGGACGGCATCGAGTACGACGAGCGGATGGCGCTGCTCGAGGACGTCACCTACCCGAAGCCGCTCGCCGAGCTCCTGGCGCAGGCGTTCGAGGTGTTCGCGTCGAGTCAGCCGTGGGTGCGCGACTTCGAGCTGTCGCCGAAGTCGGTCGTGCGTGACATGTTCGAGCGGGCGATGTCGTTCGGCGAGTACGTGTCGCAGTACCAGCTCGGCCGCAGCGAGGGGCTCGTGCTGCGATACCTGAGCGACGCGTACCGCGCGATCCGCCAGACGGTGCCGGCCGAAGCGCGGACCGACGAGCTCATGGACGTCATCGAGTGGCTCGGCGAGCTGGTCCGCCAGGTCGACTCGAGCCTCGTGGACGAGTGGGAGGCGCTCGTGCACCCCGCCGACGACCCGACGGCGCCGGTGGTGCCGCCGGCCCCGCCGTCCGTCCTGACCAACCGCCGCGCGTTCACGGTGCTCGTCCGCAACGAGCTGTTCCGCCGCGTGCAGCTCGCGGCGCGGCAGGACGACGACGCGCTCGTCGCCCTCGATCCCGACGCCGAGTGGCCCGCGGCGCTGGACGCGTACTTCGACGAGCACGACGAGATCCTCACCGGGGGCCCGGCGCGCTCGCCGCGCCTGTGCACGATCGACGAGTCCGACGCGGCATCGGGGTTCTGGCGCGTCGAGCAGGTCATCGACGACCCGGAGAACAACCACGACTGGCGCATCCGTGCCGAGGTCGACCTGGAGGCGTCGGTGGAGTCCGGCAGCGCCGTCACCCGCGTGACCCAGGTGCTCCGCCTGTAGCCCCGCGCGGTGGGCCGCGGGGGGACAATGGGGCGGTGACGACGTACCTCGCGTTCCTGCGTGCCATCAACCTCGGCGCGAAGCGCGTGTTCCCGAAGGGCGACATCCGACGCGTCGTCGAGAGTGCGGGCTTCGACGACGTCGACACGCACATCAACACCGGCAACGTCCGCTTCTCGAGCGGGATGCGGTCGCGTGAGCGCATCGAGGAGAAGCTCGAGCAGGCCTTCGCCGCCGACCGCGGCTTCGAGGTGCCGACCATGGTCTACACCGCCGCCGAGATCGCCGACATCGCCGCGACCGTGCAGGAGCTCGACGACGAGCATCCCGGACTCGCCCGGCACTACGTGTACCTGCTGAAGGACGAGCCGAGCCTCGATGCCCGCGCCCGTCTCGCGGCCGCCGCGAGCGACGCCGGCGAGATGATCGTCCGCGGCCGTGCCGCGCACGCGCTGCTGCGCCCCGGCTACCAGGACGGGCGCGTCGATCCGCTGGGCGCGGCCAAGCACCTCGGCGTCGCCACCAACCGCAACGCGACCGTCATCACGGCCCTCGCCGCCAAGTGGTGCTGACGACCGGACGGCACTGTCCGCCCCCGCGACTATCGTTGTCCGGGTGACTGACGGCGGCTGGAGCGACGACCCGTACGCCGACGTGCCCTGGGATCCCGACGAGTTCGGACCCCCCGAGGACATCGACGCACCCCCGCCGCCGGATCCGGCGTTCGACGGCTACGCGGCATCCGTCGCCCGCGCGACCCGAGACCACCCGGCGGGCGAGCAGCCGAGCGCGTACCGCGCGGCACCCGCCCGCACGTCCGTCGCGGCGACGGCACCCTCCGTGCTGACCCTCGAGCGGCGCGACCACCTCGGCGCCGACCCGGTCGCCGTGCTCAAAGAGGTCTTCGGCTACGACGCGTTCCGCGAGGGCCAGGACGAGATCGTCGCGCACGTCGTGGCCGGCGGCGACGCCGTCGTGCTCATGCCGACCGGTGGCGGCAAGTCGATCACCTATCAGGTGCCCGCGCTCGTCCGCCCCGGCACGGGCCTCGTCATCTCGCCGCTCATCGCGCTCATGCACGACCAGGTCGACGCGCTCATCGCGAACGGCGTCCGCGCCGCCTACCTGAACTCGACGCAGTCCTCGGGCGAGCGGGCCGGCGTCGAGCGCGCCTTCCTCGACGGGGAGCTCGACCTCCTCTACGTCGCCCCCGAGCGCCTGTCGGCATCGGCAACGACGAAGCTGCTGCAGCGCGGCACGCTCAGCGTCATCGCGATCGACGAGGCGCACTGCGTATCGCAGTGGGGTCACGACTTCCGCCCCGACTACCTCGCCCTCGGCGACCTGGCCGAGCGCTTCCCGGGCGTGCCGCGCATGGCGCTGACGGCCACCGCGACGCGCGCGACCCACCGCGAGCTCACCGAGCGCCTGGCGCTGCCCGACGCGAAGCACTTCGTCGCGAGCTTCGACCGCCCGAACATCCAGTACCGCATCGAGCCCAAGGTCGACCCGCGCAAGCAGCTCGTGCAGTTCATCCGCGCGCAGCCGGAGGGATCCGCCGGCATCGTCTACGCGCTGAGCCGCAAGTCGGTCGAGCAGACGGCCGACTATCTGCAGAAGCAGGGCCTCGACGCGCTGCCGTACCACGCGGGTCTGGATGCCGGCATCCGCGCCCGCAACCAGTCGCGGTTCCTCCGCGACGACGGCGTCGTCATGGTCGCCACGATCGCGTTCGGCATGGGCATCGACAAGCCCGACGTCCGGTTCGTCGCGCACATCGATCTGCCGAAGTCCGTCGAGGGCTACTACCAGGAGACCGGTCGCGCGGGGCGCGACGGCGAGCCGGCGGTCGGGTGGATGGCGTACGGCCTCGGGGATGTCGTGCAGCAGCGTCGCCTCATCGACCAGTCGCCCGGCGACCGCGCCTACAAGATGCGGATGGGCCAGCACCTCGACGCGATGCTCGCCCTGTGCGAGACGGTGGGATGCCGGCGGCAGAACCTGCTCGGCTACTTCGGGCAGGCCTCCGACCCGTGCGGTAACTGCGACACGTGCCTCGAGGCGCCGGAGACCTGGGACGGCCTCGTCGCAGCGCAGAAGCTCCTCTCCACGATCGTCCGGCTGCAGCGCGAGCGCGGCCAGTCCTTCGGCGCCGGCCACCTCATCGACATCCTGCGCGGCGCCTCGACCGAGCGCATCCGCCAGCAGGGGCACGACAAGCTGTCCACGTACGGTCTCGGCGCCGACCTGTCCGACCAGGATTGGCGCAGCGTCATCCGGCAGCTGCTCGCCGGCGGTGTCCTCGCTGCGCAGGGCGAGTACGGCACGCTCGGCATGGGCGAGGCCGGCGCCGCCGTGCTGCGCGGGGAGAGCCCGGTGCCGCTGCGCCGCGACGTGCTCGGTCGCACCGGGAGCACGCCCCGCACCCGCAAGTCGCCGGCGTCGGATGCCGTCGCCGCGGGCGACCGCGATCTCTTCGAGGCGCTGCGCACGTGGCGCGCGTCGGCGGCGAAGGAGCAGGGCGTGCCCGCGTACATCGTCTTCGGCGACGCGACGCTGCGTGCGCTCGCCGAGCGGCGCCCCGGATCGATGGCCGACCTCGACGGGGTCTCGGGCATCGGTGCGAAGAAGCGCGAGGCGTACGGCGAGGCCGTCCTGGCCGTGGTGGCCGCGAACGGCTGACGCCCGGCCCGTTCGCACGGTGGGCGTCCGCGGTCCCGCCTCACCGCGTCGCGCCGTCGCATGGCAACCGCCGCCGTTGCCGCGGCACCCCTGTCGTCAGCGCGTCCAGACCCGCACGTGCTCGACACGGAAGCGATGCGGGAGCGCCGCCACGTCGCGGACGCCGGTGGCGGGCGGCAGCTCGAAGACGTCGAGCATGAGCTGCACGGGGTAGTCGATCCGTTGGGCGACGGTCTTGACCCAGCGTCCGTCGATGAAGAACCGCAGGCGGTCCGGTGTCCACTCGACGGCGTAGTCGTGCGGCTGCGTCAGGTCGCCCCTGACGCGGATCCGCTCGACGTCGTCGTGCAGGCGCGGGTCGTGGTGCGCTTTGACGCCGACGGTCACCCAGCCGCCCTCGTCGTCGATGTCGTGCCCGAAGACCTCGGAGACGCAGATCTCCCCACTGTCCTCGGGGCGGTCCTCGAAGCCGATGGGCCAGAACGCGACCATGGCATCCGGATGCCGGATCGCCGACAGCCGCACCCCGATGACGCCGAAGCGCGGCAGCCACAGGCGGCGCTCCGGCTGCTCCTCGCGGACGACGAGCCCCTCCCGGAAGCGGTGCTGGCCGGTCGCGCTGCCCACCGGCCCGGAGAACTGCCCTGTCTGCACATGGGACACGCGCACGTCGCCGTCCCATTCCGGCGCCCACGGCGGGGTGTCCGGGTCGATCCGCAGCCCGAGCCCGTCGCCGGTCCGCCACCGCGCGGCCGTCGACCCTCGACTCGACCAGTGCGGGAGGTAGTGCGGCCACCAGCGTCCCTGGTCCAGCTCCGCGCCGTCGAACCGCTCCTCCTGCAGGCTCCCGGCAGCCTGCAGGGGCGACATGTCGAGCGCCCAGATGCGGAACGTCAGCTCACCGCCGCGCCACGGCTCGGTGCCCTCGCCCTGCGCTTCGAATCCCGCCCGCGCGCACAGCGCGTTCGATGGCGCGTTGTCGACACCGGGGTACGCGACGAGCAGATCGCGCCGCCCGTCCGCGCGGACCTCCGCCAGGAGGGCCCGCAGCGCCGCGCCCGCCACACCGCGTCCCTGATGCTCCGACAGGACCGACCAGCCCGTCTCGAAGGCGGGACGGCCGTCGTGGTCCACGGCCCAGTACCCGATGCCGCCGGCCGGTTCACCGTCGACGTCGATCCGGAACATGCGGGCGTCGTCGGTCTCCCACAGCCGCAGGTAGCGGGCGTGACGATCCCGGACCTCGGCCGGCGTCTCCGGCCCGCCGAGGTGCACCGTCATGCCGGGCGCGTTCATCCGCTCGAGGAGCGCGAGGTCGCCCTCGCTCCAGCGCGTCAGGGTCACCGTCATCCGCCCATCGTGCACCCGGCCGCCGACACGACGGCCACCCCGTCGCCGACACGACGGCATCCGGAGCCCGCCACCGCGACGAACCGCAGGACCGGGCGTGACAGGTGGGGCACAGGTGGCACACCCGCCCCGCCAGTCGCACCGCATCCTGCAGATTGCACCGCACCCGCCCGCCCCGCGCGCGGATGTCGGGACCGAACAATGCGCCGCGGCGCCGCGACCCGGCAGTGTTGTCGAAGTCATCCAACCGAGTTGGGGTGGTGTTGTGGGAGTCCTACCGTCGTGGCTGACCACCTCTGTCAACGCCGAAAGGTCCTGCGATGACCGACGCCGCCGTCCGTCCGAAGAAGCCCGCCACCGACAAGCGCACGCCCGCCGGCGGCGCCCCGACCGCTGCGCACTCCGCGGAGGAGGCGAACGAGGCCCGCATCCGCATCCCCGCCGTCACCGACCTGCTGCTCGGCACGTGGGCGGAGACGCGCCGCGAAGCGCGACAGCTGATCAAGGACCCGGCGTTCTGGCGCATCGAAGGCCAGCCGATGCCCGAGCACCGCGAGCGCGTCTTCGGGCAGCTGCGGCTTCTCGCGGACAACGGCGGCTCCCGCCGGGCCTTCCCGAAGGAATACGGCGGCCTGGGCGACAACGGCGCGAACCTGGCCGGGTTCATGGACCTCGTGCTCGCCGACCCGAGCCTGCAAATCAAGTCCGGCGTGCAGTGGGGGCTGTTCGGGTCGGCCATCCACCAGCTCGGGACGAAGAAGCACCACGACGCGTGGCTGCCGGACGTCATCAGCCTCGCGCTGCCCGGCGCCTTCGCGATGACCGAGACCGGGCACGGCTCCGATGTCGCCGCCATCGGCACCACGGCCACGTACGACCCCGACGCGGAGGAGTTCGTCATCCACACCCCGTTCCGGGGTGCGTGGAAGGACTACCTCGGCAACGCCGCCCTGCACGGACGTGCTGCGACGGTGTTCGCCCAGCTCATCACCGGCGGCGTCAACTACGGCGTGCACTGCTTCTTCGTGCCGCTGCGCGACGAGAACGGCGCGTTCCTGCCCGGTGTCGGCGGCGAGGACGACGGCGCGAAGGGCGGCCTCAACGGCATCGACAACGGCCGTCTGCACTTCGACCACGTGCGCGTGCCGCGTGAGAACCTGCTCAACCGCTACGGCGACGTCGCGCCCGACGGCAGCTACTCGAGCGAGATCTCCAGCCCCGGCCGCCGCTTCTTCACCATGCTGGGCGCGCTCGTGCAGGGCCGGGTCTGCCTCGACGGGGCGACGACGACCGCCACGGCGCTCGCGCTGAACATCGCGATCACCTACGCGAACCAGCGTCGCCAGTTCGACTCCGGTGCGGGGACGGACGAGGTCGTGCTCCTCGACTACGGCAAGCACCAGCGCCGCCTGCTGCCCCGCATCGCGCAGGTCTATGCGCAGTTCTTCGCCAACGACGAGCTGGTGCGGAAGTTCGACGGCATCTTCGGCGGCGCGCACGACACGTCCGAGGAGCGCGAGGACCTCGAGACCCTCGCCGCTGCGCTGAAGCCCCTCTCGACGTGGAACGCGCTGGACACGATCCAGGAATGCCGCGAAGCGTGTGGCGGTGCCGGCTTCCTCGCCGAGAACCGTCTCGTGGGGCTGCATCAGGACCTCGACGTCTACGTGACGTTCGAGGGCGACAACAACGTGCTCCTGCAGCTCGTCGGCAAGCGCCTGCTGAGCGACTTCGCCCAGCAGTTCCGTGGCGCGGATGCCGCGAAGCTGGCGAAGTACGCCGTCGGACAGACGGCGGGCAAGGTCTTCCACGGCGCGGGTCTCCGTCAGCTCGGGCAGGCCGTCGCCGACTTCGGGTCGCCGGCGCGCTCGGTCGAACTCGGCCTGCGCGCCGAGCAGCAGCACGAGCTGCTCGCCGGACGCGTCGAGCAGATGATCTCGGACATCGCAGCGCGCATGCGCCCGGCATCCAAGGCGACCCCTGTCGAGGCGGCGGCGATCTTCAACGCCAACCAGAGCGAGCTCATCGAGGCCGCCCGCGCACACGGCGAGCTGCTGCAGTGGGAGGCGTTCTCGGATGCCGTCAACGCGGTGGACGACGACGGCACGAAGCAGGTGCTCACGTGGCTGCGCGACCTCTTCGGCCTGACCCTCATCGAGAAGCACCTCGCGTGGCACCTCATCAACGGGCGCCTGTCGACGCAGCGCGCGGCGACGGTCACGCGGTACATCGACCGGCTGTGCCTGCGGCTCCGCCCGCACGCGCAGGATCTCGTGGATGCCTTCGGCTTCGAGCCCGAGCACGTCCGTGCCCCGATCGCCTCGGGCGCGGAGCGCGCGCGCCAGGACGAGGCCCGGGCGCACTACGTCGCGCTCGCCGCCTCCGGCGAGGCCCCGGTCTCGGAGAAGTCGCTGCGCAAGAAGTAGCCCGAGCCCGTCCCGGCGCCCGCGCGCGCCGGGACGTCGGGGCCGGTGCGTAGGGTGGGCGGGTGAGCGACACCCGCACCGGACCAGACGGCATCGCGCGCTGCGCGTGGGTCGGCGATGACCCCGAGTACCGCCGGTACCACGACGAGGAGTGGGGTCGGCCGCTGCACGGCGACCGCGCTCTGTTCGAGAAGATGAGCCTCGAGGGCTTCCAGGCCGGGCTCAGCTGGATCACGATCCTCCGGAAGCGCCCGCGCTTCCGCGAGGTCTTCGCGGGCTTCGACCCCGCCGTGGTCGCGGCGTTCGGTCCGGACGACATCGAGCGGCTCATGGCGGATGCCGGCATCATCCGCAACCGGCTCAAGATCGAGGCGACGATCTCCAACGCCCGCCTCCTGCTCGACATGGCGCCGGGCGAGCTCGACGAGTTCATGTGGTCGTTCGCGCCGGCCCGGCCTCCGCGCCCCGTGTCGTTCGCGGACGTCCCCGCGACGACAGCCGACTCGGATGCCATGAGCAAGGCGCTGCGGAAGCGCGGCTTCCGCTTCGTCGGGTCGACGACGATGTACGCGCTCATGCAGTCCGCCGGCATGGTCGACGACCACGTCGACGGATGCCACCGCGCCGCGTAGCGGCATCCCCTCGCCCTCCGCCCACCGAACCCGGGCTCACCGCGGACGCCCGCTGTCCGCAGTGCGGGGGAGACTGTAGGGTCGCACCGATCGAGAGGACCCGCATGCCCGCTGAACGCGCCGCGCACATCGCCGATTCGCACGAGGTCATCCGTGTCGTCGGAGCCCGCGAGAACAACCTCAAGAACATCGACGTGGAGATCCCCAAGCGCCGCCTGACGGTGTTCACGGGGGTCAGCGGATCCGGGAAGTCCTCGCTCGTCTTCAGCACGATCGCCGCCGAGTCCCAGCGCCTCATCAACGAGACGTACCCGACGTTCGTGCAGCAGTTCATGGGCCAGATCGGCCGCCCCGAGGTCGACGCCCTCGAGAACATCAGCCCCGCGATCATCGTCGACCAGGAGCGCATGGGCTCCAACTCCCGCTCGACGGTCGGCACCGCGACCGACGCGCACGCGATGCTGCGCATCCTCTTCAGCCGCATCGGCCAGCCGCACGTCGGCTCGCCCCAGGCGTTCTCCTTCAACATCCCGTCGGCGTCGGGCAGCGGGGCGATCACGATCGACCGCGGACCCGACAAGGGCAAGACCGAACGCCGCAGCTTCGAGATCACGGGCGGCATGTGCCCGCGCTGCGAGGGGCTCGGCGAAGTGAGCGACATCGACATCGACGAGCTGCTCGACCGCAGCAAGTCGCTCGCCGAGGGCGCCATCACCGTGCCCGGCTACAACGCCGACGGCTGGATGGTGCGCGCGTTCAGCGAGTCCGGCTTCGTGGATGCCGACAAGCCCATCGCCGACTACTCCGAGCAGGAGCTCGCCGACCTCCTCTACAAGGAGCCGACGAAGGTCAAGATCCAGAACATCAACATGACCTACGAGGGGCTCGTGCCCAAGGTCACGAAGTCGATGCTGCAGAAGGACCGCGACACGCTCCAGCCGCACATCCGCGCGTTCGTCGACCGGGCGGTGAAGTTCACGGCCTGCCCCGACTGCCGCGGGACGCGGCTCAACGAGGGTGCGCGGTCCTCGAAGATCCGCGGGGTCAGCATCGCGGATGCCGCGGCCATGCAGATCTCCGACCTCGCCTCGTGGCTGGCGACGATCGACGACCCCGAGGTCGCGCCCCTCATGGCCGGCATGCGCCAGACGATCGACTCGTTCGTCGAGATCGGTCTCGGGTACCTCTCGCTCGACCGGGCCTCCGGGTCGCTCTCCGGCGGCGAGGCGCAGCGCACGAAGATGATCCGGCACCTCGGGTCGAGCCTCACCGACATCGCCTACGTCTTCGACGAGCCGACCGCGGGCCTGCACCCGCACGACATCCAGCGCATGAACGACCTGCTGCAGCAGCTCCGCGACAAGGGCAACACGGTCCTCGTCGTCGAGCACAAGCCCGAGGTCATCGACATCGCCGACCATGTCGTCGACCTCGGTCCCGGAGCCGGCCGCCACGGCGGCGAGATCACCTACGTCGGCGACGTCGCAGGGCTGCGCGCCTCCGGCACCCTCACCGGTCGCCACCTCGACCACCGCGCGACGCTCAAGCCCGGCACGCGCACCTCGACCGGCGCGCTGCCGATCCGCGGCGCGACGCAGCACAACCTGAAGTCCGTCGACGTCGACGTCCCGCTCGGCATCCTCACCGTCGTGACCGGCGTCGCGGGCTCCGGCAAGTCCTCCCTCATCCACGGCAACATCCCCGCCTTCGACGACGTCGTGGTGGTCGACCAGTCGCCCATCAAGGGGTCGCGGCGCAGCAGCCCGGCGACCTACACGGGGCTCCTCGACGTCATCCGCGCCGCCTTCGCGAAGGCGAACGGCGTGAAGCCCGCCCTCTTCAGCGCCAACTCGGAGGGCGCCTGCCCGGCGTGCCGCGGACTGGGCGTCATCGTGACGAGCCTCGGCATCACGGCGAGCGTCGAGACGACGTGCGAGCTGTGCGGCGGCACCGGGTTCAGCGACGCCGTGCTGGAGTACACCCTCGACGGCCGCAACATCGCCCAGGTGCTCGCGCTGTCCGCCGCGGAGGCCGCGGAGTTCTTCCCGAAGGGCCCCGCGAACACGACCCTCGCCCGGATGATCGACGTGGGCCTCGGCTACATCACGCTCGGACAGTCGCTCAACACCCTCTCGGGCGGCGAGCGGCAGCGCCTCAAACTCGCGATCGCGATGGCGAAGAAGGGCGCGGTCTACGTCCTGGACGAGCCGACGACCGGTCTGCACCTGGCAGACGTCGACAACATGCTCGCGATGCTGGACCGGCTCGTGGATGCCGGCAACTCCGTCATCGTCATCGAGCACCACCAGGCGGTCATGGCGCATGCCGACTGGCTCATCGATCTCGGACCCGGCGCCGGGCACGACGGCGGGCGGATCGTGTTCGAGGGGACGCCGGCCGAACTCGTCGCGACCGGCGACTCGCTCACCGCGGTGCATCTGCGGACGTATGTCGGGGCCTGAGGTCGACCCGCGCGCGATGGGCAGTCGATGGGCAGTTCTGCCCATGTCAAGGGGCATCGCGCCTCCCGGACCTGACGTAGGCTGACACGGACCCTCGTCCACCCCCCGCGAGCGGCTGATTCAGCGATCAGCACCCGACGCGACGCAAAGACACACCCGACCGGAGGGGAGCCGGCCCACATGATGTCCTTCGCGTGGCTTCGTGCGCGCCCGCGCACCCTGGCTTCCGTCGGCGCACTCAGCGCCGCGGCCGTCACCATCGGCACGCTCGCCTTCATCTACGAGGGCAAGCCGACGACCGAGGTCGACCTCCACGACGGAGGAGTCTGGGTGACGAAGCAGTCGAGCCTGCTCGTCGGACACTTCAACCACGAGTCCCGCGTCCTCGACGGCGGACTGCGCACGAGCTCGGCGGAGTACGACATCCTCCAGTCCGGCTCGCAGGTGCTCGTCGTCGACACCACGGGTTCCACCGCGACGGCCATCGACCCGGCGCGGGTCCTCCTCTCCGACAGCGCCGACATCCCGCCCGGCTCGCAGGTGGAGATGGGCGGCGGCACCGCCGCGATCCTCGACCCGTCGGGGCAGCTCTGGGCCATGAAGTTCGCCGGCATCGGCTCGTTCGCGCCGGAGAAGGTCGACCCGCTCGCCGACCTCGGCAAGGGCGCGAAGATCACCGTCGGCACCGACGGCGTCGTCCATGCGGTCTCGGCGGAGCAGGGCGCGCTGTACAGCTACGCCCGCGGCACGGACGACGCCATCGCGCAGACGTCCGAGCGGGGTCTCGACGGCGTCGAGAAGGGCCACGACCTGTCGATCACGGCCGTCGGGGAGGTCGCGTTCGTCCTGGATGCCGACAGCCGCACCTTGCACGGCTCCAACGGCTCGCGCACCGAGGTCGCCCCGGACGCCGTCCTGCAGCAGGCCTCGGTCGTCAGCGACGCCGTCGCCCTCAGCACGCCGACCGATCTCGTCCGCGTCCCCGTCGGCGGCGGCGACGCGTCCACGCTCGCCTCGGAGGGCGCCGAAGGCACCCCCGCCGAACCCGTCTTCGTCGCCGGCTGCTCCTACGCCGCGTGGTCCGGCTCCGGGCGCTTCGTCCGCGACTGCCCCGGCGAGGACGACGACCTCGTCCAGGAGATCGAGGGCATCGACGCCGCGAGCGTCCTCCAGTTCCGGGTGAACCGCGACGTCGTCGTCCTCAACGACGTCTTCGGCGGCGCCGCGTGGATGGCCAGCGACAGCATGCAGCGCGTCGACAACTGGATGGACATCACCCCGCCCGAGGGTGAGGGTGAAGAGGAGGAGGAGACGACCGAGGAGACGGTGCAGACGACCCTCCCCGAGCGCACCGACCAGAACACCGAGCCCATCGCGAAGGACGACGAGTTCGGCATCCGCCCGGGTCGCACCACCGTCCTGCCGGTCCTCGACAACGACACGGATGCCGACGGCGACGTCCTGGTCGCCTCGGCGAAGACCGACCCCGCCTTCGGCACGATCGAGCCCATCCACAACGGCGCGGCCCTGCAGATCACCGTCCCCGAGGATGCCAGCGGGTCGACGACGTTCACGTACCAGGTCGAGGACGGCCGCGGCGGAGACGCGACGGCGAAGGTCACGCTCTCCGTGCACGGCTGGCAGACGAACGCGCCTCCGATCCAGAAGCGCACGACGGCCGTGACCGTCGAGACCGGCGGTGTCGCGTCCTACAACGTGCTGCCGGACTGGATCGACCCGGACGGCGACGACATCTTCCTCAAGACCGTCACGACCGACGGCGGCGACGAAGCCGACTACACCTCCGACGGGCAGATCACCTATCGCGCCATCGGCGGCGTGCAGGGCCGCAAGGACGTGCCGATCGTCGTCTCGGACGGGACGAAGGACGGCGGCGGCATCGCCCGCTACGACATCCGCCCGCTCGGCACCACCCTGCCCGTCACGAACGCCGACCACGTCGTCACCCGCGAGGGCCGCAGCGTCAGCGTCTCGCCGCTGATCAACGACACGAGCTCCGGCCGCGAGGCGCTGCGCCTGACGCGCGTCGACGAGGTCGAGAACGCCCGCATCTCGCCGGACTTCGCCGACAAGACCTTCTCGTTCGTCTCGGACAAGGCCGGCACCTACTACGTGCAGTACCTCGTCTCGGCGGGCCCGAACTCCGTCCCGGGCATCGTCCGCGTCGACGTGCTGCCCGACGAGGACACCGCCCTGCCGCCCATCGCCGTGCGCGACGTCGCCCTCCTGCCGACCGGCGGCGACGTGCTCGTCAACGTGCTCTCCAACGACACCGACCCGGCCGGCGGCATCCTCGTCGTCCAGTCCGTCACCGTCGAGGCCGGCTCCGGCATCACCGCCGCCGTCCTCGGCCACGAGACGGTGCGCATCGCCGACCAGGCCTCGATCGACCAGCAGGTCCGCGTCACCTACACGATGTCCAACGGCTCGACGTCGGTCGAGGGTGAGATCGTCGTGATCCCGGTTCCCGCCCCCGCGAAGCTGCGCGCGCCGGTCGCGAACGACGACCAGGTCGTCGTCCGGGCCGGCGACACCGTGACCATCCCGGTGATGGACAACGACTACCACCCGAACGGCGACACGATCCATGTCGCCCCCGACCTCGTCCCGCCGCTCGTCGACGAGGAGGACGGGGAGATCTTCGTCTCCGAGGACACCCTGCGCTTCCGCGCCTCCGACGAGCCGGGCACCGTCTACGCCACCTACGAGGCGGAGGACTCCACCGGGCAGCGCGACGCCGGCTACGTCACGATCCAGGTGCTGCCGCGCAACGACGAGACCAACGCCGCGCCGCGCCCGCAGGACCTCACCGCCCGCACGCTGAGCGGCGCGAAGGTCACCATCCCCGTGCCCCTGGACGGCATCGACGAGGACGGCGACTCCGTCGAACTCGTCGGCATCGCCGAGGCGCCGGCCAAGGGCCGCATCGTCACGACCGACGCGGCCTCCTTCACCTATCAGGCCTTCGATGAGTCGACCGGCGTGGACACCTTCGCCTACCGGGTGCGCGACGCGCTCGGCAAGGAGGGGACCGCCACGATCCAGGTCGGCATCGCGCCGGCCGAGACCACGAACCAGGCGCCCTACGCCCTCCGGGACTCCGTCATCATGCGCCCGGGCCGCGAGGTCGCGCTGCCCGTGCTCGTCAACGACTCCGATCCCGACGGCGATGCGTTCGGCTTCGCCGAGGATGCCGTCGAGGTCCCGGACGTGCCGGGCCTGGACGCGAAGGTCTCCGGCGAGTACCTCGTCATCACCTCTCCCGACGAGGAGATGAACACCAGCGTCCAGTACTCGATCGCCGATGCGCGGGGCCTCCGCGCGACGACGTCGGTGCAGATCACCGTCGACGAGGACGTGCCGCTGCTGCGGCCGATCGCGCGGGATGACCGCGTGCGCGCAGAAGACGTGGCCGAGGACGGCACCGCCGACATCGCGGTGCTGGAGAACGACGAAGACCCCGACGGCACGAAGAGCGCGCTCGCGGTGACGCTCGGCGCCGGCGGATCCACCGCCCGCGTCCTCGCCGACGGCGTGGTCCGCGTGACGCTCGGCGACAAGCCGCAGCTGATCACGTACGCGGTGCGCGACCAGGACGACCAGACCGCCGCCGCGTTCATCCGCGTCCCCTCGCTCACCTCGCTGCCGCCGAGCCTCCTCTCCACGACCGGGGTAGAGGTCAAGAGCGGCGAGACCATCGAGCTGCCGCTCGCCGAGTACGTCCGTGCCGCGGGCGGGAAGGACGTCGTCATCACGGAGGCCGGCAAGGTCTCGGCCGGCAACAGCAACGGCGACTCCCTCGTGAAGGACCAGACCACCCTCGTCTACACGTCGAAGGACCGCTACCACGGGCAGGACGCGCTGACGTTCGAGGTCACCGACGGCACGGGGCCCGACGACCCGAAGGGGCGCAAGGCCACGCTGACGATCCCGATCACGGTGCTGCCGCCCGACAACCAGCCGCCGACGATGGTCGGCGCGTCGCTGAGCGTGGCACCGGGCGAGGACCCGTCGACCCTCGACCTCGCGTCGCTCGCTGACGACCCCGACCCGGGCGACAAGCTCAGCTTCGCCCTCATCGGGGGGTCGCCGTCGGGCATGTCCGTCTCGGTCAGCGGGTCCACCCTGAGCGCCTCCGCGGAGGCCACCACCCGCAAGGGCACGAAGGCATCCGTCGTGGTGCGCGTCACCGACGGCGAGACGGAGCCCGTCGAGGCGACCATCACCGTCGTCGTCTCGGCGTCGACGCGTGAGCTCGCGAGCGTCAACGACGACGTCATCGAGGAAGCCGATCAGGGCGCGACCATCTCGGTCCCCGTGCTGACCAATGACATCAGTCCGTTCCCGGGCGAGCCGCTGAAGCTCTCCAGCGCGATCGTGGAGACCGGGAGCGCGGACGCGCGGGTCAACGGCACCTCCGTCGACGTCACGAGCGGAGCCGACTTCGTCGGCACCGTCGTCGTCCGCTACCGCGTGCTGGATGCCACCGAGGACGTCGACCGCGCCGTCGAGGGCCGCATCCGGATCACGGTGCAGGGGCGCCCGGACGCGCCCGGCAAGCCGACGGTCTCGAGCGTCCAGAGCCGCACGGTCGTGATGTCGTGGACGCCGTCGAGCGACAACGGCACGCGCATCACCGGCTACACGGTCACCTCGACCGCCGGCAACTACACGAAGCAGTGCGCATCGACCACGTGCACGCTCGACGGACTCACGAACAACGTCGAGTACAACTTCGTCGTCACGGCCACCAACCGCGTCGGCACGTCCGAGCCCTCGGTCCCGTCCGAGACGGCCCGCCCGGACGTCCGTCCCGAGACGCCGGCGGCGCCGACACTGAACTTCGGGGACCGGAGCCTCCAGGTGGCGTGGACGACGCCCCGCACCGAGGGTTCCCCGGTCGAGAGCTTCACGCTCGAGATCTCCCCGGCGCCGCCCTCCGGCGTCGTGCAGAAGACCGGCGTCACCGGCAACTCCCTCGTCTGGGACGGCCTCGAGAACGGCACCGCCTACCAGGTGCGCGTGCAGGCCATCAACCGCGCCCCCGAACCGTCGGGCTGGAGCCCGTGGTCGGCGACGATGGTCCCGGCCCGCGCGCCGGAGGCGCCCGGCGCGCCCACGACGTCGCGTCTCGAGCCGGTCGGCAGCCAGGCCCAGATCCAGGTCGCCTGGAACGAGCCCGCGAACAACGGCGACGCCGTGTCCGGCTACCAGCTGAACGTCATGCAGGGTTCGAGCGTCGTCCGCTCGATCGCGGTGCCGGCCGGTCAGACGAGCCAGGCGGTCGTGGTCGACGCATCGGAGACCGACTACACGTTCGCGGTGCGGGCGCAGAACAAGGCCGGCCGGGGCGAGTTCAGCCCGCCGTCGGCCCCGCGCCGCGGCTTCACCGCGCTCGGCGCCCCGACCATGGGCGCGGCCAGCGCGGGGAACAACCAGGTCAGCGTCACGTGGACCGGCGGCGACCGTGGCGGCGCGAGTGCGAGCGAGGTCAGCTACCAGTACTCCGTGAGCGGTGGCGCGTGGCGCGGCGACTGGGTCGCCGGCGGCAACGGCAGCGGCACGATCGGCAACGGCCAGGTCAACAACAACGGCACCTACACGATCCGCATCCGCGCGGTCGCGACGGTCGACGGAGCGACCTACGCGAGCAACCCCTCCGCGGCGTCCAACCAGGTCGGTCCGTACGGTCCGATCGGCAACCCGACGGCGCGCGCGACCGCGAGCGGCACGACGATCACGATGAGCTGGTCCTCGCCCGCCCGCAACGGCCGCGACATCACGACCGAGATCCGCACCGGCGACGGTCGCGGATGGCGCACGGTCGGCGCGAGCGGCAGCGAGAGCTACAACGTCGGCTACTCGACGACCCGCACGATCGACGTCCGCACCACCGCCGCGGGCCAGACCACGACGGCCTCCGACTCGGCCACGACGGGAGCCGAGCCGCAGCCGGATCCCCGCGCGTGGGTCTCGCACGGCAGCTCCGCCCCGGCCGGCGACTACTTCGCCATCAACACACGGGACTTCCCCGCCGGCAACTACAACTACGAGTGCTGGGGCGACGGCAGCCAGTTCAACTCGTGGGAGGGCCCGGTGTACCTGCCCGCGAACGGCAAGACCCAGGTGCAGTGCTACTGGGGCTACCCCGGCAAGCAGGTGTGGGTCGTGCTGAACGGCAAGAAGTACGAGACGACCACCTGGTGACGCCTTCAGCCGAAGGCGCCCGTGCCCCCATCCCCCCGAACAAGGACACGAACGAATGAGCATGACCCCCGAACAGGCGGCCTGGTTCCGCGACACCTTCACGCGCCTGGTCGACAACGTCGACATCGCCCTGATGGGCAAGCGCGAGGTCGTCGGTCTCGTGCTCGCTGCGATGCTGGCCGAAGGTCACGTGCTCCTGGAGGACGCGCCCGGCACCGGCAAGACGAGCCTCGCGAAGGCGCTCGCCGCGAGCGTCCAGGGCACGTCGAACCGCATCCAGTTCACGCCCGACCTGCTGCCCTCCGACGTCACGGGCGTCACGATCTACGACCAGCAGAACCACAAGTTCGAGTTCCACCGGGGGCCGGTGTTCGCCTCGATCATGCTCGCGGACGAGATCAACCGCGCGTCCCCGAAGACGCAGTCGGCGCTGCTGGAGGTCATGGAGGAGTCGCGCGTGACGGTCGACGGCGTCGCACACGACGTGGGTCGTCCCTTCCTCGTCATCGCGACGCAGAACCCGATCGAGCAGGCGGGCACGTACAAGCTGCCCGAGGCGCAGCTGGACCGCTTCATGATCAAGACGTCGATCGGCTACCCCTCCCTCGCGATCGCCGAGCGGATCCTCGCCGGTGCCGTCGACCGCAACCCGTCCGCACAGCTCACGCCCGTCATCACGACCGGCGCGGTCGCCGACATGGCCGACCTCGCGGCGTCCGTGCACATCGACCCGGCCGTCGCCCGCTTCACGGCGCAGCTCGTCGAGGCCACCCGCGCCGCCGAGGCGACCCGCCTCGGTGTGTCCGTGCGCGGCGCGATCTCGATGATCCGCATGGCGAAGGTCTACGCCGCCGCGCAGGGGCGGCACTACGTCATCCCCGACGACATCAAGACGCTCGCCCTGCCGGTCTGGTCGCACCGTCTCGTGCTCGATCCGGAGGCCGAGTTCTCCGGCGTCACGGCCGAGAAGGTCGTCCAGCGCGCGCTCGACGACGTGGAGGCGCCGCTCGCGAGGGCCACCGCCTGATGACCCTCACGCCGGAGAAGGAGACACCGACGCGCCGCGCGCGCCGGGACTCCGGCGCGCCGCCGACCCCTCCGGAGGGCGTGACCGCCGCCCCGCAGGCAGAGGAGACGGCCCCGCCGCTCGTCACCGCCCAGCAGGTCACCCGGGTGCAGCAGCTGCGGGAGGATGCCGCAGAGTTCGCGGCGCTCGCCGGCCGCAAGGTCCGCGCGGTCGCCGCCGTCGTGCGCCCGGTCGGCTGGGTCGTCCTGGCCTCCGCGGTGGTGCTGTGGATCGTGGCGACGACGCTCGGGTGGGTGGAGGTCCTGATCGCCGCGGCGGTCCTGACCGCCGTCGTCCTGCTCAGCCTCCTCTTCCTCTTCGGTCGGACCACCTACGACGTCGAGCTCGACCTCACGCGCTCTCACGTCGTCGTGGGGGAGCGGGCGGTCGGCGCCCTTACCCTCACCAACAGCACGTCCCGCGGCATCCTGCCCTCCCAGGTCGTCCTTCCGGTCGGCAGCGGCCGGGGTCTCTTCCAGGTCCCGCGCCTGGCTCCCGGCGCCGCGCACGAGGAGCTCTTCGCGATCCCGACCAGCGCCCGTGGCGTCCTGGCCGTCGGTCCGGTCAGCGTGCTGCGCGGTGACCCGCTCGGCCTCTTCGAGCGGACCCATGACCGCCGGCAGGCCGTCGACCTCTACGTCCACCCCCGCACCACCTCGCTCGAGGGCCTCTCGCTCGGGCACCTCCGCGACCTGGAGGGCCTGCCCTCCCAGCACCTCGCGCGCGACGATGTGTCCTTCCACGCGCTCCGCGAGTACCAGCCGGGCGATGATCTGCGCCACGTGCACTGGAAGTCCACGGCGCGCGTGGGCTCGGTCATGGTGCGCCAGTACGAGGAGACCCGGCGCTCGCACTTCGTCGTCGGGCTCTCGACCCACCCCGACGAGTACCGCGTCCCGGACGAGTTCGAGCTCGCGATCTCGGTCGCAGGCTCCATCGGCCTGCGCGCGCTGCGCGACTCCCGGACGTTGGACGCCCGCGTGCAGAAGGGTGCGCTGCGCTCCCAGAGCGGGCGGCGCTTCCTCGACGAGCTGTCGGCACTCGAGCACTCCCGCCCGCGCGAAGGCGGCATCGTCGCGCTGGCCGGCGCGATCGCGGCGCATGCCCCGCAGGCCGCCGTCGTCGTGCTGGTGACCGGCTCGAAGTCCGACACGGCCGACCTGCGCCTGGCCTGCTCCCGCATCCCGTTCGGCGTGCGGGTGCTCGCCGTCGTCGCCGACGCCCGCGTGGATGCTCCGGCTCTGCGCCGCATCGGCGAGGCCGACGTCCTCACGCTCGGTGCGCTCGACCAGCTCGGCGGCGCCGTCCGGAAGGTGCTGTCGTGACGGCTCCCGCGGCGCCGGCGACCGCGCGCGCGCCGCGCCTCGTCGTCCTCGACCTCGTCGCCGTCGCGCTCCTGCTGCTCGTGGCCGTCATCGGCTTCGGCCCGACCTTCGAGGGGCCGCAGTACCTCGTCGCGGGCCTCGGGGGACTCACCGTCGGACTCGCGATCGCGTGGGTCACGGCGCGACTCCGCTGGGGTGTGCTCGAGATCGCCGGACTCACGGTCGGCGCGTACTTCCTGCTCGGCGGTCTCCTCGCCCTCCCGCACACGGCCCTGCTCGGCGTCATCCCGTCGATCGAGACGTGGCGCCAGCTCGCCATCGGCACCGTCACCGGCTGGAAGCAGATGCTGACCACGGTGCCGCCGCTCGCGGCATCCGACGGCCACCTCATCGTGCCGTTCCTCCTCACGCTGCTCTCCGCCGTGATCGCCGGCTCCCTCGCGCTGCGCCTGCGGCGCGCGGCGTGGGCGCTCCTGCCCGCCGTCGCCCTGCTGGCCGCCCAGATCCTGCTCGGCGTGACGCAGCCCGCCGCTCCGCTCGTGCAGGGCATCCTGTTCGCCGTCGTCGCGGTCGTCTGGCTCGCCCTCCGCCACGCGTGGGAGAACGACGGCGCCGCCGTGCGCGTCGAGGCCTCCGGCGCCGCCGACGCGAGCGCCGTCCGGCACTCCCGCTCGCGCCGGCTCATCGCCGGTTCCGCCGTGCTCGCCCTCGCCGCCGGGGCGGGCGTCGCGACGGCCGCCTTCGCGAGCCCGCCGGTCCCGCGGTATGTCCTCCGCGACTTCGTCGTGCCCCCGTTCGACATCAGGCAGTACCCGAGCCCGTTGCAGTCCTTCCGCGCGATCGTCCGCGACGACGCCGACGAGACGCTGTTCACGGCGACCGGCCTTCCTGAGGAGGCCCGCATCCGCCTCGGCACGATGGACGCCTACAACGGCATCGTCTACAACGTCTCCGACGACGGCGCCGGATCGTCCAGCTCCTTCACGCCGGTGCGCTCCAACATGTCTCCGGCGGTCGACGGCGCCACCACGACGCTGCAGATCGCGGTCGACGGGCTGTCCGGCGTGTGGCTCCCCGACGCCGGCGCCGTGCGCGAGATCACGTTCGACGGGGACCGCGCGGAGGACCTCCGCCGTTCCGCCCACTACAACGACGCGACGGGAACGGCCGTGGTCACGAGCGGCCTCGCCGCCGGCGACACCTACACGGTCGAGACCGTGTTCCCCGACCTGCCCAGCGACGCGGCCCTGTCCGAGACGCCCTTCGCGCCGCTGAAGATGCCCAAGCAGGTCGGCATCCCGGAGAACCTCGCGGAGCTCGCGTCGAAGGCGACCGCCGACGCCGAGACGCCGATCGAGCAGGCGCGGGCGCTGGAGAGCTGGCTCAGCACGGACGGGTTCTTCAGCCACGGGCTGGAGGGCGAAGTGCTCTCCCCGTCCGGCCACGGCGCCGCCCGCATCCAGTCGGTCTTCTCCGGCGACCAGATGATCGGCGACGACGAGCAGTACGCCGTCGCCATGTCGCTCATGGCGGTGCAGCTCGGCATGCCGGCCCGCGTCGTCATGGGCTGGTACCCCGGCGAGGACGAGGGGTCGGGCGACGTCTTCACGGCGACCGGCGACAACCTGCACGCCTGGGTCGAGATCGCCTTCGAGGGGTACGGGTGGATTCCCTTCACACCCACCCCGGACGAGGACAACGAGCCCAACGACCAGACCACCAAGCCGCAGGCGAACCCCAAGCCGCAGGTCCTGCAGCCCCCGCCGCCCGCGCAGGAGCCCGCCGACCTGCCCCCCGCCATCGCGGAGGACCGCGAGCAGGAGGATGAGGAGGACTCGCCGTTCGACTGGCTCGGTCCCGTGCTGCTGTACGGCGGCATCACCGTCGGCATCCTGGGTCTCCTCGCCGCGCCGTTCATCGTGCTCGGGGCCATCAAGGGCGCCCGCCGTACGCGTCGTCGGCGCGCGGAGCGCACGGCGGACCGCATCTCCGGTGGATGGGACGAGCTCGTGGACTCCGCCGTGGATCTCCGCGCGCCTGTCGCCCAGGGCGCCACACGCGCCGAGAGCGCCATGGTGGTCGGCGACTCCTTCGCGCAGCCGAGGGTCGCGACCCTCGCGCAGAAGGCCGACGCCGACGTGTACGGTCCGGGCGACCCGACTCCGGAACAGGTCGAGGCGTTCTGGCGTGAGGTGGACGATATCGTCGGAGAGATGAAGGGTTCCACGTCCGTATGGCAGCGGATGCAGGCGCGCCTGAGCCTCCGGTCGCTGCGCCGTCCGCGCGGGGGAGCGGCGTGAACCGGCAGCCGGCGGACCTCCGCCGCCGCATCGGCGCGTATCTCCTCGACAGCGTCATCGCCGCCGCGATCTCGGGCATCGGCGCCGGCATCTTCGCCGGGATCTCCGTCGGCACCGCCGGGGCGTTCCCAGTGCCCGTCGCCCTCGTGCTCGCCTCCCTCGTACCGCTCGCCTGGCTGCTCGTCTACTCGGCGATGCAGGGCGGCGACGGATCGCTGGGCATGCGGATGCTGGGGCTCGAACTCCGCCATGCCGACGACGACGGCGCGCTCGGCTTCGGTCGCGCGCTCGGACGCAACCTCGTCTGGGGGGTCGGCGCGGCCGTCATCGTGGGGATGTTCTCGCCGCTGTTCGACCGCTCGCCGTGGCGACGCGGCTGGCACGACATCGCCGTCGGCTCCGTCATGATCGACGCGCTCGGCGCCCCGGCGGCGGCCGCGCCGGCCGCCGCGGGGGACGTCCCGGCGCCCCTTCCCATCCCGCCGATGGCGGGCTTCCCGTCCGCGGCCGCCGCCGCGTCGCTGCCGGTCACGCCGGTCGCTCCTCCGGCGTCGACCAGCGCGCCCGCGAGCCCGGTCCGGCCGGCCGAGACCACGCCGGTCGCGACGACGGTCTCCGCGCCCGCCGCGGGCGGTGTCATCTCGTTCGTGCCCGGCGTGTCCCAGCAGTCGGCGAAGCCTGTGGCCGCGCCCGCGCCGGCCACGATCGCCCCGCCCGCCGTGCCGCTGGACGACACCCGCATCGCGACCGGTGAGCGGGCGCTCGCGACCATGGTCTGGGATGACGGCACGCGCCAGGCCGTCTACGGGACGACGCTGTTCGGCCGGAACCCCACCCCCGAGACCGGCGTCCACGTCGCACCGATCCGCGACGAGACGCTGTCGCTGTCCAAGACGCACTTCGAGATCGGCGCCGAGGACGGCCGGCTCTTCGCGCTCGACCGGCACTCGACCAACGGTGTCGTCGTCCGCCGCGGTGCGCAGCGCCAGGCGCTCGTCGCCGGGCAGCGCACGCCGATCCACGCCGGAGACGTCCTGGAGATGGGCGACCGGCACGTGACCGTGGAGGTGGCGCGATGACGGCGACCCCCATCATCGACGTCGCCTTCGGGACGGCGACCCATCCCGGCATGCGCCGACGCGCCAACGAGGACGCGCTGCTGGCCGAGTCCCCCCTCTTCCTCGTCGCCGACGGCATGGGCGGGCACGATGCCGGCGCCCGGGCCAGCGCGGCCGTCGTCGCCGCGTTCGCCGTGCTCGCCGGTCACGAGAGCCTCAGCGTCGACGAGATGCGCGTCGCTCTCGGACACGCCCGCGACGAGGTCGATGCCATCGCGAGCGGCGAGCGTGCGGCCGGCACGACGCTCAGCGGTGTCGCGATCAGCGACGTGGGGGGCGTCGGCTACTGGCTGACCGTCAACGTCGGCGACTCCCGCACGTACCGGTACGCCCGCGGGATGCTGACGCAGATCAGCGTCGACCACTCCGTCGTGCAGGAGCTCATCGACGCGGGGGCGCTCGACGGGCTGTCGGCCGCGCAGGACCGCCGACGCAACGAGATCACGCGCGCGATCGGCGCCGGCAGCGACGGCGAGGCGGACTACTGGATGGTGCCCGCCGAACCCGGCGACCGCATCCTCGTCTGCTCGGACGGGCTCTCCGGCGAGCTGGACGCCGCCCGGATCGCCGGCATCCTGGGCGACGAAGCCGACCCGCAGGCCGCCGCGACCCGCCTCGTGCACGAGGCGCTCGTCCACGGAGGGCGGGACAACATCACGGCCGTCGTCGTCGACGCGCTCGCGGTCAACGGCCATGACGACATCTACGACACCGCTCCGGCGGCCGGTCGCGACGGCGGCGACGTCGATGAGGACACCCGCCCGCGTGCGGGCACGAGGGGGAACCGCTGATGGTGGATGTGCGATACCGGCCGGCCGGCTCTGCGGAGTCCTGGCTCGCGGTGGTGTCCGGTTCCGCGCTCGCGGTGCTCCCCGCCGAGGTGACCCCGCACACGGCCGAAGCGGCGTGGCGCCGACTCGCGCAGGGCGGGATCGCGGCGCTTCTCGAGGCGCTCACGGGAGCCTTCGGCACCTCGCTGACCGCCATCCCGCCGTTCGCCCTCGTCGTCGTGGAGGACGGCGCGGTCCGCGTCGCCGTGCGCGGCGCACTGGAGCTCGTCGTCGAATCGGATTCCGGCGCGGAGGAGATCTCCGGGCGCGGCGTCTCGACCTGGGTCGAGCGGGTCATTCCCGGTGTGCACCGCGTGTCCCTGGCGGTGGATGCCGGGATCGACGACGCGGGGAGCCTCCCGCTCGTGGACGGCATCGCGCCCGTGTCGGCCGTCGTGGTGACGGTCGGGAGCGCCCCGGCGGCGGTTGCGACGCCGGTCGCCGCCGTCGCCGCACCGAGCCCTGCGGCCGAGCCCGTCGCGGAGCCTGAGCCGGTCGCGGAGCCGGAGCCCGAGCCGGTCGCGGAGCCCGAGCCCGAACCTGAGGCGGAGCCGACGGCAGAGCCCGAGCCCGAGCCAACGGCAGAGCCCGAGCGCGAGCCCGAGCCCGGGCGCGAGCCTCAGCCCCAGCGGGAGGCGTCCGACGAGGCCGCCGAACCGGCCGGGGAGGTCCCGGCACCGTCCGACGTGCCCGAGACCGAGGCGGAGCCCGAGCCGCAGGTGGCGCGCGAGCCCGAAGCAGCACCCGCCGACGACGAGACGCTGATCACCGGCGTGCCCGCCATCGCCGAGACCTGGCTGCCCTCCGCGACCGCCGTCCCGGGCGATGCCCCCGACGATGACGTCGTCTGGGGCGAGACGATCGCCCGCCCGCGCGCCGCGCAGGCGGAACCCGACGAGGAGCCGCCGGCGACGGACGGGCCCGAGGAGGACCTCGGCGACCACGACGGCGAGACGATCGCCGTCGCAGACCTCCGCGCCATGCGGCAGGCGGAGCGCGAGCAGTACGAGTCGACGGACAACGTCCCGCCGCGCCGACCCTCCCAGGGTCGCATCCGCCTGTCCACGGGCCGCGTCGTCGAACTCGAGCGCCCCGTCGTCATCGGCCGACGCCCCAAGTCCACGCGTGCCTCCGGCGCCGACCTCCCGACGCTCATCGCTGTGGACAGCCCCGACCAGGACATCTCCCGCAGCCACATCGAGATCCGGGCCGAGGGCGAGCACGTGCTCGTGACCGACCTCGACACGACCAACGGCACCGTGCTCCTGCGCGGCGGCAACGATCCCGTGCGCCTGCACCCCGGCGAAGCCACGATGGTCGTCACCGGCGACGTGCTCGACATCGGCGACGGGATCACCGTCACCTTCGAGGACCTGCCGTGAGCACCAAGCGCCCGCCCGCGCCGCCGCCGTCCCTGCCGGGGTTCACCTACGTCGAGCTCCTGGGCTCCGGCGGCTTCGCCGACGTCTACCTCTACGAGCAGCAGCTGCCGCGTCGACGCGTCGCGGTGAAGGTCCTGCTCCCCGACCGGATGGCCGGCGCCTCGGCGGAGCAGTTCGCGGCCGAGGCCAACGTGATGGCGCTGCTGTCGACGCATCCCGCCATCGTCACGATCTACCAGGCCGGCGTCTCGGAGGACGGGCGCCCGTACCTCGTGATGGAGTACTGCCCGCGCCCCAACCTGCAGGTCCGCTCCCGTGCCGCGGCGTTCTCGGTCGCGGAGGCGCTCCGGGTCGGCGTGCAGGTGGCCGCGGCCGTCGAGACGGCGCACCGCGCCGGCATCCTGCACCGCGACATCAAGCCCGCCAACATCCTCGTCACCGAGTACAACCGGCCCGCTCTCACCGACTTCGGCATCGCGACGACCGCGGAGGCCGCCGACTCGTCCGCCGGCATGTCGATCCCCTGGTCCCCGCCGGAGACCTTCGCCGACGCTCCGGAGTCCGGCGTGCGCTCGGACGTCTATGCGCTGGGTGCCACCGTGTACACCCTGCTGGCCGGGCACTCGCCGTTCGAGGTGCCGGGCGGGCGCAACGGCGGCGCCGACCTCATCCGCCGCATCGAGTCGGAGCCGCTCGCGCGCCTCGACCGCGCCGACGTGCCCGAGTCGCTCCAGGTCGCGCTCGAGCGATCGATGGCCAAGCGGCCGGGCGACCGGTACGACACGGCGGTCGCCTTCGCACGCGCGCTGCAGCGCGTGCAGATCGAGCTCGCGCACTCGGTCACACCCATCGACATCCTGGACGACTCGCCCGTCGACGACGAGGACGACGAGGATGACGGCGAGCTGACCCGCGTCCGCGGGATCGTGAGCATCGAGCCGCAGACCTCGCCCGCGGCCGGGCAGACCCGTCAGCGCGAGACGGCGGCCTTCGCGCCGACCGCCGGATCCGCTCCCGCAGAGACGACGGTCGAGGCCACGGTCCTGCGGACACCGACTCCCGTCGCGACGATCGAGGACGTGTCCTCGACGGTCCGCCGTGCGCCGGCGCCGGCCCTCGAGCACACCACCGTCCCCGACCCCGCTGCGCCCGCAGCGCCCGCCGTGCCCGCACGTGCGCGCTCTCGGCGAGGCCTCTGGGTCGGCGTCGGCATCGGCGTCACCGCCGCGCTGATCGTCGGCGGCGTCGCGCTCGCGAGCGCCCTCACACCCGCGCCGGATCCCCTCCCGTCCCCGTCCGGCTCCGTCGCCCCCCAGGACCCGATCGACGGCTTCGTGCCGCCCCCGGCGGACGTCGTCGGCGACGCGGCCGACGGCCAGGTGCGGTTCACCTGGACCAACCCCGACCCCGAAGAGGGCGACACGTTCGCGTGGTATCCGTACACGCTGGAGGGGAACGGCACCACGACGAGCACGGCCGAGACGACCGTGACGCTTCCCGCCGATCCGTCGGGGAAGACCTGCATCGCCGTCCAGCTGGTGCGGGCGAACGGCACGACCGGTGACGAGACAAGGAAGTGCGCACCGTGACCGACATCATGGACACCGTCCCCCCGCCCTCCGACATCCCGGTGGGCGTGACCGTCGAGTTCGCGGGGGAGTACTTCACCCTCGCCCCGGGAGAGCGCTTCACGATCGGCCGCGAGGGCGACCTCACCCTCGACGACAACCGGTTCCTCCACCGGCACTTCCTCTCGATCGAGGATGCCGGGGGCCTGTGGTGGCTGGTGAACATCGGGTCGCGCCTGTCGGCGACGGTGACCGACACGGAAGGGCGGGTGCAGGCGCAGCTCGCACCCGGCGCGCGCCTCCCGATCGTCTTCGCGGCCACGACCGTCGTCTTCAGCGCCGGGCCGACGACGTACGAGCTGTCGGTGCACACCGAGCAGCCCGCGTTCCGGGAGAACGTCCCGAGCCTCGACGACGACGGACTGTCCACGATCGGCGCCGTGCCGCTGACGGTGAGTCAGAAGCTGCTGATCCTCGCGCTCGCCGAGCCGGTCCTCCGCCGGGAGGGCACCGGCATGAGCGAGCTGCCCAGCTCCGCGAAGGCCGCGGAGCGCCTCGGCTGGACCCTCACACGGTTCAACCGCAAGCTCGACAACGTGTGCGACAAACTCGACCGGCAGGGCGTCCCGGGTCTCCGCGGGGGCGTGTCCGCCTCCGCGACGAACCGGCGGGTCCGCCTCGTCGAGCACGCCATCGCATCGCGGCTCGTGGTCCGTGAGGACCTCGGGATGCTGGATGACCCGGAGCTCGTCGGCGAGCGGAGCCGCTGATCGGGCTCACGCCCGGTCGTGCCCCAGCACCTTCACGATGACGCCGCGGCGGCGGAGCTCGGCCACGGTGCGGATCTCCTCGTCGACCCCGCGACCCAGCGCATGCTTGTCGGCCACGACGACGACGTCGCCGGTCCCGAGCCGCCCGAAGAGGCGCGTCAGCCGTTCGGTCCAGCTCTCCCCCGTCTCCGGGGCCGGGTGCCGGAATCCGTCGATCGGCACGCCGAACTGTGCGAGCGCGTCGCGCTGCGCGACGACGCTCGGCATGTCGTCCCGGACGACGACGAGCCCGACCAGGCGGGAGTCGGCGGGACGCGCCGCCCACCACTCGGCGCTCGGCTGCAGTGCGGGGAAGGTCGCCGCCAGCGTGTCCGCGTCGCCGGGGAGGGCGACGGTGTGCGTCTCGGCGTACTCGCCGGGCGTCCCGCCGACGGCATCCATCCGGTCATCGCTCACGCTGTCGCCCCTGTCATCGGCACTGCGGCCGCTCTCGTCGACTCCATTGTGACGCCCCGGACCGTCGGCGGTCACTCCGACTCCGGTCCACGACGCATTTCGATGCTCAACTGGTCGGCGTCCAGGAGGGCGAGCTGGTGTCGCAGCGCCGCCGAGGAGAACGCGCCCTCGTGGGAGAGGGCGATGAGACGGTCGCGCATCGCCTCGATCAGCAGCACGCGCAGCTGCAGGAACCCTTCCGGCCCGGCGGCGTCGTCCGACGGGCGCTCGGTCATCCGTCCGCGCGCGGCGTCGACGACCTCCGTGGGCACGGGGACGCCCTGCGCGTCGACGAGACCCGGCCGGTTCAGCAGCTCCAGCGCGGCGGCGTGCAGCTCCGCGTCGAGCTCGGCCTGCTCGTCCGCGGTCATCGCCTCGCTGCCGTCCGCCGGGATGCGCAGGAGGCGGATGACGAGCGGGAGGCTGAGGCCCTGCAGCAGCAGGCTGATGAGCGCGACGAGGAAGGCGATGAGGATCAGCAGTTCGCGCGCCGGCGTCTCGGTCGGCAGCGTCTGGGCGGCGGCGAGCGTCACGACGCCGCGCATGCCGGCCCACACGATGATGGTGCCGTGCTTCCACCCGAGCGGCGAGGCCTGGTAGTAGTCGAGGTCGTTGAGGCCCCGTGTCACGCGTGCGCGGAGCTCGCCGACGCGCCGCCGTCGCGCCTCAGGGCTCGCTTTCCGGAGCCGCCGGCGCAGGAGCGGGTGCCAGCCGCGCGGGACGCCCGGCGGAGCGGTCGGATCGAAGGCCTCCAGCCGCTCGTCCAGCGCGAGGAGGCGCTCGCGCTGACGCTGGCGGGCGCGGCGAGCCTGCAGGGCGACGATCATCGTGACGTAGCCGGCGCGCACGACGAGCACGATGCCGAGGGCGGCCAGCGCGAGGCCGACCGCGATCCAGGGGCCGTCGTGCTTCTGGACGGTGGCCGACACGATGTCGCGCAGCTCGAGACCCATGATGAGGAAGACGGCGCCCTCGAGGAGCAGCTCGACGGTGCGCCAGTTGATCCGGTCGGAGACGCGCTGCTCGGGTGTGGAGAAGCGCGTGGTGCCCTGGCCCGTCGTGATGCCGGCGGCGACCGCCGCGACAAGCCCCGACCCGCCGAGATGCTCGGTGGGCAGGTAGGCGAGGAACGGCACCACGAACCCGAGGGCCGTGTTGGCCGCGACGTTGGGGATCCAGCGCCGCACGCGGAGGTTCAGCATCCCCATCGCGACGCCGATGACGACGGCCACCGCGACGCCCCACGCGAACGAGCCCACCGTGCCCCAGAACGAGAACCCGGCGGCGACGGCGGCGACGGCGCTGCGCAGCAGCACGAGCGCCGTCGCGTCATTGAGCAGACTCTCGCCCTCGAGCATCGTCACGACGCGGGAGGAGATGCCGAGCTTCTTCACGATCGAGGTGGCGACGGCATCCGTGGGACTCAGGATCGCCCCCAGCGCGACGGCGAGCGGGAAGCCGAGCTCGGGCAGCGCGAAGAAGAACAGGGTCCCCAGCAGCAGGGCGCTCACGACGACGAGGATGACCGCGAGCCCCGTGATGGGGAGAGCGTCGCGGCGGAACTCGATCGCCGGCATCCGCACGGCCGCCCCGTAGAGGAGGGGCGGGAGGATGCCGACGAGGATGAGCTCCGGGTCGACGGCCACGGGCTCGAGGAACATCGAGGCGATCAGGCCGACCGCCACGAGGATGAGCGGACCGGCGACGCCCAGCCGGCGCGCCAGCGCCGTGGAGATCGCGATGACCACGATCCCGACCACGAGCGCCGGCAGCAGGTCCATCGGCTAGAGCACGCCCATCTCGCGCACCGCATCGCGCTCGGCGGCCAGTTCGGCCACCGACGCATCCAGGCGCGCGCGGCCGCGGGCGTCGAGCTCGAGCCCCTCGACGATCCGGTAGCCCGCCCCGTCGCTCGTCACCGGGAACGACGAGACCAGACCCTCCGGCACGCCGTACTCGCCGCGGGAGACGACCGCCGCCGAGGTCCACCCGGCCGCCGTGCCCCGCACGGCGTCGCGGACATGCGAGATGGCGGCGTTCGCGGCGGACGCCGCCGACGACGAGCCGCGCACCGCGATGATCTCGGCGCCCCGCTTCGCGACCCGCGGGATGAACTCGTCGTCGAGCCAGGCCGTCGCGCGGTCGCGGCCGCCGAGCCGGTCGGCGAGGGCGTCCAGGACGGGGCGGCCGTCGACGGTCGCGTGCGCCACATCGGGGAACTGCGTCGCGGAATGGTTCCCCCAGATCGCGACGTCGCGGATCGCATCGGCGGGCACGTCCAGTGCGGCGGACAGCTGCCCGACGGCGCGGTCGTGATCGAGTCGCGTGAGGGCGTGGAACCGGTCGGCGGGGATGTCGGGGGCGGATGCCGCGGCGATGAGCGCGTTCGTGTTCGCCGGGTTGCCGACCACGAGCACGTGCACATCGTCGGCGGCGACCTCGTTCAGCGCCGCACCCTGCGGGCCGAAGATGCCGGCGTTGGCCGCCAAGAGGTCGCCCCGTTCCATCCCCGCGGTGCGCGGACGCGCACCCACGAGGAGGGCGACGTTCGTACCGTCGAACGCGGCCCGCGCGTCGTCGGTGATCTCCACGCCGCGCAGCAGCGGGAAGGCGCAGTCCTGCAGCTCGAGCGCTGCGCCCTCGGCGGCGGCGAGGCCCGGCGGGATCTCCAGCAGACGGAGACGGACCGGACGGTCAGGGCCCAGCATGGCGCCGCCGGCGATCCGGAACAGCAGGGCGTAGCCGATCTGACCACCGGCGCCGGTGACGGTGACGGTCGTGGGGGTGGCGTTCATGGGTCGAGCCTATTGCCGGGCCCCGAGCACGAGGCATCCGCCCCTGTCAACGCCTTCATCCGGCGAGGCGGGCGGGGGTACGGTGAGCGCATGACGTTCAATCCCAACGCCGATGTCGGCGGAAACACGGCCCGGAAGCGCGGCGGCGGCGCCGTCGCCGGCGGCGTGGGTGTCGCGGGCCTCGGCGGTCTCGCGATCCTCCTCCTCCAGCTGTTCACGGGCGGCGACTTCAGCAGCATCCTCGGCGGCGGCGACAGCGCGCCGCAGGGCCAGGAGACCGAGGTCTCGCAGTGCGAGACCGGTGCCGACGCGAACGCGAGCGACGAGTGCCGCATCGCCGCGACGCAGCTCGTGCTCGACGGCTTCTGGGAGGGCCAGCTCGAGGGGTACCGATCGCCCGAGCTCATCATCGTCGACGGCCAGACCGCCACCGCGTGCGGCACGGCCTCGAACGCGGCGGGCCCGTTCTACTGCCCGCCGGAAGAGGCCATCTACATCGACCCCACCTTTTTCGACATCCTGCGGCAGCAGTTCGGCGCCGAGGCGGGGCCGCTGTCGCAGATGTACGTGCTCGCGCACGAGTGGGGGCACCACATCCAGCAGATCACGGGTGTCATGGACCGCTACCCGCCCAACGGCACCGGCCCGGACAGCAACAGCGTGCGCACCGAGCTGCAGGCCGACTGCTTCGCCGGCGCCTGGGTCGCGAACGCGGCCGAGGAGAAGGACGCGAACGGCGTCGCCTTCCTCAAGGAGCCGACCGAGGCGCAATTGAAGGATGCGCTCGAGGCGGCGGGCACCGTCGGCGACGACCATATCCAGGAGCAGTCCGGTCAGGTGCGCCCGGAGACCTGGACGCACGGCTCCAGCGAGCAGCGCCAGCGCTGGTTCGCCACCGGCTACAAGTCCGGCGTGGGGGCGTGCGACACCTTCCGCGTCGACGGAGCGGACTTGTGAGCTCGGCACCCCACCTGGACGGCATCCTCTACCCGGCCATCGAGCCGTACGAGACCGGTCACCTGCTGGCCGGCGACGGGCAGCGCGTGTACTGGGAGCAGTCCGGCAACCCGGAGGGCAAGCCCGTCGTGTTCCTGCACGGCGGGCCGGGAGCCGGGACGAGCGCGTGGCATCGCCGGTTCTTCGACCCCGAGCGCTACCGGATCGTGCTGCTCGACCAGCGCGGCTGCGGCAAGAGCACTCCGCACGTGAGCGCGCCGGATGCCGAGCTGCGCCACAACACCACGTGGCACCTCGTGGCCGACATCGAACTGCTCCGCCGGAACCTCGGCATCGAGCAGTGGATGGTCTTCGGCGGCTCCTGGGGGAGCGCGCTCGCCCTCGCCTACGCGCAGAGCCACCCCGCCGCCGTGAGCGAGATCGTGCTGCGCGGGATCTTCACCCTGCGCCGGCACGAGCTGGAGTGGTTCTACGAGGGCGGCGCGGCCGCGCTGTTCCCCGACCTGTGGGAGCAGTTCGTGGCGCCGATCCCGGTGCTGGAGCGTTCGCGTCTCATCGAGGCCTACCACCGTCGGCTCACCGACCCCGACCCCGAGGTGCACCGTCCTGCGGGACTCGCCTGGACCACGTGGGAGGCCGCCACCCTCACGCTGCTCCCGGATCCCGACCTCGTGGCCTCGATGACCGAGCCGGATGCCGCGGTCGCCTTCGCGCGCATCGAGAACCACTACTTCGTCCACGGTGGCTGGTTCCGAGAGGGACAGCTGATCGCCGACGTCGACGCCATCCGCCACATCCCCGCCGTCATCGTGCAGGGCCGCTACGACGTGTGCACCCCGATCATGACCGCCTGGGACCTGCACCGGGCCTGGCCCGAGGCCGAGTTCGTCGTCGTCCCGGACGCCTCGCACTCGGCATCCGAGCCGGGGATCGCGACGGCGCTGCGCGCCGCGACCGACCGCTTCGCGGGCTGACGCACGGTGGTCGCGGGGTTCTGGCCCGGCGGTGTCCACGGGCTCGCGCCGTCCGTCCACGGGCTCGCGCCGTCCGTCCACGGGCTCTGCACAGCCGCTCCTGCTAGGGTAGGAGGACTTGCAGCGCCTTCCCTGGCGTTTCTCGCGTCGTAGAACGCTTCCCTCGCCGCCGATCCACGGATCGAAGTCGGCTGACATTCTTCGTACGGCGACCCCGTGTGCGCACCCGCACCCGGGCCACCGACTCGGGCGTTCGCGCCCAGAAACACTCACTCATGTCTGAACTGACTTTCCGCACGCTCGGCGTGCCCGCCCCCCTGCTCGAGGTCCTCGCGGCCGACGGCAAGACCACCCCGTTCCCGATCCAGGCCGACACCCTGCCCGACACCCTCGCCGGGCGCGACGTGCTCGGTCGAGGCAAGACGGGCTCGGGCAAGACCCTGGCCTTCTCGATCCCGATGGCCGCGCGCCTCGGCGGCGCCCTCGCCGGCGGATCGCGCCGATCGGGCCGCATCCTCGGCCTCATCCTCGCGCCGACCCGCGAGCTCGCGACGCAGATCAACGTCGCACTCCAGCCGCTGGCCGCGGCGTACGGACTCAAGACGACGACCATCTTCGGCGGCGTCAACCAGAGCCGCCAGGTGCAGGCGCTGCAGGCCGGCGTCGACATCGTCGTGGCCTGCCCGGGACGCCTCGAAGACCTCATGAAGCAGCGCTACGTGTCGCTCGACGCCGTCGAGATCACGGTCATCGACGAGGCCGACCACATGGCCGACCTCGGCTTCCTGCCCTCGGTCACCCGCATCCTCGACAAGACCCCCCGCGACGGCCAGCGCATGCTGTTCAGCGCGACGCTGGACAACGGCGTGGACAAGCTCGTGAACCGCTTCCTGCAGAACGAGATCCTGCACTCCGTCGACGAGGCCAACTCGCCCGTCGCCGCCATGACGCACCACGTCTTCCACGTGGAGGGCGCGGATGCCAAGAAGGAGCTCGTCCGCACGCTCGCGTCCGGCACGGGCCGCCGCATCCTGTTCATGCGCACGAAGCACCACGCGAAGAAGCTCGCCCAGCAGCTGACGTCGCAGGGCATCCCGTCCGTCGACCTGCACGGCAACCTGTCGCAGCCGCAGCGCGACCGCAACCTCGCGGCGTTCTCGACCGGTGCCGCCAAGGTGCTCGTCGCCACCGACGTCGCCGCCCGCGGCGTGCACGTGGACGACGTCGAGCTCGTCATCCACGTCGACCCGCCCATGGAGCACAAGGCGTACCTGCACCGCTCGGGCCGCACCGCGCGCGCCGGCGCCGAGGGATCGGTCGTCACGCTCGTGCTGCCCGGCCAGGAGAAGGACGTCAAGGACCTGCTCCGCAAGGCCGCGATCACCGTCACGCCCGTCCGCGTCCACGCCGAGTCGGCCGAGGTCGCCGACCTCGTCGGCGAGGTCGCCGCGTACGTCACGCCCGTGCCGAAGGCCGAGCAGCAGCGCGGCGGCGGACAGAGCCAGGGCGCCAACGCGCAGCGCAAGCGCGCCGCGCGCGAGGGCCAGGGCGGCGGACGCGACGGCGGCCGCGGTCAGGGCGGTCGCGGCGGCGCGCCGCGCACCGACCGCTCGGGTCGTCCCGCATCCTCGGGTCGCCCGGCCTCGGCGGGTCGCCCCGCCGAGCGCGCGCACTCCGCGGACCGTCCGGCCGCGCAGCCCGCGGCGTCGGGCAACGCCCGCACCTCGGGTCGTCGCGCCAGCCACGGCGGCGGCCTCACGGTCGGATCGGTCGTGCGCCAGAACGGCGCCAACCGCCGCGGCGGTCGCTGACCCTCGCTTTTGAGACGAGCGCCCCGTGCTTCGGCCCGGGGCGCTTCGTCGTTCGTGGGGGTGCGGCTGGGGCTGGGTTCACCTGACCCGTTCGGCGGCCCGGGGCGGCGCTTCGCGCCAGGTGGG
>NZ_FLQR01000008.1 GCF_900078385.1 uncultured Microbacterium sp.
GCCCACGCCTGCCCCCGCGCCCGCCCCGTCCCGCGCGCCCGCGCCCCGCGCCCGTCGCCGGGCGCCTGCGCTCCGTCCCCGCGCCAGTCCCCGCGCCCGTGCCGCCGCGGCGCGCCCACGCCCGCGCCCGCCCGATCTTCGCAGGCGTCAAAGTGCGGGTCCTCGGCCGCCGCACCCACACTTTGGCGCGGATGAACAACACGGTCTCTCTTCATCCGCGCCACACGGCGGGTGTCCGGACGCCGCACCCGCTCTTTGCCGCGGATGAACCGGAACCCGGGCCGTCGGCGCGTTGCGGCAGGCGAACAAGGCTTGCACGCCCCCCGGCTCAGTCGGCGCGCACCAGCAGGTCGCCGACCTCGCAGTCGAGCGCGCGGCAGATCGCCGACAGCGTCGAATACCGGATCGCGCGGGCGCGATCGTTCTTGAGCACCGAGAGGTTGACCACCGAAACGCCGACCAGGTCCGACAGGCGCGTGAGCGTCATCCCGCGCTCCGCGAGCAGCTCGTCGAGTCGGCAGTGGATGCCGGTGAGCTCGTCGTCGTCGGCCGGGCTCACACGAGCCCCGCGGTGTCGCGCTCGAGTCGCGAGCCGTGCCGGAGGATCGACGCGAGTGCGGCGAAGCCGAGGCCGGCGGCGATCGGCCAGAACGGGAAGGTGATCCCGAAGGCGGGCTGCGGCCACCAGGCATCGAAGACGCTCTCGATGCCCGCGACCTCTTCGTAGCTCCCGCCGCTCAGCTGCAGGACCTCCGCCGCCGCCATGCTCCCCGCGACGTCGCCGAGCACCTGCGCCGCGACACCGCCGATCATGACGACGACCGCCGTGATCATCGCCATCCGCGCGACGACCGGCGCGAACGCCCGCCCGGCGAGCAGCTGGAAGCAGCCCACAGCGAGCAGCCCGGCGATCGCGCCCGGCACGAGCCACCCGAGCGCCTGGCCGATGCCCCAGCAGACGCGCGCGGCGTCGCTCAGGTCGGCGACCATGCCGCCGGCCGTGGTGAAGCCGCCCGAGACGAGCGTGGCCGTCGGACCGTCGATCGTCGTGTCCGTCGGCAGCTGCGGCCAGAACTCGCGCACGGGGAAGGCGATGGCCACCTCCGGGCTCCCGAGTGCCAGCGCCAGGGTCACGATCGCTCCGATGACCGAGAGTCCGGCCCAGAGGGCCGCGACGACCAAGGTGACGGTGATGACGGGGGAGGCTTCGCCGGCCTGCCGTGCCCTCATGGCCGCGCGGGCGAAGACGACGATGACCCCGGCGACGACGAGCACCACCGGCACGGCGACGAGATAGATCCAGGCTGAGCCCATGTCACACCATCCATATCGAAAGTCGTTGTTATCGACAAACGATATGGCCGCCAGGGATGCCGTGTCAACAGCGCTTCGCCGGGCGCGATCGGCCGTCCGCGCGCCCAAGACGCGACAGGTGAGCGCGCACGCGGCGCTCGAAACTCCAACCCGCGCCGACCCTGGCACCGGTGCGCCGACGGCGAACACGGGCATGCCGGCATCCGGTGGTGGTTATCGTCTTTCGTAAGCACCGGAACACTCGGTGCGCGGAGGAGTCGACGATGTTCGAGAGATTCACGGACCGTGCCCGTCGTGTGGTCGTCCTCGCCCAAGAAGAGGCGAAGATGCTCAACCACAACTACATCGGCACCGAGCACATCCTGCTCGGTCTCATCCACGAGGGCGAGGGCGTCGCCGCCAAGGCGCTGGAGTCGCTGGGCATCTCGCTGGACGCCGTCCGCGAGCAGGTCCAGGACATCATCGGTCAGGGCCAGCAGCAGCCGACCGGCCACATCCCCTTCACGCCGCGGGCGAAGAAGGTGCTCGAGCTGTCGCTGCGCGAAGCGCTGCAGCTGGGCCACAACTACATCGGCACCGAGCACATCCTGCTCGGCCTGATCCGCGAGGGCGAGGGCGTCGCCGCGCAGGTGCTCGTCAAGCTCGGCGCGGACCTCAACAAGGTACGCCAGCAGGTCATCCAGCTGCTCAGCGGCTACCAGGGCAAGGAGCCCGCGGGCGTCGCCACCGGTGCCGGCGAGCAGAACCAGCCCGCCCAGGGCGGCTCGGCGGTCCTCGACCAGTTCGGCCGCAACCTCACGCAGGCGGCGCGCGACAACAAGCTCGACCCCGTGATCGGGCGCGAGAAGGAGATCGAGCGGGTCATGCAGATCCTCTCCCGCCGCTCCAAGAACAACCCCGTCCTCATCGGCGAGCCCGGCGTCGGCAAGACCGCCGTCGTCGAGGGCCTCGCGCAGGCGATCGTCAAGAACGAGGTGCCCGAGACGCTGAAGGACAAGCAGGTCTACTCGCTCGACCTCGGCTCGCTCATCGCCGGATCCCGCTACCGCGGCGACTTCGAGGAGCGCCTGAAGAAGGTCACCAAGGAGATCCGCACCCGCGGCGACATCATCGTCTTCATCGACGAGATCCACACCCTCGTGGGTGCCGGAGCCGCCGAGGGTGCGATCGACGCCGCCTCGATCCTGAAGCCGCTGCTCGCCCGCGGCGAGCTGCAGACGATCGGCGCGACCACGCTGGACGAGTACCGCAAGCACTTCGAGAAGGATGCGGCGCTCGAGCGCCGCTTCCAGCCGATCCAGGTGGCCGAGCCGAGCCTGCCCCACGCGATCAACATCCTCAAGGGGCTGCGCGACCGCTACGAGGCGCACCACAAGGTGCAGATCACCGACGGCGCGATCGTCGCGGCGGCGAACCTGTCCGACCGCTACGTGTCGGACCGCTTCCTGCCCGACAAGGCCATCGACCTGATCGACGAGGCCGGCGCCCGCCTGCGCCTGTCGATCCTGTCGTCCCCGCCGGAGCTGCGCGAGTTCGACGAGAAGATCGCCAAGGTCCGCGAGGACAAGGAGCGCGCGAGCGAGGAGCAGGACTTCGAGAAGGCCGCGTCGCTGCGCGACGAGGAGAAGTCGCTGCTCGCCGAGCGTCTCCGCCTGGAGAAGCAGTGGCGCTCCGGCGACGTCGCGTCCCACGCGGTCGTCGACGAGGGTCTGATCGCCGAGGTGCTCGCCCAGGCCACCGGCATCCCGGTGTTCAAGCTCACCGAGGAGGAGACCAGCCGTCTCGTCTTCATGGAGAAGGCGCTGCACCAGCGCGTCATCGGCCAGGAAGAGGCGATCGCCGCGCTCTCGCGCACGATCCGTCGTCAGCGCGCCGGCCTCAAGGACCCGAAGCGTCCCTCGGGCTCGTTCATCTTCGCCGGCCCCACGGGCGTCGGCAAGACGGAGCTCGCGAAGGCGCTCGCCGAGTTCCTCTTCGACGACGAGGGTGCGCTCATCTCCCTCGACATGTCGGAGTTCGGCGAGAAGCACACCGTGTCGCGTCTGTTCGGCGCCCCTCCCGGATTCGTCGGGTTCGAAGAGGGCGGCCAGCTCACCGAGAAGGTGCGCCGCAAGCCGTTCTCCGTGGTCCTCTTCGACGAGATCGAGAAGGCCCACCCGGACATCTTCAACTCGCTGCTGCAGATCCTCGAAGAGGGTCGCCTGACCGACGGTCAGGGCCGCGTGGTCGACTTCAAGAACACTGTGATCATCATGACGACGAACCTCGGTTCGTCGGCGATCGCCGGTGGTCCGGTCGGCTTCCAGGTCGAGGGCAACGCCCAGACCAGCTACGAGCGGATGAAGGGCAAGGTCGATGAGGAGCTGAAGCGTCACTTCAAGCCCGAGTTCCTCAACCGCCTCGACGACATCATCGTCTTCCCGCAGCTGAACAAGGGCGAGCTGCGTCAGATCGTCGGCCTCTTCACGAAGCGTCTCGCCGAGCGTCTGCTCGACCGTGACATGACGGTGGAGCTGACGGATGCCGCGAAGGACAAGCTCATCGAGATCGGGTTCGACCCGACGCTCGGCGCGCGGCCGCTGCGCCGCGCCATGCAGCGTGAGGTCGAGGACCAGCTCAGCGAGCGCATCCTGCACGGCGAGCTGACCGCGGGCGACCACGTCACGGTCGACGCGCAGGGCGGCAAGTTCGTGTTCGAGAAGGCCGCGCGCGGCGACAAGGTCGCGATCGGCGTCGGCGCCGCCGGCGAGATCGCCGCGACGCCAGACATGGCGACCGGCTCCTGACCTGACGCACCACACGAAGAGCGGATGCCACGCGGCATCCGCTCTTCGTCGTTCCCGGGGTGACCTGCAGCGATATGTTGCCGACTTCCACAAAGTCCTTGCACTCCGTCCGCCCGTCTGCGTACCATGTCCTCGAAGCGCTTCCGCGAAGCGTTTCGAGAACCTGTGACGGAGACGACGGAGTCGACATGGCGAACATCACCGAGGTGGCCGAGGCCGCCGGGGTGTCGATCAGCACCGTCTCCTACGCGCTGAGCGGGAAGCGTCCCGTCGCTGCGGACACGAGGCGACGGATCGAGGCGGCCGTCCGCGAGCTGGGCTACAGCCCGAACGCGGGCGCGCGCATGCTCGCGGGCAGCCGCACGCAGATCTTCGCGCTCACCGAGCCGCTGCGCGCCGACTCCCACGCCCCGACGCACATGGCGTTCGTGCTCGCCACGACCATCGCCGCCCGCCGGCACGACTACGACATCCTCCTGCTGACCGACGAGCAGGCCTCGGCGGGGATGGGGCGGGTCGCCGCGAGCGGCCTGGTGGACGCGATCCTGGTCCTCGACGTCGGGCCGGACGACGAGCGCGTCCCGCTCGCGCGGTCGATCGCCACGCCGACCGTCTTCATCGGGGTGCCCAACGACCGCGAAGGGCTCGTCTGCGTCGACCTCGACTTCGAGTCGGCGGCCGCGCTGGCCGCCGACCGTCTCATCGACGCGGGGCACGAGGTCATCGGGCTCATCGGTCAGCCGGACGTGGCCTACGAGAAGTCCAACTTCCCGCCGCGCCTGCGCCGCGCCTTCACGGCGCGCGCGGCCGAGCGCGGAGTGCGCGCCGTCTCACGCACCTCCGGCGTCAACAGCACGAGTGCGGATCTCACACGCCGAGCGGTCGCTGAGATGCTCGACGACGGGGTCACGGCGTTCGCCGTGCACGCCGCCGACGATGTCCATCTGGTAGTGCTCGCCGAGCTGGCCGACCGGGGCCTCAGCGTCCCCGGCGACGTCTCGCTGATCTCGGTGGCCGCATCCTTCGACACGGCCGCCCTTCCCTTCCCCGTCGACGTCATCCCGCTGATCCCCGAGGCCTCCTGCGATCTCGCCGTCGAACTCGCTCTGCAGAGCCTGAGCGACGAGCCGCCCGAGGCCACGCTTCATCTCATCCCACCCACGCTCATCGTCCACGGGTCGGTCGCGCCGCCGAGGCGCTGACCAACCCTCCTCCAACTGAACATCGCGCTTCTCCACCCGCGTCATCGAAGCGCTTCGACAAGGCCTTGCGCGCCTGGTCGATCCGCCGACGCATCTCGAAACACCAACGAAGGTCACTGCGAAAGGAGTGCCACCATGGCACGCACGACACCCGGCACCACCCGGCGGAACGCGCGGCGAGGAGCCGCCACCGTCGCTGTTCTCACGATCGGGGCGCTCGCCCTGTCCGCCTGTGGCGGCGGCGGCGCGGACGCCGATCCCGCCGACGGCGGGACGCTCAAGCTGTGGCATTACGAAGGCGCCGACAGTGCCATGGGGAAGGCGTGGGCTGAGGCCATCGACATCTTCGAGGAGGAGACGGGGGCCACCGTCGAGTTCGAGGAGAAGTCCTTCGAACAGATCCAGTCCACCGCCAGCCAGGTGCTCGACACCGATGCAGCACCCGACCTGATGGAGTTCAACAAGGGCAACGCGACGGCCGGCTTCCTGGCGAGCACGGGGCTGATCTCGGACATCAGCGACGCGGTCGACGAGTTCGGCTGGGCTGACAAGCTCGCGCCGTCGCTGCAGACCACCGCGAAGTACACCGACGACGGCGTCATGGGCGGCGACAACTGGTACGGCATCCCGAACTACGGCGAGTTCGTCGGGGTCTACTACAACCTGGACGCCTTCGCGGACGCGGGTCTCGAGGTCCCGACCACCTACGACGAATTCGTCGACGTGCTCGACGCCTTCGTCGCGAAGGGGATCACCCCGCTCGCCGAAGCCGGCGCGGAATACCCGCTCGGGCAGCTCTGGTACCAGCTCGCGCTGAGCCAGGCCGACCGGCAGTTCGTCGACGACTACCAGCTCTACGAGAACCCCGTCGACTGGGAAGGGCCGGAGGTCACCTACGCCAGCGAGACCCTCGCGGAGTACGTCGACGCGGGCTACATCGGCTCCGACGTCTCCTCCATCAAGGCGGAGGATGCCGGAGTGTCCTTCATCAACGGCTCGGCGCCGATCTTCGTGTCGGGATCGTGGTGGTACGGCCGGTTCGTCGCCGAGGCGACCGGCTTCGACTGGACGATGACCGCGTTCCCCGAGGCGACGCTGTCGCTCGGGTCGTCGGGAAACCTGTGGGTCGTCCCCGAGAACGCGGCCAACAAGGAGCTGGCCTACGAGTTCATCGACATCACGATGCGTCCTGAGATCCAGGCGATCATCGGCAACAACGGCGGTGTGCCGGTGGCGGCCGACCCCGCCGACATCACCGACGAGAAGAGCCAGGAGCTCATCACGGTGTTCAACGGCATCCTCGACGCCGACGGACTGTCCTTCTACCCCGACTGGCCCGCGCCCGGCTTCTACGACGTCATCGTCCAGCAGCTGCAGGGTCTCGTGACCGGCTCGCAGGATGTCGCGACCACCAACGCCAAGCTCGGCGCCCAGTACGACGAGGGCACGGCCGACTTCCGTTGACCCCGGGTGGGAGCGGCGCCGACCCGAGATGCCGCTCCCACCCACCCCCGTCTCGGACCTGAGGAGAGTCCCCATGACCACCGTCACGCCACCGCGGCGACCGAAGCAGCATCCACGGACGCCGTTGCCCCCCGAGGAACCGTCGATCCCGCAGCGTTCCGGCGGGACCGGAGCGTACTGGCTGTACCTGCTCCCGGGCCTCGCCCTGTTGATCGTCGTGGTCCTCGTCCCGCTCGTCTGGAACGTGTACCTGACGTTCACGCGCTGGCGGGGAGTGCGCGAGCCCGAGTTCATCGGGCTGGACAACTGGCAGAAGCTCCTCACCGACGACGACTTCTGGACGTCGTTCGGCAACTCGGTGTGGATGGTGCTCGCGATGGTCGTGGTGCCCACGATCGTCGGCCTGCTCGTGGCGGCGCTGCTCTTCGACGTCGTCGGGCGGAAGTTCGGCGGCAAGGTCGGGAGCTTCCTCCGCGCCACCTACTACCTGCCGCAGATCCTCCCCGTCGCCGTCGCCGGCATCGTCATCGGCTGGATCGTGCGGCCGGGCGGCGAGGGCGCCCTCAACCAGATCCTCGCCCTCTTCGGCCTCGGCCCGGTCGACTGGCTCGGTCAGATGCCCTCGGCGCTCATCGTGCTCATGGTCGTTCTGGTGTGGGTGCAGATCGGCTATCCGGTGGTCGTCTTCATGGCCGCCCTCCAGCGGGTCGACCCCGAGCTGTACGAGGCGGCCGAACTCGACGGCGCGAACTGGCGGCAGCGCTTCACCGCGATCACCATGAGCATCATCCGTCCCGAGATCTTCGTCGTGACCCTCACCTGCACGATCGCGGCGCTGAAGGTGTTCGGCCCGGTCTACGTCATCACCGGCGGCGGACCGGCCGGGGCGACGCTCGTCCCCGCCTACTACGCGTACACGGAGTTCTTCACGAAGCGCAACGTCGGGTACGGCGCGACCATCGCGACCGTCCTCACGATCCTGGTCGTGATCGTCTCCGTCATCTTCATCCGGGTGCAGACATCGCTCGAGCGCAAGGAAAGGGCAGGTCTGTGATGGCCGGCACCACCGTTCTCACCGTAGACGCGGCCACCGTGGGGCGACCGTCGTCGGGTCGCCGTCCCCGTCCGCGCGGCGGGATGACCCGCAAGCGCGGCGTCGACTGGCTCATGCTGGCGCTCGTCTCCCTCGGCGCGGTCCTCATCCTGGTGCCCTTCTACCTCATCCTCGTGAACTCGTTCAAGTCGCCGGTCGACTACGCGACCTCCGGTCCGCTCGCCTTCCCCGAGACTCTCGACTTCACCGGCATCCAGAAGTTCTGGGAGCGGGTGAACTTCCCGCAGAAGGTCTGGAACTCGATCCTCATCTCGGGCGTGGTGTCGGTGCTCGCCGTGCTGCTGTCGATGCTCAATGCCTTCGCGATCGGCATCGGCCGGATTCGGGGCCGTGCCTGGATCGTGCTGCTGTTCCTGCTCGCGAACCTGCTGCCGCAGGAGGCGCTGCTGTACCCGCTGTACTTCATGTTCAAAGAGGTGGGACTCTACGACAACGTCTGGGCCGTCATCATCATCTTCACCGTGGTCCAGGCCGCCTTCGGCACCTACCTGCTGTCCGCCGTGTACGGCACCTTCCCGAAGGAGATCCTCGAGGCGGCGTCGCTCGACGGGGCGTCTCGCTGGCAGATCCTGTGGCGGGTGGTGTTCCCGATCAGCCGGCCCACCCTGTCGGTGCTGCTCATCTTCTTCTTCATCTGGACGTGGAACGAGTTCCTCATCCCGCTGACCTTCCTCGCCTCGAACGCGAACCAGACCGTGCCCGTCGCGATCAGCGTTCTGCAGGGGGACCGGCTCATGGACGTGACCACCACGAGCGCGTCGGCGCTGCTGGGCATCATCCCGACGCTCATCTTCTTCCTCATCTTCCAGCGCACGCTGACACGCGGCATCACGGCAGGAGCAGTCAAGTAATGAAGTTCACCGACGGATTCTGGCAGCTGCGACCAGGCGTCACGGCGCTGTACGCGCACGAGGCCTTCGACATCGAGGCGACGGATGCGACACCCGACGGCCCGGGGCTGCGCGTCACCGCCCCCACCGCCGCCATCACCGGGCGCGGGGCGACCCTCAATCGGCCGGTGCTGACGGTGACGCTGTCCGCGCCGCGGGAGGGGGTCATCCGGGTGCGGATCGCCCACCACGAAGGCGGCATCTGGCACGGCGGCTTCGAGACACCCGGCATCGAGGCGGGCGACGTCGGCGTCGCGCAGGTCGACGCGGCCGGGGGGACGCTCCGCGCGGGCGCCCTCACCGCGCGCGTCTCGGCCGGCGCGCCGTGGTCGCTCGCGTTCGAGGTCGACGGCCGACGCGTGACCGGCAGCGGTCACAAGTCCGCCGCCTACCTCCGGCTGAGCGCCGATGCCTCGGTCGACCGCGGCATCGTCGGCAACGCCCGGGCCGAGACCGGCCTGCCCGACGAGCGCGTGTTCGTGCACGAACAGCTCGACCTCGGCGTCGGGGAGACGATCTACGGTCTGGGTGAGCGCTTCGGGCCCCTCGTGAAGAACGGGCAGTCGGTGGACATCTGGAACGCCGACGGCGGCACCTCCAGCGAGCAGGCCTACAAGAACGTGCCGTTCTACCTGTCATCGGCCGGATACGGCCTCCTCGTCAACGACCCCGGACACGTCTCGTTCGAGATCGGCTCCGAGGCCGTCGAGCGCGTGCAGTTCGCGGTGCCGGGCGAAGTCCTCGAGTACTTCGTCGTGGCCGGCCCCACCCCCGCCGACGTGCTGTCGCGCTACACGGCCCTGACCGGGCGCCCGCCCGTGGTGCCGGCGTGGTCGTACGGTCCCTGGCTGTCCACGTCGTTCACGACCGACTACGACGAGGCGACGGTCACCTCCTTCATCGAGGGCATGGCCGAGCGCGACCTGCCGCTGTCGGTCTTCCACTTCGACTGCTTCTGGATGCGCGAGTTCAACTGGTGCGACTTCGAGTGGGATCCGCGCGTCTTCCCCGACCCGGAGGGGATGCTCGCCCGCCTCCACGACCGGGGACTGCGGGTGTCCGCCTGGATCAACCCGTACATCGGGCAGCGCTCGCCGCTGTTCGCCGAGGCCGCCGCGGCGGGCTACCTCGTCCGCCGCCGCGACGGATCGGTGTGGCAGTGGGACCTCTGGCAGGCGGGCATGGGGCTCGTCGACTTCACGAACCCTGATGCCACGGCCTGGTATCAGGGGCACCTCCGGCGCCTGGTCGCCCAGGGGGTCGACTGCTTCAAGACCGACTTCGGCGAGCGGATCCCGACCGACGTCGTCTGGCATGACGGCGCCGACCCGGCGCGCATGCACAACCTGTACACGCAGCTCTACAACCGCGCCGTCCACGACGTCCTCGTCGATGAGCGCGGAGCGGGGGAGGCGGTGCTGTTCGCACGCTCCGCGACGGCTGGCGGACAGACGATGCCGGTGCACTGGGGTGGCGACAACACCTCGACCTTCGTGTCGATGGCGGAGAGCCTGCGCGGCGGGCTGTCGCTCGCGATGAGCGGCTTCGCGCACTGGAGCCACGACATCGGCGGCTTCGAAGGCACGCCCGATGCCGCGGTGTTCAAGCGCTGGACCGCGTTCGGGCTGCTGTCGAGCCACAGTCGCTTCCACGGCTCCGACTCCTACCGGGTGCCGTGGGCGTTCGACGAGGAGGCGGTGGAGGTGACCCGCCGCTTCTCGCACCTGAAGATGCAGCTCATGCCGTACCTCTACCAACAGGGGCTGGATGCCGCAGAGACGGGCATCCCCCTCATGCGTCCGCTCGCGCTCGAGTTCCCGGCCGACCCCGCCGCGCGGTATGTCGACGGGCAGTACATGCTCGGCCCCAGCCTGCTTGTGGCGCCCGTGTTCACGGCCGACGGCGACGTGGAGTTCTATCTCCCCGACGGCGAGTGGACGAGTCTCCTCACCGGGGACGTCGTGACCGGAGGCCGGTGGCGGAGAGAGCGACACGGGTTCGACTCGCTGCCGCTCTACGTGCGCGGCGGGGCCGTGCTCCCCTGGGGGGCGCGTGCCGACCGGCCGGACTACGACTACCTCGACGGCCTCCGGCTGCGCGTGTTCGCCGGGGGCGAGGGCGAGGCGACCGTCGTCGTGACGACACCTGAGGGTCGCCGGGAGGAGTTCACCGTGGACCGGTCCGAGGTCACGGGCTGACGGGCGCGACGTCCACCGAGACGCGGAGGGTCGACTTCTTCGCCTTCGTGAAGATGATGCCCTTCACCGGGGAGACGTCGCCGTAGTCGCGGCCCCACGCGACCGTGACGTAGCGGTCGTTCGCCCACTGGTTGTTGGTCGGGTCGATGGCGAGCCACTCGTCGGTGCCCGGCAGCCAGACCGCGACCCACGCGTGCGAGGCATCCGCGCCGAAGACGCGCTGCTTTCCCGGCGGCGGCTGCGTCGCGAGGTACCCGGACACGTAGCGCGCGGCGATGCCGTGCCCGCGCAGGCAGGCGAGCGCGACGTGCGCGAAGTCCTGGCACACCCCGGCGCGCTTGCGGAAGGCGTCCGCGACGGTGCTCGTCACGGTCGTGGCGGTCTTGTCGTAGTCGAAGTCGCGGAAGATCCGCTGCATGAGGTCGGTCGCCGCCTCGCCGATGGGTCGCCCCGGGGTGAGCGACTCCGCCGCGTACGCGGTCGCCTCCGCCGTGTGCGCCACCCGCGCCGACTCGAGCGCGTACTCGGTGGCCGCCCACGCGCCGGGGAGGTCGGGTCGGAAGAGCGGACGCGCCTCCTCCCAGGGCCGGCCGAGGGCTTCCGGGTCGTAGACCGGCTCGTGCACCGTGACATCGCTCGTCGACTCGATCGTGAGCTGCGCGTGCGGGTCGGTCAGGTGGAAGTAGGTCGCGGAGTTGCCGAAGTAGTCGACGTCGGGCTCGTAGTCGCCGGGCACCGGGTCGACGGTGATGGATGCGGTCGCCACCTCCTGCCACGGCAGCGCGCGGGGGAGAAGGTGGAAGAGGCCCACGCTGTCCTGGACGGGTTTGCTGTACGTGTAGGCGGTGCGATGCCAGACGCGATACTGCTTCACGGACGCGCCTCCGTCAGCTCGATGAGGGAGAGCTCGGAGAGCGAGACGGCCGGCGGGCCCATCTCGAAGTGCAGGTGCGCGATCGCCTCGGCGAGCTGCTCGAGCTGGGCCTGCACGCCCGCCAGGAAGTCGGCGAGGGCCGGCCGGCGGCCGCCGCCGGTCGCGGCGAGTGCCGCAGCCTCGACGGCGAGGAGCTCCGTCTCGAGGTGGTCGAGCAGACGCTCGGCCCGCGTCGAGCCGGTGGATGCCGGCATGGCCGCGAGGTGCGAGCGGAGCCCGGCGAGCGCGAACGACAGCGAGCGCGGGTTGTCGCGGTCGAGCAGCAGGAGGTCGAGGGCGTCCGCGGCGCGCAGCGAGCCGCGGTACCGACGGCGGTAGGTCACGATGCTCTCAGCGGTCGTCAGGAGGTTCTCCAGCGCTGCGCGCTCGACGCGCGGGGTCCGCACGTCGGTGAGTCCGGCGCTCAGCAGGTGGCAGAGCTGCAGTCCGCGCTCCAGGGCGCGGCCTGCTTCGATCATGTGCCAGCCCGTGTCGCGGATCATGTTCGCGGTGACCCCGTACAGCACGAGGATGGCGGCGAGCATGCGACCGGCGGATTCCGACGTGCGGTGCGGGTGCGCCGAGCTGCGCAGTGCGCGCGTCGCGCGGTCGACGTTCGCGAAGACCCGCCACGTGTCACCGGACAGCTGATCGCGGACGCCTTCCAGCGCATCGCGGAGCCTGGCCACGGAGTGGGCGACCGAGCCGGGACGCCCGGCGTCGAGCAGGAGGGAGCGGAACTCGGCCTCCGGGTCGAGGAACCGCGCGCCGGCGAGGCGGTGCAGGGCCCCGAGGAGCACCTGCGCGGCGCCGTCGACGACGGCGGCGTGGGCGCCGGGCTGATCCAGCTCCGCCTGTGTCGCAAGCAGGAGTCGCAGCAGGTCCTCCGTGCGCTCGGCGTACCGTCCGGTCCAGAACATGTCCTCCAGCGCGCGGGGCGCGAGAGCCGGGATCGAGCGGGCGGAGGGCAGCGGCAGGATCTCGGTGAGCCCCTGGTCGGGGTCGGTGTCCGAGCTCTTGAGGACCCACACGTCCTTCGTGATCGGGGCGGAGTCGATCGTCTCGCGGAAGGCCGCGAGGCCGCCGACGAGCGGCCGGTAGGCGGAGCCGTACCGCAGCGTGAACGCGCGGAGCGTGAGCGGCATCGCCGCCGCGCGACCCGATCCGCCCCACACCGGTGCCTGCGAGAGCGGGAGGAGGTCCTGTCCCACGAAGCGGTGCGGTGTCGCCTCGATCCGCGCGGCCAGCTCGGCGGGGTCCAGGCCGGCCGTCGCCTTGCGCGGCTCGTCGATGGGGCGGACGATCAGCGCCGGGTCCTTCGCGGCCACGCGCCGGAGCACGGCCGCGCGGGCATCCGGGTCGCCGCACCACCAGGTCGGCGTCGAGGGGAGACGCAGCTGCTCGCCGAGCAGGTGCTCGCACGCGGCCGGCAGGAACGGCATGAGTCCCGGGTTCTCCAGGACGCCGGCGCCGAGGCCGTTGACGAGGCGCACCCGCCCGCGGCGCACCGCCTCGGAGAGCCCCGCCACGCCGAGGCGGGAGTCGGCGCGCATCTCGAGCGGGTCGCACCACTCGGCATCCACCCGACGGATGATGACGTCGATGCGCTCGGTCGGCCTCGTCGACGGCCAGCGGGCCGGCTTCATCCACACCCAGCCGTCACGGACGACGAGGTCGGACCCCTGCACGAGCGGGAAGCCCAAGGCGCTCGCGAGGAAGGCCTGGTCGAACGCCGTCTCGGACAGGGTGCCCGGCGACATGATGACGATGCGGGGATCTTCGATGTCCTGCGGGACCGCCGACAGCAGCGCCGCGCGCAGCGCCGAGAAGTACGGGTCCATCCGGTGCAGGCTGCTCTCCTGGTACAGGTCGGGGAGCACCTGCGAGATGACGCGCCGGTTCTCCGCCGCGAAGCCGAGTCCCGACGGCGCCTGCACCCGGTCGGCCAGGACGTGCCACTCGCCGTCGCCGTTGCGGCCGAGATCGGCGGCGGACAGCAGCAGCGGGCTCGTGTCGAACGCGCTCGCCCGCGCCATCGGCCGGGCGAACCCGGAGTGGCCGACGACCACGGCGGCGGGCACGATCCCGGATCGCAGCAGCGTCTGCGGGCCGTAGAGGTCCAGCAGCATGGCGTTGAGCAGCTCCGCGCGCTGCGCCAGACCCACGTCCAGGCGCGCCCAGCCGGGAGCATCGATGACGAGCGGCATGGGGTCGAGCTGCCACGGCTGGGAGCCCGAGTCGCGTCGTGTGTACGAGACGCCGTCGTCGGCGAGGAAGCGGGTGATCTCGCCGTCCACGCGGTGCATCTCGTCCGGCGTGACCGCGAGGGCGAGCGCTGCCAGCGTCTTCCACGCCGGCCGGAGGGTGCCGTCGGCTTCCACGACCTCGTCGTAGCGGACCGGCCCGCCGGGCGCGTCGAACGGCAGCGTCGGCTGCGACACCGCTGTCGAGTAATCGCGCAGCACGCTCACGCGGGGGAACTCCTCGACGTCGCAGGATGCCGCTGCCCGGCGGGGCGCGGGCGAACGACGCGGAATGGCATGACCCCAGCTTGGCGGATCCCTGTTGCACGCGGGTTACGGCGCACCGGTTCCGCCGCACCGCCGGGCATAAAGTGGTGCGGTGACCTCGTTCGTCGTCCGACCCGCCCGCACCGGGGATGTCCGCGGCATCCTCGAGATCCTCGATCCCTGGGTGCAGCGCCGCATCCTCCTCGGCAAGGAGCCGGTCACGCTCTTCGAATCGGTGCAGGAGTTCGTCGTCGCGGAGGCCGACGGGAAGCTGATCGGATGCGGTGCCCTCCATGTGATGTGGGAGGACCTCGGCGAGATCCGCACCCTCATCGTCATCGAGGACTGGCTCCAGCACGGGGTCGGGGGCGCCATCGTCGCGCGCCTCGAGGAGAACGCGCGGGCGCTGGGGCTCTCGCGCCTGTTCTGCCTCACGTTCGAGGTGGAGTTCTTCACGCGCCGCGGGTTCGCGCAGATCGGGGAGCAGGTCGTGGAGTCCGACGTCTACTCGCAGATGCTGCGCAGCCCCGACGAGGGTGTCGCCGAATTCCTCGACCTCGCCCACGTCAAGCCCAACACCCTCGGCAACACGCGGATGCTCAAGCAGCTCTAGGCGTGCCGCCGCGGGCCGCAGCGGCGCCGCGGCTTAGCCTGAAGAGGTGACCTCCTCTGCGCGTCGACGACCGAGCCCCGCGGTCTACCGCCGCCGGCGTCTCGCCGTGCTGCTGGCCGTCTTCGCCGTCGCCGCGCTCGTGGCCGTCGTGATCTGGCAGCCGTGGCGGAGCGGCGCGGGGGATGCGGCCCGACCGGCGGTCTCGACGTCGCCGTCCGCGACGCCGACCACGTCCGCGACGCCGACGACGTCCGCGCCGACGCCACCTGCTCCCACTCCGAGCGCGAGCGAGAGTGCGGCGACGATCGCGCCGTGCACGACGAGCGACATCTCCGTGCTCGCGGTGACGGACAAAGACTCCTACGGCGGCGATGAGCTGCCGAAGCTGTCGATCACGATCTCCAATGAGGGCGACGAGCCATGCCTCATGAACGTGGGCACCACGACGCAGAAGTTCGAGATCACGAGCGGCAGCGACGTGTGGTGGCGGTCGACGGACTGCCAGACCGAGTCCAGCGATCAGGTCGTGCAGATCGCGGCCGGCCAGACGGTCTCCAGCGCGACCCCGTTGGAATGGAGCCGCACCCGTTCATCCGTCGACACGTGCGACAAGAAGGATCGGCCCCGGGCGCTCCCCGGGTCGTATCACCTGTCCGTCTCGATCGGCGGCATCGAAGCCGCCGACACCCGATACTTTCAGCTTCGCTGATGCTTTGGTGGGCATAAGTCGCCCCGATCGGGGGTTTGAGCAGGCATCTGGCGCCTTTTCAGCCCGTTTCCAGACCTTCCTGAGAACATTCTCATGAATTGTCCTCCGAATGGGGGACGCATGTTTCCGTCAGGTTGCGTACCCTGTAATCAGCTCCCGCGGCGACCCCCGTTGTCCCCAGCATCGGTCGTCGGGCCAACCCCAGAGGTTCGACTCGGATCCCCCGCCCGGTGAGCAATGGGCCCTCTCGATTCCCCCAGTCCCCAATGGGGGGACCGAGAGGGCCCCTCACTTTCTCTAGGCTTGTCGTCATGGCTGGGAAGAAGCGCTCCGCGAAGGAACCCCTGGAGTTCCGCAACACGCAGCTGGCCGACGCCCTGCAGACGCAGGACTTCGCCGCCCTGGCGTTCGCGCTCCGGCATGGTCCGACGGTCGTTCCCCTCCTCCGCCCGGGGCAGCGTGAAGACCCGCTCGACGGCGGCGACGTGTGGACGTACCGCGACCCGCGAACGGGAGACGTCGCGCTCCTGCTGTTCAGTGACGCGACGCACAAGCCCGCCACGCTCCCGCCCGCCGTGGCACTGCAGTCGCCGGGCTGGCTGCGTGCATTCCTCAGCACGCATAAGTCGGAGATCACGACGGTGTTCTTCGACATCGCGGGACCGCATCCGCTGCAGGCATCGCCCGCGGATCTGCTCGCCGCGCTCGAGGCGTAGCGACTCAGAACCCGGGCGCATCCCCCGGGTCGGGGGTGTGCAGACGCGCGAGATCGCCCAGCGCGCGGCGTAGGTCCTTCGAGGCGGTGTCCAGCACGGACCGGTACCCGAGACGCGCCGCCTCGCCGCGGCGCTGGTCGTGCTGGGTGACGGCGCGGATCTCGCCGGACAGGCTGAGCTCGCCGATCGCGGCGAGCTTCGGCGGGTTGTGCCGTCCGGTCACGGCGCTCGCGACGGCCAAGGCGATCGCGAGGTCGGCGGCCGGTTCGGTCAGCCGCACACCGCCGACCGTCGAGACGTAGACATCCTGATCGGATACACGGATGCCGGCGCGCTTCTCCAGCACGGCGAGGATCATCGCGACCCGGGCACTGTCGACACCGCTGACGATGCGGCGGGGGTTCGGCCCGGTCGCGGTCAGCGTCAGCGCCTGCACTTCGACCGGGAGGGCACGGCGCCCCTCCAGGGCGATCGTGATGCAGGTGCCCGGCTCGCGGGAGCCGTGCCCGAGGAAGAGCGCGCTCGGGTCGCTGACCCCTTCGATGCCGGCACCGGTCATGTCGAAGCAGCCCACCTCGTCGGTGGCCCCGAACCGGTTCTTGAGCGCTCGGACGAACCGCAGCGAGGTCTGCCGGTCGCCCTCGAAGTGGCACACGACGTCGACGAGATGCTCGAGGATGCGCGGCCCCGCGATCGACCCGTCCTTCGTGACGTGCCCGACGATGATGACGGGGAGGTCGCGTTCCTTCGCGATGCGGATGAGGGTGGATGCCACCTCCCGCACCTGGCTGGGATGGCCGGCCACGCCGTCGCTCAGCGAGGACGAGACGGTCTGCACCGAATCGACGATGAGCAGTTCGGGGCGCGTTTCGTCGATGTGGCCGAGGATCGTGGCGAGATCGGTCTCGCTCGCGAGGTACAGCTCGTCGTGCAGGGCGCCGGTGCGCTCGGCGCGCAGCCGCACCTGCCCGAGCGACTCCTCCGCGCTGGCGTACAGGACGCGGCGACCGGCCCGCGCGCTCTGCGCGGCGACTTCGAGCAGCAGGGTCGACTTTCCGACCCCCGGCTCGCCGGACAGCAGGATGGCGGCGCCCGGGACGATCCCGCCGCCGAGGACGCGATCGAACTCGCCGACCCCGCTCGTCCGCCGCGGCGTCTCGCTCGTGTCGATCTGCGTGATGGGACGGGCCGAGCGTGTCGGCGCGAGAGCCGACACGGTGTGCACGATGCCCGTCGCGGTGGCCGCCTCGACCACGGTTCCCCACTGCTGGCACTCGCCGCAGCGACCGACCCACTTGGCGGCGGTCCAGCCGCACTCGGTGCAGCGGAAGGCGGTCGTCGCCACGGGTCGTCGGGTTGCCATGCGATCAGCGTACGTCGCGCCCGCGACACCGCCGGTCCGCCCGTGGGCGGGTCCGCCGAGAGGTGCGGGAGCGGTCAGCGCAGAGTGTCGGCGACCTCACGCAGCGCATCCGCCGACCGGCGGAAGAGGCCGAGCTCGCTGGGCGAGAAGGCGGTCGTCCGGATGGGCGCGGCGCCGGTGCGGCTCACCACGGACGGCACCGAGAGCGCGACGCCGCTCACACCGTGGAAGTCGTCGAGCACCGTGGACACCGGCATGACGGCGTGCTCGTCGTTCAGCACGGCCTCGACGATGCGGGCGCTGGAGAGGCCGATGGCGTAGTTGGTGGCGCCCTTGCCCTGGATGACCTTGTAGGCGGCGTCGCGCACGTCGACCGCGATCTGGTCGAGTTCGTCGACGGTGAACCTGGGCTGACCGTCCAGCGGCTCCCAGTCGAGGATCGGGACGGTGCCGATCGTCGCGTGCGACCAGAGCGGGAACTCCGTGTCGCCGTGCTCGCCGACGATGTAGGCGTGGACGCTCGAGATCGAGACCCCGGCGCGCTGTGCGAGCTTCCACCGCAAGCGCGAGGTGTCGAGCACGGTGCCGGAGGCGAAGATGCGCTCATAGGGGAGGCCGGTGGCCTCCTGGGAGAGGACGGTCAGGACGTCGCAGGGGTTGGTGACGATGACGTAGGTCGCGTCGGGGGCGACATCGAGGAGTCGCGGCATCATCGACTTGAGGATGTTCGCGTTCACGCCCGCCAGTTCGATGCGGGTCTGGCCCGGCTTCTGCTTGGCGCCTGCCGTGATCACGACGACGTGCGAGCCGGCCGCGACGGAGATGTCGGCACCGCCGATGATGTCGCTGGAGCCGGTGAACTGGGCGCCGTGCGCGAGGTCGAGCACCTCGGCCTCTGTCTTCTCCGCTGCGATGTCGTATAGCGCGACGTGACGGGCCGACCCGCGGATGAGGGCGGCGTACGCCACGCTCGATCCGACCGCTCCCGCGCCGACGACGGTCAGTTTCGAGTTCTCGATCACGCTCATGGGGTTCAGTCTGGCAGGGCGGAGAACGGGCTGCCACCGCGCGGAGCTTCGGCGTCGGGAACCCTGCGTCAGAGCAGCAGGCCGTCGATCACCGCGTCGACCGCCCGTGCGGCGGCAGCGCGCACGGTTGCGGGTGAGTGGGCGCGGAGCGGACCGCGCAACGCCAGCAGCGCGAAGCCGTGCACCGTCGACCAGCACGGCCACTCGGCGCCGGTGCGCGCCTCGACCGACAGCTCGCCGGCATCCACGAGACCGTCCAGCGCCGCCATGAGGAGCGCGAGAGGCGGGGGCGGCGAGGACTCCGCGACGGGCTGAGCGGTGAGCTCGGAGAACGCCGCGTCGAACCAACCCGGCTCCTCGAGTGCGAACGCGATGTACCCGAGCCCCACGGCGCGGAGCCGGCTCCGCGCGACGCTGCCGATCAGGGGCGGGGGCGACTCGAAGGAGTGCATCCGCGCGGCCATCGCCTCCTGCACGCGCTGTGCGACGCCCGCGAGAAGCTCATCGCGGCTGGCGAAGTGGCGGTAGACGGCGTTGGGGGAGACATCCGCTCGTCGAGCCGCATCCCGTAGCACGACGGCATCCCGCCCGCCCGCCCGCGCCAGTTCCAGGGCCGCGTCCAGCAGTGCGCGACGGAGATCTCCGTGGTGATAGCCGATGCGGGTCATCGGAGCCCCTCTTGACGCGTCGATCCCAATGTGTACGCTGTCAACATACCGCGGGACAGGGACGTCCGCGCGCAAAGGAGGGCTCATGGCCATCGTCGAAACGCACACTCTTCCACCGATCGTCGATATCGAGACGTGGCAGCGCGAACTCGCCGATCTGCGCGTACGAGAGAAGGCGGCCACCCGCGAGCTCGATGCGATCGCCGCTCAGCGGCGGCGACTGCCGATGGTCGAGCTCCCGGAATACACGCTCGTCGGGAAGGATGGGCCGGTTCGCCTCGTGGACGTCTTCGCAGGTCGCTCGCAACTGATCACCTACCACCACATGTGGCGCGACGACGCGGAATGGCAGTGCGGAGGATGCACCGGCTACACGTCGCAGTTCACCCGCCTCGACTTCCTCGAGCCGTACGACGCCCGGTTCGTCATCGTGACGCAGGGGCGGATCGAAGACGCCCTCGCGTATCGCGAGAAGGTCGGCAACCGCATGGACTGGTACTCCACGGCCGACAGTCCGTTCGGCTCCGACATGGACGCCCCTCCCGGCGGTGGGTTCGCCGTCAATGTCTTCCTGCGCGACGGGGACAAGGTCTACCGCACGTGGCATACGAACGGCCGCGGCACGGAGCAGCTGAGTCACACGTTCCCGTTCCTCGACCTCCTGCCGTGGGGGCGGCAGGAGGAGTGGCAGGACTCGCCGCAGGGGTGGCCACAGTCGTCGACCTACGAGCGATGGCTCGACTCGCCCGACATCGCGCGGCTCTACGGGCCGGATGCCGGCTGAGTCGACGCGGTTCGCGGCATCCCCCGGCGTGTCGTAAGCTATACGGCGGTGACGTGTCCGAGCGGCCGAAGGTGCAACTCTCGAAAAGTTGTGTAGGGTAACCCCCTACCGTGGGTTCAAATCCCACCGTCACCGCCACTGAAGCCCACTCAAACTGATCAGTCTGATCGACTTGAGTGGGTTTCGTTCTATTTGGATGTAGCTCGGATGTTGCCATTTTGTTGCCGCGCGACCAGGGGTTCTTCGACCTGAGCGACACCTGCGCCTCGATTGGGCCACCCGGGACCGGCGTTGACCGCTTGGGCGATCCGCCCCCGCTCCCGTGATTCAGCGGATTCGTGGCAACGGAGTGGCAACAAGCACCGGACCGTCGGGCTCAGGGACTCCGGCGTCTTCGGGGAAAGCGTCGAACATGCTGACGGTGGGGATGATGCCCACGGTCGTCCCAGCGTCGCAGGTCATTGGTGGCACCGTGCGGTGAGCGCGCTGCGGGCACGACCTACCCACCGCGAGCGCCACCGGTCACGCGAGCCGGTCCGCTTCGCCCGCCGCCGATCATCTCTTTCGAGATCGTCGCCGGTGGCGGGTTCTTGTAGATCGTCGCCGGTCGCGTGCGCCGGTGAAAACGTACACATCGCTCAGTCCTAGAGAAGTGTTCGGGGCATTCCACGATCGGCAGAAGGTTGGCCGCCTTCAGTCGAGCCGCCCCGCACCGCGGAGGGATTTGCCGCTCCTGCGTGATGACCCGCACAAGATCCCCACATGTGGTGATGCCTAGTCCCCACCTTGATTCATACGTTGCTCAATCAAGAGCACCGCCCGGAACCACAACACATCTTGGAGAGCCACCATGAAAGCTGCTGTCTACCGCCGATTCGGCGGACCCGATGTCGTCCACATCGAGCACATCGCCGACCTCGAACCGAAGCCCGACGAACTCCTCATCCGCGTCCACGCCTCCACCGTGAGTGCCGCCGACTATCGCTCCCGCTCCCGGGACATCCCCGCCGGGCTCGCACTGCCGAGCTCTCTGGTGCTGGGGTTCTTCCGGCCCCGGCGGCCCGTGCTCGGAATGGAGGCCGCCGGCATCGTCGAGAAGACCGGCGACGACGTTCACGGGTTCGCACCGGGCGACGAGGTGGCGGCAATGCTCGGCAGCCGCTTCGGCGGCCACGCCGAGTACGCACTCGTCAAGGCCACCGACGCGGTGGTCCACAAGCCCCGCGGCCTCGGGTTCGACGAGGCAGCCAGCCTCATCTTCGGCGGCATCACAGCCCAGGCGTACCTCAACCAGACGACGGTTCAGGCCGGCACCTCGATCCTCGTCAACGGAGCGTCGGGCGCGGTCGGTTCCGCGTTCGTGCAGATCGCCAGCGCGGTGGGCGCTCACGTGACAGCCGTCTGCAGTGAACCGAACCATGCGTTGGTGACGGACCTCGGCGCGCAGCGCACCATCGACTACCGCAGTCACGACTTCACCGCCGACGGAACCAACTACGACGTGATCGTCGACTGCGTCGGCAACGCGCCCGTCAGCAGGGTGGCACGCTCCGTGCGCCCCGGTGGCGCGGTGCTCCTGGTCGCCGCCGACCTGCGCTCGCTCCTCAACGCCAAGCGCGACGCCCGACGACACGGCATCACGGTCGTTACAGGCCCCGGCTCCTACCGGGCTGCCGACCTGCAGCACGTCATGTACCTCGCCGAGGTCGGAGACATCCGGCCCGTCATCGACCGCTCGTATCCCTTGGACGACATTGCCCAGGCGCACCGGTTTGTGGACACAGGCCGCAAGCGCGGAAGCGTCGTGATCAACATCGCCGAAGCGACCGAAACCGCCTCGGCTACCGCAGCGACCGACCGCCTCGCAGCACCTACTTATCCCGCCACATCATCCGAAAGGCACACCTCATGACGTTCCCGCAATCCATCCGTCACGGCTTCCACCGCTACGCCGACTTCTCCGGCACCGCGAGCCGGTCGGAGTTCTGGTGGTGGATCCTCTTCACCGTGCTCGTCGCCGCCGCTCTCGCCGCCCTCCCCGTGCCGACATTTCCTCCCGTGGACGGCACGACCTTCAGCGCGCCGACGCTCACTCCCGTCTGGCAGCTCGCTGTCCTGCTGCCCACGCTTGCCGTGACCGTCCGGCGCCTCCGGGACTCCGGCTCCAGTTGGGGACACATCTTCTGGGTCTTCTTTCCCGTAGTCGGGGCGATCGTGCTGGCCGTGCTGTGCTCGCAGCCGTCCACGACCCGCCTCACCGCGCCGGTGTCCGTCACCCCTGCGGAGGTCCTCCGATGAGCGCCGAAAGCACCGCCGCGCTTCTGGACGTCCATGACCTCCGCCGTTCCTACGGGCGAGGTGCCAACCGGTTCGACGCGCTGAAGGGCGTGTCCTTCCAGGTCGCGCACGGGGAATCCGTCGCGATCGTCGGGAAGAGCGGATCCGGCAAGTCCACGCTGATGCACCTGCTGGCGCTCCTCGATCAACCCGACCACGGAACGTTGCGTGTCGGGGGAGTGGACGTCGCAAACCTCAGCTCCCGGCAGATCAGCCGATTCCGCAACGAGACTTTCGGGTTCGTGTTCCAGCAGTTCTTCCTCAATCCGAACGCCAGCGTCCTGGAGAACGTCATCCTGCCGTTGAAGATCGCCGGCGTGGGACGTCGCGAGCGGCAAGTACGGGGAATGGCGGTGCTGGACCAGCTGGAGATGGCCGACAAAGCCAAGAACAAGGCCGTCAGCCTCTCGGGTGGTCAGAAGCAGCGTGCCGTGATCGCCCGCGCGCTCGTGAACAACCCCCAGCTCATTTTTGCGGACGAGCCGACCGGCAACCTCGACACCGTGACCGGCCGCCTGGTCGAAGACATCCTCTTCCGGTTGAACAAAGACAGCGGCATCACCCTCGTCGTGGTGACGCACGACACCGAACTCGCTGCGCGCTGCGACCGCCAGATCCACATCAGCGATGGCAGAGAAGTACTTCCCGAACTGATCGGAGCATTCGCATGAACATCTCTGACCTGCTTACCACCGCGGTCGGCAACACCCTGCGCAGCAAGGCGCGGACCACTTTCACCGTACTTGCCATCTTCATCGGCGCGTTCACGCTGACCATCACCAGCGCGATCGGCACGGGCGTCTCCGACTACATCGACAACCAGATCGGCGCGTTCGGCGCCAAGGACATCCTCACAATCACCAAGACGAGTGGGGAGGCTGAGCAGCAGGAAGGGCCAGCCGAATACGACCCGGATGCCGCGATCGTCGGCGCCGATCTTGCCCAGTTCGAGACCGAGCCCCTGACCGATCAGGATCTCGACGCCATCCGAAGCGTCGAAGGCATTCTCGATTTGAGCAGCGTGCGACAGGTCAATCCCCGCTACATCGAGTACGACCACCGCGGCAAGTACATGCTCGACGTGAACGCCTCGGCCAATCTCACCACCCCCGACCTGGCGGCGGGCGCCCAACTGGACAACACGGGCGCCGATCCCCAGATCCTGCTGGTCAGCTCCTACGTCCACGCCCTGGGATACGGGGATGCGGACCGTGCCGTGGGAACGACCGTGCGGATCGGGATAGCCGACTACACCGGAGAGCTGCACGAAGTCGTCGCCACGGTCGCAGGTGTGCAGAACGAGACGATCCTCGCCTCCGGGGCCGCACTCAACGACGCCCTCGTCGAACAACTGCACGCTATCCAGAGCATCGGTCAGCCGGCCGCGACGTCTGAGCAGTCCGTCGTCGCCATCGCGCATTTCAGCCCGGACGCGACCGAAGCTCAGATCGACGCGATCCAAGCAGCCCTCGCGGACCAAGGGTTCGAGGCAGCCACAGTATCGGACCAGATCGGAGTGATCCAGACGGTGGTGGACGGCATCATCGCGGTGCTGAACTCCTTCGCCGTCATCGCGCTCATCGCCGCCGGATTCGGCATCGTCAACACCCTCCTCATGAGCGTGCAGGAACGCACTCGCGAAATCGGGCTGATGAAGGCGATGGGAATGCGAGGCAGAAGCATATACGCACTGTTCAGCACGGAGGCGGTCTTCATCGGCTTCCTCGGCAGTGTCCTCGGCGCGGCAGCTGCCATCGGGATCGGCACCGTAGCGAACGGCCTCATCGTCGACAGGTTCCTCACCGATCTCGAAGGCTTGCAGGTGCTGCGCTTCGAAGTCGTGCCGGTCGCGTCGATCCTGCTAACTGTGATGCTCATCGCGTTCCTCGCCGGCACCCTGCCGGCTCGGCGGGCAGCCCGTCAGAACCCGATCGACGCACTCCGTTACGAGTGAGCGGCCGGATCACCATGACGATCACCACAACTGTGGATGCCGCCTCACCACATGGCTGCGTAGCTTGCAGTCACCGACCCGCACATGATGCGGACCACGCCGACCAGGAGCAGAGATGAACCTCGAGACTTCACACGCGACGCCTCCCGTCCGGCCCGTGCGGAAGCGCCGTGCCGGCTGGCTGCTTCCGGCCGGGCTGATTGTGTTCGGGCTCATCCCCATCCTCGCCAACGCGCTCCGACGAGTCGCCCTCGCCGTCGCCCCAGACGGTTCGTCCTCCGGCGGCGACGGCGGGATGACTCTTCCGGTCATTCTGCACGTCGTCGGCGCGACCGTCTTCGTCGTCCTTGGCGCCCTCCAGTTCTCGGGAGGTCTCCGGAGACGCCGGCCGTCCTGGCACCGGATCGCCGGCCGAGTGGCGATTCTGGCGGCCCTTCTCGCGGCAGCCTCGGGAGTCTGGCTGGCATTCGCCACGCTGGCGGAGTCCTCTCCGCTGCTGTTCCTCTTCCGGCTTCTGGCGGCGGCCGGCATGGCGATGTTCATCATCCTCGGATTCCGTGCCATTCGGCAGCGCCGGCTCCCGCAGCACCAAGCGTGGATGATCCGCGCCTTCGCCATCGGTCTCGGCGCCGCCACCCAGGTGTTCGCCCTCGGCTTCGGCGAGGCGATCTTCGGCAGGAGCGAGCTGAGCATCGCCTTACTGAACGGAGCGGGCTGGGCGATCAATCTCGCGGTAGCCGAGTGGCTGATCCGCCGCACGCTCCGACGCGCAGCCCGCCGGACCGCCGACCGAACCGCGGTGCGCGCATGACTCCGGCAACTGCTCGCGACGAACCCGACTGCTACGAACTGCGTGTCGACCGGCACCTGGATGGTCGCTGGGCCGAATGGTTCGGCGGCCTGACGATGACTCGCGAGCCTGACGGGACGACCACCATCCGAGGTCCTGTCGCCGACCAGGCCGCGCTGCACGGCATCCTGATCAAGATCCGCGATCTCGGGATGGTCCTCCTTGCGGTGCGGCGGATTGACGTGGCACCACTAGGCGGTACGCACAACGCAGCACCAGCGGCCACAGGCGCCGATTCAGACGACTGACGGCGATCCTAAGCGGGTGGTATCTGCCCGCGCCGCCCGAGCTCGCCGAGTTCCTCGGCGCGCACGACGGCCGCTCGCCGGCTGTTGACCCCGAGCTTGGTGTAGATCCGCTTCGTGTGTGTGCGCACCGTGTGCAGCGACACGACGAGCAGACGGGCGATCTCGGGACCGCTCATCTCCGTTGCCAGAAGCCGTAGCACCTCCCGCTCGCGTTCGCTCAACGGCTCCGCGAGACCGGCCCCTCGATCGCTGCTCGGCGCGGCGGCCTCGTTGCCGAACAGGCCCAGAAGCCGTCGCGCATATGCCCGTACAGCAATCCTGGACGCCATCGCCTCAAGGAGGCCAGCCATCGTCGCGCCCTCGTCGACGAAGAGGCGTGCGTATCCCTCAGGCTCGGCGAGCAGCAGAGCCCGCTCCAGCGCCGCACCGGCATCGGGAACTTTGCCCTCCGCCCGGTATGCCAGAGCCTGCAGCACGAGGATCTCCAGGGCGCTTCCGGTTCTTCCCCCGGTCTCCGCCGCCTGGAGAAGACGGGCCAGGAGCGCCGACGCGTCGCGAAGCGGCTGCTCTTCGCGCAGGCGGCGATGCTGCGCGAGCAGCGCCCTCGCGAGCGTGATGTGCTCGTATTCGCGGAGATAGTCGAGATCGTCTGTCGGGAACAGTCCGGCGCCGTCGGCCCATTGGAGGGCTTCGGCGATCTTGCCCTGCTGCAGCCAGACTCGCGCTCTCGTCGCGGGAACGGGGCGGACGACGGGGCCCATGTCGGCCACGAAGAAGTGCTCTGCTTCATCCAGGAGCAAGACCGCGCCGGCCAGGTCTCCTCGCGCTTGGCGCAGCTGAGCCATGGCCAGTCTCGAACGGTAGCGGTACTTCGGCAATCCCTCAGCGTCCCCCCGGGCCGCACCGAACTCGAGGTGCGCGAGCGCCGCCTCCAGATCCCCGCGTTCGTACAGGATCGTGCTCATGCCGACATGCATGTCCGGGATGCCGCGGCGGACCGGCGACGTCTGATCGAGCGCCAACTGCAGGGCTGTCTCGTAGCTCGTCATCGCGTCGCGCAGCCGGCCCTGCGTCAGTCGAATATCAGCCAGGGTGACCGTGCAACCGAGCACGTCGGCGATATGCCCGGAGCGGCGAAAGCTCGAGACGGACTCGGCGTAGCCCTCGTACGCGCCGTTCAGGTCGCCGCTTCCCCACAGCGCCAGTCCCTCCAGCGCTGCGGCCGCGCCCCGGCGATACTGGTCGTCCTCGTCGAGCAGGTCGAGCGCCTGCCGAGCGTATGCGACGGTCGCCTTCGCATCTCCGCGAGCCAGCGCCTGCCCCGACCGGTAGATCGCGATCGAGCCTGGCAAGCGCCGGAACTCGTCCGCATCGACCACGATCAGCTGGTCGGGATCGGGCCCGCTCCCGTCTGGCGCATTCGTCCATCGTTCCGCGTCCCTCAGTCGCGCCTCCACACCGGCCACTTCACCGGTCGACAGCAGCGCGCCGGCGAAGCCCAGACTGAGGACAGGCCGTGTACGGAAGATCTCATCGGGCAGCGCCTCCATCCAGCCGCGCAGCGTCGGTTCCCGGCGGTCCCGCGCGATCGCCGGCATGGCCGCCTCGATCAGCCGCGCCGCCAGGGCGTGATCCGGCGCAGCCAGGGCGTGCTGGATCGCCGAGTCCTGCTCGCCGTGCTGCTCATGCCACGCACTCGCCCGGCGGTGCAATTCGGGCACCGAGTCAGGCTGCTCCTCGGTCAGCCGCGCCCGCAGCACCTCCGCGAACAAGTGGTGGTAGCGATACCAATGACGGTGGTCATCGAGCGGCACAAGGAACAGGTTGCCCCGATCAAGCGCCTCCAGCATCGCCCTGCCGTCTCCACGCCCGGTGACTGCATCAGCGAGAGGCGCATTCATACGGCCGAGAATCGAGGTGTGCAACAGGAACGAGCGCACCTCCGGCGGCTGGTTCTGTAACACCTCCTCGATCAGGTAGTCGACGATGTATCGGTCGTCTCCGGCGAACCCGGCGACGAAATCGGCGATGTCATCTCGACCGCGCATCGAGAGGGCGGCGAGCTGGAGCGCCGCGATCCAGCCCTCCGTGCGATCGTCGAGCGTGGAGATCTGCTGCGGCGTCAGCGGCAGCCCCATGGAGTGGGTGAGATAGTCGGACGCCTCATCGGTGGTGAAGCGCAGGTCTGCCGCGCGTACCTCGACGAGATCACCGCGAGCCCGCAGCCGAGCGAGGGGAAGTGGAGGATCAGCGCGGCTCGCAAGCACGAGGTGGACGTTCGGCGGCAGACTGGCTATCAAGAACGCGAGCCCGTCGTGCACCGGACCGCTTTGGATGACGTGATAGTCGTCGATCACGAGAACGAGTTCGCGTGCGACGGCGGAGAGGTCGTTGAGGAGCCCGGTGAGCAGTGTTTGAGGCGCGACCGGGCCGGGTGTTTCCACCAGCGCGAGCGCCTCGGCCCCCACCCCCGGCGCGATCGTCCGTAGGGATGCGATCACGTATGTCCAGAACGCCGCCGGATCGTCGTCACCTGCATCGAGCGACAGCCACGCCGCGGCGAGATCGCCATTTCCACGAGCGGAGGCCTCAGCAAGCCAGTCGGCAAGCAGGGTCGACTTGCCGAAACCCGCCGGCGCCGAGACGACCGTCACGTTCGATGCCAGTCCTCGATCAAGCTGCTCCAACAGTCGCGGGCGTGACACAGCCCCTCGCCGTGCTCTCGGTCGGTAGAGCTTCGTCTGCAGCAGCGGACGTGATGACAGCGTTCTGGGCTGCTGACTCGCGGATGCCATCGGCTCGGCGCCTTGAACGACTCCCGTGGCTGCCGCCAAGGTGCCGCGGAGCTGCTCGGCCGATCGCGCGAGGTCCGCGGCCGATCGCGGGCGCTTCGCAGGGTCTTTCGCCAGGCAAGACAGAACCAGGTCGCGCGCAGGGGGTGGCACGTCGGGTGGCATCGGTGGCGGAGCGTCGTTCACCTGCGCCAGGGCGATCGCGACGGGCGACTCGCCGGTGAACGGACGCCGTCCCACGAGCGCCTCGTAGGCGACGACGCCCAGTGAGTAGATGTCGCTGGCCGCCGTCACCGGTCGGCCACTGACCTGCTCCGGAGAGATGTACTGCACTGTCCCCATGACCTGCCCGGCGACGGTAAAGGGGATTTGATCCGCGACGCGTGCAATACCGAAGTCCGTGATCTTCACCCGGCCATCGGCAGTGAGCAGCAGGTTCTCCGGCTTAATGTCACGGTGTACGAGGCCCGCTTCGTGAGCACTGTGCAGGGCGCGCGCCGTCTGCGCGACGATGTCCAGGACGCGGTCTGGCCGCAGTGGCGCCTCCCGCCGCAGGACGGCGGAAAGCGGCTCGCCGTTGACCAGCTCCATGACCAGGAACGCGGTCCCGTCCGCTTCGCCATAGTCGTACACCCGCGCGATGCCGTCATGGTCCACCAGCGCCGCATGTCGGCCTTCGGCGCGGAAGCGCTCCAGGAAGCCGGGCGCTTCGACCAGCTCGGCCTTGAGGATCTTCACCGCGACGGTGCGGCCGATGACCCGGTCCGAGGCTTTCCACACCTCACCCATGCCGCCGACCGCGATCCGACTTGCCAGCTCGTAGCGGTCAGCCAGCGCCATCCCCGGCTGAACAGTCATTGAGTGATTCCCGAGCCACAGATCGACGCATCCATGATGACCGATCCCTCCCGAAGACCGCTCGCGGAGCGGTGCCACGCGAGACCTGCACGGGCAACCGTATACCTGACCGCGATCGTCAGGTTGCGGTCGGCTTGGTCCTGGCCCGGAGGTGAATCCGCTCGCCGTGCGTGCCGAACATGCTGAGGATCTCGACCGGGCCGCTGCCGGCGGATCCGAACCAATGCGGGTTCTTGGTGTCGAACTCTGCGGCTTCGCCGGGACCCATCACGATGTCGTGCTCACCGAGCACCATCCGGAGCCGGCCATCGAGCACGTAGATCCATTCGTAGCCGTCGTGGGTGCGCAGCACGGGTTCGCGTTCGGTCGCCGGAATGATGATTTTGAACGCCTGCGGTTCGCTGTGCGGCTGGGACAGGCGGGTGAGCACGCGGCCTTCCGTGCGGGATGACTTCTGCGGCACCCTCGGGTCGTCGATTCTCGGGGAGCTGACGATGTCGTCCAAGGAAATCGCGAGCGCGGCGACGACGGGGAGCAGCAACTCGAGACTGGGTTTGCGCTGGCCCGACTCGAGGCGGGAGAGCGTGCTCTTCGAGATGCCGGTGGCCTTGGCAAGGTCCTCCAGCGTGACGTTCTTCTTCTGTCGCGCGTGACGCAGGCGAGGCGGGATCTGGCTAAGTTCAGTATCGATGCGCTGCGATGTGCTCACCTGCCCATGCAAACATCCCGTTCCAGTTTCGGCAACGGAACTCCCTGTCGAGGCCTTCTTGGTGTCATCTTGTTCTCATGAACGAGAAACACCATGACGTCATCGTCATCGGCGCCGGAGCGGCGGGTTTGAGCGCAGGGCTGGTCCTGACCAGAGCCCAAGCGGACGTGGTGCTGGTGGATGCCGGCCAGCCGCGCAACGCCCCCGCCGAGCACATGCACGGCTTCGTCTCTCGCGACGGCATTCCTCCCCATGACTTCCTCGCAGCGGGCCGCGCCGAAGTCGCGTCGTACGGCGGCCAGTTCGTCGCGGCAGCCGCCCTGGCCATCGAGCGGTCGGCCGACGCCTCTTTCCGAGTCACGTTCGCAGACGGCACGGTCCAGACGTCACGTGCGCTTCTTGTGGCGACCGGTCTGGTCGACGAGCTTCCCGACATCATAGGCGTGGCCGAGCGATGGGGGACGCTGGTACACCATTGCCCCTACTGCCACGGATACGAAGTGCGGGAACGGAGGATCGCGGTGATCGGCGGGCGCCAGCGCGACGTGTCCCTCAAACAAGCGGGGCTGCTCCGTCGCTACAGCGACCGCGTGACACTCATCACGAACGGCATCGAGCTGAGCCCCGCTGAGTTGCACCGGCTCACCACATTCGGCGTCGTGGTGGTTGAAGGCGCTGTTTCCCAGCTGATCGGGGCACCGGGCGCACTGGACGGGGTCGAGCTAGCCGACGGAAGCGCCGTCGAATGCGATGCCGCATTCATCGCGCCGCGTCAGGCACCCCGCGACGCGCTCCTGAAATCGCTAGGTTGCGAGACTGACCCAGACACGGGACTCATCGTTGCCGACGGATTCGGCCAGACCAGTGTCCCCGGCGTCTGGGCGGCGGGAAACGTCGTCACTCCTACCGCGCAGGTCATCACGGCGGCGGGTGCCGGAAGCGCGACAGCCATCACCATCAACGGATGGCTTCTCCAACAAGACCTCGACGCCGCATCAGCGGCCCTACCGCAGTAACCCCCCTCTCACCGGAAGGACATCACCCATGTCTCAGGCAGCAACGACCTCCACCAGCATCCCGTCTTCGACGCCACAGCCCCCGTCCGTTCACGTCCGAGCCGCGATCACCTGGATTGCGATCTTCCCGCTCGTCACACTCGGGTTCTTCGTGATCGCACCCTTCGCCGAAGGCTGGAATCCTGTCCTGCGTGCGTTCATCCTCTCCGTCATCGTCGTTCCCGTCGCCGTCTATCTCGTCGTCCCCCAGTTGATGCGGATCTACGGAAGGATGCGCGCCGCTCGTCGCTGAGTCGGATGATCGGATGCGGCGACGTCGGTCAGGGCCGTCGTCGCCGCATGGCCCTGCCGACTCGCCTGAAGCCGGTGCTGAGGCTCCCACTGCAGGGCCAGGCCTAGGCGACCGTCTCTGCCACATCCGAACCTTGAAGAAGAGGCGTCAGAGAGTGACGGCGAGCTTGCCGCGCACTGTGCCCGCTTGGAGCTGCCGCATGGCCTCAGGCACCTGGTCGAGGCTGTACGTCCGCTCGAGGCTGGGCGTGACCCGGCCGGTCTCGATGAGGTCGCTGAGGGGTTCGAGGTCGCTGGCACGCTCCTTGGTGGCATGCATGGCGAGCCGCTGCGGCAGGAAGGGAGAAATGGCGAGGGCGCGGAATTGGCGTCCGATTCCGCCGGTGAAGGATCCGCCGTCCTCGCCGCCGACAATGACGAGCGTCCCGTGTAGCGTGAGTGCGCGCCGCAGGCGTGTGAGGGTCGAGTTGCCGGCGATGTCGATGATCAGATCGTAGCGGTCGGGGCCTTCAGCGAAGTCCTCGCGGGTGTAGTCGATGACGTCGTCAGCGCCGAGAGACCTGAGCAGGTCGAGTTTGCTGGTACTGGCGACCCCGGTCACGTGAGCACCGAGCGCCTTCGCGATCTGAACGGCGTAGCTACCGACGCCTCCGGAGGCGCCGATGATCAACACCCGCTGACCTGCCTGGAGCCGTCCGGCGTCGCGAAGCGCTTGAAGCGCGGTGATCCCCGAAACAGGAACGACGGCGGCTTGTTCGAACGTCAGGCTCTGCGGCTTGGCGGCGAGCTTGTCCTCGCGGGCGGCGGCATATTCCGCGAACGAACCGCGACTGATGCCGAACACCTCGTCTCCTACCGCGAAGCGTGTGACGGACGACCCGACCTCGACGACTGTTCCGGCCACGTCCAGTCCGGGCACCCGGTTCTTGGGACCTCGGAAGCCGAAGCCCATAATCCGCATCAGGTAGGGGCGGCCCGTCATGTTGTGCCAGGTGCCGCGGTCCATCCCCGCCGCGTGGACACGAACGAGCACCTCGTCGGCTGCGATCTCAGGTCGGCTGGTCTGCTCCAGACGCAACGCGTCGACCTCGCCGTAGCGATCCTGGACGACGGCACGCATGGTGGGGGACGTTGCGTCGGACGTGCGCGCGGTGGCGGTTGCTGTGGGGGACTGTTCGGTGTTCATGATTTCTCCTGCTAACGGTTCGTGTCAGACGGATGCCGATTTGGATGGGTGGAGGCGATGTCAAAGGCGACGTCGACGGCGCTTAATCAAACCGGGCTGTTTGATTTATCTGATCCTATACACGTCTGTTTGATCTAGTCAAGATGTCCATCGCATACAGTAGTGTTTGAGCTAACGGAAGGCGGTCTAAGCGTGGCAGGTGTGCAGCGGGAGCGGGCGGTGCGGTCGGATTCGACGCGGAATCGCGACGCCATCCTTCACGCAGCTGCCGAGTGCCTGAGCGTGAATCCGAGCGCGAGCCTGGCCGATATCGCGCAGGCCGCGGGTATCGCCCGGATCACTCTGTACGGGCACTTCTCGTCGCGAAACGAGCTCTTGACGGAACTCGTCCACACCTCGATGGCGCGGGTGGAGGCGGAACTCGCTTCCGTCGATCTGAGCGGGGACACGTGGCACGCGTTGGAGGCGCTTGTGGCTTCGTCGTGGCGGCTGGTGAGCAGCTTGAGTGTCCTGCGGGGCGTTGCGGAGCAGGCCCTGCCGGCCGATGAGATGCACGGAAGCCACGGAGACCCCCGCACGCGGGTCGAGCATACGCTCGCTCGTGGCCGTACGGACGGATCCTTCCGTGATGACCAGAGCATCGCGTGGCAGACGGCGTGCTACTTCTCGCTCCTGCACGGGGCTGCCGCCGAAGTCAGGGCGGGCCGGCTCGGCGAGGACGAGGTCCAGGAGTCGCTCATTCAGACGCTGCGGGCTCTGCTGCAAGCACCGTCCGCACAGTAGCCACGATCGCGTCAGTGGGATCGGTGAGCGCCGGGTCCTCGGGCGTGGAGAGCGAGGCGCCGGCTCGAGCGATGGCGTAGATGCATTCCATTTGCCAGTGCACGTTCTGGTCGGTGCGGAATGTGCCGTCGCGGCGACCGCGCATCACGAGCTTGCGGATTCGTCCCGTCGTGTCCTGATGTAGTCGCCTCAGCTCCCACTGGCCGAGCTCGCAACCAGCGGCCGCCCAGAGCCCCGCCATGTCGCTGAGCACTCGCCATGAGGTCGCGACGAGCGCGGCGACGGCATCTTCCGGTGAGAGCGCCGGGTCATCCAGTCCCGTAAGCGTCATGTTCGCCTCGGACACCACCAGGTGCAGCGCGGCCCTCACGAGTACGTATCGGCTAGGGAAGTGGCTGTACAGAGTGCCGCGGCTGACGCCGGAAGTGACCGCAATCTCCTCCATGCTCGCGCGAGGACTTTCGTGAAGTGCGCTCAGCGCGGCCCGGAGGATCACTTCGCGATTACGGGTGGCGTCGGAGCGGGGGCGGCGACCAGGGGTCGAGTTCATGAATCTTCCTCTTGACTAGCTCATACATCTGTGTTTATGTTATCTCACTAACACGAACACGACTGTATGAGTAAAGAATCGAGTGGACATGTCCCGCATCCGTCAATCCCTCCGTGTGGCGCTCGCCCGCGACACCAGCACCTTCGCGCGGCGCTGGCCCGGGAAGGCGCTCGTCGCCGCTGTGCTGGTTGGCATTCCGGTCGTTCTCCTGGTGCGTTCGGTGCGAGGCGGCTCGTACATCGACGACAGCTGGCTCGCGGTGCTCGCGGCGGTCATCGTGGTCGTCGCCTACGCGCTCTCCCGACGACTGCTCGCCACGGTGGTGGTGGCCGGCCTCGCCCTCGGTGCGGCAGCGCTCACCATGACGCCGCAACTCGCCACCGCGAGTACCGGCGACGACACTGTCCTGGAGCGCCTCGACGGCTTGCGCAGCGACAGCATGCTCGACGGCTACCGCGACATCGCCGTCGCGACCGTCGACCTGGATGCCGCCACCCCGATTCAGTTCGCCGGTCTCGGCGCCGACCAGCACACGCGTATGGAGATCGGGTCGCTGACCAAGGCGATGACAGGGCTGGTCATCGCGGACGCGGTTGAACGGGGCGAGATCCGGCTGGATGCCGCCGTGTCCACTTATCTGCCGCAACTGGGAGGATCGCCGGCCGGCGCGGTCACGATGCGGGAACTGGTGACGCACACCGCCGGGTACGTGGCGTTCGGGCCTGACACGATGGCCCGGGGATTCTGGGCCGCCCCGCTGGGGCACAACTTCTTCTCCGCCGACGACGCGCAGGTGATCGCGGAAGCACGGGCCGGCACGCTCGAGTCCCGCGGCTCGTACGTCTACTCCACGCTCGGGGCCGCGACGGCCGGCCTGGCCGTGGCCGCAGCAACGGGGATGGACTACCCCGAGCTGCTGCGCACCCGCCTGTTCGACCCCCTCGGGATGACGGACACCGTCGTCGAAGAGGATCGCAACGCCGTCGAGGGCGGGTGGTCGGCATCCGGCCTCCCCGTCCAGCCGTGGGTCATGGGCGCGTACGCCCCCGGCGGCGGCGTTGTCTCTACCGCACACGACCTCGCCACATTCGCAACCGCTCTTCTTGAAGGCACCGCGCCCGGACTGACCGCGATGGACCCCGAGGCGCCGGCGGGAGCAGATGACACCGCCGTCGGCATGTTCTGGCACATCTCCGACTGGTCCACCGGTCAGACCATCACCTGGCACACCGGACAGACCGGCGGATACACCACCTACTTCGGCATCGACCGTGCTGACGGTACCGCGGTCATCCTCCTCTCGGATGTCTCGAACCCCGCGATCTCCGACCTCGGCCGCGAACTGCTCGCCGACCACGCCTGACCCGTCCCACCCACGACACCGACACGAAGGAGCACACCATGACCACGACCGCCCACCCCACCCGCCCCGAGACCGCCGCACCCGCCCCCACGTCCCGTCCATCGCGCCGGCGGCGCATCGCACGTGCACTGGCAATCGGGCTCGCCATCGTTCTGACGCTCGCATTCGTCTCGACCGTCGCCAACGCTGCCGCGACCGCCTCCGAGAAAGCAGAGCTCACCCCCTACGGCGACACCGTCACGCTCAACGTCGGCGACATCAACGTCTGGCGTAACGGGGGATCGGGTCCGACCCTGGTGCTGCTCAGCGGCTACGGGACCCCCGCCCCGACGGTCGACTTTGCCCCGCTGATCCGGGAACTGGACGCATTCGACGTGATCGTCGTGGAGGGCTTCGGGTACGGATACAGCGACCTCGACGTTGCCAACCGCTCCATCGAGAACATCACCTCCGAACTGCACACCGTGCTCGCGAAGCTGCACGTCGACGAGCCGGTCATCCTGGCCGGGCACTCGGTCGGCGGTCTCTACGCCCGCTACTACGCGAACACCTACCCGGACCAGGTCGCCGCGGTCATCGGCATCGACCCGATGGCGGCCACCGCCACCTCCCTCAAGGTCGGCACCCCCTCGGTCACCGAGGGTGTCGCTGGCGCACTCGGCCTCTACCGCGTCGTCACCACGATCGCCCCCGACCTCATCCAGCCTCCGGGAACCGCGTACACGGCGGAGGAACGCCGACGGACGGCGGCAATGTCGAACTGGAACTACGGCAACCCCTCCATCTCGGATGAGTGGAGCCAGCTCCAGGCGAACTCGACGAAGGCGGCCGCGCAGCCGTTCGCCGCCGACCTGCCCGTCCTGGAGATGCTCTCCACCGAAAGCGTCGACACTATCCCCGGCTGGCTGCCGAACCACGAGGCCGAGCTCGCGGGAGTCGCCACCCACCAGCTCGAGGTGCTCGAGGGAGCCCACTACCTGCACTGGACCCAGTCCCCGCAGATGGGTCGCATCATCACCCACTTCGTCTCGGCTCACGTCACTCCCTGACGGCACGCGCCTCGACACTCGGCCTCACACAAGGAAGAACCCCGCCATGAACGGTTCACAGGACAGCATCCCGACAATGACCATGCGCACGATCGCCCGAACGGTGGGAGCACTTCTACTCGCCGCGTTCGTCCTCTACGGGGTCGGCAACGCCATCGCGACCGGCGCCGCGGATGACAGTGCCCTGCTCACTCTCGGCGTCTCGATGATGCTTGCCAACAGTGTCGCCGTGGTGGCGATAGGAGCGCTCCTCGTGCCCGTCCTTCGCCCCCACTCGCCGCTGGTGGCTCGGATCTACCTCGCCACCCGCGTCTTCGAAGCCACCTTCCTCTCGGTCGGCGCGATCGCCCTTCTCGTCGGATCAGGGGCAGTCAACTTCACTGCGTATAACATCGCCATGGCTGGCCTCGGTGTCGGAAGCCTGTTCTTCTGCGCACTGCTCTATCGCACGCGCCTCGTTCCCCGCTTTCTTGCGGTCTGGGGATTCGCCGGCTACGCGGCATTCGCTGTCGGCAGCCTTTTTGAGCTCGCCGGGGTCGCGGGCGCAGGCATCATCGGGGCCGTCCCGGGCGGACTCTTCGAGATCTTCTTCGCGCTCTGGCTCATCGTCAGAGGATTCACCAGGCAGCCTGCCCCTGCACGCACCGTCATGGCATCGGAACCTGCGCGACCCTGACGGGTCCGGGAGAATCGATGATCATGACATCGCGCCGCCCGGCATCACCGCTCGTGCTCACGCTGGTCACGGCTCAGTTCGTGGTGATGCTCGATTCCAGCATCCTGAATGTCGCGCTCCCCTCGATCACGACCGACCTTGGGCTGACTCCAGTCGGAACCGCCTGGGTGCTCAACGCCTACTTCCTGACGTTCGGTGGTCTGCTGCTCATCTCCGGACGCGCCGCAGACGTCTTCGGGCGACGCCGGATGTTTCTCCTCGGTGCCGGGGTGCTTGTCCTCGGCTCGCTTCTGGGCGGTTTTGCGACGACCGACGCAGTCCTCGTCAGCGCCCGCCTGATCCAGGGCGCCGGCGCGGCAATGCTGAGCCCCGCCGCCATGTCGGTGATCTTGGCTCGGTTCACCGGCCCCGGACGGGCTCGCGCCATGAGCGGCTGGGGCGCCGCGTCCACCGTCGGGGGAGCCGCCGGTGTGACGCTCGGCGGCATCCTCACCGCGGCCTTCTCGTGGCAGAGCGTTCTCTTCGTCACCGGTGCGGTCGCGGCAGTGGTCGGCGTGGCCGGATGGTTTCTCCTCCCAGCGGAGAAGGCGACGACGAAGCGTTCATTCGACGCCGCCGGTGCGACCCTCCTCACCGGGGCAGCAGTCGCGGTCGTGTTCGGCGTGCTGTCCGCACCGCATCGCGGACTCCTCTCTATAGAGGTCGTCTGTGCGGCAATCCTCGCGGTCGCGTGCGTGATCGGGTTCGTCCTCGTCGAGCGGCGAGCGGCGGACCCTGTCCTACCCACCGGCGTGCTTCGCGACACTCGCGTGAGCGGTGGCATCGCCGTGAATCTGCTCGGCGGTGCCGCTCGTATCGCCTGCTTCGTGCTCGTCGCCCTGCTACTGCAGCAGGTCCTGGAGTATGGTCCGGCCATTGCCGGCCTCGCCATGCTCCCGACATCCGTGGCCGGGTTCCTGATCAGCATCACCATCCTGCCGAGAGCGCTCGACAGACTGGAACCCCAGTGGGTGGCGCTCGTTGGACTCGTGCTGCTCGTCTTTGCGCACCTCATCTTCGCCACCGTCGACAATGGGGACTCCTATCTGCTGCGCGTCCTGCCGGGGCTCCTGCTTGCTGCCGCGGGCGTCGCGTTCAGCTTCACCCCGACGACCCTCGTCATCTCCGAAGGCATCGCCGCACAGAACTCCGGCGTCAGCTCGGGACTTGCGTCGGCGACAGCTCAATTGGGAGGAGCCATCGGAATCGCAGTCTTCGGCTCCCTCGACGCCACGAGCCGGGCAGCCGTGCTGCAGTCAGGTGGAACATCTCTGGCGGCGGCGGATGCTGGACTTCAGTCCGCCAACCTGGCCGCGGCTGCTGCCGCCGGACTGGCGGCCGTGATCGCGCTGATCACGTTCCCTGCGCTGAGGAGGACGCGCACAGCCGGCAGCAGTCAGTCGGCATAGGGTTTCGGAGAGAGCGACAACCAGAGTCATGGGGGGTTCACGGACTTCGTATTCGAGGAGAGAGTCGAACATGCTGACCGTGTGCTTCACCCCACGGCGGCCTCGACCACTCCATTCGCTGGATCCCAGCGCTCCGAGTCACCGCCGCTCGAGCATGTCGAGCTGGGGGATCCCGTCAGGAACGCACACCCGCGCGCTCCAGGGTGGATCGACTGCTCGTCATGCGACGCCGAGCTGATCGGGCCGTACTCCGCTCGAGTCCGGGCACAGCTTCACTGTGTTCGACCAACTCGTCGCGAACCGCAACGGTCGGTGGATCACTCGTTCCGCGTTCCATCGCACGAATTCCGCGGAGCTGAAGCTCAACGAGTCACGGTACCTGGGTCGTCCGCGGTGCGCATCGGGTAGGGCTCATCGACGAGTGCGTGACATCACATCCGGCGGAACAACCAGGCGGCCGAGCCGTAGTTGGTGTCGGCTTCGCCGGTGACGGTGAGGGTCTGCCCGTCGGCTCCGCAGGTGAACTGCACCGGCCGTAGCCCGGCGCCGAAGACGGCTTCGCCGAAGGCGCCGTCGGGCTCCGGGGATTCGGTCACGAACCCGAGGGGTACGGGGATTTCGCTCTTGAGCCGTTCATACTGCGGCTCGCGTTCCTGCATCGCCGACCTTCCGTAGTCGTCGCCGCCGACCGCGTATCCATTGCCGACCGACAGGTACAGAGCGGCATACGACTCCGACGCGGTCAGCCGTGGCGCGGTGACGGCCCACGAACCCGAGGGGCCGGGTGCCACGGTGAACCGGGTGGTGCCGCGGTAGGAGGTCCAGAAGCCACCCGCGGGGTCGGCGACAGCGAATCCCGCGACGCGCACCGCGTACGACCCACCGCCTCCGACCTCGAGGGTGAAGCGCGAGAACGCCGCCCGGCTGAGATCGAGCCACCTCGATTCGACGCTCTCGAAGCGCCACACGCCTGTGAAGCAGTTCGGCACCGGAGCGCCCGGCGCCGGTGTGGGGTCGTCGGGTTCGCGGTACTCGAACGAGGTCTCACCGCTCCCGAGGATCATCAGCAGCGATCGCCCCGCGTTCAGGATGCCCTGCTTGATGTCTTCGAAGATGCGGTACAGGATGCGCCGGAGCTCAGCGTCGATCAGCGGTGCCAATGGTCCGCCGTAGGCCGCGACTTGCGCGATCGCCTGCGCGAGAAGGTCTTCGACGGTCCGGAACAGATCGGTCACGTCGCCCTTGGGAACCTCGGCGCTCACGCGCACCTTTCCGTACTCCACCGGCTTGCTACTCGTCTCCACGGCGTTGGCGACCCAGGGGATGACGACGCGCTTCGCCTCGTCCACAGGGGCCACCTGCGGCTGCGGGTAGAACAGCACGTCCTTCTCGTAGATCGACTTTCCGTTGGCCTTGACCGGCAGCTCGCCGCGCCACGAGAAGAGTTCGCCCGACTTCACGATGTCGGGGAGCGGGCGTTGGCCGAGGCGCGCCAGACAGTCGTTGAGCTGCGCCTCGAGCGGCCGCTTCGTGTCGATAATGGCGTGCCAGTATCCCGGTTGACCGTCGAGCTGCACCGGATCGCGCGTCGACACGAGCATCATCGACACACCCATGAGGTAGCTGCTGATATGCGAGGCGATGCCGACGACCGCGACGGCTGAGGCGATGGCTCGCAGCGCGGGCCCGGTGAGTGTCTCGATCACCTTCACCACGGCGGCCTTGGCGAGGGCGACGGCGGAGTTGAAGAGGTTCGCGAGGAACCCCGAGATCGACCCGAGGATGCCGCCGGAGCCGAGGAAGTCCGGTGGGAGCTGGACTGCGCCGAAGATGCGGTTGATCGTCTGTGCGAAGAAATCGATCACGAGGGTACAAGGCGCTTCCGGCAGGACGGCGGAGCCGGCACCGGCGACCGTGACCCCGCCGGCTGAATTCGCGCCGCGAACCAGGCCGCCGCCGCGCGCTGCGGGCGTTTCCGACGCGTCCGGCAGCGCTCCGAAATCGGCGAGCGACGCCTCCATCGCATCCGCCACGAACAGCAGGAGCGCGGCACGCGGGTACCAGATCGTCGGAGCACGTGACCAGTCGATATCGGCGGGCATCCACCGTCGCGCCGCCGTGGCGCGGTCGGTGGCCCCCTCCATCAGCCACGCCGCCACGAGGTAGCTGAACGGCGGGGCTCCCTCCGGCATCGGTGCGAGCTCGTCGAGGTCCGCACCCGGGACCCCTCCTGCGGAGTCGACTTCGGCTTGCATCACCCCCACGGCGTAGGCCGGAGAGGCGAGGAGCGCCTGCTCGGGCCACTCGTCGGCCACGTCGTCCAGCACCGCGATCCCGTGCCCGGCGAAGACGTCGGCGACGGCGTCCCCTTCTTCCGCAGTATCGTCGGCGGTGCAGGCGGTGAGTATCGCAGCCACCAGCACCGCGACGACGACGCTGGCGGAGAACCGCCTCCTGTCGCGCCTCGCCGCATCGATCACGGGAGCGCCTCGAGCAGTTCGCGTGCGATCTGTTCGAAGGTCGCGAACGGCACAGCGCCGGCGGCACCCGCCCATGCGAGCGTGATGCCGAGATCCCCGCGCGCTGACGTGAGCGCTCCCGACGTCGGCTCATCAGCCGGGGTGATCCCCGGGATGGCGGACAAGAAATGCCCGTTCTCACCCAGATCGGGCAGCGCCACGAACGAGCCCGGGACCGCACTCGGGTCCGAGCCGGCGATCAGCGCCACATCCGCGGCCGTGACGATCTCGACGCTGACGCTGAGGTCAGCGACCCCCGGCACGGTCAACTCCACCTGGCAGAACGACAGCGCGACGATGAACTGCGTGTCTGCCGGTGTGCCGACACCACCCAGCTCGGCCAGTGCGGGGCTCGCGGCCGCGATCTCGCACGCCGTGTTCTCGTCGACGGAACCCGCGGCATCTGCCCCGTCATCCGGCTCTGCCGTCACCACTTCGCCCGGCGCGATGGTGTCGGCGTCGTCTGTGCTCGCCTGCGCGGCGCACCCGCTCGTGAGTAGGACGCACAGCAGTGCGGCCGGGACAGCGGCGTGGATTCTCACGGGTCTCACGCCGTCAACATAGAAACGAATCTGGTTCAGCACCAGCGGAATATCCTTCATTCGGTTTAGCATCGCTTCATGTCGATGTTCGATCGCGATCTCGCGGCGACGGTGGCCGCAGTCGCCGAAGAGGGAGCCTTCGAGGCGGCTGCGCGTCGTCTACGTCTAAGTCCCTCCGCGGTGAGTCAGCGCGTGAAGCTCATGGAGGAGCAGCTCGGTCGCGTGCTGATCGTACGATCGCGCCCCGTGAGGCCCACCGAGGCGGGCGAAGCAGTTGTCCGGCTATCGCGGCAGATCTCGCTGCTGGAGCAGGACGCCGCGGCCGAACTCCGCGTGGGCGACACGCACGCGCAGTTGCGCGTATCACTTGCAGCCGACGCCGACTCTCTCGCCACGTGGCTCCTGGATCCGCTCACGCACGCGGCCTCTGCGCACGCCTTCGAACTCGAACTCCTGCGGGCCGATCCGAGCGAGACCGCACGGCTCCTCGAGTCTGGGCGGGTCATGGCCGTCGTCACATCGGAGAACTCTCCCGTCGCCGGCTGCGAGATCTCCTGGCTCGGCGCGCTGCGCTACGAGCCGGTGGCCTCGCCGGTGTTCGTGTCGGAGTGGCTGGGCGACACAGTCGGGGGCGAGCACCTTGACAGCGCCCCCTTCGTCAGCTTCGATCGCGACGACGAACTACAGAGCCGCTGGCTCGCACAGCGCGGAATCGAGCCCCGGCTCCCACCGCGACACTTCGTTCCGTCGGCGCACGACCTTCTGCGCTCAGTCGAGCTTGGGCTCGGATGGGCGATGGTGCCAACGGCGCAAGCGTCAGCCGCAATCGCGGCCGGCCGAGTCGTGCGACTCGACGGGCCGCCTGTCCGCGTCCCGCTGTACTGGCAGCAGTGGAGCCTTCGCTCACAAATCCTCGACGGAATTCGAGCCGAGGTCGAAGGCGAAGCCCGTCGCGCGCTCGATAGAAGCACCGCGTCTCTCGCACCTTCCTCGGGGCCCCATCAGCGGCGAGGGTCGCCGGAACTGCAGCGGCCACGCTGAGGCTATGGTGGCTCGGGGTGCTCAGAACCCAACCGGTTTGGCGCGAAGGATGTGGCGGCTGAGGCGGAATGCTTCGGGCCTGCCGCGTGGCAACAGAATGGCAACATTTCAACTGAATCGAACGGGTTCGAGTTGATCGAATCGTATGGCTGAACCCGCGTGAAATCAACGGAACGCACCTCCGCTGATCGCACTATAGGGACGGGTCTGTGGGTTCAAATCCCACCGTCACCGCCAGAAAAATACCAGATCAGCGCCCCTTTCGAGGGGCGCTGTTCGGCATTCTGGGCACATTTCGGGAAGGCTGGCGTTCTCGATCCGTTCCCAAATGGCTCGCGGCCGTTGCTACACGCCAAAGTGGGCGCTGGATTGTCGAACGAGTGGTGCGGTTGCCGAACCTCGATCGGGCATCGTTGCGGACGGCCTGATCGTGCCACCCGTCCTTCTGCCCGTGCGGCGAGTGAGTACCGCGACGGTGGTGCACGGTTCACCACCGCTCTGCGCGCCGGACCTGACCACATCGGACCAAGCCCTAGGCGAGCGGGCGCCTACCCTAGGGTGCGGCTGAGGGACTCATACGCCTCTGCGAGCGCGCGATGCTCTGCCGCCAGCCCAGCCCAACGGTCGGGGAAATCCGATCGCGGCTCAACGCTCGACGGAGGAACCAACTGTCGCAACGGCGCCAACTCCGCAGCGAGGGTTTCCAGCCCCTCCCCGATCGTCTCCAGCGCCGTACAGACGTGCTTGAGCGCATCGACGGCGCGGCCCTTCGGCTGCCCAGCCATCTGAGCCTCGTACAGATCGCGCTGCTTTCGCACCTCCTCCGTCAGCGCCATCAAACTCGCTTGCACTTCGCCCAACGTCGCCATCTCGGCTCCCACCTTCACAGAGCGGCCGCGCGCCGAGCGGGACTGAGGCACCGGTCGCATCGCGTGTCGCGTGGGCTGCCGGCGTGAGCAAACACGACCGCATCGGCGGTTGACACGGTCGCACAGTACTCCTGGGTGGGCACGTGCGTAAGGGGACCGCGTATCGGCTGGCTAGACCAACTCCGACGCGATCGAGCAGTCGAAGGCCACTGACTTCGTTTGCTCGCTAACTCTTTGGTGTGTGGAGGCGGTGACCAGCGACATCAACTTCGCCGGACGGTGCCGCGCCCTCATCGCCATATGAGCCGGCACGGGTGGTGACAAGAATCTGGGCGCGAAGCCTCACCGAGCCTGAACGGATGCCGTGGACTCGGGCCCCGCCGAGCTGACCTACCAGCCCTTCGGGCCGAGGGAGCCGGCCGTGTACTCCTCGAGCGGGACCTCGCCTTTCCGCCACGCGCGCAGCACCGGTTCGAAGATGCGCCAGCTCTCCTCCGCCATGTCGGCTCGCACCGACAGCAGTGGGTCGCCCTCGACGATGCCCTGCAGCACCTGACCATAGGGGAGAAGGTCGCCCAGATCCTTCGTGGCCTGCAGGATGCTGCGCTCCAATGTGAACGGGTCGCCGCTTCCGTTCATCGTCAGACCGAGTTCGACCGCTCCCGACTTGAGATCCAGCATGATCGAGTCGGGCGCCGGTGCGCCTCCGAACCCGGGGATCTCGGGCACCGGCCGCATGTGCACGCGCACCTGGGTCACGTACTTGCCGAGCGCCTTGCCCGACCGCAGCACGAAGGGCACGCCTTGCCACCGGGCGGTGTTCACCTCGAGGGTGACCCGTGCGAGCGTCTCGGTCTGCAGCGCAGGATCCACGCCGGGTTCATCCGCGTACGAAGGCATCGACCGCTCACCCACCTTGCCGGCCGTGTAGCGGGCTCGGCGGCTGGAAGCGGCCGGATCGTCGTCCCAGACATGGGTGGCGCGCAGAACCTGGGCAGCGTTCGATCGGAGTTCGACTTCGTTCAGCCGCGGCGGCTGCTCCATCGCGACAAGCGCGAGCACCTCGAGCAGGTGGCTCTGCAGCATGTCGACGAGGGCGCCCGCGTGGTCGTAGTACCCGCCGCGCCCTTCGAGTCCGAGCAGTTCGTCGTAGACGATCTCGACGCGCTCGATACGACGGCCGTTCCACACCGACTCGAAGAACTGATTCGCGAAGCGCAGGCCAAGGATGTTCAGCACCATCGACATCCCCAGGAAGTGGTCGATGCGGAACACCTGCTCTTCGGGCACGAGCAGCGCGATCTGTCGATTGAGCGCGCGCGCAGACTTCAGATCCGTGCCGAACGGCTTCTCGAGCGCCAGGCGGGTGCCGTCGGGGAGGTCGAGTTGACGCAGCGCGGCACACACCTGGGTGGTGACGGCGGGCGGCAGGGCGAAATAGATGATCGGCGTGTGCTCGCATGCCGCGATCAGGGTGCGAAGCTGCTCGGCATCCGTCACGTCTCCCGTGATGTACCGGGCGGATTCGAGATAGCGGTCGGCGTCTTCCGGTTCGGTGACCTGCCCGAAGCTGTCGCGGATCAGCTGCCGCCACTCCGCATCTGTGCGCTCTTCCCGCGCCGCCCCGAGAACCTGCACGTCGTAGTCGTGCGCCGACAGCAGACTGGCCAGCCCCGGAAGCAGGAGGCGCTTGGTCAGGTCGCCCCCGGCTCCGAGGATCAACAGGCTCACGCTCTTTTTCGCTCGACGCTTGGTCACAGCCCGATGCTAGGTCGTGGTCGCTCGGCGCGACGCCCCCTGGTGCGCGAGCCCCGCCGGTGCTAGCTCGTCGGGTCGCGGCGTCCTCTCGACCTCACGCGGTCTCAGAGTCCGCCTTCCGACTGCCGGCCTCCAGCATGTCACCGGCGGGAAGCTCCTTGTGTCCGCCGAACTGCAGACGCATCGCCGAGAGCAGCTGATTCGCATAGTGATCCTCGCCGCGGGAGGCGAAGCGCTCGAACAGCGCCGCCGCGAGCACGGGGACAGGGACCCCGGTGTCGACGGCGGCCTTGATCGTCCATCGCCCCTCGCCGGAGTCCGACACACGACCCGCGAGACCGTCCAGCGTCGGGTTCTCCTCCAGTGCCGCGGCCGTCAGGTCCAGCAGCCATGACGAGATGACCGAGCCGCGCCGCCACAGTTCGGTGACCTTGGGAGTGTCGACTGTGAACTGGTAGAACTCCGGCTCCTCGAGTGGTGCGATCTCGGCGGAATGCTCGGACTCTCGGATGCCGGCGTCCGCGTTGTCGAGGATATTCAGCCCCTCCGCGAGCGCCGCCATGATGCCGTATTCGATGCCGTTGTGCACCATCTTCACGTAGTGCCCCGCGCCCGATGGTCCACAGTGCAGGTAGCCCTGCTCCTCGGGGGCGTAGTCGCCTTCCCGACCGGGAGTTCGCGGGATTTCTCCCGGGCCGGGTGCGATCGTCTTGAGGATCGGCTCGATAACCGACACCGCCTCGTCGGGGCCGCCGACCATCAGGCAGTAGCCGCGCTCCAGCCCGAACACGCCGCCGCTCGTACCGACATCGACGTAGTGGATGCCGCGTTCCCTCAGCCCTGCGGCCCGCCGGACGTCATCTCGGTAGTTGGAGTTGCCGCCGTCGATGATGATGTCGCCGGGCTCGAGCTCATCCGCAACCTGGTCGACCACTTTTCCCGTGAGTCCCGCGGGGATCATCAGCCACACGACGCGTGGTGTCTGCAGCTTCGCAACCAGCTCCTCGATGCTGCGGCTGCCCTCCGCCCCCTCGCTTTCGAGCGCGCTGACCGCCGCCTCGGCGACGTCGAAGACCACGGTCTCGTGACCATCCCGCATCAGCCTCCGCGCGAGATTCCCGCCCATCCGGCCGAGGCCGACCATTCCCAGCCGCATGCTTCCTCCGATTGCTCGATCGACCCGCCCGCGCGGCAGATCACCGGAGTCTACGGCGAGGTCGTTTCGCGAGCGAGGGGGTTCCCTGGGGCCGCTGTGGACCGCGCGTGATGGCGTGTCGCAATAGACCTCAGCGCGGCGGTCGGTCAACGACCCGGTAGAACAGGTGTACAACTCCCTCGCCCGCTCTCAACGTCGCCACGAGTGGGAGTGAACCGCGGAATCATGCGGCGAACGCGCTCCTCGGCACCCCGTGAGCCCCAGATGGGTGGGTTCAAATCCCACCGTCACGGCTTCTGCTCTCAGCTCGACCGCAGGTCCGTCAGGCCGGCCTCAGCCACACGGTGCTCTCTCCGGGGACGTGACCGAACGGGGTCTCGCTGCTGGCGAGCGCGACGTGGTCTTCCTGGACCTGAGACTCGGTGAGCGCGAATTCGGTGGTCCCGAAGTTGGTGACGACGCGCCATCCGTTCGGCCGCACATAGTGCAGGACGTCTTCTCGGCCCGTCTCGATCCACTCGAGCTCCTCGTCCGCCTGCAGCTCGTGGCGCAGCGCCAGGGCGCGCCGATACAGGGTGAGCGTCGAGTGCAGGTCGTTCTCCTGGGCTTCCACCGAGGCGTCGCCGAACCATCGTGGCTGCGGGAGATGCGCATGCCGGGAGCCGAAGCCGAACGACGGCCCGTCGCTGGTCCACGGCAGCGGCACGCGGCATCCATCCCGACCCATGTCCAGGCCGGCGCTGCGGAAGAACGTCGGGTCCTGGCGCTCGGCGTCGTCGATGTCGGCCACTTCATGCAACCCGAGCTCCTCGCCCTGGTAGAGGTACGCGGATCCGGGGAGGCCGAGCACGAAGAGGCTGGCCGCACGCGCACGCCTCAGCCCGCGCTCGCGATCGAGTTCGGGCTCGACGCCGCCCGACAGGAGCCAGTCGGTGCCGTGCTTGCGGAGAGGCAGATCGTCGGCACTGCGTTCCGGGTGGGGCAGACCGTATCGCGTCGCGTGGCGGACGACGTCGTGATTGGACAGCACCCACGTCGTCGATGACGCGGATGCCTCGGCCAGTTCGAGGTTCTCTGTCACGACCCGGCGGAACTGCCGGGCATCGAAGTCCGCCTGCAGGAGTTCGAAGTTGAAGGCCTGACCGAGGCTCTCGGGGCTCGCATAGAGCGGGATGCGGGAACGGTCCACCCACGCTTCGGCGACGGCGGTGCGGGGCGGGGTGTACGAGTTGAAGACGGCCCGCCACTCCGCGTAGACCTCGTGCACGTCGTCGCGGTCGACCGTCGGGTGTGTGCCGTTGCGGGGGAGCGCGTCCAGTTGAGCCTGCGTCGGCAGCGGACCGGAGAGGTCTTTCGTGAGCATGTGCGCGACGTCGATGCGGAACCCGTCGACTCCGCGATCCGACCAGAATCTGAGCGTCCGGACGAAGTCGGCCCGCACGTCGGCGTTCGCCCAGTTCAGGTCGGGCTGCTGGACCGCGAAGTTGTGCAGGTACCACTGGCCGTCGGCGGCGCGCTCCCAGGCCGACCCGCCGAACAGCGAGACCCAGTCGGTCGGGGGCTCGTCCCCCACCCCGTCCCGGAAGATGTAGCGGTCCCGCGCGGGGGATCCCGGGCCGGCAGCGAGGGCATCCTGGAACCAGGGGTGGAGGTCGGACGTGTGGTTCGGGACGATGTCGACGACGACGCGGATGCCGTTCGCGTGCAGCGCTGCGAGCATCGTGTCGAAATCGGCGAGCGTGCCCAGGCGCGGGTCGACGTTGCGGTAGTCGGCGACGTCGTACCCGCCATCCGCGAGCGCCGACGGGTAGAACGGGCTCAGCCACACCGCGTCGATGCCGAGAGTGGCCAGATACGGCACCCGCGAGGTGATTCCCGGGATGTCGCCGACGCCGTCGCTGTCGGCATCCGCGAAACTCCGGGGGTAGATCTGGTAGACAGCGGCCTGTCGCCACCAGGTGGCGTCGTCGTCGTCGATTCCGGATGCGGGGGCCGTTCGATGTGCGGAGGGCACGGCGCGCCTTTCGTCGTGGGTCTGCTCGGATTTCGGAGGGGAAGCGTCAGCCCTTGACGGCACCCTGGGTCACGCCCTCCATGACCCACCGCTGGGTGAAGAGGTACACGATGACGGCCGGCGCCATCGCCATGAGGTACGAGGCGAACGACACGTGGTAGTTGTTGCTGAACTGCGTCTGGAAGATGCTCTGCACGACCGGGAGGGTCTGCTGGCTCGGGTCCGAGATGATCAGCGACGGCATCATGAAGTCGTTCCAGGACGCGAGGAAGGCGAAGATGCCGACGGTCGCGCTCATGGGCGCCAGCAGCGGGAAGGTCAGCTGCCAGAAGGCCTGCCAGGTCGTCGCTCCGTCGATGCGCGCGCTCTCCTCGAGCTCGAGGGGGATCGACCGGAGGAAGGCGGTGAAGAGAAGGACGCTGAAGCTGAGCTGGAACATGATGTGCAGCAGGGTGACGCCCGCGGGGTTGTCGAGTCCGGCGAGGCCGGTGAGCTGGATCTGCGGCAGCGCGAGCACGGGGAACGGGATGAACATCGCCATCAGGAGGTAGAAGAACGACCAGCGGAAGAGCTTGTGATCCCAGTTGCGAGCGATGGCGAACGACGCGGCGGCGGCGAGCAGGATCGTCCCGGCGACCGTGGCGGCCGTCACCACGACGGTGATCATGAAGGCGAGCGGGAAGTTGGTGAGCTCCCATGCCTCGACGAATCCGTCGATGCTGAAGGGCGCGGGAAGCGAGAAGGCGTTGCCGTCGACCGCCTGCGCCTGCGTCTTGAACGCCATCGAGACCGTGACGTAGAGCGGCACGAGCACGGTGATCGCGCAGAGCGCGAGGATGATCGTGCCGGGCCAGTTGACCCGCTCCATCGAGAAGCGGCTGCGGGCCGGCTTGGGGGCGGTGCCTTCGAGGACCTCTGTGGCCTCGATCGTTTCGACGACGAGGGCGGGCTGAACCGACATCAGAGCACGTTCCTTCCGCGGGTCAAGGTGAGTTGGAGCAGCGCGATGGCCACCGTGATGATGAAGAAGATCGTCGCGTTCGCCATCTGGTAGGCGTAGTCGCCGCTCGAGAAGCCGGTGACGATCGTCATCGCGATGCTGCGCGTCGCCGTCCCCGGACCGCCGTTGGTCAAACCGACGATCACGTCGTACGCGTTCAGGAACCCCTTGAACCCGAGGATCAGGTTGATGACGACGTAGCCCATCACGAGCGGGAGCGTGATGCGTGCGAGCTGGGCGAAGTGGCCGGCGCCGTCGATCGCGGCGGCCTCGTAGACCTCGCCGGGGATCGAGAGCAGGCCTGCGATGTAGATGAGCAGCGTGCCCGGGATCGCCTGCCACGCCGTGACGATCACGATCGCGATCCACGCCAGGTCGGGGTTGGCGAGGATGCTCTCGCTGAGCCAGCCGATCCCCATGGCCTGCCCGAACGCCGGAAGGGAGTTCGAGAACAGGAAGTTGAAGACGAACGCGATGACGATGCTCGAGATGACCATCGGGATGACGAAGATCGTGCGCAGCGCGGTCTTGGCGCGGATGCGGGAGGTCAGCCCGACGGCGAGGAGGAAGGCCACCACGTTCACGACGATCACCGTGACGGCGGCGAAGCCGAAGGTGAAGAGGTAGCTCTGCAGGATCGCCGGGTCACTGAAGGCGGCGATGTAGTTGATGAACCCGACGAACTTCCAGTCGCCGAAGCCGATCGAGTTCGTGAAGCTGAAGAAGATGCCGATGACCGCGGGCAGGGTGATGCAGAGTGTGAAGAGGATCAGGCTCGGCAGGAGGAAGAGGTAGTAGACCCCCTCCACCCTGCGCTTCGCCCGAGGTGGCGCGCCGGCTGTCGCCTGCTTGCGTGACTTCGGTGCGACGAGCGTCGCCGTCGTTGTTGCCATGTCGTGTCGCTTCCCTCGTGCTGTCCGTGTGCCTATTGCCGCAGCGCCAGCCGCGCCCAGTCGGCATCCATGGTCGAAAGCGTCGCCTCCACGTCGCTGCCGAGGACGATGCCCTGCAGGTAGTTCGCGGCGGGGATCGTCAGGGGAATCTGCTGAGACGCACCCTGATAGAAGTCCGCCGCGTCGAAGTACTTCTTCATGCCGACGATGCGCGGGTCGGTGACGGGCGCGGCATCCGTGGTCGTTCCGTAGCCGAGCTGCGCGGCGTTGTACTGGTCCATGACCTCCTTCTGGAACAGGTAGCTGAGGAACGCCCGGGCGCCCTCCTTGTGGCGGGAGGCCTCGGGAATCCACGCCGCGAGGTCGAGGTTCACGCGCACTTTCAGGTCGCCGGGGTCATTGGTCACCGGCAGCGGGAAGGTCCCCAGCTCGAGGTCGGGGCTGGTCTTGGCGATCTCGCCGAACGCCCACGGCCCCTGCAGGTACATGGCGGCCTCGCCCTGCGCGAAGGCGAGATTGCCGTCGCCGTAGCCCTTGCTCGCGGCATCCTGATTCGTGCATCCGTCGGAGAGCTGCTTCATGAGCGACACCGGCTCGCCCAGGGTCTTCTGGAACGACACGTCCGATTCGGGACCCACCGCGGTGCCCAGCTCCTTCATCTCGTCGTAGAACGAGGCGACGTCGACCGTGCCACCGACCGTGTAGTCGAACCAGCCCTGCGCCACGGTCCACGGGTCTTTGTACGTCGCATAGAACGGCGTCACACCTGCTGCGGTGAAGGTCTCGCAGGCGGCCTCGAGCTCGTCGAGGGTGGTGGGCACCTCGACGCCGTTGTCTTCGAAGAGCCGCTTGTTGTAGATGACGGATGCCGCCATCACCGAGTACGGCAGGACGCTCGTGCGTCCCGGATACGTCGCGTACTGGTCGACGAGCTCCTGCACCTGCGGCAGGATGCGGTCGGCCTCGGGCATGTCGGAGAGGTCGCTGAGCGCGCCGCGCTCCATGAAGCGCGCCATCTCCATGTTGTAGTTCAGCAAGCCGAGGTCGGGCGGGTTGCCGCGCAGGAAGCCGGCCTGCAGGTTCGAGGCCGAATCGAGCACGACATGCACGTCGTTCTGCGATCCGTTGTACTCGGCGATCAGGTCGCGGAAGTAGGGGATCGCCTCAGGCTTGCTGAGCAGGAATCGCACCTGTTCGGGACCGCCGCCGGCTGCGCACCCGGTGGTGGCCGCGACGCCGATCAGAGCGAGCAGAGCCGCCGCCGTGCGGATCCTCGCTCGCGTGTGAGGCCGGGAGTTCTCTGGCACGTCGTCGTCCCTTCGCAACCGTCATTGGGTGCGCTTCGAAAACCGGAAGCGTTTCCGAAATGAAAGCACTGCGGGCAATACCTGTCAAGAGGGATTGCTGAGCGTCGATGGGAAACGCTTGCGAAGCGGGCTCGGCGCGCGGCACCGTGAGGCGGCGGCGACCTCATCGCCGGCGGTGATCCGGGGCGATCAGAACGAGCGGGGAGGGGCCGTGCTGCCGCGCGGGATGAGCGTGGTGGGCATGGTCAGCGAGTCCTGCGCCCCCTCACCGGAGAGCAGCGCGAGCATGATGCGCCCCGCCGCGGCGCCCTGGCCTTCGGGCGACTGGCCGATGGTCGTCAAGTCGGTCAGTGCGGCAAGCGGATGATCGTCGATCCCGATCACCGAGATGTCCTGCGGGACGCGCAGACCTGCCCGTCGGATGGTGCGGACGGCGCCGACGGCGATCTCGTCGGAGTGCGCGAACACGGCGGTGGGCGGATCGGGGAGGCTCAGGAGTCGCGCCATGGCGAGCGCCGCCTGCTCCGGATCCCACGCGACGCGCATCACGAGACTCGGGTCCGGGGCGAGGCCGGCCGTCTGCAGAGCCGCGTAGTGCCCGTCCGAGCGGTCGATGTCGACGGACCAGTCGGCGTTGATGTTCGGCGCGACGGCCTCGATCATCCCAATGCGTCGGTGTCCCAGCGACAGCAGGTGCGCCGTCGCCTGCCGGGCTGCCTCGACATCGTCGATGCGCACGAACGGGAACGGCGCGATTTGTCCGCTGACCGAGACGATGTGGACGTCGAGAGCCTCGAGACTGCGCTGCTCGTCGGCATCCACAGGCATCCCCACGACCACGACGGCATCGACCTTGCGCCGAGTCGGAAGATCACGGAAGAACCGGTGGCGGGCGCCCTCATCGGGGACCAGATAGAGCAGCACATCGAGATTGGCTTTGCGCAGCTCGCTCTCGATGCCCTCCACCACCGAACCGAAGAACCAGGAGGACGTGTGAGGGAGGAGGATGCCCACCCGGCCCGTCGCCCCCCGCGCAAGCCTCGATGCCTCCGGCGAGACGACGTAGCCCATCTCCTCCGCGATCGCTTCGATGCGGCGACGCGTCGCGGCGGACACCCCGTAGGAGCCGCTCAACGCGCGCGACACGGTTGCCATGCCGACGCCGGCACGACGCGCGACATCAGCCATGTTCACGGGCGGGCGCTCGGATGGCATGGCGCCCAACCTATCGGACGCCTGACGGAGGTGCGGATGAAGACGACCGGCCGCCTCGACCGGCCTGTCTCGGGTGCTTCGGCGGCGCGTAGTATCTGCGTATGCGCGCAGACACGAATGATCCGCTGCCGGCGACCGAGTACGTCGAGGTCGCGGTGGAGATCTTCCGGCTTCTGTCCGACGCCACGCGGGTGCGCATCCTGCTCGCTCTGCAGGATGGCGAGCTGTCGGTGAACCAGCTCGCGGACACCGTCGATCGGCCGGGCCCTGCGGTCTCCCAGCACCTCGCGAAGCTGCGCTGGGCGCGCATGGTGCGCGTGCGCCAGGAGGGCAACCGCGCCTTCTACTCGCTCGTCGACGAGCATGCGGTGCGTGTGGTCAGGGAAGCGCTGCTGCAGGCCGAGCATGCGGTGGACGATCAACCTGCCCACCACCGCGGCCACGCATGACAGCGTCGCTCCGGCTCGCCTCCGTCCTCCGTGTCGGCGCGTACCGAAACCTCTTCACCGCTCAAGTGCTCGCGCTCCTCGGGACCGGCATGCTCACGGTCGCGCTGGGGCTCCTGGCCTTCGACCTCGCCCGTGCCGACGCGGGCGCGGTCCTGGGGACGGCGCTGACGATCAAGATGATCGCGTACGTCGCGGTCGCCCCGATCGTCGCCGCGGCGGTGGATCGGCTGCCGCGCAAGGCGGTGCTGATCGGCGCTGACCTCGTCCGGGCGCTCATGGCGGTCGGGCTGCCTATGGTCACCGAGGTGTGGCAGATCTACGTGCTCATCTTCCTGCTGCAATCGGCGTCCGCCACCTTCACGCCGGCCTTCCAGTCCACGATCCCCAGCATCCTGACGGATGAACGCGACTACACCAAAGCCCTTTCCCTCTCCCGTCTGGCGTACGACCTCGAGGCGATCGTCAGCCCGATCGTCGCCGCGCTGCTCCTCGCAGTCGTCTCGTACTCGAACCTCTTCGCGGCGACGGTCGTCGGGTTCCTGGCGTCGGCGGCGCTCGTCGCCGTGACGCGGATCCCGCCACGACCCGCCCCGTCGTCCGTGCTGCGCTTCTGGCGCCGAACGACCGAGGGTGTCCGGGTATTCGTGCGCACGCGAAGCCTGCGCTTCCTCATGCTCATGAACGTCGTGGTCGCCGCGGGCACGGCGCTGGTGCTCGTGAACAGCGTCGTCTATGTGAAGGGTGTCTTCGCGCTGGATGACAGTGCGCTCGGCCTGGTATATGCGACATACGGCATGGGCTCGCTCCTCATCGCGCTCACCACCCCGCGCATCGTGGAGGCGCTCGGCGTGAGCCGGACCATGCTCGCGGGTGCGACGACCGTCATCGCGGGTCTGGTCGGTGCGCTCGTGTTCACGCTGTCGATGGATCCGCGGGGCTCGTGGTGGCCGCTGCTGGGCGTCTGGGCGCTGCTGGGTGCCGGCACGTCCCTGATCAACACACCGTCGGCGCGGTTGCTGCTCGCGGCATCCACGGAGGATGACCGTGCGCTCGTCTACACCGCCCAGTTCTCGCTCTCGCACGCGTGCTTCCTCATCGCGTATCCCCTCGCCGGATGGCTGGGCGCGTGGACTCCTCCCGCCGCGGTGCTCGCGCTGCTGGCTCTCGCCGTTGTCGGCGCGCTGGCGGGGCGACGCGTGTTGAGTGGCGGCGCCAACCCGGCGAGTCGGTCGGCGCGGCTGCCGGCGCGCCCGTGAGTCGCGCCGCCCGGCTCGAAGCGGATTACGCTGTTGCCGAGGGGGGTGCGAGATGCTCGTGATCGACTCCGTCGTCCGTCATCGTCTCCGTCGGCTGCGCTCGCTGAACGCCGTCGTCCTCGCCATCGCGACCGCGGTGATCGTCGGACTGCTCGCCATGCATGTGCTCAGCGCCCCGGGAGCATCCCACCACGCCCACACCACCTCCATCACCACGGCATCGATCACCGCGGCGGCCAGTGCGGTTCCCCACGCGGCCGCGCACGACGGCGAGATCGCGCCGAACTCGCATCCGGTCGCACCGGCATCAGTGGTGGACTGCGACTGCGATCAGGCGACACCGAGCACGCTGCCGGCGCCGGTGCACACGATGCTTCTGATGGCGTGCGTGCTCGCGTTGCTCGCTTTCGTGCTGATCATCGCTCCGCGTGTGCCATTCCTCCGCGTCGCGGCGACAGGGAGTGACACCTCCCCAGACAGGCTGCGCGCGGCCACATCGGCGCGCGCGCGCGCACCGTCCCTCATCGTCCTCTCGATCAGTCGAACCTGATTCGCCGCCGGCGTTCCTCCCACTCAATCGGTCGGAGGATCGCATCGCCCTGCCCGGGCACCGAATCACCCGAATGTCGACTGATACGAAAGGACGTTGTTTCACATGGACGCACTGCGCAGAACCGCGCTGACTTCCGCCCTGCTCGCCGCCGCCCTCACGCTGGGAGGCTGCGCCGCCGCCGACGGCACCACACCGGGCATGGGAAATGGGCCCGGCGGCATGATGACCCAGACGAACGAACCCGGCGCGGACTTCAGCGCCGCCGACCAGATGTTCCTCATCATGATGATCCCGCACCATGACCAGGCGATCGAGATGGCCGACATCCTCCTCGACAAGGCCGGCATCCCGGACGAGGTGACCGAGCTCGCCCAGAAGATCAAGGACGCCCAAGGTCCGGAGATCGAGACCATGCGCTCGTGGCTGGAGGAGTGGAACGTGGAGTACGACGAGGACTCCATGGGCGGCATGGGGCACGACGACGGGATGATGTCAGACGGCGACATGACTGCTCTCGAGGACGCGTCGGGCGACGAGGCCGCGCGGCTGTTCCTGGATCAGATGATCGTCCACCACGAGGGTGCGATCGACATGGGCGAGATGGCCCTTCGCGGAGCGCAGAACCCCGACGTCATCGCCCTGATCGACAAGATCATCGCGGACCAGACCGCCGAGATCGCCACGATGCGCGATCTTCTCGGACGCTCGTAGCCACTGTCGCGATGAACCGCACACCGAGAACCGTCACGTTGGAGGTCAGCGGCATGATCCGCGCGACCTCCACCAACGTCACCGAAGCTCACCTCGCCCGCCGGCCCGGCGTCATCCGAGTCGACGCGAACCCCATCTCGCAGACCGCGACCGTCACGTACGATCCCGGCACGACCTCGGTTGCGCGCTTGCAGGAGTGGGTCATCGAGTGCGGCTACCATTGCGCCGGTCAATCCGTCCCCGAGCACATCTGCGACCCCACAGAAGAGCCCGGCGCGCACTCCCCGCAGGAGATGATGGGTCACGGCGGCCACCATGCCGGCATGTCGATGGATGCCATGATCCGCGACATGCGCAGCCGGTTCCTGGTCGCGCTGATCCTCTCCATACCGATCACCCTGTGGTCGCCGATCGGGCGAGAGGTCCTCGGATTCGGTGTTCCGGCACCCTTCGGGCTCCGCGACGACGTGTTCGCACTGATCCTCTCGCTGCCGGTGATCTTCTACTCGGCCTGGATCTTCTTCGACGGGGCGTACCGGGCGCTCCGCGCCCGCACCCTGGACATGATGGTCCTCGTCGCGGTGGGCGTCGGCGCCGGCTGGCTGTACAGCCTCTTCGTCACCCTCGCCGGTGGCGGCGAGGTGTTCTACGAGGCGGCGACCGTGCTCGCCACGTTCGTGCTGCTGGGGCACTGGGTCGAGATGCGGGCCCGCGGCGGTGCGAATGACGCCATCCGCACGCTTCTCGAGCTGGCACCCCCGCAGGCGGTCGTGATCCGCGACGGCCAGGAGGTCGAGATCGCCACCTCCGACGTGGTGCCCGGGGACTTGATGCTGGTGCGGCCGGGCGCCAAGGTGCCCACCGACGGAGTCGTGGAGTCGGGGGAGTCGGAGGTGGACGAGTCGATGGTCACCGGCGAGTCCATGCCGGTGTCGAAGTCTCCCGGCTCCGACGCGATCGGCGCGACGGTCAACACGGTCGGCACTCTCCGGGTGCGAGCGACGAAGGTCGGCGCCGACACGGCGCTGGCCCAGATCGTCTCACTGGTCCAGCAGGCGCAGAACTCCAAGGCTCCGGGGCAGCGGCTCGCCGACCGGGCCGCGTTCTGGCTCGTGCTCGTCGCCCTGATCGGCGGAACGACGACCTTCCTGGTGTGGATGCTGGCAGGAGCAGCGGTGCCGACGGCGATCCTGTTCGCCATCACCGTCGTGGTCATCACGTGCCCCGATGCCCTCGGGCTGGCGACACCGACCGCGATCATGGTCGGCACCGGCCTCGGCGCGAGGCGGGGCGTGCTGTTCAAGACAGCGGACGGCATCGAGACCGCCGCACGCATCACCACCGTGGTCTTCGACAAGACCGGCACTCTCACCAAGGGTGAACCCGAGGTCACCGACTACCTCGCCGTCGCCGGCGACGAACTCGAGATGCTCGGACTGGTCGCGGCGGCGGAGCGGGAGTCCGAGCATCCCCTCGCGACCGCGATCGTCGCGTACGCCGTTGCGCGCAACGTCCCGCTACGACATGCCACCGCGTTCCGGAACATCACCGGCCAGGGCGCGGTCGCCACCGTCGACGGGCGGCGTGTGGTCCTCGGAAACGCCCGCCTGATGACCGCGGAGCGCATCGACACCGCAACCGTTCAGGCATCCCACGACACACTGGCAGCCTCCGGACGCACCGCGATCATGTTCGCCGTCGACGGGCGGATCGCCGGGGTCATCGCGCTCGCCGACGCGCCCCGCGAGAGCGCGAAGGCCGCCCTCGACGCCCTGCACGAGCAGGGCGTCGAGGTCGCGATGCTCACCGGCGACAATCGGCCGACGGCGGAGCGTATCGCAGCGCTGCTGGGCATCGACACGATCATCGCCGACGTCCTCCCGGAGGACAAGGCCGCGAAGGTCGCCGAGCTGCAGGCCGCCGGGAGGAAGGTCGCGATGGTGGGCGACGGCGTCAACGATGCCCCGGCCCTCGCCCAGGCCGACCTGGGCATCGCGATCGGTGCCGGCACCGACGTCGCCATCGAGACCGCGGATGTGGTGCTCATGCGTTCCGACCCGCTCGACGTCGCGATCGCGCTGAAGATCGGCAAGGGCACATTGCGCAAGATGCGGCAGAACCTGGGCTGGGCGATCGGCTACAACGCGGCCGCCCTTCCGATCGCCGCCGGGGTGTTCTATCCGGCATTCGGGATCATGCTCTCCCCGGAGATCGCCGCGCTGTCGATGTCCGGGTCGAGTGTCATCGTCGCCGTCAACGCGCTTCTCCTCAAGCGCTTGCGCCTGCCGACTCAAAGCGCTTGACGCCTAACGCGGTCAAGCGGAAGCCCGACGGAGGTGCGGGCCGCGCCCGCCGGGCGAACGGGGCACGGTCCTACGCGCCGGGCAGACGTCACGGCGCTCGTTGCGGGGGCCCGCGTCAGTCGCGACGCCAGACGTCCCCGAGAGTCGAGGATCGAGGGATCATGCGCGGCTCGAGGGTGACCGTTCGCTTCGGCGACTCCGGGCGTTCGATCTGTTCCAGGAGGAGATCGGCTGCCATGCTCCCCATCTCCTCTCCCGGCTGCGCGACAGTGGACACCGGGATGGCGCTCTCCGAGGCGAAATGGTTGTTGTCGTACCCCGTCACGGCGATGTCGACCGGCACGGCGAACCCAGGGATCTCGTTGAGCACCTGGATCAGGCCGATGGCGACGAGATCCGAACCCGCGATGATGCCGTCGTAGGCACCCGCCCCAGCCCTGATCAGGCGCTTCGCGACCTCGCGCCCGTGCCGGATGTTCACGCCCCGCGTCTGTTCGAGCGCAATCGTCGCGTCCGCCTGTCCGGCGACAGCCTGCTGCGCACCCTCCCACCGCTGCGAGACCGCAGTCAGGAAGAGCGGCCCTCCGACGAACAGCAGTCGTCGCCGCCCGAGACTCAGGAGATGACTCGCCGCGAGGAGGCCACCGTGGCGCTCGTCGACGATGACACCGGAATACGAGAGTGTCGGAGACTCGTAGTTGACGAGGACGGTCGGCGTCGAACGCGTGGGGAGGACGGGCGACTTCGCCAGGGGAGTGTCCAAGGGCGCGATGATGATGCCGGCGACCCGTGAGCGATCGAGGAGCTCGAGGTTGTGGACCTCGCGGGCAGGCTCGATGTCGGTGTTGACGATCAGCACATCCATTCCGCGCCGCCGCATCACGCGTTCCACACCGCGAGCGATGTCGACGAAGAACGAGTTCCCGAGGTCGGCGAGGACCAGCCCGACGGACGTGCTGCTGCCGGCCGCGAGCGAACGGGCCGCGTCATTTCTCACGAACCCGAGTTCGGCGATCGCTGCCAGAACCTTCCGTCTCGTCGCTTCCCGAACCTTGCCCGGGCTGTTGAGGGTGTTGGAGACGGTACCGATGGCGACTCCGGCGTGCGCAGCGACGTCAGCCATGCTCGGCTGCGCACGAGAGCCCCCACGGGGATCCATGGCCACGCTCGCCTCCTTCCGACGTCGGTGTCGAGCCCGCTGGGTCGAGACTGCGATAGCTCGTCAGGCAAGCTTAATGGGATGCGACTCTGACTGAAGCGATTCATTTTCGTTATCACGACGTCTTGACAGAGCCTCTTTCCGTCTGCCATTTTTCTTGTGAAGCGCTTCAAAAGAGGCGTCGCATTCAAGGAGGAATTGTGACCACAGCATCACGGCGCGTTCGGCGCCTCGTTCCCGCCCTTGCTCTGCTCGGTGCCGGCGCCCTCGCGCTGTCGGCCTGTGGCGGCGCCGGCGACCCGTCGCCGTCCGGAGAATCGGACGGCGAGTTCTCGTACCTCGGACAGACCGAGAACACGACCATCATCACAACGCTGGAGACGCTGGCGTCGGGCGAGTGCAAGGCGGCCGACGAGGCGGCGCCCCTGAAGGCGGATGACATCGCCGGAACCCAGTGGGACCAGCAGCTGCAGCTCCTCGCCAGCCAGAACGGCCTCTCCGACATGCAGATGGCGGCCGGCACCCCGTCGCTGATGCAGGACTTCATCAAGGCCGGTCAGGTGCTCAACCTCTCGGATGCGCTCGACGAGCTCGGCGTGGCAGACAAGGTGCTCCCCGCGGCTGAGTCGACGATCAAGGCTCTGTACGGCGACGGCGACCTGTACGCGCTGCCGACGGAGTTCAACATCGAGGGATTCTGGTACAACAAGCAGCTCCTGGCCGACAACGATCTCGAGGTCCCGGCAACGTGGGACGCCCTGGTGGACGCGGCCGCGACGCTCAAGGGCGCCGGCGTGCAGCCGTTCGCCGCGGCGGGCAAAGACGGCTGGCCCGTCACCCGCCTCGTCGGTGACTACATCTTCCGCGATCTCGGGCCGGACGCCCTCCAGAAGGTCGCCGATGGCGAGGCGAAGCTGACCGACCCCGAGTACGTCGCGGCGGCGGACGCCGTCAGCGAGCTCGGGAAGGCCGGCTACTTCGGAGAGGCGATCGGATCCGTCGACTACAACGCGGCGATGAACCAGTTCCTCACCGGGAAGGCAGCCTTCTTCTACATGGGCAGCTGGGCGCTGGCGAACTTCAACGACGAGGCGCAGAACCAGATCGGCGTCGACAACGTCGGCTTCGCGCCCTTCCCCGCTGTCGAAGGCGGCGCGGGCAGCATCGACCAGATTCCCGCCAACGTGGGCATCCCCGTGATGCTCTCTGCCAAGGGTGCGGATGACGGTACCAAGGCATGGCTGAAATGCATCGCAGAGAACTACGGCGACACCGTTCTGGCCGACTCCGGTGTCGTCTCCGGGTTCGCGCTCAGCGAGACCCCCGCCGGCCTGTCCGCACCCACGCAGGTGGTTCAGGACACCATCCAGAATGCTCCGTCGAGCGTCCTGTGGTTCGAGGCCAAGTTCACGTCGAAGGGCACCAGCGTCAGCCAGACGAACGGCGGCGCCCTGGTCAGCGGCTCCATCAGCGGAGCCGACTTCATGAAGATCGTCCAGGCGGCCAACGACGAAGGATGACCATCCGTTGACCGGGGCGGGCAGCACGACCGCTCGCCCCGGTCGACCGGTCACACCGAGGAGTAACACTCATGCACAAAGTCCTGGGCGACAAGCGCGCCATCCTGATCCTGCTCGGACCCGCGCTGCTCATCCACACGCTCGTGATGCTGGTCCCGATCATCTGGTCCCTCTTCTACACGGTTCAGGATGGGAACCCGATCACGGGTTTCACGTTCGCCGGTCTCGACAACTTCGCGAAGTTCTTCCAGGACCCCGCCGCATGGGATGCCGTGCTGTTCACGCTCCGGTACGCGCTCGTGCTGACCGTCCTTCAGGTCGGCCTGGGCTACCTGCTGTCTCTCATGTACGTGTTCTGGCTCCGTAAGGGTTCGGGGATCATCCGGACCGTCGTCTTCTTCCCCGTCGTCCTCCCCACCGTCGCCGTCGCGCTTCTCTTCCAGCGTCTCTTCGAGGCGGCGCCGACGACGGGCCCGGTCAACACCTTCATCCAGTTCCTCGGCGGCGGCAATGTCGACTGGTTCGGAACGCCGACGGCGTCGTTCTGGATCATCATCCTCATGGACCTGTGGCGCTCCATGGGCTTCTACGCCGTGCTGCTGTACGCGGGGCTCATGGATATCCCCGACGATCTCCTCGAGTCGGCGCGCATCGATGGAGCATCCGGCTGGAAGCTGATCCGCAGCATCGTCCTGCCCCTGTCCCTCCCCGTGCTGCTCTCATCGCTGATCTTCAGCATCAACGGCACGCTCAAGGTGTTCGACACCATCGTCGCGCTCACCAACGGTGGACCCGGCAGTGCGACGACACCGCTCACGCTGTACATGTTCCGGACTTCGTTCGCCTACGGCGACTACGGGTACGGCAGCACCATCGCCCTCATGCTGACGATCCTGTGCCTCCTGTTCACCGTTTTCATCTTCCGTTCCACACGCAACGACCTGACGAAGGGCTGATCATGAGCGCCACCACCGCCATCGTCACCGAGCTGAACGACCCCGTCGCCCGGCGCGACGTCGGGCGACGCCGTCGCGGCGGGAGAGACTTCCTCGCGCGGCTGCCGATGCGCGCCATCATCGCCGTCCTGCTCATCATCGAGATCTACCCGATGGTCTGGATGTTCTTCGGCTCGTTCAAGACCCAGAGCGAGTTCCTCAACGACCCGTTCTGGTCGCTGCCGGCCTCGTGGGGTCTCGAGAACTACGTCGAGGTCTTCACGACGGGCGACTTCGGAAAGTACATCGTCAACTCCGTCATCGTCGTCTTCCCCTCGCTGGCCATCATCCTGCTCCTCGGAGTCGCCGCCGGCTTCACGCTCGAGGTCATGGTGTGGAAGGGGAGGGGTCCGGTGCTCCTCCTGTTCCTTGCGGCGATCATGATTCCGACCCAGATGATCCTGCTGCCGCTGTTCACCATCTACTTCCAGCTCCACCTCACCGGAACGCTCTGGCCGCTGGTCCTGACGTACGTCGCGACCGGCCTCCCCCTCACCGTCTTCATGATGGCCACCTTCTACCGCGCGGTACCGCGCGAGGTCTTCGAGGCGGCGACCATCGACGGGGCGAGCGTCTTCGGTCTGTTCTGGCGGATCGGTCTCCCCCTCGTCCGCAACGCACTGTTCACCGTCGGACTCGTGCAGTTCTTCTTCCTGTGGAACGACCTGCTCATCGCCCTGACGTTCACCAACAGCAGCGACCTGCGAACGATCCAGGTGGGCCTTCTGAACTTCACCGGTGAGTACGGCGCCGTCCAGTACGGTCCGACCTTCGCCGCGATCGCCGTCAACGTCTTCGGGACGCTTCTGATCTACCTGTTCCTCAATCAGCAGGTCATGAAGGGCCTGACTGCCGGGTCGGTGAAGGGCTGAGATGACCGAGATCACGGAGCTCTGGCTCGAGAACCGTCGCGGTGGGAAGACCATCGGCATCGGCGAAGCGGCGCCGCGCATCTCCTTCGTCGCCGATGGCCCCGGCCCCTTCGAGCTGCGTTTCACGCACGACGACGGACGTCAGGAGACAGCGACCGTACTTCGCACCCAACTCGTCGGATGGCCCTTCGCGCCGCTCTCGCCGCGGGCGGGCGGGCTCCTGCGGGTGGGCGACTCGGCCGAGGTGCGTATCGAGGCCGGCATCGGTGACGACTGGGGAGTGCAGTTCGTATCCCCGTCCCTCACCGCCGACCGCTCGGCTCCCCGGCCCGCCTACCTCCTCCGTGCCCTCTTCGACACCACCTCCCTGGCCGCTGACGTCAAGCACGCGCGCCTCTACGCGACCGCTCACGGCGTGTACCAGCTCGAGCTCAATGGCCGACGCATCGGAGAGGACATCCTGGCGCCGGGCTGGACGAGCTACAACCATCGACTCCGCTATCAGACGCATGACGTCACGGCAGCCCTCCAGGTGGGAGCGAACGTCGTCGGGGCCTGGCTCGCGGATGGCTGGTACCGAGGGCACATCGGGTTCGACGGCGGAGTCTGGGACATCTACGGCCCCGACGTCGCCCTCCTCGCCCAGCTCGAGATCACCACGGTCGACGGCGTTCACCATCACGTCCCGCTGACGTGGACGTGGGAGCGTTCACCGATCACCGCCGTCGGGCTCTACGAAGGCGAGACCTTCGACGCCCGTCTCCTCGACCCCGCGTGGTCCACGGCGGACTTCGACGCACAGACGTGGCGGCGCGCCGAAGTCCTCCCGAGGGACTCGTTCGAGGCTCGGCTCGAGGCACCCACGGCGCTTCCCGTGCAGGAGACCGAGATCCTCCGCCCGATCAGCACGGAGCGTCGCGCCGGCGGTCGTATCCGGCTCGACTTCGGGCAGAACATCTCCGGCGTCCTGCGCATCCGCCTGCGCGCGAGTGCAGGGCACGCGGTACGACTGCACCACGCTGAGGTGATCGAGGACGGAGAGCTGGGCACGCGCCCGCTGCGCGCGGCCACCTCCGTCGACACCTACATCGCGGCCGGTTCCGGCGACGAGATCTACTCGCCCCGTTTCACGATCCACGGCTTCCAGTACGCCGAGCTCGAGAACTGGCCCGGCGAGCTCACCGAGGGTGATGTGGAGGCCGTCGTCATCCACACCGGCATGCAGCAGACGGCATGGTTCGACTCGTCTCATTCCGGGCTCAACCAGCTCCACTCGAACGTCACGTGGAGCATGCGCGACAACTTCGTCGATCTCCCCACCGACTGCCCGCAGCGCGACGAACGGGTGGGCTGGACCGGCGACATCCAAGTGTTCGCCCCGACCGCCCTCCGCCTCTTCGCCGCGCACGGCACGCTCACCGGGTGGCTTCGCGACGTCGCCCTGGAGCAGGCGGAGCAGGGGCATGTCCCCAACTTCGTCCCATGGGTGGACTGCGGTTTCCCGAACTTCCCGACGGCTGCGTGGGGGGACGCTGCGGTGATCGTCCCGTGGGAGATGTACCTGAACGACGGCGACACCCGCATCCTCGCCGACCAGTATCCGAGCATGCGAGCGTGGGTCGATCTCGTCGACGACCTCGCCGGGCGCACCGGGCTCTGGAACGACGGATTCCAGCTCGGCGACTGGCTTGACCCGACGGCACCGCCGGATGATCCGGGCAAGTCGCACACCGACAAGTACCTCGTCGCGACGGCCTATCACGTGCGCACGGCTCGGATCGTCGCAGACACCGCGGCGCTGCTCGGCCGGGACGAGGACGAGAAGCACTACCGGGCACTCGCGGCGACGGCGACGCGAGCGTTCCAGGAGGAGTTCATCAGCGCGTCGGGTCGGGTCGTGAGTGACACCCCCACGTCGATCGCCGTGGCCCTGATCTTCGATCTCTTCGCGAGCCCGGAGCAGGCGGCCCATGCCGGGACACGCTTGCTCGAGCTCGTGGCGCAGGGCGGGTTCCATATCTCGACGGGCTTCGTCGGCACGCCGATCATCTGCGACGCGCTCGTCCGCGCCGGCAGCATGGACTACGCGTACCACCTCCTTCAGCAGGAGGAGCTGCCCTCGTGGCTGTATCCCGTCAGCATGGGGGCGACCACGATCTGGGAGCGCTGGGACAGTATGCTGCCCGACGGATCGATCAATCCGGGAGACATGACCTCCTTCAACCACTACGCCCTCGGTGCAGTGGCGGACTTCCTGCATCGCGCGGTCGCCGGGCTCGCCAGCGAGGCGCCGGGCTGGGCGCGGATCCGATTCGAACCGCGTCCCGGCGGCGGTCTGGAGCACGCCGGCGCGCGCTACGACAGTGTGCGGGGAACAGCGGCCATCCGCTGGGCGCGAGCGGGTGGCGCTCTGGACATCACCGTCGAGGTTCCGGCCGCATCCACCGGCGTCCTCGTCCTGCCCGGCACCGGGGAGGAGATCGAAGTCGGACCCGGCACGCACACGTTCCAGACCACCTTCCGTCCGGCGGCCGGCGACCCGGATGCTCCGTTCCTCGGCTGGCGGCGGCCCGACGCCGTCGAAGCCTGACCCCACGATCGACAGACAAGGCGAACATGCAGAACTTCATCACGCCCGGGCAGGTTTGGCTGGACACCGAGGGCAAGCGCATCCATGCTCATGGCGGATCGATCATCACCGTGGACGGCGTGCACTACTGGTACGGCGAGAACAAGGAACGCTCGACACCCGGCAGCGGCATCTGGCACTGGGGAGTGCGAGCCTATTCGTCCCCCGACCTCGTCAACTGGACGGACCGCGGCCTCATCATCCCGCCCGACGAGAACGATGAGAGCTCCCCCCTGCATCCCACCCAAGGACTCGATCGTCCGCACATCATCTACAACGCAGAGACCCGGAAGTTCGTCTGCTGGGTGAAGGTCATGACGAAGGGATCCGTCCAGCGCTCCACCGTCCTCACCGCCGACGGCATCCTCGGCCCGTACGAGATCGTCCGCACGTGGCTACGGCCGCTCGACATGTCGGCCGGTGACTTCGACCTCGTCGTCGATCCGCACGACGGCAAGGGGTACTACTACTTCGAGCGGGTGCACTCGGAGATGATCTGCGCCGACCTCACGACCGACTACACGGATGTCACCGGGTACTACTCCACCCACTTCCCACAGCCGCAGCCCCCGTTCGTGCGGGAGGCCCCCGCGCACTTCCGGCGCAACCGCCTCCAGTACCTCCTGACCTCAGGGACGACGGGGTACTACCCGAACCCGTCCGAAGCCGCCGTCTCCCGGTCGTACCACGGGCCATACGAGGTGCTCGGTGACCTGCACCCGACCGACGCGTCGCGTACGTCGTTCCACTCTCAGATCTCGTCGGTGTTCCGCCACCCGGGAAAGAAGGACCTGTACATCGCCGTCGCCGATCGGTGGCTTCCTCGCTACCTCGACCACGGCGAACGCGCACAACAGGCGTTCATCGAGCACTTCGCGCCCGGCAAGGACAGCGATGAGCCGATGGCGGAGTTCGCCTACGTCGACACCTCGATCGCCGACTATGTGTTGCTCCCGATCCGGTTCGAGGGCGATCGACCCGTCATCGAGTGGCGTGACCAGTGGAGTCCCGACGAGTACGAAGACGCCTGACGCACGCCTCGAACACCGGCAGTAGCTCACACCTCTAGGGCCCCGAGTTCGGCAGCCATCGCGCGGCTGAAATCGACCCCGGGAACCGTGCCCGCGTCGAAGTGGATGCCGCAGGCCAGGGTGCCGTTGTAGGAGACCGCGGCGACACCCAGGCGCACATTGCCGGCGAGGACTCCGACCGGCCAGAGCGCAGTGACGGGGGCGCCCGCCAGCTGGAACGCGCCTGCCGCACCCGGGACATTCGTCACGAACCCGGCGACCAGACGCTGCTGGCGCGCGAGGCGATCGAAGAGGCGGGCTCCGATCGGGCCGCGCATGAACTCGAACGTGCCCTGGCTCCGGGCCTCGACCTTCAGCTTCTGCGTCTGCGCGGCGATCAGCCCCAGCCGTGTCTCTGGATCGGCCTCGTGAAGCGGCAACCGCACCAGCATCACGCCGACGTGGTTGCCGGCGTTCGCCCGACGGGGCAGCGCGACGGGGACGGAGACGGGCAGCTCGGCGGGGATCGGCTCGCCCGCCGCGCGCAGAGCGGATCGGTACCCGGCGGCGACGGCGGAGAGGAGAGCGTCGTTGACCGTCGCGCCGCGCAGGTGGGCGCGCTCGTGCAGTGGCGCGAGATCTACGCGAAGGAACGCCACGCCGCGGTGCGGGGTGCGTTCGCCGAGCAGGACGGTGGGTGGGACGGCGCGTCGCAGCCCCGTCAACAGCACGCGGTGGACCCCCTCGATGATCCGCCGTGCATACCGAAGTGCTCCGACGTGAGTCTCCGTGCCGGTGGTGGACGGTCGAGACGGCGCGACGGCGCGGGAGATGAGGTGCTCATCCGGGTCGAAGAGGCCGTGGAGGATCTCCGCCGCAGCCATCCCGTCGGCGACAGCGTGGTGCACCCGGAAGACCACCCCGACCTCGCCCGGCCCCATGGGGACGACCAGGATCTCCCACAGGGGCCGGTCGCGCGGGAGCGGCCGGCACATCAGCTGAGCGCAAAGAGCTTCCAGCCCGGGGACCCCGTCGACGGGTGGGTCGAGCCGGATGTGTTGCGCGAGGTCGGGCTCGGCGACCCGCCAGCGATGCCGGGGGCCGACGGTGACGATGCTCCGGCCGAGCGCGGGCAGCGCGCCGATCCGTGTGCGAACCGCGCGCCGCAGCGCGCCCATGTCGGCAGCTCCGTCCTCGGCGACGAAACCGCCCGGCGCCAGCGTCGCGCACACCAGGAAGACATTGACCTGCCCTGAATGATCGAGGACGAGATTCGCCTCGTCCACCGCCGCGAGCCTCGCTGTCCCGGCATCCACGTCATCACGGTAGCCCGCGAGCGCCGCCGCTCGCGGGTGAGCGGGACCCTGTCGCGCCCACATTCCCGGTGCTACGCTCCGTGCCAAGTCAGCTGCCGGGGGGCGGCAGCGGTGTTCTTCAGAACTGGGGTACGAAATGAAGATGTCTCGACTTGCCCACATCGCCGGCGGCAGTGTCGCCCTGGCTGCCTGTCTGGGCCTCGCGCTCGCGGCACCTGCCGCGGCCGATCCGCCGGGAGACAACGGGACGGTGAAGATCGACGGCGTCGCCTTCGATACACATCCCGACAACGAGCCGCACGTCGGATGCCGATTCCAGGTCGACTTCTACGGATTCGACATGGGAGACCTGAACGCCGCCGTCACCTTCGAGGGCCAGGCGCCGACCGGCAAGGACACGCCGCTGCTCTGGGATTCGGTGTTCATCGGCGAGGACGCTGCCGGCGGCGGCACCGACCTCGACGCCGAAGTCACCTACAACCTCGCGAACGTGATCAGCCAGCTCGGCGCACCGCACCCGATCCAGGGCTACCACATCAAGCTCACCGTGAACGCCGAAGGCTCGATCGGCGCCGACACGAAGCACAAGGTGTTCTGGGTCACGGGCTGCCAGCCGCCGTCCTGACCGCACAGCGGACGCTCGCCCTGTAAGAACCCCGCCCGTCGTGGACACTTACAGGCGTGGAGACAGGACAGACCGCCGACAGGCGCCGCGACTTCGAGACACTCGTCGTCGCCGTCGCCGACCCCGTGCGCCGCTACCTCAGGCGGCGCACGGATCAGGCGACGGCGGATGATGTCCTCGCCGAGACGTTGATCGTGCTCTGGCGTCGCTTCGACGATGTGCCCGAAGCGGCAGTCGCATGGGCGATCGGCATCGCGCGGCTGCAGCTCGCGAACGCCCTACGCGCGCAGCGTCGTCAGAATCGTGTTGCACGGCGGATCGTCGAGACGGCCACGCCGCCGCAACCTGACGACGGAACGGCGGAGGCCGTCCGGACGTCCCTCGCCCGTCTGCGTCCCGCGGATGCGGAGATCATCCGGCTCTGGGCGTGGGAAGGCCTCGAGCCGGCGCAGATCGCCACCGTCCTCGCGATCTCCGCCAACGCGGCCGCGGTGCGTCTGCACCGAGCCCGTCGCCGGTTCGCCGACCAGTTCGGTAAGGATGCCGCCGATTCCGGACAGATCGCGGTAGACGAAAGGACGACATCATGACTCAGGACCAGACTGCGCAGCAGCGCGCGACGATCACCGCCGCGGATCCCACTTCCGGCACCGCTTCCCTTCGGGAGGATCAGGCGATCGCTCTGGCCCGGCGGGCTCTCGATGCCGATGAGCGCCGCGCTCCCGCGCGGCGTTGGGTTCGCCCATCGCTCATCGGGGGATTCGTGGCCACGGCGGCAGCGGCCGTCGTCATCGGCGCGGCCATCGCGAGTTCCGTCTCGAACGTCCCCGCGCAGGATCCGATGACGCTCGAGCAGGTGCCGGGCGGCATCGCCGCGAAATGCATCGCCCCCGACGCCGGGATGCTCGCCGACTTCTCCGACACCCTGTTCCGAGCCGACGTGCGCGGGATCTCCGGCGGAATCGTGACGCTCCTCGTCACCGAGACGCTCACCGGAGAGGCCGCGCCCGTCGTGGAGGTCGCGCAGGGTGACGGCATGATCTCGGATGGCGGTCCGCTCGTGTTCGAGGAGGGGGCAACCTATCTCCTCGCGACGAGCGACGGCGTCATCCTCAGCTGCGGGCTGAGCGGAGTCGCTTCGCCCGAGCTCGAGGACCTCTACAGCGACGCGGCCGATCTCCAGGGGCGGTGAGCGGCGACCTTCCTCCGCATCTTCCGTCGCCGCACGCCGCATGAAAGCAGGCCTCTGGCGGCGGCAGGCATCCGGCTCTACCGTGTGTGTCAGCGTCTGGCGCTCCATTGGACGCGACCCCACCACATCGATTCGCCGTTCGGCGATGCCACTCGAAGGGAAGTCGAATGCCAGAAAGCAAGCCGACCATCGTCCTCGTCCACGGTGCATGGGCTGACGCATCCAGCTGGAACGCGGTGAGCATGCCGCTTCAGGCCGAGGGATACACGGTCCTCGCCCCACCCAACGAACTCCGCGGTCTGACGGCGGATGCCGCGTACATCGCCTCGTTCCTCGCGCAGCGCACCAGCGGTCCCGTCGTGCTCGTCGGACACTCCTACGGCGGTGCGGTGATCACCAACGCCGGCGCTCAGGGCGGCGATGTCAGAGCGCTCGTCTACGTCGACGCCTTCATCCCCGACGAGGGTGACACGGTCGTGGCGATCCTGGAGGGCTCGGGATCGGCGCTCGCCGTCGCCGACCCGACGACCGTGTTCGACGTCGCCGGCTATCCTGGCGCGCCCGAGGGAGCGGCTGAAGCGTTCCTGAAGCCGGAGACGGTCCACACCTCGTTCGCCCAAGACCTGCCGGAAGCGGATCGGTGGACGATCGTCGCCACGCAGCGACCGGCTTCCTTCGTCGCCAACGTCACGCCCTCGGGGGCGCCGGCGTGGAAGACGATCCCGAGCTGGGCGGTGCTCGGCACCGATGACCTGGTGATCCCGATCGACACCCAACGCCGCATGGCCGAGCGCGCCGGGGCGACGATCACGGAAGTGGATGCGTCGCACGTGTCGATGGTCTCGCGGCCGGACGTCACGCTCGCGGCGATCCACGCGGCGGTCGACGCGATCAGCTGATGTCGAACCCACTCGAGAGCCTGACGGCCTCCGTGTCGTCCTGGGGTGCGAAGCTGGCGTTCGGCGAGAGCACCACGATCGGCGGACATGAGGTCGTCCCTGCCGCTCTGGTCGTCTTCGGTTTCGGTGGGGGCGGAGGGTCGGGCACCTGGCCGGAGCGCGGCACGGTCCCGGAGAGTCAAGGTGAAGGCAGCGGTGGTGGTGGCGGCGGCTACGCTCTGCCGATCGGCGCGTACGTCGGCGGTCCGGACGGGCTGACCTTCCGCCCGAACCCGGTCGCCGTGATCATCGTCAGTGTGCCCCTGATCTCCGCCGTGGGATGGGCGATCGCGCGCATCATCACTGCCGCGAGGCCTGCGAGGCACTGATCGTGGGCGCGTCGAGCGCGGTCGGGGCCTGGCCGGATCGAGCGTCAGCGGGACCTTGAGCATCGTCGGCGGACGTGCCCTGACGGATCCCGTCGCGGGAAACCGACGCGGGGAACTCGAACCGGCAACTAGCTTCCGAGGAATGCGCTTTGGCGGCCGTGCGTTCACCCTCATGACGCACGATGCCGGAGGCATTCCCGGCAGCGCCGGCCGTTCGAAGGAGTCCCGCCATGGCAGATCGCATCCACTTCGCTCTCCGCGATCTGCCGGAGGGCGCCCGGCTCCGGTCGGTGACGGCCGAACCCGCCGACATCCGCGGCCGTGCTGCGCTACGCGTCGAGCTGACCGATGACGTGACGCTGCATGGGGTGCCCGGCGTCGACTACATCGACCGCCCGACGTTCGTGGAGCTTCCCGTGGACCTGCGGACCGGCGTGATCGAGGTCGACATCCTCTCCCGCCTCAACGGGAAGACGGACTTCCCGGCCCGCGCCTTCGCGGGTGTCGTCTTCCACGTGCGGGACGACGCGCGGGCGTTCGGGTCGGTCTACCTCCGACCGCTCAACGGTCGGAGCCTGAACCCGCCGTCCCCACGGGCCGATCGCGCGGTCCAGTACTTCACCTACCCGGACTGGCCGTTCGACCGGCTCCGAGACGACTTCCCCGGCGGCTACGAGGCGGGCGCCGACATCGAACCGGACACCTGGATGCGCCTCCGGGTCGACATCGACGACGATCGGATCCTGGCGAGCGTCGACGGCGCCCCGGTCCTCTCGATCACCCGCCCGCTCGAATCGCCGCAGCGGGGGACGGTCGGGCTGTTCGTCGACATCGGCACCGAAGCGTTCTTCTCCGACCTCACCGTCACGGCGGTCGACGGCGCGGCCTGAGACCGCGTCCGTCGCCGCCGTGCTGGGACGCGATACCTACCCGACTGCGGTGCGCTGAACGGCGCCCAGGGCTTTGATGCCGTGGACGATCCCGCCACCGGCGCGCAAGGCGGCGGTGATGTAGGTCGTCTCGGCCAGTTCCTCGTCTGTCGCGCCGTGCTCGACGGCGGCGCGCGCGTGGCCCTTCAGGCAGGCGTCGCACTGCGTCGTCAGGGCGACGCCGAGCGCGATCAGCTCGCGGTACTTCCGGGGGATCTCACCCCCCCCGTTGAACACGGCATCGTCGAACGCGACGAAGGCGCGTCCCATCTCGCCGGCCAGGTCGCCGAGGGGTGCGGGGTGGTTGTGCTCGGTCATCGTGCTCTCCATTTCGTGGGCCAGCGACTCCGCAGCCCATCGGGGCCCCCGGAGTCGTCCGGAGGGGGATCCGTCAGTGCTCGTGAAGCACAGCCCCGGGTCCAGCCGGAGCCGGGACCGCGAGCGCTTCGAGGTCGGGGTAGGGGTCGGGGGCGAACTCCTCGCCTCCGGCGACGACGAGGGTCGGGCGCCGCAGGCAGGTCAGATCGGCGAGCGGATCGCCCGCCACGCCGATCAGGTCGGCCGCGAGGCCTGGGCGGAGCGCTCCGATCTGATCTTCGAGCCCCATCGACTCGGCCGCGACGACCGTCGCGGCCATGAGCACGTCCTCCGCCGGCAGTCCGAGCGCGGCGTGCACCTCGAGGGTCGCCGCGTAGGCGTGATGCGGGGCGCGGTCGATCCCGGCGTCGGTCCCCGTCACGACGCGCACACCGCGCGAGCGGAGTTCGCGCACCACCATGGCGAAGTGTTCGACGAAACCGCCGGTCCCCGCACGGAGCATCTGCCACGCGAGCACGTTCATCGTGAACGAGACGAACACGCCACGGGCGGCGATCTCGTCGGCGAGGTCGGCATCGAAGCCGAGTGAGCCGTCGGACGCGACGAACGTGCAGTGCTCGAGAGCGTCGATGCCGGCACGCACAGCGTGGCGGATACCCTCGATCCCGTGGGCATGCGCGACCGCCTTCTTCCCGAGGCGGTGCGCATCCGTGATCGCGAGGGCGAGCTCGTCCTGCGAGTACTGCGCGAACCACGGCGCGCTGCCCTTCGTCATGAACCCGCCCGTCGACATGATCTTGATCGAGTCGACACCCTGTTCGTGGTGACGTCGTACCGCGGTCCGAAGCTCGTACCCGCCGTCCGCCTCACCGCCCATGAACCAGCAGTGCCCGCCGGTCGGGGTGAGCGGTGCACCGGACGCGATGAGACGGGGGCCCCGCGCATCCCCCCGGACGATCGCGTCGCGCACGACGACGTCGAGATAGTTGCGCGCGCCGAGGTCGCGAGCGGTGGTGACCCCCGCGCTGAGCAACTGGCGGGCGCTGCGGAGCATCAGGACGAGCTGTTCCGCGTCGCTCTCGGACATCATCCGCTCGACGGGGTTCGGGCCGCCGTCGAAGCCCAGGTGCACGTGCGTGTCGACGAGGCCGGGCATGATCGTCCCCTCCACGCGGGTGCGCGGCAGGTGGGCGTACGCGGCCGGGAGTTCGTCGGTCGGGCCGACCCAGGCGATCAGGCCCTCATCGTCGGTGATGACGCTCGCGTCGGCGATGGTCCCGGCCGCGGCGTGGGTGCGCACCCGGTCGGCGGAATAGATCCTGCTCACGAGAGCACCTTCTCTGCGGTTCGGGCGGACAACGCGTCGGCGTAGGACGGATCGGGGAGCGCGACGTCGACGGGGTCCGGTGCGAACTCCGCGCCCCTGGCGAGGACGAGGCGGAGGTCGCGCACGGCGGAGATGTCAGCCAGGGGGTCGCCCTGCACCGCGAGCAGATCGGCCGACGCTCCGGTCGTCAGCTCACCGGTGACCCCGGTCAACCCGAGTGCGGCGGCGGCGCGGGATGTCGCGCCGACGAGGACCTCCTCGATCGGTACGCCGAGGATGACGGAGGTCTCGAGGCCACCCGCGTAGTTGCGGTGCGGCACGCCGTCGATGCCTGCGTCGTTGCCTGCGATGAGCTGCACGCCCCGCTCGTGCAGGAGGCGGACCGGCGGCTGGAAGGCGGGGTTGTCGCGCATCATCGCCGGCAGGTTCCAGGTCGCGGTGGCGCAGACATGGATCCCGCGCGCCACGATCTCGTCGATGAGTCCGATGTCCGGCGCAACGACCGCGCCATCGGCCACGAAAGTGCAGTGCTCGAGCGTGTCGACGCCCGCGGCGACGGCCCGCTCGATGCCCTGGACGCCATGGGCGTGCGCGGCGACCCGCTTGCCCAGGCGGTGCGCCTCCTCGACGACAGCCGAAAGCTCCTCGACGGAGAACTGAGCGAACCACGGGGCGCTGCCGGCCGTCATGAAACCACCGGTCGCGTTCACCTTGATGAGGTCGACGCCCGCCTTGTGCTGCGTGCGCACGAGTTTGCGCAGCGCGTCCGGGGAATCCGCACGGGCGTGGTTCTGCCACGTGTGGCCGCCGGTGGTCGTGATCTGCGCGCCGGCGACGAGGATGCGGGGGCCTCGTACGAGGCCCTCGTCGACCGCGTCGCGCACTTCGACGCTCAGGTTGTCGCGGGCGCCGAGGTCGCGCACCGTGGTCACACCGACGCTCAGGAGCTCCCGCGCGGAGGCGATCATGACGGCGACGAGGTTCGGAGCCGAGCGCGCGAAGGAGCGCTGCTTCGTGCCGGGCCGACCGTCGTAGGAGAGGTGCGCGTGCGACTCGATGAGGCCCGGCATGATCGTGGCGCCGGGGAAGTGCCGTGCGGGTGCTTCGGCGAACTCGGCAGGGAGGTCCGCCTGCGCGCCCACCCACGCGACGGTGTCGCCGCGGACGACGACCGCGCCGTCGGAGATCGCGGATCCCGTCGTCCCCCTCCAGACGGCATCCGCTGTGAAGACCTTCGTGGTGTCGGTCATGCGACCAGCTCCTTTCCCGGAATGGCTGCGAGAAGCTCTCGCGTGTAGGCGTGGGCGGGTGCCGTGAAGACCTGCTCGACGTCGCCCACCTCGCGCAGGACGCCGAACTGCATGACGGCAACACGATGCGACAGCTGGCGCACGACCGCGAGGTCGTGGGAGATGAACAGGATCGTGACGCCCAGGTCGTGCTGCAGTTCGGTCAGCAGCTCGAGCACTTGCGCCTGGACGGACACATCGAGCGCGCTCGTCGGCTCGTCGCAGACGAGCAGCTCGGGCGACAGTGCCAGCGCACGCGCGATCGCGACGCGCTGGCGCATGCCCCCGGAGAGCTCCTCCGCCCGCCTGCCGGCGGTGTGCGCCGGCAGGGCCACGCGGTCGAGCAGTTCGAGGGCTCGCGCCCGCTGCTCGCGGCGGCCGCCGACGCGGAACGCGCGCAGCGGCTCCTCGATGATCGACGCGACCGTGTAGCGCGGATCGAGCGAGGCGTACGGGTTCTGGTAGACGACCTGCATACGGCGGCGGAGGGCGCGGAGCTCCCCGGCCTTGAGTCCGGACATCGCCTGTCCGTCGATCCGGACCTCGCCCGAGGTCTGCTTCTCGAGCTGCAGCACGATCCGCGCGAGCGTGGACTTGCCCGAGCCGGACTCGCCGACGAGGCCGAGTGTTTCGCCGCGACGGATGTCGAGGCTGACGTCGTCGACGGCGGTGAGGGTTCCTCCGCCGGGGAGCGCGAACTGCTTGGTGACGTTCTCGAGACGCACCACGCGGTCATCGGCGTCGGCATCGTCGAGCCGAGGAGGGGCGAGCCGTACTGACGGCGTCGACAGACTCGGGGCGGCCGCCAGCAGCTTCTTCGTGTACGGATGCTGGGGGTTGGACATGATCTCGTCCGAGGGCCCGTGCTCGACGATCTCGCCCTGGCACATGACGATCACGCGCTGAGCGCGCTCGGCGGCGACCGCGAGGTCGTGCGTGATGAGAAGCATCGCGGTGCTGTGGACGGCGATCATGTCGTCGATGTGGTTGAGAATCTGCCGCTGCACCGTGACGTCGAGCGCGCTGGTGGGCTCATCGGCGATCACGAACCGGGGCGTGCACGCGAGCGCCATCCCGATCAGCACGCGCTGCCGCATGCCCCCGGACAGCTGATGAGGGTACTGCTCGGCGCGCTGCTCGGGATCGGTCAGTCCCGCGTCGCGCAGGATGCGCACGGCTTCGCGTGCGGCATCCGACTTCGACAGCCCCTGATGGATGCGCAGCGGCTCGGCCACCTGGGGGCCGATCCGCATGACCGGGTTCAGGGAGACCGTCGGGTCCTGCGGAACGAGCCCGATCGCGTCGCCCCGCAGTCCGCGCCAGGCTCGGTCGCCGAACCGCGTGACATCCATTCCGTCGAAGGTGATGGACCCGCCGGTGATCGCACCGTTGTGGGCGAGCATGCCGATGAGGGACTGCGCGACGGTCGTCTTGCCCGAGCCGGACTCGCCGACGATCGCGACGACATCGCCCTGGGCGATGTCGAACGAGACGCCGTGCACCGCCTCGCGGGTGATGCCGCGCGAGGTGTACGCGATCCGAAGATCGCGAACGCGGAGGAGGGGGGAGGAGCTCACTTGCGTCCTTCTTTCTCGAGGGCGCGGGCGACGCGGTTGGCCGCGAGTACCAGCAGGGTGATGACGAGGCCGGGGAAGGTCACAAGCCACCAGGCGGTGGCGATGAAGTCTCGACCCTCCGAGACGAGACGCCCCCACTCGGGTGTCGGAGCAGGCGCACCGTAGCCGAGGAAGCTCAGCGCCGAAACGGCCAGGACGGCTGTGCCGAATTCGAGCGCGGCGACGGCGACGACAGACCCTGCCGAGTTGGGGAGCACGTGGCGGAAGAGGATGGTCCACCACCGGCATCCGGCAGCCCGCGCGGCTTCGACGTAGAGCGACGTCCGAACCCGGAGCACATCGGCCCGCATCAGGCGGGCGAAGTTCGCGACGCTCGCGAGACCGACGGCGATCGCGACGTTGACGAGTCCGTAGCCGAGGATTGTGATGAGCGCCATCGAGAGCAGGAGCGACGGGATCGCGAGTACGACGTCGACGATGCGCATGAGCACGTCGTCGACCCACCGGCCGAAGAACCCGGCAGCGAGGCCGAGCAGCGAGCCGACGACGAGGGCCACGCCGACCGCGATGAGGATGGCTTGGATCGAGTACTTCGCGCCATGGATGACACGCGAGTAGACGTCGCGCCCGAGCGCGTCGGTGCCGAACGGGTGATCGGCCGACGGAGGGAGCAGACGCTGCGTGAGCTCTCCCGTGAGCGGGTTCGCGGATGAGAAGAGCTGCGGCGCCGTCACCCATGCGACCACCGTCAGCAGGAAGAGAACCGCGATGAGGAGGCCCGGCTGTCGTCCAACCCACGCGAGGGCACGTCGGAACAGGGTCGGATCCGCGCTCTCGCGGGGCGCGGGCACGCTGACGGGGGCGGATGTCGCCGTTGGCGCGGCGGTGAGGGTGCTGGTCATGTCAGGCCGCCTTTGCGAGCTGCGTGCGGACGGGTCGGAGGTTCTGCCGGATACGCGGATCCAACAGCGGGTAGAGGAGATCGACGATCAGGGTCGCGACGACGAACACGATCGCGGAGAAGACGACGACGCCCATCACGACCGGGATGTCCTGCGCGTTGACCGCGTCCACGGTCGTGCGCCCGAACCCCTGACGGCCGAACACCGTCTCGATCACGACGGCCCCGCTGAGGAGGGCGCCGAAGATCATGCCGACGATCGTGAGGACGGGCAGGAGCGCATTGCGCACTGCGTGCCGGAGCATCGCGCGCAGCCGGGTCGCGCCCTTCGCGCGCGCCGTGTCCAGGTATGCCTCGGCCATGACCGTGCGCAGGCTCTTGCCGAACACCTGCGCGATCATCGCGGAGACCGGGATCGCGAGGGCGACCGCGGGCAGGATCGTCGACACGAAGCCGTCGTTGCCGAACGCGGGGAAGATTCGGAGGCTGAAGGAGAAGACCTGGATCAGCAGGAGCGCCGACCAGAACGTCGGAATGCTGGCGCCCACGGACGGCAGGGAGAAGAGCAGCTGCCGCAGGGGGCCGAAGCGGGTGTACGTCGCGACGAACCCGAGGACCATGCCGACGACCACGGCGATGGCGAGTCCGAGGACGGCGATCGCGATCGTCGGCGGGAGGGCTTCGGCGAGCATCGCGGTGACCGGCTGACCGGTCTGGTACGACACCCCCCAGTTGCCGGTGGCCATCGCGAGCATCCGCGTCACGTACTGGACGAGGACGGGCTGGTCGAGCCCCATCTCGGCGCGGAGCTCCTCGAGCTGCTGCCGGCTCGCCTCGCTGCCGGTCTCGCCCTGGAGGCCACCGCTGGCGATGATCTCGGCAGGGTCCGAGGGCATCAGGTACAGGATGACGAAGGCGAGCGTGAAGGCCGCCCAGACCACGACGGCGGCTTGGCCGACGCGTGACACGAGGTATCTGATCACCGGTGGTTCCTTTCGGGTCGTGGAGGGGCGGACGGGGTGCGACCGACGGATGCCGGTCGCACCCCGGACGCTCAGGGGGTGATCCAGGTGTCGTACATGTTCAGACGGGTCGACGCCTCGAACTGGAAGGCGTTCACCCCGTCACGTACGGCGTAGGCGGCGGCGAGCGCGTGCAGCGGCACCACGTACGCGTTGTCGAGGACGCTCTCCTGGATGTCACCGGCGAGCTCGGCACGTGCGGTGGGGTCCGACTCGCCCGCCTGTGCCTCGAGGAGCGTCTGCAAGTCGGCGTCGGAGAGTCCGTACCAGTTGGCGCCGGCATTGGTCAGCGTCGAACGGAGCACATCGATGTCCGCGCGGGTCAGGTTGCCCACGGTGGCGTCGAACGCCCCCTCGCCCAGCGCCGTGATGAAGTCGGCGGTGGTGATCTGCGAGATGTTCAGCCGGATGCCGAGCTCGGCGTACTCCTGCTGCAGAAGCTCGACGACGGGGCCGTCGAAGAAGTACGGGAAGTCCAGCTCGAGCGCCGCGCCGTCCTTCTCACGGATACCGTCGGCACCCTCGACCCAGCCGGCGTCCTCAAGGATCTCCGCCGCACCCTCGGGGTCGTAGGCGAAGTGGTCGGTGAAGTCGGCCGATCCCGGGGTCGTGCTGGTCAGGACGCCGGGCGTGGCCGCGCCTGTGGGCCCGAGGACGGTGAGCACGTCGTCACGGTCGACGCCGATCATCATGGCCTTGCGCACGGCAGGGTCTGCGCCCGGCCCTTCGGCCTGGTTGAACATGACCGAGACCGCGAAACCGGGGTTGGCGCGCGTCACGAGGCTGAAGCCGCCAGTGGAGACGGATGCCTCGTCCTGCTGCTGCACGTTGTCCATCGCGTCGATCTGGCCCGAGAGCAGTGCGCCGGTGCGGACGCTGTTCTCGGGAAGCACCTGGAAGGTGATCTGGTCGAGGTAGGCCTCGCCGTCGTGGGCGGCCGAGGGCGGTGCCCAGTCGTAACCGTCGCGCTTGACGAGGACCGTGGCGTCGTTGGCGACGTAGCTGTCGAGGACGAAGGGGCCGCTGCCGATGACCCCTGCGGCGCACCGCTCGTCCGCGGTCATCGCGGCGGTCTCGCTTGACACCATGCCCAACGCGATGTTGGCGGTCGCCTGCAGGAACTGGGCGTTCGGCTGGGCGAAGGAGATCTCGACCGTCTTCTCGTCGACGACGGTGGCTGCTTCGAGGCCGGCGAGGTACGGACCGGCGACCGGCGCCTGTGCGCCGAGCGCGACGATGCCGTCGATGTTGTCCTTGACGACCTGCGCGTCGAACGCCGAGCCGTCGCTGAAGGTGACGCCGTCCCGCAGCGTGAAGGTGAACACCGAGCTGTCGTCGTTCACCTCCCAGGACTCGGCGAGCCAAGGCTCGACCTCTCCGGTGTCCGGGTTCTGCTCGGTGAGCGAGTCGGTGAGCTGACGGGACACGCTCAGTGACGCGTTCGTCCCGATCTGCTGGTTGTCCACGCAGGTCGGGTCGAGGTAGGTGCCGATGACGAGCTCGCCGCCGGCCGTCGGCGCGGCTGTGGCATCGGTCGCTACCGACGCGCCACCGGCGCAGCCGGCGAGAACGGCCGCGGTGGCCAGGGTGGCTCCGGCGACGGCGAGTAGTCGCCGGGGGCGAGAGTCTCGGAATGGGGTGTGGGACGGGTTCATGACGTGCTCCTCCGGATGCGGGTGGGGCCGGGAACGGGTCAGCACGATCAGTCGGTCCGATCATGCTCAGCCGACTGCGCCTCAACAGTGCGTTCAAATTACGTCAGGTGAAATCAACTGGAAGAACAGATCCGCATTCTTTTACACGTCGGTTACAAGACCGCAACAAGGCGTGGATCCCGAGCGTAGGCAATGCCGGCTGGTCTCAGAGTTCGGCGAAAAAGCTTTTGATCAGGTATAAAGATGCTCTTCATCGCGCTCTGTGCCGCGCATTGGTTTCTCGCGACACGAAAAGATGTGGCAGAACAGCGCAACAATGTGTTGAGATACATCCACACCCCGTCACACACCCAGGAGACAACCGTGGCTGACTCCACCCCCGCGCTCGGCGGCGACATCGCCGACTTCCGCGCGCCGCGCCGCACGCTCGACGGCGAACGGCTGATCACCGTGTTCTCGCGCCTCGTCGAGCCGATCGGACGCGCGCTGCCGACATCGAGCGAAGTCGTGCTCCATGACCTGAGCCTGCTGCCGAACTCGATCGTCGCGGTGTTCGGTGATGTCACGGGACGTCGCGTCGGCGATCCGTCGACGGACCTTCTCCTGGAGCAGGCCGTCGCCGGGTTCGCCGAGCACGACCTCGGCTACGAGACGGTCCTCTCGGACGGCCGTCGGATGCGGTCCTCGACCATGATCATCCGCGACGTCGCGGGCCATCCCGTCGCCGCGCTGTGCATCAACACCGACATCTCGGCGTGGATGGCGATCAAGCAGGTCGCCGACGCGATGGTGTCGGTGGCCGGCATGAAGGAGGGGGACCGGCCGGTCGCGCTCCCGTCGACCTCGACAGCGGAGTCGAAGGAGATGTTCGTCCGCGACGTCGACGAGCTGGCGTCGTACCTCATCCATCAGACGATCACGGCTGTCGGCATTCCCGTCTCGCAGATGAAGAAGGAGCACAAGCTCCAGGTCGTCGCCAAGCTCAAGGCGCGTGGGCTGTTCCTTCTGCGGGAGGCGGTGGAGATGATCGCCGAATCGCTCGACGTCAGCCGGTTCACCATCTACAACTACCTGAACGAGCTCGCGAGCTCCGAGGACGGCGACGGAGCCGAGCAGTGACCCGCCACCCCAGAGAGGAAGACAGCGTGCCCAGGATCGACTTCGACGCCATCACCGAGACGGAACTCCGCGACGCGGGCAGCGTCAAATGGACGATGTTCCCCGACACGATCGGAGCCTTCGTCGCCGAGATGGACTTCGGCCTGGCGCCTGCCATCAGCGGCGCGATCAAGTCCGCTGTCGATCGGGGCGTCACCGGCTACCTTCCGCCGCAGGTCGCCGCCGACATGTCGCTGGCGACGGCGACGTGGTACAGCGAGACGTACGGCTGGGACGTCCCCGCCGACCGCGTGCACCACATGCCCGATGTGATCGCCGCCTTCGAGCTGTCGATCGAGCGGTTCACCGAGCCGGGCTCGGCCGTCATCGTGCCGACGCCCGCGTACATGCCGTTCCTCATGGTGCCGCCCATGCTCGGACGACGGGTGATCGAGGTGCCGAGCATCGAGGTGGACGGTCGAATGACGATGGACCTCGAGGGCATCGCGCGAGGCTTCGACGACGGCGCAGGTCTCGTCGTGCTGTGCAACCCGCACAACCCGCTGGGAACCGTGTTCACCAGGGAGGAGCTGCTCGCCTTGGCGGACGTGGTGGCGGCGAAGGGTGGACGCGTCTTCTCGGACGAGATCCACGCACCGCTCGTGTATGCGCCCGCTTCCCATGTGCCGTACGCATCGGTGTCCGAGGCTGCGGCCTCGCACACCCTCACGGCGGCCTCCGCGTCCAAGGCATGGAACCTCGCCGGCCTCAAGTGTGCGCAGGTGATCCTCTCGAACGATGCGGATGCCGCGGCGTGGGAGTCGTTCGGCTTCTGGGCCGGCCACGGCACCGCAACCCTCGGTGTGCTCGCCAACACGGCCGCGTACTCCGCCGGCGGGCAATGGCTGGACACCGTCGTCGACTACCTCGACGGAAACCGGCGCCTCCTGGCGGAACTCGTCGCCACCCACCTCCCACGCGCGCGGATGAGGATGCCGGAGGGCACCTACATCGCCCTCATCGACTTCCGCGCGTACGGCATCGAGGGCGACCTCGCCGTCTGGTTCCGTGAGCAGGCCGGTGTGGCCATGACCGACGGCGCGGCCTGCGGGGAGGCGGCGATCGGACACACGCGGTTCGTGTTCGCCCTTCCCCGTCCCCTGATGGCCGCCGCCATCGAGCGGATGGGCGCCGCCCTCGCAGCGCGCGAGCACGCCGCCCAAGCCGCGGCCTGACCGCAGGTCGGTTCGGGCGCGGCGCCCGAACCGACTCCGGCGGGGCGCTCAGGCGGTGTGCGGGACGCCCACCGCGCTGGCCTGTGCCGCAGCGGTGATCACGTCCGCGACGGTCTGCGGCTGGGTGACGTAGAGAGCGTGGCTCGCGGGCACGGTGGTGATCCGTGCGCCGGCGCGCGTCGCCATGTGCTGCAGCATCGCCCCGTCGAACGACTTGTCGTCCTCGGCGATGACCGCCCAGCTCGGCTTGTCGCGCCACGCGGCGTTCGTCAGCGGCGTCCCGAAGACCGCCATGTTGATGGGCACCTGCGTGTCGCGGAGGAAGGCTGCCTCGGCGTCGCTGAGGTCGGCGGCGAATCCTGCCCGGAACCTGTCGTGATCGAGGAAGCCGTATCCGTCCGCGCCGACGTCGATGACGAAGTCCGGGGTGGGAGCGAATCCGTCGTACTGCTGCGCCGTGGTCTCGCCCGCGTCGGGTGCCAGCGCCGAGACGTAGACGAGTCCGGCCACGTTCGGGTGCACGCCGGCCTCGGTGATGACCGTGCCGCCCCAGGAGTGCCCGACGAGGACGGTGGGCCCGTTCTGACGGTCGAGGACACGCGTGGTGGCGGCGACATCGTCCTCGAGCGAGGTGAGCGGGTTCTGCACGATCGTGACCCGGTATCCGCGGGACGTGAGGATGTCGTAGACGCCTCGCCACCCGGAGCCGTCGGCGAAGGCCCCGTGCACCAGGACGATGTTCGCGACCGCGCGATCAGTGGTGTTCATGATGCTCTTCCTTTCTTCTTCCCGCCGGACGTTCCGGCGGGAGAACTGCACGGGAGGATGTAACGCAAGTGATGTGCAATATATTGCATGGCGTGCGATGAGGAATGAAGGGTTCAGACGGCCCGGTGATCCACCGGATAGGTGCCTCCGGGACGCACGAGCGTGCGGCCGGAGGTCGGTGCCTAGAGAGCGGCCGCCGGTCCGGCGGGCACGGTGAGCTCGGCGGTCGTCCCCTCGCCGGGCACAGAGTGGAGCGAGATGACCGCGCCGTTGCGCGCGGCGAGATCCTGAGCGATCGACAGCCCGACGCCGGTTCCTGCCGTGACCCGCGCGACGGCGTCGGCGCCCCGGTAGAACTTCTCGAACGCGTTCGCGACGGTCTCGGCATCCATTCCGGGGCCCGTGTCGGTCACCGAGATCGTCACGGCGGCGCCGTCGGCGTCGTCGGCGCGGGCCGCGGCGATGGCGACGGTGCCGCCGTCCGGCGCGAACTTCACCGCGTTCGAGACCAGGTGTCCAAGCGCTCGGGCGAGTTCGGCGCGGTCGCCGTAGCCCGCGAGATCGGACGGCACGTCGGTGGTCAGGGTGATCGACCGGGCGCCGGCGAAGGGCAGGGCGCCCGCCTCGGCCTCGGTGACGAGCTCGCCGATCGCGAAGAGCTCGGGACCGGACGTGCGCGATGCGCGCGTCGTGCCGAGCGAGAGCAGGTCCTCGACCAGGTGCAGGAGACGGCCCGCGTTGCGCTCGATCGCGAGCACCCAGCCGCGCTCCGGTTCGTGCTGGTCGCCGTCCAGCAGCAGGTCCGTGTAGCCGACGATGCTCGTGATGGGGGTGCGCAGCTCGTGGCTCGTCGATGCGACGAAGTCGTCGCGCTGCCGGGTCAGCTCGAGCCGCGCGGTGAGGGTGGCCGCCTGCTCGTTCGCCGCCTCCGCGCGCGCCGTCGCGGCCTCCAGTCGGGCGATGTTCGCCGACCGGATCTCGTGCCGTGCCGAGACGAGAACGAGCGTGAACCAGCCGAGCGCCGACATGAACGAGACCGTCGCGATGGATGTCTCCGCCGGGGTGTACGCCGCGGAGACGAACGAACCGTGGCCGCTGACCGTCAGCGCGAGCACCGACACCGCTACGACGAGCGACTCGGCGAGGGCGATGACGGCCGGCAGTCGCAGCGCGCCCCAGCACACCCCGACGAACACGAGGAACCCGACCGGGATCACGGCGCCCGGGCGGAAGGCGGCGAAGACCGTGAGGGCGAGGAGCACGCTCTGCATCCCCAGCTCCCGGAGCGATACGGTGTCGGGGAGCGGCTCCGGCAGCGCGGCGAACGGTGCGATCAGCAGGACGGCCGCGCTGTGCGACGCGGCGACGATGGCGGCCGACGCCCAGAAGTCCCCGCCGCTCCAGATCGCTCCGGCGGCCCCGGCCGCGATGCCGGCGACGATCGCGCCGGCCGCGGCGATCAGCGCGAACACGATCGCGTCGGGCAGGGAGCGCAGTGTGAACGGGTGCGGCCGGGCGATCCGCAGCCCGTAGACGACCACGGCGACCTCGAGCGTGTTGGCGATGCCGTACGCGATGCTGAGCCCCAGCTCACGACCGGTCCACGCGTTCGCGGCCCCCGTCACGACCAGCACCAGCACCAGCACGAACACCTGCTGCCGCGGGGGGACGAGCAGCGCGAAGCAGACCGACAGGCCGGCGGCGGGCCACCACGCCGCGACCTCGGTCCCGGGTGTGGCGAGGAACGCTCCGCCGACACCGGTCGCGAAGATCAGCACGCCGGCCAGCGGCCACCCCCACCAGGGCAGCCGGACACGTCCGGGTCTTCCGAACGGCGGCCACGCACGACGCATATGCAGACGGTAGCGCCCGGATGGTCCAGATCATGCACGCCGTTGCCGATCGCGTGCGCGCTTGCCACGCCGTGCGGTGCCCTTGCGCGCGGCTCAGCGAGCCAGGAAGTACTCCCGGGCGAGCGGCGCGATCTCGAAGCGGTCCGCCTCCCGCGGCCCCACCCAGGCGAGCTCGGCGATCTCCGCGCCCACCGCGGGCTGCTGCGCGCCGATGTCGGCGGCGAAGACGTCCGCCACCACGACGAAGCCGGGTTCGTTCGCGGCCGCCGCGGTGAACGAACCCATCCCGCGCAGGGCGCCCGGGGGCACGTCGATGCCGAGTTCCTCGGCGAGCTCGCGGCTCAGTGTCTCGCTGGCCGTCTCGCCGGGCTCCGGTTTTCCGCCGGGCTGCATGAACGCCGTGGTCCCGGCCTTGCGGACGAGCAGGAGACGACCCTCGTCGTCGCGGATCACCGCCGCCGAGACGTGGATGCGGCGGGTGCCGGCGGTCGGTGAGCTCACCGTGGCACGGTAACAGGTTCCGCCCATCCGGCCCGACGTAGAATCGCGTGTGCCTCCCGAGACCTCTTCCCTCACCGACCTGCCCAGCGGCATCGACCCGGACGAACTCGCCGTCACGCTCAAGGTGCTCCGCGAGATCGCCGATGTGGACCAGTCGCACCCCGACTTCATCACCGTCCGTCGCGCCACCGCGCACATGTTCAAGGCCGCGAAGCGCGTGCGGCGCCGGGAGATCCGCGACGCGATCGCGCAGGCCGATCGCGAGGTCGTCGCCGCGACGGCGACGGGTGCCGCCGACCGCATCGACGATGAGACCCGCGGCATCCCGATCAGCACCGCCACCACCGCGCCGACCGCCGGCACACTCCGCAAGGCGCGCGGCTGCTACATCTGCAAGCAGCCCTACACGCTCGTCGACGCGTTCTACCATCAGCTCTGCCCCTCCTGCGCGGCGATGAGCCACGCGAAGCGCGAAGCGCGTACCGACCTGACCGGCCGGCGCGCGCTGCTGACCGGCGGACGCGCGAAGATCGGCATGTACATCGCGCTGCGCCTGCTCCGTGACGGCGCCCACACGACCATCACGACCCGCTTCCCGCGCGACGCGGTGCGCCGCTTCAGCAGCCTCCCCGACGCGCCGGAGTGGATCGATCGACTGAAGATCGTCGGGATCGACCTGCGCGATCCGGCCCAGGTCATCGGCCTGGCCGACGACGTCGCGGCTGCCGGCACCCTCGACATCCTCATCAACAACGCGACGCAGACCGTGCGACGCTCGCCCGGCGCGTACCAGCCGCTCGTGGACGCGGAGCTCGCTCCGCTGCCGCACGGCCCGCTGCCCGAGCTCGTCACGTTCGGGCACACCAACGACCAGCATCCGCAGGCCCTCGAGCGGTCGGTGACCGCCCACCCGATCCTCGCGGCGGCGGCCTCGCGCGCCGACGAGCTCACCGAACAGGCGATGGCCGCCGGCTCCAGCTCGCTGGAGCGCCTCGCCGCCGGCACGGCGATCGACGCGGGCGGGCTCATCCCCGACCTGCACGACGTCAACTCGTGGACGCAGCGCGTCGGCGACGTCGACCCGCTCGAGATGCTCGAGGTTCAGCTGGCCAACACCACCGCGCCTTTCCTGCTCGTGTCGAAGCTGCGGCCGTCGCTGGCCGCGAGCCCCGCCCCGCGCACCTACGTCGTCAACGTCAGCGCCATGGAGGGCGTCTTCGGCCGCGGCTACAAGGGGCCCGGGCACCCGCACACGAACATGGCCAAGGCCGCCGTCAACATGCTGACGCGCACGAGCGCGCGCGAGATGTTCGAGACCGACGGCATCCTGATGACGAGCGTCGACACCGGCTGGATCACCGACGAGCGCCCTCACCCCACGAAGGTGCGGCTCGCGGAGGAGGGCTTCCACGCCCCGCTCGACCTGGTCGACGGCGCCGCTCGCGTCTACGACCCGATCGTTCGCGGCGAGGCCGGCGAGGACCTGTTCGGTGTGTTCCTCAAGGACTACGCGCCCGGCGCATGGTGAACCTCCCGGAGCCCGGACGGCGCGTCGTCGTGCGGTACCTGCTGCCCACGGGGCAGGCGACGGACGCGCTGGGTGAGCTCCTCAGCGCGGATGCCGAGACGGTCGTCGTCGACGGCAAGCGCGGAGTCGAGCGGATCCGGGTGGCCGACATCGTCGCGGCCAAAGAGGTCCCACCCCCGCCGGCACCGCGGGTGCGCCGACCCCCGCAGCACTGACCGCCGGGGCGCGCCGAGCTCCCGCCCGGCCACGCAGACCGCGGCGTGGATTACGCTTCGCGAGTGACCACGCCCAAGAACGCCGCCCGCGCGGCGAAGGACTCATCGGTGTTCCGCGGCCTCGCCCGGGTCGGATATGTCGTGCTCGGCATCCTGCACGTCGTGATCGGGGGGATCGCCATCTCCATCGCCACCGGCGGCGGGGGCGACGCCGACCAGGGTGGCGCGATGACGCAGATCCGCAGCACACCCGCCGGTGTCGTGCTGCTGTGGGTCATCGCCCTCGGGCTGTTCGCGCTCGCCGCCTGGCAGATCGCCGAAGCGTTCCTCGAGCGGGACCCCGACACGAAGAAGAAGTGGGGGCACCGCGCCAAGTTCATCGGCACGGCCGTCGCGTACATCGCCATCGCGGCGACGGCGCTCGTGTTCGCGCTCGGCGGCCGCTCCGAGTCGTCCGATTCGTCGCAGACCTTCAGCGCGCGACTCCTCGCGGCACCGGGCGGCGTCTTCCTGCTGGTCGTCGTGGGTCTCGGCGTCGCGGCGATCGGCATCGCCTTCATCGTCCGCGGAATCACGCGGGCGTTCGAGAAGCACCTCGACCTCCCCTCCGGCGCCGCGCGGCGGGGGATCGTCGGGTTCGGGGTCGCCGGGTACGTCGCGAAGGGAGTGGCGGTCGCCGCGACCGGCGTGCTGTTCGTCGTCGCGGCGGTCACGCACGACCCGGAGACGGCAGGCGGACTGGATGCCGGACTGCGCGCGCTCGCCGGCCTGCCGTTCGGCGCCGTGGTGCTGTGGGTCGTCGGCGCGGGACTCGTGCTGTACGGGCTGTTCTGCGTCGCGCGGGCACGCTACAACCGCATGTGAGGACGCCCCTACGCATGAATCCGCCCCGAAATCAAGGGTCTATCGGAGCGGGCTGAGACAGAGGAAAGTCATCCGCGCCAACACCATCAAGAAAGGTGCAGACACATGCTCGGACTCATCATCAGCATCATCATCATCGGACTGATCGCCGGCGCCCTTGCGCGGCTTCTCGTCCCCGGCAAGCAGAACATGGGCATCGGTATGACCATGCTGCTCGGAATCATCGGCTCGTTCGTCGGTGGCTTCCTCGGCAAGCTGCTGTTCGGCGCTGACGCAGGTGACGGCTTCCTGCAGCCGGCCGGCATCATCGGCTCCATCATCGGCGCCGTGCTCGTGCTGCTTCTGTGGATCGCTTTCTCGAAGCGCCGCTCGGGCAACCGCGTCTGAAGCGACACGACAGAGCCCTCGCGGACCGGTCACCCGGTTCGCGAGGGCTCTTCTCATGCCAGGAGAGCGTCCGTCGGGGCGCGTGCGAGCGGCCTCAGGAGGCCGTTGGCGGTGGGGCCTGGTCGGACGGGGTCTCGATGTCCGGGTCCTCGCCGGTGACCAGGCCGCTCGGCCCGCTCCGCGCCCGCCCCTCCGCGAGGTAGGCCAGTCGGCGCAGCGTCTCCCTGTTGCGGGCGTGCAGGAGCAGATCGCGGATCGGCTTCGGGACGATTCGCGCCGGACCCGAGACGGCGTCCTCGGCGATCCGGACCGTGCAGTGGCGGTCCCCGGCCCGACGCACCTCGATCGTGACGCGCGCCTCGCCGATCGGCCAGCCGCGGGCCTTCATCACCATGCGACGTGGCGGCTCCCACTCCTCGCTGACCGTGACGTCGTCGATGAGAAGCGGCCAAGGTCCTACCGAGTGGTGCAGGCGGGCACCCGCCTGCGGCCAGAGCGCGTCGACCGCCCGCATCCGCGCCGCCCCCACGACCCACACGGGGTAGACCCAGCCGTCGCGGAGCACCTCGAAGACGTCCTCGGCCCGACAGGCCATCCTGCGCACGTTCTGTGACATCGGTCACTCCCTTCCGCTGCGGCCACGATAGGTCCGGCGGCTCGAGCGCGCCCCCGCCTTGACGGGCGTGCGTCCCCGTGCTTCCCCGCCCGCGATGCAGAGGTCAGGGGCTCAGCGACGCCGCCACCCAGCGGGCATAGGCGTGCCAGGGGTCCTCTCCTGCGGCGAGCGTCGCCGCGTGGGCGAGCAGCTCCTCGTCGGCGCGGAACCACTCGCCGCCGACCCGCAGCGCCGCGAACCTCCGGTGCCGCTCCTGCTCCACGGCACGTCCTCCGGGCTCGAAGGCGAGCAGCTCTTCGTGCCACAGCGTCGCCAGCCGCTGCCGTGGCCGCCACGAGGTTCCGATCTTCACGCGGTCGGCGTAGCGGATGTAGTACACGACTTCCACGCGCGGCCGCGGGAGGTCGGGGTCGGGGACATCGCCGACCCGCCAGCCGCAGACGGCGCATCGCCAGCCGTCGTCCGCGCACACGCCGTCGGCAGCGCCGCACAGGAGGCACGGCCCGGGCATCGCGCCGGCGATCGTCACACCCGAAGGCTAGGCCCCGCCGCCGACACCCTTCCGGGCGCGGCGGATCGCTCCACCGCCGGATGATGTCCCACCGCTCGCGGACCACGCGGCTCGAGATCGCCGATCATCGCGTGCGCCGGACGGCTGAGAGGCCGGAATGTCTGTCGGCGCGGGCGCGCGGCGAGCTCCTGCACGCACCCCTCCGGACGGTGACCCGCCGGCGGGTCGAGGAGACCCTCGACGCGCGGGTCGCGGTGCGGCGTAGCGTCCCGGACGGACGTGCGCTGCACGGGGGAATCGCGTCGTGCGCCGCACGCGCAGTGTCCGGCGCCCTCGCGGGGTCGTCGGCGTCGCGCTGACGGCGTCGACCTGGGTCTCCTCGGCGGGGCGCTCCTCCGGCGTACGCGCGAGGCCGGACAGTCCCCGCTCCAGCAGGTGCAGCCACGTCAGGACCGCACCGAAGGCCATGGCCTCGTAGAGCGCGAGGTTGATCACGCCGGAGAGCATGCCCGCGATGCCGAGCACGAGGACCACCGTCGAGACGGCGCCGACCCGGCGCACGTGCGGCGGGAGCTCCGGGAGGAACCGGCCGGTCACGAGCTGCAGGGCGCCGAAGGCGAGGATGACGCCGTTGGCGGCGCGCTCGTGCAGGAACTCGTTGAGGGTGAGCGGGATGACGCCGATCAGGAGCAGGCAGATCCCGAGCGTCGCCACGAGGACGGGCGTGACACGGACGGCCCGCGCGTCGCCGATCGCTCCGCGGCCGGCCGCCCGGGTGAGGCGGACATGCGCCGAGACGCCCGTGGACGCCGTGACCGCGCCGCAGGCGATCACGCCGGCGTTGAAGGCGACACCGGAGGCGTCGGCGAACATCCCTAGCCGGCTGAAGTGCAGGTGCCACCACAGCGGGTCGGATGTCGTCAGCGCGGCGGTCGCGGTCATGAGACACAGCACCGCGGCGGCGAGGAGAATGCCCGGTGCGCGCAAGGGCCCGCGCGCACGGGAGGAGGAGGTCAGGTCGCTGTCTGCTGGAACGGCGGTCTGCGTACGGGTTGGCATCGGGTCCCCATCATCTGAAATCCCCCACCCGCTGCCCCATGCAGCGGATGCGTCACCCCAGTGCGATTTCTTGTGTTGTCGCGTCGTCCCAGTTCGCCGCGTCGTACTCCACTCATCTTATGAAAATTCGTGGTCACCGATCTTGTCCCCCATATGGTGGACAAGCTAGAGTGACGCCAGGGACCACGAGAGAGAGCATCCGGGGGGAGCTCCTCACGAAGTCCCGATGGGGGGACAGGGAAGACAGGCGACGTCCGGACGTCGCCTCCCTGCGTTGCGGCGAAGGGTTCCCCTCAGGAGCGTTCATGGAAAGCTCGGCTCTTGAGGGGAACCCGGATCCTGAGCGCTCGCCGTGGACCATGCTGGGGGGTACGGCCGCATCCTGATGCTGGGGACATCGGGTGCGCGAGGCTCGTGCAGATCCACTTCGAACCTAGCGCGTAGGCGGCCCCGTCACCAGCTTTTTCCGGTACCCGCGCGACGCGTGGACCCCGACGCGCGCCCGCGCGCGCCGCGGAACGCGGTGGCAGGATGGCGGGATGACCCAGACCCACGTCCTCACCGGAGCCGGCTCCGGCATCGGACTGGCCGTCGCGCGACGCCTCGCGGCGCGCGGAGACCGGCTGATCCTCATCGCCCGAGATCGCCCCCGCGCGGCCGAGGTGGAGGCGCTGCTGCCCGGCAGCCGTTCGGTGGTGGCCGACCTCTCGGATCCCGCGCAGATCGCCGGCGCGGTGGCCGAGCTGCCGGACCGCATCGATGCCGTCATCCACGCCGCGGGCATCGTTGATCTCGGAGACGTCGCCGACGCCCCGCTGGCGTCGTGGACCGACCAGCTCACGGTCAACCTCGTCGCCCCCGCGGAGCTCACCCGGGTCCTGCTGCCGCGCCTTCGCGCGACGCGCGGACAGGTGCTGTTCATCAACTCGGGCGCCGGTCTCACCGCCCACGCGGGGTGGGGAGCCTACGCCGCCTCGAAGCACGGGCTGAAAGCCCTCGCCGACGCGCTGCGCGGCGAGGAGGCGCCGCGCGGGGTCCGTGTCACGACCGTCTACCCGGGCCGGACGGCCACGCCGATGCAGGCGCGCGTGCACGAGCAGGAGGGGCGGGCGTACGACCCGGCGGCGTTCATCGACCCCGAGTCGGTGGCCGACGCCGTGCTGACGGCGCTGACGCTCCCGCGCGATGCCGTGATCAGCGATCTGACGGTGCGGCCCGGCCCGCGCTGACGCCGGTCGGGTCGCTGAGCAGCTCCGCGAAGGCGGCCTCGGCGGCCCCGATGAGCAGCCGATGCTCGGCGAGCCCCGCGGGGCGGATGTCGAGGTCCTCGGCGCACGCCGGCATCGACTGCGCCCGCACCGCCTCGATGAGGCCGGGGACGTCGAGGTCGGCGAGGATCGCGAGGAAGCCGCCCAGCACCACGACCGAGGGGTTGAGGACGTTGACGGCGTTGGCGAGCGCGGTGGCGAGGATGCGGCGCTCACGCTCGATCTCCGCCGTCGCGTCGGGGGCTGTAGCGGCCCGGAGGGCTGCGCCGAGCTCCCGGTCGTCGGCGCGGGAGAGGCCGACGGCTGCCATCAGCCGCGCCCGCCGCACCTCGTCCTCGAGGACGCCGCCCTGCGCCCGCCGGTCTGCCAGGGTCGCGATGCCGGGCCGGTTCTGCCCGAACTCTCCGGCGTAGCCGCCGACGCCGCCCACCGGCATCCCGTGCACGATGAGCCCGCCGCCGATGCCGCTCGCACCGCCGTTGAGGTAGATGACGTCGTCATGCTCCTTCGCGGCCCCGAAGAGGTGCTCCGCCATCGCGCCGAGTGAGGCGTCGTTGCCGACCGTCACGGGGAGTCCGGTCGCGTCCGCCACGAGGTCGCGGACCGGCGCGTCGATCCAGCGCAGGTGCGGCGCGTTGCGCACGAGTCCGTCCGCGGCACGCACCAGGCCGGGGACGGCCAGCCCCACGCCCACGATCCGCGCGCCGTCGAGGTCGGTCTCCCGCCAGTGCTCGACCCGCTCCGCGATGAGGCGCGTCGTCTCGACGGGGGAGAGCAGGTCGTCGAGGGGGATCCGGTCGAAGGCGCGGATGCTCTGATCCAGTCCCACCGCCGCGATCTCGAGCGCATCCACCTCCGGGTTCACCGCGATGGCGACCACGCCCGGATCGACGGCGACGACCGGCGAGGGGCGCCCGACCCGGTTCGACGGATCCGGGGTGCGCTCCTGCACGAGCCCGACGCGGACGAGTTCGGCCACGAGGTCGGCGATGGTCGAGCGGTTGAGGCCGGTCTCCTCGGTCAGGGTCGCGCGCGACTGGGGTCCGCGCAGGTGGACGATGCGCAGAAGCTGCGCGAGATTGGCGCGACGGACGGATTCGATGGTTCGTCCCGGCTGGCTCACGCCCCCACTGTAGCGAACCCCCCGTATTTGTTGCTCTTGACCTCAAAACCCAGGGCTTCTATATTGAAGGCGTCCAGATCACTTTTCGACGTTGCAGTCGAAAGTTTCGAAAGGTTCGAAGATGAACAGACGCAGCATGACGAGGCTGTCCGCGGGCGTCGCCGCCGGCGGTCTCGCGATCGCAGCCCTCACCGGCTGTACCGGCAGCGGCAGCCCCGACCCCAGTGACGACGCCGCGGGGGGCGATGTCACCATCACGTGGTGGCACAACGCCACCTCCGACCCGCTCCAGGGTCTGTGGGCGGACGTCGCCGCCGAGTTCGAGGACGCCAACCCGGGCGTCACCGTCGAGGTCACCGGGTACCAGAACGAGGAGCTGCAGCGCACGCTCATCCCGAACGCGCTGCAGAGCGGCGACGCCCCGGACGTGTTCATGGTCTGGCCGGGCGGCGAAGTGCGCTCGCAGGCCGAAGCAGGTCACCTCATGGACCTCACCGAGGTCGCCGCCGACGAGATCGCCGCCCTCGGCGGCACCGTGAAGCCCTGGGAGGTCGACGGCAAGCAGTACGCGCTGCCTTTCACCTTCGGCATCGAGGGGTTCTGGTACAACAAGGACCTCTTCGAGCAGGCCGGCATCTCCACGCTGCCCGAGACGCTTCCCGAGCTCGAGGACGCCAACGACAAGCTGAAGGATGCCGGCGTGGCGCCGATCGCCGTCGGCGCGGGCGACCTCTGGCCGGCCGGCCACTGGTGGTACCAGTTCGCGCTCGCCGCGTGCTCGACCGAGACGCTCGAGACCGCCATCCCGGCGCTGGACTTCAGCGACCCGTGCTGGCTCGAAGCGGGGGAGCTCCTTGAGGACTTCGTCGCCACCGAGCCGTTCCAGTCCGGCTTCCTCGCCTCGTCGGGGCAGCAGGGCGCCGACAGCTCCGCGGGCCTCATCGCCAACGGCAACGCCGGGATGGAGCTCATGGGGCACTGGAACTCCGGCACGATCGGCTCGCTCACGGCCGACGGCACGGTTCCCGAGTTCCTCGGCTGGTTCCCGTTCCCGAGCGTGCCCGGCACGGCCGGCGACCCGACCATCACGATGGGCGGCGGCGACGGCTGGGGCGTCCACAAGGACGCGCCCGCAGAGGCGGTCGACCTGCTGAAGTACATCATGAGCGCCGACGTCCAGAAGCGCTTCGCGGAGACCGGTGCGGGCATCCCGACGCACCCGGAGGCCGCGGACAGCGTCACCGACCCGAACCTCAAGGCCATCGCCGCCGGTCTCGCGGAGTCGTCGTACGTGCAGCTCTGGCTGGACAGTGCCCTCGGCCCGACATTCGGTCAGCCCCTCAACCAGGCTGTCGTCAACCTCATGGGCGGCACCGGCAGCCCCGAGGACATCGTCAAGACGCTGGAGGACACGGCGGCCGCGCTGTAACCGACATGACCACCAGCATGATCGAGACGGGGCCCGCGCTCGCCGCGGGCCCCGTCCCCCCTCCCCGCCCCCGCCGTCGCACCGACGGCCGGAAGTGGCTCGAGATCGGCCTGTTCGCCGGTCCCGCGCTCATCGTCTTCCTGACCTTCGTCATCCTGCCCGTCGTCCTCGCAGCGGTGTACAGCTTCTTCAACTGGAACGGTCTGACCCCGCTCGAACGCTTCGTCGGGTTCGACAACTACATCCGGGCCCTCACCGATCCGCTCTTCCTCAAGGGCATCAGCAACAACGCCGTCATCCTCGTCGCGTCGGTCCTCATCCAGGGGCCCCTCGCGATCGGGATCGCCCTGCTGCTGAACCGGCGTCTGCGCGGGCGCACCCTCATCCGCGCCCTCATCTTCGTCCCCTACGTCCTCGCCGAGGTCGTCGCGGGTCTGTCGTGGAAGCTCCTGCTCTCCCCGCGCGGCGGCGTCAACGCCGTGCTCGAGTCGATCGGACTCGGCGAGCTCGCCCGCCCCTGGCTCGCCGAGCCCGCCATCGCACTGTGGGTCATGTTCGGCATCCTCACGTGGAAGTACCTCGGCTTCGCCATCCTCCTCATGCTCGCGGGGCTGCAGGGCGTTCCCGAGGAGCTCACCGAGGCGGCGCAGCTGGACGGCGCCAGCTGGTGGCGCATCCAATGGCACATCACGCTCCCGCTCATCGCCCCCACGATCCGCATCTGGATCTTCTTGTCGATGATCGGCTCGCTGCAGCTGTTCGACATGGTGTGGGTCACCACCCGCGGCGGCCCGGTCGGCGCCACGAACACGATGGCCGTCTACATGATCCAGTACGGGCAGACCCAGCCCGGCTTCGGCAGCGCGATCGCCGTCATCCTCTTCCTCATCTCGCTGGCCGTCGCGCTCGTGTACCAGCGCTTCGCCCTCCGCCGCGATCTCGCCGGCGCCACCACGACAGGAGTCCGCTGATGGCTGCCACCGTCGCCGTGACCGTCCCCTCCGCGGGCCGCCGCAGGGACCGTCCCGCCGGTTCCGGGTTCGACTGGCGTCAGCCCTTCGTCTACCTCGTCGCCCTCGCGGCGGTCCTCATCTCCGTCGTCCCCGTCGCGTACGTGTGGATCGGCGGGTTCCGCCGAACCGCCGACATCAACGCGAACCCGGCCGGCTGGCCGGACCCGTGGACGCTCGACAGCTACCTGCGGGTCCTGGGATCGAGCCGCTTCTGGGGGTCGGTGTTCTCGTCCTCCGTCGTCGGCATCGGCACGACGGCCGGGGTCGTGCTGCTCGGCGTCATGGCCGCGTTCGTGATCGCCCGGTACGACTTCCGCGGCCGGGGCGTGCTGTACTCGCTCTTCGCAGCGGGCCTCATGTTCCCGCTCACGGTCGCCGCGCTGCCGCTGACCATCCTGCTGCGCGACATCGGGCTGCAGGGGAGCTTCCTCGGCGTCATCATCCCGCAGGTCGCGTTCGCGCTGCCGACGACCGTCATCATCCTCGTCCCCTTCCTGAGGGCCATCCCGGCCGAACTCGAAGAGGCCGCGGCGATCGACGGCACGAGCCGGATCGGGTTCTTCTGGCGCATCATGCTGCCCCTGTCGGTGCCGGGCCTCGTCACCGTCGGCGTCCTCGCGTTCGTCGGCAGCTGGAACGCCTACCTCCTGCCCCTGCTCGTGATGGCGGCGGGCGGGATGCCGCAGGATCTGTGGACCCTGCCGCTCGGCGTCCAGCAGTTCTCCACCCAGTACTCCGCCGACACCGGCGCCGTGCTCGCCTACACGTCGCTGGCCATGGTGCCGGCGCTCGCGTTCTTCCTGTTCGCCGAGAAGCGCATCGTGGGCGGCCTGACCGGGGCGGTGAAGGGATGACGCGCATCGACGAGCTCGTCGCGGCGATGACCCTCGACGAGAAGATCGCCCAGCTGTACGGCGTCTGGGTCGGCGCGTCCGACTCCGGCGGCGACGTCGCCCCGCACCAGCACGACATGGAGGACGTGGTCGACCTCGACGCGCTGCTGCCGCACGGGCTGGGGCAGCTCACCCGTCCGTTCGGCACGCGGCCCGTCGATGCCGCCGTGGGCGCGCTGTCGCTCGCGCGCACGCAGGAGCGCATCCGTGCCGCCTCGCGGCACGGCATCCCCGCCCTCGCGCACGAGGAGTGCCTCGCCGGCTTCGCGGCGTACGGCGCGACGGCCTATCCCGTACCCCTGTCGTGGGGCGCGACCTTCCACCCCGAGCTCGTCCGGGAGATGGGGCGCCGCATCGGCGAGGACATGCGCCGGGTCGGCGTGCACCAGGGTCTCGCGCCCGTGCTCGACGTCGTGCGCGACGCCCGCTGGGGTCGCGTCGAGGAGACGATCGGCGAGGACCCGCTCCTCGTCGGCACCGTCGCCACCGCGTACGTGCAGGGCGTCGAATCGGTGGGCGTCGTCGCGACGCTCAAGCACTTCGCCGGCTACTCGGCATCCAAGGGGGGTCGGAACCTCGCGCCCGTCTCGATCGGACCGCGCGAGCTGCAGGACGTCATCCTCCCGCCGTTCGAGATGGCGGTGCGGGACAGCGGCGTCCGGAGCGTCATGAACTCCTACTCGGACATCGACGGCGTTCCGACGGCGGCCGACCGGTCGCTGCTGACCGAACTCCTCCGCGACACGTGGGGGTTCGATGGCACGGTCGTCGCCGACTACTTCTCGGTCGCGTTCCTGAAGCTCCTCCACGGGGTCGCCGCGTCGTGGGCGGATGCCGCGGGCCAGGCGCTCGCGGCGGGCATCGACGTCGAGCTGCCGACCGTCAAGACCTTCGGCGAGCCGCTCCGGCGCGCCGTCGAGGAGGGCGTCATCGACGCCGGGCTCATCGACACGGCGCTCCGCCGCGTGCTCCGACAGAAGGAGCAGCTCGGGCTCCTGGCGGCCGACTGGTCGGCCGTGCCGGAGGCGCTGGCGGGCCGGGACCTGTCCGATCCCGAAGCGCTGCGCGGATCGATCGACCTCGACCCGGCGGAGAACCGCGCCCTCGCCGCGCGGCTCGCCGAGGAGGCGATCGTGCTCGTCCGCAACGACGGCGCGCTGCCGCTCGGCACGCCGACGCGGATCGCCGTCGTCGGCCCGAACGCCGATGACCCGTACGCCATGCTCGGCTGCTACTCGTTCCCGACGCACGTCGTCTCGCAGCATCCGGGCGTCCCGCTCGGCATCCGCATCCCGACCCTGCTCGAGGCGCTCCGCGCGGAGTTCCCCGAGGCCGAGGTCGCGCACGTGCGGGGCACGAGCGTCGACGGCGGCGAGCGCGACGGCATACCCGAGGCCGTCGCGCTCGCCCAGGCCGCGGACGTCGTCGTGCTGGCGCTCGGGGACCGGGCGGGGCTCTTCGGTCGCGGGACGAGCGGTGAGGGCTGCGACGCCGAGTCGCTCGCCCTGCCCGGCGCCCAGCAGGACCTCGTCGACGCGGTGCTGGATGCCGGTACGCCGGCCGTCCTCGTGCTGCTGGCCGGTCGCCCCTACGCCCTCGGTCGCGCCGAGGAGGAGGCCGCGGGCATCATCGAGGCCTTCTTCGCCGGCGAGGAGGGCGCGTCCGCCGTCGCGGGCGTGCTGAGCGGACGCGTGAACCCGAGCGGACGCCTGCCGGTGAGCATCCCGAAGGCTCACGGCTCGCAGCCCTCGACATACCTGGCGACACCCCTCGCGACGAAGACGGGCGTGTCGAAAATCGACCCGTCCGCGGCCTTCCCCTTCGGTCACGGCCTGTCGTACACGACGTTCGAGTGGAGCGAGCTGACCGCGGATGCGGCCGAGATCGCGACCGACGGGACGGTCGGGGTGGCGTTGCGGGTCGCCAACACGGGGGACCGGGACGGTGTCGAGGTCGTGCAGCTGTACCTCCACGACCCCGTCGCCGAGGTGCCCCGCCCCGTGCAGCGCCTCATCGGGTACGCACGGGTCGAGGTGGCCGCCGGCAACGCGGTCGAGGTGCGCTTCGCGGTGCCGGCGGATCTCGCGGCGTACACCGGCCGGGCTCTGCACCGCATCGTGGATGCCGGCGAGCTCGTGCTGGGCGCGGGGCGCTCGAGCGGCGACATCGCGTCGTCGCGGACCGTGCGCCTCGTCGGCCCGACGCGGGTCGTCGACCATTCGCGCGCGCTCGTCCCCGGCGTCGAGGTGCGTGCGGTCGAGGCCTCGGTGGTGTGACGGGGATTGTCGGGGCCCGGCACATCCCTGCCGGTGTGTGCGGGCCCCGGCCCATCCCTGCCGGGCTCAGGCGCTCTGCGCGGGTCAGGCCGAAGCCGCGCGGATCGGCCTGACCTCGGCGGATCGCCTGTTCCGGGGATGCCGCGAGTCGGCCTACGCGGGCGGCGCGGTGCTGCCGCGGACCACCAGGTGCGTCGCAAGGTCCATGCGGAGCGTGTCGACGGTGTCGCCCTCGGCGAGGCGCAGCACGATCCGTGCGGCCTCCTCGCCCATCCGGCGGAGCGGCTGATGCACCGTCGTCAGCTGCGGGCTGAGCCAGCGTGCCAGCGCGATGTCGTCGTAGCCGACGACGGAGAGGTCGTGCGGGACGCTCAAGCCCGCCGCCGTGGCCGCGGCGATGACGCCGAGGGCCTGCAGGTCGCTGCCCGCGAAGACGGCCGTCGGGCGGTCGGGTCCGGCGAGCAGCTCACGGGCGTGGTGCTCGCCGCCCGCCGGGTGGAAGTCGCCGAAGCGGATCCAGGTCGGATCGATGGGCAGGTTCGCGGCGCTCATCGCCGAGCGGTAGCCGTCGACGCGCGCGAGGGAGCACATCATGTCCTCGGGGCCCGTGATCGCCGCGATACGCGTGTGGCCGAGATCGATCAGGTGCCGGGTCGCCATGAGGCCGCCCGACCAGTTCGCCGAGCCGACCGACGGCACGTCCGGCGCCGGGTCGCCGGCCGGGTCGACGATGGCGAACGGGACGCCCCGCGAGCGGAGCTTCTCGCGGTGCGCGCGGGGCAGGTCGGAGAACACCAGCACGACGCCGACGGGGCGGCGGCGCAGGACGCCATCGATCCACTCCGCGGACGGTGCGTGGCGATCGCCGCTGACGGTCAGGACGACGGAGAGCCCGGCGGCGTGGGCGACGTCCTCGACGCCCTCGATCACCTCCATCGACCAGCTCGCCTCGAGCTCGTGGAAGACGAGTTCGAGCGTCTCGGTGCGCTGCGCGGGGGTGCGCCGGTGGTAGCCGTGACTCTTCAGATGCTCCTCGAGGCGGGCGCGCGTGGCCGGGGCGACATCGGTGCGGCCGTTGAGCACCTTGGACATCGTGGCGACGGAGACTCCGGCCTCGGCCGCGATGTCGGCGAGCGTCACACGGGGAGCAGTGGTCATGGAGGATCCTCGGAGCCGGTCGCGGAGCCGCGGAGTGCGAGCGAGCCGATTCTTGCACCTTTCGTGTGACGCGACGATAGTTTCGGATGCCGATTCTCCTCGGCGGGGCACTGGCGCGCCCCCGCTCCATGGTATAGGTTGTTTATCGCAACAATTAACTCGACGTCGAGCAGGAGCATCATGGTCACCCCCACCCCCGCGGACAAGTTCACCTTCGGACTGTGGACGATCGGCTACAACGGGAGCGACCCGTTCGGCGGTCCCACCCGGCCCCCGCTCGACGTCGTGCACGCCGTCGAGAAGCTCGCCGAGATCGGCGCCTACGGGCTCACGTTCCACGATGACGACCTCTTCGCCTTCGGCTCGACGGATGCCGAGCGGCAGAAGCAGATCGACCGCCTGAAGGGCGTGCTGGATGCCACCGGGCTGACGGTGCCGATGGTGACCACGAACCTGTTCTCGCCCCCGGTCTTCAAGGACGGCGGCTTCACCTCCAACGACCGCGCCGTGCGTCGCTTCGCGCTGCGCAAGGTCCTCCGTCAGCTCGAGCTCGGCGTCGAGCTCGGCGCCAAGACCTTCGTGATGTGGGGCGGCCGTGAGGGCGCCGAGTACGACGCCGCGAAGGACGTGCGCACGGCCCTCGAGCGCTACCGCGAAGCGGTGAACCTCCTCGGCCAGTACGTGATCGACAAGGGCTACGACATCCGCTTCGCGATCGAGCCGAAGCCGAACGAGCCGCGCGGCGACATCCTGCTGCCGACGGTCGGCCACGCCCTCGCCTTCATCGAGACGCTCGAGCACCCCGAGCTCGTGGGCCTCAACCCCGAGGTCGGTCACGAGCAGATGGCGGGCCTGAACTTCGCCGCCGGCATCGCGCAGGCGCTCTACCACGGCAAGCTCTTCCACATCGACCTAAACGGCCAGCGCGGCATCAAGTACGACCAGGACCTCGTCTTCGGTCACGGCGACCTGCACAACGCGTTCGCGCTCGTCGACCTTCTCGAGAACGGCGGCCCGAACGGCGGTCCGTCCTACGAGGGTCCCCGCCACTTCGACTACAAGCCGTCCCGCACCGAGGACGAGACCGGCGTCTGGGACTCGGCCGCCGCGAACATGCGCACCTACCTCCTCCTCAAGGAGCGGGCCGCCGCGTTCCGCGCCGACCCCGAGGTGCAGGCCGCGCTCGAGGCCGCCCGCGTCTTCGAGCTTGCGCAGCCGACGCTGGGCGCGGGGGAGTCGTACGACGACCTCCTCGCCGACCGTTCGGCGTACGAGGACTTCGACGCCGACGCGTACTTCGGCGCGAAGGGCTTCGGCTTCGTGCGGCTCCAGCAGCTGGCCACCGAGCACCTCCTGGGCGCCCGCTGACCCACCCCACCTCGCCCGTCCCGCCCCGCGTCACTCGACGCGGGGCGGGAACGCGGCACGGGCAGAGAGAGGATGCCGGATGGCACTCGTGATGGGCGTCGACTCGTCGACGCAGTCGTGCAAGGTCGTCATCACGGATGCCGACACCGGTGCCGTGGTCCGCTCGGGGCGCGCGTCGCACCCGGAGGGCACCGAGGTCGACCCGGCTGCGTGGTGGACGGCGCTGCAGACCGCGATCGCGGAGGCGGGCGGCATCGACGACGTCGCCGCGTGGTCCATCGCGGGGCAGCAGCACGGCATGGTCGTGCTCGACGCGGACGGTGACGTCATCCGCCCCGCCCTGCTGTGGAACGACACCCGCTCCGCCGGCGCGGCGCGCGACCTCATCGCCGAGATTGGCGCCGAGGAGTACGCGCGCCGGACCGGTGTCGTGCCGGTCGCGTCCTTCACGGCCACCAAGCTCCGCTGGCTGCGCGACCACGAGCCCGCTGCCGCGGCGCGCGTGGCGGCCGTCGCGCTCCCGCACGACTGGCTCACGTGGCGGCTCCGGGGCTTCGGCCCCGACGACCCGCGTCTCGACGAGCTCGTCACCGACCGCTCCGACGCGTCCGGCACCGCGTACTGGGGTCCGGGCGGGTACGACCGCGACCTGCTCATCACAGCGCTCGGCCACGACGCGGTCCTCCCGCGCGTGCTCGGCTCCGGCGAGAGCGTCGCCGACGGCGCCGGCCGGGCCGTCGCGCCCGGGGCGGGCGACAACGCCGGCGCCGCACTCGGGGTCGGCGCGGGCGTGGGCGACGTCGTGGTGTCCATCGGCACGAGCGGGACGGTGTTCGCCGTCTCGGCCGAGCCGACCGTCGATCCCACCGGTACCGTCGCCGGGTTCGCCTCCGCGGACGGCCACTTCCTCCCCCTCGTCGCGACCCTCAACGCCGCGCGCGTGCTCGACGTGACCGCCCGGCTGCTCGGCGTCGACCACGGCGAGCTCTCCCGCCTCGCCCTGAAGGCCGAACCCGGCGCGGGCGGCCTCCGTCTCGTGCCCTACTTCGAGGGGGAGCGCACGCCGAACCTGCCCGACGCGACGGCGTCCCTCGACGGCATGACACTCGCCTCGACGACGCGGGAGAACCTCGCCCGCGCCGCCGTGGAGGGGATGCTGTCCGGCCTCGCCGCCGGGCTCGACGCGGTCCGCGGTCTCGGCGTGCCGATCCGGCGAGCCCTCCTCATCGGCGGCGGCGCGCAGTCCGAGGCGGTGCGCCAGATCGCCCCGCTCGTCCTCGGCGTCCCCGTCGAGGTCCCCGAACCGGCGGAGTACGTCGCGCTCGGCGCCGCCCGGCAGGCGGCGGCGCTCGTCGGCACCGAGCCGAACGGATGACCGCGCGCACGGCGCTCATCGTCCGCGGCGGCTGGGACGGACACCATCCCGTCGCGGCGACCGACCTCTTCGTCCCGTTCCTCGAGCGCGACGGCTTCACGGTCCGGATCGAGGACACGAGCGGCGTGTACGCGGATGCCGCGCTCATGGCCGCGACCGATCTCATCGTCCAGTCCGTCACGATGTCGGAGATCTCCGCGCCCGCCCTCGTCGGCCTCCGCGACGCGGTCGCGGCCGGCACGGGCCTCGCCGGGTGGCACGGCGGCATAGCCGACTCCTATCGGTCGAGCTCCGACTACCTGCAGCTCATCGGCGGGCAGTTCGCGACGCACCCCGGCAAGCATCCGGATGAGCGGCACGGTGACGAGACGGACAACTACCTCCCGTACACCGTCGAGATCACCGACCTCGGGCGGACGCACGAGATCACCGCCGGCATCGACGACTTCGCGCTCACCACCGAGCAGTACTGGGTGCTGCACGACGACCTCATCGACGTCCTCGCCGAGACGACGCATCCCGTGCAGCCGCACCACCCGTGGCACCGCCCCATCACCTCCCCGACCGTCTGGACGCGTCTGTGGGGTCGGGGACGCGTCTTCGTCGCGACGCCCGGCCACAGCCTCGACGTCCTCCAGGACGAGAACGTCCGCACCATCATCGAGAGGGGGATGCGATGGGCAGCCCGCACGGCATAGGGATCGTTGGCCTGGGGGTCATCTCGGGCGCGTACCTCGACACGCTCCGCGGCCACCCCGCGCTGCGGATCGCCGCCGTCGCGGACCTCGATCAGGACCGGGCACGCGGGGTCGCCGACGGCCTCCCCGGGACCCGCGCCACGACCGTCGCCGAACTCGTCGCCGATCCCTCCGTCGCCACGGTGCTGAATCTCACCGTGCCCGCCGCGCACGCCGAGGTCGCCCATGCCGCCATCGCGGCAGGGAAGGACGTCTACGGCGAGAAGCCGCTCGCCGCGACCCTCCACGAGGCCCTCGGAATGCGGGATGCCGCGCGGGAGGCCGGTGTGCGCCTGGGCTGCGCGCCCGACACCGTGCTCGGCACCGGTGTGCAGACCGCCCGCGCCGCCGTCGACGCGGGCCGCATCGGCACACCCGTCTCGGCGACGGCGACGTGGATCTCTCCGGGCCACGAGCAGTGGCATCCGCACCCGGACTTCTACTACCTCCCCGGTGGAGGTCCGGTGCTGGACATGGGCCCCTACTACCTGACGGCACTCGTCCAGGTGCTCGGGCCCGTCGTCGCCCTCACCGGCATGAGCTCGCGCGTGCGCGCGGAGCGGACGATCGCGTCGGGCCCGCGCCTCGGCGAGGTGATCCCCGTGGAGACCGACACCCACGTCACGGGTGTGCTGCAGCATCGGTCCGGCGCGCTGTCCACCGTGACGGTTAGCTTCGACGGCGTCCACTCGGCCGCCCCGCCGATCGAAGTGCACGGCACCGCGGGGTCGCTCGTGCTGCCCGACCCGAACGGCTTCGACGGCGACGTCCTGCTGCGAGCCGCCGGGGCGACGGAATCGCTCGTGCTGCCTCCTTCGGCGGGATTCGCCGACGCCGCGCGCGGCGTGGGCCTGCTCGACTTCGTCCGCGGCGGCGACGGCGCAAGCGGCGCCATTGCCCTGCACGTCCTGGAGATCATGACGGGACTGCTCGACTCTCACGGCACGCGTGTCGACCTGGCGCCGCCGCCGGAGCGCCCCGCCGCGGTGCCGTTCACCCCCGCCGAGGTGTGGCGCGGCGCCTGACGCCGCCGACGACCTGGCGGAGCGCCCGATGCGTCCTTCAGCGGAGCGCGGGCGCGGTGCGAGGATGAGACCGTGACGGATGCGACGGCTTCGGCCCTGCTCGCAGCCGCCCGCGAGCGCCTCCGCGGCGCCCCGCGCGAGCGGCTCGGCGAAGCGGTCGCGCCGCGCCGCGTCTTCGGCCTGGGACGCGCGGCCCGTGTGGTGCCGGTGCGCGAGGCCTGGCACGTCGGGGTTCTGCTGCTCGACGAGGATGCGGCATTCGCGACGGGCGAGATCCTCCGGGCTCGGACGGAGGCGATCCGCGGATTCACGGCGGAGTCCCAGCGCGCCCGCGCCGAGGTGGCCGCGGCCGCGCGGCGCGGCGGGTTCGCCGAGGGCGAGGTGGTGCACGTGGGCTGGCAGAGCATCGACATCCCGCTCGTGGATCGGGGCGGGGCATCCGGCCCGCTCTCGGTCGTCGGCGGCGTCGTGCACGTGCGCTGGAGCACGGCCGGCGGCACGCGGCCCCTGGCGGACTACCTCGCCGAGCAGCTGTCGCTGCGGTGAGCGGGGACCTCTTCCAGGCGAAGTAGGGTTGTCGTCACGACTCTGGAGGTCTGCATGCAGGTTTGGCCCGGTTCCGCCTATCCGCTGGGGGCGACCTTCGACGGCAACGGCACCAACTTCGCTCTCTTCAGCGAGAGCGCCGAGCGCGTCGAGCTGTGCCTGTTCGACGAGGCCGGCGAGGAGACCCGCGTCGAGCTGCGGGACGTCGACGCCTACGTGTGGCACGCCTACCTGCCCACCATCCAGCCGGGCCAGCGCTACGGGTACCGCGTCCACGGCCCGGAAGACCCGACGCAGGGCCAGCGCTTCAACCCGAGCAAGCTGCTGCTGGACCCGTACGCGAAGTCCGTCGAAGGCGAGATCGAGTGGGGCCAGTCGGTCTTCGGGTACGACTTCGGCGATCCGGACTCCCGGAACGAGGAGGATTCGGCGCCCCAGATGATGAAGGGCGTCGTCGTCAACCCCTTCTTCGACTGGGCCGGCGACCGCCTTCCGAAGACGCCGTACGCCGAGACGCTGATCTACGAAGCCCACGTGAAGGGCCTCACCGAGCTGCACCCCGACATCCCCGACGAGATCCGCGGCACCTACAGCGCGATCGGTCACCCCGCGATCATCGAGCACCTCAAGAAGCTCGGCGTCACCGCCATCGAGCTCATGCCGGTGCACCAGTTCGTCAACGACTCCACCCTGCAGGACAAAGGGCTGTCGAACTACTGGGGATACAACACGATCGCGTTCTTCGCGCCCCAGAACACCTACGCCTCCGCCGGCGACCGCGGCCAGCAGGTGCAGGAGTTCAAAGGCATGGTCCGGGCGCTGCACGCCGCCGGCATCGAGGTCATCCTCGACGTGGTCTACAACCACACGGCCGAGGGCAACCACCTGGGTCCGACGCTGTCGATGAAGGGCATCGACAACGTCGCCTACTACCGCCTCGAAGACGACGACAAGCGCTACTACACCGACTACACCGGCACGGGGAACAGCCTCAACGTCGGCAATCCGCACACGCTGCAGCTCATCATGGACTCGCTGCGGTACTGGGTGCTGGAGATGCACGTCGACGGCTTCCGCTTCGACCTCGCCGCGACCCTCGCGCGCGAGTTCTACGAAGTCGACCGACTCGCCGCCTTCTTCGAGCTCGTCCAGCAGGACCCGGTAGTTTCGCAGGTCAAGCTCATCGCCGAGCCCTGGGACATCGGTCCCGGCGGCTACCAGGTGGGCAACTTCCCCCCGCAGTGGACCGAGTGGAACGGCAAGTACCGCGACACGGTCCGCGACTTCTGGCGGGGCGAGCCGTCGACGCTCGGCGAGTTCGCGTCGCGCGTCACCGGCTCCGCGGACCTGTACGAGCACTCCGGGCGCCGGCCGGTGGCATCCATCAACTTCGTCACCGCCCACGACGGGTTCACGCTGCGGGATCTCGTGTCCTACAACGAGAAGCACAACGACGCCAACGGCGAGGACGGGAACGACGGCGAATCGCACAACCGCTCGTTCAACCACGGCGTGGAGGGCGACACCACCGACCCGAAGGTGCTGACCCTGCGCGCGCGGCAGCAGCGCAACTTCATCGCGACCCTGCTGCTGAGCCAGGGCGTCCCGATGATCGCGCACGGCGACGAACTGGGTCGCACCCAGAAGGGCAACAACAACGGCTACGCGCAGGACAACGAGCTGACCTGGGTGCACTGGGACAGCGTCGACCAGCCGCTCGTCGAGTTCACCGCCGCGATCGCGCGGCTCCGCCGCGAGCACCCGACCTTCCGACGCAGCCGGTTCTTCAACGGACGACCGATCCGCCGCGAGGAGGGGGCGCCCGTCCCCGACATCGCCTGGGTTCGCCCCGACGGCACCGAGATGCAACCGGAGGACTGGGACAGCGGCTTCGGCCGCGCGATCGGCGTGTTCCTCAACGGCGAAGGCATCCGCGAGCGGGATCGCCGCGGCGAGGAGATCCGCGACCGGCACTTCATGATCTTCTTCAACGCCGGCGACGAGGGTGTGGACTTCACGATCCCGACCGCCGACTTCGGGCCGCGCTGGGAGGTCGTCGTCGACACCTCCGGTGAACAGGCCGACGTCGCGCCGCTCGACGGGGGCGATGTCCTCGGGCTGGCGGCGAAGTCGCTCCTCGTGCTGCGCGACTACGAGGAAGCCGAGCCGGACGTCGACCACTCCGTCGCCGCCTCGCTGGCCGCGCGGACCACCCCGATCGACACGATCCCCGCCCACGCACCGCAGATCGAGATGCCGCACTGACGCCATGACGCCCCCGGCTTCGACCTACCGCCTCCAGATCCGCGCCGACTTCGACCTGGATGCGGCGGCCGACGTGACCGCGTACCTTCGGGCGCTGGGGGTCGACTGGGCGTACCTGTCGCCGATCCTCGAGGCTGCGGACGGGTCCGACCACGGCTATGACGTCGTCGACACCTCGCAGGTCGACCCGGCGCGGGGCGGGGCGGAGGGCCTCGCCCGCTTCCGGGACGCGGCCCGCGCCGCAGGTCTCGGCATCCTCGTGGACATCGTGCCCAACCACATGGGCGTCGCCGACCCGTCCCGGAACGCGTGGTGGTGGGACGTCCTCACCCACGGCCGGTCGTCGCGGCACGCGGAGGCGTTCGACGTCGACTGGGCGCACGGGTCCGGCCGGCTCCGGCTGCCGATCCTCGGGGCGGAGATCGACGACGTCCTCGCCGCGGGCGAGCTGACGGTCGACGTCGACGCGGGCGTCGTGCGGTACTACGACTCGGCGCTGCCCCTCGCGCCGGGATCGCTCGACCAGGCCGCCCCGGACGACGTTCCGGCGGTGCTGGAGGCTCAGCACTGGGAGCTCCTGCACTGGCGTCGCGACGCCGACCTGAACTATCGCCGGTTCTTCACGGTGACGAGCCTCGCCGGCGTCCGCGTCGAGACGGAGCCGGTCTTCGCAGCCACGCACGCCGAGGTGGCCCGCTGGTTCCGCGAGGGACTCGCCGACGGCCTCCGCATCGACCATCCCGACGGCCTCGCCGACCCGGGCGGCTACCTCACGAGGCTCGCCGAGCTCACCGGCGGCGCCCATGTCGTCGTCGAGAAGATCCTCGAGCACGGCGAGCAGCTGCCCGGCTGGTGGGCCACGGCCGGGACGACCGGCTACGACGCGATGGCGGAGATCGACCGCGTGCTCGTCGATCCCGCCGGCGCCCCTGCCCTCGACGCCCTCGACGCGCGCCTGCGCGCGGAGAGCGGGCTGACGCCGGTGACCTCGTACGCCGACCTCATCCACGACACGAAGCGCGCGATCGCCGACACCGCGCAGCGCGCCGAAGTGCGCCGTCTCGTCCGGCTGCTCCCCGCCGAGCTGGGCGGGCCAGACGGGTCGGACACGGTCGACGCGGTCGCCGAGCTGCTGGCGAACTTCCCGGTGTACCGCGCGTACCTCCCGGCCGGCGCGCAGCACCTCGCGCACGCCGTCGCGGAGACCTCTCGGCGCCGCCCCGACCTGGCCGCGCGTGCCGTCGCCGTGGCCGATCTGATCCTCGCCGACCCGCACGGCGAGCTCGCGACGCGGTTCATGCAGACCACGGGGCCCGTCATGGCGAAGGGTGTCGAGGACACGGCGTTCTATCGATACACGCGCCTCGGGACACTCACGGAGGTCGGCGGCGATCCGTCGGTCTTCGCCCTCGACGTCGACGGCTTCCATGCCGCTGCCGGCATGCGGCAGTCCGGGTGGCCGCACGCGTCGACGGCCCTCTCGACGCACGACACGAAGCGCAGCGAGGACGTCCGAGCGCGTCTCTCGGTGCTCGCGGAGCTTACGGAGCGCTGGGGCGCGACGCTCGATCGGCTGCGCGGGATCGCCTCGACCGGCAACGGCCCGCTCGACGCGCTGCTCTGGCAGGCGATCGTCGGCGCCTGGCCCGCATCGCCGGAGCGGTTGCACGCCTACGCCGAGAAGGCGGCGCGCGAATCCGCCGAGGACACGACGTGGGCAGACCCGGACGCGGCCTTCGAGGCGCGCGTCCACGCCGTCGTGGATGCCGCGTCCGGCGCGGCTCGAGGGCTCGTGGAGGCGTTCGTCGGCGAGATCGCCGGTTTCGGCCGGTCCAACTCCCTCTCCGCGAAGCTGCTTCAGCTCGCGGCCCCCGGCGTGCCCGACGTCTATCAGGGCACCGAGCTCTGGGACCTCTCGCTCGTCGACCCCGACAACCGGCGCCCCGTCGACTACGGGGTCCGCCGCGCGCTGCTCTCCCGCATCGACGCGGGGTGGACGCCCGACGTGGATGAGACCGGGGCGGCCAAGCTGCTCGTGACCTCCCGTGCGCTGCGGCTGCGCCGCGACCGGCCGGACCTGTTCACCCGCTACACCCCGCTTCCCGCGGCCGGGGCGGCGGCAGACCACGCCGTCGGGTTCGACCGCGGCGGCGCGATCGCCGTCGCGACGCGGCTTCCCGCAGGGCTGGCGGCCCGCGGCGGCTGGGGCGACACCGTGATGCTCCTGCCGCCCGGCGTGTGGCGCGACGAGCTGACCGGGCGTCGGCACGACGGCGGCGAGACCCCGCTTTCCGACCTCCTCGCCGTCTACCCCGTCGCCCTGCTGCGCCACGCCGACGCGGGATCCGGCTCCGCCGACGACCCGGGCGGCGCCGACGCCGCGGCATCCGACCCCGGACGCGACGAACGGCAGGACCGACCGTGACCCGTGGGGCGCGTGAGGCTCGGCAGCCCCAGCAGTCACAGGTGATCCTGCAGATCGCACGGCAGTGCACGACGGGAGGACGACGATGATCGAGGTATGGGCACCGCGCGCGGAGCGTGTACGGCTGCGACGAGCCGGGCAGGGCGACATCGAGCTGACGCCGCGTGACGACGACGGCTGGTGGGACGCCGATGTCGCACTCGCCGACGGCGACGAGTACGGCTTCGTGCTGGGCGACGGCGACGACATCCGGCCCGACCCGCGCTCGCGACGGCAGCCGCGCGGCGTGCACGACGCGTCCGCGCATCACGACCCCGCCGCCTTCTCCTGGACCGATCAGGACTGGACCGGCAGACAGCTCGCCGGCGGCCTGATCTACGAGCTGCACATCGGCACGTTCACTCCGGAGGGCACGCTCGATGCCGCGATCGGCAAGCTCGGGCACCTCGCCGACCTCGGGGTCACACACATCGAGCTGCTGCCCGTCAACGCGTTCAACGGCACCCACAACTGGGGCTACGACGGCGTGCTCTGGTACGCGGTGCAGGAGACATACGGCGGCCCCGCCGCCTACCAGCGCTTCGTGGACGCCGCCCACGCAGCCGGTCTCGCCGTCATCCAGGATGTCGTCTACAACCACCTTGGACCCTCCGGGAACTACCTTCCCGAGTTCGGTCCCTACCTCCGCGACGGCGTCGAGACCACGTGGGGCGCGAGCCTCGACCTCGACCAGCGCGCCGTGCGCGACCACATCGTCGGCAACGTCTTCCTGTGGCTCCGCGACTACCACGTCGACGGTCTGCGGTTGGATGCCGTGCACGCGCTGCACGAGAGCGTCGACAGCCCCGTCCACATCCTCCGCGAGATCGCGCAGGCCGTCGACGCGCTGAGCGTCCACGTCGGCCGGCCGCTCTCCCTCATCGCCGAGAGCGACCTCAACGACGCCGTCATGATCCTGCCCCGCGAGGCCGGCGGGCACGGCCTCGCGGCGCAGTGGTCCGACGACTGGCACCATGCCGTGCACGTCGCGCTGACCGGCGAGACCGACGGCTACTACGCCGATTTCGCCGACCTCGGCGCCCTGCCCAAGGTGTGGACGGGCGGGTTCTTCCACGACGGGACGTGGTCCTCGTTCCGCGGCCGCGACCACGGCGTGCCGATCCCGCCCGACGTGCCGACCTGGCGTCTCGTGACGTTCGCGCAGGACCACGACCAGATCGGCAACCGCGCCGCGGGCGACCGCCTGGCCGCGACCCTGTCCGCCGATCGGCTCGCCGTCGCGGCCGTGCTCACCCTCACGACGCCCGGCACGCCGATGCTCTTCATGGGCGAGGAGTGGGGCGCCTCGACGCCCTGGCAGTTCTTCACGTCGCATCCCGAACCCGAGCTCGCCACGGCCACCGCGAACGGACGCAAGGCCGAGTTCGCCGCGATGGGCTGGGATGAGTCGCTTGTCCCCGATCCGAACGACCCGGAGACGTTCGCACGGTCCAAGCTCGACTGGGCCGAGGCGTCGACGGGCGATCACGCGCGGCTGCTCGCGCTGTACCGCGCCCTCGCGCGACTCCGGCGTGAGCGTCCCGAGCTCACCGATCCCGCATCCGGCGCCGGTGGGGCGGCGTCGGCCGAGGCCATCGGGGGGCGCGTCTACGAACTCGACCGGGGCGCGGCGCGGGTGCTCGTGAACCTCTCCGCCGTCCCGTGGGACGTGCCCCTCGAGGGCGCCGAGATCTGGCTCGCGACGAAGGATCCGGAGCGCCGCGGCGCGACGCTCTCGCTGCAGCCGGACTCGGCCGTCATCGTCGGTCCCGCCTGAGGCCCCCGGCGCGCACCGCCGCGACCGGAAACACTGTCAACCCCCTGCCGCGCCGGGCCGCGCGCGCCTAGCGTGGCAGCCATGATCGACGACCTCCGCCCCGCACGCGCCGCGGACCTCATCCGGCAGATCGCCGTCATCTCGGCGGTGTCCTTCATGCTCGTCGCCGCCCTCGTCGGCTCCGGCGTCTTCGGCGGCACTCCCGTGAACGAACTGCAGGACGGGAACCTCGCCTCCGACGCGACCTACCTCGCGCCCGGCAGCTCCGCCTTCTCCATCTGGAGCCTCATCTACCTCCTGATGATCGCGTACGCGATCTGGCAGGCGCTGCCGGGCCAGCGGGCGCGCGACCGCCAGCGCTTCGCGGGCTGGTGGATCGCCGTGACCGCCGTCCTCAACGGATGCTGGCTGCTTGCGGCGCAGTTCCTGAACCTCCCCGCCACCGTCGTCGCGATCCTCCTGCTCCTCGTCGCGCTCGGCGCGACGATCCGCGTGCTCGTCGTCCGCCCTCCGCAGGGGGCGACGGATGTCGCCTTCACCGACCTCACGGTCGGATTCCACCTGGGCTGGGTGTCGCTCGCGACCGTCGCCAACGTCACGGCATGGCTCACCGCCGAGGTCGCCCCCGCGGCGTGGGGGGACGCGGCGGTCCCGATCGCGATCGCCGTGCTCATCGTGGTCGCGATCATCGGCGTCGCGCTCGCCTACGGCACCCGCGGTCGCCTCGCGCCGGGCCTCGCCATGGGGTGGGGGCTGCTGTGGATCGCCGTCGCTCGCGCGACGGACGAGCCGGCATCCACCCCCATCGCGATCGCCGCGGGAATCGCCGCGGCCGTCGTCGTGATCGCCCCCATCGTCATGATCGTCACCGGTCGGCCCGGGCGCGGCGAGTTCGCGCGACGACCGGCCTCCCGCCCCGTCCCCCAGGGCGACGACGTCAGAACGTCTGGGCGAACCGCTGCAGGATCCGGGTCGGCTCGGTGAGCGAGGTCGCGAGCACGCGGGCGGCGATGGCGTCGTAGTCGCCGGCGGCGAAGTACCCGTCGTCGCGGTACACGGCCATCCGCTCGGTGAAGGCGCGTGCCGTGGGCTCCGGATGGAACTGCGTCGCGTACAGCCGGTCGCCGAAGCGGTACGCCTGCACGGGGCAGGCCTCGTTCGTCGCGAGCAGCACCGCCCCCGCCGGCGGCTCCGCGATGCCCTCCTTGTGCGCCGTCAGCGCCGTGAAGGTGTCGGCGAGGCCGCCGAAGAGCGCGTCCCGTGACCCGTCCTCGGTCAGCGAGACCGTCGTCGGACCCGTGTCCTCCGGATAGGCGCGTGTGACGGTGCCGCCGAGGGCGCGAGTCGCGATCCCGATGCCGTAGCAGGTGAACAGGGCCGCCGTCCGCCCGTCGGCGGCGCGCTCGGCGACGCGCGACAGTGCGGCCTCGAGGCGCCGCTGCACATCGGTCTTCGTCGACTCCGGGTCGGTGACGTTGAACGGGCTGCCCCCGACGACGAATCCGCGCCACCGCTCGAAGGCGTCCTCCGGAAGTTCGTCGCGCACGAGGTCCAGCTGATCCAGCTCACCGTCGCCCAGCCGCGCGCCGGTGCGGAACGACTCGTATTCGGCGGCGGCGGCGCCCAGCTGCGGACGGACGCAGACGTACACGAGCGGTGCCATGCGCCGAGTCTAGGTGGATCGGTCCGGCCCGGCGAGAGTCCGCCGGCATCCGTCCGCGCGTCGATGTATCACCGGGGGTATCGCCTCGCTCCTGTCCATGTGGCCAGAATGGGCGCTATGACCGATGCCGACCCGCCGCCCGTCCGAGAACCGTCGGAGGGCGACGGGAACGTCGGCGCACCCCTGACGATCTGGGACCGCGCCGCCGGTGCGTTCCACCGCTGGCGCGAGGGCGACGCCCGCGCCATGGACGAGCTCGTCCGCATCATGACGCCCGTGCTGTGGCATGTCGTGCGGGCGTACGGTCTCGAGCACATGCTCGCGGAGGACGTCGTGCAGGCGACGTGGATGACGCTCGTGCAGCGCCACGAGTCGATCCACGACGAGCGGGCCGTCGCCGGGTGGCTGACGACGTGCGCACGCCGCGAAGCGTGGCGCGCAGGACGCGCGCACCAGCGCGTCCGCGCGACCGACAGCGCCGACCTCGAGCCGAAGCTGCCGCCGGCGGACTCCGCCGAGGACCTCGCCCAGGTCGCCGACCGCGATCACCGGATCTGGGGCGCCGTCGGACGTCTCGACGACCGCTGCCGCCGCCTGCTGCGGATCGTCGCGTTCGAAGAGCGCCCCGACTACGCCCGGATCGCCCAGGACCTGGCCATGCCGATCGGCTCGATCGGCCCGACCCGGCAGCGCTGCCTCGGCAAGCTGCGCACCGCCTTGCAGGCGGATGGATGGAGAGGGGATACCCGTGACCTCTGAGATGCCCGCGGCGGATGCCGCACTGTTCCGCGCCCTCCGGCGCGCGTGGGAGGTGGTCGATCCGGTCCCCGCCGACCTCGTCGACCGGATGGTGGCCGCCGTCGCGACGGCCGACCTGTCGCGGGAGTACGCGCTGCTCACCCTGGTCGAGAGCGACCGGCTCGCGGCGGTCCGCGGCGACGCCGACATGCTGACGCTGCAGTTCAGCGACGGCACGACCAACGTGCTCATCCACGTCACGGCCGCCGAATCCGGTGCCCGCCGCATCGACGGCTGGGTGGACGGGGTGGCGCTGCGCATCGAGCTCGTCCAGGAGGGCGCCACCTTCACGGCGGCGCCGGAGAGCGGGCGGTTCGCCTTCGACGAGGTTCCCGCCGGCGTTTCCCGTCTCCGCATCATCCTCGAGACTCCCCCCGAGCCGGGCGCCGCCACCGAGGTGCTGACGCCGCGCTTCGAAGTCTGACCACCGCCGTACCCCGTACCCCACACCACGACGTCGCCCCCGGCGACCACGAGAGGAGCGACCATGGTCGCCGACACCCCCGAGCAGAATCCGCAGCCGAAGGGGTGGTCGTGGCGCGACCGCGCCCGAGGATCGGTCGTCAAAGGCACGGTCCTCGATCCCGGCACCGAGCCGCTGGACGGCATCGAGGCGTTCCAGACCGCCTACGTCCCCGATCGGCTCCTCCTCTCCGGTGGTGAGCAGGGGTCGCTTCTGGCCGGCAATCTCGACCGGGTCCGCCGAGCGGCGGGCGCCTTCGGGTGGGGCGTCGAGCGCGAGGCGCTCGACGGGAGCGACATGGAGGATGACGCGCCGCCGCCCGAGCAGCGGTTCCCGGGTGCGCCCGTCGTCATCCGCGTGCGACTGACGACGCCGGATGGCGATCGCGGCGTCTCCCCGGCGCTCCCGGACGCGTGGCGTGTCCTGCAGCAGGTGCGCCGGGACGCGCTCGGCGGTGACCCGGTGCGATCGCGGGACGGGCGGATCGACGCCGCCGCGACGCTGCGCGCCGCCGGCGCCGACCGGATCGGCCTCGATCATCTGCTCACCGTCGACCCCGTCGGGCTGAACCCGTACACGAAGTCCAATCCCTACACGAAGTCCAATCCCTATACGAAGTCGAACCCGTACACGAAGTCCAACCCGTACACGAAGTCGAACCCCGTGGGCGAGTACGGCGAAGCGGGGCTCGGCGGGCGGCAGCCCGTCGCGTGGGTGGGACCGCCGCTCGCGCGCACCGAGCCGGGGGAGGGCCGGCGCCGCGCCGTCGTGGCCGTGCTCGACACCGGCGCCGGTGTCCACTCCTGGCTGCCCGACGACGTCGTCGACCGGAACGTGCAGATCGACGGGCGCCCTCTGGGCCTCACCGATGAGGCGAACCCGGAGGTCTATCCCGACCTCTACGGCCCCCTCGACGGCGAGCTCGACCCGGTCGCCGGTCACGGCACGTTCATCGCGGGGATCGTCCGGCAGGCAGCGCCGGATGCCGACATCCTGGCGATCCGCGTCGCGGATGCCCTGGGGATCGTCGAGGAGTCGTCGCTCCTGCAGGTGATCGAGGATCTCGGGGTGCTCGTGCACCGGTATCGCACGGGCCAGCGCGGGGGCCGCCCCGTCGATGTGCTGAACCTGTCGCTCGGCTACTATCACGAGACCCCGCAGGACGGCCTGTACACCCGCGATCTCTACGACCTCCTCGCCGCCCTCCGGGCGCTCGGGACGGCCGTGGTCGTCTCAGCGGGCAACGACGCGATCGACCGGCCGACCTTCCCGGCGTCGCTGTGGGCGTGGCCCGGCGCCGACAACGGCATCGTGCCCGACGGCGGCGCCGTCCACGTCTCGGTCGGGGCGCTCAATCCGAACGGCTGGACGACGGCGCTGTTCTCGAACGTCGGGCCGTGGGTGCGCACGTACGCGGTGGGAGCCGGCGTCGTCAGCACGATCCCCGACTTCCACGGCGGCATCCAGGCGACCGCGCGCGACGATCAGTACGGGCGCCGCCGCCTCACGATCAGCCCCGAGGACTTCCGCGGCGGGTTCGCCGTCTGGAGCGGCACGTCCTTCGCGGCACCGCTCGTCGCGGGCCGGATCGCGGCGGGCCTCACCGATCTCCCGGTCGAACCGGAGAAGGCCGAGGCGGCCGTGGCCGGCGTCACGAAAGCAGCGGAGGCCGTGATCGTCGAGGACTGAGTGCGGGCCGCGGTGTCGCCGCGCGCGTCGGGCAGGGCATGCTGTCAGGGTGACCCCCACAGCGGACGAGCTCCATCGACGGGGCCTCCGCCTGACGAACGCGCGTCGCTACGCCGACGCACGCCGCGTTCTCGACCAGGCGGCGGCCACCGCGGTCGACCCTGACCTGGCCGCACGCATCGCCGGGACGCTCTCCTACGTCCTCGTGCAGACCGGTGATCCGCAGGGCGGGGAACGACTGTGCCGGGACGCGGTCGCCGCCGATGATCTGAGTGCCCACACGCGGGGGGTGCTGGCCGGTCAGCTGGGAAGCCTCCTCGCCAACCAGGGCCGGCTCGACGAGGCGCTGGAGTGGCTCGAGCGTGCGATCACCACCATCCCGGGCGATCCCATGGCGGTCGCGAACATCCGGATGAACCGCAGCGTCCTGCTCATGCAGCGCGGCGACCTCGCCGCCAGCACGGCCGACCTCGAGGAGGCGGTCGCGGCGTTCGCGGCGCACGGCGATGCCGTCGATGTGGCGGAAGCGCAGCACAACCTCGGGTACGTCTCGCTCCTCGGCGGCGACATCGTGCGCGCCATGCGCGAGATGGCCGCGGCGCGCCCCGCGATCGCCGCGGCCTCGCCCGCGAACGCCGCGATCGGCGACGTCGACCGGGCGGAGGTCCTCCGGGACGCGGGCCTCGTCACCGAGGCGGAGCGGCTGCTCGAGCGCGCGGCGGCCGTCTTCGGTGAGAACCGGATGCCGCAGGCGCGCGGCGAGGCCGAGTTCCACCTCGCCCGCTCCCTGCTCCGTCACGACACGACACGCGCCGCGGCGACCGCCCGTGCCGCGGCGCGCCGATTCGCGGGGCTCGGCAACCGGCTGTGGGCGGCGCGCGCGGAGGCGATCGCCCAGCGGGCGGCGTTCGCCGGCGGAGGCCTCGACCGGGCCGGAAGGCGCCTCCCCGAGGCACGTCGCCGCCCGACGCCGGAGGATGTGCGGCGCACCGCCCGTGCCCTCCAGTCCGGCGGACTGCACAGCGACGCCGCGGCGCTGCGGCTCGCGCAGGAGCTGTGGCGCGCGCGGCACGACGCGCCGGCCGGGCGGCTGCCCCGACTGCCGGAATCCGCGTCGGTCGAGGTCAGGCTCCTCGTCGACGAAGTGCGCGCGGCCCGCGCCCTCCGCGCCGGCCGCTCGGCGGAGACCCGCCGGCACGCCGCACGCGGGCTCGATGAGCTCGCCGCGTCGCAGGCCTCGTTCGGCAGCCTGGACCTGCAGACCTCGCTCGTCATGCACGGCAGCGGGCTCATGCTCGCGGGCCTCGACGCCGCCGTGCGGTCCGGACGGCCCGAGACCGTCTTCGAGTGGTCCGAGCGGGCCCGGCACCTGAGCATCCAGGTGCTTCCGCTGCGTCCTCCTCCCGACCCGGAGCTGGCCGGCGACCTCGCCGAGCTGCGGATGCTGCGCGCGGACCTGGCGGGGGCCGACTGGCTGTCCGACCCGCGCGCCGTCGAGCTCGGCGAGCGGCTGCGGCAGCGCCAGTGGACCACGACGGGTGCTCGCGGCGTGGAGGAGCGCGTCGACCTCGCGGCGCTGCGCGCGACGCTCGATGCCGACACCGCCGTGCTGTCCTTCGTCTTCAGCGGCGCGGGTCTCAGCTGCCTCGTGGTCACGCGCGGCACGGAGGCCGTCGTCCCGCTGCCGGGGTGGGGTGATGCGCGCGCTGCGCTCGCGGGCCTCCGCTCCGACCTCGACGTCGCGGCGTCGGTGCGCTCCGGACCGATGGTCGGCGTGATCCGGCGCGGTCTCGACGCGCGGCTCGCCGCGCTCTCGACGGTGCTGCTGGACGGACCTCTGCGACGCACCGACGCCCGGCGCCTCGTGCTCACGGCCCCGGGCGTCCTGGCCGGACTGCCGTGGGGGATGCTGCCCGGCCTCCGCGGGCGCGCCTTCACCCTCGCCGGCTCGGTGACCCGCTGGGTCCGCGGTCGCGCCGCCGTCGCACCGATCGCGAGCGCCGGTTTCGCCGCAGGTCCCCGCGTCGCCCGCGGGGACGAGGAGGTCGACCGCGCGGCATCCGCCTGGTCTTCCCCACCCATCCTGCGGGGTTCCGATGCGACGGTCGATGCCGTGTCGGCGCTCGGCGGCAAGGTGGATCTGCTCCACGTCGCCGCGCACGGCCGGCACGCCGTGGACAACCCGCTCTTCTCCGGTCTGGAGCTCGCCGACGGGGTGCTGTTCGGCTACGACATCGACCGGATGCCGCGCGTGCCGGCGACCGTCGTCCTGTCGGCCTGCGAGGTCGGCCGCTCGACCGTGCGCTGGGGTGAGGAGGCGGTCGGGATGACCCGGTCCTGGCTGCACGCCGGCGCCCGGTGCGTCGTCGCGGCGCCGGTCGTCGTCGCCGACGACGAGGCCTGCGAGCTGCTCGCCGCCATGCACGAGGGCCTCGTGGCCGGACGGCGCCCCGCCGAGGCGCTCGCCGATGCGGCCACGCGGACCGGCATCGTGGCACCCTTCCAGTCGCACGGCGACGGGCTCTGACCGCTTCCCCGGGATCGATTCGGGGTGGCGTGTATCAGGGGGCCGGGGTCGGGCTCTTGATCCATGGAACGACAGTGCGGGGGGATCGGCTGATCCCACCCCGATCACCCATGGGGGATCGTCGCCCTGCTGGGGGCGCGCTGGTGAGTCATTCCGAGGACGGCCGTCCGGGGGTTCACGCCCGTCCAGGGGCCGGTGGCATTGGGGGATGCCATCGGCCCCGGTCCGGTCGTCGGGCTATCGTCGGCATTCGTCCGCGCCTGATGGCGGGTCCGGACGGGTTGCACCCGCACGTCGCCGCGAGTGAATCGCGACGCTCACGTTCACCCGCGTCAGGATGCGGGTGCGGCGGCCCGGCACCCACACTTCGCCGCGGATGAACGTCGGCGATCACCGTCGCCCGCGTCGACGTATCGGTGTGGCGCGGCGCGCTGCCGCCGGTCAGGACCGCGACGAGTTCGCCGTGCGCCCGCGCACGATGCCGATGAACGCGTCCACGAGCGGGGCTGCCGCGTCCCGCGGCCACGCGAGCGCGACGGTCGAGCTCGGCCCGTCGGTCAGGACGCGGTGGTCGGCGTCCTTCCGGTGGTGCAGGCGCGCGAGGGACATCGGCACGATCACGATCCCAACCCCGGCCGCGACCGTCGCGACCGCGTCGGCCGTGGTCTCCGGCGGTGCGAACGCGGGAGGGACGGCATCCGGGACCCGCACGCTCAGCACGTCGTCGTCCGGCACGATGACGATCTCGCCGGCGAGGTCGGCGATGGTCAGCTCGTCGGCCGCGGTGAGGTGCGAGTCGGCCGCGCACACCACGACGGGCAGCTCGTCGTAGAGCGGGATGACGTGCAGCGCCGCGGTGTCCACGGGCAGCCGGACCAGCGCCGCGTCGACTCCGCCGGCCCGCAGCGCGTCGAGTTGGGTCGCGACGGAGAGCGGCACGAGCTCGACCGCGACGCCGGGCATGCGCTCCTGCCACCGGTCGATCCACGAGCCCACCGTCGCGCCGGGGATCGTCCCCAGACGGAAGGGTCCGGCGGGCAGCGGTGCCGGCTCGATCGGGGCCGCTGCGGCGGGCTTCTTGGGGGTGCGCTTCGGGGTCTGCGCGGGCTTCCGGGTGGCGCCGGGGCGCGCCGGGCGCCCGCGTCCCCGCTGAGAACCGCCGCCTGCCGCCATGGGTTTCAGCGTAGCCGCGCTATCGTCGGCTCATGGTGCCCCTCATCGCGACGATCGTCGCGGCCCTGGCCGCTCTCCTGCACGTCTACATCTTCGTCATGGAGAGCATCCAGTGGACGCAGCCTCGCGTATGGAAGCGGTTCGGCGTGACCGACCAGGCGGCTGCCGAGACGACGCGGCCCATGGCGTACAACCAGGGCTTCTACAACCTGTTCCTCGCCATCGGCGTCATCATCGGGCTGGCCCTGTTCTGGGCGGGCGGCCCGGGGACGGTTGCGGATGTCGCCGGCCGGACCCTCGTGCTCTTCGGGCTGGGTTCCATGCTCGCCGCCGCGCTCGTGCTGACCACGAGCGGCGCGAAGTATCTGCGTCCCGCGCTCATCCAGGGGACGCTCCCGCTCATCGGCTTCGTGCTGATGCTCTTCGCCTGAGCCGCGTCACCGGCACGCCGACCACTGCCCGCGTCCGGCGGCCTCCGCGTCGGCCTGCAGCGCGGAGAACAGCGGCGCGTGCGCGACGTTCGGGGGCACCCGCAGAGCGACCGCGTCCCCGGCTGCCACGAGCTCACCGGCGACGAATCGGCCGTCGTCCGTCCAGAGATGCAGGAGCCAGCGGCCGTAGCGATCCTGCGGCTCCTGTTCGACCGCCGCCCAGAGCCGCACTCCCTCCGGGAGCAGGCGCGCGAGGTGGGCGCGGGCCTCGTCCGCTCCGCACTCGACGGTGGGGGTCCCCTCCGGAGTGTCGATGCCGATGATCCGGACGCGGACGGCGTCCGTCGTCGGGAGGAGTGTGGACGGCTCGGCGGGGCGGGCCCGGATCGTGTCGCCGTCGTAGGCGTACTCCATCGTCATCGCGACCGCGTCGGCGGGACGTGTCGGAGCAGCCACGGCTGCAGCGGGGGTCGATTCGGGGATCGCGGCGCTCGGCGCCGGGTCGCGGTGGGCGGCGATCCACGACCCGACCAGCACGACGGCGGCCACGATGAACACGGCGACGACATTCGCTCGTGAGTTCCGCCGCCGTCCCATCCGCCGATGCTATCGACGACGGACGACGCCGACGGCGCGTGGGTCGGCCTCCGACGGCCGGTCGCGAGGGTCAGCGGGTCGGGCTCGGCTCAGGCGGCCAGGCGCAGACCGCGCGGGTCGGTGGCGACCCGCTCGTTCTCGCCGACGTTCTCGTCGTCGCGGATGAGCGAACCGACCGCGACGCGGGCGTTCGCGCCGACATACGCGCGGACGCCGATCTTGGCGCGCGCCCCGATGGCAGCACCCGGGCCGATGTGCGCGTGCGGCGCGATCTCAGCCTCCGGGCCGATGACGGCATCCGGCTCGATCCAGACCCCGCGCCCGATGTGGGCGCCCGCGGCGACCTGCACGCCCGGCTCGACGTACGCACCCTGTTCGACGAGCGCGGTCGGGTGCACCTTGGCGCCGTTCGCGATCAAGCCCCGCCCGTTGACGTGCTTGCGGTATCGCAGCGTCTCGCCCCGGTCGTTCTCGATGTCGACGTAGTTCTTGCCCACTGGTCCTCCTAGATGAATGACAACCATGTGAAGGCATGGAACATTCCCGTTTCAGCGCGCCGGGACGGGCGTGGCGGATGCGGCCACGCCGGGGGAGAACACGATCGCCCGCTGCACCGCGAAGCTCACGACGAACAGCGTCGCGTCGCTGGCCAGCTTCGCCGCGAGCGTCGGCACGCCCGCGTCCGTGAGGGCCGTAAGCAGCCCGAACCCGGCGAGCAGCAGCGTCAGGGCGAGCGACACGTAGCGCGCGGCAGCGGTGCGCAGCGGCACCGAGCGACCCTCCGCGAAGACCAGCCGACGGTTGGTGGCGAAGTTGACCCCCGCGCTCACGAGACGGGCACCGATGAGCGACAGCAGCAGCCAGCCGGTCAGGGCTTCCAGCAGCAGGAGCACCGCGGTGTCCAGGACGAAGGCCAGGAGAGCGGATGCCGCGAATCGCAGCAGCGGGGAGTACACCCGCAGCGAGTCGGCGAGGGGGCGGAAGTGGCTCGAGGTGTTCCCGTCGAGGTAGACCGTCGCGATCGGCTCCTCGACGAGCGCGATGCCGGCGCGGCGCGCCTCAAGCAGCATCGTGAACTCGTACTCAAACCGGTCGCCGGGCAGGGTCCGGGCCCACCCCAGCACGCCCTGCGGGTAGCCGCGGAGGCCCGTCTGGGTGTCGTGGACGACCCGGCCCGTCGTGGCGCGGAAGGCCCAGCGCGTCACCGTGTTGCCGATCCGGCTGCGGGCCGGGACATCGCCGGTGAACGCGCGGCTGCCCAGCACGATGGCTCGTCCCTCGCCGACGCGGCCGGCGACCCGCCGGACGTCGGCGGCAGTGTGCTGCCCGTCGGCGTCCGCGGTCACGACCGCGGCGGCCGGCCACCCGGCGGTGACGGCGGCGAACCCGGAGCGCAGGGCCGCGCCTTTCCCCCGGTTGCGGGGGTGGGTCACCAGGTGGGCGCCGGCGGCGGCGGCGTCCGCGAAGACGGCGGCGTACCGCGGGCCCGAGCCGTCGTCGACGACGACCACGGGACCGTCGGCGACGAGGTCGCGCACGAGCCGCACGAGCCGCGCATCGGGCTCGTACGCGGGGATCAGGACGACGTGCACGGTGTCACCCCGCGATGTAGAGGATGTCGCTGGTCTCGCGCTCCCCGCCGTTGGAGGGCTGATTGACGACCTCGCCGTCGAACCACATCTCGCTCGAGCCGCCGCCGTCGAGGTTGTAGGCGGTCGTGGCGCCGAGCGACACCATGATGTCCGCCAGCTCCGTCATCGTCACGCCGCGGCTGTAGCCGGTGGCGCGGCCGTCGACGACGACGATCACGATGCGGTTGTCGTCGATGATGCCGATGGCGGTGCGCGGCTGCTCGCCCTGGATGGAGTGGTTGCCGAAGTTCGTGTCGACCTCGACGTCGTCGATCCCCGCGACGGGGGCTCCGTCGACCACCACGGCGGGGCCGAAGCTGACCGTGTTCCACGCGCCGTCGGCGAGCAGTTCCGCGGCGGAGGTCTGCGTCTCGTCGTAGACCGCGGCGGTCCCGTCCTCGTAGAAGACGAGACCTTCCCTCGCCGGGACATCCCGGTACGCGACGCCGTTGCGGATCACGATGCCGCTGTCGCGGAACCCGTAGTAATCGCCGTTGACGGCGAACACGGCGCCGTTGGCCTCGGCGGTCTCGCTCACGAGCGCCGTCACGTTCTCGCCGAACTGGTTGTCGGCGAAGGCGCTCCGCAGGGCCGTGGCGTCGCTCAGCGTGATGTCGGCGGCGTAGAAGGTGACGGTGTCGTCGCCGGACCCGGTCGTGTGCGTCGTGATCGCGATCGATGCGTCCTCCGACGTGTAGGTGGTGTCGGTGAGGGTGGCGGCCGTCTCCTCTCCGCTCGAGGACGCGGCCGAGGTCGACGACGCGCCGCCCTGCGCCGCCTCGTAGGCGGCGACGTCCTCGACCTCGACGTGCGGGACCACGAACCGGTCGAGCGCCCACGCGGCGCCGCCGGCGGCGGTGAGCACGACCACGAGGCCGCCGGCGAGGAGCGAGGTCTTGAGCCGTCTGTTCATGTGCTCCAGTGTCGGCAGGCAGCTGAGGCGCGCCGTAGGGTGCGGCTACGAGCCCGCTATGGATCGAGGTTTGCCAGGATGGACACGTGAGCGATCCCTCCGACGGTCCCGACGCCACGACCGGGCCCTCCCTCGTCTTCGACGAGAAGGCCGCGCCGCACACGCTCGCGGACGACGTGCTCGGCATCCTGACCGGGACCTTCGCGGCGTCGCTGGGGCTGCACCTGCTGCACGCGTCGGAGGCGGTGACCGGTGGCACGGCGGGGCTGTCGCTGCTGCTGGGATACGCGACCCCATGGCCGTTCTGGGCGATCTTCGCCGTGATCAACATCCCCTTCGCGGTGCTGGCGGTGGTCAAGAAGGGCTGGGACTTCACGATCCGGACGATCATCTGCATCGCGCTGGTGTCGGGGTTCGCGCTCGTCCATGAGACCTTCTTCGTCATCGAGCGGCTGCAGCCGCTCTACGGGACGCTCGCCGGAAACCTGCTGGCCGGCATCGGGATGCTGATCCTGTTCCGCCACGGCGGGAGCGTCGGCGGCATCCATGTCGTCGGCCTCCTCATCCAGGAGCGCACGGGGGTGCGGGCGGGGTGGACCCTCATGGTGTTCGACGTGGTCGTCATCCTGCTGGCGCTCCTCGTCGTGCCGTGGCCCAACGTGATCATGAGCGCGGCCGGTGCCGTGCTGCTGAACCTCGTCCTGGCACTGAACCATCGGCCGGGTCGGTACATCGGCCGCTGAGGGATGATGCTCCGGCCGGGCGCGGACCGTCCGTCAGGGACGCGGGCCGGCGACGGTCAGCGCTGGCAGGACGGGCACCAGAACACGTTGCGCTCGGTGGTGGCGCTCGCACCGAGCTGCGCGCCGCGGACGAGCGTCCCGCACCGCCGGCACGGCTTCCCCTCGCGGCCGTAGACCCACATGCGCTGGCCGGGACGGCTGTCGCCGGTGAACGTGCGGCCGCTGCGGTCACGGTTGAGCACGATCATGCGTGCGCCGGTATCGAGGAGGGCCCGCGCGTCCACGGTCGCGGCCGGGGTGGTGGGCAGGATGCCGCGGACGAAGAGCAGCTCGTTGGCGTAGACGTTGCCGAAGCCGGCGACGTTGCGCTGATCGAGGAGCGCGACGTGCACGGCGCGGTCGTCGAGGCTCAGCCGCCGGGCGGCCTCGGCCGGATCCCACGTCGTGCTCAGCGGGTCGGGCCCGAGGTGGCCGACGATGCGGTCCTCGTCGGCGGTGGGCAGGACCTCCACCATCGCGAGCTCGAAGCCGACCGCCTCGGCGCGCGCCGTGCCGACGATCGCGCGGGCTTGGAAAGCGGGTTTCCGCCAGCGTCCACCGGGGCGGTACACGTGCCACTCGCCCTCCATCTTCAGATGGGAGTGCAGCGTGTACGCGCCGATGCGGAGCAGGAGGTGCTTTCCGCGCGGCACCACCTCGCGGACGCGTGCGCCGGTGAGGTCCGCCGTCGCGCTGCCGGGGACACGGATGTCGAAGCGCGTCACCTCGCCGTCGGCGAGGGCCTCGTGCAGGGTCCGGGCCGTCCGGAAGACGGTGTCGCCCTCAGGCATGGCCCGCCGGGGCGGTGCGGGCGCCCGCGCTCGCGCGGCGCAGGGTGAGCCCGCGGGCCGACTCGACGAACCCGGCCTCGCGCAGTGCGCGGCCCGCCGGGGTGCCGTAGACGAACGCGCCCCCGACCTGCTCGATCGTGAGGGTGTCCAGGCGTCGGGCCCGGGCGGTCTCCACGAGGCTGCGGGTCGCGGCGGCGAGCACGTCCTCGTCGTCGGTGAACGCCAACGCCGAGCGGCCCCCGCGCTCGAGGTACAGCACGAGGGCGCCGTCGACGAGCACGACGAGGCCGCCGGCCTTGCGGCCCGGGCGGTGCGCGACGCCCTCGAGCGCCGGCCACGACAGCGCGGCGCCGTACGGGTTCGCGGGGTCGGTCGCCGCGAGCGTCCGCGCCGCGAGCGGAGCGGGATCGGCGACGGCGGCGAACTCGCGGAGCCGGTCGACGGTGGCCGAGGTGGCGAACTGCGCCGCGCCCAGCTTCTCGATGAAGTAGCCGCGCCGGCAGTGCCCGGCATCCTCGAAGCCGGCGAGCACGCGGTACGCCTGCGCGAACCCACCGGGAAGCCCCTCGGCCTGCACGGAGCCTCGCGTGACGACGCCGTAGCGTTCCAGCAGCAGGCTCGCCGCGGCCGCCGCGCGCAGCGCGGGATCGGGTTCGGCGGCGGGCAGCAGCGACCAGCGGCCGCCGACGAGCGTCGGGCGCTGCGGTGCGGTGCGGGGCGCGGCCGCGAGCGGCGTCCCGCGGAACATCCGGCTGCGCGGCGTCCGGCGCGCGACGCGGTGCGCCTGCGAGCCGCCGCCGAGCAGCGACCGGACCGGCGCGAACGTGTCGTTGGTGACCCGGCCGCTCCAGGTGAGGTTCCACAGGGCCTCGACGACCGACTGCTCGTTCTCGGCGCCGGTCATGGGCACGAGCTGCGCCGCGAAGTACGCGCCGCCCGCGGCGAGGGCGTCGAGGATCCGCTGCTCGAACGCGGTCGGCTCCTCCTCCGGCGGCGGGAGGGTCAGTGCGGCGGTGTCGGCCGGGTGCAGGGCGATCCAGCCGTCGCGTCCGGGGAGCGACCCGTGCCCGGACCAGAGCACTTCGCCGGTGGCGGTGAGTTCGTCGAGCATCGCCGAGGTGTATCCGGTGACCCGCGAGGGCAGCACGAGCGACTCCCACGCGCTCGCCGGCAGCGGCACGCCGGCCAGCTGCTCGATGGCTGCCAGAACCCCGTCGACGCCGTCCAAGGGGCGCGCGAGGTGCTGCCAGACCGGCAGGAAGCGGGCGAAGGCCTCGGGGGCCACGGGCTCCACCGCGCCGCGGATCGCGGCGAGGGAGCGCAACCGGAGGCGGCGCAGCACCTCGCTGTCGCACCACTCGAGGTCGTCGGTGCCGCCGGCATCCGACCGCTCGGGCAGGAAGAAGCCGCTCGCGATCCGCCCCTGCGACTCGAGGCGCTGCAGCGCCTGCCGCGCGACGGCCGGCCCGATGCCGAGCCGCTCGGCGACATCGGCCGTGCGGAACGGACCGTGCGTGCGGGCGTTCCGGGCGACGAGGTCGCTGAGCGGATCGACGACGGGCTCCAGGAACGCCGTCGGGATGCCGACCGGCAGAGCCGCGCCGAGCGCGTCGCGCAGGCGGCCGGCGTCTTCGATGCCCGCGACCCGCGCGGCGCCGGCGATCGTGACGCGGATGGCGCGGCGCGCCTCGACGAGCGCGTCCAGGAACGCGGTGGCGGTCGCGAGCGAGGCGGTGTGCTCCGCCGATGCGGCGGGCTCGCCGTCGGCACCGTCCGGGGCGGCGGCGTCGGGTTCCAGGCGCGCGGCGACCTCTGCGGCATCGAGCGGCCCGAGCAGCCGCAGCAGATCGGCCACGCCCTCGAGTCCCCGCACACGCCGGGCCGGGTCGAGGCGCTGCACCTCCTGCTCGAACTGCGCGATGATGCCGGGGTCGAGGAGCTCGCGCATCTCGACCTTGCCGAGCAGCTCGCTCAGCAGCGCAGGATCGACCGACAGCGCCGCGGCGCGACGCTCGGCGAGCGGCGAGTCGCCCTCGTACATGAAGGCGCCGACGTAGCCGAACAGCAGGTCGCGGGCGAAGGGGGACGGCTGGCTCGTCGTCGTCTCCACGAGCCGGATTCGGCGGTCGCCGATCGACCGCGCGATGCGGAGCAGGGCGGGCAGGTCGTAGACGTCCTGCAGCACTTCGCGCAGGGTCTCGAGGATGATCGGGAACGTCGGGTGCTTCTTGGCGACCTCGAGCAGCTGCGCCGAGCGCTGCCGCTGCTGCCACAGCGGCGACCGGCGGTTCGGGTTCAGTCGGGGCAGGAGCAGGGCGCGAGCGGCGCACTCCCGGAACCGCGACGCGAACAGCGCCGACCCGCCCACCTCGTCGGTGACGATCTGCTCCAGCTCGTCGGGGTCGAAGACGAAGAGCTCGGCGCCGGGCGGCTCCGACTCGGCATCCGGCACGCGTGCGATGATGCCGTCGTCGCTCGCGACCGCCGATCCCTCGACCCCCAGACGCTCCCGAATGCGGGCATTGACGGCGAGCGCCCAGGGCGCGTGCACATGCATGCCGTACGGGGAATGCAGGATGACGCGCCAGTCGCCGACCTCGTCGCGCGAGCGTTCGACGGTGAGGGTCCTGTCCGTCGGGAGGCTGCCGGTGGCCTCGCGCTGCTCGGCGAGGTAGGACAGCAGGTTGCCGATCGCGTTGTCGTCGAGGCCGGAGTCGCGGAGGCGTTCCGACGCCTTCTCGGGGGTCGCGGCGGACACTTCGCGGGAGAACCGGCCGAGCGCCTCGCCGAGCTCCGCGGGGCGACCGAGCCCGTCGCCGTGCCAGAACGGGAGCTTCCCCGGCTGCCCGAAGGCGGGGAGCACGTTGACGCGGTCATGCGTGATCTCCACGATCCGCCAGCTCGTCGTGCCGAGCGTGAAGACGTCGTTGACACGCGACTCGTAGACCATCTCCTCGTCGAGCTCGCCGACGCGGGCGTTGCGGGTCTCGCCCGCGACGAAGACGCCGAAGAGCCCGCGATCGGGGATCGTGCCGCCGCTCGTCACGGCGATCCGCTGCGCGCCGGGGCGCCCCGTGAGCGTGCCCTGATCGCGATCCCAGATGACGCGGGGGCGGAGCTCGGCGAACTCGTCGGACGGGAACCGGCCGGCGAGCAGGTCGAGCGTCGCCTCGTAGGCGGAGCGCGGGAGGGAGCGGAACGGCGCAGAGCGCTTGACGGTCTCGAACCATCCCTCCACGTCGACCGATCCGGTCGCACACGCGGCGACGGTCTGCTGGGCGAGGATGTCGAGCGGGTTCTGCGGCACCGAGATCGCCTCGATCTGGCCCGACAGCATCCGCTCGGTCACGACGGCCGTGTGCAGCACGTCGCCGCGATGCTTGGGGAACAGGGCCGCGCGGCTGACCTCGCCCACCTGGTGCCCCGCGCGCCCGACCCGCTGCAGGCCGGACGCGGCCGACGGGGGTGCTTCGACCTGGATGACGAGGTCCACGGCGCCCATGTCGATGCCGAGCTCGAGGCTGCTGGTCGCGACGACGCAGCGGAGCACGCCGGACTTCAGCTCGTCCTCCACGATGGCCCGCTGCTCCTTGGACACCGAGCCGTGGTGCGCCTTGGCGAGGACGGGGTCGGCGCTCGCGCCGGCCTGAGCCTCCCCGATCGCCCCTCCACGCGTCGCATTCGCGCCGCGCGGAGCCTCCGCTCCGTGGGCCCCCATCGCTGCCGGGACGGCGGCATCCGGCAGGTCGAGGCCGAGCCGCTCGGCGTAGATCTCGTTCAGTCGCCCCGTGAGGCGTTCGGCGAGGCGCCGGGAGTTGGAGAACACGATGGTGGACCGGTGCGCGAGGATCCGGTCGACGATGGCCTCCTCGACGTGCGGCCACACCGAGCCGGTGATCTCCGTCGTCTGCGGCGGGGTGTACCAGGCGCTGTCCCCGTCGCCGTCCTCATCGTCCTTCGACTCGTCCTTCTGGTCCGGCGCGGTCGCGGTGCCGGGCGGCGGAGGAGGGTTGAGCATGTCGTCGATCGGAACCACGACCGAGAGGTCGAAGGCCTTCGTGGCCCGCGGCGCGACGATCTCGACGGGCGCCGCCCCGCCGAGGAAGCGCGCGACCTCGTCGATGGGACGGACCGTCGCGGACAGTCCGATGCGTTGCGCGGGTGCGGCGAGCAGGTCGTCGAGCCGCTCGAGGCTGACGGCCAGGTGCGCGCCGCGCTTGGTCGCGGCGACGGCGTGCACCTCGTCGACGATGACCGTGTGGATGCCGCGCAGAGTCTCGGACGCCTGCGACGTGAGCATGAGGTACAGCGACTCGGGGGTCGTGATGAGGATGTCGGGCGGGTCGGCGACGAGTTTGCGGCGGTCCGCGGATGTCGTGTCCCCCGAGCGCACACCGACCGTGACCTCCGGCACGGCGATGCCGAGGCGTCGCGCGGACTGCCCGATCCCGACGAGCGGGGAGCGGAGGTTGCGCTCCACGTCGACGCCGAGCGCCTTCAGCGGTGAGATGTAGAGGACGCGCGTGCGCGGCGGTCGGTCCTCCTTCTTCTGCTTCCGCGGCGGCGCAGGGGCGGCGTCCTTCTCGTGGAAGATGCGGTCGATGGCCCACAGGAAGGCCGAGAGCGTCTTGCCCGACCCCGTCGGTGCCACGACGAGGGCGTGGCGGCCGGCTGAGATGGCATCCCATGCGCCCGTCTGCGCGTCCGTCGGCCGCGCGAAGGCGGAGCGGAACCAGTCCTGCGTCGCGGGACCGAATCGCTCGAGCACATGGGCCATGACCCCATCTTCCCCCTGACCGCGGACACCTGGGCGGGGGTTGCGTCGGCGTGCGGTTCCGTGCCGTTCGGCCCCGCGGGTCCACGGCCCGGGCTATGGTGGGGGATTCGCCGTCGACCGCCGGCGGGAGGGAGCAGCCGTGCAGAACCAGACCGACCGGGTGTGGATGACCCCCGCGACCCTCGCCTCGCTCGAGGCGGAACTCGCAACGCTGCGTGACGACGACCGGGCCCGCGCCGTCGAGGTGCGCGAGCTGATCCGCCGCGCCGAGGTCGGCGCGAAGCCCGACGACGGCCTCGTCGAGCCGGGCATGACCGTCACGGTGCGCTTCGACCGTGACGGCTCCACGGAGACCTTCCTGCTCGGCAGCCGCGATCTCGTCCGGCAGGATGCCGGCGTCGAGGTCGACGTGTATTCGCCCACCTCGCCGCTCGGCGCCGCCATCACCGGCCGCTACGTCGGCGACGGCGTGACGTTCGAGGCGCCCAACGGCGCGTCGCTGGCCGTGACCGTCGTCGCCGCCGTCCCCTACGTCTGACCGCGCGGACTCACGCGAGGCTCACCTCCGACAGCGACCCTGACCGCAGCTCGAGCGCCAGATCGACGCCCAGACGGCGCAGGAACGCGTCGTCGTGGCTCACGACGAGCACTGCGCCGCGGTAGGCGGCCAGCGCGTCGACCAGCTGGTCGACGGTGTCGAGGTCGAGGTTGTTGGTCGGCTCGTCCAGCACGAGCAGCTGCGGGGGCGGGTCGGCCAGCAGCAGCCGGGCCAGGGCGACGCGGAACCGCTCGCCGCCGGAGAGCGCCGCGACGGGGCGGAGCGCGGCATCCCCGCGGATGAGGAATCGCGCGAGCCGGTTCCGCAGCTCGACGTCGCCGACACCCGGCGCCGCGGAGCGCACGTTCTGGAGGACCGATCCCGCCTCGTCGAGACCGTCGACGCGCTGCGACAGGTAGCCGATCCGGTCGGTGTGGGCCTCGGCCGACGCGCCGGGTGTGTCATAACTCCGCCTGGACGCGGTCCGTTCGGCGTCATCCGGTGCCTCCGCGCGTGCAGAGGCGGAGTTGTGAACCGCCTCCCCGCCCGCCGCGGGACCGGCCGAGGCGAGGAGTCGCTCGACGAGCGTCGTCTTGCCGGCGCCGTTGGGGCCGAGGAGCGCGACGCGCTCCGGGCCCTGGACGATCCACGACCTCGAGGCGTCGCGGACGGTCGCGATGCGGCGCCCCGCCGAGACCGCGGGATCCGGCAGATCGATGCGCACGGCGTCGTCGTCGCGCACGCGCCGATCCGCCGCGTCGTGCGCGGCCCGGGCCGCGGCCTCCTTGCCGGAGGCCTCGACCCGCAGCCGCCCGGCCGAGACCTGCGCCGCGCGCTTGCGCGCGTTCGCGACGATCCCGGGCACCCGCTTCTCCGCCGCCGCCTTCTGCCCCATCGCCGCCCGCGAGGCGAGCACCGACTCCTGATGGATCCGGTCGCGCTTCTCGCGGCGGACGAGCTGCGCAGCCGCCGACTCGGCGTGCCGCGCCGCGGCCTGCTCGGCATCGAGCCACTCGCGCCATGCCGTGTACGGGCCGCCGAAGACGGACAGCTCGTTGTCGTACAGCTCCGCGGTGTCGTCCATGAGGTCGAGCAGCGCGGTGTCGTGGCTCACGACGACGAGCGTCCCGCGCCAGCCGCGCACGAGATCGTGCACGCGGCGACGGGCGTCCCGGTCGAGGTTGTTGGTCGGCTCGTCGAGGAGGGCGATCGGCGCCCCGCGCAGGCGGACGCCGATGAGCGCCGCGAGGACGCCCTCGCCCCCCGAGAGCTCGCCGATCCGACGATCGAGCGCATCCGCGGGAAGACCGGCCTCGGCCAGGGCCGCCGTCGCGCGCGCCTCGACGTCCCAGTCGTCGCCGACCGCGTCGAAGTGACGCGGGTCGACGTCGCCGGACTCGATGGCGCGGACCGCGTCGAGCGCGGTCGCGACGCCGAGGGCGTCGGCGACCCGCCGATCCACGTCGAGCGTGAGCCGCTGCGGCAGCAGGTCGACGGCGCCGGTGCGGGCGATCGCGCCGTCGGTGGGTTCGAGCGTTCCCGCGATGAGCTTCAGCAGCGTGGTCTTGCCGGACCCGTTCCGGCCGACGAGGCCGGTGCGTCCCGCGCCGAACGCGCCGGACAGGCCGCGCAGCGCGGCGGTGCCGTCCGGCCAGGTGAAGGTGACGCGGTCGAGTGTGACCGCGGACGTGAGTGTGGTGGGCATGGTGTCTCCGTGTCGGTGGGTGCACTGACACGGGGATGCCGAACGGCCGGGATTCCCGGGAGGAGGACGGCGGGTCGACGTGTCAGCGCGGATGGTGCGCGAACACGTCAGACCCTCGGAGGAGGGGACGGCTCAGCGCGGAATCACAGCGCGGTGGCGTCGATACCCTTCAACGGTCTTCCTTCACACTCGGGGACGAGAACTCGGCAACGGTATGCGACACCGCATCCGCTGTCAAGATCAGCCGTCGAGCCGCTCGAGCTGCTTGTCCAGGAACACCCGCACGTCGCGCAGCTCGTCCTCCGACACGCTGTGCGTGAGCCCGGGGTACACCCGGCCGCTCAGTTCCACCCGCCCCGGCAGCCAGTCCACGCTGTGCTCGACGAGCGCGAGCGGGATGGTCTCGTCGTGCGATCCGCGCCCCCAGAACACCGGCGGGCGCGCCGCGGCGAGGTCGGCATCCGATGCCAGCGCGCCCGGCGCGACGTACCCCGACAGGTTCACGGCGAAGTCGATGCCGTGGGGCCGCAGGCGCAGCGCCTGCAGCGCGACGGCGGCGCCCTGGGAGAAGCCGAGCAGGCCCACCGGCGCCTCCTCGGCGACGCCGTCCAGCCACCGCAGCAGCTCGTCCGCGGCCGTCGTGATCCGGCTCGGGTCGCGGCCGTCGAGCCCCTCGATCGGATACCACGAGTAGCCCGGCATGGGGAACGGCGGCGGCAGGGGAGCCCGCACGGCCGCGACGACGAACCGCTCCGGAAGGTACGGCACGAGGCTGAACAGGTCGCGCTCGTCGGACCCGTAGCCGTGCAGCAGCACGAGCAGCGGACGGCCCGCGCGTTCTGCCGGCTCGACCGACCACAGCACCGCCGTGGGATCGAGGGCGGAGGGGGATGCCATGGCATCCATCTTCGCAGGGAGGTCCGACGGCGGGTCCGCCCCCCGACGGGGGTTCGGGGTATACATGAGGCATGGCCGTCCGCACCCCCGATCCCGATCCGAACGAGCGCGACGACGACGGCGAGCCCCGCGACCCGCTGCGTGGGCTCGACTCGACGTTCGACCGCCCGGGGCATCCCGGCGGCGAGAGCTCGTTCGGCTCGCCCGGAGGGGGAGCGGCGGGCAACCCCGCCTGGCTCTCCGACATCGAACTCGCCGAAGCACGCCGCCGCCTCCCCATGCTCTACGTCGAGGCGGTCCCGGTGCGCACCGACGGGATGGGCGCCGTGACCGAGGTCGGCATCCTCCTGAGGGCCACCCCCGTCGGCGAGATCACCCGCTCGATCGTCTCCGGCCGGGTCCGCTACGGCGAGCCGGTGCGGGACGCCCTGTTCCGGCACCTGGAGAACGACCTCGGCCCCATGGCGTTCCCGCTCCTCCCGCCGCAGCCGGTGCCCTTCACCGTCGCCGAGTACTTCCCGATCCCCGGCGTGAGCGCCTTCCACGACGACCGCCAGCACGCCGTCTCGCTCGCCTTCGTCGTGCCGGTCACGGGGACGTGCGAGCCCCGGCAGGACGCGCTCGAGGTCACCTGGATGTCGCCGGAGGAGGCGTGCTCGGACAGCCTGGCCGCCGAGATGGAGGGCGGACGCTCGACGCTCGTGCGGCTCGCGCTCGCCTCGGTCGGCGCCCTGCGCTGAGCCGCGTCGCGACCACCGCACCGACCACCGCGGATCAGGCGCTCATCAGGCGCTCGTCAGGCGCGCCAGCTCGCGGACGAACGCGTCGACGTCGTCCTCGTGCGTGTCGAAGGAGCACATCCAACGGACCTCGTTGCGTGCGGCATCCCAGTCGTAGAAGCGGAAGCTCTCCCGCAGCGCGTCGGCGACGCCGTCGGGCACGGTCGCGAAGACGCCGTTGGACTGCGTCGGCTGGGTGAAGGCGACGCCGCGGATCGACCCGTCCGCGATGCCCGCCTCGACCTCGCCGCGGAGGCGCGCGGCCATCGCGTTCGAGTGCCGGGCGTTGCGCAGGTAGAGGTCGCCCTCCAGCAGCGCGATGAGCTGCGCCGAGACGAAACGCATCTTGGAGGACAGCTGCATGTTGAGCTTCCGCAGGAACAGGAGCCCCTCGGATGCCGTGGGCTCGAGGACGACGACGGCTTCCGCGCCGAGCGCCCCGTTCTTGGTGCCGCCGAAGCTCAGCACGTCGACGCCCACATCGCGCGTGAAGGCGCGCAGCGGCAGGTCGAGGGCGGCGGCGGCGTTGGAGATCCGGGCACCGTCGAGGTGCACCCGCATCCCGAGGCTGTGCGCGTGGTCGGCGATCGCGCGGATCTCGTCGGGCGTGTAGAGGGTGCCGAGCTCGGTGGACTGCGTGATCGACACGACGAGCGGCTGCGCGCGGTGCTCGTCGCCCCAGCCCCACGCCTCCCGGTCGATGAGCTCGGGGGTGAGCTTCCCGTCGTCGGCGGGGACGTTGAGGATCTTGATGCCGGCCACGCGCTCCGGCGCGCCGCCCTCGTCGACGTTGATGTGCGCGGTCGACGCGGCGACCACGGCGCCCCAGCGGGGGAGCATGGACTGCAGTCCCGTGACGTTCGCGCCGGTCCCGTTGAAGACCGGGAACGCCTGCACGCCCTCGCCGAAGTGGTGCGCGAAGACCTCCTGCAGCCGGGCCGTGTAGGCGTCCTCGCCGTAGGCGATCTGGTGCCCGTCGTTCGCGGCGCCGATCGCGGCGAGGACCTCCGGGTGCACGCCGGAGTAGTTGTCGGAGGCGAAGCCGCGGACGGCTGTGTCGTGGAGGGTGCTCACGATCATCCAGCCTAGTTCGCGCCGTCGGGCCCCTCGCCGATGTCCGCCCCGGCGCGTACCCTCACGGTATGTCCGACGACCTGCGTCCCGACATGGATGCCGCCGCCGCCCCGCCTGCCGCCGCCGCACCCCGCTCGCAGCTCGCCCCGCCCGGCGGCGAGCGCACCTTCCGGCACGTCCTGGTCAACACGGCCGCGGCCAACGTGACGACGAGCTTCCTCTGGTTCGCGCTGACCTTCTGGGTGTACATCGAGACCGAGTCGGTGCTCGCCACCGGCATCATCGGCGGCGCCTACATGCTCCTCCTCGCGATCTTCGGGATGGTCTTCGGCACGCTCGTGGACCGCCATCGCAAGCACCGCATCATGGTGGTCTCCGCCTTCGCGACCCTCGCGGCGTTCCTCGTCGCCGGCGCCGTGTACCTGGCGCAGCCCGAATCGGCGCTCCTCGACCTCGGCGGACCATGGTTCTGGCTCTTCTCGGGCATCATCCTCGCCGGGGCCGTCGTCGAGAACCTCCGCAACATCGCGCTGTCCACGACCGTCACCCTGCTCATCCCGGTCGAACGGCACGCCAACGCGAACGGCCTGGTCGGCACGGTGCAGGGCCTCGCCTTCCTCGTCACGAGCGTCTTCTCCGGCCTGTCGATCGGGCTCCTCGGCATGGGCTGGACCCTCGTCATCGCGATCGTGATGACCGCGGTGGCGCTCCTGCACCTGCTGACGGTCCGCGTCCCCGAAGGCCAGCCGGAGCGGGACGAGTCGGCGAAGGCCGCCGATGTGCGCGGTGCCGCCCTCGCGATCCGCGCGGTGCCGGGCCTGTTCGCGCTCATCATCTTCTCGACGTTCAACAACCTCATCGGCGGCGTCTACATGGCGCTCATGGACCCGTACGGGCTGACGCTGTTCCCCGTCGAGTGGTGGGGTGTGGTGCTCGCGGTGGGTTCGACCGGCTTCCTCGTGGGCGGCGGCCTCATCGCCGCGAAGGGACTCGGGCGGAACCCGATCCGGACGCTCCTGTTCGTCGTCATCGGCATGGGCGCGCTCGGCGCGCTCTTCACGATCCGCGAATGGGGCTGGCTGTACGCGGTCGGGATCTGGGCGTACATGGCGCTGGTCCCCGCGGCCGAGGCGGCCGAGCAGACCGTCATCCAGAAGGTCGTGCCGTTCGAGAAGCAGGGACGCGTGTTCGGGGCGGCGACGGCGCTCGAGGTGTCGGCGGCACCCATCACCTCGTTCCTCGTCGCGCCGATCGCGCAGTTCTGGGTGATCCCCTACATGCGCACCGGCGCGGGTGACGACGCGTGGGGATGGCTGCTCGGCGAGGGTGAGGCGCGCGGCATCGCGCTCGTCTTCCTCTTCGCCGGCCTCATCATGATCGTCTTCGGCGTGCTGGCGTTCCTCACGAAGTCGTACCGCGTGCTGTCGGCCGAGTACGCCGAGGCGCCCGGATCCGTGCCGGCCACGGGCGAGACCGTGCCGCCCGCCGCCGCCCGCGGCGCGGTGGGCGGCATGGCGGGTGGCGACGCGAATCAGTCCTGACCGAGCGTCACGACGGTGTCGTTGACGCTCGCGGCATCCGCATCCCAGAGCGCCGCGAAGCGTGTCGCCAGGGCGTCTTCGAGACCGGCCAGCGCCGTCACGCGGAAGACGACGGATGCCGCCCGCAGCGGCACGTGCCCGTCCCGGGCCGCCTTCGCGAACCCCTGCGCGACGGCGCGCGCCCACGCCTCGGACGCCGCCTTGACGGCGGCGTAGTTGGCGCCGCCCGCGAGCGGGCGCGCGACGGCTGTGGACGAGACGATCGCGAGCCGCGCCGCATCCGAGGCCCGCAGGTCGGCGTCGAACGCCCGCGTGACATGCCGGAGCGCCGTGAGGCCGCCCTCGAGGAAGCGGTAGTCCTCGTCGCTCTGACGGGCGAGTCCGCCGCCCCCGCGCCACCCGCCGACGAGGTGCAGGAGGCCGTCGACGCGGATGCCGTCCGCCCGCAGCCGCTCCGCGAGGGTCGCGACGCCCCGCTCGTCCGTGAGATCGCACACTTCCGTGCGCACCCGTCGGTCACGCGGAGTGTCCACGACGAGCGCGGCCAGCTTCTCGGGATCGCGGCCGACCGCGATCACCCGCGCGCCGGCCCCGGCCAGGACGCGGGACGCGACGGCCCCGCTGGTGCTCGTCGCCCCGGCGACGAGCACGGTCCGTCCCGCGACGCCGCGGGGGGAGTCAGGCATCCGTTCCACGGATGCCGGCGGTCGAGTCGATGACGGGGCGCATCTTCTTCTCCAGCGCCTCGAAGAACATCGACAGCGGGAACTCGTCGTCCCGCACCGCGTCGGTGTACCCCTTCGGCGGGCCGGCGAGCACGTCGTCGGGAAGCCCGCGCGCCCACGCCGACGCCGGGTGGGGAGTGAGCGTCCGGCGGACGAGCTCGTATGCCGCGAGCCAGTGCGCGATCTTCGGGCGGTCGATCGACTCCCAGTAGAGCGTGTCGATCTCGTCGGCGAGCGCGACGACCGCGGCCGGGACCTCGTCCCAATCGAACGCGAGCGCCGTGTCGGTCCAGTGCAGCACGCCGCGCTGGTGCAGCCAGGCGAACAGCAGCTGCCCGCCGACCGCGTCGTAGTTGCGCACCCGTGCGCCGGTGATCGCGAACCGGAAGATCCGGTCGAAGATCACGGCGTACTGCACGAGGCCCGCGTGCTCGAGCATCTCGCGCTCGGTCGACGTCAGGTCATCGCGGGGCGCGAGCCGCTGCTCGATCGCGACGCACTCCCGGAACGCGGTCAGGTCGCAGCGCAGCTCCTCCAGCGAGTAGAGGAAGTACGGCATCCGCTGCTTGATCATGAACGGGTCGAACGGCAGGTCGCCGCGCATGTGGGTGCGGTCGTGGATGATGTCCCACATCACGAACGTCTTCTCCGCGAGGGTCTGGTCCTCCAGCATCCGCGCGGCTCCGGCGGGCAGGGCGAGCTTCGTGATCTCGGATGCGGCGCGCACGACGCGGCGGTAGCGCGCGGCCTCGCGGTCCTGGAAGATCGCGCCCCACGTGAACGTCGGGATCTCGCGCATCGCGACGGTCTCGGGGAACAGCACGGCGGAGTTGGTGTCGTAGCCGGGAGTGAAGTCGATGAGTCGCAGCGAGACGAACAGGCGGTTCGTGTACTCGGTCTCGAGCTGCCCGATGAACTCGGGCCAGATAACCTCGACGAGCACGGCCTCCACGAAGCGGTTGCGCGACCCGTTCTGCGTGTACATCGGGAAGACGACGAGGTGGGGGAGGCCGTCGATCCGGTGCTCCTGCGGCTGGAAGGCCGCGAGGGAATCGAGGAAGTCGGGCACGCCGAAGCCCTCCTCGGCCCAGCGCGCGAAATCGCTCACCGACGCCGCGAGATACGCGGCATCATGCGGGACGTGCGGCGCGAACTCGTCGATCGCGCGGGTGATGGTCGTGACGAGGTGCCGCGCGGTGGGGTGGTCGGCGGGGTCTGCGACCGATCCGTCCTGCGCCTGGAACCGCTGCAGCTCGGTGGCGGCAGCCTTCAGCGCCCGCCAGGCGGGATGCTCGGCGAGCGAACGGGCGTCCTCGACGACCTCGGGCTCGCCGATGACGGCCTGCACCGTTGCGGGGGCGTGGCTGATGGTCATGAGTCCTCCGTTCGTCGCTCGCGGTCCGCGCAATTCTACGGGACTTCTTCCGCCGGAGAAATCCAGAGACAGGAAAATTTCCGGTAACCTGGCGGCGTGAACACCCCGGAGGAGACCCGCGCCGTCACGAGGCACCTCGACGACGAGATCGACGTGCAGATCGTCCGGGAGGTCTCGCGCGATGGACGCGCGACCCTGGCGCACCTCTCCGCCGCCGTGGGACTGTCGGTCTCCGCGGTGCAGACGCGGCTCCGCCGACTCGAGTCCCGGGGAGCGATCCGCGGCTACCGTGCCGTCGTCGATCCCGACGCCGTCGGTCGCCCGCTCGCCGCCTTCATCGAGATCACCCCGCTGGACCCGGCGCAGCCGGATAATGCCCCGGAGATGCTCGAGCACCTCGACGCCATCGAGGCCTGCCACTCCATCGCCGGCGCCGCCAGCTACATGCTGTTCGTGCGCGTGGCCGCACCGCGCGACCTCGAGGTGCTGATCCGCGACATCCGCCAGGCGGCCGCCGTCAGCACCCGGACGACGGTCGTGCTGCAGACCTTCTTCGAGAACCGCCCGATCGACCCGGCCCTCACCCGCTGACGGCACCGCGGCTCCGGCGACCTGTCCCGACATCCCCCACAGCGGGCCGGGATACATCCCGCGGTGGATGCCGACGGGCGGGGCCCTCGCGTAGCGTCGAGGCGTGCTCCGCCCCCTCCGCAGATACCAGCTCGTCGTCGACCTCGTCCTCGCCGGGCTGTTCGCCGTCGTGGCATTCCCCGTCGAGCTGCGCGCCGACCCGTCCCTGTCGTTCAACGCCCTCGGCGCCGTGCTCGTCGTCATCGCGATGGCCGCCGCACTGGCGGTGCGGCGGCTCGCGCCCGGGCTGTCCCTCGGCATCGCCTGGGCCGGTGCCATCGTGCAGATGGCCTTCGGTCGCACACCGGGCTACACCGACCTCGCGATCTTCGCCGTGCTGTACGTCACGGCGGCGTACGGCTCGCGGCGCGTGTTCTGGGCCGGTTTCGCGTCCGTCCTCGTGGGCGCCGCGGTCATCACGCTGTACATCTTCCTGCCGGTCTTCGGCGGCGGCGGGTTCAGCCTGTCGTCCATCACGACGGCGTTCGCCGTGCTCCTCGCCGCCCTGTTCGGCCTCGGACTCGCCTGGACCATCGGCGCCCTCGTCCGCACCGGCGTCCGGGCGCGGGAGACCCGGCGCGCGCAGGAGCGCGCCGAGACGGCAGCGGCGACCGAGGCGGAGCGCACCCGCATCGCCCGTGACATGCACGATGTCGTCGCGCACTCCCTCGCCGTGGTCATCGCGCAGGCCGACGGCGCCCGGTACGCTGCGGCGGTCGACCCGGACGCGGCCACCGCGGCGCTGGGGACGATCTCCGCCACGGCGCGCGCGGCCCTCTCCGACGTGCGACTGCTGCTCACCCAGCTGCGGCACAGTCAGGCCGACGGGCCGCAGCCGACCCTCGCCGACCTCGAGCAGCTGTACGCGCATGTGCGCGGCGCGGGCGTCGACCTCCGCGTCGACATCGATCCCGCGCCGCACGGCGAACCGCCGGCATCCGTGCAGCTGGCCGTCTACCGGATCCTGCAGGAGGCGCTCACCAACGCCCTCCGCCACGGCGACGGCGGCCCCGTCGATGTCGCCCTCGCGTGGCATCCTGACCGTGTGGAGATGCACGTGCGCAACCCGGTCGGACCGCGCACCGACGAGCCGCGTGGCCACGGCCTGATCGGGATGCGCGAGCGCGCGCAGCTCGTCGGCGGAAGCCTCGACGCCGGCGTCGAGGGCGCTGCGTTCGTCGTCAACGCGACCCTGCCGATCGGCGGGGCCGCGTGAGCGCCCCGATCCGTGTCGTCCTCGTCGACGACCAGGCGCTCTTCCGCGCCGGGATCCGCATGGTCATCGACTCCCAGTCCGACCTCGCGGTCGTGGGGGAGGCCGGCGACGGCGCCGAGGCCCTCCGCATGGTCCGCGCGACGCGTCCCGACGTGGTCCTGATGGACATCCGGATGCCGGTCATGGACGGGCTCGCGGCGACGGCTGAGCTCCTCCAGGACGCATCGTTCGGCGACACCTCGCCGCGGATCGTCATGCTCACCACCTTCGACCTCGACGAGGCCGCGGCCCGCGCGATCCGCCAGGGCGCGAGCGGCTTCCTGCTGAAGGATGCCGACCCCGAGTTCCTCCTGGCCGCCATCCGGACAGTGCACGCCGGCTCGGCGGTCATCGCCGCCGCCGCGACCCGCGAGCTCTTCGCCCACTTCCCGGAGGCTGCAGCCGCGCCCGTGCCCGCCAGCTACGCGACCCTGACCGAACGGGAGCGGGAGATCTTCGCGCTCGCCGCCCGCGGCCTCTCCAACGCCGAGATCGCGGCGCGCGAATACCTGTCCGAGGCGACTGTCAAGACCCACATCAGCCGCATCCTCACGAAGCTGGCGCTCCGTGACCGTGTGCAGCTCGTCGTGTTCGCCTTCGAGCACGGGCTGGCCTGACCGCCGCACGGATCATCCTGGAGATGTACATCCGAGCGACTCCCGGCGGACGCGCCATCCCCGCCCGGCTTCGTAGCGTCGAAGACATGGAGATCACATCGACCGACCTGGGCCTGGCTGCCCGGGTGCAGCAGCTGACCAAGACCTACGGCGCGGGCGAGTCCGCCGTCCGCGCGCTCGACGGCGTCACCGTCGGCATCCGCCGCGGTGAGTTCACCGCGATCATGGGGCCCTCCGGTTCCGGCAAGTCCACGCTCATGCACATCATGGCGGGGCTGGACGCCCCGACCTCGGGGCGCGCGTGGATCGGCGACACCGACATCACCGGTCTGTCCGACCTCGAGCTGACGATCCTGCGCCGCCGGCGGGTGGGCTTCGTCTTCCAGTCGTTCAACCTCGTCCCGACCCTCGACGCCCTCGGCAACATCCTGCTGCCGTTCGACCTCGACGGCCGATCGCCGAGCGCGCTCGAGCGGGCGCGCATCGACGGACTCATCGAGTCGCTCGGTCTCGGTCCGCGTCTCACGCACCGGCCGCACGAACTCTCCGGCGGGCAGCAGCAGCGCGTCGCGATCGCGCGCGCCCTCGCGACGGCGCCCGACCTCGTCTTCGCCGATGAACCCACCGGCAACCTCGACTCCCGTTCGGGCCGGGAGGTGCTCTCGCTGCTGGCCGCCGCGAGCCGCGAGCACGGCCAGTCCATCGCGATGGTGACGCACGACCCGGTCGCCGCCGCGTACGCGGACCGCGTCCTCTTCCTCGGCGACGGCCGCATCGTCGCCGACAAGCCCGCACAGACGGCCGAAGCCGTCTCGGCCCACATGCTCGCCGCCGAGCAGGTGCCGGCATGACCGCCGTCGCTGTCGCCGGACCGGCGCGACGGATGCCGGTGGCGATCCCCGCCTGGCTGCGCGAGCGCGGCATGGGGGCGACCGTCCTCGTCGCGGCGATCTCCGCGGCATTCGGCGTCCTGCTCATCAGCGCGACGGGGTTCCTCGGTGCGTGGCTGAAGGCCGACCCGTACATCGGCGGCGGCGAGACCGTCGCCGTCGTCGTGGGCATCCTCAGCATCCTGCTCGTCGGCGTCGCCGTGTACGTTGCGGCCATCGTCACGGCGAACACGTTCGCGACGATCGTCGCCGGGCGCACGCGCCACATCGCCCTCCTCCGGCTGATCGGCGCGTCGGCGCGCGCTCAGCGCGGCGAGATCGCCCGGCAGGGGCTCGTCGTCGGAGCGATCGGGGGCCTCGTCGGACTCGTCGGCGGCACGCTCGCGGCGTGGGGACTGCTCGCGCTCGGGTCGCGCCTCCTCGCGATCGACGTGATGTACACCGTCGTCCAGCCCGTGCTGCTGATCCCGGCGGCGATCGTCGCGCTGACGACCTGGGCCGCCGCGTGGGCGGGATCGCGCCGCGTCCTGTCGGTCACGCCGCTGCAGGTGCTCTCCGGCTCGGTCGAGCGCTCGCACGACGAGGTGAGCGCGGCACGCAGCCGTCCTGTCGCCGCGATCGCGCTGTTCGTCGTCGGTGCCGCGCTGCTCGCCGCCGGCATCCTGATCGGTCTCCTGACCCCGCTCGGCGTCGTCGTCGCGTTCTTCGGCGGGCTGGCGTCCTTCACGGGTCTCACCCTCGGCGCGGTGCTCGTCATGCCCCCGCTGCTCCGACTCACGGGGCGGCTGTTCGGCCGATCCGCCCCCGCGCGCCTGGCCGCGGAGAACGCCCTTCGCTACCCCGAGCGCTCGAGCCGCATGGCGATCGGCGTCGTCATGGGCGTCGCTCTCGTGACGATGTTCGCCGTCGCCAACGAGTCGGTGAAGATCGTCATGGCGGCCTCGGGCGGCGGCGAGCTTCCGGGCGACCTGGCGCAGATCCTCGACACGTTCGCGGCGATCATGATGGGGCTCGTCGCGGTCTCGGCCGTCATCGCGGCGGTCGGCCTCGTCAACCTCCTCACGATCGGCATCGTGCAGCGGCGGCGCGAACTCGGACTGCTCCGTGCCCTCGGGCTGACGTCCGCGCAGGTGCGGCGGGTCGTCCTGTTCGAGGCGGCGCACGTCACGATCACGGCGCTCGTCTTCGGGCTGGTGCTGGGCATCGCGTATGGGTGGGCGGCGGCGCAGTCGCTGTTCGGGTCGATCCAGATCCCGCCGGACTGGTCGTCGCCGACGTTCGTCGCGCCGGGGATGCCATGGGTTCCGATGCTGGTCGTCATCGTGGCGACGGCGGCGCTCACCCTCGTCGCCGCCGTCACCCCGACGCGGCTCGCCACGCGCGTCGCGCCGGTGGAGGCGCTCGCCGAGTGACGAGGCGCAGGTCGACGGGGGTGTCGCTTCAGGCTTCGGTCGCGGCATCCCCGTCGTCGTGCAGAGCGGTCTCGGGGTCGTACGCCCAGGACGGTGCCACCTGCCGCAGGCGCGCACCCCGCCACTGCCAGGTCGCCCACAGCACGGGCCAGAGCGGAAGGGCCGCGGCGCCGCCGACCACGAGCCGGTCGCGCCAGAGCGTCTTGCTCGGATCGCCGGGCGCCGGGGAGACGGCCATCTGGTGGTCCCAGACATCCAGCGCGGAGAGCGGGCCGGTGAGCGGAATGCCGCTGTCGCGCAGGATCCGGACCGGGCCACGGCTGTCCTCGGTGTAGCGCTCGCTCACATGGATGAGCTGCCGCCCCACCGGGATGGCGCCGGCGAACGTCAGCTGGACCGGCACGTCGGCGCCGACCGTCATCGACGTCGCGGGGTGCGCCTCCAGCGGCTGCATGCCCAGGAGCGGTGCGTACAGCTCCGCGACCGCGCGCGGGGAGTGCAGTGCCCGCCACGCGGCATCCGCGTCGCAGTCGAGGACGAGCTTCAGAAGGATCCGCATGCCTCAGTGTCGCATCACGGCCGATTCGGTCTAGAGTGAAACGATGAATGGGAGCGCTCCCATACCGACTCGACAGACCTCTGGACGCCGATGCCCATTTCTCCCGCCATTGAATCCGGTGACCGCTCGCACGCGGTGACGCCGGTCGAATCCGTCGCGCAGATCTCCACGCTGCTCGAGGACACCGACCCCACCCTCGACCCGGCTCTGGCCGGGGTCGCTCGTCAGGCAGCCGCCGACGGTCTGGTCCTGCTGCACAACGACGGCACACTGCCCCTCGGGGGTCGTCCCGTCGCCGTCTTCGGGCGCGTGCAGATCGACTGGTTCGCCGTCGGCTACGGATCGGGCGGCGACGTGAAGGTGCCGTACGTGTGGAACCTCCTCTCCGGCCTGCGCGACGCCGGCGTGCAGGTGGACGCCGAGATCGCCGACCTCTACACCGACTGGTGCGCCCGCAACCGCCCGGCGTTCGAGGGCACGTGGGGACAGTGGCCGCACCACTTCCCGGAGATGCCCCTGGATCGAGCGGTCGCCGCCGCGGCGGCGGAGCGCGCCGACACGGCGGTGGTCGTGATCGGGCGGGCGGCCGGTGAGGCCCGGGAGAGCGTCCGAGCGCCGGGCAGCTTCCACCTCACCGACGACGAGCGGACGATGCTGGATGCCGTCACGGCATCCTTCGCGCACACCGTCGTCGTCCTCGACGCCGGGAACGTCATGGACCTGTCGTGGGTCGCCGGCTACGGCGACCGCATCGGCGCCGTCCTCTACGCCTGGCAGGGCGGGATGGAGGGCGCGCGCGCCGTCGCCGCCGTGCTCTCCGGCGAGATCGCGCCGAGCGGCAAGCTGACCGACACGATCGCCTGGTCCTACTCCGACTACCCGAGCGCCGCGAACTTCGGGAACCCCGACTTCAACGAGTACGCCGAGGACATCTTCGTCGGCTACCGCTGGTTCGAGACCTTCGCACCCGAGCGCGTGCAGTACCCGTTCGGCCACGGCCTCGGGTACACGACGTTCGACGTCACGGTCGCGGGGACGCAGACCGATGCCGGCGGCATCCGCCTCGCCGTCGACGTCCGCAACAGCGGCACGACGCACACCGGACGGGAGGTCGTGCAGGTGTACGTCGCCGCGCCGGACGGCCGCCTCGGTCAACCCGCCCGCCGCCTCGCCGCGTTCGCGAAGACGGGCGATCTGGCGCCCGGCGACGTCGAGCGGGTCGAGCTCGCGGTGCGCCTCGACGACCTGGCCTCCTACGACGACTCGGGAGTCACCGGCCACCGGAGCGCCTGGGTGCTCGAGGCCGGCGACTACGGCTTCCTCGTCGGCACCGACGTGCGCGCGGCCACCCCGGCCGCCGTCGTGACGCTCGACGTGCTGCGCGTCGTCCGCCAGGTCTCCGAAGCAGCCGCCCCGTCACCGTCGACCCCGTTCCGCCGGATGACCCTCGCGCGCGACGAGGACGGCCGCGCCCTCGTCGCGTGGCAGGACGTGCCCACCGCGACCGTCCGCCGCGCCGAGCGCGTCGCCGCGGGTCTCCCCGCGGAGACCCCGCCGACCGGGGACCGCGGCATCCCGCTGGACGCCGTCGCCGACGGCACCGCGACCCTGGACGAGTTCGTCGCCCAGCTGAGCGCCGAGGAGCTCGCGCTCCTGGCCCGCGGCGACGTCACGATGCACAGCCCGCTGGGCGCCGCGGGGAACGCGGGCGTCCTCGGCGGGGTGTCCGCCTCGCTGCGCGCGAAGGGCGTGTCGCCGGTCACGACGACCGACGGCCCCAGCGGCATCCGCCTCTCCGCGTATGCCTCGCTGCTGCCGTCGGGCACCGCCCTGGCATCCACGTGGGACACCGCGCTGGTCCGCGAACTCACCGCGCTGCACGGCCAGGAGATGATCCGCAAGGGCTCCGACGTGCTGCTGAGCCCCGGCATGAACATCCACCGCGACCCGCTCTGCGGACGCAACTTCGAGTACTTCTCCGAAGACCCGCTGCTGACGGGCCGGATGGCCGCCGCCGTCGTGACGGGCGTGCAGTCCAACGGCGTCGCGGCGTGCCCGAAGCACTTCGCCGTCAACAACCAGGAGACCAATCGGACACGCAACGACTCGCGCGTCTCCGAGCGGGCGCTCCGGGAGATCTACCTGCGCGGGTTCGAGATCTGCGTGCGGGAGGCGGAGCCCCTCGCCCTCATGACCTCGTACAACCAGGTCAACGGCGTGTGGGCGCATTACCACCACGACCTCGTCACGACGATCCTGCGGGAGGAGTGGGGGTACGCCGGCTGCGTCATCACCGACTGGTGGATGGAGGAGGCCGTCGATCCGGACTTCCCCGCGCTCGAGAACAACGCCTACCGCGTGCGGGCCCAGGTCGACGTGCTCATGCCCGGCGGCGTGAAGACCCAGACCGGCCCCGGCGACCACGCCGACGACACGATCCTCGAGTCGTTGGCGCGCCCGGACGGGCTGACGCTCGGAGAACTGCAGCGCTCGGCGCGGAACGTGCTGCGCCTCGTCCTCGCGCTGAAGCCGGTCGTCGACGCCCGTAGCCTGGACGCGTGAGCTCCCCCTTCGACCAGTCCCGCTACCAGGTGCGCCTCGACTGGGGCGTGACCGGTCTCGAGCGCCTCGCGCCGGCCGACATCACGGTGGTCGTCGACGTCCTGCGCTTCTCGTCGACCGTGGTCGACCGGGTCGCGGCGGGGGAGTCCGTCGCGCTCGACGCCGCAGCGCACGCCGTCTCGCTCAACGGCGCGGCGGTGGCCGCGCACGCCGCCGCGAAGGGGACCGCCGTCCTGCTGGGGGCGCTGCGCAATGCACGCGCCGTCGCGGACGCGATCCTCGCGGAGCAGCGGCGTCGCGGCGATCGGACGAGCATCGCGCTCATCGCGGCGGGAGAGCTGGTGCCGGGCGACCCCGGCGCGCCGCTGCGGTTCGCGGTCGAGGACCTTCTCGGCGCCGGCGCCGTCGTCGATGCGCTCGGCGCCCTCGGCGTGGATCACACGTCGCCGGAGGCGGCGGCGGCCGGTGAGGCGTTCCGCGGGCTCCGCGGCGCGGTCCGGCATCTCCTCACGGCGAGCGGCTCGGGTCAGGAGCTCATCGACCGGGGGCAGCGCGACGAGGTCGTCGCCGCCGCAGCGGTGGATGCCGCGACCTGCGTCCCCGTCCTCCGCGACGGCCGGTTCACCGCGTACGCCTGAGTCCGGTGCGGAGCGGCCGGCTCAGCGCGGCGTCATCGCGGCCAGGCGCGTCGCGGCGGTGATCTCGCGCCGTCGCCAGCTGAAGAGGTGCCGCTCGTCGAAGACCGGCGAGCACTTCGCGCACGACGTCGCCCGCGTCGCACGGCGGTGCCGGTAGGCCGTGTGACCGGCGGGGCAGACGCCCACCCAGGGCGCGAGTTCGTTCGCCGTCTCGCCGTAGTGCGTCACGCCGCCGGTGTACCCGAGGGATCGCGCCGTCCGCTTCCATGCCGCCCCGTGTGCGGCCTTCGCTCCGGCGAGCGCATGCGCGACCTCGTGCAGCAGCACCTGCCGGTTCTCCTCGTCGTCGAACCGGGCGGCGAGGTACCGCGACACCGTGATGCGCTTGCGGGTGTAGTCGCAGGCGCCGGCGCGGCGCTTGGCGTTGTCGAAGGCGAACGACCAGGACGTATCGAGGTGCGCCGCGATGAGGGCTTCCGCTTCGTGGCGGACGATGTGCAGCTCGGTCATGCGGGGACGATAGAGCGGGGGTCGGACACTCAGCTGGCGACGGATGCTGCGCCGCGGCGCCGGTCGGCGGCCTCGATCGCGAGCAGTGTGGACTCCAGCTGGTCCTCCGGCGCTCCGGACTCCTGACGCAGGAACAGCGCCCGCTTGAAGTCGGTGCGCGCGGCGGAGTAGTCGCCGGCGTCGAAGTGGACCTTGCCGCGGTGCTGGAACGCGAAGGCCGCGAGCGGCGTCCACCCCTGCCCCTCGGCTTCCTCCGTGCACATGTTCAGCTCGTGCAGCGCGGCCGCGTAAGCGCCGCGGAACTGCTGCACGGTCGCGTGCAGCACGCGGGCGCGGAGGAGGTCCTTCCGGGTGCCGGCCATGCGGGCGACCCGCACCGCCTGCTCCGAGACGACGAGCGCGTCCTCGAGCTTGCCGAGCACCTTGAGCAGCCACACGCGCTCGAGGAGGGCGGGGAGGCTCCGCTGGTCGCCGAGCTCGTCGAGACGGTCCTTGCAGCGGCGGAGATCGACCTGCTCGCGCAGGGTGTCGGGGTCGTACCCGAGGATGTAGCTCACCGTCGTCTCCCTTCGCGCGTGCCGGTTCGCGCCTCCAGTGTCACCCGAGGTCCGCCGCATCCGGCGAGGCACGCCGCGCGCCGTCGACCTCGGAGTCGGAACCGGGCTCAGCGTTCGAACACGGAGGCCGCGGGCTTCGGCGACGGGACGGCATCCGCATCCGTCACAACCCGCGCGCCGCGCGCGAACTCGTCCAGCTCGGTGCCCTGCGCGACCTTCGCGGGGTGGGGGCCCGCGGCCATGAGGCGGGGCAGCCATTCGACCGGCAGGGGCGCGGGCGACGCGGCGATGACGAGGTTCCCGAACCGGCGCCCCTTCAGCGTCTGCACCTCTGCGAGAACGATGACCTCCGGCAGCACGGCGCGCACGGTGGCGACCTGGCGCCGCGCGAATGCGAGTCCGGCGCCGTCGGCGACGTTGACGAGCAGGACGCCGGCGGGGGCGAGGAGGCGTGCGAGCGTGCGGTAGTACTCGACGGTCGTGAGGTGCGCGGGTGTCTGCGCCCCCGCGAAGACGTCGGAGATCACGAGGTCCGCGGCGCCGACGAGACCGGGCGGCATCTTCTCCGCGACGGCCCGCGCGTCGCCGATGCGCATGCGCACCTGCGCGCCGCGGGGCAGGGGGAGGTTCTCCCGCACGAGATCCGCGAGGGGCTGCTCGAGCTCGACCACCTGCTGGCGGGAGCCGGGCCGGGTGTGCTCGAGGTAGCGCGGCAGGGTGAGCGCCCCGGCGCCGAGGTGCACGGTGGTGAGCGGCTGGCCGGGCATCCCGAGGAGGTCGACAACGGCCGCCATCCGCGCGATGTACTCGAAGTGCAGGTGCGTCGGATCGTCGAGGTCGACGTGCGACTGCGGGGTCCCGTCGACGTCGAGCTCGTAGCCGCCGGCGAAGCGGCTCGGGACGATGCGGGCGAGCGTGCCGTCCGACAGGCGCCGCGACGGCCCCGCTTCCTCCACCCGCGCGCGCGCCATGCCCCCACGCTACCCGCGCCCCGGCGCCGCGCCTGCGCCGCGCGCCCCCCGCCCCCGCGCCTGTGCTCCCCGCGCCGCTCACACCGGCGAACCAGCAACGGCTCGCCGACCCCCTGCGACTCCGACGTCATTCGCGGATGGGCTCGGCGAGCCTATGCCGGCTCGCGGCACGCGCCTCCGTGCCCGGGCCTCCCTCTGTGCCCGCACCTCCCAGGGCCGCGAGAAACCACATCCGGCATGACAAACCACCCCTGGCGTGGTGTCTCATGCTCGAGGTGGTTTCTCAGCGGATGACGGCGGCCCGGGAGCGGGGCCGGGCGGCGCTACCGTGGGGGCATGGCGGTGATCGACCTCAACGCGGACCTCGGCGAGACCGTCGACGGCGTGCCGACGGCCGACGACGAGGCGATGTTCGCGGTCGCCTCCAGCGCCTCGATCGCGTGCGGCGGTCACGCCGGCGACGACGCCTCGATGCGCGAGGCCGTCGAGCGCGCGGGACGTCACGGCGTCGCCGTCGGCGCACACCCCTCCTACGTCGACCGTCCCGGGTTCGGCCGCGCCGCGCAGGATGTCCCGCCCGCCGTGCTGCGCGCGCAGGTGGCGGCGCAGCTGACCGCGCTCCTTGCGGCCGGCGCCGACCTCCGCTACGTCAAGCCCCACGGCGCGCTCTATCACGCGGTCACGGCGGATGCCGACACCGCGGGCGCCCTCGCGACCGCCGTCGCGGATGTCTCCGCCCGCCTCGGCCGCCCGCTCCCCGTCCTCGGCCTGGACGGCGCGATCGCCCGGGCGGCGGAGTCCCGCGGCCTGCCGTTCCGCCGCGAGGCGTTCCTCGACCGCGGCTACCGCGCCGACGGCTCCCTCGTCCCGCGCGACCGACCCGGCGCACTCCTGCACGACCCGGACGCCGTCGCAGCCCGCGCCGTGCAACTCGTGCGCGAGGGTGTCGTCGAGGCCGTGGACGGCACACTCGTCCGGGTGGATGCGGTGTCGCTGTGCGTGCACGGCGACACCGCCGGTGCCGTCGCGATCGCGCGCGCCGTGCGTGCCGCGCTCGATGCGGCGGGCGTGGCGGTGCGCGCCCCGTGGTGATCGACCTCCGGCTGCTGCCCTTCGGTGATCGGGCCGTCCTCGCCGAAGTGGCCTCGCTGGCCGCGGTCCTCGACCTGCACGCGCAGGTGGCGGCGCAGCCGCCGGCGGGAGTCATCGACATCGTGCCCGCGGCCCGCACGGTGCTCGTCCGCGTCGACCCGCAGGTGCTGCCGCTCGACGCGGCGCGCGCGTGGATCGCCGCCGCCGCGGAGGCGCCCGCGAGCGCACCCGCCGCGGCATCCGTCGTCGAGCTCCCCGTCGTCTACGACGGGGAGGATCTGTCCGCGACGGCCGCACTGCTCGGTGTGACACCGGGCGAACTCGCGGCCCGGCACGCCGGCACCGAGTGGACGGTCGCGTTCACCGGCTTCGCGCCGGGCTTCGGCTACCTCGTGAGCGACGCGTGGCCGTTCGACGTGCCGCGCCGCGCGACACCGCGGACGCGCGTGCCGACCGGTGCCGTCGGGCTCGCCGGCGCCTTCAGCGGCGCGTACCCCCGCGAGACGCCGGGCGGCTGGCAGCTCATCGGCACGACCGCGGCGACGCTCTTCGATCCGGACGCCGACACCCCGGCCCTGCTCGCGCCCGGAACGCGCGTGCGCTTCGTTCCGCGGGCTCCGGATGCGGTGACGGGCGACGCGCACGACGAGAGGGCGGGCGCGACCCGCGCAGCCGGCGGCGTCGGCTCGCACATCGCGGCCCACCCCGCCCCGGCCCACCCCGCCTCGGCCCGGCCCGCCCTGACCGTCCTCGACCCCGGACTGCTCGCGACGGTCCAGGACCAGGGCCGTCCGGGCCATGCGGCGGAGGGTGTGGCGCTCTCCGGTGCGCTGGACCGCGCCGCGCTGCGCACGGCGAACCGGCTGGTCGGCAACGACGAGGGCGCGGCGGGCATCGAGATCACCCTGGGCGGCTTCCGCGCGGTCGCGCACACCGACCTCTGGGTCGCCGTCACCGGCGCGTGGGGTGCGATCCGCTGCGCCGGGCGCGAGCTCGCGCCGTACGAGGCGCACCTGTGGCCGGCCGGCGCGGAGCTGCAGGTCGACTGGTTCACGCGCGGCGCGCGCGGCTACCTCGCCGCGCGCGGGGGCATCGAGGCACGGGCGGCGCTCGGCTCGCGGAGCACGGACATCCTCTCCAGGCTCGGCCCGGCACCCCTCGCCGCCGGCGTCGAGCTGCGGCTCGGGCCCGAGGCGTCCGGGCCCGTCCCGCCCGAGGACCTGCATCCGTGGGGCCCGCCCGACGACGATCTCATCGAGGTCGGTCTGGCCCCCGGGCCGCGCGCCGACTGGTTCAGCCCCGGCGCTCTCACAGCCCTGTTCGAGGAAGCCTGGACCGTGACCAGCCAGGCCGACCGCGTCGGCATCCGTCTCGACGGGCCGATCCTCGATCGCGTGCGGGGCGAGGAGCTTCCGAGCGAGGGGATGGTCCCCGGCGCCCTGCAGGTGCCGCCCGCCGGCCGCCCCGTCATCCTCGGCGCGGACGGACCCGTCACCGGCGGCTACCCCGTCATCGCGGTGGTGTCGGATGCCGGGCGGGACGCCCTGGCGCAGGCGCGACCCGGCACGACACTGCGCTTCCGTCACGCGCGGATGTCGTGAATCGCTAGCATCCAAATAAGGGGCTGTTGCCCTGTCACCGAGATGGTTAAGGGTGAAGATGACTCCAGAGGTCGCGCGAGCTTTGTTGCACATCGACGAGGACGCCACGCACGAGCAGATTCACGCCGCGTTTCGGGCCCGCTCGCGGATGATGCATCCTGACCGATTCGCGGGCCGACCAGCTTCGGAAATCAAGATGGCCACGGCCGAGTTCCAGCGCCTCGAGGATGCGCGTCGCGTGCTGCTCTCGGGCGATCCAGATCGGTCCAATCCACGGGGAACTCGCCCGGAGCACGCGCCCGCGAGTGCGGAGTCGCCCGCGGACGCCCACAGATCTCCTCGCGGCAATGACCTCCACATTGTCCACGAGATCGCGAAGGAACTCGCCGAAACGGGTGGCCTGATTGAGGTCCAGACGGTTCTGGGGGCGCGACCGCTCAGAGTCCCACCCAACTCGGTCGATGGGACGCGCATACGCGCAAGCGGATATGGCTACGACGGCCCGATGGCTGGTCCGCCTGGGGACCTCATCGTTACTCTTCGCGTTAGCGTCGGTGCGGGGGGATTAGCGAACCCTCCGGAGGGTCCGCCTGCTGGACACGAGACAGGCGCCGAACCCGGACGTGGCCGCCTGCGGCTGGTCGTAGTTGGTATTGCCGCGGCAGTCCTAGCAGTTGGCGGCGTGGCTGTTGCGATCTCGACCATGAATCGGCCCGACTCTTCGTCCCCCACCGTCGAGGCCGACCCGACGGAGGCCGCCGAGCCCGGGATCGCCGCGGCGACCGGTGACACGATCTCCGGCACCGGCTACAGCTTCAACGTCCCCGAGGGCTGGGGTGAGCCCGATCAGGAGATCGAGGGCTTCGACCCCGACGCCTTCGCCGCCGACCTGGACGACGCCGACGGGTTCTCGGACAACGTCAACGTCATCCTCTCCCCGGCCGGCGAGGTGACGCCCGAGCAGGTCGAGACCCTCGGCGTCGAGGAGCTCGAGGGCGTCGGTGCGACCGACGTCGAGGTCGGTGACCGGGTCACCGTCGCGGGTTCCGAGTCGGCGCACCTCTCCGCCGCGCTCGCCGCGGAGGGCACGGAGTACGTCGTCGACCAGTTCTACGTCACGGCGGACGGTCAGACCTACGTCGTCACCTTCTCCTTCAGCCCCACGGTCTCCGAGGCCGACCGCGACGAGATCGCCGGTTCGGTCCTCGCCTCCTGGACCTGGAGCTGACGCACCGCCCTACCAGCGCGCGAGCTTCTCCTGCGCGACGGCGAGCTCCCGCGGCGGCAGGGCGCGGGCGACGGCCTCGGCCAGCGTGAGCTCGGCGCCGCGCGCCTCGCCCTCCGCCACGAGGGCGGGCGCCTGCGCGCGGGCCGCGTCCAGCGACAGGGAGTGCACCGTGAAGGCCTCGACGTCGAAGACGCCCACGCGATGACGGATGGTCGTCGCCGCGGCGGAGAGCTCGCCGGCGCGGCGCGCGTCGCCCCGCGCCGCCGCGACCGCACACAGCCCCTCGAGACCGTAGGCGACGCCCTCCTCGTGGTGCAGGCGCAGCGAGTCCATGAGCGTGCGGACGAACACGCGCTCCGCCTCGTCGACCGCGCCGCCCACCATCAGCAGCCGGCCCTTCTGGTTGCCGGCGATGGAACGCGTGAAGAGGTCTCCGCCGGCGTCGGCGATGGCGCTGGCCCGCTCGAAGTGCGCAAGCGCGTCCTCGCGTGAGCCGCGGAGCCACGCGACGCGGCCGAGCGAGACGCGTGTGATGGCCTCGCCCCAGCCGTTGCCGACCGCGTGCAGGCGCTCGACCGCCTCGTTCAACTCCCGCTCGGCGAGGTCGATGTCGGGGTCGGGCAGCTGCACGCGCGCCGTCGCGCGGGCCGCGAACGCCATGGCGGCGGCATCCTCGTCGCCCGCTTCGGCGAACAGTCGCGCCACCTCGCCGAGGCCCGCGACCACCTCCTGCGCGGGGCGCTGCCACAGCTCCCCCCACAGCGCGTAGAACCAGGCGACGGCCCGCGTGTGCTGCGTCATGGGCTTGTCCTTGCCCAGGAGCTCCAGCATCCACACCCGCACGCCCGCGAACAGGCCCATGATCCACCAGTAGATAAGGAGCGCCCAGGCGAGGTCGCCGGCGTCGTCGAGCCGGTCGATGTAGACGAGGTGCCGCACGGCGGCGCGGAGGTTCGCCAGCTGCAGCCCGAGTTCGGCCAGCGCCGCCTCCTGCCCCGGCCCCCGCAGGTCCGGCGCGATCCGCCGCACGAGGGCGAGGTGGTAGTCGGCGTGCGCCGCGCGCATGAGGTCGGCCTCGCCGCGCTCCTTGAGGCGGTCGATCGCGTACTCCCGGACGATCGCGAGGAGGGACAGGACGCCGCGCCCGTCGATCTCGGTCTGCGTCACGAGCGAGCTGTCCACGAGGGCCGCGAGCCCGTCGATCGCGTCGGCCTCCCAGTCGCGCCCGGCGCCGATGGCCTCGACGGCCTCGAACGTGAACCGCTCCGCGAAGACCCCGAGATCCTCCAGCAGGGCACGGTGCGCGGGGGTCAGCAGGCTCACGCTCCACTCGAGCGTCGCGCGCATCGTGCGGTGCCGCTCCGGCATGTCGCGGACGGCCGCCGTCAGGAGCGGGAGGGCGCGGCTCAGGCGCTCCGCGATGGCCTGCGGGGACAGCATCCGGACCTTGGCGGCGGCGAGCTCGATCGCCAGCGGCAGCCCCTCCAGGCGCCGGCAGATGTCCATGACGGCGCCGGCGTTGTCCTCGGTGAGCATGAACCCCGGCTTGGCCGCCAGCGCGCGGTCGGTGAAGAGGGCGCACGCGGTCGACATCCCCGCGCGCTCGAGGGTGGCGGGCGCGCCGTCGGCGGGCGTCGTCAGCGCGCGCACGTCGTAAACCCGCTCGCCGCGGATCCGCAGCACGACCCGGCTCGTCACGAGGAACGTCGCCTGCGGTGCGATGTCGTAGAGCCGGACGAGCACCGGCGCGGCCTCGACGATCTGCTCGAAGTTGTCCAGCGCCACCAGGACCCGCCGCCCTTCCAGCGCGCGCGCGATGCGCCCCTCGAGGGCGGCTTCGCCGTTGTCCCGGATGCCGAGACTGTAGGCGATCGTCGGGATCAGCAGCGCGGGCTCCAGGACGTTCTCCAACGGGACGAAGTACACCCCGTCGGGGAAGAGGTCCTCGGCGGCGAGGGCGACCTCGATCGCGAGCCGGCTCTTGCCGATGCCCCCGGGTCCGATGAGGCTGACGACCCGGTCGTGGCCCGACGCGAGCATCTCCCGGACGGCGGCGATGTCCCCGTCGCGCCCGATCGTCGTCGTGTACGGCACGGGGATCCGCGCGGCGGGGGAGGCGCCGAAGGCAGTCGGATCGTCGTCCTCGGCGCGCCTGCGCGATTCGTCGAAGCGCTCCGCGAGCAGCGTCGCGAGGTCCGCCGCGACGCGGGACTCGAGCTCGCCGGCTTCGGTGAACGGGAGGTAGGCGGCGGTGTCGTCGGCCTGGATACGGGAGATCAGCGTCTTCAGGCGCTCGTCGCGGTCGTCGCTCGCCTTGATGTAGATGAGTTTGGGCATCTCCCGAGGAGCCAGGTTGTATTCGTCCTCGAGGCCCGAGACCTCCTCTTCCGGCGCGACCCAGCCGTAGCTGGCGCCGTAGATGCCCACGAACACGTCGCTCTGCTCCAAGTAGGAGCGGTACAGCTCCCGCGGAGGATGCGGCCGCGCGCCGAGTTCGAACATGACCGGAGCGAGGTGGAGGCGCTCGATCGCGGTGCGGGCAGCACGGCGCTCGTCGGCGAGCTCGCGCAGTGTGGAGCTGACGAAGACCCGGATCCGCTGGTCGGGCGTGCGGATCACGGGGCGGATGACCCCAGTCATGGGGACATCATGGCGCGACGGCCGCGACTTCGCCACGGTTTCCGGGCCGCGGAGCGCGTGATCGCGCGGTTATACCGCAGCATCCGGAACAAATCAAGAATGTCGCTGGACATGGCGCGTCGCCCGGGCTATAGTGGGTAGTTGCGCTCCCTTCCCCCTGCCCTCATATGGTGGTCGGCTTGTGCCTGTTGTGCCCCCGTCGGATTCCGGCGGCGCGTGCTGCGCAGGTTTTCGGGTTCGGGAGCACTCCACCCTGACGACAAGGAAACCAGCCCCTGCCCGGGCTCACGGAGGTAATCCCCTTGGCTGCTGCGCGCAACGCAACCAATTCCACCACCACCCCCAAGAACGGCCGGGACGCTTCGCGTCTCACGTTCGCCAAGATCTCCGACACGCTGGCGGTCCCCGACCTCCTCGCGCTGCAGACCGAGTCCTTCGACTGGCTCGTCGGCAACGAGACGTGGAAGGCGCGGGTCGCCGAGGCGAAGGCCGCCGGTCGCACCGACGTGCCCGAGACCAGCGGCCTCGAGGAGATCTTCGAGGAGATCTCGCCGATCGAGGACCTGGGCGAGACGATGCAGCTCTCGTTCACGAACCCCTACCTCGAGCCGGAGAAGTACTCGATCGAGGAGTGCAAGGAGCGCGGCAAGACCTACGCCGCCCCGCTGTACGTCGAGGCCGAGTTCATGAACCACCTCACGGGTGAGATCAAGACCCAGACGGTCTTCATGGGCGACTTCCCGCTCCAGACCACCAAGGGCACGTTCATCATCAACGGCACCGAGCGCGTCGTCGTCTCGCAGCTGGTGCGTTCGCCCGGTGTCTACTTCGACAAGACCCCCGACAAGACGTCCGACAAGGACATCGTGTCGGCGCGCGTCATCCCGAGCCGCGGTGCGTGGCTCGAGTTCGAGATCGACAAGCGCGACCAGGTCGGCGTGCGCATCGACCGCAAGCGCAAGCAGTCGGTCACCGTCTTCCTGAAGGCCCTCGGCCTCTCCAGCGAGGACATCCTCAACGAGTTCGCCGGCTTCGACTCCATCGAGGACACGCTGTCCAAGGACGCGATCCTCACCAAGGAAGACGCGCTGCGCGACATCTACCGCAAGCTCCGTCCGGGCGAGCAGGTCGCCGCCGAGGCCGCCCGCGCGCTGCTGGACAACTTCTACTTCAACTCCAAGCGCTACGACCTGGCGAAGGTCGGTCGTTACAAGATCAACCAGAAGCTCGGCCTCGACAAGCCGCTCAGCGACTCGGTCCTGACCGTCGACGACATCGTCGCAACGATCAAGTACCTCGTCCGCCTGCACCGCGGCGACGTCACGTTCGAGGGTCTCCGAGGCGGCAAGACCTCCGACATCCGCCTGGACATCGACGACATCGACAACTTCGGCAACCGTCGCATCCGCGCCGTCGGCGAGCTCATCCAGAACCAGGTCCGCACGGGTCTGTCCCGCATGGAGCGCGTCGTCCGCGAGCGCATGACCACGCAGGACATCGAGGCCATCACGCCGCAGACCCTGATCAACGTGCGCCCCGTCGTCGCCGCGATCAAGGAGTTCTTCGGAACCTCGCAGCTGTCGCAGTTCATGGACCAGAACAACCCGCTCGCGGGTCTGACCCACAAGCGCACGCTGTCCGCGCTCGGCCCCGGCGGTCTGTCGCGTGAGCGCGCCGGCGTCGAGGTCCGCGACGTCCACCCGTCGCACTACGGCCGCATGTGCCCCATCGAGACGCCGGAAGGCCCGAACATCGGTCTGATCGGCCGTATGGCGACCTTCGGCCGCATCAACGCGTTCGGCTTCGTCGAGACGCCGTACCGCAAGGTCATCGACGGCCGCGTCACCGACCAGATCGACTACCTGACGGCCACGGAGGAGAGCGACTTCATCGTCGCCCCCGCCAGCACGCCGCTCAAGGACGGCCACTTCGCCGAGGACCGCGTCCTCGCGCGTCGCGGCCAGGGCGGCGAGGTCGACCTGTTCCACGTCGAGGAGATCGGCTACATCGACGTCTCCCCGCGCCAGATGGTGTCGGTCGCGACCTCGCTCATCCCGTTCCTCGAGCACGACGACGCGAACCGCGCCCTCATGGGTGCGAACATGCAGCGTCAGGCCGTCCCGCTGCTGCGCAGCGAGTCGCCCGTCGTCGGCACCGGCATGGAGGGCCCCGCGGCCATCGACGCCGGTGACGTGCTCATCGCGCAGAAGGCCGGCGTCGTCACCGAGGTCTCGGCCGATGTCGTGACCCTGCAGCTGGACGAGGGCGGCACGCAGGACTACTTCCTGCGCAAGTTCGACCGCTCGAACCAGGGCACCTCCTACAACCAGCGCGTGGTCGTCTCGGCCGGCGAGCGGGTCGAGGTCGGCGAGGTCATCGCGGACGGACCGGCGACGGAGAACGGCGAGCTCGCGCTCGGCAAGAACCTCCTCGTCGCGTTCATGATGTGGGAAGGCCACAACTTCGAGGACGCGATCATCCTCAGCCAGGAGCTCGTGAAGAACGACACGCTCTCCTCGATCCACATCGAGGAGTACGAGGTCGACGCGCGCGACACCAAGCTCGGCAAGGAGGAGATCACCCGTGACCTTCCCAACGTCAGCCCCGACCTGCTGAAGGACCTCGACGAGCGCGGCATCGTCCGCATCGGCGCCGAGGTGCGTCCCGGTGACATCCTCGTCGGCAAGGTCACGCCCAAGGGCGAGACCGAGCTGTCGGCCGAGGAGCGTCTGCTCCGTGCGATCTTCAACGAGAAGAGCCGCGAGGTCCGCGACACGTCCCTGAAGGTGCCTCACGGCGAGCAGGGCACGATCATCGCGGTCAAGGAGTTCAACGCCGAGGACGGCGACGACGAGCTCGGCTCGGGCGTCAACCGCCGCGTCGTGGTCTACATCGCCCAGAAGCGCAAGATCACCGAGGGCGACAAGCTCGCCGGCCGCCACGGCAACAAGGGTGTCATCGCGAAGATCCTCCCCGTCGAGGACATGCCCTTCCTCGCCGACGGCACCCCCGTCGACATCGTGCTGAACCCGCTCGGCATCCCGGGTCGAATGAACTTCGGCCAGGTGCTCGAGACCCACCTCGGGTGGATCGCGCAGCAGGGCTGGAAGGTCGAGGGCAACCCCGACTGGGCCAAGCAGCTCCCCGAGTTCGCCCGCCAGGCCGCGCCCGGCACGAAGGTCGCCACCCCGGTGTTCGACGGTGCCGCGGAGTCGGAGATCGCGGGTCTGCTCGACTCGACGCTCCTCACCCGCGACGGTGAGCGCCTCATCGACAGCTCGGGTAAGACGAAGCTGTTCGACGGCCGCTCCGGCGAGCCGTTCCCGGCTCCGATCTCGGTCGGCTACATGTACATCCTGAAGCTGCACCACCTCGTGGACGACAAGATCCACGCGCGCTCGACGGGCCCGTACTCGATGATCACCCAGCAGCCGCTCGGTGGTAAGGCGCAGTTCGGCGGTCAGCGCTTCGGTGAGATGGAGGTGTGGGCCCTCGAGGCCTACGGCGCCGCGTACGCGCTGCAGGAGCTCCTCACGATCAAGTCCGACGACATCGTGGGCCGCGTCAAGGTCTACGAGGCGATCGTCAAGGGCGAGAACATCCAGGAGCCCGGCATCCCCGAGTCCTTCAAGGTGCTCATGAAGGAGATGCAGTCGCTCTGCCTGAACGTCGAGGTCCTCTCGGCCGACGGCACGGCGGTCAACCTCCGCGACACCGACGACGAGGCCTTCCGCGCCGCTGAAGAGCTCGGCATCAACATCTCCACCCGGTTCGAGACCACGTCCATCGACGAGATCTGACCCGGCCAGGCTTCCAAACGAATTTCGACACAGGAGAACTAGTGCTCGACGCAACCACTTTCGATGAGCTTCGCATCGGCCTGGCCACAGCTGACGACATCCGTCGTTGGTCTTTTGGTGAGGTCAAGAAGCCCGAGACCATCAACTACCGCACGCTGAAGCCGGAGAAGGACGGCCTCTTCGGCGAGCAGATCTTCGGCCCCTCCCGCGACTGGGAGTGCGCCTGTGGCAAGTACAAGCGCGTCCGCTTCAAGGGCATCGTCTGCGAGCGCTGCGGCGTGGAGGTCACCAAGTCCTCCGTCCGCCGCGAGCGGATGGGCCACATCGAGCTCGCCGCGCCCGTCACCCACATCTGGTACTTCAAGGGCGTGCCCTCGCGCCTCGGCTACCTGCTGGACATGGCGCCGAAGGACCTCGAGAAGGTCATCTACTTCGCCGCGTACATGGTCATCTCGGTCGACGAGGATGCTCGTCACCGCGACCTGCCCACGCACGAGTCGAACCTGCGCCTCGAGCTGAAGAACCTCGCCGACCGTCGTGACGCCCGCGTCGCCACGCGTCTGGCGAAGCTGGAGGAGGAGCTCGCCGCCCTGGAGGCGGAGGGTGCCAAGGCCGACCAGAAGAAGAAGGTCAAGGACGCCGCCGAGAAGGATATGGCCGGCATCCGCAAGAGCTCGGACGAGCAGATCGGCAAGCTCGAGCGCGTCTGGGAGGAGTTCCGCAACCTCTCCGTCGGTCAGCTCAAGCAGGAGGACGACGTCTTCCACGAGCTGCAGGACCGCTTCGGTCAGTACTTCGAGGCCTACATGGGCGCCGAGTCGATCAAGCGTCGCCTCGAGGCGTTCGACCTGGCCGCTGAGGCCGAGTCGCTCCACCTGCAGATCTCCGAGGGCAAGGGTCAGCGCAAGATCCGCGCGATCAAGCGCCTGAAGGTCGTCAACTCGTTCCTGCAGACCGGCATGAGCCCGGCCGCGATGGTCCTCGACGTCGTCCCGGTGATCCCGCCGGAGCTGCGCCCGATGGTCCAGCTCGACGGTGGCCGCTTCGCGACCTCCGACCTGAACGACCTGTACCGCCGCGTGATCAACCGCAACAACCGTCTCCGTCGCCTGATCGACCTCGGTGCTCCCGAGATCATCGTCAACAACGAGAAGCGGATGCTGCAGGAGGCCGTCGACGCACTGTTCGACAACGGCCGTCGCGGTCGCCCCGTCACGGGCACGGGCAACCGTGCGCTGAAGTCGCTGTCCGACATGCTCAAGGGCAAGCAGGGCCGCTTCCGTCAGAACCTGCTCGGCAAGCGCGTGGACTACTCGGGCCGTTCGGTCATCATCGTCGGCCCCCAGCTCAAGCTGCACCAGTGCGGTCTGCCCAAGCAGATGGCGCTCGAGCTGTTCAAGCCGTTCGTGATCAAGCGCCTCATCGACCTCGGTCACTCGCAGAACATCAAGGCCGCCAAGCGCGCCGTCGAGCGCACCCGTCCCGAGGTCTGGGACGTGCTCGAGGAGATCATCCGCGAGCGTCCCGTGCTGCTCAACCGTGCGCCCACGCTGCACCGTCTCGGCATCCAGGCCTTCGAGCCTCAGCTCGTCGAGGGCAAGGCGATCCAGCTGCACCCGCTCGTCTGCGCCGCGTTCAACGCGGACTTCGACGGTGACCAGATGGCCGTCCACCTGCCGCTGTCCGTCGAGGCCCAGGCCGAGGCCCGCATCCTGATGCTGGCGTCGAACAACATCCTGAAGCCGTCCGACGGCCGCCCGGTGACCCTGCCTTCGCAGGACATGATCATCGGCCTGCACCACCTGACCACGGTCATCGAGGGTGCATCCGGTGAGGGTCGCGTGTTCGGCTCCGTCGGCGAGGCGATCCTGGCGAAGGACGAGGGCACCCTCGACCTGCAGGCCAAGGTCCGCATCCGCGTGCCCGGTCTCACGTTCCTCGAGGGCGAAGCCCCCGAGGGCTACGAGCGCCACGGCCTCGTGGACGCCTCGCTGGGCCAGGCGATCTTCAACGACACGCTCCCCAAGGGCTACCCGTTCGTGCGCGAGCAGGCCGACAAGGGCAAGCTGTCGCAGATCGTGAACAAGCTCGCCGAGGAGTACCCGAAGGTGGAGGTCGCGGCGTCGCTCGACCGCATCAAGGACGCCGGCTTCTACTGGGCGACCCGTTCGGGTGTGACCGTCGCGCTCAGCGACATCCTCACGCCGCCGAACAAGGCCGAGATCGTCGCGGGCTACGAGAAGCAGGCCGCGAAGGTCCAGGGACAGTTCGAGAAGGGCCTCACGACCGACGCGGAGCGTCGCCAGGAGCTCATCAAGATCTGGACCGAGGCCACCGACGAGGTCCAGGGCGCGATGCGCGCCAACTTCCCGGCCGACAACACCATCAACCGCATGGTGAGCTCGGGTGCCCGTGGCAACTGGCTGCAGATCCGCAACATCGCGGGTATGCGAGGCCTCGTGAACAACCCCAAGGGTGAGATCATCCCCCGTCCGATCATCTCCTCGTACCGCGAGGGTCTGTCGGTGGCGGAGTACTTCATCGCGACGCACGGTGCCCGCAAGGGTCTGGCCGACACGGCCCTCCGTACCGCCGACTCGGGTTACCTCACGCGTCGTCTCGTGGACGTCTCGCAGGATGTCATCATCCGTGAGGACGACTGCGGGTCGAACAAGGGCCTGGAGTTCACGATCGCGGCGCCCGGCGCCGACGGCACGCTGGTCAAGGACGCGAACGTCGAGAACTCGGTGTTCGCCCGTACCCTCGCCGCCGACGTCGTGAGCCCCTCGGGCGAGGTGCTGGCCGCGGCCGGCGACGACGTGGGCGATGTGCTCATCAACGCGCTCGTCGAGGGCGGCGTGGAGTCCATCAAGGTCCGCTCGGTCCTCACCTGCGACTCGGCTGTCGGTGTCTGCGCGAAGTGCTACGGCCGTTCGCTCGCGACCGGCAAGCTCGTCGACATCGGCGAGGCCGTCGGCATCATCGCGGCCCAGTCGATCGGTGAGCCCGGCACCCAGCTGACGATGCGCACCTTCCACACGGGTGGTTCGGCTTCCGCCGACGACATCACCCAGGGTCTGCCCCGCGTCCAGGAGCTGTTCGAGGCCCGCACCCCCAAGGGTGCGTCCCCGATCGCCGAGGCCGACGGTGTCATCAAGATCGATGAGACCGACAAGGCCAAGAAGGTCATCCTGACGCCGGACAACGGCGACGAGCCGCACGTCTACCCGGTCCTCAAGCGCGCCACCCTCCTCGTCGAGGACGGCCAGCGCGTCACGGTCGGCCAGCCCATCCTGGTGGGCACGCTCGACCCCAAGGAGGTCATGCGTGTCATGGGTGCCCGCGAGGTGCAGAAGTACCTCGTGAACGGCGTCCAGGGCGTCTACCGCTCGCAGGGTGTGCCGATCCACGACAAGCACATCGAGGTCATCGTGCGCCAGATGCTGCGCAAGGTCACCGTCGTCGACCACGGCGAGACCACGCTGCTGCCGGGTGAGCTGGTGGACTTCAAGCGCTACCAGCAGATGAACCGCGAGGCGGTGGCCGAGGGCAAGCGTCCCGCGTCCGGCCGTCCCGAGCTGATGGGTATCACGAAGGCGTCGCTCGCGACGGAGTCGTGGCTGTCGGCGGCGTCGTTCCAGGAGACCACCCGCGTCCTCACGCAGGCGGCCATGGAGGGCAAGAGCGACCCGCTCGTCGGCCTCAAGGAGAACGTCATCATCGGAAAGCTCATCCCCGCCGGCACCGGCCTTGCGAAGTACCGCAACGTCGTGGTCGAGGCGACGGAGGAGGCCAAGAGCGAGCGGTACCCCAACCGCATCTTCGCCTCGGACGGCGCGTACAGCGACGCGGACCTGAGCTTCGTCGACTTCGACAGCTTCTCGACGGACGACTTCACGCCCGGCACCTACAACTGAGGGAGGCGAGCGCCGGGCGAGCGTGCTCGTTCGGCCGAGCCGACCGATGTTGCCGAGCGACGACGTCGCGAGGACAACTGAGTCGGATGCCGGTACCACCGGCATCCCTCACCCCGAAGGCCCTCGGCATCACGCCGGGGGCCTTCGGCGTTCCGGGGGTCGGCGCGTTCCGCGGGTCGGCGCGGGGCGGTGCGTTCCGCGGGTCCTCGGAGCGCCGATCCACCCGCGGCGGCCCGGCCGCCTACCGTGGGAGCATGACCCGGGTCGGCGGCAGGAATGCGGTTTTCGCGTGGGTCGTGGGGCTCATCAGCGCCGCGATCGTCGCGGTGCTGGTCGTGCTCGCGCTGCCCATGCTGCCGGCATCCCTCGCGTGGCTCGGCGAGCAGGTGAACGGTCCGGTCTCCGAACCGCAGGCAGGCGACGAACCGGGGGACGATGACCTGCCCGCCGAGTGCCGCGACCTGTACAGCCAGCCGCTGTGGGCCACCCTCGTGTGGGCGCCCGACGCCGTACTGACGCCGTCGCGGGATCTCCCGAGCACCTCGGCGGCAGGACTCATCGACGCGCTCGCGCCGACGGTGCGGATGACGTGCACGTGGACCTCCGCGGAGGGCGAGATATCGACGACGCTCGCCGAGGTGGCCACGGATGCCGGCGCCATCGCCGCGACCGCGCTCCCGACCGCGGGCTTCACGTGCGCTGCCATCGACGGCCGCACCCGCTGCACGCGCACCGACGGCGAGCTCATCGAGACGATCGAGGCCGGCGGCGGCCTGTGGCTCTCGACGTCGCAGACGTCGTGGCAGCCGGCCGACTACCCGGGACGCGTCGCCGAAGCGGTCTGGGCCGGCTAGGCGCGATCAGAGCGCAGACGGCCAGATCGCGCGGATGACGGCCGTCGTGTAGCCGGTCGGTGCGAGGTTGGAGTACTGCGTGTCGATGAGGACGCCGTCCCGGTAGAACAGCGTCCGGCCGTCGGTGACGGGGAAGGCGTCGTTCTGCCAGGTCTTCTCACACCGGAGGCCGCCGGCCGGCTCGTAGCAGACGAAGCCCTCCTCCATGCGGGCGTTGAAGTAGTCGAGGACGTCGTTCTCCGGCGCGTAGTTGATCGTGGTCTCGAGCCGCGTCGTGTCGGCGCCGGGCTGACCCCAGACGCAGCGCAGCGTCCGGTCCGAGAGGACACCGGTCTCCCCGAAGCCGGGGTCGTTGAGCGGGACGCCCTCCAGCTGCGCGAGGACGGCGTCGTCGAGGATGGCAGAGCAGTCGGTGGGCAGCACCGTCATGGACAGAACCGGACCGGAGGGCACCGGGGGAGCGCCGTCGGCCGTCGCGGCGGGCGTCGGCGTGCTGCTCGGCGTCGCCGACGTCGGAGTGTCGGACGGGGCGGCCTCGGGGGTCGGCGCGCACGCCGCCAGCAGTGCGACGAGGAGCGCGGCAACGGCCGGAGCGGCGACGAGGACGCGGCGCGGGAAGGGGGCCGACATGTCCTCCACGATAGGCGCGACCCTCCGGCGCCGCGCTCCCGACACGTCGGCATGGCTCCCGGACTGGGCCCGGCGCCCGGGTTACGCTCACTGTGCGGCGGCGAACGCCTTCGCGTGAGGAGCACATCGCAATGAGCGACCCCAAGTACGGTGAGCCCGTCGACGACAGCACTCCTGCTCGTGACGACCGCTCGGTCGATGACGTCGTCGGCAGCGCCAACGCCGGTCTCGCCGAGGCCGAGGCCGCCAAGCGCGACGCCGTGACGCCCGACGAACAGGCTGCGGCCGCACGCTCCGAGGAGGCCGCTCGCGACGACGTCGCCACAGACGGCGTGCGCGACGATCGCCCCGCCGGTGCCGCCTACGACGACCGGTCCGGTGCAGCCTACGACGACCGCGCCACCGCCGCCTCCACCGGCGCCGCCGCCTCCACCGGCAGCCTGCGCGATCGGTCCTACGCCGACGACCGCTCGGCCGACGACGACGGTCTCGACTACCTCCGCACCGGCCCCGCCGCGACCGGCGCGCCCGCGACCGGCGCGCCCACCGACGACCGCTACGCCGCGCCGGCCGCTGAGGCGCCGACCGAGGCGTACCGCCCCGCCGCGAGCGAGCCGGTCGCCCCCGTGGTCGCCCCCGCACCGCAGCCCATCTTCGTGCAGGCGCCGGAAGCACCCCGCGCGCGCGGCAACCGCGGCGCCGCCGGTGCCATCGGTCTGCTCGCCGCGGTGGCCTTCGCCGTCCTGTACCTCGCCGCCGCGCTCGGCTTCGGGGCCATCGAGGGTGACGTCACGCTCGACAACGTGGGCGAGGAGGCGCTGGCCGCCCTCACGACCTGGTGGTTCTGGGTCCCCGTCGTCGTGTTCTTCCTCGGCTTCTGGATCCTCGGCGCCGTCATCAACCGCGGCCGCTGGGGCCTCTGGGTGATCTTCGGGCTCATCGTCGGCGCCGTCGCGTACGTGGGCCACCTGCTCGGCCAGCTCTTCCAGGCGCCGTTCTGGACCCTTACCGCAAGTCAGGGCGCGGAGGTCGTGAACGAGCAGTTGCTCGCCCCGCTGGCCATCGCCGCGTTCGTCTTCGGCCGCGAGCTGACCATCTGGTTCGGTGCATGGGTCGCTGCCCGCGGCAAGCGGGTCACCGAGCTGAACTACGAGGCGCAGCGCGAGTACGAGCGCACGCTCGAGGCGGGCCCGCAGCTTCACCGCGCGTGATGTCATGACCGGTCGTGGGGTGGCGCCGCCGGTCGCGGTGGCGCTCGCCACGGTCGCGTTCGTGGCGCTCGCCATCGGGGGCCTCGGCATGGCGAGTCTGTTCCTCGGGGCGGACGTCATCGCGACGCCCGGCGTAGGCCAGCTGGCCGGCATCGTCGCCGTCACACTGTCGACGGCCGCGTTCGGAGGCCTGCTGTGGGCATACCTCCGCCGACCGGAGCCGTCGTATGTCGCCGCGCTCCCCGTCACGGTGGCCGCCGCACTCGCCTATCTCGTCGGCATCGGGATCGGCGCGATGCTGCAGGGGACGGATGCCGCGCTCGCGCTGGCCGCCGCCGGCGGATTCGCGACGTCGTGGTTCGCGCTCGTCCTCGCCTCTGCGGCATTCGTCTCGGCCTGGTCGGCGGTCGCGCTGGTCCGCACGCGTGCGGAGCGTCCGCGCTGGCCGTGGGAACGCGACGACCCCGAGCCCTGACTTCGCGCCCGCGACCCCCGCGTCGCCCGCGCCGTGAACCCCTGCGCCCCGCGCCGTGAGCCCCTGCGCCCCGCGCCGTGAACCCCTGCGCTCCGCGCCGCCCGGTCTTGTGGCCGCTCCGCCCGTACCTGAGGTTCATCCGCGCCGATTGGTGCGTGTTCCCGCCCCGCATCCGCCCTTTGCCGCGGCTGACGCCCGAGATGCTGCTCGGGTGCCCCGCCCGGCCCGCCCCCTCGCGCTCTCGCGCCTGAGGTTCGCCCGCGGCGAATGGCGGGAGTTCCCGCCCCGCACCTGCACTTTGGCGCCGCCGAAGATCGGCGCCGATTTCCATCCGCGCCGAATGGTGGGTGCGCGGCCCCGACACCCGCACTCTGCCGCTGATGAACACCCGCCGGAACCCGACATCCGCCCGAACCCAGTTCCCGCCCCGCACCCGCACTTCGCCGCCGCGCAAGATCGGCGCCGATTTTCATCCGCGCCGAACGGTGGGTGTTCCCGCCCCGCACCCGCACTTCGCCGCGGATGAACACCGGCCCCCGCCCCACAGCCCCAACCCGGCCCCCATCACCCGCCCGTACCCCACCCGCCGCCCCAACCCCGCCACCCGCCCGAACCCCATCACCCGCCCGAACCCCACCCGCCGCCGCACCCCCCGCGCGACCCACTCGGGCGCGGCGCGCGCCGGGTTTCGCGTCACCTACACCGAAACGCCATGCCGCACGGGACAATGGGTCGCGTGGAGCGGTCGATCGAGACCCAGGTCAGCCAGGCGGTGGACGCCTGGCTGAAATGGCTGCCGCGCTGGGAGCCGGCGACGCACCGCGGCCGGGTCGCCCCGTGCCGCCGCTGCTTCGGGTCTCCCGTGCTGTCCGCGGCCGGCCTCGGCGCCGACGTGCCGCACGGTGTCCAGCACGGGCTCTCCACACGCGTGAAGACGATCGTCGACCGGTCGGTCGCCGAGTACACGGCGCGCAACCTCCCGATGCTGCAGGCCGAGCTCGACCAGCAGGCGGCGCGCAACCAGGCTCGCAGCTACCGCCCTGCCGAGGGGCTCGACCCCGAGTTCGAGGGGCTGCCGCTCGACCCGGACCCCGTACCGGGCTCGCCGTTCCTGTTCACGATCTCCGGCCTCGCCGAGGAGGCCGCCGCCGCCGTCCCCGATCTGCCCCCGCTATCCGACGAGGCCAAGAGCGCGCTCCGCCAGGAGGTGCGCCTCGCCGACGACTACGCGAACATGGTCGGCCGCGAGGTGTGCACGGTCCTCCTGCACCACCGCCTGCGCATCCAGGCGGCCGTGGGGCAGTACGTCGAGCCGCAGATCGCGGCGATGCTCGAGGAGCTGACCCGCTCCCTCGATGCCCCGTTCGACCCCGGGTCCGATCCGGGGATCCCCGAGCTGTAGCCACCCAGCCCGGTACGGGCCGCCTTTGTTAGCATGGGCCGGACTCGCCGCAGAGCACGGCCACCCGGCATCCGCGTGGCGAAGCGTCTTTTCCGTCGACCGGTGAGGGGTGGTATGGCACAGAGGCTCCCGTCGTCGCCGCCCATCCTCCCCGGCCTGGACTACGTGCGGCCCCTCGGATCGGGCGGCTTCGCCGACGTGTTCCTCTACCAGCAGGACATGCCCCGCCGCGCCGTGGCCGTCAAAGTGCTCCCCACCGACGAGCGGGATCCTGATCTGCTGCGCATGTTCAACGCGGAGGCCGACGTCCTCGCGCACCTGTCCGCGCACCCCGCGATCGTCACGGTCTACCAGGCCGGCATCTCCGCGGACGGGCGGCCGTACATCGTCATGGAGTACTGTCCCGGTTCGCTCGCGCAGCGCTACCGGATCGAGCGGATCCCGGTCGAGGAGGTCATGACGATCGCCGTCCGCCTCGCCGGCGCGCTCGAGTCCGCCCACCGGGCGGGCCTCATCCACCGCGACATCAAGCCCAGCAACATCCTCGTCACGACGTTCGGGGCGGCGGTCCTCGCCGACTTCGGCATCTCCGCGTCGCTCCTCCGGCACACGCCGGGGGAGGTGCTGGCGATGTCGATCCCGTGGAGCGCGCCCGAGGTGATCGCCGAGCAGACCGCCGGCACCGTCGAGAGCGAGGTCTGGAGCCTCGGCGCGACGGTCTACTCGCTCCTCGCCGGGCACAGCCCGTTCGAACGGCGGGAGCGCGGCCAGAACACCCGCGATCACCTGCGCCGGCGCATCGCGCGCGCGACCTTCGTCCCCGTGCCCCGCCCCGACATGCCCGACGAGCTGCAGCGCGTCCTCGCGACGGCGATGGCGCGCGACCCCGCGCATCGCTACCGGACCGCGCGCGAGTTCGGCGAGGCGGTCCGCGACGTGCAGCGCGGTCTCGGCCTCGCTCCGACGCCGCTCGAGGTGCCCACGGAGGAGTGGACGCCGATCTCCGACGAGATCGACTTCGCCGACGCGCGTGTCCGCGGCCCGGTCCGCAGCACCGTCCCGCACGAGACGCGCCGCCGCCGCACGACCGATCCCGTGCCTCCCCGCGGCCGCGACGAGGATTCCGCGATCTCCGGTCCGGCACCGGTGCGCCGGCGGATCTGGCCGTGGCTGGTCGGGGCCGCGGTGATCGTCGTCGCAGTGGTCGTCGTCGCCGCCGTCCTCCTGGGTGCACGCTGATGCGACGCAGCACCGTCGTCGGCCTCGCCGCGAGCGCGGTCGCCGTCGCGCTCGTCACCGGGCTGAGCATCGTCTGGCCCGGGCTCGACGCACAGGACACGCCGCCGCGGGACGCGTCGGTCTGGGTGCTGCAGAGCGACGGCCTCCGCTATGCCCGCGTCAACACCGCCATCGGCGAACTCGACACGGTGCGCCGCGTCGCCAACCCCACCCGCATCGTGCAGGCGAGCACCGGCGCCTACATGTTCACCGACAGCGACAGCAAGGTCATCCGCATCGATGAGGCGGCGCCGGTGGACCTCGACGTCCAGGGGCTCGAGCAGGCCGACTCCGCCCCGTCCGGGACACGCGAAGCGGTCAGCGCGGGAGACTTCGTCGCCTACCGCACCGACACCGGCGCCGTCTATGCCGGGCGGCTGTCCACCGGATCGTCCGCGCGCGTCGACCCGTTCGGCTCCCCGGACGACGAGGATCGGCCGCAGTACACGGCGGAGGCCATCGCCGTCGACGCACGCGGGATGCTGTTCAGCTACTCGTCGACCGACGACGCGGTGCTGCGCTTCGACATCGTCTCCTCGACCGTGCGGGGCGAGGACCCGGTGGACGCGAACCCGGACGTGCCGGCGCTCACCTCGGCCGCGGAGGACTGGGTGCTCGTCGACGCCGATGACGGGCGGTTCTGGGTCCGGGGTGTCGATGAGGCCGGACAGGCCGCGACGGACGGGGCGGTCGTGCTGAGCCGCCCCGACCCCGAGGGCGACACCGTCTTTCTCGCGGACCAGAGCGGCCTCGTGAGCGTCGGCGTCGACGGCGCCACCGAGCAGATCGTGCCCACCGGCGACGCGGTCCGCGGGACCCCCGCCCGGCCGGTGGTCCGGGACGGGCGGGTGTACGCCGCCTGGCTCCCGGAGGGAGCCGGGCCCGGCACGCTCTGGGACGGGGGGCAGGTGCGCACGCTCGACTACAACGGGGCCGAGCTTCCTCCGCAGCGTCGCCCCGTCTTCCTCGACACCGGCAACGCCCTCGTGCTCAACGACGCGCGTTCCGGGTGGGTGTGGACCGTGGACGACGCGCGGCTCCTGCCTTCCAGCCAGCATTGGGACATCGATGAGGTCACCGAGTCGACGGCCGAGCCCAGCGAGGAGGAGCCGCCCGCCGTCATCGACCCCCGCCCTCCGGTCGCGGTGCCCGACGCGTTCGGCGTCCGCCCCGGCGCCCTCGTGCCGCTGCCCGTGCTGCTGAACGACCACGACCCCAACGAGGACGTCCTCGCGATCGACCCGACCTCCGTGACGGGACTGGACCCGGGATTCGGCGTCCTGACCACGACCGACGACCGGCAGCGCCTCGCCGTGCGCGTCGCGCCGGACGCGGAGGGCGCGGCGGCCTTCTCCTACACCGTCACGGACGGCACCGACGAGGACGGGCTGGACTCCCCACCCGCGACCGTGACGCTCACCGTCGCGGCGGACGCGGCGAACTCCCCTCCCGTGTGGTGCGGCGTGCCGAGATGCCGTCAGGATGCCGTGGCACCGCAGCTGCCGCGCGGTGGGACGCTCACGCTCCCGGTGCTCGCGGAGTGGGTCGACCCCGAGGGGGACGCCCTGCTCCTGGAGAGCGTCGTGAACCCGTCCGGGGTGGGCAAGGTCGCCTTCGTCCCGAGCGGCGAACTGGTCTACCAGCACAGCGATGCCAACGGCCGCGACGAGAGCATCTCCCTCACCTACACGGTGTCGGACACCCGCGGAGCGACCGCGACGCGGACGCTCGTCATCCGCGTCGTCGGCGACCCGGAGCCGACGGTGCAGTCCTTCGCGGTCGTCGACACCGCGGGCTCGCGCCTCACCGTCGACGTCGCCCCGCACGTCACCGGCGCGGCGGGGGAGATGACGCTGACGGCCGCCCGCGTGCTCGACGACGCTGCGGCCACCGCGACCGTCGTGGGCGGCACGACCCAGTTCGACTTCTCGACCAGCGAGCCCGGCACCTACCGGGTGGGGGTCACCGTCGCGGTCGGCTCCGGCGAGGCGACCGGCGTCGCCCGCATCACGCTGCTGCCGGAGGACGCCCCCGCCCAGCTGTCCACGGCGCCCGTCATCGCCTTCGTGCGTCCGCAGGCCGACGCGACGGTCGACGTGTTCGCCGCGGTGTCCAATCCGACCAGACGGGTGCTGCTGCTCAGCGACGTCGTCGCGTTCCCCGAGGCGGGCGCGACACTGTCGGTGGATGCCGTCGCACAGAGCCAGCTGCGGGTGTCCGGCACGACCGCCACGGGGGAGGCCGGCCCGCTCGGCACGGTGTCGTACCGCGTCAGCGACGGGACGAACGACGAGGGCGCGTCCGTCGAGGGGCTCGCGACGGTGTACCTCCTGCCCCCGCCGCCCGAGATCGCGCCCATCGCCGTCGATGACACCGTGGTCGTCCGCGCCGGGTCGCAGGTCGACATCCCGGTGCTCGCGAACGATTTCGCTCCCTCGGGCGCCCGTCCGCGCATCGACCCCGAGTCCATCGCGTCCTCCAGCACGGGCGCGCTCGCATTCGCCTCCGGAGACCTGCTCCGCTACCTCGCCCCCACCACTCCCGGCACGTACACGGTGGAGTACGACGTCTTCACGACCGGGTCGCCCACGCTCGTCGACACCGCGACCGTGCGGATCCGCGCGCTCGCCGACGACGCGAACCGCCCGCCGCTGCCGGCCAACCTGTCCGGCCGGGTCCTCAGCGGACTGTCCACCACGATCCCGTTCGACGGATTCGGCATGGACCCCGACGGCGACGTCGTGCGCCTGGACCGCATCGTGGACCAGCCCGACGTGGGATCGGCGGCCATCTCCGCGGACGGCACCTCGATCGTCTACACGAGTGTGGCCGGCGACAGCGGCCAGCACGCCTTCCGCTACCGCGTCGTGGACGCCTCCGGTGCCACAGGCGAGGCGACCGTGCGCGTCGGCGTCCTCACCGGCGACGCCAACCCCGGCCCCGTCACGTACACCGACTACGTGCACGTGCGGCAGGGCGAGGGGAACGTCATCCGCGTCCAGCCCCTCTCGAACGACCTCGATCCGATGCGCGGGAAGCTGACGCTCACCGACGTGCGGCCGGACGTCCCCCTCACGACGGCGGACGGCACGCCCAGCGACGAGTACGAGCTGCTGGAGAGCCGCATCCTGTCGGTCACGGACGACACCGTGACGATCGCGGCGGGCACGGAACCCGGCACGATGGCCTTCCTGTACGACGTCGAATCGTCTTCGCTCAACACCGCACGGGGGCTCATCGTCGTGCGCGTCGTGCGCGATCGGGTGCCGGACTATCCGATCGTGGCCGACACCGTCCTCACGGTCGAGGATCGCGAGGACTTCGGCACCGGGGTCGACGTGCTCGCCGGCAAGGTGACGTGGTCCGGCGGCGAGGTGGACGAGCTGACCCTCGGGCTGTGGCGGTCGCCGCGCGGCGTCGTCGTCGACGGCGACCGCCTGCGGGGCGAGCTGAGCGAGGAGGCGCGCATCATCCCGTTCTCCGTCACGGGTCAGACGACCGACGGACCCGTCACGACCTACGCCTTCCTGCGGCTGCCCGCCGAGGCCGACCCGCCCCTGACGCTTCGTTCCGGCATCCCCCCGATCGTCGTCGGCGAGGGGGAGGAGGAGACGGCCGACATCGCCGCTCTCGTCGCTCGTCCCCGCGGCAGCGAGCTCCAGGTCGGCGACGTCCGCGCCTCCGGCGCCCGCGAGGCCGGCGTCTGCGAACGGGAGCGCGGGACGACCGTGCGCTACACCGCGGGTGAGGGTGCGCCGTGGACGGACGCGTGCCTCGTGTCGGTGCGCCTCGCCGGCCAGAGCGGCTGGACGGTGCTGCCGGTCCCCGTCACGGTCACGCCGCTCGAGCCCCAGCCGACCCTCAGCCCCGCCTCGATGACGGTCGCACCGGGGGAATCGGAGACCTATGACCTCGGCGAGCTGACGACCTGGCAGGGGCGCCCGGAGGCCGTGGAGTACCGCGTCGAAGACACCGCCGCATCCTTCGGCATCGAGTTGCGGGGCGCCGTGCTCACCGTCGCGGCCCGCGACGATGCGAGGCCCGGCACCTCGGAGTTCGTCACGGTCGAGGTCGTCAGCCACGCCGGGGTGGCACCGGCGCGCATGATCCTGCGCGTGGGCGCGGCGCCGTCCGAGCTCCCGCACGGCGGCACGGCGCAGCAGCTGTGCAGCCAGTCCACCGGCACGCGCTGCACCATCACGGTGATCGGGGCGCCGGGCGAGGTCAACCCGCTGCCCGACACCCCGCTGGAGGTCGTGGCCGTGGATCCGCGCGGCGTCTGCACGGGCATCACGTTCGCGGTGGCATCCGCGCGCACCGTCACCGCCTCGTGGACCGAGGACGCACCCGGCTCGACGTGCACGGCGTCCTTCACGGTCCGCGATGCGCAGGACCGGCAGAGCGCGGGCGATCGCGACGGCGTCATCCTGTTCGACCTGCAGGGATACCCGCAGGCACCCGCGAGCATCATCCAGTCGGCGTACGGCGACGCCTCCCTCACGCTTCGCGTCGACCCGGGTGCGGCGCGCACCGCGTACCCCGCGCTGCGCGGCTTCGAGGTGCGACAGGGCGGCGAGGTCGTGGCGCAGTGCACCGCCGCGGGTGTCTGCCCCGCCCTCACCGCACCCAACGGGGAACGGCGGGAGTTCGAGGTCGTGGCCGTCAACGCCGTCGGCGTCTCGCGCACGTCGGTCCGGACCGTCGCGTGGGCGTACGACCCGCCGCTGCCACCGCGCAGCGTCACGGCGACCCCGCTCGTGACGGGCGGGGAGGGCGGTCTCGTCTCGCTCGCCGTCGCGGGCGTGGATGCCGCCGACACGGGGTCGCTCCAGATCGCGAGCCCCGCCGGCGAGACCATCACGGTCGCCGTCGCGGAAGGGCAGACCGACGTCGCCGTCCCCTCCTTCCGCGTCGGCGCGAACACCGCCACCCCGGTCACCGTGACCCCCCGCTCCCGTTTCGAGGTGCCACCGGTCGCCGGCGCCGCACCCACGATCGAATCCCTCACCGCCATGGCGAACGGCATCGGCGCGCCGATCGACCTCTCGCTCGCCCTGACCGCGACGTCCGCGGGCGACGGGCGCACCGACGTCTCTGCGGTGGGCTCGGCGAGCCTCAACGGCGACCGCTCCCAGCTCCGCTGGGGCATCGTCCGGGACGGACAGCCGTGCATCGTCTCGCCGGACGGGCGCACCGCCGAGTTCCGAGGGCTGCCCGACGGACGTCTCTACACCTTCGTCCTGTGCGTCGAGTCGTGGTTCGACGGTCGCTCCTTCGGGCGCTCGACGCGGACCGCCGAGGTGCGCGCCGTGCAGTCGACCGCGGCCCCCGAGGGCTTCACCTTCGTCGTCGGGCCCACCGCCCGCGTCGACGGTCAGGCCGCCCGGTGGACGATCGACTCGGCGCCGACGTCGTGGCAGACCCCGCCGTACGACAACGTCGCCGCCTTCCGCGGCTACCCGTCCGGCGTCTTCGACACCGATCCGGGCATCACGGTGCGCTACGAGCACACCTCCGGCTGGTGGCAGTCGGCGTGGGGCGCCGTGACCCCTGCGCGCGGCAGCGCGCCGTACCAGGTCCAGGCGCGCTGGTGGGTCGACGCCTGCAACGGCGGCGCGCGGCTCGTGCCCCAGGCCTCGTCGACGGACTCCCTCGCGCGTGTCGACTTCTCCCCCGTGGGGATGCGGTACTTCGACGCGGACGGCGCCGAACTGTCCGCGGGCCCCGACCCGTGGATCGTCCCGGATGCCGCCGTGCGCGTCACCGGGATCGGGGTCGTGGTGGACTGGGCGGGACGCGGCTGGAATCTGAACCCGGCGACCGCCGATTTCTCCGCGACCTGCAGCCCCGCGCCACCGCCCCCCGGCGACACGACAGACGAGGACGACGAATGACCATCACCCAGGAGCAGGCGACCTGGTTCGCGCAGACCTTCGGCCAGCTGGCCGACAACGTCGAGCGCGCCGTGCTCGGCAAGCGTCACGTCGTGGAGCTGATCCTGACCGCGATGCTCAGTGAGGGCCACGTGCTGCTGGAGGACGTCCCGGGCACGGGGAAGACCTCGCTCGCGCGCGCCGTCGCGCAGTCCGTCCAGGGGACGACGACCCGCATCCAGTTCACACCCGACCTGCTCCCGGGTGACATCACCGGGATCACCGTCTACGACCAGAAGACGGGGGCGTTCGACTTCCACGCCGGCCCCGTGTTCGCGAACATCGTGCTGGCCGACGAGATCAACCGGGCGAGCCCGAAGACGCAGGCCGCGCTCCTCGAGGTCATGGAGGAGTCGCGGGTGACGATCGACGGGGTCACCCGGCCGGTCGGGCGTCCGTTCCTCGTCCTCGCGACACAGAACCCGATCGAGCAGGCGGGCACGTACCGGCTGCCCGAAGCCCAGCTCGACCGCTTCCTCATGCGCACCTCGCTCGGGTATCCCGATCACGCCGCGACGGTGCGGATCCTCGACCGCGCCGCCGTCGCGACCGACGACCTGCCTCCCGTCGTCACGCCCGCCGCACTCGTCGGGATGACCGAGCTCGCCGCGGACGTGTACGCCGACGCGCTCGTCCTGGACTACATCGCCCGGCTCGTGGACGCGACCCGCTCCGCGGACGAGGTGCGCCTGGGCGTCAGCATCCGAGGGGCTCTCGCCCTCACGCGTGCGGCCCGGGCGAGCGCCGCCGCGCGCGCCCGCACCTACGCGACCCCCGACGACGTCAAGCGCCTCGCGGTCGCCGTTCTGGCGCACCGGCTGATCCTGCACCCGGAAGCCGAGTTCGACGGTGTCACACAGGAGGCCGTCATCGGCCAGGTGCTCCTCGACGTCCCACCGCCCACCCGCCGAGACACGCCATGACCGCCCTCGACCCGCGCGGAGCCGACACCCGGGTGACCCGCACCACCACCTCGACGGGCTCGGGGGAGCGCACCGAGGTGACCTCGCCGCGCTCCCGCGCGCTCGTCGGCCTCGTCGTGTGGGCGACACGACTGTGGCGGATGCTGCGTCGCGCGGCCCGTGTCACGGCCGCCGCCGTGGGGCGCACCGTGCGCCCCGCCGGGGCCCTGGTCCTCCTCGCGGCGAGCCTCGGGCTGGTCGTGGGGTTCGCGTTGGGCTGGGTGGAGTGGATCGCCGCCGGCGTCGTCGCCCTCGTGCTCCTGGCGATGACCGTGCCCTTCCTCTTCGGCGCGCGCGCCTACGACGTCGATCTGGGTCTCGCGCACGAACGCGTCGTCGCCGGCAACGGCGTCGCCGCCCATGTCACCGTCCGGAACGCCGGTACCCGGGTCACCTTGCCGGGTCGCATCGACGTGCCCGTCGACGCCGGACTCGTCGAGTTCGGGGTGCCGCTGCTGCGCCCCGGGCAGGAGATCGTCCACGACTTCGACATCCCGCCGCAGCCGCGCGGCATCGTGCCCGTGGGTCCCGCCACGACCGTGCGATCGGATCCCATCGGCCTCCTCCGCCGGGAGCGCGCTTTCGAGGACCGGCACGACCTGTATGTGCACCCGCGCACCGTCGCCCTGCCGTCCACGAGCGCCGGGCTCATCCGCGACCTCGACGGCAGCCCGACGCGGCGGCTCGTCGACGCCGACATGAGCTTCCACGCCATCCGCGAGTACGCGCCCGGCGATGCCCGCCGGCAGATCCACTGGAAGTCCACCGCCAAGACCGGGCGACTCATGGTGCGGCAGTACGAGGAGTCCCGTCGTTCCCGGATGGCGGTGGTCTTGGGCCTCGCCGAGCCGGAGTACACGTCACCCGAGGAGTTCGAGCTCGCCGTCAGCTGCGCCGCCTCCCTCGCCGTCCGCGCCGTGCACGACGCGCGCGACCTCGACATCGTCGTCGGTGCCGAGATCCCGCGCGTCGTCCGCGGTCGCCTGCGGGCCATCCGCCACATCCCCTCCGGCGCGCCGCGACCGCTGCTCGACGGCTTCAGCGGCGTCGACCGGCTCGCCAACACGATGGCGCTCGAGGACGTGTGCCGGCTCACGGCGGAGGCGAACGAGCGGCTCTCCATCGCCGTGGTCGTCACGGGGTCGACCCTCGGCCCCGCGGGCCTGCGCCGTGCTGCGCTCGCGTTCCCTGCCGACACCGCCGTGCTCGCGGTCGTGTGCGACGAGCAGGCGCACCCGCGCTCGCAGGTGTTCGGGGGCTTCACGGCCCTCACGGTCGGCACGCTCGACGATCTCGCAGGCCTCCTCCTCCGATCGGCCACATCATGACCGCCGCGCAGCACGCGGCGGGGTCCCCGAGCAGCGCGGGCACCGTGGAGTGGCGCGGTCGTTACGTGGCCGGCACCGCGTACGTCATCGTCATGATCCTGCTGGCGGCGATCGCGGCGTGGCCGATCTACCGCGACCCGGCCTTCGTCATGGTCGTCGGCGCCGGGTCGCTCCTGGGCGCGGCGCTCGCCGTCCTCATCGCGCGGCGCGGCTGGAGCGGCTGGGCGACCGCGGGTCTGCTGGCGCTCACGCTGCTGATCGTGGGGGTGCCGCTGGGCGTCCCCGGCCGCACGGGAAGCGCGGGCGAGCTGCTGCGCGGACTCGGGGAGCTCGTCGCGGGCGTCGTCGTCGGGTGGAAGGACCTCGTGACGGTGGCCCTCCCGGTGGGGACGTACCGGAATCTGCTGGTCCCGGCCCTCGTGGTCTTCCTCTGCGGAACCTGCATCGCCCTGCAGCTGACGTGGCAGCAGCGCCGGAGCGCGTATGCGGCCGTCCCGGTGACCCTCGCCATGACCGGCTTCGGACTGGTCTTCGGCCGCACCTCCGTGAGCGCTCCGCTGGACCTCGGCCCGCTCACGATCTCCGCGCCCGCCGAGACGGCCGTGGGGGTGGCCGCGCTGCTGGCGAGTGTGCTGTGGCTCTCCTGGCGCGGCCGGCACGAGCGGCAGGACGCGCTGCAGCGCGCCGCGCACGCCAGCGGCGTGCGGCGTCGGCGCAGGTCCCGTGCGGATGCCCGGCGGGCGGCGCTCGGCGTCGGGATGGTCGCGGTCGCCGCGCTCGGCGTCGCGGCCGTCGTCCCCGCCGCCGCCCTGTCCGCGGACCGGCATGTCCTCCGCGATGCCGTCGGGCCGGAGGTGGAGCTGTCCGAGGCGCTCAGCCCGCTCGCCGCCTACCGCACGCTCTTCACCGACGACGTGATCGACGATGTCGCCTTCACTGTCAGCGGCGCCACCCTCCCCGACCGGGTCCGCCTGGCGACGCTGGACACGTACGACGGCGCCGTGTTCCGCACCGGCTCCGCGGGCGCCGGGGGCCGTTTCGCCCGTGTGCCCGCCATGCGCGACGCGGGTGCCGGTGAGGCCGTCGGCGCGGTCGTGCAGATCGGTGCGCTCACCGACATCTGGATGCCGACCATCGGCGCGCTCGCATCGGCGCGGTTCGACGACTCTCGCGCCGCGACCCTCGCCGACGGCTTCTACTACAGCGCCGAGCTCGGCGCCGCGGTGCAGACGGCGGGGTGGCGGGCGGGTGACCGCTACCGCCTGAGCGGGAGCGAGGTTCCGGCGGCGACCCTCGCCGAGGCCACGGCGCCCGGCGGTGTCGCGTCGCGGGTCGAGGCGCCCACGAGTCTGCGCCGGTGGGTGGACGAGCACGCCGTCGGGACCGGCGGGGCGACGCTGGCGAGCCTCGTGGATCTGCTCCGCGCCCGCGGCTATCTCAGCCACGCGCTGACCGAAGACGCCGACACGGCCTGGATGGAGCGCCTCGACGGGTACCGGTTCGTCCCGTCCACCTCCGGGCACTCGCTCGGCCGCATCGACGACATGTTCGACGCGCTGCTCGAGCGCGAGAACGAGGCGACGGGGGGCCTCGTGGCGGCCATCGGCGATGACGAGCAGTTCTCCGTCGCCGTCGCGCTGATCGCGCAGGAGCTCGGATTCCCCGCCCGCATCGTCTACGGTGCGCGCCTGACCGCCGAACCCGGGCTCCCGTCCTGCACCGACGGCGTCTGCCGCTCGGGCGACCTCGCCGCGTGGGTGGAGGTGCGCTCGTCCGCGGGCCAGTGGATCGCCGTCGACGTGACCCCGCAGCACGCCCAGCCTCCCGCCCTGCTGGTCACCGAGCAGCGCGACCCCCGTGTCGCGACGGAGGTCCGCCCCGACGTGGTCGAGGAGGTCGTGCCGCCGCGCCCGGCGCAGGACGACACCTCCCGCGCCGACCGCGACGCCGACGCCCTCGACCTCACCTGGCTGTGGGCGGCGCTCCGCGGCGTCGGAGTGGGAGCGAGCATCGTCGCGATCGTCATCGGCCCGTCGCTGCTGATCGTCGCGGCGAAGGCGCTGCGGCGCCGCGGCCGCCGGCGCGCGGACGATCCGGTGGCCCGCATCGCCGGAGGCTGGGAGGAGTACGTGGATGCCGCCGCCGACGCCGGTCGGCCGGCCCCGGGGCACCTCACCCGCACCGAGGCCGCCGGCATCCTCGCGACCCCCGCCGGCACGGTCCTCGCCGAAGCGGCCGACGAGGCCGTCTTCTCTCGCGGCGGGATCACACCGGCCGAGGCCGACGAGTTCTGGCGCATCGTCGAGGCCGAACGGCACGGCATGGCGACGGGTTTCTGGCGCCGCTGGCGCGCCGCCGTATCGTTGAGATCGTTCGCCCGCCTCGGCGGGACCCGAGCCCACACCACCGAGAGGGGGAGCCGTCGGCCCTCCGGCCGACGGACCGAACCATGATGAGCCCGCTCCTGGATGACTCGCTGACGCCCCTCCTGGGCCTGCTCTCCCTCGCGATCGGCGTCGCCCTGTACGTGTGGACGGCGCTCGCCCTGGCCGCGATGTTCCGGAAGATGGGCGAGGAGCCGTGGAAGGGCTGGGTGCCCCTGCTGAACCAGGCGACCGTGCTGCGCTGGGGCGGGTTCAACCCGTGGCTCGTGCTGCTCTTCTTCGTGCCGATCGTCGGTCCGCTCGTGCTGTGGGTCCTGCAGACCATCGCGGCGCACCGTTTGAACCCGGGCTTCGGCTACGGGACGGAGATGACCGTCCTCGCCGCCGTGCTGTTCGTCGTGTGGGCGAGCATCCTCGGGTTCGGTCCGTCCCGCTGGCTGGGCGCGCGCGCCGTGCGCGCCGCCGGCGCATCCCCGGTGGGTCCGCGTCCGTCGCCGGCCATCCCGTCCGTGGTCGACACCGACCCCACGGGGTCCCGGGCCGCCGCCTTCGCCCCCGGCGAGGACGCGCCGGAGCCGGCCGCCTCCGCCTGGCGCCCGCCGACGGCCCCCATCCCGATCGTCGTCGGCGCGGGCGCCGACACCCCCGTCGCCGATGCGGGGCGGAGCGAGCCGGGCGCGCCGTACGCCCCGGTCGCCGACGAGCACGACGACGCCGCGTGGCCGTCCGAGGTCGACGAGGTCTCGGCGGTGCACCCGTCGCCCTTCCCGCCCAGCGCCGCGTCCTCGCGCCCGTACAGCCCTCCTCCCGTCTCGCCGGCCGAAGGCCCCATCGCCTTCGTGCCCGGCCGGAAGTCCGCCGTGCCGAGCGTCCACGGCGATGCGCCGGTGACGCGCGTACCCGCTCCCGGCCCGGCGGCGCCGCCCGAGCCGTGGGCTCCCGCACGCTCGGCCGAGTACGACCCGGACGCCTTCCCGGAGATGTCGGGGGAGGTCTCCGCGGTCGTGGGCTCTCCGGCCGCGGGAGCCCCGCTCGCGGCCCGCCGATCCGTGTCCGCACAGCAGCGCCCGCCGGGCACGGAGGAGGATGACGACGCCGAGCAGACCGTCATCGCGCGCCGTCGGCGCCCGACATGGACGCTGACGGCGGCGGGGCGCACGGTCCCCCTCGTGGCCGACGTCGTCATCCTCGGTCGTCAGCCGGCGCCCGACCCGGCCTACCCCCGGGCACAGCTGGTCGTCGTGGACGATCGCACCCGGACCGTCTCCAAGACGCACGCGCGGCTCGAATTGAAGCCCGACGGATGGCAGGTGACCGACCTGCATTCGACCAACGGCGTGCTCATCCCCACGCTGATGGGGACCGAGGAGGAGATCGGCCCCGGGTCGCCCGTCCCCGCCGGTGATCGCTTCCGTCTCGGCGACGCGCAGATCACGCTCGCGCGCGGCGATCGCTGACCCCGGTCCTCGTTTGACCGCCCCTCCCGCGGGGCGTATGATTGACCGGGTGTGCGCTCACGCGCGCCCTGCGTCGCGCCTCGGCATCGAGTCGCCAGGCGGGGAGACCGAGGCGCCGCATCTCAGGGAATGATCTGCGAACAGATCACCCCCACGGCATATCCACCATGAAAGCACGGCGCGTTCGCGCTGCGCCGGTGGATCTGTGGTGAAACCACGACGCTGTCACCGTGCAGCATTCACAAGGAGAGAACGTGCCAACCATTCAGCAGTTGGTTCGCAAGGGCCGTTCGCCGAAGGTCTCGAAGACCAAGGCGCCGGCACTGAAGTCGAACCCGCAGCAGGCCGGGGTCTGCACCCGCGTCTACACGACCACGCCCAAGAAGCCGAACTCGGCGATGCGCAAGGTCGCCCGTGTCAAGCTCCGCAACGGCACCGAGGTCACCGCCTACATCCCCGGCGAGGGCCACAACCTGCAGGAGCACTCGCTCGTGCTCGTCCGCGGCGGCCGTGTCAAGGACCTCCCGGGTGTGCGCTACAAGATCGTCCGCGGCGCCCTGGACACCCAGGCCGTCAAGAACCGTAAGCAGGCTCGCAGCCGCTACGGCGCGAAGAAGGGTTAAGGAACATGCCTCGTAAGGGACCCGCACCTCGCCGCGTCGTCGTCAACGACCCGGTCTACGGCGCTCCGATCGTCACCCAGCTGGTGAACAAGATCCTCGTCGACGGCAAGAAGTCGATCGCCGAGGCCATCGTCTACGGCGCCCTCACCGGCGTCGAGGCCAAGAACGGCCAGGACGCCGTCGCAACGCTCAAGAAGGCGCTCGACAACGTCCGCCCCACCCTCGAGGTCAAGAGCCGCCGCGTCGGCGGCTCGACCTACCAGGTTCCGGTCGAGGTCAAGCCGCACCGCGCGAACACGCTCGCGCTGCGCTGGCTCGTCTCCTACGCGAAGGGCCGTCGTGAGAAGACGATGACCGAGCGTCTGCAGAACGAGATCCTCGACGCCTCGAACGGCCTGGGTGCCGCGGTCAAGCGCCGCGAGGACACCCACAAGATGGCCGAGTCGAACCGCGCCTTCGCGCACTACCGCTGGTAACAGCGATGCCGTCGCTCTCGCGGATGACACATCCGCGAGAGCGACGGTTCAACAGCATCCCTCACTACACGTAAGGAATTTCCCGTGGCACAAGACGTGCTCACCGACCTCACGAAGGTCCGCAACATCGGCATCATGGCGCACATCGATGCCGGCAAGACGACGACGACCGAGCGCATCCTGTACTACACGGGAACCAACCACAAGATCGGCGAGACGCACGATGGCGCCTCGACCACCGACTGGATGGAGCAGGAGCAGGAGCGTGGCATCACGATCACCTCCGCTGCTGTGACGTGCTTCTGGGACAAGAACCAGATCAACATCATCGACACCCCCGGCCACGTCGACTTCACCGTCGAGGTCGAGCGCTCGCTCCGCGTCCTCGATGGCGCCGTCGCCGTCTTCGACGGCAAGGAGGGCGTCGAGCCCCAGTCCGAGACCGTCTGGCGTCAGGCCGACAAGTACAACGTCCCGCGCATCTGCTTCGTCAACAAGATGGACAAGCTCGGCGCCGACTTCTACTTCACGGTCGACACGATCGTCAACAAGCTCAAGGCCAAGCCGCTGGTCATCCAGCTGCCCATCGGCGTCGAGAACGACTTCGTCGGCGTGGTCGACCTCGTCGAGATGCGCGCGCTCGTCTGGGCCGGCGACGCCAAGGGTGATGTCACCATGGGCGCCAAGTACGACGTCCAGGAGATCCCGGCCGACATGGCGGATGTCGTCGCCAAGTACCGCGAGCTGCTGCTCGAGACGGTCGCCGAGACCGACGAAGAGCTCCTCGAGAAGCACTTCGGTGGCGAGCCCCTCACGGTCGCCGAGATCAAGGCTGCGATCCGCAAGCTGACGGTCAACTCGGAGATCTACCCCGTGCTGTGCGGCTCGGCGTTCAAGAACCGCGGCGTGCAGCCGATGCTCGACGCGGTCGTGGACTACCTGCCCTCGCCGCTGGACGTGCCCGCCATCGAGGCCCACGACCCGAAGAACGAAGAGACGGTCATCCTGCGTCACTCCGACCGTGAGGAGCCCTTCACGGCCCTCGCGTTCAAGATCGTGACGCACCCCTTCTTCGGTCGCCTCACCTACATCCGCGTGTACTCCGGTCACCTGGATTCCGGTGCGCAGATCGTCAACTCGACGAAGTCCAAGAAGGAGCGCATCGGGAAGATCTTCCAGATGTACGCCAACAAGGAGAACCCGGTCCCCTCGGTCACGGCCGGCCACATCTACGCCGTCATCGGCCTGAAGGACACCACCACCGGTGACACCCTGTCCGACTCGGCCAACCAGGTCGTCCTCGAGTCGATGACGTTCCCGGAGCCGGTCATCGAGGTCGCGATCGAGCCCAAGACGAAGGCCGACCAGGAGAAGCTGGGTCTCGCGATCCAGAAGCTCGCGGAGGAGGACCCGACGTTCCGCGTCGAGCAGAACTCCGACACCGGTCAGACCGTCATCAAGGGCATGGGCGAGCTGCACCTCGACATCCTCGTGGACCGCATGAAGCGCGAGTTCAAGGTCGAGGCCAACGTCGGCAAGCCGCAGGTCGCGTACCGCGAGACGATCAAGAAGACCGTCGAGCGCCACGACTACACGCACAAGAAGCAGACCGGTGGTTCGGGTCAGTTCGCGAAGATCCAGTTCGCGCTCGAGCCGCTCGCGGTCACGGCCGACAAGACGTACGAGTTCGAGAACAAGGTCACCGGTGGCCGCATCCCGCGCGAGTACATCGCTCCGGTCGACCAGGGCTTCCAGGACGCCATGAACGTCGGCGTGCTCGCCGGCTATCCCATGGTCGGCGTGAAGGCCATCCTCATGGACGGCGCGTCGCACGACGTCGACTCGTCCGAGATGGCGTTCAAGATCGCCGGCTCGATGGGCTTCAAGGAGGCCGTCCGCAAGGCGAACCCGGTCATCCTCGAGCCGCTCATGTCCGTCGAGGTGCGTACGCCCGAGGAGTACATGGGCGACGTCATCGGCGACCTGAACTCCCGTCGCGGCCAGATCCAGTCGATGGAGGACGCCCAGGGCGTCAAGGTCGTCCGGGCCCTGGTGCCGCTGTCCGAGATGTTCGGCTACATCGGCGACCTGCGTTCGAAGACCTCCGGCCGTGCCGTCTACTCCATGGAGTTCGACAGCTACGCCGAGGTCCCGCGCGCCGTCATGGACGAGATCGTCCAGAAGACCAAGGGCGAGTAACCCTCCCCTTCGGATGCCGGGGGCTCCGGCTCTCGGCATCCACCCAAACTGAATACAGCACTGTCAACTACACTGACAACATCCCCGTAGAGCACCGGTCGCAATCCAGCGCCCGGAACCTCTACATGACCGTCCTGAGGAGGACCCAGTGGCTAAGGCCAAGTTCGAGCGGACCAAGCCGCACGTGAACATCGGAACGATCGGTCACGTCGACCACGGCAAGACGACGCTCACCGCGGCGATCTCGAAGGTGCTCGCCGACAAGTTCCCGTCCGCGACCAACGTGCAGCGTGACTTCGCGTCGATCGACTCGGCTCCCGAGGAGCGTCAGCGCGGCATCACGATCAACATCTCGCACGTCGAGTACGAGACCCCGAAGCGTCACTACGCGCACGTCGATGCGCCCGGTCACGCTGACTACATCAAGAACATGATCACCGGTGCGGCCCAGATGGACGGCGCGATCCTCGTGGTCGCCGCCACCGACGGCCCCATGGCCCAGACGCGTGAGCACGTGCTGCTCGCCAAGCAGGTCGGCGTGCCGTACCTGATGGTCGCGCTGAACAAGGCCGACATGGTCGACGACGAGGAGATCCTGGAGCTCGTCGAGCTCGAGGTCCGCGAGCTGCTGTCCAGCCAGGGCTTCCCCGGCGACGACGCTCCGGTCGTCCGCGTCTCGGGCCTGAAGGCTCTCGAGGGCGACGAGGCGTGGACCCAGTCCATCCTCGACCTGATGGACGCCGCCGACGAGTCGATCCCCGACCCGGTGCGTGACAAGGACAAGCCGTTCCTCATGCCCATCGAGGACGTCTTCACCATCACCGGCCGTGGCACGGTCGTCACGGGTCGCGCCGAGCGCGGCACGCTGGCCATCAACTCCGAGGTCGAGATCGTCGGCATCCGCCCGACGCAGAAGACCACGGTCACGGGCATCGAGATGTTCCACAAGCAGCTCGACGAGGCCTGGGCCGGCGAGAACTGCGGTCTGCTTCTCCGTGGCCTCAAGCGCGACGATGTCGAGCGCGGCCAGGTCGTCGTGAAGCCGGGCTCCGTCACGCCCCACACCAACTTCGAGGGCACGGCGTACATCCTGTCCAAGGAGGAGGGTGGCCGTCACAACCCCTTCTACACGAACTACCGTCCGCAGTTCTACTTCCGCACCACCGACGTCACCGGCGTCATCACGCTGCCCGAGGGCACCGAGATGGTCATGCCCGGCGACACCACCGACATGACGGTCGAGCTGATCCAGCCGATCGCCATGGAGGAGGGCCTCGGCTTCGCGATCCGTGAGGGTGGCCGCACCGTCGGCGCCGGCACGGTCACGAAGATCCTGAAGTAAGTCTTCCGACACCTCACGAAGCCCCCCGGGTCCGCCCGGGGGGCTTCGTGCTGTCCGGGGATGCCGCCGGGCGCCGGACGCGTGTCCGCTCTTGCCCGGCCCGGGGCGCTCGGGCCAGACTGGCGAGAGCGGGCGGCGACGCCCGGCAGCACCCCACGAAAGGGACGGACATGGGTATCGAGGATCTGGTCAACCAGGGCAAGGACTTCCTGGAGCAGAACAAGGACAAGATCGAGGAGACGCTGAAGTCGGATCAGGCCGAGGACGTCAGCGACAAGGTCCTCGACGCGGCGGCGGAGTTCGTGAAGAGCGTCGCGCCGGACTCGGTCGACGCGAAGGTCGACGACGTGCGTGACGGGATCGACACGAAGATCGGCAACGAGTAGCCGCAAGAGCGGGACGTGGAAGGGGGGATGCCGGTCGGCATCCCCCCTTTTCCGACTCATCCGCGCGAAACGCTTGACGCCGCACCCCTTCGCCTTCTAGCGTCGCCCTTGGCGGTTGTCGTCCGATCCGGGGGGTGAGGACGGGCCGCCGATGGGCTTGGGAGCTCATCCGTCGTCGTCGGGACTTGGGGCCGGCGACACTTGGGGGCAGGTGGGGGATGGGCGCAGCACGCGTCGCTGGGGTAACGCTGTTGCGCGCCCGCCGCGTCGACTCATCGTCGACGCACTTCGCCGACCCCCACGGATGTGTCTTCGGAGGCCGCGGGGCTCTGTCCCGCACCTCGTGAGCGGGCCGGGCGTCCCCCAAGGCCCGCCCCGCTCACACCCTTCCCGGCATGCCGGCTGAAGATACGCCGAATGCGACACGCCCGAGTTTGCGACACGCCCGGGCGACACGTAGACTAATGAGGTTCCACATTCTGATGCCGCTTCGGTGTGCGTCGGATCACTGCCAGGGCAGTGCATAGGCGGCGCATGAGCGCAGGGTCCTAGGCCGCGGGTAGTCAGAACACCAATCCAAAACCCCACCCGGAGACGGGATCGCACGTGTGCGTCCGGGGGAGCGGATACCGCAGGGTGACCTGCGGATTGACATCAGAACAGCGGTGCAGCATCCATCGCCACCGCGATGGGAAGTGCCCGGCGCGCAAGCGCCCCGTGCGTCCGATGCCCCAGAGGTATGACGCGAGAAAGAGAGTGAGCAGACAATGGCGGGACAGAAGATCCGCATTCGCCTGAAGTCGTATGACCACGAGGTCATCGACACGTCGGCGCGCAAAATCGTCGACACCGTGACCCGTGCGGGCGCGACGGTCGTGGGCCCGGTGCCCCTTCCGACCGAGAAGAACGTCGTGTGCGTCATCCGGTCGCCCCACAAGTACAAGGACAGCCGCGAGCACTTCGAGATGCGCACCCACAAGCGCCTCATCGACATCATCGACCCGACGCCCAAGGCCGTCGACTCGCTGATGCGTCTCGACCTCCCGGCTGACGTCAACATCGAGATCAAGCTCTGAGGTCGACATGGCTGATATCAATTCCAAGGTTTCCAAGGGCCTGCTGGGCACGAAGCTCGGCATGACCCAGGTCTGGGACGAGAACGGCAAGCTCGTTCCCGTCACCGTCATCGAGGTCGCCCCGAACGTGGTCACCCAGGTTCGCACGCCCGAGAAGGACGGCTACAACGCGGTTCAGATCGCCTACGGGCAGATCGACCCCCGCAAGGTGAACAAGCCGCTCACGGCCCACTTCGAGGCCGCCGGCGTGACCCCGCGTCGCCACCTCACCGAGATCCGCACGGCGGATGCCGCTGACTACTCACTCGGTCAGGAGCTGACCGCTGACGGCATCTTCGAGGCCGGCCAGCGTGTCGACGTCGTCGGCACCAGCAAGGGCAAGGGCACCGCGGGTGTCATGAAGCGCCACAACTTCAAGGGCGTCTCCGCCTCGCACGGTGCGCACCGCAACCACCGCAAGCCCGGCTCCATCGGCGCATCGTCGACCCCGAGCCGCGTCTTCAAGGGCATGCGCATGGCCGGCCGTATGGGTGGCGAGCGCGTGACCGTCCTCAACCTCACGGTGCACGCCGTCGACGCCGAGAAGGGTCTGCTGCTCGTCAAGGGCGCCGTCCCCGGTGCTCGTGGCCGCATCGTCTACGTCCGCAACGCAGTGAAGGGTGCCTGATCATGGCTGACTCGACTCTCGCGCTCGACGTCCACAGCGCCGACGGCAAGAAGGCCGGCTCGGTCGAGCTTCCCGCCGCGCTGTTCGACGTCAAGACGAACATCCCCCTCATCCACCAGGTCGTCGTCGCGCAGCTCGCGGCGGCTCGCCAGGGCACCCACTCGACCAAGCGTCGCGGTGAGGTCTCCGGCGCCGGCCGCAAGCCCTTCAAGCAGAAGGGCACCGGTAACGCCCGTCAGGGCTCGATCCGCGCGCCGCACATGACCGGTGGTGGCATCGTGCACGGCCCCAAGCCGCGCAACTACTCGCAGCGCACCCCCAAGAAGATGATCGCCGCCGCCCTGCTGGGCGCGCTCAGCGATCGTGCTCGCGGCGGCCGTCTGCACATCATCGACTCGTTCGGCATCGAGGGTGCCCCGTCGACGAAGGCCGCTGTGACGGTCCTGTCGGCACTCGCCCCGACCAAGAACGTGCTGGTCGTCATCAACCGTGACGACGATCTCGCCACGAAGAGCGTGCGCAACCTCGCGTACGTCCACGTGCTGACGTTCGACCAGCTCAACGCCTACGACGTGCTCGTCTCCGACGACATCGTCTTCACCAAGGCCGCCTTCGACGCGTTCGTCGCTGCGAAGGCCGGCGCCACCGAGGAGGTCTCGGCATGAGCACCGCGAACATCGCAGTGAACAAGGACCCGCGCGACATCATCCTGAAGCCGGTCGTCTCGGAGAAGAGCTACTCGCTCATCGACGAGGGCAAGTACACGTTCCTCGTGGACACGCGCGCGACCAAGACCGAGATCAAGCTCGCCATCGAGAAGATCTTCGGCGTCAAGGTGGCTTCGGTGAACACGCTCAACCGCGTCGGCAAGGCCCGCCGCACCCGCTTCGGCATGGGCAAGCGCAAGGACACCAAGCGCGCCATCGTCACGCTGAAGTCGGGCACCATCGACATCTTCACGGCAGTCGGCTGACGGTCGGGATAGAGGACAGAAAATGGCTATTCGCAAGTACAAGCCCACGACCCCGGGTCGTCGCGGTTCGTCGGTCGCCGACTTCACCGAGATCACGCGGTCGACGCCCGAGAAGTCGCTGCTGCGCCCCCTGTCGAAGACCGGCGGTCGCAACAACCAGGGTCGCATCACGACCCGTCACATCGGTGGTGGCCACAAGCGCCAGTACCGCGTGATCGACTTCCGTCGCAACGACAAGGACGGCGTCAACGCCAAGGTCGCTCACATCGAGTACGACCCCAACCGCACCGCGCGCATCGCGCTCCTGCACTACTTCGACGGCGAGAAGCGCTACATCCTCGCGCCGAACAAGCTGTCGCAGGGCGACGTCGTCGAGTCGGGTCCGTCCGCGGACATCAAGCCGGGCAACAACCTCCCGCTGAAGAACATCCCGACCGGTACCGTCATCCACGCCATCGAGCTCCGTCCCGGTGGCGGCGCGAAGATCGCCCGCTCGGCCGGCGTCTCCGTGCGCCTGGTCGCGAAGGATGGCCCGTACGCCCAGCTGCGTCTCCCCTCGGGCGAGATCCGCAACGTCGACGCGCGCTGCCGTGCGACGATCGGCGAGGTCGGCAACGCCGAGCAGTCCAACATCAACTGGGGCAAGGCCGGCCGCATGCGCTGGAAGGGCGTCCGCCCGACCGTGCGTGGTGTCGCCATGAACCCGGTCGACCACCCGCACGGTGGTGGTGAGGGCAAGACGTCCGGTGGCCGTCACCCCGTCACTCCTTGGGGCCAGGCTGAGGGTCGCACCCGCCACGCCAACAAGGAAAGCGACAAGTACATCGTCCGTCGTCGCAACGCCGGCAAGAAGCGCAAGTAGGAGTAGAGGAAGATGCCTCGCAGCCTTAAGAAGGGCCCCTTCGTCGACGAGCACCTGCTTCGCAAGGTGGTCGTGCAGAACGAAGCCGGTACCAAGAACGTCATCAAGACCTGGTCGCGCCGCTCGATGATCATCCCGGCCATGCTGGGTCACACGATCGCCGTGCACGACGGACGCAAGCACATCCCTGTGTTCGTGTCCGAGACCATGGTCGGCCACAAACTGGGCGAATTCGCGCCCACCCGCACCTTCCGCGGCCACGAGAAGGACGACAAGAAGGGCCGTCGCCGCTGACGCGGTGGCGCTCTCAGAGAGAGGAAGAGGAGGAGTTCAAATGGTGGAATCCATCGCACGCGTCAAGCACATCCGCGTGACCCCTCAGAAGGCCCGTCGTGTCGTCGCGCTCATCAAGGGCAAGCAGGCTCAGGAGGCACTCGCCATCCTGAAGTTCGCTCCCCAGGGTGCCAGCGAGCCGATCTACAAGCTCGTCGCGGCTGCTGTCGCCAACGCCCGCGTGAAGGCGGACAAGGACGGCGAGTTCCTGGACGAGCAGGACCTGTACGTGCGCAACGCGTACGTCGACGAGGGCACGACGCTCAAGCGTTTCCAGCCCCGCGCACAGGGCCGCGCGTTCCAGATCAAGAAGCGCACGAGCCACATCACGGTCGAGCTGGCAACCCCTGAGGTCGCCGAGACCGTGACCACGACCGACAAGAAGGCGAGCAAGTAATGGGACAGAAGGTCAACCCCTACGGCTTCCGCCTCGGCATCACCACGGACCACGTGTCGCGTTGGTTCTCCGACTCCACGAAGCCGGGCCAGCGTTACGCCGACTACGTGGCCGAGGACATCAAGATCCGCAAGCTCCTGCAGACGCAGCTGGACCGCGCCGGCGTGAGCGGGATCGAGATCGAGCGCACGCGTGACCGCGTCCGCGTCGACATCCACACCGCCCGCCCGGGCATCGTGATCGGCCGCCGCGGCGCCGAGGCCGAGCGCATCCGCGCCGACCTCGAGAAGCTCTCCGGCAAGCAGATCCAGCTGAACATCCTCGAGGTCAAGAACCCCGAGGCCGACGCTCAGCTTGTCGCGCAGGGCATTGCCGAGCAGCTCTCCGCTCGCGTGGCGTTCCGCCGCGCGATGCGCAAGGGTCTGCAGGGCGCCCAGCGCGCCGGCGCCAAGGGCATCCGCATCCAGGTGTCGGGCCGTCTCGGCGGCGCCGAGATGAGCCGGTCGGAGTTCTACCGCGAAGGCCGTGTGCCCCTGCACACCCTCCGCGCGAACATCGACTACGGGTTCTACGAGGCCAAGACCACCTTCGGCCGCATCGGCGTGAAGGTCTGGATCTACAAGGGCGACCTCACCAACAAGGAGCTCGCGCGCGAGCAGGCCAACGCACCGAAGGCACCCCGTGGTCGTGACGACCGTGGCGGCGACCGTCGTCGTGGCCCGCGCAACGACGCCCCTGCCGCAGAAGGAGCATCGGCATAATGCTTATCCCCCGCAAGGTCAAGTACCGCAAGCAGCACCACCCCGGCCGTTCCGGCCAGGCGACCGGCGGCACGAAGGTCTCCTTCGGCGAGTTCGGCATCCAGGCCCTCACGCCCGCTTACGTGACGAACCGTCAGATCGAGTCCGCTCGTATCGCGATGACGCGTCACATCAAGCGTGGCGGCAAGGTGTGGATCAACATCTACCCCGACCGTCCGCTCACGAAGAAGCCGGCCGAAACCCGCATGGGTTCCGGTAAGGGTTCGCCGGAGTGGTGGGTCGCGAACGTCAAGCCGGGTCGCGTCCTCTTCGAGGTCGCGGGCGTCGACGAGCAGCTCGCTCGTGAGGCCCTGACCCGTGCCATTCACAAGCTGCCCCTGAAGGCACGCATCATCAAGCGCGAGGAGGGCGACGCGTAATGTCTGTCGGTACCAAGACGCTCGCTCCGAGCGAGCTGGACACGTTCGAGGACCAGCGCCTCGTCGAGGAGCTCCGCAAGGCCAAGGAAGAGCTGTTCAACCTGCGCTTCCAGTCGGCCACCGGTCAGCTCGAGAGCCACGGCCGCATCCGTGCGGTCAAGCGCGACATCGCGCGGCTCTACACCGTGATCCGTGAGCGCGAGCTCGGCATCCGTGCCACGCCCGCCCCCGCGGAGGTCGCGACGAAGGCGAAGAAGACGAAGGCCAAGAAGGCGGATGCCGCTGACGAGGCCGCGAAGGAAGAGGCCGAGTGATGGCTGACACTGAGAAGAAGGCCCCCGCGCCCAAGGCTGCCCCGGCAGTGAAGAAGGCGCCCGCCAAGAAGCCCGCTGCCAAGGTCGAGACCCCCGTGGTCGAGGCCCCCGTGCAGGCCAAGGGTCACGAGTCGGCTGCGTCCGACGTCCGTGACGCCGACGCCCGCGGCTACCGCAAGGCCCGCCGTGGCTACGTGGTCAGCGACAAGATGGACAAGACGATCGTCGTCGAGGTCGAAGACCGCGTGAAGCACCCGCTTTACGGCAAGGTCATCCGCCGCACGTCGAAGGTCAAGGCCCACGACGAGTCGAACAGCGCCGGCATCGGCGACCTGGTCGTCATCAACGAGACCCGTCCGCTCAGCGCCACCAAGCGCTGGCGTCTGGTCGAGATCCTCGAGAAGGCCAAGTAAGGCCCCGGCCTTCTTGGAACCCAAGGAGTAAAAAGTGATTCAGACAGAGTCCCGCCTCAAGGTCGCCGACAACACCGGCGCCAAGGAGCTGCTCACGATCCGCGTGCTGGGTGGCTCGAGCCGCCGCTACGCCGGTCTGGGCGACACCATCGTGGCGACCGTCAAGGACGCGATCCCCGGCGGCAACGTCAAGAAGGGCGACGTGGTCAAGGCCGTCATCGTCCGCACCGTCAAGTCCACCCGTCGTCCCGACGGGTCCTACATCAAGTTCGACGAGAACGCCGCCGTCATCCTGAAGAATGACGGGGAGCCCCGCGGCACCCGCATCTTCGGCCCGGTCGGTCGTGAGCTTCGCGACAAGAAGTTCATGAAGATCGTCTCGCTCGCACCGGAGGTGATCTGACCTCATGGCCAAGATCAAGAAGGGCGACCTGGTTCAGGTCATCACGGGCGCCAAGCCCGAGCGCGGCGGAGACCGCGGCAAGCAGGGCAAGGTCCTCGAGATCCTTGTCGAGCAGAACCGCATCATCGTCGAGGGCGTGAACTACGTCACCAAGCACAACCGCGTGGGCCAGTCCCAGCGCGGCACCAAGACGGGCGGCATCGAGACGATGGAAGCCCCGATCCACATCTCCAACGTCGCCGTCGTCGACCCCTCGACCAAGAAGCCGACCCGTGTCGGCCATCGCGTCGAGGACCAGACGAAGGACGGCGTGAAGCGCACCGTCCGCGTGCGCTACGCCAAGAAGTCAGGCAAGGACCTCTGAACATGAGCACCACCACTGCCGCGGCGGCTGGCAAGATCCAGCCCCGCCTGAAGCAGAAGTACCAGGCCGAGATCAAGAAGGCGCTGCAGGAGGAGTTCGGCTACCCGAACGTCATGCAGATCCCCGGTCTCGTCAAGGTCGTCGTGAACACCGGTGTCGGCGAGGCAGCTCGCGACAGCAAGGTGATCGATGGCGCGGTCGACGACCTCGTCAAGATCACCGGCCAGAAGCCGGTCGTCACCAAGGCCCGCAAGTCCATCGCGCAGTTCAAGCTGCGTGAGGGCCAGGCCATCGGTGCACACGTCACGCTCCGCGGCGACCGCGCCTGGGAGTTCGTCGACCGTCTCGTGAACCTCGCGCTGCCCCGCATCCGCGACTTCCGCGGCCTGTCGCCCAAGCAGTTCGACGGCCACGGCAACTACACGTTCGGCCTGCAGGAGCAGTCGGTCTTCCACGAGATCAACCAGGACAAGATCGATCGCGTCCGCGGCTTCGACATCACGATCGTGACCACGGCGAAGACGGATGAGGAGGGCCGCTCGCTGCTTCGTCAGCTGGGCTTCCCCTTCACCGCTCCCGAGGTCAAGGCGTAACACCACCCACCACAGGTCGGCTGCCGTGTAACGGCGTCCGAAACCTGGTGAACAAAGGAAAACACTCATGACAATGACAGACCCGGTCGCAGACATGCTGACCCGTCTGCGCAACGCGAACTCGGCGCACCACGACTCCGTGTCGCTGCCGAGCTCGAAGCTCAAGACGCACATCGCCGAGATCCTCCAGCAGGAGGGCTACATCTCCGGCTGGGAGGTCTCCGACGCCCGCGTCGGCCAGACCCTCACGCTGACCCTGAAGTACGGCCCGAACCGCGAGCGGTCGATCGCCGGCATCAAGCGCGTCTCCAAGCCCGGGCTCCGCGTGTACGCGCGGTCCACCGAGCTCCCCACGGTCCTCGGCGGCCTGGGCGTCGCGATCCTGTCCACCTCCTCCGGTCTCCTCACGGACCGTCAGGCCGAGCAGAAGGGCGTCGGCGGGGAAGTCCTCGCCTACGTGTGGTGATCTGACATGTCGCGTATCGGACGTCTCCCCATCGACATCCCCGCCGGCGTCACCGTTTCGGTGGACGGCCAGGATGTTGCGGTCAAGGGCCCCAAGGGTGAGCTCTCGCTCACCGTCTCCAAGCCCATCGAGGTCAAGGTCGAGGAGAGCCAGGTTCTGGTCTCCCGCCCCGACGACGAGCGTGAGTCGCGCTCGCTGCACGGCCTCACCCGCACCCTGATCAACAACAACATCATCGGCGTCACCGAGGGCTACACCAAGGGCCTCGAGGTCGTCGGCACCGGTTACCGCGTGGCCCAGAAGGGCGCGGCCGTCGAGTTCGCGCTCGGGTTCTCGCACCCGGTGCTCATCGAGCCCCCGGCCGGCATCACGCTGACCGTCGAGGGCAACAACAAGCTCACCGTGAGCGGGATCGACAAGCAGGCGGTCGGCGAGGCCGCCGCCAACATCCGCAAGATCCGCAAGCCGGAGCCCTACAAGGGCAAGGGTGTGCGGTACGCGGGCGAGGTCGTCCGCCGCAAGGCCGGAAAGGCTGGTAAGTAATCATGGCTGTGAAGTCGAAGACCGACGCCCGCGCGCGTCGTCACGCCCGCCTTCGCAAGAAGGTCGTGGGCACCGAGGCGCGCCCGCGTCTCGTCGTGACCCGATCCGCCCGCCACGTCTTCGTGCAGCTGGTGGACGACAGCAAGGGCCACACGCTGGCATCCGCCTCGACGCTCGAGGCCGACCTGCGTGGGTTCGACGGTGACAAGACCGCTAAGGCCCGCAAGGTCGGCGAGCTCGTCGCCGAGCGCGCCAAGGCTGCCGGTGTCGAGGCCGTCGTGTTCGACCGCGGTGGCAACCGCTACGCGGGACGAGTCGCGGCGATCGCCGACGGCGCCCGCGAGGGAGGTCTGGACCTGTGAGTGACAACAAGGAGAACGAAGTGACCGAGACGACGGCTCCGGCTGCGGCCGAGGCTCCCGTCGAGCGCGAGGCTCGCGAGCCCCGTCGCGGTGGTCGTGAGCGCAACGCCAACCAGCGTGACCGTGGTTCGCGCGACGCCGACAAGAGCCAGTTCCTCGAGCGCGTCGTCACGATCAACCGCGTGTCGAAGGTCGTCAAGGGCGGTCGCCGCTTCAGCTTCACGGCGCTGGTCGTCGTGGGCGACGGCAACGGTCTGGTCGGCGTCGGCTACGGCAAGGCCCGTGAGGTCCCCCTGGCGATCTCGAAGGGCGTCGAAGAGGCCAAGCGCAACTTCTTCCGTGTGCCGCGCGTCGGCTCCACCATCCCGCACCCGGTGCAGGGCGAGGCCGCTGCCGGCGTCGTGCTCCTGCGTCCGGCCGCTGCCGGTACCGGTGTCATCGCCGGTGGTCCGGTGCGCGCCGTGCTCGAGTGCGCCGGCATCCACGATGTCCTCTCCAAGTCGCTCGGCTCGTCGAACACGATCAACATCGTGCACGCGACCGTCGCGGCTCTGAAGAGCCTCGAGGAGCCCCGTGCCGTGGCCGCCCGTCGTGGTCTTGACTACGACCAGGTCGTGCCGGGCATCATCATCCGCAACGAGGCCAAGGCCGCGGCTGCGCAGAAGGCAGGTGTCTGATGGCTAGCCGCCTGAAGGTGACCCAGGTCAAGTCCAAGGTGAGCGAGAAGCAGAACCAGCGTGACACGCTGCGTTCCCTCGGTCTGAAGCGGATCGGCGACTCCGTCGTCCGTCCCGACGACGCGCAGACGCGCGGCTACGTCAAGACCGTCGCGCACCTCGTGAAGGTTGAGGAGATCGACTAATGGCTGAGAAGAAGGACGAGACGGTCGAGGCCGTCGCGGCCGAGAAGGCCGCCCCGAAGAAGGCCGCTGCCCCGAAGAAGGCTGCCGCCCCGAAGAAGGCCGCCGCCAAGCCGGCTGCCGCGAAGGCGGAGAAGGCCCCCGCGAAGAAGGCGGCGTCCAAGGACGCCCCCGCTTCGCGCCCCGGTGTGCTCAAGGTGCACCACCTGCGTCCGGTCCCCGGATCCAACACCGCGAAGACCCGTGTCGGTCGCGGTGAGGGCTCCAAGGGCAAGACCGCCGGTCGTGGCACCAAGGGCCAGAAGGCCCGGTACCAGGTCAAGGTCGGCTTCGAGGGTGGGCAGATGCCCCTCCACATGCGTACGCCGAAGCTGCGCGGGTTCAAGAACCCGTTCCGCGTCGAGTACCAGGTGGTCAACCTCGACAAGCTCGCCGAGCTGTACCCGTCCGGTGGCGACGTCACCGTGACCGACCTCGTCGCCAAGGGTGCGGTCCGCAAGAACGAGAAGGTCAAGGTGCTCGGCACCGGCGACATCTCGGTCAAGCTCACCGTGGCCGTCGACAAGGTCTCGGGTTCGGCCGAGCAGAAGATCGTCGCCGCGGGCGGTTCGATCAAGTAGTCCAGCGGCAGGGGTCGGAGGCGAGCCTCCGGCCCCTGTTGCCGTACTCTGGTAGACGGTGTCTCCCGAGGCACCGGCCATCCCACTGGAGGAAATGCCCTTGTTCAGCGCCATCGCGCGGGTCTTCCGCACTCCGGATCTCCGGCGGAAGATCGGCTTCACCCTGGCGATCATCGCCGTCTACCGCTTCGGCGCGCACATTCCGACGCCGTTCGTGGACTTCCCGAACGTGCAGTCGTGCCTCGACCAGTCCAGCGGGACCGAGGGACTGCTGTCCCTCGTCAACCTGTTCTCCGGTGGCGCCCTCCTGCAGCTGTCGATCTTCGCCCTCGGCGTCATGCCGTACATCACGGCGACGATCATCGTGCAGCTGCTGCGCGTCGTCATCCCGCACTTCGAGACCCTCTACAAGGAGGGCCAGGCGGGCCAGGCGAAGCTGACGCAGTACACGCGGTACCTCACGATCGCGCTCGCGCTCCTCCAGTCGACGACGCTCGTGACCGTGGCCCGCTCCGGCCAGCTGTTCGGCAACACCGGCATCGCCGAGTGCCAGACGCTCCTCACCAACGACGCGTGGTGGGCGCAGCTGCTCATGATCATCACGATGACCGCCGGCACCGGCCTCATCATGTGGTTCGCCGAGCTCGTCACCGAGCGCGGCGTCGGCAACGGCATGTCGATCCTCATCTTCACCTCGATCGCCGCGACCTTCCCGGCCGCCATGTGGTCGATCGCCGTCGCGCGCGGCTTCGAGGTCTTCCTCCTCGTCCTCGCCGTCGGCATCGCCGTGGTCGCCCTCGTCGTCTTCGTCGAGCAGTCGCAGCGCCGCATCCCGGTGCAGTACGCCAAGCGGATGGTCGGGCGTCGCACGCTCGGAGGCACGAACACGTACATCCCGATCAAGGTCAACATGGCCGGCGTCGTGCCCGTCATCTTCGCCTCGTCGCTGCTGTACATCCCGGCGCTCATCGCCCAGTTCAACCAGACGCCGGCGGCCGACGGCTCCGTGCCCGGCTGGGTGGCGTGGATCCAGCAGTACTTCACGACCGGCGACTCGCCGCTGTACATGCTCGTCTACTTCCTCCTCATCATCGGCTTCACCTACTTCTACGTCGCGATCACGTTCAACCCGGTCGAGGTCGCCGACAACATGAAGAAGTACGGCGGCTTCATCCCCGGCATCCGTGCCGGCCGCCCCACCGCCGAGTACCTCGACTACGTACTCACCCGGATCACGCTGCCGGGCTCGATCTACCTGGGCCTCATCGCCCTGCTCCCGCTCATCGCCCTCGCGACGGTCGGCGCCAACCAGAACTTCCCGTTCGGCGGCGCCTCGATCCTCATCATCGTCGGCGTCGGGTTGGAGACCGTGAAGCAGATCGACGCCCAGCTGCAGCAGCGACACTACGAAGGACTCCTGCGATGACCTCAGCCCCCGCTCGCCTCCTGATCATCGGACCCCAGGGTTCCGGCAAAGGCACCCAGGGTGTCCGCATCGCAGAGGCGCTCGGGATCCCGGCCGTGTCCACCGGCGACGTGTTCCGCGCGAACGTCAAGGAGGGCACCGAGCTGGGGCTGAAGGTCAAGGCGATCATCGATGCCGGCGACCTCGTCCCGGACGACCTGACGAGCGCGATCGTGCGCGACCGGCTCTCCGAGTCGGATGCCGCCGACGGGTTCCTGCTCGACGGCTACCCGCGCAACCTGGGCCAGGTCGCCGACCTCGACGCGTTCCTCGAGGAGCGCGGCGAGGCGCTGACCTCGGTCATCGAGCTGTCGGTGCCGCGCGCCGAGTCCATCCAGCGCCTGTCGCTGCGCGCCGCTCAGCAGGGGCGCGCCGACGACAACGAGGAGTCGATCGCCAAGCGCCTCGCGATCTACGAGTCCGAGACGGCCCCGATCCTCGACGGATACCGCTCGCGCGGCATCGTCGACGAGATCGACGGCGTCGGCTCGCTCGACGAGATCACCGAGCGCATCATGGCGGCCCTCGCCGCGCGCGCCATCGCGGCCTGACCGTGGGTCTTCGCCGCTCCCTGTACAAGACGCCCGCCCAGCTGCGGGCGATGGTCGAGCCGGGTCTCATCACCGCCGCCGCCCTCGACGCGGTGCGCGCACTGATCGCGCCGGGTGTCACGACCGGTGAGCTGGATGCCGCTGCGGCGGCCGTCATCCGCTCGCGCGGTGCCGAGTCGAACTTCCAGCTCGTCCGCGGCTACCGTCACACGACCTGCATCTCCGTGAACGCGGAGGTCGTGCACGGGATCCCGGGGAAGCGCGTGCTGGAAGCGGGCGACATCGTCTCCATCGACTGCGGCGCGCAGTACCAGGGCTGGAACGGCGACTCGGCGATCACGGTCGTCGTGCCGGATCCGACGCGCCCCGAGCTCGTCGCCGCGCGGCAGCGGCTGTCCGACGTGACCGAGACGTCGCTGTGGGCCGGGATCGCGGCGCTCGCCTCGGCGGCGCGCGTCGGCGAGATCGGCGACGCCGTGCAGACCTCGATCGAGGCCTCCGGCGAGAGCTACGGCATCCTGCGCGACTACGTCGGGCACGGGATCGGCCGCCGCATGCACGAGGGGCCCACGGTGTTCAACTACCGCGTAGCCGACCTCGGCCCCGAGGTGCGGCCGGGGCTGTGCCTCGCGATCGAGCCGATGGTCACCGGCGGCTCGGACGAGACGTTCGTCGAGGACGATGACTGGACCGTCTCGACGGTCGACGGCAGCGACGGCTCCCATTGGGAGCACAGCGTCGCTGTGCATGATGGAGGCATCTGGGTGCTCACGGCGCCCGATGGCGGAGCTGCCGGACTCGCGCCCTTCGGCGTCGTTCCGGCGCGGATCGGTGAGAGGTTCTGATGGCAACGGCAGGCAAGACAAACTGGTTCGCGATCTGGGTGAGCGTGGCGGTGCTCGTCGTCCTCGCACTCGTGATCGGCCTGGTCGTGTGGATGAACAGCTCCGCGAGCGACCCCGGCACGCCCCCCAGCGGTTCGGGCGTGAACCAGGAGACCGGCGCCGTCGTCGTGGGCGACGGCGAGCAGACCCTCGACACGTACATCGACTTCATGTGCCCGATCTGCGGCCAGTTCGAGGAGGCGTACGGCGAGGAGATCCTGAGCCTCGTGGATGACGGCACGATCACGCTGAACATCCACCCCATCTCGATCCTCGACCGGTACTCGCAGGGCACGGCGTATTCGACGCGGGCGGCCAATGCCATGTACTGCGTCGCCGAGGCCGACCCGGATGCCGCGGTGCCGTTCATGCAGGCCCTGTTCGCGAACCAGCCCGAGGAGGGCTCGACCGGCCTGACCGACGACGAGATCCTCGGCTTCGCGTCGGGCGTCGGCGTCGACGGGATCGACGACTGCGTCACCGAGGGCCAGTACGAGAAGTTCGTGGCGGCGAAGACCGAGGAGACCCCGGTGCAGCCCGGCGCCAGCGGCGTCGGCACCCCGACCCTCGCGGTCAACGGTGAGGTCATCTCGAACTCGACGATCCCCGCCGTGGGCGAGTTCGCCTCGCTGTTCGAGTAAGCACCGCGCGTGGCGTTGCCGGGCTGAGAAACCACATCCAGCACGAGACATCACGAGAGTCGTGGTTTCTCACGCTGTGTGTGGTTTCTCACTGGCCCGCCGGAAGTGAGCGCGGGTTCCCGCGCAGCGTCGCGAGGAGCGCCGGGCGCGGTCTGCGGACGACCGGAACGCCGGCGCGGACCAGCGCGAGGCGGAGGGGCTCGACGCGGAGAGCATCGGCATAGTCCCACCGGGCGAACGAATGGCCGTGGCGCCGGAGCCGATCCTCCCGGCGCTTCTCGTCCCGAAGCCGCTGCTGCGCGAGAGCTGCGTCGTCGAGGCCATACTTCCCCCAGCCGTCGGACTCGCCGATCGCGCGGACCGAGGGAAAGTGGAAGTCGACGCGGTCGCGAACGCCTTCGTAGCGGAACTCGCGCTGCAGCTCGGGCTCTTCGAACCCGCTCCACAGGATGACGGCGCGGCTGACGCTCTCGCCGGGCGATTCCGACCGGGCGTCGATCACCGGCCAGAGGAGCTCGAGTCGAGCACGGCCGCGGCGCATGCGTTGCTCCGACGCGCGTGCCCGCAGCGCATCGACATCGAGCGATCCGCCGGCCCACGCGGGGGACACCGATGCGTCGGCGACCGCGAGCGCGTATGCGGGAGGGAGGACCCGCGCCAGATCCACCACCGTGTCGAGGACCGAGGTCGTCGCGATCCCGTCGACGCTCTGCACCTCGCGCACATCCTCGGAGGTGTGCACCGCGACATCGCCGAACCGTCGGGATGCCGCCCGCTCGCGGTCGTAGACGTGGATGTCCCTGGCCTGTCCGAACAGCGGCAAGCCGTGCACGGCGGCCGCCGACTCCAGACAGAGGACCGCATCCGGGTGCGCGAGGACGAACGCGCGTACCCGGACCTCGTACCGCTGCCATCCGGCCAGTGAGTCCCACACGCTGCGCGCGATGTGGATTCCCGGGCGTACGCGGTGAAAGGCGGCGGTGTGGACCCGGAGGCCGAGCATCCGCGCTTCGTCGACCGTGATGAGCGGCACCGGCGGGAGCGGCGTTGCGGAACGCGGGGTCGAGGCCATCGGCATCCGCTCATCGTCGCGGCTCGTCCCTGAGCGTGGAGGCGGGTCGCGCCGCCATGTGGACCACGCGCGCGCCCACGCGCCGGTGCAGGAGCCTCCGGTGCCCGCCGACCGCGACATCCGGCGGCGAGACATCACTTCCCGCATGAGAAACCACGCCAGCCCTGGTTTGTCGCGCTGGATGTGGTTTCTCGGCGAAGTGGATGCGGCTGGGCCCAGGCCGCAGCGCGCGGGGCCGCGCGCGGCCGCCGCGCGCGGGCGGAGCCGAGTTGCCGGAGGCCCCGATACCACGTACACTTGATCTTTGGTGCCTTGCGCCTCTATTGGCGTGTCGAGGCACCGAATCCCCATCCACCCGCAGACCGGCCGGTCTGCACAAGCGACAACGAGGCTATGGCTAAGAAAGACGGTGTCATCGAGATCGAGGGCGTGATCTCCGAAGCGCTGCCCAACGCGATGTTCCGCGTCGAGCTCACCAACGGACACAAGGTCCTTGCCACGATCTCGGGCAAGATGCGGCAGAACTACATCCGCATCATCCCGGAAGACCGCGTCGTCGTGGAGCTCTCGCCCTACGACCTCACGCGCGGACGCATCGTCTACCGCTACCGCTAGACCGGCTGAGAAGTAACGGCCCGAGCACACCTGTGCCCGGGTACGAAGACAGCGAAACAGGAAACATCATGAAGGTCAACCCCTCCGTCAAGCCCATCTGCGACCACTGCAAGGTCATCCGCCGCCACGGCCGCGTCATGGTGATCTGCAAGTCCAACCCGCGCCACAAGCAGCGCCAGGGCTGACGACGAGCGGATGCCACGGCATCCGCCCCGCGAACTGACAACTGAATACACACACAGGCAGGAACAAGAACCGACCTCGGTCGGGGACACCTCGGGCGGAGGCCCGGGCACCGATCCTGCTCCACACCTCCACTCACTCCCCAGGAGAACCGCATGGCACGTCTTGCCGGCGTTGACATCCCGCGCGACAAGCGCGTTGTGATCGCGCTCACCTACATCTACGGCGTCGGCCGTACCCGCTCGGTCGAGATCCTCAAGGCAACGGAGATCGACGAGAGCATCCGCGTCAAGGACCTCACCGACGAGCAGCTCGTCACGCTCCGCGACCACATCGAAGGCACCTACAAGGTCGAGGGCGATCTCCGCCGCGAGGTCGCCGCCGACATCCGCCGCAAGGTCGAGATCGGCTCCTACGAGGGCGTCCGCCACCGTCGCGGCCTCCCGGTGCGCGGTCAGCGCACCAAGACGAACGCGCGTACCCGCAAGGGTCCCAAGCGCACCGTCGCCGGCAAGAAGAAGGCGCGCTAGGCCTCCGCCGGCGCCTCAAGGATTTAGGGAGAACGCAAAATGGCACAGGCCAAGTCAGCTGCGCGCAAGCCGCGCCGCAAGGAGAAGAAGAACATCGCGCTGGGCCAGGCCCACATCAAGTCGACGTTCAACAACACGATCGTCTCGATCACCGACCCGTCGGGTGCGGTCATCAGCTGGGCGTCCTCGGGTGGCGTGGGCTTCAAGGGCTCGCGCAAGTCGACCCCGTACGCCGCCGGCATGGCTGCCGAGTCGGCCGCCCGTCAGGCCGCCGAGCACGGCGTCAAGAAGGTCGACGTCTTCGTGAAGGGTCCCGGCTCGGGTCGCGAGACCGCGATCCGCTCGCTGCAGGCCGCCGGCCTCGAGGTGGGGTCCATCCAGGACGTCACCCCGCAGGCGCACAACGGCTGCCGCCCGCCGAAGCGCCGCCGCGTCTGATCTCTCGGAGCCGGGGCACCTCACGGTGTCCCGGCTGCCGCCGTTTCCCGGATGCCGCGATCAGGCGGCATCCGCTGACAAAAACTCAAAACCTCACCAACTGCACGTGTCAAATAGCGGTCACGTGATTGAAAGGAACACATAGTGCTCATCGCACAGCGTCCCACTCTGACCGAGGAGAAGATCGGCGAGTTCCGCAGCCGGTTCGTCATCGAGCCCCTGGAGCCCGGTTTCGGTTACACCATCGGCAACGCGCTGCGTCGCAGCCTGCTGTCCTCGATCCCCGGCGCCGCGGTCACCAGCATCCGCATCGACGGTGTGCTGCACGAGTTCAGCACCATCCCGGGCGTGAAGGAGGATGTCACCGAGATCATCCTCAACATCAAGCAGCTCGTCGTCTCCTCCGAGCGTGACGAGCCCATCACGGCGTACCTGCGCAAGACGGGTGCCGGCGAGGTCACCGCGGCCGACATCTCCGCTCCGGCGGGCGTCGAGGTCCACAACCCCGAGCTGGTCATCGCGACCCTCAACGACAACGCCAAGTTCGAGCTCGAGCTGACGATCGAGCGTGGCCGCGGCTACGTCTCGGCGACGCAGAACCGCAACGAGTACGCCGAGGCCGGTCAGGTCCCGATCGACTCGATCTACTCGCCGGTCCTGAAGGTCAGCTACCGCGTCGACGCGACCCGTGCCGGGGAGCGCACCGACTTCGACAAGCTGGTGCTGGATGTCGAGACGAAGTCCTCGATCTCCGCTCGGGATGCCGTCGCGTCCGCCGGCCGCACGCTGACCGAGCTGTTCGGCCTCGCACGCGAGCTGAACGTCGAGGCCGAGGGCATCGAGATCGGCCCCGCGCCGGTCGAGCAGGTCCTCACCAACGAGCTGTCGATGCCGATCGAAGACCTCGACCTCTCGGTGCGTTCGTACAACTGCCTCAAGCGCGAGGGCATCAACACGGTGTCTGAGCTCGTCGCCCTCTCGGAGACGCAGCTCATGAACATCCGCAACTTCGGCCAGAAGTCGGTCGACGAGGTGCGCGACAAGCTCATCTCGCTCGGCCTGTCGCTGAAGGACTCGGTCCCCGGGTTCGACGGCGCGCACTTCTACGGCGGATACGACGACGAGACCGTTTGAGTCGACTCCGGCTCGCCCGGGTCTCTCGCTGACACTTTTCAACTGGAGTAACTGACATGCCCAAGCCCACGAAGGGTCCCCGCCTCGGAGGCGGCCCCGCCCACGAGCGCCTGCTGCTTGCGAACCTCGCCGCGGCCCTCTTCACTCACAAGTCCATCACCACGACCGAGACCAAGGCCAAGCGCGTCCGCCCGCTCGCCGAGCGTCTCATCACGTTCGCCAAGCGCGGCGACCTGCACGCACGCCGTCGCGTGCTCGGGGTCATCGGTTCCAAGGAGGTCGTGCACGTCCTCTTCACCGAGATCGCGCCGCTCGTCGCCGAGCGTGAGGGTGGCTACACCCGCATCACGAAGGTCGGCAACCGCAAGGGCGACAACGCCCCCATGGCCGTCATCGAGCTCGTCCTCGAGCCGGTGAAGCCGAAGCCGAAGTCGGCCAAGAAGTCGGCCAAGGCCGCTCCCGCCGCCGAGGCCCCGGCCACGGAGGAGGCTCCCGTCGAGGAGACCGCCGCCGAGGCTCCGGTCGAGGCTGACGAGGCCGCCGCTGCCGGCGCCGAGTCGCCGGAGGAGGGCGCTGCCGCTGAGGCCGCCGCCGAGGACGCCGTCGAGGAGAAGTCCGCGTAAGGCTCCGATCCGCGTGAAAGGCCCGCCCCCTTCGGGGAGCGGGCCTTTCTGCATCCGGTCCGCTCGCTAGGGTGAGATGGTGAGCACCGACGACGCGACCCTCGCCGAACGCCTCGGACCGACGCCCGAGCCCATCACGCCGGAGCACCCGGATGTCACGCAGTGGCGCCCGGCCAGCCTGGCGGAGATCGACGCGATGCACAGCGTCTTCGCCGCGGCGGCGCCGGTGGACCACCCCACCTACACGACCCCGCGGGAGGAGCTCGAGGAGACGCTCGAGCTGAGCCACGTCGACGCTGCCCGCGACACACTGGTGGGGTTCGCCGCGGACGGCACCCCCGTCGCGGTGGGCGTCGCGATGCCGCACGCCGATCGGTCGTCCGTGGTCCGCACCTACCTCGACGGCGTCGTGCACCCGGACTGGCGACGGCGGGGGATCGGCGGAGCGGTCGTGCAGTGGGAGCTGGCTCGGGCGCTGCAGCAGTTCGCCGAATCGGGCGCCGCGCTGCCGGCCGAGGCCGTGATGTACGCGGATGAGCGCGATGCGGGGGCCGTGGTCCTCGCCGAGCGGCTGGGCCTGCAGACCGAGCGGTGGTTCACGAGCATGGTGCGCGACAGCGCGGCCACGCTCCCGGAGCTGCCCGAGGTCGACGGCATCCAGATCGTGCCGTTCACCCCCGAGCTGGCCGAGGCGGGGCGGACCGCACGCAACGATGCCTTCCGCGACCACTGGGGGAGCCTGCCGACAGATCCCGAGCGCTGGGAGCAGTTCGTCGGCGGTCCGTTCTTCCGGTACGACCTGTCGCGCGTCGCGCTCGCCGGGGACCGGATCGTCGCCTTCTCCCTCGCATCCGTCAACGAGGACGATTGGGAGACGCTCGGGGCGTCGAACGCGTACATCGACCTGATCGGCGTCGTACGGGATCACCGCCGCAGGGGTCTCGCGCCCCTCGTCGTGTCACGCACCCTCGCGGCGATCGCCGACGCAGGCCTCGAGAAGGCGGTGCTCGACGTGGACACCGAGAGCCCGACGGGCGCGAACACGCTCTACGAGCGCCTGGGCTTCACCGCGACGGACCGCTCGCGCGCCCTCGTGAAGCACTACTGATCCGGCGGCTGCTACCGCGACGGGATCGCGTGGCCGATGGACCACAGCAGGTCGGCGGCCTCGTAGCGGGCCTGCAGCTGCTCGTCCTCGACGCGCTGAACGGCGGTCGCGACGGCATCCGCGAAGACCTTCGCGCCCGAGGCGCCGGGGTGGATGCGGTCGCCGGCCAGCAGGTCGGTGCGGTCGTCGATGGCGGAGGACCAGTCGGCGATCGAGACGCCGTGATGGGATGCCGCGAACGCGGCGAGCTCGCGATTGACCCCCGGGATCCAGTCGCGGGGCGCGTAGGCGTTGACGAGCACGAGGTGACGGTCCGGACCCACGATGCGGTCGACCTCGGTGAGGGTGTCGTCGTCGACGGGCCCGTTCGTCCCGAGCCCGACGACGACGTAGTCGCGGAGCTGACCGCGCTCCGCGAGGCGGGCGAGGATCTCGGGCGCCGTCCACATCGACCGCGACACCTTCGCGTCCACGTGGATGCCCGGGAAGATATCCAGCAGGCCTGGTGCGGACGCGAGCATAACGGAGTCGCCGACCGCGGTGACCCGGTCGCCGGGGACCCGTGCCGATGCCGGCGGTGCCGGGCGGTCGTCGGCGGGAGTCGAGACCGGTGCGGGCGGCGCCGCACCATCCGCCGCCTCCGCCTGATCCAGGGCGTCCTGACCGGCCCGCACGACGGCTTCGCCCGACGTCGTCTCGGGCGCGGCGGCGACGGCGGCCGTCGTTCCGCCGAGCAGCACGGCACCGGCCGCGATCGCCGCGACGGCCCCCAGCCGGCGCGCGGGGGACGATGAGAAGCGGGCACCCATCCGGCGCGCGACGCCGCGGAACCCGTGCGCGCGGACCGGCTGCTCGACGAACCGGTACGACAGCGCAGCCAGACCGAGGGTGAGGGCGGCGGCGGTCGCTCCGGCGGCGACGGGCACGCCGGCATCCGCCGTCGTCCCGGTCCCGGCCGCCGTCACCAGCACGACCAGCGGCCAGTGCCACAGGTAGATCCCGTACGAGCGCTCGCCGATCCAGCGCAGCGGTGCGATGTCCAGCGCGCGACCGAACACCGACCCGGGCCGCACCGACACGGCGACGATCACGCCGGCGAGGACGGAGGCGACGACGAGGATCCCCGGGAAGGTCCGGGCATCCGTGGTCGGCGTCATCGACGCGAGGGCGACGAGGCCCGCGAGCGCCGCCGCGCCGAGGACGGCCCCGACGATGCGCAGCGCGCGGGGCGGCGCTGTCCGCGCCTCGGCACCCTGCAACGCGAAGGCGAGCGCGACGCCGAGCAGCAGACCGAAGGCGTGACTGTCGGTGCCGAAGTAGGTGCGGGTGGGCTCCGCGGTGGCGAGGAGCGCGACGGCCCACGCGGCCGATCCCGCGCCGACGGCGAGCGCGGCGAGTGTGCGCGGCCAGCGTCCCGGGAGCAGCAGGAACAGGGGCAGCAGCAGCGGCCAGAGCAGGTAGAACTGCTCCTCCAGGGCGAGCGACCAGAGGTTGCGGAACACCTCCGGCTGCGCGGCCGTGAAGTAGGACGCGCCGGTCGCGATCGAGAGCCAGTTGTAGGAGAAGGTGGCGGCTCCCGCGACCTGCAGTCCGAGCCCGACGAGCACGTCGCCGCCGATCAGCCACGCGGCGGTCGCGCACACCGTGACGACGACGGCCAACGCGGGCATGAGCCTCCGCGCCCGGCGGATCCAGAACGATCCGAGCGCGATGCGGCCCGTCTGCTCCCGCTCGCGGAGGAGCAGTGACGTGATGAGGAACCCCGAGATCACGAAGAAGACGTCGACGCCGATGAACCCGCTGCGCAGCAGCCACGCGGGGAACAGGTGGTAGATCACCACGAGGAGGACGGCGACGGCGCGCAGACCGTCCAGGCCCGCGAAGCGGGCGCGTGCGGAAGAAGTCATGAGGGGGGAGGGGGGTCGACGGAGGGGGCGGAGGCGAATCGACCCGGTGCCACCGGTCGCCACCCTCGTCGCGCGCGGTCTCGACGGCGGATTCCGCCGCACGGCGCAGCTGCGCCAGATCGGTCGCCTCGGGATCGATGGGCACGACACCGGCGCTCGCGGTCAGGCGCACGGCCAGCGGGTTGCCCTCGTAGTCGTCGCGGAGGCGGGTGAGCACCGTCCGCACCGACTCGCTCGCCGCGACGGCAGGCAGTGACACGAGGACCAGCACCTGGCCCGGCTCCCCGCGCCCGAGATCGGCATCCGCGGGGAAGACCGCGGCGATCGCGCGTTCGAAGTGCCCCGTCACGGTCTCCACGGCGACATCCCCCGTGGCGGCGCGGATCTTGCGCAGCTCGTCCATGCGGAAGTCGACGAAGGTCCAGGTGCGCTCGCCGCGCGACTGGATGCGTCGCAGGCGCTCGGTCGCGAGTGTGGCGAACTGCGGGGCGGAGAGGACCGCGTCCGCCATCCCGGTGGTCGAGGGTGCGGCGCGCCAGGTGGCCACGAGGCTCAGCACGGTCGCCGTGAACGCGACGAGGTAGACGATGACGGCGATGCTGATGAGCGCGTGGACGGCATCGAGGGCCGTGCTGCCGCCCGTGGTGATCTCGACGATGATCGCCGCGATGACGATGATCGGCAGGAGGCTCGACGCCACCACGGTCGGCGCCGTCAGTCGTCGGTAGAGCGGGGCGACCACGACGAGCTCGATGACGAGGATGACCGCGAACACGGCGGCTGCGGTCAGCTGCAGGAACAGGGCGAGCCGGGCGGTGGACGCGTTCTGCAGCCACCACAACAGGCCGCCGCCGACCACGGCGATCGCCGGGCCGATCCACGCGTAGGTCCGGGCGCCGCGCGACGCGCGGAAGCCGGACCAGACCATGGCGGGAACGCCGGTCAGGGGTGCGAGCGCGATCGTCCGTGCCGACGGCGGCAGACCGAACGCGGTCGCCGTCTCGGCGGCCCAGCTGGCCACGAGGGCGAGTGCCAGGGCCGAGGTCCACAGCGTCGTCGCAGGAACCGGCAAGGTGAGGAAACCGAGGGTGGCGACGAGGACGACGCACACCGACACGACGGCGCAGAGAGCGAGCAGGATGCCGAACGGCTCGGCGGAGAGGAAGGTGTTCACCGGTCGTCATCCGCCGCAGCGACGTCGGATGACGGGCCGCCGACGCGGTCCGGCTCGCCGCGGTCGGGGCGGGCCGGGAGGGTGACCGTCACTTTGGTGCCTGCGCCGGGCTCGCTCTGCACCGCGATGGTCCCGCCGTGCTCCGCGATGATCGACTGGACGATGCCCATGCCGAGTCCCGTGCCCTGCGTCGTGCTGGCGCGGGCGCTGTCGCTGCGGAAGTAGGGCTCGAAGATGCGCTGCACTTCGCTCTGGGTCATGCCGACGCCGGAGTCCGAGACGACGAGGGTCGCGGTGTCGCCGTCGTGTGTCGCGGCGACACGGACCCGGCCGCCCTTCAGCGTGTACTTCAGGGCGTTGCTCACCAGGTTGTCGACGACCTGGCGCAGCCGGAACGCGTCGCCGTCGACGATCACCGCTTCGGCCGTGTCGAGGCGGAGGACCACGCCGGCCAGTCGTGCGGCGGGATCGAACGCCGCCACGGCGTCGGCGCAGATCTGACCCAGGTTCGTCGTCTGGCGGACGGGGGCGGCCGCCTGCTCGGCCGGCGCGAGGAGCAGCTCGCCGATCATCCGCATCATGCGCTCGGCGGCGGTGTTGATCGCCTCCGCGCGGTCGCGGGTGCGGTCCTCGGTCGTGTCGTCGCTGAGCATCTCGGAGTAGCCGAGGACGGCGGTGAGGGGGTTGCGCAGCTCGTGCGAGACGCGGGCGGCGAGGGTCTGCCGGTCGGACTCGGCGCGGATGACGTCGGTGATGTCGTGGACGACGAGCAGCGTGGCCGACCCCTCGGCGACGTCGGTCAGGTCGCGCGCGGACAGCGACAGGGCATGCCAATCGCCGTTCTGGTCGAAGAGCCAGATGCGCTCGTCGACGAACCGCTCGCCGCCGACGACGCGGGCCAGCGGCTGGCGCTCCGGCGCGAGCGGGCGGCCGCGGAAGCCGTCGTACTCCACGGCCCGCGCCCGGGCGGCAGGGTCGCCCACGTCGAGCCCGTACAGGGCCCGGTATCGCTCGTTCGCGTAGACGATCTCCCCGCGGGGGGACAGCCGGACGACGCCGACGTCGACGGCATCCAGCAGGCGCGACCCCTCGCGCTCCTGCCGGCTCGTGCGGTCGACGGTGTCGGCGAGCTTGTCGGCCTGCCGGCTCAGCAGCTGCCGGAACGCCCGGTTCTGGCTCGCGCTCGTGTGCATGAACAGCGAGATGAAGCCGAAGGAGAGCAGGGTCACGACGAGGCGCATCGTGGGCCCCGGCTGCCCGAGGATCGCGTAGTCGCGGACGACGATGCAGGCCGTGATGAGGCTCAGGCCGCTCACGATCGCGACGCGGCCGAAGTAGGTGGCGATCCATACGACGGGGAAGAGCCACAGCGACCCGACGCTCAGCAGGGGATCGATCGTCAGCAGACCGATCGCGGCGATGTCGACGAGCGGCACGACCAGCACCAGGCGGTCGGGGAGACGGTCCCACGGGACGGCCAGCGTCGCGGCGGTCGTCACGATGATGATGGAGATGCCCGCCGTGAACGTCCACGACGTCGTGGCCTGCGGCGCGAGCGCCTGCGCCATCAGGACGAGGATGATGATGATCCCCGCGAGCAGCAGCTGGGCGAGCCACACGGAGTACGTCCGCGTGCTGACGGCCGGCGTCAACGCCTGGGAGCGGGCCAACGCGCCGCCCCGCAAACGCCTGCTCTGGGTCGGTGTGACCATGGCCCGAGTCTACGGTCTCGGTGTCGAGCGGCTCAGTCGCTCGGCGCGGCTCGCGGGGCGCGCCGCCCGCACGATCTCCGCCACGCTGCGCAGCGTCACCTGCTGCACCGACAGGTCGGGTCGGTAGCGGACGCCGCGGAGTTCGAGACCTTCGGTGAACAGCGCGCGCACATCGTCCTCGACGCCCTCGTCGACGTCGAAGCTCGTCGCCATCGCGGCGAAGATCCCGGGCCGCACGCGGCCGATGACGACGTCGGCCGGGAACGCGGCATCCACCGCTTCGAGGAGGGCCGCGAACACCTCCCGCGTCCAGCTGCGGCCATAGGCCGTGCGATGCAGCGAGAGGTCGAGGATGCTGATCAGCACGACCGAGCGGGGCGAGGCCAGTGCGAAGCGGATCGCCGCGGCCGTGCGGAACGCCCGCACGCCGAGAATGCGCTTGGGTCCACGGGCGAGGCCGTCGTCGAGGGCGATCCGGGTGACGCCGTACGCGCACGCGGCCGTGACCACGGCGCCGACGATGCCGCTCGGCGCCGTCGCCAGGGCCACCTCGTATACCGGCGACTCGACGCCGAGGACGGCGGTGCCCACCAGGCGGACCAGGCAGTAGACCCCATATATGCCGGTCGCGACACCCACGACGGTGCGGCCGGGCGACCGCGGGATGCCGGGCCGGAAGCACTCCCACGCGGTGAGACCGGAGAAGAGGAAGAGCACGCCGAGCTTCGCGTACTGACCGGCGTCGGGTGAGATCCACAGCGTCGTCACGCCCACGAGCGCCGACGGGACGATGAGGGCCGGCAGCACCGATCGGGTGGAGCCGCGCGCGCGGCGCATGGCGGCCCACAGCAGGCCGATGGCCAACGGCATCGTGGTGTCCGCGATGACGAGCGGCATGGAGGAGCGCGGGGTGTTGCCGGCGATGACGTAGCCGAGCGTCGACAGCAGCGCGGCGAAGGCCGCGATGCCCGCCAGTGCGGTCATCGGCAGGCCGTGCTCGCCGCCGCGCTGCCACGGCTGCGCGAACACCATGATGGCGATGCCCATCGCGGATGCGAGCACCAGGGCGACCGCGAACACCTCGACCACAGCACGCTCCCACCGGGCTCCGCATCGACGGAGGGGCGGCGCCCGCATCCGTTGCGGAGGTCTTGACCGAGTCTTGAGGTGGCCTGGACCGTCCCTCCACATGACGCGGAGGCAACTCTAGCAAGGTGGAGTCATGACGTTCCCGCCTCACCACATCGACTCCGCCGACACCGCGCCGAGGGCGCACACGACCCGTGCGGTGCGGTCCGTCGAGCTCGAGATCACGGGGCCTGCGCACACTGCTTTCCCGGCGGATTTCGACGACGTCTTCGACGAGACGCAGCGCTCGACCATCGGCTGCGTCATCCCCGCGTACAACGAGGAGGAGTCGATCGCGAGCGTCCTCGAGAGCCTGCTCTCCCAGACCCGCGTGCCCGACGTCATCCACGTCGTCGTCAACAACACGTCGGATGCCACCGTCAAGGTCGCCTCCCGGTTCGCCGGCGCGCACACCATCACGACGGAGATGGGGGAGCAGTTCACCGAGGTGTTCGTCCACGACATCGGCAAGAACCCCGACAAGAAGGTCGGCGCCCTGAACTACGGCTACGCGCTGGTCGAGGGCTACGACTACCTGCTCGGCGTCGACGGCGACACGACCGCCGACGCACGTGCCGTCGAATACCTCGAAACCGAGATCACGAGCGACAGCCGCATCGGCGGCATCTCGGCGATCTACTCGATCGACAGCACGCCGTTCCGCGGACTCGCGTCGTTCCTCATCAGCGGTCAGCGCTCGCAGTTCGCCGCGTTCAACCTGCAGAACCTGCTGCGCGGCCGCAACATGGCCGTCCTCGGCGGGCAGTTCTCCATCTTCTCCACGCACGCATTTCGCGAGGTCATGCGCGAGAACCACCAGTCCACGCCCTGGGTGAAGGACAGCGAGGTGGAGGACTCGCTGCTCTCCCTGCAGATCAAGAGCGCCGGCTACCTGACGAAGATCAGCCCCGTCGCCCGCGCCGACGTCGGTGGCATGACGACGCTCAGCGGCCTGGACGCCCAGCAGGTGAAGTGGACCTACGGGGCCATCGAGTTGATGTGGCCGGGACAGCGCGGCGACACCAAAGGGCAGCCGTTCCACCCCAATCTCCGGGTGCGCTGGCTGGAGAACGGCGCCATGGCCGTCAACCTGTTCGTCCGCATCGCCTTCGTGCTGCTGCTGGCCGGGTCGCTCTCCCTGAACGCGTTCGTCTTCTCGCCGTGGTGGCTCATCCCCATCGTGATGGCCGTCGCCCTGAACGTGCGGATGGCCGTGACGATGCAGAACCGCACCCGCCGGGACATCCTCTTCGCGCTGCTGGTCCTCCCCGCCGAGGCCTACATGTGGATCCGGCTGTCGCACTTCGCGCGCGCCTGGAGCCGCTTCCTGTCGAAGAAGAAGGTCGACAACTGGGCCGCGCAGGCGAAGGCCGAGCGAGGCGGCGGCAACGGGCACTGGGCGCCGCTGGTCGTCGTCGTGGCGATCCTCATCGCGCTCGCCGTGATCTGGTCGATGCTCGGCCCGGTCGTGCAGTCGTCGATCCTCTGGATCGGCTGGCCGATCCTCGGCGTCGTGACGATCCTGCAGACCCTCGGCATGTTCCTGAAGCTCATCCGCCGTCAGCACGGCTACCGGGTCTGAGCCCGACGGGCGCTCCGTCGCGTCGACCGGCGGGCGCGGCGCGGGTGGCTAGAAGGCGCCGCCGCCGTCGGCGGTGAGCCGGTACCCCACGCCGCGCACGGTCTCGATGTAGCGCGGACTCGCGGCGTTGTCGCCGAGCTTGCGACGCAGGTTCGTCATGTGCGCCTCGATGGCACGCTTGTCGGCGTCGCCCACGAAGTAGGTCGTGACGTACGACTCGCCGCGGAGCAGGAGCGTCAGGTCGGCCTTGCTGCGGACGCGGCGCCGCGACTCCATGAGGGCGGCCAGCAGGTCGAACTCGGTGCGCGTGAGGTCGAGCTCCTCGTCGCCGATCAGCACCACCCGGCTGTCGGGGTCGAGGCGAAGGTCGCGGTGGGTCAGCCACCCGGCACCCGCGGGCAGCGGGGCGACGGTCGACGGCTGCTCGGTGACGCGGACGACATCCGACGAGGCGGGCGCGACCGGACGATCGAGTGCGGCGGGCGGGGGAGAAGCGACCGGGATGCCGTTCGTCGCGTTCGCCGTCTGGCGTCCCGCGGGGAAGGACGGGCCGGTGCTCTCCTGCGCGCGGGGCGCCGGCGCGAGCGGGGCGCGCGGGCGACGCAGCAGGGCCTCGATGCGGGCACGGAACTCGCGCGGGCGGAAGGGCTTGTGGATGAAGTCGTCGGCGCCGGCGGACAGGCCAAGGACCACGTCGGCCTCGTCGTGCAGCGCCGTGATCATGATGATGTACGTCTCGGGGTTCTGCGCGCGGATGCGGCGGGCGGCCTCGAAGCCGTCCATCCCCGGCATGTTGACGTCCAGCGTCGTGATGAGCGGCGCGTACTGCGCCACGGCCCGGACGCCGTCGATGCCGTTGCCCACCGAGACGGTGGAGAAGCCGGCGGATTCGAGGACGTCGATCAGGAGGTGACGGACTTCGGGGTCGTCCTCGACGATCACCGCGGTCTTGATCGGTTCTTCTGATTCGGCCAACTGAACCCTGGTCTCCTCGAGCCGTGCGCGACGGTCGCCGTCGCTCCTCGCGCGGGGGCGCGGAGTAGTCGTCATCCTCCCACATGCGTGTGACGCGAGGGATTATTGGGGCGGAGCGTCAGCCGACGTCGCGGGTCAGCTCCACGGCCGACTCCGGCCACCACCGGCCGGCCGCCGGCCCGCCGTTGCAGGCGCCGTCGCTCTCGCCGGGGGGCTTGATCCACAGGTTCGCGTCGACGATGTCGTCGCCGAAGCTGCCGCTGCGCGCGCCGACGAGCCGACCGGCGGGGTTGCACCATTCGCCGGTCGCGCCCGCGCCGTTGCGGCTCGTGTCGATCACGGCATGCAGCCCGCCGAGCGCGGCGGACAGCGTGCGGGCGTACATCACCTCGGCGGCGTCGGTGTTGTAGTTCGACACGTTCGTCGCGACGCCGCGGATCATGTGCGTGACGCCGATCCGCTCGATGAGCCGCGCCATCTCGGACGCCGGGCGCCAGTTCGAATGCCCGCCGTCGAGGTAGAGCCACGCGGTGCGGGCCTGCAGGTTCGTCACGGCCGTCGCGATGTGCGCGAAGCGCTCCGTCATCCCATCGCAGTCGGGGGCGAGTGCCACCGCGTCCGGCTCGACGATCACGACCGTCGGCGTCTCCGCGGCGCGGACGGCGGCGCCGATCGCGCGCGTCCACGTGTCGTAGGCGGCCGGATCCAGTCCACCGGCGGACTGGTTGCCGCAGTCGCGGTCGGGGAGTCCGTACACGACCAGCACAAGGGTCGCGTCCTGCGACCTCGCCTCCGCGGCAAGGGCGGTGACATGAGCTCCGACCGTGTCGACGGGCTGCGCCTCCGGCGTCAGCCACACCGCCTCGGGCTGCGTCGCAAGGTACGCCGCGGCGCGCGTCGCCGGATCGTCCGTCGTGCCGGATGCCGCGGCATCCGCTGCCTTCGAACCCGAGGGCACGTGGAACGCCGTCCCCGGCCCGGCGGCCGTGAACGGGAGGAGCCGGAGGTAGGCGTTGGTCAGCACGGGGACCGTGAGCACGAGGAGCACGGCGACGGCGCCGGCGATGAGCGTCGCGGCGGCGCCGGCGACACGGGCGGTGCCCCGCCGGGGCCTGCTTTGACGCACGCGTCCGAATATATAGCGCGGGCCGGGCGGGGCCCTGCGCGCGGGTTTGGCCGCGGCATCCCCATGACGTAGACTGACTCTTTGGTTCTTGTGCCCTGCTGGCCAAGCACCGCGAACGTGAGCCCTCCACTGGCATGTTTCACGGGACGACGTCTCGGAAACCACCCCGGAGTGGGATTCACGAACCTCTCCGTTCGATCAAGAAAGCAGCACTACAGTGACGCGCACTTACACCCCCAAGGCTGGCGAGATCCAGCGCTCGTGGCTGGTCATCGACGCGACCGACGTCGTCCTCGGCCGACTCGCCTCGCACGCGGCCACGATCCTCCGCGGCAAGCACAAGCCCACCTTCGCCAACCACGTCGACACCGGTGACTTCGTCATCATCATCAACGCGGACAAGGTCGCCCTGACCGGGCAGAAGCTCCAGAAGAAGAAGGCCTACCGCCACTCCGGTTACCCGGGCGGCCTCAAGTCGGTCACCTACGAAGAGCTCCTCGCCAAGAACCCCGAGCGGGCCGTCGAGAAGGCCGTCCGCGGCATGCTCCCCAAGAACAGCCTGGGCCGCCAGCAGCTGACGAAGCTCAAGGTCTACGCCGGTGCCGAGCACCCCCACGCGGCGCAGCAGCCCACCACGTACACCTTCGACCAGGTCGCCCAGTAAGCGCCGCCGAAAAGACTAAGGACATACTGATGGCGAAGATCGCTGACTCCATCGAGACCCCGGAGAACTACACCACCGAGACCCCTGCCACCGAGGCCGCTCCGGCGCCCCGTCCGGTGCTGTCGGTCCCCGGTGCCGCTGTGGGCCGCCGCAAGCAGGCCATCGCCCGCGTGCGTCTGATCCCCGGCTCGGGCACCATCACGGTCAACGGCCGTACGCTCGAGGACTACTTCCCGAACAAGCTGCACCAGCAGCTGATCAACGACCCGTTCACGGTGCTGAACCTCGCCGGTGCGTACGACGTCATCGCGCGCATCTCCGGTGGTGGCCCCTCGGGTCAGGCCGGCGCCCTGCGCCTGGGCATCGCCCGCTCGCTGAACGGCATCGACGAAGAGAACAACCGCCCGACGCTGAAGAAGGCCGGCTTCCTCTCCCGTGACGCTCGCGTCAAGGAGCGCAAGAAGGCTGGTCTCAAGAAGGCCCGCAAGGCTCCTCAGTACTCGAAGCGCTAAACCGCTCGATGGCGCTGTTCGGTACGGACGGTGTGCGGGGCCTCGCGAACGGCCCCCTCACCGCCGACCTCGCGCTCACCCTGGCCCAGGCGACTGCTGTCGTCCTGGGCCAGGGGCGTATCGCGGAGGCGCGGAAGGCCGCCGGCAAGCGGCTGACCGCCGTCGTCGCGCGCGACCCGCGCGTGTCCGGCGAGTTCCTGACGGCCGCCGTGGCCGCCGGTCTCGCGTCGTCGGGTGTGGACGTGCTGGATGCCGGGGTCGTGCCGACGCCGGCGGCCGCCTACCTGATCGCCGACATCGACGCCGACTTCGGTGTCATGGTCTCGGCTTCGCACAATCCCGCGCCCGACAACGGCATCAAGATCTTCGCCCGCGGCGGCGTCAAGCTCCCCGACGAGGTCGAGCGCCGCATCGAAGAGGCCATGACCGGGCCGAAGCTGCAGCCCACCGGCGGCGACGTCGGCCGCATCCGCCGATTCGCGGATGCCGAGGACCGGTACGTCGTCCACCTTCTGGCGTCGCTGCCCAACCGGCTCACGGGCCTGCACATCGTGCTGGACTGCGCCAACGGCGCCGCATCCGGCGTCTCCCCGGAGACGTTCCGCGATTCGGGTGCCCGCGTCACCGTGATCGGCGCCGACCCGGACGGCGTCAACATCAACGACGGTGTCGGCTCGACCCACCTCGACAAGCTCGCGGCGGAGGTCGTGCGCACCGGAGCGCACATCGGCATCGCGCACGACGGCGACGCCGACCGCTGCCTCGCGGTCGACGCGGACGGCAGGATCGTCGACGGCGATCAGATCATGGCGATCCTCGCCGTCGCGATGAAGCGCCGCGGTCACCTCGTCGACGACACGCTCGTCGCCACCGTCATGAGTAACCTCGGCCTGCACCGCGCGATGGCCGCGCAGGGGATCACGGTCATCACCGCAGGCGTCGGCGACCGCTATGTCCTCGAAGCCATGAACGAGGGCGGGTACGCCCTCGGCGGCGAGCAGAGCGGCCACGTCATCATGAGCGAGTTCGCGACCACGGGCGACGGTCTGCTGACCGGCCTGCACCTGTGCGCCGAGATGGCCCGCACCCGCAAGAGCCTGGCCGAACTGGCATCCGTCATGACGATCTTCCCGCAGGTGCTCGTCAACGTCCGTGGGGTGGAGCGCTCGCGCGCGACCGACCCCGATGTCGTCGCGGCCGTGGACCGGGTCTCGGCGGAGCTCGGCGACACCGGCCGGGTGCTGCTGCGCCCCTCCGGGACGGAGCTCATGGTGCGCGTGATGGTCGAAGCCGCGGATGCCGAGACCGCCCAGCGCCTCGCCGACGAGCTCGCCGAGGTCGTGCGCGGCGAGAGCTGACAGCGATCCAGCCGCTCGAGGTCACGCGCGTCGCGACGGGGCCCGTGGATGCCGCGCGCGTCCGCGCAGCCGCTCGTGCCGCCAGGCGACCCAGGCGTACAGCAGCAGCGCGGTGATCACCAGCACCACGAAGCCCGCGGTCGTCGGGCGCTCCCAGAGAAGGGCGGCGCTGCCGAACGCGATCGAGGCGGCGATCGCCACGAGGCTCACCAGCTGAGCCTGGAACAGCACCCGGAAGGCGCTCCACCGCGCATCGCGCACGAGGCCGGCGTTCACGACCCCCGTGAGGGTCAGCACGGCGCCGGTCACCCGCGCCGTCAGGGGTGTCAGCTCCCATGCCCATAGGCCGATCGCGACCTCGGGAAGCACGAACATGGCCGCCCCGGTCAGCGCCGCCGAGATCCCGACCGCCACGAGCACCGCCCGCAGCGGCCTCGACACGATCACCTCGTCGCCGGCGACGGGGGTCGCCGGCCGGGCGCGCCGCGCCTCGCGGATGCCCAGCGCCGCGATGACGAACGGCGTCGTCGCGTACAGCACGATCCAGACCGCGAACGAGAGGTTCCGCGAGAACCCGTCGAGGTGCAGCAGCGTCGCGATCAGCAGCGCGGCCGCGAACACGACGACGGCGGGGAAGCCGTGGCGCACGTCATCCCAGCGCCGGGCGCGAGCGGTGCACACGAAGAACCACACGCCGCCGACGTACGCGGACGCCAGGAGGTACGCCGACAGCGGCGGCGCGATCGCCCACGCGAACAGCTCGCCCGTCCGATCGGGGAACGCGAAGAGCAGCACGGCGGCGACGACGAGGAACGGGATGATGGCGATCGCGGTCCACCGGGTCGCCGGCGTCACGCCGTCACTCACGGACACGGGCGATCGCTTCGGAGATCGACAGCTCGCGCCCCTGTGCGATCGCCTCGTCGAGCTCCTCGGCGCGTCCCTGCGCTCGCAGCTGCTGGACGGGACCGGCGAAGAAGGCGAAGGCGCTCGGATTCATGAGGCCCTTGCGCAGCCGGAGGGTCTGCGCGGCGCCGAGCAGGATCCCCGCGCCGCGCGCGTCGGACTCCATCGCACGCAGCCCGACGAACCCCTCCAGCCCGTACGCGATGCCCTCGTCGTGTCCGAGGGCGAGGGAGAGATCGAGTCCGGCGCCGAACTCCTCGCGTGCCCCCGCGAGGTCGCCGAGCAGGAGCCGCGCCCATCCGAGATGGTTGTGCGCGATGACGATGCCCAGCCGCTCACCCTGTGCGGCGGCCAGCGTCAGGCTGTCCTCGAACCGGCCACGCGCCCCGAGCGGATCGCCGACGGCGAGCGCGATGCGCCCGAGCATCACGAGCGACATCGCCTGCCCCCACGTGTCGTCGTCGGCCCGGAACCCCCCGAGACTCCGCTCGAGTTCGCCGCCCGCCGCGGCGACATCGGGCCCGGTCGGCTGCGCCAGATGGGCGAGCCCGATCGACACCCCCGCCAGCGCCGCACCCGACGGGTCCTCCGTCGCGTCGAAGAGGTCGCGGCACTCGGTCAGCTCCTGTCGCGGGTCGTATGCGGGGTCCTGCCAGAACCGGACCGCCGCGGTGTAGTAGAGCGCGATCGCGCGACTGTGCGGGGCGAGACCGCTCGGCGCCGCCGCGAGCAGTTCCGCCATCAGGGCCCGCACGACGCCCAGGTAGCCGCCGATCCAGAGGTAGAGGTACAGCGCCCAGGCGTACTCCGCCGCCTCATCGAACCGTCCCCGGTCCACGAGCGCGCGGCCGACGGCGGCGATGTTCTCGGACTCGAGTTCCAGCGCCGCCAGCTGCTCGAGCTGATCGGGACCGCGCAGCCGCGGCGCCGCGCGCCCCACCATCCCGCGGTAATGCTCGATCCAGGCCGTGACCGACTGCTCCCGCTCCTCGTCGGAGGCCAGCTCGGCCGCATAGGTGCGCACGGTCGTGAGGAGGCGATACACCCTCGTGTCGCCTTCCACACCGTGGCCGACGAGGCTCGCGTCGATGAGACCGGCCAGCGCATCCAGAGGCGCCGCGATCCCGGCCGCATCGAGCACGTGCTCAGCCGAGGCGACCGTGAAGGCGCCGCGGAAGGCCGACAGTGCCGCGAGAGCCGTGCGCTCGGGCCCGTCGAGCAGCTGCACGCTCCATGCCATCGTCGCGCGCAGCGTGCGCTGACGCTCCGGAAGATCCCGCGGACCCTCCCACTCGCCGAGCGCGGTGTCCAGGCGGCTGAGGAGGTCGATGGGGGAGAGCGCGCGCAGTCGAGCGGCCGCGAGCTCGATGGCCAGCGGCACCCCGTCCAGGGCCCGACAGATGCGCACGACCGCGTCGACGTTGGCGGGTGTCAGCGTGAACCCGGGCCGCACGGCCGCGCCGCGCTGGACGAAGAGGGCGAGGGCCGCGGAGTCCAGGGCGGCCGCGACGCTGCGAGTGCCGTCGGCGGGCACCGGGAGGGGCCCGATCTCGACCACCCGCTCGGGACGCACGCGCAGCGGAGCGCGGCTCGTCACCAGCACCTGCAGGCGCGGCGTGCGGGTGATCAGCTCCATCACCGTCGGGGTGGCATCGAGCAGATGCTCCATGTTGTCGAGGACGAGCAGTGTGTCGCGCTCGCCGACCGCCGAGATCACCCGGTCGGTCAGGGAGCCCTCGCTCGCCGCGTCCCGCACCCCGAGCGAGCGCGCGACCGAGTCGATCACCCGCTCGGGGGAGGAGACGGCCTCCAGCAGCGTGAACGCGACGTCGCGCCCCGCGTGCGCGACCTCGAGGGCGACCTCGATGGCCAGCCGCGACTTCCCGATCCCGCCGGGACCCGTCAGGGTGACCAGCCGGGTGCTCTCCTGGCCGAGCAGGGTCAGCGTGGCGTCACGCTCCGCCTCGCGCCCGACCATCGGCGAGTACGGGGCGGGGATGCCGGGCCGGGGGATCTGGTCGGCGGGCGCCGTGGACCTCGCCTGGTCGAACCGCTCCGTCAGGAGGACGGCGAGATCGTCCTGCAGCAGCCGGCCGAGCTCGTCAGGATCGGCGAAGGATTTGTAGGACACGCGGTCGTCATCGCGGATGCGCTGGAGGAGGGCCTCCAGGCGCGGCTCGCGGCCGGCCGCGGACTCGCGGACGTAGATGAGGCTCGGCATCCCCGCGGAGAGCCGGTATTCGTCCTCCAGACCGGACACGTCCTCGCCGGGGGCGACCCACCCGTACTGCTGCGCATACAGCCCGACGAACACATCGCTCTGGGCGAGGTAGGACCGGTACAGCTCCCGCGGCGGGTGCGGCCGGGCCCCCAGCTCGAACATCACCGGCGCCAGCCGCAGTCGCTCGATCGCAGCGCGCGCCGCCCGGCGCTCCGGCTCGAGCTCACGCAGTGTGGAACTGACGAAGATCCGGAGGCGCTGGTCGGGAGTGCGGATGGCTCGGGGCGCGGCCATGACGGCATCATGGCCCAACCGGGCCCACGCGTCCAGAGTCCGCGCACGCGGCGGGCCGGGTTAGGCGGGATCGTTCCAGGACAGCGACTCGATGTAGCGGAGCAGCACGCCTTCGCGCAGCGCCCACGGCGAGACCTCGAGCTCGTCGACGTCGAGCATCGTCATGGCCGTGTGCAGCACCACCGCGCCCGCGACGATCTGCACCGTGCGGTCGGCGGTGATGCCCGGCAGCTCCTGCCGCGCCGACGCGGGGATGCGGGCCAGCCGCGGGATCCACGAGCCCAGCGCGGCGCGCGGCATCCGCATCCGCTCGCTGCCCGACCAGCCCGGCACGGGGTAGCCGGCGAGCTTCGCGAGCGACCGGATCGCCTTCGACGACCCCACGACATGGTCGGGCCGCGGCTGCCCCGACATCAGGTCGAGCACGGGTGCGAGCGTCTCACGGGCGTGCGCGCGCAGCACCTCGACGGCGTCCTCGCCGGGCGGGTCCTGCGGGAGGAACTCCACGGTCATGCGCCCCGCGCCGAGCGGGACGGATGCCGCGACCTCGGGCAGCTCGTCGGGTCCGGCGGCCAGCTCGAGCGAGCCTCCGCCGATGTCGAAGAGGAGGATCTGCCCGGCGGACCAGCCGAACCAGCGGCGCACCGCCAGGAAGGTGAACCGCGCCTCGGACTCCCCGCCGAGCACCTGCAGCTCCTGTCCCAGGGCCTCCTCGATGCGGGCGATGACCTCGGCGCCGTTCGCGGCCTCGCGGACCGCGCTCGTCGCGGTCGCGAGCAGCTCGACGACATTCTCGCCGTCGGCGATCCGCCGCGCCTCGGAGACCGCGTCGACCAGGGCGCGGACGCCGACCTCGCTGATCGAGCCGTCCGGCTCGAGGTAGCGCATCAGGCGCAGCACCGTGCGCTGGCTGGTCTTCGCGAGCGGCCGCCCACCCGGGCGGACATCCGCGACGAGCAGGTGGACGGTGTTCGATCCGATGTCGAGGACTCCCAGGCGCACGCGTTCAGGCTAGCGGGTGGGTGCGCAAGGGCAGATAGAGTGGGCGCGATGTCCACCGAAGACGCCCTGGCCACCCTCGATGCGCGGTACCGCGAGATCGGGCGAGAGGAGTGGGCGCGACTGGCATCCGGGATGGCGAACCCCCTCTCCGAGACGGAGATCGTGCAGCTGCGCGGTCTCGGCGACCGACTCGACCTCGCCGAGGTGCGCGAGGTGTACCTGCCGCTCAGCCGTCTGCTGAGCACCTACGCCGAGAACACGAAGCGACTCGGCGCCGAGACGGCGGAGTTTCTGCGCGAAGCCGATTCGACCACCCCGTTCATCGTCGCGGTTGCGGGCTCCGTCGCGGTCGGTAAATCGACGGTGGCGCGCCTGCTGCGTGAGCTCATGAGCCGCTGGCCGGGGACGCCGCGGGTCGAGCTCGTCACGACGGACGGATTCCTCTATCCGAACGCCGAGCTCGAGCGGCGCGGCATCATGCACCGCAAGGGCTTCCCGGAGTCGTACGACCGCCGGGCGATGGTCGACTTCCTCACGCAGGTGAAGTCCGGCGCCCCCGAGGTGCGCGCGCCGTTCTACTCGCACATGCGGTACGACATCATCTCCGACGCGCACGTCACGGTGCGGCGACCGGACGTCGTCATCGTCGAGGGGCTCAACGTGCTCGCGCCGCCCGCGACCCCGAACGACGTCGCCGTGAGCGACCTGTTCGACTTCTCCATCTACGTCGACGCCGACGTGACGCACATCGAGTCGTGGTTCGTCGACCGGTTCCTCGCGCTCCGGCAGGGTGCCTTCAGCAACCCGAACTCGTTCTTCAAGGTCTTCGCCGACCTGTCCGACGAGGAGGCGGTCACCGCGGCGCTCGGGTTCTGGCGGGACATCAACCTGCCGAACCTCCGCGAGAACGTGGAGCCCACGCGGCACCGGGCCCGCCTCATCCTGCAGAAGGGCGCCGACCACACCGTCGAGCGCGTGCAGCTGCGCAAGCTCTGACGCGGTCAGTCCTCGATCTCGGCGCGCTCCACGGTCGTCGTCCGGGCGGGTGCGGGGCGCCGCGCCGCCGCGATCACCGCGACGAGCAGCAGCCCGAGGCAGGCGCCCGTCGTGTTGGCGACGATGTCCATGACGCTCGGCGTCCGCTGGTCCAGTGCGATCGCCTGCACGCACTCGACCGTCACGGTGACGACGAGCGAGAGCGGCACCACGAGGTAGCGGGCTCGCGGGAGGATCAGCGCGAGCAGCACGCCGAGCGGGAAGAAGAGCAGGATGTTCGCGCCGAACTCGAGGCGCGGGTAGGTGAGGGCGGGCAGCGTGCTCGTGAGCTGCGCGATGAGCCCGCCGAGACCCGCATCGACCGGGGTGGGCCAGAACGCGATGGCCGCCAGCAGGACGCCGTAGAGGGCCAGGATGACGTGCGCGACGGCGCTGCGCGTCGGTGCGGTGATCGCGTCGTCCATAGCTGCCTCCCCGTCGGGCGCTGCGGCGTTGCGCGCATCCGAGAGTTTACGCGGGGGTGGCGGGGGGTTTGTGACGGCTTCTCACATGTCCGCTCCGCTTACGATGGGGTGCATGTGTGGAATCGTCGGATACGTGGGCCTGCGTGACAGCCAGGCGATCCTCCTTTCCGGGCTCGCCCGGCTCGAATACCGCGGGTACGACTCCGCCGGGATCGCGATCATCGACGGCGACGGCGACCTCGGGATGCGCAAGCGCGCCGGGAAGCTGAAAGTGCTGCGCGACGACCTGAAGGCGCACCCCCTCGCCGACGGCACAACCGGCATCGGCCACACCCGGTGGGCGACGCACGGCGGCCCGACCGACGAGAACGCGCACCCGCACCTCGCCGACGACGACAAGCTCGCCGTCATCCACAACGGCATCATCGAGAACTTCGCCGAGCTCAAGAACGAGCTCCTGGCAGAGGGCTACACCTTCCGCAGCGAGACCGACACCGAGGTCGCCGCGGTCCTGCTCGGCCGCGAGTACGAGGCCACGCACGACCTGGTCGGCGCGTTCCGCACCGTCGCGGCGCGCCTGGAGGGTGCGTTCACCCTGCTCGCGATGCACCGCGACGAGCCCGGCCTCGTGGTCGGCGCGCGCCGCAACTCCCCGCTCGTGATCGGTCTGGGGGAGGGCGAGAACTTCCTCGGCTCCGACGTCGCCGCCTTCGTCGAACACACGCGCAACGCGCTCGCGATCGGGCAGGACGAGATCGTCGCGATCACGCCCGACGGTGTCGAGGTCACCGACTTCGACGGCAACACCGTCGAGGTCGAGCCGTTCGAGGTCGTGTGGGATGCCTCGGCCGCGGAGAAGGGCGGCTGGTCGTCGTTCATGGCCAAGGAGGTCTCCGAGGAGCCCGAGGCCGTGGCCAAGACGGTCCTCGGTCGCGTCCGCGACGGCGCCGTGGTCATCCCCGAGCTCGAGGGCTTCGACGACCTGTTCCGCGGCATCACCCGCATCATCATCATCGCGTGCGGCACGGCCGCCTACGCGGGCATGGTCGGCAAGTACGCGCTCGAGCAGTGGACCCGCGTCCCGGTGGACGTCGAGCTCGCCCACGAGTTCCGCTACCGCGACCCGGTGATCGGGCCCGACACGCTCGTCGTGTCGATCTCGCAGTCCGGCGAGACCATGGACACGCTCATGGCGGTCAAGTACGCCCGCGAGCAGGGGGCGAAGACCCTCTCGATCTGCAACACGCAGGGCGCGACCATCCCGCGCGAGTCGGATGCCATCGTCTACACCCACGCCGGCCCCGAGGTCGCCGTCGCATCCACGAAGGCGTTCGTCGCCCAGATCACCGCGCTCTACCTGCTCGCTCTGCACGTGGGCCGCCTCCGCGGCGTGCTGTCGGCGGAGCAGTCGGCGGCCAACGTGCGCGAGCTCGAGGCCATCCCCGCCAAGATCGCGCGGGTGCTCGAGACCGAGCAGGCGCACATCGAGCAGTTCGCGCACTGGATGGGCGACACGCAGTCGGTGCTGTTCCTCGGCCGTCACGTCGGCTACCCGATCGCGCTCGAGGGCGCGCTCAAGCTCAAGGAGATCTCCTACATCCACGCCGAGGGCTTCGCCGCGGGCGAGCTCAAGCACGGTCCCATCGCGCTCATCGAGCCCGGCCAGCCGGTCTTCGTGATCGTGCCGTCGCCCCGCGAATCGGCGGAGCTGCACAAGAAGGTCGTCTCCAACATCCAGGAGATCCGCGCCCGCGGCGCCCGCATCATCGCGGTCGCCGAAGAGGGTGACGCGGCCGTGCTGCCGTTCGCCGACGAGGTGCTGCGCATCCCCCTGGCCGGACCCCTCTTCGAGCCGCTGCTGGCCGTCGTCCCGCTGCACATCTTCGCGATGGGGCTCGCGACGGCCAAGGGCCTCGACGTCGACCAGCCGCGCAACCTCGCGAAGTCCGTCACCGTCGAGTAGTCCCAGGGACGGCCGGACGTCCCGCGCGCCGCGCGGGCCGTAACTCCTCCTCTGAGGTGCGCACGCGCACGCGCGGCCGCGCCGAGTCCGGGTGTGGCGGAGTTCCGGCACGCCGCCACCTCCGTTCGGCGAAAGGTAGGCTGGCGGAGGCCGCGCAGCGGCGCGAGAGGAGGACGCCGTGATCATCGGAATCGGCGTCGACCTCGTGGATGTGCCGCGGTTCGAGCAGTCGCTCGCCCGCACCCCGGCGCTCCTGCAGCGCCTCTTCTCGCCGGCCGAGCGGATCCTCAAGCCCCGGTCGCTCGCCGCGCGGTACGCCGCGAAGGAAGCCCTCATCAAGGCGCTCGGCGGCTCGGACGGCGTGCACTGGACCGACATCGAGGTCGCGTCGGAGCCCTCCGGGCGTCCCGTCTTCGCGCTCTCGGGGTCCACGGCATCCGTCGTCGCCGAGCGCGGGATCACCGCCCTCCATCTCTCCCTCTCGCACGACGCGGGGCTCGCGGCCGCGTACGTCGTCGCGGAGGGCGTCGCGCCCGCCGAGCCGGAGCGCGGACGATGAGCCGGATGCCGGACGGGGTCATGCGCGAGGCCGTCATCGACGTCGGCGCGATCACCGCGAACGTGCGGCACCTGCGGCGCCTCACCGCATCCGAGGTCATCGCGGTGGTCAAGGCCGACGGATACGGGCACGGCGCGGTCCGCTCCGCGGTAGCTGCGCTCGAGGGCGGCGCGGCGCGACTCGGCGTGGCCGACGTCGGCGAGGCGCTCGCCCTCCGCCGGGCCGGAATCGACGCCCCGATCGTCGCGTGGCTGCATGCGCCGGGTGCGTCGTTCGCCGAGCCCGCGGCGCAGAACATCGAGCTCGGGATCTCGAGCAACGACCAGCTCCAGGCGGCGGCCGCGGCGGCGTCCCGCGACCGCCCCGTCGACGTGCACCTCAAGGTCGAGACCGGGCTCGGTCGCAACGGCATCGCGGCCGCAGACTACGGCATCGTGCTCGCCGAGGCCGCGCGCCTCGAGCGGCTCGGCAAGGTCCGCATCCTCGGCATCTTCAGCCATCTGTCGAACACGAGCGACGCCGACGACCGCGTCGCGCTGTCGCGGTTCCAGGTTGCGCTCGCCGCCGCCGCCGCGCAGGGCATCGCACCGCCGCTGCGGCACATCGCCGCCTCGCACGCCGCGATCGCGCTGCCCGAGGCGCGACTCGGGTGCGTGCGGCTCGGCATCTCGATGTACGGGCTCTCGCCGTTCGAGGATCGCACGTCGGCCGAGCTGGGGCTCCGGCCCGCCATGACGCTCCGCGCCGCCGTCGCCGCCGTGCGGCGCGTGCCCGCGGGTCAGGGCGTCTCGTACGGCTACGCGCACCGCACCGTCGCCGAGACCACCCTCGCCCTCGTACCGCTCGGCTACGCCGATGGCGTGCCGCGCAACGCCTCCGGTGCCGGCCCGGTCACGATCGGCGGGCGACGCTTCACCGTCGCCGGCCGGATCGCGATGGACCAGTTCGTCGTGGATGTCGGCGACGCCGACGTGTCGGTCGGCGACGAGGTCGTGCTGTTCGGCGACCCGACCCTGGGCGTGCCGTCGGCGGGCGACTGGGCCGCGGCATCCGGCACCATCAACTACGAGATCGTCACGCGCATCGGCCCGCGCGTGCCGCGCCGGCAGGTGTCGCAGTGAGCGGTCTCGCCGCCGTCGCGGGCACACGCGAGATCGACTCGCCCGCCGACATGGAGGCCTTCGGTCGCGCGATCGGCGCGCAGCTGCGTGCCGGCGACCTCGTCGTGCTCACCGGCCCGCTCGGAGCCGGGAAGACGACGCTGACCCGAGGGATCGCCGCCGGTCTCGGCGTGCGCGGTCCCGTGCAGAGCCCGACGTTCGTGATCGCCCGCACGCACCCGTCGCTCGTCGGCGGCCCGCCGCTCGTGCACGTCGACGCGTACCGGCTGGGCTCGCCGGCCGAGCTCGACGATCTGGGCCTGGACTACGACAACTCCGTCACGATCGTCGAGTGGGGCCGCGACATGGTCGACGGCCTCGTGGACGCGTGGTGGGAGATCGAGCTCGACCGGCAGTGGCACGGCCACGGCGTCGACTCGGCCTGCGGCACGACGGCGCACGACGCCGAGCTCGACGCCGACGCCCCGCGGCTCGTCACGGTCACCCGGAGGCCCTGACCCGGGTCCCATCCCGACGGGCTCGCCTGTCGCAGAGTGCCGTCGCCTCCCGTCGTTCGGGTCCGGCGAGCAGGCCACACCCCGCCCTCAGGCACCGGTTCAGGGTCCCGTCAGCGCGGACAGGGCAGACTCGGTCCCATGCGCGTGCTGCTCGTGGACGATGAGGTGCGCCTCGCCGAGGGCGTCCGCCGGGGCCTCGAGGCCGAGGGGATGACGGTCGACGTCGCCCACAACGGTGTCGACGGTCTGTGGCGCGCGCGCGAGCAGGACTACGACGTCATCGTGCTCGACGTCATGATGCCCGGCATGAGCGGCTACCGCGTCTGCGCGACGCTGCGCGCGGAGCAGATCTGGACCCCCGTCCTCTTCCTCACCGCCAAGGACGGCGAATGGGACGAAGTCGAAGGCCTCGACACCGGCGGCGACGACTGGCTTACGAAGCCCTTCTCCTTCCCCGTGCTCGTCGCGCGCCTGCGTGCCCTCGTGCGCCGCGGCGCCCGCGAACGCCCGGCGGTGCTCGAGGCGGGCGACCTGCGCCTCGACCCCGCGGCGCGCACCGTGCACCGCGGCGACCTCGAGATCGACCTCACGGCGCGGGAGATCGCCGTGCTCGACTTCCTCATGCGTCGCCGCGGCGAGGTCGTCACCAAGCTCGAAGTGCTGGACAACGTGTGGGCCGACGACTTCGACGGCGACCCGAACATCGTCGAGGTGTATGTCGGGCGGCTGCGCCGCAAAGTCGACCGCCCGTTCGGGCGCGACGGCATCCAGACCGTGCGCGGTTCGGGATATCGACTGGCGGCCGACGGTGGCTGATTCCTCCACCGCGCGCGCCTCCACCACGCGCGCCCCCGCCACGCGAGCGGATGCCGGGGACCGGCGCCGCACATCGCTGCGAACCCGCATCGTGGCCGTGGCCGTCGCGGTGGTCGCCCTCGCGCTCGGACTCGGCGCGGTGGGCGTCGTCATCACCCTCGACCGCATGCTCACCTCGCAGGTCGCCGAGCAGCTGCGCGGCGACCTGGACACCATGGCCGACGGCATCGAAGACGGCACGCTGACGCGGGACGGGGTGGAGCAACGGGACGACGACGTCCTCATCGCCTGGCACACCGGAGGCGAGACGGTGGTGAACGAGGACGAGGCCCGGTCGCTGCCCATCCCCGACGAGGACGCCGTCGCGCACACGACGGTCGACGGCGAGCGGATGCTGGTCGTGGCCGAGCGCATCGACGGGGGCGCGCTCGTGCTGGCGCGTTCGGTCGACGATGTGACCGAGGCCGTCGGCACGACCGGCGCGCTCCTGGCCGTTGCGGTACCGCTCGCCATCGCGCTGATCGGACTCGTCGTGTGGCTCGTCGTGACGCGGGCACTGGCTCCCGTCGAGCGGATCCGAGCACAGGTCGACGGCATCGATGCGTCGGCGCTGGACCGCCGGGTCCCCACCAGCGGACGGGGCGATGAGATCGATCGGCTCGCGGGCACGATGAACCGGATGCTCGACCGCGTCGAGGACGGCTACCGTGCGCGACAGCGCTTCGTCGGCGATGCCTCGCACGAGCTGCGCTCGCCGCTCGCGACGATCCGGCAGTTCGCGGAGCTGTCGCGGGCGCATCCCGAGACGACGGCGCCGGGCGAGCTGGCCGAGGTCGTGCTGGCGGAGGGTGGGCGGATGCAGGACATCGTCGAGGGGCTGCTGCTGCTGGCGCGACTCGACGAGAACGCGGTCTCGACGGCATCCCTCGTCGATCTCGACGATCTCGCGCTCGCCGAGGTGCAGCGCTTGCGCGGCCTCGGCGCTGTCGCGGTCGATGGGCGCGCGATCTCCGCGGTGGCCGTGCGCGGCGACGAGCGGCTGCTCGCGCGGGTCGCGCGGAACCTCGTCGACAACGCCGCGCGGCATGCGCGCACGACGGTGGCGATCGGATGCCGTGTCGCCGAGGGTCGCGCGCTGCTGTGGGTCGACGACGACGGCGACGGGGTCGCCCCGGACGATCGGGAGCGCGTCTTCGAGCGATTCGTGCGACTGGACGAAGCGCGATCGCGGGATGCCGGCGGCAGCGGCCTGGGCCTGGCGATCGTGCGAGAGATCGTCCTCGCCCACGGCGGCGAGGTGCGCATCGACGATGCCCCCTCCGGCGGGGCCCGTTTCGTCGTCGTGCTGCCCGCCGCCTGAGCTGCGCGTCCGCCGTGCGGGACCGACGTCACGCGCCTCCTGACAGCGCGTTCAGGGGAGTTCAGACCGGGTTCAGCGGCCCCGCGGGATCGTGGACACATGAACAGCCACGACTCCTCCTCCGCAGACCGCACGCCCGCCGACGACCAGCCCACGCAGGACTTCGGCGCCGCTCCCTCCGCCCACGCCGCGCCCGCCCTCCCCGCTGAGCCGGCCGCCGCCGAGAAGACCCCCGCCCGTCGCCGCCTCTCCCGTCCCGCCCTCATCGGCGCCGCGGCCGCCGGCATCCTCATCGTCGGTGGCATCGGGGCGGGCATCGGCTTCGCGCTCGCCGACCTCGACGACGATGACGACGACCGCTTCGAGGGCTCGCCGGCGTCCACCTCCTCGTCGCTCACGACCGCGGATGCGGACGACGACGACGCGGAAGACGCCGCCATGGATGGCGACGCGGACGACGCCGCGGCGGATGACGATGCGGACGACGCCGCCGCGGATGCCGCGGGTCCCGCGGACGCGGATGACTTCGTCGCCGCGATCGACGCGGCGATCGCGGCCGCGGACGCCGACGGCGCGACGTCGATCGAGCGCGAAGGCGCCGGCTGGTCCGTCGACGTCGTGCTGGCCGACGGGACGGAAGCCGACGTCCGCGTCGCGGCGGACGGTGCTGCCACGGTCCGCCCCGATGACGACACGAAGCGCAGCACGGACCCGCTGCTGGACACGTCCCGCGTCGCCGACATCGCCGCCGCCGCGATCGCCGCCGCCGGAGGCTCGGGCGCGGTCACCTCGATCGAGACCGATCGCGACGACAGCCACGCCTTCGACGTGAGCGTCGACCTCGGCGGTGGCCGCGACGCCGACGTCGCCCTCAGCGACACCCTCGAGGTCGTGCAGGTCGAGCAGGACTGACCTCGCCCGTCCCCGGCCCCGCTGTCCTCTCGGACGGCGGGGCCTTCGTCGTCGCGACATCCGCTTGGTTCATCCGCGCCAATTGGCGGGTCTGCCGGGCCCGCACCCGCATGTCGGCGCGGATGAACCCCGCCTGAGCCCGCGCGATCCGCTCGCCTGTCGCGAGACGCCGCCCCGAGTCGAAGATCGCGCCCGGCGAAGTGCACGGATTCATCCGCGGCACTGTGCGGGTCACGCGGCCCCGCACCCGCGAATCGGCGCGGGTCAACGGCATCCGCTTCGTTCATTCGCGCCACATCGCGGGTCGCGCGACCTCGCACCCGCATTTAGGCGCGGATGAATCCCGCAGACCCCGCACGCGCATTTCAGCGCGGGTCAACGGCATCCGCTACGTTCATCCGCGCCACATCGCGGGTCTGCCGGGCCTGCACCCGCATTTCGGCGCGGATGAATCCCGTCTGAGCCCGCCTGAGCCCGCCCGAGCCCCGCGCGACCCCGCTCGCCCGGCCCCGCCACCCCGCCGGCCCCGGATCCGACGGCGGATACCCTGGAGGTGTGATCCTCGGCATCGACACCTCCCTCGGCACCGCGGTCGCCGTCGTCGATCGCGACGGTGTCGTCCGGGCCGACGAGTCCCGCACCGACCCGCTGGGCCACGCCGAGGCGATCGGCGGACTCCTGCACGATGCCCTGGCCGCCGCCGCCCTCGGTCCGCTGGGAGCGACGTCGCCCGAGCCGGTCACGCTCACGGCCGTCGCCTCCGGCATGGGCCCGGGCCCCTTCACCGGTCTTCGCGTCGGCATCGCGGCGGCGCGGGCGTTCGCGCTGGGGCGCGGCATCCCCGTCATCCCGGTCGCCAGCCATGACGCCGCGGCCCTCGCGATCCTCCTCGCCGACCCGTTCGCCGACCTGCCGCGCTTCGCGGTCGTCACCGATGCGCGCCGGCGCGAGCTCGCCTTCACGGTGTACGAGGGTGTCGACGACGACGGGCTCCCGGTCCGCGTCACCGAGCCGGCCCTCGCGCCGCGCGACGACCTCGACGCGCGCCTCGCCGATGTCGGCGCGGAGCGCCGCGACGTCGCCGCGATCTCCGCCGCCATGATCGCCCTCGTCGCCGGGCGCGCCCTCGCCGCCGGGCGCGAGCTCGCGTCGGCCGAGCCGCTCTACCTGCGTGCGCCGGACGTCACGCTGCCGGGCGCCCGGAAGAAGGTCGGCACGTGACGCTGCGCACGGCGACGGCATCCGATCTCGCCGCCATCATGGATCTCGAGCGCACCTCGTTCCCCACCGACGCGTGGAGCGAGGCGATGATGCGTGCCGAGCTCGCGTCGCCGCACGGCCGTTACGTCGTCGACGAGTCCGGCGAGAGCCTCCTCGGGTACGGCGGGGTGCGGGCCGTGCAGGGCGCGGGGGATGCCGACATCCAGACCATCGCGATCGCCGAGGCGGCCCGCGGTCACGGCCGTGGTCGCGCGCTGCTGACCGAGCTGCTGCGCACAGCGAACGAGCGCGGCGCGCGCGACGTGTTCCTCGAAGTGCGCGCCGACAACCCCGTCGCCACCGCGCTGTACGCCTCGGAGGGGTTCACCGAGATCGCCCGCCGGCCCCGGTACTACCAGCCGGATGACGTCGACGCCGTCGTCATGAAGCTCGACCTCGCGGCGTGGGCCGCGAATGCGGCCGCCGCGGACGAGCCGGCACACGACACGGCGGCGCCGCATCCCGCGGAGACGATCGACGGAAAGGGATGGTGCTGATGGGCCGCGCCGAGCCGCTCGTCCTCGGAATCGAGACCAGCTGCGACGAGACCGGCATCGGGATCGTCCGCGGTCGCACGCTGCTGAGCAACACGATCGCGAGTTCGATGGACGAGCACGCCCGCTACGGCGGCGTCGTCCCCGAGGTCGCCGCCCGTGCACACCTGGAGGCGCTGCAGCCCGCCATCGAAGCGGCCGTCGCCGAAGCGGGCATCGCCCTGTCCGACCTGGATGCCGTCGCCGTGACCTCGGGTCCGGGTCTGGCCGGCGCCCTCATGGTCGGCATCGGCGCGGCCAAGGCGCTCGCCGTCTCGCTCGAGAAGCCCCTGTATGCCGTCAACCATCTCGTCGGGCACATCGCCGCAGACGTCCTCACCGGCGAAGAGGTGCAGTACCCGACGGTCGCCCTCCTCGTCAGCGGCGGCCACACCTCGCTCCTCCTCGTGCGCGACCTCGTCTCGGATGTCGAACTGCTCGGCGAGACGATGGATGACGCCGCCGGCGAGGCGTTCGACAAGATCGCGCGCATCCTCGGCCTGCCCTACCCGGGCGGTCCGGAGATCGACCGCGCGGCCGCGAAGGGCGACCCGAACGCGATCCGGTTCCCGCGCGGCATGTCCCGCGCGTCGGACATGGCCGAGCATCGGTACGACTTCTCGTTCTCCGGCCTCAAGACGGCGGTCGCGCGGTGGATCGAGCAGCGCGAAGCGGCCGGCGAGCCGGTGCCGGTCGGCGACGTGGCGGCATCCTTCCGCGAAGCCGTCGTCGACGTGCTCGTGACGAAGGCCCTCGACGCCTGCGCCCGCCACGACGTCCCCCGACTTCTCCTGGGCGGCGGCGTCATCGCCAACCGGCGCCTGCGCGAGGTCGCCCTGGAGCGTGCAGCGGCGGCCGGCGTCGCCGTGCGGATCCCGCCCCTGTCGCTGTGCACCGACAACGGCGCGATGATCGCCGCGCTCGCCGCGGAGCTCATCATGAGCGGCCGCGAACCGTCGACGCTCGCGTTCGGCGCCGATTCGACCCTCCCGGTCACGGAGATCCAGGTGGCGCCGGCATGAGCGGGCCCACTCCCGACGAGCGCCCGACGCGCCCCGACGACCGCCCGCCGCTGCCGGAGATCGACGCGTCGATCGCGGCAGCCCGCCACACGACGCCCGCACCGGATGCCGTGCCCGCCGCACCGCCCGCGCTGCCCGCACCACCCCTGCCGCCGTCAGCCTCGTCGGCCGCCGACCCCCTCACCGCCTCGCCGGCCGCCGGCGACCCCGTCCCCGATGTGCTCCGCCCGCCCGCCGTCGACGCGCCCACCGAAGACGTCGACCCGGCGGGTGATGCCCCGGCGCTGCCGGGGGAGCACCGTGGGGGCTTCCAGCGCGCGATGACCGAGCCCGTGCCGATCACGCAGCCCATCCACACCGAAGTCCGGTGGGCGCCCCCGCCGCCCGCGCCGCTCCCGCGCTCCGCCGGGTGGGCCATGACCTTCGCGGTCCTCGGACTGCTGGTCTCGTTCCTCGTCGGCTGGGGCTTCCTCATCGGGCTCGTGGGTGCCGGGTTCGCGATCGTCGCGCTCCGCCGCCCCTGGGAGCGCCGCGGCCTCGCCCAGTGGGCGCTGTGCCTCAGCCTGCTCTCCCTCGTCTTCAGCGCGGGCTGGCTCTGGTGGGCGTCGACCCAGGCGAACCTGTTCGGCTGAGCCGAGCACGGACACCGGGCACCGCAGGGCACCGGATGCCGGCGCTCAGACCCGCTCGGCGAGGATCGCCACCCGCCGCGCGGCCGCCTTCGGCCCTACCCGCGTGAGGATGAGGGTCGCCGAGGCATCGCCGCGCAGCCGCAGCCTGCGGCGGAACTGCGCCGGATCGATGTCCACCCCGCGCTTCTTGATCTCGATGGTGCCGATGCCGTTGGCCGCGAGCGCGGCGTTGATCGCGGGGACCTTCAGCGGCATGACCTCGCGCACGCGGAAGGTCTGCACGAACGGGCTCGTGAGCGCCGCCTCCGAGGTGAGGTAGGCGATGCCCTCCGCCAGCATCCCGGCCTGCAGATCGCGGGCGACCTCCCCGATGAGGCGCGCGCGGATGACGGCGCCCTCCGGCTCGTGCAGGTACCCGTCCACGACGAGGTCGCGGACGTCCGCGTCGGGCGCGTCGGCGGCGGCCGTCAGTTCGTGTGCGGCACCTCCGCGGATGACGAGCGCGGCCCGGCCCACGCCCGCCCGGGCCAGGCGGCCCGACCAGACGACCAGCTCGATCGTCGACCCGTCGACGCTGATCCACTGCGCCTCCATGCCCGCCGGCACGCGGTCGCGGTCGAACGCCGGTCCCAGCTTGATGCCGGCCGGCATCCGCTCGGCCAGGTCGAACGTCCAGTCCAGCGACGGCGACCACTCGTCGGCGCCCAGACGCGAGGTCTCGCTGTGCCCCGCGGAGCGACGGGCCGGGTCGAGCCACACGGCATCCACGCCGTCCAGGTCGACGTCCTCGGCGCGGGCGTGCCGCACCTGCACGGCGTCGCCGAACGGAGCGAGGTTGTAGGCGGCGAGCGCGGCGGTGATCTCGTCGGCGTCGACCGCGAGGACGTCCAGGCCGATGCCGGCGAGGCCGAGGGCGTCGCCGCCGATGCCGCAGCCGAGGTCGGCGACGCGCGTGACGCCCGCGTCGCGGAAACGCCCCGCGTGCCGCGCGGCGACCTCCAGACGCGTCGCCTGCTCGAGACCGGCCCGCGTGAACAGCATCCGGTCGGCGAAGGAGCCGAACTTCGCGCGCGCCTTCACGCGCAGCCGGGCCTGCCCGACGACGGCCGACACGAGGTCGGGGGAGTGCCCGGCGCTGCGCAGCCGCGAGACGACGGCGGCGACGTCGGCGGACGACTCCGCCGCGTCGGTCTCATCGAGCAGGCGCAGGCCCTCCGGGGTCAGCAGCGCGGTGAGCTCGGCCTGTTCCATCCGGCCAGCCTAGGCGCTGGGCGCGCCGCGATCCCGGGTGCATGACGCCGGGCTGGCACTCGCGTTGCGAGAGTGCCAGACGCGCTCTAGACTTGCCGTTAGCACTCTCAGTGTGTGGGTGCTAACCAGTCTTGAAGCAAGAAAGAGGTAGACCGTGTCGGTTTCCATCAAGCCGCTCGAGGACCGCATCGTCATCAAGCAGGTCGAGGCCGAGCAGACCACTGCCAGTGGCCTGGTCATCCCCGACACTGCGAAGGAGAAGCCCCAGGAGGGCGAGGTCGTCGCAGTGGGTCCGGGTCGTATCGATGACAACGGCAACCGTGTTCCGCTCGACGTCGCCGTGGGCGACCGTGTGCTCTACAGCAAGTACGGCGGCACCGAGGTCAAGTTCGGCGCGGACGAGTACCTCGTCCTGTCGGCTCGCGACGTCCTGGCGGTCGTCGTCCGCTGATCTGCAGCGCTTCTGAGGGGCCCGGATGCTTCGGCATCCGGGCCCCTCTGCGTCTCTGGCAGTCCGCGCACGCACATCGGCAGGATCCGGCACCCTCGCGTGAACCCGGTGCAGTCATGACCGTTCTAGGCTCGGACTCATGACACCCGAGGAATCCGCCCGCGAGGAGACCCTCGGCGGCGTCTACGCCTTCTGCGCGTACTTCCTCTGGGGATTCATGCCCCTCTTCTTCCTCGTCCTCACCCCCACCGGGCCGTGGGAGATCGTCGCCTGGCGCATCCTGCTCTCGCTCGGCTTCTGCGCCATCCTCCTCACCGTCACGCGGACGTGGGCGAAGCTCTTCGCCATCCTCCGCAATCGCCGGCTCGTGTTCTGGACGATCGTCGCGGGGCTCCTCATCTACGTGAACTGGCAGGTGTTCCTCATCGGGACGCTCACCGGGCACGTCATCGAGGGCAGCCTCGGGTACTTCATAAACCCGATCGTGACCGTCCTGCTCGGCGTCCTCGTGCTCAAGGAGCGCCTGCGCATCGCCCAGTGGGTCGCGATCGGCATCGCTGTCCTCGCGGTCATCGTCATCATCGTCGGCTACGGCGCGTTCCCCTGGATCGCCCTGACCCTCGCGGCGAGCTTCGGCACGTACGGTCTCGTGAAGAAGCAGATCGGTCCCTCCGTGGATGCCGTCAGCGGTCTCACGCTCGAGTCGCTGTGGCTGGCGCCCGTGGCCGTCGTCCAGCTGATCGTCGTCGCCGCGACCGCAGGGCTCACGATGGGGCAGATCAGCGGCTGGCACACCGTCCTGCTCCTGCTGGCCGGAGCCGTCACGGCCACGCCGCTCCTCTTCTTCGCGGCCGGTGCGCGCCGCGCCCCGCTGACCGTCATCGGCCTGCTGCAGTTCGTCGCTCCGATCCTGCAGTTCATCACCGGCGCGTGGATCATGCAGGAGCCGATGCCCCTCGAGCGGTGGATCGGATTCGGCCTCGTCTGGCTCGCCCTCGTCGTGCTCATGGTGGACTCGCTGCGCAGCGCGCGACGGCCCGTGGTGGGCACCGCAAGATAACGATTCATCTCCGTTACACATCGTTAACGAGACGCAACACTCGCGAGACGTGGACTTGGTTAGGTTTGTCCCACTGGGCGGCGCCCGAGCCACCCGTGTCCAAACACAGCAAGGAGCAACATGAGCGTCTTTACACGTTCGCGTGCTGGCAAGGCTCTCGGCGGCATCGCCGTCGCTGCCGTCAGTGCGGTTCTGCTCGCGGGGTGTGCCGGTGGGGGAACCCCCGCCGAGCCCAGCGAGTCCAATGCACCTCCCGCGGAGGACCTGACCCTCAAGATCGGCACTGTGCTGCCGCAGACGGGCAGCCTCGCGTTCCTCGGCCCGCCCGAGGAGGCCGGCGTCCTGCTCGGTGTCAACGAAGTCAACGAGGCCGCCAAGGGCATCACCGTCGACCTGACGCCGGGCGACTCGGGTGACGCCGACAACAAGGCTTTCGAGACCACCGTCCCCAAGCTCCAGAACGCGGGCGTCTCCGCGATGATCGGCGCCGCCGCCTCGGGCGTGACGAAGCTGTTCCTGGACTCCAACGTCTCGGCTGGGATCATCACGTTCTCGCCGGCGAACACCTCGCCGGACTTCACCGAGTGGCCGGATGACGACCTGTACTGGCGCACCGCTCCGAGCGACCTGCTCCAGGGCGAGGTCATCGGCAACCTCGTCGCCGAGGACGGCCACAAGAACATCGGCATCCTGTACCAGAACGACGCGTACGGCACGGGCCTGCGCGCCGTCGTCAAGGAGGTCTTCGAGAGCACCGGCGGTACCGTCGTGGCCGAGGCTTCCTACAACGACGGTGACGGCCAGTTCGACGCTCAGGTCCAGACGATCTCGGCGGCCAACCCCGACGCGATCGTGCTGATCACGTTCGACCAGTTCGCGACCATCGCGCCGCTGCTGGTGAACGCTGGCCAGGACGCGGCGAACTTCTACCTCGTGGACGGCAACCTCAAGCAGTGGGGCGACGACGTGTCGGTCTCGCTCGAGGGCGCCAAGGGCACCACGCCCGGTCCGGTGCTCGAGGACGACTTCCAGGGACGTCTGAACGACGCCTGGACGGCCGAAGGCAACGACGCGCTGACCGACTTCTCGTACGCCGCAGAGTCGTACGACGCGGTCATCCTGATGGCGCTGGCCTCCCTCGCGGCAGGCTCGACGGACGGCGCCGACATCGCCGGTTCGCTGCAGGAGGTCTCCGGTGGCTCCGGCGAGGGTGAGAAGTGCAGCTCGTTCGCGGACTGCGCCGACATCATCCTCGGTGGCGGCACGGCTGACTACGACGGATACTCCGGCCCGGTCACGTTCGACGAGAACGGCGACCCGACCGAGGCGTCCATCGGTGTCTTCCAGTACAAGGCCGACAACACGCACGAGCGCATCGAAACCCGCTGACGCTCAGCACAACGCGGAAGGGCCCCGGAGCGATCCGGGGCCCTTTCCCGTGCGTGCGGCGCGCTCGGCGGCGTCGGGTGCGGTGCGAGGCGGTGCGAGCCGCAGGGCCGAGCGTGACCCCTGTGGCGGGTCGCACGCCGGGGCACAACGACGAGGGGGGCGGATGCCGCAGCATCCGCCCCCCTCGTGACGCGCGTCAGTCGTTGCCGAGCGTGCCCAGGTACAGGCCGATGACGTGCGGGTCGTTGAGCAGGTCGCGGCCGGAGCCGGTGTGGGCGTCGCGGCCCTGGTCCAGCACGTAGCCGCGGTCGCAGATCTGCAGGCAGCGACGCGCGTTCTGCTCGACCATGATCGTCGTCACGCCGGCCTTGTTGATGTCGGAGACGCGCAGGAACGCGTCGTCCTGGCGGACGGGGGACAGACCGGCGCTCGGCTCGTCCAGGAGCAGCACGGACGGCTCCATCATGAGCGCGCGGCTCATCGCGACCATCTGCCGCTCGCCGCCGGAGAGCGACCCGGCGCGCTGCTTGAGGCGCTTGCCGAGCTCGGCGAAGATGCCGGTCACGAACTCGAGACGCTCGGCGTAGATCTTGGGGTTCTGGTAGAGCCCCATCTGCAGGTTCTCCTCGATGGACAGCGAGGGGAACACGTTGTTCGTCTGCGGGACGAAGGCGACGCCGCGCTGCACGAGCTTGTCGGCGTTGAGGCCGACGATGCTCTCGCCGTTGACGGTGATGTCGCCGCCGCGGATCTTCACCATGCCGAAGATCGCCTTCAGGAGCGTCGACTTGCCGGCGCCGTTCGGGCCGATGATGCCGATCAGCTCGCCCTTGCGGGCCACGAGATTCGCGCCGTTGATGATGTTGATGCCCGGCAGGTAGCCGGCCGTCAGGTCCTGCACGTCGACGACGATGTCGGATCCGGTCGTCGTCGGCGCCGTGGCGGGGGCGGGAGTGCTCACTTGGTCTCCTCCTCGGCGTGGGCGATCGATGCCGCCTCTTCCTCCTTGATCTCCTCGAGCAGCTCCTTCGCGGAGCTGTCGAGCTCACCGGCCACACGGCCGGTCACGACACCGAGGTCGACGTCCTGGTGGCTGCCGAGGTACGCGTCGATGACCGCCTGATCCTGCATGACGCTGTCCGGCGGGCCCTCTGCGACGACGCGGCCTTCGGCCATCACGACGACCCAGTCGGCGATGTGGCGCACCATGTGCATGTCGTGCTCGACGAACAGGACGGTGACGCCGAGGTCCTTGAGGTCGAGGATGTGGTCGAGCAGCGACTGCGTGAGGGCCGGGTTGACGCCGGCCATCGGCTCGTCGAGCATGACGAGGTTCGGGTCGCTCATGAGTGCCCGCGCCATCTCGAGGAGCTTGCGCTGGCCGCCGGAGAGCGAGGCCGCGAAGTCCTTCTCCTTGGCGTCGAGCTTGAACCGCTTGAGCAGTCCGCGCGCCTTCTCCTCGTTGTCGGTCTCCTGCGTGCGCCAGACGAACGGCAGGAACGCCTGCCAGAACTTCTCGCCGCGCTGCCCGGGAGCACCGAGCTTCATGTTCTCCAGCACCGTCAGGAGCGACAGCGCCTTCGTCAGCTGGAACGTGCGGACCTGGCCGAGGCGAGCGACCTTGAACGCGGGGATGCCGGCGAGGCTCTTGCCGTCGTACGACCATGTGCCGGTGTTCGGCTTGTCGAACCCGCACAGCAGGTTGAACAGGGTCGTCTTGCCGGCGCCGTTGGGGCCGATGAGGGCGGTGATGGCGTTCCGCGGGATCTCGAGGTGCTCGACGTCGACGGCGGTGAGACCGCCGAAGCGGCGCGTGACGCCGTCCATGACCATGATGGGGTCGACCTTCGCGACGCCGGGGACGCCGGGTCCCTTCGCGAGTCCCGTCGCCTTGGGACGGGGGATGCTTCCGGTGGCGGAGGCCGGTTCGGTGACGCCGTCCGTCTCGCCGGCCGGGGTGTCGCCCATCGGGACGTACGCCGGCTCGCTCGGACGGTCGCCCGGAGCGCCGGCCGCGTTGCTTGGCGGGTTATTTGACAAAGGTCATCTCCCTCTTGTCGCCGAGGATGCCCTGCGGCCTGAAGATCACGATGAGCATGAGCGCGACGCCGACGAGGATGTACCGCAGCGTGCCCGCCTGGATGTCGGTCATCGGCAGCCAGCCGGCCTGCGCCATCTGGGGGAGCAGGTTGCCGAGCAGCGCCAGCACCATCCAGAAGATCACCGCGCCCAGCGACGGGCCGAAGATCGTCGACGCGCCACCCAGAAGGAGGATCGTCCAGAGGAAGAAGGTCAGCGCCGTCGTGTAGCTCGACGGGATCACGGCGGACGGCAGCACGTAGATGATGCCGCCGAGAGCGCCGATGACACCACCGACGACGAGCGCCTGCATCTTGTACGCGAACACGTTCTTGCCGAGCGACCGCACGGCATCCTCGTCTTCACGGATGCCCTTGAGGACGCGGCCCCACGGGCTGCGCATGAGCGCCCAGACGACGAACAGCGAGACGGCGAGCAGGAGGACGCCGAACACGATGACCCACAGCTGGGCCGCGGTGTACTGCCACGGGCCGAAGCCGTACCGCTCGCCCTTGGGCAGCGCGGGGAAGGGGTTCGCGGACTGGAAGCTCCCGTTGTAGCCGCCGAGGCCGTCGGCGGAGTTCGTCCATGTGTCGAACACCTGCGTCGTGAACAGCAGGCGCACGATCTCGGCCGCCGCGATCGTGACGATCGCGAGGTAGTCGGCGCGCAGACGCAGCGTCGGCACACCGAGGATGATCGCGAACAGCGCCGCGAGCAGGAGGCCGACGAGCATCGCGAGGTACCACGGCATGCCGAAGCTCAGGACCGAGATGGCGTACCCGTAGGCCCCGAGGGCCATGAAGCCCGCCATACCGAAGTTGAGCAGACCCGCGTAGCCGAAGTGGACGGCGAGACCGGTCGCGGCGAGCGCGTACGCGATCGTGACCGGGCTCAGCAGGTAGCCGAGCGTGTTGGTGAGGATGGCGCCCCAATCCATGGCGGCTACCCCAATCTTTCTTTACGGCCGAGGAGACCCTGCGGCCTCACGAGGAGGATGAGGATCAGGACGACGAGGGCGCCTGCGTACTTGAGGTCGGAGGGGATCCACAGCGTCGAGGTCTCCACGACGATGCCGACGATCAGCGAGCCGAGCAGGGCGCCGAACGCGGTGCCGAGGCCGCCGAGGGTGATGGCCGCGAAGATCAGCAGAAGCATCTGCGTGCCCATGTCCCACCGCATCCCGGGGCGGAAGTAAGCCCACAGCACGCCGGACAGGGCGGCGAGGATGCCGGCGACCACCCAGACGATGCGGATGACGCGGTCGACGTTGATGCCCGACGCGGCCGCGAGCTGCGGGTTGTCGGAGATCGCGCGGGTCGCCTTGCCGATGCGCGTCCGCAGCAGGAAGTAGGCCACGGCGAGGATCGCCACGACGCTCACCGCCATGCTGATGAGGTCGATGTACGAGAGCTGGATCGGTCCGAGCTGGATGGGCGCGGGGCTGGCCCCGGCCAGCTGGTAGGTCTTGCCGCCGATGAAGTACTGGAACGTGTACCGCATCGCGAGCGACAGGCCGATGCTGACGATCATGAGCTGCACGACGCCGAGTCCGCGGTGTCGCAGGGGACGCCAGAGCCCGGCGTCCATCGCGAGGCCGAGGACGGCGCCGCCGAGCACCGCGGCGATCACGCCGGCCCAGAGCGGCAGCTGCCACATCGTGGTGGCGACGAGGGTCACGAGCGCGCCCCAGGTCACCATCTCGCCGTGCGCGAAGTTCGACAGGCCCGTCGTGCCGTAGATGAGGGCCGCGCCCATCGCCGCGAGGGCGAGGAGGAGGCCGAAGTTCAAGCCGCCGATGAGGCGGACGAACAGCTGCTCCGCGAAGCCCTGCGTCACGCGCTCGCCCTCGCCGAGGAAGAGGTTGACGATCTTCGACTTGGTGAGGCCGAACTCGACCTTCTGCGATGCCGACTCGCCTTCGACGATGACGCCGTCCGGCAGCGTCGACTCGTCGACCGTGAGCGTGTACTCCGCCTTCTCCGGCACGTACAGCCGCCAGCGGCCGTCGTCGCCCGTGAGCGTCTCGGCCTCGAAGCCGGCGCCTTCGATCCGCAAGGTGACATCCGGAACCGGCTTGTCCTCGAAGGTGATGACACCGCCGAAGTAGAAGTCGGTCTGCTCCTGGTCACCGCCCGGCTCGTCGGGTGCGGCAGCCATCGCCGCGACCGGACTGCTGAACAACAGCAGTGCGGCCGCCAGCATGGCGCCCAGGAACAGCACAAGCCACCTCAATGGGCGTCTTGCGGTCACGGTCGTGGGACTCACGAATCCTCCAGTCCGGCGCACCTGCTCGGGTTGATGCGGTCGCATCGGCATTGATCAACGACGGTACGAGCGTAATGTGTCGGTTTTGTTTCGCCTATCGCACTCTTTTCCGCCTGCGGCCGCGGGGGCCCGCAGATGCCCGGATTCCCGGCGATCACGCACCCGGATCCGGAATGAAACGCCCGGCGCGCCGCTTAGAATCAGTAAGCCCGGAAGATGCAGGAGAGCGCATGGAGCACAACGACCCGTTCGGTTTCGTAGGACTGACGTACGACGATGTCCTCCTCCTCCCGGGGCACACCGACGTGATCCCCTCCGAGGCGGACACCTCGTCGCGCGTGTCGCGTCGCATCACCGTCGCGACACCGCTGCTGTCCTCCGCGATGGACACGGTCACCGAAGCGCGGATGGCGATCGCGATCGCCCGCGAAGGCGGGCTCGGCATCATTCACCGGAACCTCTCCATCGAGGACCAGGCGTCGATGGTCGACCGCGTCAAGCGCTCCGAGTCGGGCATGATCACCGACCCCATCACGACCACGCCGGACGCGACGATCGACGAGGTCGACGCGCTCTGCGCGCAGTACCGCATCTCCGGTCTGCCGGTCATCGACGAGGACGGGCGCCTCCTCGGCATCATCACCAACCGCGACATGCGGTTCGTCTCCGGCTTCGAGCGGCAGAGCACGAAGGTCCGCGACGTCATGACGAGCGAGGGCCTCGTCACCGGCAAGGTCGGCATCGGCGCGAACGAGGTCATCGCCCTCTTCGCCCAGCACCGGGTCGAGAAGCTCCCGCTCATCGACGACGACGGCAAGCTCGCCGGCCTCATCACGATCAAGGACTTCGACAAGAGCGAGAAGTACCCCCTCGCCACGAAGGACGAGCAGGGCCGACTCCGCGTCGGCGCCGCCATCGGATTCTTCGGGGATGCGTGGGAGCGCGCCGAGGCGCTGCGCGACGCGGGTGTCGACGCCATCGTCGTCGACACCGCGAACGGGCAGTCCGCCGGCGTCATCGACATGGTGCGCCGCATCAAGGCCGACCCGACGTTCGCGCACATCGACGTGATCGGCGGCAACGTCGCGACGCGCGAGGGCGCCCAGGCGCTCATCGACGCAGGTGTGGATGCTGTCAAGGTCGGTGTGGGTCCGGGCTCGATCTGCACGACCCGCGTCGTCGCGGGCGTCGGCGTCCCGCAGGTCACGGCGATCTGGGAGGCGTTCCTGGCCGCCCGCGAGGCCGGCGTCCCGATCATCGCCGACGGCGGTCTGCAGTACTCCGGCGACATCGCCAAGGCGCTCGTCGCCGGCGCCGACACCGTCATGCTCGGCTCGCTGCTCGCCGGCACCGACGAGTCGCCGGGCGAGATCGTCTTCCAGGGCGGCAAGCAGTTCAAGCTGTACCGCGGCATGGGGTCGCTCGGCGCGCTGCAGACCCGCGGCAAGAAGACCTCGTACTCGAAGGACCGCTACTTCCAGGCCGACGTCCCGAGCGACGACAAGCTCATCCCCGAGGGCATCGAGGGTCAGGTCGCGTACCGCGGCCCCGTCTCGGCCGTGGCGTACCAGCTCGTCGGAGGCCTCCGGCAGTCGATGTTCTACGTGGGCGCTCGGACGATCGAGGAGCTGAAGGCGCGCGGCAAGTTCGTCCGCATCACCTCCGCGGGCCTCAAGGAGTCGCACCCGCACGACGTGCAGATCATCGTCGAGGCCCCCAACTACAAGAAGTAGCCTCGCGCTCGGCGCCGCGGCGCGCCGGCATCCGGCATCCATCTCGCCGAGAAACCACATCGGACACGAGAAACCACGGATGCCGTGATTTCTCATGCGGAATGTGGTTTCTCGCAGGCGCGACGTCTGGGGCTCGCGGGCGCGACGTCGGGGGCGAGCGCATTGCGCGAGCGCGCGCCGAAACCCTGAGAGTCGTCTCCGAGACCGGGCTGTGGCTTGAGATGCCGGCCGGTTCTCGGCATCGTGGCCTGCTCCAACGCCCGACGAACGAAGGAGAAGGCATGCTCACCCTCACGACAGACGCACGCACGGCCGTCGCATCGATCGTCTCGAACGCCCACGTGGCCGAGACCGGCGGTGTGCGCATCGCCGATGACGGCACCGGCGCGCAGGGCTTCGCGCTCAGCATCACCGGACAGCCCGAAACGACCGACACGGTCGTCGACGATGCCGGAGCCCGCGTCTTCCTGGACGCCGCCGCGGCGGCGGTCCTCGACGACAAGGTGCTCGACGCCGCCCCGGACGAGAACGGCGCAGTGCGCTTCGAGCTGCTGCCGCAGCCGTAACCGCTCACTTGTGCGACGGCCCCCGGTGCGATGCGCGCCGGGGGCTTCGTCGTGCGCGGCGGCGGCAGAATGGATGCCGTCGCCCGTCGAGAGGAAGCACCCATGCCCGAGCGCACCAGATTCGTCGTCGTCGGTGGCGGCGTCATGGGGCTCGCCGCGGCGTGGGAGCTGAGCCGGCGCGGTGAGCGTCCCCTCGTGCTGGAGCGCTTCGCGCGCGGCCACACCCGCGGCGCCTCGCATGGAGCGACCCGGAACTTCAACAACGCCTACGCCGAGGAGCACTACCTCGACCTGCTGACCCGCGCGCGGACGGGCTGGGACGCGCTCGGCGAGGTGGAGGGCGAACCGCTCCTGCGTCTGCACGGCCTCGTGTCGCACGGCGCGGGCGCGACGCTCGGGGGCACCGGCGGCGGCCTGGTCGAGGTCGAGCGGAGGCTCCGCGAGCGCGGCATCCCGGCGACCCTCCTCGACCCCGCGGACGCCGCGCGGCGCTGGCCCGGGATGCGGTTCGAGGACACCGTGCTGCACTCGCCCGACGCGGGCGTGGCGCGCGCCGACGCGACCCTCCGCGAGCTCGAGCGACGCATCGTCGCGGCCGGCGGCGAGGTCCGGTGGGAGACGCCGGCGCTCGGCATCGACGAGGACGCCGACGGCGTCACGGTGCGCACCGACGGCGGAGCGATCCGGGCCGAGGTCGTGGTCGCGGCGGCCGGAGCGTGGACGAAGGCCCTGCTCACCGGCATCCGCCTGCCGCGTCTCACCGTCACGGAGGAGAGCCCCGCGCACTTCACGCCGCGCGAACCGGGCTCGCCGTGGCCGTCTTTCAACCACTTCGTGACCCCCGGGACGTGGCCCGCCCCGGTGTACGGCATGCCGACGCCGGGCGAGGGCGTCAAGGTCGGCTTCCACCGCGTCGGCGACGAGGTCGACCCGGACGCGCGTCCCTTCCGCCTCGACGCGCACGCGGAGATGCTCGCCGCCTACGTGCGGGAGTGGATGCCGGGGCTGGATGCCGGCACCGCCGCTCCGATCAGCTGCACCTACACCTCGACGGACGACGACGCCTTCGTGCTCGACCGGCGCGGGCGGATCGTGGTCGGCGCGGGGTTCTCCGGGCAGGGCTTCAAGTTCGCGCCAGGCGTTGGCGCCGTGCTGGCCGACCTCGCGCTGGATCCGGCGGCGCTCGCCGCGCCGGCGTTCCGCCTCCCCGCCTGACGCCTGCGCGGGCCCGGGGTGTCGCGCACCGCGACCGGTAGGCTGGGGGGGTGACCATGGAGATCGAGCTCGGCCGCGCCAAGCGTGCCCGCCGCGCATATGCGTTCGACGACATCGCGGTCGTGCCCTCCCGGCGCACGCGCAACCCCGAGGACGTGTCGACGGCGTGGTCGATCGACGCCTTCGGCTTCGGGATCCCCGTGCTCGGGGCGCCCATGGACTCCGTCATGAGCCCCCGCACCGCGATCATGCTGGGCCAGCTCGGCGGGCTCGGCGTCCTCGACCTCGAGGGCGTATGGACGCGCTACGACGACCCCGAGCCGCTGCTCGCCGAGATCGCCGGGCTCCCGACGGATGCCGCGACCTCGCGCATGCAGGAGCTCTACTCCGCGCCCATCAAGCCGGAGCTCGTCCGGGCCCGTCTCGCCGAGATCCGCGCGGCCGGCGTCACGGTCGCCGGCGCCCTCACCCCGCAGCGCACGCAGGAGCTCTACGAGACCGTCGTCGCCGCGGGCGTCGACCTCTTCGTCATCCGCGGGACCACCGTCTCGGCCGAGCACGTCTCGAGCGTGTCCGAGCCGCTGAACCTCAAGAAGTTCATCTACGACCTCGACGTCCCCGTCATCGTCGGCGGTGCGGCCACCTACACGGCCGCCCTGCACCTCATGCGCACCGGCGCCGCAGGCGTCCTGGTCGGGTTCGGCGGCGGCGCCGCCTCCACGACGCGCGCAACCCTCGGCATCCACGCCCCCATGGCGACGGCCGTCGCCGATGTCGCCGGCGCGCGCCGCGACTACCTCGACGAGTCCGGCGGGCGGTACGTGCACGTCATCGCCGACGGCGGCGTCGGCACCTCCGGCGACATCGTGAAGGCGCTCGCGATGGGCGCGGATGCCGTCATGCTCGGCGTGGCCCTCGCCCGCGCGACCGACGCGCCCGGCGGCGGGTTCCACTGGGGCCCCGAGGCCCACCACGCGAAGCTGCCCCGCGGAACGCGGGTCGAGGTCGGACAGGTCGCCCCGCTCGAGGAGATCCTCTACGGACCGGCCCCGGTCGCCGACGGCACCGCGAACCTCATCGGCGCGCTCCGCAAGTCGATGGCGACGACCGGCTACTCCGACCTCAAGGAGTTCCAGCGGGTCGAGGTCGTCGTCGCCCCGTACACCTTCGGCTGAGATGAGCTCTGCCGGCCCCGAGGTCTTCCCGCCGACCCTGCGCGAGGTCATGCTGCGCCCCTGGTGGCTCGGGATGCTGGCCTTCGCTCTGCTGCTCGCCGCCGTGTTCGCGTGGCTCGGGCAGTGGCAGCTCTCGAGTGCGCTGGACACGGCGCCCGTCGATCCCGGCGCCACCGAGAACGTGCGGCCGCTCGAAGACGTCGCGACGCCCGGCGCCTACCTGCCGGACCCCCTGGTGGGTCAGAAGGTCGCGGTCACGGGGTCGTTCGTCGCCGGCGACTTCGTCGTCGTGTCCTCGCGCTACAACGACGGGGCGGCCGGCTTCTGGGTGACCGGCCAGCTGCGCATCACGGAGGCTGCCGCCCCGACCGCCCTCGCCGTCGCCGTCGGCTGGACCGCGGACCGGGACGACGCGGAGGACACGGCATCCGCTCTGAACGACGACCCCCCGCAGGACGTCGATCTGACCGGCAGGATCATCTCCGACGAAGGGCCCGCCCTGCCGCGTCCGGGAGCACCCGCCGCCGAGATGACGCGGATGTCGCCGGCGGCGCTCCTCGGCGTGTGGCACGACGTCGACGGACTCGCGGTCTACCGCGGCTACCTCACGGCGGCGGAGCCGCTCGGCGGCCTCACCGCCATCCACTCCCCGGCGCCGGAGGAGAGCGGCGGGGTCAACTGGCTGAACGTCTTCTACGCCGTCGAGTGGGCCATCTTCGCGGGCTTCGCGTTCTACATGTGGTACCGCCTCGCACGGGATGCGTGGGAGAAGGAGATCGAGGCCCTCGAGGAGAGCCCGGTTCCAGCCGGAGACTAGACTTGAGGCATGCCTCAGCCCAAGCTCGCCACCTTTCCGGCGATCCGCGGAGCGCTGAAGTTCTACCAGGTCGCGTCGGTCATCACCGGCGTCATGCTGCTGCTGCTGTGCGCCGAGATGATCGTGAAGTACTTCCTGAAGTACGAGCTGTTCCTCGGCGGGGCCGGCGGCTTCCTGTGGTTCGCGCAGGTGGACGCCTTCGGCGAGTCCACCGGCGACGGGATCAATCTGTCGCTCCTCATCCTCATCGCGCACGGCTGGTTCTACGTCGTGTATCTCTTCGCGTGCTTCCGCGTGTGGAGCCTCATGCGCTGGGGCTTCGTGCGGTTCGTGATGCTCGCCCTCGGCGGCATCGTCCCGCTGCTGTCGTTCTTCATGGAGCTGCGCGTCGCGCGTGAGGTGCGGGCGTACCTCGCACAGCGCGAAGCGTCCGAGCGTGAAGCCGCCCTGACCTCCGAATCCACCCCGATCCCGACGGAGAACATCCGGTGACCAGCCAGACCGAGACCGCCCAGCGGCCCGTCCTCGTCGTCGACTTCGGCGCGCAGTATGCGCAGCTGATCGCGCGCCGCGTGCGCGAAGCCGGCGTCTACAGCGAGCTCATCCCGCACACCGCGACGGCGGCCGAGGTCGCCGAGCGCAACCCCGTGGGCATCATCCTCTCCGGCGGGCCGTCCTCCGTCTACGAGCCCGGCGCTCCCTCGCTCGACCCCGGCGTGCTCGAGCTGGGCATCCCGACCCTCGGCATCTGCTACGGCTTCCAGGTGATGGCGCAGCAGCTCGGCGGCGAGGTCGCCAACACGGGCCTCCGCGAGTACGGCGCCACCGACGCGACGCTCGCCGGCGACGGCGGCGTGCTGCTGGGCGGTCAGCCCGCCGAGCAGAACGTCTGGATGAGCCACGGCGACCAGGTCGCCAAGGCCCCCGAGGGCTTCGACGTGCTCGCATCGACCGCCGCGACGCCCGTCGCCGCGTTCGGCAACGCCGAGCGGAACCTCTACGGTGTTCAGTGGCACCCCGAGGTCAAGCACTCCGACCACGGGCAGAACGTCCTGGAGAACTTCCTGCACAAGGCGGCGGGCCTCCCCGCCGACTGGAACAGCGGCAACGTCATCGCCGAGCAGGTCGAGAAGATCCGCGCCCAGGTCGGGTCGAGCCGCGTCATCTGCGGCCTCTCCGGCGGTGTGGACTCCGCCGTGGCCGCGGCGCTCGTGCACAAGGCCGTCGGCGACCAGCTCGTCTGCATCTTCGTCGACCACGGCCTCCTCCGGAAGGACGAGCGCGAGCAGGTCGAGCAGGACTACGTCGCCTCCACCGGCGTCCGCCTCGTGACCATCGATGCGCGCGACCAGTTCCTCGCAGCGCTCGCCGGCGTCAGCGACCCGGAGCAGAAGCGCAAGATCATCGGCCGCGAGTTCATCCGCACGTTCGAGCAGGCCGAGGCCGCCCTCGTCGCGGAGGCCGCCGCCGACGGCGAGCCCATCCGCTTCCTCGTGCAGGGCACCCTGTACCCCGACGTCGTCGAGTCGGGCGGGGGAGCGGGCACCGCGAACATCAAGAGCCACCACAACGTCGGGGGCCTGCCGGAGGACCTGCAGTTCGAGCTCGTCGAGCCGCTGCGGACCCTCTTCAAGGACGAGGTGCGCGCGATCGGGCGCGAACTGGGGCTTCCCGAGGTGATCGTCGGCCGCCAGCCGTTTCCGGGGCCCGGTCTCGGGATCCGGATCGTCGGTGAGGTCACCGCTGACCGCCTCGCGATTCTGCAGGATGCCGACGCCATCGCCCGCGAGGAGCTGACCAAGGCAGGCCTGGACGACGAGATCTGGCAGTGCCCCGTCGTGCTGCTGGCCGACGTGCGCTCGGTCGGCGTCCAGGGCGACGGCCGCACCTACGGGCACCCCATCGTGCTGCGCCCGGTCTCCAGCGAGGACGCCATGACGGCGGACTGGACCCGCCTGCCATACGACGTCCTGTCGAAGATCTCCAACCGCATCACGAACGAGGTCCGCGAGGTCAACCGGGTCGTGCTCGACGTCACGTCGAAGCCCCCGGGGACCATCGAGTGGGAGTGAGCTGAGCCGACCGGCTCCGCAAAATCGCCCCTTCCGGACAAGAGCGGGGACCCCTACCCCGATTGCCCGGAAGGGGCGATTTCGCTGCGCCTGCGTCGTTCGCGGCTGATGACGACGGAAGGGCCGCCCGGCGTACCGGACGGCCCTTCTCGAGGAGTGGATGTCAGTTGCTGCCGCGGACGATCGCGATCATGCGCAGGATCTCGACGTACAGCCAGACGACCGTGACCATGATGCCGAAGGCGCCGAGCCAGCCGAACTGACGCGGGGCGCCGTTGCGGACACCCTGCTGGATCTGGTCGAAGTCCAGCACGAGCGAGTACGCCGCCATGATGACCACGAGGACGCCGATGATGAGGCCCAGCGGGATGCCGGCGACCTTGGCGCTGTAGAGGCCGAACGCCTGGTCCTGCGGCAGGACGTTGGTCCACATGAGCACGAGGTTGAGAAGCGAGAACACGAGGTAGCCGACCATCGCGATCATGAAGATCTTCGTGGCCTTGGCCGAGGCGCGGATCTTGCCGCTCGCGAACAGCGCCAGCGTCACACCGACCACCGAGACGGTCGCCAGGGTCGCCTGCATGACGATGCCCGGCCACATGATCTCGAAGAACGCCGAGATCCCGCCGATGAAGAGGCCCTCGAACGCCGCGTAGGCGAAGATCAGCGCGGGGCGGATCTTCTTGCGCGACGTGAAGGTGATGACCAGCGCGAGCACGAAGCCGCCGAGCGCGCCGACGATCCACGGCACCATCGTGAAGGCCTGGTTCGGGTCGCCCGTGATGCCGAACGAGCCGCCGAGCGTCCACAGCCACCCGACGACCGCCGTGACCAGCAGGATGCCGAACAGGGCGAACGTCTTGATGACGGTGTCCTCGACGGTCATGCGACCGGTCTCGAGCGATCCCGCCGGCGGGGCGGCGAACATGCCCTCGAGCTGTGCGTTCGCGGCGACGTCCGCGCCCTGGTGGGCCGCGGTGGCGTACTGCGTCGTGGCGCCCGCCTGCTGCGCCGTGGGAGGGGTCAGTCCCGGCCGCTGCTCTTTGAAGGCCGGGTTGTTGAATGCGAAGTTGCCGGAGGCCATGGTCTCTCTCACTCCAAAATCGGGTCACAGCGCGGTGCTGTGGATTACAGGGTATCGGACACGGTTCTCGCGGTGACAGTGCAGCCTGTGAGAGCGCTACGAACCGCTGGGATCGCGGCGGGTAGCCTGGAACGATGCCCCGCCGCAGACCCCTCGTGATCGGTCATCGCGGCGCGCCCGGGTACCGCCCCGAGCACACCCGCTCGTCCTACGATCTGGCACTCGAGCTGGGCGTCGACGCCGTCGAGCCCGACGTCGTCGTCACGAAGGATCACGTCCTCGTCGTGCGGCACGAGAACGAGATCGGCTCGACGACCGACGTCGCCGCGCACCCCGAGTTCGCCGACCGCCGCACGACGAAGACGATCGACGGGGCCGAGATCACGGGCTGGTTCACCGAGGACTTCACGTGGGACGAGCTCACGACGCTGCGGTGCCGAGAGCGGCTCCCGCAGCTGCGCCCCGCGAGCGCGAGCTTCGACGGCGAGCAGCCGCCGCTGCGGCTGCTCGACGTGCTCGACATCGTGCGCCGGGCGTCGCTCGAGCAGGGCCGGGAGATCGGTGTCGTGCTGGAGATCAAGCACGCGACGTACTTCGCGGGGCTCGGGGTCGACGTCGCGAGCCTGGTCGCCGCGGAGCTCCGGGCGAGCGGCTGGGCCGACGGCGAGCTGCCGCTGGTGCTCGAGTCGTTCGAGTCGACGGTGCTGACGCAGCTGCGCGAGCACGGCATCCGCGGGTCGTACATCTACCTCTTCGAGTCGGCCGGCCGCCCGTACGACCTCGTCGCCGCGCACGGTCGCGACGCCCCGACCTACAAGGCGCTGGCCACCCCGGCCGGACTGGACGGGCTCGTCGGGTCGATCGACGGGATCAGCCTCGACAAGCGGATGATCCTCGCGCCCGACCGTCGCGGCCGCGCCACCGGACCGGCGCCGATCGTCGCCGATGCGCACGCCCGCGGCCTCCGGGTCTTCACCTGGACGTGCCGGCCGGAGAACACGTTCCTCCTGCCGTCGTTCCGGCACGGGCGGGACAAGGCCGCGCTCGGCGATTACGAGGCCGAGTGGCAGGTCATCGCGGATGCCGGCGTGGACGGCGTCTTCGTCGACCACCCCGATCTGGGCCGGGAGTTCTTCGCCTGATCACGCGGGCGCAGAGGCCCGTCGTCCGGCGGATCGGGCACATGCCGCGACGTTCATGCATGGGCCACAGCAAACCCCTAAGGTGAGCGCATGAGCACCCCTGGCATCGTCGCGCGCGGAGTCAAACGGTCCTTCGGGAACGTCCACGCGGTCCGCGACGTCACACTCGAGGCGCGCGAGGGCGCCGTCACCGGCCTCGTCGGCCCGAACGGGTCGGGCAAGACCACGCTGCTGCTGATGCTGGCATCCCTTCTCCAGCCCGACGCCGGCGAGCTGCGGATCGGCGGCATCGATCCGATCGCCGACCCGGCCGGTGCGCGGGCCCTGCTCGGCTGGATGCCGGACGCGCTCGGCGCGTGGCAGACCCTCACCGCGCGCGAGACCATCGTGACGACCGGGCGTCTCTACGACCTGGACAAGGACCGCGCCGCCGCCCGCGCAGCCGAGCTGCTGAGCACCGTCGGCCTCGAGGACCTCGCCGACGCACCCGCCCGCGTCCTCTCCCGCGGCCAGAAGCAGCGCCTCGGGCTCGCCCGCGCGCTCGTGCACGACCCGCGCGTCCTGCTCCTCGACGAGCCCGCGTCGGGCCTGGACCCGCAGGCGCGCATCGACCTGCGCGTGCTGCTGCGCCGGCTCGCCGCCGAGGGCCGCACGATCCTCATCTCCAGCCACATCCTCTCCGAGCTCGAGGAGGTGGTCGACGACGCCGTCTTCCTGATCCAGGGCGAGACGGTCAGCTCCGAGCGCGTCGCCGCCGCGGCGGCCCGGGGCCGGATGTGGCGGCTGCGCCTCGCCGACCGGGACGCCACCGCCGCCGCCCTGCCGGTCGCCCAGGCGCTGGGATGGGACGTGAACCACATCCCGATCGAGCGGCGCGACCTGCTGCTGCACTTCGCCTCCGACGCGGACGCCGCCTCCGGGGTCGCCGCCCTCGTGCGCGCCGGCCTTCCGGTCGCCGAGTTCAGCGCCGCCACGGGCCTCCTCGAACACACCTTCCTCGACCTCGAAGGGGGCGCGCGATGAATCTCGCGAGACTGTGGGCCATCGCCCGGCTCGAGCTCGTCCAGCGGATGCGGACGGTGTCGTGGTTCGTCCTGCTCGGCATCTTCGCGGCCCTGCTCGCGGGTGTGACGCTGCTGTCGTTCTTCGCGTTCCAGCGCACCGACCAGAGCGGCGCCGCGATCTACTCGACGGTCGTCTACATCACGCTGCTGCTCGTGATCCTCGTCTCGCCGACCCTGAGCGGCAACAGCATCAACGGCGACCGGGACGCGGCGACCCTCGCGCCCGTGCAGGTCACTCTCGTGACGACCGGTGAGATCCTCCTCGGGAAGTTCCTCGCCGCCTGGATCACCGGCCTCGCCTTCGCGGTGGTCGCCGCCCCGTTCCTCGTCATCGCGACCTTCGCCGGCGGCGTGCAGGCCGGGACGGTCCTCGCCTCCCTGGTGATCCTGATCGTGGAGACGGGCATCATCGCCGCGATCGGCATCGCGATCAGCGGCATCCTGCCCCGCCCGCTGTTCTCCGTCGCCGCCACGTACCTCGTCGTCGCCGCGCTCGCGATCGGCACGGTCATCGGCTACGGGCTCGTCGGCGCCAGCATCACCTCGGAGGCGACGAACTCCTACCGCACCGCCGAGTACGACCCCTCGACGGGCAACCCGGAGTGCAAGGACGGCTCCGAGAAGTGCTGGGGCAACCCCGAGGACATGGTGTGCGGCGACTGGCAGGTGGACACCTGGCATGTGCCGCGCTTCGACTATGTCTGGTGGATGCTGGCGGCGAACCCGTTCGTCATCCTCGCCGACGCCACACCCACCCAGTTCGACGGGCAGGGCAACGCCGTCGACGCCTTCGGGATGGTGAAGTACGGCGTGCGCTCCGCCCAGCTGCCGCCCGATCTCGATCAGCGCTGGGACGAGTGCGCGCCGTACGAAGAACAGATGATGCCCACCGCACGCGAGGTCATCGGCAAGACCGTGCCGAGCTGGTTCGTCGGGCTCGGCGTCCAGATCGCCCTGGCCGCGGCGCTGCTGTGGTGGGCCTGGGCGCGCACCCGCACGCCCGCGCGGCATCTGCCGCCCGGAACGCGCATCGCGTGAGCACTCCCCGTCCTCGAAGATGAGAGCCTTCTCATCTTCAGAGGGCTATCGTCGGCTGTCGGTCGATGCATAGCCTCCTATGAGCCTCTGCACACGAAGCGGAGGTAGTGCCCTGCACGGAAAGGCGGTTCCCTTTTGCACCGACGAATCCTGGCGGCAGCCGGCGTCATCGCGCTCTCGCTGCCCACCTCCGCGGCTTTCGCCGCGACAACCGACGACGATCCGTCGTCGCGCTTCACCCAGACGGAATCCAGTGGTCGCATCGACTCGAGCTTCCGCTCGGCCGCGCTCGACGCGGACGGCCGTGTCACCGTCGTCATCGAGATGGCGGGCGACCCCGTCGCCGTCGTCCAAGCCGAGAAGGGTCGCGAACTCACCTCGACTGAGCGCTCGTCCGTCAAGGGCAAGCTGAAGAAGGCCCAGGACTCGATCCGCGGCTCGATCACCGGCAAGGGCGGCAAGATCCAGGCGCAGATGCAGTCCGCGTACAACGGCTTCCAGGCCTCCGTGCCCGCCGCCCAGCTCGACGCCGTCGCCGAGCTCCCCGGCGTCGTGGCCATCCACCCCGTGCGCACCTACGAGCTCGACAACGCCGTCTCCGTGCCGTACCTCGGCGTTCCGCAGGTCTGGGAGAACACCGGCTACACCGGCGAGAACGTCAAGGTCGCCATTCTCGACACCGGCATCGATTACACCCACGCCACCTTCGGGGGCCCCGGCACCGTCGCGGCGTTCGAAGCGGCCGAGGCCACCTCGACCCAGCCCGCCAACCCCGCGCTGTTCGGTCCGGCCGCGCCGCGCGTGAAGGGCGGCATCGACCTCGTCGGCGACGCCTACGACGCCGGCGGATCCGGCGCCGCCCTGACGCCCGTTCCCGACACCAACCCGCTGGACTGCCAGGGGCACGGCTCGCACGTCGCCGGCACCACGGCCGGCAGCGGCGTCCTCGCCGACGGCTCCACGTACGACGGCGCCTACGACTCGACGACGTCGTCGAACTCGTTCCGCGTGGGTCCCGGTGTCGCACCTGAGGCAGACCTCTACGCGGTCCGCGTCTTCGGCTGCGAGGGATCGACGGATGTCGTCGTCCCGGCCATCGACTGGGCTGTCGCCAACGGCATGGACGTCATCAACATGTCGCTGGGCTCCTCCTTCGGTCGCGGGGATGACCCCGACGCCGTCGCCGCCTCCAACGCGGTGGGTGCCGGCGTCGTCGTCGTCGCCTCCGCCGGCAACTCCGGCCACAACCCGTACCTGACCGGTTCGCCGGGCACGGGTGACGGCGTCATCGCGGTCTCTGCGGTGGACAGCTCGGAGAGCTTCCCCGGCGCGACGATCACCGTGAACGGCACAGCCGTCGAGGCGATCAACGCGAACGGCGCCTCGCTCGCCGGCATCGGCGCCCTCACGGTCGTCCGTCTCGCCGACGACCCGGCCACCGCGGGTGAGAACGAGGCCCTCGGCTGCTCGGTCGCGGCCTTCACCAAGGCCGGAATCGTGGCGGGCGGCAACCAGCTGGCCGTCATGCAGCGTGGCACGTGCGCCCGGGTCGCGAAGGCGATCTACGCGCAGCAGGCCGGCGCCGCCGCGGCTGTGATGGTCAACTCCGACAACACCCTGCCCCCGTACGAGGGCATGATCACGTCGAACCCCGACGACGGCACGCCGTACGTCGTGACGATCCCGTTCCTCGGAGTCCGCGCCTCGAGCAGCGCCACTCTCGTGGCGGGTGCCACCGCGACCCTCGCGGCGGCGCAGATCGCCAACCCCGGGTTCCGCGGCTACGCGTCGTTCACCTCCTCGGGTCCCCGCAGCGGTGACAGCGCGATCAGCCCCGACGTCGCGGCGCCGGGCGTCTCGATCGCGTCGGCGGATGTCGGCTCCGGCAACGGAGCGGCCATCATGTCGGGCACGTCGATGGCGGCCCCGCACGTCGCGGGTGTCGCGGCGCTGTCCGTGCAGGCGCACCCCACGTGGTCGGCCTCGCAGGTCTCGGCAACCATCGTCTCGACGGCTGACCCGGAGAAGGTCGCCGGGCAGAGCCTCACCATCGGCGGCGTCGGCCTCGTCGACACGGCCCAGGCCGTCGCGACGACCGTCACGGCGACCGGTGATGCGTTCCGCACGGAGAGCGGCTGGGCGCGCGAGTCGGCGCTGAGCTTCGGCTTCCAGGAGTCGCCGGTCGGCTTCGGTGGCGTGAAGACGGTGACCGTCCGCAACGACGGCAAGCAGGCCGTCACCTACCAGGTGACGACCACGCCGTCCGCGGCATCGCAGAAGGCCAAGGTGAACGTCAGCGCCAAGTCGGTGACCGTCCGCCCCGGCAAGTCGGTCAAGCTGCTGGTGACGGTCGCGGCCCTCGCGAAGGACATCCCGACGTCGAACGCCGGTGACGACCAGTTCTCGTTCTACGAGATCTCGGGCGACATCGTGCTGACGGCGCCGAAGTCCACGCTGCGGGTGCCGTACTTGCTCGTCCCGCGCTCGAACAGCACGGTGTCGGCGACCACGAAGGGCCCCTGGGTCACCAAGGGCCAGAAGGTCACCGACGGCACGAAGCAGGTCACGCTGCGCAACACGCGCGGTGCACTCGACGCGGACGCCGACTTCTACACGTGGGGTCTGTCCGACGCGAAGGATGCCACGAAGTCCCTTCCGGACAACGGCTACGACATCCGCGCCGCCGGCGTGCAGTCGTTCCCCGTGGCCGGCGGCGACCACCTGGTCGTCTTCGCGCTGAACACGCACCATCGCTGGTCCAACGCGGCGAGCAACGAGTACGACGTCATCATCGACACGGATCAGGACGGCGAGCCGGACTGGATCGTGCTGTCGTACGACTCCGGTGCCGTGCGCGCGGGTGACAACGACGGCCTGGCCGAGACGTTCCTCGTGAACGCCAAGACCGGTGCCCTCTACCCGAGCGGGTTCCTCACCACCGCCCCGACCGACAGCAGCACCCTGCTGCTGCCGGCCTACGCGAGCGACCTCGGGATCACGGGCGAGTTCGACTACACGGTGCAGACGTTCGGCATCTCCGGCGGCGAGGACGCGGCGTCCACCTGGGCGACCTACGACCCGACCGCTCCGGCGATCAGCAACGGCCAGTACGAGACCGTCCCGCGGCGCGGCAGCGTCACGGTGCCCGTCGACGTGGATGCTGCGGCGTACGCCGCGCAGAAGCCGCTGGGCAGCATGATCGTGGTGCTCGACAACAAGTCGGGCTCCGACGAAGCGGTGCTCGTCAAGATCAAGTAGGACAGATGCAGTGAGGGCCGGGCGCGCGAGCGCCCGGCCCTCATCGCGTGTGCGGGCTGCGCGCGCTCAGCGCTCGCAGAGCTTGGGCGCGTCGCCGGTGCCGAACCGGTAGTCGTAGCGGACGCCGTCCACCTCGACGACCACGCGCATGCCGTCGACGATCGCCTGCGTGTAGGACTGCCCCGGCTGGGCACACCCGAGCGCGCCGTCGTTGAACGTCACGGCTTCGGCGGAGACGACCTCCGGAGTCCCGGTCACGCCACGGGATTCGAGGTCGGCGACGAGCGCCGACCAGCGCGCATCGGGGACCGTGATCGGGGTGCCGGTCGGCGCCATCGGGGTGGTCGTGATGAACGGGGGGCGGCTCGAGCCGGAGGGCGAGCCGGGGGAGGCGTCGTCGGACATGGGGCTCCCTGCGCAGGCGGTGAGGGCGAGTATCAGCAGTGCGGTGGCGGATGCCGCGACCATGTGACGTCTCGTGCGCATGGCGCCTCCCTCTCAGCTGCTCGCGTGACCGCACCAGCGTATGGCTGGGCCCTGCGAAACGGCGGGGAGTTTCCGGCATCCGCCACCCGTCTCCTGCTCGAGGCGGCGGGACGCGGGGCGGGTGTCCCCGCCCCGCCCCGCGCGTCGTTGCGCGTCAGCCGTTGCTGAGGTGCTCGCGCGACTGCTGCGCCTGGTCGGAGACGGTGTCCGCGGCGTCGGTCGCCTCGCTCTTGACCGTCTCGACGGCCTCGGTCGCGCGGTCCTTGACGGCCGCGGCTGCCTCCTGGGCCGGCTGCTTGAGGTCGCCCGCGACCTCCTTGGCCACGCTCGCCACTTCATCCACGAGCGGCTGCGCGGTGTCCTTGACCGACTCGGCGAGCTCCTTCTCCTTGCGGGAGGCGGGGATCAGCGACGAGACGAGGAGGCCGAACCCGAAGGCGATGAGGCCGACGGCGAGGGGCGCGCCCTCCGCCTTGACCTTGACGTCGTGGGCGACGTCCGCGGCCCCGTGGGCGAGGCCGGACGCGGCCGACGACGCCGACGACGACGCGTCATCCGCGGCCCCCATCACACGCTCGCGCACGGACACGAACGCCCCGCGCACCTTGTCGGCCTGGCGCTGCGCGATCTTGGACGGGGTGACCTTGTCGGCGAGGGCGTCGACGTCCTGGCCGAGTTCCTCACGGGTGCGCTCGATGTCGGCGCGGATCGCTTCGGGTGAATCGCTCATCGGTTCTCCTCATTTCTCTTGAATGCTTCCGGGATCTCCTGGAGCGTCTCCACGGTCTGCGGAGCGCCCTTGACTTCCTGCAACTGCTTGCGGCCGACGGCGTACAGCACGGCGGCGATGATGGCCCACAAGACGGCGACGACGACACCGGACCAGCCCGCGCCGATCAGGTCCGACAGGGCGGCCCAGAGCGCTATGGACAGGAACAGCACCGTCATGGATGCCGCGTACCCGGCGCCGCCCAGAAGGCCCGCACCCTTGGCGGATGTCGTCGCCGTCTCCTTCAGCTCCGCCTTCGCGAGCGCGAGCTCCTGGCGCATGAGCGTCGAGAGGTCGCGTGTCACCTCGCCCAGCAGGTCGCCGAGCGACGTGTCGGCGGCGCGCCGCTCAGACGGAGTCGTATCGCTCATCCGACACCCCCTGTCCGGTGCCACCGAGGCGGGACTCGGACGCCGAGAACACCGGGGTCTGCTCCGCGTAGCTCGGCGTCCTCTCCACGACCGGCGTCGGCGGGACGATGGTGACGTTCGACGGGAGGGCAGGCTTCGCGGTCGCCGCGGTCGCATCGGACTGGTCCTTCGCGTTTGCGGCGAGGGCGCGGGTGAGTCGCCCGACGAGGACGCCGGCGACGAGTGCGCCGCCGATGAATGCCCCCGGACGACGTCGCGCGAACGCCTTGACATCCGTCATGACCGCCGAGGGGTCGCGGCTGCTCAGCCACGTGGCCGCCCCGGAGACCCGCTCGGACACCTTCTGGACGAGATCGCCGGCGATGCCGCCGCCGTCGGAGGTGCGGGCCATCGAGCCGAGCTGGTCGCCGAGCGCGCTCAGCCCGGTCGCGATGCGCTCCTGCTGCTTCGACGCCTGGTCGGCGATCTCGTCACGGGCCTGGTGATAGAGGTCGGTGACCTGCGCCTTGGTCTCGTGCGCGACCGACGCCGCTTCATCCTTCGCCGTCCCCGCGACATCCTTCGCCGCACCGGTGGCGGTGTCCTTCAGGTCGGCGGCTTCCTGCTTCGCGGTGTCGACGACGTGCGACTCTCCGCTCCGCGTCTCCTGGGACTCACCGGCGCCCATGGCGTAGCTGCCATCTGACATGGTCTCTCCTTCGATCGGGGCCCCACCGGGTTTCAGTGGGGTCACCCCGGTCTACGCGTCCCGTGAGGAGTGACTGAGGGGCTTGCGTCGAGCGCAGGTATGTGGCACACGCGCCCGAGGCGTGACGGCGCCTCGGATCGCCCCGACCGACCACGGTCGCGGCGTCAACCCCCTCGGGGCGGTGTGCGCACCGGGATACCGTGACGCCATGGCCCGATCTCCTTTCGCCGCGCGTCGCCGCCGCGTGGCGGGCGCAGTGCGCACCGCACGCGGCGAGGTGTTCGCAACCTCGCGGCTCGTGCTCGCGCTGAAGACCGCGATCGCTGCGGCGGTCGCCTGGTATCTCGCGCCGCTTGTGCCGTTCGCCGATGCGGAGTACTCCTACTACGCGCCCCTCGGCGTGCTCGTGGCGATGTACCCGACCGTCGTGGACTCGGCGCGATCAGGGCTCCTTGCGCTCGTCGGGCTCGCCTGCGGCATCGCGCTGGGACTCGGCGGGCTCGGGCTCGTGGCTCTCGGGGCGCCCGGGATCGTCGCGGTCGCCGTCGTCGTGGGCGTCGGTGTCGCCGTCGGCGGCATCCGCGCTCTCGATGCCGGGCGGGACTGGATCGCGATCGCCGGGCTGTTCGTGTTGCTGCTCGGCGGCCGCGAGACCGAGGAGTTCTCGAGCTCCTATATCGCGACGATGGCCTTCGGCGTGCTCGTGGGTGTCGTGGCGAACCTCCTCCTCTTCCCGCCCGTGTACCTCCGCGAGGCGGCGGAACGCCTGTCCGAGTTGCGTGGCGACCTCGAAGCCGAGTTGCGGCTGATGGCCGACATGGTGGACGCCGGACGAGTCGATGGCGACCGGCTGGCGCGGGCCAGCGACCACCTGGCCGCCCTGGCCGCCGCGGTCGCCGACGATGTGCACGAGGCAGCCCGAAGCCGACGGGCCAACCCGCGCGCACGGCGCCTCGATGATCTCGATGAGGAGAACGAACGACGGTGGTGGGCGCTCGAGCGATCGGCCTTCCTGACCCGCGACATCGCGGACATGCTCGCCCATCACGCAGGTCTGGTCGACAACTCGGCGGGCCCCCTCGCCCACGCGCTGCGCCGGACGGCGGACGTCGTCGCCACGCCGCTCGGCGATCCGGCGGCTGAGCCGCGCCTGGATGAGGCCCAGGCCGCAATCGATGCGTACACCGCCACCGTGCCCCACGACGCCGAGCGCCGCCTCTCGAGCCTGCGGCCGGAGCTGGCCGTCGCCGCGGCCCTCGGTCGCCTGACCGAGATCTCGCGACCGTTCGTCTGAGGCGCCGACCCCGCAGGTGCGGCGCGTGGCCGGCTCGGGGTCCACACCCCCGTCGAGAAACCGCTTCGGGCATGAGAAACCACACCCGGAGCGGTTTCTCATGCTGGATGTGGTTTCTCGCGCCCGCGGCCCGGCGCGCGTGGCCGCGCGGGCCGGGCGGGGGACGCGCGGCGCGGATAATGGGCGGGTGGAGCCGTGGGAGATGCGTGAGTGGCACGCCGAGTACCTCGACGCGTGCAACCGCCACGACCTCGACGCGATCCGCTCGTTCATCGATCCGTCCGTGCGCCGCGCGCACCTGCCGGGCGGCGCCGATGCCTTCATCGCCGACATGGCCGACCTCTTCCACGCGTTCCCGGACTGGCGGTGGCGGCGCATCCAGCTCATCGCCGAGGACGACCGCCTCGCGGTGCATCTGCGCGGCGGCGGTACGCACCTGGGCGCGTTCCGCGGCATCCCGGCGACGCGGCGGCACGTCAACGTCGCCGAGTTCGCGATGTACCGCGTGCAGAAGGGCCGCATCGCGGAGGCCACCGGCACCGACACCGGCGAGCTGCTGGCCCAGATCGGGGGATGACCCGGTGCCACGCCCGGGCGCCAGACTGGTCGTCATGACGATCGACGAGGCGCTCGTGACACGGCTGGTGTCGGAGCAGTTCCCGCAGTGGCGGGGGCTTCCCGTCCGTCAGGTCCGCCCGGGCGGCTGGGACAACCGCACCTTCCGCCTCGGCGACGACCTGCTGGTCCGCCTGCCCAGCGCCGATGGCTACGCCGCGGCGGTCGCGAAGGAGCAGCGCTGGCTCCCGGTGATCGCCACCGGGGTGCCGTTCGAGATCCCGGAACCGGTCGGGCTCGGCACGCCGACGGCGGACTTCGAGCGCCCGTGGTCGGTCTACCGCTGGATCGAGGGGGTGCCGGCCGGCGAGGCGGGCATCGGTGACCTGGATGCGTTCGCCGCCGACGTCGCTCGGTTCCTGGCCGCGCTCGCCGCAGTGGACGCGTCCGGCGGACCGGCGGCGGGCCCGCACAGCTTCTGGCGCGGCGCGCATCCGCGGGTCTACGAGCAGGACGTGACGCGTTCGCTCGACGCACTGACGGGGCGGATCGACAGCGCGGCGGCGCGGGCGGTGTGGGATGCCGCGCTGCGAACGGAGATCGCAGACCCGCCGGTCTGGTTCCACGGCGACATCGCGCCGGGCAACCTCCTGCTCCGGGACGGGCGTCTCCGCGCCGTCATCGACTTCGGTACCTCGGGCGTCGGGGATCCGGCATGCGATCTGGCGATCGCGTGGACGATGTTCGACGATTCGGCCCGGGCGGTGTTCCGCGACGGCCTGCCGTGGGATGACGCCGTGTGGGCGCGCGGTCGCGCCTGGGCGCTGTGGAAAGCGCTCCTGCTGCTGGCGGACGGCACCGGATCCCACAACCCCGAAGCGGAAGCGCGCAGTGCGCGCGTCGTGGTCGAGAGGATCCTCGCCGAAGCGCCCTGATCGGCCCCGCATCCTCAGGTCGGCGCTGCAGAGTCCTCATCGTCGCGCGCCGCGCGCACCCGTGAGCCGATCGCGATCGCGAATGCCACCGCGAACAGGCCGACGGCGATGAGCAGCGAGGAGCGCTCGCCGAGCAGGGTGGCCGCGCTTCCACCGGCGATGGCGCCGACGGCCCCGAGGGTCCGGTTGGCGGACCGCATCGTGGCATTGACGCGCCCGAGCAGCCCGTCGGGCGTCACGGCCTGGCGGAGGCTCATCTCGTTGGCATTCTCGAGCCCGCCGGCGAAACCCTGGAGGATCATGCCCGCGAAGACGAGAACCGCGGCGATGGCGGCGGGGCGCGCTGACCCGCCCGCAGGAGCGGACGTGACCAGCATCCACGCGACCGGATAGAGCGCACGGCCGACCGTGATCGTCGAACCCGAACCGAGACGAGCGCCGACGCGCGGGGCGAGCGTCGCACCGAGGAGGTTCGCCAGCCCCGCCCCCGCGAACAGCAGCCCGTACAGGAGGGGGGAGAAGCCCAGGGTGCGCAGCGCGAACACCGTGAAGATCGTCAGCGCGGCGGCGTTCGCGATGAACCACACGTGTGTGGACCACGCGAGAGGCGCGAGGACCGGATGCCGGTAGACCCAGCGCAGTCCCTCCGCCATCTCGCGCCGGACGGATCGCCGCGTCACCGCCCGCGGTTCTCTTTCCGTCAGACGCAGTCCGGAGATCAGCACGGCATCGATGACATAGGTGACGGCGTCGACGGCGATCGCGAGAGGGGCGCCGATCCAGCCGACCAGGGCGCCGCCGAGGGCGGGTCCCGCCGTCTGTCCCACCGCCTCGGCCTGATCCAGTCGCGCGTTCGCGGCGCGAAGCGCCCGCCGCTCGACGATCTGCGGCAGAAGCGACTGGGTGGCGGCGAACCCGAAGACGGAGAACGCGCCGAAGAGGAGGAGCAGGACGACCAGCATCCAGATCGGCAACAGCCCGGCGACCCACATCGCGGGGATGAGCGCGAGGCTCACCGCGCGGCCGACGCTCGCCCACACCAGCATGCGCTGACGCTGCCACCGGTCGACGAAGACGCCGGCGAAGAGCCCCAGCACGGCATAGGGAACGAACTGGGCGGCGTTCACGATCCCGACCTCGAACGCGTTCGCGCCCAGGACCGCGACTACGAGCACGGGGAGCGCGACCGACGTCAGTGCGGTGCCGAACGCGCCGACGGCGATCGCGGAGAAGTACCGGGCGAACGCGCGATTGCCGAACGACGCCGGACGTCGATCGCCCGCGCCCTCGCCGTTGTTCGACACCAGGGCATCATCGCATCAGGGCGGTGCCACGGAGTGCACGGCCAGGACTCTGCGGGCTGTCAGTGGACGCGACGGCGGGAGTCGAACCCGCAACGCAACCGGGTATGAACCGGTGCCCGGGACCACCCGGACCGCCGCGATGGATCGACGCTAACCCGGACCTGCGACCCCCGCACAAGCCGTGACACGGGGTGTCGCATCGTGACGCCGTGTTGCGGCATCCCGTGCCCAGCGACGACTCGTGATGACCAGCGGCGGGCGACCCCGCCCTACGGGATCAGCGCACCGGGCGGTCGAACGCGCCCTGACGCGTCGAGACGATGTCCTTGCCGAGTGGCATGAGCGAGATCGGGATCATCTTGAAGTCGGCGAGGGCGAGCGGGATGCCGATGATGGTGATGAACAGCGCGATTCCGGAGAGCAGGTGCCCGATCGCCAGCCAGATCCCGGCGAGCACGACCCAGATGACGTTGCCGATGAACGAGCCGACACCGGCGCCGGGCTTGTCGACGATCGTGCGGCCGAACGGCCACAGCACGTAATTCGCCGTCCGGAAGGATGCGATCGCCCACGGAATCGTGATGATCGGGATGCAGAGCAGCACTCCGGCCGCGACGTAGCCGAGGAACAGCCAGAATCCAGCCAGGACCAGCCAGATGATGTTCAGCAGAGTGCGCATGCATCCATTCTCGCGCGTACCGTCGCGCTCGCTCTCGCTACGTCGCACGGCACGTCGACTTGCCAGCATCCGGCGTCCATACCAGGGTGCTTGTATGGCCTTTGTGGAGCAGGACGTCGACAGCGAGACGGCGCGGCAGCGAGCCCTCGAGGCACTCGACATCCTCGACGCCCCCCGCGACGAGCGCGTCGACCGCATCACGCGACTCGCGCACGAGTTCTTCGACGTGCCCATGGTCAGCGTCTCGCTGCTCGATCGCGATCGGCAGTGGCGACTGTCGGAGTACGGGTTCGATGGCGAGCGCGAGGCGCCGCGTGCCGACTCGTTCTGCGACGCCACCGTCGGCAAGGGCAGCATGCTCGTCGTCGAGGATGCCGCGGCCGACGCCGACTTCGCCACGAGCCCGTTCGTGACCGGCGACCCGCACCTGCGGTTCTACGCCGGCCAGCCCTTGGAGGCGCCCGGCGGGGAGACCGTCGGGACGCTGTGCATCGTCGACACCAAGCCGCGCCAGCTCAGCGCGGCGCAGCGCGTCCTGCTGCGCGAACTCGCCTCGTGGGTGCAGGCCGAGATCGCGCGGGAGCACGAACTCGACCACGCGGTGGTCGTGCAGCGCGCGCTGCTGCCGCGCCGCACCCCCCGGATGCCGGGGTACACGCTGGCGGCCACCGCCGTCGCATCCGGCCATGTCATGGGCGACCTGTACGACTGGGAGCTCCACGGCGACCGCCTCCGGCTGACGCTCGCCGACGTCATGGGCAAGGGGATCGGCGCGGGGATGGTGGCGGCGGGCGTCCGCGCGTCGTTGCGCACGGCGCCCGAGCGCTCGCTCCTCCACGCTGTGCGCGACGTCGACCGGATGCTGGCGCAGGACCTCGAAGACCTGCACATGTTCGTGACGGCCCTGCACGCCGACGTCGAAGCCGCGACCGGCCGCGTCACGTTCGTGGATGCCGGCCACAGCCTGGCCTTCATCCTCCGCCGTGACGACACGTGGGAGCCACTGCGCTCGACGGGACTGCCGCTCGGGATGGGCATCGACGAGGAGCGCTCGGCGGGGGAGGCCTTCCTCGAGCCCGGCGACATCCTCATGTGCTGCAGCGACGGGCTGCTGGACGTGCTCGACCCCGATGACCCGTTCGGGCACGTGCAGCGGACCCTCCGGGAGGCGGGGCCTGCCGGGGCGGTCGCGGAAGCAGCGCGCATCGCCCGAGCGTCCAAGGCGCCCGACGACGTCACCGTCGTCGTCGTGAGGCGCGACGCATGACGGCGCGCTTCGTCGTCATCCGCATCCTCGCCCTCCTGTCGGTGCTGCTCGGCGTCAACTACGTCGCGTGGCGGTGGCTGGCCTCGGTGAACTGGGAGGCGTGGTGGATCGCGGTTCCGCTCGTCATCGCCGAGACCTACAGCCTCATCGACACGATCCTCTTCGCGCTGACGATGTGGCGCGCCCGCGACCGCCCTGCGCCGCGCTCGGCGCCCACGGGCACGGCCGACGTCCTCATCACCACCTACAACGAACCGGTCGAGATGGTGATGGCGACCGCGGTAGCCGCGCAGCGGATCCGCTATCCGCACGAGACGTGGATCCTCGACGACGGGGCGCGGCCCGAGATGGAGGCGGCCGCTCGCGCGGCGGGTGTCGGCTACGTCACCCGCTCCGATGACTGGGTCGGCAAGCCGCGGCATGCCAAGGCCGGCAACCTCAACAACGCCCTGATGCAGACCGACGGCGAGTTCCTCCTCATCCTGGACGCCGACCAGGTGCCGGACCCGCACATCCTGGACCGCACGCTGGGCTATTTCGCCGATGACCCTGAGGTCGCCCTCGTGCAGACCCCGCAGTGGTTCGTGAACGTCGACGACGCCGATCCGCTCGGCAGTCAGGCGCCGCTCTTCTACGGTCCGATCCAGCAGGGCAAGGACGGCTGGAACGCCGCGTTCTTCTGCGGCTCCAACGCCGTGCTGCGCCGGGACGCGCTCATGCAGCTCGGCATCGTCGGGTACGTCCGCAACCTCGAGCAATCCGTCACGACCGCGCTGCGCGCCGCCCGGCGGATGCTGCAGCGCGCGGTCGCCGATCGCTCGGCTCCGCCGGAGGTCACCGCCGAGCTCGTCCGTCTGCAGGCCGTCGTCGAGCGCGCTCGGTCGGACGCGGCATCGGGCACGCCGATCGCGGACGTCACCTACGGCGTGCACAGCGCCATCCAGGATTCGTCGCGACGGCTCGTCGCATCCGATCTCCAGGCCGCACGAGCCGACCTCACCGCGATCGCCGAGCTGCCCGTGCAGCACGACGCCGAGCTCGACGCGTTCATCGTGGACGAGACCGCCCTGGACGCGCTCGCGGTGCGCGAGCTCTCGCCCCTCGGTGCGGTGGCCGCCGTCGACGCGCTGATCGAGGCGCTGCGCATCGACCGCCCCGACGAGGCGCAGCCGGTGCAGCCCCTCGCGACCATCTCGATCACCGAGGACATGGCCACCGCGATGCAGCTGCACTCGCTGGGGTGGCGCAGCGTCTACCACCACGAGATCCTCGCCCACGGCCTCGCACCCGAAGACCTGCGGACGATGCTGAAGCAGCGGCTGCGGTGGGCGCAGGGGACGATGCAGGTCCTGCTGCGCGACAATCCGCTCACGAAGAAGGGCCTCGCCGGCGGGCAGCGGCTCATGTACTTCGCGACGATGTGGAGCTACCTGTCCGGCTTCGCCGCGATCGTCTACATCGCCGCGCCCATCATCTACCTGCTGCTCGGCGTGCTCCCGGTGACGGCGTGGTCGGTCGACTTCTTCGCGCGCTTCCTGCCGTACTTCCTGATCAATCAGCTGCTGTTCGTCGTGGTCGCGAAGGGGATCCGCACCTGGCGCGGGCAGCAATACTCCCTCGCCCTGTTCCCGATCTGGATCAGAGCCTGCACGACGGCGTTCTCGGATGTCGTCCTCGGCAAGTCGCTGACCTTCGTGGTCACGCGGAAAGACGGCCGCGCGGCGGGCGGCCCGCCCTGGCGGGAGATCTGGCCCCAGCTGACGGCCATGGCTCTGCTGGCCGTCGCCCTGGTCGTCGGCGTCGGTCGGGTCATCGTGGGGACGGGCGACGGCACCGGCACACTGGTGAACTCCATGTGGGTGCTCTACGACCTCGCGGTGCTGAGTGTCATCATCCAGGCCGTGCGGTACCGCGGCTACACCCCCCGGACGCTCGACGAGAGGGCAGAAGTATGAACATCACCGTCCGCACCGTGAACGGCGCGGCCGTCGTCGCGGTGTCCGGCAGGCTCACCGCGACGGGGGCGCCCCGGCTGCGTCAGGCCGTGGACGACGCCGTCGCCGCCGGCACGCCTCGCGTCGTGATCGACATGAGCGACACGGAGTTCATCGACTCCTCCGGCATCGGCGCCCTCATCGGGGGGCTCAAGTCGACACGGCTCGCGGACGGCGACCTGCGCATCGCGGCTGTCCCCGAAGCGGTGCGCCGGGTCCTCAAACTCACGAACCTCGACCGCGTGCTCCGTGAGTACCCGGCGGCGGAAGCCGCGTTCGATGAGCAGTGACGCGATCGCCGACGTCTACCTCGAGGGTCCCGCCGACCTGACCCTCGTCGACGCCGTGCACGATGCCCTCGCGGACCTCTGGAGCCGGGTGCCGGAGGTGTCGGACGAGGATCGGATGCTGTTCGCCCTGGCCGTCAGCGAGGTCGCCACGAACGTGGTCGAGCACGCCGAAGGGCCCGAGCATCCCACCGTCACGATCCGGCTCGAGGTGGACGCCACGACGTTGACCGCCGTCATGACAGACGACGCCGATCCCGCGCTCATCCGACTCGATCGGGTGACGATGCCGGGCGAGGATGCCGAATCGGGCCGTGGCCTGGCGCTCGCGCTCGCCGCCCTGGACGACCTGCAGCACGATCCCACCCACGGCAACGTGTGGCTGCTGCGCCGGCGGCGCCGCGACGTCTGACCGCCCGGCGGCATCGTCGGTCCCGCGTCGGGTTCACCCGCGGCGCTGAGAAACCACTTCGGGCATGAGAAACCATGCCTCGCGGTGTTTCTCGCGCTGGATGTGGTTTCTCAGCGCGGTCGACCCGTCAGCGACCCGGCTTGGCGGCCTTCTTCGCGGCCTTCTCCGCCTCGCGCTGCTGGGCGGCCTGCTGCTTCGCGGCCTCGCGGGCGGCCGCCTCGGCCGCCTTCTGCTCGTCGCGGGCGGCTTTCGCGGCGTCGCGCGCATCCTCCGCGGCGGCCTTCGCGGCCTCCTTCGCCGTCTTGTCGGGGGCGGACGGCGCGGTCTGCCGGACATCGCCGGCGGGGAGGATGGTCTCCGTCTCGTCGTCGGTGGCCGCCTCCTCCACGACCGACGTCGGGGAGGGAGTGGGGCCGACGACCGGCGCCACGCCGGACTGCAGCTGCATCCCGCCCATCCACATGCCGACCTGAATGCAGAGCAGAGCACCGGCCGCGGCGAGCGGGAGGAGCACTGCCGCACGCCGCGTGCGACGACGCGGGGCCACGTGCGACGCGTCGCCGGCCCCGCGGGCGTCGGCGACCGGAGTGGATGCGGGTGCCTGGTCGAGCTCGGCGGCGGGCGGCCACGCTGCGGGGAGCGCGAGCGGGACCGTCGGGGCCGGCTCGTCGTCCACTGCTGCCGCGGAGACCGGCGCGGGACCGATCGCGACCGGCAGTCCGGCGACGGCGTCGAGGACGGCAAGGGCCGTCGGTCGCTCAGCGGGGTCGGTCGCCGTCATGTCCTGCAGCAGAGCAGTCCATTCCGGTCCCATCCAGTCAGGGATCTCCGGCACCTCGATCAGCCGCGTCATGACGGCGCCGATCCCCGACGCGTGCGGGAACGCGCGGTGGCCGGTGAGGGCCTCGAGGAGCATGAGGCCGAGCGCGTAGATGTCGACCGGCGGTCCGGCGTGCTCGCCGCGCACCTGCTCCGGCGCGAGGTAGGCGGCGGTGCCGATGATGAGGCCCGGCGAGGTCAGCCTGGTCGAGTCGGCGAGATAGGCCACCCCGAAATCGGCGAGCTTGGCGCGGTGACGTCGTCCCGGCAGTGCCGTCGGGGCGAGGAGGACGTTGGAGGGCTTGATGTCGCGGTGCACGATCCCCGCGTCGTGCACGACGTGCAGGGCGGCGGCGATCTCGGCGGCGATGGCGGCCACCTCGACGGCGGGCATGGGGCCCGCGGCCAGCTCTTCCGCGAGGGAGGCCCCGTCGACGAACTCCATGACGAGGTACTCGGGCTTGCCGGGCACGATGCTCGCATCGAACAGCGTGACGAGCGATGGGTGGTTCAGGGATGCGAGCAGCGCCATCTCCATGCGCGCGCGCTCGGGAGTGGCGTGGGCGTCGGCATCCGCGCGCAGCATCTTGATCGCGACGGTGCGGCCGAGCTGGATGTCCTCCGCCCGGAAGACGCGCGCCATACCGCCTTGTCCGACGCACTCGCCGAGCTGATAGCGGCCGTCGAGCAGCGCCGCCGTCGACGTCTCCTCCAGCGACTGTGTCACGTCGATCCTCCCCGATACGCCCGACGGGCGCGACGCAGGCGACGTTACCGGGGCAGGATCAAAGCCACTTCCCGGTTGACATCCAGGCCGATTCCTGCAAGACGGGCGAGTCCCGGCTCATGCCGGCAGAGGTGTCTCCATGTCGACGCCGGCTTGCACATCGTCCGGGATCCGCGTCCCCAGCAGGTCGTGCAGCTTGGCGGCGCCGCGCCACTGATCCAGGTCGACGATCATGAAGTGCCCCTCGCGACCGACGAGGCACCAGTAGCGCTGTCCTTCGGAGTAGAGGGCGACCGGCATGCTGTCGAAGCGGACCTCCATGGTTCCCTCGCGGGAGGAGAACGTCACCCGCTCGAGGTCGACGAACAGGTCTGCGCCGCGCAGACCACGGAAGGTGCGACCGCTGAACACCTCGACCTCGTCCGGCATGACGTGGCGCACCCACTCCATGCGGGAGAGCGAGACGGCGAAGGGCGTCGGATCCTCCGCGGGCGGCATACCGAGCGCGGCGGTGACCTCATCGTCATCCGGAAGGGGAGTGTCGCCTGCGAACGTGATGAACCGTGTCGTCATCGCATCGGCGATGACGCGCTGCACGTCAGCGGCGGTGACCGCGTGCAGATCGGCGGCGGCGACGTCGTCGCGGCCCCGACGGCCCCGGAGAACGGCCCCTGCCAGCGCGTCCAGGTGCGAGGCCTGCACCAGCGGGTCCTCGTCGGCGGCATCCCACGATTCCAGCTGCTCGCGGATCGCGGACTCGTCCGGGCCCGCCTCGGCGAGCTCTCGGAGGAGCTCGATCGCGCCTGTCGCCGCCGACAGGGCGTCCTCGGCGCGGGGATCGAGTGCGTAGCCGACGAACGTGGCATCGGTGCTCAACGGCAGCGCGAAGCCGTTCACCGAGTACACGAGGTGCCGCTCGGTGCGCAGCCGCGTGAGCAGCGCGTCCTCGAGCAGGGTCCGGGCGATCGCGATGTGCGCCGCCTCGGTCGAACGGAGGACGAGCGAGAGGACGAGGGGGATCTCGCCGTTGGGGATCCATGCCTCGTGGCGGATCGGCTCGGGCACCGTCCGATCCGGGATGGGCCGCGCGGCGGGCAGGTCGAGGGTGAACCCGTCCGGGACGGGTCCCGTGAAGGTGAGCGCGGCGTTGCCTGCGTGCAGCCAGGTGTCCGCGAAGCCCAGCGCGTCGGCGCGCGTGTGGGAGCGGTGGGCGGGGCTTCCGAAGTCGAGCAGTCCGAGCGACTGATTGCCGAACCGGTCGATGAGGTTCCCGCGGCCGATGCGCTCGTCCCCTTCGCCGAGTTCGGCGGAGATGATGCGCCGCTGCTCGAGGACATCGTCGACCGTGATCTCGTGCAGCGACGAGATGGCGGCGCCGACCCGAGCGAGGAAGTCGCCCACCTGGGCAGGTGAGCCCTGTGCGAAGAACGCGATGACTTCGTCAGCGGTCGTCGCGTTGTGGGTCACGGTGACCTTGCCGACGCGCTTCATGATCAGGTGCTCGAGCAGGTGGGCGGTGCCTGCGGTGCGCGCGGTCTCGTCCCGCAGGCCGACGCCGAAGACGAGCGTCCCGGTGAAGGTGGTGGCGATGTCGGACACATAGGCGGGGACGCCGGAGACGTCGAGGACGCGAATGGCAGGCAAGGTCATGGATCCATCCTCGCGGAAGCGCGCCATCCGGTCGGCACCCCGCCGGCAGGACACGCCGACCCGGGGTCGGCGGTCGCGCCTAGACTTGAGGGGACATGAGTGACCCGATCAAACCAGTCATCGTCGGGGCAGCAAGCACCGGCGCGCGTGCCGACGACGACCTGCTGAAGGGCCTCAATCCGCCGCAGCGCGAGGCGGTCACCTCGCGTGGCCAGGCGCTGCTGATCGTCGCGGGTGCGGGGTCGGGGAAGACCCGCGTGCTCACGCATCGGATCGCGTCCCTCCTGCGCGGCCGGGAGGCGTGGCCCAGCCAGATCCTCGCGATCACGTTCACCAACAAGGCCGCGGGCGAGATGCGCGAGCGGGTGACGCAGCTCATCGGCGACAGCGCGCAGGGCATGTGGATCTCGACGTTCCACTCCGCGTGCGTGCGCATCCTGCGCCGCGAGGCGCAGCAGTTCGGGTTCACCAAGAGCTTCACGATCTACGACTCGGGCGACTCCCGCGCGCTCATCAAGCGGCTCGTCAAAGAGCATGAAGCGGATGCCTTCGGACTGACCCCGGCATCCGTCCAGGGGCGCATCTCGAAGCTGAAGAACGAGCTCGCGGATGCCGAGTCCTTCGCGCGCACCGCCACCATGTCCGACCCCGCCGAGCGCCTCTTCGCGGAGATCTTCGCGGACTACCAGCGCGCGCTGCAGAGGGCGAACGCGTTCGATTTCGACGACCTCATCGCCCAGACCGTCTACCTCTTCCGTGCCTTCCCGCACGTCGCCGACGTGTACCGGCGACGTTTCCGGCACATCCTCGTGGACGAGTACCAGGACACCAACCACGCGCAGTACGCCCTGATCCGCGAGCTCACCAGGCCCGTCGTCGGCAAGGCCGGCGACTCGTTCTCCAGCGGCGGCATGATGATCTTCGAGCCGGAGCAGGCACCGGAGATGGACGGCGCGTCGCTCACCGTCGTCGGCGACTCCGATCAGTCCATCTACGCGTTCCGCGGCGCGGACATCCGCAACATCACGGAGTTCGAGCGCGACTATCCGGGCGCCAAGGTCGTGCTCCTCGAGCAGAACTACCGCTCGACTCAGAACATCCTCTCCGCCGCGAACGCGGTCATCGGCAACAACTTCGACCGCAAGGACAAGAAGCTGTGGACCGATGTGGGCGCCGGCGAGCCGATCATCGGCTTCACCGGCTACTCGCAGCACGACGAGGCCCAGTTCGTGGCGGATGAGGTCGAGGCGATCCGGAAGGCCGGCGTCGACTACTCGCAGATGGCCGTCTTCTACCGCACGAACTCGCAGTCCCGCGCGCTGGAGGAGATCTTCATCCGGTCGGCGGTGCCGTACAAGATCATGGGCGGCACCAAGTTCTACGACCGAGCCGAGATCAAGGACGCGATGGCGTACCTCATCGCCGTCGCGAACCCGGCGGACGAGCTCGCGGTCCGCCGCATCCTGAACCGGCCCCGGCGTGGCATCGGTGACGTGACCGAGACCGCGATCGCCCGCTACGCCGCGGAGGAGGGCATCACCTTCCGCGACGCCCTCGCGAACGCCTCGGCACTCGGCGTGGGGCCCAAGATCCAGCAGGCCATCGCGCGCCTCGACGCCGTGCTCGCCGAGGCGGCGGAGATCATGCTCCCCTCCTCCGGCGAACTCGCACCGTCGACGTCGGTCGCCGAGGGCCTCTCGTTGCTGCTCAACAAGTCGGGCTACCTCGACGCGCTCCGGCAGAGCAAGGACCCGCAGGACGAGGCGCGCGTCGAGAACCTCGACGAGCTGGTCGCGGTGACCCGCGAGTTCGCGCGGAACAACCCGGAGGGGACGCTGCTGGACTTCCTCACGGAGGTCGCGCTGGTTTCGGATGCCGACGACCTCTCGGATGCCAGCGGCTCGGTCTCGCTCATGACGATGCACACCGCCAAGGGCCTGGAATACGACGCCGTCTTCGTCACGGGCGTCGAGGAAGACCTCATCCCGCACCGCATCTCCGCGGGCGAGCCGGGCGGGCCGCAGGAGGAGCGGCGCCTCTTCTACGTCGCGCTCACCCGGGCGCGCAAGCGCCTCTATCTGTCGCTCGCGATGACCCGTGCCCAGTTCGGCGAGGTCACCGTGGCGATGCCGAGCCGGTTCCTGCAGGAGATCCCGCACGAGCTCATCGACTGGCGTCAGTCGCCGGGCGACGTGAATTCCCGTGGCGGCATGCAATCGCGCGCGCTGAACGCGCGGCGCCAAGGAGGCGGATCGGGCGGTGGTTTCGGTGGTGGCGGAAACCGCTACGGCGACGACCTCGTGCCGCTGCCGCCGCGCGAACGCACCGGCTCGATCGAGAAGTTCGCGAACAGAATCCCTTCCAAGGTGCGCGACAACGGCGATCTCGAACTCGGCGCGGGCGACCGCATCCGGCATGACGACTTCGGCGAGGGGCGGGTCGACATGGTGACCGGCGAGGGCGCGAAACGTGTCGCACACGTGCGGTTCGACACCGCCGGACCGAAGAAGCTCCTCATCAAGATCGCACCCATCAGCAAGCTGTGAGCGGCCGTTCTCCCCGACCGGGAGTGGCGGCGAACATGAGAGCGCTCTAATCTTTTAGGGGTGCGCAGTGATGCGCGCGAGACGGCGACCCGAGCCGTCACGGAAAGGGAATCCCCCATGCGTTTCACCTCGCGCGCCCGGGCGCTCGCTGTCGGCATCTCTGCGGTCCTCGTCGCGGGGCTGTTGAGTGTCGCTTCACCGGCGCTCGCCGCGGGCAGCGGCAGCGGTTCGGTCTCCGGCACCGTGACCTTCCCGGCGGGGCTGCACGCGATCGACGGGTCGACGGCCGTCAACCTCTACACCGCGGATGGGACGGACCCCGTCGCGTCCGATGACGTCGAGCCGGACGGCACCTACCGCGTCATCGGCCTCCAGCCCGGCACGTACCGGCTGCAGGTCACCTCCGACATCCCGGCGATCGCTGACGAGTGGTGGCAGAGCGCCGTGGATTACGCGGATGCGACCGACATCGTCGTCCTGGGCACGGATGTCCCCGGCGTCGACATCACCCTCGACCGCGGAGCCACCGTTTCCGGGACGGTCGACGGGGGCTATGTCGCCTACGGTGAGGCCGTCGCCGTCGCCTACCGGAAGGACCGCGTCCGCGGCTGGGTCGCCGAGAGTTCCGGCCCGATCACCGCAGACGGCCTGTACACGATCCCGGGCCTGCGGGCCGGTACGTACACTCTGTCCTTCACCGACGTGGGTTGGCAGGAGTTCGACGAGGACGGCACCGAGTACTCGCAGTGGAAAGAGTGGTGGAACGACCAGCCCGGGATAGGCACGGCGAGTGAGTTCGACGTCTCGGTCGCCGACACTCTCACGGGCTACGACGCCGACCTGGACACCGTCGGCGACGCGTACAGCTGGCCCACGATCAGCGGAGTCGCACAGGTCGGCCAGACGCTGACGGCCGCCGCCGGCGTCTGGGCGCCCGGCACCGCACTGGAGTACCAGTGGTACGCCGATGACGAGCTCATCAGCGGCGCCGTGGGCACGAAGCTCGTCCTCACCCCGGCTCACCGCGGCCTGCGCATCGTCGTCGCCGTCTGGGGTCGCACCGGCCCGACCACCTGGGAGGTCAAGGACTCCGACCCGACGGACGAGGTGTCGACCAACGTTCTCACCGCGGCCACGCCGACCATCTCGGGGTCGCTCGCCTACGGTTCCATCGTCACCGCCAAGCCCGGCGTCTGGACCGCCGGCGCCACGCTCTCCTACCAGTGGTACGCCAACGGACGGGCGATCTCGGGTGCCACGGCCGCATCCTTCAAGCTCGGGACCGCGCAGAAGGGCGTCACGCTCGCCGTCAAGGTCACCGGCAAGAAGACCGGCTTCATCACCGCTTCACGGACCAGCACGACGACCGCGAAGGTCGCCACCGCGGGCACGCCCACCGTGACGGGCAGGGCCTCCGTCGGCTCCACGCTGACGGCGAAGCCCGGCACCTGGACGAGTGGAACCACGTTCAGCTACCGCTGGTACGCCGACGGGGTGGCGATCACGGACGCGACCCGCTCGACGTTCACGATCACGAAGTCCCAGATGGGCAAGGCGATCACCGTCAAGGTGGCCGGCCGCAAGTCCGGCTACGCGACGGTCGCCAAGGCCTCCGCGGCGACGCCGCGCGTGCCGCGGGTCGGCACGCCGACGATCGCCGGGCGCACCTACCAGACTCTGACCCTGACAGCGAATACCGGCACCTGGTCGTCCGGGACGAGCTTCAGCTACCAGTGGTACGCCGATGGCCGCGCACTGACGAACGCCACCAAGAGCACGCTCACCCTCAGCAACGGGCACATCGGCAAGCGGATCACGGTGAAGGTCACGGGGCGCAAGAGCGGCTACACGACGATCTCGAAGATCTCGGCAGCGACCGCGGTCGTGAAGAGCGGCACGTCGCGTCCCGCGTCGAAAGACAACTGCCCCAGCGCCTATCCCGTGAAGGGCAACCAGACGACGCGGCACACCACGGACTGGATCTACCATGTGCCCGGCGGGCGGTACTACGCCGTGACCGACCCCGAGCAGTGCTTCGTCACACCTCGCGCCGCGGAGCTCGCCGGATACCGCGCGTCGCGGGAGTAGCGCGCTCCCGGCACCTTGCCCCGGGGCGCGGGTCCCCGGTATAACAGCGCATACGTGCGCCGGGGGTTGGCGCGCGACGCCTCGCACACCGGAGTGCCGTGTCATGCCGTCGTACCTACGTGCCCTTATCCGCCTTCTCGCGGTCGCCACGCTGCTCGTGCTCGCGGGCACATCGGCGGCCGCCGCGGCACCCGCCGATGCCGCACTGACCGGCACGGTCACCCGTGGTGACACGGGAGCGCCGGTGGCGGGCGCGGAGGTGCTCCTCATCGGCGACGAGGTGTTCCTCGTGGCCGTCACGGATGCCGACGGACGCTACGCGATCCCCGAGGCGCCGGCCGGCGACTACCGTGTGCGCTTCGTGCCGCCGCCCGGCTCCGATCTCACCTTCGTCTTCTGGGACGGGGCGGCGACGTTCGACGACGCCGACATCCTGACCCTCCCGGACGGGGAGGCGCGAACGGGTGTCGACGGCGTCCTCCCGCTCGGCGGCACGATCTCCGGCACGGTCACGCGGGCCGCGGACGGGACGGCCGTGCCCGATGTCACGGTCTGGGTGGACGGCGACGGCGGTTCCACGTCGGTCGTGACGGATGCCGCCGGGCGCTACACCGCGGTCGGACTGGGCGTGGGCGAGTACCTGATCGAGTTCGCGCCGCCGATCATCGACGACCAGCCGCCCGAGCTCGCCCCCGAGTACTACGACGACGCGCGGTCCCCCGACGCCGCGACACGGGTGCCCGTCGCGCCGGGTGGTGCGGCCGTGGGGATCGATGCGGCGCTGGAGGCGACCGGCGCGATCAGCGGCACCGTCACACGCTCCGACACGGGTGCGCCCGTCGCAGGTGTCCTCGTCAGCGCCGAGACCACCGCGCACACGAGCAGCATCTCCGCGGTGACCGCCGCCGACGGCGGCTACACGATCGCCGGCGTCGGTCCGGGCACGCACTTCGTCGCCTTCGGTGCCCCCGACGACGACGGCCTGCTCGACCAGTTCTGGCCCGGCGTGTCCGACTTCGCCGACGCCGAGCCGGTGACCGTCGCTCCCGGAACCACGACGCCGGGAATCGACGCCGTGCTGGAGGCGGCCGGTTCGATCTCGGGATCCGTGCGCTTCGACGGCTATCCCTGGACGGACGGCGGCACTGTCCTCCTCACCGAGACCGGGGCCGGCGAGCCGACGGCATCCACCGCCATCGGTGACGACGGGACGTACCGGATCGGGAAGGTCCCCGCCGGCACCTACACGCTGCAGGTGCGCCCGCGCGCCACGGCGGCCCGCGTCGCGCTGCAGTACTACGCGGGCGCGGCCGGCCCCAAGGGGGCGACGCCGCTCGTCGTCACCGGGGGTGACGAGGTGACGGGGATCGATGTCGCTCTCGCGGCAGGGGTCGACATCGCCGGACGCGTCGCGGCGGCGGTGGGCGAGCTGACCGAGCCCGCGCAGATCCGCGCGCTCCGCTGGGACGGGACCGAATGGGAGGAGATCGCCCGTGCGACCGCGTGGGCGGAGTACTCGTTCGCCCACCCGCCCGGCGATGTGGAGGGGTTCTACCTCCCGACCGGCACCTACCTCCTCGCCTTCGCCGCCGAGGGGATGTGCCCCCTCTACTGGGACGGCGCCCGAACCCCGGAGGCCGCCGACCGGCTCGTCCTGGAGGACGGCCGGTCCGCCGACGGCATCGACGCCGTCCTCGCAGCGACGTGCGAGGAACCGGTCATCGTTCCCGGGGACCCCGCCGTCGCCGGACTGCCGCGCGTGGGCGAGACGCTGACCGCGGATCCCGGGACATGGCTGCCCGCCGACGTCACCCTGCGGTACCAGTGGCTGCGGGACGGCAAACCGCTGAAGGGCGCCACCGACCCGACGCTGACACTCACGCCCGCGCACAAGAACCACCTCGTCTCCGTGCGGGTCACGGGGTCGCGGGACGGTTTGCCGGATGCGGCGGCGGAGAGCGCGCCGGTCGGCCCCGTCACGCGCGCACCCGAGGTGAGCCTCTCGGCGCGGAGCATCCAGCGCGGCGCCCTCCTCACCGTCTCGGGGACGGGATTCGCTCCCGCCGAGGAGGTCGTCATCGAGCTGCACTCGACGCCCGTCGAGCTCGCCCGGACGGAAGCGGACGCGGCCGGCTCGCTGCGGATGCGGGTGCGGATCCCGGAGGCTGCGGCATTCGGTCCCCACGAGATCGTCGTCACGGGCCCGCAGTCCACCGCGCGGCTCGCGGTGCGCGTCGTCGCGGGCGGGCTCGCCGCGACCGGCGGCACCGTCCCGACGTCTCTCGCGGCCGCGGGTGCGATCGCCGCGGCCGCGGGGGTGCTGCTGACCCTGTGGGCACGCGGCCGGCGCCGGGGGAGTCGGGCCCCGGCGGGTTAGGCTCGCAGGATGGCCCTCTTCTCCCGCCGCCCGAAGCCAGACGAGACACCGGCTCCCGAGCCGGCGGCCGCGCCGGACGCACCGGATGCCGAGGCGTCGCCGACGCTCGTCCTCCCCGAGGAGATCATCCCCGAGGTCGGCATCTCGTTCTCCACGTTCGGGCAGGCCGCGAGTGCGCGTGCTGTGCTCCGTCCGGCGGCCGAAGCGCCGCCGCGCAGCGAGACCGTCCCGGGGATGCCCGACAACGTCGTGCTGCGCGCCGCGCTCGACGCGCTCCCGGAGAAGCCCGAGAACCTCGACGTCATGGACGTCATGCGACAGACGCTGCAGGGCCACCTGTACCTGCGCGTGCGCGGCGATGCCCGGATGCTCGTCGCGGAGGGCAAGCCGCTCTCACCCGCCGTCTCCACGATCGAGGACAAGCGGTTCCTCCTCGCGTACACCGGCGGGGATCCGCTGCAGGCCGCCGTCCGCGCCGACGGCGACAGCGGCACCTCCGCGCTCGGACAGCCCGTGGGTGTCGTCCTCGCCAACGCTCTCGCGGGCGACTACTCCGGGATCATCCTCGATCACGCGACCCCCACGGGCCGGATCGCGCTGCCGATCGAGCTCATCCGCAAGGCCGTGGAAGAAGGCGATCCCGAGCTGACGGTCAAGAACCTCCTCTGCCGCCCCCGCGACCAGAAGACCGCCGTCGACATCGCCGGCGCTCTCGCGCGCGTCAAGCTCTGGGTCGCGGCGGGGCCCGCCGACGAGAACGGCCGCTTCGGCCTGGCCGAAGCCCGGACGGCGGAGGGAGCGCGGACACTCGAGGTGTTCTCGCACCCGCTCGAGGTCATCGCCATGCGCCGCGGCGACCGGCCGCTGCCGCTGACCGGTGCCCAGCTGCGCGCCGCTCTCGCGAGCGACTCCGCGATCTCGGGCGTCGTCGTCGACCCGGCGGGGCCGTGGATCAGACTCGACCGCGAGCCGCTGCTCGCGGGACTCGCCGCCGGCGCCCCCGACTGACCGGGCTCGCGACGTCCCATCGGAGGTCCTCGACCAGCGTCGAGCCCTCCGCCTAGGGTGGGTCGCATGGCGACTGAACGGACGACGCTGACCGTGCCGGGACCGGACGGTCCCCGGGACGTGTCGGTCTCCAGCCCGAACCGGGTCCTCTGGCCCGAGCTCGGCATCACCAAGCAGGAGCTCGCGGAGTACGTCGTCGCCGTCGCGGACCCGTTCCTGCGCGCCAACGGGCACCGCCCGGTGTCGCTGGAACGCTTCCCGGAGGGCGTGGACGGGGAGAGCTTCTTCTCCAAGAACCCGCCGAAGGGCGCGCCCGACTTCGTCCGGGACGTGATGTGCACCTACAACAGCGGCCGCCGCCACCCGCAGGTCGTCCTCGACAGCGCCGCGGCGATCGTCTGGGCCGTGCAGATGAACACGATCGTGTTCCACCCGTGGGCCTCGCTGGCAGCCGACACCGACAATCCGGTGGAGCTGCGCATCGACCTCGACCCGCAGCCCGGCACGGACTTCGCCGACGCCGCGGCCGTCGCCCCCGCATTGCGCGACGTCCTGCGCGAGGCGGGTCTCGAGGCGTGGCTGAAGACGAGCGGGAACCGCGGCATCCACGTCTTCTGTCCGATCGAGCCGACCCACGAGTTCCTCGACGTCCGGCATGCCGTCATCGCGGCGGGGCGCGAACTCGCGCGTCGTATGCCGGACCGCGTGACGATGGACTGGTGGAAGGAGGAGCGCGGTCAGCGCATCTTCATCGACTTCAACCAGGCCAACCGCGACCGGACCATGGCCGGTGCCTACAGCCCGCGCGCCCTGCCGTCCGCCACCGTCGCGACGCCCATCACCTGGGACGAGCTCGAGGCGGGGGTCGACCCGGCGGCGTTCACGGTGCGGACCGTCCCACAGCGCCTCGCGGATCTCGGCGACCCGTGGGCGGATCTGCAGGCCGCACCCGGCCGCATCGACACGCTGCTGGGGTGGTGGCAGCGCGACCTCGACGCGGGTCTGGGCGAGCTGCCGTTCCCGCCGGAGTTCCCGAAGATGCCCGGTGAGCCGCCTCGCGTGCAGCCGAGCCGCGCCCGGAGCACGGACTGAGGTTCAGGCTGCCGGAGACGTCACGGGCGCCTCGGTGAGGACATCCTCGCGGTGCTTCGGTCGCGCCCACCGCGCCGGCGTGTGCGGACCGTCCCACACCTGGATGGCGCCCCACACGACCGCGGTGATGGGCACGGCGAGCACGGCGCCCACGATGCCGGAGAGCACCGCGCCGACCGTCAGGGCGACGAGGACGACGAAGGCGTGCAGCTTCATCGACCGGCCCATCAGCACCGGCTGCAGGAAGTTCCCCTCCAGCTGGTTCACGAGGACCACGACGCCGACGACGATGAGCGCGACCACCCAGCCGTTCGCGACGAGCGCGACGAGGGCGGCGAGGATGCCGGCGACCGTCGCGCCGACGATGGGGATGAACGCGAGCAGGAACACCAGGACGGCGAGCGGGATGGCGAGCGGGACCTGGAGGATGAGAAGACCGATCAGGATGCCGATGGCGTCCACGGCGGCGACGGTCGCCGTCCCTCGCACATACGAACCCAGTGTCGCGACGGTCTTGTCGCCGATCCGCACCGCGCGCTGGTAGTCCTCGCCGCGGAAGGGTCGCAGCAGGAACGCCCACATCTGCGGGCCGTCCTTGAGGAAGAAGAAGAGCATCGTCACCATCAGGACGAGACCCGTCACGAAGTTGGCGACCGCGCCGACCCCGGCGAGGGCCCCGGAGCCGAACTGGGCGCTCGTGACGAAGTCGGTGAGGGCCCCGATCCACTCGTCGATCTGCGCCTGGTCGATGTCGATCGGGAGGGTCTCGGTCCAGGCGAGCAGATCCTGGAAGCCCTGCTGCGCCTGCGAGTACAGCTCATCCCACTGATCGCGGACCGCCCACGCGATGAGCCAGGACAGGGCGCCGAGGATGGCCGTGATCGTGACGAGCGTCAGCAGGGTCGCGACGACCGACGGGATGCCGCGCCGCCGCATCCAGGACATGACCGGTTCGAACGCGGACGCGAGGATGAGCGCGATGACGAGCGGGATCGTGACGACCGTCACCTGCTGGATGCCCCAGATCGCGGCCGCGGTGATCGCGATCACGATCATGACCTGCAGGGCGCGGATGGCGGTGCCGCCGAGACCGTCGGCCCACAGGCTCCACGGTCGTCCCGATGCGTCGATGCGCAGCGGCTTGCCGGCGGTGTCGAGCCGGACGGTCTTCGGGGCGGAGCTGAACGGTCCCATGCCTCGACGCTAGACGACGCGGCGACGGATGGTCATCCTTGACGCCGCGACCATTCGCGTTCGGTGAGCACGCGCGAGACCGTCAGGCCGATGGCGAGCGCGACGACGACGAAGACCGCCTGCACGCCGTTCTGGATCGCGGCGACCGTGTCGCCGTCGATCACGCCCGCGATCGAGCGGTATGCCGCGGCGCCCGGCACCATGATCAGCACCGCCGGCACCGTCAGGGTCACGCGCGCGGCGCGCATCCGACCGGAGACGACGAACGCGCCGAGACCGACGGCGACGGCTGCCGCCGCGGCGGCGACGGCGGGCATGGTGCCCGCGTCCACGAGGGCGAGCCGTCCCACGTTGGCGAGCGCGCCGAGGGTCGCGGCGACGAGCGCGATCGTCCAGGGGGTGGCGAACAGCACGGCGAAGCCGAGCACGCCGATGAAGCCCGCGACGAGCCGGACGAGCGAGAGGACCGGTTCGTCGAACGCGGGGGAGGCGGTCTGCGACACCGAGACGCCGACGACGGCGGCCGTCCCCCAGACCGCGGTTCCGGTGGCGAGCAGGACCAGGCACGCGTAGACGACGCGGGCGATCCCGGCGTTGAGGTCGAGGCGGGCGAGATCCAGTGCGCCCGTCACGAGGGCGAAGCCGGGCACGAGGTAGAGGACGGCGCTCGTGAGGGCGGCGTCGTGCTGCCCTCCCGGTACGCCGGCGAGGTCGAGCAGCCCGGCCGCGCCGAGGTAGACGACGAGGGCGACGAGGGCGGAGGTGAAGACGAGCAGGAACTCGTTGACGTGGATCCGGCCGAGCAGCATCCGCACCCACTGGCCGAGCCCCGCCGCGATCCCGACCGCCAGGCATTCCTGCCAGCCGCCGTTGTTGAGGAGCGCGAACGCCGCGCAGGCGAGCGCCGCGGCGAGGATCTTGACCGGGTCGGCGATGCGGCGCGCCCGCGCCTCCACGGCGTCGAGGCGCTCTTGGAGCGAGGCCGCCGTGGTCTCCGGGCCGAGGTCGTTCGTCAGACGCTTGAGATGCGTCAGGCGATCGGCGTCGACGGCCGGCCGGCCGATCTCGGCCACCCGCGTGCGGAACATCTGCCCGCGGCTCGTCGTGGCGACGAGATCGGTCATCCCGATGCGGGTGTGCAGCTGGGAGATGCCGACGGCCTCGGCGGCGCGGTGCATGCTGTCGCGCACGCGGGCGGCGGACGCGCCGGCGCCGAGCATCATCGAACCGAGCCGCACGACGGCATCCGTCCGGGCGATGAACTGCACCGGTTCGAGGCGCAGCTCCGCCGTGTGCGTCGACTCGCCGGAGGGGTCTGCGGAGGGTGCGGACACGTCGGTCATGACTTGATCCTGGCACCCTCGGACACCCCGCGCGAAAGCGCGTTATTCACGGCCCGTCGGTCGCCTTCGCCCGCCGGGGCGTGCGTAAGGTCGTGGGCACAGGACGAACAGCGGCAGCTGATCGGACGCAGATTTCGGGCCCGCACGACGAGCCGCCGGATCCCGGCGCCGGTGCGGGCCCGTTCTGCGTGACGTCAGTCCAGCACGTCGCCGAGGTCGTAGGCAGACACCGTCTCCAGCTGGTCGAACGTGCACGACCGCGGGTCGCGGTCGGGACGCCAGCGCTCGAACTGCACGGTGTGGCGGAAGCGCTCGCCCTCGAGCTGGTCGTAGCGCACCTCGAGGACGAGCTCGGGCCGCAGCCGCACGAACGAGACGTCCTTCGCGCCGCTGAACCGCGACCGGTCGGTCTCGCCCGTGACGGCGCCCCCGTCCTCGTCGCGTTCGACGAGCGGCGCGAGTTCGTCGATGAGCTCGCGGCGCCGGGCATCGCTCCACGCGGCGACCCCGCCGACGTTCCGCAGCCTGCCCTCCGCGTCGTGCAGCCCGACCAGCAGCGAGCCGACGCCCTCCCCGCTCTTGTGGATGCGATACCCGAGCGCGACGACATCGGCGGTGCGGGCGTGCTTGATCTTGAACATCGTGCGCTTGCCGGGGGCGTACGGCTGGGCCAGCGGCTTGGCGACGACGCCGTCCAGGCCGGCGCCCTCGAACTCGGCGAGCCAGCGACGGGCGAGGTCGGGGTCGCGGGTGGTGCGGGTGAGGTGCAGCGGATGCGGGACGTCGCCGAGGAGCTCCTCCAGTTCCGCGCGCCGTGTCTCGAACGGCTCGGACTGCAGATTCCGATCGCCGCGCGCGAGCAGGTCGAAGGCGACGAACATCGCCGGGTGCGTCTCGCTCAGCATCTTCACGCGCGACGCGGCCGGGTGGATCCGCTGCGAGAGGATCTCCCACTGGAGGCGCTGCGCGCCGGTCGCGCCGTCCGCGACGACGATCTCCCCGTCCAGCAGGCACGGCTCCGGAAGCAGCCGCGCGCACGCGTCGACGAGCTCGGGGAAGTAGCGGGTCAGCGGCTTCGCGCCGCGGGAGCCCAGTTCGACGGTCGTGCCGTCCCACGCGATGAGGGCGCGGAACCCGTCCCACTTCGGCTCGTACGACAGCCCGCCGGCGGTCCTGCCGGGGTCCGGGATCTCCGGGACGGACTTCGCGAGCATCGGTGCGGGGATCTCGTACATGCGACCATCACACCGGGCGCCGCCGACATGCGCAATGCGCGGTCGGTGCCCGGGGGTCAGGCGAAGGCCGACATCCCCGTGATGTCACGGCCGATGAGCAGCGCCTGCACCGACTCCGTGCCCTCGTAAGTGTGGATGGCCTCGATGTCGGCCATGTGCTGCATGACGCCGTTCTCCAGCAGGATGCCGTTGCCGCCGAGCAGGTCGCGCGCCACCGACGCGATCCGCCGGGCCGCCCGCGTGTTGTGGTACTTCGCGAGCGACGCCTGCGTGGGCCGGAGGCCGCCGGACTGCTCGAGGTCGGCGAGGTGCCGGCAGTACAGCTGCATCGCCGTGAGCTCCTCGAGCATCTGCGCGAGCCGCTCCTGCACCATCTGGAACCTCGCGAGCGGTCTGCCGAACTGCGTGCGCTGCTGCGCGTACTGCAGCGCCGCCTCGTAGCAGGCCGTCGCGTGGCCGAGCGCCGACCAGGCGACGCCCGAACGAGTCGAGTAGAGGACGGTCGAGGCGTCCTTGAAGCTCTTCGCGCCCGGCAGGACGGCGTCCAGGCCGACCCGGACGTCGTCCAGCGCGATATGGGCCTGGTGGATGCCGCGCAGCGATGCCTTACCTGTGATCACGGTGCCGGTGTAGCCCGGCGTCGACTGCTCCACGAGGAAGCAGCGCACGGCCCCGTGCGCGTCGCCGCCCTCATCGTCGATGCGCGCCCACACGAAGGTGACGCCGCCGGAGGCGCCGTTGCCGATCCACTTCTTCGTGCCCCGGATGACCCACCCGTCGCCGTCGCGGCGGGCGACGGTCTCGAGGGAGACCGAGTCCGAGCCGTGATCGGGCTCGGTCAGGGCGAACGCGGCGGGGAGCGCGGCGCGGGCGATGGGTTCGAGCCACGCGTCCTGCTGCTCCGCGCTTCCGAAGAGGGCGAGGGTGCGCAGCGCGAGTCCGCCCTGCACGGCGACGACGGTGCCGAGCGATCCGTCGCCGCGGGAGATCTCCATGTTGACCAGGCCGGCCGCGAGCGGCGAGAAGTGCGTGAGCCGCGGGTGCTCGATGCCGTCGTTGAGGAGATCGAGCTCGCCCATCCGCTCGGCGAGGTCGAGGGGATACTCGGCGCGGTCCCACGCCTCCTGCATCCGATCGCCGACCTCGTCGATGAAGTCCTGGGCCCGCTGCCACACGGCCCGATCCGCCTCGGGGGTGTCGGCGAAGACGGCGTAGTAGTCCGTGCCGAGCCGCCCCGTCACGTCGTAGGAGGAGACGGCTTCGCCGGGCAGTGCGCTGGTCATGCGCCCAGCTTATCCGATGCGGTACTCAGTGTCGGACGAACTGAGACTTAGTGCCATCGCTGCGCAGCCGTACGCTGGAGCGGTGCCAGCGCTCAGTCCTCACGTCCTCGCGGTCCCGGCCAGCGGCATCCGTCGCATCTTCGAGGTCGCCCTCGCCCTCGACGACGTGACGCTGCTCGCGGTCGGCGAGCCCGACGTGCCGGTCGCCCCGCACACCCTCGCCGCCGCGGCGGCGGCCTGGACCGCCGACGAGACCGGGTACACCGCCAACGCCGGCATGCCGGAGCTGCGTCGTGCCTTCGCGGACCGGTTCGCCGCGGACCACGGAGCCCTGCTCGAGGCCGAGCGCGTGTGCGTCACCGTCGGCGGCACGCAGGCGCTGCACCAGGCGCTCGGACTGATCCTCGGTCCGGGTGACGAGGTCCTCATCCCCGATCCGGGCTACTCGACGTTCTCGATGAGTCCGCGGATGCTGTCCGCCGTCCCCGTCCCGTACGCGCTGCGCGAGGAGGCGGCGTTCCTGCCGGAGGTGGAGCGGCTCGAGCCGCTCGTCACGGAGCGCACGCGCGCGATCATCGTGAACTCGCCGTCGAACCCCCTCGGGACGGTGCTGGACGAGCCGCGCGCCCGCGCACTCCTGGAGTTCGCCCGACGCCACGACCTGTGGGTCATCAGCGACGAGGTGTACTCCGAGCTGACGTTCGACGCCCCGCACGTCAGCCTCGTCGCCCTCGACACGGCCGAGACGGGAGGGGAGCGCGTGCTCGGCGTCTTCTCGACCTCGAAGACCTACGCGATGACCGGCGCGCGCGTCGGCTTCCTCGTGGCTCCGGCCGAGTGGGCGCCGCACCTGCGCACTGTGCAGGAGGCGATGATCTCGTGCGTCGACGCCCCGGCGCAGCGGGCGGCGATCGCCGCGCTGCGCGGCGAGCAGGACCACGTCGCGGCCGCGCGCGAGCACTACCGCGCGAACCTCGCCGCGGCCACGGCGCTGCTCGAGGAGCGCGGGATCGCCTTCCTGCGGCCCGCCGGAGCGCTCTACCTCTGGATCGACATGCGCCACGCCACGGGCGGCGACGTCGCACGCTGGGCGGAGGCGTTCCTCCGCGAGAGCCTCGTGGCCGTCGCTCCGGGATCCGCGTTCGGCGCGTCCGGCGAAGGCTGGATCCGCGTCTGCGTCGCGGCGTCCCGCGCCGACCTCCTGCACGGGCTGGCACTGCTGCCCGCGCCGTGAGGCCCGTCAGTCCAGCTCGGCGGTGAGCCGTCGAGTGACCTCGGCCCTCGGCATCCGCCGGGGGAAGGTCGCGACGACGAGGTCGTCGTCTGCCGGGTCGGTCCCGTCCGGGTGGACGCCGAAGCGGTGCAGCACGACGTCGTAGGCATCCGTCAGCACGGAGACCGGGACGCGCTTCCCGCCCCGCAGGAGCCGGCGCAGGACGTGGTTGTGCACGGCGGTGACGGCGGCGGCGAACGCAACCGAGTCGAGCGGGTCGAGGCCGGGCAGGGCGGAGCGGAGATACTCGTCGAAGAGCCGCTCGTACTGGAACACCGTGACGATCTCGCGATCGCGCAGCGCCGGCACCTCCCGGACGACGGCGTACCGCCGGCGGGCGAGCTCGGGATCGGCGGCGAAGTGGCGGAACACCTGCACGGACGCGTCGCAGACGGCGGCCCAGGGGCTCTCATGCGTCTCGGCGAGGTACTCCCGCAGCCGCTCGAGCAGGAGGTCGTGGTCGGAGAAGACGACGTCGTCCTTGCCGCCGAACTGGCGGAAGAAGGTGGAGCGGGAGACCCCCGCCGCGTGCGCGATCTGCTCCACCGAGGTGGCTTCGAAACCCTGCGCCGCGAAGAGGTCGAGCGCTGCGGCGACGACGCTGTCGCGGGCGGTGCTGCGGGCCGGTTCGGTCATGGTGGTGAAAGCTTAGTTGTCCGGCCGCGGGGGCTGCAGGCGGAAGGGCGGCCCCGCCGCGGGTACTAAGCTGGGGCACTGGTCGATATCTCGACATCGAGATTCTTTCGGCACCGAAACCACAGTCGCCCAGCGAAGGATTGCACGTGGATCTTTACGAGTACCAGGCCCGAGACCTGTTCGAGAAGTACGAGGTGCCGGTGCTCGCCGGCATCGTCGCCGACACCCCCGAGGAGGCGAAGGCGGCCGCGGAGAAGCTCGGCGGCGTCGTCGTCGTCAAGGCGCAGGTCAAGACGGGCGGCCGCGGCAAGGCGGGCGGCGTCAAGGTCGCCAAGACGCCGGATGAGGCGTACGACGCCGCGAAGGCCATCCTCGGCCTCGACATCAAGGGTCACGTCGTCAAGCGCGTGATGGTCGCCGCCGGCGCATCGATCGAGAAGGAGTTCTACTTCTCGGTGCTGCTGGACCGTGCCAACCGCTCCTACCTCTCGCTCGCCAGCGTCGAGGGCGGCATGGAGATCGAGCAGCTCGCCGTCGAGAAGCCGGAGGCGCTCGCCCGTGTCGAGGTCGACCCGATCGTCGGCATCGACCACGCCAAGGCGCTCGAGATCGCGAAGGCCGCGAACTTCGACGACGAGCTGGCGCCTAAGGTCGCCGACGTCTTCGTCAAGCTCTTCAACGTCTACAAGGGCGAGGACGCCACGCTCGTCGAGGTGAACCCCCTCATCCAGTCCGCCGACGGCGAGATCATCGCGCTCGACGGCAAGGTCACGCTCGACGAGAACGCCGAGTTCCGGCACGCCTCGCACGCCCTCCTCGAGGACAAGGCCGCCGCGGACCCTCTTGAGGCCAAGGCCAAGGAGAACGACCTCAACTACGTCAAGCTCGACGGCCAGGTCGGCATCATCGGCAACGGCGCGGGACTCGTCATGTCGACGCTCGACGTCGTCGCGTACGCCGGGGAGAACCACGGCGGCGTGAAGCCGGCGAACTTCCTCGACATCGGCGGCGGCGCGTCGGCCGAGGTCATGGCCGCGGGCCTGGACGTCATCCTCGGCGACCCGCAGGTCAAGAGCGTCTTCGTCAACGTGTTCGGCGGTATCACGGCGTGCGACGCCGTCGCCAAGGGCATCGTCGGCGCGCTCGCCGAGCTCGGCTCGACGGCATCCAAGCCGCTCGTCGTGCGCCTGGACGGCAACCGCGTCGAAGAGGGTCGCAAGATCCTCCAGGACGCCAACCACCCGCTCGTGACGCTCGCCGCGACGATGGACGAGGGCGCCGACAAGGCCGCCGAACTCGCCAACGCCTGAGCCCCGCATCCGGAATAGGACTTACTGAAATGTCGATCTTCCTCAACAAGGACTCCAAGGTCATCGTCCAGGGCATCACCGGCGGCGAAGGCACCAAGCACACCGCCCTCATGCTGAAGGCGGGCACCCAGGTCGTCGGCGGCGTGAACGCCCGCAAGGCCGGCACCACCGTGCTGCACAAGGACAAGGACGGCGCGGACATCGAGCTGCCCGTGTTCGGCTCGGTCGCCGAGGCCATCGAGAAGACGGGCGCCGACGTGTCGATCGCGTTCGTCCCGGCTGCCTTCACGAAGGCCGCGATGGTCGAGGCCATCGACGCCGAGATCCCGCTGCTCGTCGTCATCACCGAGGGCGTCCCCGTCGGTGACAGCGCCGAGGCGTGGGCGTACGCGAAGAGCAAGGGCAACACGACCCGCATCATCGGCCCGAACTGCCCCGGCATCATCACCCCCGGCGAGTCGCTCGTCGGCATCACCCCGGCGAACATCACCGACAAGGGGCCGATCGGCCTCGTGTCGAAGTCGGGCACCCTGACGTACCAGATGATGTTCGAGCTGCGCGATCTCGGCTTCTCGACCGCCATCGGCATCGGCGGCGACCCCGTCATCGGCACGACGCACATCGACGCGCTCGAGGCGTTCGAGGCCGACCCCGAGACGAAGGCCATCGTCATGATCGGCGAGATCGGCGGCGACGCCGAGGAGCGCGCGGCCGACTACATCAAGGCGCACGTCACGAAGCCGGTCGTCGGCTACGTCGCGGGCTTCACCGCCCCGGAGGGCAAGACCATGGGCCACGCCGGCGCCATCGTCTCCGGCTCGGCCGGTACCGCGCAGGCCAAGAAGGAGGCCCTCGAGGCCGCCGGAGTCAAGGTCGGCAAGACGCCGTCCGAGACGGCCGCGCTCATGCGGGAGATCATCGAGGCGCTCTAAGCAGCGTTGCGGGGGGCCGGATGCCGTGGCATCCGGCCCCTTCCGCGTACCCGGACCCCCTGTGGGGGTCGGGCGCGTGCTTGCCGTGCGCTGTTCATTCGCGGCGAATGGCGGGTGTCACGGCGACGCACCCGCATTCTGGCGCGGATGAACGACCTGCCGTGGGGGCGGATGCGCGTCAGCCGCGGCGAATGGTGGGTTCCCGCGCCGCACACCCGCACTTTGGCGCGGGTGAGGCGGGCGGACGGGATCGTGCGCGGCCCAGGAGGCGCGCGGTCAGGCTGCGGGGGCGCCGAACTTCGCGACCACGTCGGCGCGGCTCGCGTCGTCGGCCGCGAGCACACCGCCGTTGGAGACGAAGTCGGCGGCGACCTCCTCGAACACGATCCGCACATCCTGGCGTCGCGCCCCGAGCGCCTCGACGGCCGCGTCGGTGACGCGCTCCGCGAAGTCGCGGCGCTGGTCGATCGTGCGTCCGGGCAGGAGCTCGACTCGCATGTTGGGCATGGGGTTCCTCTCAGATGACGGGACGGCGGCTGCCGACCTGGCGGCTCAGTTGATCGCGGGCCTCGAGCAGGAGCGCGATGATCGAGCGCTCCTTCTCGGCGTCGAGGCGGGCCAGCGGCACCGAGCAGCTGATCGCATCCTTCGACGGGGTCTGGAAGGGGAGGGTGACGGCGAAGCACCGCATCCCGATGCCCGCCTCCTCCGCGTCGATGGCGAACCCCGTCTCGCGCACCTCGGCGAGGTGCGCGATGAGGTCCTCGCGCGACGTGATGGTGTGCGGCGTCGTGCCGGGCAGGGTCTCGGGCAGGAGGGCGCGGATGGCGTCGTCCGGGAGCTCCGCCAGCGCGGCCTTGCCGAGCGCCGTCGCGTGCGCCGGAAGCCGGCGTCCGATCGCGGAGAACATGCGCAGCGGGTGGACCGACTCGCGCTTGGCGAGGTAGACGACGTCGGGCAGTTCGAGGCGCGCGAGGTGGATGGTCTCGCCGGTGTCGGCGGCCAGGCGGTCCATCGTGTCCGAGGTGCGCAACACGGTGCGGTCCTGGTCGACGTAGGAGGCGCCGATGAGCAGGGCGTTCATCCCGAGGCTGTAGGTCGACCGCGCGGCATCCGCCTCGACCCACCCTCGGTGCTCGAGCGTGCGCAGGATGCTGTGCAGGCTGCTCTTCGGGATGTGCAGCCGCTGTGCGAGCTCCGCGAGACTCGACGCGCCGTTCGACAGCGCCTCGAGCACGTCGAGCGTGCGGTCGGCGGACTTGACCGGGATGAACTCGGGCTCCTCGACGGAACCGGGCTCGGTGAGCAGTTGACTCATGGCTCCCCCTCTCCTCCATCAGGATAGCGTCGATTCCACCGATCGTTCACAAGTGTGAACGCCATTCGCCTACTTGACTCGGCGGTGATCCATACCCTAGCGTCATCGTACAAGCTACGGAACATCGTTCAAGGATGAAGATGGACTGCCTGACACTCGGAGAACCGCTGATCTGCTTCGACAGCGATGATCTCCCCCTCGACGCCACCGGCACGGTGCGCTCCTACGCCGTCGGCGCGGAGAGCAACGTGGCCATCGGCCTGGCGCGGCTCGGCTGGGACGTCGCCTACGTCGGCCGCGTCGGGGCCGACTCGGCCGGACGCGTCATCGCCCGCACCCTGCGCGGCGAAGGTGTCGACGTGTCGGCGCTGCGCACCGTCCCCGACCTCGTCACCGGGCTGCTCCTCAAGGAGGGCGACGGACCGGGCCGGGTCACCGTGACCTACCACCGTGCGGGCTCCGCGGGATCCACCCTCGCCCCCGAGGACCTCCCCGCCGACCTCACGGGCCTCCGCCGCCTGCACGTCACCGGCATCACCCTCGTCCTCGGCGAGACCGCCCGCGCCGCCACCATCGAGGCCATGCGCCGCGCCCGGGCCGCCGGCGCACGGGTCAGCCTGGACGCCAACTTCCGTCGCAAGCTCGCCGACGACGCCGCGCTGGCCGGGGCCTTCGCCGAGGCAGCACCGCTCGCCGACGAGGTGTTCCTCGGCCGCGGTGAAGCCGCGCTGTGCGCGGGGTCCGAGTCCGACGACGCCATCGAGCACTTCGCCCGGTCGCTGCCCGGCACGACCGTGCTCAAGGGCGCGCGTGGGGGAGCGACCGCGTTCGTCTCCGGCGCCCGGCACGAGCACCCCGCCGAACCGGTCGCAGTCGTCGACCCCGTCGGGTCCGGCGACGCGTTCGTCGTGGGGTGGCTCCACGCGCTCCTCGGCGGCGGCACCGTCGAGGACGCCCTCGCGACCGGTGCCCGGGTGGCGGCGCGCGTCATCTCCCGCCGCGGCGACTACCAGGGACTCCCGTATCCCGAGGACCTCGCGCGCACCGACGGCCTCGCGGCGGTGTCGCGATGAGCGCCCTGCTGGACACGACGGTCCTGGACGCCGCTATCGCGGCGGTGCCGGTCGTCGCCGTCATCCGGCACACCGACGCCCCCTCCGCCGAGCGGATCGCCCGCGCGGCCATCGAAGGCGGCATCCGGGTCGTGGAGATCACCTTCACGGTCCCCGGTGCCGATGCGCTCATCGCGCGTCTGCGCGCCGACCACCCCGACGTCGTCATCGGCGCCGGCACCGTCCTCACGCCGGACCAGCTGGACGCGGCCGCCGATGCCGGTGCGGTCTTCGCCGTGGCGCCGATCCTCGACGAGGCGGTCGCCGCGCGCGCCGCGGAGCGTGCGGTCGCCTTCATCCCCGGGGCCTTCACACCCACCGAAGTCGCCCGTGCGTCCCGCGGCGCCGCTGCGGTCAAGCTGTTCCCGGCCGCCGGCCTCGGCACCGCCTTCGTCACCGCCGTCCGCGACGTCCTCCCCGATGTCCGGCTCATGCCGACCGGCGGGATCACGGCCGCCGCCGTCGGCGACTGGCTTCACGCCGGGGCGTACGCCGTCGGCCTCGCCGGAGCCCTCGGCACGGCCTGGCGCGCCGGCGGCGCCGCCGACGTCCAGAACACCGCCCGGATCGCGGTCGCCGCAGCGACCGCGGAGAGGAACCCCGCATGACCACCGATCGCCCCGCGACCGACCCCCGGCACGCCCGCACCGCGACGACGCAGGAGCTGCGCGACGCCTTCCTCGTCGACGATCTCTTCGTCGCGGGGGAGGCCCGCGCGACCCACACGGCAGAGGACCGGATGCTGATCGCCGGCGTCGTGCCGACGACGGGCGAGCTCGCCCTCCCCGACGTCGACGCGCTCGGTCCCGACGGGTACGCCCGTCGCGAGTTCGGCGTCATCAACCTCGGCGAGCCGGGAGAGGTCCTCGTCGGCGACGAGGCCCACACCCTCGCACACCGCGACGGCCTCTACGTCGGCCGGGGTGCGGCGCTGCGGTTCCGGGGCGAGGGCGCACGGTTCTACGTCGTGTCGGCACTCGCCCACACCGACAAGCCCACCGTCCACATCCCGTTCGCCGAGAGCGAGCCGGTCATGCTGGGCGACGAGGCGGGCGCGGGGAAGCGCGGGCTGCACCGCTACGTCTGGGGCGGCGGCGCCGTCGACTCGTGCCAGCTCCAGTTCGGCGTGACGGTGCTCGAGCACGGCGCCGTGTGGAACACGTTCCCCGCCCACCTGCACGAGCGGCGCACCGAGATCTATCTCTACTTCGAGCTGGACCCGGCCGCCGTCGTCGTCCACCTGATGGGAGAGCCGGCCCACACCCGTCACCTCATCGTCCGCAACGAGGAGGCCGTCATCGCGCCGCGCTGGTCGATCCACTCCGGCGCGGGAACCGGACGGTACGCGTTCGTCTGGGCGATGGCCGGCGACAACCGCGACTACGGCGACCTCGCCCCCGTCCCGGTCGGGGAGCTGCGATGACGGCGACCCTGGGTCTCTTCTCGCTCGCCGGGCGCACGGCGCTCGTCACCGGCGCGGGGTCCGGCATCGGACGCGGACTCGCCCTCGCCCTCGCCGGCGCCGGCGCCTCGCTCGTTCTCGCCGGGCGCTCCGATGCGGTCGACGAGACCCGCGCGCAGGTCGAGGATCTCGGCGCCGAGGCGGTCGGCGTCCGGATCGATCTGCGCGACAGCGCCAGCCTCGCCGCGATCGCGACCGAGCTCGCCGCCGAGACTCCGGTGGACATCCTCATCAACTGCGCCGGCGTGATCGACCGCGGCGCCTTCGTCGAGACCTCCGACGAGCGATGGCACGACCTGCTGGCCGTCAACCTCGACGCCCCGCGCATCCTCAGCCGCGCCTTCGGCGCCCGGATGATCGCGCGCGGCTCGGGGAAGATCGTGAACATCGCGAGCCTGCTCTCCTTCCAGGGAGGCCGCGAGGTCGCCGGCTACACCGTCAGCAAGCACGCCCTCGTCGGCCTCACCCGCGCCCTCGCGAACGAGTGGGCCGGTCGCGGCGTGCAGGTCAACGCGATCGCGCCCGGCTACATCGCCACCGACAACACCGCCCCCCTCCGTGCCGACAGCGTGCGCGATGCCGAGATCCTCTCCCGCATCCCCACCGGTCGGTGGGGCACCCCGCAGGACCTCGGCGGCGCAGCCGTCTTCCTCGCCTCCGCGGCATCCGACTACGTCACCGGCCACACCCTCGTGGTCGACGGCGGCTGGATGTCGCGATGACACAGACCACCCACCTCCACACCCGAACCCGGAACAGGAGTACCGCACCATGATCACCACAGCATCCCGCGGCCGACGAGCATTGACGCTCACCGTCGCAGGCCTCACCATGCTCGCCCTCGCCGGCTGCGCGAGCGGCGGCGCAGAGCCCGCCGCAGGCGACGACACCGCCGCCTGCGCGCCCGAGGACATCCAGCTCGTCGGACAGGTCCGCAACGAGACCAACCCCTACGAGAAGGCCTGGCTCGACGGCGGCGACGCGTTCGCCGAGTCGGTGGGCCTGACCCAGACCCGACTCACCTACGACGGCGAGTCGCCCAAGCAGCAGGACCAGCTCCGTCAGGCGCTCAGCACCGGCAACCCCGAGTGCATGGTCCTGAACATCCTTCCCAACGGCGACTCCGACACCACGCCGATCGTAAAGGAGGCCGACGCCGCCGGCGCCTACCTCGTGACGCACTGGAACAAGCCGGCCGACCTGAACCCCGCCGACTACGACACCTGGATCACCCACGTCACGTTCAACGGCGTGGACTCCGGACAGCAGATCGCCGAGGCGATGTTCGAGGCCATGGGCGGCGAGGGCGGCATCATCGCGCTGCAGGGCATCCTCGACACGAGCGCCGCGAAGGACCGCTTCCAGGGCCTCCAGAACGCGCTCGATGAGAACCCGGGGATCACACTGCTCGACGAGCAGGCCGCCGACTTCGACCGCACGACCGCGTTCAACATCACCAAGACGCTGCTCACCAAGCACGGTGACGCGATCACGGGCGTGTGGGCAGCCAACGACGACATGGCTCTCGGCGCCCTCCAGGCGCTCGAGGCGGCAGGCCGGTCGGGCGAGGTCGCCGTCGTCGGCATCGACGCGGTGCCCGAGGCCGTGCAGGCCGTCGCGGACGGCGCGATGACCGCGACCGTGTCGGTCGACGGTCCGTGGCAGGGTGGCATCGGCCTCGCGATGGGCTACTGCGCCCTGACCGGAGAGCTCGACGTCGCCGACATCGAGGACGACAAGCGCGCCTTCTACGCCAAGCAGACGCTCGTCACGACGGAGAACGCCGCCGCGAACCTCGCCCCCGAGGCGAACCTCGACGACTTCGCGTGCGACAGCCTGTTCGACCGGTTCGACGGGGCGGTGGGCTGAGATGGCGCCCGCCCGGTCCGGGCTGGCCGCGCCCGAGACCGGGCGGGCCATCCCGCGCATCCGCAGCCGATCGACGCTCATCGCCGACATCGGACCCGCGATCGCGCTCGCACTCCTCTGCGTCGTGTTCGCGGCCCTGAGCCCGCAGTTCGCGACGTGGGGGAACATCCGCAACATCCTCGACTCGGCCGCCGTCCTGGCCGTCATCGCGGTGGGGCTCACGTTCGTCCTCATGCTCGGCGCCATCGACCTGTCGATCGAGGGGGTGATGGCCGCCGCGGCCCTGTGCGTCGCGCTCCTGGTGGCCAACACCCGCAACGACAACGACTTCGGGTTCCTCGCGATCATCGCGGCCACGGTGCTCGGAGCGTGCTTCGGGCTCGCCAGCGGGCTGCTGTCGACGGGGCTGAAGATCCCGTCGTTCATGACGACGCTGGGCATCTCGGCGATCGGCATCGGCGTCGCCACCGTCCTGTTCGGCGGGGTGCAGCCGAGCCTCGCATCCCCCGAGCTGGCCGAATGGGCGTCGGGGCAGTGGTTCGGCCTCACCCGCCTCACCTTCGTCGCGGTAGCGGTCGTGGCCGTCGGCATCCTGATCGAGCGGTACACGCGGATGGGGCGCTACGCGCGCGCCATCGGTGGGGCCGAGGAGATCGCGTATCTCTCCGGCGTCCCGGTGCGGCGGGTGAAGATCCTCGCCTTCGCGTTCGCCGGCGCCACGTACGCCATCGCCGGCATCATGGTCACGATCCAGCTCGGGTCGGGGATCGTGCAGGCCGGCGTCGGCCAGAACTTCGCCGCGATCACGGCGGCCGTCGTCGGCGGCACGCTGCTCTCCGGCGGCCGCGGGGGCGTGCTGCACTCGATCGTCGGCGTGCTCATCGTCACCGTCCTCGTCAACGGGCTCGTCCTCATCGGGGTCAGCCCCTACGTCCAGCGGGCCGTCCAGGGCGTCATCGTCGTGGTCGCCGTCGCGATCACCGCGTGGCCCCTGCGCGCCAGAATGCGAGTCGTCAAATGAGCGTGTCCGCCACCGGCATCCGCCCCGTCGACACGGAGGCCCCCGTCCTCGCCGTGCACGACCTCCGCAAGAGCTATGCGGAGACGCGGGCCCTCGACGGGGTCACCTTCGAGGTGCGCCGCCACGAGGTCGTCGGCCTCATCGGCGAGAACGGCGCGGGCAAGTCCACGCTGCTGAAGATGCTCGTCGGGCTGGTCCAGCCCGACTCCGGTCGCATCGAGCTGCGCGGCACCCCCGTCAAGATGCGCGGCATCGCGCAGGCCGGCGCCGCCGGCATCGGCATGGTGTTCCAGGAGCAGTCGCTCATCCCGAACATCACCGTCGCGGAGAACATCCTGCTGGCCGCGGAGGGCGACGCCGTGCGCGGCGGCGTGTACCGCTGGAGTGAGCTGAAGCGGCGTGCGCAGGTGCAGCTCGACAAGATCGGCTCCGACATCCGCCCGGATGCCGTCACCGAGACGCTCAGCTTCGCCGACCGGCAGTTCGTCGAGATCGCCAAGGTCCTCGCGACCGAGGAGCGCACGAACGCCGAGCCCGTCGTGCTGCTGGACGAGCCGACGTCGGTGCTCGACCGGGACGAGACCGAGATCCTGTTCGCGCAGATCGAGCGGCTCCGCACCCGTGCGTCGGTCGTCTTCGTCTCGCACCGCCTCGACGAGGTGCTGCGGGTCTCGGACCGCGTCTACGTGCTCCGCAACGGCCAGACCGTCGCGGAGTGCACGCCCGGCGAGGTCGACGAGGCGGCGCTGCGGCGTCTCATGATCGGCCGGGACCTCGAGGGCAGCCACTACGGCGAGGAGGACCAGCGCCCGCCGCAGGACGAGGTGCGTCTCGCCGTCCGCGGCCTGACGGTCCGGGGCGTCTGCGACGGCGTCGACTTCGACCTGCGTGCGGGTGAGGTGCTCGGCATCGCCGGCGTGCAGGGGTCCGGTCGCGAGGAGCTCTGCCGCGCCCTGTTCGGCGCACTGGGCATGAAGAGCGGCTCGATCACCCTCGACGACGACGCGATCCGCCCGCGCACCCCGCGCGCCGCGATCGCGCACGGCCTCGGCTTCGTGCCGGCCGAGCGTCGCAGCGAGGGCATGGTGGGCACCATGACGGTCGCCGAGAACATGACCCTGCCGCACATCGGGGAGGTGTGCACGGGGCCCGTCCTGCGGCGCGGCCGCGAACGGCGGCTCGCCGACACGTGGATCGAGCGCCTCCGGATCAAGACCCCGTCGGCCGCCGCGCCGATCGGGGCGCTCTCCGGCGGCAACCAGCAGAAGGCCGTGCTCGCGCGGTGGCTGGTCTCGGACGGGCTGCGCGTGCTCATCCTCGATCACCCCACGCGCGGACTCGACGTCGGCGCGAAGGGCGAGGTGTACCGCCTCATCCGCGAGCTGACGGCATCCGGCGTCGCGGTGCTCCTGATGGCCGATTCGCTCGAGGAGCTGATCGCGATGAGCCACCGCGTGCTCGTCATGAAGGACGGGCGCGTCACCGACACGATCGATGCGTCGCCCGGCGAGAAGCCGACGCCCCTCACGATCCTGGAACGGATGATCTGATGTACGTCACCGAGAAGACCGGAACCCTGCCCCGCGTCGCCGGCAACCCCCGGCTGACGCGCGCCGCGCGCCGCCGGCTGCTGCTCATGGTCATGCCGGGCGCCGTGCTCGCGGTCCTCGTGGCGGCCATCGCCGTCGCCAACCCGAACTTCCTCCGCGCCGGGAGCATCTGGACGGTGCTCGATTCGGCGGTTCCGATCCTCATCCTGGCGACCGGCGCGATGCTCGTGATCCTGTGCGGCGGCATCGACCTGTCGGTCGCCGCCCTCGCGTCGCTCGCGTCGGTGCTCGTCGCGCTGTGGATCCCTCTCCTGGGCGGGTGGGCGGTGCCCGCCGTCGTCCTCCTGTGCGCCCTCGCGGGCCTCCTGCAGGGGGCGATCCACGTCGTCGCGCAGATCCCGTCGTTCCTCGTGACGCTCGGCGGCATGGCCGTCTGGGCAGGGCTCGCCCTCGTCATCTCGGGCGCGGCGACGATCGGCGTGAGCGGCACGACGCTCGACTGGGCGTTCACGCGGGTCGGAGACGCCCGCATCCCGAGCGCCGTGCTGATCGCGGCCGCGCTCGTCGTCGTCGTCGCGGTCGTGCTGCAGTTCACGCCGCTGCGACGCTGGCTCGTCGCGATCGGAAGCTCGGAGTCCGCGGCCCTCATGGCCGGCGTTCCCGTCGCGCAGACCAAAATGGCGGTCCTCGCGGTGTCGGGCGCGTGCGCGGGCTTCGCGGGGGTCATGCTGGTCGGCCGCACCTTCAGCGGTGCGCCGAGTCTGGCCGACTCCCTTCTTCTGCCGGTGGTCGCCGCCATCGTGGTGGGTGGGACGGCGATCACCGGCGGATTCGGCGGCATCGGCCGTACCGTGATCGGGGTGCTCATCATCACGGTGCTGCGCGTCGGGCTCTCGGTCGCCGGCGTCGACTCGTCCTATGAGCAGATCTTCTACGGCGTGCTCGTGATCGGCGCCGTGGCCTTGACCATCGACCGCTCCAAACTCCCTTTCGTCAAATGACCTCCCTCTTCGACCACCCGTCCCCCGAAAGGACCGCCCCCATGACCGAGACCGCACTGCTGCCGCAGGTCGCCGACTTCCTCCGTTCCCCCCGCCGCCTGCTGATCGACGGCGAATGGCGGGATGCCGCCGACGGTCGCACCTTCTCGTCGATCGACCCCGGAACCGAGGCCGTCGCCGCGACGGTCGCGCAGGCCGGCGTCGCCGACATCGATGCCGCGGTCGCCGCCGCGCGTCGCGCGTTCGAGGACGGCTCGGACTGGAGCCGGTTCACACCGCGCCGCCGCGCCCGGCTGCTCTGGCAGATGGCCGACCTGCTCGAGTCCCGTGCTGAGGAGTTCGCGCAGATCGAGGCCGTCGACAGCGGGAAGCCGTTCGCGGCCGTCCGTGACGGCGACGTGCAGACGGCCGCCGAGCTGTTCCGCTACTTCGCCGGCTGGGCCACGAAGATCGAGGGCACGACCGTGCCGATGTCGAGCGAGATCCGCCAGTTCCACGCGTACACGCGGCGGGAGCCCGTCGGCGTGGTCGCCGGTATCGTGCCCTGGAACTTCCCGCTCGTCATGGCGTGCTTCAAGATCATCCCGGCCCTCACGGCCGGCAACACGATGATCCTCAAGCCCGCCGAGCAGACCCCCCTGACGGCGCTGCGCCTGGGGGAGCTGTTCCTCGAGGCGGGCCTGCCCGCCGGTGTGCTGAACATCGTTCCGGGCTTCGGCGACGCGGGGGCCGCGCTGTCGGCGCACCGGGACGTCGACAAGGTCGCCTTCACCGGCTCCACCGAGACCGGCAAGAAGATCGTGGCCGCCGCGGGCGGCAACCTCAAGAAGGTGTCGCTCGAGCTCGGCGGCAAGGCGCCGAACCTCGTCTTCGCCGACGCCGACATCGAGGCCGCGATCGTCGGCTCCGCGCACGCCGCCTTCTTCAACCAGGGTCAGTGCTGTGTCAACGGATCCCGCCTGTACGTGCAGCGCGGCGTCTTCGACGAGGTCGTCGCCGGCATCTCGGCCATCGCCGGCGACATCGCCGTGGGCGCGGCCCTCGACCCCGCCACCGAGATGGGGCCGCTCGTCTCGGACGAGCAGTACACGAAGGTCATGGGCTACCTCACGGCCGGCCGCGAGGCCGGTGCCACGGTCGCCGCGGGCGGCGACCGGGTGGGCGACCGCGGCTACTTCGTGCGCCCCACCGTCTTCACGGACGTGACCGAGGACATGTCGATCCAGCGCGACGAGATCTTCGGCCCCGTCGTCACCGCCGTGCCGTTCGACACCGAGGAGCAGGCGATCGCCCTCGCGAACAACACCCGGTACGGGCTCGCCGCCGGCGTGTGGTCCCGCGACATCGGCACGGCCCATCGCGTGGGCGCGCGCCTGCGCGCGGGCACCGTGTGGCTGAACACGTGGCACGCGGACGACGTGACGCTGCCGCGCGGCGGCTACAAGGAGTCGGGCTGGGGTCGCGAGCTCGGCGCCTTCGGCCTCGACGACTACACCCAGCTGAAGACGGTCATCGCGGAGCTCTGAGCTCGGGTGAAGGAACGCGAGAGGCCGCACCCGTGCAGGGTGCGGCCTCTCGGCGTCGCGGGTCAGGCGCCCAGGAGCGTCTCGATCGGACCGCGGGCGAAGTAGATCACGAAGCCGCCGGCGACGATCCACAGGAGCGGGCTGATGGTCTTCGCCCGGCCGGACAGCGCGTGCACGAGCACCCAGCTGACGAATCCGGCGCCGATGCCGTTGGCGATCGAGTAGGTCAGCGGCATGACGCTCACGGTGAGGAACACCGGGAGGAGCACGCGGAAGTCGCTGAGGTCGATGCTCTTGACCTGGGCCATCATCATCGCGCCCACCGTGACCAGGGCCGCCGCGGCGACCTCGGTCGGGACGATCGAGGTCAGCGGCGTGAAGAACATGGCCAGGAGGAACAGCACGCCCGTCACGACGTTGGCGAGCCCCGTGCGGGCTCCCTCGCCGATGCCGGAGCCGGACTCCACGAACACGGTGGCGGAGGACGACGAGGTCGCACCGCCGACCACGGCGCCGACGCCCTCGACGATCAGGGCGGACTTGATGCGCGGGAAGTCGCCCTTCGCGTCGGCGAGCTCCGCCTCCTTCGCGAGACCGGTCATGGTGCCCATCGCGTCGAAGAAGTTCGAGAACACGAGTGTGAAGACGAGCATCACGAGCGTGACGATGCTGACCTTGCCGAGGTCGAAGCCGAAGTCGACGGCGCCGAGGAGGCTGAGGTCGGGGATCGCGACGGGGGAGCCGTCCAGCGCGGGGATAGTGAGCCCCCAGCCGCCCGGGTTCTCCTGGGCGGAGCCGAGGTGCCAGATCGCCTCGACGATGATCGAGAGGACCGTGCCGGCGACGATGCCGATGAGCATCCCGCCCTTGACGCGACGGGCGACCAGGATGCCGGTCAGCAGCAGCGTGACGATGAACATGAGCGTCGGCACCGAGGCGACGGAGCCGCCCACCCCGAGGCCGACCGGGGGCGAGGACTCGCCGGTCGCCGTGACGAAGCCCGAGTTGACGAAGCCGATGAAGGCGATGAAGAAGCCGATGGCGACCGTGATGGCGAGCTTGAGCTGCACCGGCACGGCATCGAAGATCATCTTCCGGAGGCCCGTCGCCGCCAGCAGCACGATGATGAGCCCGTTGATCACGACGAGCGCCATCGCTTCGCGCCACGTCACCTCGCCGACGACGCTGAACGCGAGGAAGGCGTTGATGCCGAGGCCGGCCGCGAAGGCGAACGGCAGGCGCGTGACGATGCCGAACAGGATCGTCATGACGCCGGCGGTCAGCGCGGTCGCGGCGCCGACGGCGGCGAAGTCGAGGGAGTTCCCGGCGATGTCGGGCTTGCCGGAGAGGATGATCGGGTTCAGGACGACGATGTAGGCCATCGTCACGAACGTGACGAGGCCGCCGCGGACCTCGCCGCCGATCGTCGACCCGCGCCGGGTGATCTCGAAGAAGCGGTCGAGGGCGCCGGTGGCGGCGGCGTCCGAGGCGGGGGGTTTCCGGGTGGTGCTGGTGCTCATGACATCGAAGGTATCGACTTCCGCGCCCGTCCCGCGCCGCCGGGCCGCCGCGCAACCGTGTCCGAGGCTGCCCGATGGCGGTGCCGTGGGCGCGCCCGCCTGAGCGCAGGGCCGCGCGCTGGGTAGGGTCGAAGCCGCATGAACCGTCTCCTCGTCGCCGTCCTGGCCGCCTTCGACGCCGTGATCGCCGTCGCGGTCGGCGTCGCGGCGACCCTCGCTCCGCTGACCCTGCTGTGGGTGTTCGGCTTCTCGGCGGCACCGCAGTGGGGGGCCCTGTGGCCGGTCGCGGTCCGGATCTGGCAGCTCGGACACTTCGTGCCCGTCGACCTGACGCTGCCCGAGGAGTATCTGACCGTCGCGGGTCTGCCCGACGCCGCTGCATCCTTCACGCTGTCCCTCGCCCCGCTCGCGTTCGCCGTCTTCACGGCGGCCTTCGCCGCCCGCTCGGGATCACGCGCCGCGCACGCCGGCGCGTGGCTCACCGGTGTGCTCGCCGGCACCGTGGTCCTCGCCGCGCTCGCGACCTGCCTCACGCTCACCTCCGGCCTCGCCGCCGCGCGCGTCGATCTCGCCGCCGCCGTGCTGCTCCCCGTCCTGGTCTTCGCCGTCCCGGCCCTGCTGGGCGCGCTCGTCCGCGCGTGGCGCGAGGGCGACGGCGGCCTCGTCGACGCCGCGCGGGACCGTCTCGACCGCACCGCCTGGGCCGCCGAGGTCCCCGCCGCGGTCGCCCGCGGCGCGGCGATCGCCGCGCTCGGCCTCATCGGCATCGGCGCGCTCCTCGTGGCGGTCTCCCTCGCGGCGCGCGGGGGAGAGGTCATCGCCCTGTTCGAAGCCGCGCACGTCGACCTCATCGGCGCCGTCGTCCTGGCCCTCGGCCAGCTCGCGTACCTCCCGACGCTGATCGTGTGGGCCGCGTCCTTCGCCGCCGGGCCGGGCTTCGCGGTCGGCGCCGGCACGAGCGTGTCGCCCGCGGCGACGAATCTCGGCGTCGTTCCCGGCATCCCGCTCTTCGGCGCCCTTCCGGAGAGCACCTCGAGTTGGATGCTGCTGCTCGCGCTCACCGTCGTCGGCGTCGGCGTCCTCGCCGGCGGGGCGGCGCGCGGACGCCTGCGCGCCGATCCGGACGCCGTCGAGCTGCTCGCGCCCCGCATCGCCGCGCTCGCCGCCATCGCGGTGCTGGGCGGTGCCGCCGCCGCCCTCCTCGCCGCCGCGGCATCGGGGTCGATCGGTCCCGGCCGTCTTGCGGAGGTCGGCCCGGCCCCGGGACCGTTCGCCCTCGCGGTCGGCATCGAGCTCGCGATCGGCGCGGGGATCATGCTGCTCTCTCCACGGCGGCTGCAGCCTGAGCACGCCTACCCGGCCGACGATCCCCGCGATCCGTCCCACCGGCGGGCACCCGAACCTCCCGCGTGGTCCCCGGTAGACTGAGCGGATGCTCTCGGTCGCCGTGCTCATCTCGGGTGCCGGCTCCAACCTGCGGGCCCTCCTGGAAGCCACCGGCGACCCCGACTTCCCGGCCCGCGTCATCGTCGTCGGCGCCGACCGGCAGGCCGACGGCTTCGCGCACGCCGAGCAGTTCGGCATCCCGACGATCATGGTCCCGTTCCGCGAGTTCGAGACCCGCGAGCACTGGGGCGAGGAGCTGCAGAGCCAGCTGGCGGTGTGGAACCCCGACCTCGTCGTCCTGAGCGGGCTCATGCGACTGCTGCCGCCCGCCGTCGTCGAGGCCTGGGCGCCGCAGCTGATCAACACCCACCCCGCGTTCCTCCCGGAGTTCCCGGGCGCGCACGGCGTGCGCGACGCGCTGGCCTCCGGCGCCACCGAGACCGGCGCGAGCGTCATCGTCGTCGACAACGGCGTCGACACGGGCCCGATCCTGGCGCAGGAGCGCGTCCCCATCCTCCGCGGCGACACCGAGCACACCCTCCACGAGCGCATCAAGCCCGTCGAGCGCCGCCTGCTCATCGATGTCGTCCGTCGGATCGCCCTCGGCGACCTCGACCTCGCCCCGTACGACCACCACTGAATCCAGGAGCTCCCACCATGGCCGGCCCGACCATCGACCCCTCCCTGTACCGTGCGCGCGACCTCGTCCCCGTTCGGCGCGCGCTGATCTCGGTGAGCGACAAGACCGAGCTGCTCGCCCTCGGGCAGGCCCTCGCCGGCGCCGACATCGAGATCGTCTCCACCGGCGGCTCCGCCGCGCTCCTGCGCGGGGCCGGCCTCGCCGTGAAGGATGTCGCGGAGATCACCGGCTTCCCGGAGTCGCTCGGCGGCCGCGTCAAGACGCTGCACCCGCACGTGCACGCCGGCCTCCTCGCCGACCTTCGTCTCGAAGACCACGAGGAGCAGCTGTCCGAGCTCGGCATCCTGCCGTTCGAGCTCGTCGTGGTGAACCTCTACCCGTTCGTCGAGACCGTCTCCTCGGGTGCCGAGGGTGACGCCGTCGTCGAGCAGATCGACATCGGCGGCCCCGCCATGGTGCGCGCCTCGGCGAAGAACTACGCCAACGTCGCGGTCGTCGTCTCGCCGGAGTCCTACCCGGCGATCATCGAGGCCGTCGGGCAGGGCGGCACGACCCTCGCGCAGCGCAAGGAGCTCGCGGCCCGCGCGTTCGCCCACACGGCCGCCTACGACCGCGCCGTCGCGACCTGGTTCGCCGACGAGACGCTCGTCGAGGAGGGCGACCTGCCGCAGCACCTCACGATCAAGGCCGAGCGCCTGTCGACGCTCCGCTACGGCGAGAACTCGCACCAGCGTGCCGCCATCTACACGCGGACCGGCGGCCACGGGATCGCGCAGGCGACGCAGCTGCAGGGCAAGGAGATGTCCTACAACAACTACGTCGACGCGGATGCCGCCCTGCGCGCCGCGTTCGACATGGTGCTGCCCGCCGTCGCGATCATCAAGCACGCGAACCCCTGCGGCATCGCCGTCACCGCGCCCAATGCGCTGGACCCGATCGCGTCCGCGCACCTGCGGGCCCACGAATGCGACCCCGTGTCCGCCTTCGGCGGCGTCATCGCCGCGAACCGCACCGTCACGCTGAAGATGGCCGAGAACCTCCGCGACATCTTCACCGAGGTCATCGTCGCGCCCGACTTCGAGCCCGAGGCGCTCGAGCTGTTCAAGCTCAAGAAGAACCTCCGCGTCCTGCAGCTTCCCGCGGACTGGCGCCAGGAGCCCATGGACGTGCGCCTCGTCTCCGGAGGCCTTCTCCTGCAGGATGCCGACCGGTTCCCGGACGAGATCGGCGCCGCGGCCAAGGACTGGCAGCTCATGACCGGTGAGCGGCCGAGCGAGGACGAGATGACGAACCTCATCTTCGCGTGGAAGGCCTGCCGCGCCGTGAAGAGCAACGCGATCGTCCTGGCGAAGAACTCCGCCACCGTCGGGATCGGCATGGGCCAGGTCAACCGGGTCGACTCGTGCCGTCTGGCGGTCGAGCGCGCGGGTGACCGTGCCGCCGGCTCCGTCGCGGCCTCCGATGCGTTCTTCCCCTTCGCGGACGGCCCGCAGGTGCTGCTGGACGCCGGCATCACCGCGATCATCCAGCCGGGTGGGTCGGTGCGCGACCAGGAGGTCATCGACGCGGCCCGCGAGGCGAACGTGACGATGTTCTTCACGGGCGAGCGTCACTTCTTCCACTGATCCGGCCGCCGCGCTCCGCCGCGGCGCGGCGCGGGAGCGCCGCGCCCGGCAGGTAGGGTCGATGCGCAGCGCGCGCGAGGAGGAACGGTGATCTGGGAGATCCAGGACGAGGCCCGGAAGGTCGAGGGGCTCGACGAGCACGGCCGCGCCCGGCCCGACTATGCCGCGTCCCTGGGTCTCGTGCCCGCCGCACCGGGCCGTCGCGTGACGGCGACCCTCGTCGAGGTGCTCGTCGTCCTCGTGCTGCAGCTGCCGCTGCTCCTGGCCGTCCTCCCCGCCGCGGTCGAGCTGACGGGGGCGACCGACCCGCAGGCCGCGCTCCGCGGGCGTTCCGATCTCGTGCTCCTCATCGTGTGCGCCGCCGTGTCGTACGCGCTGACGACGGCGTTCATCATCGTCCAGCTCGTCCTGCACGGTCGTCGCGGAGTGACGCTCGGCAAGGCGCTGCTCGGCATCCGCTCCGTCAACGTGCGCACGCTCGAGCGACCCACCTTCTGGCGCGGCGCGGTCGTCCGCTACCTCGTGCTGTGGGGGAGCTTCCTGCTTCCCCTCCTGGGGCCGCTGCTCGTCGTGCTCCTCTCTCCGCTGTTCGACTCCGAGCGCCGCGGGCGCGGGTGGCCCGACCTCGCCGCGGCGACGTGGTTCGTCGACATCCGGCGGGGCTTGAACCCGTATGACGCGAAGCGCATGCGCATCGCCCGCAAGACCGTCGCATCGGACCTCGCCGACGAGCGCAGCGAGCTCCCGTCGCTCGCGACCCCGGCGGGGGAGCACCGCCCCGAGGTGTACATCCCGGTCGCCCGCAACAGCGGCGGAGTCCTCGGCGCCACGCGCACCGACGCGCCCGCCGTGCCGGCAACCGCTCCGGCGGCGCCGGCTGTCGTGGCGCCGGCTCCGGCAGCGGCGGCCGCCGCCGCGCCAGCCCCGCCCGTCGCCGCCGCGGTCGCACCGACGGTCCCGCCGCCGACGGCGGAGCCGATCGCGTCGCCCGCCCCCGCGACGGCCGGGACCGGGACGTGGGCGCCGCCGACCCTGCTGCCCGACGCCGCACCTGCTGCCCCCGGCGCGCCGACGGCCCCCGCCACGATCACCCTCGTCCTGGACACCGGCGACACCGTCGAGGTCTCCGGCGCGGGCGTCCTCATCGGACGCGCCCCTGCGGCGGACGACGGCCTCGTGCCGACGCCGGTGCTGGACCGCACCATGAGCGTCTCCAAAACGCACCTCGCGGTGCGCCGCGACGGGGATGCGCTCCTGGTCGAGGACCGCGGATCCACCAACGGCAGCGCGCTCGCGCGCAACGGCGGTGAGCGCCCGCTCGTACCCGGTGAACGGGTGCCCGTGCAGGACGGCGATACGATCCGATTCGGAGATCGCCACGCCGAGGTCAGGATCGCCCGAGGCTGAGAGCCGGATGAGGACACCCCCATGAGACTCAAACTGACCCTGCAGCGTCGCGACGCCCAGCGCACCGACATCGTCGTCACCTCGGACACGACGGCGACCGTGCAGGAGGTCGCGCGCCGCATCGTCGAGGCCGACCCGACCCGCGAGATCCTCGCCGCGCCGGCGGACGTCCTGACCCTCAGCGTCGCCCCGCCGACCTCGTCGGACACGACCATGCTCGACCCGAACATGCTCATCAGCGACGCCCCGGTCGGCTCCGGGTTCGTCGCCTCGATCGTCAACCTCGGCGCCGACTACGTCGCATCCCGCGGCGCCGGTGCGCCGCCCGCGGCGATCCTGCACGCCGTCCGCGGCCCGCTCGCCGGTCGCGAGTTCCCCCTGCCGCGCGGTCACTTCACGATCGGTCGCGCCCCCGAGAACGACGTCGTGCTGGAGGACGCGCTCATCTCCAAGCGGCACGCCCGCATCGAGGTCGGCGCGGCCGTCGACCTCGTCGACCTGAACTCCGCCAACGGGATCGTCGTCGACGGCGGCCTCGTGCAGCGACTCCGTGTGATCCCCGGGCAGCGCTTCGTCCTCGGCGACACCGAGCTCGTCGTGCGCCTGGTGCAGGACTTCGCGCCGGTCGAGCAGGATCCCGTGCTCGAGCGCGGCGGCACGCTGCTGTTCAACCGGAGCCCCCGCGTGGAGCCCCGCTACGTCGGGGAGGAGCTCGCGGAGCCGCGTATGCCGAAGGAGCCGATGTCGCGGCTCTTCCCGTGGCCCATGCTCATCGCGCCGATCATCCTCGGTGTCGCGATGTTCACGATCTTCGAGCAGCCGAGGGCGCTGCTGATCATCTTCATGACGCCGATGATGATGCTCGGCAACTTCGTCTCGCAGCGCACCCAGATCGGCCAGCGCGTCAAGAAGGAGGCCGAGGTCTTCGAGCGCACGTTCGAGGAGCTCGAGGAGACCCTGTACCGGGAGCGGCCGCGAGAGCGCGAGGTGCGCAACGCCGAGGCCCCGCCGGTGGTCGTCGTCTTCGACGAGGCCATGCGCCTCGGGCCGATGCTCTGGACCCGACGCCCCGAGCACTGGAACTTCCTCGCCGTCCGTCTCGGCACGTGCGATGCGCCGTCCCGCACGACGATCAAGCGGGCCGACAATCCCGACGCCCTGCAGGAGTACGTCGAGCGCGTCGACCGCCTGCGGGACCGCTACCGGATGCTCGACGGCATCCCCGTCCTCGAATCGCTGCAGAGCGTCGGCGTCCTCGGCGTGGCGGGATCGACCCGCGAGGCCGCGGATGCGCTCCGCGGTCTGTGCGTGCAGCTGTTCGGACTGCACTCGCCCAACGAGCTCGTCGCGGTCGCGCTCACCGAGCCGGAGTGGGCGCAGCAGCTGGAGTGGCTGAAGTGGCTGCCGCACACTTCGAGCGAGCGGAGCCCGTTCCGCGACATGCCGCTGTCCGACTCCGCCTCCACGGGTGCCGCGCTGCTGTCCGGGCTCGAGGAGCTGGTCATGCGCCGGTCGAAGGCGGCGGCATCCCCGCGGCTGCCCTTCGACGACGAGTGGGACCCGATGCGGTACGGCACCGACGTGCGCCGCGCGGCGGAGGACGCCACGTTCCCGGGGCAGACGGCGGTCCTCGTCATCGTCACGGCTGACGCGCCGGTCGACCGCGCGCGCCTGACCCAGGTGCTCGAGCGCGGCGCCGACGTCGGGGTCTACGGGCTGTTCGTGGCGCCCGTCGTCGACGCCCTGCCGGCGGTCTGCCGCAGCTTCCTCGACGTCTCGGCCGGACTGGACCGGGCCCGTGCCGGCACGGTCCGCAGCGGCGTGGACTACCCGGACACGGCCGTCGAGGGCGTGTCGAACGAGCTCATGACGGTGCTCGCCAAGCGCCTGGCCCCCGTCGCCGACTCGAGCACCGTGATCGAGGATTCGTCCGACATCCCGAACTCGGTCATGTTCCTCTCCCTCGTCGGCACGGAGATGGCGGAGGACCCCTCCGCCGTCGTCGAGCGGTGGCGGGAGAACAACACGATCCTCGACAGGTCCGGCGCGACCCTCCCACGGCTCAAGAAGGCGGGCAGCCTCCGCGCGATCGTCGGCCAGGGGCCCTCCGACGCCATGACCCTGGACCTGCGCGGACAGGGGCCGCACGCGCTCGTCGGCGGCACGACGGGCGCCGGCAAGTCGGAGTTCCTGCAGGCCTGGGTGCTCGGCATGGCCGCCGCGCACAGCCCCGACCGCGTGTCCTTCCTCTTCGTCGACTACAAGGGCGGCTCCGCGTTCGCGGACTGCGTCGACCTCCCGCACACGGTGGGCCTCGTCACCGACCTCAGCCCCCACCTCGTCCGGCGCGCCCTGACGAGCCTGCGGGCCGAGCTGCACCACCGCGAGCACCTGTTCAACCGCAAGAAGGCCAAAGACCTCCTCGAGCTCGAGAAGCGCCGCGACCCCGACACCCCGCCCGCCCTCGTGCTCGTCATCGACGAGTTCGCGGCGCTCGCCGGAGAGGTCCCCGAGTTCGTCGACGGCGTCGTCGACATCGCGCAGCGCGGCCGGTCGCTCGGCATCCACCTGATCATGGCCACGCAGCGCCCCGCGGGCGTCATCAAAGACAACCTGCGCGCGAACACCAACCTGCGCGTCGCGCTCCGGATGGCGGACGAGTCCGACTCGAAGGACGTCGTCGACGATCCGGTGGCCGCACGCTTCGATCCCAGCATCCCCGGTCGCGGCATCGCGAAGACCGGTCCGGGCAGGCTCGTGTCGTTCCAATCCGCGTACGCCGGCGGGTGGAGCTCGGACGAGAAGCCCGTCGCCGACGTGAGCGTCTCCGAGCTGCGCTTCGGCTCGATCCAGCGCTGGGAGCTCGAGGACCAGGGCGAGTCCGACTCGCACGACGTCGACCCCGGACCGAACGATCAGAAGCGGATCGTGGCGACCCTCGTCGCCGCGGCCGGACAGGCGAAGATCCCCGCCCCGCGCCGTCCGTGGCTCGACGACCTCGAGTCCACCGTGGACCTCCGCCAGCTGCCCGCCGGGCGCTCGGGGTCGCTGCTCCTCGGCAAGCGCGACGTCCCGGAGCGGCAGCTGCAGGAGCCCGTCTACTTCGAGCCGGACCGCGACGGCTCGCTCCTCGTCTACGGTACGAGCGGGTCGGGCAAGTCGACCGTTCTCCGCACCGTCGCGCTCGCCGCGGCGATGGGCCGGCGCCCCGAGAACGTGGCCGTCTACGGCCTGGACTTCGGCTCCGGGTCGCTGAAGAGCCTCGAGGTGCTGCCGCACGTCGGCTCGGTGATCCCGGGCGATGACGCCGAACGCGTGCAGCGCATCATGCGCTCGCTCGGCGCCATCCTCGACGACCGCGGCAAGAGGTTCAGCGCGGCGAACGCGTCGAGCGTCGCGGAGTACCGCGAGCTCACCGGCCGCGACGAGTCCCGCATCATCCTGCTGCTGGACGGGCTGCCCCAGTTCCGCGCGGAATGGGAGTCCACGACGGCGCGGATGCCGTTCTACCAGGCGTTCATGCGGATCCTCGGCGAAGGGCGCCCGCTGGGCGTGCACGTCGTCGCGACCGCCGACCGGTCCGGGTCCGTGCCCACGGCGGTCAGCTCGAACGTCTCGCGGCGCGTCATCCTGCGTCTCTCCGACGAGAACGCGTACGCGCTGCTGAACGCGCCGAAGGACGTGCTCGATGAGCGGTCGGCGCCCGGCCGCGCGATCGTGGACGGGTTCGAGACGCAGATCGCCGTCCTCGGCGGGACGCCGAACGTCGCGGAGCAGACCAAGCTCATGACCCAGTGGGCCGAGGAGCTGCGCACCCGGGGCGTCCGGGAGGTGCCGGAGATCGGCTCCCTGCCCACCCGCCTGTCGCTCGCCGATCTCCCGGACCGGATCGGGGAGAACCCCGTCCTCGGCGTCGCGGAGGACACCCTCCAGGCCCGCGACTTCGACCCCGTCGGCACGTTCGTCGTCGCGGGTCCGCCGTCCTCGGGCAAGACCAACGCGATGAAGGCGCTCATCACCTCGATGACGCGCCTGGACCCGACCGTGAAGATGTTCCACTTCGGCGGGCGCCGCGCCCAGCTGAAGGACTTCGCACCGTGGATGCGCAGCGCCGTCACGCCGGACGATGCGAAGGACCTGGCGACCGAGCTCGCCGAGCTCGTGGCGGACGAGACGATCGGCACGCGGCTGCTCATCGTGATCGAGGACGTGCCCCAGTTCGCCGACTCGCCCGCCGAGCGTCCGCTCAAGGCGCTGTTCCAGGCCGTCAACCGCAGCGAGCACCTGCTCATCGGCGACGCCGATGTGAGCCAGGTGACGAGCGGCTTCGGCCTGGTCGGCGACTTCAAGGGCGGACGCAAGGGCATCGTGCTGCGCGCGGACGCCTTCGACGGCGACGCGATCTTCAAGGTGCCCTTCCCCAAGGTCAAGCGCTCGGACTTCCCGGAGGGCCGCGGCATCTTCGTGCAGGCCGGACGCGCCGTCACGGTGCAGATGCCGCTCGTGGAGACCACGTCCGTCACGATCGCCGCGCCCGCCGACGCCTGACCGATGTGCCGGGGGGTGGGTGCCCGGGGGATGGGGAGTGCTCCCCATCGACGGTGTGTGGGGGTGGCGGTTAGGTTCGGTGTATCGGCCCGGTGTGGGTCGGGACACTGACTGAGGGAGTTGACGATGGCTGATTTCGGAGCGTCGTATGCGGAGATGGAGCAGGTGGCGTCGTCGCTGTCGCAGGCTCGTGATGACATTCAGGGTCAGCTGGACACCCTGAAGTCGCAGGTGGACACCCTGTTGGGTGAGGACTTCAAGACGCAGCACGCGTCGGGGAAGTTCGGTGAGGGGTATGGGGAGCTGACGACGGGTCTGAAGAATGCCACGGACGGCATCAATGACATGTCCGAGGCTCTGCTGGGCATGATGCGCGCGATCCAGGACCTCGACCAGCAGCTCGCCGGCAGCTGACACCGGTTCGACTTCTGAGGGGGCGACCAACGGGCCGCCCCCTCACCCGCGACCCACACATTGACGGAGGATGCCGCAGATGGACATCATGCTCGACCTCGAGCAGCTCAAGGACGCGAAGGCCGGTCTCGAATCGTCCATCTCGGAGTTCGAAGCGGCCGCCGACACCAATGACGACCTCGAGTCGGCGATCGCGCGCCCCGACGGTCGCAGCGACCTGCTGAACCAGGTGATCGACTTCGAGGTCGCGTGGCGGGACAAGCGCGGCAAGCTCAAGGAGAACCTCACCAACATCAAGGACCAGCTGACCTCGATCATCGACGGCTGGGAGGAGTGGGACACCACCACCGCCAGCGATCTCGAGGGCAGCACGACCACGCAGAACGTGACCGCACGCGGGGGAGCCCGATGAAATCGCCGAACACGGGACACACGCTCCGTCAGCTCGAGGGGAACGCGGCCGACATCGTCAGCCGGGGAGAGGCGCTGAAGACCCTCGCCACGACGATGGAGACCACGGCCACCCACCTGAAGAACATCGGCAACTCGTCGATCCACAAGAGCAAGGGCACCGACAAGCTCGCCGAGATGGCGAACGAGACGCACGGCGACCTCTCCGACGCCGCCGTGCGCTACCGCGGCACCGGCAAGAGCCTGGCGACCTACGGCGACGCGCTGGACACCGCGCAGACGTGGCTGCGCAGCAACATCGACGACGTCGAGTCCGCCGAGAACGCCTACCAGGCGGCGCTGGATGCGAAGGCGGATGCCGACTGGGCCGAGACCCTCGCGGCGACGCGCGCGTCGTCGGCCGACCCCGAGGACGATGCGGCGTCCCGGGCCGCCACGCGAGCCGAGGATGCGGCCGATGACGCCGCGACGAGCCTGACGAGCGCCAAGACCCACCGCGACGAGATGTGGAAGGCGTTCGACGACGTCTTCGACACCTGGTCGGACGCCTACGACGACGCCGTCGACGGGATCGAGAACGCGATCGAGTCCGCCGACAACAACGACGGCTTCTGGGAGTTCGTCGACGATCTGCTCGACGTCATCGCGATCGTCCTCGTCGTCCTGAGCATCATCGCGCTCATCATCGGGGCGCCGCTGACCGGCCTGCTGGGGATCATCCTGCTCGTGCTCGCCGCCGCCTCGCTGCTCCTCACGCTCCTCCAGTTCGCCTACGGGCGGGCGAGCCTGAGCGACGTCGCCTGGAGCGCCGTCGGGCTCCTCCCGTTCGGAGTCGGCAAGATCCTCTCCCGCGGCGTACCCGCGCTCGGCTCGGTCGTCCAGGGCGGCCGCGGCGCCGTCACCGCCGCCATCCGAGCCGGGCTGCCGCGTGTCGCGCTGCTCCGGCCCGGCACGTGGGCGACGCCCATCCGCTCGCTGTTCGCTCCGGTGCGGTCCTGGCTCGCGCTGCCGAAGCCCGGCATGCTGACGAACCCGCTCACCGCGATCCGCCTCGGCGGCAGCGAGACGGCGCAGGTCTCCACCTTCCTCAACACGGTGCGCAACTCGCCGTGGGCGAGCAACCCCGGCGTGCAGCAGTTCGTGTCCTCGACGGCCGCCTCGCTCCCCGGCGGCATCCGCCAGGGAGCGAACGTGATCACCTGGGGCGGGTTCAGCCTCGTCGACGGGCTGGGGCTCGCCGACGCCCAGCCGGAGATCCCGGGTCTTCGCGACGTCCGCGTAAGCTGACGCCGTGTCAGACAGCCCCGCGCGAGCGCGCTCCGTCCATTCCGTCCTGAGCACGATCCTGGCCATCGTCGCGATCGTTCCCCCCGCCGCCCTCGTCGTCTTCCTCGTGGGTTCGCTCATCTTCTCCGGCGGTCAGGTGAGCGCATCCATGGACACGAAATGGGATGCCGTCTGGCCGTACCCGCTGTTCGCGGTGCCCACGATCGTGCTCGTCGTCCTGGCGGCCGTGTCGGTCCTCCTCGCCCTCATCGTGGCCGTGACGGCCCGCGCGGGCGACGAGACCGGTCTCCGCGGTCTGGTCGGCCCGCTGGTCGGCGCGATCATCGCCGCCATCCTGTTCGCGGTGCTCATCCCCGACGGCGGAACGCGCGAAGGGGACATCACGGTGGGCGGGCAGTGGATCGCCGCGCCGATCAGCGCCGTCGCCCTCGCCGTCGTGCTCCTCGGTGCCGCCGCCGCCGCGGCGAAGAGCCGCGCGCGGGAGCGGACGGCGTGAGCGCGCTCTCGGGCTTCCACATCATGCTGCCGCCGGGCTGGTCGCGTTATCGCGTCGATGAGGACGGTCGGAAGCAGTTCGTCGCCAAGCTCTCCGCGCGGATGAAGGAGCTCGGGCACCCCGAGCTCGACGTGCGGCTCCGCATGCTCGCGAACGCCCAATGGCGGCGGCTCGAGCAGACGCGCACGCACAGCGTGTACCTCGCCGACCACGACATCGACGGCCTCGTCCACCTGCCGGTCTCGGTGGCCGTGCGACAGCACGTCGTGCCTTCGGGCGTCGCCTTCGGCAACGGGCTCCGCGACCTCACGCCCGCGCAGATCGACGTGTACGACACCGCGATCGGCCCCATCCGGCGCTGGGAGACCGACAAGCCCGGCGAGGGCGAGACCGAGGGGATCACGACCCGCACGCTCGGGTACGGCTTCGCTCTGCCGGATGCCGACGACCGCCGCGGCCTCGTCTTCACGGCATCCATCCCGTACCCCGACGGTGCGGACGGTGCGCTCGTGGAAGCGGCGACCGAACTCGTGGACTCGATCATGGAGACGTTCCGATGGCGGTAGCCCCCACGTACACGCTCAGCCTCGAAACCACGTGGCTGCCCGTGCCGCTGCAGTTCCCGTGGGGCGCCTTCCCGGACGCCGAGGCGTGGGCGGATGAGCTCACCGACAGCCTGCTGGCCGGAACCGGAGTGCCTCCCGAGGCGCACGACCAGCTGCGTGCCACCGCGCTCCTGCTCCAGGCGATGCCCGGACCGCTGCCCGGTGCGATGGAGCGGTTCTGGCGCACCGAGTACGTCGGCGGGCCCGCGATCGTCGCGCACCTGTACGTCACCGACTCGACCGCGAGCACCCCGGACGAGCTGCTGCAGCTCGCGCGGGCCGGCATCGGCGGGCGGGTGCAGACCTGGACGTCGCTCGAGGACACCGCGTTCCCGGCGGCCGTGCAGGCGGTCGTGACGACGGAGATCGACGGTGCGGCGATCGGCGCCATCCGCCACCTGGGTGTCCGCGACGGCTACGTCTTCCTGCTCGACTTCCTCAGCGAGGATCCGCTTCTCCTGGAGGCCGTGCAGGGCGAGCTCGCAGCCGTCTTCCGCTCCATCCGCTTCGCCTGACGGGCCCCGCGCCGGTCGCGCTCCGCGCGCAGCCCCGCGCCCCTCGCCCGCTGGCCCCCGCCTCGAGGCGAACCTCTATTGGTTCGCCGGCTCTATGCCGGTTTGGCGTGATTCGGGTGTGGGGTGGGCGAGCCGATCAGGGTTCGGGGGGTCCTCGAGGTGCTGTCGAGCGGGGCTGTCGTGGGGCAGGGGTGGGGGTGGGTGCCCGGGGGATGGGGAGTGCTCCCCATCGACGGTGTGTGGGGGTGGCGGTTAGGTTCGGTGTATCGGCCCGGTGCGGGTCGGGACACTGACTGAGGGAGTTGACGATGGCTGATTTCGGAGCGTCGTATGCGGAGATGGAGCAGGTGGCGTCGTCGCTGTCGCAGGCTCGTGATGACATTCAGGGTCAGCTGGACACCCTGAAGTCGCAGGTGGACACCCTGTTGGGTGAGGACTTCAAGACGCAGCACGCGTCGGGGAAGTTCGGTGAGGGGTATGGGGAGCTGACGACGGGTCTGAAGAATGCCACGGACGGCATCAATGACATGTCCGAGGCTCTGCTGGGCATGATGCGCGCGATCCAGGACCTCGACCAGCAGCTCGCCGGCAGCTGACGACACGCTTCCGAACGGGGGTCGACCGGGCGGTCGGCCCCCGTTCCGTGCGTCCGGGTCGATGGGCAGTGCTCCCCATCGACGCCCCCGCATACGTGTCGTTAGCGTGAGGGCATCGCCGCAGGATGAGGGAGGGGCAGCGCATGGCCGAGGACGCCGTCTGGATCGACTACGCGACGCTGCGTCGCACGAGCGGTCGCCTGGGCCGCATCATCGACGAGCTCGAAGAGGCCGGCAGCCTGTCCGACGAGCTGCGCGTCGCGATCGGGTCCCCCTTCGGTAAGGACCGGCTGCGCGACAAGGTGGGCGATTTCGAATCCCGCTGGGACAACCGCCGCGGCGATCTCATCCGCGACATCACGAAGATCCACGACCACGTCGTCGGCGTCGTCGACGGCTTCGCCGACTGGGATGCCGAGACCGCCGCCGGGATGGATGTCGACGCGTCCGGGCTGAGCGACGCGACCCGGCCGACCCCGGCCTGACACGGAGGAACCCTGACCATGGAACGTTCCCCGGGAGGTCGCCGCATCGAGGAGCTCGAGGGCGAAGCCGCCACGATCATCCGCCGCGGCCGCCGCATCGAGTCGATCGGGCGGCAGATGATCCAGAGCGCGGACGTGCTCGAAGACCTCGTCGACGGCGACGACCAGCGCGGCAAGGCGATCGACAAGATCCGCGAGATCGTCGGCGACACCTACGTCGAGCTGCGCCGCGCCGGTCGGATGTACGAGCCGACCGGCCCCGTCCTCATCGACTACGGCCAGGCCGTCGGCGAGGTCCAGCCCCTCATCCGCATCGCGGTGTCGGCGTGCGAGCAGGCGTGGGTCGACTACGCGGCAGCGCCGAGCCACCCGACGGCGCTGCTGGACATGGTCCCGGACCTCGCAGAGAGCCGGCGCGAGGACAACGAGCGCAAGGACGAGCTCTACGACGACTGGGTGCTCGAGGCGCGCGCCTTCGACCGGCACTACGACACCTGGGAGGACGCATTCGACGCCGCCGTCACCGGGATCGGGGAGGTGCTGGAGGGGGCGATCGAGGACAGCTTCTGGGATGACCTCGACGGGGTCGTGGCCGTCGTGCTGGAGGTCCTGGGCTGGGTCTCCCTCGTCATCGCGATCGCCGGCATCATCATCGGCGGACCCATCTTCGCGCTCATCGGGGCGGTGCTCGGAGTGGTCACCCTGCTGCTGACCGCCTACCAGGTCCTCCGGCAGGATGCCGGGGCGGACAAGCTCATCATCGCGATCATCGGCGTCATCCCCTTCGGCAAGGTCGGCAAGCTCTTCCAGGGCCGCGCCGGGATGCTCGCCTTCGGCGGCGAGATGGTCACGGCGTTCCGCCCGTCCGCGTGGTCCGCGGCCGGCGGCCAGCTGCGCAACATGTCGATCCTGTCCCGGTTCGCCGGCGGGGGAGTGACCGGAGCGCAAGCCGCGTTCCGGGGCCTGTGGAGCATGAACAACCCCGCGGGGGCCGGCGACATCATGTGCCGGTTCATGTTCGGCCGGAACTCCCAGGGGCTCACCGACCTGGCTGAGACCGTCGGAGGGTCCGTCAACGGGTGGTGCACGTCCAGCACGATCTCGGCGGCGTGGGAGGGCGGCTACATGATGGTCTCCGGAGCGTGGGGGGTCGGCGACAAGATCGCGACCTGGACGGGCAACAAGGACCTGAAGCCCAGCAGCGTCCTGCCGTGGGTCGGGGCGCTCCTGTGACGGCGGCGACGACCGGGTCCGCTGCGCTCACCGGCACCCCGACAGCGCCCCCGCCCGGGTGGGGCGAGGGACTCTGGCGGCTGTCCGGCCGCAGCGAGACCGCGGGGTGGCTGCTGCAGCCCTCTCGTGTCGAGGATGCCGACGCCTGGGTCGACACGCAGACGGCGGAGCTGCGCGGAGCGTGGGGCGAGCGCTGGCGTACCGAGGATGAGGCCTCCGTCCGCGCGCTCCTGCGCCTCGGGCTCGACGCCCGACCCGCCGAGGCCGCGCTCGCCTTCCAGCTGTGGCCGGTCCCGGCGCCGCTTGTCGCGCATGTGCACGTGGGCTACGGTGCCGCGCCGGAGGCGCCGGTCGGCCCCGACGCCGGCAGCCTCTACGAGGCGGCCGGTCTCGGCTTCGGCGTCCAGGCCGTGCGCCGCGTCCGGGACGCCGACCTCGACCTCATCGGTCTCGACATCGTCTTCCTCGCGGACAGCGCGGCGGTCGTCGCCTCCTTCGAGCCCACCGTGCCGGAGCTGTTCGCCCTGCTGGTCGGACAGTTCCACGCCTTCGTCCAGACCCTCGAGTTCGTCGCGCCCGACGGGCGGCCGGTCCGCGCGGCGGCGCCGGCCGGGTTCCTCGACGCGTCCGCCGATGCGGACTGGGCTGATACCGTGCCGACAGGATGAGTTTCCGTCACGCGAGCGCCCGGGAGTGGGCGCAGGAGCATTCCCTGGCCGCTCCGGTCCGCCTGGGGCTCCTCGAGGTGATGGCGTTCCAGCGGCATCCCGACATCTACGGCCTCTTCGGCGCGGACGGCGCCGTGCTCGCCGCGCGCGAGACGGCCCGCCGCCCGTCGCCGGCGCGCCGCGCGGGCACGGCGCTCGCCGTCATCCTCGCGGTCGTCGGCGCCGCCGCCCCGGTCGTCGCCGTCGCGGCGATGGGCGGCGACCGCTTCAACTTCTTCCGGATGGATGCCGCGGCATCGGTGCCGTTCGCGGGCGCGATGTTCGTCCTGGCCGCCGTGGCCCAGCTCGTCCTGCTGGTCGGCTGGCTGCGCGGCGGCGCCCGCTACGACGGCCTCCTGCTCGGGATCGTCCTGGTCGCGGTCGTCTTCTCCGGCTTCGCCGCCGTGGGGATGCCGAACACCGCCGCCACCGACGGCTTCGACGGATGGGCGCCGTGGTACCCGCCGGTCCTCGCGTGCCTGGTGATCGCCGTCGTGACAGCGATCGCGATGCTGCTCCGGTTCCGCGCGCGCGTTCCGGAGACGGTCGCCGAGGCCCCCGAGACGATGTCGTCGACGGTCGCCGTCGCACGGATCCGCGCGAAGACGGCGGCGCTCCGGCACGAGGAGCGCGCCGCCATCACGGCGGACCGCGATGCCGCCCTCGTGGTCCTGCATGAGCGGGGCGTCATCGAGGCCGGGCTGCTCGAGCGCGCCCGGACCGCCCAGCCCGGCACGCTGTTCACGCTGGACGACGAGACATGACGAGAGGACCCCGGTGAACGACGCCGCCGCGACCGACGACCCCCTGCAGAGCACGCCCGAACGCGTCAGCCTGCGCGAGAGCCTCGGGGCGGCCGGCCCCGGCTTCGACCTCGCCCTGCCCACCGGGTGGGTACGTCGCGAGGCGACGGCCGGTCAGCGCGACGAGATGGTCGCCGCGGTGCGCGGCCGACTCCTGCAGGCGCACCGTCCCGACCTGTTCGCCCGCGTCCGGCCGCTCCTCGACGACGCCTTCCAGCAGATGGCGCAGGCGTCGGTCATCGCCTTCTTCACCCCGGCGACCGGGGACGACGAGGCGCTCGCCCTGCCGGCCTCGCTGGTGGCATCCATCCGTACTCCCACGACCCCCGGCGGTACCCTCGACCCGCTCGTGCAGGCGCTCGTCCGCGAGGCGGGCGCCACGCCCCTCCTGGGCGACACGCGGTTCCTGCGGTTCGAGCGCGAGTCGCGTCAGCGACTGGAGGACACCGATTTCCTCAGCACGCAGATCGTGTACCTGACGCCGATCCCGGGCACCCGCCGGCGGCGCGGACTGCAGTTGACCGCCACGATCGCCCGGCCGCTCGACACCCCCGCGGATGATCGTCCGCTCGTCCTGATCCGGACGCTTCTGGACCTCTCCGTGTCGTCCCTGACCTGGACGGCGCCGGCTCAGACGGCCGGCCGGCCGTAGTCCTCCAGCCACCGCAGCCACAGCTCGCTCACCGTCGGATAGGCCGGGACGGCGTGCCAGAGGCGCGCGAGCGGCACCTCGCCGACGATCGCGATCGTCGCCGCGTGCAGCAGCTCGGCGACCTCGGGACCGACGAAGGTCGCCCCGACCAGGACATGCCGATCGCTGTCGATCACCGCCCGGGCCTGTCCCCGGTACGCATCCGAGTACGTCGTGGACCCGGCCAGCTCGGCGAGGTCCACGTCCAGGATCCGCACCGACCGGCCGGCCGCTGCGGCCGCCGCCGAGCTGAGTCCGACGGAGGCCACCTCGGGATCGGCGAACACGACCTGCGGCACCGCGGCGTGGTCGGCCGTGGCGGCGTGCGCGCCCCACGGACCATCCTCGACCGCCGCTCCGCGGGCGCGCGCCGCGATGACGTCGCCGGCCGCACGAGCCTGATACTTCCCCTGGTGGGTCAGCAGGGCACGGTGGTTGACGTCGCCGACGGCGTACAGCCAGTCCGTTCCCTGCACGCGCAGCGTGTCGTCGACGTCGAGCCATTCGCCGGGCATCAGCCCCACGGTCTCGAGCCCGATCCGCATCGTGCGCGGTACGCGCCCGGTCGCCACGAGCACGCGCTCGGCCGCGACGCGCCCGCCGTCCGACAGGACGACGACCGCGCCGTCGTCGGTGCCGTGCACCGCGGACGCCGTCGCTCCGAGGCGCACCGTGACCCCCAGCGCCGCCAGGCCTTCCTGCACAGCCTGTCCCGCGAAGTCCTCCACCCCCGAGAGCAGGCCTGAGCGCGCCACGATCGTGACGTCGGTGCCGAAGCCCGCATAGGCGGTCGCCATCTCCACCGCCACCACGCCGCCCCCCAGGATCACGAGGGAGACCGGGGCGGACGGCGATGAGGTGGCGTCGCGGCTCGTCCACGGCTCCACCTCGCGGAGCCCCGGAATGTCGGGCATCAGCGCGGCCGAACCGGTGCAGACCGCGACGGCGTGGCGGGCGACGAGGCGCGTCTCCCCGCCCTCGGGCGAGGTCACCGTGACCTGCTTCGGCCCGGTCAGCGCGCCGTGGCCCCGCACCAGGTCGATGCCCGCGCCCTCCAGCCAGCGGACCTGCCCGCCGTCGTCCCAGTCGTGCACGATCCGGTCGCGCCGCGCGAAGACGGCGGCGACATCGAGCTCGCCCGTCACGGCCTGCCGCGCGCCGTCGACGTTCCGCGCCGCGCGCACACTCGCCGCGCTGCGCAGCAGCGACTTCGACGGCATGCACGCCCAGTACGAGCAGTCGCCGCCGACGAGCTCGGCTTCCACGATCACGACCGAGAGGCCGCCCTGCACGGCACGGTCGGCCACATTCTCGCCGACTGCGCCGGCGCCGATCACGATGAGGTCGTATTCGCGCGAAGTCATGCGCTCACGGTACTCATGACGAGCCGATCGCGCACGGGTCCCCTGGTCGCCTTTACACCCCGAGCACCATCCGCACAAGGACGTTGCCGGGTGCCCCCGCGGCGACGAGCGTGGGCAACAGCATCGGTCGGAACCATCGTCGGTCCCGACCAGGGAGTGTCCTGCGGCGCGAGCCGCGACGCGGATGAAGGAGCACGACAATGCAAAGACGCACACTGATCATCGCTGCAGCAGCGGCATCCACCCTCGCCCTCACCGCCTGCGGCGGAGGCGGCGGCAATCAGGCCGCCGACCCGGAGGGCCGCGGCGACATCACCATCTGGTACTCCAACAACGAGCAGGAGATCGCCTGGGGCAAGCAGATGGTGGAGGCGTGGAACGCGGAGAACCCCGACGAGCAGGTGAAGGCGCAGGAGATCCCCGCCGGGTCCTCCAGCGAAGAGGTCATCGGCGCGGCCATCACTGCCGGCAACGCCCCGTGCCTCATCTTCAACACCGCCCCCGCGGCCGTCCCGCAGTTCCAGAAGCAGGGTGGCCTCGTGAACCTGTCGGAGTTCACTGACGGCGATGACTACATCACGGAGCGCAGCGGCGACCTCGCCGAGCAGTACCGCTCCGCGGACGGGTCGTTCTATCAGCTGCCCTGGAAGTCCAACCCGGTCATGATCTTCTACAACAAGGACATGTTCCAGGAGGCCGGCCTCGATGCCGAGAATCCTTCCCTGTCGACGTACGACGAGTTCCTCGAGACGGCGCGGACGCTCAAGGAGAAGGGCGTCGCACAGTACGCGATCAACCCGGCACCGACGAGCGAGTTCTTCCAGTCGTGGTTCGACTTCTATCCCCTCTACGCCGCGCAGACCGGCGGCACGCTGCTGCTCGAGGACGGCAAGGCCACCTTCGACAGCGCGGAGGGCAAGGATGTCGCCGAGTTCTGGCGGACGTTGTACGAGGAGAAGCTCGCCGGTCAGGAGCAGTACCAGGGCGACGCCTTCGCGGACGGGTACGCCGCGATGTCGATCGTCGGCCCGTGGGCCATCTCCGTCTACGGCGACGCCGTGAACTGGGGCTCGGTCCCGATTCCGACGAAGGACGGCGCCGAGGCCGCGGATTCCTGGACCTTCAGCGATGCGAAGAACGTCGGCATGTTCACGGCGTGCGAGAACCAGGCGACCGCGTGGGACGTGCTGAAGTTCGCCACGAGCGAGGAGCAGGACGGACTGTGGCTCGAGACCACCGGACAGATGCCGCTGCGGCAGGATCTCACCGGCACGTACCCGGACTACTTCACCGAGAACCCGGCGTACGAAGTGTTCGGAGACCAGGCCGCGCGCACCGTCGAGGTGCCGAACGTGCCGAACTCCGTCGAGATCTGGCAGGCGTTCCGCGACGGGTACTCCAAGGCGGTCATCTTCGGCGAGGGCGACATCGACGCGTTCCTCTCCGACACGGCCACGAAGGTCGACCAACTGGCGGCGGGTAACTGACATGACCGTCGGCGTCGCCGGCGCGCCGGACCGGGAGGGCGCCGCGCAGCCCTCCCGGCGGGCGGCCCCGGCCGCCCCGCCTGAGACCGAGAAGAAGAAGCGCCGCCGGGGGAGCATCCTCGGGTCGCAGCCGCTCGGCATGGTGTTCATCGCCCCCTATCTGGTATTCCTCGGGATCGTCTTCGCCTACCCGATCGTGTTCGCGGTGTGGATGTCGTTCCACGACTACTTCTTCGCCGCCCCCGGCGCGGACGTCGACCGGCCGTTCATCGGGTTCGACAACTTCGCCAAGGTCATCGCCGATCCGGCGGTCTGGCGGTCGTTCCTGAACGTCGGGATCTTCCTCATCATCAACGTCCCGTTGACGGTCGTGCTCTCGATCGTGCTCGCCACGGCCCTGAACCGTGTGGTGCACGCCCGCACGTTCTTCCGGGTCAGCTACTACGTGCCGTACGTCACGGCATCCGTCGCCGTCGTGGCGGTGTGGCTGTTCCTGTTCGCGGAGAACGGTCTCGTCAACAACCTGCTGGGTCCCCTCGCGCCGGTGCCGTCCTGGGTCATCAACTCCGCCCTCGCGATGCCGACGATCGCCTTCTTCGTCACCTGGAAGGGGCTGGGGTTCTACATCCTGCTCTACCTCGCGGCGCTGCAGAACGTCCCGAACGAGCTGTACGAATCGGTGTCGGTGGACGGGGGCGGGCGGATGCGGCAGTTCTTCTCCGTCGTCGTGCCGGGCGTGCGCCCGGCGACCCTGCTCGTCGTCCTGCTCGCGACCATCACCGGCGCGAACCTCTTCACCGAGCCCTACCTGCTCACCGGTGGCGGCGGTCCGAATGGGGCATCGACCTCGCCCGTGCTGCTGATCTACCAGCGGGGCATCGAACAGGGCAACCCCGACATCGCGGCGGCGATCGGGGTCATCCTGATCATCTTCGTGCTCGGGATAGCCGCCATCCAGCGCAAGCTCGTGGGAGGTGAGGAATCGTGAAACGCGCACTGGGCAGCAAGGTCGCCCTCTACGTCGTGCTGAGCCTCGGCGCGCTGTTCTTCCTCTTCCCCTTCTACTACATGATCGTCGGGTCGCTGCAGACGAAGGTCGACCCGTCGATCGGCGGCGCCTTCCCGAACCCCGCCAACCTGTCCGTCGACAACTACGTCGCCATCAACGAGCGGATCAACCTGCTGCAGGGGCTGGCGAACTCGGGGATCTTCACCGGCGGCGTCCTGCTCGGCACGGTCGTGTTCGGTGTTCTCGCCGGGTACGCGCTCGCCGTGCTGCACTGGCGGGGGCGCGGCGTCGCGTTCGGCCTCGTCCTGCTCGTGCAGGTGATCCCGTTCCAGCTGCTGATGATCCCGCTCTACGTCATGATCGCCCGTGACTTCGGGATGGCCGACAGCTACTTCGGCATGATCCTGCCGTTCTTCATCAACTCCACGGCGGTGCTGATCTTCCGGCAGTACTTCCTGCAGCTGCCGAAGGAGATGTTCGACGCCGCCCGCATCGACGGGGCCGGTGAGTTCCGGCTGCTGTGGAGCGTCGCGCTTCCGCTCGTGCGGCCGGCGCTGCTGACGGCCGTTCTGCTGACCTTCATCGGCCCGTGGAACGAATTCCTCTGGCCGTTCCTCATCACGAAGGAGGCGTCGATGCAGCCCCTCGCCGTGTCGCTCGCGAACTTCATCTCGAACATCGCCGCATCCACGGCGAACCCGTTCGGCGCCATGATGGCCGGCGCCGTCGTCCTCGCCGTCCCCGCCGTGGTGCTGTTTCTGCTGTCGCAGCGGTATTTCACGTCGAACGACATCGGGTCCGGAGTGAAAGGCTGAGCATGAGCGCATTCCCGTATCGTCTGTCCCGTGTCGGCGTCGTGATGACGCCCGACCCGGACGACCCGCACGAGGCAGAAGGCGTGCTGAACCCCGGTTCCGGCCGCGGCCCGGACGGCGAGCTGTACCTGCTGCCGAGGCTCGTCGCCGCCGGCAACGTGTCCCGGGTCGGACTCGCCCGGGTCGTCGTCGAGGACGGCGTGCCGGTCGGCGTCGAGCGCCGCGGCGTCGTGCTGGAGCCCGACCGCGGGTGGGAGCGGGGGGTCGGCAACGCCGGCGTCGAGGATCCCCGCGTGACGTGGATCGAGACGCTCGGACTGCACGTGATGACCTACGTCGCCTTCGGACCGCTCGGCCCGAGGACGGCCGTCGCTGTGTCGGAGGACCTCAAGAACTGGCGGCGGCTCGGTCCGGCGCTGTTCCTGTTCGACGACGACCTGGACATGGACCTGAACCTCTTCCACAACAAGGACACGGTCTTCTTCCCCGAGCCCGTGACGGCGCCCGACGGCCGGGAGGCCCTCGCCGTGCTGCATCGTCCGATGTGGAACCTCAGCGAGACCAAGGCGGGCGAAGGCGTCCGGGTTCCGGCCGGCATCACCGACGAGCGCCAGTCGATCTGGATCGCGTACATCCCGCTCGACGCGGTCCGGGCGGACCTGTCCGCCCTGGTCCTGTGGGAGCAGAGCCGCATGCTCGCTGGCCCGCAGTACGCGTTCGAGGAGCTCAAGATCGGCGGGGGGCCGGCGCCGCTTCGCGTACCGGAGGGCTGGCTCATGATCCACCACGGCGTCACGGGCGTGATCGACAACGCCTTCGCCCAGCAGCAGAACGTCAACTACGCCGCCGGGGCGATGCTCCTGGATGCCGACGACCCCACCCGCGTGCTCGACCGGACGACCGAGCCTTTGCTCGCGCCCGAGACGGACGACGAGCGCAGCGGAATCGTCCCGAACGTGGTCTTCCCGACGGCGATCGAGCAGATCGACGGCAAGTACTACGTCTTCTACGGCATGGCGGACTCGAAGATCGGCGTCGCCCTGCTGGAGCGCACCGACCAGACCTGAGTGGGCGACGACGCCCGGAGAACCATCGGAGGAACCATGAACCTGCATCCTCGACGGCGAGGACGCGCGCTCGGCGTACTCCTCGCCATCATCGCGACGACGGCGCTCGCCGTGCCGACGGCCGCCGCTGCGGCATCCGCCCCGGCAACGGCCGTGCCGGCGGCATCCGCCCCGGCCGCGGCCACCGCGGCGCCGCTCACGAATCTCGCGCACCTGGACTTCCTGCTCGACGAGGCCACCCCGCCGGCGGCGGTCCCCGGCCACACGACGTACCGGCTCGCCGAAGAGCCGACGCTCGTCCTGCCGTGGACGTACGCCGACGCGCGAGACGGCGGCACGTTCGAGCGGGTCGGCGGCGGGCCGCTCGATCCCGCGACCGGCTACTGGGGTCAGGGCGCCTACAACGCCGACGACGTGTCCCGCGCGGCCGTCGTCTACCTCCGGCACTGGGAGCTCACCGGCGAGGCGAGCAGCCGAGACAGCGCGTACGAGATGCTGCGCGCCCTCGCCTACATGCAGACGACGGACGGCGCCAACGCCGGCAACGTGGTGCTGTGGATGCAGCCCGACGGCACCCTGAACCCGTCCGCGGAGCCCGTCGAACTGCCCGACCCGTCCGACTCCGGACCGAGCTACTGGCTCGCCCGCACGATCTGGGCGTTCGGTGAGGGGTTCGCGGCCTTCGAAGACGACGACCCCGCGTTCGCCGCCTTCCTGGACGAACGGCTCACCCTCGCAGTGGATGCCGTCATCCGTCAGGAGCTCGTCGACTACGGCACGTGGAAGCAGGCCGACGGCATGCGCGTCCCGGGCTGGCTCATCGTCGACGGCGCCGACGCGTCCGCGGAGGCCGTGCTCGGCCTCGCTGCGCGCGTCGACGCAGGTGGTGCCGACGCCGATGTCACGGACGCGCTCCGCAAGCTCGCCGAAGGCATCGCCGCCGTGGGCGCCGACGACCAGCGGTCCTGGCCGTACGGCGCCGTGCTGCCGTGGGCGCTGTCCCGCAGCATGTGGCACGCGTGGGGCTCGCAGATGCCGGCGGCGCTCGCCGTCGCGTCCGAGACGCTGCACGCGCCGAGCCTCCTGGCCCCGGCGGTGCGCGACGCCGCGAGCTTCACCACGACGCTGCTGACCGCGGGCGGACCGGACAACGGGTGGTTCCCCACCCCCGCCGACCGCGTGCAGATCGCGTACGGCGCGGACTCGCGGGTGCAGTCGCTGCTCGCGGTCGCCGACGCCACCGGTTCGACGGGGTTCGACCAGCTCGCCGCCGTCCAGGCGGCCTGGTTCTTCGGCGCCAATCGGGCGGGGGTCGACATGTACATCCCGGCCACCGGTGTCACCTACGACGGGCTTCAGCCCGACGGCTCGGTCAACCGCAACAGCGGCGCGGAGAGCACGATCCACGGGCTCCTCACGATGATCGCGCTCGACGCACGCCCGGCGCTCGCCGCCCGCGCGACATCGGTCACGGATGTCGCGGAGCGCGACGGCTTGCGCCTCGTCGAAGCCGAGACGGCGACGACCGACGGCACCGTGATCACGCCGACGGCGTGGACCGGCGAATCGCTGTGGTCCGGCGGCGGGCTCGCCCTGTCGGCGGGTCAGCATGCCGTCTTCGCGATCGGCCGCGACACGCAGGACCGCATCGTGCAGCCCGTCGTGTGGTCGGCGCCGGACCGTGCGAGCAGTTCCACGTGGCGCGCGGACCGGCTGCGGCTCGGCGTGCTGCGCGAGACGGCGCCGGCGCAGGGCATATCGCCGACACCGGGCGTGCTGCTGCCGCGGAATCTGGACCGCTCGGTCGGCGCCAAGCACGCGACCGTGCGGGTCGACGTCGACCGCGGCACGCTCCAGCTCGACGCACTGCTGGTTCGCCCGGTCGTCTCCCGCCTCGTGCTCACCGGCGAGGGGCGCACGGAACTCGTGCACTCCGCGTCCACGCACCGGGAGCCGGTCCTCGTGGGCGTCCGTGGCGAGCGCGCCATCGCGCGCATCTACGACGCGCGCGGACGCCTCGTCGGCACCCAGCCGCTCCGCGGAGAGCGCACCATCGTGCTCCCCGCCGGAGGCTTCGCGCTCCTGGAGCGCTGACCCCCGTCCCCGACGCCCGACCGACCGCGGTCGGGCGTCGGGGGCCCGGCCGACGGTGTCGGGGCTGGATTCGCGGCGCTCGGCGATGACTCCGGCGATGGCTCCGGCCACGGCTACGGCGATGGCCGATTTCCGCGAGACGAGGACCGCGGGGCATGTCAGAGTAGATGCATGCCCGCGACCATGACCTTCGACGAGCGGTACCGTGCGATCGACGCGCGCGACACCCGCTTCGACGGGCAGTTCGTCACCGCGGTGCGTACGACCGGCATCTACTGCCGGCCCAGCTGCCCTGCCCGCACCCCGAAACCCGGCAACGTCACCTTCTACCCGACCTCGGCGGCCGCGCACGAGGCCGGGTATCGCGCGTGCCGCCGCTGCCTCCCCGAGGCGACGCCCGGCTCGCCGGAGTGGGACCTCCGCGGCGACGTCGCGGCGCGCGCCATGCGCCTCATCACCGACGGCGTCGTGGAGCGCGAGGGCGTGCCGGGGCTCGCCGGGCGCCTCGGCTACTCCTCGCGCCACCTCACGCGCATGCTGTCCGCCGAGCTCGGCGCCGGACCGCTCGCGCTCGCCCGCGCGCACCGCGCGCACACGGCGCGGATGCTGCTGGTCGGCACCGACCTGCCGGCATCCGAGGTCGCGTTCTCCGCCGGGTTCGCGAGCGTCCGACAGTTCAACGACACCGTCCGCGAGGTCTTCGGTATGCCGCCGCTCGAGCTGCGCGCCCGCCGCCATCGCCACGGTGCTGCCGACGAGCCCGGCACCATCGACCTCGTCCTGCCGCACCGCGGTCCGCTCGACGTCGACGGCCTCTTCGCGTGGATGGCAGCCCGCGCGATCCCGGGGATCGAGACCGCGACCCCGACCTCGTTCGCGCGGTCGCTGCGACTGAGCGGCGGACCGGTCTGGTTCGAGCTCCGTGTCGACGAGCAGGGGCGGATGCGGTTGCGCGCACGCCTCACGCAGCTGCGGGACCTGCCGACCGTCGTCGCCCGCGCGCGGCGGCTGTTCGATCTCGACGCCGATCCCCTCGCCGTCGATGCGGCGCTCGGCAGCCACCCCGAGCTCGCGCCGCTCGTGGCCGCGGTCCCGGGCATCCGGGTCCCCGGCGCTGCCGACCCGCACGAGATGCTCATCCGCGCGATGGTCGGCCAGCAGATCACGGTCGGGGCCGCGCGCACCGCCCTGACGGTGCTGTCCGACGCGCTCGGCGACCGCGCACCGGGCTTCCCAGAGAACCCGGTGCTGTTTCCGACCATGGCCGCGATCGCCGAGCGCGGACATGAGGTCCTGCGCGGCCCCGCCGCGCGCATCCGTGCGCTCACCGGTGCCGCGGCCGCCCTCGCCGACGGCGGCCTGACCCTCACGACCGGCGACGACGGCCCGACCCAGCGCGCCGCCCTCCTCGCGATGCCCGGCATCGGACCGTGGACGGCGGACTATGTCCGCATGCGCGTGCTCGGCGACCCGGATGTCGTCCTGCCGGGGGACGTGGCCGTCCGCGCCGGCGCCGCGGCAGCCGGCGTCCCGGACGATCCGCGCGGACTCGAGGCATGGTCCGCCCGTGTCGCCCCGTGGCGCAGCTACCTCACCGCGCACCTCTGGCGCGCCGCCTCCGCCGCACCTCGCAGCCCGCGCGCGCCGCGCGCACCCCGCACCGATCCCGACATCCCCCAGGAGCAGTCATGACCGCCGTGATCCAGACCCTCGACACCCCCGACGGCCCGTTCACCCTGCTCGCCGACGACGCGGGCCGCGTGCTCGCGTCCGGCTGGACGTCCGACCCCGACGCGATCCTCGCGCGCCTCCGCGCACGCCCCGACGCCGTCCGCGCGGGGGAGACCGACGCGGCGTCCGCGGTGCGCGCGTACTACGGCGGGGATCTCGCCGCGATCGACGCCGTCGCGGTGGCCCAGACCGGGACACCGCTGCAGGCCGCCGGCTGGGCGGCGCTGCGCCGCATCACGCCCGGCCGACCGCTCACCTACACCGAGCTGGCAGCCGAGATCGGGCAGCCCCGCGCCGTGCGCGCGGCCGCCTCGATCTGCGCGCGCAACGCGCCCGCCCTCTTCGTCCCGTGCCACCGCGTCCTGCGCTCGGACGGGTCGCTCGGCGGCTTCGCGTGGGGGACCGATGTCAAGCGTTCGCTCCTCGCCCGCGAAGAAGCCGCCTGAAACGCCGAGCTTGCGCTCAGGGAACTCCCAGGCATAGTCTGGAGGGCTGTCGCGTCGCATCGGCGCGACAGCCCCACTCACCGGACCCAGGAGGACGCCATGTACCAGGCCATCGTCATCACGAAGCCCGTGCTCCTCGCCGCCGGTGCGTTCGGGGCCCTCGAGGGATAACGCGGCGATCCGCACGTCCTCGGCGGCATAGACCCGCCGCATCCCGCGTTCACACCTTCAGGGCATCGCCTCCTGCCGCGCCGCCGCGCGCCCCCACGACCTGTCGCCTCGCGATCCGCCACCACCCCTCCCAAGGACCATGACCCCTCCGGAACGTCTTTCCACCCTCCGGGCTCTCGCCCGCATCCTCCCGTTCGCCAAGCCCGTCATGCCGCGGCTGTTCGCCGGCATGCTGAGCGCGCTCGGCGCCGCCGTCGTCTCGCTCATGATCCCGCTCGTCCTGCAGGCGACCGTCGACGGCCCGATCGCCTCCGGCGACCTCACGGTCATCGTGTGGGCCTCGATCGGCGTGCTCGTCCTCGGGTCGCTCGAGGCGCTGTTCGTGTACCTGCGACGGGCGTTCGTCCTCACCCCGGCGACCGGCGTCGAGTACGAGATCCGCCAGCACTTCTACCGGCGCCTGCAGCGCCTGCCCGTCGCCTTCCACGACCGCTGGCAGTCCGGTCAGCTGCTCAGCCGCATGATGCAGGACATCAACCTCATCCGCCGCTGGCTCGCGTTCGGCTCGATCCTCCTGGTCGTCAACGTCCTGACGATCGTCATGGGCGCCTTCCTGCTGTTCCGCTGGCACTGGGCGCTCGGCACGACCTTCCTCGTCGTGTCGATCCCGCTGTGGTTCTTCGGCTACCGCTTCGAGCGGCACTACAACGTGCTGGCCCGGCAGAGCCAGGATCAGGCCGGCGACCTCGCGACCTCCGTCGAGGAGAGCGTGCACGGCATCCGCGTCCTGAAGGCGTTCGGTCGCGGCAAGCACGCGCTGCAGAAGTTCACGCGTCAGGTGGAGAGCCTGCGGCAGACGGAGCTCGGCAAGGCCCGCGAGGTGGGCCTGCTGTGGTTCTGGCTCGAGGTCGTCCCGATGGTCGCGTTCGCGCTGTGCCTTCTCATCGGCATCTGGCTGGCGACGCAGGGGCAGCTCACCGTCGGCGAGATGCTCGGCTTCTTCGCGATGGCGACCGCGCTGCGCTGGCCGCTCGAGTCGCTCGGCTTCCTCTTCTCCTTCCTCGTCGACACCCGCACGGCCATCGACCGCGTCTACGAGGTGCTGGACGAGGAGAACGCGATCGTCGACGCGCCGGAGCCGAAGACCATCGCCGAACCGCGCGGCGAGCTCGCCTTCCGCGGCGTCCACTTCCGCTACCAGGATGCCGCCGGCACCGAGCGCGACCTGCTCGACGGCATCGACCTCGTGCTGGAGCCCGGTGAGACCATGGCGCTCGTGGGGCTGACCGGGTCCGGGAAGACGACGCTGACGACCCTGCCGACGCGGCTGTACGACGTCACGGGCGGCTCGGTCGAGCTGGACGGCGTCGACGTGCGCGACCTCACGCTCGACGACCTCCGCCGCCACATCGCGATGGCGTTCGAAGACGCGACGCTCTTCTCCGCAAGCGTGCGCGAGAACGTGCTGCTCGGCCGCGACGACCTCGAGGTGCACAGTCCCGAGGCCGACGCCGTGCTGACCGAGGCGCTGCAGATCGCGCAGGCCCAGTTCGTCCACGACCTGCCGAACGGCGTCGACACGACGGTCGGGGAGGAGGGGCTCAGCCTCTCCGGCGGGCAGCGTCAGCGGCTCGCGCTCGCCCGCGCCGTCGCCGCCCGGCCGACCGTCCTCGTCCTCGACGACCCGCTGTCGGCCCTCGACGTCGACACCGAGGCGCTCGTGGAGGCCGCGCTCCGGCGTGTCCTCGCGACGACGACCGCGCTGATCGTCGCGCACCGGCCCTCGACCGTGGCGCTCGCCGACCGCGTCGCCGTCCTCGAATCCGGCCGCATCACAGCCGTCGGCACGCACGTCGAGCTCCTCCGCACCAGTGAGCACTACCGGCACGTCATCTCGAGTCTCGAGGCAGAGGATACGCGTCACCGAGAAATGGAGGTGAACCTGTGAGCGAGGAAACCGTCCAGGGAACCCGCGGCGAAGACCGCAGCGACTACACGAAGGGCGAGAGCCGCGCCATCCGCCGGCGGTCCCTCCGCCTGCTGGGCTCGCTGGTCTCCAACATGCGGGGCCTCCTCACCCTCACCGCCGCGGTCATCGTCGTCTCGACGGCGTTCCGCGTGCTCGGCCCCGCCCTCATCGCGTACGGCATCGACACGGCCCTTCCGCGCGCCGTCTCGCAGATGGACTGGATGCCGGCCTTCGGCGTCACGCTCATCTACCTCGTCACCGGCATCGCCGGCGCCGGCCTCATCGGCTGGTACGTCGTGCTCTCCGCACGTCTCACACAGGCGATCCTCATGGACCTGCGCACCCGGATCTTCCGGCACACCCAGCGGCTGAGCCTCGAGTTCCACGAGACGTACACGTCGGGCCGCATCATCTCGCGGCAGACGAGCGACCTGGAGTCCATCCGGGAGCTGCTGGACGGCGGCCTGAACCAGCTCGTCCAGGGCGCGCTGTACGGCGTCTTCACGCTCGTCGCGCTGTTCCTGCTCGACTGGCAGAGCGGCGTGGTCCTGCTCGCCATGGGCATCCCGCTCGCGCTTCTCATGCGCTGGTTCTACATCGAGTCGCAGAAGGGCTTCCGCGTCTCGCGGGTCGTCAGTGCCAAGCTCATCGTCCAGTTCGTGGAGACGATGACCGGCGTCCGTGCCGTGAAGGCATTCCGCAAGGAGAAGCGCAACGACGACGAGTTCGGCGGGATCTCGGCGGAGTACCGCCGCGTGAACCTCAAGCTCGTGAAGCTCTACGGCGTGCTCGACCCGGGCCTCATCCTGCTCGCGAACGTCACGATGGCGATCGTCCTGCTGTGGGGTGCCTTCCGCGTCGTCGACGACACCCTCGCGCTCGGCGCGCTGCTGGCGGCGGTCATGTACGTCCGCAACTTCTTCAGCCCGCTCGAAGAGGTCGCGATGTTCCTGAACTCGTACCAGTCGGCCACTGCCGCGCTGGAGAAGGTGTCCGGTGTCCTGGAGGAGTCGCCCACCGTTCCCGACCCGGCGACGCCCGTGGACCTGTGGGCGGCGAAGGGCCACATCGAGTTCCGGGGCGTGCAGTTCGGCTACGCGAACGACCGCGTCATCCTGCCCGACTTCTCCCTCGACATCCCGGCGGGGGAGACCGTCGCGCTCGTCGGTACGACCGGTGCCGGCAAGTCGACGCTCGCGAAGCTCGTGTCGCGGTTCTACGACCCGTCGCGGGGCGCCGTGACCCTCGACGGCGTCGACCTGCGGTCGATGCATCCGAAGGACCTGCGCCGCGCGATCGTCATGGTGACGCAGGAGGCGTACCTCTTCAGCGGCACCGTCGCGGACAACATCGCGCTCGGCAAGCCCGAGGCGACCCTCGACGAGATCAAGGCGGCGGCGCGCGCCGTCGGCGCCGACGAGTTCATCTCGAAGCTGCCCGACGGGTACGCCACCGACGTCAACAAGCGCGGCGGCCGCGTCTCGGCGGGTCAGCGCCAGCTGATCTCGTTCGCCCGCGCGTTCCTCGCCGACCCCGCGGTGCTGATCCTCGACGAGGCGACGGCATCCCTCGATATGCCCAGCGAGCGGCAGATCCAGGATGCGCTGCAGACGCTGCTGGCCGACCGCACGGCGATCATCATCGCGCACCGCCTCTCGACGGTCGCGATCGCCGATCGGGTGCTCGTGATGGAGCACGGCCGGATCATCGAGGACGACACCCCGGATGCCCTCATCGCGGGCACCGGCAAGTTCGCCCAGCTGCACGCCGCGTGGCGGGAGTCGCTCGTCTGACGCCGGGCGTCGCGTCGCGGCGCCCGGGGCTAGAGGCGGACTTCGGCGACGACCTCGCCGAACTCGGTCTCATCGACCGGGGTGAAGCCCACGCGGCGGAAGAAGGCCTCGGGGCCGCCCTCGCCGGCTTCGAAGATGACGTTGACGTGGTCCATGCCACGATTGCGGGCTTCCTCGAGCAGCTGCTGGACGGCGAACCGTCCGACGCCGCGGCCCTGGTCGTCGGCGTCGACGTTGATGCGCCAGAGGACCGAGCGGAAGTGCTCCTGCGGAGCCTCCTGGTCGAAGTTCGCGCTAACGAAACCGACGACCTCGTCTCCGTCCAGGACGACGCGCTGCCACGCCGTGGCGGGGTTCACGACCGCGCCGGCGACGGCATAGCTCGTCGGCGCGAGGTACTGCTCCTGCCCGGGTTTGAGGGACATGTTGTTCACCGCGACGATCGTCGACGCGGACAACTCCACCACTCGCAGCTCAGACATGCCCCCAGGCTAGCGGGCGAACGCGACAGGGGCACATCTGTTTCCGCGTCGTTCACGCGGGGCCTCGGGTATCTTGATATCGAGACAACTCCGCTCGCGAACGAAAGAGACGACACGTGCCCGAGCCCACCATCATCTACACGTACACCGACGAAGCTCCGGCACTGGCGACCGCGTCGTTCCTGCCGATCGTGCAGGCCTATACGGGACAGGCGGGGGTGTCCGTGGAGACGCGGGACATCTCGCTGGCGGGCCGCATCCTCGCGGCGTTCCCGCAGCGACTGACGCCCGAGCAGCAGGTCGGCGACGCGCTCGCCGAGCTCGGCGGCCTCGCGACGCTCCCCGAGGCGAACATCATCAAGCTCCCGAACATCTCCGCCTCCATCCCGCAGCTCAAGGCCGCGGTCGCGGAGCTGCAGGATCAGGGCTACGACATCCCGGACTACCCGGACGACGCCACGACGGTCGAGGAGAAGGACGTCCGCGCCCGCTACGACCGCATCAAGGGCTCGGCGGTGAACCCCGTGCTCCGCGAGGGCAACAGCGACCGTCGTGCGCCCCTGTCGGTGAAGAACTACGCGCGGAAGCACCCGCACCTGAACAAGCCGTTCCCGGCCGGGTCGAAGACCCGCGTGGCGACGATGGGCCACGACGACTTCAAGGCGAACGAGAAGTCCTGGGTCGCCGCGCACGACGACCTGCTCAGCATCCGTCACATCGCAGCCGACGGCACCGTCACGGTGCTGAAGGATGGGCTGAAGGTCCTGCCGCGCGAGGTCATCGACGCGACGTTCCTCTCGGCCGCGGCGCTCGACGCGTTCCTGGCGGACACGATCGCGCAGGCGGCCGACGAAGACCTCCTGTACTCCGTGCACCTGAAGGCCACGATGATGAAGGTCAGCGACCCGATCATCTTCGGCCACGTCGTGCGCGCGTTCTTCGCCGACGTCTTCGCCACGTACGGCGACACGCTCGCCGCGGCGGGCCTCTCGCCCAACGACGGCCTCGGCTCGATCCTCACGGGGCTCTCCTCCGTCGCGGACGGCGAGCAGATCGCCGCGGCGTTCACCGCCGCGATCGAGAAGGGCCCCCGCCTCTCCTACACGAACAGCGACAAGGGCATCACGAACCTGCACGTGCCGAGCGATGTCATCGTGGACGCCTCGATGCCGGCCCTCGTCCGCAACGGCGGAAAGCTGTGGGGCGCCGACGGCGGCGAGGACGACACCATCGCGGTCATCCCGGACTCCTCCTACGCCGGCGTCTACCAGGCGGTCATCGACGACGTCATCGCGAACGGCCCGCTCGACCCGACGACGATCGGCACCGTGCCGAACGTCGGTCTCATGGCGCAGGCCGCCGAGGAGTACGGCAGCCACGACAAGACGTTCGAGATCCCGGCCGCGGGCGTCGTCCAGGTGCTGGACGGCGAGGGCACCGTGCTCATCGAGCACGAGGTCGCCGCCGGCGACATCTGGCGTGCCACGCAGACGAAGCACATCGCCGTCATGGACTGGGTGAAGCTGGCGGTCGGTCGCGCCCGCGCGACCGGTGCGCCGGCCGTCTTCTGGCTCGACGTCAACCGCGCGCACGACGCGCAGCTGATCGCCAAGGTGCACCAGGGCCTCGCGACCCTCGACACCGCCGGCATCCAGATCACGATCCTGCCGCCGGCCGAGGCGACCCGCTACACGCTCGCACGGCTGCGCCAGGGACTGGACACCATCTCGGTCACCGGCAACGTGCTGCGCGACTACCTCACCGACCTGTTCCCGATCCTCGAGGTCGGCACGAGCGCCAAGATGCTCTCGATCGTGCCGCTCCTCGCCGGCGGTGGCCTGTTCGAGACGGGGGCCGGCGGCTCGGCGCCCAAGCATGTCCAGCAGCTCGTCGCGGAGAACTACCTGCGGTGGGACTCCCTGGGCGAGTTCTTCGCGCTCGCGGCGTCGCTCGAGCACCTCGGCGAGCGCAACGACAACCCGAAGGCCAAGGTCCTCGCCGACACGCTAGATGCCGCGACGGGCACGTTCCTCGAGAACGACAAGTCGCCGGGGCGCAAGCTCGGGACGACCGACAACCGGGGAAGCCACTTCTACCTCGCCCTGTACTGGGCGCAGGAGCTCGCGACGCAGACCGAGGATGCCGCACTGGCCGCCGCGTTCGCCCCCGTCGCGGAGGCGCTCGCCGCCCACGAGGAGCAGATCGTCGCCGAGCTGATCGCGGTGCAGGGATCGCCTGCCGAGATCGGCGGCTACTACCGCCCCGACGTCGAGCTGGTCACGGCGATCATGCGTCCGTCCGCCACCTTCAATCAGGTCATCGACGGCCTGAGCTGACACCACGCACACGAAGCCCCGCCCGGCACCGCCGGGCGGGGCTTCGTCGTGTCGGCGCTACTCGGCGCGGATGTGGAGCGCGAGAGCCTGCAGCGGCCACAGGGTCGGCAGCTGCAGGCCGATCTCGGCCAGCACCGCTCCCGTGAGGGTGATGCCCCCGTCGCTGAGCCACGGCGGGACGATCCACCCGGCACGGGCCGCACCGATCTCCGTCCGCACGGCCACGCGATACGTGCGGAGCGGGTCGAGGCCGGGGAGGCGCAGCCGCTCGGCGCGGGCGTCCTCGAGGCCGGCGATGGTCGCGACGATCACGAGGGCCTCGCCCCCGTCGGGGGCGACGAAGCCGGTGACCCGCCAGGCCGGGTCGCGCAGCGGCGGGTGCACGACCGTGCCGGTGTGGACGAGCGACCGGAGCTCTTTGTACAGGGCGGCGAACCGCGTGATGGCGGCGGTCTCCTCGGCGTCGCAGGCGAGGATGTCCCACTCGAGCCCCGCGGATCCCATGAGGCTCGTCGCCATCCGGTAGGACAGGTCGGTGACCCGACCGGAGCTGTGCGACCGCGTCGGCCCGACGTGGGCGCCGACGAGCTCGGGGGGCAGCAGGAGGCCGGTCCAGCGTTGGATGTCCTGGCGTTCGACGGGGTCGTTGGAATCGCTCGCCCAGACCCGGTCGCACACCGCCAGGATGCCGAGATCCGTACGCGCCCCGCCGCTCGAGCACGACTCGATCTCCAGGCCCGGATGGCGCTGCTTGAGCTCCGCGATGAGCCGGAGGACCGCGAGGGTCTGCGCGTGCGTCCCGGGCCGGCCGTCGTGGACGGGTTCGACGAGGTCGCGGTTGTGATCCCACTTGATGTAGTCGATGCCGATGCCGGCGACGAGGGAGTCGATGCGGTCCCTGATGTGCCGGTACGCGTCGGGGTTCGCGAGGTCGAGCACGTACTGGGTGCGCCAGGACAGACCCGCCTCATGCGCGAGATGCCGCGGATCGTGCAGCAGCCACTCCGGATGCGCGCGGGCGAGGTCGGAGTCCAGGCTGATCATCTCCGGCTCGAACCAGAGGCCGAACTGCATGCCGAGCGCGTGCACGCGGTCGGCGAGGGGGCCGAGGCCGTCCGGCCACACGCCCGCATCGACCTCCCAGTCGCCGAGGCTCGTCGTGTCGTCGCGCCGCCCCGTGAACCAGCCGTCGTCGAGCACGAAGCGTTCGACGCCCACCTCCGCCGCACGTTCGGCGAGGCGCGTCAGCTGCGCGGGATCCTGGTCGAAGTACACGGCCTCCCACGTGTTGAGCGTGAACGGCCGCGGCGTGCGCGGGTGCTGCGGCCGTGCGCGCAGCCAGGTGTGGAAGCGCGCGGCGACGCCGTCCAGGCCCCCGGTCGAGAAGGCGAACGCGACCGGCGGTGCCACGTACTCCTCGCCGGGCGCGAGCACGATCTCGCCGGGACGCAGCAGCTCGCCGGCGCCGAGGAGCGGCACGCCATCCGTCACCCGGTCGGTGCGGTAGGTGACATCCGCCGACCACGCGACATGCGCGGCCCACACCCGCCCGTCCCGCCACCGCGGCTCGCCCTCGGAGACGGCCAGGAACGTGGGCGCGTCGTGCCCGGGGCGTCCACGGCGCGACTGGCGGGCGGTCGCGCCGGGTGGCAGCGCCGTCGTGACGGGGCGCTTCTCCCGTGACCACCGACCGTCGAGCGAGGTCGCGTGCGTCGCCGACGGCGAGACGGGGAGCGTGGCCTCCAGGAAGTCGACGCCGAAGCTCTCGCCGCCGGTGTTGCGCAGCGCGTGCGTCACCCAGACCAGGCCGCCCGGCGCGATCTCGATCCGCGTCCGCAGGGCCGCGCCGAGTTCGTCGTCGACGGCGTCGATCTGGGCCGTCGCCCCGTCGACGCGGAGGGGCATCACGTGCCAGCGGGTCCGCAGCAGGATGCCCGCCCTGGTCAGCTGCAGCCCGGGTCTTCCCGCCCAGCCGTCGCCCTCCGCGGGCAGGATGCCGAGCTGCCAGGCGGCGTCGAGCGTCCCCGGCGGCGTCTGCCGGTGCAGCGCGCCGAGCAGGTCATCGCCGGGCGTGGCGCCCAGCGCGGATCCCCAGTGCAGCACGTCGGGGAGCCGTTGGGGTTCCTGTGCGAGGACGATGGCGACGCCGTCGCGTTCGAGGTGGGTGATGGTCATGCCTCGGGCCTTTCGACGGGCGGGCGTTCACCGGTGCCGCGTTCCACGATCCAGGTCGGCAGCTCGATCTGCTGCGTGAAGCCGGCCGGGTCGCGCATGCGCTCGATCGCGAGGGATGCCGCCCGCCGACCGAGCTCGAGCGGGTCGTAGGAGATCACGCTGACGCCGAGCACGTCGGCGGTGTCGAAGTCGTCGAAGCCCACGAGCGCCACCCGGCTCTCGAGGTCCCGCGCTCGCAGGGCGCGCAGCGCGGCGACGGTCACGCGGTTGTTGCCGGTGATGATGGCGGTGGGCGCTTCCGGGGAGTCGAGCAGATCGCCGACGAGGCCGTCGGACGGATGCGACAGGTCGTCGCCGAGGCGCTCCCACCGCGCCGACTCGTGGATGCCGTGGGTGGCCAGCGCTTCGCGGTAGCCGCGGAGCCGCTCGGACTGCGTGTACACCGAGGCGGGGTTGCAGACGTAGCCGATCCGCCGGTGCCCCCGCTCGAGGAGCCGCATGGTCGCCTCGTACACGCCCTGCCGGTTCTCCAGCACGATGGCGTCGGCGACGAGGTTCCGGGCGGGCCGGTCGATCGCGATCACGGGGGTGCCGAGCTGTCGCTCGCCTTCGAGGTAGGACTGGTCCTCGGCCACCGGGATCAGCAGGATCGCCCCGACCCGCTGCGCGAGCAGGGCATCCGCGACGCGCTCCTCACCCTCGGCGCTGTCGTCCGTCGTCGCGACCAGGAGGGCGAACCCGTTCCCCGCCAGCTCCTTCTCGATGCCCGCCGCCACCTTGTAGTAGAAGGGGTTGTTCAGCTCGCCCATGATGAAGCCGATCGTGTTGGTCGCGCCTCCGCGGCGCAGACTCCGGGCCAGGGTGTTGGGGCGGAACCGGAGACGCTTGGCCGCTGCGAGCACCTGCTCGACCGTCTCCGGTGCCACGAGCTCGCGATGCGTGAACACGCGGGAGACCGTCTTCGAGCTCACCCCGGCGAGACGCGCCACGTCCTGGAGCGTCGCCCGCTGCTGGACCGTCATCGTCTCTCCTTCGTCGGAACGAGCCCACCCTAGCATCGATCGGCACGATGTCTACGTGGGACATTTACCCGGACATTGCAGTCCGTGATTCTCCCTTTGCGAGGGAAAAAAGCCGGATCAGCGGGATTTCCGTTGGTAAGTGGTGAAGCAGGACAATCAAAGACAGCGTTGACATTGACCCCTTGCATGGGGCGGCGGGGGGACCTACTCTGGGGCCGCGAAGCACCCGCACGGACGCGGCACTCGCAGTCCCACGGTCGACGAAGAACCGAGAGGAACGACCCACATGACACGCAAGGCACTCGCAGGGATCGCCCTGCTGACAGTCGCCGGCGTCGCGCTCGCCGGCTGCGCCGGCACAGCCGGCACCGGAGGCGACACCGACAACGCGATCGACGGGGAGGTGGCCGGTGACATCAAGGTCATCACCTGGCGCACCGACCTCATCGAGGACGGCACGTTCGAGAAGTACGCGGACGCGTTCACCGAGGAGCACCCGGACGTCACCGTGACGTTCGAGGGCATCACCGACTACTCCGGCGAGATGCTCACGCGCATGAGCACGTCGAACTACGGCGACGTCATCGGCATCCCCGCCATCAAGCCCGCCCAGTACGAGCAGTTCCTCGAGCCGCTCGGCGACACCTCGTCCTTCGAGGACACCTACCGATTCCTGCCGGCGGCGAGCTTCGACGGCACGCAGTACGGGATCGCCTTCGGCGGCAACGCGAACGGCGTCGTGTACAACAAGCGCGTGTTCGAGGAAGCCGGCGTGACCACGCTCCCGACCAGCGAGGAGGAGTGGCTCGACGCGCTTGAGAAGGTCAAGGACGGCACCGACGCGATCCCGCTGTACACGAACTACAAGGACGGCTGGCCGCTCACGCAGAGCTTCGGCAACCTCGGCGCGGTGACCCACGATGCCGACGCCCCCGTGACGATGGCGGAGGACAAGGCGCCGTGGACCGAGGGCACGGACATGTATGCGATCGACTCGCTGCTCTACGAATCCGTCGCTGCGGGCCTCACCGAGGCCGACCCGCTCACCACTAACTGGGAGCAGTCGAAGGTGGACCTCGGAACCGGCAAGATCGCCGCCATGACCCTCGGGTCGTGGGCCATCTCGCAGATGCAGGCGGCGGCCGAGGCCAACGGCGCATCGGCGGACGACATCGGCTTCATGGCCTTCCCGGCATCGGCCGACGGCACGCAGTACGCCGTCATCGGCGGTGACTACAACCTCGCCGTCAGCAAGCACTCGAAGTCGAAGGCCGCTGCCTGGGCGTGGATCCAGTGGCTCGTCGAGGACTCGGGCTACACCGAGGCGCAGGGCATGGTCTCGCCGGTCATCGACAAGGAACTGCCCGGCACGCTGCAGGGCCTGTCCGACGCGGGCGTCGAGCTCATGGAGATCAACCCCGCCCCCGCCGGCAAGGAGGGCCTCATCAACGAGGTCGCCGACGACGCGCAGATCGACCTGTACGGCCCCATCTACCGGCAGAAGCTCGTCGACATCGCCCGCGGCGCGGCCGACGGCGACAAGGAGAGCTACTTCGCCGAGCTCAACGAGCGCTGGGGTGCGTCGGTCGAGAAGATCGCCGGCTGAGCGGAAAGGACGGCAGACGATGGTCCTCACCTCCCCGAGCAGCGCGCGTGCGGACGCGCCTGCCGTCCTTCCCCCCGCCCGGGGTCGCCTGCTCCGCCGCTCGCGCGGCGGGGCCGGCGCCCCGCGGGGCGGTGCCGCCGGGCGCGGCATCCTCGCCCGGCTGACGCCGTGGCTCTTCCTGTCCGGCGCCGTCGGGCTCCTGCTGCTGCTCACCTACTGGCCGGCCCTGAACCTCTTCTGGTTCAGCGTGACGGACTGGGACGGCATCGATCTCAACAAGGAGTTCGTCGGGATCGACAACTACGTGCAGGTCTTCACCGACCCGCGCATCTTCAGCGTCTTCTGGGTGAGCCTGTACTACTTCGTCGCCTCGTTCGCGCAGATGGCGATCGCGCTGTACTTCGCGACGATCCTCAGCTTCTCGACGCGCTTCTCGAATCTCTTCCGAGGCATCCTCTTCTTCCCCTACCTCATCAACGGCGTGGCCGTCGGCTTCGTCTTCCTCTATCTCTTCCAGCCGGGCGGCACGCTGGACACCGTGCTCGGCTGGGTGGGCGTCGCCGAACCCCCGCAGTGGCTGGGCGACCCCGACATCGTCAACTGGTCGCTCGCCGGCACGTCGGTGTGGCGTTACACGGGACTCAACTTCGTCCTCTTCCTCGGCGCGATCCAGTCGATCCCGCATGAGCTGTACGAGGCGTCCGAGCTCGACGGCGCGTCGCGCTGGCAGCAGTTCTGGGCGATCATCTTCCCCGGGATCCGGCGCATCATCGGGCTGTCCTTCATCCTCGCGATCGCCGGTTCGCTCTCGGTCTTCGAGATCCCGTTCATCATGACCGGGGGCGCGAACGGCTCGGCGACGTTCGTGATCCAGACGCTGCAGACGGCGTTCAACTTCCGCCAGGTCGGGCTCGCGTCGGCCATGGCGGTCGTGCTGCTCGTCATCGTCCTGGTGATCACGTGGATCCAGCGCCGGATCTTCCCCGACGACAAGGTGGATCTGACATGACCGCGACCATCGCCCCGAGCACGGGCCGCCGACGCTCGGCGCGCACCCTCGGCCAGCGCGTGCGAGGCGTGAGCGCCACGACCGCGAAGTACCTGAGCCTCATCGTCGCGGCCGTCGTCACGCTGCTGCCGCTGTCCGTCCTGCTGTTCGCGAGCCTCAAGACGGCACCCGAGTACGCGCAGACCGGACCGTTCGACGCGCCGCAGAACTGGTTCCACTTCGACAACTTCGTCACGGCGTTCACGAGCGGGAAGATGCTCGAGGGCTTCATCAACACCACGATCGTGCTCGTGGTGTCCCTCGTCGGGACGATCCTGCTCGGGACCATGGCCGCCTACGCGCTGGACCGGTTCGCCTTCCGCGGGAAGAAGCTCGTCATGGGCCTCTTCCTGCTCGCGACGCTCATCCCGAGTGTCACGAGCCAGGTCGCGACCTTCCAGCTGATCAACGGCCTGGGGCTCTACGACACGAAGGCCGCCCTCATCCTCCTGTTCATGGGCACCGACATCATCGCGATCTACCTGTTCATCCAGTTCATGCAGTCGATCCCCGTCTCGCTCGACGAGGCCGCCATGATCGACGGTGCGAACAGGTGGACGATCTACTGGCGCGTCGTGCTCCCGCTGCTGAAACCCGCGATCGCGACGGTCGTCATCATCAAGGGCATCGCCGTCTACAACGAGTTCTACGCCCCGTTCCTCTACCTGCCGTCCGAGGGGATGATCTCCACGTCGCTGTTCCGGTTCAAGGGACCGTTCGGCGCGCAGTGGGAGGTCATCGCCGCCGGCACGATCGTCGTCATCATCCCCACCCTCATCGCGTTCCTCCTGCTGCAGCGATGGATCTACAAGGGCCTGACCGCAGGCGCCGTGAAGTGAGCACCGTGATCCACCCCCTCCGCGCCCTGCCCCTCGACACCGGCTGGACGGTCCGCGCCGCCGGCGGACCCTCCGCGGTCGGCGACGTGGAGGTGCCGGCGACCGTCCCCGGTGTCGTGCACCTCGACCTGCTCGCGGCCGGGCTCATCCCCGACCCGTATCTCGACGACAACGAGTCGGCCCTCGCGTGGATCGGGCTCGTCGACTGGACCTACCGGACCGAACTGGCGGTCACCGCGGAGCTGCTCGCCGGGGCGGACCGGCACGAGCTCGTCTTCGATGGGCTCGACACCGTCGCCACTGTGTCGCTGGACGGCGCCCCGCTCGCCGAGGTGGCCAACCAGCACCGCTCCTACCGGATCGACGTGACCGGGCTCCTGACGGTCGGCCGGCACACTCTGACGGTCGCGTTCCGCAGCCCCATCCGCTACGCGAACGCGCAGGCGCTGGTGCTCGGCGCCCGGCCGCGTCCGTACCCGCTGCCCTACGACGCGATCCGCAAGTCGGCGTGCAGCTTCGGGTGGGACTGGGGGATCGCGACCTACGCGAGCGGCATCTGGCGGGCGGCGCGGCTCGAGTCCTGGACGGGTGCGCGGCTCGCCGAGGTGCGCGTCGCAGCGCGCCCCGACGGCGACGGCGGCGTCGTCACGGCGTCCGTCTCCCTCGCCCGGACGGCGGACGTGCCGCTCTCGCTGCGGGTGGCCGTGGCGGGCGCCGAGCAGACCGTGGAGGTCCCGGCGGGTGCCGCCGACGCCGAGGTCGAGGTGACGCTCGGCGCGGTCGAGCGCTGGTGGCCCGCCGGCTACGGCGACCAGCCGCTGTACGACGTCGACGTCGAGCTGCGCGCGGACGCCGCCGTGATCGACACGGCGACGCGTCGGGTCGGCTTCCGCACGCTCCGATGGGACACCGAATCGGACGCCGACGGCACACCGTTCCAGCTCGTCGTCAACGATGTGCCCGTCTTCGTCAAGGGCGTCAACTGGATCCCCGACGACGCGTTCCCGAGCCGGGTCGGGCCGGACCGGTACCGGCGTCGCCTGGAGCAGGCGCGCTCTGCCCACCTCAACCTCATCCGCGTGTGGGGCGGCGGCATCTACGAGTCCGAGGACTTCTACGACGCCTGCGACGAACTCGGTCTGCTCACCTGGCAGGACTTCCTCTTCGCGTGCGCGGCCTACTCGGAGGACGAGCCCCTGCGCGGCGAGATCGAGGCCGAGGCGCGGGAGAACATCGCCCGGCTCGGGCATCGCGCCTCCCTGGCCCTCCTGACCGGGAACAACGAGAACCTGTGGGGGTACGAGGACTGGGGGTGGCAACGGATGCTGGACGGCAAGTCCTGGGGCGCGTACTACTACCACGAGCTCCTTCCGGCGCTCGTCGCCGAGATCGCCCCGCACGTGCCGTACGCTCCCGGAAGCCCGTTCAGCCCCGGCGGGCAGCATCCGAACGACGAGCGTCACGGCACGATGCACCTGTGGGAGCAGTGGAACCGGCTCGACTGGCCCACCTACCGCGACCAGACGCCGCGGTTCGTCGCCGAGTTCGGCTGGCAGGGCCCGCCCACCTGGACGACCCTGACCTCGTCCATCCACGACGAGCCTCTCACCCCCGAATCGCCCGGCATGATCGTGCACCAGAAGGCGCTCGACGGCAACGTCAAGCTCGCGAGCGGGCTGCTCGGGCACTACCGCGTGCCCGAGGACATGGAGACGTGGCACTGGGCCATGCAGCTGAACCAGGCCAACGCGGTCAGCTGCGCCCTCGACTGGTTCCGCGCGCACGCCCCGCACACGTCGGGTGCGGTCGTGTGGCAGCTCAACGACTGCTGGCCGGTGACGTCGTGGGCGGCCGTCGACGGCGAGGGGCGCGAGAAGCCGCTGCTCTTCGCGATCCGGAATGCCTTCGCGCCCCGGGCGGTGTCGGTGCAGCCGGCCGGCGACGGCCTGTTCGCGGCGCTGACGAACGACACCGGCGAGGCGTGGTCCGGCGACATCGTCGTGCGACGGATGGGCTTCGACGGCGCCGAGCGCGAGCGCCGGGTGCTCGTCGGCGAGGCACCTGCGCGGGGCACGCTCCGCGTCGACCTCCCCCCGGTCGCCCCCGACGACGTCGCGGACGAGGTCCTCGTCGTCGAGGCGCTCGGCACGTCCGCGGTGTGGTGGTTCGCCGAGCCGCGGGACTCCGCGCTCCCGCCCGCGCAGTTCGCGGCGGAGGTCGTCCCGCGCGGCGACGACGGCTTCGACGTGACCATCACGGCCACGACGCTCGTCCGCGACCTGACGCTGCTCGTGGACAAGATCGCCCCCGATGCGGTCGTCGACGGCGGACTCGTGACCCTCCTGCCCGGCGCCTCCCACACCTTCCGTGTCCGTGGGGTGGTCGAGCTCGCAGCGGCGGACGTGCTCCGTCCGGGCGTCGCCCGCTCCGCCAACGAACTGGTGGCCGCGCGATGACGGCGCTGCCCGGCGCCCCCGTCTGCGGAATGACGTGGGGCTGGGTCGGCACCCGGGGAACCTGGGCGACCCCCCGTGCGGCGGACTCCATGGCGCGGATGGCCGAGACTGGAGCGAACTGGACGGCGCTGGCGTACTCCGCCCTGCAGGCGACGGCCTTCTCGACCGAGATCCCCTTCCACGACGAGCCCACGGCGACCGACGAGGAGATCGTCTGGGCCATCCGCGAAGCGCACGGGCTCGGCCTGAAAGTGTGCCTCAAGCCCGTCGTGAACGTCGCAGACGGCACCTGGCGCGCCTTCATCGGCTTCTTCGACTGGGACGTCCCCGACGAGCCGAGCTGGACCGAGTGGTTCGCCTCGTACACGGCCTTCATCGTCCACGCCGCGCGGATCGCGCAGGCCGAGGGCTGCGCGATGCTCTGCATCGGCTGCGAGATGGTGCGTGCGGACGGTCAGGAGGCGCATTGGCGCACGCTCGTCGCCGCGGTCCGCGACGTCTACGACGGCCTCATCACGTACAACTGCGACAAGTATCAGGAGGACCGCGTCACCTGGTGGGATGCCGTGGACGTCATCTCCTCGAGCGGCTACTACCCGATCGACGCGTGGGAGGCGCAGCTCGACCGCATCGCGCCGGTCGTCGCCGCGGCCGGAAAGCCGTTCTTCTTCATGGAGGCCGGCTGCCCGTCGCGGGAGGGCTCCGCGCAGCGACCGAACGACTGGCAGCTTGCCGGCGCGCCGTCCGGCGCGGAGCAGCTGCGCTACTACGCGGAGATGTTCCGCGCGTGCCGTGACCGGGACTGGGTGCAGGGGCTCATGCTGTGGGACTGGCCCGCCGAGCTCTACGACCTGCGGGATGCCGCGGCGAACGACGACTACTGCCCGTACGGCAAGCCGGCCGCGGCGTTCCTGCGCGAGCAGTATGTCTCATGGGCGGGGAGCACGCGATGAGCGCCCGCGCGCAGGGTGTGCGCGTGGCCCTGGATGCCGGCCAGACCGGGACGAAGGTCCGGTTCACCCGGCCGAGCGCCCCTCCCGTGGACCTCACCTACCCGGGTGTGCGCACCCATGAGCCGCTCATGCCGCAGCTCGCCGCGGTCGCCCGCACACTGCATGCGGATCTGGGGGAGGACCTCGAGACGATCTCGGTCGGAGTGTCCGGTCTCACCAGCGCGGCGACCGACGCCGCGGCCCTGCTGCGCCTCACAGCCGACGTCGGCACGCGCCGCGTCCTGCTCGCCCACGACTCGGTCACGAGCTTCCTCGGGTCACTCGGCGACGCCCGCGGGGCGGTCGTGGCCGCCGGCACGGGGGTCGTCACCCTCGCCGTCGGCCGCACGCGCGTCGCGCGGGTCGACGGCTGGGGGAACATCATGGGCGACGCCGGCAGTGCCCACTGGATCGGACGCGAGGCGCTGGACGCTGCGATGCGCGCCTACGACGGCCGCTCGTCCGGGACCGCGCTGCTCGACGTCGTGCGCGCGCACTGGCCCGACATCGAGCACGCGTACATCGCGCTGCAGTCCGATCCCGATCGGATCCGCATCGTCGCCTCGTTCGCCGAAGCGGTGACCGCGCTCGCCGGCACCGACGCCGCTGCCGCCCAGATCAGCCTGCGCGCGGCCCGCGAGCTGTCCCTCTCGGTCGCGACGGCGCTCGCGCGCGTGGCCGAGCCGGACGACGCGGCCGAGGACTGCGTGGTCGGGATGGTCGGCGGAGTGTTCCGCTCCCCGGTGATCCGGGCCCGCTTCGAGGAGCTCGTGAGCGAGGCACGCCCCGGTGTCGTGATCCGCGTGCCGCGGGGCACGGGCCTGGACGGGGCGGCCGCGCTCCCCGGACTCGAGGCGACCCACCCGCTGCACGGGCAGATCGCGGTCGCGTCGGTCTGACCGTTCGGGATCAGACCCGCGCGCCCAGGAACGCGGTCTGCGCGAGCCACTGGTAGGCCTGGCCGCCCTCGTGCTCGTTGTGCGCGTACACCTCGATGGCCTTGTCGTCCCCGCCGAAGTGGTTGAACGCGGCGTACACCGTCGACGGCGGGCAGATCGGGTCGAGGAGCCCGACGGAGAACAGCGCCGCCGTCCGGGCCCGTGCGCCGAGCGTCACGCCGTCGAAGTACGACAGCGTCTCGAAGACCCGCTCCTCGGCTCCCCGGTGGGTCGAGAGGTAGCGCACGATCTCCTGGTACGGGTCGCGATCGGTGAGGCCGACGGCGCGCTCGAAGTGGCACAGGAACGGCACGTCCGGCATCGCCGCGACGAGACCCTCGGACAGGCCCGCGGCCGCGAGCGCGATGCCGCCGCCCTGGCTGCCCCCGGTCACGGCGACCCGCGCAGCGTCCACGGCATCCAGCGACCGGACGGCGTCGACCGCCAGGACGGCATCCGTGAAGACGCGGCGGTAGTAGTAGTCCGCCGGGTCCTCGATCCCGCGGGTCATGAAACCGGAGGCCGACGGGCCGGTGCCGTGCGGGTCGGCCGTCGCCCCGCCGGATCCCCACATCGATCCCTGGCCGCGCGTGTCCATGAACAGGTGTGCGTAGCCGGAGGAGGCCCAGCCGAGCCGCTCGACCGGGAGACCGCGGCCGCCGCCGTACCCGTTGTACTCCACGACCGCGGGGAGCGGTCCGTCGATCCCCCGAGGGAGCGTCAGCCAGGCGCGGACGGGATCGCCTGCGAACCCGGAGAAGGTCACGTCGAAGACGTCGAGCGTGCGCAGCGGCGAGGGCGCCGCGGTGACGACCGGCGCGTGCGCGACGGCCCGCGAGGAGGCGAGCGTCTCGGTCCAGAAGGCGTCCAGGTCCGCCGGCTCGCGGATGTCGGGACGGTAGGTTCCGAGTTCGGCGGGGGAGAGGTCGAAGCGGGGCACCGCCCCAGACTACTGAGAGGCGAAGGTCAGGCGTGGATCCACACGTCGACGCCGTCCGGCGCCCAGTTGTAGATCTGCTCGGCGCGCCAGTTCGGCATTCCGACGCAGCCGTGGCTCATCTGGTTGCCGAAGTTGTTGTGCCAGTACACGCCGTGGAACGCCTGGTCGCCGTTGTAGTACATGACCCATTCGACGTTCTCGACCTCGTAGTTCCAGTACGGGTTGTCCGGGTCGCTGGCGGTCATCGTCTGCGAGCGGACGTGCCAGTTGACCATGTAGCGGCCCTGGTGGGTCGGGGAGACGTCCAGGCCGCTGGAGATCGGCCAGCTCTCGACGACCGCCCCGTTCTCCTTGAGGTACAGGCGCTGCTTGCTGAGGTCCACCTCGAGGAGGCGCACGATCTCCGTGGTCTTGTGCGCCGAGACCTCGACGGGGAGCGTGTACACGCCGTCGCCGCCGGAGAGCTGCTCGGCGAACGCGTTGGCGACGCCGGAGGTGTCTCCGAGGATCCGGCCGTCCTGCCCCGCGACGCTGGTCCGCAGGAGCGTGCCGGCGGAGTTGACGAGCACGGTCGCATTGGCGGGCTTCTGATCGACCTTGCGCTTGAGCGTGTCGACGACCGTCTGGATCTTCGCGGGATCCGCGGTGATCGAGAAGGCGCCGGTCTCATCCGCCTCGACGGTGAGCCAGTCGGCCGCGGTCGCGGCCGGCACGGGCACGGTGCGCTCCTCGCCGACGTAGAACCCGATCTTCTTCAGCATGGCGTTGAGCGAGTCGGCAGTGCCCTGCGCGATCTCGGTGGTCGCCGCGGCATCGAGGACAGCAGGCTGCGGGCTGACGGTGACGGCGGACTCGCCGGAGAGGAACGCCTGCTCGAGGGCGACGCGGATGGTCTCCACATCGACTCCCTCGCCCGGGACGGCGGGTGTCACGGCGTACGTCGTGCCGTCGAAGGAGACGGTCGCCCCCACCGGGTCGGTGAAGAGCTCGGGTGCCGCCCCGCGCAGCGCCGCGGTCGCGGCAGCGGCATCGACGGTGACGGGCACCTCGTAGGCATCGCCGAACCACTGCGTGACGTTCCACATCGGGCGCTCGCCGAACGCCGTCGCGGCGGCGTCGGTCGCGTCGATCTGTGCGCCGAGGTCGGCGCCGGTGATCGTCGGACCGCCGTCGCCGAGGGTGACGGTCGTCTCTGCGAGACGGCTCTGGATGGCGTCGGTCGCGGCGCCGGGCGTGAGGAAGCCGACCGGGACGCCGGCGACGGCCGTGCCCGGGGCGATGAGGACGAGCGAGGCGGCGACGGCACCGGCCAGGACGAGACCCGCCGGGATGCCGATCCACAGGCCCAGGCGACGCTTGCGGGGCGCGGGTTCGGCGGGCGCCCACTGCGCGGCGGGCGGCGTCTGGACGGGTGCCCAGTCGACGGCGGGCAGCACAGTCGTCGTCTCAGACGTCGACGGAGAGTCCTCCGCCCCGTTCTTCGTGGCTACGTCAGTCACGTGACACCCCGTCATTCCGCGCGTTTCGCGTCGTCCCCATGGTACGCGACCGGTTCCGCCTACCTCACATCACGCTTCGGACACAAATCCGGCCGGTGCACCGTCCGGGGCGAATGTAACGACTTTGTAAACACGCCTCACAAATTAGCGCCGGAGTCTTGCGCGACAATAGTTCGTAAGCTCTACTAACAAACATGCAGCGAAGCACGAACGAGACGATGACCGTCGCCCACCGTTCGTTCGGGGGCGGCAAGACGCTGCGGCAGGGGGCCAAGGTCCTCCCGGAGCACGCCCGTGCGCACAACCGCTCGCTCGTGCTGCAGAACCTGTTCCATCAGGGTGCCATGAGCCGCGCGGACCTCTCCCGCGAGACCGGGCTCACCCGCGTCACGATCTCCGACCTCGTGGCCGAGCTGATCGCCGACGGCTATGTCGCCGAGCGCGGAATGCGCGAGGTCACCGGCCCCGGCAAGCCCGCCATCCTCGTCGACCTGGACCGGGAGGGCCACCGCATCATCGGTCTGGACCTGTCCGGCACCGATACCTTCCTCGGCGCGGTGCTGACGCTGGACGGCGAGATCGTCGCGCGGCACGAGGCTGCGATCCCGGCGGACCCCGCCGATCTCATCGACGTCGTGACGGCGCTCGCCCACGACCTCGTCGCCGACGCGCACGCGCCGGTGCTGGGCATCGGCGTCGGGACGCCCGGTGTCGTGGACGACCACGGCGTGGTGCTCGCGGCGCCCAACTTCGGCTGGGTCGGCGTCGACCTCGAAGGCATCCTGACCGCGGCGCTCGCGCTCCCGGTGCTCGTCGCCAACGACGCCAACGCGGCGGTGCTCGCCGAGTACACGTTCGGCGGGGCCGGCGATGACGTCATGCTCGTGAAGGTCGGCCGTGGTGTGGGCTCCGCCCTCCTCGCCGGCGGACAGCCGATGCGCGGCAGCCGCTTCGCCGCCGGGGAGATCGGGCACGTCACGGTCGGCACCGATGGGGGCCCCGTGTGCGTATGCGGCAAGATCGGATGCCTCGAGGCGTGGCTGTCCGCCCCGTCGCTCACGGCGCGGCTCCGCGACTCCGGCGTCGATCGCGCCGAAGTCCTCCGGGATGCCGGCGAGCGCCTCGGCATCGCCCTCGCCCCCATCGTGGGAGCCCTCGACCTGTCGGAGATCGTGCTCTCCGGCCCCACAGATCTTCTCGACGGACCACTCGCGCAGGCGACCGTCGAGACGTTGCGCACCCGGACGCTCGCCGAGTTCCACGACGGCGTCCAGGTGCGGATGACGGAGCAAGGCGAGGACATCGTCCTGCGCGGCGCCGCCGTCATGGTCCTGTCCGGACAGCTAGGGGTGTCCTGACGCCACCGCTCTCGGCCGCCCGCCCGGAGCATCCCACCGTGAACAGAAGGAAGACACCATGAACACCAAGCTCGGAGCCCTTGCGCTTCTCGGCGCTTCGGCTGTCGTGCTCGCCGGCTGCGCAGCGAGCGGCACGGCCGCTCCGGAGCAGTCGGACGCGGCCACCGGTGACCTCACCGTATGGCTCGTCGGAGCGGACACGCCGCAGACGGCGCGCGACTACCTCAAGGAGACGTTCGAGGACGAGAACGAGGGCTGGACCCTCACTATCGAGCAGAAGACCTGGGAGGACGTGTCCAACACGTACACCGCCGCCCTGTCGTCCAACAGCGCCCCGGACGTCGTCGAGGTGGGCAACACGCAGGCCCTCGGCTTCGCCGACGCCGGCCTGTTCGCCGACCTGAGCGACATCGAGGGCGATCTCGGCGAGATGGTCGCCGGTCTCGTGGACGCCGGCACGCTGGACGGGACGCTCTACGCTGCCCCCTACTACGCGGGCGGACGCGTCGTCTTCTACACGCCGCAGATCGTCGGCGACGCCCTCCCCGAGACGCTCGAGGAGTACGTGGAGAAGGGCAAGGAGCTCACGACCGCCACGGTCTCCGGCATCTACGCCCCCGGCAAGGACTGGTACAACGCCCTGCCCTACATCTGGTCGGCCGGCGGCGAGATCGCCGTGCAGGACGGGGAGACATGGGACGCGCAGCTGTCCAGCTCGGAGAGCATCGAGGGTCTGGAGATGCTGCAGGACGTGTACGAGAACGCGACCAACGCCCCGGTGGACGGCAACGAGAAGGCGGCGAACATCGCCTTCTGCGCCGGTGAGGTCGGCTTCCTCTCCACACCCGCCTGGGCCGAGGGCAACCTCAACGGCTCCTGGCCGTGGGAGGTCGAGGGCGAGGAGACCTCCGAGGGCTGCCCCGACACGTTCGCGAAGGACCTCGGCGCCATGCCGTTGCCGGGAGCGACCGCGGGCGAGCCCGCGCCGATCTTCGCCGGCGGCTCCAACGTCGCCGTCGCGTACAAGAGCGACGCGCAGGGCAAGGCCAAGGCCGCCCTGAAGATCATGCTCTCCGCCGGCTACCAGGAGCTGCTCGCGGCGCAGAGCCTCATCCCGGGCCTGCTCGACGCGGCCTCGGCGCTGCCGGACACCGCGTCCGCACAGGCGCAGGCCGCGGCGCTCGCGAACTCGAAGGGCACGCCGGCAAGCCCCCAGTGGGGCGAGGTCGAGGCGGCGCAGCTGATCCCCGACGCGCTCGTGAAGATCGCGCAGGGCGGCGACGTCACCGAGATCGCGACCGAGCTGGACACCGCGATCGAGGCCATCCTCAACAAGTAGCGGCATCGCGCGGGGGTTCCGCCCGGCTCCGGGCCGGGACCCCCGCGTGCGTCGAAGGAGATGAGAATGACCGCGATCACGACACGAGGCGGGGCGGCACGCCGCGTGCAGCCCCCGACGCCGCGGGAGACGACCAGGCGCCGCCGGGAGGCGCGCAGCGCATGGACGCTGCTGGCCCCGGCCCTCGTCATCCTCGGCGTGATGGTCGGCTATCCCGCCGTGCTGATGGTGATCCAGTCGTTCACGGATTACACCGTCAAGAACAAGGTGCAGGGCACGGCACCGAACTTCGTCGGCTTCGACAACTACGTCGCGCTCTTCACGCAGTCCGACTTCCCGGCGGTCCTGGCCCGCAGCCTCGGGCTCATGGTGGTCCTCACCGCACTCATCGTCGTCATCGGTGTGCTCGTCGCCCTGCTGATGACGCGGCTCACGCGGCCGTGGCGCCTTCTCGTGTCGGTGGGTCTGCTGCTCGCCTGGGCGATGCCGCCCCTCACGGCGACCGTCGTCTGGGGGTGGATCTTCGACACCGAGTACGGGGTCGTCAACTGGCTGCTCAACACGATCACCGGGTCGGGGGAGTGGTCGAACCACTCGTGGCTCCTCGATCCGCTGTCCTTCGCGCTCGTCCTCACGATCATCGTGGTGTGGCAGGGCATCCCGTTCGTCGCGTTCACGACGTTCGCGGGGCTCGGCCAGGTGCCGACCGAAGTCCTCGAGGCGAGCTCGCTGGACGGCGCGACGGGGTGGAGCCGGTTCCGGCTCATCGTCTTCCCGTACCTGCGCAGCATCCTGACCGTCGTGCTGGTGCTGCAGATCATCTGGAACCTGCGGATCTTCACGCAGGTGTACGCGCTGCAGAGCCGGGGCGGGATCGCGGCGGAGACCAACGTGCTCGGCACCTACCTCTTCCGGCAGGGCGTCGGCGAGTTCGGCGAGACGGCCGCGATCGGCGTCTTCATGGTGATCCTGCTGCTGATCCTCTCCTGGGGCTATGTCCGCACGACGCTGAAGGAGGAGGAGCTGTGAGCACGCAGGTCACGCCCGTCACGCAGCTCGGCACCGTCGGTGTCGACGAGGTCGTGGACGCCCGCGTGCGGGCGCCGCGCATCGCGCCACGGCGGCCGGCCGGACGCAAGGCCGCCTCCCGCTGGATGCTGAACGCGGCGGCGATCGTGGTGTTCGCCTGCTCCGTCTTCCCCGTCTACTGGATGGTCAACCTCGCCTTCACGCCGAACGCGAAGATCATCAGCCGGTCGCCGAGCTTCTTCCCCGCCGACTTCACCGTCGCGAACTTCCTCACGGCGTGGAACCGCGAGGCCGCGCCCGGGCAGACCGACTTCCCGCACGCCCTCGGCACGACGCTCACGGTGACCGCCGGCGTGCTCGTCGTCACGCTGCTGTTCGCCTTCCTGGCCTCCGTCGCCGTCGCCCGGTTCCACTTCCGCGGCCGGCGCGGGTTCATCGTCTCCGTGCTCATCGTCCAGATGATCCCGGGCGAGGCGATGATGTTCACGATCTACGGGATGATCGACGACTGGCAGCTCATGAACACGGTGCTGGGTCTCGGCATCGTCTACACGGCATCCGTCATCCCGTTCACGATCTGGACGCTCCGCGGCTTCGTCGCCGGCGTCCCGGCCGACCTCGAGGAAGCCGCGATGATCGACGGCTGCACGAAGGCGCAGGCGTTCTGGAAGGTCACCTTCCCGCTGCTCGCCCCGGGCCTGGTCTCCACCGGCATCTTCGCCTTCATCCAGGCATGGAACGAGTTCACGATGGCGCTGCTGCTCATGAGCGGCTACAACCTCACCCTGATGCCGTGGCTCAACGCGTTCCAATCCTCGTCGGTCGGCGGCGGGGTCAACTGGGGCGCCGTCATGGCCGGGTCCACGATGATCGCCCTGCCGGTCATGATCTTCTTCCTCATCGTGCAGGGGCGGATGACGGGCGGCCTCGTCTCGGGAGCGGTGAAGGGCTGATGCGCTTCGGGTTGGACGTCGGCGGATCCAAGACCGACGCGGTGGCCGTCGCGCCGGACGGCGCGATCGTCGCGCGCGTGCGCCGTGCGACGGGCTGGGGTCCGGATGCCGTCACGCGGACGATCGTGGATGCCGTGCGGGAGCTCGCCGACGCGGCCGGTGTCGACCCGTCCTCCGCCGCCTCGATCGGGATCGGGACGCCCGGCCAGATCGCCGGTGGCACGCTCGTGACGCACGCCGTGAACCTCGGCGTCGAGCGGCTGGATCTCGCGGCGGCCGTCGCGCCGGTCTTCGGCGTGCCGGTGCGGGTCGAGAACGACGTCAAGGCCGCAGCGCGCGGCGCGTATGCGCTGCACGGGGGCGACGGGACGGTCGCCTACCTCAACCTCGGCACGGGTGTCGCGGCCGGGTTCGTCCGGGGCGGCGTGCTGTGGCGCGGCGCGCGCGGCACGGCCGGCGAAGTGGGTCACATCTCGATCGACCCCGCGGGCCCGCTGTGCCGGTGCGGCCAGCACGGGTGCATCGAGGTCTTCGCCGGCGGCGGCGCGATCGCCGCGCGCTGGGGCCGCGGCGGAGCCCTGCCGGTGCGCGACGTGTTCGACGCCGCCGACGCCGGCGACGCGGAGGCGACCGTGCTGCGCGACGGGCTCGCGTTCGGGGTCGCCGCCGCCGTCCGCCTCCTCGTCCTCACCGTCGACGTCGACGCCGTCGTGCTGGGCGGAGGCGTGTCGGCGCTGGGCGATCGTATGCTGAGCCTCGTGGTCGCAGAGTTGGAGGCCGGTGCCGTGGCATCCGCTTTCGTGCGCTCGCTGGCGCTCGCCGATCGCGTCGAGCTGCTGCCCGCGGGGTCGCCCGCCGCGGCCCTCGGCGCCGCGCTCATCGGGTCCGACGCCGTCCCCGTCGAACAGGAGGCCGTCGCCCATGGCTGAAGTCGTCATCGTCCCGTCGGCCGCGGATGCCGGCGCGCTCGTCGCCGCGGAGATCGCGGCGCTCATCGCCCGGCGCCCCGACGCCGTGCTCGGCCTGGCGACCGGGTCGACGCCGGAACCCGTGTACACCGCACTGCGGTCGCGCCTGGAGGGCATCGACGTGTCGCGCGTGCGCGGCTTCGCCCTGGACGAGTACGTCGGCATCGATCCGCAGCATCCGGAGAGCTACCGCTCGGTCATCACGCGGCAGGTCGTCGAGCCCCTGGGTCTGGATCCGACCCGCATCCAGACGCCGAACGGCGCGCTGAAGACCATCGAACACGCGGGCGAGGACTACGAGCGCGCGATCGCGGCGGCCGGCGGCATCGATCTCCAGATCCTCGGCATCGGCACCTCGGGGCACATCGGCTTCAACGAGCCGGGATCGTCCTTTGCCTCGCGCACCCGGGTGAAGACCCTGATCGAGCAGACCCGGCGCGACAACGCGCGGTTCTTCGACTCGGTCGACGACGTGCCGATGCACTGCATCACGCAGGGTCTCGGCACGATCCTCAGCGCTCGGCACCTCTTCCTGGTGGCGTTCGGTGCGCGCAAGGCGCACGCCGTCGCGGGGGCCGTGGAGGGTCCGGTGACCTCGTCGCTGCCGGGCTCGGCGATCCAGCTGCACGAGCGCGTCACGGTCGTCGTGGACGAGGCAGCGGCCGCCGAGCTCGCCCACGCCGACTACTACCGCTACGCGTTCGCGAACAAGCCGGCCTGGCAGGGCCTCTGAGCCTGCCGCTCGCGGCTTCACTCGCGCCGACGTGCGGGTGCGGGCCCCGGGGACCCACCCTTCGGCGCGGATGAATCCCGCCGCGGGGGTGGGCGAGCACGCAGCGCTCCACGTGGGGAGCTCCTCACTCGCGCCACAAGGCGGGTGGCAGCGCGGCACCCGCACTGTGGCACGGATGAATCCCAGCGTCGGACTTCGGCCGCGCCGAAGTGCGGGTGCGGGCCGTGGGAACCCGCCATTCGGCGCGTCTGAATGGGCGGGAGCCCGCTCCGCGGGGCTCGCGTTTCGCCGCGCCGGGTGAGCGCCGCCCGCGGATCAAGGGGTGAAGACCTTGCCGGGGTTGAGGATGCCGGTCGGGTCGAAGACGCGGGTGACTTGGCGCTGCAGCTCCCACTGGTCCTCGCCGAGCTCGTCGGCGAGCCAGCGGCGCTTGAGCACGCCGATGCCGTGCTCGCCGGTGAGGGTGCCGCCGAGGCGCAGCGCCGCGCGGAAGAGGTCGTCCGCCGCCGCCCAGATCTCCGGCGGCACCTCGGAGCCCTGGAAGATGAAGTTCGGATGCAGGTTGCCGTCGCCGGCGTGGCAGACCGTCGGGATCCGCAGGCCGTACTCCCGTTCGACGCGCGCGATCTCGTCGAACATCTCCGGCAGGCGGCTGCGCGGCACGGCCACGTCCTCGATGAGGGCCGTGCCGAGGCTCTCCATCGCCGGATGCATCGAGCGCCGCACGGTGAGGAGCTGCTCCGCCTCGGCGTCGTCGGCGGCGAGGCGCACGTCGGCGCCGAGACCGCCGAGCGTCCCCGCGATCGACTCGGCCTCGTCGATCGCCGCGGGTCCGTCGGTCTGGATCGTCAGCTGCGCGGCGCCCGGCGTCGGTGCGGGCAGGCCCAGCAGCGCATGCGCCGCACCGAGCGACGCGGAATCCATCAGCTCCATGATCGCGGGCTGCACACCGGATGCCGTCACGGCGGCGGCGCCCACCGCGGCGGCGCGGACATCGGGGAAGGTCGCCGTGATCGTGCGGCGGTGCCCCGGGACGAGACGGCGCAGCTTGAGCGTCGCGCCGACGATCACGCCGAGCGTGCCCTCCGACCCGATCACCAGCGACGTCAGGTCGAGGCCCGTCACGCCCTTGACCGACCGATGCCCGAGCGTCAGCAGCCGCCCGTCGGCCAGCGCCAGATCGACACCGAGGACCGCGTCGCGCACCACCCCGTACTTCGCGCACAGGAGGCCTCCGGCGCCGGTCGCGATGTTGCCGCCCACCGTCGAGATCGCCCGGCTCGCCGGGTCGGGCGCCCACCAGAGGCCGTCGGCGGCGAGGGCGTCGTTGAGGTCGGCGTTGAGGATCCCCGGCTCGACGACGGCGAGGAGATCGTCCGGCCGCACCTCCAGGATGCGGTCCATCGCGCGAACCGACAGCGCGATCTCGCCGGGTCCGGCGTTCGCGGCGCCGGCGAGTCCCGTTCCCGCGCCGCGCGTGACGACGGGCGTGCCCGTGCGGTGCGCGATCCGCAGTGTCGCCTGCACGTCGGCGACGGATGCCGCGTGGACGACGGCGAGGGGCGGTCCCGCAGAGGCGTGCCCGGACTTGTCGCTGCGGGCGTCCTCGAGCGCAGCGACCGAGACGTCGACCCGCTCGCCGAGTTCGGCGCGCAGCTGGGCGACGACCTCGGATGCGGTCATGCGAGCCGGCGGCGTCCCGCGACGAGGCCGGCGGTGACGGCGACGACACCGAACGCGAGCCCGATGAGGGCCTGGCCAGCGCTCCACCAGACGATGGTCGCGGCGGCGTAGATCAGCAGTTCGACGAGTGCCCGCACGAACGGGTGCACCGGGATGACGGCACGCGGCGAGACGAACAGCGCCCACAGCAGGATCGCGATGGCCGGCGCGCCGACCCCCACCAGGATGTTCCAGGGCGCATCCCAGGCGGTGAAGCCCCAGACCGCGAGGGTTCCGACGGCGAACAGCGCGCACAGGTAGGAGACGATGTCGACGGCGGAGAGCGCCGGACGGGTGCCGGGAGCGAGCGGTTCGGCCGGCTTTTCGGGGCGCACGGGGGGCAGTTCGGCCATGCCCTCAGTCTATCCGCCGCGCGCCGAGGGCTCCGCTCACGCGGAGACGCGGGCGCCGCTCACCCACACCCCGGTGACGGACAGGGCATCGTCGAGGAGCACGGCGTCGGCTTCCATCCCGACGCGCAGCGACCCGAACCGGCGGCCGAGTCCGAGCGCGCGCGCCGGGACCGCCGAGACGGCGGCGACGGCGCCCGGCAGGCTGACGCCGCAGCGGACGGCGAGGCGGAGGGCGGCATCCTGCGTGAGCGTCGACCCCGCGATCGCACCGTTCGTGTCCAGACGGGCGACGCCGCCCGAGACCGTGACGGCGAGACCGCCGAGCTCGTACCGCCCGTCGGCGGAGCCGGTCGCCGCCATCGCGTCGGTCACGAGCGCGATGCGGCCGGGCGCACCGGCGAACGCGAGCGTGACGACGTCGGGATGCACGTGCACGCCGTCCGCGATGAGCTCGAGGGTCACCCGCTCGTCGCGCATCGCGGCGACCACCGGCCCCGGCGCCCGGTGATGGATGCCGCGCATCGTGTTGAAGGCGTGCGTGAGGAGGGTCGCGCCCGCGTCGAAGGCGGCGGCGGCCTGCTCGGCCGTGGCGTCGGTGTGGCCGACGGCGACGACGACACCCGCCGCGACGAGGCGCGCGACGGCATCGATGCCGCCGGGCAGCTCCGGCGCGAGCGTCATCTGGCGGATCGTCCCGCGGCCCGCGTCGACGAGCCGGTCGAGCGAGGCGGGGTCGGGGTCGCGGAGCAGGTCGGCCGTATGTGCGCCCTTGTGCAGGGCGCTCAGGAACGGGCCCTCGAGGTGCGAGCCGAGGATCGTTGCATCCCGTTCGGCGAGGTCGGCGACCATCGCGGCGCGGGCGGCGAGGTCGTCGACGGACGCCGTCACGAGGGAGAGGACGGCCCGGGTCGTGCCGTGCGCGCGGTGCACCGCCCGGGCGGTCGCGATCGCGGCGGGACCGTCGTCGAAGGAGGCGCCGCCCGCGCCGTGTCCGTGGATGTCGACGAACCCGGGGGCGAGGTAGGAGCCGCCGGCATCCACGACGTCCCCGGCGGGAAGCTCCCGCCACGTGTCGCCGACGCCCGTCTGCGCCACGACGCCGTCGGTGAAGGCGACCCAGGCGTCATCCGTCACCATCCCGCCGTCGATGAGGCGGGCGCCGTGCAGGATCGTCGTCATTCGCGCGTCCAATCGACCTCGGCGAGCGGGGTGAAGCCGATGCCCCGGCGCGTCCAGAGGGGGGCGAGCTGCGCGACGCGTTCGCGGAACGAGTCCCAGGTGCGGCGCGCGTCGGAGCCGAGGGCCGGGGACCATGCGGCTTCCGCGGCTGCGGCGATGCGGGGGAAGGCGAGCGCGTCGATGTCGGCGAGGTCGCGCGCCGTCTCGGTCCACAGCGGCGCCTCGACACCGTGGATCTCCTCGTCGCCGACGCCGTCGATCACCGCGGCGGGGTCCCAGTCGTAGGAGCGGCGCAGGGTCGTGGGGCCGTTCGCCCAGGTGAGCCCCAGCGCGAAGTCCGCGTCGGGCTTCATGTCGAGATAGACGGCGTCGGCGGGGGAGAGGATCAGCTGCCCGCCGCCGCGGACGAAGGCCCGCGCCTTCTCGTCCATGCCGTCGGTCGGGGTCCGGAACCCCCAGTACTGGCCGATCGAGCCGGGCGCGAGACCCGCCGCGGCCCCCGCCTCGTGCCACGCGATCGGCGTCCTACCGAGGCTGGCGACCAGGCGGGTGGCCCGCTCCATGAACCGCGCGAAATCGGCCGGCGGCGTGCCGTGGGCCTCGTCGCCCCCGATGTGCACGTAGGGGCCGGGCGTGATCTCGGCGACGTCGCCGATGACGTCGGCGAGGAAGCGATCGGTGTCCTCGTCATCGATGCGCAGCGAGGAGAACCCGACGGCGATGCCCTCGTACGCGATGCCGGCGATCGGCAGTGCTTCGCCCCGCTGCCGCGCCTCGTCGCGAAGGTGGTCCGAGATCGCCGGCGGAGCGCAGACCTCGGGGTACGCGAGACTCACCGCATGGGTGTGGCCCGGGACGTCGATCTCCGGGACGACCGTCATGTGGTGCGCGGCGGCGTGCGCCACGATGGCGCGGTAGTCGTCGCGCGTGAAGAACCCGCCGCCGTCGCCGCCGACCGCCGACCCTGATGCCCGTGCGGTGAGCAGCGGCCGTGAGGGCACCTCGATGCGCCAGCCCTGGTCGTCGCTCAGATGCAGGTGCAGCACGTTGAACTTGAGGGCCGCCGCGCGCTCGATGTACGCCGTCACGGTGTCGAGTCCGTGGAAGTGCCGCGCGACGTCGAGCATCACGCCGCGGTACGCGAACCGCGGGGCGTCCTCGAGGTGCACGTCCGGGACGACCCAGCCGGTCTCGTCCTGCGCGAGGAGCTGGACGAGCGTGTGCACGCCGTAGAAGAGCCCCGCGTCGTCGGCGGCGAGGAGGCGGACGGATGCCGCATCGACGTCGAGCACGTAGGACTCGGGGCTTCCCGGTTCGATCGCAAGCGTCACGGCGGCGCCGTCGGGGGAGGCGGGGAGGTCGAGTCCGGTGCGGCTCCGGACGGCGTCCCGCAGCGTCCGGACGGCATCCGCCGGCCCGGAGACGGCGACATCCGCCGTCACGGCGAACGGCGCGGACGACCCGGCCTGCAGCAGGCGCGGGGCGGGGACGACGGCGGGCTCGGACACGGTGTCCCCATTCTGCGCGGAGCGGCGCAAGTTAGGAGTCCTAACAAATCGACGGAGCCAGCCTATCAGCGCCGCATCCGTTATGCTCGGACAGTCGCGACTGGCGTTGAGGTGGGCCACCACCGGGGAGCGACCGATACGGCATTCGACCGCACGCCTGGGCCGATGCGAGATTCCATCCGCCGCCGTCCCAGGAGATCGCCATGACCGATTCCGTTTTCAACGCCCCGCTGTCCGAGGTCGACCCCGAGATCGCGCAGGTGCTCGAGCGCGAGCTCGCCCGCCAGCGCGGCTTCCTCGAGATGATCGCCTCCGAGAACTTCGTGCCCGTCTCGGTCCTGCAGTCGCAGGGCTCGGTGCTCACGAACAAGTACGCCGAGGGCTACCCCGGCCGCCGCTACTACGGCGGCTGCGAAGAGGTGGACGTCGCGGAGGAGCTCGCCATCCAGCGCGCGAAGGACCTCTTCGGCGCGGAGTTCGCCAACGTCCAGCCGCACTCCGGTGCGTCCGCGAACGCGGCCGTCCTGCACGCCATCGCGCGGCCCGGCGACACCCTGCTCGGCCTGTCCCTCGACCAGGGCGGCCACCTCACGCACGGCATGAAGATCAACTTCTCGGGTCGGCTGTACAACATCGTCGCCTACGGCGTGGACCCCGAGACCTCCATCATCGACATGGACGAGGTCCGCCGCCTCGCCATCGAGCACAAGCCGAAGGTCATCATCGCCGGCTGGTCGGCGTACCCCCGCCAGCTCGACTTCGCCGCGTTCCGCGCGATCGCCGATGAGGTCGGCGCTCTGCTGTGGGTCGACATGGCGCACTTCGCCGGGCTCGTCGCGGCGGGCCTGCACCCGTCGCCCGTGCCGCACGCCCACGTCGTCTCCTCCACGGTGCACAAGACGATCGGCGGCCCGCGCTCCGGCTTCATCCTGAGCAACGACCCGGAGATCGCGAAGAAGATCAACTCCGCCGTCTTCCCTGGTCAGCAGGGCGGCCCGCTCATGCACGTCATCGCCGCCAAGGCGACGGCGTTCAAGCTCGCGGCCACGCCGGAGTTCGTGGAGCGGCAGGAGCGCGTCCTGCGTGGCGCCGCGATCCTCGCCGAGCGACTGACGCAGCAGGACGTGAAGGATGCCGGCATCGCGGTGCGCTCCGGCGGCACCGACGTGCACCTCGTCCTCGTGGACCTGCGGGACGCGGCGGTCGACGGCAAGCAGGCCGAGGACCTGCTGCACGAGATCCGCATCACCGTGAACCGCAACGCGGTCCCGAACGACCCGCGGCCCCCGATGGTGACCTCGGGTCTCCGCATCGGCACGCCCGCTCTCGCGACGCGCGGGTTCGGCGACGCCGAGTTCACCGAGGTGGCCGACGTCATCGCCCTCGCACTGCAGCCCGGCGCCGACGTCGAGGCGCTGCGCGCCCGCGTCGCCGTGCTCACCGAGGCCTTCCCGCTCTACCCGGGCCTGCAGCAGTGACGGCGCTCCGACTCGACGGCAAGGCCGCCGCGGCGGAGATCAAGGCCGAGCTCGCGGAGCGGGTCGCGGCGCTGAAGGCGCGCGGCATCACGCCCGGCATCGCGACGGTGCTGGTCGGGGCCGACCCGGCATCCCAGCTGTACGTCGGGATGAAGCATCGCCAGTCCGAGGCGATCGGGATGAACTCGATCCAGCGCGAGCTGCCCGCCGATGCGACGCAGGCCGAGGTCGAGGCGCTGATCGACGAGCTCAACGCCGACCCGACCTGCCACGGGTACATCGTGCAGCTGCCGCTGCCGAAGCACCTCGACACCGACGCCGTCCTCGAGCGCATCGACCCGGCGAAGGATGCCGACGGCCTGCACCCGACGAACCTCGGGCGGCTCGTGCTCAACGTCAACGCGCCGATCACGACCCCGCTGCCGTGCACGCCGCGGGGTGTCATCGACCTGCTGCTGCGCAACGACTACGACCTCAAGGGCAAGCACGTCGTGGTCGTGGGCCGCGGTGTCACGATCGGTCGCTCGATCGGGCTGCTCCTGACGCGCCGCGAGATCAACGCGACCGTGACGCTCACGCACACGGGCACCGTGGACCTCGCGCAGCACCTCCGTCTGGCCGATGTCATCGTCGCGGCCGCGGGTGTCAAGCACATCGTCCGCGCCGAGCATGTGAAGCCCGGCGCCGCCGTGCTCGACGTCGGAGTGACGCGCGAGACCGATCCCGAGACCGGTAAGAGCACGGTCTACGGCGACGTGCACCCCGATGTGGTCGAGGTCGCCGGGTACGTCTCGCCGAACCCCGGCGGCGTGGGTCCGATGACCGTCGCGCTGCTCATGACCAATGTGATCGAGGCCGCCGAGCGCCAGCTCGCCTGACCCCGCCACGCGCCGCGCCGCGGCGCGGTGATCAGAGGGGGCGAGGCGGGTCAGCGGTGCACGCGGTACAGAAGGTGCAGCACCCGACTGCCCTGGATCACCACGTCTGGGTCCTCCAGGAGGTGCTGCGCGTCGAGCGAACCGAAGTAGCGCTTGCCGGACCCGAACACGACGGGGGCGACATCCATCCGGACCTCGTCGACGAGGCCTGCCGCCAGCGCCTGGCCGCCGACGTCGCCCGCGGCGACCTCGACGATCCGGTCGCCCGCGAGCTCCTGCGCCGCGGCGACGGCGGCCTCGATTCCGTCGACGAAGTGGAAGGGCGCCTTTGCGCCCCAGCCCCCGGGCGGGGGTCGATGCGTCACGACGATGACATGGTCGACCCCGGCCGGCGGCTCCCCGTCCCAGCCGTCGGTGATGTCGAAGACGTGGCGGCCCGCGATCGTCGCGCCGATCTGGTCCCAGTACGGCCGGATGTAGTCGTAGGACGTCTGCGACACCTGCAGCACGCCGCTCCCGTCCAACGGGACGTCGCCGCTGGTCAGCCAGTCGAACAGCGGCCCCGGCATGTCGTTCTCATCCGCGATGAAACCGTCCACCGACACCGAGCCGTACAGGACCACCTTGCCCACGGCGCTCTCCCTTGCTTCGGGTGGCCCCCATGGTAGCCAGTCGTGCGCGGCGCGGATAGGACGCGGGATCGCGCGGGGGAAGGATGCCGGACCGGGTCGGCGCGGGTCGGCGCGGGCCGGCGAGCTCAGGCCGTGAAACGCGCGAGGAACTCGCGGGTGCGCGCTTCGCGCGCGGCCCCGAACAGCTGCGAGGGCGGTCCCTGCTCGATGATCGTGCCGGCGTCGAGGAACACCACGCGGTGCGCGACGTCGCGCGCGAACGCCATCTCGTGCGTGGCCATGAGGATCGTGGCGCCGTCCTCGGCGAGCTGCCGCACGAGCTCGAGCACTTCGCCGACGAGCTCCGGGTCCAGCGCCGACGTGATCTCGTCGAGGAGCAGGACCTCGGGGTCGGTCGCGATCGCGCGGACGATCGCGGCGCGCTGCTGCTGCCCGCCGGAGAGCCGGTCGGGGTGCTCTTTGGCCTTGTCGGCGAGGCCGATGCGCTCCAGCAGCGCCATGGCGCGCTCCTCGGCCTCGCGCCGCGGCATCCGATGCACGATGCGCGAGGAGAGCGTCACGTTGTCGAGCACGGACAGGTGCGGGAACAGGTTGTAGCTCTGGAACACGGCCCCGAAGCGGGCGCGGACGCGATTGGCGTCGACGCGCGGGTCGGAGATGTCCTCGTCGCCGAGGAAGATCTGCCCGTCGTCGATCGGCTCCAGGAGATTGAGGCAGCGCAGCAGCGTCGACTTGCCCGACCCGCTCGCGCCGATGAGGGCGACGACCTCGTGGCGGTCGAGGGTCAGATCGATGCCGCGCAGGACCTGCTTCTCGCCGAACGCCTTCCACAGCCCGTCCGCGCGCAGCACGGCGCTCATACGATCGATCCCATCTGCTCACGCTCGCGCAGGCGCGCGGTGTACCAGTCCGCCAGGCGGATCGTCGGGATCGCGAGCAGCACGAAGAGGACGGCGGCCACGACGTACGGCGTGAAGTTGTAGCTCAGCGAGGTCTCGATCTGGGCGGCGCGGACCGCGTCCACGGCGCCCAGGATCGAGATGAGGCCGACGTCCTTCTGCATCGAGACGAAGTCGTTCATGAGCGGCGGCGTCATCTTCCGGAGGGCCTGCGGCAGCACGACGCGGCGCAGGGTGTGCGCGTACCCGAGCCCGAGAGCGCGCGCGGCGAGCCGCTGCGAGGGATGCACCGCCTCGATGCCGGCGCGGATGACCTCGCTGACGTACGCCGAGTACGTCAGCGTGATCGCGACCGTCCCGAGCAGGACGACCGAGATGCGCTGGTTCAGCAGCGCCGGCACGCCGAGGCCGATGAGGTACAGGACGATGATGAGCGGGATGCCGCGGAAGATGTCGGTGTACGCGGCCGCGAGGGCGCGGAGCGGGAAGAAGACGGGGCCCCGGAGCGTGCGCAGCAGCGCGATCAGCAGGGCGACGATCGACACCGTCACGACGGAGTAGCCGAGGACCTGCAGGTTCAACAGGAACCCGTCCCACACGCGCGGCAGCGAGGACGCGAACGTCGCCGGGTCGAAGAAGCGCTGCTGCACCTGCGCCCAGCCGGGCGTGTTGACGACCGTGATCCAGACGATGCCCGCGAACGCGATCGTCGAGGCGATCCCGACGAGCACCGACTGCCGCGAGCGTCGCGCGCGGTACGCGCGGCGCTCGAGCTCCAGTTCGCTCGGCCGGAAGGACGGGTCGGTCACGACACGACGCTACCGGACCGGGTCACTGCAGCTGGGTGGCGCCTGCACTGAGCACCGAGAGCCACTCTTCCTTCAGGGCGTCGAGCGTGCCGTCCTCGCGCAGGGCGTCGACGGCCGCGGTCACGCGCTCCGTGAGGGGCGACTCGTTGGCGAGGAGGAGGCCCCACTGATCGGGCACGCCGGCCGCGGGGAGCTCGCCCACGAGGAATGCGTCCTCGATGTAGAAGTTGGCGGCGACGTACGCGGTCGGCAGGTCGAGGACGAGGCCGTCGATCTGGTCGGCCTCGAGTGCGGCGCGGGCGTCCTCGTTGCTGTTGAAGAGCAGCGGCGCCGTCGTCGGCGCGATGGCCTGCTCGACCGTCGTCGCACTCGTCGAGCCCGCCATGGCGCCCAGCAGCAGCTCCTTCGCGCCGGCGATGTCGGTGACGTCGTCCGCCTTGCCGCCCTTGATCGCGACGATGGCCTGGCTGGCCTCGTAGTACGGGGAGGAGAAGTCGACGGCCTGCTCGCGCTCCTCGGTGATCGTGTACTGCTGGATGTTGAAGTCGAAGTCCTTCGGCCCCGGCGCGATCGCCGATTCGAAGGTCGTGCGCACCCACACGACGTCCTCCTTCGCGAAGCCCAGCTCCTCGGCGACGGCGTACGCGACGGCCGACTCGAAGCCCTCGCCTGACTCCGGCTCGTTCGCGATGACGTACGGCTCGTACGCGGGCTCGCCGGTCCCGATCGTCAGCTTGCCGGGCGTGACGTAGCCCTCTTCGGCCGCGGGAGTGTCGGATGCCGCGGGCTCGGCGGCGCCGGATGCGCAGCCGGAGACGAGGAGAGCGACGGTCGCGACGGACGCGACGAGGGCGGAACGCAGGACGGTGCGCGACATGGATGCCTCCGGGAAGTGACGGGTGCGGCCCCGCGCGTGCTGTGCTGCGACGACCGCCTGCATCCATCTTGGTCGCCCGTGAAGCGGCGCGGGTCGCCGCGCGACGGTTTGTTACAGCAACTTCATCCGGTCAGCTCTTGCCGAGATCGTCCAGCATCCGCCGCTGTTCCGGGGTGAGGCCGTCGCGCAGCTCCTCCCGCCCGATGGCCTCCTCGCGGGACGGGGCGGTCGGTGCGGTCGACCGGGAACCGCGGATGCCGGCGTTCGCGCGGTCGTAGAGACGGCCGGCGCGCGCTTCCACCGTGTCGTCGACGAGGTCGTAGACGATCCACGAGAGGAGCAAGAGCAGCGGCGGGACCAGCCAGCCCCAGAAGACGCCGCTGACGCTCACCCCGGAGAAGAACACGACGAGCGCCCAGACGATGAGCTCGACGACGAAGACGATGCCGTACTGGACGAACTTCTCGCCGGCACGCGTCCGCTGCCCCGCCGACTTCGCGGCCGAGCCGGTGAAGAGCTTCGTGATGAGGGGCTTCAGCCAGATGGTCGCGGCGGTCAGGACGACGGCGGCCCAGAGCGCCGCCCAGCCGACGCGCACCGACGGGAGCAGGAGCCCGATCCCCAGCAGGACGAGCACGTTGAACACGTAGAGGGAGGCGAACCGCACGATCCAGGACTTCATGACACCAGGGTGGCATGGCCCGCCACCGGGATCCACCGGCCCGACGGCGCGGCCGGCCTCAGGCGACGGAGACGAGCTGCGTCAGGTCGTCGTTCGGGAGGACGTCGGCGACGGCGCCCACCTGCATCGAGATGAGGTCGGCGCGTCCGGAGAGGACGTTGAGGAAAGCGGTGTCGGAGGCGTCGCGGCCCGTGGCGATCCGGACGAGGGTCGACCGCGGTGCGAGCGTCGTGGCGTCGACGGCGCGCCACGCGCCGTCGACCCACCCTTCCGCGACGGCGTGGAAGTCCATCGGCGACAGTCCGGGGGCGTACACGGCGACCACCCGCGCGGGGATGCCGGAGGCCCGCAGCAGCGCGACGCACAGATGCGCGTAATCCCGGCACACGCCCTGGCGGTTCAGCAGCGTGCGGATCGCGCCGTCCGTCGGCAGCGACGACCCGGAGACGTAGGCGAGCTGCGTGCCGACCCATGCGGCGACCGAGGTGAGGAGGGATGCGGCGTCCGGGGCCGCGCTGAACTCCGCGTTCGCGGTGGGGGCCAGGGAGTCGGACTCGGCATACCGGCTCGGGCGACGGTAGATCAGCAGCTCGGTCTCGCCCGACTCGAGCGGCGCCGCGGCGCCGTCGATCGAGGCCGTGTAGGCCACGATCAGTTCGCCCGCAGCGCTGCGGATCCGGTGGAGGCGCCCGCCGTGCGCGTCGGGCAGTTCGGCGACGTCGACCGGCACGCCGTCGAGCGTCGCGGTGAACGACTCCGTCGCGCGGTACAGGCTGCTCACCGCGATGGCGAACACCAGGTCGGCGGGCTCGGTGACGTTCACGACTATGCGGCTGGAGACATCCCTCTTCATCGACCCAGCCTGACAGACGGATGCGTCGCGCGGGTCACGGCGCCGTGTCGTCCAGAAGCGGTGTCGTCCAGAAGCCGTGTCCAGAGGATGTGTCGTCCAGAAGATGCGAGGTTCAGTACGACGCGCGGTCGTCGGTCTCCCCGGGCCCGACCCACCGCGCCGCGAGCGCCTCGGACCCCCGGGCCAGCAGGGCGACGTCGGCCCCGACGAGGACGAAGGAGGCGCCGGCATCGAGGTAGCCCTGGGCGACGGCCGGGTCGAAGGCGTTGACGCCGACCGGCTTGCCCGCCGCGCGGACGGCGTCGAACGTGCGGATGACGGCCGCCGTCACCTCCGGATGCGACTGCTGCCCGAGGAACCCCATCGAGGCGGCGAGGTCGGAGGGCCCGACGAACACGCCGTCGACGCCGTCCACCGCGGCGATCTCACCCGCGGCCTCGACGGCCGCCGCGGTCTCGACCTGCACGAACAGCGACACGAGCGCGTCGGCGTTCGGCAGGTAGTCCTCGACGCGGTTCCACCGCGCCGAGCGCGCGAGGGCCGACCCGACGCCGCGGCGACCGCGCGGCGGGTACCGGACGGCCGCGACTACGTCCTCGGCTTCGGCGGCCGAGGAGACCATCGGCACGAGGAGGTTCTGGGCGCCGAGATCGAGGACCTGTTTGATGGTCACGGTCTCGCCGAACGGCACGCGCACGACGGGGGTCGTGTCGTAGGCGGCGACGGCCTGCAGCTGCGCGAGCGTTGACTCGAGCGAGTTCGGCGAGTGCTCCATGTCGATGAGCATCCAGTCCATCCCGGCGCCCGCGAGGATCTCGGCGACGAGGGGCGAGCCGGAGCACGCCCAGACTCCCGCGAGCGGACGGGATGCCGTGGCGAGCGCGTCGCGGAAGGTCATCGGAAGCTGCATGTGATGGTTCCCATCGGTCCGTAGTCGCACAGCACGCTGTCGCCCGGCGAGACCCACATGGGCCGCGTGAACGAGCCGGCGAGGATGATCTCCCCGGCCTCGAGCCGGTCGCCGTGCTGATGCACCTTGTTCGCGAGCCATGCGACGCCGGTGGCGGGATGGTTGAGCACGCCCGCCGCGACACCGGTCTCCTCGATGGTCTCGTTGCGGTAGAGCAGCGCCGACACCCAGCGGAGGTCGATCTGGTCGGGCCGCATCGGGATGCCGCCGAGCACCATCCCGCCGTACGCGGCGTTGTCGCTGATCGTGTCGACGATCGTCCGGCCCTCGAGCTCGATGTGCGAGTTCAGCACCTCGAGCGCGGGGGTGACGTATTCGGTGGCCCGCAGCACGTCGAAGAGCGAGCAGTCCGGCCCCTCGAGAGGCGCGTTCAGGACGAACGCGAGCTCGACCTCGATGCGCACGTTCGAGAACGCGTCGTGCGGGATGACGGCGCCGCTCTGCCAGACCGTGTCGTCGAACATGACGCCGTAGTCGGGCTCGGTGATGCCCGTCGCCTGCTGCATCGCCCTCGAGGTGAGCCCGATCTTCCGACCCACGAGCCGGCGGCCATCCGCGATCATCCGGTCGCGCCAGACGCCCTGGATCGCGTACGAGTCCTCGACGGTGGCATCCGGGTAGCGCGCCGTGATCCGCGGGATCACGCCGTGTGTGCGGTCGGCTTCGGCGAGCTCGTCGGCGATCGCCGCGATCGTGGCCGCATCCAGCATCCGTTCCTCCTTCGTCGTGTTCAGGCTAGGGCCGGGTCCGGCTCAGAGCTGGTTGCCGAGCTTGTACTCGCCCTGCTTCCACTCCGGCATCGACGCCGTGCCCTCGTCGGGGCGGGTGTAGGAGAACCCGTCGGCGCCGATCGTGACGGCCATCTCGGACGCGTCGGTGCGGGCGATGACCTCCTTCGGGTTGCCGTCGAGGTCGAGGACGAGCGAGGCCTCCGTGTACCAGGACGGCACGACGGGGGTGCCCCACCAGTCGCGGCGCTGGTTGTCGTGCACGTCCCACGTGACGACCGGGTTGTCGGGGTCGCCCGTGTAGTAGTCCTGCGTGTAGATCTCCACGCGGTGCCCGTCGGGGTCGCGGAGGTAGAGGTAGAACGCGTTGGAGACGCCGTGCCGGCCGGGGCCGCGTTCGATCCGGTCCGACATGCGGAGGGCGCCGAGCTTGTCGCAGATGGCGAGGATGTTGTGCTTCTCGTGGGTCGCGAAAGCGACGTGGTGCATGCGCGGGCCGTCGCCGCCGGTCATGGCGGTGTCGTGCACGGTGGGCTTGCGGCGCATCCATGCGGCGTAGACGGTGCCGCTCTCGTCCTGGATGTCCTCCGTCACGCGGAAGCCGAGGCTCTGCATGAAGTTGACGGCGCGGGGCACGTCGGGGGTCACCTGGTTGAAGTGGTCCAGGCGCACGAGCTCGCCCGGCGAGTGCAGGTCGTAGCGCCAGGAGAGGCGCTCGACGTGCTCGGTCTGGAAGAAGAACTCGTACGGGAAGCCCAGCGGGTCCTCGACGCGCACGGAGTCGCCGATGCCCTTCGTGAAGCCGTTCGGGCTGCGCTCGACGCGGCAGCCGAGTTCGGTGTAGAACGCGACGGCCTTGTCGAGGTCCTCGGGTGTGCGCACGCGGTAGGAGAACGCGGCGACGGCGGCGACGGGACCCGCCCGCAGCACGAGGTTGTGGTGGATGAACTCCTCCGTCGAGCGGAGGTAGACGGCGTCCGCATCCTCCTCGGTCACGTGCAGCCCCAGCACGTCGACGTAGAACGCGCGGGAGACCGCGAGGTCGGTGACGACGAGCTCCATGTACGCGCAGCGGAGGATGTCCGGCGCCGGCACGGACGGCGTCGGGATGGGGTTGTCGCTGCGGATCGGCGCCTCCTGCGAGACGTAGAAGCCCGAGGAGGTGAGGGTGCGGTCATCGATGTGGGTCATGTCAGCGTCCTTGCGTCGTGATCGTGCTGATGGGTCGGTGAGGAGGGGTCTCAGCGGGGGTCGGGATCGTCGAGGTCCGGCTCGGCCGGTTCGGCCTGCTTGCCGAAGGTCGGGTTGTGCACCTCGCCGAGGGTGATGTGCACGGCCTGCTGGTCGGTGTAGAAGTCGATCGAGCGGTAGCCGCCCTCGTGCCCGAGTCCGGAGGCCTTCACGCCGCCGAAGGGCGTGCGCAGATCGCGCACGTTGTTGGAGTTGAGCCACACCATGCCGGCCTCGATGCCCTGAGCGAAGTTGTGCGCGCGGGTGAGGTCGTTGGTCCAGACGTAGGCGGCGAGACCGTACTTCGTGTTGTTCGCGAGGGCGAGGGCCTCTTCGTCGGTGTCGAACGGTGTGATCGCGACGACCGGGCCGAAGATCTCCTCCTGGAAGATCCGGGCGTCCGGGGAGACGTCGGCGAATGCGGTGGGGGCGACGAAGTTGCCGAACTCGAAGCCCTCCGGCTGGCCGCCACCCGCGATGAGCCGGCCCTCGGTCTTGCCGATCTCGACGTAGCCCATGACCTTCTCGAAGTGCTCGGGGTGCACGAGCGCGCCGACCTCGGTGGCCGGGTCGTGCGGGTAGCCGACCTTCACGCGGCGTGCCTGCGCGCCGTAGCGCTCGACGAAGTCGTCGTACACGCCGCGCTGGACGAGGATGCGGCTGCCGGCGGTGCAGCGCTCGCCGTTGAGGGAGAAGACGCCGAAGATCGTGGCGTCGACGGCCGCGTCGAGGTCGGCGTCGGCGAACACGATGGCCGGCGACTTGCCGCCGAGCTCCATCGACAGGCCCTTCAGGTACGGCGCCGCGTTGCCGAAGATGGTCTGCCCTGTGCGGCTCTCGCCGGTGAAGGAGATGAGCGGCACATCGGGGTGCTTCACGAGCGCGTCACCGGCATCCTCGCCGAGGCCGTGCACGAGGTTGAACACGCCCTGCGGGAGCCCTGCCTCCTCGAAGATCCCGGCCCACAGCGACGCCGACAGCGGCGTGAACTCGGCGGGCTTGAGGACGACGGTGTTGCCCGTCGCGAGGGCGGGGCCGAGCTTCCACGACTCGAGCATGAACGGCGTGTTCCACGGTGTGATGAGGCCCGCGACGCCGATCGGCTTCCGGTTGACGTAGTTGATCTGCCGGCCCGGGACCTTGAACGTGTCGTCGGCCTGGGCGACGATCAGGTCGGCGAAGAAGCGGAAGTTCTCCG
>NZ_FLQR01000010.1 GCF_900078385.1 uncultured Microbacterium sp.
CCGCGAGCTCGACGTCGGCCTTCTTGCCGGCGGCGGCCTGCACGTAGACCTCGTTGGAGACCGGCTCGAGCACATCGAACGTGTCGCCGTCCACCGAGTCGACGAACTGCCCGTCGATGTAGTGCTGGATGCGCGCAGGCAGGTCGGCGGGGACGTGGCGCCGGTCCAGGGCGGGGGCGGTGGTGTCGGTCATGGGGTTACCTCCAGGGACGGGATCAGAAGGCCGGGAGACCGAGGGTCTCGTCGGGGTGCTCGTGGATGAGGTAGGCGTCGAGGGTCGCCGAGCGGTGTCGGCGGGCGGCCTTCTCGATCTCGCCGAGGGGCGCGCCCGTCTCGATGAGCTGCAGGATGTTCTCGTGCTCGCGCACGGACTCCTGCGCGCGGCCGGGGACGAAGCTGAACGTCGAGTCGCGCAGATGCCCGAGTCGCGCCCACTCCGCGTCGACGAGCTCGAGCATGCGGGGGTTCGCGCACTTGGCGAACAGGATCGCGTGGAACTGCTGGTTCAGGGCCGTGAAGGCGCGCGGATCGAAGTCCTCGAGTCGCGCGATCATGCGCTCGTTGATCTGCCGCGCGCTGCGGATGTCGTCCGCCGTGAGGCGGCGCGATGCCAGGGCGGTCGCGGTGCCCTCGAGGATCGAGAGGGCCTGCATGCTGAAGCGATACTGGGAGTCGTCGACCATGGACACGTGGGCGCCGACGTTCCGCTCGAACGTCACGAGTCCCTCGGCTTCGAGCTGGCGGATCGCCTCCCGCACGGGGACGACGCTCATGTCGAGCTCGTTCGCGATGGTGCCCAGCACGAGGCGGTAGCCCGGTGTGAACTCCTGCCCCGCGATCCGGGCCCGGATCCAGTCGTAGGCGCGCTGCGACTTGCTCTGCGACGCCTGCGTCGTCTCGGTCATCGGTTCTCCTCCCGGGCCTCGAAGCGGGCGCGCCACTCGGCGTTCATCGGGAACAGGCCGTGCACGGGGTGACCCGCGGCGACCTGCTCGGCGATCCAGGCGTCCTCGTCCTCCTGGGCGAGGGCGGCGTCGGCGACCTCCTCGGCCAGCGCGGGCGGGATGACGATGACGCCGTCCGCGTCGCCGACGATGATGTCGCCGGGCTGCACCGTGGTGCCGCCGCACGCGATCGTGACGTCGAGGTCCCACGGCACGTGCTTGCGGCCGAGGACCGCCGGGTGCGCGCCGGAGGAGTAGACCGGGATGCCGACGGCGGCGACGGCGCCGGCATCCCGCACACCGCCGTCGGTGACGATGCCGGCGGCGCGCTGCGCGTGCGCACGGATGGCGAGGACATCGCCGAGGGTGCCCGAGCCGGTCTCTCCGCGGGCCTCGATGACGATGACCTCGCCCTCCTGCACCGCGTCGAACGCGCGCTTCTGCGCGTTGTAGCCGCCGCCGTGGCTGTCGAAGAGGTCTTCGCGGTTCGGGACGAAGCGCAGCGTCTTCGCGGTGCCGATGATCTTCCGGTCGGGATGGTTGCCGCGGACGCCGTCGATCGTGACGTTGTCGAGCCCGCGCTTGCGCAGCTGCTGCGACAGTCCGGCGACGGGCGTGCGCTCCAGCTTGGCGCGGAGCTCGGCCGAGAGCGCGGGCGCCGCGGCGGGCAGGCCCGCCGCCTCGCGCGATCCCCAGGCCTCTTCGCGCTGCGTGTCGTCGACGGCGGGGAGCGAGCCCAGGTCGGCGTCGAACGCGGGGCCCTCGCCCTGCGTCACCGTCGTGACGAGCCGTCCGGAGGTCGCGGCCGTCGCGGGGGAGTCGACCTCCACCTCGACGACGTCGCCGGGGACGATGACCGACGAGCCGGCCGGGGTGCCGGTGAGGATGACGTCGCCGGTCTCGAGGGTGAAGTGCTGGGAGAGGTCGGCGACGAACTGCGCGAGCGGGAAGAGGAGGCCGGCGGTGTCGTCGTCCTGGACGAGGCGGCCGTTGACCCACGTGCGCACGCGGAGGGCGGCGGGATCCACGGTGCGCGCGTCGATGAGGTCGGGGCCGAGGGGGGTGAACCCGTCGCCGCCCTTGGAGCGCACGTTCGAGCCCTTGTCGTTCGCGCGCAGGTCGTAGAGGCCGAGGTCGTTCGCGGCGGTCACCCAGCCGACGTGACTCCAGGCCTCTGCGGCGGCGACGCGCTTGGCCGGGGTCCCGATGATGAGGGCGATCTCGCCCTCGAAGGCCAGCAGCTCGGTGCCGGCGGGACGCTCGACGGTGCCGCCGGAGGCGGCGACCGAGCTGGATGACTTGAAGAAGTACGACGGTGCCGCCGGTCGCCGACCGCGCTGATCGGCGCGGGAGACGTAGCTCAGATGCACCGCGATGATCTTCCCGGGGCGAGCCGGGAGCGCGGCGTAACGCGGGTCCGCGGCATCCGGTCGGGTGTCGTTCTCGGTGGTCATGAGCTCCCTCGCTCTTGCGTCGTATTCGAAATCGTATATGATCGGCACGACCGAGGCAAGCACCGCTCGGTCGCCCACACCACAGACGACGTCGTCGACCTTGACACAGGAGTCATCCCACATGAGTGCAACCCCATCCTCCCGCCGGTCCGAGGGATTCACCCCGACCGGCACGATCGCCAGTCACGGTGACCGCCGCCGCGTCGTCTTCGCAACCGTCGTCGGCACGACCGTCGAGTGGTACGACTTCTTCCTCTACGCGTCCGCCGCCGGACTCGTCTTCGGGGCGCTGTTCTTCGAGCCGGCCGGCAAGGAGTTCGGGCAGATCCTGTCGTTCCTCACGGTCGGCATCAGCTTCCTGTTCCGCCCGCTCGGCGCGTTCCTGGCCGGTCACCTCGGCGACCGCTACGGCCGCCGCCTCGTCCTGATGCTGACCCTCATCCTCATGGGCGTCGCGACGACGCTCGTCGGCCTCCTGCCGACGTACGCCGCGATCGGCATCGCCGCCCCGATCCTCCTCGTCTTCCTCCGCATCCTGCAGGGCATCTCGGCCGGCGGAGAGTGGGGCGGCGCCGTCCTCATGGCCGTCGAGCACGCACCCAAGGCCAAGCGCAGCCTCTTCGGCGCCTCCCCGCAGCTCGGTGTGCCCCTCGGCCTCCTGCTGGCGAGCGGCATGCTGGGCCTCATGGCCCTCATCGCGCCGGGCGACGCGTTCCTCGAGTGGGGCTGGCGTGTGCCGTTCCTGCTGAGCTTCGTGCTCATCCTCATCGGCTACTACGTGCGCCGGAAGGTCGAGGAGAGCCCCGTCTTCCTCGAGCTCGCCGAGCGCAAGGAGAAGAGCCGGATGCCGATCGTGCAGCTCTTCCGCAAGCACGCGCTGCTCGTGATCATCGCTGCCTTCGTCTTCGCGGGCAACAACGCCGCCGGCTACATGACGACGGGCGGCTACATCCAGCGGTACGCCACCGACCCCGAGGGGCCCGTGGGCCTCGCCACCGCCGACATCCTCGGCGCCGTGACGATCTCCGCCCTCTCGTGGCTGGTCTTCACCTGGCTGGCCGGCTGGACCGGTGACAAGATCGGCCGGCGCAACACGTACATCATCGGCTGGGCGCTGCAGCTCGTCGGCGTCATCGCGCTGTTCCCGCTCGTCAACACCGGCGACATCGGCCTGCTGACCCTGGGGCTCGTTATCCTCACGGCCGGTCTCGGCTTCACCTACGGACCGCAGGCGGCGCTCTACGCGGAGCTCTTCCCCGCCAGCATCCGCTTCTCCGGCGTCTCGATCTCGTACGCGATCGGCGCGATCCTCGGCGGCGCGTTCGCCCCCACCATCGCGACCGCTCTCGTGCAGGCCACCGGGACGACCGCGTCGGTCACCTGGTACCTGGTCGGCATGACGCTCCTCGGGCTCATCGCGACGCTGCTGCTGCGCGACCGCAGCGGGATCCCGCTCGGCCCGGACCACGAGGAGGAGCAGGCGCAGAGCCCCATCTACGGGGTCGCGAAGGCCTGAACCGCGGACGATCCGAGGGACCGCGACGCCGCCCGCGTCGCGGTCCCTCGGCGTCTCAGCCCTCGAGGGCCTCGCGGATGGCGGTGGCCGACCGGTGCAGGCGTGCCGCGATGTCGGCCGGGGCGGGGGCGCCGCCCACGTGCACGACCGCGATCGCGGCGGGGCGCGTCCCGCCGCGCAGGCGCAGCGGCACGGAGACCGCCTGCACCGTCGGGATCACCTCGTCGTGGCTCGTGGCGTAGCCGCGGTCGGCGGCCTCGGCGATCTCGGCGCGGAGACGGTCGTCCACCTCGACGGGCCACTCGCTCGGAGGGAGGGTGGAGAGGATGGCCTTGCTGGGGGCGCCGACCGTGATGGGATGCCGCGCGCCGGGACGCTGCGCGACCGACGCGACCGCGTGCCGCGGCTCGACGCTCGCGAGCGTGATGCACTCGTCGCGGTCGAGGATCGCGAGGAAGCACGTCATCCCGAGCTCGTTGGCGACCGCGGTGAGCTCGGGGAGGGCCTCGGACTGGAGGTCGGGGGCGACCCCGGCCGCCAGCGCGGCCATCCGCGCGCCCAGCGCCAGCCGCCCGCCCGAGTCGCGGGACACCAGCGCATGGCCCTCGAGCGTCCGCACGAGGCGATAGGCGATGGAGCGGTGCACGCCGATGCGGCGGGCCACCTCGTCGATCGTGACCGGCTCCCGTGCGTCGGCGAGGATCTCCAGGATCCGGATGCCGCGGCTCAGTGTCTGGGATGCCGGCGCCTCCGCGGGTGTGCTGCGTTCGGCCATCGGCATCCTTTCGCTCGCTCAGCGCCCCTTGCGGGGGATCGAGCGGTCGTATACGATCTGTTCAATAGTAGAACGGTGCGTTCGAATATAGAACACGCCGATCGAAACCACAACCCTCGACGACGCAGCCGAGGAAAGGATCGACGACGATGCAGTTCCACCACCACGGGTACATCTCGGCAGACCCCCGTCTCCGTCCCGCCGCCGGCACCGGGATCGACCGCCCCGCCGACCTGCCCGACGAGATCGACGTGCTCGTCGTCGGCTCCGGGCCCGCCGGCATGCTCCTCGCCGCCCAGATGTCGCAGTACCCCAGCGTGACGACCCGCCTCATCGAGCGCCGCGACGGGCGCCTCGCGATCGGCCAGGCCGACGGGATCCAGGCGCGCAGCGTGGAGACCTTCCAGGCGTTCGGGTTCGCGCAGCGGATCATCGCGGAGGCCTACCGGATCACCGAGATGAACTTCTGGGCGCCCGACCCCGCGGACTCCTCGAAGATCATCCGCACGGCGCGCGCCGAGGACGACCCGCACGGCATCAGCGAGTTCCCCCATCTCATCGTGAACCAGGCGCGGGTCCTCGACTACTTCGCCGAAGTCGCCGTCGACTCTCCCGCTCGCATCACGCCCGACTACGGCATCGAGTTCGTGGGCCTCACGGTCGGCGAGGGCGAGTTCCCCGTCGAGGTCGTCGTTCGTTACGTCGCGGGCGAGCGCGCCGGCGAGGAGCGGACGGTCCGAGCCAAGTACGTCGTCGGCTGCGACGGCGCCCGGAGCCGGGTGCGGGAGGCCATCGGGCGCAAGCACATCGGCGGGCAGTCCCAGCACGCGTGGGGCGTCATGGACGTCCTCGCCGTGACCGATTTCCCCGACATCCGCACGAAGTGCGCCATCACGTCGCGGGCCGGGAGCATCCTGCACATCCCGCGCGAGGGCGGCTACCTCTTCCGCATGTACGTCGACCTCGGGGAGGTGCCCGAGGGGGACAACGGCCATGTGCGTGCGACTCCGCTGGACACGATCATCGCGAAGGCGAACGACATCCTCACGCCGTACACGCTCGACGTGAAGGACGTCGCGTGGTGGTCGGTGTACGAGGTCGGGCACCGTGTCACCGACAAGTTCGACGACGTCGAGCCCGGCGCCGATCACGCACCGCACGTCTTCATCTGCGGCGACGCCTGCCACACCCACTCGGCGAAGGCCGGGCAGGGCATGAACGTGTCGATGCAGGACGGGTTCAACCTCGGCTGGAAGCTCGGCGCCGTGCTCACCGGCCAGGCGCCGGAGAGTCTCCTGGAGACCTACTCGGCCGAACGCCAGGTCATCGCGCAGAACCTCATCGACTTCGACAAGGAGTGGTCGAGCCTCATGGCCAAGAAGCCGGAGGAGTTCTCCAGCCCCGAGGAGCTCGCGGAGTTCTACACGTCGACGGCGGAGTTCCCCGCGGGATTCATGACGCAGTACACGCCGTCGATGATCGTCGGAGAGGCCGTGGACCAGGACCTGGCGACCGGCTTCCCGATCGGCAAGCGGTTCAAGTCGCACCCCGTCGTGCGCATCGCCGACACGGTCCCCGCGCACCTCGGCCACCACGCGCGCGCGGACGGACGCTGGCGCATCTACGCTTTCGCCGACCGCGACGCCACGGCGCTGCGGTCCTGGGCGGAGTGGCTCGCGACGGCGCCGGACTCGCCGCTGCACACGTACACCCCTGCGGGGACCGACCCGGACAGCGTGTTCGACGTGAAGGCGATCTATCAGCAGGACCACGCCGAGGTCGAGGTCGGCGACATCCCGCCCGTCTTCCTGCCGCGCGTGGGACCGTTCGAGCTCATCGACTACGAGAAGATCTACGCCGCCGAACCCTCCGACGACATCTTCGAGGCCCGCGGGGTCGATCGCGGCGGCGCCGTCGTCGTCGTCCGCCCGGACCAGTACGTCGCGCACGTGCTGCCGCTGTCGGCGACCGAGGAGCTGGCGGCGTTCTTCGCGCAGAGCATGCTCCCCGCCCGCGCCTCCGCCGCAGTGGTCTGACCGGGGCGGAGGAGCTCGATCAGGAGTTCACGCGGATGATCTCCTGCTGGTACGGCGCGACCACCGACGTCGAGACGCGGCAGTCGAGCATCAGGAACGGGCGATCGGATGCCGGGAGCTCGGCCCAGCGCGCGAGTGCGTCGAGGTCGTCGAGCGTCCGCACGACGACGCCCTCCGCGCCGACGGCGCGGGCGAGTCCCGCGAAGTCGACCTCGGGGATGAGCATCGGCTCGCGGGCGAGGCCCTGGAGTCCGTACAGGTTGACCTCGGCGCCGTAGGCGGCGTCGTTCCAGACGACCGCGAGCCCCCGGCCGCCCGCGACGCGGACGGCCGACTCGAGGTCGGCGAGGGCCATGAGCCCGCCGCCGTCGCCCGTCGTGAGCACGACGGTCGATGTCGGCTTGGCGAGCGCGGCGCCCGGCACCGACGGGAACCCGAGTCCGATGGACTGGTACGCCGTGCCGACCATGATCATCCGGTCCGGTGACGCCACGGGCCAGTACATGTTCGCCCAGCCGATGAAGTGCCCGCCGTCGGAGACGACGACGCGGTCCGCGGGGAGCAGTTCGCCGATCCGCGTCGCGACCGAACGCGGGTCGAGGCGACCGTCGTCGGCGAGGTCGTCGCCGCGCTCCTGGGCGCGCAGCGGCGCGATCTCGATGCTCTCCCGCCACCCGCTGGATTGCGTGCCCCCCTCGACGAGAGCGTCGACGATCGCACGGGCGGCGACGGCGGCGTCGGCGCGGAGGAAGCGCCCGACGTGCGCGTGGGTGGCCGCCGGCGCTGTATCGATCTGCACGACGTGGGTGCCCGGCGCGAAGAGGTCGCCGAAGCGCATCGTGAACTGGTTGAGCGACGCGCCGAAGATCACCGCGACGTCGGCCTCGCGGACGAGCTCCATGGCGCCCTCGGCACCGAAGCCCCCGGTGACGCCCAGGTCGAACTCGGTGCGCGGGAAGACGCCGCGGCCGAGGGCCGTGGAGGCCGTCACGGCGCCGGTCAGGTCGGCGAGGGCCCCGAGCGCCTCGCCGGCGCCGGAGATCCACGCGCCGTGGCCGGCGAGGAGGAACGGCTTCTTCGCGCCGGCCAGTGCGCGCGCGAGGTCGGCGACGGCAGCGCGCGCGAACGGCGTCGCGGGCGCGAGCGGGGCCGGCAGCCGCGGATTGGGCGCGGCCGGGACGGGCCCGGCGTCGAGCTTCGCGACGTCGTAGGGGATCGCCAGCACGGTCGGCACCCGGTAGCTGAGCGCGTGCTCGATCGCGATGGCGGTGGTGGCCGCCGCATCCGCCCGCCCGACCGTGTAGGTGCGGGCGCCGACCGCCGACGCCAGCGCGATCTGATCGACATCCCACGGCCGCGGGCCGGAGGTCGGTTCGTCGCCGACCACGAGGATCAGGGGCACGCGTGCCTGCACCGCCTCGGCCAGCGCCGTCAGCGTGTTCGTGAAGCCGGCGCCGTACGTCGCGGTCGCCGCGGCGAGCCCGCCGCCCGCGCGGTGATAGGTGTCGGCGGCGACGACACCGCCCGCCTCGTGGCGCATCGCCGTGAACGCGACGTCGGTGGAGCGCTCGAGCGCATCGAGGAAGTACGCGTTCCCGTTGCCCATCACCCCGAAGACGTGGTCGATGTGGCGCGCGAGGGTGTGGGCGACGTGCGCGGAGACGGTGGGCACGGAAGAACCTCCGGAGACAGGACGGATGCGGGGAGCCGTATGTGTCTCGCGCGTCCGGTCCCGTGCGGATGCGACGTCGCATCACGCGAGCCGGGACGGCTGCGTGCCCATTTTTCGAGCACCGGCGGGCCTCAGGCCGTGCCGGACGGTCCGAGTATACGGGCGGGCCGCGCGGGTGCACGCGCCGCGTCATCGGGGCGCGCGTGAGGCGACGCTCGACGGACGCCACCCGGGCGACGTAGGATCGTATACGATCTACCTGGATGCGGAACGGCATCCCATCGACGAGGGAGTCACCGTGAGCGAGAACCGCGAGACCGAACTGCTGGCGAGCGTGCCGGACGGACTGTTCATCGGGGGCGCATGGCGCCCCGCCGAGGGCGGCGCGACGCTGACCGTGTCCGATCCCGCGACCGGCGCCGTGGTCAAGGAGATCGCCAGCGCATCGGTCGCCGACGGGAAGGCGGCGCTCGACGCCGCCGTCGCCGCGCAGGATGCGTGGGCCGCGACGCCCGCACGCCGGCGCGGCGAACTGCTGCGCCGGGCGTTCGACCTGCTGCAGGAGCGCAAGGAGGACTTCGCGCTCCTCATGACGATCGAGATGGGCAAGCCGCTCGCCGAAGCTCGCGGCGAGGTCGCCTACGGCGGCGAGTTCCTCCGCTGGTTCAGCGAGGAGGCGCCGCGCATCCAGGGGCGCTACGGCGCGAACCCCGAGGGCACCGGCCGCATGATCGTCACGCAGCACCCGGTCGGCCCGTGCTTCCTCATCACGCCGTGGAACTTCCCGCTCGCGATGGCCACCCGCAAGATCGCGCCCGCGCTCGCCGCCGGCTGCACCGTCGTGATCAAGCCGGCCGCGCTGACGCCGCTCACGACCCTCGCCTTCGTCAAGCTCCTCGAGGACGCGGGCCTTCCCGCCGGCGTCGTCAACGTCGTCACGACCGCATCCTCCGGCCCCATGTCCGAGGCGATCATCCGCGACCCCCGCCTGCGCAAGCTGTCCTTCACCGGCTCGACCCCCGTCGGCGTGAAGCTCCTCGAGCAGGCCGCGCACGGGGTGCTCCGCACGTCGATGGAGCTCGGCGGCAACGCGCCCTTCGTCGTCTTCGACGACGCCGACCTCGACAAGGCCGTCGACGGCGCCATCGCGGCGAAGTTCCGCAACATCGGCCAGGCCTGCACCGCCGCGAACCGCTTCATCGTGCACCGCTCCGTCGCCGACGAGTTCGCCCGCCGGGTCACCGAGCGGGTGCAGGGCTTCCGCTCGGGCCGCGGCACGGAGGACGGCGTCGTGATCGGCCCGCTCATCGACGACAAGGCGGTCGCGAAGGCGGACCAGCTCGTCCAGGACGCCGTGCAGCGCGGCGCCACGCTGCGCACCGGCGGTGCGGAGATCCCCGGAGACGGCTCGTTCTACGAGGCGACGGTGCTCTCGGACGTGCAGCCGGGCAGCGACATCCTGCGCGAGGAGATCTTCGGACCCGTTCTCGCGATCGTCCCCTTCGACGACGAGGACGAGGGCGTCCGCATCGCCAACGACACCGAGTACGGCCTGGTGTCGTACGTCTACACCGAGAGCCTCACGCGCGGCCAGCGGATGATCGAGCGCCTCGCGACCGGGATGATGGGCCTCAACATCGGCGTCGTCTCCAACGCCGCGGCACCCTTCGGCGGCTGGAAGCTCTCCGGCCTCGGCCGCGAAGGCGGCGCCGAGGGCATCCACGAGTACCTCCAGACGAAGTACACGCTGACCCCCGACCCGTTCGCCTGAGCGGCGCGGAGGACCGCGACGGGGGATGCCGGATGTCGCCGCCGCGCGGCAGGATGGCGGCATGGACGTCGTCCGCATCCGGTCCGAGCGGCTGCGCTCGCACCGCCTGAGCGCTCCCGCGCCCTCCGTCGCCGAGGCGGCGGCGCACATGCTCGCGACGCAGGCGCAGGAGTTCTGGGGCGGTCGCTGGGCGCTCGCCGCCCGCACGCGCGGGCAGCCGCGCCTGTCCGACGTGGATGCGGCCTTCGACCGGGGGGAGATCGTCCGCTCCTGGACGATGCGCGGCACCATCCACGCGATCCCGGGCCGCGACCTCGGCTGGGTCCTGTCGATCACCGCCGAGCGTCAGCGTCGTCAGGCGGCGGCCGTGCACCGTCGTGAGGGGATCGACCTCGATGAGCGGCGACGGGCCGAGGTCGCCGCGCGCGCGGCGCTCCGCGGCGGCGACCGCCTGACCCGCAAAGAGCTGTTCGAGGTCTGGGAGGCGGCGGGCGTGTCCACGGGCGGCCAGCGCGGCTATCACCTGCTCGTCGCCCTATCGCTGAGCGGCATCCTGTGTCAGGGGCCGGTCGTGCCGCGCACCGGCGGTCCCACGCGGGAGCAGTACTTCGTCCTGGTCGAGGACTGGGTGCAGGATGCCGCGACGCCCGCCGATCCGCTCGCCGAGTACTTCGCGCGGTTCATCGCCTCGCACGGCCCGGCCGGCGCGCGCGACTTCGCGTGGTGGTCGGGGCTGCCGCTCGGTGAGGCGCGCCGCGCCGCCGAGGCCGCGGGTGACCGGCTGCGCGTCGTGAGCGATGACCGGGAGCCGCAGTACGTCGTCGCCGGCCCCGCGCCGCGGCGCGCCGCCGGCCTTCCGGAGGTCGTCGCCCTCCCGCCGTTCGAGGAGTACTACCTCTCCTACGCCGACCGCACGGTGCCGTGCGCACCGGAGTTCCTCGCCGCGATCGGGCCGAGCATGAACGGCATCGTCCGCCCGATCCTGGTCGCCGACGGCGAGGTGGTGGGGGTGTGGACCCATTCGGTGGCCGTCGGCCGGCACGCCGATGACCCGGTGCCGGAGCTGTTCGCCCGGGGAGCGGCGAGCGACGCAGCGGTCGCGGCGGCGCTGGATCGTTACCGCCGGTTCATCACCGGGTGAGCCGGTTCTCGCGGGCGGATCAGCCCTCCGCGTGGCGGTCGAGGAAGGCGTAGACCTCGCCGTCATCCACGCCGGGGAAGGCCCCGCGTGGCAGCGGGGAGAACATCTGCATGTGCACGCGGGCACTCGGCCACGCCTTGTCCTCCCAGCGCGCCGTCAGATCGGCCGGGGGACGCCGGCAGCACGCCTCGTCCGGGCAGGTCGAGGTCGCCCGCTTCGCGGTCTCGCGTCCGCGGAACCATCGGGCGTCGTCGAACGGCACGCCCACCGTGATCGAGTACTCGCCCTCCGTCGTCGACCCGGTCTGGCTCGAGCACCAGAAGGTTCCGGCGGGGGTGTCGGTGTACTGGTAGTGCTCGGTCGTCCGGTTCTGCTCGCCGAAGGCCGACCGGGCCGCGAACTTGCGGCACACCATCTGGCCCTCGACGGCGCCCGTGACGTCCATGGGCAGCGGGAGCTCGTCGTTCTCGTACACGCGGTTGATGGCGCCGGCGCCGTCGACGCGGAGGAAGTGCAGCTTGATGTCGAAGTGCTCGGTCAGCAGGTTCGTCATCCGCATGCCCGCGGCCTCATGGGTGACGCCGAATGCGTCGCGGAAATCCTCGACGGCCAGGTTGCGGTCCTTCTTGGCCTGGCTGAGGAATGCGACCGACGCCGTCTCGGGCATGAGGCAGCAGGCCGCGTAGTAGTTGATCTCGAGGCGCTGCTGCAGGAAGTCGGCGTAGTCGGTCGGGGGTGTGTGACCCAGCAGCCGGTGCGCCATCGCCTGCAGCGCCATCGAACGGAGGCCGTGCCCGCCCGGGATCGACGCGGGGGGCAGGTAGATGCGACCGTTCTGCAGGTCCGTGACCGACCGGGCGGAGTGCGGCAGGTCGCCGGCGTAGATGAGCTCGAAGCCGAGCTGCTCCGCCATGATGCTCACGCTGCGGTGGGTGAGGGCGCCGGACACGTGTCCCGCCGCGCGCAGCTGCTTCTCCGCGAGCTTTTCGATGTCGACGAGGTAGTTGTTCTTCTCGCGCATGAGCAGGCGCAGCTCGGTGTTGGCGCGACGCGCCTCCTCGGGGGTCGCGATCGCCTCGCGCTCGCGCCGCTGCAGCTCGCGATGCAGGCCCAGGATCGTCTCGATCGTCTCGTCCGACATCGTCTTCGTCACGCGCACCGGCGGGATGCCGAGCCGGCGGAAGACGGGGCTGGACTGCGCGCGGTCGAGCTCCAGTTCGAGAGCCGCGCGCCGGTTCGGCGGCTCGGTGGAGAGCAGGTCGGAGACCTCTGTCCCCGTCGCTCGGGCGATCGCCTGCAGCAGCGACAGCTTGGGCTCGCGCTTCCCGTTCTCGATGAGGCTGAGCTGACTGCCGGCCACACCGACGATCGCGCCGAGCTCGTCCAGCGTGTAGCCGTGGGAGACCCGGTGATGGCGGATGCGGTGGCCCAGGGTCGACAGCTCGAAGGATGCGGAGGAGGGCGCCATTCCTTGAATATATCGAAAGAATCCAGATTCTTGCGCCACTCGGGGTCGGTAAGACCTCCGCGGGGCGAGGCACAGTGGAGGAACGACGACCTTGTCCCTCGACTCGAAGGAATCGCCATGGCCCTCGCCGACATCTTCACCACCCGCCCCGTCCCGATCCAGCGACCGGCGGCGCTCACCGGCGTTTTCGGCGAGCGCCCGCAGCTGGCCGGCGAGGGGATGGCGAAGCTGTACGGCTGGGTCGAGGAGATCGCCGCGCTGACCGAGCCGGCCCGCATCCACTGGGTGGATGGCTCCCGCGGCGAGAGCGAGGCGCTCCTGCGCGAGATGGTCGACGAGGGCAAGCTCATCAAACTCAACCCCGAGTGGCGGCCGGGCTCCTACCTGGCCCGCTCGCACCCGAGCGACGTCGCTCGCACGGAGGGTCGCACCTTCATCGCCTCCGAGCGCGAAGAGGACGCCGGCCCCACGAACAACTGGGTCGCCCCGGACGAGATCCGTGCGACGATCACCCCGCTCTTCGCCGGCTCGATGCGCGGTCGCACGATGTACGTCGTGCCGTTCTCGATGGGCGCCGTCGGCGGGCCCCTGTCGCACATCGGCGTGCAGGTGACCGACAGTGCGTACGCCGTCGCGTCGATCGGGATCATGACCCGCGTCGGGTCGAGTGTGATCGAGCAGATCGCGGACGGCAAGCCGTGGGTCAAGACCGTGCACTCCGTCGGCGCGCCCCTCGCCCCGGGTCAGCAGGACGATGCCTGGCCCTGCAACGACGAGAAGTACATCGTCCACTTCCCTGACACGCTCGAGGTCTGGTCGTTCGGCTCCGGCTACGGCGGGAACGCCATCCTCGCGAAGAAGTGCTTCGCGCTGCGCATCGCCTCCGTCATCGGGCGGGACGAGGGGTGGCTCGCCGAGCACATGCTGCTGATCCGCGTCATCGACCCGCAGGGCAAGGCCTACCACGTGGCCGCCGCCTTCCCGTCGGCGTGCGGCAAGACGAACCTCGCGATGCTCCGCCCCACGATCCCGGGCTGGCGCGTCGAGACCCTCGGCGACGACATCGCCTGGATCCGCCCCGGCGAAGATGGCCGCCTCTGGGCCATCAATCCCGAAGCAGGCTTCTTCGGCGTCGCGCCGGGCACCGGCGAGTCCACGAACGTCACGGCCGTCGAGACCCTCTGGGGCAACACGATCTTCACGAACGTGGCGCTCCGCCCCGACGGCGACGTCTGGTGGGAGGGCCTCACGGATGAGGCGCCCGCCGAGCTGACCGACTGGGAGGGCAAGCCCTGGACGCCCGCATCCGGCACGCCCGCAGCGCACCCCAACTCGCGCTTCACCGTGAGCGCGGGGCAGTGCCCGCAGATCGCTCAGGACTGGGACGCCCCCGAGGGCGTGCCCCTGGATGCCATCCTGTTCGGCGGCCGCCGCGCGACGAACGTGCCGCTCGTCGTCGAGGCCACCGACTGGACGCACGGCGTCTTCCTGGGGTCCAACATCTCGTCCGAGCGCACCGCCGCCGCCGAGGGCACGGTCGGCGAACTGCGCCGCGACCCCTTCGCGATGCTGCCGTTCTGCGGGTACAACATGGCCGACTACTTCGGCCACTGGCTCAAGGTGGGCCAGTCCCTCCGCTTCGATCGCGCTCCGCGGATCTTCCAGGTCAACTGGTTCCGCAAGGGCTCGGACGGGCGGTTCCTGTGGCCCGGCTTCGGCGACAACTCGCGCGTGATCGACTGGATCATCCGTCGCATCGACGGCACCGTCGGCGCTGTGGACAGCCCGATCGGCCGCCTCCCGCTGACCGAGGACCTGAACCTCGACGGCATCCACGTGCCGCAGGAGGACCTCGACGAGCTGTTCGCCGTCGACCCCGAGCTGTGGCTGCACGAGGCCGACCTCACCGAGGAGTTCTACCGCACGTTCGACGGCAAGGTGCCCGCGCCGCTGTATGCCGAGCTCGCGGCACTCCGGTACCGCCTGAAGCGCACGCAGCTCTGACCTTCGCGGTGTTGCTGCGGGCCGGGACCCGCCGTTCGGCGCGGATGAACGGGCGACCCCCGGTTGATCCGCGGCAAAGTGTGGGTCGCGCGGCCCTGCACCGGCCATTCGGCGCGGGTGAACGGGCGACCCCCGGTTGATACGCGACGAAGTGCGGGTCGTGCGGCGCTTCACCCACCATTCGGCGCGGGTGAACCCGCGCGCCATTCGGCGCGGGCGAACCCATCCGCCATTCGGCGCGGGTGAACGGGCGACCCCCGGTTGATCCGCGGCAAAGTGTGGGTCGCGCGGCGCTGCACCCACCATTCGGCGCGGGCGAACCCTCGCCGGGCTTCCCCTGGCGCACACCCTCGCCTGGCCTGCCCGCCCGCGCGACACCCCGCCTGGCCTGCCCGCCCGCGCTACCCGCCGCGCCGAGGTCAGGCGAGCAGCTGGCGCTGCGCGAGCTCGCGGTACAGGGGCACCGTCGCGACGAGCTCGTCGTGCGTGCCCTGGCCGACGACGCGTCCACGGTCGAGGACGACGATGAGGTCGCTGTCGATCACGGTCGACAGGCGGTGCGCGATCACGACGAGCGTGCGGCCGGTGGCGACCGCGTCGATGGCGTCGCGCATCCGCTGTTCGTTGAGGCCGTCGAGCGACGAGGTCGACTCGTCCAGCAGCAGGATCGGGGGAGCGGCCAGCAGCGCCCGGGCGATCGCGAGGCGTTGGCGCTCGCCGCCGGAGAGCATCACGCCCGCCTCGCCGACGGGCGCCGCGAGCCCCAGCGGGCTGCGCTCCAGCACGTCGCCGAGGTTGACGGCGCGGAGAACGCGCTCGCAGTCGGCATCCGACGCGTCCGGCGACGCGAGGCGCAGGTTGTCGCCGATCGTCCCGGCGAGGGTCGGGGCGTCCTGCTCGACGTAACCGAGCTGCGCGCGCAGCGCGAGACGGTCGAGCGTCCGGACGTCCGCGCCGCCGAGCAGCACCGCGCCGGACGTCGGGTCGTAGAACCGCTCGATGAGGGCCAGGGTCGTCGACTTCCCGGCCCCGGACGGCCCGACGAGCGCGACGCGCGTCCCCCGCGGCACACGGAACGACACGCCGCGAAGCACATCCCCCTCCGGCGCGTCGAGCGTGAGGCCGGCGCGGTCGGCGCGCACCTCGGTCAGGGTCTTCAGCGCCTCCGACTCCGCCGACCGGCGCGCCGAGACGACGGCATCCGGGTAGGAGAAGTGCACATCGCGGAACTCGATCGCCGCCACGCCGTCGGCGACATCCGCGGCACCGGCGCCGACCTCTTTCACCCCCGCCGCCACCGCGACATCGTCGGCGGTCTCGGTGGGGAGGTCGAGCACCTCCTGGATGCGGCCGAGCGCGCCGAGCGCCTGGTTCACCGACGTGATCGCCCCGAAGAAGGACCCCAGCGGCGCGATGAGGAAGAAGAGGAACATGACGAAGGTCACGAGGGACGCGATCGAGATCGCGCCGGATGCCACGCGCAGGCCGCCCACGCCGAGCACCACCAGCAGCGACAGCTGCAGCGCGACACCGGCGATCGGGACGACGAGCGCCGACGCCTTCGCGACGCTCACACCCGCGTCGTACGCGTCGGCGGCGGTCGCCGAGATCGCGGCCTGCTCACGGTCGGCGGCGCCTGCCGCGCGGATCGTCCGGATCGAGCCGATGGCGCGCTCCACCCCGGACGCGAGTTCGCCCACCTTCTCCTGCTGCACCTGCGTCGAGCGGCGGATGCGGCCGCTGAGGACGCCCACGACTCCGACCGAGACGCCGACGACGACGAGGATCAGGAGCAGAAGGACGGGGTCGATCACGAGCATCGCGATGATCGCGCCCAGGAAGATCAGGGCGTTGCCGACGGAATCGGCGAGACCCTGCGTCAACACCGCGTAGAGGAGCGTCGTGTCGGTGCCGACGCGCGAGACGAGGTCGCCGGTGCGGCGCGCATCGTACTCCTGGACGGGCAGGTGCAGGAGCCGCGCGATGAGGCGTCGGCGACTGGACAGCACGACGGCCGTGCCGGTGCGCTGCAGCAGATAGTGCTGGAACCCGCTGATCAGCGAGGAGACGATGACGAGTGCGACGAGCGCCCAGACGAGGATGCCGAGCGCGGCGCCGGACTGCACCCGCTCGATCAGCTGGCCGACGACGAGGGGCTGCCCGAGCGTCGTGACGGCGGCGAGGATGCTGAGCACCGTCACGAGCACGATGACGCCCTTGTGCTCGAACAGGAACGGGAGCAGCTGGCGCAGGCTCGCGCGCGGGCCGTCGTCCTTCGCGGGGCGGCGCAGTCCGCGGGAGCGGCGGGCGGTGTCGGCAGACATGACGGGTTGTCCTCGGTTCTGGAGGGAGAGGAGGGGGCGGATGCCGGTTCGCGGCGCGGGACGTGCGAGAGGCGCGGGTGCTTCTATCTTCGCCCGTACTTCTTGTGCACGGCCTGGCGGGTGACGCCCAGGGCGTCCGCGATCGCGACCCAGGAGTAGCCCTTCCCGCGCGCGCGACGGACCTGCTCGGCCTCGGCGCGCGCGAGCTCGGCGTACAGCGCGTGCAGACGCCGGAGCTCGGGGAGCGGATCGCCGCCTTCGGCGGCGCCGATCGCGGTGCGCAGCTGGTCGCTCACGTGCCCTCCCGGAGTGTCGGTCGCAGGCCGCGGGTGCGGCATCCGTCGTCAACCATAGTTGACAAACGAGCGCGCTGTCAACCGTGGTTGACGCCCCCGGTCGGAGTGTCCCCGGCCTTCGCTAGGGTTGTCCGGTGCCTCAACCCGTCATCGCCGCCCAGAACCTCGTGAAGGCCTACAAGGTCAAGGGCAAGCCCGACTTCCTCGCCGTCGACGGGCTGTCCTTCGAGGTCGCGCCGGGGGAGTCGTTCGGTCTTCTCGGCCCCAACGGCGCGGGCAAGTCGACGACCATGAAGATGATCGGCGCGGTCTCGACGCGCACGAGCGGCGACCTCACGATCCTCGGCCTCGACCCGGATCAGTACGGGCCGGAGATCCGTTCGCGCCTGGGGGTCGTGCCGCAGCAGGACAACCTCGACGGCGAACTGAACGCCCGCGAGAACCTCTACATCTACGGACGCTACTTCGGCCTGCCGGGCAAGGTCTGCCACGAGAAGGCCGATGAGCTGCTCGCCTTCGCGCAGCTTGAGGACAAGGCCAAGAGCAAGGTCGACCAGCTCTCCGGCGGCATGAAGCGGCGCCTCACGATCGCGCGCGGCCTCATCAACGATCCGCGCATCCTGCTGCTCGACGAGCCGACCACGGGCCTCGACCCGCAGGCGCGGCACGTCCTGTGGGATCGCCTGTTCCGCCTCAAGGAGCGCGGCACGACGCTCGTGCTCACGACCCACTACATGGACGAGGCCGAGCAGCTCTGCGACCGGCTCATCGTCGTGGACAAGGGCCGCATCATGGCGGAGGGCACCCCGTCCTCGCTCATCCGCGCGCACTCCAGCCGCGAAGTGCTCGAGGTGCGCTTCGGCTCCGACCGCAACGCGCAGGTCGCCGGCCAGCTGGAGGCGGTCGGCGATCGGGTCGAGGTGCTCCCGGACCGCATCCTCATCTACACCGAGAACGGGGAGGCCGCGCTCGAGCGCGTAACGGCTGCCGGCCTCGACCCCATCACGAGCCTCGTGCGCCGATCGAGCCTCGAGGACGTGTTCCTGCGCCTCACCGGAAGATCGCTGATCGAATGAGCGCCACCTCGACGAACCCGACCCTCGACGAGCTGCGCGCCGAGGCCATGGAATGGGGCCGCAAGCCGCGCCGGCTCGGCAGCTGGTACGTGACCGAGCACATGGTGCGGGCCATGCGCGCCTACGGCTGGACGATCATCGTCGGCGCGCTCGGGCAGCCGATCATGTACCTCCTCGGACTCGCGGTCGGCCTCGCCGCCCTCATCCAGGCGCCGATCGTGGATCACGGGCAGGAGGTCAGCTACCTCGTCTTCGTCGCGCCCGCGCTGCTGGTGACGGCCGCGATCGCGGTGGCATCCGAGGAGATGACCTACCCCGTCATGGCGGGCTTCAAGTGGCGGCGGTACTTCTACGGCTTCAACGCATCGCCGCTCGGCAGCGCGCAGATCGCGAACGGCGTGATCGCAGGAGCGGCCGCGCGGATGTTCGTCGCCGTCGCGGCGTATTACCTGTTCATCTGGATCTTCGGCGCCGTGCCGAGTCCCGCGACGGGCTGGATCGCGATCCTCGCGGGCGTCGGGGCCGGTCTCGCCTTCGGCATTCCGTTGATGGCATACGCCGGGTCGATCGAGGACGACAAGGGGCAGTTCGCCCTCGTGCAGCGGTTCCTGTTCATGCCGATGTTCCTCTTCTCCGGCACCTTCTACCCGCTGGAGACACTGCCGGGCTGGCTCCAGTGGATCGGCTGGATCTCACCGCTGTGGCACGGCGCGCAGATCGGCCGGGTCGCGACCTACGGCGCCGACGTGGATGCCGGACTGCTCGCGGTGCACGTCGCCTACCTGCTCGTGCTCTGCGTCGTCGGCTACCTGTGGGGCCGCCGCGTCTTCATAGAGAGGCTCGCGAAGTGACCGCCGTCGTCGATGCCGCCACCCGTCGCGGGGGAGTCCGCGCCCTGTGGGCCGGGAACCCCGGCGCCGTCGTGCAACGGGGCCTCCTGGCCGCGCGATCGTCGAGCTGGATCGTCGTGCTGTCGGGCTTCTTCGAGCCGGTGTTCTATCTGGCATCCATGGGGATCGGCCTCGGCTCGCTCGTCGGCGACCTGCAGACCTCGCAGGGCGTCGAGGTGAGTTACGCCGCGTTCATCGCGCCGGCGCTGCTGGCCGTTTCGGCGATGAACGGCGCGATCTACGACTCGACGTGGAACGTCTTCTTCAAGCTCAACTACGGCAAGCTCTACGAGGGGATGCTGTCCACCTCGCTGGGCCCGCTCGACGTCGCGTTCGGCGAGATCCTGTACGCGCTGCTGCGCGGCCTGCTGTACGCGTCGGGATTCATGATCATCATGCAGATCCTCGGGCTGAACCTCTCCCCGACGGCGATCCTCGCGATCCCCGCCGTCCTGCTGATCGCGTTCGGCTTCGCGAGCCTCGGCATGGCCGTGACGAGCTACATGAAGACGTTCCAGCAGATGGACTGGATCAACTTCGTGCTGCTGCCGATGTTCCTCTTCTCGGCGACCTTCTACCCCATCACCGTGTACCCGGAGATCGTGCAGGGGATCGTCATGGCCTTCCCGCTCTGGCATGGCGTGGAGCTCGTCCGCGGGCTGACGACCGGCGTCCTGTCCGGCGACATGCTGTGGCACATCCTCTACTACGTGGTCATGATCGCGGTGGGACTCGTCTTCACGACCAAGCGCCTCCGCGTCCTGTTCCTCGACTGACTCCGCCGCACGAGGCTTCATCCGCGGCATCGTGCGGATGCGGGCCGGCGGCACCCGCATTTCGGCGCCGATGAAGCGCGCCCTGCCGTCTCATCCGCGGAGAAGTGCGGGTGCTCGGCCCACGGACCCGCCATTCGGCGCGGGTGAAGGCGGGGGCCCGGTCCCCACGCCGCGCTGCGCGAAGTCCGCCGCCGGGCCGCGCGTGGACCCGCAGAGACGACGGATGCCGCGAGGCCGAGGCCCCGCGGCATCCGCGTTTCGAGGTGAACGTCAGAGCGAGGCGGTCTCGCCGAGCCCGATGTTGGTGTCGTATTCGACGTCCTTGGTCTCCTTCGAGAGGATCAGCGCGATGAACGTCAGGACGCTCGCGCCGGTCAGGTACACCCCGACGAGCCACGGCTGGCCGTCGGCCGTCGCCCACAGGGCCACCGCGACGATCGGCGCGAGGGCGGCGCCGAGGATCGACGAGACGTTGTAGGAGATCGCCGAGCCGGTGTACCGCACGTTCGTCGGGAAGAGCTCGGGGAGGACCGCGCCCATCGGGCCGAACGTCGCGCCCATGAGCATGAAGCCGATGATGAGGAACGCCTGCACGAGCGCGCCGGTGAACTTGGGGTCCAGCTGCGGCATCAGGAAGACGTTGAAGAGCAGGCCGAACACGCCGATCGCACCGGTGATCCAGAGCAGAAGCTTGCGCCGGCCGATCGAGTCGGCGATGGGGCCGGAGAGCAGCGTGAAGATGCCGAAGAACACGACGCCGATGATCTGCATGATGACGAAGTCGGTGTAGCCGAAGCCGAGCCCGGGCACATAGGTGGCGGGGTCGAACGCCGTACCGGCGGTCTCTGCCGCCTGCTGCGCCGCCTCCAGGCCCGCCTTCGTGCCGTAGGAGAGCGTGAAGCTCGTCATGAGGTAGAAGAGCACGTAGGTCGCCAGCATGATGAACGTGCCGAGGATCAGCTGCCGCCAGTGCCGGCGGACGACCTCGCCCAGCGGGAACTTGCGGATCGCGCCGGTCCTCTCCGCCTTCGCGAACGTCTCCGACTCGACGAGCTTGAGACGCACCCACAGGCCGATGATGACCATGACGGCGGAGAACAGGAACGGCACGCGCCAGCCCCACGCGAGGAAGGCCTCGGAACGCTGCGCGGGGCCGTCGGGGTGCGGCAGCGCGAAGTTGATGAGCAGGAAGACCGTGTTCGCGATGATGAAGCCGATCGGCGCACCCAGCTGCGGGAACGTGCCGTACCAGGCGCGCTTGCCGGCCGGAGCGTTCTCGGTCGCGACCAGCGCCGCACCGGACCACTCACCGCCCAGCGCGAACCCCTGGAAGAGCCGCAGGACGAGGAGCAGGAGCGCCGCCCACCAGCCGATCTCGTTGTAGGTGGGGAGCAGGCCGATGAGGAAGGTCGCGACGCCCATCGTGAGGAGGGATGCCACGAGGGTGGCCTTGCGGCCGAACTTGTCGCCGAAGTGGCCGAAGATGACCGCGCCGATGGGGCGGGCCACCATGGCGGCGCCGAAGACGGCGAACGAGGACAGCAGCGCCGTCGTGTCGTCGCCGGTGGGGAAGAAGAGGATGGGGAAGACGAGGACGGCGGCGGTCGCGTAGACGTAGAAGTCGTAGAACTCGATCGTTGTGCCGACCAGGCTCGCCGTGATGACGCGGGAGCGGGGGTTGGCGGGAGTGGTGGGGGCCGCGGAGGCGGTCGTCGAAGCTGCAGACATGCGGGGAGGAGGACCTGTCAGTGGAAGGGAAGTCCTCGTGGGACGCACCGGTGGCGGGCATCCGTGGCAGGGGTGGCGCGGCGGACGCGGCGACGTGGGGCACCGGGGCGCCGGCGATGTCGCCGACGCACGAGGGTCGAGTTTACCCTCGGTTCACGGCGCCGGCCGGGTTCAGCGCCAGAGCAGCGCGATCGCGGCGTTGCCGAAGGTGAGGATGCCGATGAGCCAGAACACCGCGGGCGGGACGGCGCCGGCCTTGCGACCGCGGGCGGCGCCGATGCCGAGCAGGGCGCCGATCACGAGCAGGATGACGAGCTTCGTGCCGATCTTGACGTAGTTCAGGTCGTACTCGATGCCCCACGGTGCGGCGAGGGCGAAGCCGGCGACACCGGCGATCGCGAGTCCCCAGTGCATCAGCCGCGTGATGCGGCGCTCGCCGACGGCTTCGACGACCCAGGCGCCGAACAGCACGGCGAAACCGACGAGGTGGACGAGGACGACGGCGTGACGCAGGATCTCCATGCCGTCAGTCTAGCTGAAGGTCGGTGCGACCGGGACCGACGGCGCGGCCGGTTGCCCCGGCTCAGCCGTGCAGGTCGCGCAGCACGAGCGCCGTGCGCAGCGCGGCGTCGGCCGCCTCGGCGCCCTTGTCCTCTTTCGAGCCCTCCAGGCCCGCACGGTCGAGGCCCTGCTGCTCGTCATCCAGCGTCAGCACGCCGAAGCCCACCGGCTTGCCGGTGTCGAGCGCGACGCGGGTCAGCCCGTCGGTGGCGGCGGCCGAGACGAAGTCGAAGTGCGGCGTGCCGCCGCGGATGATGACGCCGAGCGCGACCACCGCGTCGGCGCCCGCCTCCAGCGCCGTCTTGCTCACGACGGGGAGCTCGAACGATCCGGGCACGCGCACGAGCCGCCACGACGCGCCGGACGCGTCGAGCACGCGGCGCGCGCCGGCGACCAGGCCCTCGGTGATCACGTCGTGCCACTGCCCCGCCACGACGACGACGCTCAGCCCCGTCGCGTCGATCGGCTGCGTCTCCGGGGCGCCGTGTCCGCTCATGCCTTCGTCTCCTCGCTGCGCGCCAGCGCGCTGTCCAGGTCGCCCGTGTCGATGATGTGGCCCATCCGGTCGCGCTTGGTGGCGAGGTACTGGTGGTTGTTGGCGCCGACGCCGACCAGCAGCGGGACCTGCTCGACGATGTCGAGTCCGAGCTGGCGCAGCTGATTCACCTTGTCGCTGTTGTTCGTCAGCAGGCGGATCTTCTCGACGCCGAGGTCGGCGAGGATGCCGGCGGCCGCGGCGTAGTCGCGCGCGTCGGCCGGGAGGCCGAGCGCGAGGTTCGCGTCGACGGTGTCGAGGCCGCGCTCCTGCAGGCTGTACGCGCGCAGCTTGTTGATGAGGCCGATGCCGCGTCCCTCGTGGCCGCGCATGTAGATGACGACGCCGCCATCCTGTTCGACCGCGTCGAGCGCGGCGTCCAGCTGCGGTCCGCACTCGCACTTGAGGGAGCCGAAGGCCTCCCCGGTCAGGCACTCGGAGTGCACGCGCACGAGCGGTGCGTCCTCGGCGAGATCGCCGGACACGACGGCGATGTGGTCGGTGCCGGTGATGCGGTCCTTGTACGCGAGGAAGCGGAACGCGCCGTGCGAGGTCGGCACCTGCGCCTCGGCGCGCAGGCTGACGCGGCGCTTCTGCCCTTGCTCGGTGTGCGCCCCCGCGACGCTCGTCCCGTCGAGGTGCGCGATGAGCTGCTCGATCGTGATGACCGGGATGCCCTCCCGCTCGCCCAGCTCCAGAAGCCCCGGCAGACGCATCATGCTGCCGTCCTCGGCGACGACCTCCCCGATCGCGCCGACCGGCTGCAGTCCGGCGAGCCGCATGAGCTCGACAGCGGCCTCGGTGTGGCCGGCGCGCTCGCGCACGCCCCCGTCGACGGCGCGGAGGGGGAGGATGTGGCCGGGCCGGATCACCGAGGTGGGTGTGGAGGCCGGGTTCGCGAGCACGTTGAGGGTGTGCGCGCGGTCGGCGGCGCTGATGCCGGTCGAGATGCGGTCGGCGGCGTCGACGCTCACCGTGTAGGCGGTGCTCCGGCTGTCCTCGTTGACCGCGACCATGGGCGGCAGGTCGAGCCGGTCGGCCCAGTCTGCGGGCATCGGTGCGCAGAGGAACCCGCTGGACCAGCGGATGGTCCAGGCGAGCCACTCGGGCGTCGCGAGCTCGGCGGAGAGGATGACGTCGCCCTCGTTCTCACGGTTCTCGTCGTCCGCGACGATGACCGGCTTGCCGGCGCGCAGGGCTTCGAGGGCCTCGGGGATGGTGGAAAGGCTCATCGGGAGCCTCCTTCGTGGGTGGGGGTGAATGCGAGGAGGCGCTGCACGTGCCGCGCCAGGATGTCGGTCTCGAGGTTGACGTGGTCGCCCGCAGCGCGCGCTCCGAGCGTGGTCACCTCGAGCGTCTCGGGGATGAGGGACACCTCGAACCAGTGCGCGTCGGCGTCGGCCGGCGAGGTCGCGCTGACGGTGAGCGAGACGCCGTCGACGGTGATCGAGCCCTTGTCGACCACGAGCGGAGCGAGGGATGCCGGCAGTCCGACGCGGAGGACCCGCCACTGCGCTCCGGGGCGCACCTCGAGCAGCTCGCCGGTGCCGTCGACGTGGCCCTGCACGATGTGCCCGCCGAGGCGGCCGTGCGCGGCCATGGCGCGCTCGACGTTGACGGGCGCACCGGTCGCGACGGCGCCGAGCGTGGACATCTCGAGCGTCTGCTTCATGACGTCCGCGGTGAACCAGTCGGGGCCCTGGTCGACGACGGTGAGGCACACGCCGCTGATCGCGATCGAGTCGCCCTGGTGGGCGTCCGAGACCGCGAGCGGGGCCCGCACGGTGAGGCGGACGCCGTCGCCGGACGGCGCGACCGCCGTGACGGTGCCCTGTTCTTCGATGATGCCGGTGAACATCAGGCGCTCTCCTTGGGGTGGGCGACGATCAGCAGGTCGTCGCCGAGTCGTTCGATGGATGTCACGGTCAGGCGCCGCTGCGCGGCGATCGTGTCGACGCCGAGCACCCGGAGCGCGGGCCGGTCGGCGCCGTCCGTCCCGGCGCCGAGGAGCGTCGGGGCGAGGTACGCGAGGACCTCGTCCACCAGGCCGGCGCGCAGGAAGGCGCTCGCGATCGTGGGGCCGCCTTCGACGAAGACGCGGTGCACACCGGCGTCGCGCAGCTCGGCCAGCAGCGACGGCTCGTTGGGGCTCTCGCCGCCGAGGTTCTCGCCGTCGCGGTGCAGGAGGGGCAGCGGATGCCGGCGCACGGCGGCGTCGTCGGGGACGGCGCGGGCGCCGAGGACCACCGGCTGCGGCTGATGGGGGTAGAGGGTGCCGTCGGGGCGGCGGGCCGTGAGGGCGGGATCGTCGCTGAGCAGCGTGCCGGTGCCTACGACGATGGCATCCGCCTCGGCGCGGCGCCGGTGCACGTCCGCGCGCGCGTCGGGTCCGGTGATCCACTGGCTCGTGCCGTCGGCGGCGGCGGCGCGGCCGTCGAGGGACTGCGCCCACTTGACGGTGACGTGCGGGCGCCCGAGGCGCTGAACGGTCAGCCAGGAGTCGAGGAGGGCCGTGGCCTCCTCGATGAGCACGCCGGGCACGACCTCGACACCCGCCGCGCGCAGGCGGTCGGCGCCACCCGCGGAGTGCTCGCCCGGATCATCGAGCGCGTAGACGACCCGCGCGACGCCGGCCTCGATGAGGGCGACCGCGCACGGTCCCGTCCGGCCGGTGTGGTTGCAGGGCTCGAGGGTGACGACGGCGGTCGCGCCGCGCGCGCCCCCGGCGGGAAGCTTCGAGAGCGCGTCGACTTCGGCATGCGCCGTGCCGGCGCCGCGATGCCAGCCTTCGGCGAGGACGGCGCCGTCGGGGGAGAGCAGGACGGCCCCGACCTGCGGGTTGACCCCGCGCGGGCCCTGGAGGGCGAGCTCGAACGCGCGCCGCATGGCGTCGCGTTCGCGGTCCGTCGCGCTCATCCCTGGTCCTTGCGTTCAGGCTCCGGGGGCGTGCGGCGCAGAAGGGCCGCCGGGCGTGCGCCGCGGCGTCCTCGTGCTGCCTCCCATCCGGACTAGCGACTTTCGTCGCATCACCGTCGGTCCCGGATTTCCACCGGATCAACCCCTCGGAGAACGAAGGGCTCGCGGACTGTCACCGCCGGTTCGGATTCCCACCGACCCCGGAGCACGTGTTGTTGCTCACGAGTGTAGTCAACGCGCGGCATCGGGGTTCATTCCCGTCATGCCCCGTCATGCCCGCGCGCCGCGTCCCGTGCGCCGGTGAACACGTAGCCTGGAGGCGGAGGCGCGACACATGGACACACCCACCCCGGGCTCGGCCCGACTGCGCGAACGGCCGTACGCCGACGTTCTCGTCATCGGCGGCGGCATCAACGGCCTGGCCACATTCCGCGATCTGGCGATGCAGGGCGTCGACGTCGCCCTCGTGGAGCGCGGCGACTTCGTCTCCGGCGCCTCGGCGGCATCCAGCCACATGATCCACGGCGGCATCCGGTACCTCGAGAACGGCGAGTTCCGGCTCGTCCACGAGGCGGTGACCGAGCGCAACGCGCTGCTGCGGATCGCGCCGCACTACGTGCAGCCCCTGCAGACCACCATCCCGATCTACTCCACCTTCTCCGGCATCCTCTCCGCGCCGCTGCGGTTCCTCCGCCACGGCGCGGGCAAGCCGCGGGAGCGCGGGGCCGCGCTCATCAAGATCGGGCTCGTGATCTACGACTCCTTCTCGCGCGGCGGTGGCCGCGTCCCCCGGCACGAGTTCCACGGCCGCAAGCGCTCGCTGGCGCAGCTGCCGCAGCTGAACCCGACCGTCACGTACACCGCGACGTACTGGGACGCGTCGCTGCGCGACCCCGAGCGGCTCGCCCTCGACGTGCTGCGCGACGCGCTCGCCGCCGGCGGAGACAAGGCGCGGGCGGCCAACTACACGGCCGCCGTGGGCGCGGAGGGCGGCAAGGTCGTGCTGCGCGACGAGACGGGGGAGGACTTCGCCTTCGCGGCATCCGTCGTCGTCAACGCCTCCGGTCCGTGGACCGACATCACCAACCACGCGCTCGGTGACCCCACCGCCCACATGGGCGGCACGAAGGGGTCGCACATCGTCCTCGACCACGACGAGCTGCTCGCCGCGACGGGCGGGCGGGAGCTCTTCTTCGAGCACTCCGACGGTCGCATCGTGCTCATCTACCCGCTGCATGGCCGCGTGCTCGTGGGCACCACCGACATCGAGCACGAGATGGGCGAGCCGATCGTGTGCACCGAGGTCGAGGTCGACTACTTCTTCGAGCTCATCGGCCAGGTGTTCCCCGCGATCCCGGTGGACCGCTCGCACATCGTCCATCGCTTCGCGGGTGTCCGGCCGCTGCCGGGGCACGGCGACCTGGCGCCGGGCTTCGTCTCGCGCGACTACCGCATCGAGGCGACGAAGCTCCCCGGCCCCGTCGAGGCGACGGTCCTGAGTCTCGTCGGCGGCAAGTGGACCACGTTCCGCGCGTCCGCCGCCCACCTGGCCGACCGGGCGCTGGAGCTCCTCGCGCAGCCGCGTCGCCGCAGCACGAAGGGCGTGCCGATCGGCGGAGGGGTCGGGTACCCGCAGTCCGAGCGCGCGCGCCGCCAGTGGCTCGCACCGTACGCCGAGACGCTCGGGTTCGAGCGGGCCGCGCGTCTCCTCGACCGGTACGGCACCGTCGCTGCCGACGTGGCGGCGGCCATCGCCGCCGACCCGGACGACGCACCGCTGCAGACCGTGCCCCAGTTCAGCACGGGCGAACTCCGTCACCTCGCCCGCACGGAGTGGGTCGCTCACCTCGACGACATCCTGCTGCGGCGCACCGGGATCGCGTTCCGCGGTGCGGCGACGCCCGAGGCCACGGCCGAGATCGCGGCGGCGGTCGCGCCCGTCTTCGGCTGGGACGATGCGACGCGGGATGCCGAAGCGGCGCGGGCGCTCGCGTCGGTGCGCTCAGCCGAGCCGGCGGCGCTCCGCGACTGACGCGCGGTAGCGTGACAGGCAGACCTGCCCGCAGGTCACGACTCGACGAGGAGGCCGCGTGGCAGACCATGTGATCGCGATCGACCAGGGGACCACCTCGACCAGGGCGATCGTCTTCGACGTGAACGGGATGCCGGTCGCGACCGCCCAGCGGGAGCACGAGCAGATCTTCCCGCGCGCCGGCCGCGTCGAACACGACCCGGTCGAGATCTGGACGAACACGCAGTGGGTGCTCGCGCGCGCGCTCGGCCAGGCCGGGCTGAACGCCGCCGACATCGCCGCGATCGGCGTCACGAACCAGCGCGAGACCGCCGTCGTCTGGGACCGTCGCACCGGACGGCCCGTGCACAACGCGATCGTCTGGCAGGACACCCGGACGCAGCCGCACATCGATGAGCTCATCGCGGCACACGGCGTGGACGCGTACGCCGACACGACGGGCCTGCCCCTGGCCACGTACTTCTCCGCGTCCAAGGTGGGCTGGATCCTCGACAACGTCGAGGGCGCCCGCGCCGCCGCGGACGCGGGCGACCTCATGTTCGGGACGACCGACACCTGGGTGGTGTGGAACCTGACGGGCGGCCGGGACGGCGGCATCCACGTCACGGACGTCACGAACGCGAGTCGCACCCTCCTGATGGACCTCCATACGCTCGAGTGGTCGGACGACCTCCTCGCGGTGTGGGGCATCCCGCGGGTGATGCTGCCGGAGATCCGGTCGTCCTCCGAGATCGTCGGCGAGGTGCAGCTGCCGGGCGTGCTGCGCGGCGTTCCGATCGCCGGGATCCTCGGCGACCAGCAGGCCGCCACGTTCGGGCAGGCCGCGTTCGAGGCGGGGGAGTCGAAGAACACCTACGGCACGGGGAACTTCCTGCTCGTCGGCACGGGCACCGAGATCGTCCGGTCCGAGGCGGGTCTCATCACGACCGTCGCGTACCGGCTCGGCGAGGAGCCGGCCCGCTACGCGCTGGAGGGCTCGATCGCCGTGACCGGCTCGCTCGTGCAGTGGCTGCGCGACAACCTCGGCATCATCCGCCGCTCCGAAGAGGTCGAGACCCTCGCCGCGTCGGTCGAGGACAACGGCGGCGCGTACTTCGTGCCGGCGTTCTCGGGCCTGTTCGCTCCGTACTGGCGGCCCGATGCACGTGGCGCGCTCGTGGGTCTCACCCGCTACGTCACGAAGGCGCACATCGCGCGCGCCGCGCTGGAGTCCACCGCCTTCCAGACCCGCGACGTCATCGAGGCCGTCGTCTCCGACACCGGGCGCGCGCTCGCGGAGCTGCGCGTGGACGGCGGGATGACGCGCAACGACGCCCTCATGCAGTTCCAGGCCGACATCCTGGGACTCCCGGTCGTCCGGCCGGAGATCGTCGAGACGACCGCGCTCGGCGCGGCATACGCCGCCGGACTCGCCGTCGGCGTCTGGCCCGATCTCGACGCGCTGCGCGCCCAGTGGCGCGAGGACGTCCGCTTCGAGCCGCGGATGGCGGAGGAGGAGCGGGAGCGGCGCTACCGCCTGTGGAAGAAGGCCGTCGCGAAGTCGCTCGACTGGGTCGACGACGACGCGCGCATCATGATGGGCACGACCGGGTCCTGAGCCGCGTCCGTCACTTGAGCAGACGGGAAAGGCGCCGGTCGGCCAGGATCTTGCCGCCGGTCTGACACGTCGCGCAGTATTCCAGGCTGTTGTCGGCGAAGAACACCGAGCGCACCGTGTCGCCGCACACCGGGCACGTCTCGCCGCGCCGCCCGTGCACGGCCATCCCCCGGCGCTTGGCGTCCTTGAGGTCGGCGGGCGGCTTACCCGACGCGGTGGCGACCGCGTCGGCGACCGTGTCGCGGAGTGCCGCGTAGAGTCGGTCGATCTCGGCATCCGTCAGCGTCGCGGCCAGCGCGTAGGGCGACATCTTCGCGACGTGGAGGATCTCGTCGGAGTACGCGTTGCCGATGCCGGCGATCACCGACTGGTCGCGGAGGACGCCCTTGATCTGCGTCCGCCGCCCCGCCAGCAAGCCCGCGAACACGTCGCGGGTGAAGGTCTCGTCGAGCGGGTCGGGGCCGAGGCGGGCGATGCCGGGGACGTCCTGCGGGTCGCGGGCCGCGTACACGGCCAGCGATTTCTTCGTGCCGGCCTCGGTGAGGTCGAAGCCCGAGCCGTCGTCGAAGCCGACCCGCAGCGCGATGGGCGTCTTGCCGGGGCGGATGAGCGCGGGCGACAACTGGTCGTACCACCGCAGCCATCCGGCCTTGGCGAGGTGGAAGACGAGGTGGATGCCGGCATCCGTCGAGAGGTCGACGAACTTGCCGTGCCGCGCGGCACCCGTGACGGTCGCGCCGCGCAGCGCGTCGATCGGCGGGTCGTAGGTCTTCAGAGCCGCGATGTTCGCGACGGAGACCTTCGTGACGGTCAGGCCCGTCACGCGCTCGCCGAGGTAGTCGACGAGGCCCTGCACTTCCGGCATCTCCGGCATGCCGTCATCCTGCCACGGCCTGCCGACCTCGGGTCAGTCCCCGAGCACGTCCCACTGCTGGGGTTCGCGGTCGTCGCGGGGGAGGAGCCCCGCGATCCAGCCGTCGTCGCGGCGGCCGGCGCCGTTGGCGAGGGCCGCGCGGATGAGCCCCTCGTACCGGAAGCCGAGGGTGCGGGCGGCCCGCGCCGAGGCGGTGTTGCCGACGACGGCCCGCCACTCGATGCGCGCGAGGCCGAGGCCGTCGGTCGAGAACCCCCAGTCGACGACGGCCCGGCACGCCTCGGTGAGGAGGCCCTTCTTGCGGTAGGCGGAGGCCATCCAGTAGCCGATCTCGGCGTCGCCGCGCCCGAGGTGGTGCAGGCCCACCATCCCGGTCAGGGCGCCGTTCAGCCGGATCGCCCAGGTCGCCTCCGAGCCGGACTCCCACCACTGCGCGCTCTTGGCCACGAAGCCGACGGCGTGCTCGCGCTCGTACGGCTGGGGCACCGTCGTGTACCGCTGGATGTCGCGGTCCTGGCAGGCCCCGAAGATGGCGTCGACGTCGGCATCGGTCGGCGGGGAGAGTACGAGTCGCGCCGTGGTCAGCGTCACCGGTTCCATCCCGTCACCCTATCGACGACGCACGCGCCGCAACTCCGCCTTGACGGGTTCGCGGTCGTCGTGTCGCGTCCATGCCCCCCGCATCGGCGGAGTTGTTGCACGAGTGCACGGCGTGACACGGTCCCTTCCCGCCCGCCCGCGCGCACGCGGGCGGAGCCCCGCGACCCCCTCGCGTGCCACAACTCCGCCTCCGCGGCCACCGGCCCGGACGAACGACCGGAATCGGCGCTGTGAGGCGGAGTCACGGCACAGGTCCGGCGGCCGGATCGTGCCGGGCGCCGCCTCCTCCCCATCCGGACGGGCCGTCCTCGCTCTCCCCGGATCGTGACCCCGGTGTCCATCGGGCCGGGCGGTCCGGCCACCGTGTCCGGATGATCGGCCCTTACGACTTCGCCACTCGCGCCGACCTCGTCGCCGCGGGCTTCTCCCGCCGGACGCTCGCTGCGGCGCTCACCAGCGGACACATCGTCCGCGCCCGGCGCGACAGGTACCTGACGGCATCGGCCCCGCCCGCGCTCCTGGAGGCGGTGCGCGTGGGCGGCCGGCTGACCTGCCTCAGTCTGCTGCAGCTGCTCGGCGTCTTCGTCCACACGAACACGGTCACCCACGTACACGTCGTCCGCGGCGCGAGCCGGTTGCGCTCAGCGACGAATCCGGCCCGACCGCTCGAAGCGCGCCGGATTCGCGCGAGCCGGGTCCACTGGATGCCGCTCATCCGATCGGACCGCGGGCACAGCGCGTGCGTCGACATCGTCGACGCGCTCGTGCACGCCGTGCGATGCCAGCCGGCGCGCTACGCGGTGGCATCCCTCGACAGTGCCCTCCACTTGAGGCTCATCGGCGAGGTCGAGATCGCCGAGATCTTCGCGGCGCTGCCGCGCAGATTCGCGGTACTCCGCAGACTCGTCGACGGGCGGGCGGAGTCCGGCACGGAGACCCTCGTGCGACTGATCGCCCGCTCGCTCGGCTGCCGGGTCGAGCTCCAGGTCTTCTTCGAGGGCGTGGGCCGCGTCGACCTGGTCATCGACGGGTGGCTCGTCGTCGAGTGCGACAGCAAGGAGTTCCACGAGTCCTGGGCGCAGCAGGTCAAGGACCGCGCACGCGACGCCGCCTTGGCCGCGCGGGGCTGCACGTCGTTGCGGTTCACTGCCGCGCAGGTCCTCTACCGGCCCGAGGAGGTCGTCGCCGCGTTGCGCGGACTCAGCTCCGCGCACCGCCGCTGCCGGGTGTCCTGAGTCCCCCCGTTTCGCCGCACGCGGACGGGCGGACGTCCACCAACTCCGCCAGCGCCCAGGCGCATCGGCCGCCGCGAGTGGCCGGACGCCCGCTCAGGCGGAGTTGCGGCACCCCGGGCCTCGGCAGCCGCGCCGCGCGCGGCGGCATCGGTCAGGCCGAGACCTCAACGCCTCAGACGCGGCGGAGGAGGCCCATCTTGTCGTAGACGTCGGCGAGGGTCTTGTCGGCGACCTCGTCGGCGCGGGCGGCGTTGGCTGCGAGGACGCGGTCGAGCTCGGCGGGGTCGTCCAGCAGCTCGAGCGCGCGCCGGCGCACCGGGCCGAACTCCTCCACGACGACCTCGGCGAGACCCTTCTTGAAGTCGCCGTAGCCGCGGCCCGCGTACTCGTCCTCGATCGCCGGGATCTGCCGGCCCGTGAGGGCGGCGTAGATGACCAGCAGGTTCGACACCCCGGGCTTGGCCTCGCGGTCGTACCGCACCGAACCCTCGGAGTCGGTCACGGCCCGCATGATCTTCTTCGCCGACAGGGCGGGGTCATCGAGCAGCCACAGGACGCCGGCATCCGACTCGGCGGACTTCGACATCTTCGCCGTCGGCAGCTGCAGGTCGTAGATGCGCGCGGTGTCCTGCTGGATGACGGGGATCGGCACCCGGAAGGCCTCGCCGTAGCGGGCGTTGAACCGCTCCGCGAGGTCGCGGGTCAGCTCGACGTGCTGCTTCTGGTCGTCGCCCACCGGCACGATGTCGCTCTGGTACAGCAGGATGTCGGCGGCCATGAGCACCGGGTAGGTGAAGAGGCCCACATTCGTGGCATCGGCGCCGTAGCGCTGCGACTTGTCCTTGAACTGCGTCATCCGCGACGCCTCGCCGAAGCCGGTGATCGTGGAGAGGATCCACGCGAGCTCGGCGTGCGCGCGGACATGCGACTGCACGTAGAGCGTCGACTTCGACGGCTCGATGCCGGCGGCGATGTACTGCGCGGCCGTGCGGCGCGTCTTCTCGCGCAGCTCCGACGGGTCGTTCGGCTGCGTCAGGGCGTGCAGGTCGACCACCGAGAAGTAGGCGTCGTAGGACTCCTGCAGGTCCCGCCACTGCATGAGCGCCCCGATGTAGTTGCCGATCTGGAGGGAATCGGCGGAGGGTTGCATACCGGAGTACAGGCGGGGTTTGCTCACCGGACAATCCTACGGGCGCGGATGCCGGCACCCGCGCCGCGGGCCGGCGCCGGGCGTCGGGTTATGCACGGCCCGTAGCCGCGCGCTCCCCCGTCCCGGGAGTACCGTGAAGGGTGCGGCAAGGACCGCCGCACCGACCGGAAGTCGGACGATGATCGACTCCACTGCGCCTCTGGGTACCGGCGCGACGCCGGTTGCTCCGCCGCGCCGTGCGGCCTTCTTCGTCTCCGACAGCACCGGGATCACGGCCGAGACGCTGGGCAGCGCGCTGCTGGTGAATTTCCCCGGCATCGCGTTCGACCATCACACCATCCCGTTCGTCGACACCGCGTCGCGCGCCGCGGCGGTCGTCGCCGAGGTCGAGCGCGCCGCGGCCGCCGGCCAGGGCCCCATCATCTTCACGACCGTCAAGCAGGCGTCGCTGCGCGCGCTGCTGGCGGCGGCGCCCGCGGTCACGATCGACCTGCTCGCGGGTCACCTGGTCGAACTCGAGCGCGCACTCGGCACAACGGCATCCGAGCAGCTCGGCCAGTACCACGGCGTCGGAGACCTCGAGAAGTACCACGCGCGGATGCGCGCGGTGGAGTACGCGATCGAGCACGACGACGGGCAGAGCGCGCGTGCGCTCGACCTCGCCGACGTCATCGTCATCGCGCCGAGCCGGTGCGGGAAGACCCCCACGACGATGTACCTGGCGCTGCAGTACGGCCTCCTCGTCGCCAACTACCCGCTCACCGACGACGACTTCCCCACCGAGGGGCTTCCGCGCACCGTCGCGCGGTACGCCGCGCGGTGCTTCGGGCTGACCACGACGCCGCTGCGCCTCAGCCAGGTGCGTCACGAACGCCGGCCCAGCTCGCGATACGCGAGCCTCGCCCAGTGCACCCTCGAGCTGCGTCGCGCCGAGGAGCTGTACCGGCGCCACCGCATCCCGTTCCTGAATTCCTCGACGAAAAGCGTCGAGGAGATGTCGGCCGTCATCATGCAGACCATGAAGCTGCGGACGTGACGGTCCTGATTCGAGGAGACAGTGACATGACCAACATCCTGTGGTTCCACGAGATCGGCATGGCCGACCTGCCCCAGGTGGGCGGCAAGAACGCGTCGCTCGGGGAGATGGTCTCCGAGCTCGCCGACGCCGGCGTGCGGGTGCCGGGGGGCTTCGCGACGACGGCCGACGCGTACCGCACGTTCCTGGAGACCGACGACCTCGCCGGGCGCATCCAGACCGCGGTCGGCGCGCTCGACATCGACGATGTCGCCGAGCTCGCCCGTGTCGGCGCGCAGGTGCGGCAGTGGATCGAGGAGCAGCCGTTCCCGCCGGCGCTGGACCGCGACATCCGGGAGGCGTTTGCGCAGCTCCTCGCCGCCGACCCCGACCCGGACCGCGTCACGTGGGCCGTCCGCTCCAGCGCGACGGCCGAAGACCTCCCGGACGCGTCCTTCGCGGGGCAGCAGGAGACCTTCCTCAACATCGGCGGCGTCGACAACATCGTGCAGGCGGTGCACCACGTGTTCGCCTCGCTCTACAACGACCGCGCGATCGCGTACCGCGTGCACCACGGCTTCGACCACTTCGACGTCGCGCTCTCCGCCGGCGTCCAGCGCATGGTGCGCGCGGACGTCGGTGCCTCCGGCGTCATGTTCACAGTGGACACCGAGTCCGGGTTCGACCGTGCGGTGTTCATCACGAGCGCGTACGGACTCGGCGAGGCCGTCGTGCAGGGCGCCGTCAACCCGGATGAGTTCTACGTCTACAAGCCGAGCCTGCGCGAGGGCCGCCCCGCGATCCTCAAGCGGCAGGTCGGGGAGAAGGCCGTCGCGATGCGGTACACCGCGGGCACCGCGGCCGGTTCGTCGACCGAGTTCGTCGACGTCCCCGCGGCCGATCGTGTGCACTTCAGCATCACGGATGCCGAGGTGCACGAGCTCGCCCGGCACGCCCTGGTGATCGAGGACCATTACGGCCGCGCGATGGACATCGAGTGGGCCCGGGACGGCGTCGACGGCAAGCTGTACATCCTGCAGGCTCGACCGGAGACGGTGGTGTCGCGCGACGACGGCGCGATCCTGCGCCGGTTCGTGCTGAAGGAGCGCGGCACCGTGCTCGTCACCGGCCGCGCGATCGGGCAGCGGGTGGGCGCCGGTCCGGTCAGGGTGCTGGAGAGCATCGCGCACATGGACCGGTTCCAGCCCGGCGACGTGCTCGTGGCCGACATGACCGACCCGGACTGGGAGCCCATCATGAAGCGGGCCTCCGCGATCGTCACGAACCGCGGCGGGCGCACGTGTCACGCCGCGATCATCGCGCGCGAGCTCGGCATCCCCGCCGTCGTCGGCACGGGGTACGCGACGCGCACGCTCCGCGACGGCACCGACGTGACCGTCTCCTGCGCGGAGGGCGACGACGGCTTCGTCTACGACGGGATCCTCGACGTCGCCGAGGAGGAGACGCACCTCGACGCCATGCCCGAGATCCCCGTGAAGATCATGATGAACGTCGGCACCCCCGATCAGGCGTTCAGCTTCTCGAAGCTGCCGCACCGCGGGGTGGGCCTGGCCCGTCTCGAGTTCATCATCAACCGGCAGATCGGGGTGCACCCGCGGGCGCTGCTGGAGCGCGACAGCCTGCCGGCCGAGGTGCGCGAGGAGGTCGACCGGATGACGGCGGCGTACCCGAACCCCCGGGAGTACTTCGTGCAGCGGATCGCCGAGGGGGTCTCGATGATCGCCGCCGCGTTCGCGCCGTGGCCCGTCATCGTGCGGATGAGCGACTTCAAGACCAACGAGTACGCCAACCTCCTGGGCGGCGACCGCTACGAGCCGCACGAGGAGAACCCGATGATGGGCTGGCGCGGCGCATCCCGCTACGTGTCGCCCGACTTCCGCGCGTGCTTCGACATGGAGTGCGAGGCGCTGCGGTTCGTGCGGGATGAGATGGGTCTGACCAACCTGAAGATCATGATCCCGTTCGTGCGCACGGTGGCCGAGGGTGCGGCGGTGGTGGAGCTGCTCGCGGAGAACGGGCTGCGCCGCGGCGAGAACGGACTCGAGGTCGTGATGATGTGCGAGGTGCCGTCCAACGCGCTGCTGGCCGACGAGTTCCTCGACGTCTTCGACGGGTTCTCGATCGGCTCCAACGACATGACCCAGCTCGTCCTGGGTCTGGACCGCGACTCGGCGCTCGTCGCGGCGACCTTCGACGAGCGCGACCCCGCCGTGCTGCGGGTGCTCCAGATGGCGATCGACGCGTGCCGGCGTCGGGGGAAGTACATCGGCATCTGCGGTCAGGGTCCGTCCGACCACCCGGACCTCGCCGAGTGGCTCGTCGCGCAGCAGATCGAGTCGATGTCGCTGAACCCCGACACCGTCGTCCAGACGTGGCTGCGTATCGCGGCGAAGCTCGCGGAGAAGGATGCGGCCAGGGAGGTGCAGCCGAGCCGGTGACCGCCGCGGCCGCCCGGACTCAGCCCGCGACGGGCAGGCCCACGGCGTAGTCGGCGACGACGGGCGCGTGGTCGCTCCACCGGGTGTCCCACGAGGGGGCGCGGACCACGGTGTACGCCGTGACGCGCTCGGCGAGGGCCGGGGAAGCCAGGTGGTAGTCGATGCGCCACCCGGTGTCGTTGTCGAACGCCTTGCCACGGTTCGACCACCACGTGTACGGACCGTCGATCTCGCCGTGGAACGTGCGGCCGATGTCGACCCAGCCGAGGCCCGGCCCCTCAGACCCGTCGACACCGGTCACGGTCTCGCCCGCGCGTCCCAGGAACCGGTCGAAGTAGGCGCGCTCGCGGGGGAGGAAGCCGGCCTTCTTGACGTTGCCCTTCCAGTTGCGGATGTCGAGTTCGCGGTGCCCGACGTTCAGGTCGCCGGTGATGAGCGCGAGGCCGGCGCCGAGCTGCGGCATCCGGGACTCCATGGCGTCGAGGAAGGCGTACTTCGCGAGCTGGCGCTCGGTGTCGGCCTCGCCCGTGAAGACGTAGGCGCTCACGACGGTCACGGTCTCGCCGTCGACGTCGATGTCGGCTTCGACCCAGCGTCCCTTCGAGTCGAGGGTGTCGTCGCCGAGCTCGGTCCGCCAGATCTCCAGCGGCTCCCGGGTCGCGATGGCGACGCCCGCGCGACCCTTCGCCACGGCTTCGTCGTTGACGATGTGCCAGCCCGGGAGGGCGGCCGCGAGGTCGGCGGCCTCGGCGCGCACCTCCTGCAGTGTGAGGACGTCGACGGCCGCTGCCTCGAGCCACGGCATCATCCCCTTGCGGGCGGCGGCGCGGATGCCGTTGACGTTGACGGTGGCGATGCGGAGCGTGCGGGTCACCGGTCAAGCCTAGCCAGGGCCCCGGACAGCCTCACTCCAGCAGGGAGCCGCGACGGCGGGGCGGGGCGGGGGCGGCGGCGATCACCTCGGCGAGCTCGTCGCTGGCCTGACCGACCGCCCGATCGGCCCACCAGCGCCGGTACCACGGGGCGGCGGCGTGCGCCTCCTCGGCGGTCCGCAGCCGCACGCGCGCGGCGAGCAGCAGCGCCTCGTGCTCCTCGCGCAGGCGGTCGGCCTCGGACTTCTCCAGCAGCGGCACGTTCTCGTCCTTCGCCGTGACGGCGATCCACGCCGCCGAGACGAGCGTCGCGATGCCCATCACGCGGAACCACACCAGGAGTCCCACGAAGATCGCGAAGGTCGCCAGCAGGGGATTGGTCGGCGTGTACGCGAGGAGGAGCCCGGCCGCGAGCTGCAGGAGCGTGATCGCGATGCTGCCGACGAGCGCCCCGGGCCAGATCGTCCGCCACCGCCGCGACGTCCCGGTGAGGAACCAGAACAGGGCTGCCAGCGCCGCGGCGTTGATGAGAAGCGAGACGAGGACGGACAGGACCTGGACGGTCCCGTTGTAGAGGTACGAGTCGGTCCCGAAGCCGAACAGCGACAGGACGGTCCGCAGCGACCACGTGCCGACGAGACTGAGGACCGAGCCCACGACGAGCGCCGACCCGAAGGCGACGGCGGCGAGGAGGTCCCGTGCTTTCAGCAGCACGTACGACCGGCTGTCGTAGGGGAGGCCGAAGATGTCGCGCACCGCCCGCCGCGCGAAGGTCACGAACCCGATGGCCGTCCACGCCGCCGCGACGAGCGCGATGGCGCCCGTGACGGCGAGGACGCCGGAGTTGCCGCTCGTGATCTGCTCCACCTGCGCATGGGAGATGAGCCCGTCGTCGGCGTCGCCGATGAGTCCGGGGATGTAGGAGTTGATCACCTCGATGAGTCCGCGGACCGCCGTCGGGCTGCCGCCGAGCCAGAGCCCCACCGCCGCGAAGGCCACGTAGATGGCCGCGAAGAACGCGAACAGCGCCTGATAGCTCACTCCGGCGGACAGCAGGAAGCCGTTGTGCTGCAGGAAATGCCGCCAGACCCGGACGGGGAACCAGCCCAGCGTGCGCCGCGTGAGCGCCGTGGCGCGGCTGATCGGCGCGTCGAACCGCTGCCGCAGCGCGGTCTGGCGCGCCTCCCACCGGACGCGCAGGCTCTCCTCTTCGGCGCGCGCGGCCGCGGCGACCCGATGCGGGGCGTGCGGTGCGGGGTCGCCGGAAGCGGGGTCGGACACGCTCACACCCTAGCCAGCCGGGGTGCGGGAGGGCATCCGCACGGCCTCAGCCGCGCAGGACCGCCTGCTTGACCTCGGCGATCGCCTTGGTCACCTCGATGCCGCGCGGGCACGCCTCGGTGCAGTTGAAGGTCGTGCGGCAGCGCCACACGCCTTCCTTGTCGTTGAGGATGTCGAGGCGCACGTCGCCGGCGTCATCGCGCGAGTCGAAGATGAAGCGGTGCGCGTTGACGATCGCGGCGGGGCCGAAGTACTGGCCGTCCGTCCAGAACACGGGGCACGACGAGGTGCACGCGGCGCACAGGATGCACTTCGTGGTGTCGTCGAAGATCGCGCGGTCGGCGATCGACTGCACGCGCTCCTTTCCGGGCTCGGGCGTCGAGTTCGCGATGAGGAACGGCTGCACCTCGCGGTAGGAGGCGAAGAACGGCTCCATGTCGACGATGAGGTCCTTCTCCAGCGGCAGGCCCTTGATCGCCTCGACGTAGATCGGCTGCGAGATGTCGAGGTCCTTGATGAGCGTCTTGCACGCGAGCCGGTTGCGCCCGTTGATGCGCATGGCGTCGGAGCCGCAGATGCCGTGCGCACACGAGCGGCGGAACGACAGCGAGCCGTCGACCTCCCACTTGATCTTGTGCAGCGCATCCAGGACGCGGTCGGTCGCGTAGAGCTCGACGTCGTAGTCCACCCAGCGCGGCTCGGCGTCGATCTCCGGATCGAACCTCCGGATGATGAACGTGACGAGGAACGACTGGATGCCGGTGTCGTTGGTCTGCTCGGCGGGCGCGGCCGCGTCGGGGGCGACGATCGTCATCAGTACTTCCTCTCCATCGGCTGGTAGCGCGTGATCACGACGGGCTTCCAGTCCAGGCGGATGTGGTCCTCCGGGTGCGAGGATCCCGCATCCCCGGAGAGGTACGCCATCGTGTGCTGCATGTAGTTCTCGTCGTCGCGCTTGGGGTAGTCGTCGCGCATGTGGCCGCCGCGACTCTCCTTGCGGTTGCGGGCGGTTACGACGACGACCTCGGCGATGTCGAGCAGGAAGCCGAGCTCGACCGCCTCGAGCAGGTCGGTGTTGAACCGCTTGCCCTTGTCGTCGACGTGGACGTTGCGGTAGCGCTCGCGGAGGTCCGCGATGACGTCCATGACCTCGGACAGGGACTCGTCGGTGCGGAACACCTGCGCCTTGCGGTCCATCTCGTCCTGCAGCGTCTTGCGGAGCACCGCGATGCGCTCGGTCCCGGCGTTGTTGCGCAGGCCCTCGAGCAGCTCCCGCACCTCACGGGCCGGGTCCTCGGGCATCGGGACGAACTCCGCCGTCTGGACGTACTCGACCGCGTTGCGGCCGGCGCGCTTCCCGAACACGTTGATGTCGAGGAGCGAGTTGGTGCCCAGGCGGTTCGAGCCGTGCACCGAGACGCACGCGCACTCGCCCGCGGCGTAGAGACCGGGGACGACGGTGGTGTTGTCGCTCAGCACCTGCGCGTCGACATTGGTGGGGATGCCGCCCATCGCGTAGTGCGCGGTCGGCATGACCGGGACGGGCTCGACGACCGGGTCGACGCCGAGGTAGGTGCGGGCGAACTCCGTGATGTCGGGGAGCTTGGTCTCCAGGACCTCGGCGCCCAGGTGCGTGCAGTCCAGCAGCACGTAGTCGCGGTGCGGTCCCGCGCCGCGGCCCTCGGCGACCTCCTGCACCATGCAGCGCGAGACGATGTCACGCGGGGCGAGGTCCTTGATGGTCGGGGCGTAGCGCTCCATGAAGCGCTCGCCGGAGGCGTTGCGGAGGATCGCGCCCTCACCGCGCGCGCCCTCGGTGAGCAGGATGCCGAGACCGGCGAGGCCGGTCGGGTGGAACTGGAAGAACTCCATGTCCTCCAGGGGCAGGCCCTTCCGCCACACGACCCCGACGCCGTCGCCCGTGAGGGTGTGGGCGTTGGAGGTCGTCTTGAAGATCTTGCCGAACCCGCCGGTGGCGAAGATGACGGCCTTCGAGTGGAAGACGTGCAGGTCGCCGGTGGACAGTTCGTAGGCGACGACGCCCGCGACCTGGGTCTTCCCGGCCTCGTCCTTCACCGTGATGAGGTCGAGCACGTAGAACTCGTTGAAGAAGTTGATGCCGAGCTTGACGCAGTTCTGGAACAGCGTCTGCAGGATCATGTGGCCGGTGCGGTCCGCCGCGTAGCACGCGCGGCGCACGGGGGTCTTGCCGTGGTCGGCCGTGTGCCCGCCGAAGCGGCGCTGGTCGATCTTGCCCTCGGGGGTGCGGTTGAACGGCAGCCCCATGTTCTCGAGGTCGATGACGGCGTCGATGGCCTCCTTGGCGAGGATCTCCGCGGCATCCTGGTCGACGAGGTAGTCGCCGCCCTTGACGGTGTCGAAGGTGTGCCACTCCCAGGAGTCCTCTTCGACGTTCGCGAGGGCCGCCGCCATGCCGCCCTGCGCGGCACCGGTGTGCGAGCGCGTCGGGTACAGCTTGGAGATCACGGCGGTCTTCGCTCCGGGGCCCGCTTCGATCGCGGCACGCATGCCGGCGCCGCCGGCACCGACGATGACGATGTCGAACTCGTGGTAGTGGACGCCGTCCTTGACGACGGTGGCTGCGGTCTGGGTGCTCACGTGTGGGATGCCTTCGTCTTCTGCTTCGTCGTCGTCACTGTCGCGGCCGTCACTGCTCTGGAGATCACTGCTCTGGAGATCACTGCTCTGGAGGTCACTGTTCTGGAGATCACTGCGCGGCGCACATCTCGATCAGCCAGTCCGTCGTGCTGTTCTCGATGCCCAGGCACGGGTCGAACGTGAACACCACGAGGGTGCCCAGGAGGATCAGGAACCCGGAGGCCAGCCAGAGCGCCCAGACCAGGACCGTGCGGATGCGCTCGCCGTGCACGTAGTCGTTGACGATCGTGCGCATGCCGTTGGCGCCGTGGATGAGGGCGAGCCACAGCATCAGCACGTCCCACCACTGCCAGAACGGCGTCGCGAACTTGCCGGCGACGAACGCGAAGTCGATGCCGTGGATGCCTTCGCCGACCATCAGGTTGACGAAGAGGTGGCCGAAGATCAGGACGATCAGCAGCACGCCGGAGGCGCGCATGTAGATCCAGCCCCACTTCTCCAGGTTCGGGCCGCTCTTGCGCGGCTTCGGCGTGCGGGGCGCGGCCAGGGTGTCGGCGGTCATCAGTGTCCCCCTCCGAGCTGCGAGAAGACGATCGGGATGTGTCGCGCGGCGAAGCCGAGCGTCGTCACCGCCCACAGGCCCAGGACGCCCCACCACAGCTGGCGCTGGTGGCGCGTGGCCCACGGCCACAGGTCGACGGCGATGATGCGGAGGCCGTTGAACGCGTGGTAGACGATCGCCGCCACGAGCGCGACCTCGCCGAGCCCCATGATCGGGTTCTTATAGGTCCCGATGACGGCGTCGTAGGCCTCGGGCGACAAGCGGATCAGTGCCGTGTCGAGGACGTGGACGAGCAGGAAGAAGAAGATGGCGACGCCGGTGACGCGGTGCAGCACCCACGACCACATTCCCTCTCGACCGCGGTACAGCGTGCCGCGCGGGGTCCGGGATGTGGTCTGGCTTACCGACGGTGTGACGCGTGCTGGTGCAGACACGGTCGTCCTCCCTTGGTGTGAACGGGCGCCTCTGCCGGACGGGGTGACCGTCCTCCCCGGGGGGAGTTCGGGCCTCATCGCCGCACACGGGCGCTCCGTTCATCCTATTCCCGTCCCCGCGGGGGAGGCGACGAAGGCCCACCTAAGTTCTCTCGACATCGAGAGATCTCCACAGGTCGGCCACGGGGCCGCCCGATAGGGTCGGGGGCATGGTGGACAAGATCGAAGACTTCTACGCGGTCATCCCGGCCGGCGGCGTCGGCAGCCGGCTGTGGCCCCTGTCGCGCGCGGACGCTCCCAAGTTCCTCCATGACCTGACCGGCTCCGGCCGCTCGCTCCTGCGGGACACGTGGGATCGCCTCGAACCGCTCGCCGGCGCCGACCGGATCGCCGTCGTCACGGGCCGCGCGCACCGCGCCGCCGTCGAGGACCAGCTGCCCGGCATCCCCGACATGAATGTGTTCCTCGAGTCCGAGCCGCGCGACTCCGCGGCCGCCATCGGCCTGGCCGCGGCGATCCTGCACCGGCGCGAGCCCGACGTCATCATCGGCTCGTTCGCGGCCGACCACGTCATCCGGGTGCTGCCTGTCTTCCACTGGGCCGTCCAGCAAGCCGTCGCGGTCGCCCGCGAAGGCTACATCTGCACGATCGGCATCACCCCGACGGAGCCCTCGGTCGGATTCGGATACATCAAGAAGGCCGGGATGCTCGCGGTCGACGGTGCGCCGGAGGCGGCGCTGGTCGAGCGCTTCGTCGAGAAGCCCGACCTCGACACGGCCAAGGAGTATGTCGCCTCGCGCGACTTCCTGTGGAACGCCGGGATGTTCATCTCCCGCGCGGACGTGCTCCTTGCCGAGATCGAGGCGAACAACCCCGCCCTGCACGCGGGACTGATGGAGCTCGCCGAGGCGTGGGACGACCGCGAGCGTCGCGGGCCGGTCGTGGACCGCGTGTGGCCGAACCTCGAGAAGATCGCCATCGACTACGCCGTCGCCGAGCCCGCCGCGCTGAAGGGCCGCCTGGCCGTCGTGCCCGGGCACTTCGACTGGGACGACGTCGGCGACTTCGCGAGCCTCGCCAAGCTGAACTCCGGCGGCCGCAAGAACGACCTCGCCATCCTTGGCGAGAACGCCCGCATCCTCTCCGATGCCGCGAGCGGCATCGTCATCAGCCACACGCAGCGGGTCATCAGCCTGATCGGCGTGAAGGACATCGTCGTCGTCGACACGCCCGACGCGCTCCTGGTGACGACGAGCGAGCACGCGCAGCGGGTCAAGGGCGTCGTGGATGCGCTGAAGCTCACCGGTCGCGGCGACGTCCTCTGAGCCCTCGCGGAGTGCGCAGGATGCCACCTGCGTGACGGGTTCATTGCGTCTTTGTAACCATTCCCTCTCACACGGTCGCGCAGGGTGCAAACGAGGCGTCACACTAGGTAGCTTTCATCTGATCCCGCGAAGTCCGCGGTCATCAATGGAGGCTGCATTGACCATCTCGACCACCCAGAAGCTCGCCGGCATCGCGGGCACGGCGCTGCTGATCGCCGCCCTCGCCGGCTGCGGCACCGCTCCCGAGGCGAACCCGACCAGCGCACCCAGCGGCGAGGCCCCCACCGTCGTCGACGGCTTCCTGCCCTGCCTGATCTCCGACGCCGGCGGCTGGAACGACAAGTCGTTCAACGAGTCCGCCAAGAACGGCATGGACCAGGCCGCCGAGGAGCTCGGCGTCGAGCCGCTCGAGTTCGAGTCGGCCAACGACAACGACTACGCGCCCAACATGGAGACCGCTGTCTCCGAGGGCTGCACGTTCATCATCGCCGTCGGCTTCAAGCTGGCCGCCGCGACCGTCGCCGCAGCGACCGCCAACCCCGACCTGCAGTTCGCGATCATCGACGACTACGCCGACGGCACGCAGGTCGACGACGCCGGTGACCCGATCTACGACGGCGCCCCCGATGCTCCGAACATCAAGCCGCTCGTCTTCAACACGGCCGAGGCCGCGTACCTCGGCGGCTACGCCGCTGCGGCGTGGTCGGCGGAGTCCGGTGTGAACAAGGTCGGCACCTTCGGCGGCATGCAGATCCCGTCGGTCGCCGTGTTCATGGACGGCTACCAGCTCGGTGTCGAGAAGTACAACGAGGACAAGGGCGCCTCCGTCCAGCTGTTCGGCTGGGACATGGCGACGCAGAAGGGCTCGTTCACCGGCGCCTTCGACGCGAACGACACCGCCAAGCAGACGGCCCAGGGTGTGCTCGACCAGGGTGTCGACGTGCTCCTGCCCGTCGGCGGCCCGGTCTACCAGAGCGCTGCCGCGGCCATCGCCGACAGCGGTGAGGAGACCCTCATGCTCGGTGTCGACAGCGACCTCGCCGTCGCCGACACGAGCGTCACCGACATCACGCTGGTGTCGATCATGAAGGCGATCGACGTGGCCGTCCACGACGCGACCATCGCCGCCGCCGCGGGCGACTTCGACCCGGCTCCGTACGTCGGCACGCTGGACAACGAGGGTGTCAAGCTCTCGAGCTTCCACGACTTCGAGTCGCAGCTGCCCGATGGCCTGCTCGACGAGATCGCCGCCCTCCAGGAGTCGATCATCGCCGGCGACATCACGGTGGAGTCGCCGAACTCCCCGTGATCTGAACGGAACACCACTCGGGGCGGGCCAGCGCAAGCGGCTCGCCCCGAGTGTCGTCCGGACGACACATCGATGGTGCCCTCCCGCCGGGGAGCAGGTGCCGGATAAGGTGCTGATATGAAGCTCGAGCTCCGCGGAATCACGAAGAGATTCGGCAGCCTCGTCGCCAACGACCACATCGATCTCGTGGTCCAGTCGGGGGAGATCCACGCTCTCCTCGGCGAGAACGGCGCCGGCAAGTCCACGCTCATGAACGTGCTGTACGGCCTCTACACCGCCGACGACGGGGAGATCCTGCTCGACGACGTCGTCCAGCACTTCCGCGGACCGGGTGACGCGATGGCGGCCGGCATCGGCATGGTCCACCAGCACTTCATGCTGATCCCCGTCTTCACCGTCGCCGAGAACGTCATGCTCGGCCACGAGGACACGAAGGGCCTCGGCCGCCTCGACCTGCAGAAGGCCCGCCAGCACGTGAAAGCCGTCGCCGACCGCTTCGGATTCCAGATCGACCCCGACGCGCTCGTGGGCGACCTCCCGGTCGGTGTGCAGCAGCGCGTCGAGATCATCAAGGCGCTCTCGCGCGACGCGAAGGTGCTCGTGTTCGACGAGCCGACCGCGGTGCTCACACCGCAGGAGACCGACGAGCTCATGGCGATCATGCGCCAGCTCCGCGACGAGGGCACCTCCATCGTCTTCATCACCCACAAGCTCCGCGAGGTCCGCGAGGTCGCCGACCGGATCACCGTCATCCGCCTGGGCAAGGTCGTGGGGGAGGCCTCGCCCACCGCCACCAACGCCGAGCTCGCCTCGCTCATGGTCGGCCGCGCCGTCGAGCTCACCGTCCACAAGGCACCCCCGCAGATCCGCGAGGGCGGCCTGGAGGTCCGCGATCTCCGCGTCCTCACCGCCACCGGGGCCATCGTCGTCGACGACGTGAGCTTCGACGTCCGGCCGGGCGAGGTGCTCGCCGTCGCCGGCGTCCAGGGCAACGGTCAGACCGAACTCGTCGAGGCCATCGTCGGCCTCGCGGTGCGCACCGAGGGATCCATCCGCCTGGGCGGGGAGGAGCTCGTCGGCAAGAGCGTCCGCGGCATCCTCGAGTCCGGCGTCGGGTTCGTCCCCGAGGACCGCACGGAGGACGGGCTGGTGGGCGGATTCACCGTCGCCGAGAACCTCATCCTCGACCGCTCCACCGACCCGGCGTTCTCGACCTTCGGCACCATCCGCCGCGGCGTGCTCGACGAGTTCGCCCGGGAGCGGATCACCGAGTTCGACATCCGCACGCAGGGCGCCCAGACCCCGGCCGGAACGCTCTCCGGCGGCAACCAGCAGAAGGTCGTCATCGCACGCGAGATGAGCCGTGATCTCAAGCTGCTCGTCGCCGCCCAGCCCACCCGCGGCGTCGACGTCGGCTCCATCGAATTCATCCACAAGCGCATCATCGAGACGCGGGATGCCGGCATCCCCGTCGTCGTGGTGTCCACCGAGCTGGACGAGGTCACCGCACTCGCGGACCGGATCGCGGTCATGTACCGCGGGACGATCGTGGGCATCGTCCCCGGCGACACCCCGCGCGAGGCCCTCGGCCTCATGATGGCCGGCGCAACCGAACCGGAGGTGACCGCATGAGCGGTTCGACGCCCGGCGCCGACGACGCGGCGCGCCCCACCGAGCAGCTGCCGCCGGCCACCGGTCCGCTGACCGGGGAGCAGGTGCCCGCCCCACCGCGCTCCAACGTCTTCTTCCGGGACCTGATGCGCGGCAGCGCCGTCACGACGTTCCTCGCGATCGTGCTGGCGATGATCGTCGGCGGCGTGCTGATCGCGATCACCAATGAGGCCGTGCAGGCGGCCGCGGGCTACTTCTTCTCGCGCCCGGGCGACACGATCGTGGCGATCTGGAACGCCGTCTACAACGGCTACGAGGCGCTCTTCCGCGGCGCGGTGTTCAACCCGCGCGCGCCGAGCTTCGAGGCGCAGATCCGCCCCATCACCAACTCGCTCGGCTTCGCGGCCCCGCTGATCGCCGCCGGCCTCGGTGTCGCCCTCGCGTTCCGCGTGGGACTGTTCAACATCGGTGCCCGCGGCCAGATGCTCATCGGTGCGATGTTCGCCGGGCTGTTCGCGTTCAACCTCGACCTGCCCATGTGGCTCCACCTGCCGATCACGCTCGTCGCCGGCATCGTCGGCGGGGCGCTGTGGGGCGGACTGGTCGGTCTCCTGAAGGCGAAGACGGGCGCGCACGAGGTGATCCTCACGATCATGCTCAACTACGTCGCGTTCTACCTCCTGCTGTGGATGCTGCGCAGCCCCGGGCTCCTGCAGATGACGGGCAGCAACCAGCCCCAGACGAAGCCGACGCCGGCGTCGGCCCAGTTCCCCGAGCTGCTCGGTCCGCTGTTCCCCGCCCTGGACTGGGGCTTCGTGGTCGTGCTGCTGGCGACCGTGTTCGTCTGGTGGCTGATCGAACGGTCGAGCCTCGGACTCCGTCTGCGCGCCGTGGGTGAGAACCCGCACGCGGCACGTGCCGCGGGCATCAACGTCGAACGGCTCTACGTCTACGCGATGCTCTTCGCCGGCGGACTGGCGGGACTTGCCGCCATGAACCAGATCCAGGGCACCGTGGTCACCGGCTTCGGCGCCACGATCGACGCCGGCATCGGGTTCGACGCCATCACCGTGGCGCTCCTCGGCCGGAGCCGGGCGTGGGGGACGTTCGCGGCCGGCATCCTGTTCGGCGCGCTCAAGGCGGGGTCGTTCTCGATGCAGGCGCAGGGCATCCCCGTCGACATCGTGCTCGTCGTCCAGTCGCTCATCGTGCTCTTCATCGCCGCGCCGCCGCTGCTGCGCGCGGTGTTCTTCCTCCCCAAGACCGAAGTCGAGAAGGCGTCCAAGGCGCGAGCCAAGGCCGCGAAGAAGGCGGTGGCGGCATGAGCGCGCCCACATCCACGCTCGAAGCGGACGACGGCACGATCCAGCTCGCCGTCGTCAAGGAGCGCCAGTTCAAGGTGCCGATCGTGTTCGGCGTCGTCATCGTGCTCCTCGGCGCGCTGTTCGCCTTCGCTCCCCGCGACGGCGTCTCCACCTTCCGGCTCGGCGACCCGTCGTCCGCGATCCCGCTGCCCGAGGTCGGACTGCCGACCGCGACGACCAGCTGGATCCTGCTGGCCGTGCTCGTCGTCCTCGCCCTCTGGGCCGCGTGGGTGGCCTGGTCCTACCGCCGGACGCCGCTGTGGCTCACCGCGGTCTTCGGCGTCGTCGGCGTCTTCGCCTTCCTCGTGTGGGCGGCCGCCGGCGGCCTCGTCCCCGTGTCGAGTCTGCTGTTCGGGGCCGTCTCCCTCTCGGTGCCGCTCGTCTTCGGCGCCCTCGGCGGCGTGATCGGCGAACGGGTCGGCGTCGTCAACGTCGCCATCGAGGGCCAGCTGCTCCTGGGCGCCTTCTCCGCCGCGCTGCTGTCCAGCATCACCGGCAACCCGTTCGTGGGCCTCGTCGGCGCCATGATCGGCGGCGTCCTGGTCTCGCTCGTGCTGGCGGCGTTCGCGATCAAGTACTTCGTCGACCAGGTCATCGTCGGTGTCGTGCTCAACGTGCTGGTGACCGGACTCACCGGCTTCCTCTACGGCGCGCTGCTCGTGCCGAACGAGATCGAGCTGAACCGCCCCGAGCGGTTCGGCCGCATCGAGATTCCGCTCCTGAGCGACATCCCGATCCTCGGCCCGGTCCTGTTCAACCAGACCTTCATCGTGTATCTGATGTACATCACGGTGGCCGTCGTCGCGTGGGGCCTGTACCGCACGCGGTGGGGACTGCGGCTGCGCGCCGTGGGTGAGCACCCGCAGGCCGCCGACACCGTCGGCGTCAAGGTCAACGCGACCCGCTTCTGGAACGTGACGCTCGCCGGCGCCATCGCCGGCGTGGGCGGGGCGTACTTCACGCTCGTCTCCGTGCCGCAGTTCGGCAAGGAGATGACCGCGGGTCTCGGCTTCATCGCCTTGGCCGCCGTGATCTTCGGTCGGTGGGATCCCATCCGGGCCACCCTCGCGGCGCTGCTCTTCGGCTTCGCGACCAACCTGCAGAACCTGCTGACGATCCTGAAGACCCCGATCCCCAGCGAGTTCATGCTCATGCTGCCCTACGTCGTGACGATCCTCGCCGTCGCGGGATTCGCCGGGCAGATCCGCGGGCCGGCGGCATCCGGCAAGCCGTACATCAAGGGATGACATGACCGACATCGACTGGGACCAGCTGCGCCACGTCGCGACCGACGCCATGCGCCGCGCGTACGCTCCGTACTCCCGCTACAAGGTGGGCGCCGCAGCGCTCGTGAGCGACGGACGCATCGTGTCCGGCTGCAACGTGGAGAACGCGTCCTACGGCGTGGGGCTGTGCGCGGAGTGCGCCCTCGTGGGCGACCTGCACATGTCCGGCGGCGGCGAGCTCGTCGCGTTCGTGTGCGTGAACAACGACGGCGAGACGATCATGCCGTGCGGTCGCTGCCGGCAGCTGCTGTACGAATTCGCGCTGCCCGGGATGCTGCTGGAGACCGTGTCCGGCATCCGCACGATCGACGAGGTCCTGCCCGACGCGTTCGGGCCGCGCGACCTCGAGGCCGCGCGATGAGCGTCGAGCCGTTCGACGCCGTCGACGTCATCCGCACCAAGCGCGATGGGGGAGCGGTCCCCGAGGACGCCCTCCGCTGGATGATCGACGCGTACACGCGCGGCTACGTCGCCGACGCGCAGATGGCGTCGTTCGCGATGGCGATCCTCCTCAACGGGATGCAGCGCGACGAGATCCGGGTCATGACGGACGCCATGATCGCCTCCGGGGAGCGGATGAGCTTCGCCGGTCTCGGCAAGCGCACCGTCGACAAGCACTCCACCGGCGGGGTCGGCGACAAGATCACGCTGCCGCTGGCCCCCCTCGTCGCGTCCTTCGGCGTCGCGGTGCCGCAGCTCTCCGGCCGCGGGCTCGGCCACACCGGCGGGACGCTCGACAAGCTCGAGTCCATCCCGGGCTGGCGCGCCGCCCTCAGCAACGACGAGCTCGTCGCGCAGCTCCGCGGCGTCGGCGCCGTCATCTGCGCCGCCGGCTCGGGTCTCGCCCCCGCCGACAAGAAGCTCTACGCGCTGCGCGACGTGACCGGCACCGTCGAGGCCATCCCGCTCATCGCCTCCAGCATCATGAGCAAGAAGATCGCCGAGGGCACCGACTCGCTCGTCCTGGACGTGAAGTTCGGCTCCGGTGCGTTCATGAAGGACGTCGACCGCGCCCGCGAGCTCGCCCGCACGATGGTCGCGCTCGGCACCGACTCGGGCGTGGCCACGACCGCGCTGCTCACCGACATGAACACGCCGCTGGGCCTGGCGATCGGCAACGCCAACGAGGTGCGCGAGTCCGTCGACGTGCTCGCCGGCGGCGGCCCGGCCGACGTCGTCGAGCTCACCGTCGCGCTCGCGCGGGAGATGCTCGCCCTCGCCGGCCAGCCCGACGCCGACGTCGACGCGGCGCTCCGCGACGGGCGCGCCATGGACGCGTGGCGCGAGATGATCCGCGCGCAGGACGGCGACCCCGACGCCGCGCTGCCCCAGCCCCGCGAGACGCACACCGTCACGGCCGACGCCGACGGCGTCGTGACGCGCCTGGAGGCCCTGCCCTTCGGGGTGGCGGCGTGGCGCCTGGGCGCCGGACGCGCCCGCGCCCAGGACCCGGTCATCCACGCGGCCGGCATCGACCTGCACGTCAAGCCCGGCGACCGGGTCGTCGCAGGACAGGCGCTGTTCACCTTGCTCGCCGACGATGAGACCCGTTTCGCGCGCGCCCTCGACGCGCTCGACGACGCGTGGACGATCGGCGCGGAGGCTCCGGCATCCACTCCGCTCGTCCTCGAGCGCATCACCGCCTGACGGACCGCCTGACGGCCTCACCGCCTGACGGACCGCCTGACGGCCTCACCGTCTGACTGCACCACCGCTTGAGAAGGAGCCCCACCCCCATGGCAACCGACACGCACGCCGACGCGACCCTGCAGGGCGTCCGCATCCAGAGTCTGCCGAAGGTGTCGCTCCACGACCACCTCGACGGTGCGCTGCGCCCCCAGACGATCATCGAGCTGGCCGCCGAGATCGGCCTGGATGTGCCCAGCACCGACGCCGACGACCTCGCCGACTGGTTCGAGGACCAGAGCGACTCCGGCTCGCTCGTGGAGTACCTGAAGACGTTCGACCTCACGACCGCCGTCATGCAGACCCGCGACGGGCTCCGCCGCGTCGCGCGCGAATTCGTCGAGGACCTGGCCGCGGACGGCGTGATCTACGGCGAGGTGCGCTGGGCGCCCGAGCAGCACCTCGCGCGGGGACTCTCCCTCGACGAGGCCGTGCAGGCCGTGCAGGAGGGCATCGAAGAGGGTGAGGATGCCGTCGACGCGGGCGGCAAGGCGATCCGCGTCGGCCAGCTCATCACGGCGATGCGCCACACCGATCGGTCGCTCGAGATCGCCGAGCTCGCCGTCGCGCACCGCGGCCGCGGCGCCGTCGGCTTCGACATCGCCGGCCCCGAGGACGGCTTCCCGCCCTCGAACCACCGCGCCGCCTTCGACTACCTCGCGTCGGAGTTCTTCCCCGTCACGGTGCACGCCGGCGAGGCTGCGGGCCTGGATTCCATCCGCTCGGCCCTCATCGACGGACGCGCGCTGCGCCTCGGCCACGGGGTGCGCATCGCGGAGGACCTCGACGTCGTGCAGGAGAAGGGCGAAGAGGTCTTCGTGCAGTTCGGCGACCTCGCCCGCTGGGTGCGCGACCGGGAGATCCCGCTCGAGCTGTCGCCGTCGTCCAACCTGCAGACCGGCGCGATCACGCGCTGGGGCACGCAGCTGGAGGACCACCCGTTCGACCTGCTCTACCAGCTGGGCTTCTCGGTGACGGTGAACGTCGACAACCGCACGATGAGCCGCACGTCGCTCACGCGCGAGCTGAAGCTCCTCGCCGACGCGTTCGAGTACACGCTGGAGGACCTCGAGGCCTTCCAGCTGAACGCCGCGGCCGCCGCGTTCCTCTCCGTCGAGGAGCGGGAAGAGCTGATCGAGCTCATCGCGGAGGGCTTCGACCGCTGAGCGCGGCCGGCCGACCGGAACTGTCGCCCGCCCTCGCGGGCGGCACCCGCACGCCCTATCCTGAGCGATATCCGAGCGGTATCGCTTGGCGGTGGGGAGAGGTCATGGCAGTGTTCTCACGCGGTTTCGGCGGTCGGAGGCGCGAGACCGACCCGGCGATTCCGCCCGGCCAGTACCTGACGAAGGACTTCCCCGTCCTCTCCGCCGGGCCGACGCCCCGCATCCCGCTCGACGAGTGGACCTTCCGGGTCGTCACCGAGAAGGCCACGACCACGACCTGGACGTGGGAGGAGTTCCAGGCGCTGCCCATCGAGGAGATCGACACCGACATCCACTGCGTCACCCGGTGGTCCAAGCTCGGCACGTCGTGGCGGGGCGTGTCGGTGGACACCCTGATGGCCGCCGTCGACACCGACGCGCAGTTCGCGATGGCCCACTCCTACGGCGGGTACACGACGAACGTCCCGATGGCGGACCTCCTCGGCGGCAAGGCGTGGGTCGCGTTCGAGTTCGACGGCGCACCGCTCGCGCCGGAGCACGGCGGTCCGGCGCGGCTGCTCGTGCCGCACCTCTACTTCTGGAAGAGCGCGAAGTGGGTCAACGCGCTGGTGATGCAGGATCGCGACCGGCCCGGATTCTGGGAGCAGAACGGCTATCACCTGCACGGCGACCCATGGACCGAGGAGCGCTATTGGTGACCGTCGGCGGCTGGCGCCCGGCGACCCTCGCCGCCGCCCGTCCCGCCACCGCCCACGCGCGCATCCTGACCCTGCACGTCCCGGGCTGGCCGGGGAACCTGCCGGGCCAGCATCTCGACATCCGTCTGACGGCCGAGGACGGCTACCAGGCCGAGCGTTCCTACTCGATCGCGTCGTCCGGGCCCGGTGAGACCGTGGAGCTGGGGGTGGACCGCGTGGACGACGGCGAGGTGTCGCCCTACTTCGTGGACGTCATCGAACCGGGCGACGCGCTCGAGGTGAAAGGCCCGCTGGGCGCCTACTTCGTGTGGGATGCCGCCGACCCGGCCCCGGTGCAGCTCATCGCCGGCGGCTCGGGGATCGTCCCGCTCCTCGCGATGGCCCGTGCCCGGTCGGTCGCCGGCGGGCACGCGCCGTTCCGCCTGCTGTACTCCGTGCGCTCACCGGGCGACGCCATGTACCGCGACGAGGTCGCGGGCCTGACCGCGGCCGGAATCACGGTGGACTGGCGGTACACGCGGCACGCGCCCGCCGACTGGACCGGCCCCGTGGGCCGGCTCACGGCGGACGGCCTCGCGGCCAGCGCGTGGCCGCCGGAGGCGGCCCCGACCGTGTTCGTCTGCGGTCCGACGGGTTTCGTCGAGGCGACCGCCGACCTGCTGGTCGCCGCCGGGCACCCGGCGGAGCGGGTCCGCACCGAGCGATTCGGAGGAGCCTGATGGACGTCTCTCCCCACCACGGAGCGCCGCCGGACGAGCCGCATGGCCCGGTCCGCCACGTCGACGGCAATGCCCTCGCGGGCCTCCTCGCCGACGTCTTCGCAGGCGACATGACGATGGCCCTCCTCGCGTGCGGACACTGCGGGCAGGTCGGCCCGCTCGCGGCCGCGTCGGTGGAGGACGACGGAGCCGCGGCGATCGTCCGCTGCCGCGCCTGCACGCGGACGCTCCTCACCGTCCTGCGCCTCGACGGCCGTCTCTCGCTCCGCATCGGCGGACTCTCGCGCCTCGACCTCGCGTTGTGACGCGCCGGCCGCGGGCCGGGTTCATCCGCGGGTCGTCCGCCGTGTGCGGAGCGCGGTGCGGGCGGGCTCGCGGAGCGAGCGGATGAGGGCGCGCACCGTCCCGCGATAGGCGTCCTTGTTGACGTAGTACGCCATGCGTTCGAGCCCCAGGTAGCGGTAGCCGCCGGTCAGGTCGGGCCACGGGACGTTCACGCGGCGCCGGAACAGCGACGCGCGCTCCGGGTGGTCGACCTCGGCGCGCAGGTACGCGGCGATGAGCTCGGCCTGCTCGTAGCGGCCCTGCCACCCGAGCCCGGACGCCTCGACCATCCCCATCACGAACAGGCCGTTGAAGGACGGCGGGAAGATGTTGAGGAAGAGCGTCGGCGCCATCCCGGTCCAGTTGAGGTCGGCGCGCTCGACGAACGGGTAGTCCAGCCGGTACCCGGTCGCGAGCAGCACGGTGTCGTACCGTCCGTGCGTGCCGTCGCGGAAATGGACCGTGTCGCCCTCGAACCGTGCGACGTCGGCGCGGATGCGCAGGTCGCCCTGGCCGAGGTGTCCCAGGATCAGCGTGTTGACGATCGGATGCGACTCGTAGATCCGGTGGTCCGGCTCCGGGAAGCCGAACCGGACGGGATCGCCGGTGAACGCGCGGAGCACGCGGGAGTCGACGAACTGCTTGATCCGCGGGGGGAGGGGACGGCCCTGGTTCAGCGTGTCGGCGGGCCGACCGAACAGGTAGCGGGGGACGAAGTGGTAGCCGCGGCGGACGCTCATCTCCACGGATGCCGCGGAGTGGACGGCATCCACCGCGATGTCGCAGCCGGAGTTGCCGGCGCCGATGATCAGCACGCGCTTGCCGTCGAGCTGCCGGGCGCTGCGGTAGCCGCTCGTGTGCAGGATCTCGCCGGTGAACGTGCCGGGGAAGTCGGGCATCCGGGGCGCGGCCAGCGTGCCGTTCGCGATGACGACGCCCGCGTACCGCGCGGTGCGCTCGCCGTCCGGACCGGATGCCGTGACGGTCCAGTCGCCGTCGTCATCCCGACGGAGCGCGGTGACGGTCGTGTCGAACCGATAGTGCGCGGCCAGGCCGAAGTGCTCGGCGTACTCGCGGAAGTACGCGACCAGCTCGCGGTGGCTCGGATAGTCCGCCGTCGTGCGCATGGGGAACTCCGCGAACTCGGTCGTCGTCCGCGAGGAGATGAGATGCGCGGATTCGTACACCGTGGAGCGCGGATTGTCGATGTCCCACAGGCCGCCCACCCCCCGCGAGGCCTCGAAGCCGTCGAAGGCGATGCCCTCGCGCTGCAGCGCCCGCGCGGCAGCGAGTCCGGACGGACCCGCGCCGACGACGGCGTAGCGACGCTCCCGCATGCCCCGGTCGATCAGGCGCCGAGCTCCCGCTGGCGCTGCGCGACGAGGGCCTCGACCCGGGCGAAGAGGGGATGATCGGTCTCGAGCCCGGTGACCGATGCCGTGAAGTCCTCCGCGGACTCCTCGCGCAGGCGGCGCTGCAGCTCGACGGCCTGCTCGTCCGCCGCGTCGTCGAAGAGGAGCGCAGCACCCACGGCGGCCAGCAGGCCGTCGACGGACAGGCCGCGCTCGGCGGCCTCGGCAGCCGGCCCGATGAAGCGCTCGTGCCGGGACAGCTTGCGGAGGGGCTGCCGTCCGACGCGGCCGACGGTGTCGGGGAGCGCGGGGTTGGCGAAGCGGCGCAGGATCGTCGCACGGTACTCCGCGAGTTCGCCGGCGTCGAGGCCGTGCTTGGCGACGAGGAGCGCGGAGGTCTCCTCGAGCGCGGCGGAGACCTTCGCGGCGATCGCCGGATCGGCGAGCACATCGGAGATCTTGTCCACGCCGGCCTGCGCGCCGAAGTACGCCGTCGTCGCGTGCCCCGTGTTGACTGTGAAGAGCTTCCGCTCGATGTAGGGGCCGAGGTCGTCGACGAAATGGGCGCCCGGGATCGTCGGCGGGTTCTCGCCGAACGGCGGCCGTTCGATGGCCCACTCGTAGAACGGCTCGACCGTGACATCCACGCCGGAGCCGGCCGGCTGGGCGGGGACGATGCGGTCCACCGCGGTGTTGGCGAACACGGCGCGGGCGGACAGGCCGTCCCACGCGTCGCCCGCCTGTGCGCGGATCTCGTCGCGCAGCTGGTCGGTCGCGTTGATCGCGTTCTCGCACGCCATGATCTGCAGGGGCGGGGCGGACGGATCGCGCAGGGCCAGCGCGGCGAGGATGTGCGGGGCGACGAACTTCAGGATCGTGGGGCCGACGGCCGTCGTGACGACGTTCGCCGTGGCGATCTCGTCGACGACCGCCTGCGGGTCTGTGGCGCTGTTGAGGGCGCGGAAGCCGGTCACGACCTTGTCGGTACCGCCCTCGCCGACCTCGTGCACGGTGTACTCCGAGACGGCGTTGATGGCGTCGACGAGCGGCGCCGCGACGTCGGAGAAGACGAGGTCGTAGCCGCCCTCGTGGAGCAGGAGCCCCACGAAACCCCGGCCGATGTTGCCGGCCCCGAAATGGACCGCCTTCATGCGTCGTTCACCGACGACAGCATGCCGTACAGCTCTTCGGGCGTCTGCGCCTCCTTGAGACGGGCGACCTCGTCGTCGTCGGAGAAGATCAGCGCGATCTGCGACAGGATCTCGAGGTGCTCATCGCCCTTGCCGGCGATGCCGACCACGAAGGTCACCGGCTCGCCGCTCCAGTCCACGCCCCCGTCGTAGCGCACGAACGACAGTGCGGAGTCGAGGATCGTGTCCTTCGTCTCGTTCGTGCCGTGCGGAATCGCCAGCTCGTTGCCCATGTAGGTGGACACCGTCATCTCCCGCTGCTGCATCGCGTCGAAGTACGCGCTCGTCACGGCGCCCGCCGCCTCGAGGATGTCGGCGGCCTCCTTCATCGCGTTCTCCTTGCTCACCGAGCCGGAGTGGATGCGGACCTGTCCGACGTTGAGAACCTCGCGTGCCATGTCTGTCTCTCTTCCTTGTGGGTCGTTCGGACTCGGAAGGCCACGAGGCCGGGTGCGTCGCGCTGCCCGGCCCCGCGGCGGTCTTCCGAGACTACGCGCGGCGGTGGTGCTGATCCACGACCAGCTGCACGACCTCGTCGTACTTCGGCGAGTTCATGAAGTTGTCCACCGACACGTGCATGGCATCCGGCGTGTGCTTGCGCGCGCGATCCGTCAGCTGCTGCTGCGTGATGACCAGGTCGGCGGAGGAGTCGAGGTTCGCGATCGCCTTGTTGACGACCGTGACGTCCTCGATGCCCGCCTTCTTGATCTTGCTGCGCAGCACGCTGGCGCCCATCGCGGAGGAGCCCATACCGGCGTCGCAGGCGAAGACGATGTTGCGCACCTCCTTGTCGGTGACCACCGAGGTGGCGCCGGCGCCGGCGGCGACACCGGCCGCAGCCGCATCGTCACCGCGCAGTCCGCCGAGGTACTCGGACTTCTTGCCCTTGTTGGCCTCGGTCTGGTCGACGGCCGACGTGAACCGGTCGGTGCCGGCCGCCTCGGCGGCGAGGTCGCGCTTGCGCGAGGCCCGCAGGATGATCCCCGCGACGATGAACGTGACGGCGGCCGAGAGGACGACCGAGAGGATGACGCCGACGTAGCTGTCGTTGGCGGTCTGCAGCATCACGGCGATGATGCTTCCTGGGGCGGCCGGTGCCCGCAGGCCCGTGTCCAGGAGCATGTTGGTCGTGACACCGGTCATGCCACCCGCGATCAGCGCGAGGATCAGCACCGGCTTCATGAGCGCGTACGGGAAGTACACCTCGTGGATGCCGCCGAAGAACTGGATGATGGCGGCGCCCGGAGCCGACGCGCGTGCCGCGCCGATGCCGAAGAACGTGAACGCGAGCAGCAGACCCACACCGGGGCCGGGGTTGGCCTCGAGGAGGAAGAGGATCGACTTGCCCTGCTCGTCCGCCTGCGCGATGCCGAGCGGGGTGAGCACGCCGTGGTTGATGGCGTTGTTCAGGAAGAAGACCTTCGCAGGCTCGATCAGGATGCTCGTCAGCGGCAGCAGGTTGTTCTCCACGAGCCAGCTCACCGCGTTGCCGAGGACGGTCATGATGCCGTTCACGAGCCACGCGATCGGGTAGAAGCCGACGACGGCCATGATGAAGCCCCAGATGCCCGCCGAGAACATGTTCACGAGCATCTCGAAGCCTGCCCGGACCTTGCCCTCCCAGAGGCTGTCGAGCCACTTCATGGTGTAGGCCGCGAGCGGTCCCATGATCATCGCGCCGATGAACATGTGGATCTGGCCGAGCTGCGGCTCACCCTCGGCGAGGGTCGCGTTGAACTGCGCGATGAGCAGGTCGGAGCCCGCGATCGCACCCATCGTCGCGATGGTCGCGACGACGCCACCGCGCTGCTTGTAGACCATGTAGCCCGCCGTGTAGGCGATGATCAGCGGCAGCAGGTAGTGGATGAACGGGCCGACGATCGTGGCCAGGTCGGCGTTGGGCGTCCACCCCACGTCGATGAAGAACGCGGTGAAGATACCCCATGCGATGAGGGCCGGGATGTTCGGCATGATCATGCCGGAGAGGAATGTGCCGAATCGCTGAACGCCGACCCGGATACCTCCGCGCGTGGTGGGATTGGACGCCGTTGTCATTGCTGGTTCTCCTTCTGGTGAGCCGTGGCTAGGCCACGGTGTCGGCTGCGGCTTGGGCCGCAGCTCGGGCTGATGCCGCCCCGTCGGCGGCGAGGGCAGCCGCGGCGATGCGCTCGGCATCGTCGCGGGTGTACTTCAGGAGCGTCGCGCGGACATCCGCGAGCGCGGTGGGCGCCATCGACAGGGTCGTGGCGCCGAGGCCGACGAGCACCACCGCGAGGAGCGGATCGGCCGCCGCCTCGCCGCAGATGCCGACCGGCTTGCCGGTCGTCCGGCCTGCGGCGCCGGTCATGCCGATCAGCTGCAGGACGGCGGGGTGCCACGGGTCCTGGAACGAGGAGACCGAGCCCAGGAGGCGGTCCGCCGCCATCGTGTACTGGGTCAGGTCGTTCGTGCCGATCGAGGCGAAGTCGGCGATGCCGAGCACCTTCTCGGCCATGAGAGCCGCCGACGGGACCTCGACCATGACACCGGCGGTCTTGATGCCGTAGTCGCGGCAGAGCGTGGTGAAGTACTCCGTCTCCTCGACCGTGCCGATCATGGGGGCCATGACCCACAGGTCGGCCTGCGTCGCAGCCTGAGCCTGCTGCAGCGCCGTCAGCTGTTCGCGGAGGATATCCTCGCTGGCCCGGAGCGACCGGATGCCGCGGAGCCCGAGAGCGGGGTTCTCCTCGTGCGCGTCGTTCAGGAACGCGAGGGGCTTGTCGGCGCCGGCGTCCAGCGCCCGGACGACGACCTTCTTGCCGGGGAACGCGTTCAGCAGCTCGGTGTAGGCCTTGGCCTGCTGCTCGACCGTCGGCGCCTGCGAGGAGCTGAGGAAGAGGAACTCGGTGCGGAACAGCCCCACGCCCTCCGCGCCGAGCTCGACGGCTTCGGCGGCGCCTTCGGGCTTGCCGAGGTTCGCGAGGAGCGGCACGGCGGTGCCGTCGGCGAGGGCGCCGGGCGTGATCGGCGCGGACGCGGCGGTGCGCCGCGCGTCGGCCCGGTGCTGCGCCTGGCTCAGCTCGTCGTCGGACGGACTCGCCGTCACGACGCCCTTGGCGGCATCCACGATGACGATCTCGCCGTCGGCGAGGTCCTTCGCGGCGGCGGCGCCGACGACCGCGACGATCGACTTCTCGCGGGCGAGGATCGCCGTGTGCGAGGTCGGACCGCCATCGGTCGTGACGAGGGCGAGGACCTTGTCGAGGTCCAGCAGGGCGGTGTCGGCCGGCGCGAGGTCCTTGGCGACGAGGACGAACGGGTGGCCGGGGTCGGGGATGCCGGGTGCCGGAAGGCCGCGAAGCCGCGCGATGACCCGCTGGGCGACGTCGTCGAGGTCGGCGGCGCGCTCGCCGAGGTAGCCGCCCATCGCGGCGAGGGTGTCCCGGAACCGCGCGAAGGCGTCGTGGACGGCGAACTCGCCGGTCTTGCCGGCGGCGGTGCGGGTGAGGACCTCCTGGTCGAGCGTGGGGTCCTCGGCCATCATGGCCTGCGCCTCGAGCACCTCGCGGGCCAGGCCTCCGGCCTGCGCGCCACGCGTCTCGAGCTCCCGGGCGACGACGGCGACGGCATCCCGGACGCGCGCGATCTCCTCCTCCGGCGAGAGCGTGCTGGGCACGTCCTCGGGGGCGGGCAGGGGCTCGGCCATCCGTGCCACCGGTCCCTGGGCGACTCCCAGGCCGATGCCGACTCCGCGCAGTTCACTCATCGTCGTGTCCTCGTTCCGTTCTTCTTCTTCACTCGTCGTGGTCGGTCGTCAGCAGCTCGGCCAGCTCGTCGAGCACGTCGTCGGCGGCGTCCCCGTCGGCGATCAGGGTCACGTAGTCGCCCTTCTCGGCACCGAGGGAGATAACCCCCAGGATGCTGGCGGCGTTCACCGGGCTGCCGGATCCCTTGGAGATCGACACCGGGATGCCGGCATCCTTCACCGCCTGCGCGAACAGCTTCGCGGGGCGGGCGTGCAGCCCGTTGGACGAGCCGATGCGGATCGTCCGGGTGGCCTGCGGTGCGGACTCTTCCGTCATGGGATGTTCCTCTCGGTGGCGTCTTCGTCCGCGGGTGCGGCCAGGGCGGTGTCGACCAGGGCGAGCGTGCGCGTCCCGTCGATGTCGGCGAACACGTCGTCCGGCAGCAGCACGACGCGCGCGCCGCGGTAGGCGGCATCCCGTCGGATGTGCTCGAGCGAGCGACGCAGGTGGGGGCCCACGAGCACGACGTCCGCGGCATCCAGATCGATGGCCAGGGACTGCTCGGTGCCGGCGACGGCACTGATGTCCCGTCCGGCCGCCTGGGCGGCATGGCGCACACGCTGCGCGACGAACGTGCTCGACGCTCCCGCGCCGCACACCACGAGGATCCTCATCGACCCGCCTCCTTCTTCGCCATTCTTGTGAAAGTGCTGGGAGCGGACAACCAGGTTCGCTTCCGCGGGGGAGGAAACTCCGTCGCGGGGTCGTGGTTGACTGTCCTCCGTGAGCAGAGCCAGGCAGGATCGCGTCGTCGCCCTGCTCACGCGACGCGGCGAATGGACGACCGCCGCAGAGCTCGCCGACGCGATCGGCGTGACCCCGCGCAGCATCCGGAGCTACGTCACGGGCCTGAACGCGCGCGTCGCGGACGGAGTCGTGGTCGAGTCGGGTCCGCAGGGCTACCGCCTCGGGCCGGACGCCGGCGCTGCGCTGCGGACGACGGGCCCGGACGCCTCCGCGCCGCGGGAGCGCCTGCACCGCCTGGTACGGGCGATCCTCGCCGCGCCGGACGGGGTGGATGTCTTCGAGATCGCCGACACCTTCCATGTCAGCCCCGCCACGGTGGAGGCCGACCTCGGTCGCGTGCGGGCCCTGCTCGGCGGAACGGAGCTGACCCTCGAGCGCGCCGCGTCCCGCGCGCGTCTGCGTGGCACCGAGATGGCGCAGCGGAGACTCCTCAGCAGACTCGCCCACGAGGAGACGGAGGACGGCGCCTTCGATCTGGAGGCGCTGCGTCGAACGCTCGGGGAAGGATCGATCGGCGCCAGAGCCTTCGGCCCGTTCAAGGCGGAGCTCGTCTCCGGCCTCGGGAATCTCGGCTACTTCGTCAACGAGTTCGGCATCGGCGACGTCATGATGCACATCGCGATCGCGGCCGACCGGGTCGCCGGCGACCATGCGCTCGACGACGGCGGCGAGGGCTCCACGCCTGCGCAGATCGCGGAGCTCATCGATCGGCTCAGCGCGGACCACCTCGGCGTGCGCCTCGGCAGCGGGGACCTCAGCCACCTCGCCGCGATCGTGCAGAGCCGGGTCATCGCACCCGGCGCGGCCGCGCCCGCCGAGGTCATCCGCGAGCGGGTCGACCCCGAGGTGGAGGCCGCGGTCCGCGGCGTCGTCTCCCGCGCCGCCGCGGAGTTCCTCGTCGACCTCGACCATGACGACTTCGTCATGCGGCTGTCGCTGCACGTGCAGAACCTCCGCGAGCGCGCGCGGGAGCAGGCATGGTCGCGGAACCCCCTGACCCGGTCGCTCAAGACGACGTACCCGATGATCTTCGAGGTCGCGGTGTTCATCGCGGACGGGCTGCGGGGACTCCTCGGCATCCCGCTGCTCGACGACGAGATCGCGTACATCGCCATGCACGTCGGCGGGCGGCTCGAGCGCAGCCGCCGCGCCGGCGCCCTGCTGACGGCGACGATCGTCTGCCCCGGGTACTACGAGCTGCACGAGCTGCTGCGCTCGAGCGTCGACCGCTCCCTCGGCGGGGCCATCGAGGTCGTCGACGTCGAGACGCGGGTCGACCCCGACTGGGAGTCGATCGACAGCGACCTGATCCTCAGCACGATCGACCCGCCGCTCACCTCCGACCGGGTCGTGCGCATCCAGCCGTTCCTCACCGAGGCCGACGTGGAGCGCGTGCAGGCGGCGGCGGGGCGCGTGCGGCGGGCCCGGCGCCTCGCGCGGCTGCGCGCCGAGCTCGAACGCTACTTCTCGCCCGAGGCGTTCGTGCACGGCCTCGGCGCCGGCGTCGACGAGGAGCAGGTCATCCGCCGCCTCGGCGGTCTGCTCGTCGCGCAGGGGGTCATCGCCGAGGACTACGTCGAGCGGACGCTGGAGCGCGAGCGGCTCTCCTCCACGGCGTTCACCGACGCGCTCGCCGTCCCGCACGCGATCGGGATGTCCGCCACCCGCACCTCGATCGCCGTGGGCATCGCCGACCCGTCGATCCCGTGGGGCGATGCGCGCGTGCAGGTCGTGGCCATGGTGGCGTTCTCCGAGTCCGACCGCGCCGCGTTCCAGACCGTGTTCGAGCAGCTCGTCGAGGTCTTCAGCGAGCGGGAGAGCGTCCAGCGGATCCTGCGCCGGGGGACGACCTTCACGGCATTCCTTGACGAACTCGTCGCCGTGGTGGACGGCTAGCGCGCTGCGCCCGCCGATGCGAGGACGCTGAGAAGCCACATCCGGCATGAGAAACCACGCCGGAGGTGGTTTCTCATGCTGATCGTGGTTTCTCGGCCGGCCGGGCGCCGTCAGGGTCGCGCGAGCCTGGTCTGCAGTCCCAGCCGGACCGCGGGCCACTCGTGCGGGAGGATCGAGTAGACGACCGTGTCGCGCAGCGTCCCGTCGGGTCCCAGTCGCGCGTTCCGCAGCACGCCGTCCTGCTTGGCGCCGAGCCGCTCGATCGCCGCGCGCGATTGGCGGTTGTGCCAGTGCGTGCGGAACTCCACGGCGATCGCATCGCACGCCTCGAAGGCGTGACCGAGGAGCAGGAGCTTCGCGGCCGTGTTCACCGCCGTCCGCTGCACGCGTGTGGCGAGCCAGGTGTAGCCGATCTCGACATGGCGGTTCGGCTGGTCGACGTTGCAGAACGTCGTCATGCCGACGGCGCGGCCCGCGTGGAGCACGGCCCACGGGTTCATGCGACCGGCATCCCGCTCGGCGAGACGGAACGCGATCTCCTCCGCGGGCGACGCGGGCACCGACGTGTACCAGGCGTACTCGAGCCCCGTGGCGGCCTCGGCGAGGTCGTCCGCGTGGTCCGCGGCGAGCGGCTCGAGCCGCACGTGGTCGTTCTCCAGGACGCGGGGCTCGGTCAGCAGCACGCCGTTCAGCCTACCGAGCGGGGTCCGGCGAAGCCGTGCAGCGCTGAGAAACCACATCCGGCATGACAAACCACGCCGGAGCGGGTTTCTCATGTTGATCGTGGTTTCTCAGCGGCGCGGCCGCGGGGCGCAGTGCGGCGAGACCGCCGGGCGGGCGGGTCAGGCCGAGGCGGCGGCGACGAGCTCGCGCGCGCCGGCGTCGAGCGCGGCGAGCCGCGCCGCGGCGTCCTCGGCGGAGGTCCCGCGCACGTCGAGGTACACCTTCAGCTTGGGCTCGGTGCCGCTCGGGCGCACGATGACGCGCGACCCGTCGTCGAGCCACAGGCGCAGCACGTCGCCCGAGGGCTGGTCGGCCGCGGGCACGAGCAGATCCTCGACCCGCTGCACCCCGACCCCGCCGAGTGCGACGGGATGCTGCGCCCGCAGCGCGGCCATGATGCGGCCGATGATCGACACGTCCTCGACGCGCACCGAGACCTGACCGCTGTCGAAGAAGCCGAACGTCTCCTGGAACTGGGCCAGGAGGTCGGGGACTGCCGCGCCCTGCTCGCGCGCTTCGGCGATCATCCCGAGCATGGCGATCGCGGCCGAGATGCCGTCCTTGTCGCGGACCGTCTCGGGGTTCACGAGGTAGCCGAGCGCCTCCTCGAACCCGAAGACGAGTCCGGGTGCGCGGGAGATCCACTTGAAGCCCGTGAGCGTCGCGTGGAAGTCGAGCCCGTAGTGCTCGGCGACGGTCTGCAGGCCGGGGGAGGAGACCAGCGAGCAGGCCAGCGACCCTGTCGACGCCGTGCGGGCGGCCCGCCAGCCGAGGAGCAGCCCCACCTCGTTGCCGGTCAGCCGGCGCCAGCCCCCGTCGGCCTTCGCATCCGGGATCGCGACGGCGAGCCGGTCGGCATCCGGGTCGTTGGCGAGGATGAACTCCGCGCCCGCCGCCCGCGCCGTCTCGTACGAGAGGTCCATGGCCCCCGGCTCCTCCGGGTTGGGGAAGGCGACCGTGGGGAACGCGCCGTCCGGCGCGATCTGCGCCTCGACGACGAGGGGCTGCGGATAGCCCGCGAGTGTGAGGATCCGGGCGAGCGTCTCGTGTCCGACGCCGTGCATCGCCGTGTACACCCACGGCATCCCCGCCGCTCCGGCCGGTGCCGGCGCGACGAGCGCGGTCGCCGCGACGTACGACTCGACGACCGCCTCGTCGGCGACCTCGTACTCCGTCGAGCGCGGCAGCGTGCGGATGTCGCCGGCATCGGCGACCCGCTGGATCTGCGCGGCGATGTCGGCGTCGGCGGGCGCGACGATCTGCGAGCCCTCGTCCGCTCCGCCGAGGTACACCTTGTACCCGTTGTCGTCGGGCGGGTTGTGGGATGCCGTCACCATGACGCCGGCGGCGGCGTCGAGGTGACGCACCGCGAACGCGAGGACCGGGGTCGGCAGGAGACGCGGCAGCAGGACGGCCCGCAGGCCCGCCCCGGCGAAGATCTCGGCGCTGTCCCGCGCGAAGACGTCGGAGTTGCGTCGCCCGTCGTACCCGATCACGACCGTGGCGCCCGCGCCCGCGCGCTCCCGCACGTACGCGGCGAGTCCGGCGGCGGCCTGCGTCACGAGCACGCGGTTCATGCGGTTGCTGCCGGCGCCGAGGCGTCCGCGGAGGCCTGCCGTGCCGAACGCGAGCCGTCCTGCGAAGCGGTCGGCGAGGTCGGCGGCCGCGGCCGCGTCGCCGGCTTCGGCCCGGCGGATCAGCGCATCCAGCTCGTCCCGTGTGACGTCGTCCGGGTCCTGCGCGAGCCACGCCCGCGCGACCTCGACGGTGCTCACAGCTCGCCGATCACGCGCGCCAGGAGCGCGGAGATGACCGGCTCGGCCTCCCGGCCGGCTTCGATGACCTCGTGATGGCTGAGCGGCGTGGTCTGGATGCCGGCGGCCATGTTCGTGATGAGCGAGAAGCCGAGGATCTCCATGCCCGCCTGACGGGCCGCGATGGCCTCCAGCGCGGTGGACATGCCGACGATGTTGCCGCCGATCGTCTTGGCCATCCGCACTTCCGCGGGGGTCTCGTACTGCGGTCCGCGGAACTGGCAGTACACACCCTCGTCGAGGCTCGGGTCGACCCGACGGGCGAGGTCGCGCAGCCGCACCGAGTACAGGTCGGTGAGGTCGATGAACGTCGCGCCCTCGAGGGGCGAGTCGCCGGTCAGGTTGATGTGGTCGCTGATCAGCACGGGCTGTCCCGGCTTCCAGCCCGACTTGATGCCCCCGGCGCCGTTGGTGAGGACCATCGTGCGGGCGCCGGTCGCCGCGGCGGTGCGCACGCTGTGCACGACGCGGCGCACACCGTGGCCCTCGTAGTAGTGCGTGCGCGCCCCGATGACGAGCACACGGCGACCCTTGGGGGTCAGGATGCTGCGCAGCGATCCGACGTGGCCGACCAGGGCCGGCTTGCTGAAGCCGGTGACCTCGGTCGCCGGGATCTCCGCGGTCGTCCCGCCGATGAGGTCGGCGGCCTTCCCCCACCCGCTGCCGAGTGTGAGGGCGATGTCGTGGCGGTCGACGCCGGTGAGCCGGGCGATGTCGGCGGCGGCGTCGGCGGCGAGCTCGAAGGGGTCGCTGGTGGGATCGTCGAGCGGATTGGAGATGTCGGACATGGGTCCACTCTAGGAACCCGGGCGCCTTCCCGGCCAGACCGGGCGGCGCGGACGGGCGGCGCGGCCTGAGACAATGGACCAATGACCTTGAGCTTCGAGAGCACGCAGAGCGTCATCGTCCTCGGTGGCGGTCCCGGCGGGTACGAGGCGGCGCTGGCCGCCGCGCAGCTCGGCGCGGAGGTCACCCTCGTCGAACGCGCCGGCGTCGGGGGGTCGGCGGTCATCACCGATGTCGTGCCGTCGAAGAGCCTCATCGCGACCGCGGATGCCGCGGTCGCGATCTCCGAGGCCTCGGACCTCGGCGTGCAGCTGTTCGCGACATCCGATCGCGGCAAGCCGCTCAAGCCGCAGGTCGCGATCAACCTCGCCGCCGTCAACAAGCGGCTGATGTCGCTGGCGCGGCAGCAGTCCGACGATATGCGCGCGACGCTCGTGGAGGCCGGCGTGCGCCTCATCTCCGGCCACGGCCGCCTCGACGGCACGCATGCCGTCGTCGTGTCGACGAGCCAGGGCGGCACCGACTTCGACCGCATCGAGGCCGACACGCTCGTCGTCTCGGTCGGGGCCTCTCCGCGCGAGCTGCCCACGGCGATGCCGGACGGGGAGCGCATCCTCACCTGGACGCAGCTGTACGACATGAAGACCCTCCCCGAGCACCTCATCGTCGTCGGCTCCGGTGTCACGGGAGCCGAGTTCGCCTCGGCGTACATGAACCTCGGCGCCAAGGTCACGCTGATCTCGAGCCGCGACCAGGTGCTGCCCGGTGAGGACACCGACGCCGCCGCGGTGATCGAGAAGGTCTTCAAGCGCGGGGGGATGACGGTTCTCGCGAAGTCGCGCGCGGAGAAGGTCGAGCGGGTCGGCGAGGGTGTCGTCGTGACCCTCGGCGACGGCCGCACCGTCGAGGGCAGCCACTGCCTCATGGCGGTCGGCTCCATCCCCAACACGTCCGGGATCGGCCTCGAGGACGCCGGCGTCCAGCTCGCGGAGTCGGGGCACATCCAGGTCAACCGCGTCGCGCGGACCTCGGTGCCGAACATCTACGCCGCGGGCGATTGCACGACCTTCGTCCCGCTGGCATCCGTCGCGTCGATGCAGGGGCGGATGGCGGTCTTCCACGCCCTCGGCGACGCGGTCATCCCGCTCGATCGCCGCCGCATCGCCGCGAACATCTTCACGGCGCCGGAGATCGCGACCGTCGGGTACCAGGTCAAGGACATCGAGTCCGGCCGGATCGACGGCTATGTGCACAAGCTGCCCCTGGCCGCCAACGCCCGCGCGAAGATGATGGGCGTCAAGGACGGGTTCGTGAAGCTCATCGCGCACACCGGCTCGGGCATCGTGCTGGGCGGCGTCATCGTCGCGCCGCGCGCCTCGGAGCTGATCTACCCGATCGCGATCGCCGCCGAGCGCCGGCTCACCGTCGATCAGCTCTCCCGAGTCTTCGCGGTGTACCCGTCGCTGTCCGGGAGCATCACCGACGCCACACGCGCGATGCACCCGATCGACCGCAGCACCACCGACATCAGCTGACGCCCGTCACGCCGCGGCGGTCTCGTGACGTGGGCCGGCATCCGCGCGGTCCCGTCCTGATCGGAGCGCCCTCGCGGGTCAGCGCTCGATGACCATCCCCTGGATCACCGCGACGTGCAGGTACGTCTCGATGCTCCCGTGGGCGTCGATGACCGCTGCGGACGCCGGAGTTCCGTCCAGCTCGATCTCGTGCACGTCCTCATCGCACGGGATCTCCGCGTCGAACGGGTCCGACTCGGCGCCGTCGGCGGAGACCAGGGTCACCGCGACGTCGGCGGTGCCGCCCCCGAAGCACTGCGCATCGGCGCGGACGAGCGGGGTGGGGGAGGCGAACTCGAGCCGGCCGTCGCCATCGGAACCCTCGTGGTCGATGAGGAGCGACACGGTCCCGGCGGCGCCGGGGCCGTCGGACTGGGCCGCCTCGACGTCCTCGAGCCACGCGCGCGCGTCGTCGAGGTCGATCCGGGGGGCCGTGGCGCACCCGGCCAGCACGAGCAGCAGCCCGGCACCGGCCGCCACGATGCGACGTCGATCCTTCATGGGCCCCACGCTACGCCACGGGTCCCGGTGTGACCCGATGCGTCAGGAGATGGTCAGGAGCTGATGTCCGGCCGACACGGTCGTGCCGGGGGCGGCGTTCACGGCCCCCACGACGCCGTCCTTGTGCGCCTGGATGGGCTGCTCCATCTTCATCGCCTCGAGCACGACGACGAGGTCGCCCTTGACGACCTGCTGCCCCTCCTCGACGGCGACCTTGACGATGGTGGCCTGCATGGGGGACTTCACCGCGTCGCCGGAGGCGCCCGCCGTCACCGACGCGGCGTGCGAGCGGCGCGACGGCGGCACGGCCGCCGGGCGGCCGATCCGCGTCGGAGCCTGCACGATGCGATCGGGGAGGCTCACCTCGAGGCGCTTGCCGGAGACCTCGACGACGACGCTGTGGCGCGGCTCGCAGGCCGACGGGGAGTCCAGCTCCCCGTCCCACGGCGGGATGTCGTTGACGAACTCGGTCTCGATCCACCGCGTGTAGACGCCGAACCGGCCGTCCTCGGCCGTGAACGCGGGGTCGCGGACGACCTTGCGGTGGAACGGCAGGACCGTCGGCATGCCGGCGACCTCGAACTCGTCGAGCGCCCGGCGGGAGCGCTCGAGCGCCTCGGCGCGGTCGCGGCCCGTGACGATGATCTTGCCGAGCAGCGAGTCGAAGGCGCCGCTGACGCTGTCGTTCGCGGTGACGCCGGAGTCCAGGCGGATGCCGGGGCCGCCGAACGTCTTGAACTGGTGGATGCGTCCCGGCTGGGGGAGGAAGTTCCGACCCGGGTCCTCGCCGTTGATGCGGAACTCGATCGAGTGCCCCACCGGCTCGGGGTCTCCGTAGTCGAGCGTGCCGCCCTCGGCGAGACGGAACTGCTCGCGCACGAGGTCGATGCCGGTGACCTCCTCGGAGACCGGGTGCTCGACCTGCAGGCGTGTGTTCACCTCGAGGAACGAGATCGTCCCGTCCCCGCCGATGAGGAACTCGCACGTGCCGGCTCCGACGTAGCCGACCTCCTTGAGGATCGCCTTGGACGATTCGTAGAGGATGCGGTTCTGCTCGTCGCTGAGGAACGGCGCGGGTGCCTCCTCCACGAGCTTCTGGTGGCGGCGCTGCAGCGAGCAGTCGCGCGTCGAGACGACCACGACGTTCCCGGCGGCGTCGGCGAGGCACTGCGTCTCGACGTGGCGCGGCTTGTCGAGGTACTTCTCCACGAAGCACTCGCCGCGCCCGAACGCCGTGATGGCCTCGCGGGTCGCGGACTCGAACTGCTCGGCCACTTCGCTGAGCTCGCGGGCGACCTTGAGCCCCCGGCCGCCGCCCCCGTAGGCCGCCTTGATGGCGATGGGGAGTCCGTACTGCTGCGCGAAGGCGATGACCTCGTCGGCTCCGGACACGGGGCCCGGGGTTCCCGGCGCCAGAGGGGCGCCGACCTTCTCGGCGACGTGACGGGCCGTGACCTTGTCGCCGAGCGCCTCGATGGCCTCGGGGGAGGGTCCGATCCACACCAGCCCGGCCGCGATGACGGCGCGGGCGAACTCCGCGTTCTCGGCGAGGAAGCCGTAGCCCGGGTGCACGGCGTCGGCGCCGGACCGGCGGGCGACCGAGAGGATCTTCTCGATCGACAGATATGTCTCACTGCTCGTCACGCCCTCGAGCGCGTACGCCTCGTCGGCGAGCTTGGCGTGCATCGCGTCGCGGTCCTGGTCGGCGTAGACGGCGACGGAGGCCTTCCCGCTGTCGCGGGCGGCACGGATGACACGGACGGCGATCTCGCCGCGGTTCGCGATGAGCACCTTGGCGATAGGGGGCATGAATGCCAGCCTACCCAGCACACGGGGGTCGACTTTGGATCACTCGCACAAGATCACCGAGAAAACGTGGGCGGAACCCTACGAGTCGGCGGGGCTGCTCCAGAGACTCGTCCAGGTGACGCCCAGGTCTGCGGCCAGTCGCCGCACCGTCGACAGCGACATTCCGACGACCGTCGACGGGTCGCCGTCGACACGATCGATGAACGCGCCGCCGAGGCTGTCGACGGTGAAGGCGCCCGCGACCTGGAGCGGCTCGCCGGAGGCGACATAGGCGTCGATCTCGGCATCCGTGATGTCGCCCGCGAAGGTGACGGATGCCGCCGCGACGGCGTGCGCCTCGCGCGGCTCGGCGCCGGGCGCGAGGCGGAACACGCTGTGACCGGAGTGCAGCACACCGGTGCGCCCGCGCATGCGGTGCCAGCGCGCGGTCGCCACCTCGGCCGTGTAGGGCTTGCCGAGCACCTCGCCGTCGAGCTCGAACATGGAGTCGCCGCCGATGACGAGCCCGTCGAACTCCGGCTCCTCGGCGGCCAGGGTCGCGGCGACGTCGGCGGCCTTGCGGCGCGCGAGGAGCAGGACGTGCTCATCGGGCGGGAGGACGCGGCCCTCGTGGGCCTCGATGGCGGCGATGACCGCCTCCTCGTCGACCTGCGGCGCCTGCGTGCGCGGTTCGATGCCGGCCTGTCGCAGCAGCATGAGGCGGGCGGGGGAGGTGGAGGCCAGGCACACGCGCATTCCCCCACGGTAGCGGCGCCGTGGGATGCTCGACGGATGGATGCCGGAGACCTCATCGACCTGGACGTGACCGACGTCGCCCACGGCGGCGTGTTCGTGGGGCGGCACGAGGGCCGCGTGGTCTTCGTGCCCGACGCGATCCCCGGCGAGCGGGTCCGCGTGCGGTTGACCGACACCGGCAAGTCCGCGTTCTGGCGCGGGGAGACGCTCGAGGTGCTCGACGCGTCGCCGCACCGTCGCCCGCACGTGTGGCCCGCCGCGGATGTCGCCGTGAGCCCGCAGGATCGTCCCGGCGGCGCCGACTTCGGACACATCGACCTGACGCACCAGCGCGAGCTGAAGACCCGCGTGCTGGCTGACGCCCTCCGCCGCATGGCCGGCCTCGAGCTGCCGACGACGATGGAGGCCGCGGGCGGCGAGAGCGCCGCGGAGTCCGCCGACGGCACGCGGTGGCGCACCCGCGTCAGTCTGCACGTCGATGCGGACGGCCGCGTCGGGCCGTTCGCGGCGCGCAGCCACCGGGTCATCGACGTGGACGACCTGCCCCTCGCCGTGCCGGCCGTCGCGCAGGCGGCGCGCACCATCAGCGGGCTGCCTCCCGGTCGCGTGGACCTCGTCCAGCCTGCCGACGGGCGGGTCCGCCTCCTCGCCCGCCCGGAGACGCCCCCGCGGGCACGGCGCGGCCCGCGCCGTCCGCCGGCCGATCCGGCGATCCGCGAAGTCGTCGTCGAGACGGTCGGCGGTCGGGACTTCCGGGTGGATGCCGGCGGGTTCTGGCAGGTGCACCGGCTCGCCGCGACGACGCTGACGGATGCCGTGGCGGCGGCGCTCCGGGAGGACGGCGCACTCGACCCGGACGCGGCGAACCTCGACCTGTACGGGGGTGTCGGGCTCCTCGCGGCCGCCGTGGCGGGGGTCGGCGGAGCGGGCACCCGCATCACGAGCGTCGAGTCGGATCCGCGCGCCACCGAGCACGCCGGTGAGAACCTCGCCGAGTGGGTCGGCGCGCGCGCCGAGACGGGCCGCGTGGACCGGTGGCTCGCCGAGTTCACGCGCACGGCATCCGCCGACCAGCGCGCACGACTGGCCCGCGGCGTCGTCGTCCTCGACCCGCCGCGCGCGGGCGCCGGCCGCGAGGTCGTCGACCTCCTCGCGGACCTCGATCCCGCGCGCATCGTCTACGTCGCGTGCGACCCCGTCGCGCTCGCGCGCGACCTGGCGACCTTCCGCGCGCATGGCTTCGACACCCGCAGCGTCCGCGCGTTCGACCTCTTCCCGCACTCGCATCACGTCGAGGCCGTCGCCGTCATGTCACGATGAATCGCTCGCTAGGCTGAGCCCATGACGAGGGTCGCACTGATCGACGACCACGAGTCCGTGCGTCTGGGACTCGAGGCGGCCTGCGCGCGCGCCGGGACCAAGGAAGTGGTCTTCTCCGGCAGCAGCGTGCGGCAGTACCTCGACTGGCGCACCTTCTCGGCATCCGCGCCCGCCGATGTCGTGGTGCTCGACCTCACCCTCGGCGACGGCACGACCGTCACCGAGAACGTGTCGCGCCTCGTGGGGGACGGCTCGTCCGTCATCATCCACAGCGTCGCCGACCGGCCCGCCGCCGTGCGCGAGGCCCTCGCCGCGGGGGCCGCGGGCATCATCAGCAAGTCCTCCCGCATCGACGACGTCATCGACGCCATCCGCACGGTCGCACGCGGCGAGCCGCTCGACAACGTCGAATGGGTCAGCGCCGTCGAGGGCGACCGGGCGTTCGCCGACGCGCAGCTCTCCGCGCGCGAGCGCGACGTGCTGCGGCTGTACGCGGCGGGTCTGCCGCTCAAGGTCGTCGCCGAACGCCTCGGCATCGCCTATTCGACGGCGAAGGAGAACATCACGCGGGTGCGCGTGAAGTACGTCGAGGTCGGCCGCCCCGCGCCGACGAAGGTGGACCTGCTCCGCCGCGCGATGGAAGACGGACTGGTTGCCGAGGGTTCCGGTGACGGCTGAACGCATCGCGCTCGACCCGGCCACCCGGCGGCCCCTGGGCGACATCTCGGCCGGCGTGGAGAACTTCACGCAGGCGCGCGTCGAACGCATCATCGTCGTCGCGATCGGCTCCGGCTCCACTCTTCTCGGCACGCAGGGGTTCCTGAACGCCCTCGCGCCGCCGCAGGAGGATCCGCTCTGGCGCACGGGCCTCGTGATCGCGATCTTCCTGCCGCTCGCGCTCATGGTCATCGCGTGCTTCGCGGGCGTCGCGGCGCGCGGCTTCGCCGGCGTCTTCGCCGTCGTGTTCCCCCTCGCTCTGCTGACCTGGCCGCTCGCGACCGCCGGTCGTCCCGCCGACCCGGCCGAACCGTGGATCTGGTACCTGCTGAACGTCGCGACGTCCGCGGCGGTCGTGGCTTTCCGCATCCCGCTCCAGGTGGTGTGGGCGGTGCTCGTGCCGGTGCTGTTCGGCGTCGTGCGCATCGCGCAGGTCGGCACCGCGCAGGGCAGCGTCGTGGTCGTCGTGCTCGACGTCGTGTACGCGCTGATCCTCGCCGGCGTCGTCATCACCCTCGGGTGGATGCTCCGCTCCGTCGCCGCGGGCATCGATGAGACCCGGGGGAGCGCCGTCGCCTCGTATGCCGCGGCGGCCGCCGCCGACGCGGTCGAGAAGGAACGCGTGGCCGTCGCCGCGCTCATGCACGACAGCGTCCTGGCCGCCTTGATCGCCGCCGAGCGGGCGACGACCGATCGTGAGCGCACCCTCGCCGTGTCGATGGCGCGGGAGGCTCTCACCCGCCTCGCGAACGCCGACCAGAGCGCGGGCGAAGGACCCGACGAGCCCGTGGACGGCGCGACCATCGCCGCGCAGCTCGAGGCCGCCGCCCGCGACCACGGCCAGGCCGTGACGGTCGCGCGGGACATCGATCCGTCGGCCCCGGCGATTCCCGGCCGCGTCGCCCGCGCCCTCATCCTCGCGGCCGCGCAGGCGATCGCCAACGCCATCCAGCACGCGCACGGGGCGGGGCTCACGGTGGAGGTGTCGGCCGACCGTGAGGGTGTGCGGATCCGCGTCGGCGACACGGGGCACGGGTTCGACCCGGCCGCCATCCCGGATGACCGCCTCGGCATCCGCGCCTCGATCATCGCGCGCGTCGCGGCGGCGGCCGGCCGCGCGACCGTCGACAGCAGCGCCGCGGGCACCGTCGTCACCCTCACCTGGGAGCAGCCGCGATGACCTTCTCCGTCCGCGTGGTGCTCTCGGCGCTCGGCGCCGCGTTCACGGCGTACCTCGCCGTCGGCGGCATGCTCTGGACGACTCCCGTCGAGTTCCCGCTCATGCTGACGGCATCCGTCGTGCTGTTCCTCGCGACGACGTGGCTGTGCATCTTCTGGAACGTCCGGCCCACCGAGACGCCGTCGCCGGAGACCATCACGGCGGGCCTCGGCGGACGCGCCGTCCTCCCCGCGTGGGCGGGCGTGCTCGCCCTGGCGAACGTGGCGATCGTGCCGTCGGCGACCTGGTACGCCGCGGGGCCCGCCGCGCGCCTGGAATCGTTCGCCACGTGGAGCCTCGGCGGGATCGGCGCGCTCATGGCGATCGTGATGGTGCGCCGCCGACCGTGGATCGCGTGGATCGGCGTCGTCCTGCTCGCGGTGGAGGCCGCGTTGTGGATCGGCATCGCGAATGCGCTCGCCCTCGGCGTCGTCGGTGCGGTCACCTGGGTGGGACTCGCGCAGCTGATCACGCGGCTCCTCGACAGCGCGGCGCGCGACACCGCCGACCTGACCGAGCTGCAACGGGCGTCGTCGGAGTGGCTCGCGTCGCAGGATGGGCGGCGGCGGGAACGCCGCGCACAGGTGCAGCGGGCCCTGTCGGTCGCCGGGCCCGTCCTTGCGCGCACGGTCGAGACCGGCGGTGTCCTCGACGACGACGAGCGGATGGGGGCGCGGCTGGCCGAAGGCCGCCTGCGCGACGACATGCGCGGCCCCCGGCTGCTGGATGACCGCGTCCGCGCGCAGCTGGAGGAGGCCCGCCGGCGGGGCGCGAGCGTCACGGTCCTCGACGAGGGCGGACTGGAGGGCCTCGACGAGGACGCCCTCACGGCGATCCGCGGCGAACTCGCGCAGGCGCTGGACGAGGCGCACTCGGACCGGCTCTACATCCGCACGTCGCCGCATGAGAAGACCGCCGTGACCGTGGTCGGGCGCTCGCGTCTGGACGATGATCCCGACGGCGAGGAGCACGTCGACCTGTGGCACGAGATCTCCCGGCCGCCGGTCGCCGGCACGACGCCGGCCCGCGACGGCGCCGATCTCTGACGCGCGGGACTCCGACGCTCAGGCACGTGACGCGCCGGCGCCGTGAGCCCCGGCGCACCTGACGTACCGGCACCGGACGCACGGACGACGGACGCGTCTCCATGGCGTCGGCCTGAAGGGCCGAAGAGAGAGGGAGGCGAGGGGCGGCGAAGCCGCCCGCCCCTCGCCATGCGAGCGGTTACCCGAAAACCGACTCGCGGGGCCGGACCACTGAGGCGATCCGACCGAACGCAGAAGCGTTCCAGCGGTTCCAGTCTGGGGGAGGGGCGCCCCCGGCGTCTGTAGGTATTTCGGGGGACATTTCCGCGATGTTACGTCAGCCGCGGAAGCGGCCCCAGCCGACATCGCGCCGCAGCGGCTCGCGCAGCGCACGCGCGGAGATCGACCACGCCGACGCGGGCGCCTGGTCCTCCTCGACGATCGTCGTGGCGGCTTCCCGCTCGTACGTCTCCGTCACGACGGCGAGCACGGCGGCGAGCTCCTCCGGCGTGGGGTCGCCGCGGCGCACCTCGACCGGCAGGAGGTGCGCTTCCGCCTCTCCCGTACCGCCGGCATCCACGTCGCTCACAGCGGGATGTTCCCGTGCTTCTTCGCCGGCAGGCTCGCGCGCTTGCCGCGGAGCGCCCGCAGCGCCTTCGCGACGGCGACGCGCGTCTGGGCCGGCTCGATGATCCCGTCCAGCTCGCCGCGCTCGGCGGCCAGGAACGGGGACGCGACGTTGTAGGTGTACTCGTTGGCGAGGCGGGTGCGGACGGCGGCGACGTCCTCGCCGGCCTCCTCCGCCTTCTTGATCTCGCCCCGGTAGAGGATGTTCACGGCGCCCTGGCCGCCCATGACGGCGATCTCCGCCGTCGGCCAGGCGAGGTTGATGTCCGCCCCGAGCTGCTTGGAGCCCATCACGATGTACGCGCCGCCGTAGGCCTTCCGCAGGATCACGGTCACGAGCGGCACGGTGGCTTCGGCATACGCGTACAGGAGCTTCGCCCCGCGGCGGATGACGCCGGTCCACTCCTGGTCGGTACCCGGCAGGTAGCCCGGCACGTCCACGAGGGTCAGGATCGGCACCGAGAACGCGTCGCAGAAGCGCACGAACCGGCTCGCCTTCTCGCCGGCCTCGATGTTCAGGGTTCCCGCCATCTGCGACGGCTGGTTCGCGATGATGCCGACCGTCCGGCCTTCGATGCGACCGAAGCCGATGACGATGTTCGGTGCGAACAGGGGCTGGACCTCGAGGAAGTCCCCCGCATCGACGATGTGCCCGATGACCTGGTGGATGTCGTAGGGCTGGTTGGCGGAGTCGGGGATGATCGTGTTGAGGACCCGGTCTGAGTCGGTGGTCTCCCACTCGAACTCGTGCTCGTACGCGGGCTGCTCGGACATGTTGTTGTCCGGCAGGAAGCCCAGCATCGTGCGGACGTAGTCGATCGCGTCGTCCTCGTCCTCGGCGAGGTAGTGCGCGACGCCGGAGCGCGTGTTGTGCGTGTACGCACCGCCGAGCTCCTCCATCCCGACGTCCTCGCCGGTGACCGTCTTGATGACGTCCGGGCCGGTGACGAACATCTGGCTCGTCTTGTCGACCATGACGACGAAGTCGGTGAGCGCGGGGGAGTACACCGCGCCGCCCGCGGCCGGGCCCATGATGATCGAGATCTGCGGGATGACGCCGGATGCCGCGGTGTTCAGGCGGAAGATCTCGCCGTACTTGCCGAGGGCGACGACGCCCTCCTGGATGCGCGCGCCGCCGGAGTCGAGGATGCCGACGATCGGCATGCCGCCGCGGAGCGCGAACTCCATGACCTTGATGATCTTCTCGCCTGCGACCTCGCCCAGCGAGCCGCCGAAGGTGGTGAAGTCCTGCGCGTACACCGCCACGGTGCGGCCGTGGATCGTGCCGGTGCCCGTCACGACGGAGTCGCCGTAGGGGCGGGAGCGGTCCATCCCGAACGCGGTCGTGCGGTGGCGGACGTACTCGTCGAGCTCGACGAAGGAGCCGGGGTCCACGAGCAGCTCGATGCGCTCGCGGGCGGTGAGCTTGCCCTTCGCGTGCTGCTTCTGGACCGCCACGGCTTCGGCGTCGACGACCGCCTCCTGGTAGCGCGCGCGGAGGTCGGCGATCTTGCCGGCGGTCGTGGAGAGGTCGGGCTGATCGGTCACGCGTTCCACACTAGCGAGCGGGTTCGGCCGTCGGTTGGAGTGAGGCCACAACGAGGCGGCGCTTCGGCTGTGGGTTCCGGCAGGTCTGGGCGGCGCGAGGCGGCGCGCGTAGGGTGGCGTCATGGCGCTCTCCCCGCACGGTTACCCCCTCGCCGCCGCTGTCAGCCCGCGCGTGCACGTCGTCGAGACGATCGACTCGACCAACGCGAAACTCCTCGCCGACGCGGCCGGCGACCCGGACGGCCACCCGCACCTCTCCCTCGTCCTCACGCGCGATCAGCGCGCCGGCCGAGGGCGCCTGGACCGCACCTGGACGACGCCGCCCGGGACGGCGCTGGCCGTCTCCGTGCTCCTGCGGGTGAGCGCGGTCCCCGCCGCGATGCGCGGCTGGATCCCGCTCATCGCGGGCGCCGCCATGACGCGGGCCGTGGCGGCGCAGCTCAGCGGGCACGACGTCGCGCTGAAATGGCCGAACGACGTCCTCGTGGACGGTCGGAAGATCAGCGGCATCCTCGCCGAAGTGCTGCCCTCGGACCCGTTCGCCGTCGTCGTCGGCGCGGGGGTCAACACCGCCATGACGGACGCCGACCTGCCGATCACGACGGCGACGTCTTTCGCGGCGCTCGGACGCGAGGCGGACGAGGACCGGCTCCTCGCCGACTTCCTGACCGGGCTGCGCGACCGGATCGCCGCGCTCGCCGTCGCGGGAGGACGCTCCGACGCCGTCCACGCCGACATCCAGGAGCTCTGCGCCACCGTCGGCTCCGACGTGCGGGTCTCCCTGCCCGACGGCACGACCCTCGTCGGCCGGGCCACCGGACTGGACGCCGAGGGGCGCCTCCTCGTGCGGACCGCGGACGCCGAGACCGCTGTCGCGGCCGGCGACGTGGTCCACGTGCGCTAGATCCGGGCGCGCCGCCCGCCGACCGTCCGAGGCGCCCCGCACAATGGGGGTGTGACTCAGCCGACCGCGTACCCGGGGCGCCCGCTCACCCCGGTGCCGGCTGCGTCGAGCCCCGAACTGCGGATCGCCCGCCTCCGTACGCACGGCCGGTCGCTGCTGTGGCCTGTGCTCGTCCTCCTGGCCGTCGCCGCGGCCGTCGGCTTCTTCGCCGGCAATCTCCCCGCGCCGTTCGAGGACTGGATGCTGTGGGCGGCCGCCGGACTGGTCGTCCTGCTGCTCGTCGTGGTGCCCTTCCTCGCGTGGCTGTCGCGCACCTACACGATCACGACGCGCCGCGTCATCGCGCAGTCCGGGCTCATCGGGCGTCGCCGCACCGAGCTCAGCCACGCCCGCGGCTACACGATCGCCGAGCGCCGCGGTCCCATCCAGCGGATGTGGGGTGCCGGCACCCTCACGCTCTCGAACGGGATCGACGCACCGCTCCGCCTCCCGAACATCCCGTCCGTTCGCCTCGTGCACGAGGTTCTCGCGGACCAGGTCGAGGTCAGCCAGATCCTCGCGCACCGCGACTCGCACAGCATCCCCGTCGTCGCGCCCGGCGCCTGACCCCACCGCATCCCCGCGCCCCGATGCGCGAAGATGGGAGGGAGCTAAGGAGCAGTCATGGCACTTCGGGTCGGAATCATCGGCGGCGGGCAGCTGGCGCGGATGATGATCGCGCCGGCCGTCGAGCTCGGCATCGACGTCCGCGTGCTCGCCGAGGAGCCGGGGATGGCCGCCCACCTGGCCGCCACGGCGGTCGGCGACTACCGCGACGCCGAGACCGTGCTGGCCTTCGCGCGCGAGGTCGACGTCGTCACGTTCGACCACGAGCACGTCCCGCAGGACGTGCTCACCACCCTCGTCGACGCCGGGGTCGCCGTGCACCCCGGCCCGCACGCCCTCTGGTTCGCGCAGGACAAACTCCGCATGCGCACGCGCCTCGCCGAACTGGGACTGCCCCAGCCGGACTGGGCCGCGGTCTCCGACGCCGCGGGCCTCCAGGACTTCCTCGACGCGCACGGCGGACGCGCGGTCGTGAAGACGCCGCGCGGCGGCTACGACGGCAAGGGCGTCCGCGTGGTGTCGGCGCCGGACGACGTCGCCGACTGGCTCACGGCGCTCGGCGACGGCGGGGAGCTCCTCGTCGAGGAGCTCGTGGACTTCACGCGGGAGCTCGCCCAGCAGGTCGCCCGCCGCCCCTCCGGCCAGCTCGTCGCCTACCCCGTCGTGGAGACGGTGCAGCGCGACGGCGTGTGCGCCGAGGTCCTCGCACCCGCGCCGCACGCCTCGGCACGGCTCAGCGACGTGGCCGCCTCGATCGGCGCGCAGATCGCCGAAGGGCTCGACGTCGCCGGCATGCTCGCGGTCGAGCTGTTCGAGACCAGCGACGACCGTCTGCTCGTCAACGAGCTCGCGATGCGCCCCCACAACAGCGGGCACTGGAGCCAGGACGGCGCCGTCACGGGGCAGTTCGAACAGCACCTGCGGGCCGTGCTCGACCTGCCGCTGGGCGACGCGTCGCCGCGTCAGCCCTGGTCCGTCATGGTCAACATCCTGGGCGGCCCGCTCCGCGACGGCCTCGACGCCCGGCTGCCCGCCGTGCTCGACGCGCACCCCGCCGTGAAGGTGCACACCTACGGCAAGGATCCCCGCCCGGGCCGCAAGGTCGGGCACGTGACGGCGGTCGGCGACGAGCTGGACGGCGTGGTCTACGAAGCCCGGGCCGCCGCGGCGTTCTTCGCGGACTGAACAGCCGTGCCGTTGCGGGCATCTTCCAGCCGGGACGCCTAGCCTGGTCGAGTGAACCGGCCGCTGCACTCGTCAGACACCCCGCTCGTGGGCGTCGTCATGGGATCCGACTCCGACTGGCGCGTCATGAGCGATGCCTCGCAGATGCTGTCCGACTTCGCGATCCCGCATGAGGTCGAGGTCGTCTCGGCCCACCGCACCCCCGACAAGCTGCTGCGTTACGGCCGCGAGGCGCGTGGACGGGGGCTCAAAGTGATCATCGCGGGCGCCGGCGGCGCCGCGCACCTCCCCGGGATGCTGGCCTCGCTCACGCCCCTTCCCGTGATCGGCGTGCCCGTGCAGCTCGCGACCCTCGACGGGCTGGACTCGCTCCTCAGCATCGTGCAGATGCCCGCCGGGATCCCCGTGGCCACCGTCTCGATCAACGGCGCGAAGAACGCCGGCATCCTCGCTGCACGCATCCTCGGTGCGGACGACCACCGACTCGGCGACCGCCTCGAGCAGTACGCCCGCTCCCTCGAGGAGCAGGTGGAGGAGAAGAACCGCCGCCTGAAGGACGCTCTATGACCCTGCTCAGCCCGCCGCGCTCCACCCGGGCGCCCGCGGCGTCGGCGGGGGTGCTCCAGGACAGACCGCTGCGGCATCCGGATGTCTCGTCGCAGGCGGTCATGACGCGCCGCGCGTGGTGGCTCGTCCTGATCGGCTTCCTCATCCCCGGGTCCGCCCAGGTGCTCGCCGGCAACCGGCGGCTCGGCCGCGTGGGGCTCGGCGCCACCCTGGCCTTCTGGGTCCTCGCCGTCGTCGGCGTGCTGACCGCGGTGCTCTGGCGGTCGATGCTCATCACGGTGCTGACGAGCTGGTTCGTGCTGCTGCTCATCCAGGTGCTGTGCGTGGTCTACGCGGTGCTGTGGGCCGTCCTTGCCATCGACACCCTGCGTCTGACCCGACTCGTGCGCGCGCGTCCGCGGGCCCGCGTGGGCATCGCGGCACTGTCCGTGGCGCTGCTCGCGCTGTCCAGTGGCGGCGCCCTCGCCGCCGCGCAGTACGCCGGTTCGGCGCGGGAGGCCATCGCGTCGGTGTTCGGCGCGGGACCGAGCGTGCCGCCCTCTGACGGCTACTACAACTTCCTGCTGCTGGGCGCGGACAGCGCCAAGGGGCGCGACCACATGCTCTTCGACAGCATCTCCGTCGTCTCCGTCAACGCCGACTCGGGTGCCGTGACGATCACCGGCATCCCGCGCGACATGCGGAACGTGCCGTTCTCCGACGGACCCATGCGGGACCGCTACCCGGACGGGCACACCGGCCACGCCGACCCGGTCTGCGGATGGGACAACAAGATCAACCAGCTCAGCACCGAGGTCGGGCTCTGCCTCGACGGCGAGGCGATGTACCCGGAGGCCGCCGAGATCGGGTCGACGCCGGCCATCGAGGCGACCCGCGACGCGGCCGAGGGCGTGCTGGGGATCGAGATCCAGTACTTCGTCTTCGTGGACATGGACGGCTTCGCGGCGCTCATCGACGCACTCGGCGGTGTCGAGATCACGGTCGACGAGCGCCTTCCCACCGGCGCGCTGCACGAGAACGAGGACGGGTCGCTGTCGGGCATCACCGGCTGGATCGAAGCCGGCACGCAGCACATGGACGGCGACACCGCGCAGTGGTACGCGCGCTCCCGCTACACGACGAGCGACTGGGACCGGATGCGGCGCCAGCGCGAGCTGCAGCAGGCGATCCTCGCCCAGTTCACACCCATGAACGTCGTCACGCGGTTCCAGGACATCGCCTCGGCCGGCTCGCAGATCGTCGACACCGACCTGCCGGAGACGATGATCTCCTATCTCGCGGACCTCGCCCTGAAGGCCAAGGAGCAGAAGGTGACGACGATCGAGCTGACGCTCGAGAACGACATCGACCCCGACGAGCCGGACTTCGCCGCGATCCACGAGCTCGTCGACGGGGCGCTCCACCCCGCGGAGACCCCGGCGCCGACGCCGTGAGCGCGGTTAGGCTCCTCCAATGACGGCGACACTGCGCATCGTGCTCGACCAGGTGACGTCGCCGACCGATCCCGATCTCGCGGTCGCGTCGGCACAGCTCGCCCGCGCGCTCATCGACACCGCCCCGGCCGGCTGCGAAGTCGCCGCCCTCATCCCCGCCGCGCCGGCCTCCGACGTCGAGGACCTGCAGCACCGCCTGCCGGGCCTGAGCGCCGTCGACCGGGCGGCACTGCCTTCGCGCCGGCTCGCCGCCGCGTGGCAGGTGGGCGTGCCCGCCGGGGCGGGTGGCGGCCTCATCCACTCCCCGACCCTCATGGCGCCGCTCGTGCGACACGATCGCGCCCACGACCACGACCAGACCATCGTCACGCTCTGGGATCTGGATGCGTGGGAGCACCCGGGCGAGCATCCGCGCACGAGCGTCGCCTGGCAGAAGGGGATGCTGCGCCGCGCCGCCCGGTACGCCGACGCCGTGATCGTCCCCACGCATGCCGCCGCCGCGCGGGTCGGCGAGCTCGCGAACCTCGGGGAGCGGATCCGTGTCATGTCGGGAGCGGCGCCCGCCGACTTCCGCGTACCGGCCGACGAGGTCGGCCGGCGGAGAGAACTCGGCATCCCGGAGGGGTGCCTGCTCGTCAGCGGATCCGCGGCCCCGTCGACCGGCCTCGGGGTGGCGTTCGAGGCGATCGCCCGTCACGGCGGCGACCTGCCCATCGTCGTCATCGACGCGCCCGAGGGCGGGGAGCCCGCCATCGCCGATCTCGCCGCGGCCGCCGGGGTGCCGGAGCGGCGGCTGCATGTCCGGACGGCTCTCGCGCCCGTCGACCGCGCCGCCGTCTTCGGCGGTGCGGTGACGTTCCTGGCGCCGTCGACGCGCACCCATTTCCCCTGGCGTGTCGTGGAGGCGCTGCGCCTCGGCGTGCCGCTCGTCGCGGCGGGGAGCGATGTGCACCGCGAGGTGATCGTCGACGGGGGAGTGATCGTGGAACCCGATGACGTCGACGCGTTCGCGGCAGCGATCGGTGCGGCGCTGGGGTCCGCGGAAGCGGCGGAGAGACTCGGGGTCCTCGCGGCCGACCGCGGCCGCGCGTTCTCCTGGGCCGGGGCGGCCGAACGCGTCTGGCAGCTGCACGCCGACCTCTGAGGTCGCTTGAAACGGCGTGTCTCTCATCCAATCGGAAGATTCGGGTGGTATCAGGCGGTCACTTCCGTCACAATGGTCACATGTCACTTCCCCCGGTGCGCCGACGTGCGGCGAGCCCGAGAGCCCTCGCCGTCAGTCTCGTGGGCGTTCTCGTGGCGGCCCTGCTGAGCATCGTGGCGCCCGCGGCGGCTCAGGCCGCAGCGCTTCCGCCCTCGATCCTCGAGGGCGGGTTCATCATCAGCGACGCGGAGTACTTCGACAGCGACTCGCTCACCGCCGCCCAGATCCAGACGTTCCTCACCGCGAAGGTCCCGACCTGCAAGGCGACGACGGGGCCGACGTGCCTGAAGAACTTCAAGACCGCCCTGCCGAAGAAGGCGGCGGACAAGTACTGCAAGGAGATCGCGGCCAAGACGACCGCGACGGCCGCCGAGGTGATCGCCACGGTGGGACTCGCGTGCGGGATCAACCCCAAGGTCATCCTCGTGATGCTGCAGAAGGAGCAGGGCCTCGTCACCGCCACGGCGCCCACGGACTGGTCCTACCGCGCGGCCATGGGGCAGAGCTGCCCCGACACCGCACCCTGCTCCGCCGCGGCGGCAGGCTTCGTCAACCAGGTCTACCTCGGCGCACGGCAGCAGCAGGTCTACACGAAGAACCCGGACTCCTTCAACTACAAGCCGGGACAGGTCAACACCGTCAAGTGGCATCCCACCGCGTCGTGCGGCACCTCGAAGGTCTACATCCAGAACCGGGCCACCGCGAACCTCTACATCTACACGCCGTACCGTCCCAACATCGCGGCGCTCGCCGCCGGGTACGGCACCGGTGATGCGTGCTCGACCTACGGGAACCGGAACTTCTACAACTACTACGTGGACTGGTTCGCCCCGACGGCGTCGCCGTCCACCGGCGCCCCGGCGCAGATCGCCGCCTGCACGAAGCCCGCCGCAGCGGACATCGCCGCCGCGACCGGGACGGCCACGACCAAGGCCGCCGTCACGGTGCGCACGGCGCCGACCACACTGTGCGGGACGTCCACCAAGGCGCTTGCCAAGGGCGCCAAGCTGACCGTCACCGGCGCCTATGGGGCGTGGATCCGGGGGACCACGGGCGGAAAGACCTACTGGGCACCCAAGTCCGCGCTCTCCGTCTCCGTGCCCGCGCCGGCCGGCAGCGGCGAGGTCTGCGCTCTGCCGTCGGCGACGAGCATCTCGCCGGCATCCGGCACCGTCATGGTCACCACCGGCGCCCTCAACGCGCGCAAGGCTCCGTCGACGAGTTGCGACACCGGCAAGAAGCAGATCACGATGGGCACGGTCGCCGCCCGTACCGGCACGTACGGCGAGTGGTGGCGCGTCACCCTGAGCGGCTCGTCCTACTGGGTCCACAGCGCCTACGTCGCTGTGCAGAAGCCGACCCCGACACCGACGCCGACGCCGACTCCCACTCCGAAGCCGACCCCGACACCGACGCCCACTCCGAAGCCGACGCCGACTCCCACTCCGACTCCGACTCCGACTCCCACGCCGACGCCGACGCCGACGCCGACTCCGACGCCCGCCCCGGCGGTCACCCTGTACACGGCCACCGTCGTCCACCTGCGCGCGAGCATGTCGACCACCGCCACCGCGCTGTACTCCTTCACGCCGGGCACCCAGCTCGCCGTGAGCGCGACGAGCGGCGCGTGGAGCAAGGTGACGCACGGATCGCTCCGCGGATGGGTGCGAAGCTCCCAGCTGACATCCGACAAGCCGACGGCCGCCGCGTCGTCCGCGCAGAAGACCACGGCCGCGCTGAATCTCCGCACTGCGGCCACGTCGAACAGCCCGGTGCTGACGACCCTGGCGAAGGGGACGAAGGTCACCGTCACCGCGACCTCCGGAACATGGCGCGCCGTGACCGTGGGCTCCCGTAGCGGCTGGGTCAACGGTCGCTATCTCACCGCCGTCGCGAGCACGCAGCCCGTGACCATGCAGGCGACGACGACCGTCAACCTCCGGGCCTCCGCATCGACCTCCGCGACGATCATCGCGAAGCTCGCCACGGGCACCAAGGTCTCCGTCACGGGATCCAGCGGCAAGTGGCGCAAGGTCGCGGTGGGAACCCGCACCGGGTGGGTGCACGGCGACTATCTGCGGGCCGTCGCCACCACGACGTCCAAGACCGTCAAGACGACCACCGCGGCTCTGAACCTGCGGTCGAAAGCATCCACGAGCGCCACGGTGATCACGGTGCTGCCGAAGGGCACGAAGGTGACGGTGGTCGCGAGCAGCGGCACATGGCGGAAGGTCACCGTCGGGTCCCGAACGGGCTGGGTGGCTGCTGCCTACCTCACGTAGGCGTCAGCCGGGTCTCCAGCTGCCGTCCGTTAGGATTGCTGGTGGCCCGCATCGGGCAGTGACCCGGCGGCAACGAGGACATCAGTGACTCCTATCGACTACAGCGCCTTCGATACGCCTGGACGAGGGCGAGGCATCCTCGATGTCGTCCGTTACCGCTACCTGCTGCGCCTGCTCGTGGGCAAGACCTCCTCGCTGCGCTATCGCAACTCGGTGCTCGGGTGGTTCTGGTCGTACGTGCGGCCCACCGTCCAGTTCCTCGTCTATTACCTCGTGGTCGGTCAGATCCTCGGTATGCACAAGAACGTCCCCGCGTTCCCGCTGTACCTGTTCAGCGGCATCGTCCTGGTGAACCTCTTCAACGAGTCCTTCGGCGCGGCGACGCGGGCGATCGTCGGCAACAAGGCGCTCGTGCGCAAGATCTATCTCCCCCGCGAGCTGTTCCCCATCTCCGCGATCATCGGATCGTTCATCCACTTCCTGCCGCAGCTTGCGATCCTCATCGTCGTGAGCCTGCTGTTCGGCTGGATCCCCTCATTCGCCTCGATCGGCCTCATCCTCGCGGGCGTCGTCATCGTCCTGTTGTTCGTGACCGGGATCGGCCTCTTCTTCTCCGCCGTCAATGTGCGCTACCGCGACGCGACCAACGTCGTCGAGATCATTCGCACGGTCGCCACGTGGTCGGTCCCGACCCTCTACACGTGGTCGATGGTCTACGACCGGACGCGCGGGATCCCGTGGCTGTTCGACCTGTACATGTCGAACCCGCTGGCCGTCGCGCTCGAGCTCTTCCACGAGGCCTTCTGGGTGCGCCTGCCCGATGTGGTGAACGCCGCCACACGACCGGCGAACGCCGACTGGCCCCCGGCATTCGGTTACTACGTCATCGCCGCCGTCGGCATCATCATCTTCAGCCTCGTCGTCGGCCAGTTCGTCTTCCGGCGCCTCGAGCGCTCCTTCGCCCAGGAACTGTGATGTCCTCCACTCCTCAGCCCCGCATCATCGTCGAGCATGTGTCGAAGTGGTTCAACAAGCGCAGCAGCCGCTCGATGAAGGATGCCGCCATCAACGTCATTCGCCGGATGCCGGTGCGCGCGCGCCAGTTCCAGGCGCTCGACGACATCAGCTTCATGATCGGCGAGGGCGAGTCGGTCGCCGTCATGGGTCTGAACGGGTCCGGCAAATCGACGACGCTGAAGCTCGTCTCCGGTGTGCTGGAGCCGGACGAGGGGCGCGTCTTCACCCGCGGGCGGGTCGCGGGCTTGATCGAGGTCGGCGCGGGGTTCCACCCCGATCTCACCGGCCGCGAGAACGTGTTCCTCAATGCCGCCATCCTCGGGATGAGCGAGAAGGAGACCACCGCGCGCTTCGACGAGATCGTCGCGTTCAGCGAGATCGGCGAATTCATCGACGAGGAGGTCAAGCATTACTCCTCCGGAATGTTCATGCGTCTCGCCTTCAGCGTCGCCATCCACGTCGAGCTCGACGTGCTCCTCGTCGACGAGGTCCTCGCCGTCGGCGATGCGCCGTTCCGCGCCAAGTGCAACGCCAAGCTGAAGGAACTCGCCGACCGGGGCGTCACCATGATGGTCGTCAGCCACAGCAGGAGCCAGGTCCGGGAGCTCTGCACGCGCGGCATCGTCATCCGCAAGGGGAAGCTCGTCTTCGACGGGCCCATCGACGAAGCGGTCCGCGTCCTCGAGGGGAAATAGGCTCAGCGGGGACGGGGCCGACGGCGGAACACCCTCCGCACGCGCGACGGCAGGAGCCGCACCGTCCAGTCCTTGAGGCGCCGCGCGGCCCGGCGTCGGCCGGCCACCGCCCCAGACCCGCCCCCGCCGCGTCGGCGTTCCGCGGTCACCGTCGTCTCCCGTGGCCCGAGCGCCGACGCCACCCGGATGCGGTCGCCCGCGTGCGCGGTTGCGTCCGGCGCGCGGAAGACGACTCCGTCTCCCGTGAACACGGTCCGCGGTGCGCCGGAGATCCGGGTGATACGGTCGGGAACGACGCGCTCCGCCGCCCGCGCGCCGAGGTCGGCGAGCACAGGCTCGACGATCGACGGCGAGAGGTGGGCGCGCAGAACGGCGGCGAGCGTGGTCCCCGGCGTCAGCGTACGGCCGGCGTCCATGAGCTCGAGTCCGATTCCGCCGTCGTCCTCCCAGGCGCGGACGTCGATCCGGTGGAGCGCATCGTCCGCGCGGTAGAACTCCGACATGGGGGCGTGACGCGCGATGGCGGCACCGACGGCCACGGTGGCAGTGGTCGCCCGGAGCGCCGTCGGCGCATATCGCTGCCGCACGATGCGACTCACCTCGTCGTAGAAGACCTGGCGCCGTGCCGTGGGAAGGTCGCGCACGATCGGGGAGCGGAGTCTGCCGATCAGTTCGTTGCGCAGCCAGCGGCTGAGATAGCGCTCACGGGCGGCCCCGGCCGGCAGGTGATCCTCCACCAGATCGATGACCTCTTCGACCACGGCGTAGTAGGGGACGGGGTCGTACGACCGGAAACCGGCGTTCCGCCCGTCGTCCCGGCTCGTGTGGAAGTAGCAGTCCGTCTCGGCGTAGACCGAGACGACGTCCGCGCGCAGGTATGCCGCTGTGACGAACAGGTGGTCTTCGAGGCGCCGCGTGTCCTCCGGGAAGCGGAGCCCGATCCGATCGAGGAACGCGCGCCGGAACATCTTGTGGGGCGTCTGGCTGTCCTCGATGCGGTCGACGCCGATCTGCGCGCGCGGCACGGAGCGCCGGAAGAGCGCCGTCGGGACGCGGCGATCCACGCCGACCATCTTCCCGACGACGACGTCCGAGCCGTTCGCGTCGGCATACGAGGTGAGTCGTTCCAGCGCCTCGTCCCCGAGCCAATCGTCCTGGTCGACGAACTGGATGTACGAGCCGCGTGCCGCGGCGATTCCGACGTTGCGCGGCTGCCCCGGCCACCCGTGGTTCGCCTGGTGGATCACGTGGGCGTTCTCGCGGTCCGCGCACCAGGCGTCCAGCAGGCCCGCCGTGCCGTCGGTGGAGCCGTCGTCGACGAAGACCGTCTCGAACCGTTCGGTGGGCAGCGACTGCCTGTCCAGGGACCGCAGCAGCGGGTCGAGGTAGCGCCCCGGGTTGTACACCGGTACGACGACGCTGACCGCGATCGTCATGACTGCGGAGTGTCCGTCGGGGTCAGGTAGGCGCGCAACGTGGTCCGCCAGTCCGCGGGCGTGAAGCCGGCATCCGCGATCTTCTCGAGCGCGAGCGCACTGTGGCGCGGACGCGGGGCGATGGGACCGCTCGCGGAGGCGTAGTAGTCCTCCGTCGTCACGGGGGTCACGCGCGCCGCGTCGTGTCCGGTCGTGGCGAACACGAGCGCTGCGACGTCCGCCCATGAGACGACATCGCCCGCCCCGGTCAGGTTGTAGACCCCGTAGGCGGGTGTCGTCTCGAGCAGGTGGCGGATGCCGCGCGCGATCTCGCTCGTGAACGTCAGCCGTCCGTGCTGGTCGGCGACGACATTCGGGTCGATGCCGCGCGCGGCGAGCGAGGCCATGGTGCGGACGAAGTTGGGGCCGTCCCCGATGACCCAGCTCGTGCGGAGGATGTAGTGGCGGGGAGCGGTGGCGGCGGCGGAATCGCCGGCCGCTTTCGTCTGGCCGTAGACCCCGAGGGGGGCGACCGGCTCATCCTCGCGGTACGGGGCGTCGGAGCTCCCGTCGAACACGTAGTCCGAGGAGACGTGGACGAGGGTCACGCCGTGCGCGGCCGCGAGGCCGGCGAGGGCGGCGACACCCGCCGCGTTGGCCGCCCAGGCGTCGCGACGCCCCTCCGGGGTCTCGGCGAGGTCGACCTTCGTGTAGGCCGCCGCGTTGACGATGGCCGCGTAGTCCCGCCAGCGACGCGCGCCGGAAAGGCCCGGAGCGGAGACGTCCAGGTCGGCCCGTGTCGCGAACTCGACGTGCCGCGCGCCCTCGTACTCCGCGCGCAGAGCGCGGCCCAGCTGACCGTCCGCGCCGAGCACCAGGATCTTCTTGGGCGGGATCGGGACCACATCCGCCAGGGCGGGGTGGGCGAGGTCCTTCGCCGAGATCCCGACCTGATCGAGCGGGATGGGCCAGGCGATCGCGACGGTCTCGTCGGCGAGGTTGAGGAAGGAGTACTCCGCGTCCGGGGACCAGTGGTCGTTGACGAGGTAGGTGTACGCGGTGTCGGGCGCGAGGGTCTGGTACGAGTTGCCGACGCCGCGCGGCACGAAGATGGCCTTCGACGGATCGAGCTCGGTCGTGAAGACGGCCCCGAAACTCGGACCCTCGCGGAGGTCGACCCAGGCCCCGAAGATGCGTCCGGTCGCGACGGAGACCCATTTGTCCCACGGTTCCGCGTGGATGCCGCGGGTGGTGCCGACGGCGTCGTTGAAGGAGATGTTGTTCTGCACCGGACCGAAGTCGGGCAGGCCCAGCCCGGTCATCTTCTCGCGCTGCCAGTTCTCCTTGAACCAGCCGCGGCTGTCGCCGTGCACGGGCAGGTCGAAGACGACGAGGCCCGGGATGGTCGTCTCCCGGGCTGTCAGGGTGGCGCCGTACCGGGTCACCGGGTCACTGGCCTTTCGACGTGTAGAAGGCTTCGACGCCGTCCTTGGTGGGAGCCCACCAGGACTCGTTGTCGCGGTACCAGTCGATCGTGGCGGAGAGGCCGGCCTCGAAGTCGCGGTAGCGGGGCTGCCAGCCGAGTTCGGTGCGCAGGCGGGTGGAGTCGATCGCGTAGCGCAGGTCGTGCCCGGCGCGGTCGGTGACGTGGTCGTAGGCGTCGGCGGGCTGTCCCATGAGGCTCAGGATGAGTTCGACGACGGTCTTGTTGTCCTTCTCGCCGTCTGCGCCGATGAGGTAGGTCTGGCCGATCTCGCCGCGCTCGAGGATCGTGAGCACGGCGGAGGAGTGGTCGTCGGCGTGGATCCAGTCGCGGACGTTCTCGCCCGTGCCGTAGAGCTTGGGGCGGATGCCGCGGATCACGTTGGTGATCTGCCGCGGGATGAACTTCTCCACGTGCTGGAACGGCCCGTAGTTGTTCGAGCAGTTCGAGATGGTGGCGCGCACCCCGAAGGAGCGCACCCAGGCGCGGACGAGCAGGTCGGAGCCGGCCTTGGTGGAGGAGTACGGGCTGGACGGGTTGTACGGGGTGTCCTCGGTGAAGCGGGCCGGGTCGTCCAGCTCCAGGTCGCCGTAGACCTCGTCGGTGGAGATGTGGTGCAGCCGTGTGCCGTGCCGGCGCGCGGCCTCTAGCAGCGTGTACGTGCCGATGATGTTGGTGTCCAGGAACGGACGCGGATCGTGCAGCGAGTTGTCGTTGTGCGACTCCGCGGCGTAGTGCACGACGGCATCCGCGGCGGAGAACAGCTCGTCCACGAGGCCCGCGTCGCAGATGTCGCCCTGCACGAACGTGAACCGGTCCTCCGCCAAGCCGTCCAGGGATGCCCGGTTGCCGGCATAGGTGAGCTTGTCGAGCACGGTGACGTGGTGGTCGGTGTGCTCGAGGACGTGGTGGACGAAGTTCGAGCCGATGAACCCGGCCCCGCCGGTGACGAGCAGATGAGCCATCAGCGGCCCCTTTCCAGGACTTCGAGGAGATAGGTGCCGTACCCGGACTTGACGAGCTTGTCCGCCCGTTCCCGCAGCGCCGCGTCGGAGAGGAACCCCTGCCGCCACGCGACCTCCTCCGGGACGCCGATCGACAGGCCGGTGCGCCGCTGCATCGTCCGGACGTACTCGGCGGCGTCGGTCATCTGGTCGAACGTGCCGGTGTCCAGCCAGGCCGTCCCGCGGGGCAGCACCTCGACCCGCAGCTTGCCGCGCTCGAGGTAGGCGCGGTTGATGTCGGTGATCTCGTACTCGCCGCGCGCACTGGGGGACAGGCCCCGCGCGATCTCGATGACGTCGTTGTCGTAGAAGTACAGGCCGGGAACCGCATAGTTGCTCTTCGGCTCGTCGGGCTTCTCCTCGAGGGAGACGGCACGGCCTTCGGCGTCGAACTCCACGACGCCGTACGCGGAGGGCTCGGCCACCCAGTAGGCGAAGACCGCTCCGCCGTCCACGTCTGCGTACTGCTTGAGCTGACGCCCCAGGCTCGGTCCGTACAGCAGGTTGTCCCCGAGGACGAGGGCGACCTTGTCGTCGCCGATGAAGTCCGCGCCGATCGTGAACGCCTGCGCCAACCCGTCCGGGGACGGCTGCTGCGCGAACGTCAGCGACACCCCGAACTGCGATCCGTCGCCGAGCAGCCGCTCGAAGAACGGCGCGTCGTGCGGCGTCGTGATGATGAGGATGTCATCGATGCCGGCGAGCATGAGCGTCGACAGCGGGTAGTAGACCATCGGCTTGTCGTACACCGGGATCAGCTGCTTGGACACGCCCAGCGTGATCGGGTGCAGACGCGTGCCGGAGCCCCCGGCGAGGATGATGCCCTTCACGAGTCCATCGTGGCATACCCGTCAGCGGGCCCGGATCCGCCCGGGGTCGGGCTAGATCGAGAACGGACCCTCGGGGTCCTTCAGGACGGCCATCATCCGATCGACGCCGCGCTCGAGGTCGAACACGGGCGTCCACCCGAGAGCCTCCAGCTTCTCCGAAGCCAGCGAGGAGTTCACCATCAGGTTGTGGGTGCCCGACTCCGCGCTCTCCGGAATGTCGAAGCGGACGTTCACGCTGGCTGCCCGCGCGACGGCCTCGGCGAGTTCGCGGACCGTGCAGATCGAATGCGGGTTCGAAATGTTGTACGCGTTGTCCCGCTCACCGCGGAGGAGCACGGTGAGGATCGCGGACGCGCAGTCGAGCGAGTAGCAGTACGAGCGCAGCTGGTCGCCCCGGCTCCTGAGGATCACATCGTCACCGGCAACGGCGCGCCGGGTGACCTCCGCCGAGACGCGATTGTCCGAGCTCCGGATGGAGGGGCCGTAGATGTGCCCGGGTCTGACGATCACCGAATCGATGCCGTACTCCATGCCGTACGCCACGCAGAGAGACTCGCCCGCGCGCTTGGACGACGGATAGCCGGCGCGCTGGTTCAGGATGTCGAGGTATCCGAAGTCGTTCTCCGCGTAGGGGTTCATCCCCTCCTTCTGCCCGTACACCTCGCTCGAGGAGATGTACAGGAGCCGGCGGACGGAGCTCGCGCGAGCGAGGTCGAACATCGCCGAGAGCCCGACGATGTTCGCGAGCATGGTCTCCACGGGAAGCTTCAGGTACATCGCGGGGTTCGCGTTGCTGGCGCCGTGGATGACGTAGTCGATGTCCGTCGCGAGGGCGACCTGTTCGCTCGACGTCGCGTCGTACGGGACGAAGACCAGTTCGCCGGGGGCGGGGGAGAAGCTCTGGAACCTGTCCGCGGCGTCCTGCTCGCTGCGCCCGGCCAGGTAGACCGTGATGTTCGCACTCAGCTCGCGGTTCATGAACAGGAGCAGGTCGACGACCGACGAGCAGATCATCCCCGTCGCCCCGGTGACCAGGACGCGGGTGTTGAAGAGGGCGCGCGCATCCGGGATGCTCGCGAAGGCCGCGCGGAGGTCCTCCGCGTACGAGTCGGCGGTCACCGTCGGATCAACCGGCCGCGTGCCGGGCGTCGAGGATGGACTCGAAGATGTAGAGATCGTCCATCGTCGTGATCTTCAGGTTCTGCTCCGAGCCCGCCGAGAAGTAGACCGTCTCGCCGAGTTCGTGCATCAGCACACACGATGCCGCGGTGTCTCCGATGCCCTGGACCTTCGCCTGCTCGTGAGCCCACATGAGCTTTCCCAGCGTGTACGAGTGCGGCGTCTGGGTGCGGAACAGCTGCTCGCGCGGGATGGACACGGTCGATGACACGCCGCTGTCGTCGCTTCGGAACACCGCCTCGACGCAGGGGATCGCGGCGACCGCGCTGCCGTTGGCCTTGAACTCGGCGATGTTGTCGGAGATGATCTCCGACGAGACCAGGCAGCGGTTGCCGTCGTGGATCATCACGATGTCCTCGTCGGTGGCGCCTTCCTCCCTGATCTTCGATAGGCCGATGTGGATGGACTCCTGACCCGTCGCCCCGCCGGGCACGATCGCCTGCAGCTTGGTGATGCCGTACTGCTTCGCGTAGGCGTTCACGACGTCGATCCAGGACGGGAGTGTCACCACGACGATCGCATCGATGGCCGGATGGTTCTGGAACGCCTCCATCGTGTAGACGATCAGGGGCTTGTTCTTGACGTGCATGAACTGCTTCGGGATGTCCTGCTTCATCCGCGAACCCGTGCCTGCCGCCGTTAGCAGTGCTGTGATCATGTGGGAGCTCCTGGGGGTGAGAACGGTTCAGTTGCGTGCGTTGAGGATGAGGGGGAGATAGTCGGTGACGCTCTCCTTCGCCTTGTCCTTCATCGCGGAGAGCAGCTCGTCGTCGATTCCCTCGGCCTTCGCCTTCTCCATGCTGTCGACGATGTACTCCGGCCGGAAATCCTTCTGCCGGATGGCTCGTTCGGGGTAGCCGATGATGTCCATCAGCTTCTCGACCTTGTCGTTCCAGGACAGGATGACGGAGGGGACGCCCATGGTGAACGCCGCGATGGAGGAGTGCATCCGGCACGTGATGATGGCCTCGTAGCCGTTGATCGTGTCCACCAGCACGGTGTCGTCGACCGGTCGGTCGACCAGATAGGACCCCGGCAGCCCGAGCTTCTTCAGCACCCGCTTGCCCAGCGCGACATCGCCGGGCAGCCCGTTCGTGAAGAACTCGAACTCGTAGCCGCGATCGCGGAGGACCGTCGCGATACCGGCGAAGAGCGCGGTCCATTCCTTCGAGCCGAACTCGACTCCGTAGCCCTGGAGGGAGTTGCCGCGGATGAGGCCGATGCCGATCTTCTTCCGCTCGATGCCCGTGTCGATCCCGTACGCCTCCTTCATCCAGAAGGCGGAGTCCGCGAGCAGCTTGACCGTGTGCCCGGGGCCGGCGCACGCCTGCACCTCGGTCACGTTATCCCTGGCGGAGACGTAGGTGACGGCCGACGAGCGGATGGCGCGTTTGAGGATCGTGCTCCCGAAATCGCGCTCGTCGAAGGCGCCGGCCCGGCCGATGGCGTTGTAGACCACCTCGAGCCCGTGTCGCTCGGCGTACTCGCTGATCAGCAGGAGTGACCAGTGGTACTCGTTGTAGCTGTACTCGAGGAGGCCGGCACCGTCGATCACGATGTAGTCGACGCCCTCGAGCTTCAGGTCGAAGTAGCTCGCGAGCCGCTTGCGGTAGTTGCGACCGTGCTTCCAGATCAGGTGGCGCCCCCGGCTGATCAGGTTCTGCACCGCCTTGCTCTTGGCGCTCCGGCCCCGCCGCTGCAGGTTCAGGAAGAGCTTCTCGGTGAGGCGGCCCTTCTCGCTGTAGCGGTAGTAGTTGCGCAGGCGCCGCTCGCGGGCGTCCGGGATCTCGAAGATCGTGTCGTTCCGGCCGAGCAGGTCGACCTCGACATACTCGATTCCGATACCCGGCTCCGCCTGCTCGAGCCCGTCGGCGATCAGGTACTCCAGGCTCCGCGCGATGAACATCTCCCCGAGGTTCTCGCTCTTCACCAGCCCGCAGATGGCGATCTTCACAGTCTTCGTCTTCTCAGTCGTCGGCACCTGTCACGCCATCTCGTCTTGCATCTCGTCATCGTCGGCGATGGGCAGCTCGTCGCCGCCTTCCTCTGCCTGCACGACGATCACCCGCGGCGCTTCGCCGGGCAGGTGGGGGAAGAAGGTCACGAAGTCGTGACGGGGGACCCGCTTATGCACGGGAAGCCATTCCATGTAATTGGCCCCGTACAGCTGACGGAGGTACGTGTCGTACCCCGCCGGAGCGGACAGCAGGTGGCCCTCGAACTCCATCTTGATGACCGGGGTGTACTCGGCCTTCACGACGCGCTCTTCCGTGGTGTGCACGTTGGTCATCATCACGCCGACGTAGTCGGATTCCTCGAACGCGATCGAGGTGGCGTGTTCGATGACCTTGTCGAAGAGCGGTCCGACGCCGATGGAGCGATAGACGCGCGTCGCGAGCCGATTGCGAAGGATGCGGTACGGGTTCCGGCCGCGGTACTTGCGCACGTTGCGTGCGTGCCGGACGCGGTCCTTCCTGCGCCTGATCTCGGCGTAGTGCTCCTGGTTCTTCTCCTCGGTGTCGGGGAGGCCCTCGACCGGGAAGATGTCCAGGAAGATCGGGTAGACCTTGCCGCCGATCCCGCCCTTCGTGCGCTTGGCGACGAGGATCCGCTCGGAGTACAGCTTCCAGTGGTAGGCGAAGTACCGGTTCGAGTTGTTCGGCGGCATGAGCTCGAAGTCTCCGATGCGGCCGCCGGAGAGCTCCATGAGCTTCTCGCAGTCCGTTCTCGGCATGTTGACGTCGACGTCGTCGTCCCAGGGGATGAACCCCTTGTGCCGCGCCGCGCCCAGCAGCGTCCCCCCGGAGAGGTAGTACGTGAGGCCGTGCTCTTCGCAGAATGCGTCGAAGGCCAGCAGCAGTTCGAGCATCGCCGCCTTGTGGTCCGCGTCCGTTGCGAGATCCTTGAGGTCGCTGTAGCTGTAGTCCTGCATTCCCTGTTCTTCTCCTCTAGGACGCATTCATCTCATCCCGGCTCCGATGGCCGTTCGTGACCGGGCGGTCGCACGAGAACCGGCCCTCGACTCACACACCCCACGAACGACTCCGAGCCGCCCGGCGGTTCGGGGCGACCGAGATTTCGCGGCGGTCAACCGTCGGAACATAGTACCGCAGTACTTTCTGCGCCTTATCTGTCCCCCCGGACGTCACCCCGCGTGCCCGCGCGCTGACGGAGGTCGTGCGGCGAGCAGGAAACCCCTGATCTCCGCGCGTATCCGGATAGGTGCCGCCTCGTGTGGGCGCCACTCACCACAGAACGTCGTCGGCCAGGGCGGACTGTCGCAGCTGGGCTTCGAGCGGCTTCGCCAGGGTCCGTGCGTACGTCTCCGTGAAGTGCGCGGAGTCCCGCCAGACCACGACGTTCCCGACGACGGCCGCGCACGCCTCGGCATCCGGGCAGACCCAGTTGCCCATGTCGATGACGTCCGCATCCGACAGCCCTTTCACGGCCCGCTCCACGTACCTGCTGCCCGTGCCGAATGCGACATTCCGCGGCGTCGCGCAGGCGGTGAGATGGTCGGGGTTCGCCGAAATGCACTCGGGGACGTCGCTGGTCATCCGCGGGGTCGCGTTCATCACCAGCGTCGGAATCCCCGCCTCGTTCAGCAGGCGGAGATTCTCGTGAAGACCATCGGCGTAGAGGCTCCTGGCTTCCGCGCGGGAAACGCCCTCCTGCCAGGCGGCTCGCGTGGCCCGGTTCGCCGTGACGACCAGGTCGGGGCGCTCCGCGAGTATCTGGTCGAAGCTCGTCGCGCTCCATTCGTTGCAGCTGGTGTACTCGCCGCCATTGCGGTCGGCCTGGCTCCCGTGCGAGAAGCCGCACGATGCCTTGCTCGTGATCCGCAGCCGCCAGCCGTGCTTCTCCGCGAGTGCGATGTAGGGCGGCGCCCAGTTGGCGGCGTGCGAGTCGCCGATCAGGACCACACTCACCTCGCCGTCCGGATCACCGAAGATGCAGCCCTCGATCTTCGGCGTGGCCGGCGGACTGCCCAGATGGCAGTCGAGCGCGTAGACCACCGTATTGTCGGCACGGGCGGTGATGGCGGAGGGCGTGAACCCGCCCTCGACCACGTCGACCGGCTTTCCCGCATCCGTGAAGCTCGCGAGGTCGTCATCGGAGAAGTCATCCGTCAGCGCCTCCGCGCCGACCTTCTCGTCGGCGGCGACGGCACGCTCCGGATTCAAGGTCGCCGGGGCGACGAAGACGACGGAAGCGACGACGGCGGTGGCCGCCATCAGGCCCGCCCCCGCCAGCAGCGAACGGCGCGAGGACCGCTTCACCCAGTGCCAGTCGCGGAACGGGTTCTCGATGAACCGGTAGCTCAGCCAAGCCGGGAGCACGGCGAACGCGACGATGAGGAGCCCGTACCGGACGCGCAGGTCCCCGCCGAGCAGGTACGTGCCGACGACGATGAGCGGCCAGTGCCACAGGTAGAGCGAGTAGGAGATGTCGCCGATCCAGCGCATCGGCTTCAGCGTCAGCAGCCGGCCGACGCCGGTCTCCGCCCGGCCGTTCATCCCGGCGGCGATGATCGCCGCGGCCCCCAGCGTCGGGACGAGCGCCGCGGAGCCCGGGAACGGCATGGCGCCGGAGAAGAGGAGCGTCGCGGCCACGATGGCGGCGAGCCCTGCCCAGCCCAGGGCGTATCCCAGCCAGTGGGGGATGCGCGCGACCTGCGGCGCGAACACGGCGAGCGCTGCTCCGATGGCGAGTTCCCACAGCCTCGTCGTCGTGACGAAGTAGGCGGTCTCAGGTTCGGCGCCCGTGTAGTAGATCGAGAACAGCAGCGACGGCACGAGGATCATGAGCACGCCGACGCGCGCCGCCCGCATGGCGCTCACGCGGCGATCCGCGGTCGCCCCCTCGCGCGCGGCGCTCTTCCGCGCCCGGCGCCGGACGAGCGCCAGCAGGGCCACGAGGATGAGCGGCCAGACGATGTAGAACTGCTCCTCGACCGCCAGCGTCCAGAAGTGCTGCAGGGGGCTCGCGGCGACCTCGGCGTTGAGGTAGTCGGTGCCGGCGGCGAAGACCCAGTTCACGACGTACACGGCGGAAGCGAGCGCTTCGATGCCGATCGACTCCCAGCGGATCTGGGGGAGGAACACCACCGTCAGCACGAGGGTCGCGAGCAGGACGACCGTCGCCGCGGGCAGGATGCGCCGAGCGCGTTTCGCGTAGAAGTCGCCGAGCCGGATGTGCCCGGTGTTCTGGGCTTCTCGCAGGAGCAGACCGGTGATGAGGAAGCCGGAGATCACGAAGAAGATGTCGACGCCGACGAAACCGCCGCGGAAGAACGACCAGTTGGCGTGGAAGAGCAGGACCACGCCGACGGCGACGGCCCGGAGGCCCTGGATGTCGGGCCGGAAGCTCGCGCTCTTCGGCAGCTCCTTCGCGCCGGGCGTCGGCTGCTGGCCCCGTCGCAACTCGGCTCGGGAACGTGCCGGGGGCGGTAGTACGGCGTCAGTGGTCACCAGAGGATTCTGCCATCGAGCGGTCGTGAATTCGCCGAGCGCCCCGCACGGGGCGACCATCCGACACCCGCCGCGACGGTGCGCGCGGGCCACGCGCCGTAGGATGTGACGCGCCCCTGACGCTCACACTGCAAGGAATCTCGATGCCCCCGTCGACCCGCACCGTCGCCGTCATCCTCGCCGGCGGCATCGGCGTACGCGTCGGCCTCGGCATCCCGAAGCAGCTCATCAAGATCGCCGGCAAGGCCATCGTCGAGCACACCCTCGACGTCGTGAACGCGAGTCCGGTCATCGACGAGATCGTCATCGTGATGAACGCCGGTTCCCTCAGCGAGCTCGACAGTCTCAAGGATCCGGAACGCTTCCCCAAGCTCACCAGGATCATCCCGGGCGGCGTCAGCCGCAACGACTCGACGCAGGCAGCCCTCGCCGTCCTGGGCGATGACCCGGCGACGAAGGTCATCCTGCACGACGCCGTGCGGCCCTTCGTGAGCGAACGCATCCTCGAGGAATGCGTCGAGGCGCTGGACGACTACGACGCCGTGGACGTGGCGATCCCGTCGGCCGACACGATCATCGAGATCGACGCCGCCTCGCACATCACGAACATCCCCAGTCGCTCCACGCTCCGCCGCGGTCAGACGCCGCAGGCGTTCCGGCTCGGCACGATCCGCGAGGCCTACCGCCGGGCGGACATGGACCGGACGTTCCACGCGACGGACGACTGCGGCGTGGTGTTCACCTATCTTCCGCACGTCCCGATCTACGTCGTCGAGGGCTCTGCCGAGAACATGAAGATCACCGAGCCGATCGACGTGCACATCGCCGACAAACTCTTCCAGCTGCAGTCCGAGAGCCTTTCGGCCGTCGACGAACTCCCCGACCTGCGCGAGAAGGTGGTCGTCGTCTTCGGCGGCAGCTACGGCATCGGCCAGAGCATCGTGGAACTCGCCACGCAGGCCGGCGCCGAGGTCCACGAGTTCAGTCGTTCGAGCACCGGCACCGACGTGCGCTCCCCCGAGCATGTGGAGGAGGCGCTGAAGGTCGCCTACGACGCGTCCGGGAGGATCGACCTCGTCGTGGTGTCGGCGGGCATCCTGCAGATGGGCCCGCTGACGGAGACCGATGTGGAGCACATCACGGCCAGCATCGAGACGAACTTCCTGGCGCCGGTGATCGTCGCACGCGCGGTGCACAAGTACCTGGCGCAGACGAGCGGGCAGATGCTGCTGTTCACCTCCAGCTCGCACACCCGCGGACGCGCGAACTACGGGGTCTACTCGGCGAGCAAGGCCGCGATCGTCAACCTGACGCAGGCCCTGTCCGAGGAGTGGGCGCCCGACGGAGTACGCATCAACTGCATCAATCCTCAGCGCACGCGCACGCCGATGCGGACGAAGGCCTTCGGCGAGGAGCCCGAGGACACGCTTCTCGATCCGAAGGATGTCGCGTCGGTCAGCCTGCAGGTACTCGCGAGCGACCTCACCGGTCAGATCGTCACCGTGCAGGTCGAGCAGATGCGGAAGCGCTGACCCCGACGGAACGCGGCCTCGTCAGCCGCCGATCTGATTGCGCTCGAGCACGTCGAAGAACGCGCGGCAGATGTAGTAGTCCTCCGCGGTGGTGATCTTGATGTTCGAGCGCGGCCCGGGCACGCGGAACAGCTTGTGCCCGTAGCGCCGCAGCAAGGTGGCGGTGTCGATGGAGTCGTCGTCCCCGTCCGCCACGGCACGATCGTAGATCTCCAGCGCGGTGCTGAGGCGCATGCTCTGCGGGGCCTGGGCGATGTAGAGGAAGTCGCGGGGGAGGACCTCGTCGATCTCTTCGCTGGATGCGGAGACGATGGTCTCGTTGCCCTTCGTGCACGTGATCGCCGCGCCGAGTTCACGGACGGTCCTGATGTTGTCGGAGATGAGCTGCGCGTTGATGAGAGGTCGCACCCCGTCGTGGATGAGGACCACCGAGTCGCCCGGGCATTCGTTGGCCACCGCCCGGATGGCGCGGTGCCGCGACTCCTGGCCGGTCGTCCCGCCGTCGACGATCCAGTTCACCTTCGTGAGCTCGTAACGCGCGACCAGATGCGCGAATCTGTCCCGCCACGCCGGGAGGATGGCGACGGCGACGCGATCGATGTCCGGGTGGTCCTGGAAGTGCTGGATGGTGTGCACGATCAGGGGCGTTCCGTGGATCTCGAGGAACTGCTTCGGCAGGTTGGCCGAAGACATCCGCGAGCCGATGCCGCCCGCGAAGATCACCGCTATGTTCATCGCTGTTCAGTCTCCATCGCTGGTGTCGGGTTCGCCGGGGTGCGCGACGCGACGAGGTGGGTCTCGGGATGCTCGTCGAGGATGAGCCAGTCGATCACCCGATCCGCGGCGCCCGTATCGATTCTGTCGAAGTTCTCCGCCCGGAAACGGGCGAGTTTGTCCTGCTCGAAGTCGCCGTCCCGGATGGCGCGGACGACCTCATCGAACGTTTCGCAGACGCGGCCCGGCGCTGTCTGCTCGTAGTCCCGGTGGAAACCGCGGGTCGCCGCGTAGCTCGCCCGGTCGGGAGCGAAGAACAGCATCGGCCGGTCGAGGAGCGCGAACTCGTAGATGATCGACGAGTAATCGGTGATCAGAAGGTCCGTGACGTGCAGCAGGCCCAGCCCGTCTGGGAACCGGGTGAAGTCGAAGAAGCGGTCGCGGTACTTCTCCGGGATCCGGATGGGGTCCTTCACGAAGTGGTGCATCCGGAACAGCACCACGGTGTCGGGTGGGCAGGCCGCATAGAGGGCGTCGAGGTCGATGAGGTCGTAGTCGTAGAACGCGGTGCGGTACCCGCTTCCGCGGAACGTCGGCGCGAACAGGATGATGCGTTTGCCGCGGAGCTGTGGATGCTGCGCGTAGAAGTCGTCCAGGAACGATGCCGTGCGGGCTTCGTCGAGGAACCAGTCGATCCGCGGCAGCCCGGTCGGGATGACGGCGGCCTCCTCGATGCCGAACGCTTCCGCATAGACGGGGCGCAGGTGCTCGGAGCCGCTGATCGCATAGGTGTACTGACGGTGGGGCTGACGGAGCTTGGGTGAATCGGTGCTGCCGAAACGGCTGTACCCGACCGATTTGAAGCCGCTGCCGGCGTGCCACACCTGGATGACCCGCGTGCGCCGATCGATCGTGATGCTGTTGAGCAGTCCGAAGTAGTCGTCGAGCAGGATGGTCTCGCTCGTGGCCAGGAGGTACAGGATGCGAGTGGTCGTGACCCACCCCGTGGTGCTCGGAAGGCGGAACGAGAAGCGCAGATCGAACTGCTTGTCGAGTCCGCGTTCGACCATGCGCTCGTGGACGCGGAGGAGGTTGCCCTCCATCGACGGCTGCTGGTCGGAGGCGAAGAGGATCCTGCCGGGCTTGGGCCCGATGAAGCGTGCGGCGAGGTAATAGATCGTGCGGGCGTATCGCTGCCTGGCGTCCGCTCCGAGGAGCTTCGCCTTGATCCGCGCGACGATCGAGGGCGTTTGAGCCGGAGCCGGGGAACGATGCAGGTGATACGTGTGGAGGAGGAGGTCGAGGCGCGTGGCGTCGTCGCGATTGTCGTCGACGCCGAAGGACACCGTCATGGCCGAGCGGTTCAGGTCGTAGAGGAACACTCGCGATGCGTCATCGAGGGAGTCGAGATCGTCGCCGTCCTGCGACGCGATGGGGCCCGGCGTCCCATCGAGGAACGACTGCACGCGCCACGTGCCGTCGGGGATGGCCGTGCGACCCGCGAAGGTCGTGACATTGATGCGGATGACGAAGGAGCCGTCGCCGTCGTCGGTGGACGGCACGTCGAAGGTGCGGCGGCCGTCGGTGAACGCGAACGACACGTCCGACGGCCGTGCGGCGTGTGCTGCTCCGGTGGCAGGGGAGAGGTGGAGCCGGATCGTCAGGTGGATCCGCTCCCAGGCGATGCCGGTCACCTCGAGCAGGTAGCCGCGGGCGAGGGCGGCCGAGTCCGTGCCGGGGGCGTGCGCCTGCGGGTCGGTTGTCACGGTCGGCGGCGTTCTTCGTGCCAGGCGATCGTGCGATCCACTCCGGCGCGGAACCCGACGTGCGGGACCCATCCGAGCGCCCGGAGCCTGGTGTCATCGAGCCCCTGCCCGCGCACGGCGCTGTACCCGGACACGTCGACCCCTTCACGGAAGCCCACCGTGAGGCCGCGCTCGGGGCGGGCCCCCGCGAAGGCCGCAGCGAGTTCCCGGATGCTGATGAAGCCGTCCCGATCGGCGATGTTGTAGGCGATGTCCTCGCCGACGAGGAGCGCTGTGAACATTCCGGAGACGGCATCCGCGAGATACGTATAGGTGCGCCGCGCGCTGCCGTCGCTGTTGAGCACGATATCGCGGCCGGCGAGGACGTCGGCGGTGAAATCGGCTTGCACGCGTCCGTCGTCGAGCGCCATGCCCGGGCCGAAGACATGCCCGAAGCGGGCGATCGTGATGGAGATCCCGTACTGGGCGCGGTAGCTCACCGCGATCGTCTCCGCCGCGCGCTTGCCCTCCGCGTAGCTGGCGCGCGGGGTCAGGATGTCGACCGCGCCGTACCCGTCTTCGGTCACGAGTCCGTCGTCGTCGGGGCGCTGCCCGTACACCTCCGCGGACGACATGAGCACGAAGGCGGCGTCCCCGGACCGACGACAGAGATCGAGCAGATGGAACGCGCCCTGCACGTTGGCGCGAATCGTGTCCACCGGTGCCGTCGCATGAAGGTGCGGGCGGGCGGGGGAGGCGCCGTGGATGACCAGGTGCACCGGCTCATCGAGGTGCACCGGCTGCGTGACGTCCCCCTCCACCAGCGCGAGGTCGCTTCTGTCGATGACGTCGGCGAACGTGCCGCGGGCCGTCGACGGATGGCGGACGAGCCCCAGCACCCGGATGCCGGCGCCGCGGGTGTCGTTGAGTCGCAGCAGGGTGCGGGCGACGTAGGCGGGGATCATGCCGCTCGCGCCGGTGATCAAGACCGTCTTGCCGAAGAGCTTCTCCCACGGCAGGGCCGCGGCGACGATGTCGTCGAGGTCGCGGGCGACGACACTGCTGGTGGCCGGAACGGACCCCGAGCGTGTCCCCGGATGCGCCGGAGAGTCACTGCTCGGATGGTCTGCGGACACGTCAGCAGTATATGTCAGCGGGACATCAGCTCCTCGAGCCTGTCCACGACGCGGGACGCTGCGTGACCGTCGTCGACGCTGCCGGACACCTCGAGGAACTGCCCGATCTCGCGGCCGTGGACCTCGTGATCGAACTGCTCGATGTTCCTGAGCAGCGCGTGGTTCGAGGTCGCCAGAGGGAGCGGGAGCTTCTCGAGATCACGAGACGTGCCGCGCTCGTGGGTGGAGAACAGGAACGCCGGCTTGGCCGTGAGCAGGTAGTCGCAGATCCAGCCGGCGCCATCGGTCATGCCGGCGTCGGCGAGGACGAGCAGCTCCTGCACATCGGGATGGAACGAGGCGTTGTGGCAGTACGCGGGAAGACCCGCCAGCAGCACGTCCGACTGTGCTTTGTCGCTGTTGTGCGTGCGGATCAGGATCTCCCAGGTTCCGCCGAACCGCTCCGACAGGGCCGCGCGCACCGCGTTGACGTCGATGCCGCTGAGCGGCGTCGCGCGGGGGTCGCCCCCGCGCGTCGGGCCGTACAGCAGGAACCGCTGGCCGGTGTCGGCGATGTCGAGACGGTCGAGCGCCTTCTTCCGCATCCGGGTCGCCGTCTCCTGGGACGTGTCTGAGAGGACGTCGTTGCGCGGGTGACCGATCCTCGACTTCGGCACGTCGGGCCAGTACGTCTCGGTGAAGACGTCGTCTTCGAACGTGCTGTTCGTCAGCAGGACGTCGGTCTGCGTGTTGTCGAGTTCGCGCAGGCGCAGGTAGGACCTGCGGTCGCGGCCGGCGCTGTCGAGCCGCTTCAGTCCGAGTGGGTCGTGCCAGGTCTGCACCCACTGCTGGGAGCTTCCTTTCACGACACCGCTCTCCTGGAGGCAGTGGGCGTTCTGGACCACGACCTTCGCGCCGGCAACGGATCGGAAGTACTCGGCGGTGCCGTACTTCACGAAGTGGAACTCGCTCGGGAAGGGTCCGATCGACCGATCGCGGAGCACCCACGTGATCGTCAGGGGCGCACCGCGGCGGAGGATCTCCTCCGCGATGTACTTCGGGTCGCCGGTGTACTCGCCGTCCCGCTCGATGAGCACGATCGACGACTGCTCGACCCGGGTCCTGTTCGCCACCATGCGCTTCCCGAAGGACGACAGCCACGTGTCGATCCGCGAGGTGACCACCTCCTGCACGAGGAGACGGATGCCTCGCACGGTCACATGGACGGTGCGGACGAGGATCTCGACGAGGCGGAAGACACTTCCGACGAGCACCGTGAGGAGCTTTCCTTCGATCAGCTTGTCGATCATGTCTTCCTCCGAGGGACGCTCTCCACGAAGGCGGTGAGCTGTCGTCGGGTGCGCTCACGCAGCTCCGAGCGCAGCTCCGAGTCGGGCGCGGGGAGGTCGTTGCTCACGAGCATGCGCGCGATCTTCGCGACGTCGAGTTCGTGCTCGTCGAAGTACCTGTCGCGCAGGCCGGTGATCTCGGTCAGGAACTGCAGCTTCTCGCCCCAGATGAGCCCCACGACGGGCACGTCGATCGCGTACGCGGTGATCCCCGCGTGCATGCGTGCGCTCAGGATGATGTCGAAGCCGGCGACGAGGTTGACGAACTCCGCCGACGTCGCGGGCCGATGCACCAACTGATCGCTGCGCAGATTCATGCTCGACACCAGCGACTGGCCGAACGTCTGGTCGACCGTCATGCCGTTCGAGAACAGGACGAAATCCGCGTCGAGTCGCTGCAGTTCCTCGATCAGGTTCCGATAGAAGTTGACGATGGCGTCCGGGGAGATGTGGCCGCCGTACACGGAGAAGTTCTGGGGGTTGATGAGGTTGATGCCGATCCGGTGCCCGGTCCGCTCGGCCTGGCCGCCGACGTTCTCCTCGAGGATCTCCATCTCCCTCAGCCAGAACACGGGGTCGCCGACGCGCTCGGTGACGATGCGCGGGTTGGTGATGTAGTGGGCGTCGAGGGTGTCGATGTCGTCGCGCGTGGTGATGACGCGCACGTTGTCGGAGTTGAGGGCCTTCTTGAGCCGCTGGCACCTGATGTCGGTCTCGCTGTACCCTTCCACGCCGACGGCGTTCATCATCACGGGGATGTCGCGCATGCGAGCGGTCTCCAGGATGAGCTCGTCGATGTAGTTCAGGCCCTGCGTCTTGAACTTGATGAACCCGCCGCCGGTGAACACGATCGCGTCGAGATCCTTGATCCGGTCTTTGAAGTACCAGCCGAGCTTGGTCCTCCAGTACAGGCGGTTGTAGTGGTAGGCGGCGCGCTGTCCGCGCAGAACCGACAGGACCGGGCGCTGGAACACCTTCATGACCGCGGCGGCACGGTAGTTCAGACGGCGCATTCCGGAGCGGATGCTGTCGTTCTTCGGATCGACGTCGATGTCGACGAGCACGATGTCCGGGTCGTGGGTTCGCAGCAGGTACTTCGAGGCCTCGACCAGAAGGTAGTCGCCCACGTTCTCGTTGGTCATCAGGCCAACGACCCCGATTGTTCTTCTCATGCCTGGGTCAGTGTAACGGGGTCAGTCGGCGAGGGCGGTCGCGACGATGCGGGCGATCTCGTCCGCGCACGGGGTGGCACCGGGCATGGGCGCCTCGTCGCCGGGGACCTGCACCCAGCGCGTCGCGAAGGCGGCCGCGTCGGCGGGTGTCGCCGTGTCTGCCGCGACGGCGGCGGCGAGCTCGCCCACGGTGCGCACGATCGGCCCGGGCAGGTCATGGCGGTAGTCGAGGTAGAAGTCCCGTGACGCGAGGTAGTCGTCGAGATCGGGGGTGAGGAAGTAGCTCGGCACGTCGACGACGGCGGCCTCGTACAGGGCGGAGGAGTAGTCGGTGATGAACAGGTCGGCCACCGTGAGCATCTCCTGCGTGGAGAATCCGTCGGCCGTGTCGACGTCTGCGCCGAACGCCCCGTGCATGAGGGGATGCAGCTTGACGACCGTGTGGACGCCCACCGCCTCCAGCGCTGCGGTGAGCGCGGGCACGTCGACGGTGACGCTGCCGTCGAGACGGAAGGTCGGCGCGAAGACGGCGACGTGGCGACCGCGCAGGTGCGGGTGCGCCGCCAGGATGCGGCTGCGGGTCGCCTCCCGCCGGGCCGGATCGCGGAGCCGGTCCACCCGGGGGAGCGGAGCCACGCGCACGCGGGAGAGCTCGGTGCCGAACGCCTCCGCGTAGGCGGGCCGGCAGTCCTCCGCACTCGTGAGCACGATGTCGTAGCCCTCGTGCATCCGCATGGCGCGCGCGATCCGCTCGTCACGGCCCTCCTCCTGGCCGAGGATGCTGATGCCGAACTTCTTGAACGCGCCCAGCGCGTGCCAGATCTGGATGACGGTGAGGTCGCTCTTGTGCCGGAGGACGCTCGCGACGATCGCGTACGTGTCGACGACGAGGACGCGGGCGGTCGCGACGTGGTAGAGCTGCGCGAGCATGTGCACGGCGTAGCCGACCTTGCCGAACAGCCCTGGCGGCACCATCCGGACGAGCGTCACGACCCGCACGCGGGGATCGAGACGCTCGATGGCCGCGCGCAGGTCGACGAAGTCGTCCGGGATGGTCGGGTGCTCGCGGCTGATCATGACGACCTTGTGCCCTGCGGGCAGCAGCTTCAGCGGGGCGTACACGAGCGCGAGGCTCGTCCGCGCGAGCCAGGCGACGGCGAGCCGGATGCCGATGCGCCCCTCGGCGCGGGTCGGCTCCGGGGTTCCGCCCGGGGCGACGGCCGCGCGCTCCACGACGGCCCGGGGGCGCAGCAGCAGCTCCCGGACGATCCGTTCGCTCGAGCGGCCGTCGCAGGCCGACATGAACTCCTGGCGGAACGCGGTCGCCGCCTCGGACGTCCGCGCCGACCGGATCGCGCCGGCCAGGTCGCCGCCCTCTGCGACGAGCGGGCCGGTGACGTAGTCGGCGAACGGACGGTAGAAGTCGCGGCTCGCGGCATAGTCCGCGAGGTCGGGGCAGAAGAAGACGATGGGCCGGTCGAGGAGGGCGAACTCGAAGATCGCCGACGAGTAGTCCGTCACGAGCACGTCGGCCGCCATCATGAGCTCCGTGAGCTCCCGGTCGCGGGTGACGTCGACGACCCCGCTCACGTCGGGGCGGAGGACGTCGAGGGGCGCCACGAAGGGGTGCATCTTGACGAGGAGCACCCAGTCGTCGCCGAGGTCACGGACCAGGTCGGCCCAGGGCACGCTGTCGGTGTCGAACGTCGCGGAGAGCTGACCGTCGCCGCGGAAGGTGGGGGCGAAGAGCGCGATCTTGCGGTCGGCGGGGATGCCGTGGCGCTCCCGCACGGCCCGCGCGGCCGCGGCGACACGCGCCTCGTCGAAGAAGACGTCGGTGCGGGGGACGCCGAGCGCGTGCACGCGCGACACGTCGATCCCGTACGCCTCCGCGTAGTCGGGTCGGATGGCCTCGGAGCTGACCGTCGCATCGGTGTAGTTGCGGTGTGCGAGCGAGCCCGGCAGCGGGCCGCCGGGCAGCCCCGCCCGGCTCCATCCGACGCGCTTGAACGCGCCGGCGGCGTGCCAGACCTGCACCAGCCGCGTCTCCGGGCGGATGCGCAGCGGGTACACGAGGGGGTAGAAGTCGTCCAGGACGATGGTCTGCGCGGTCGCCATCAGGCGCGGCAGGCGCCACATGTCCCGCAGCGGGCGCCGTGCACGGAGGGCGGGCTTGAAGATCCCGATCACCTCGGCGGCGGGGTCCTGACGGACGGCCTCGTCGCGCAGCGACGCGAAATTCCCGGAGAAGTCGGCGCGGGCATCGGAGAGGAAGAGGATGCGGCCGGCCACGACGGGCCGCCGGGCCCAGAGCCGGTACATCAGGATGTACGGCGCGAAGCGCCATCGCTGGAGGAAGGCGCTGCCGCGCAGCAGACGGCGCAGTCGACGCACGGGGACCTCCGGGACGGGGCGGGCAGGGGACGGTCGATTCTATGCGGCCCGGCTCGGCGCGACCTGGGCGCTCCGGGCGCGCACGGCGTCGGCGCTCAGTCGTCGAGGCGGTGGGGCAGATCGTCCGGCGGCGACGGGGCGTCCATTCCGCTCCGCCAGCCCTTCACCAGGGAGGCGCGCGTCGCGCACACGACGATGAGGAACCACCCGAAGCCGCCCAGGAGCGAACTCGTCACGACGGAGTCGGCAAGCAGCACGATGAGGATCAGCGGCGGCCAGGTGTACACCGTCGACCGGCGCTCGGACGCCGTCACCCAGGCGCGCGCCAGGGCCAGGCCCGCGAAGGCGAGGAGGAGCACGACCCCGACGGCGCCGGCCTGCAGCAGCACGTCCATCCACGCGTTGAGCGCCGATGCGTGGTCGCCGCGCACGAGGAAGCGGATGAAGCTGTACGGCATGACACCGTCCGGCCACGTGCCGACCCAGCCCCACCCCTGCACGGGCTGGACGGCGGACAGGTCGAGGATCGCGTTCCAGAGCCTCGACCGGGTGAGGAAGTCCGGCTCGGCGTTGAGCCAGTACACGAGGGGACGGCGGAACGCGTAGACGAGGATCCCCGCCACCGTGAGGACGCCGGCGATGGCCCACTGCAGGGTCGGTCGGGCGGCCTTCGGGGTGCGGCGGACGACGGCGAGGATGCCGGTCGCGAGGCCGGCGACGACGACCATCAGAAGGACGATGGGCGACGCCGTGAACACCGCGAGGGCGCCCGCCAGCGTGACGGAGAAGATCGACAGGCCCGGTGTCACCGAGCGCGTCCGCCACTCCACGAGGAACGTGATGAGCGCGATGATCGTGACGAGCCCGAGCTGTGTGCGGGTGCCGAAGAGGCCCTGGATGGGTCCGCCGTCGGCCAGGTTCCCCGCGATCCGCAGGAACGGGATCGGCAGGTCGAGCAGGACCCCGCTGAGCACCTCGACGACCAGCGACGCGCTCAGCAGCACGCGCAGCACGTCCCCGGTCGCGCGGACCGTCTGGAGCGTGTCGCGGAACTGGGCCACGACGACGGCGAGCAGGGTGGGGGCCGCCAGCTGCAGCCATCCCATGACCCCCTCGACGGGCGCGCGCGACCACAGGGTCGTCAGGAGCAGCCAGATCAGCAGCGCCGCGAGCGTCGTCGGCATGAGTTCGATGACACGCCACTCGCGCCGCCGCGCCGCGAGCAGGGCGACGCCGATGACGCAGAGGCCGACGATGATCGCACCGTACCCCGCGTCGCCGATGAGACTGCGCAGGACGTGGGTGGAGAAGAGGGCGGCGATCGCGATCGTCGCGAAAACCGCCGCGAACGCCGAGGAGCGCAGCAGCGACATGGTCTGGCCGCTCGGCGTCGGCACCCCGGCGGTCATCGTCCGCGCAGCCGCTCGCCCTGCTCCCCGACGAGCCGGCGCTCGGCCGGGCCGCGGTCCACGAGCGGCGCCTGCTTGATCTTGAAGGCCAGGAGGATGACGAGGAACCAGCCCCAGGCCAGCAGCGGGCCGGATTCGGCCAGTCCGCGCACCAGCAGGATGGCTCCGGTCAGCGTCGGGACGAGGGTCCCCGCAGAGTAGGGGCGGTCCGAGACGAGGTCCCAGCGCGGACGGTCCACCGCGAAGAACCACGCGCGCCAGACGTACGCCAGGAAGGTCAGGGCGATGAGCACGAGACCGACGATGCCGAGCTGGAAGAACACGTCGATCCACATGTTGTGCGCCTGCATGACCGTCTCGCCGTGGTCGACGATCCATTCGTCGAAGCCGGGGTCGGTCGGCACCCACGGTGTGGAGAACCCCCAGCCGAGCACGGGTCGCTCCACGGCGCGCTCCATGACGGCGCCCCAGATCCCCTCGCGTCCGGTCAGGTCGGCGGAGCGGCCGAGGAGCGCGAAGACGGCGTCGCGGGCGAGCCAGAGCGCCGTCAGGCCCCCCACCGCCACCACGAAGTAGGCGAGGTAGAAGCGCGTCCGTCCGCCGGGGCGGTTCGAGGTGCGCATGAGCAGCGCCGTCAGGAGGACGACGACGACGGCCGCGGCGGCCAGGTACGCCGTCGCAGAGCCCGCGCGGACGAACAGGTAGCCGGCCAGCACCATCCATCCGATGAGGAGCACGCGGCGCGGCGCTCCGCCGGCGAGGCGCACGCCGAAGACGACGAGGGCGAGCAGCGCGACGTAGGCGAGGTCGTTCGCGTTGCCGAACAGCCCCTGGATGCGCCCCCCGTCGAAGAGGTTGTCGCGGGACCAGAGCACGATCGGGTCGTCCACCGGACCGTCCGGGCGCACGAAGCCGGGGAGGATCGGACCCTGCCAGATCAGCGAGACCCACAGCTCGAACACGAGCGACAGGCCCAGGATCCACTTCAGCGCCGACGCTACCGCCCGGATCAGCTCGCGCCACGTGAGCACGGCACCGACGAACATCGCCTGCACCGAGGTCGTGAGCAGCAGCAGCAGCGTCATGGCGGTGGCGGTGGGCCACGCGCTCCAGAGCAGCGACGCCACGGCCCACGCGATGTAGGCGACGGCGAACCAGGGGAGCCGGCGCCACTGCACGACGGGGCGGAGCGTCACCCACAGGAGGACGGAGACGAGGCCGGAGCCGGCGGCGACGATCGCGGAGCCCAGCGTCCCCAGCGCCAGGAGCCAGCTGGTCCCTGCGAGGGCACCGGCGAGCACGAAGATGCACCACCCGCGCAGCAGCAGGTGGCCGGTCTTCTCCCGCACCGGCGCCTGGGGCGGCGCCGAGATCGGGTGCATCGTGTGAACAGTCATCTGCGCTCAGGCTATCGCGCGTGACCTTTAGGCTGAGGGGGTGCTCATCGGCCTGACGAACGAGCCCCGCGATTACTCGTGGGGGTCCGCCACCCTGATCCCCGACCTCGTCGGCCGGGCGCCGGACGGGAGTCCGGAAGCCGAGATCTGGTACGGCGATCACCCGGGCTGCCCCGCGCGCGTCCAGGACGGTTCGGGACGGACGCTGGACGGGCTGATCGCGGACCGGGGGGAGCGTCCGCTCCCGTACCTGATGAAGCTGCTCGCGGCGGGCAGCTCGCTGTCGATCCAGGCGCACCCCTCCCTGGCGGAGGCGGCCACCGGCTTCGCCCGGGAGAACGCGGCGGGGATCCCCGTCGATGCACCCGAGCGCACCTACCGGGACGCCAACCACAAGCCGGAGATCATCGTCGCGGTCAGCGACGTGTTCCGCGCCCTCGTGGGACTGCGTCCGCTCGAGGACACCCGCCGGCTGCTGGCGGAGCTCGGCGAGGGCCCGGGCGTCACCGCGCTCGCGGCCCGGCTCTCCCGGCCGGGAGCGGACGCGGACATCCTGCGGGAGACGCTCGAGTGGGCGCTGAGCGGGCAGGCCCAGGCCGAGATCGACGATCTCGTCGTGGCGCTCCGGGCCGCCTCCAGCACCGAGTTCGCCGCCGAGCTGCAGGTCCTGCGCGCCGCGGCCGAGGACTTCCCGGGCGACCCGGGGATCGTCGTGGCGCTCCTGATGAACCTCGTCGAGCTGCACCGGGGCGAGGCGCTGTTCGCACCCGCCGGGGTGCTGCACGCCTATCAGGACGGCCTCGGCGTCGAACTCATGGCGGCCAGCGACAACGTGCTGCGCGGAGGACTCACGCCGAAGCACATCGACGTTCCCGAGCTGATGCGGATCGTCGACACCACCCCGGAGCCCGCGCCCCTCGTGACGCCGATGACCGTCGACGGTGCCGAGGTCTTCGACGTCGGCATCCCCGACTTCGCGCTCGTCCACGCCGCCGTGCACTCCGGCCGGGCGCAGCGCCTCGCGCTCGCCGGGCCCGCCATCGCGCTCGTCACCCGCGGCGAGGTGACCGTGACGGCGGCCGGCGGCGCTCTCACGCTGCGGCCCGCGGAAGCCGCCTACCTCACGGTCGACGAGACGAGCGTCGAGCTCACCGGCGAGGGCGACGTGTTCCTCGCGCAGCCCGGCCGCCCCTGATCGCCGCGGTCACCTGCGGCATCCGCCGCGCCCGCGCGGATCGTCCCGCACCAGGCGGGTGATGGCGTGCTCGCCCCCCGGATGGTGTGACACCCCGCGAGCGGATGTCACAGCGGATGCCGGTGTTGGCGGCGCAACCCGCAGGTTCTGGGACACATCGTCGCGGGGCAGGGCGGGCGCCACGCGGCGTGCGCGACACGCCGGGCGAGCGTCAAGAAGGTTCAATGTCGGCTTGAGGCTTTACGATCTGCGACTTGACCGGGGCGAATGACAAGGGTGTAATTATCCCTACACACAGACATCGTGTGGATATACAGGTGGGAGAGCGAGATGACGGGTTACCGTTCCGGCGTTCCCGAGAATTGGTTCGTCGATCCGATCAATCTCGGAGTGCCCGGCGTGCGTCGGCCCGCCGAGACCGGCGAGGACACTGCCCTCGCCTGGCAGTCCGAATCGCTCTGCGCGCAGACCGATCCCGAGGCCTTCTTCCCGGAGAAGGGCGGCTCGACCCGCGACGCGAAGCGCATCTGCGGGTCGTGCGACGTGCGCGGGGAGTGCCTCGAGTACGCCCTGCAGAACGACGAGCGCTTCGGCATCTGGGGTGGGCTGAGCGAACGCGAGCGGCGCAAGCTCAAGCGGCGCGCGAGCTGACCGATCCCGGCGAATCGCGCGCGGCTGCCTCTGCTGTCGCGACGCGCCGCCTAGGCTGACCACGTCATGCCCGCCCGAGTCCACGCACTGCTGGTCGTGCGCCCCGATGGGCGCATCCCGGCCGACCTCCATCTGCGCCGGACGCTGACCGCCCTCGCGGCGCAGTCGCGTCCGGTGGATGCGCTGACCCTCGTGCTGTGCGGTCCGGCCGACGCCGTCCGCGCCGCCGCGGCCGCCTCCGGGGCCGAAGGCGTCATCACGGCGGACCGGTCGACGAGCTACGCGCAGGCGCTGCGCCTGGCCACGCACCGCCTCGACGGCGACGCCGTGTGGCTCCTCGCGCAGGACACGGTGCCGGCACCGGAGGCCCTCGCCCGGCTGGCCGGGGCGCTCGAGACCGCCCCGTCGGTGGCCCTCGCCGCGCCCAAGCTCGTCCGGTGGGACGATCACGGCCAGATCGCGTCGCTCGGGGTGTCGATGACACGCCTCGGTCGCACGGTCGGTCTCGCCGACGGCGAGCTCGACCAGGGACAGCACGACGCCACCGAGGACGTGCTGGGCGCCGACGTCCGCGGCCTCCTCGTGCGCGTCGCGGAATGGCGGGCGCTCGGCGGCATCGACCCCGCGCTCTCCGGCGCCGACGAGGGACTCGACCTCGGGGTGCGCGCGCGTCTGGCGGGCGGGCGCGTCGCCCTCGCACCCACGGCCCTCGTCGCGGTCGCCGGCGACGGCGTCGCGGGGCCCCCCGGCGGCGAGGACTTCTGGGCCCACGTGCGCCGCTCCTACGCGTCCCGCACCGCGCAGCTGCACCGCCGACTGGTCTACGCTCCGGCCGCCGCCGTGCCGCTGCACTGGCTGTCGCTGCTCCCGCTCGCGCTGTGGCGGACCCTCGGACACCTCCTCGGCAAGCAGCCCGACCGGATCGGATCGGAGTGGGCCGCGGCGGTCATCGCGATGATCCGGCTCCCCTCCGTCGCGGCGGCGCGCGGTCGCATCCGGCGCGCCCGCACGGCGGGCTGGGCGCAGCTGGCACCGCTGCGGGTCACCACGGCGCAACTGCGCCACCGGCTCGACGACGACGGCGACACCGGTGATCACCATGACCTGCGGTTCTTCACGGGCGGCGGGGCGTGGCTGGTGCTCGCGGCGCTCGTCCTGTCCGCCGTGGCGCTGCCGTCCCTGCTTGCCTGGCCGGTGCTCGGCGGGGGTGCGCTGGCTCCGCTGCGGTCGACGCTCGCGCAGCTGTGGGAGGACGCCGCATGGGGACAGCGCCCCCTCGGCTGGGATCTCGTCGGGCCCGCCGACCCGTTCAGCGGGCTCGTCGCCCTCGTCGGCAGCCTGTCCCCGTGGGAGCCCTCGCGCGCCGTCGTGGTGCTCTGGATCCTCGCGCTTCCCCTCGCGACGCTCGGCGGCTGGTTCGCCGCGACGCGCGTCACGCGCCGGAGCACGCTCCGGGCGCTCGGCGCGGTCGCCTGGGCGCTCGCCCCCGCCTTCCTGGCGGCGCTGGTCGACGGACGTCCGACCGGTGTGCTCGTCCACCTGCTCCTGCCCTGGCTGTTCTACACGGGCGTCGCCGCGCACCGCTCGTGGACGAGCGCCGGTGTGGCCTCGCTCCTCCTCGCCGCCGTGATCGCCTGCGCCCCGTCGCTCGCGCCGGGCCTCGGGGTGCTGTGGCTCATCGCCGTCGTCCTGACCGTCGTCCTGCGCGGCGGGAGAGGCCTGCCGCACGTCGTATGGCTCATCGTCCCGACCGTGGTGCTGTTCGCGCCGCTCGTCTGGCACCGACTCCGCGCCGGCGACGCAGGGAGCCTGCTGGCCGATCCCGGGGTTCCCCTCGACACCGGCGGCGCGGCCGACGTGCTGCGGCGACTGCTGCTGACCGCCGGGTTCCCCACCGCCGACCCCGGCGGCTGGAACGCGCTCCTCGGGGACGCCGCGCCGGTCTGGTGGGTGCCCCTGCTCACGGTGCCGCTGCTCGTCCTCGCGCTCCTCGCACCGCTCACGGCGCGGCTCACGGCATCCCTCACGACACTCCTCGTCGCCGCGCTGGGACTCGCGACGGCGTTCGCAGCGGTCGGCGTGACCCTGTCGGCCTCCGGCTCGGATGCCGTGGGGCTGTGGCCCGGCGCAGCGCTGAGCCTCGCGTGGGCCGGGTTCCTCGGCGCCGCCCTGCTCACCCTCGACCTGCTGCCCGGCATCCGGTTCGCCCGTCTCGTTGCCGCGGCCGTCATCATGGTCGCTCTCGGCGCCGCGGCCTTCCCCGCGCTCACCGCGACGGTCCGCGGCACCGCGGCGCTGACGAACGGCCCCGCGAGCACGCTGCCGGCCTACGTCGACGCCGAGGGGCGCGGCGGGACCTCCAACGGCACTCTCGTCATCGTCCCGCAGCCGGACGGCGGCATCGCGGCGTCGGTCGTGTGGGGCGGGAGCGCGACGCTCGGCGGCCAGACGACGCTGCTCTCCGCGCGGACGACGGCGGACGCCGCCGACGTGACGACCGCGCGCATGGCGGCGGACCTCATCACGGATGCCGCGGGGGATGTCGTGGACCGGCTGGCCGATCACGGCATCGCGTTCGTCGTCCTGGGCACCACCGCGGACGGCGATGCCGATGGGGCCCGTGCGATGCGACTGTCGGCGCAGACGGCCCTGGACAAGCGCAGCGGAGTGGACATCGTCGGCGAGACCGCGAAGGGCACGCTGTGGCGCCTGTCCGGCGAGGTCTCCGCACGCTCCGCGTCGGCCGAGACCGTCGCGACCGCGCGGCGCGTGGCCGCCGTACAGCTCGGGGTCGTCGCCGTCGCGCTTCTCCTCGCCCTCCCGACGAGCGCGAGCCGCCGAGAGGGCCGGGGCCTGCCCCGCGTCGTCGGCACCAGCAGAGCGGAGCGCCGATGAGCATCAGCCGGACGCAGCGCGGGGCGCGGACCGCCGTGGGCATCGCCGTCACGGTCGCGTTCGCGCTGGGCGCCACCGCGGCGGCGGTCTTCCCCTGGCCCGAGTTCACGCGGCAGCCGCTGTCGGTCACCGCCATCCCCGAACCCGAGGCGTCCGTCCTCGCCTGCACGGGACCCCTCCTGGCGGTCGGGCGCGACGCCGGCGACGCCGCCGCGGTCACCGAGGCGGCGCGCCAGCGCGTCGTCGCGGCGACCGGCGCGGGTAGCGAGCCCGCGACGGAGGCGACGCTGCTCGTCCCCGATGTCATCGACGGGCTCGGCCCGCAGGCCTTCACCGCCGCCCCGAAGGACCGCACCCGCACCGACCTGGCGGCCGCGGGCTCGACCTCTGTGTCGGGCGACGACCTCAGCGGCTTCGCCGCCGCCGCGTGCACGCCGCCGCTCATGGAGTCGTGGCTCGTCGGCGGCAGCGCCATCACCGGCGCGGCGGACCTCGTCCTGTTGACCAACCCCGGCACCGTCGCGGCGCGGGTGGACCTGACGGTGTATGGCGCAGGTGGCGCCGTGACCCCGCCGTCGGGCACCGGCATCGTCGTCCCAGCCGGAGCGCAGCGCGTGCTGCCGCTGGCGGGACTCGCGCTGGGCGAGCAGAGTCCGGTCATCCGGGTGACCTCCGCCGAGGCTCCCGTCCAGGCCGCGCTGCAGGCGAGCATCACCCGCACACTGGTCCCCGGCGGCGTCGATCAGGTCGGCGCGACCTCCGCACCCAGCGAGAGCCAGGTGATTCCGGCGTTCTCCGTCACCACCCGACCCGGCGATGCGGGGGCGTCCGACACGACGACGCTGCTGCGGCTCCTCGCACCGTCAGCGGGAGCAGAGGCCAGCGTGACGGTCTCGCGCGTCGGGGCGCGCGGCGCGGTCGACGAGCCGCGGACGGTCACCCTCGATGCCGGGGTCCCGCTCGAGCTCGAACTCGAGGACCTCGGCGTCGGCGCGTACAGCGTGCACGTCGACGCGACCGGTCCGGTCGTCGCCGCCGTGTGGGAGACGACGGGCTTCGGGGAGGGCGCGGACTTCGCCTGGTACACCGCGGCCGATCCGCTGAAGGTGCCGAGCCTGTTCGCGGTGGCGCCCGGCACCTCGCCGATGCTGACGCTCACGAACGGCGGCGAGGCCGACGTCGTCGCCGAGGTGACCGCCGACGCCGGCGCCGGAGGCGCGACCGACATCACCGTGCCGGCGGGCGGCGCGGCGCGATTCGCCCTCCGGGCCGGCACGGTCTACCGGCTGGTCTCCGGCGGAGCGGATGTGCGGGCGAACATCACGTACTCCGGCGTCGGGGCCCTCGCGGGCTATGCGGTGCTGCCGGCCGACGCGGCGGCGTCGGCGATCGTCGTCTACACGCAGTGACCGCTCAGAAGTAGCGGAAGCGCTCCGGGCCGAGGTCCCAGGGGTCCTTGTCGAGGTACTCCGCCGCGGCACGGAACACGCAGCTCTCCACCGACATGCGGCGATGCAGCTCGTCGTCACGATGCAGGTGGCTCAGCCGCTCGATCGGAAGGCGGTACAGGACGATCCGCTTCTGATCCGCGAGGACCGTCCACCTCGGGATGCCCTCGGCATCGGTGTCGGCCGGCATCGCGCCGATGTCGAACTGCACATCGCGCAGCTCCGGCCAGGCGCTGCGCAGGAACTCGACAGCGGTGCCGACGGCGAGGTCGAACTTCTCCGCCCGGGTCTCCAGCGGCGGCAGCGGCGGGCGCACGACGGGGCTGCGGTCCTCGCGGCCATGCCGGCCGTGCCGCGACGGCCGCGCACGCGTCGTCGCGGTGCGAACGCGGCGCCTCATCATGACCCCATCCTAGGTCGCGCGGCGCGGCCTGCGTCCGGCCGGGCGCGCGCTCGCTACGGTGGACACGATGTTCGAGAGACTCTGTTCCAAGGTGGGCTGCGCCCGCGAAGCGGTGACGACCCTCACCTTCGACTACGGCGACCAGATGGCCGCCGTCGGTCCGCTGGGGCGCGGCAACGACCCGCACGCCCACGACCTGTGCGCCATCCACACCGATCGGCTCTCCGTGCCGAAGGGCTGGGTCGTCGTCCGGCACGAGACGCTCCGCGTCTGATCGACCCGCGGCCTCCACACCGCCGCGCGTAGTGGGAGAATGGGCGGATGCCGACTCCCGTGGACACCCTCGACTTCGTCGTCGCCGACATCGCGCTCGCCGCTGCCGGCCGTCACCAGATCCGCCTCGCCGAGAACGAGATGCCCGGCCTCATGGCCCTGCGCGAGGAGTTCGGGCCGTCGCAGCCGCTCCGCGGCGCACGGATCGCCGGCTCGCTGCACATGACCGTGCAGACGGCCGTCCTCATCGAGACGCTCGTCGCGCTGGGCGCCCAGGTGCGCTGGGCGAGCTGCAACATCTTCTCGACGCAGGACGAGGCCGCCGCCGCCGTCGCGGTGGGCCCGACCGGCACGGCCGACGCCCCCGCCGGCGTGCCCGTCTTCGCGTTCAAGGGCGAGACCCTCGCGGAGTACTGGCAGCTGGCCGACCGCATCTTCGACTGGTCCGCCGAGGGGTTCGACGGCCCGAACCTCATCCTCGACGACGGCGGCGACGCGACGCTGCTCGTGCACAAGGGCGTCGAGTTCGAGCGCGCCGGTGCGGTTCCGGACGCCGCGACCGGCGACTCCGCCGAGTACCGCATCGTGCTCGACACGCTCCGCGCGAGCCTCGCGCGCGACCCGCAGCGTTTCACGCGGATGGCCGCCGGCATCCTCGGCGTCACCGAGGAGACCACGACCGGCGTCCACCGTCTGTACGAGCTGCACGCCGCCGGCGGGCTCCTCTTCCCGGGGATCAACGTCAACGACTCCGTCACGAAGTCGAAGTTCGACAACAAGTACGGCATCCGCCACTCGCTGCCGGACGGCATCAACCGCGCCACCGACGTCCTGATGGGCGGGAAGGTCGTCTTCGTCGCCGGGTACGGCGACGTCGGCAAGGGCGCCGCGGAGGCGCTCCGCGGACAGGGCGCACGCGTCATCGTCGGCGAGGTCGACCCCATCTGCGCCCTCCAGGCCGCCATGGACGGCTATCAGGTCGCCCGGCTCGAATCGGTCATCGGCGATGTCGACATCCTCATCACCGGGACCGGCAACACGCAGGTCGTGACGGTCGAGCACCTGCAGGGCCTCAAGCACCTCGCGATCGTCGGCAACGTCGGCCATTTCGACGACGAGATCGACATGGCGGGGCTGGAGTCCCTTCCTGGCGCGGAGCGCATCGAGATCAAGCCGCAGGTGCACGAGTGGCGGATGCCGAGCGGCCGCAGCATCCTCGTGCTCAGCGAGGGGCGTCTGCTCAACCTCGGCAACGCGACGGGGCATCCGTCCTTCGTGATGAGCGCCTCGTTCACGAACCAGGTCCTCGCGCAGCTCGAGCTCTTCACGCGCCCGGGAGATTACCCGGTCGGCGTGTACGTGCTCCCGAAGGCGCTGGACGAGAAGGTCGCCCGCCTGCACCTGGCGGCGCTCGGCGTCGAGCTCACCGAGCTCACCCCGACGCAGGCCGCGTACATCGGCGTGCCCGTCGACGGCCCGTACAAGGTCGACCACTACCGCTACTGACGCTGCTGCGTCAGCGCTCGGGGAAGCCGCGCGGCGCCGCGCCGACCCCCGCGGTCAGTCGCGCGACACGCGTCTGCTCGCCGACCAGCGCCGCGTACTCACGGTCCCGCCGGACGGCCACGACGGCCCGCACCAGGGTCTCGGGGTCGACGCTCGGCACCGGTGAGACGTACGGCGCGACGTCCGCCGCGATCGCCGCGGCGGTGCGCGCCCGCGCGGCCGGGTCCAGCCCCGACGCCGTGCGCACGAACTGGGCGGCCCGCCGGGCCACGCGGTAGGGGAGTCGCGTGACGTCCGCGACCCGCGCCCAGTCCGCGAGCGGCGCCGGCACGCCGCCGACCGGCGCCGGCAGCCGGGGGGCGCGGGTGCGCTCGGCGTAGGTGCCCGCGAGCAGATCGCCGAGGCGCTGCGCGCGGGGGGTGAACGCGCCGACGATGCCGGCCACCGCGCCGAGCGTGAACCACACCTCCAGCACGCCGGTGAGCGCGCGGATGAACGCGTGCCGGAAGCCCGCCGCTCCGCCGTCGACCCGCACGATCCGGCTGCCGACGGCGAGCTTGCCGAGGCTCCGACCGCGCGTGGCGGTCTCGACCGCCGTCGGCACGACCACCATGACCACCGCGAGACTCGCGACGGTGAGGGCCGGGGACAGCGCCGCGAGGTCGAGGCCCACGCCGGCGACCCAGCCGGCCGCGAGGAGGAACACCACGAGCAGCGCGACGCCGGTCACCATGTCGATGAGGAGCCCGAGCGCCCGGAGGAAGAACCCGACCGGCTGCACGTCGAGGGCGACGGCCTCGCCGGTGAGGATCTCGTCCTGCCGGATCTGCGCCGGTGCGACCGGGGTGGGGCCGGGGGTGGGCATGGGTACAGTAAACCAAATGGACCTCGACGCCCTGACGGCCGCGCGTCGCGCCGAGTGGGCGCGGCTGGACGAACTGGGCCGTGTCCGGCGGCCGAGCGGGCGCGACGTCGACGAACTCGTCGCCCGGTACCGCTCGGCCTCCGCCGATCTCGCCGAGATCAAGACGACCGCCGGCCGGAGCCCCGAGGGCGATCACCTCTCGACGCTGCTGGCGCGCGCGCGCCTGCGTCTGACCGGCGCCCCCGACAACGTGCTCCGGCAGGTGCCCCGCTTCTTCGTCCACCAGCTTCCCGCAGCCCTCTACCGGCTCCGCTGGACGACCCTCGCAGTCGCGCTGGCGTTCTTCGCCATCGGAGCGCTCGTGGCCACGTGGATCGCCGGCGACGCCGCCGTCGTCGCCGCCCTCGGGGACGAGGCCGGGCTCGCGCAGTACGCCGAGGCCGACTTCACCGATTACTACAGCGAGAACCCGGCCGCCGTCTTCGCCGGGACGGTCTGGACGAACAACGCCTGGATCGCCGCGCAGTGCGTCCTGTTCGGCGTCACCGGCATCTGGCCCGTCATGGTCACGATGCAGAACGCCGTGTCGGTCGGCACAGCCGCGGCCGTGCTCTTCGCGCACGGGCGCGGCGACGTGTTCTTCCTCTATATCGCCCCGCACGGCCAGCTCGAGCTCACCTGCCTCTTCGTCGCGGCCGCGGCGGGGCTGCACATCTTCTGGGCGTGGGTGGCCCCCGGCCCGCGCGGTCGCGGGGAGTCCCTCGCCACGGCCGGTCGATCCCTCGCGACCGTCGCGGTCGGCCTCGTCCTGGCGCTCGCCGTCGCCGGTCTCCTCGAGGGGTTCGTGACGGCGCAGCCGTGGCCGTGGCCTGTCAAGATCGGGCTCGGGACGCTCGCGCTCGCCGCCTTCCTGGGGTACATGCTCATCGTCGGACGGCGGGCCGCCGCGCACGGGGAGACCGGGGATCTGACCGAGTACGAAGCCGGCACGACGCGGCTCGTCGCGGGCTGATCCACCGCTCCCTCTAGTTTGGATCCGTTCAAAACAGTCGCTAGACTGGGGGCATGTCGACGACCGCCGTGCAGGGCCCCTCGCGGCACCCGGTGGCCTCCGAGGCGCTGCGCGATGCCGGCCTCCGCGTCACGCAGTCGCGCGCCGCGGTCTACGCGGCGCTCGCCGCCCACCCGCACGCGAGCGCCGACGCCCTGTTCGCCGCTGTGGGTCCGCTGATGCCCAGGCTCAGCCGCCAATCCGTCTACAACGCGCTCAACGACTTCGCCGATGCCGGCATCGTCCGTCGGATCGAGCCGGCCGGGCAGTCGATGCTGTTCGAGCTGCGCGTCAGCGACAACCACCACCACCTGATCTGCACCGACTGCGGCACCGTCGCCGACGTCGACTGCGCGGTCGGGCATGCCCCCTGTCTCACGCCGTCGCAGGACCACGGTTTCGCGATCGCATCGGCGGAAGTCACGTACTGGGGCCTGTGCTCCGCGTGCGCGGCCGCCGCCTGAGCACCACCACCCGAGGAAGGAATCCCATGACCGACCACGAGCCCACCGCCGCCCCCATCGGCGAGGACGTGACTGACATCAGCCAGGACGTGCTCGTCGCGGACACCGACGAGGCGAAGGCGGAGGAGGCGGCGGGATGCCCCGTCGTCCACGCGCAGCCGCACCCCACGACCGGCTCCGCCAACAACGTCTGGTGGCCGAACCAGCTGAACCTCCGGGTGCTCAAGAAGAATCCCGTCGAGGCCAACCCGCTCGGCGGCGACTTCGACTACAAGGCCGCCTTCGAGGCACTCGACCTTCCCGCGGTCAAGGCCGACATCGCGGCGGTCCTCACGACGTCGCAGGACTGGTGGCCCGCGGACTTCGGCAACTACGGCCCCCTCGTCATCCGCATGGCATGGCACAGCGCCGGCACTTACCGCGTCCACGACGGCCGTGGCGGCGGCGGGGCCGGTCAGCAGCGCTTCGCGCCGCTGAACAGCTGGCCGGACAACGTCAACCTCGACAAGGCGCGGCGCCTGCTCTGGCCCGTCAAGAAGACCTACGGCCAGGCGCTGTCCTGGGCCGACCTGATGATCCTCGCCGGCAACGTTGCGCTCGAGACCATGGGCTTCAACACGTTCGGCTTCGGCGGCGGCCGTCCCGACGTGTGGGAGCCGGACGACGACGTGTACTGGGGCCCGGAGACGACGTGGCTCGGCGACCAGCGCTACAAGGGCGACCGGGAGCTCGACAAGCCGCTCGCGGCCGTGCAGATGGGGCTCATCTACGTCAACCCGGAGGGCCCGAACGGCAACCCCGACCCGCTGGCCTCGGCGCGCGACATCCGCGAGACGTTCGCCCGCATGGGGATGAACGACGAGGAGACCGTCGCCCTCATCGCCGGCGGTCACACGTTCGGGAAGACGCACGGCGCGGCCCCCGACTCGCACGTCGGGGACAACCCTGAGGCGTCCGGCCTGGAGGCGCAGGGCTTCGGCTGGCAGAACGGCTACGGCTCCGGAAAGGGCGACGACACGATCTCCTCCGGCCTGGAGGTCACCTGGACCTACCACCCGACCCGGTGGGACAACGAGTTCTTCCACATCCTCTACGCCTACGAGTGGGAGCTCATGAAGAGCCCCGCCGGCGCGAACCAGTGGCGTCCGACGAACGGCATGGGCGCGGACATGGTGCCGCTCGCGCACGACCCGTCGAAGCGCCGCGAGCCGCGGATGCTGACGAGCGACCTGGCCCTGCGGATGGACCCGGAGTACGACAAGGTCTCCCGGAAGTTCAAGGACGACCCCGAGGCGTTCGGCGATGCGTTCGCGCGCGCCTGGTTCAAGCTCACCCACCGCGACATGGGCCCGATCGCCCGCTACGTGGGCCCCGAGGTCCCCACCGAGGAGCTCATCTGGCAGGACCCGCTCCCCGCCGTCGACCACATCCTGATCGACGACGCCGACGCGGCGGCCCTGAAGGCGCAGATCCTCGCCTCCGGTCTCACCGTCGCCCAGCTCGTGTCGACGACCTGGGCCGCGGCCTCCACCTTCCGCGGCAGCGACAAGCGCGGCGGCGTCAACGGCGCCCGCATCCGTCTGGAGCCGCAGAAGGACTGGCAGGTCAACAACCCGCCGCAGCTGCAGCAGGTGCTCGCACAGCTGGAGTCCGTCCAGGCGTCGTTCAACGACGGCCGCACCGACGGCAAGAAGGTGTCGCTCGCCGACCTCATCGTGCTGGCCGGCAACGCGGCCGTCGAGAAGGCCGCGCAGGATGCCGGAGTCGAGCTGACGGTGCCGTTCCGCGCGGGCCGCACCGACGCCACGCAGGAGCAGACCGACGTGGAGTCGTTCTCCTACCTGGAGCCGGCCGCCGACGGGTTCCGCAACTACTACGGGCGCAACGCCGTCCTGCCGCAGGAGCACCAGCTCATCGACAAGGCCAACCTCCTCACCCTCACGGCGCCGGAGATGACCGTCCTCGTCGGCGGCCTGCGCGTGCTCGGGGCGAACTGGGACGGCTCGGAGTACGGCGTGTTCACCGGTCGAGCCGGCGTGCTGACGAACGACTTCTTCGTCAACCTCCTCGACCTCGGCACGACGTGGACGGCGCTGGACCCGGGGTCGCAGGCATACGAAGGCGTCAAGGAGGGCTCGACCGAGCGTCTCGGGCGCGGCACGCGCGTCGACCTCCTGTTCGGCTCGAACTCCGAGCTGCGCGCTCTCGCCGAGGTGTACGCCTCGGACGACGCGACGGAGAAGTTCGTGCGCGACTTCGCGGCGGCGTGGGGCAAGGTCACCGAGCTCGATCGGTTCGACCTCGTCTGACGGCTCGTCTCGTCGGAAGGCCCGTCCCTCGTTTTCGGGGGCGGGCCTTTCCGCGTCCTGATCGCGCTTCCGCGGGGTGCTCGCGCTTCGCGCGTCGCGGACGGTGCTCGCGCTTCGCGCGTCGCGCTCCCGCTGCGCGGTTCGCGGGGGTTCGGACAACAGGGCCCCTACCCCGACTGTCCGTACCCCCGCGAACCGCTCCGCTGGCGTCGTGGGCGGGTCCGGGGCGCGGTCAGGCGGCGCTGCGGGAGTCGAAGAGGGCCTTGTGGGCGAAGCCGGCGATGAGCGCCCCGACGATCGGGAAGACCAGGAACACCCAGAGCTGCGCCAGCGCGTCGACGCCGCCGTAGATGGCCGTCGCGATCGACCGCGCGGGGTTCACCGACGTGTTGTCGATGGGGATCGTCGCGAGGTGGATGAGCGTGAGCGTCAGGCCGATGACGAGCCCCGCGAGCGGTGTGCCGCGCGTCGCGTGCGTGACGCCCAGGATGACGAGAACGAAGACGCCGGTGAAGAGGATCTCCGCCGTGATCGCGGCGCCGAGCCCGAAACCGCCGGGGGACTGGGCGCCGAAACCGTTGCTCGCGAAGCCGGAGCTCTGCCGCGCGGCGAGCCAGCCGTCGGGACCGAACATGCCGATCAGCACGAGCAGGCTCGTCCCCACGGCGCCGCCGACGATCTGGGCGATGATGTAGCCGAGCGCGTCCCGCCACGGGAACCGCCCCGCGGCGGCGAGTCCGAGCGTCACGGCGGGGTTGAAGTGCCCGCCGGAGATCGGCCCCCACGCATACGCGCCGGCGACGACGGTGAGTCCGAAGGCCAGCGCGACGCCGACGAAGCCGATGCCGAGGGAGGTGCCCGCCGCGCTCGTCCCGAAGTCGGCCGCGAACAGCGCGGCGCCGATCGAGCCGAAGACGAGGAGGAACGTCCCGGCGGCCTCGGCGAGGAGCTTGATCCCGGTCGTGGGCCCGGCCTCCGGCGGGGTGTGCTCGAGCGGTGTCGGGACGGCGGGCTGATCGGGGATCGGATCGGGGCTCATGACTCCTCCTTCGGGTGCGGATGCCGCGAGTCTCCCGCCGATCGCGCGCGACCGCCAGAGCCGCGTCGCCGGGACCGCGTCGTGCGGGCGGCGGCGTCGAGGTCACCCCTCTCGGTCGCCCCGGTCCCGCGGCGTCTGAGCGACGCCGGGGATCACAGCCGGCCCGCGGCCTTCAGCGCGAGATAGCGGTCGGCCACCCGCGGCGGCAGCGACTCGGCGTCGGCGACGACGGCATCCGCCCCCGCGCGCCCGATCGCGGACGCGACCTCGCGGGCGTCGCGCGCGCTGCGCTCGGCCGCCGCGAGGGCGTACACGCCCGCGGCGTCGCGGGCACGGTCGGTCAGAGGCTCGTCCGCCGACACGCTGCCCACCACGACGCGGCTGCGCGCGGTGAGCGCGGGCAGCGCCGCGAGGAAGCCGCGCGCCGAGTCGACGGCATCCTGCGCCGTCAGCAGCACGACGAGCGCGGGGCGGGTCGTCAGCCGGTGCACCTGCGCGGCCGCGGCATCCCAGTCCGTGTCGATGAGCTGCGCCTCCACAGGCGCCATGGCGTCCACGAGCGCCGGCAGCAGCCCCGTCCCGTCCACGCGCGTCACGCGGGCCCGCAGCACGCGGTCGAACATGACGAGATGCACGTGGTCGCCGGCGCGGACGGCGAGGGCGCCGAGGAGCAGCGCCGCCTCCATCGCGGCGTCCAGGCGCACACCGTCCCCGACGCGCGCCGCCGAGGTGCGGCCCGTATCGATGACGATGACGACATGCCGGTCCCGCTCGGGCCGCCACGTCCGCAGCATCGTGGTCGTCGCGCGCGCGGTCGCCCGCCAGTCGATCGAGCGCACATCGTCGCCCCGCACATACTCGCGGAGGCTGTCGAACTCGGTGCCCTGCCCGCGCATCTGGACGCTCGTGTTGCCGTCGAGTTCGCGGAGCCGCGCGAGCCGCGAGGGCAGGTGCCGGCGCGCGGTGAAGGGCGGCAGGACGCGCAGCGCGCCGGGCGCCTCGACGCGGCCCTGACGACCCGCGAACCGCAGCGGCCCGTCGGCGCGGACGACGACGAACCCGGTGCGCAGCTCGCCGCGCCGGCGCGGATGCAGCGTGATGTCCACGGCCCGCCGCTCGCCGGCGGGGATGTCGATCACGCTGCGGCCCTCCGGCGCGCCCGCGGTCGGCTGCCACGCGTCCCGCACCCGCCCGCGCAGGCGGCGACGGCCCCGATTGGTGAGGAGCACGGTCGTCGGCACGTCCTGGTCGCGCAGCACCCGTCCGGGCACGCGGCGCTCGACGTCCACGGTGCGCGGGTCGGCCGCGCACGCCGCGTCGACCGCGGCCGCGGCGACGCACAGCGCCGCCCACGCGCCGGCGACCGTCCACGCGGGCAGCCCGGCGGCCGAGAGCAGCACGACGGGGACCACCCCCAGCGCGAGCGCGAGCGCGAGGCGACCGGTGACGAACATCAGATCGGGACGCGGGTCTGGGCCAGCACCGACGTGAGGATCGCCTCCACGGAGACCGCCTCCAGCTCGGCCTCGGGGCGCAGTCGCACCCGGTGCCGCCACGTCGGCAGCAGCATCGTCTGCACGTGGTCGGGGGTGATGGCGGGGTAGCCGCCGAGCCAGGCCCACGTCTTCGCGGTGGCGAGGAGCGCGGTCGCCGCGCGCGGGCTCGCCCCGAGCTGCACGGACGGGGACTGCCGGGTCGCGCGGGCGAGGTCGACCACGTATCCCAGCACGTCGTCCGAGACGGTGACGGATGCCGCGGCGCGCTGCGCCGCACGGATCTCCGCGGCTCCGACGACCGGCTGCAGCCCCGCGCCGGCCAGATCCCCGGGCCGGAACCCGTCGGCGTGCCGGCGGAGCACCGCCATCTCGTCGGCCCGCGCGGGCACGTCGATGAGGAGCTTCAGCAGGAACCGGTCCAGCTGTGCCTCGGGCAGGGCGTACGTGCCCTCGTGCTCGATCGGGTTCTGCGTCGCGGCGACGAGGAACGGGTCGGGGAGGGGACGGGACTGCCCGTCCACGGAGACCTGGCGCTCCTCCATGGCCTCCAGCAGTGCCGCCTGGGTCTTCGGGGGCGTGCGGTTGATCTCGTCGCCCAGCAGCACGTGGGTGAACACCGGTCCCGCGCGGAACTCGAACTCGCCCGCCCGCGCGTCGTAGACGAGAGATCCGGTGACGTCGCCCGGCATGAGGTCGGGGGTGAACTGGATGCGGGTGGTGTCCAGTCCGATGGCGCGGCTGAAAGCCCGGACGAGCAGCGTCTTGGCGACGCCCGGCACGCCCTCGAGCAGGACGTGTCCGCGCGCGAGCAGTGCGATCAGCAGGCCGGTGACGGCGCCGTCCTGGCCGACCACCGCCTTGCCGACCTCGAGCCGCACGCGGTTCATCGCCTCCCGGAGCACGTCGTCGGAGGGCTCGTCGGCGGAGGGGACATCGGCGACGGTGTCGCTCATGGGCTGTTCCTTTCGGGGCGAAGGGTGCGGGTCACCGCGTCCTCGAGGTCGCGGAGGCGGTCGGCGAGGTCGACGAGTTCGCGGTCGGTGCGCGGCACGGCGTCCAGCAGCACGTCGGTCACGGTGGCGCGGTCCGCGCCCAGATGTGCGGCGACCGCGTCGGCGACCTCCCGGACGGATGCCGCGGGGCCGAGTCCGAGGAGCCGGGCCAGGCGATCCAGGGCGGCGATGCGCAGCTGGTCCGCGGCGTGCCCGGCGTCCCCGGCGCGCGCGTACAGCTGGGCGCGGCCGACGGTCGTCTCGCCCGCGCGGACGGACACGGGGAGCGTCTCGGCCACGAGCGGACCGAACCGCCGTCCGCGCCAGATCGCGGCCGCGAGCGCCGCGCCGGCGAGGAGGGCGAGCGCCGGCGTGACCCAGTCCGGCGTCAGTTCACCGATCGTGGGGGCTGTCGTCAGGTCGCTGTCCGTGAGCGCCGGCAGGTACCAGACGACGTGGGCCCCTCGCCCGAGCAGGTTCGCGCCGAGGGCCGCGTTGCCGTCGTCGGCGAGGTGCTCGTTGGTGAGGAGGGCTGTGGCGTCGAGGGCGGCGATCCGGCCGCCGTCGGTGTCCCGCACGAGCAGGCCGTGCCCGCCGCCGGACGGGTAGCACGCGACCGCATCGCCGGCGGCCCCGAAGACGGTTCCGGGCGAGATCTCGCCGGACCGCGCGGCCTCGGGCAGCGCGCAGGCCGGCACGGCCGCGCCGGCACCGACCCCCGCGGGGGTCGACCCGTCCAGCAGGAGGCGCAGATCCCGTGACCGAGGCTCGAGCAGCACGACATCCGCGGCCTCCGCCGTCAGGGCGGCGAGATCCTCGTCCGACAGCGGGGCGGTGTCGGTGACGACCAGTGTGGATGCGGATGTGAGCGCGTCCGCCGCCGCGGCGCGGTCGCGGGCGACGTCGACCGCGACCCCGTGGTCATCCAGCAGGCGGGCGAGCGCACGGCCGCCGTCCGGGGCGGGGGACTCCGGGTCCAGCAGACCCGCGGCCGGCATCTGCGAGATCCCGCCGATCGCGGCAGCGACCGCGCCGATGACGAGCAGTGCGGCGCCGATCGCCGCCCACCCCGCGATCGCCCGGCGGCGCGGCCGCACAGCCGCGCGCGCCGGGGCGGCCGCCGTCATACCGGGGTCCGTTCCGGCCGCGGCGCCGCCAGGAGGCGCTCATCGAGCGACGCGACGAGCTCGTACGCGTCGGCGGTCCCCGGGCGCCGGAGGTAGCGGACGTCGTCGAACGCATCCGCCGCGCGGGCCAGCGTCTCCGCCTCGGCGGGGAAGGCGCCCGTCGCGGAGCGTGCGAAGCCGTGGACCGTCGCCCCCGGCGGCGTCTCCACGATCGTGCGGTCCGCGAGCGATCGGGCGATCGCGCGGAAGCGCAGCACGATCGCGTCCTCCCACCGCGCGGCGGCGGCCGCTGTCCGGGCGGCGCGGCGCAGATCGTCCGCGGACCGGCGCTCGGCGTCGCCGAAGAGGACGGCGGCGGCGCGCGTCCGCGCGGCCCCGCGTGGCCGACCCCAGATCACGACGGCGACGGCGATCGCCGCGACGACGACCACGAGCACCGCGACCGCGAGCCACGGGCCGAACGCCGGCGGGAGGTCGCCGCTGAACAGCGAGAGGAAGAAGTCGCCCACGGCCCGGGCCGCGCGATCGAACGGCGTCGGCTCCGCGACCCGGTAGACGGGGTCCGCGAGCTCCCGCTCCGCCCACTCGCGCGCTTCGTCCCCGTCCGGGATCAACGGCGCGATCGGCACCCTCACGGCGATCCCGGTGCGCCGCCGGGCGGTGTCCACGTCCTCGGCGACGGAGCGGGATCCCTTGCGGGGGGAGTCGCGGCGCCGGGCGAGGGCGTCGGCGGCGCGGCCGTGGGGTACGGCGGGGCCGGGAACGGGGGCGCGGGGTGACCCGCGAACCCCGGCACCGCGGTGCCCGGTGCGGGCGGAGCCCACCGGGGGAGGTCGCGTCCGATGTGGATCCGGTAGGGATCGGTCGGCACGGCGCCCGGAAGCTCGCGCCGGTCGACGTAGGCCAGGAGGTCGAGGTCCAGGCCCTCCCGCCGCATCCGGGAGTCGATGTAGATGAGCGCCGTCGCCGTGGACTGGACGACAAGTGCGACCGACTGCAGGAGCACCACGAGCACCTCGGTGACGAGCAGGCCGACCAGGAGCGCGATGACGCTGCCGACCTCCGGGTCTCCGGTCGGAGAGAAAACCGTCGTGATCCCGGTCGTCAGGAACGACATCGGCAGGCTGACGAGCTGCGCGAGCGCCCCGAACGCCGCCGAGATGATGACCACGATCCCGAGCGACGGCCAGAACCGTCCGCGCGTGAGGGACCAGGAGCGGCGCACGGCGTCGAGGATGCGTGCCCGCTCCATGACGATGACGGCCGGTGCCAGCAGGAGCTTGACGGTGAGCCACAGCGACACCGGGACGGCGACGAGGATCGCCAGGATGACGAGACCCACGACGACGGCGACCGATGCCTGCGCCAGCAGCACGAATGCGGCGACCAGGATGCCGACGAGCACGCCGACCGCGAGGCTCAGCAGCACCGTGTACCCGATGAGCCGCCACGCGACGGGCGTGACCTGCCGCCAGAGTCCGCCGAGGGTCAGCTTCTCCGCGAGGGCGGCGTGCGCGACCTCCCGCACGATCACGGCCTGCACGAGCACGCTGAACGCGTTGGCGGCGAGGCCGAGGACGAGGCTCACGGCGCCGACGAGCGCGATCGAGCCCGCCATCACGGTGTCGAAGTCGTCGTCGCCGGGCGACAGTGTCGCGAGGCGTCCGAACGAGTAGATCCCCGCCGCGACGATGCCGGCTGCCGCGACGATCGTCACGACGGTCTGCGCGACCAGTGCGAAGCCGAGCAGCACGCGCGGGTTCTGCCGCAGCGCCGCGAAGGCGCGACCGAGGATGGTGCCGAATCCCAGAGGTCGGAGCGGAATGATGCCGGGCCGGGGGGCAGGCGTCCACGTCGGGTAGGCCGTCACATGCACTCCTCGAACGATCGGCGCGGGTCGTCCTATCGTGTCATACCGGGGCCGTCGGGCCCCGGCGGGGCGGGGTCCGATACTGTGGGGGATGCGCCCGGCCGGCGCACCGGCATCCGCCGCACCCGAAGGACGAACAGGTCACAATGACATCCCGCATCCTGGTTGTCGACGACGACACCGCTCTGGCAGAGATGATCGGCATCGTCCTGCGCACCGAGGGGTTCGAGACGGCGTTCTGCGCCGACGGGGCGGTCGCGATGGATGTGTGGCGCGCCGAGCGCCCGGACCTCATCCTGCTCGACCTCATGCTGCCCGGAATGGACGGGATCGAGATCTGCACGCGCGTGCGGGCCGAGTCCGGCGTGCCCATCATCATGCTGACGGCGCGCACCGACACGGCCGACGTCGTGCGCGGTCTCGAATCCGGCGCCGACGACTACATCGTCAAGCCCTTCAACCCCAAGGAGCTGGTCGCGCGCATCCGCACGCGCCTGCGGCCGGCATCCCAGCCGGCGGGGGAGACGCTGCGGATCGGCGACCTCTCCGTCGACGTCGCCGCCCACGAGGTCCGCCGCGCCGAGACCGTCATCGCGCTGACGCCGCTGGAGTTCGAGCTGCTCGTGGCGCTCGCCTCCAAGCCGCAGCAGGTGTTCTCCCGGGAGATGCTGCTCGAGCAGGTCTGGGGCTATCACTACAAGGCGGACACCCGCCTCGTGAACGTGCACGTCCAGCGGCTGCGGGCCAAGGTCGAGATCGACCCCGACAACCCGAAGATCGTCACGACGGTGCGCGGCGTGGGCTACCGCGCCGGCGCCGTCGTCTAGCCCCCGCCGGAATCGGATCGTGTCGCCGACGAGCACCGCCACTCACGCCGTCGTCACCGACTGGCGGAACGCGCGGGAGTGGCCCCGCCGCATCATGCTGGCGTGGCGCCGGTCGCTGCGGTTCCGCACGGTCGCCCTGACACTCGGGTTGACGGCTCTCACGATCCTGGTGGCCCTGGTCTGGATGGCCCTCGCGATCCAGAACGATCTGTTCGAGTCGCGTATCCAGCAGGTGCAGTCGGCGGCGAGCCGGGCGACGCAGTCGGCGCAGACCACGCTGGACGCGGCTGTCGTCGAGAGCGACACGCTCGCGCTCCAGAACCTCATGGACCGGGTCCGCGACTCGATGGCGCGGCAGGCGTCGACCGACATGATCGCCGCCTTCCGCATCTCGGACGAGCCGTCCTCGACGGCGCCCCAGGACTTCGAGGCCGGCGGCCTCACCTCCGCCCTGCTGACCTCCGGCCTCCGCGAGACCGTACGGCGGGACGCCGGCACGCAGTGGTGGCAGTCCATCGGCATCCCCGCCGACGACGGCGGGCGGATACCGGGCGTCGTGATCGGGCAGCAGCTCATCCTTCCCGAAGCCGGCGCCTACGAGGTCTACTTCGCCTACGAGCTGGGTTCCGAGGCGCAGACGCTGCAGTTCGTGCAGGTGACGCTCTGGGGCGTCGGCATCGTCCTCGTCGTGCTGATCGGCGCGGTCAGCTGGTTCGTCCTCCGTTCGGTCACGGTACCCATCGCGCGGGCCGCGGAGACGAGCGCCAAGCTCGCGTCCGGCGACCTCGGCGTCCGCCTGCCGGTGCAGGGCGAGGACGAGTTCGCGACGCTGGGGCGCTCCTTCAACGCCATGGCGGACAGCATCGAGGCGCAGATCAAGGAGCTCGCCGAGCTGTCGCTCGTCCAGCAGCGGTTCGTCTCCGACGTCTCGCACGAGCTGCGCACGCCGCTGACCACCATCCGGCTCGCGTCGGACATGCTCAACGACCAGCGCGCCGCGTTCGACCCCACGACCGCGCGCGCCGCGGAGCTGCTGCACGCGCAGGTCCAGCGCTTCGAGACGCTGCTGACCGACCTCCTCGAGATCAGCCGGTACGACGCGGGCTCGGTCCAGCTGGAGAACGAGGCCACGAGCCTCGCCCATCTCGCCGAGGACGTCATCGCCTCGATGCAGCAGCTCGCCGATCAGCACGGCACCGATGTGCGTCTCGTGGCCCCCGGCGGGTACTCGCCCGTCGACATGGATCCCCGCCGCGTGCGCCGGATCGTCCGCAACCTCCTCGGCAACGCGATCGAGCACGGCGAGGGGCGGCCCATCGTCGTGATGGTCGACAGCAACCAGCAGGCCGTCGCGCTGAGCGTCCGCGACTTCGGTCTCGGCATGAGCGCGGCCGACGCGGAGCGCGTGTTCGACCGGTTCTGGCGCGCCGACCCGTCGCGCAAGCGCACGATCGGCGGGACCGGGCTCGGCCTGTCGATCGCGCTCGGCGACGCCCGCCTGCACGGCGGCACCCTCGAGGTGTGGTCCGAGCTCGGCCGGGGGACGAATTTCGTCCTGACCCTGCCGCGCCAGGGAGCGACGCTCCGCGGCGCCCCGCCGATCCCCGCCGACCCCGGTGACGACGGCACGCCCGTGGACGATCTCGGCATGACCCAGCCGCTCGATCTGCCCGACCTCGCCCAGGGAGGCCGCCCGTGACCCGCCGCCGCGCCACCCTCGGCCTCGCCGCCGCGCTGCTCGCCCTGCTCCTCACCGCCTGCGCCGGGCTCCCCACGACCGGTCCGGTCAACGCCGGCCGACCCGTCACGGAGGAGGACGGCGACACCGACGTCGCGTTCGTCCCGGCAGGGCCGTCCCCCGGTGCGACGCCCGCCCAGATCGTCGAGGGCTTCATCGCGGCGGGGTCCGGCACACGGAGCAACTGGGCGACCGCACAGGAGTTCCTGACCACGGAGTTCCGGGCGACGTGGCGCCCGCAGGCCGGCGTCACCATCTACCGGGCCGGCGAGCGCGCGCTCTCCGAACCGGCCGAGGACGAGATCGTCCTCACGATCGCCCCGGAGGCGACGGTGGACGCGGCGGGGGCCTACGAGGTCGCCGGCGAGGGGGAGATCGCGATCGGATTCCGCCTCGAGCGCGCACAGGGGGAGTGGCGCATCGCCGAGGCGCCGGACGGCGTCATCCTCGACGAGACGCGATTCCGGTCGGTCTTCCGCAGCTACGAGCTGATGTACTTCGACCCCAGCTGGCACTTCCTCGTCCCCGATCTGCGCTGGTTCCCGACCACCAACGCCGCGACTCGGATCGCGGAGGCGCTCGTCGACGGCGCGCCGAGCCCCTGGCTCGCCGAGTCCGTCGTCACCGCGTTCTCCGCCGATGTCGACCTCGCGCAGCGGTCGGTGCCGGTCCGCTCCGGCGTCGCTCAGGTGTCGCTGGAGAGCGGCGCCCGTCAGCTCGAGTCCGGGATCCTCGACCGCATGCAGACCCAGCTCCGGGAGAGCCTCGCCGGCGCCGGCATCCCGGAGGTCGACATGCTCGTGGACGACCAGGTGCTCACCGCCGAGGCCGTGAGCGTCGCACCGACGCGCATCGACTCGCGGCCGCTGGTGCTGACCGACGATGCGTTCGGGTTCCTCTCCGGCACGCAGATCGAGGAGATCCTGGGGCTGTCCGCCGCCGTCCGCTCGGTCGACGCCGTCGCGATCGAGGTGGCCGCGTCCCGCTCGTTCGCGGCCGTGCAGACGGCGGCGGGCAGCACGGCGCGGGTCGAGGCGGGTGCCGCCGTCACCGAGATCGACGCCCGGCGGGGCCTCGTGGGGCCGACGATCGACACCGAGGACTACATCTGGAGCGTGCCGGCGGAGGATCCGGGGGCGGTCGTCGCGATCGGGCCGGACGGTGCGTGGCACGAGATCGCCGACGCATGGAGCGGGGCGACACGCCTCTCCGCCATGCGCATCTCGCGCGACGGCGCGCGTATCGCGGCGGTCGTCCGCGACGGCGCCCACCCCTCGGTGTGGGTGGCCGGCATCGTGCGCAATGAAGACGCGGTGCCCGTCGCGCTCAGCGACCCTCAGCTGCTGGCCGTGCTCCCGGGGGACGGGGTCGGGCTCGCGTGGGGAGATGCGACCACCCTCGCCCTGTCGTACACCGACGGCGGGCAGACGTTCGTGCTGGAGCAGCCAGTCGGCGGTCCGGGGTCGTCGCTGCGCGCCCCCGCCGGCATCACGACGGTCGCCGGTGGCAACCAGCCCGGCGGCGTGCGGCTCCGTGATGAGGACGGCGAGCTGTACGTCCAGCGCGGCGCGTCGTGGCAGGACCAGTTCTCCGGAGTCCGTGTGCTCGCGACGCAGCAGGGCACGCCGCGCTGACGTCTCCTCCCCAATGCGGTCTCCGCGGCGGGGGGACACGGAACGGGGGTCTCGCGGGACGGCGGGAGCACTCCCGCCGCACGATGGGCGGATGCCGTCCTCCCATCTCCGTGGCGCGCTCGCCGAGGCCCTCTCGCTCGTCTTCCCGACCTGGTGCGCCGGCTGCGACCTGCCGGGGGTGCCGCTGTGCACGGACTGCGCCGCGGCGCTCGCTCCTGACCCGCGCATGCGCCGGCTGCCGGACGGCCTCCGCGTGCACAGCGCGTTCGCCTTCGAGGGCGTTGCGGCACGCGTCATCCGCGCGCTCAAGGAGGAGGGTCGGACGCCGCTCGCGCGCCCGCTCGGGGCGGCGCTGCGCACCGCTGCGCAGGCTGCGGATGCGGGCGGCGACGTGCATGTCGTGCCCGTGCCGACCTCGCGCGCTGCCCTGCGCCGACGCGGCTACCGCGTCGCGGAGCTCGTCGCCACGCGGGCGGGGCTGGCGCCGGAGCGACTGCTCGTCGCCGCGGCGCCGTCCGCCGACCAGCGCGGACTCGGACGTGCCGAGCGCGCCGGCAACGTCGCGGGGACGATGCGCGCCCGCCGCGTCGCGGGGCTGCGCATCGTGCTCGTGGATGACGTCGTGACGACCGGTGCGACGCTCGCCGAAGCGGTTCGGACGCTGCGCGACGGGGGCGCCGACGTGCTGGCGGCCGCGACGATCGCCGCCACGCCGCTTCGGGGGATAATCACGGCACACCGCGCGTGACATGCGGCGGCGCCGGGGCTACGTTGGGGGGACAGAAGGCGAACCGAGGTCCGCCCTTGACCGGGAGGACCGGAACAAGGAGGTCAGGGATGGAAACCAGCATCGTCGGCGTGGGCGTGAGCATCACGGATCGGTTCCGCACCGTTACCGAGGAGAAGTCCGCCCGGATCGAGAACCTCGCGCCGCGGGCGCAGCGACTCGACGTCAAGGTCACCCACCGCGTCTACCACAACGGCGGACGCGAGGATGAGACCGTCGAACTGACTCTGACCGGCAAGGGCCCCATCGTCCGCGCGGAGGCCACCGACGGCGACAAGTTCGCCGCACTGGACATCGCGGTGGACAAGATGGCCGAGCAGCTGCGGCGCGCGAAGGACAAGCGGGTCGACGCCCGCAACCACTCCCGTGGCGCCAAGCTCGAGAAGGGCACCGGAACGATCGCCGGGATCGACGTGAAGCCCGCCTCGCTGGATGTCATCCGGGCCGTGGCGACAGGGGAGATCCCCATCATCACCGGCAACGAGGAGGAGGCGGACTACACCCCCGTCGTCATCCGCACCAAGCTGTTCGAACCGGAGTGGATGACCGTCGAGGAGGCCGTGGACCGCATGGAGCTCGTCGGGCACGACTTCTTCCTCTTCATCGATGCGCGCACCGACCACCCCAGTGTGGTGTACCGCCGCAAGGGCTGGGACTACGGCGTCATCTCGCTGACCACGGTCGCAGCCGCGGAGGAGCTGGTCTCCTAGACCGAGCACGGGAGGGCGGATGCCGTGCGGCATCCGCCCTCCCGCACGTCCGGGCGGTGATCAGTCGAACATGCCGTCCAGGAGGCTGCCGATCACGAGGCCGCCGAGGAGGCCGCCCATGATGTCGGGACCGCCGCGCTGACCGCGCCCGCCGCCCTGACCCCATCCGCCGTCGTTCGGGCGGGACGAATCGATGTCGCGCTGCGCGAGCTGCAGCGCCTCGGCGGCGAGCATCCCGCACCGGCGCGCGTCGGCGAGCGCCTGCTCGCGGAGGTCCTCGTCGATCGGCGCGCCGATGAACGGTGCCAGCTCGAGGCGGATGCGCTCGGCTTCGGCGAGCCGTGTGCGGGCGTCGGCCCCGATCCAGCCGCGGTGACCCGAGATGACGCTGCGCGCGACGCCGAGCTGGCGGTCGGCGTCGTCGATCGCATGGCGCACATGCGACTCCGGCGGCAGGGGGCGCGCGGCGCGCTCGCGGGCCTTCGCGACGGCGAGGTCGAGCGCCGTGTTGGCCTCGCGCAGCCGGGTGAGCTCGGTGAACGGGTCGGGCTTCTCGGCGGTCGTGCCGAAGTCGTCGAGCGCCTTCTCAAGCGCCGTCGTCGCTGCGGCGACGGCCGGGACGCCGGCGAGGTCACGCGCGTCGACGATGTCCTGCCGGGAGTCATCGACGATGGCCGTGAGGGTCGACGAGGCACGCAGGGCCTCGACCTCGAACTGGTCGACGGACTCGAGCAGCGTCGTGGCACGGCGCACCGCCTCGATCGCGGTCTCGAGCGCGATGTTGGCCTGCTCGCGCTGGCCGCTCTCGCGGCGGACCTCGGACACGTCGGAGCCGTGCACGGCGAAGTCCAGCAGCTGCCGGGCTTCGGCGGGGTTCCCGGAGATCTTGCGGAGGGCCGCGGGGGAGTAGCGCTGCTGCAGCCGGGCGACCGTCTCCTCGGCCTGCGGCAGGCGGGCGCGCAGGCGCTCGACGTCCCGGCGGATGCCGGCGATGATCTCCGGTGCGCGCCGCGCGCGGGCGATGGACTCGGCGAGCGCCTCGGTCCGGTCGTCGAGGAGCTCCTGCGCCCAGTCGCACAGCTGGATGATGCGCTCGTTGCGGGTCTGCAGCTCCTCCGACGTGTCCGGGATCTCGTCGTGGTTCAGCTGGTTCAGGTGGAAGGCCTCGCCCAGATGCTGCCGGACGGCGGCGACCGCCGCGCGCAGCTCGCCCGTGGCATCCCGTCCCAACTCGATCTCGGCGTACGTGAGCTCGTCGGCGGTGGTGCGGATGCGCTCATCGGCGGCGACGAGAGCGGAGTCGGCCCGTCGGCCGAGCTCGGCGATCTTCGCCTGCAGCTCCTCTTGCTCGCGTTTGCGTCTGCCCCAGATTCCACCAGCCATGGCTCGATCCTAGATCCGCGGCGCCCGGCGGCGCCGCGGGCGGCCGCGGTTCCCTGCCGGTTCGCAGAACCCGTCCCCGCGCGCGCATCCCGGCTGTCCGCTGTGGGAGATACCGGACCCCATGCAGATGTCTCCAAGGTCACAGGCGGATAACATGGCTCAATATGCCTGCGCCTTGCGCGGGCACCCGCCGACCGGGACGTCGGCGGCACCCGACAGATGGAGATCGTCCGTGGCCAACCCCCTCGAGAAACTGCTTCGCGCCGGTGAAGGACGGATCCTCCGGCGGCTCCAGCAGGTCGTGAAGGCCGTGAACGCCCTCGAAGAGGACTACGCGCAGCTGACCGACGACGAGCTGCGCAGCGAGACCGCCGAGCTGCGTGCCCGCCACGAGGCCGGCGAGTCGCTGGACAAGCTCATGCCCGAGGCGTTCGCCGCGGTGCGCGAAGCCGCCCAGCGGACCCTGGGCCAGCGTCCCTACGACGTGCAGATCATGGGCGGCGCGGCGCTGCACCTCGGCAACATCGCCGAGATGAAGACCGGTGAGGGCAAGACCCTGACCGCGACGTTCGCCGTGTACCTCAACGCGATCGCCGGCAAGGGCGTGCACGTCATCACGGTCAACGACTACCTGGCCTCGTACCAGTCCGAGCTCATGGGGCGCGTCTACCGCGCCCTCGGCATGTCGACCGGCACGATCATCGCCGGCCAGACCCCGGAGATCCGCCGTGAGCAGTACGCCGCGGACATCACCTACGGCACGAACAACGAGTTCGGCTTCGATTACCTCCGCGACAACATGGCGTGGCGCAAGGACGACCTCGTCCAGCGCGGGCACTTCTTCGCGATCGTGGATGAGGTCGACTCGATCCTCATCGACGAGGCCCGCACGCCGCTCATCATCTCCGGCCCCTCCTCCGGGGAGGCCAACCGGTGGTTCGTGGAGTTCGCGAAGATCGCGAAGACCCTGCAGGCCGGCGTCGACTACGAGGTCGACGAGAAGAAGCGCACGATCGGTGTGCTCGAGCCCGGCATCGAGAAGGTCGAGGACTACCTCGGCATCGACAACCTGTACGAGTCGGCCAACACGCCGCTCATCTCGTTCCTGAACAACTCGATCAAGGCGCTCGCGCTGTTCAAGCGCGACACCGACTACGTCGTGATGAACGACGAGGTCATGATCGTCGACGAGCACACCGGCCGCATCCTCGTCGGGCGGCGCTACAACGAAGGCATTCACCAGGCCATCGAGGCGAAGGAGGCGGTCCCGGTCAAGGCGGAGAACCAGACCCTCGCCACCGTGACGCTGCAGAACTACTTCCGGCTCTACGAGAAGCTCGCCGGCATGACGGGTACCGCCGAGACCGAGGCGGCCGAGTTCATGTCGACCTACAAGCTCGGCGTCGTCCCCATCCCGACCAACAAGCCGATGGTCCGCAAGGACCAGTCCGACCTCGTCTACAAGAACGAGCAGGCCAAGTTCACGCAGGTGGTCGAGGACATCGCCGCGCGCCATGAGACCGGCCAGCCGGTCCTCGTCGGCACCGTCAGCGTCGAGAAGAGCGAGTACCTCTCCCGCCTGCTCGCCAAGAAGGGCGTCAAGCACGAGGTCCTCAACGCGAAGAACCACGCGCGTGAGGCCGAGATCGTCGCCCGTGCCGGGCGCCTCGGGGCCGTCACGGTCGCCACGAACATGGCCGGCCGCGGCACCGACATCATGCTCGGCGGAAACGCCGAGTTCCTCGCCGTGCAGGAGGTCAAGTCCCGGGGTCTGGACCCCGTCGAGACCCCCGAGGAGTACGAGACCGCGTGGGACGAGGTCTACCCCGCCATGCGCGACACCGTCGCCGAGGAGGCCGTCGCGGTCGTCGAGGCCGGCGGCCTCTATGTGCTCGGCACCGAGCGTCACGAGTCCCGCCGCATCGACAACCAGCTGCGCGGCCGCTCGGGACGTCAGGGCGACCCCGGCGAGAGCCGGTTCTACCTGTCGCTGACCGACGACCTCATGCGGCTGTTCCAGTCCGGAGCCGCCGAGGCGATCCTCGCCCGCACGAACTTCCCGGACGATGTCGCGATCGAGTCCGGCATGGTCTCCCGTGCCATCAAGAGCGCGCAGGCGCAGGTCGAGGCCCGCAACGCCGAGATCCGCAAGAACGTCCTGAAGTACGACGACGTCCTCAACCGCCAGCGCGAGGCGATCTACGCCGACCGCCGGCACATGCTGGAGGGCGATGACCTCTCCGACCGTGTGCAGCACTTCGTCGAGGACGCTATCAACGCGATCATCGATGACCACACCGGTCGCGGCCACAACGAGAGCTGGGACTTCGACGCGCTCTGGACCGAGCTGAAGACCCTGTACCCCGTGGGGGTCACGATCGACGAGGTCGTCGCGGAGAGCGGCAACGCCGGCCGCGTCACCGCGGAGGGCCTCAAGCGCGAGATCCTCTCCGACGCGAGGATCGCCTACGACAAGCGCGAGGAGTCGCTCGGCTCGCCCGCCATGCGCGAGCTCGAGCGCCGCGTCGTGCTGCAGGTGCTCGACCGCCGCTGGCGCGACCACCTCTACGAGATGGACTACCTCAAGGACGGCATCGGCCTGCGCGCCATGGCCCAGCGCGACCCGCTCATCGAGTACCAGCGCGAGGGGTACCAGATGTTCCAGTCGATGATGGGGCAGATCAAGGAGGAGTCCGTCGGGTTCCTCTACAACCTCGAGGTCGAGGTGCGCCAGGCCGAGGGCGCCCAGGTCGAGGCGAAGGGTCTCACCGCGCCGACGGTCGAGGCGCAGCGACTGCAGTACACCGCGTCCAACGACGCCGGCGAGGTCGAGGTGCGCAACGAACGCGGGCAGGTGCAGCAGGCGGCGACGAGCAAGCTGCGCGCCGCGCAGGCCCCCGCTCCCGCCGAGCCCGCCGCCGAGGCGCCCCGCGGGGCGTTCGGCCAGCGCACCGACGGCGGGTCCGCCGCCGCGACGGCGCAGAACCGCGCACAGCGCCGCGCGGCCGACAAGAAGAAGTAGTACGCGCGGCATCCCGGCCGACGTCAGGCGATCGGCCGGGGTCCGGCGGGCCCGGCCCGGATCGGCCTGACCCGGGCGGATCGCCCGAACCCGGCAGCCGGCGGCCCGCCGGGGGCCACGGGGCGCGCATTGGCCTGGTCGGCGCGGGGATATCCTGAGCGGATGAGCCCCCGCATCCTGGACCAGTCGTCGAAGCTGAAGGACGTCCTCTACGAGATCCGTGGGGCCGCCCTCGTGGAGGCCGACCGGCTCGAGGCCGACGGGCACACGATCCTCAAGCTCAACACCGGGAACCCCGCCGTGTTCGGCTTCGAATCGCCGTTCCAGATCGTGCGCGACATGATCGAGGCCATCCCGCACGCGCACGGGTACAGCGACAGCCGCGGCATCATGTCGGCGCGCCGCGCGATCGTGTCGCGCTACGAGGAGGAGGCCGGCTTCCCGGCCTTCGACCCGGATGACGTGTACCTCGGCAACGGCGTGTCCGAACTCATCACCATGACGATGCAGGCGCTGCTCGACGAGGGCGACGAGGTGCTGATCCCCTCGCCGGACTATCCGCTGTGGACCGCGATGACGAGCCTCGCCGGCGGCACTCCCGTGCACTACCGCTGCGCGGACGAGAACGGCTGGCAGCCCGACCTCGAGGACATCCGCGCGAAGGTCACCCCGCGCACGAAGGCCATCGTCGTCATCAACCCGAACAACCCGACCGGCGCCGTGTACTCGCGCGAGGTGCTGGAGGGGATTGTGGAGATCGCCCGGGAGCACGAGCTCCTGCTGCTCTCCGACGAGATCTACGACCGCATCCTCTTCGACGATGCCGTGCACGTCCCGCTCGCGACCCTCGCCCCGGACCTGCTGTGCCTCACGTTCAACGGGCTGTCCAAGACCTACCGGGTCGCCGGCTACCGCTCCGGCTGGATGGTCATCACCGGGCCGAAGAAGCACGCGTCCGGCTTCCTCGAGGGCATCCAGCTGCTGGCCTCCACGCGGCTCTGCCCCAACGTCCCCGGGCAGCACGCCGTCCAGGCCGCCCTCTCCGGCGTCCAGTCGATCAATGCGCTCATCGCCCCGACCGGTCGCCTGCACGAGCAGCGGGATGCCGCCTGGGCGGGCCTGGAGAAGATCCCGGGCGTCACGTGCTTCAAGCCGAAGGGCGCGCTGTACGCCTTCCCGCGGCTGGACCCCGAGGTGCACGACATCCGCGACGACGCGAAGCTGGTCTACGACTTCCTCGTCGCCGAGCACGTGCTGCTGGTCCCCGGCACCGGCTTCAACTGGCCGACGCCCGATCACCTGCGGATCGTCACACTGCCCGAGGCGCGCGTGCTGACCGAGGCGATCGAACGGCTCGGCAACTTCCTCGCCTCGTACCGGCAGTGACGCCCCCGGCGACCGCGGCGTGGTAGCGGACGGCGCGGGCCGTCGTGGCGCTGTCGGCCGGCCGCGGGCGGCGTGCGGCCCGGTGCAGCGCCGGCCATGGTGCGCGAACGGCAGGACCGGATGTCGCGCCTGGGGCGCCCGGCCACTCATCCGCCCCACCCGTCACGTCTGATCCTGCAGATCGCCCCGCAGGACGGCGTCGACAGCCGGGCGTCTCAGTGATGCAGTGACGCCGTGATGCAGTGACGCAGCGACGCCCTGCCTCAGCGGCGCGGCGGACGATCCGGGCGCTTGGCGGAGCCGCCGAATCGGTCGGGCTGGATCTCGATGAGCTTGCCGCTGATGCGCGTGCCCTCGAGGCGCTTCAGCGTCTCGCGAGGCAGGTCGGCGGTGAGTTCGACGAGCGAGAAGTCGGGGCGGATCTGGATCGCGCCGAAGTCCTCGCGCCGCAGGCCCCCCTCGTTGGCGAGGGCGCCGACGATCTGGCGCGGCTCGACCTTGTGGCGACGGCCGACCGAGATCCGGTAGGTGGTCATCGACGAGCCGCCCGAGCGCGGACGGCGATCGCCCCGCTCTCCCTGGTCGCTGCCGCCACGGGTCTCGCGATCGGACCGGGGCTCGGGCGCCGCGGCGGGGTCGAGGAGGAGCGGCGTCTCGCCCTGGGCCACGACGGCGAGAGCGGCGGCGACATCGGCCTCGGGCACGTCGTGGTGCTCGACGTAGTGGGCCACGATGTCGCGGAAGACCCCGATCTGCGCCGGGTCGGCGAGGGCCGCGGTGATCGCGTCGTCGAAGCGGGTGAGGCGCGTCGCGTTGACGTCCTCGACGCTGGGGAGCTTCATCTCGGTGAGCGGCTGGCGCGTGGCCTTCTCGATCGTGGTCAGCATCCGCCGCTCCCGGGGCGTGACGAAGCTGATCGCGTCGCCGGTGCGCCCGGCACGACCCGTACGGCCGATGCGGTGCACGTACGACTCCGTGTCGATCGGGAGGTCGTAGTTGACGACATGGCTGATGCGGTCGACGTCGAGCCCGCGCGCGGCGACGTCCGTCGCCACGAGGATGTCGAGCTTCCCGCTCTTGAGCTGGCTGACCGTGCGCTCGCGCTGGGCCTGTGCGACGTCGCCGCTGATCGCCGCGGCGGTGTACCCGCGGGCGCGCAGCTTCTCGGCGAGGGTCTCGGTCTCGTTCTTGGTGCGGGTGAAGACGATCATGGCCTCGAAGTTCTCGGTCTCGAGGATGCGCGTGAGCGCGTCGACCTTCTGCGGGTACGACACCATGAGGTAGCGCTGGGTCGTGTTGGCCGACGTCGTCGTCTTCGTCTTGACCGTGATCTCTTCGGGATCGTTCAGGTACTGCGTCGAGATGCGCCGGATCTGCGTGGGCATCGTGGCGGAGAACAGTGCCACCTGCTTGCTGGTCGGGGTGTCGGCGAGGATCGTCTCGACATCCTCGGCGAAGCCCATCTTGAGCATCTCATCGGCCTCGTCGAGCACGAGGTACTTGAGCTCCGACAGGTCGAGCGTGCGCTTCTCCAGGTGGTCCATGATGCGTCCCGGCGTGCCGACGACGATGTGGACGCCGCGGCGGAGCGCCGAGAGCTGCTGACCGTAGCCCTGGCCGCCGTAGACGGGGAGGACGTGCACGCCGCGCATGTGCGAGGCGTACTTCTCGAACGCCTCGCACACCTGCAGGGCGAGCTCGCGCGTGGGCGCGAGCACGAGGGCCTGCGGGGTCTTCTGGGCGAGGTCGAGGCGGGAGAGGATCGGCAGCGCGAAGGCGGCGGTCTTGCCGGTGCCTGTCTGCGCGAGGCCGACGACGTCGCGGCCGGAGAGCAGCGGCGGGATGGTGGCCGCCTGAATGGCGGAGGGCGTCTCGTAGCCGACGTCCTTCAGGGCCTTCATCACCGCATCGCTGAGCCCGAGCTCGCTGAAGGCTGATTCCGGACGGGCAGATTCTGCCTCAACGGAAGGATTCTCGGTGGATGACGCCATACGTCGACGGTAGTCCTCTCCCGACGCCCCCCGCGACCGGCCCGGACTCCCCCGACGTCACGAGCCGCCGCGGCCCCGCTCAGCGACGCGCGCTACAGGAGGGCGAGGGATGTCGCGCGCCAGCGCCCGTCCCATCCCTCCAGGCGCAGTGCGACGGCGCGGGTCCGCGCAGGGCCGGCCACGATCACGACCGCTTCCACGACGCCGTCGGCGGGCGCGTCATGCCGGATGGTGAGGATGCGATGCGCGGGCCGGGCGGCCGCCACGCCTCGGGCGCTGCGGGCTCGTGCCGACAGGTTCGCGCGGGTGACGAGGGCGCGGAACGCGTCCTCCCCGAACCAGCGCGCCAGCTGATCGACCTCTCGGACGCCGGCGAGCACCTCGAGGACCCCGATCGTGAGGTTCTTCAGCAGGGGCTCGGGCTCCGGCAGCTCGCTGCTGGGAGTGCGCTGCGGGGCGAAGTACTCCGCCACGTGGAGCGCGGAGCCGGAGGCTGCCGGTGTGCGCGCGGTGCTCGGTGGGGGAGCCATGCCGAGTCCTCTCTCGAGGGGTGTCGCGGGGGTGTCGTGGCCACGAGTAGAGCACAGCCGCGCGGGGCGCAGGATGAGAATCCTCCAACTGTGGACAACCGGTGCACGCCGCGCCCGAGGTGTCCTAGCCTCTGCCGCGTGCCATGGGAACGGTTCTTCGAGGACCTGGAAGACCAGCTCGACTCCGAGTGGGAGGCCGAGCGCGCCGCGCTGGACACCGAGGCCGAACGGCTCCGTCTCGCCCGGCTCACCCTGCGGCAGCGGCTCGTCGCGCTGACGGACGGCGGGCAGTCGCCGCCGCGGCTCGAACTCGCCGACGGCGACGCCGTCACGGGACGCCTGGCAGCGGTCGGCGCCGACTGGATCGCGCTCACGCCGGACACCCGCCGCGCGGGCGCCGTGCTGGTCCCCTTGGCCGCGGTCGTGGCCATCGGGATGCCCCACGCCGACGTCCTCCGCAGTGCGCGCGCGGATGTCGCGTCCACGCGCCTGGCCGAGCGGATGACGTTCGGCTTCGTGCTGCGCGACCTCGTCCGGCGGCGGACGCCTCTGACCGTCACGGTGCTCGGCGGCCGCACCCTCTCCGGCACGATCGACCGCGCGGGGGCGGACCACCTCGATCTCGCGCTGCACGACCGCGGCCAGCCGCGCCGCAGCGGGCTGGTGACCGGGCACCGCCTCATCCCGTTCTCCGCGGTCGTCGCGGTGCGGCTCGACGCCCCCGCGCCGCTGCCCTGAACCGCTGCTCAGTCCGGGCGGCGGACCGCCCCGCGGCCCCACAGCTCCGGGAAGCTCGCCGCGTTGGACTCCCGCCACAGCGCGATGCGCCGGGCCTCCTCGGCCTGGTCGTCGAGATAGTGCTCGACGCTGTCCGCCTCGATCCGCCACCGGGCGGGCGTCCCGACCTTCACCCCGCGCAGTCGGCCGTCCAGGACGAGCGCCACGACTTCGTCGACGCCGATCTGGAGCACCTCGGCGACCTGGGCCGGGGCGAGCATGCGCGCGGCGGACCGCGGTGTCTCGGGCATGAGGCCATTATGTTCCGGCCCCGCACCAACCCTCGTCGGCCGCGCCGGGCTGTGGATAACCGCCGCGGCGCCGCGTGCACCTGGTCCACCATGGGGCGATGACCGCTGTGGAGATGGCCCGCCCCCGTCCGCGCGCGTTCTGGTCCGACGCGCGCTTCCTGCTGGGGATCGCCCTCATCCTGGTCTCGATCGCGGGCGTCTGGCTCATCGTGTCGGCGGCGCGGCAAACCGTCCCCGTGTTCGCGGCGGCGCGGACCATCGTGCCGGGTGAAGAGGTGGCGGCATCCGACCTGCGGGTCGTGGAGGTCGCGCTCGGTCAGGTGGGGGACGCGTACACGTCGCCCGGGACACTGGACGGCGGCGTCGTGGCGACGCGGACCATCGAGGCCGGCGAGCTCGTGCCCCGGAGCGCCGTCGGCGATGCCGCACGCGCAGCCGTCACGACGGTGGCCCTGCGCAGCGCGGGAGACGTGCCGGCGGCGGTGGACACCGGGACGGTCGTGGAGGTCTGGGCGGCGCCGCAGCGGGAGCGCGGCGTATTCGACCCGCCGCGCATCCTCGTCCCTGCCGCGACGGTGGTCTCGGTATCGCGGGACGACTCCGTCATCGGCGGGACCGGCACCGCGCTGGAGGTCGTCATCGACCGCGCGGATGTCGCTGCGACGCTGGAGGCGGTCTCGGCGGGCTGGAGCATCTCGGTCGTCCCGGCGACGGGGCCGGGCCGATGAGGGTCGTCCTCGCCCTCGATGGGGCGCGCGCGTCGACCCTCGCGGAGGACCTGCGGCTCGAGGGCGCGGAGGTGCGCACCGTCGTCGCCGCGGGTGACCCGGCCGCCGCCGTCGCGGACGCGATGGCCGGGCCCGAGGCGGCGGAGCTGCTCGGAGAGCTCGCGCGGGCCGACCTCCTCATCGTGGCTGCCGGACGCGGCGCCCTGACGGCGGAGCTCGTCGGCGCGTGCGACCGCTTCGGCGTGCGGATCGCCCCGGTGTGCGCACGCGAGGCGGACCGGCGGCTCGCCGCCATGTTCGGCCTGCACCCGTACTCGGGCGATGCGGACGCCGTGGCGCTCCTGCGGCCTCCGGAGCGCCCGGAGACGGCGGTCGAGAGCGCGCCGGGCGGGCGCGTCCTCGCCGTCTGGGGGCCGGGCGGCGCACCGGGACGGACGACGCTGGCCATCGAACTCGCCTGCGAGCTCGTCCGCGACGGGCGCCGCGTCGGTCTTGTCGACGCCGACGCGCACGCGCCCTCACTCGCCCTCGCGACAGGGCTCGCCGACGAGGGGCCCGGCTTCGCCGCCGCCTGCCGGCAGGCGGAGCGCGGGACCCTGACCGTCGCCGAACTCGCCCGCATCGCCGCGCCGCTGGGTGATGTGGAGGTGCTCACGGGGCTGAACCGGCCGGGCAGGTGGCCCGAGCTCAGCCAGGCCAGGGTCGCCGCGGCGCTGGACGTGTGCCGAGCCTGGGTCGATGACACCGTCGTGGACGTCGCGGCCCCGCTGGAGCGCGACGAGGAGATCGTGAGCGACATCGACGGTCCCCGCCGCAACGCCGCGACCCTCGCGGCGCTCGCGTCCGCCGACGTCGTCGTCGCCGTCGTGGCCGCCGACCCCGTCGGGGTGTCGCGGTTCGTGCGCGACCATGCGCAGCTGCGCGCGGTGGTCGGAGCGACTCCCGTGCGCGTCGTCGTCAACAAGACGCGCGGCGGTCCGCTCGGCATCGACGCGCGGGGGCAGGTGCGGCGCACGCTCGAGCGATTCGCGGGCATCGAGGACGTGTGGTTCGTGCCCTGGGACGGCCGGGCCGTCGACGCGGCGCTGCTGTCCGCGCGGCCCGTCGCCCACGTGTCGCCCCGTTCGGCGCTCACCGGGGCCCTCCGGCGGTTCGTGGGCGAGGCCGTCGTGCCGCCGATCAGGAAGCCGGTCGAGCGCCGCGAGCGCGGACGCACCGGCCTCTCGGCGCGGCTGCTGCGCACCGCGTGAGGGGCGCCTCCTCGCGCGCGGCGCGCCGGCGTGCCCCCGTAGGCTAGGTGGGGTGTCGACGCTCAGCGATCTCGTGTATGCCCAGGGCCGTTCCACCGCGGCCGACGTCGAGTGGCTGCACCGCCTGGCCGGTGACGGGCAGCTTCTGGCCGACCTGGCGTTCGCCGACATCGTGATCTGGGTGCCGACCGCCGACGATTCGTTCATCGCGGTCGCGCACACCCGGCCCGGCGGAGCGGCGACGCTGTTCTACCGCGACATCGTCGGCGATCGCGTGCGCCCGCAGTGGCGGACGCAGGTGAAGGATGCCTTCACGCAGGTCCGCATCGTCGACTCCGCGTCGCCGGACTGGTTCGAGGAGACGCCCACCCGCGTCCGCGCCGTCCCGATCGTGCGCGAGCGGGGCACCGATGCCGCGCCGGCGACGGTCATCGGCGTGCTCACGCGGCACACGAACCTCGGTGAGACGCGCGCCCCCTCGCGACAGCAGATCACTTTCAACGACTGCGCCGACGACGTGTTCGGGATGATCGCGACCGCCGACTTCCCCGACCTGACCGCGCCGACCTCGCCGCGCCGCGGCGCGCCGCGCGCGTCGGACGGCCTCATCCGGGTCGACGTCGACGGTGTCACGACCTTCGCGAGCCCCAACGCGCTGTCCGCGTTCAACCGGCTCGGGTTCGAGGATGAGCTGGAGGGGGAGTCCCTCATCGAGGTCGCGACCACGATCCTCCCCGCCAAGCGTCAGTTCGACGAGTCGCTGCCGATCGTCATGACCGGTCGTGCGCCGTGGCGTGCCGACATCGAGGCGCGCGGCGTCACGGTGTCGCTGCGCACCGTCCCGCTCCGCGATCACGGCACCCGCATCGGCGCCATCGTGCTGTGCCGCGATGTGACCGAGATCCGGCACCAGGAGCAGGAGCTCATCACCAAGGACGCCACGATCCGCGAGATCCATCACCGCGTGAAGAACAACCTGCAGACCGTCGCCTCCCTCCTGCGGATCCAGGCGCGGCGGACGCACTCCGACGAGGCCCGCGACGCGCTCACGCAGGCGATGCGGCGGGTGTCGGCCATCGCTGTGGTCCACGACACCCTCTCCGAGGGTCTTGCGCAGAACGTCGAGTTCGACGACGTCTTCAACCGGGTCCTCAAGCTCGTCGCCGAGGTCGCGGCAGCGCCGAACACGCGTGCGCGGACGCATCGGACGGGGTCGTTCGGGACGCTGCCGAGCGAATACGCGACGCCCCTCGCGCTCGCGCTGACCGAGCTCGTCACCAACGCCGTCGAGCACGGGCTCGCCGACAAGGAGGGCGACGTCGAGATCATCGCCGAGCGGTCCGAGGACCGCCTCGAGGTCCGCGTGCGCGACAGCGGCGTCGGTCTGCCGGAGGGGCAGGTCGGCCGTGGCCTCGGCACGCAGATCGTGCGCACCCTCATCCAGGGTGAGCTCAGCGGCACGATCGACTGGCACACGATCATGGGCAGCGGAACCGAGGTCACCATCGACATCCCGCTGCGCTACATCTCGCAGGCCTAGTCGTCGCGCAGCCTACCGGTCACGCCACCGGTGGCTGCGTGCCGGCGGGGTCGCCGGTGCCGTGACGCGGTGGCGCAGTGTGTCACGCCACCGGTGGGTGCGTGCCGCCGGGGTCGCCGATGCCGTGACACGGCGGCGCTGGGTGTCACAGCACCTGCGGTGCGTGCTGGCGGAGAGCGGAGCCGGGGGCTCCGTCAGGAGGCGCGGCGGGCGCGGGCAGCGCGGCGCTTGAGTGCGCGGCGCTCGTCCTCGGACAGCCCACCCCAGACGCCCGAATCCTGACCGGACTCGAGGGCGTATTGCAGGCAGATCTCTGTGACGGTGCACCGTGCGCACACGGTCTTGGCCTTCTCGATCTGGTCGACGGCCGGGCCGGTGTTCCCCACGGGGAAGAAGAGCTCGGGGTCGACGGTCAGGCAGGCGGCTTTGTCGCGCCAATCCATAGTGGGGTGCTCCTTGGATGCGGGATTGAAGATGCGGGTGTGGGCTCGGACGCACGTGGACGTCGACTACCCTTGTGGGTGTGCGAGCTGACCGCTCGCCCCACTGCGCTGTGGGAGCACACGCTTCTTCCATCCTCCCACGGACGACAAGGTGAATCAAGGGTGAACGGCGCCTCAAACGGCGCGGTTTGCTGTGTATCGCCTCCATGCGAGGCCCATCTGCGCCGCGTCGCGGCGTCGAAGAACGAGGAGACCGCACCGGATGCCCATCACCGTCGTCGAGCGGACCGCCGCCGCGCTCTTGGCCGCAGAAGGCGTCGGGCTGCTCGTGCTCCTCGGCTGGCAGATCGTCGCGATCGTGACGGGTGACACCGACTCGGTCGCGAGCGCGGTGGCGCTGATCGTCCTCACGGCGCTCGGCGCCGCGGCCGTCCTGGGCTTCGCCGTCGCCACCTGGATCGGGCAGTCCTGGGGGCGCTCGGGCGGGATCGTCACGCAACTGCTGATCCTCGCCGTCGCGCTCGGCGCGGCCACCGGTGACTACGGGCATCCCGCGGTGGCGGTCGCGCTCGCGGTCCCGGCGGTCGTCATCGGGATCTGCCTCGTGGCGGCGGCGCGCGCCGCCGGAGGGCGTCGTCCCGCGGCCGAGTGAGTCGCTGGTGGGTCAGGTGAGGCCGAGAAGCGCCCGCACGCGGGCGACGTGTCCCGTCGCCTTCACGTTGTACAGCGCGTGCGCGATGCGGCCGTCGGCATCGACGACGAACGTCGAGCGGATGACGCCCTCGACGAGCGTGCCGTAGTTCATCTTCTCGCCCCACGCGCCGTACGCCTCGTGGACGGCGTGATCGGGGTCGCTCAGCAGGTCGTAGGTGAGACCGTCGCGCTCCCGGAACGCGCGGAGGGTGGCGGGGTCGTCGCGCGAGACACCGAGCACGGTGTACCCGGCCGCCTGCAGCGGTGCCAGGCTGTCACGGAAGTCGCACGCCTCGGTGGTGCACCCCGGCGTCATCGCGGCGGGGTAGAAGAACAGCACGACGCCTCCGCCGCGCAGGTCGGCGAGGGCCACGGGGCGCTCGTCCTGGTCGACGAGCGTGAAGTCGGGAGCGGGGGAGCCGGGCTCGAGTCGGGACATGCCCCCAGCCTAGATCGTCAGGCGAACGTCGCCAGCAGTCTCTGCAGGGAGTCCAGGCGCGCGGCTCCGCTCTCCCCGAGCCGACCCTCCTGCACGGCCTCCACGAGCGCGCAGTCCGGTGCATCCGGCAGGTGCGTGCAGCCGCGCGGGCACTCCTCCGCGACGATCGCGAGGTCGGTGAACGCCTTCAGGATGTTGGCCGGGTCGACGTGTCCGAGGCCGAAGGAGCGGACGCCCGGGGTGTCGATGACCCAGCCGCGGCCGCCCGCGCCGATGTAGCGGAGCGAGACGGTGGAGCTGGAGGTGTGCCGGCCGCGTCCCGTCACGGCGTTGACGTGGCCGGTCGCCCGCAGCGCGCTCGGCACGAGCGCGTTCACGAGCGTCGACTTGCCGACGCCGGAATGCCCGACGAACACGGTCGAATGTCCGATCAGGTGGGCGCCGACCACGTCGACCGGCATGTCGTCGCGGGCGCTCGTGAACACCTGCAGGGCATCGAGTCCCTCGAAGTTCGCGAGGAACGCGGACGGGTCGGCGAGGTCGGTCTTTGTCACGACGAGGAGGGGACGGATGCCGGCATCCAGCGCCGCGATGAGGTACCGATCCACGAGCCGCGGGCGCGGCTCCGGGTCGGCCGCGGCGACCACGATGAGCATCTGGTCGGCGTTGGCCACGACGATCCGCTCGACCTGATCGGTGTCGTCGGCGCTCCGGCGCAGGAGCGACGTGCGCTCCTCGATGCCGACGATCCGCGAGAGACTGCCCACGTCGCCGCTCGTGTCGCCGACGATCCGCGCACGGTCGCCCGTCACGATCGGCTGCTTGCGCAGCTCCCGCGCCCGCGTCGCGAGCGCCTGGTGCTCCTCGGGCCCGTCCTCGTCGACGAGGACGGTGTAGCGTCCGCGGTCCACGCCCAGCACGCGGGCGATCTTGGCGTCGGCGTGCGCGGGCCTCCGCTTGGATCGGGGACGGTTCGCCTTCGGGTTCGGGCGGACCCGGATATCCGACTCGTCGTACTCCGGTTCGTCGTCGTCGGTGTCGTCGAGCCAGCTCACGCGGCGCCTCTCGTCACGCCGGATCGCCCTCGAGCATCCGCTGCCAGAGCTGCGGGAACTCCGGCATGGTCTTCGCGGTGGTGCCGATGTCGTCGACCTCGACGCCCGGGACGCGCAGGCCGATCACGGCGCCCGCCGTGGCGATCCGGTGGTCGTGGTGGGCGCGCCACAGCCCGCCGCGGAGCGGGCGGGGAAGGATGCGGATGCCGTCGGGCAGCTCTTCGGCCTCGCCGCCGAGAGCGCGCAGATTCGACACCAAAGCCGCGATGCGATCGGTCTCGTGGCCGCGGATGTGCCCGATCCCGTGCAGGGTGGTCGGCGCGTCGGCGAAGGCGGCGAGCGCGAACAGGACGGGGGTCAGCTCGCTCGCGGCGCTGAGGTCCAGGTCGACGCCCGCGATGCGATCGGTGCCGGTCACCGTGAGCGCGCCGGCGCGGCGCGAGGTGCGGGCGCCCAGCACGGTGAGGATGTCGGAGAGGAGCGCGCCGGGCTGCGTGGAGTGCGCGGGCCAGCCGGGGACCGTCACGGACCCGCCGGTGACGACGGCGGCCGCGAGGAACGGCGCGGCGTTGGAGAGGTCCGGCTCGATCGCGATGTCCTTGCCGCGGAGAGCCCCAGCGGGGACGAGCCACTCGTGCGCGTTCGGCCGCTCGACGTGCACGCCGCGATGGGCGAGCGCCTCGACGGTCATGTCGATGTGCGGCGCGCTGGGCAGCCGGTCTCCGGAGTGGATGAGGTGCAGGCCGACGTCGAAGCGGGGCGCCGCCAGCAGGAGGCCCGAGACGAACTGGCTGGACGTGCTCGCATCGATCGTGACCTCGCCGCCGCGGATGTGCCCGCGTCCGCGCACCGTGAACGGCAGCGACCAGTTCCCGCCGTCGTCGATGTCGACGCCGATCTCGCGGAGCGCCTTGATCATCGTCCCCATCGGGCGGTGCAGGGCGTTCTCGTCGGCCGTCAGGGTGACATCGCCCCGCGACAGGCCCGCCAGCGGAGCGACGAACCGCATCACCGTGCCCGCCTGCCCGCAGTCGACGACCGTGTCGCCGGTCAGCGCGGCAGCCGGGTTGACCTCGAGGTCGGGACCGAATTCGCCCTCGCCGTCCACCGACTCGATCTGGACGCCGAGCGTCCGCAGCGCCGTGATCATGCGCGCCGAGTCGTCCGAATGCAGGGGCGACAGGAGGCGGCTGGGCGTCTCGGCGAGGGCCGCCAGGATCAGCTCGCGGTTGGTCAGCGACTTCGATCCCGGGACCGTGACGGTCGCGTGCACGCCTGCCACCGCCACCGGCGCGGACCAGAGTTCGCGGGTGGCGGGCGGCTGCGGGGAATACCCAGGGGCGGTCATCGGGTTCTACCCTAACGAACCCGTCCGTCCCTGAGCCTTTGGAGTGCAATGATCGCGACCGTCGACCCACTCTCCGAATGGGAGGAACTCGCCGACGTAGACTGGCTCCTGATGGAAGATCAGGCGGCCGTCGACCCGCGTACCCAGTTCGAAGAGCAGGCGCTCCCCTTCATGGACCAGCTGTACGCAGCGGCCATGCGGATGACGCGCAACCCGGCCGACGCCGCAGATCTCGTGCAGGAGACGTTCGTCAAGGCGTTCGCCGCCTGGGCCTCGTTCACGCAGGGGACGAACCTCAAGGCGTGGCTCTACCGCATCCTCACGAACACGTACATCAACACGTATCGAAAGAAGCAGCGGGAGCCGTACCAGGGGACGATCGACGACCTCGAGGACTGGCAGCTCGGCGGCGCGGAGTCGACCACGGCGACCAGTTCGCGGTCGGCCGAGGCCGAGGCGATCGACCGCATGCCGGCATCCATCGTCAAGGATGCCCTGCAGTCCATCCCGGAGGACTTCCGTCTGGCGGTGTACTTCGCCGACGTGGAGGGGTTCGCGTATCAGGAGATCGCGGACATCATGAAGACACCCATCGGCACCGTCATGAGCCGTCTGCATCGTGGCAGACGGATGCTGCGTGACCTGCTGGCCGACTATGCGAGAGAACGCGGCATCGACGTGCCCGCGACGAGGAGCGCGAAATGACCGACTGCGGCTGCGACAAGGCCCGGAAGGACCTCGAGGAATACCTCCGCAACGAAGTGTGCAAGACCGAGCATTCGGACATCACCGAGCATCTTGCGAACTGCCCGAGCTGCCAGGAGGAGGCGCTGGTCGCCCGAACCCTGACCGAAGTGGTCGCCCGGGCGTGCCGCGAGACGGCGCCCGAGACGCTGCGCGACCAGGTGCTCGCGCGACTGCGCTCCGAGCAGGCCGCGCACCACTGATCCCCGCGTGAACCGCCCGCGTCGTTCAGGCGGGCGCGAAGAGCGTGAGGGCGTGCGGCACGACCTCGACCCGCACGGGCAACGCGCCCATCGCGTCGCCGTCCGCATAGGCGGTGACGCCCGCCGAGGCCAGGCGCGCCGCGCGCACGCGGTACGTCGACACCTGGGGAGCGGATGTGTGCGTCCCGCGGTAGACCCGCGGGAGCAGGCGCAGCAGGAGGCGCAGCCGCCCCGCGGGCCGGATGAGCGTGACATCGAGGAGGCCGTCGGCGGGGTCGGCGTCCGGGCAGATGGGCACGCCGCCGCCGTAGGTGCGCCCGTTGCCGACCGTCGCGATCAGCAGGTCGCCGCCGATGTGCTGCGTGGTCCCGTCCGCCAGTTCGAGGTCGACGTCGTACGGCTCACCACGCAGTCGCACGAACTCGATCAGCAGGGCGATGCGGTAGCGCATCGCGCCGCGCGGCCACCGCATCCGGTTCGCCCGGTCGTTGACCTTCGAGTCGAAGCCGCTCGCGAGCACCGTGCCGTACAGCGTGCTGGTGCCGTCCGCGCGGACGATCCGGGCGAGGTCGATCGTGCGGGTGCGGCCGGCGATGACGGCGTCGGCGGCGCCGTCGGCGTCGAGATCGCGGAGCCCCACCGTCGTGGCGAGGTCGTTGCCTGTACCGGAGGGGACGATGCCGAGCGGGATGCCGGTGCCGGCCAGCTGCTGGATCGCCAGGTTCACGGTGCCGTCGCCCCCCGCGACCAGGACGGCGTCGACCCCCAGCTCGAGGGCCGCGGCCAGCAGCTCCGAGGATTCCCGCGCGCTCCCGCCCGAGACGAGCGCCGTCTGCACGCCGTGCGCGCGCAGCCGGTCGGCGGCGTGCTCGGCCGCGTGGGCGCCGGCATCCGCGCGCGCGGTGGGGTTGACCAGGAGAGCGACGTGCATGGCGTCCCGTCTGCGCGGCCGATGCCGCCGTCGCTGTCCTACAGGGAGAGGGCCTTGGCCATGATGGCGGCGTGCTCGACCGCGTGCACCTTGGGGGAGCCCGTCGCCGTGGAGGCCGCGGCGGCGCGGGAGACCCGGCGGATCGTCCGGCCGTGCAGGTGCTTGACGACCTCGAGCGCGATGAACGGCCACGCCCCCTGGTTCTCCGGCTCGTCCTGCACCCACACCAGCTCGGCCCCCGGGTAGGAGTCGAGGACGGCGTTGAGCTCGTCGATCGGCGCCGGGTAGTACTGCTCCAGGCGGACGAGGGCGATCTCCGGGTTGGGGTTCTTCTCGAGCTCGGACGCGAGGTCCCAATGGATCTTGCCGGCGTGCAGCAGCACGCGCTTGACCGCGCCGCGGTCGAGCGTCCGGCCGTCGTCGAGCACCGGCTGGAACCGGCCGGTCGCGAAGTCCTCGACGGGGCTCGTCGCACCGCGCAGGCGCAGCATCGCCTTGGGCGTGAACACGATGAGCGGGCGACGCGGGCGCGCGTAGGCCTGCCGGCGGAGCAGGTGGAAGTACGAGGCGGGGGTCGAGGGGCGCGCGACGGTCATGTTGTCCTGCGCGCACATCTGCAGGTAGCGCTCGATGCGCGCCGAGGAGTGGTCCGGTCCCTGACCCTCGTAGCCGTGCGGCAGCAGCAGCACGACGCTCGACTGCTGTCCCCACTTCTGGTCGGCGGCCGAGATGTACTCGTCGATGACCGACTGGGCGCCGTTGGCGAAGTCGCCGAACTGGGCCTCCCACAGCGTCAGGGTGTCGGCGCGCTCCACGGAGTAGCCGTACTCGAAGGCCATCGCGGCGTACTCGCTGAGCAGCGAGTCGTAGGCGTAGAACTTGCCCTGACCGTCGGCGAGGTTCGCGAGCGGCAGCCACTCCTGGCCGTTCGCGCGGTCGTGGATGACCGCATGGCGCTGCACGAACGTGCCGCGGCGGGAGTCCTGCCCGGCGAGGCGGACGTTCGTGCCCTCCATCAGGAGGGAGCCGAAGGCGAGCAGCTCGCCGAAGCCCCAGTCGATGCTGCCGTTGCGGCTCATGTCATGGCGCTTGTCCAGCAGCTGCTGGATCTTGTTGTGCACCGTGAAGCCCTCGGGCTTGTTGATGAACGCCTCGCCGACCTGGCGGACGACGTCGGCGGAGACGCCGGTCGTTTCGGGCTCGCCGGCGACGACCTCGATCGTCGTGGTGGGGGCGACGACGGGGGAGGAGCCGGTCTCGGCGGCGTGGGTCTGGGCGAACGCGATCTCCAGGCGGTCCTGGAAGTCGCGCTTGGCCTGCTCGTACTCCTCTTCCGTGATGTCGCCGCGACCGACGAGCGCCTCGGTGTACAGGCGCCGGACCGAGCGCTTCGCCTCGATGAGGTTCGTCATGAGCGGCTGGGTCATCGAGGGGTCGTCGCCCTCGTTGTGACCACGGCGGCGGTAGCACACGATGTCGATCACGACGTCGCGGTTGAACTCCTGGCGGTACCGGAACGCGATCTCCGCGACACGGACGACGGCCTCCGGGTCGTCGCCGTTCACGTGGAAGATCGGCGCCTGGATCGTCTTGGCGACGTCGGTGGCGTAGATCGACGTGCGGGCGTCCTGCGGCAGGGTCGTGAAGCCGACCTGGTTGTTGACGATGACGTGCACGGTGCCGCCGGTGCGGTACGCGCGCAGCTGCGACATCTGCAGCGTCTCGAACACGACGCCCTGGCCCGCGAAGGCCGCGTCGCCGTGCACGAGGATCGGCAGCCAGGAGAACGAGCCGATCGGCATCCGGTCCTGCTTGGCGCGGGTGATGCCCTCGAGCACGCCGTCGACCGTCTCCAGGTGGGAGGGGTTCGCGGCGAGGTACACCGGCAGCTCGTCGCCGTCGTCGGCGACGAAGGTGCCCTCGGTGCCGAGGTGGTACTTCACGTCACCCGACCCGCTCTTCGAGCCGATCGCGACGGAGCCCTCGAACTCGCGGAAGATCTGGCTGTAGGTCTTGCCGGCGATGTTGGTGAGGACGTTGAGGCGGCCGCGGTGGGCCATGCCGATCGCGACCCCGTCCAGCGTCGCGCCCGCGGCGCCCTGCAGGATCTCGTCGAGCAGGGGGATGAGCGACTCGCCGCCCTCGAGGCTGAAGCGCTTCTGGCCGACGTACTTGGTCTGCAGGAACGTCTCGAACGCCTCGGCCTGGTTGAGCTTGTCGAGGATCCGCAGCTGCTCGCCGTGACCGGGCTTCTGGTACTTGACCTCGACGTTGTCCTGGAACCACTTGCGCTGGCCCGGGTCCTGGATGTGCATGTACTCGAGGCCGATGGTGCGGCAGTACGAGTCGCGCAGCACGCCGAGGATGTCGCGGAGCTTCATCTGGCGCTTGCCGCCGAAGCCGTTCGTGACGAATTCGCGGTCCAGGTCCCAGAACGTCAGCCCGTGCGACTCGATCTCGAGGTCGGGGTGCGTGCGCTGCACGTACTCGAGCGGGTCGATGTCCGCCATGAGGTGGCCGCGGACGCGGAACGAGTTGATGAGCTCCTGCACGCGGGCGGTCTTGTCGACGCGCTCAGCCAGGTCGACGTTGATGTCGGTGCCCCAGTGGATGGGGGCGTAGGGGATCCGCAGCGCCGCGAAGATCGACTCATAAAACCCGCGCTGCCCGGTGAGCAGCTCGTGGACGATCTTGAGGAACTCGCCCGAGCCGGCACCCTGGATGACGCGGTGGTCGTAGGTGCTCGTGAGCGTGATGGTCTTGCCGATGCCGAGCTCGACGAGGGTCTTCTCGCTGGAGCCCTGGAACTCGGCCGGGTACTCGAGGGCGCCGGCGCCGACGATGCAGCCCTGACCCTTCATGAGGCGCGGCACGGAGTGCACGGTGCCGATGCCGCCCGGGTTGGTGAGGGAGATCGTGGTGCCCTGGAAGTCGGCGGCGGTGAGCTTGTTGCCACGGGCGCGGGTGACGAGGTCCTCGTAGGAGGCGAGGTACTCGCTGAAGGTGAGGGCCTCGGCGCGCTTGATGCTCGGCACCATGAGGGCGCGCGAGCCGTCCGGCTTGGGGAGGTCGATCGCGATGCCGAGGTTGATGTGCGCCGGCGCGACGACCGAGGGCTTGCCGTCGATCTCGGCGTAGGACACGTTCTGGCTCGGGAAGGCCTTCAGCGCCTGGATGAGCGCCCAGCCGATGAGGTGCGTGAAGCTGACCTTGCCGCCGCGGGTGCGGGCCATGTGGTTGTTGATGACGATGCGGTTGTCGATCATCAGCTTGGCCGGGACGGTGCGCACACTCGTGGCCGTGGGGACGGTGAGCGACTCGTCCATGTTGGCCGCGAGGGTCTTCGTCATGCCGCGGAGCGGCGTGACGACGTCCTCACCGGCCTCGGAGGGAGCCGCGGGCGCGGCCTTCGGCGCCTGCGCCGGGATCGGCTGCGGGGAGGCGGGGCGGGCGGTCGTGCGGGCGACGGGGGCGGATGCCGACGGGGTCGGCGCCGCTGCGGCGGTCGTGGGCGCGTCCTGCGCGGGTGCGGCTGCCGGTGCCGCTAGCGGTGCAGCTGCGGGTGCCGGTGCCGGTGTCGCTTCCGGTGCGGGCGCGGCGGCCTCAGCGGCGCCGTCGGGCTGGTAGGCCTCGAGGACCGGCCACCACTCCTTGTCGACCGAGTTCCGGTCCTTCGCGAATTGCTCGTACATCTCGGCGACGAGCCATTCATTGGCCCCGAATTCGCTTTCGCTCGAAGTTCCCACGCCGGTCGCCGGACTGGACACGGTTGCGCCTGCTTTCGTCAGTGAAGTTCAGTACGTGCGGGGCATCGGATCCGCCCACGCGCACACTCGACAAGGGTATCCCAGGTTTGCGCGCCGTACCCCGGCTCTCCGACCGCACGAAGGCATCCGACGATGCGGAACCGGCACGCAGAGTCGCTACCGTGGACTCATGCAGTTCTCCGGAGAACAGCCCACCGTCGACCTGACGTATTCGGACGTGTTCCTCGTCCCCCGACATTCCGCCGTGACGAGTCGGCTCGACGTCGATCTGTCACCGCACGACGGCACGGCGGCGACCATCCCGCTCGTCGCGTCGAACATGAACTCGGTCACGGGGCCGCGGCTCGCCGCGGCGCTGGCACGCCGCGGCGGACTCGGCGTCCTGCCGCAGGACATGCCGCTGCAGGACCTCGACGCGGCCATCCGCTGGGTCAAGGACCAGCCGGTGCCCTGGGACACGCCCCTCGTGCTGCCCCCGGACGCGACGGTGGCGGAGGCCGCCGGGCTGCTGCCGCCCGCGGGTCCGCACGCGATCGTCGTCGCCGCGGCGGGCCGTGCCGGCATCCACATCGACGACGTGCTCGGGATCGTGTCGGCGTCGCGGCTCGCGACCGCCCTGCCCGATGCCCGGCTCGGCGACCTGACGCGGGGGCGCGCGCCCTCCATCGACGCGGACGACGTCGAGGACGCGCGACACGCCTTCGACCTCCTCGTCGACGCCGGCGCGGAGACCGTCTGCGTCCTGCACCAGGGTCACCTCGTCGGGACGCTCTCGCAGCGCAGCGCGCTGCGCTCGACGCTGTACCGCCCCGCGGTCGACGCCGACGGCCGGCTCATCGTCGCGGCCGCCGTGGGGATCAACGGCGACGTGGCGGCGAAGGCGCAGGCGCTCGCCGCGGCCGGCGTCGACGTCCTCGTCGTCGACACGGCGCACGGCCACCAGGACGGGATGCTGCGGGCGCTCCGCGCGGTCGCCGACCTGCAGCTGGACATCCCCATCGCGGCGGGCAACGTCGTCACGACCGAGGGCGTGCAGGACCTCGTCGCCGCCGGCGCCTCGATCCTCAAGGTCGGCGTGGGACCCGGCGCCATGTGCACGACGCGCATGATGACGGCCGTGGGTCGTCCCCAGTTCTCCGCCGTGCTGGAGACCGCCGACGCCTCCGCCGAACTGGGCGCGCACGTCTGGGCGGACGGCGGAGTCCGCTACCCGCGCGACGTCGCGCTCGCGCTCGCCGCAGGGGCCGCGTCCGTCATGATCGGCTCGTGGTTCGCCGGCACGATCGAGTCGCCGGGCCCGCTGCAGATCGACGAGACCGGCCGTGTCTTCAAGGAATCGTGGGGGATGGCCTCGACGAAGGCGGTGCACGGCCGCTTCGGGCGTCTGGACCCCTACGAGCGGGCACGCAAGGAGCTCTTCGCGGAGGGCATCTCGTCGTCGCGCATCTACCTGGACCCGCTCCGGCCGAGCGTCGAGGACCTCATCGACATGATCACCTCGGGCGTCCGGTCGTCGTTCACGTACGCGGGGGCGGCGACGGTGCCCGAATTCCACGAGCGGGCCACGGTCGGCCTGCAGTCGGCGGCCGGCTACGAGGAGGGCAAGGCGCTGCCGGTCAGCTGGTAGCCGCCTCGCGCTCCCGGTCCTCCCACTCCCGGCGCAGCACGCCCATGACGACGGAGTCGTAGCGCTCACCCCGCACCTCGCGGGCGTCGCGGAAACGCGCCTCCTCCGTGAAGCCGAGGCGGCGCCCGACGGCCAGCATCCGCTCGTTGCCGGACCACGTCGAGTAGTCGAGGCGGACGGCATCCGTCGTGCGGAAGAGGTAATCGGTCCAGATGTGCAGCGCCGCGGTGCCGATGCCGCGCCCGCGGAGCACGGGGTCGTAGACGGTGAGGCCCATGCGCCGCCAGTCCGACGCCTGCGACTCCCAATGCCACGAGACGGTGCCGAGGATCGTCGCCGGGTCCTCGGCGGCGGCGATCACGGCGCGCTGCAGCGGCGAGTGCGCGGCGTACGACCCGTCGGCGAGCCCCGTCGCCAGCCGTGCGCACGCGGCGTCGATCTGCCCGGCGTCGAGCTTCGCGAAGTAGGGGCCGTCCCAGCGGTGCCAGTCCTGGTCGGGCTGCAGCCAGCGCCGATAGGCGTCGATGTCCTCCGCCACGAAGGGACGCACCCGGATCCCGCCGCGATCCTCGCCGACTCCGCCAGCTCCGCCCGCTCCGCTGCCACTCACCACGCCCCCATTCTGCCCGTCGCCCGCGCTGCCGAAAGCGGCACGCGCTGCGGAACGTTCGACCGCGCGTGCCGCTTTCGGCCGCGCGGATGCCGTCACCGCAGGACGGGGTCGCCGGCGCGCGGGCGCGGCTTGCTGCTGCGCAGGCCGTCCGCGGTCAGGACGTCGTAGACCCGCTGAGGGTGGTCCGCGTCGGTGGCCTCGAGACGGGAGAATCCCCGCACCTCCCGGCGGATCTCGTTCTCGCGGGTCTTCTCCTCGATGACGATCGCGGCCGGCGTCCGGCCGGCGCTGAACTCCGGGCTCAGGTACTTTCCGCGGCCGTCGATCTCGAGCCAGTGATCGGCCTCCGGGAAGTACAGATCACCGAAGACGAGGCGGCCGCTGCGCAGCCGGCGGCGCTCCTGCAGCCGCGGGTGCGGGAAGCCGAGCGCGATCACCAGCAGCCGCATCTGCGTCTCACGGGCATTGGCGGCCAGCGACGCGGATGCCGCGACCGCGCCGCGCACGCGCATCCCCGCGCACGGGCTCCGTGTCGAGCAGTGCGAGGATGTCCTCCGTCGTCGCGAGAGCCCCGCCGCCCCGGCCCGTCCACAGCGCCTGGTCGATCGCGGACACGCCGCGGGCGAACGGCAGGATGCGCGCCAGGTCGAGAGCGGTCTGCGCGGGCGTCGTGACCTCGTGCGCACCGAACGGCACCCGCGCGACCCGCTCGAGCCCCAGCGCTCGCCGACGGATCGCTCCGCCGGAGCGTCCGCCCGTGGCCCGTGCAATCGTGACGTCGACGGCATCCGGCCACGGGCCGAGCAGATCGATGCCCCACACGGCCGCAGCGGCGAAGTGCGACACCACCGCGGGCGCATCGAGCCGGGCGAGCACCTCCTCGACGCGCAGGCGGTGACGTCGGATGCCGCTCAGCGCGCGCCATTCGGGGCTGCTCACGAACACGCCCGGGGCGATCCGCGTCCAGGTGCGCTCGCGCAGGTGACGCCGGACGCGCCGGTAGTCGGGGTGGGCGATCAGCTCCCGCCGACGCGCCACCAGGATCTCGGGGACGGGCATCATGCCTCCCACCGTGACCGGCCCCGCCCGCCACGCGCGGCCGGACCCGCGCACCCGTGGACCACCGGGCCATCGCGCGTCCCGGGGAGGAGGCGCCGCGACGCCGATGCGCGCTGTCGAAAACGGCACGCGCTGCGGAAGGTTCGACCGCGTGTGCCGCTTTCGACCGCGCGACGGGTGACGACGGGGTGGGGTGGGCGGGGCGGCGGCGGGGTGGGCGGATGCCGAAGGGACGGACGCGTGCCGTAGAATCGGCGGCACAATGGACGACCCTCCCAGTAGACGCTCGCCCCACCGACCCTCCTCGCTGCGGAGCGGGGGTGATGCGTGATGGATTACGTCATGTTGGGCGTGGGGCTGCTCCTGACCATCGGCACCGGTCTCTTCGTCGCCAGCGAGTTCGCGCTCGTCAACCTCGACCGCGCCGACCTCGAAGCGCGGCAGGCCGCCGGTGAATCCCGGCTCGCGCGGACCATCGCGGCTCTGCGGATCACCTCGACCCACCTCTCCAGTGCGCAGCTCGGTATCACGCTGACGACGCTGCTCACCGGCTACACGATGGAGCCCGCCATCTCGAACCTGCTCCGGCCGGTCTTCGAGGGCTGGGGGATGCCGGACTCGGCGTCCCGTCCCATCGCGACGATCATCGGCGTCGCGATCGCGACCGTCTTCTCGATGATCCTCGGCGAGCTGGTGCCCAAGAACTTCGCGCTCGCGATCCCGCGCCAGACGGCGAAGCTCGTGATGCCGTTCCAGGTGGCGTTCACCACGGTGTTCCGTCCGGCCATCACCGTGCTCAACGGCAGCGCGAACGGCGTGCTCCGCGCCGTCGGCATCGAGCCGAAGGAGGAGCTGTCCGGCGCGCGCACCGCCGAGGAGCTGTCGAGCCTGGTCCGCCGCTCCGCCAGTGCGGGTCTGCTCGAGAAGGACACCGCGTCGCTCCTGGACCGCACCCTGAACTTCGCCCGCCTGACCACGGCCGACGTCATGACGCCGCGCCCCAGCATCCACGCCGTGGCAGCGGGCGACAGCGTCGAGGACGTCGTGCAGCTCGCGCGCCGCACCGGCCACAGTCGCTTCCCGGTCTACGACGAGTCGATGGACGACATCACCGGCATCGTGCACCTCAAGCAGGCCGTCAGCGTGCCGCGCGATCGCCGCGCCGACGTTCCGGCCGCCGCGATCGCGGAGGAGCCGCTGCGGGTCCCGGAGGCCGTGCACCTGGATGCCCTGATGTCCGAGCTCCGTGCCCGGGGGTACCAGATGGCCATCGTCGTCGACGAGTACGGCGGGACCGCCGGCGTCGTCACCCTCGAGGACCTCGTGGAGGAGATCGTCGGCGAGGTGCTCGACGAGCACGACCGCAGTCGCGCCGGCATCGTGCGCGGCCGCGAGGGCAGCGTCGTCTTCCCCGGCGACCTCCGGCCGGACGAACTGCTCGACCGCACCGGCATCCGCGTCCCCGAGGGCGACGTCTACGACACGATCGGCGGATTCCTCATGGCCACGCTCGAGCGGATCCCGACCGTCGGCGACGCCGTCGAGCTCGAGGACGGCACGCTGCGCGTCCAGCGCATGGACGGCCGCCGTGTCGACCGGGTCCGCTTCCTGCCCACGCCGCTCCCGGGCGGCGCCGACGAGACGGGCGGTGAGACCCGATGAACGACTGGGCCGGAATCGCGTGGCTCGTGGTGCTGCTCGCGTTCAACGCGTTCTTCGTCGGCGCCGAGTTCGCCGTCATCTCCGCGCGCCGCTCGCAGATCGAGCCGCTCGCCGAGAAGGGCTCGCGCGCCGCCAAGACCGCGCTGTACGCCATGGAGCACGCGACCCGCATGCTCGCGACGAGCCAGCTGGGCATCACGATCTGCTCCCTGCTGATCCTGAACGTCTCGGAGCCGGCGATCCACCACCTGCTGGAGGGTCCGCTCGGGCTCACGGGCTGGAGCGAGGCCGTCATCGGCGGCGTTGCGTTCGCCGTCGCACTGCTGCTCGTGTCGTACCTGCACGTCGTCTTCGGCGAGATGGTGCCGAAGAACCTGGCGTTCTCGCTGCCCGACCGCGCGGTGCTCATGCTCGCGACACCGCTCGTCTGGGTCTCCAAGCTCTTCCACCCGCTGATCGTCGTACTCAACTGGATCGCGAACCACGCGGTCCGCCTCTTCGGCGTCGAGCCGAAGGACGAGGCCGCCTCGACCTTCACGCTCGACGAAGTCGCGACGATCGTCAACCAGTCGCGCATCGAGGGCGTCCTGGACGACGCCTCCGGGGCGGTCGCGGCGGCGGTGGAGTTCACCGACAAGAAGGCGAAGGACATCGCCGTGCCGCTGTCGGCGCTCGTGACACTGCCGGAGCACACGACGCCGGACGAGATCGAGCGCGCCGTCGCCAAGCACGGCTACTCGCGCTACGTGATCGTCGACGCCGAGAGCCTGCCGATCGGCTACGTGCACTTGAAGGACGTGCTGCGGGAGGCGGAGGACCCGGATGCCGGCGCGAGCGCCGCGCTGCCGATCAAGCCCAAGCGCATCCACCACATGCTGCCGGTCGCCGAGACCACCGACCTCGAGGACGCCCTGGCGCTCATGCGCCGTTCCAGCCGCCACCTCGCGCAGGTGCGCGACACGAAGGGCCGGATCACCGGCGTGCTGTTCCTCGAGGACATCATCGAGGAGCTCGTCGGCGAAGTGCACGACGCCACCCGTCGCGGCTTCTGAGCCGGGCGCGCCGGACCCGAGCGGGGGCGGCGCGCCCCGCGCTCAGCCGGCGACGCGCGGCCGTGCCCGCTCGTACTGCGGCGGCCAGGGTGCGGCCGTCGGCTCGCCCAGCTCGGTGGCGGCCCGGAGGCCGAAGTGCGGGTCGCGCAGCCACTCCCGCGCGGCGAGGATCGCGTCGGCCTCGCCCGCGGCGACGATCTGCTCGGCCTGCTGTCCGCCGGTGATCTCGCCGACCGCTCCGACCGGAACGCCCGTGCGCCGTCGGATCTCCGCCGCGAGCGGCACCTGGTAGCCGGGACCGGTCGTGATGCTCTGGTGGGCGACGAGCCCGCCGCTGGAGATGTCGAGCAGGTCGGCGCCGTGCGCGGCGACCCAGCTGCCGACCGCAACGGTCTCCTCGACGCCCCAGCCGCCGTCGGCCCAGTCGGTCGCCGAGAACCGGACGAAGACCGGCCGGTCGCCCGCGGCCGCGCGCACGACGTCGACGACCCGCAGCAGCAGGCGCGCGCGGTTCTCCAGCGACCCGCCGTACTCGTCCTCGCGCAGGTTCGACAGGGGCGAGAGGAACTGGTGCAGCAGGTAGCCGTGCGCCGCGTGCACCTCGAGCACCTCGAAGCCCGCCTCGACGGCCCGGACGGCGGCCGCCGCGAACGCATCCACGATCGCGTCGATACCGGCGGCATCCAGTGCCTCCGGCGCCGCGAAGCCGTCGAACGCGATCGCCGAGGGCGCCGTCGTGGTCCATCCGCCGTCCTCGGCCGACACCGATCCGCGCCGCCCGGAGAACGGGGACCAGGTGGACGCCTTCCGGCCCGCGTGCGCGAGCTGGATGCCGGGCACCGCGCCGCGCGCGCGGATGGCGGCCACGATGGGCGCCCACGCGTCACGCTGCCCGTCCGTCCACAGCCCGGTGTCCTCCGGGGTGATCCGTCCCTCCGGCACCACCGCGGTGGCCTCCGCGATGACGAGGCCCGCCCCGCCGGAGGCGAACTGCGCCAGGTGCACGTGGTGCCAGTCGTTGGGGATCCCGTCGACGGCGGAGTACTGGCACATCGGCGCCACCCACAGCCGGTTGCGGAACGAGGTCCGTCGGAGGGTCAGGGGGGTCAGCAGCGAACTCATGCGCTCATGTCCTTCGTGTAGGCACTCGTGGGGGGCGGGTAGGGTGGCGCCATGTTCGACACCGACGAATGGACGTCGGCGGATACCGCGGGCGTCCTCCGGGTGCCAACGGCGTCCGACGACAAGTATTCCCGTGGGGTCCTCGGCGTCCGCACCGGGTCGGATGCGTATCCCGGCGCCGCGGTCCTCGGTGTGGAGGCCGCGTGGCGGACGGGGCTCGGGATGGTGCGCTACCTGGGGCCGGACCGAGCCACCGATCTCGTCCTGCGGAGGCGGCCCGAGACGGTGACGGTGGACGGCCGGGTGCAGGCCTGGCTGATCGGGTCCGGGACGGATGCCGGCGTGCGTTCGCGCGCGGAGACCGAGGCCCTGCGCGACATCCTGACCGGCGCGGAACCCGTCGTCGTCGACGCCGGCGCGCTGGATCTCGCGCCGGAGGCCACCGCGCCGATCATCGTGACGCCGCACGCGCGCGAACACCGCCGGCTGCGCGACCTGCTCGGCCTGGGTGAGGCGCCGGACGACGTCACGGCCGCGCGGGAGACCGCGGCGACACTCGGCGGGGTCGTGCTGCTCAAAGGCGCCGCCACGATCGTCGCCGCGCCGTCGGGCTGGGTGCGGGTCGTGCGCGCCGAGACCTCGTGGCTCGCGACGGCGGGGACCGGGGATGTGCTCGCGGGCGCGCTGGGCGCGCTCGTCGCCGGCGCCGAGGCCGCCCGGGGAGCGGAGCCGACCGTGGATCTGGCCGCGCTGGCGGCCGCCGCGGCGTGGCTGCATTCGCGTGCCGCCCGGCTCGCCTCGCACGTGCGGGACGGCGGACCCGTGACGGCCGGCGATGTGGCCGACGCGCTCGCGGCGGCGGTGGGCGGCGTGCTGTCCCGCGGCTGACGCGGCGTCGGGGTCCCGCCGTCCGCGCTCCCTAGGATGGGGGGATGTCGAGGCGCGCCGTCCTGTGGATCGCCTTCGCGCTCGTGCACCTCGGCGTCGCGTGGCTGGGGTTCGTCATGCCCAACGAGCCGATGGGCGACGTGTACCGCGTGTACGAGCCGTGGTCGGCGCAGGCGCTCACCGGCGGCGGAATCGTCGGCATCGACTCGACGTGGGTGTATCCGCAGCTCGCCCTCGTGCCGATGGTGCTGACGCAGGTGGTGGCGGCCCTCGTGGGCAGCTACACCGTGGCGTGGGCGGTCCTCGTCGTGCTGATGGATGCCGTCGCGTTCGCCGTCCTGGTGGGGCGCGGCCGCTCCACCGGGCGCAGCGTCGCGGCCTGGTTCTGGCTGGCCGCGATCGCGCTGCTCGGCCCGGTCGGCATCTACCGTCTCGACGGGTTCACCGTGCCGGTCGTCATCCTCGCGTCCCTGTGGATCATCGGCCGCCCGTGGGTCGCCTCGCTCCTCCTGGCCGCGGTGACGTGGATGAAGGTGTGGCCCGCCGCCGTCCTCGCCGCGGCCGTGATCGCCGCCCGCCGACGCGGCGCGCTCGTCGGCGGGGCGGTCGTGGTCTCCGCGCTCACGCTCGCGGCGGTGGGGGCCGCCGGGGGGATGGCCAGTGCGTTCGGGTTCATCTCCGATCAGACCACGCGCGGCCTGCAGGTCGAGGCGCCCGTGAGCATGCCCTACCTCTGGGGGGCGCTCCTCCGCCTCGACGGGTTCTGGGTGTACTACTCCACCGACCTGCTGACCTTCCAGGTCACCGGCACCGAGATCGACACCGTCATCGCGGCGATGACCCCGCTGCTGATCATCGCGGTCGGCGCCGTCGCGGTGCTGGGGGCGGTGCAGGCCGTGCGCGGCGTGCGGTTCATCACCCTGTTCCCCACCCTCGCTCTCGCGCTCGTCACCGGGTTCATCGTGTTCAACAAGGTCGGCTCCCCGCAGTACCTCGGCTGGCTCATCCCCCCGGTCGTCATCGGCCTGGTCCTCGACCGCGCCGCGTGGTTCGCGCCGGCCGGCCTGGCCCTCGGCGCGGCGTTCCTCACGCAGCTCGTGTACCCCGTGCTGTACGCCGACATCCTCTACCCCGCCCCGCTCGCCGTCACGCTGCTCACCGTGCGCAACCTCGTGATCGTCGCGCTGTTCGCCTGGATGGTCGTCCGCCTCGCCCGCCTGCACCCGCACGTCCGCGCCCGCGCCGCCCTGCTGCACCCGATCCCCTGAGAGGTCCCCATGCTCATCGCCTTCTCCGTCGCCCCCAGCGGCACCGGCCGCGCCGACGGCTCCGTCCATGACGCGGTCGCGGCGGCCGTCGCCGTCGTCCGGGCATCCGGGCTCTCGCACCGCACGTCCTCGATGTTCACCGAGATCGAGGGGGAGTGGGACGAGGTCATGGCGGTCGTGAAGGCCGCGACCGACGCGGTGCTGCCGTTCGGGTCGCGCGTGTCCCTCGTGCTGAAGGCCGACATCCGCCCGGGCTGGACCGGCGAGATCGACGGGAAGATCGAGCGGCTGGAACAGGCCATCGAATCGGTTCGACACGTGTCGGAAACCGAGTAGCATCGACGTGTGACCGCCTCGACCAGCTCGAGGGGTGCGGCGAAGTGGGCGCTCCTCTCCCTCGCCATCGGCAGCTTCGGCATCGGCATGACCGAGTTCGTCGTCATGGGCCTGCTCCCCGACATCGCCCGCGATCTCCTGCCGCAGGCCTGGGCGACCGACCCCGAGGACGCGATCGCACGCACGGGGTGGCTCATCACGCTGTACGCCCTCGGCGTCGTCATCGGCGCGCCGACGATCGCCGGCTCGGTCGCGAAGTACCCGCGTCACCGCGTCATGCTTCTCCTGGCCCTCGCGCTGACGGTCTTCAACGCGCTCACCTTCCTCCTCCCCACGTTCGAGGCGGTCGCCGCGTCGCGTCTGCTCGCGGGCCTGCCGCACGGGGCCTACTTCGGCATCGGGGCGCTCGTCGCCGCCGACGCCCTCGGGCCGGGCAAACGCGCGAAGGGCGTCGCGTTCGTGCTGACCGGCCTCACGGTCGCCAACGTCGTCGGGGTGCCGCTCGGCACCTTCCTCGGCCAACAGCTCGGCTGGCGCACCGCGTTCCTCCTCGTCGCCGGCATCTTCGCCCTCGCGACCGTCCTCATCGGGCTCACGGTGCCCGCGCACGTCGGCGATCCGGGGCGGACGCTCCGCGCCGAGCTCGCCGTCTTCCGCGTCGGGCAGGTGTGGCTCGCCCTCGGCATCGGCGCGATCGGGTTCGGCGGCTTCTTCGCGGTGTACAGCTACGTCGCGCCGGTCGTGACCGAGGTGACCGGGTCACCCGCGTGGGTGGTGCCGCTCGTCCTGGTCGTGATGGGGGTCGGGATGACGGTGGGCAACCTCGTGGGCGGACACCTCGCCGACGTGGACCTCACCCGCACGATCCTCGGCGGACTCGGCGTCCTCATCCTCGTACAGGTGCTCCTCGCCCTCACGGCCGGCTCGATCGTCGCGGTCACCGTCCTCGTCTTCGCCGTCGGGTTCGCCTCGTCGGTGCTCAGTCCCGCCATCCAATCCCGTCTCATGGACGTCGCCGGCGACAACCAGTCGATCGCCGCCGCCCTCAACCACTCGGCGCTCAACATCGGCAACGCGGCGGGCGCGTTCCTCGGCGGCGCCGTCATCGCCGGCGGCTTCGGCTACGTCGCCCCGCTGTGGGTCGGCGCGGGCCTGGCCGCGGCGGGCCTCGTCATCGCGATCGCCAGCTTCGCCTCCGAGCGCCGCGTCGCGCTCGCCGTCTGACCCGCCCACGGCCCGGCCCTCCGCGTAGAGTCGTGCCGTGTCCGACGACGTGACCCGCGACCTCGCCGCCGCTGCCGCGGAGCCCCGAGACGATGCGCCCGCTCCCGCCGCCGCGGACGATCTCCCGGTCGCGGCCACCGTCGTGGTCCTCCGCGATGCGCCCGGCGGCGCGGAGGCGCTCCTCATCCACCGTCCCGACCGGGGGAGCTTCGCGGGGGCGTGGGTCTTTCCCGGCGGCAAGCTCGAACCGTCCGACGAGGGCGACGACGAGGAGGCCGCGGCCCGCGCCGCCGCCATCCGGGAGACCTGGGAGGAGACCGGGCTCCGTCTCGCCCCCGACGCCCTGCACGCGTTCGCGCGGTGGGAGCCGCCGCCGGGCATCGCGCTGCGCATCCGCACCTGGTTCTTCCTCGCCCGAGACACCGGCACCGAGCTCGCGCTCGCCGACGCCGAGGCCGTGGGAGCGATGTGGGCCCGTCCGGCCGACGTGCTCGCGCGTCACTCCCGCGGGGAGCTCACGCTGTACCCGCCCACCTGGGTGACCCTGCACGAGCTGTCCGGAGGCGGCGTCGACGCGCTCCTGGTGCGCGCCGATCGCGAAGCGCTCCGCACCTACGAGACGGCACTGCACCATGGTGGGCACGGCACGCTCCTGCTGTGGCGGGAGGATGCCGAATACGACGCCGCCGCAGCGGGCGGCTCCGCACGGCACCGGCTCGACGTCTCCGCGCTGCCGTGGGTGTACACCCGCGCCGACTGAGTCAGTCCGCGAGCAGTCGCTCCAGATGCCGGCCGACGGCCGGTGTCTCGATGAGGAAGCCGTCGTGCCCGAAGTCGCTCGTGAGCACGACGGCGTCGTCGTCGATCGTCGACCGGATGCCGCGGGCGATGCGGTGCTGCCCGTCCACCGGGAACAGCCGGTCGCTGTCGATGCCGAGGACGAGGGTCCGCGCGGTCACGCGGGCCAGCGCATCCTCCACGCCGCCCCGGTCGCGGCCCACATCGTGCGAGTTCATGGCCTCGACGAGGGCGATGTAGCTGTTCGCGTCGAAGCGGCGCGTGAACTTGTTGCCGTGGAAGTCGAGGTAGCTCTCGACCGCGAAGCGCCCGCCGTGCCCGAGCGGGCTCTTCCCGGACTGCCACGACCGCTGGAAGCGCTGGTTCAGCTCGGTCGGGCTGCGGTAGTTCAGCAGTGCCATACGACGCGCGAGCGCGAGGCCCCGGTGGGGGCCGTCGCCGTCCCCGGCGTCGTAGTACTCGCCCCCGGCGTAGCGCGGGTCGATCTGGATGGTCGCCAGCTGCACCGAGTTCAGCGCGATCTGGTCGGCGGTGGTCACCGGGGGAGCCGACAGCACCGCGAGACGCTGCACCCGCTCCGGCGCGCCGATGCCCCACTCCAGGGCATGCATGCCGCCCATCGACCCGCCCACGACCGCAGCCCAGACGTCGATGCCGAGCGCGTCCGCGAGGCGCGTCTGCGCCGCGACCTGATCGCGGATCGTCAGGTAGGGGAAGCGTGCGGCCCACTCGTAGCCGTCCGGCGCGATGCTCGACGGCCCCGTCGAGCCCTGGCATCCGCCCAGCATGTTCGGGGCCACGACGAACCAGCGGTCGGTGTCGATGGGGCAGCCGGGCCCCACGATGTCGCCCCACCAGCCGTCCGTCGGGTGCCCGGGGCCGGCGGGACCACGGACGTGGCTGTCGCCGGTGAGGGCGTGCAGGACCAGCACCGCATTGTCGCGGGCCGCGTTCAGCTCGCCCCACGACTCGTACGCGAGGCGGATGCCGGGAAGCTCCCGGCCGCCCTCCGTCCGGAAGGCGCCGAACGCGGCGAACCGCCGCTCGCCCTGCGGATCGCCGTCGCGCCACGCCCCCGACGTCGGCGGGCGCCCGAGCAGCGAGCGCGCGTCGGCCTCCGTGATCGGCGCGCTCGGCACCGTGTCCTCGGAGGTCTGCCAGTCCATGCGTGCCATTCTCCCGTGCGCGCACCCCGGCGCGGTCCGTGTTACGTCGCGGGTGTCCACGCCCGTGGGTAGCATTGCGCCGTGGACGACGTGCTCGATCACCTGCTGTCCGGCGACCCGGCGATCCGCTGGCAGGTGCTGCGCGATCTGACCGATGCCCGGCCCGAGGACGTCGCCGCCGAACGCGCGAAGGTCGCGGTCGAGGGCTGGGGGGCACGTCTTCTCGCGCTGCAGGCGGAGGACGGGCTCTGGGACGGCGGCACGTACCGCCCCGGCTGGGCGGATGAGGATCGGCCCATGTTCGACGCCTGGACGGCGACGCACTTCTCGCTGCAGCAGCTGGTCGACTTCGGCGTGGACCCGGACAGCCCCGCGGCGCGCGTCGCCGTCGAGCGGGTCCGCGTGCACGTGCGCTGGGAGCATGCGGGTGAGCCCTACTTCGACGGCGAGGTGGAGCCGTGCATCAACGGCGTCGCGCTGAGCGTCGCCGCCTACTTCGGGCAGGACGGTCACCGCCTGATCGACACGCTCCTCGCCGGCCAGCTCGCGGACGGCGGCTGGAACTGCTGGGACGACGCCGACGTGTCGTCGCTGCACTCCACGATCTGCGCGCTCGAGGGGCTGCGCGACGCGGACGCGGCCACGGGCGACGACCGCATCCCGGAGGCCTGCCGCCGCGCCGAGGAGTACCTGCTCGCGCGGCGGCTGCTCTGGCGTCGTGGCGACGGAGGGCTCATCGACCCGCGGTTCGGGATGCTGTCCTACCCGGTGCGCTGGTTCTACGACGTCCTGCGGGCCCTCGATCACTTCCGGCTCGTCAACCGCCGAGACCCGCGCCTCGCGGACGCCGTCGCGCTGCTGCGCGCCAAGCGGCTGCCGAACGGCCTGTGGCCGCTGGAGAACACGCACGAGGGTCCCACCCTCTTCGCCATGGAGCGCGAGTTCGAGGGGTTCCCGAGCCGGTGGGTGACCCTGCGCGCCCTGCGCGTGCTGCGCTGGTGCGACGCGTCCTGACCGCAGAAGACGGATGCCCCGCCCGAAGGGCGAGGCATCCGTCGTGTTCTGAGGAGGAACGGATCAGGCGCGGGCGGCCTCCGAGACGCGGCGCGCGGCGCCGAGCGCCTGCTCGAGGTCGGCCTTGAGGTCCTCCACGTTCTCGAGGCCCACCGACAGGCGCACGAGACCCGGCGTCACGCCGCTCGTGAGCTGCTGCTCCGGGGTGAGCTGGGAGTGCGTCGTGGACGCCGGGTGGATGACGAGCGAGCGCACGTCGCCGATGTTGGCGAGGTGGCTGAACAGCGTCAGGGAGTTCACGAACTCGCGGCCCGCCTGCACGCCGCCCTTCAGCTCGAAGGACAGCACGGCGCCGACGCCCTTGGGCGCGTAGCGGTTCGCGGCGGCGTACCAGGGCGAGGTCGGCAGGCCGGAGTAGTTGACGGACGCGATGTCCTCGTGGTTCTCCAGCCACTCCGCGATCTCCTGGGCGTTCTGGACGTGGCGCTCGATGCGCAGCGACAGCGTCTCGATGCCCTGGATGAGCAGCCAGGCGCTCTGCGGCGAGATGGCGGCGCCGAGGTCGCGGAGCAGCTGCACGCGGGCCTTGATGATGTAGGCCAGGCCGTCGCCCACCGCGGTCGTGTACGACGCGCCGTGGTAGGAGGGGTCGGGCTCGGTGAGGCCCGGGAACTTCTCGACGTTCTTGGACCACTCGAAGGTGCCGCCGTCGACGATCACGCCGCCGATGACGGTGCCGTGGCCGCCCAGGAACTTCGTCGCCGAGTGCACGATGATGTCGGCGCCGTGCTCGAACGGGCGGATCAGGTACGGGGTCGCGATCGTGTTGTCGACGATCAGCGGGACGCCGGATTCGTGTGCCACATCGGCGACCGTGCGGATGTCGAGGACGTTGATCTGCGGGTTGCCGATCGTCTCCGCGAAGAACAGCTTCGTGTTCGGGCGGACGGCGGCGCGCCAGGCGTCGGGGTCGTCCTGGTTCTCGACGAAGGAGACCTCGATGCCGAGCTTGGCCAGCGTGTACTTGAAGAGGTTGTACGTGCCGCCGTAGATGGAGCTCGAGGAGACGATGTGGTCGCCGGCCTGCGCGATGTTGAGGACCGCGAAGGTCTCGGCGGCCTGGCCCGAGGCGACGAGGAGTGCGCCGGTGCCGCCCTCGAGTGCAGCGACGCGCTGCTCGACGACATCCTGGGTCGGGTTCTGGATGCGCGTGTAGATGTTGCCGAACTCGGCCAGCGCGAAGAGGTTCGCGGCGTGGTCGGCGTTGTCGAACACGTACGAGGTGGTCTGGTAGATGGGGGTGGCGCGGGCCTTCGTGACCGGGTCCGGAGCGGCGCCGGTGTGGATCTGCTTGGTCTCGAAGCGCCAGTTCTCGGGTGCGGACATGTCGGCTCCTGCGGTCGGTCGGGGCCTGCGACGGACGCCGCGGGCCATCACCGACAGTAGGGTCGCGGGCGGGGACGCGACAACGCGTGGGACATCTGACGTAACGCGGCACGCGGCGGGCCCGGACGCCGCGTCGCGGCGGGGTGGGTAGCGTGGAGGTCATGACGACACGACGCGCCGTGGTGACCGGCGCCAGCTCCGGGATCGGCGAGGCGACGGTGCGTGCGCTGCGCGCGACGGGATGGGACGTGGTGGGCGTCGCCCGCCGCGCGGAACGGCTCGCGCGCCTGGACGAGGAGGTCGGGTCGGTGTCCTTCGCCGCCGACCTCACCAAGCCCGCCGACGTCGACGCCCTCGCCGAGCACCTCGCCGGCACCGGCGACGTCCACGCCCTCGTGCACATCGCGGGGGGCGCACGCGGCACCGACCGCGTCGAGGACGGCGACCCGGAGGACTGGCGGTGGATGTTCGAGGTGAACGTGCTGTCGGCGCAGCTCGTGACCGCCGCGCTCCTGCCGCTCCTGCGCGAGGCCGCCGTCGACGGCTACGCCGACACGCTGTACGTCACGTCCACGGCCGCGCAGACCGCGTATCCGGGGGGTGCGGGCTACAACGCCGCGAAGGCGGGGGAGTCGATGCTCGTGCACGCGCTCCGCCTCGAGCTGAACGGGGAGCCGATCCGGGTCACCGAGGTCGCCCCGGGCATGGTGCAGACCGAGGAGTTCACCCTCAATCGTCTCGGCGGCGACCGGGCGAGCGCGGAGCGCGTCTACGAGGGCGTCCCCGAGCCGCTCACGGCGGACGACGTGGCCGACGTCATCGCCTACGCGCTCAACGCCCCCGGCCACGTCAACCTGGACCTCGTCACGATGCGTCCCGTCGCGCAGTCCGCGCAGCACCTGCTCGCGCGCGGTCCGCTGCGCCCGCGCCTCCCGCACGACTGATCGGGGCGGCTGATCGCTGGGCGGCGCCGGCCGGGGGAGCGTCCGCGAAGGCCACCTTCGGCACGAAGACGAGCAGCAGCGCGGCGAGGAACCCGCCCGCGGCGCAGATCGCCCACACGGTGAGGTAGCCGCCGAGCGACGCCGCGGTCTCGCTCGCGACGATGCCCGCGCCGGCGGCGAGGACGACGCCGAACACGGCCGAGGAGAACGTCCCGCCGATCGTCTTCGTCGTATTGGTGAGCGCGGATGCCACACCCGTCTGCCCCCGGGGGGCGGCCGCCGCGGCAGCGGCCGGCATCGCGCCGACGAGGGCGCCGCAGCCGAGCCCGGCGATCGAGAGGTTCAGCAGCACCTGCCACAGCTCCACGTGGAACGGCAGGAACAGGGCGTAGCCGATGCCGACGAGGAGCGCCGCCGCGATCAGCACGACGCGGGGGCTCGCCCGCCGCGATGTGACGGCGAAGATCACGGCGCCGACGATGAGCGAGACGAGGTAGACGCCGATGACGTTCGACCGCTCGGTCGCGTCGAGACCCAGCCCGTAGCCGAGCGACGGGTCGGTGCCGGCGTACGTCGAGAGCGGCCCCTGCGCGCCGAGCAGACTGATCCCGACGAGGAAGGCCGTCGCCTGCACGGGCCACATCTCCGGCCGGCGGAGTACGCGGATGTCGACGGCCGGGTCGCTCTGGCGCAGCTCGTAGCGCACGAACAGCACGAAGCCCGCGAGACCGGCCGCCAGCAGCAGCCACACCCACACCGCGCCGGGGCCGTTCAGCCGCAGGAAGGTGAGCGAGCTCGTGACGAGCAGCAGCGAAAGCGCCAGCAGCACGAAGCCGCCGGTGTCCAGGCGCCGGCCGGGCACCGGCTCGGACTCGGGCACCCAGAGCCAGATGACGACGGCGACGAGGGTGACCGCGATCGCCGGCACGAGGAGGGTGAGGGTGAGGTTCTCTCCGGTCGCGGCGAAGATCCGCCCCGCGGCCAGCGCCCCGATGATGGCACCCGCCTGGAGGCCGACGACGAGGAGGCCCGCCGCTCGACGCGTGAGCGAGACGCCGCGGTTCTGCGTGCGGCCCCGCTCGAAGATGAGCGCGATCTCCAGCGGCAGCCACACGACGTAGAAGCCCTGCAGCGCCCACGCGATGAGGAAGGTCCAGAACGAGGTCGCGAACGCGAGCCACCACGTCGCCCCGGCGGTGAGGATCGCCGCGATCAGCAGGATCCGCTTGTGGCCGTACATGTCGCCGAGCTTCGCGAGCACCGGCACGACGAGGGCGGAGAGCAGCAGCTGCGCCGCCTCGAACCAGTTGACGTCCGAGTCGTGGATGCCGAGCGCCAGCACGATGTCGCTGAACAGCGGCACGTAGTACCCCTGCAGCATGCCGGAGACCAGCTCCACGACGATGAACCAGCCGATGAGGCTCGCGGTGATGCCGAGCGTGGAGGTGCGGAGCGCCGTGGTCACGGCGATCAGTCTAGGGGTGGGCGGTCGGCGCGCCGCGGCGGCTCTAGGCTGGGGCGGAGCAGAGGAGGCGCCGGGTGACGGATGAGCGGGAGACCCTGACCTGGGACGGGTTCGGCGACGCATCGCGGGAGCTGGCACGCGCGATCGTCGCGGAGGGCTTCGTCCCCGATGTGGTCGTCGCGATCGCCCGCGGCGGGCTCCTGCCGGCCGGCGCCATCGCGTACGGCCTGGGTGTGAAGAGCTGCGGTGCGCTGAACGTCGAGTTCTACACCGGCATCGGCACGGTCCTCGACGCCCCCGAGCTGCTGCCCCCGGACCTCGACCTCGGGTACCTGCCCGGCAAGCGGGTCCTGCTCGTCGATGACGTCGCCGACAGCGGACGCACGCTCGCGCTCGCCGTGAAGCTGCTGCGCGAGGTCGGCGCCGATGTGCGGTCGGTCTGCATCTACACGAAGCCGGGATCCGTCGCGCTGCCCGACTTCTCCTGGCGCGAGACCGACCGGTGGATCGATTTCCCGTGGTCGTCGCGGGGGAGCGTCCTCGAGGAGGATGCGGGCGCGGCGGCGTCGGCCTGATGTCCGCGTCGCTCGACGAGCTGGCCGAGGCCGGTCTCATCGATCCGGAGTGGGCGGTCGCACTGGCTCCCGTCGCCGGCGACATCGCGGCGCTCGGCGCCCGGCTGCGCGCCGAGGTCGCCGCCGGTCGCGGCTACCTTCCCGCGGGCGATCGCGTGCTGCGTGCGTTCGCGCGCCCGCTGCGCGAGGTCAAGGTGCTCATCGTCGGTCAGGACCCCTATCCGACCCCGGGGCACCCCATCGGCCTGTCGTTCGCGGTCGAGCGGAGCGTGCGGCCGCTGCCGCGCAGCCTGCAGAACATCTACCGCGAGCTGCACGACGACCTCGGCATCCCACCGGCCCCGCATGGCGACCTCTCCGCATGGAGCGCGCAGGGGGTCATGCTGCTGAACCGGGTGCTCACGGTCGCCCCCGGCGTCCCGGCATCCCACCGCGGATGGGGATGGGAGGCGGTCACGGAGCACGCCATCCGTACGCTCGTCGCCCGTGCGCAGCCGCTCGTCGCGATCCTGTGGGGGAAGGATGCCGCCGGCCTGAAGCCGCTTCTCGGGCCGACCCCCGTCATCGAGTCGGCGCATCCGTCGCCGCTGTCCGCGCGGCGGGGCTTCTTCGGCTCACGGCCGTTCTCCCGCACGGACGACCTGCTGCGGGGCCTCGGCGCCGACCCCGTCGACTGGCGGCTGCCCGACCCGGACGCGCTCCCCGCGTAGGCTGTCGGCATGCTGGAGGAGGAATACGACCGCGACCGTCGCCGCCTGCCGCGGCACCTGCGCCGCCAGCCCGAACCGGAGCGGCCGTTCACTTACGAGATCCGTCCTGCCGTCCGCGCGGACGTCCCCGACATCCGGGAGATCTACAACTACTACGTCACCAACTCCGTCGTCACCTTCGACGAGAAGAAGTGGACGCACGCGCAGTGGGCCGACAAGTTCGACCACCTGCAGAAGCTCGGCCTGCCGTTCCTCGTCGCCGTCTCGCCGTCGGGCCAGGTCCTCGGCTACGGCTACGTGTCACCCTGGACCGGCAAGTCCGGCTACCGCTACACCGTCGAGAACTCCATCTACCTGGGCCAGGCGGCCACCGGCAAGGGCCTCGGGCGAGCGCTCCTGGAGGCGCTCATCGCGGCGTGCCAGCAGCTCGGCATCCGCGAGATCGTCGCCGTGATCAGTGACCGCGGGGCCGAGGCCTCGGTCGCGCTGCACGGGCGGCTGGGCTTCGTCGAGGTCGGCCGGATGGGCAAGGTCGGGTTCAAGTTCGGGCGCTGGCTCGGCACGATCTACATGCAGAAGCACCTCGAGCCGCTGAAGAAGCGCTCATTCCTGCGGCGCCGCGACTGACCGCGCGAGCTCTCGCACGGCGTCGATGAGCTCACGCCACGGCCCGTCGACATCCTGTTCGGCGAGCTCCGCGTGGCGCTCGTCGGGGCCGCGCACGGCGGAGACCGACCACGTGAACCGGTCGGCGCCCTCCGGCTCCGCGGCGACCTCGTCGCAGGCCTCCCACGGGCAGCGCTCGACGATGTCGGCGAGGCCGGAGGCCGCGCCGCCCTCCACGTGCCAGCGCCGGGACAGTCCCGCGAAGCCGCCCGTGCGCACGACGGTCACGGCGACGGCGGGTGCGTCCTCGGGTTCAGCGGCCATCCTCGATCACGCCGACGCCCGTCCATGCGTCTCGGACGGCGGCGGCCTCCTCCGACTCCTCACCGTACTCCTCGACGGCGGTGGCCAGGGTGGCCGTCGCGAAGGCCGTGAAGTCGGCGCGCGGGGTGAGGCGGCCGCCGGTCAGGGTGAGGTACCAGATGCGTCCGGCGCGCTCCCACGCGTGTCCGCCGAGCGCCGTCGCCGCGAGGTGGAACGCGCGGTTCGGGATGCCCGAGTTGATGTGCACGCCGCCGTTGTCGGAGGTCGTCTCCACGTAGTCGGCCATGTGCCCGGGCTGCGGGTCGCGGCCCAGCACGTCGTCGTCGTAGGCGGTCCCGGGCGCGCTCATCGAGCGCAGCGCCGTACCCTGCACGGCGTCGGTGAAGATGCCGGCCCCGATGAGCCACGTCGCCTCGTCGGCGGTCTGCCCGTGCAGGTGCTGCTCGGTCAGAGCGCCGAACACATCGGCGATCGACTCGTTGAGGGCGCCGGACTGGCCCGTGTAGTCCAGGCCGCCGGCGTTCTCGATCACCCCGTGGCTGAGCTCGTGTGCGATGACCGTCACGGAGCGGGTGAAACCGGCGAAGACCTCTCCGTCGCCGTCGCCGAACACCATCCGCTCGCCGTTCCAGAACGCGTTGTCGTAATCGACGCCGTAGTGCACGGTCGCCGCCAGCGTGCCCCCGACGCCGTCGATCGACGCGCGGCGGAAGGCGTCCCAGTACATGTCGAACGTCGCCCCCAGCCCGTCGAACGCCTCATCGGCGGCACGGTCGCCGGTCGCCGGATCGTCCTCCCCGCGCACGCGCACACCCGGCAGGGTCTCCCGGTTCTGCGCATCGGAGATCACCCGGTCGGGCAGCGGCGAGGCCTCCATGACGAGCGCGTCGCCGTCGACCGACAGGTCGAGCCGGGCCCGCACCGGACGGTACTCCCGGGCGACGGCCAGCGTCGCGCGGGCCGCCTCGGCCGCGCGCGCAAAGTGCGGCTCCTGGGTCGCGGCGAGCCGGGCGAGCAGATACGGGGGGACGATGGCGTGCATGTGCGACACGTTAGCCCTCGCCCCCGACGCGGCGGTCCCGCGCGTCGATGACGGGGATGGAGGCCAGCAGCCGTCGCGTGTACGCGACCTGGGGCTCCAGCAGGACCTTCTCGGTCGGTCCCTCCTCGACGATGCGGCCGTCTTTCATGACGATCACCTCGTCGCAGAGGTTCTGCACGACGCCGATGTCGTGGGAGACGAGCAGGAGCGTGAGCTGCTCGCGACGGCGGAGGTCGCGGAGGAGCTCGAGGATCTGCGCGCGCACCGTGACGTCGAGCGCGGAGAGCGGCTCGTCGCCGACGAGGACGCGGGGACGGTGCACGATCGCGCGCGCGATCGCGATGCGCTGCCGCTGGCCGCCGGAGAACTCGTGGGGGAAGCGGTCGGCCATGTCCGCCTCGAGTCCCACGTCCTCGAGCACCTCGTGCACGCGCGCACGGCGGTCACCGGGGATGCCGAGGGCCCACAGCGGCTCGGCGACGATGCGCCCGACGCTCATCCGCGGATCCAGCGACGCGTACGGATCCTGGAACACGATCCCGGTCTCGCGGCGCAGCCAGTGCAGCGAGCGCGCGCCGGCGCGCGCATCGACCGGTCGCCCGTCGAAGGTGACGGTGCCGGTCGTCGGGGTGTCGAGCCCGAGCAGGAGGCGGATGAGCGTCGACTTGCCGGAACCGGACTCCCCGATGATGCCGACCGCCGAGCCGGCGCGGACGTCGACGTCGGCGTCGTCGAGGGCCGTCGTGTACCTCGGTGGCGCGAAGAGTCCGGGGGAGGGCGCGCGGAAACGGCGGCCGAGGCCGCGCGCGCGGATGAGGTCGTCGCTCACGCCCGACCTCCCGGGCGCCACAGGGTCGCGGTGGCGTCGCGCAGCAGACCCTGCGTGACGGGGGAGGTCGGTGCACTGAGCAGCTGGGAGATGGCGCCCTCCTCGACGACGCGGCCGTCCTCGAGGACGACGGCGTGCGTCGCGATCTGCGACAGGACGGCGAGGTCGTGGGTGATGAAGACGAGCGACATCCCGTCGTCGGCGACGAGGGAGCGGAGGAGTTCGAGGATCTCCGCCTGGATGGTCACGTCCAGGGCCGTGGTCGGCTCGTCGGCGATGAGGAGGCGCGGCCGGCAGGCGAGGGCCATCGCGATCGCCACCCGCTGCCGCTGACCGCCGGAGAGCTGGTGCGGATAGCGTCCGACGATCTGCTCCGGGTCGGGCAGCCGCACGCGGTCGGCCTCGGCGACGGCGCGGGCGAGTGCCTCACGCCGCCCGAGCCCCTCGTGGATGCGGATGGACTCGGCGATCTGCCGGCCCACGGTGCGGATCGGGTTCAGCGCCGTGCGGGGCTCCTGGAAGACGATCCCGATCTCGTCGCCGCGCAGCTGCGCGAGCTCGCGGTCGGGCAGGTCGATCAGCTCGCGTCCGGACCAGCGGATGCTGCCGGTCGCCGTCGCGCCGCCGGGGAGCAGTCCGAGGAGCGCGAGGGCCGTGAGGGACTTCCCGGAACCGGACTCGCCGATGAGGCCCACACGCGCGCCGTCGGGCACGTCGAAGGAGATGCCGTCCACGACACGGCGGCCGGAGATCTCGATCGTCAGGTCCCGCACCTCGAGGCTCACGCGACCACCGCCGGCACGTGATGCGCGGCGCGGCGCCGCGACAGGGTGGGATCGGTGGCCTCGCGGAGGCCGTCGCCGAGCAGGTTCAGGCCCAGCACCGTGAGCGTGATCGCCAGGCCCGGCCACACGACCGTGAGCGGATACACCGTGATGTAGGCCTGCAGATCCTTCAGCAGCAGTCCCCACGACGGTTCGGTGACGGGCGCCCCGAAGCCGAGATAGCTGAGACCCGCCTCGGCGAGCACAGCGACGGCCATCGCCCAGGACAGCTGCACGATGAAGACGGGCGCGACGTTGGGGAGCAGGTGCCGCCAGAGGTTCTGGAACGGGGTGAGGCCGCTCGCGCGGCCGGCCAGGACGAAGTCGCTGTGCAGCACACGGCGCAGCTCGGGACGGGTGACGCGGGCGACGTTGACGCCGAAGCCGATCCCCACCGAGATGATGACGACCCACAGCGAGCCGCCCCACACCGCGGAGATCATCATCGCGATGATCAGCACGGGGAACGCGATCAGGATGTCGACGAGCACCGCGACGGACTCCCGGAGCCACCGCGCCGTCAGCGCGCCGAGTGCGGCGAGGACGATCCCGATCACGGTCGCCACGACGGCGGCGCCCACGGCCACCCAGACCGTCGTGCCGGCGCCCGCCATCAGGACGCTCAGGATGTCGCGGCCCGATCCGTCGGTGCCGAGCAGATGCGGCCAGCCCGGCGGAGCCCAGCGGTCGGCGATGTCGACGCGCTGCGGGTCGAACGGCGTCCAGAAGCGCGCCACGAGCGCGACGACGGCGATGCTCGCCGCCACGATCAGTCCGAATCGGCCGGTGGAGAGTGCCCACAGCCGGCGGAGCCACGCGAACCGGGTCATTCCGCCTCCCGCTGTCGCGGGTCGATGACCCGGTGGGTGAGGTCGACGAGGAACCCGACGATCAGCACGAAGCTCGTCAGCACCAGGAGCTCGCCCTGCACCTTGAGCAGGTCGCGGTTGCTGACGTCGGCGACCAGCATCCGCCCGATCCCGGGCAGCGTGAACAGCTGCTCGATGACCACGGCGCCCACGATGATCCCCGCGACCTGAAGCCCGAGGACCGTGATGATCGACAGTCCGACGGTCGGCAGGCCGTGCCGGACGAGTGCCTGCGTGCGGGTCAGTCCCTTCGCGGCGGCGGTGCGGACGAAGTCCTCGCCGACGGCCTGCAGGGTCGCCGAGCGGACGAACCGCAGCAGCATCGCGCCCTCGATGACGCCGATCGTGATGGCGGGCAGGAGCAGCGCGCGCAGCGCCGCGCCGGGGTCGGACCAGCCGCCGCGCGGGAACCCCTGCGCGGGCAGCCAGCCGAGCCAGACGGCGAACACGACGACGAGCATCATGCCGGCCCAGACGACCGGGACGGCCGCCACCGCCTGCGCGGCGACGCTCAGGGCCGTGCCGTCGGCCCGGCCGCGCCGGATCGCGGAGAGGACGCCGAAAGGCAGTGCGATGACGATGGCCACGGTCATCGAGAGGAGACCGAGTGGGATCGTGACCTGCGCCTTCTGGGCCAGCTCGCTCGCGACCGGCGTGCCGGTGAGCATCGACTCGCCGAGGTCGCCGGTCAGGACACCGCCGATCCAGGCGGCGTACTGACCGAGCAGGGGCTGGTCCAGGCCCAGGCGCTCCCGGATCGCCGCGACCTGCTCCGGCGTCGAGTTGAGGCCCGCGATGAGCTGGGCGACGTCTCCGGGGAGCACCCGCAGAGTGAAGAAGATGAGCGCACTGGCGACGAACAGCCCGAGCAGCAGCAGGGCCGATCGCGTCAGGGCGTATCGGATCACTCCGTGCTCTTGACCAGTTCGGCGAGGTTGAGGCGCTCGTTGACGTTCACCGACGGCACACCGGCGACGTCGGAGGACACGGCGAGCACGGACGCGCCGTTGTACAGCCAGTCCGCCGCCATGTCCTCGGACACGATGCGCGCCGCCTGGGCCAGCAGGTCGGCGGCCTCGTCCGGGTCGACCGCGGCGATGGAGTCCGCGAACAGCTTCTGCACCTCGGGATTGTCGTAGGTGAAGTAGTACTCCGGGTTCGCCCAGTTCTCGAAGTCGCGGGACTCCGTGTGGAGCACGAAGCTCAGGTCGTAGTCCTTGTTGATGTACACGTCGTTGATCCACGTGGGGAACTCCACCTGGTTCACCTTGAGCGTGATCCCCACGTCGTTGAGGTTCGACACGAGGATCTGCGAGACCGTGGTGCCGTACCCGCTGTACAGCGTGAGCGTCAGCGTCAGGTCCTCCGCGCCGGCGTCGGCCAGCAGCGACCGGGCGGCTTCGGGATCGAAGGGCGCCACGTCGGAGAGGTCCTCGTAGCCGGGGTCGAGCTCGGGGATGGGGCCGTACTGCGTCTGGCCGGCACCGAGCGCCTCGACGATGGCATCCTTGTCGATCGCCTGCCGGATCGCCTGGCGCACGCGCTTGTCGCTGAGCGGGCCGCTCGCGGAGTTCATCGCGAGGGTGCCCTTGTCGGTGGACTTCCCGAGCACGAGGCTGAAGTCGCCGCCCGCCTCGATCTGGTCCTTCAGGTTCGCGTCGAAGCCGGTCAGCACATCCAGCTCGCCCGCGAGCGCGCCGTTGAGTGCGGCCTGCGTCTCCGGGATGTAGCTGAAGACGACCTCGGCGACCTGCGCGGGCTCGCCCCAGTAGTCCGCGTTGCGCGCGAACGTGATGCTGGCGCCCTGCTTCCAGCTCGCCAGGGTGAACGGACCGGTGCCGTTCGCGGCCGTCTTGCGGTCGATCTTGTCGCCCTTCTTGAGGACGAGCCCGGCGCGGCCGGTGAGGTTCCACAGGAGCGTCGAGTCCGGCGCGCTCAGCGTGAGGGTGATCGTCTGCCCCTCGGCGGCGATGCCCGTGACGCCCGCGAGGCGTGCCGAGTCGCGGTAGGCCGCGTTGTCCCGCACCTGCGTCAACGACCACACGACGTCCTCGGGGGTGAGCTCCTGGCCGTCGTGGAAGGTGACGCCCTCGCGGAGCGTGAACGTGTAGGTGAGGCCGTCGGGCGAGATCTCGTAGTCGCTCGCGAGGGCGGGGACGATCTCCTGATCCGGCGTGCGGGCGACGAGGCCCTGGTAGACGTTGTCGATCAGGATCTGGTCCAGCGCCGCACCGGCGGTCTCGCGGATGTCGAGGTTGCCGGGCTCCAGCACGAGGCGGATGCCGACCGAGGCGTCCGGGTCGGGGGTGACGTCGGTCTCGGACGGGCCGGGCGTCGTGCTGCCGGTGCACGCGGTGAGGAGGAGGGCGCCGGCGGCGAGCATCGCCGCAGCGGCGAGGGCGGTTCGACGAAGCATGCGGGGGAGGTCCTTTCGCAAGGGCAGACTCGGCGTCATCGGTGTCCGATGCGGGTCTGCGGACGTGGTGCGCACAACAGCCTAGGGTGACGTGTGGCTCGCGCGGTCATCGGGCGTCATGAACGCGTTCCGCGATGAGACCGCCGAGCTGGACGGGCACGTCCTCCTGCACGTTGTGCCCCGCCGGGACCGTGATGATCTCGGCGGCGGGAAGGCGCCGCGCGTACTCGTCGACGTCCGCGGAGGAGAGGTAGCCGCGCGCGCCGCGGATGAGCGTGAGCGGCACCGTGACGGCGGCGAGGTCGTCCCACCCGGCGGACGACAGCACGCCGGCCGCGGCAGTGGCCGCACTGTCGGCCGCGTCCGCGGCCGCGCGGTCGGTGGCCAGCAGATGGGCCAGGTGCGCGAAGTGGTGCTTCCACTCGACGCGCCCGTCGGCGCGGACGCGGGAGTTGAGGAACACGCCCCGCGTCGCCGCCTCCCGCGAGCCGCCGAGTCCGAAGGAGAGGGCGCGGTCGACGAGCTCCTCCCGCGAGGCCCAGTCGCTCGGGCCGGCGAAGAACTCGCGGATCTGGCGGGCGCCGCCGTTCGGATCGAGGCCGGGGGAGATATCGACGACGATGAGGCCGCGCACGAGGCCCGGATGCGCCGCGGCGAGGGCCGCGGCGGTCAGTCCGCCGAGCGACTGTCCGACCACGATCTGCGGCGACGGCGCCCACTCCGGCAGGACCACGGCGAGGTCCGCCGCGAGGGTGCGACCGCTGTACGCGCCGTCGGCGCGCCACGACGAGTCGCCGTGCCCGGGCAGGTCGACGGCGAGGGCCGGCAGCCCGAGGGCGAGGATCGTCGTGTCCCAGGTGTGGGCGTTCAGCCCGGCGCCGTGCAGGAAGGTGACCACCGGCGGGGTGAAGCCGCCGGTGGCGGCGTCGCCGTACTGCAGGGCGCTGACCGTGCGGCCGTCCGGCAGGGACGCGGTAAGGCGGCGGACCGGCGGGATCGCGGCCGCCCCGATGTCGGCCGCCTGCGCGGGAAGGAACGAGAACTCGTCGAACGGCGTCGTGGTCACGCGGCATCCTCGGGGTGACGGGGTGATGGTCGATCCATTCTCGCGGATGCCGTCGGTAGGGTGGGCGTCATGACCACGGAACGCCGCGTGCACCTCTCCCGCTCGGCTCGTCCCGCGTACGACGCCCTCGAGGCGTTCTCGCAGACCGTCGGCGAGATCGCGGCCCAGGCGGGGATCGACGCGCGGCTGAAGGAGCTCACCCTCGTCCACGCGTCGCAGCTGAACGGCTGCGCGTACTGCGTCCGTATCCACGTGGACCGGGCCGTCGCGGCGGGCCTCACGGCGGACGAGATCGCGCAGATCGCGACATGGCGCGACTCGGGCGTCTTCACGGCACGGGAGCGCGCCGCGTTCGAGCTGGCCGAGCGCTACGTGTACATCCATGAGGACGGGATCCCCGACGAGGTGTACGACCATGTCGGCGGCATCCTCTCCGAGCCGGAGTACGTCGCCCTCAGCTGGCTGCTCGTGTCGATCAACGCCTTCAACCGCATCACGATCGCGGGCAAATACCCCGTCCCGCCGCGGCGGGGGGCCATCGCGGACCCGGCATGACCGATCCGCTGACGATCGCGGGGGCCCTCAACTTCCGGGACACCGGCGGTCTTCCCGCCGATGGCGGCACGACGCGTCCGGGCGTCCTGTTCCGTTCGGGCAACCTCGCACGCGTCGACGCCGCCGGGCGCGCCGCGCTGCAGCGGCTCGGCCTTCGTCGCATCATCGACCTCCGCGACGACGCCGAGGTCGCGTGGGAGCCGACCCGGCTGGCCGAGCTCGGCCACGAAACCGTCCGGATCCCGCTGTTCACCGGGTCGACGGCATCCTTCTTCGCCGAGGACCTCACGCTGGACGACCTGTACCGGAGCCTCGTCGACGGTTCGGGGGAGAGCATCGTGGCCGTCGTGCGGGCGGTGATCGCGGACCAGCCCGTGCTCGTGCACTGCACGGTCGGCAAGGACCGCACCGGGGTGACCGTGGCCCTTGCGCTCGCCGCTGCCGGCGTCGACGAGGACGCCGTGGTCGCAGACTACGCGCGCACCGAGGCGCTGCTGCCGGCGCGGCGCAACGAGCAGGTGGTCGCCTACCTCCGCAGCATGCACCCGGAGGCGCGTCACCTCGAGGAGCTGGCGACCCGTTCGCCGGCGCCCGCCATGCGCCGGGTGCTCGACGATCTGCGGGCCCGGTTCGGTGCCCCCGTCGACTTCCTCCGCGCGCACGGGCTCCGTGACGACGAGATCGATGAGCTGCGACGCGTCCTGATCGTCCCGCGCTGACATCCGCGCGGCGGAGGCAAGGTAAGGCAACCCTTCCTCACAGGGTATAGTGGTCGCATCATGTCCAGCTCCCTCGCGCACACTCCCGCCGCCTGCCGGGCGTCGAAGCACACGCGCGTCCAGCACCTCATCACGGCGGACGAGTCCTCGCTCGCCGAACTGGAGGCGCTGATCGCGACGCTGCCGCTCTGCTCTACCGGTCGCGTGTTCGTCGAGGTCCCGGATGCCGGCTGGATCGGCCGGATCGCGGCGCCCGCGCGGATGACCGTGACGTGGCTCGACCGCTCGCGCCGCTCCGGAGCCCCCGGCACGAGCCGGGCCTGCGCGCCCGGCCAGGCTCTCGCGCGCGCCGTCACGGCGTGGGCTGACGAGATGCTGTGCCGTGCGGACGATGCGACCCGCATCCACCTGCTCGGCGGGTTCCTCGGCACGGCCGACATCGTGGACCACCTGACGACGGCGCTGCACGTCGAGGCCTCCGCCATCGACGCTCCCGAGCGCTTCGGGCTGCTCTCCGCCCGCTGAGTCGACTCGACGGGGCTCAGCGTCCCGCGATGCGCGGCACGTAGTTCCCGTCCTCGAGGCCCGCGAGGATCTCGAAGCGGTTCTTCAGCGGGTTCCGGCCGGCGAAGAGGTACAGCACCGGCATCAGGAACCCGTAGCGCCGCCACTGCGCGGCGTGCACGGCTTCGTGGCGGAGGATCCGCTCCGTGAGGGGGCCGTCGCCGGTCAGGTAGCAGCGACCCACGCACACCCCGCCCCGGCCGTACGTCCAGGACGGCATCCCGCGGAAGACCAGCAGCCCGCCGCGGCGGAGCACGGGGCCCGTGGACCACAGCGATCCCCACACCCAGCCGACGGACGTTCCCCACCAGTAGCCGACGCGGCTGATGGGGGAGTCGAGCAGGAACGACGGGATGGCGCGGTCCAGGCGCTCGCCGCGGGTGACGGCACGCTCGGCGTCGGCCTTCCAGCCGGGCGGCGGGGTGGCGATCATGCGACCGCGCCCACGATGCGCAGGATGCTGCCGAGGTCGTCGACGGCGGCGGCGGGCGTCGCGGGCGCGAATCCGCAGACGGAGGCGCCCGCGAGGGGCAGGCGCTCACGCAGCGCGGCGATCGACGCGGTCACGTCGGCGACGGCGAGCCCGAACGGGACCGCGGAGGTGAGGCCGGTCATGACGGCGGGGTCGAGCACATCGAGGTCGATGTGGATGTAGACGGCGTCCGCGCCGGTCGCGACGACCGCGTCGACGAGGGCGCTCGGCTCGCCGAGCTCCGCGACGGTGAGGACGCGCAGCCCGGTCGCGACGATGAGGGCGGCCTCGGCATCCTCGAACTCGCGGGCGCCGGCCAGAAGGACACGGTCGGCGCTGACGACGCCGCCGGTGGAGAGTTCGCCGTCGCCGAAGACGGCACGCAGGGCCATGCCGGCGAATGCACCGGAGGGCGAGGTGTCGGGGGAGTGCAGATCACCGTGCGCGTCGAACCACACGACGGCCATCCCGGGATGCCGGCCGGCCGCGTGGGCGATCGCGGGGACGGCGACGCCGCAGTCGCCGCCGATCACGACCGCCGCCTCGCCGCCGGACTGCTCGGCGTGCTCGGCGAGCTCGGCGGCGAGGAGATCGCGGATGCGGGAGAGGGAGCTCAGGCGCCGCACCGGGCTGCCGAGCGATTCGCCGGCCTCCAACGGCACGTCGATGCGCGTGGACGAGGCGCGCGGCAGATCGCCCGCGATGGCCTCGGCACCGTCGATGAGCAGCATTGCGCGCGCGGCCGGAGAGCCCTGCCACTGCGGAACCACCACGAAGCGGGTCATGCGCTGCCTCTCGAGGCGAGGGGGCACGGCGCCGACCGGAGTCGGCGCCGTGCCACGGCGGAACGGCTCGCGCCGACTACTGCTCGATCGCGGGGGCTGTCGAGCCCCCGGTCTTCAGCGCCGCGAGCCGGGCCTCGACCTCGGTGAGCTCTCCGACGTCCTCGAGCTGGTTGAACTGCGCGTCCAGCGACGACGCCGCGAGCTCCTGCTTGCCGGTCGCGAGCGCCTCCTGCCGGCGGACCTTGTCCTCGAAGCGGCCGAGCTCGCTCGTGGGGTCGAGCACGTCGATCGACTTGACCGCGTCGTGGACCTTGTTCTGGGCCTCGGCGGTCTTGGCGCGGGCGAGCAGCTCGGAGCGCTTCGAGCGCAGCTGGTCGAGCTTGCCCTTCATGCCGTTCAAGCCGTCCTTGAGCTTCTCGACGACCTCGGTCTGCGCGGTGATCGACGGCGCGATGGCGCGGACCTCGTTCTCCTCGCCGATCTGACGCTGCAGCGCGATCTTCGCGAGGTTGTCGAACTTGTCGGCGTCGGCCGTGTTGCCCGCGGAGCGCAGCTCGTCGGCCTTCTTGCTCGCGGCGAGGGCCTTGTTGCCCCACTCGACGGCGGCCTTCTGGTCCTCCTCATGGTCGCGCTCGAGCAGGCGCAGGTTGCCGATCGTCTCGGCGATCGCGGCCTCGGCGTCGGCGATGTTGTTCGTGTAGTCGCGCACGAGCTGGTCGAGCATCTTCTCCGGGTCCTCGGCGGAGTCGAGGAGGGCGTTGATGTTCGCCTTCATCAGGGTCGAGATGCGTCCGAAGATGGACTGCTTTGCCATCGGTTTTCCTTTCCTAGCGGGAAGTCTCTTCAGTTGTAGTCGGAAGTCCATGTCACCTTCTGCAGGGTGGGCGGTGCGCGTTCAGAAGCGGCCCCCTCCGCGCCGGCCGCGCGTGCCGCCGCCGCCGAAGCTGCCGGGGCCGAGGCCTCCTCCGCCGAAGCCGCCCCCGCCGCCGCCGCCGAAGACGCCGCCGCCCCCGCCGCCGCCGCCGAAGATGCCGCCCCCGCCGCCTCCGCCGAGGAGGGAGTTGATCACGATGCCGCCGAGGACGGCGCCCATCATGTTGCCGCCGCCGCCGCTGTTGCCGCCGCCGCCGAAGAGGCCGCCGCCACCGCCGGAGAACGCGCCGACGTCGTTCTGCGCATGCTGGATGGCCTGGCCGGCCAGGTCGTTGGCGCGCTGCGCGTACTGCAGGGCCTGTGCGGGGTCGCTGGCGGCGAGCTGCTGCGCCTGGACGAGTGAGGCGCCGGCCTCGGCGAGCCGTGTGCGGGCTTCCGCGCCGATCGCGCCGCGGCGGGAGGTGATGAAGTCCTCCGCGGCGGAGACCTGCGCCTGGGCCTGCAGGAGCTGCTGACCGAGCAGCTGGCCGGCCCGCTGCGCCTGGGCCTGGGCGTCCCGGACTCCGGCGAGCAGGGTGTCGATCTCGGTGTTCACGGCCTCCAGCGCCGCGAGCGTCGCGAGCGGGCGCTTCTGACCGCCGGTCAGATTCGTGCGGGCGGCATCGACCTGCTGACGGGTGGATGCGATCACGGGGGCGAGCCGCGCATCCGGGTCGGGCATCGCACCGGCCGCGGCGAGGTCCTTCTCGAGGTCCGCGATCAGGGCCGCGGCGTTCTGCTCGCCGGCGGCGAGGTCGCCCTGCAGCTTCGTGACGGCATCCTCGAGCATGCGCGCCTGCCCGAGCGCCTCCTCTGCGGCGCGGATGCTGACGGCGGCCGCGGATCCGTCGCCCGAGCCGATCGCCTGCTGCGCGGCCGTCAGTCGCTCGTCGGCGAAATCGATGCGCTGCTGCGCCTGCGCCGGGTTGTCGGCGATGGTGGCGAGCGCTTCGGCGGCGTACGTCCCCTGCAGCGCGGCCAGACGCTCGGTCGCTTCGGCGAGCCCTCCGGCCACCGTCGCGCGCAGCTCCTGCGTGCGGGTGAGTGCTTCGGGTGCGTTCTGCTCGAGCTTGCGCAGCTCGTCGAACGCGTCGGCCTTCTCGTCCAGTTCCGCATTCGCCGATTCGCACAGCTCGAGGATCCGCGTGTTCCACGCCCGGACGTCCTGCTCGGTGTCGGGCACCTCGTCGTCGAGCTGCTGCTGCAGGGAGAACGCCTGGTCCAGGTTCGCCTTCGCGCGCGTGAGCGTCTCCTCGAACTCCGCCGCGGCGGCGTCGCCGAACTGGGCCCGGGCGAACCCGAGCTCCTGTTCGCTGGTCTTCACCGCATCGTCGGTCTGCACGAGCGCGGACGCCGCGCGCCGCGCGAGCTCGGCGGTGGGGACGGCGGTGACCGCCTCCGGCCCTGCCGCCCCGCCGGCGGCGGCCTTGGTCTTCCGGCGCGAGCGCACGACGAGCCAGACGACCACGATCACGGCGGCCGCGATCAGGAGGAAGACGAGGATGCCGCCGAACCCGCCGCCGTCCGCTTCGCCCCCGGGGGCGCCGTCGCCGCCGCCCACCGCGTTCTCGAGGCCGTCGGCGGCCGCGATCCCGGCGCCGGCCCAGTCCTCCGCGCCGAGCGCGGGCAGGATGCGCTGCTGTTCGATGGTGCCGAGGGCGGCGAAGTCGACGGGACCTGCGGAGTCCCCGGAGAGGTAGAACGTGCGACCCTCGGTCGCGACCGCGAGGAGGTACTGGTTGGGGCCGAGCCCGTTCGCCTCGGCCGTCTCGGTCGCCCACGCCTCGGGGTCGCTCGGCTCGGTGAACTCGTCGACGTAGACCACCCAGAGGTCGACGCCCGACGATGCGGAGAGCTGCTCGGACCGCTGCTGGACGTCGCTCTCCTCGGCCGCCGACAGGACGCCGGCGTCATCGAGGACGCGCGTCGCCCCCAGGGCGACGGGGGCGGTCGCGAGCGCGCCGCCGGCAGCCCCGCCGACGACGATCGCCACTGCGGCAGTGAGCGCCAGAGCCCATCGCGATCGCATCGGTGGATCCTCCTCCGGGGGCATGGCGGCCGCCCCCTCCGCGAGTCTATTCCCCGGCTCGCATGGGGCGATAGCTCCGCGCGGCGCCGTTCGCCGCGCATCCCGTGGTTTCCGCGCGTGGCTCGTTCTGGGCCCGGCCGGACCGGGTTAGGCTCTCGCGTTCGGAGGGTGACGATGGAAGACCGATACGCAGGCGACGTGCTCGCTCCGGGCTGGCGCAGCGCCGGCCGCCCCGTGGTCCCGGTCGTCGAGGCTGTCCGCGATCTCGTCGTCGAGGTCGCCGCCGACGGCTTCTGCGGCGCCGTGGCCGGGTGGCAGCCCGGACTCGTGGAACTCGAGGACCGGCACGGCCGCGTCCGCCTCTTCCCGCTCGGCGCGGGGTTCCTGGTGGACGGCGCGCCGGTGCAGCTGACCGCACCGAAGGCCGCGGCGCCCAGGACGCCCGCCCGCACGGCATCCGGGTCCTTCGCCGCGCCCGATGCGCGCGCACGGGTCGCCCGTGCGTCCCGGATCCTCGTCGAGGGCAAGCACGACGCGGAGCTCGTCGAGAAGGTGTGGGGCGACGACCTGCGGGTCGAAGGGGTCGTCGTCGAGTTCCTGCAGGGCGTCGACCTGCTGGACGCCGTCCTGCAGGGCGATCCGCCCTCGGCGGAGCGCCGCTACGGCGTGCTCGTGGACCACCTCGTCCCCGGGTCGAAGGAGACCCGTCTCGCGCAGGCCGTCGAGCGCGGCCCGCACGGGCGCTTCGTGCGGATCGTCGGGCACCCGCACGTCGACGTCTGGCAGTGCGTGACCCCGAAGGCGCTCGGCATCGCCGGGTGGCCCGAGGTGCCGCGCGGCACCGAGTGGAAGGTGGGCGTCAGCCGCGCCCTCGGCTGGCCGGCGGAGACCCCCGTCGACCTGGCTCGGAACTGGCAGCGGATCCTCGGCGCCGTGCAGTCCTACCGCGACCTCGACCCCGCCCTGCTCGGTCGCGTCGAGGAGCTCATCGACTTCGTCACGGAGTGACCCCGCGGGGGTGGCGCGGCCGACTGGGTAGCCTGGGGGGATGCCGCATCCCGCCGACGCCGACGCACCTGCCGACGACGACGCGTCCGACGCCCCGCGGTTCCGCGAGAGGCCCGTCTCGTTCGTCCGCCGCAGCGGACGGATGAGCGACGGGCAGGAGCGCGGCTGGGCGGCGCTGTCGCCCCAGTACCTGCTGACGGTCGAGCGGGACGCCGCCGCCACCAGCGTCCGGCCGGGCGCGCCCATCGACCCTGCGGTCGTGTTCGGACGCTCCGCCCCGCTCGTCGTGGAGATCGGCTCCGGTCAGGGGCACGCGATCGTGCATGCCGCCGGCACGACGCCGGCGACCGACTTCCTGGCCGTCGAGGTGTTCCGTGCGGGCCTGGCCCGCACGATGCTCGACGCGGATCGGGCCGGGATCGACAACCTCCGTCTCGTCGAGGCCAACGCCCCCGAAGTGCTGGAGCACCTGCTGCCTCCGGCATCCGTCGATGAGATCTGGATCTTCTTCCCCGATCCGTGGCACAAGAACAAGCACACGAAGCGTCGCCTCATCGCGCCCGACTTCCCGGCTGTCGCGGCACGGGCGCTTCGGATCGGCGGGCGGCTGCGCCTCGCGACGGACTGGGAGGACTATGCGCTGCAGATGCGCGAGGTCATGACCGCCGCGGCCGGATTCGCGCCGGCGTTCGAGGGGGAGTGGGCCCCGCGGTTCGACGGGCGCATCATGACCGCGTTCGAGCGCAAGGGCCTGGCGAAGGGACGCCACATCCGCGATCTCGTCTACATCCGCGCCGACGGCAAGTGAGCGGGCCGCCGATGCCGACTGATTCCGATCTGGGCATACGCCCCGTCGTCTCGCTGCGGACGATCCCGGCGGCGCTGATCTGCCTCGCCGCCCCGGCCCTGTTCGTGCTGCAGATGTCGTGGCTCGGCTGGGCGCTGCTGGCCGCGGGGATGCTGGGGGCCGTGCTGATGGAGCGTGGCGCCGTGATGCAGCGCGGCCCCTCGCTCACGCGCGACCTGTCGCTCATCGCGGTGGGGCTCTTGATCGTCAGCGCCATCGATCTGGCTGCCGAACTCGACAACCTGGCCATGGTGCGGTTCACGCTGGCCCTCGGCGGCGCCGTCGCGGTTCCCTACGTCATCTCGCGGTGGGTGTATCGCGATCGGGCGATCCGGTTCCCGTGGCGCGGCGGCCACGCGTGGAAGCCATGGCAGTGGATGTGGCTCGGCGCGGTCCTCGTGCTCGGCTGGCTCCTGCTGCCGTTCTACTTCCTCACGAGCGGGGTCTACCAGAACTGGCCCGTCGTCGACTCGCCCGACCTCATCGCACGGCTGTTCGTCGGCGTCGGAGCCGTGGGCATCTGGGACGAGCTGTTCTTCATCTGCACGTGCTTCGCGCTCCTGCGCCGGCACTTCTCCGACGGCGCCGCGAACGTCCTCCAGGCGATCGTGTTCGTCTCCTTCCTGTGGGAGCTCGGCTACCGGGCCTGGGGCCCGGTCCTCACGATCCCCTTCGCACTGCTGCAGGCCGTGATCTTCCTCCGCACCAAGTCGCTCGGCTACGTCGTGACGGTGCACCTGCTCTTCGACGCCGTCGTGTTCGCGGTGCTCGTCCACGCGCACAATCCGGGGCTGCTGGACTGGCTGTTCTTCATCTCGCCGTAGCGCCGCCCGCGTCGTCACAGCAGCGCGAGCAGCGCCGGCCCGAAGACGACGAGCGCGGCGACCGGGACGACCAGGAGGCCGAGCGCCACGATGCCGAACGCCAGCATGCTGCCGAGCACCGAGAGGACGGCGGCTGCCCCCGCGGAGACCCGCTCGGCCGGGGAGATGCGGCGGGAGTGCGGACGGGCGGAGAGGGTCGCGGTGGCCATGATCCGACGGTAGGAATCGGCGGAGGCCGAGCGCGTCGGCCTGCGGACCGATCCGCGTCATCCTGGAGGATGACGCGCGCCGCGGGAGGCGGCATCCTCACCTTCAACATGAACTCGAGATGACTTCTCGACGACATCTTGACGGCGTCGCGGGGCGGAGTATCTTGGTGTTCGCGAAGGAAAACGGAGACACAGGGACTCGCAAGAGAACCGGGAACAGAGACCGAAACCGCAACTGACGATCGCCCCGAAGCTCCGGCTCCGGGGCGATCTTCTTTTGTCCGGTGGACGCAGTCGACCCCGGCGAAAGGAGAAGGGACCGCAGGGTCTGAGTGACCCGCGATCCCTTGTTCCTAGTGGTGCCCCCGACAGGAGTCGAACCTGCGACCTACGGTACCGGAAACCGGCGCTCTATCCACTGAGCTACGGAGGCGTACCGATCGAGACTATCACCGCGAGATGGTCGCGACCGCCTCCGCCAGGCGCTCGGCGAGGTACCGATGTCCGGCGGTGGACGGATGGTCCCGACCGATCCCGGTGTCGATGACGTCGAGATAGTTCGCCTCGGTGATCCAGCCCTCGCGGAGCGGCGAGAGGTACCACCAGCCGCGCTCGCCGGCAAGCCGCGCGAGGTCGCGGTCGATCCGCGCCGTCGCCTTCTGCACCGGCAGCACCTGCGGGGCGGGGCCCAGCACGACGATCCGCGCGGACGGGTACGTGGCGGAGAGTCGGTCCCACGCCGCGTCGACGGCGGCGGCATACCCGGTCGCCGGCAGGCGGCGGTCGTTGATCGACCCCTGGATGATGACGAGGTCCGGTTCGATCGCCGGGTCGAGCGCCGCGATGCGCGTGCCGAAGTCGGGTCCGTCGATGCCGGGCTTGAGGTAGCCGCTGCCGCGCACGCCGTCGACGACGGTCGTCCAGCCCGTGAGGTCGGACACGACATACGCGTAACCGAGCGCCGGGTCGGATGCGGCAGAGCCGAACGTCCACGAGTCGCCGAAGATCAGGACGGTGGGATTCTCCGGCAGGTCGAGGAGGTCCGGCGTGACCGCGACGGCGGTGTCGCCGGAACCGGCCGCGACGGTCGCCGCAGGCGTCGACCACGGCCGCCAGACGGCCACCACCGCGACCGCCGCGAGGACGACCGCGAGCCCCGCGAGGACCCACGGCGGGATGTGCCGGGAGGTCGGGTCGATCGCGCGCATGCGATGAGGGTACGTCACGTTGCGGGCCGGACGGAAACACCGTGTCGACACCCTTCCGCGAGCCCGCGGCAGGGCAGTGCCGGAGGACGCCGCACGGCATGCGAGGATATCCCGGTGCAACGCATCGTGACCGCCGAACTCGACCTGGATCTGGGGTCCTCCGTCGACCTGATCTTCCAGATCGCGGCGGCCCAGCCGGCGCCCGTCGTGCGTGAGGAGCTGACCTTCACGCAGGGCGATCGCGTGTACACGCCGACCGAGATCGTCGACCAGTCCGGCAGTCGCCTGCACCGCCTCCTCGGCGAGGCCGGCCGGCTCGAGGTCCGCTACGAGGCGGTTGTCGAGGGGCTCGGCACACAGCGCGCCACGAGCGACCTCGAAGCCATCACGTACCTGCGCCCGAGCCGCTACTGCCAGTCCGACGAGGTGTTCTCGCAGGCGCGCCGTCAATTCCGCGGCCTCCAGGGGCACGAGCTGATCGCGGCGGTCAGCGACTTCGTCGCGACCAGCACCACCTACACGCCGGGGCTCAGTCAGGGGACCGACTCCGCGGTGACGACCCTCATGACAGGCCAGGGCGTCTGCCGCGACTACGCGCACGTCGTGATCGCGCTGCTGCGCGCGATGGACATGCCGGCCCGCTACGCCGCCTGCTTCTCGCCCGGCCTTCGCCCGATGGACTTCCACGCCGTCGCCGAGGCCTACCTCGACGGCAGCTGGTACGTCATCGACGCGACCCGCCTGGCGAACCGCCGCTCGCTCGTGCGCATCGCGACGGGCCGGGATGCCGCGGACTGCGCCTTCCTCAGCTACCACGGCGGACACGTGGGCCTCTCCCGCATGCGGGTCGACGCCTGCGTCGTGCCGGACGACGCCGCCGAGTTCGACATCGTCGCCGTCGCATCCGATCCCGCTCACGACGACGCGACCGAGCTGATCCAGCTGGCCTGACGCCTCCGGCATCCGTCCGCGACCGCTCGGAGAGCGCCGAACGGGGGACGGTGCGGGCACGGCCCGTAGACTTGAGAGGTTATGAATCCTGACGCCCTCTCCGAAGCCCTGCTCGCCGTCATCGCCCCGCTCGCGGAGGCGCGACGAGCCGGCTCCAGCGAGGGACTCACGGTCGCGGACCTCGTCCTCGAGCGTCCTAAGAACCGCGATCACGGCGACTGGGCGTCCAACGCCGCGCTGAAGCTCAGTAAGACCATCGGCGCCAACCCGCGCGAGTTCGCCGCGGAGATCGCGGCGCGCCTCAGCGACGTCGACGGCGTCGGGAGCGTCGAGGTCGCCGGCCCGGGGTTCATCAACATCCGTCTGGATGCCGCCGCCGCCGGCGCGCTCGCGAAGACCATCGTCGAGGCGGGCGCCGCCTTCGGCAGCAACGAGAGCCGCGCCGACGAGGTCATCAACCTCGAGTTCGTCAGCGCCAACCCGACCGGACCCATCCACCTCGGCGGCACGCGCTGGGCCGCCGTCGGCGACTCGCTCGCGCGGATGCTCGCCGCCCAGGGCGCCGCCGTCACGCGGGAGTACTACTTCAACGACCACGGCGCCCAGATCGACCGGTTCGCGCGCAGTCTCCTCGCCGCGCACGAAGGCCGGCCGACGCCCGAGGACGGCTACGGCGGCGGGTACATCCACGACATCGCCCGCCGCGTCGCGCTGGCCTACGAGGGCGACATCGACGCGCTCGAGCCGGCCGAGAAGCAGGAGGCGTTCCGGGCGATCGGCGTGGGCTTCATGTTCAGCGAGATCAAGCAGTCGCTGCACGAGTTCGGCGTCGATTTCGACGTGTACTTCCACGAGAACGACCTGCACGACTCCGGCGCCGTCACCCGCGCCGTCGAGCGCCTGCGGGCGCTCGGCCACATCTTCGAGTCCGACGGCGCCACGTGGCTGCGCTCGACGGACTTCGGCGACGACAAGGACCGCGTCGTCATCAAGTCCGACGGCCAGCCCGCGTACATCTCCGGCGACCTCGCCTACTACCTGGACAAGCGCGAGCGCGGCTTCAACCGCTGCATCATCATGCTCGGCGCCGACCACCACGGCTACGTGCAGCGCCTCATGGCGATGTGCGCCGCCTTCGGCGACGAGCCGTACGTCAATCTGCAGATCCTCATCGGCCAGATGGTCAACCTCGTCAAGGACGGCCAGCCCATGCGCATGTCCAAGCGCGCCGGCACGGTCGTCACGCTCGAGGATCTCGTGGAGATCGTCGGGACGGATGCCGCCCGCTACGCGCTCGTGCGGAGCTCCGCCGACTCGAACCTCGACATCGACCTCGACGTGCTGCAGAAGCGCACCAACGACAACCCCGTCTTCTACGTGCAGTACGCCCACGCGCGCACCCACAACGTCGGCCGCAACGCCGCGGACTCGGGGGTCGACCGGTCCGCGTTCGCGCCGGAGCTCATCGACCACGAGACCGAGTCGGCGCTCCTCGGCGCCCTGCAGGAGTTCCCGCGCATCATCGCGTTCGCCGCGGAGGTGCGGGAGCCGCACCGGGTCGCCCGCTACCTCGAGGAGCTCGCCGGCCTGTACCACCGCTGGTACGACAACTGCCGCGTCACGCCGCTCGGCGACGAGGAGGTCACCGACCTGCACCGCACGCGGCTGTGGCTCAACGACGCCACCGGTCAGGTCCTCCGCAACGGTCTCGGCCTCCTGGGCGTCAGCGCCCCCGAGCGGATGTGACGTGACGACCGGCGACACGCAGCCGACCGCACCGCTGCCCGAGGTCCGCTGGACCACGGTCGCGGACGAGCCGCGGCGGCGCGGGCGCGGCTGGATCGTGCTCGTCGTCGTGCTCGTCGTCGTCGCGCTGCTCGTGGTCGCGGGCGAGGTCGCCGCACGCGCCCTCGCGCCGAAGATCATCCGCGACCAGCTGGTCTCGAACCTCGGTCTCCCCGCGGATCAGCAGATCGACGTGGAGATCCCCGGACTGCTGCTGCCGCAGCTCGCCGTCGGCAGCGTCGCCGAGATCACGCTCGCGTCCGACGACATCGAACTGGACGGCCTCGCCGGCGACGTCCGCGTGGACCTGCAGGACGTCCCCGTCTGGGGCGGGGTCGACTGGAGCGGCGGATCCGCCCAGATCATCCTCGACGAGGCGCAGACCCGCGCACTTCTGGCCCGCGTCGACGGTTTCCCCGTCGACGCCTTCCGCCTCGCGGAGCCCGAGGTCGCGCTCGAGACCGAGTTCGACGTCTTCGGCGCCTCGATCCCGCTGGGTGTGCGCCTCACCGCGGAGGCGCGCGACCGCGACCTCGTCCTCTCGCCCACGACCCTGCTGCTCGGCGATGCCGAGGTGTCGGCGGACGCCGTCCGGCAGCAGCTCGGTCCGCTCGTGGGCTCGTTCCTCGACGAGTGGACGGTGTGCCTCGCGCAGTATCTGCCCGCCGCCCTCACCCTCGACGACGTCCAGGTCGAGGACCGCGGCGTCGTCGCGCGATTCGAGATCGACAGCGGCATCCTGCGCGACCCGGCCATGCAGGCGAACGGCACCTGCGAGTAGGTGTCGGAGGCGCGTCACACCGACGGGCCGGCCGTGACCCGTGCCCTAGACTGCAAGGACTGCCGGAGCGTGATGACACCGCCCGCAGGCCCGTTCCCGCCCGATTGGTGATCCCCGTGTCCGCGTCGCCCGCCCGCCCGCTCGTCCCGGAGTGGCTTGCCGTGCCGGCGGATGCGAATGCCCTGGCCGAAGAGGTCTGGCCGGTGGCGTCGGGCCGCGACAGGGACGGCGTGCTGACCCTCTCGGGCATCCCCGTGACGACCCTCGGCGCGCAGTTCGGGACTCCGCTCTACATCCTGGATGAGGATGGGGTGCGCGCGCGTGCGCGCGACGTGCGCGAGGCGTTCACCGCGGCCGCCGCGCGCCACGGCGCACAGGCCCGCGTGTACTACGCCGGAAAGGCGTTCCTGAGCACCGAGGTGGTCCGCTGGGTCACCGCGGAAGGACTCGCCGTCGACGTGGCGACGGGGGGAGAGCTGGCGGTCGCACTCGCCGCCGGCGCCGACCCGGCACGGATCGGACTGCACGGTAACAACAAGTCGGTCGCCGAGCTGGAGCGCGCCGTCGCGGCGGGCATCGGGTCGGTCATCGTCGACAGTCCCGTCGAGATCGAGCGGCTCGCGGCGGCCGCGGAGCGCCACGGCGTCGTGCAGAGCGTGCTGATCCGTGTCAACAGCGGCGTGCACGCCGAGACGCACGACTTCCTCGCGACCGCGCACGAGGACCAGAAGTTCGGCTTCGCACTGGAGGCCGCGCCCGCCGCCGTCGCCCGCATCCGCGCGCTGCCGTCGCTGCGCTTCATCGGCCTGCACTGCCACATCGGGTCGCAGATCTTCGGCACCGCCGGGTTTGCGGAGTCCGCCGCCCGGCTCGTCGAGCTGCACGCGGCGCTCCTCGCCGGCGGCGACGTCCCGGTCCTGAACCTCGGCGGGGGATTCGGCATCGCGTACACGACCGCCGACGACCCCACCCCGATCGCGCAGCTGGCCACCGGGATCGTCGACGCCGTCGCGGTGCAGTGCGTGCGGCACGGCATCCCGGTGCCGAACCTCGCGTTCGAACCCGGCCGGAGCATCGTCGGCCGCGCCGGCGTCACGCTGTACGAGGTGGGCACCGTCAAGCCGGTGCGCGTCGCGGACGACCTCGAGCGCGTCTACGTGAGCGTCGACGGCGGGATGAGCGACAACCCGCGCCCCGCCCTCTACGGGGCGGATTACTCCGCCCGCATCGCGTCCCGCACGAGCGACGCCACGCCCGCCCTCGTCCGCATCGTCGGCCGGCACTGCGAGTCCGGGGACATCGTGGTGGATGCCGAGTACCTGCCCGGCGACGTCGCCCCGGGCGATCTCATCGCGGTGCCCGCCACCGGCGCCTACTGCTTCTCGCTCGCGAGCAATTACAACTACGTCCCCCGCCCGCCCGTCGTCGCCCTCGCCGGTGGCGAGGCGCGCGTCATCGTGCGCGGAGAGACCATCGACGACCTGCTGGCGCGCGACGCCGGGATCCGCCTGACCGAGGGAACCGAATGACCGAATACCGCCGCCTCCGCGTGGCTCTGCTGGGTGCCGGCGCCGTCGGTTCCCAGGTCGCCGCGCTCCTGCGCAAGCATGGAGACGAGCTGGCGGACCGCGCCGGCGCCGCCCTCGACCTCGTCGGCATCGCGGTGCGCGACCTCGACGCGCCGCGCGACACCGACCTGCCCCGCGAGCTGCTGACGACCGACCCCGAGCCGCTCATCGTCGGCGCCGACATCGTGATCGAGCTCATGGGCGGCATCGAGCCCGCCCGCAGCCACATTCTGGCGGCCATCAACTCCGGTGCCGACGTCGTCACGGCCAACAAGGCGCTGCTCGCGACGCATGGTCCGGAGATCTTCGAAGCCGCCGACCAGGTCGGCGCGTCGGTGTACTACGAGGCCGCCGCCGCGGGCGCCATCCCCATCATCCGTCCGCTGCGCGACTCGCTCGCCGGCGACCGCGTGCAGCGGATCATGGGCATCGTCAACGGCACGACGAACTACATCCTCGACCGCATGGATCGGGAGGGCTCCGACTTCGCCGACGTGCTCGCCGACGCGCAGGCGCTCGGATACGCCGAGGCCGACCCGACCGCCGACGTCGAGGGCTACGACGCGGCGCAGAAGGCCGCGATCCTCGCGAGTCTCGCCTTCCACACGGCCGTGCCGCTGGACGGCGTGCACCGCGAGGGGATCACCTCCGTCGACAAGCAGATGATGGACGCCGCGCGGCACGCCGGCTACGTCATCAAGCTCCTGGCAGTGTGCGAGCGTCTCGCCGGCGAGGACGGCGAGTCGATCTCGGTGCGCGTCTACCCGGCGCTCATCCCGCGCGAGCACCCGCTGGCCAGCGTCCACGGCGCCAACAACGCCGTGTTCGTGCAGGCCGAGGCCGCCGGGGACCTCATGTTCTACGGCGCCGGGGCCGGCGGCGTGCAGACCGCATCCGCCGTGCTGGGTGACATCGTCTCCGCCGCGCGCCGTCACATCGCCGGCGGCGTCGGGGTCGGCGAGTCGACCCGCGCCAACCTGCCCGTCGTCCCGATCGGCCGGGTCACGACGCGCTACCAGATCACCCTGGAGGTCGACGACGAGCCGGGCGTGCTCGCCACCGTCGCCGGCATCCTGAGCGAGGGCCGCGTTTCGATCGCGACCGTCGAGCAGACCGTCATCCGGGAGAGCAACGGAGAGCCGGGCGTCGCCCGGATCGTCATCGGAACACACAAGGCTGTCGAGCAGGACCTGAGCGAGACCGTGGATCGGCTCGCCGCGAGCGGCGTCGTCGAGCGCGTCGTCTCCGTCCTGCGCGTGGAAGGGAACTGACATGGCACACCTCTGGCGCGGAGTGATGCGCGAATACGCCGACCGGCTCGGCGTGACCGACGCCTCCACCGTCGTGACGCTGGGCGAGGGCGGCACGCCGCTCATCCCCGCGGCGTCGCTGTCCCGGATGACGGGCGCGGACGTCTACGTGAAGTTCGAGGGCATGAACCCGACCGGCTCCTTCAAGGACCGCGGCATGACCGTCGCGCTGTCGCGGGCCGTCGAGCACGGCGCGAAGGCCGTCATCTGCGCGTCGACCGGCAACACGTCCGCCTCCGCGGCCGCGTACGCGGCGCACGCCGGCATCACCGCCGCGGTGCTCGTTCCCGAGGGCAAGATCGCGATGGGCAAGCTCAGCCAGGCCGTCGCGCACGGCGGCACGCTCATCCAGATCCGCGGCAACTTCGACGACTGCCTCGAGATCGCGCGCGAGCTCGCGGACAACTACCCCGTGCACCTGGTGAACTCGGTCAACCCCGACCGCATCGAGGGGCAGAAGACCGCCGCCTACGAGGTCGTCGAGCAGCTCGGCGACGCGCCGGACTTCCACTTCATCCCGGTCGGCAACGCCGGCAACTACACCGCGTACTCGCGCGGGTACCGCGAAGAGGTCGCCCGCGGCGTCTCGACGCGCGTTCCGCGAATGTTCGGCCTGCAGGCCGAGGGCTCCGCGCCGCTCGTGCGGGGCGAGGTCGTGAAGAACCCCGAGACTGTCGCCTCCGCGATCCGCATCGGCAACCCGGCGTCGTGGGAGCTCGCCCTCGAGGCGCGCGACGCGACGCAGGGCTGGTTCGGCGCGATCGACGACGAGCGCATCCTGGCGGCCCAGAAGCTCCTCAGCTCCACCGTCGGCATCTTCGTCGAGCCCGCCTCGGCGATCAGCGTCGCCGGGCTCCTCGACCGCGTGGAAGCCGGCGTCATCCCGGCCGGCGCGAAGGTCGTCCTCACCGTCACCGGGCACGGCCTGAAGGACCCGCAGTGGGCCCTCCGCAACGCGGACGGCTCGTCCGTCGAGCCGGTCGTCGTGGACGCGACCACGAGCGAGGTCGCCTCGGTCCTGGACCTCGCTCCCGTCCAGGCCGCGGGATGAGCGCGTCGCGGCCGGTGGACGCCGGACGCGCCGTTGCCGTCCGGGTCCCGGCCACGAGCGCCAACCTCGGTCCCGGCTTCGACACGCTCGGGCTCGCCCTGAGCGTGTACGACGAACTCACCGTCACGACCCTCGACGGGCCGGGCCTGGAGATCACCGTCACCGGCGAAGGAGCGGCGGACGTCCCGACCGACGCGTCGCACCTCGTCGTGCGCTCGATGGCGTACGCCTTCGCCGCGTGCGGCCGGGAGATGCCCGGCATCCACCTCTCCGCCCGCAACACGATCCCGCACGGGCGGGGCATGGGCTCCTCCGGCGCTGCCGTCGTCGCGGGTCTGCTCGCGGCGAAGGGCCTCCTGGCCGGCGACGTCGACCTCGACGACGCGACGCTGCTGCGCCTCGCGACGGAGCTCGAGGGCCACCCCGACAACGTCGCGCCGGCGCTGTTCGGCGGGCTCACGATCGCCTGGCTGGATGCCGACGGGCCGCAGCACAAGAAGCTGCTCGTGCACCGCGGCGTCTCGCCCGTCGTGTTCGTCCCGGATTTCACGATGTCGACCTCTGTCGCGCGCGGTCTCGCGCCGCTCCAGGTGCCCCGCGAGGACGCCGTCTTCAACGTGTCGCGCTCGGCGCTGCTGATCGCGGCGCTCACGCAGAGCCCCGAGCTGCTGCTCGCCGCCACCGAGGACAAGCTGCACCAGTCCTACCGCGCGCAGGCGATGCCCGCCACCGACGCCCTCGTCCGCGCCCTGCGGGCCGAGGGCTTCGCGGCCGTCGTCTCCGGCGCCGGTCCCAGCGTCCTCGTGCTCGCCGACGGACCCGGCCAGCGCCTTGCGGCTGCTGAGATCGCGGCCTCCGCATCGGACACTCCGTGGGAGGCGCTCATGCTGGCCGTCGACGTCAAGGGTGGTACAGTGAGGGACCATACGGAGGGTTCCACGGGTCACCCGTGAATCTGACCTCCGTCGCAATCTGCGAACCACCGCACAACCCCGACCGGTGCCCGCTGTCCTCTGCGGCTACGGACGATCATGTGGGTCGGGTCGGCTCCTGTCTGTGACCGGATGCCGAGCGGTTCGGACCTTTCCCCTACGAAGGAGTACTCGTGGAGTCCCTCTCCGAGATCCAGAACACTGATGCCCCCGTGCTGAACGACGACGAGCAGACCGGCACCGACGCCGCGGCGGACGCCGCCGCCGAGACGGTCGACGCGCCCGCCGAAGAGACGCCCGCCGAAGTCGCCGAGGAGCCGGTCGCCGCTGAGGCGCCCGTCGCCGACGAGGCCCCGGTCGCCGAGCAGGCACCCGTCGAGGCTGCTCCCGCCGACGACGACGCCGAGGCCGCCCCGGTCGCCGAGGAGGCCCCCGTCAAGAAGGCGCCGCGCAAGCGTGCGCCGCGCCGCGCCAAGAGCAGCGACGTCCCGGCCGAGGTTCCTGTCGACGCAGCGCCTGTCGACGCAGCGCCCGCCGACGCAGCGCCCGCCGACGCGGCATCCGCCGAGGCCCCCGCGGAGGAGGCTCCGGCAGAGTCCGCCGCTGCCGACGCCGAGGTCGCCGCGCAGCCGGTCGACACCGCCGACGACAGCGCCACGACCGAGCCCGCCCGCGACGCCGCGCCGGGCGACGCGTCCGTGCCGAGCGAGGACGGCGACGCCGAGGACGGCGACGCCCCGCAGGGCGACACCGGCGCACAGGGCGAGAACGACGCCCAGGGCGAGGGCGAGACGCCCAGCCGTGGCCGCAGCCGCTCGCGCAGCCGCAACCGCAACCGCAACGCCAAGGGCGAGGGCGGCCCGGCCGCTCAGAACAACGCTCAGAACACCCAGGGCGCCCAGAACGGCCAGACCGCCCCGCAGCCGGAGGACAAGCCGGCCGTCGAGAGCGACGACGAGCAGGGTCAGGGCCGCGGCCGGCAGCGCAACAAGCGCCGTACGCAGACGCCCGGCGACGAGTTCGAGACCGAGATCGGCGAGGATGACGTGCTCATCCCGATCGCCGGCATCCTGGACGTGCTCGACAACTACGCGTTCGTCCGCACCACCGGCTACCTGCCCGGCCCGAGCGACGTGTACGTCTCCCTCGGCCAGGTCAAGAAGTACAACCTGCGCAAGGGCGACGCCGTCGTCGGCGCGATCAAGCAGCCCCGCGAGGGCGAGCAGTCGAGCCGCCAGAAGTACAACGCGCTCGTCAAGGTCGACGCCGTCAACGGCCTGTCGGTCGAGGACGCCGCCGGCCGCGTCGAGTTCGGCAACCTGACTCCGCTGTACCCGCAGGATCGCCTCCGCCTGGAGACGGCCCCGGAGAAGCTGACGCAGCGCATCATCGACCTGGTCGCCCCCATCGGCAAGGGCCAGCGCGGCCTCATCGTCGCGCCGCCCAAGGCCGGCAAGACGATCGTCCTGCAGCAGATCGCGAACGCGATCGCGACGAACAACCCCGAGGTCCACCTCATGGTCGTGCTCGTCGACGAGCGGCCCGAAGAGGTCACCGACATGCAGCGCACCGTCAAGGGCGAGGTCATCGCGTCGACCTTCGACCGTCCCGCGGAGGACCACACGACCGTCGCCGAGCTCGCCATCGAGCGCGCCAAGCGCCTCGTGGAGCTCGGTCGCGACGTCGTCGTGCTGCTCGACTCGATCACGCGCCTCGGCCGTGCCTACAACGTCTCCGCGCCGACCTCGGGCCGCGTGCTCAGCGGTGGCGTGGACGCCTCGGCGCTGTACCCGCCGAAGCGCTTCTTCGGCGCCGCGCGCAACATCGAGAACGGCGGATCGCTCACGATCCTCGCCACGGCGCTCGTGGAGACCGGCTCCAAGATGGACGACGTGATCTTCGAGGAGTTCAAGGGCACCGGCAACAGCGAGCTGCGCCTGTCGCGTCAGCTCGCCGACAAGCGCATCTTCCCGGCCGTCGACGTCAACGCGTCGAGCACCCGCCGCGAGGAGATGCTGCTCTCGGCCGACGAGGTCAAGATCACCTGGAAGCTCCGCCGCGCACTCGCCGGCCTCGACCCGCAGCAGGCGCTCGAGGTCGTGCTCGGCAAGCTCAAGGAGACGCAGTCCAACGTCGAGTTCCTCGTGCAGATGCAGAAGTCGATCCCGACGCCTGCTCGTGACGGCCATGGCGGCGGTTCGAGCCACGGGCACGAGAACAGCATCCGCTGATCGGCGGCGTCGTGTTCGAGTCCGTCCGAGGGCTGATCGCCGAGCACAGGTCCGTCCAGGAGGAGCTCTCCGATCCGGCCGTGCACGCCGACGCCGCGCGCGCCAAGCGCGTCAACCGGCGTTACGCCGAGCTGTCGCGGATCGTCGCCGCCCATGACGCATGGGCGGCGGCGACCGACGATCTCGAGGCCGCCCGGGAGCTCGCCAAGGAGGATGAGGCGTTCGCCGCCGAGGTCCCCGCACTCGAGCAGACGGTGTCCGACGCGCAGGAGCGCCTGCGCCGGCTGCTGATCCCGCGCGACCCGGATGATGCGCGCGACGTCATCATGGAGATCAAGGCGGGGGAGGGCGGCGCCGAATCGGCGCTGTTCGCCGCGGATCTCCTGCGCATGTACCTCCAGTACGCCGCCTCGAAGGGGTGGAAGACCGAGCTGCTCGAGCGCAACGAGTCCGACCTCGGCGGCTACAAGGACGTGCAGGTCGCGATCAAGGGCAGCTCGAGCGACCCGGCTCAGGGCGTCTGGGCGCACCTGAAGTACGAGGGCGGCGTGCACCGCGTCCAGCGGGTCCCCGCGACGGAGTCGCAGGGCCGCATCCACACCTCGACGACCGGCGTCCTCGTCTTCCCCGAGGTCGATGAGCCGGACGAGATCGAGATCAACCCGAACGACCTGAAGATCGACGTGTTCCGCTCGTCGGGGCCGGGCGGGCAGTCCGTCAACACGACCGACTCCGCCGTGCGCATCACGCACGTGCCGAGCGGGATCGTGGTGTCGATGCAGAACGAGAAGAGCCAGCTGCAGAACCGCGAGGCCGGCATGCGCGTGCTCCGCGCGCGGCTGCTCGCGAAGCAGCAGGAGGAGCGGGATGCCGCGGCGTCCGACGCCCGCCGCTCGCAGATCCGCGGCATGGACCGCTCCGAGCGCATCCGCACCTACAACTTCCCGGAGAACCGGATCGCGGACCACCGCACCGGCTACAAGTCGTACAACCTCGATCAGGTCATGGACGGGGCGCTCGAGCCGATCGTCGCGTCCGCCATCGCCGCGGACGAAGAGGCCCGGCTCGCCGCCCTCGGCTCCGACGCCTGACCCCGCGCCCGCCGCCTCGGCCCCCGCCTCGCCCGCGTGTCACAGAACCGGCGGGTGTCGCCGGGCGCACCGGCATCCGCTGTGACATCCGCCCGTGGCGTGTCACAGAACCTGAGGGTCGACGCCGCTCTCGCCCGCGTGATGTGTGACACATGCGGCGCGGTGGGCGGATGGCGCGCCGGAACGCCGTACGCACGCGCCGTCCCGGACGGCGCTACGCTCGCGGCATGATCATGTTCCTGCTGCGGGCAGTGGTGTTCCTCGTCTCGGCGGCCATCGGACTCATCGCGGCGGACCTCATCCTGGACGGCTTCCGGATCGACTGGAGCGACTGGTGGGGCTTCGTCCTCGCGATCGTGATCTTCGCCGTCCTGCAGAGCGTCCTCGCGCCGTGGCTGGCGCGCGTCGCACAGCGCAACGCGCCGGCGCTCCTCGGCGGCATCGGCATCGTCTCGACGTTCGTCGCGCTGCTGGTCGTCGTGCTGATCCCCGGCGCGGGGCTCACGATCAGCGGCGCCCTCGCCTGGGTGCTGGCGCCCGTCATCGTCTGGATCGTGACGGCCCTCGCGACCCTGTTCCTGCCGATGCTGCTCATCAAGAAGAAGGTCGCCGAGCGCCGCGGCAGCTGACCGCCGCCGCATCCGCTGCGCCGGAGGAGTCCGGCATCGCCTGCGCAGGCGCGCGAATCCGGGACGCCGTCGCCCCGGCTCAGGCGTTCCGCCGACCTCAGGCCGATCCAGCGCAGAACAGCCTGAGTGCGGCAGATCGCCTGAGCCGGGCTGACGACCGCGGCCCGGGCCCGGTCAGATGAAGTACTCGGGCGCCGTCAGGAGAGCGCGGGTGTCCTCGCCCGCGACGCGGTGGCGGGCCTTCGCGGGGATGCCGATCAGCACGGAGTCCGCAGGGGCGTCCTTCGTGACCACGGCGTTCGCGCCGACGACCGAGTGCGCGCCGATCCGGACCGGACCGAGGATCTTCGCGCCGGCTCCGACGGCGACGCCGTCCTCGAGGGTCGGATGCCGCTTGCCCGCGGAGCGGGTGCGACCGCCCAGCGTGACGCCGTGGTACAGCATGACGTCGTCGCCGACCTCGGCCGTCTCGCCGATCACGACGCCCATGCCGTGGTCGATGAAGAAGCGGCGCCCGATCTCGGCGCCCGGGTGGATCTCGATGCCGGTCAGCCAGCGGGCCAGCTGCGACACGGCGCGCGCCGGGAAGCGGAGCCCGCGGACCCACAGGGCATGCGACAGGCGGTACGCCCAGACGGCGTGCACCCCGGAGTACAGCAGTGCGATCTCGAGCCGGCCGCGCGCGGCAGGGTCGCGCAGCCTCGCGGCCGCAAGGTCCTCCCGGACGCGGGCGCGCACGCCGATGCGTGTCACGACGCGTCCTCCCGCAGGTGCGCGTACAGCGCCGTCGAGAGGTAGCGCTCCCCGGAGTCCGGGACGATCACGACGATGCGCTTCCCGGCCGAATCGGGCCGGGCCGCGATCTGCAGCGCGGCCCAGACGGCGGCCCCTGCCGACATGCCGGCGAGGACCCCCTCGCGGGTGGCGAGACTCCGCGCGACCTCGATCGCGTCGTCGAACTCGACGTCGAAGATCTCGTCGACGACGGAGCGGTCGAGCACCTGGGGGACGAAGTTCGGTCCGATGCCCTGGATGCGGTGCCCGCCGGCGCGACCCTCCGTGAGCACGGGGGAGTCCTTCGGCTCGACGAGCGCGACCTTCACGTCGGGGTTGCGCTCCTTGAGCACCTGCCCGACGCCCGTGATGGTGCCGCCCGTGCCGGACCCGGCGACGAACCAGTCGACGCGCCCGTCGGTGTCGCGCCAGATCTCCTCGGCCGTCGTCGCGCGGTGGATCGCGGCGTTCGCCTCGTGCTCGAACTGCCGCGCGAGTACGGCGCCGGGTGTCTCGGCGACGATCTTCTGCGCGGTGTCGACGGCCTCCGTCATCCCCTTGTACGGGTCGGTGAGGACGAGCTCCGCGCCGTACGCCTTCAGCAGCGCGCGGCGCTCCTTCGACATGGACGCGGGCATCGTGAGGATGACGCGGTAGCCGCGCGCCGCACCGATGAGCGCGAGCGAGATACCGGTGTTGCCGCTCGTGGATTCGACGATGGTCCCGCCGGGGACGAGCTCGCCGGATGCTTCCGCCGCTTCCACGAGGGCATAGCCCAGGCGGTCCTTGACGCTGGAGCCGGGGTTGTAGAACTCGAGCTTCGCGAGGACCTCCGCGTGGAGTCCTTCGGTCAGTGCGTGGAGGCGGACGAGCGGGGTGTTGCCGAACGCCGTCGTGATGTCGGGATGGATGCCGGGCACGTGTCAGTCTTCGCGCAGGTGCTCGTACAGCGCGGTGGAGAGGTACCGCTCGCCGAAGGACGGGATGATCACGACGACGTTCTTGCCCTCGGCCTCGGGGCGCGCCGCGACCTGCAGGGCGGCCCAGATCGCCGCGCCGGAGGAGATCCCGACGAGGATGCCCTCCTTCGTCGCGACCTCGCGGGCGACGGCGATCGCGTCGTCGAAGGCGACGTCCTGCACCTCGTCGATGACGCTCTGGTCGAGGATCGGCGGGATGAAGTTGGGGCCGATGCCCTGGATCTTGTGCGGGCCGGGCGTGCCGGTGGTCAGCAGCGGCGAGTCGGCCGGCTCGACGGCGACGATGGTGGCGTCCGGGACGCGCTCCTTCAGCACCTGGCCGACGCCGGTGATGGTGCCGCCGGTGCCGATGCCGGCGACGAAGTATCCGACCTTTCCGTCGGTGTCGCGGATGATCTCCTCGGCGGTCGTCCGGCGATGCACGTCGACGTTGGCCTGGTTCGCGAACTGCTTGGCGAGGATGGCGCCCGGCGTCGCGGCGGCGATCTCCTCCGCCTTGGCGACGGCGCCCTTCATGCCGAGCGCCGGCTCGGTGAGGACGAGCTCTGCGCCGTAGGCCTTCAGGAGCATGCGACGCTCGACGGACATCGAGGACGGCATCGTGAGGATGACCCGGTAGCCCCGCGCCGCACCCACCATCGCCAGGGCGATGCCGGTGTTGCCGCTCGTGCCCTCGACGATCGTTCCGCCGGCGGTCAGCTCGCCGGATGCCTCCGCGGCATCCACGATCGCGACGCCGATCCGGTCCTTGACCGACGAGGCGGGGTTGTAGAACTCGAGCTTCGCGAGCACGGTGCCGGGGAGACCCTCGGCGACGCGGTTGAGCCGCACCAGCGGGGTGTTGCCGAATGCGCTCGTGATGTCGGGGTGGATGCCGGACATGGTCTGCCTTTCGTGCGGGTTTCTGCGTCGTCCCGCGTGAGGCGGCGACCGTCGGTCAAGCCTACGCGTCCGCCCGCCCGGGCGGCCGAATGTGACGGGCGCGGCTAGGCTGGTGCGCGCCCATGAGCTCCACTGACGACCCGCGCCCGGCTGCGCCCGAACGGCTCTCCGCGCTGATCCGCTCCGCGGCGGCCGCGCTCGCCGCCGCCGGCGTCGCGACCCCGGACGCCGACGCCGAGCTGCTCGCCGCCCACGTGTGGCGGCTGAGCCGTGGCGGGCTGGCCGCCGCGGCGATGCGCGGCGACGACGTCCCCGCCGAGGGGCGCGACCTCTTCCTCCGGCTCGTCGCCCGGCGCGCGGCACGGGAACCGCTGCAGCATCTGACCGGGCTCGCCCCGTTCCGCCACCTCGAGCTGCACGTCGGGCCCGGCGTCTTCGTGCCGCGACCGGAGACCGAGATGGTCGCCCAGCTCGCGATCGACGCGCTGCGGGCGACCGCCGCCGCCGAGCCGATCGCCGTCGACCTGGGGACCGGTTCCGGCGCCATCGCGCTGGCGCTGGCCACCGAAGTGCCGCACGCGCGCGTGCACGCCGCGGAGAACGCCATCGACGCGTTCGTGTGGGCGAAGCAGAACTTCGCGGCCGTCGGGGCGACCAACGCCCGGCTCGCGTTCGTGGACCTCGCGGTCGCCTTCCCGGAACTGGACGGCACGGTCGCGGTGGTCGTCTCCAACCCGCCGTACGTGCCGGATGCCGCGATCCCGCGCGACCCGGAGGTGCGCTTCTGGGACCCGCCGTCCGCCCTGTACGGGGGAGCGGACGGGCTGGACGTCGTCCGCACCCTGTCCGCGGTCGCACGGCGGCTGCTCCACCCCGGCGGGATGCTGGTCATCGAGCACGGCGAATGGCAGGGGGAGCCCATCCGCGCGCTCCTGACCGCCGACGGCTGGCGCGCCGCCGCCACGCATCCCGATCTCACGACGCGCGACCGAGCGACGACCGCGCTGCGCGACTGACCGCTCAGGAAGCGCGCGGCGGCGCCCATCTAGAATGGTGCGGTTATGTCTCCCGTGTTCGACTGCCGCGACCAGGCCGAGCTGCTCCCCGGCATGCGCCAGGCGCGCCAGGCGATCGGCCGCGGCGAGCTCATCGTCCTGCCGACCGACACGGTCTACGGCATCGCCGCCGACGCGTTCAGCGCGTCCGCGGTGACCCGCCTGCTGGCGGCCAAGGGTCGCGGCCGTCAGTCGCCGCCGCCCGTCCTGGTGGCGGGACTGAACACGATGCGCGCCCTTGTGGCCGAGGTCCCCGAGCCGGTCGAGCGGCTCGTGGAGGCGTTCTGGCCTGGCGGACTCACGATCGTGCTCCCCGCGCAGCCGTCCCTGTCGTGGGACCTCGGCGACACGCACGGCACCGTCGCCGTCCGCATGCCCGCCGAGCCGATCGCCCTCGAGCTTCTCGAGGAGTGCGGCCCGCTCGCCGTCTCGAGCGCGAACCTGACCGGGAAGGCCGCCGCGATCGAGGTCGACGCGGCCGTCGACATGCTCGGCGAGAGCGTCGCGGTGTACCTCGACGGCGGACCATCGCGGACCGGCGTGGCATCCACGATCATCGACGCGACCGGCCTCGTCGGCCCGGATCGCCGCCCCGTCCGGGTCCTCCGGGACGGCGCCGTCGACCGCGCGGCCCTTCGCGGCGTCCTCGGCGACCTGCTCGAGGACGACCCGGACGAGGCCGGCGGCGCTGCGTGAAGCACTACGTCTTCATCCTCATCCTGACCGCGGCCATCACGCTCGCGTTCACCTGGATCGTGCTGCGCGTGAGCCTGCGGTACAAGCTCTACCCCGCCATCCGCGAGCGGGACGTCCACAAGACCCCGACGCCGCGGCTCGGCGGCGTCGCGATGTTCCTCGGCGTCGTGGCGGCGTTCGCGCTGTCGTCCCAGGTGTCCTACTTCGCGATCCTGTGGCAGAACCCCGCCCGCATCTGGGCGATCCTCGGCGCGACGCTGCTGATCGTCGTCATCGGTGTGGCCGATGACCTCTGGGACCTGGACTGGATGATCAAGCTGGGCGCGCAGTTCCTCGCCGCCGGCATCATCGTCGGGTTCGGCGGCATCCAGATCTTCGCGATCCCGATCGGCGGCCAGCTGCTGTTCTCCAGCTGGCAGAGCTTCCTGCTGTCGGTGTTCGCGATCGTCATCGTCATGAACGCGGTGAACTTCATCGACGGCCTGGACGGGCTCGTCGCCGGCGTCGCGCTCATCGCCAACGGCGTGTTCTTCGTCTACGTCTACCTCGTCGCGCGCGACCGGGGCGCCGACAGCTACTCGAGCCTCGCCCCGTTCATCGCCGTCGTCCTCGTCGGGGTGTGCATCGGCTTCCTGCCGCTGAACTGGAACCCCGGCAAGATCTTTATGGGCGACTCCGGGGCCCTCATGCTCGGGCTGCTGATGGCCACGTCCTCGATCGTCGTGACGGGGGACCTCGACCCCGGCGCGCTCGGCGACAACGACGTCTTCGGCCGCTCCCAGCTGCTGGGCGCGTTCATCCCCATCCTCCTGCCGGTCGTCATCGTGCTCCTTCCGCTGCTGGACTTCGGGATGGCCGTCATCCGCCGGATGGCGAAGGGGAAGTCGCCCTTCTCCCCAGACCGCAAGCACCTCCACCACCGCATGCTCGACATGGGGCACACCGACCGCAACGCCGTCATCGTCTTCTACGCATGGACCCTCGTCGTCAGCCTCGCGGTGCTGCTCATGTACATCGGCACGACGGCCGGCTGGCCGGGGCTGTACTGGCCCGGCGTCGCCTACCTCGTCGTCGGGATCGCCGCATGCCTCGTCGTCACCCTCCCGCCCTCCCGCGCACCGCGCAGCCTCCCGGCCCGACAGGAACTCACCTCATGAACCGTCCGACCGTCTCCAGCACGCCGGTCCTGCGCACCACGCTCCTGTGGTCCGCGGGGGCGACCGCCGTCCTCGCCCTCGTCGGCGCGATCGTCGGCTACGCCGTCGCGGGCCCCGAAGGGCTGTGGAGCGCCCTCGTCGCCGTCCTCCTGGCCGCGCTCTTCCTCGGCCTCACGGGCGCCAGCATCCTCATCGCGAACCGCTGGTACGGCGACGCCCTCTACATCCCCATCTTCTTCGGCACCGTGATGGGGGCGTGGGTGGTCAAGTTCATCCTGTTCATCGTCGCCCTGGTCGTGCTCCGCGGACAGCCCTGGCTGAACCCGCCGGTGTTCTTCGTCGCCCTCATCGTCAGCGTCGTCGCCTCGCTCGTCATCGACGTCGTGGTCATGACGCGGATGCGCATCCCGCACGTCAGCGACGTGACGCTGCCGACCGCCGCGGACCTCGGGGAGGACGGCGGCGACGCCGCTCCCGAGGTCGGAACCGCCCCCCGAGGCTGATAGGCTGTTTCTGCGCCCGCCCGCTCCTCGGAGCGACTGCGCAGTGACGCTCACCGACCATCGTCGCCTCGGCTGACACCGACGCCCCGAAGCTGGAGCCAGCGCTGTTTACTCAAGCTGCGAACCTGTTCGCCACCACCGCCGAAGATGACGGCGGATTCCATGGACCGTCGATCGATGAGTTCTTCCCCGAAGCCGTCTTCCAGATCGGCGCGCTGGAGATCAACCGGATCCATCTGATCCAGTTCCTCGCCACGATCGCCATCGTCGTCATCTTCCTGCTGGGCACGCGCCGCATGACGATCGTGCCGTCCCGCTTCCAGAGCCTCGTCGAGATGGGGCTGGACTTCGTCCGCGTCAACATCGCCGAAGACCTCCTGGGCAAGAAGGATGCGCAGCGCTTCCTGCCGATCCTCACGACGATCTTCTTCATGACGCTGTTCATGAACCTGACCGGCGTCATCCCGTTCCTGAACATCGCCGGCACCGCGATCATCGCCGTGCCGCTGCTGCTCGCCGTGGTGAGCTACGTCACGTTCATCTACGCCGGCATCAAGAAGAGCCCGAAGAACTTCTTCAAGAACGCGCTCTTCCCCTCCGGCGTCCCGTGGCCGATCTACATCATCGTGACGCCGATCGAGCTCATCTCGACGTTCATCATCCGGCCGGTCACGCTGACCCTCCGACTCCTCATGAACATGATGGTCGGCCACCTGCTTCTGGTCCTGTTCTTCGCCGCCACCCAGTTCTTCCTGTTCACGGCAGGCGGCTGGTGGTCGGCGCTGGCCGCGGGATCGCTCGCGTTCGGCTTCATCTTCACCCTGTTCGAACTCCTGGTGGCAGCCCTCCAGGCCTACGTCTTCACCATCCTCACCGCGGTCTACATCCAGCTCGCGGTGGCAGAAGAGCACTGAGCGGGCGGGCAGCAGCCCACCCACCCAACTGAAAGGAAACACCCCCGTGGACGCAACTACGGTTCTCGCCGAGGTCTCCGGTTCCATCGCGACGGTCGGCTACGGCCTCGCCGCCATCGGCCCGGCCATCGGCGTCGGCATCGTCGTCGGCAAGACGATCGAGGGCGTCGCCCGTCAGCCCGAGCTGGCCGGCCGCCTGCAGGTCCTCATGTGGATCGGCATCGCCTTCACCGAGGCGCTCGCCTTCATCGGCATCGCCACCGCCTTCATCTTCGGCTACTGATCGCGCTTTCCCAGTCTTAAGGAGACAGGATGCTGAACGCTCTTGTCGCGTATGCGGCGGAAGAGGGTGCTGCAGAGCACAACCCTCTGATTCCGGCGTGGTACGACATCATCTGGTCGGCGGTCTGCTTCGTCGTCATCCTCTTCATCTTCTGGAAGGTCGCCCTTCCGAAGATGAAGGCGCTGCTCGACCAGCGCGCTGAAGCCATCGAGGGCAACATCGCGAAGGCCGACGAGGCCCAGCGCAAGGCCGAGGCCGCGCTCGAGGAGTACACCTCGCAGCTCGCCGACGCGCGCAAGGAGGCCGGTGAGATCCGCGACGCCGCCCGTGAGGACGGCAAGAAGATCGTCACCGAGGCCAAGGAGACCGCATCGGCTGAGGCCGCGCGCCTGAGCGCCGCCGCGCACACGCAGATCGAGGCGGAGCGCCAGTCGGCGCTCGTCTCGCTGCGCAGCGAGGTCGGCACGCTCGCGCTCGACCTGGCCGGCGGCGTCATCGGGGAGACCCTCTCCGACGACGCGAAGGCTCAGGCCGTCGTCGACCGCTTCCTCGCCGACCTCGAAGCCTCCGAGAAGGCGACGAACTGATGGGCAGCGCGACCACTCAGGCGCAGTCGGCCTCGACCGCGGCACTGGATGCCGTCGGCGACGTCGACCTGGGCGTCGCCCGCGAGCTGTTCGCTGCGGCGCGCGCTCTCGGCGGGACGTCGCAGCTGAGCGGCGCGCTCTTCGACTCGACGGCTCCCGCCGGGGCGCGGGCCCGCGTCGTCGCGGACGTGTTCGCCGGCTTCCAGCCGACGACGGTCTCGCTGCTGCAGACGGTCGCCGCCCAGCGGTGGTCGTCGGTCGACGACCTCATCACCGGCATCGAGGACCTCGCGGTCCGCGCGGCGGCGATCGCGGAGACCGGCGCCGACGTCGACGGAGAGCTGTTCGAGGTCATCCGCGCGATCGCCGGCAATGCGGAGCTCGAGCTCGCGCTCGGCAGCCGTCTCGGCGACGCGGACGCCAAGGGCACCCTCGTGGAGTCGATCCTGAAGGGGCGCGCGAGCGGCGCGACCATCCTGATCGCCTCCTCGCTCGTCCAGCAGCCGCGGGAGCGCCGCGTGCGCTCGCTGCTCACCCGTGCGCTCGGCCTCGTCGCCGATCAGCGTGGGCGCACCGTCGCGACCGTGTACAGCGCGGCCTCGCTCAGCGACGCGCAGCGGACGCGCCTGGAGCGCACCCTCGGCCAGCGGTACGGCGCCGAGGTCTCGCTGAACGTCGTCGTGGACCCCACGGTCGTCGGCGGCCTTCGCATCGAGATCGGCGACGACGTGATCGACGCCACCGTCTCCTCCCGCCTCAACGACCTGCGTCAGAAGCTCGCGGGCTGACACTCACCGTCCCACCGGGGACGGACACGGCAGGGCCCGGCTCTGCGACACAGACATTGCACAAGAAGGAAGACCATGGCAGAACTGTCCATCAGCCCCGACGTCATCCGTGACGCGCTGAAAGACTTCGTCGCAGCCTACGAGCCCACCGGGGCCGCGGCGACCGAGGTCGGCACCGTCGTCGACGCGGCCGACGGCATCGCCCACGTCGAGGGTCTGCCCGGCGTCATGGCGAACGAGCTCGTCCGCTTCGACAACGGCGTGGAGGGTCTCGCGCTGAACCTCGACGAGCACGAGATCGGCGTCGTCGTCCTCGGCGACTTCTCCGGCGTCCAGGCCGGCCAGAAGGTCACCCGCACCGGGGAGGTCCTCTCGGTCCCCGTCGGCGACGGCTACCTCGGCCGCGTCGTCGACCCGCTCGGCAACCCGATCGACGGCCTCGGCGAGGTCGTCTCGGACGGTCGCCGCGCCCTCGAGCTGCAGGCGCCCGGCGTCATGCAGCGCAAGAGCGTCCACGAGCCCATGCAGACCGGCATCAAGGCGATCGACGCCATGATCCCCGTCGGCCGCGGCCAGCGTCAGCTCATCATCGGCGACCGCCAGACCGGCAAGACCGCCATCGCGATCGACACGATCATCAACCAGAAGGCCAACTGGGACTCCGGCGACGTCAGCAAGCAGGTGCGCTGCATCTACGTCGCGATCGGCCAGAAGGGCTCCACGATCGCCGGCGTCAAGGGCGCGCTCGAGGACGCCGGTGCCATGGAGTACACGACGATCGTCGCCGCTCCGGCATCCGACCCCGCCGGCTTCAAGTACCTGGCGCCCTACACGGGCTCGGCCATCGGCCAGCACTGGATGTACGGCGGCAAGCACGTCCTCATCATCTTCGACGACCTGTCCAAGCAGGCCGAGGCCTACCGCGCCGTGTCGCTGCTCCTCCGCCGCCCGCCGGGCCGCGAGGCGTACCCCGGTGACGTCTTCTACCTGCACTCGCGTCTGCTCGAGCGCTGCGCGAAGCTGTCCGACGAGCTGGGCGCCGGCTCCATGACGGGTCTGCCGATCATCGAGACGAAGGCCAACGACGTGTCGGCCTACATCCCGACGAACGTCATCTCGATCACGGACGGCCAGATCTTCCTGCAGTCCGACCTGTTCAACGCGAACCAGCGTCCCGCCGTGGACGTGGGCATCTCGGTGTCCCGCGTCGGCGGCGACGCCCAGGTCAAGTCGATCAAGAAGGTCTCCGGCACGCTCAAGCTCGAGCTGGCCCAGTACCGCTCGCTCGAGGCGTTCGCGATGTTCGCCTCCGACCTGGATGCCGCCTCCCGGCGTCAGCTGGCACGCGGTGCGCGACTGACCGAGCTGCTCAAGCAGCCGCAGTACGACCCGTACCCCGTCGAGGAGCAGGTCGTCTCGATCTGGGCCGGAACGAACGGCAAGCTCGACACCATCGAGGTCGAGGACGTCCTGCGGTTCGAGCGCGACCTGCTCGATCACCTCAAGCGCAACACGACGGTCCTGGACCGCCTGCGCGAGACGAACGTCCTCGACGACGACACCGTCGCCGAGCTGACCAAGGTCACCGACGATTTCATCCTGGAGTTCCAGGGCGGCAAGGGCCAGGCCATCAACAAGCCGGGCCACGAAGAGGTCGCCGCCGCTCACGAGGAAGACGTGAACCAGGAGAAGATCGTCAAGGGCCGCCGCGGCTGAGCCGCGACGCTGCTGAGACACAGAACCCATGGGCGCTCAACTCCGGGTCTACAAGCAGAAGATCTCTTCTGCTCAGACGACCAAGAAGATCACGAAGGCGATGGAACTCATCGCGGCTTCGCGCATCCAGAAGGCGATGGCGCGCGTCCGCGCGTCCTCTCCCTTCGCGCGGGCCGTGACGCGGGCCGTCTCCGCCGTGGCGACGCACTCCAACGTCCAGCATCCGCTCACGACGGAGCGCGAGGTCATCCGCCGGTCGGCGGTCGTGATCTTCGCGTCCGACCGTGGCCTTGCCGGCGCGTTCAACTCGCAGATCCTCCGCGAAGGCCTGCAGCTGGCGGAGCTCCTCCGCTCGCAGGGCAAGGAGGTCGACTACTACCTCGTCGGTCGCAAGGCGGTGGGCTTCTTCCAGTTCCGCCGCATCGCGTCTTCGGGTGAGTGGGTCGGCGACACCGACACCCCGCACTTCAACACGGCCGAGCAGATCGCCGGCGCCCTCCTGGGCGCCTACGACCTGGGCGGCGACGAAGGCGGCGTGGACGAGATTCACCTCGTGTACAACCGGTTCGTCAGCATGATGACGCAGTCGCCCGAGACGGTGCGCCTGCTTCCGCTCGAGGTCGTCGAGGCCGACGAGGCGGAGTCCGCGACGAACCAGGTGTACCCGCTGTACGAGTTCGAGCCGAGCCCGGAGACCGTGCTGGACGCACTCCTCCCGGTGTACGTGCAGAGCCGCGTGTTCAACGCGCTCCTGCAGTCCTCGGCGGCCAAGCACGCGGCGACGCAGAAGGCCATGAAGTCGGCCAGCGACAACGCGGACAAGCTCATCACCGATTACACGCGCCTGCGCAACAACGCGCGCCAGGCGGAGATCACGCAGCAGATCGCCGAGATCGTCGGCGGCGCCGACGCCCTGGCGTCGGGCAAGTAAGACCAACCGAAAGAGACAGACAATGACCACCGTCACTGCCGAAGCCGCCGAGACCACGGTCGTCGGTCGCGTTGCGCGCGTCACCGGCCCCGTCGTCGACATCGAGTTCCCGCACGACTCGATCCCCGACATCTACAACGCTCTGAAGACGACGATCACGATCGGCCAGGAGCAGACCGAGATCACGCTCGAGGTCGCCCAGCACCTCGGCGACGACCTCGTCCGTGCCATCTCGCTCAAGCCCACCGACGGCATGGTCCGCGGGCAGGAAGTGCGCGACACCGGCGGCCCCATCACGGTCCCCGTCGGCGACGTCACCAAGGGCAAGGTCTTCAACGTGACCGGCGACGTCCTCAACGGCGCACCGGGCGAGACCATCGAGGTCACCGAGCGCTGGGGCATCCACCGTCAGGCGCCGAACTTCGACCAGCTCGAGTCGAAGACGCAGATGTTCGAGACCGGCATCAAGGTCATCGACCTCCTCACCCCGTACGTCCTCGGCGGCAAGATCGGCCTGTTCGGCGGCGCCGGCGTCGGCAAGACGGTCCTCATCCAGGAGATGATCCAGCGCGTCGCGCAGGACCACGGTGGTGTGTCGGTGTTCGCCGGTGTCGGCGAGCGCACCCGCGAGGGCAACGACCTCATCCACGAGATGGAGGAGGCGGGCGTCTTCGACAAGACGGCCCTCGTCTTCGGCCAGATGGACGAGCCGCCGGGGACGCGTCTGCGCGTCGCCCTGTCGGCCCTCACGATGGCGGAGTACTTCCGCGACGTGCAGAAGCAGGACGTGCTGCTGTTCATCGACAACATCTTCCGTTTCACGCAGGCCGGCTCCGAGGTCTCGACGCTGCTGGGCCGCATGCCCTCCGCCGTCGGTTACCAGCCGAACCTCGCGGACGAGATGGGTGTGCTCCAGGAGCGGATCACGTCCACGCGCGGTCACTCGATCACCTCGCTGCAGGCGATCTACGTCCCCGCCGACGACTACACCGACCCGGCCCCCGCGACGACGTTCGCGCACCTGGACGCCACCACCGAGCTCTCCCGTGAGATCGCGTCGAAGGGCCTGTACCCGGCCGTCGACCCGCTCACCTCGACGAGCCGCATCCTGGACCCGCGCTACATCGGCGCCGACCACTACCGCGTGGCCACCGCCGTGAAGCAGATCCTGCAGAAGAACAAGGAGCTGCAGGAGATCATCGCGATCCTCGGTGTCGACGAGCTGTCCGAAGAGGACAAGGTCGTCGTCTCGCGCGCGCGCCGCATCCAGCAGTTCCTCTCCCAGAACACCTACATGGCGAAGAAGTTCACCGGTGTCGAGGGCTCCACGGTCCCGATCAAGGAGACCATCGAGTCCTTCGACGCCATCGTCAAGGGTGACTTCGACCACGTCGCCGAGCAGGCGTTCTTCAACGTCGGCGGCATCGCCGACGTGGAAGAGAAGTGGGCGCAGATCCAGAAGGAGAACAACTGACATGGCGCTGACCGTCACCCTCGTCTCCGCGGAGGAGGAGGTCTGGCACGGCGAGGCGAGTCTCGTCGTCGCCAAGACCGTTGAGGGCGAGATCGGCTTCATGACCGGTCACGAGCCGGTGCTCGCGATCCTCGCCGAAGGTCAGGTCCGCATCACGCAGACCGACGGCGCGAAGGTCATCGCGACGGCCCACGACGGCTTCCTCTCGATGGAAGGCGACGTCCTCACGATCGTCGCCGGGCACGCGGCCCTGCAGTCCTGACACGCACGAACGACGCCGCCCGGTCCGCCGGGCGGCGTCGTCGTTCCCACCCATGCTGATCCTGCTTCCGCCGTCCGAGACCAAGCGTCCCGGCGGTGCCGGTGCGCCGCTGGACGCGACGTCCCTCGCGCTGCCCGCGCTGTCCGGGCCCCGCACGCGTGTCGCCGAGGCGCTCGTCGCGTTGAGCGCCGACCCCGACGCCGCGGCGCGCGTCCTCAAGCTGTCCGACCGGCAGCGCGGCGAGGTCGCCGTCAACGCGGAGCTACTGTCGGGCCCGACCATGCCGGCGGTCGACCGGTACACCGGTGTCCTCTTCGACGCGCTCGATGCCGGGTCCCTTCCGGCCGCCGCGCGCCGGTGGCTGGGCGCCCATGTGCTGATCCACTCCGCGCCCTTCGGCCCCGTCGCGGCCCTCGACCCGATCCCGGCCTACCGGCTCGCCGCGGGGGCGTCGCTGCCGGGCGTCGGGCCCCTCCGGAGGGTGTGGGCCGAGCCCGTCTCCGACGCCCTGGCCGGCGCGGCGCCGAGGTTCGTCCTCGACATGCGATCCGAGGCCTACGCGGCGCTCGGCCCCGTCCCACGCGGGGTGGCATCGGCCTATGTCCGCGTCGTGACCCCCGGCCCGGACGGCGCGGTGCGGGCGCTCAACCACTTCAACAAGCATGCCAAGGGCGCGTTCACGCGCGCGCTCGCGCTCGCCCGGCCACGCGTCGGGACGCGCGACGCGCTGCTGCGCTGGGCCGACGAGGCCGACTGGACGCTGCGTCCCGGGGCGCCCGGTGAGCTCGACCTCGTGGTCTGAGCGGCGTCAGCCGCGCTCGGTGTTCTTCGCCGTCTGCTCGGTGTTCTCCGCGATGGCGATGAGCGCGACCACAGCCTCGATGACGAAGCGCAGCACGACGATGGCGAGGAACGCCGCGATCGGCACGACGATGAGCGTTGCCACGAGGAGCGAGACGCCCGCGCCCGGGTTCCACCACAGCGCCCCGATGCCGGAGACGAGCCCGCCCACGAAGTACACGATGAACGCGATCCCGATGGCGACGAGTCCCACGACGTAGAACGCGCTGGCCAGACGGCGGGTGATGAACGTGGAGAACGACACATCGAACAGCGACCTGAGGAAGCCCCGGCCGGTCGCCGCGAGATCCGCGCTCGGCGCCGCCTGCGGCACTCCGGTGTCGTCGGGGTCGGCGGCCGGATCGTAGCCGGGCTGCGCGGTTCCGGCGGCGTCGTCCCGGGCGGCGACGCGCGCCGCCTCCGCAGCGGGAACGATCGGCGGCGGGGGAGGGGTCGGATCGTTGATGTCGGTCATGGCATCCCTTCGGCTGTCCTCTCGCCAGGCTAGCGACCGCGGCGCGCCGGGGCGAGGTATCGCGCGTTTTCCCCCTGGCGAGCAACCAGATCGCTACGATGTGGACCAGCCGGGCGATCGTCTGGCTTCCGCTGGCGGCCCCGCCGCACGTTCTGAAAGGGACGACATGGACTACAACGACGGCCCGGGTATCGCGGCCGCACTCGCGCTCGGCTTCATCTTCTTCCTCTTCGCCGTGGCCGTCTGGGTGGTCACGTCGTTCTTCCTCATGAAGATCTTCGACAAGGCGGGTGTGCAGGGGAAGTGGCGCGCCTGGGTGCCGGTCTACAACTACATGGTGTTCTCGAAGCTCGGCGATCTGAGCCCGTGGCTCATCCTCATCGCCATCGGCGCGTCGGTCTTCCTCAGCTGGCTGCCGGTCATCGGACAGCTCATCTCGATCGCGAGCTTCCTCGTCCTCGCCCTCGCGGCCTGGCGTGTGGGTCTGAAGCTGCAGAAGGAGCCCGTCTGGGTCGTCCTCTACATCCTGCTGGCCCCGGTCTGGCTCGGCATCCTGGCGTTCGACAAGTCGCGGTGGAACACCGCGGTCCCGCCGGCACCGTGGGCGTCCAACGCGTTCCTCAGCGACACCACCGTGTGGCCGGGCGTGCCCGCTCAGGCACCCGCCGGCGGCTACGCGGCCCCGGGGGCGCCGGCCGGCTACCCGTCCGCTCCGCCGGCCGGCTACACGCCGCCCGCGCCGCCTGCCGGGTACAC
>NZ_FLQR01000009.1 GCF_900078385.1 uncultured Microbacterium sp.
GGCTGATCCATTCCGATGTGGACGCGGGTCTTGCGGCGCTCGATGACGATGAACGCGCCCCCCAGCAGCCAGAGCGGCACCTGGGTGAGGAACGCGAGGCGGAACGCGTCGAGAGTGTAGGTGTCGGGGGTGCCGGCGCCCTGCAGGTCCATCGCGAGCCCGATCGCGAAGATCGCGATCAGTGCGGCGAGGAAGCCGCCCGCGTTCGTGACGCCCGTGGCCGTGCTGAGCCGGTGCGCCGGATTGTGCGTGCGGGCGTGGTCGAACGCGATCATCGACGCGGGCCCGCCCATCGCCAGCGCGAACGCGAGCGCGTACAGCAGCCAGAGCGGTGCCGGACCGGGCCACGCGATCACGGTGAGCCACGCGAGCATCTGCACGGCGACGGCCGGCAGCACGAGCGCGCGGGAGCGCATGTTCGGGATGCGGCGCGACAGCTCGCCCATGATCGGTCCGAGCGCCATGCCGACGAAGACGTACACCGACGTGATCCCCGCGGCCTGCGCGAGGCTCAGCCCTTCGCCGGCGGTGAGGAACGGCATCCCCCACAGCAGGATGAACGCGGTACCGGCGAACGGGGTCGTGAAGTGCGACCAGAACGCCAGCCGGGTCCCGGGATGCGCCCACGCGGCGCGGATGCCGACGCCCGTGTCGACCGAGGACCGCACGACGCGGATGGCGCCCGTGTCTGTGTCGACCGACACGTCGTCGGAGACCTCCGGCGGATGGTTGCGGATGATCGCGAACACGAGCACCGCGAAGAGGAGGCCGAGACCCCCGACGCTGCCGAAGGCGATGCTCCACGTCGTCGCATGCAGGAGCGCCGCGAGCGGGAGGACGGCGATGAGCTGCCCCGCCTGCCCGACGATGCCGGTCATCTGCACCATGACCGGGGCACGCTGCGCCGGGAACCACGTCGCGATGAGGCGGAGCACGCCCGGGAAGATGGCCGCATCGCCGGCACCGACGAGCACCCGTGCGACGAGCGCGACCCCGACGCTCGTCGACAGCGCCATCGTGATCTGTCCGGCCGCCATGAGCACCATCCCGATGGTCATGATGGGGCGCGCGCCGTAGCGGTCGAGGAGGACGCCGATCGGCAGCTGCATCCCGCCGTACATCGCCAACTGCACCACCGCGAACAGCGACAGCGTCGCGGCGTCCGCGGAGAACCGGTCGGCCGCATCGACACCGACCCCGGCGAGGGACGTGCGGTTCGTCACGGCGAGGACGTAGCCCGCGACGCCGACGGTCCAGATGATCCAGGCCCGGAGGGAGGACGCGGGGGAGGTGGGCACCCTCCCACGCTACCGGCGGCGCTAGAGTGCCCGGGTGGTGGACATCGACATGGCCCGGATCGGCGGGGGACGCGTCGAGCTGCACGACGCGCGGCGGCGACTGCGGCGGACCGTGCAGCTCGCGCCGTTCGAGATCGGCGTGTATCCCGTCACCCAGGAGCAGCTCGCCGAGATCCTCGGGATCACGGCCGCGCATCCGCGGCGGCCGGCGGTGGATGTCGCGTGGCTGAGGGCCGTGCACTTCTGCAACGCCGCCTCCGAATGGGAAGGCCTCGACCCCGTCTACGCGTTCGACGGCGAGGACGTGACGTGGCACGTCGATGCCGACGGGTACCGCCTCCCGACCGAAGCCGAGTGGGAGTTCGCGTGTCGGGCCGGCTCCACCGGCGCGCACTACGGTCCGCTGCGGGAGGTCGCCTGGACGAGCGCCGACGGGGTGGACGCGCCGCAGGACGTGGGCGGCAAGCTGCCGAACCTGAACGGTCTGTTCGACACGCTCGGCAATGTGTGGGAATGGTGCTGGGATCTCCTGGACCCCGCCCGGTATCGGGACTATCGGGTCTTCCGCGGCGGCGGGTTCGCGGACGATGCGGCCAGCGTCCGCGCGTCGACGCGGCGCGGCGGCGCCCCGCGGATGCACCACGAGGACGTCGGCTTCCGCGTCGCGCGCGGCGGGTTCGACACGCCGCGGGCGGCGCAGGGGTGGTCCGCGGCGGATGACGAGGCCCGCGCCGACGTGGACGGCCCCCTGCCGCCGGGGTGGACGCCCCTGCGCTGACGGATTCCGGGAGGGATGTCGATTCCGCTCCTCCCCGTTCGACGTCATAGTGGAGGGAGCACACGGCGCCCCACACACCAGGAGAAGAGCACATGAAGCACATGCTGATCATGCGGGCGACCGCCGACGCGGTCGCGGCGTACGAGGAGATGGACTTCGAGACGGTCATCAACGCGATGGGCGCCTACAACGAGGCGATGATCACGGCCGGCGTCATGGTCGCCGGTGACGGGCTCGCCCCCGAGCCCGGCTACGTCGTCGACTTCAGCGGCGAGACTCCGCTCGTCACGGACGGCCCCTACGGCGAAGTGCACGAGCTGTTCAACGGCTTCTGGATCATCCAGACCGCGACCGCCGACGAGGCGCTGGAATGGGCCAAGCGCTGCCCGCTCGGGCCGGGATCGAAGCTCGAAGTGCGACGCGTGACCGACGAGACCGACTTCGCGGACTACGCCGACAACGAGTTCGTGAAGAAGGAAGCCGGCTGGCGGGAGCAGTTCGAGGAGGCGTGATGCCGGCGGACGCGGCGCGCGCCGTCGACGCCGTCTGGCGCATCGAGGGCGCTCGGATCGTCGCCGCCCTCGCCCGCATGACCGGCGACCTCGGGTTCGCCGAAGACATGGCCCAGGAGGCCGTGGCCGAGGCGCTCGCATCGTGGCCGGAGAACGGCATCCCCGCCAACACGGGGGCGTGGCTGACCGCCGTCGCCAAACGGCGCGTCATCGACGCGTGGCGGCGGCGGGAACGCCTCGACGAACGGCACCGCGCGATCGCGCACGACCTCGCGGAAGCCGGCGAGGACGCGTGGGAGCCCATCGACGACGACCTGCTGCGGCTCGTGTTCACCGCCTGCCACCCGGCGCTGTCGCGGGAGTCGCAGGTCGCGCTGACGCTCCGGGTCGTGGGAGGTCTGAACACCGTCGAGATCGCCCGGATGCTGCTCGTGCCCGTCGCGACGGTGCAGGCGCGGATCACGCGGGCGAAGAAGACCCTCGCCGCGGCGCATGTGCCGTTCGAGACGCCGGACCCGTCCGAGTGGCGCGAGCGGCTCGACGGGGTGCTGAGCGTCGTGTACCTCGTCTTCACCGAGGGGTATGCCGCCACGTCGGGGGAGCGGTGGACGCGGCCCGACCTCGCGGACGAGGCGCTCCGGCTCGGGCGGGTTCTTGCGAACCTGCTGCCGCGCGAGCCGGCGACGCACGCGCTCGTCGCGCTCATGGAGCTGCAGCGGTCGCGGTTCGCCGCGCGGGAGTCGCGGGCCGGTACGCCCGTGCTGCTGGCCGACCAGGATCGGACGCGCTGGGACCGCGGTCAGATCGCCCGCGGGCGGGCTGCGCTCCGCCGCGCCGACGCCGCGGCCGCGGCGCGCGGGCAGGGGAGGGGCGCGTACGCCCTGCAGGCGGCGATCGCGGAGTGCCACGGTGTCGCGCCCAGCGTCGAGGAGACGGACTGGGAGCGGATCGTGCTGCTGTACGAGGCACTCGGCCGGATCGCGCCGAGCCCCGTCGTCGAACTCAACCGGGCCGTCGCCGTGTCCATGGCGACGGGACCGGCCTCGGCGCTGCGGATCGTCGACGCCTTGGCGGCGGCGGGGGAGCTGCGCGGGTCGCCGCTGCTGCCGAGCGTGCGCGGGGAGCTGCTGGCCCGGCTCGGGCGCACCGCCGAAGCGCGGGCGGAGTTCGCGGAGGCGGCATCCCGCACCGCGAGCGCGCCGCAGCGCGCCGTGCTGGAGCAGAAGGCCGCGGCGCTGGATTGAGGCCTCACCCCGCGATGCGGGCGTACTGCGACCCGGAAGCCGTGCGCTCGAGGAGTTCGTGGTCGACGAGGTGGCGGCGCAGGACGGCGACGTCGGCGGCGGGTGCGTACGGCGCGAGGCGCTCGTTCACCTCGGCCTCGGCGAGCACCTCGTCGATGCCGAGGGCGCGCTCCACGACCCAGCGGAGCAGCTCGCGCCGCTCGGCGGCCGCGGCGGGGTAGCGGTCGATCCGCCCCGTGCCGTCGAGGAACCGCGTGATGTCGTCCTTCGCGGGACGCGGCCGGGGCGCATCGCGGCGCCAGACGTCGTTGCCCTGGGCGTCGGATCCGGCGGGGGAGAAGCCCGCCGCGCGCGCCGTCCCCGCGCCGTCGGCGTCGGCGGGCACGACGGCCAGGACGTACGCGACGTCCGATCCCCACGGCGCGAGGCCGAGGATGCGCCCGATGGCGCCGCCGACCACGCCGGACGCCCGCGCCGCCTCCACGACCGAGAACGACAGCCCCACGGTGCCGCCCGTGTGCACCCCGTCGAGCCAGCCGACGTCGACGCCGTCGATGCGCAGCAGCCATCGGCGCCGATCTCCGTCGTCGGACAACGGGTTCAGCTCGAGCCGCACGCGGGTCATGCGGACAGGCTAACCGCGGCGCCTGGCCGGCGCAGTGTCTTGTCTGTATCACCGAGCCGTGATATCACTGCAATATGAATGCTTTCGACATCCTCGCCGACCCGGTTCGGCGCCGCATCGTCGAGCTGCTGTCGACGGGGGAGCGGACGGCCGGGGAGCTCACGTCGGCGGTCCGGGAGGAGTTCGGCATCTCGCAGCCGGCCGTCTCGAACCAGCTCCGCGTGCTCCGCGAGAGCGGATTCGCGGGTGACGAGCGGCGCGGTTCGCATCGCGTCTACGCCCTCCGCAGCGATGCTCTGGCCGAAGTGACGGACTGGGTGGATCGGCACCGCGCGTTCTGGCGGAACAGATTGGACGCACTGGAGACGGAGCTGACGCGCGGAGCGCGGGATCGGGGACGATCGTGATCGAGGACTTCCGGCGGAGCCTCACCGGCACCGCGGCGGAGCCGGTGCTGCGGTTCGCCCGCCGCTACGACGCATCGCCCGGCGACCTCTGGTCGGCCCTCACCGAGCCCGCGCGCCTCGGACGCTGGCTGGGCGAGGTGACGGGTGACCGGATCGACGGCTTCCGGATCGCTTTCGCCGACGCACCCGATAGGCCGGCGCACGCGAGCGTCGAGGCATGCGAGCCGCACCGTCTGCTGGTCGTCCACTGGGAGTGGCAGGGCGAGCGGCCGAGTCGGATCGTCGTCGACCTCGCGCCGGACGGGGACGGCACGGCGCTGAGCCTCGTGCACCGCCTCGGCGAACCCGACCACGTGCCCGAGTACGGCGGAGGATGGGAGCAGTGCTTCGCGACGCTCGCGACGCGATTCGGCGGCGCCTGGCCCGGCGCGGACGCGGAGACCCTGAGCGCGGCACGCTGGCGGGACATGCAGGCGCGGGCGCTGGAGATCGCCGTGGACCTCTCGGCATCCCCGGAGCGGGTGTGGGACGCCATCGCGAGGGCGGAGGGCCTCCGCACGTGGTGGTGGACGCACTGGGACGACGTGGACATCGCCGCCGACCCACGTCCGGGCGGCGCGTACCGCATCGCGGCGCCTGGGGCCGGCATCGTCCTGGAGGGCCGCTACCTCGAGGTCGAGGCCCCGACGCACCTGGCGTTCAGCTGGCGGTGGAGCGACGCGGACGGCACATCGACCGACGAGGCGTGCGACCTCACGATCGCCGCGATCGACGGCGGCGCGCGGCTCACCGTGCGCCACACCGGACCGTGGGATGACGAGGCACCGGCGGCGAGCTACCGGCAGGGGTGGGAGTTCACGCTGAGCCGGCTCCGCAGGACGCTCGAGGCCTGAGCGGCCGACCCTCGTCAGCTCCCGGAGCCGCGCTCGGCGAGGCGCTGCATCTGCCACTCGTGCACGTCCACGAGCCACTCCAGCGGCGCCGACGGCCCGATCCGCGGGTCGGCGACCGCGCCCCCGTCCTGCAGCGCACGGACGTACGCGCGATCCAGGTCGATCCGCGCGCGCAGCTGGTCGCCGGAGCAGGCGGAGCCGTGTCCGGGGACGACGACGGCGACATCTTCTGCGACGGTCTCGAACAGCTCCAGCGCGGCGAGGTAGTCGCCGATGGGGTCGTCGGCAGCGAGGTCGAGGAACGGCATGAGGATGTCGGAGAGCATGTCGCCCGCGACGAGCACACCGCTCTCCGGGAGCCACAGCGCGGCATGGCCCGGGGCGTGGGCCCGGTGCTCCAGTATCCGGACGTCCGGGCCGTCCCAGGGGAGCCGGACTGCGCCGTCGGGCAGACCCGTGATGAGGCCGAGGAGCTCCATCGGGATGTCCTCGGCATGCTCCGGCGGGAGCCCCTCGGCCACCTGCTCCCTCCAGTCCGCCTGCGCGAGGACGTCGCGGATGGATGCCGCGGCGCGCGCGGTTCCGTAGCGAGGCGCGTCACCGAGGTCCGGATGCCAGAGGACGTGGTCCCAGTCCGGATGCGTGGCGAAACCGGCCACGACCGGCTGACGCAGTTCGCGAAGGTCGGCGGCGAGACCGGCGAGCTCCGCGCGGGTGATCCCGGGGTCGACCACCAGCACGCCGCTCGCACCCTGCACGATCACGGCGTTGCTCTGCAAGAACTCGCTCTCGTGGACCCGCACATCGTCGGCGACCGGGGTGATCATGGGCGGCGGTAGCGGATGTGGGTCGCCAGGGGGGAGTGCAGCACCTCGACGGGTTCGAGCCCGAACGTGCCGACGCCGTCGAAGATCCGCTCGCCGGAGCCCAACAGGACGGGAGCGACGTCGAGCGTGAGTTCGTCGATGACGTCCGCGAGCAGCGCCTGGCGGACGAGGGACCCGCCTCCGGCGATGTCGATGCCCCGTCCGCCCGCCGCCTCCTGCGCGCGCGCGAACGCCGTGTCGAAGCCGTCGGTGACGAAGTGGAACGTTGTTCCGCCCTCCATCTCGATCGGCTCACGGGCGTGATGGGTCAGAACGAACACGGGCGCGTGGTACGGCGGCTCCGGGCCCCACCACCCGCGCCAGTCCCCGTCCCATGCACCGCGGATCGGGCCGAACATGTTGCGACCCATGAGGTACGCGCCGGGGGGGCGCATGAGCCAGTCTGCGGCGGTCGCGTCGGCCTCCGTGGCACGGGCGTCGCCGATGTGCCACGTGTGGAGCTCGATCCCGCGTCGTCCGAGCGGGTTCTCGCGGCTCTGGTCGGGGCCGGCGACGAAGCCGTCGAGCGAGATGGACATGTGACAGGTGGTGTCCGCCATGATCGAAGCGTACTCGCTGGAGCATAGACTGACATCTATGACTTCCGCAGGGTCGCTTCCTTCGCTCAGCGTCGCAGCCGACCCGACCCGCGCTCGGATCCTGCAGCTGATCCACGCGGCGCCGGACCGCCGCGCACTGGTGGGCAAGCTCGCCGAAGTCCTGGGGCTTCGCCAGCCGACCGTCAGCCACCACATGGCGGCCCTGCACGACGAGGGACTCGTCCTGCGCGAGCGCGACGGGCGCCGGGTCTGGTACTCGATCCACCCCGATCACGCCGAGCGCATCGACGCCCTGCTCGGCTCCGCCCGCGCCTCATCCGAACAGCAGCCGGAGTGGGACCGCGTGGTCGACGATCTCTCCGATCGCTACCGCGGCACGTTCAGCCGGGAGACCATCGCCCGCTACGTCACCGACAGTCGGGATCTGCTCACGGCCCGCGGCACCACCCGGCTGCTCGCGTCCCGGACGGCCGCGTTCGCCGCATCCCGGCTCGACGATCTCGCCCGCACCGAGAGCCGAGACACCACCAAGCCGTCCGTGCTGTTCGTCTGCGTGCAGAACGCCGGCCGCTCGCAACTGGCCGCCGGGATCCTCCGTCAGCTCGCGGGGGACCGGGTGATCGTCCGCACCGCAGGCTCCGCGCCGGCCGCGGAGGTCCGCTCCGCGATCGTCGGCGCGCTCGACGAGATCGGAGTGCCCCTCGGCGCCGAGTTCCCGAAGCCCCTCACCGACGATGCCGTCCGGGCGGCCGACGTCGTGATCACGATGGGATGCGGGGACGCGTGCCCCATCTACCCGGGGCGCCGCTACCTCGACTGGGACATCGAAGACCCCGTGGACAAGCCGCTCGCCACCGTCCGGAGCATCCGCGACGACATCCATCGGCGCATCCGCGCGCTCCTTCCGGAACTGTTCACCGATTCGTCGCCCGACCCGTCGATGGATTCATAGATTTCGGTCTATGCTTTTGGAAAAGGAAAGCGAGCCAGCCATGACCGACAAGCCCACCGTCCTGTTCGTCTGCGTGCACAACGCGGGCCGTTCCCAGATGGCCGCCGGCTACCTGCAGGAGCTGGCCGGCGATCGGATCCAGGTGCTCTCCGCGGGGTCCGAGCCGAAGGACCGGATCAACCCCGTCGCCGTCGAGGCGATGGCGGAGGAGGGGATCGACATCCGCGGGAACACGCCGAAGCTGCTGACCGTCGACGCGGTGCGGGAGTCGGACGTCGTGATCACGATGGGGTGCGGGGACGCCTGCCCGATCTTCCCGGGCAAGCGCTACGAGGACTGGCAGCTGGATGACCCCGCCGGGCAGGATGCCGATACGGTCCGCCGCATCCGTGACGACATCCGCGCTCGCGTCGAGACGCTGATCGGCGAACTCGCGCCGGCGGGGGATCGGACGTGACCGCAGGTCGCGGGCAGGACGGCCTCCTCACCCCGGACCACGTACTGCACCGGGCGGCGGAACGCCTGGCGCACCAGTTCGCGGGGATGGTCAACGCCGAGACCGTCGAGCGCGTGGTGTTCGAGTCCTACACAGCCCTCGCCCGCACCGCGAGCGTCACCACGCATCTGCCGACCGTGACCGAGAAGTTCTCCCGCGACCGGCTCAGCGCGCTCGCGCAGTCGCGCGGGCTGATCGCGAAGCCGGTCCCGGAGATCCTGTACGTCTGCGTTCAGAACTCCGGCCGCTCGCAGATGGCGGCGGCGATCACCCGCCATGTGGCCGGCGATCGTGTCCACGTCCGCTCCGCCGGATCGCAACCCGGCACGGCGATCCTGCCGGGCGTGATCGAGGTCCTCGCCGAAGCCGGCATCGATGTCGGCGAAGAGTTCCCGAAACCGCTCACCGACGACGTCGTGCGCGCCGCCGACGCCGTCGTCACCATGGGGTGCGGCGATGCCTGTCCGTTCTACCCGGGCAAGAGATACCTCGACTGGCAGCTCGAGGACCCCGCCGAGCTCGACCTGGACGGCCTCCGCGCCGTCCGCGACTCGATCAGAAGCCGAGTGGAAGACCTTCTCGCCGAACTCGCCCCCGCGGCCGCAGCGCAGTGACCCTCGACGCGCCCACCGTCACCCGTTCCGCGCTCTGGCGGCGAGCGATCGCCGAGTTCCTGGGCACCGCCCTGCTCGTCGCCATCGTCGTCGGATCCGGGATCGCCGCGGAGCGGCTGTCCACCGACCCCGGGCTGCAGCTGCTCGAGAACGCGATCGCCACCGCGCTCGGTCTCGGCGTCCTCATCCTCCTGCTCGCTCCCGTCTCCGAGGCGCATTTCAACCCCGTCGTCTCGCTCGCCGACGCCATCCTGGGCAGGAAGGACCGCACCGGGCTCACGGCGCCGGCGCTGGTCATCTACGTGATCGCGCAAATCGCCGGGGCGAGCGCGGGCGCGGTGCTGGCCAACGCGATGTTCGCCGCACCCACCGCGATCTCCACGACCGCTCGGGCGACGCCCGCGACGTTCCTCGCGGAGATCGTCGCGACCGGGGGACTGGTGCTGCTCATCATCGGGCTCACCCGCACGGGGCGCAGCGTTCCGGTGATCGCGACCGCGGTCGGGAGCTACATCGGGGCGGCCTACTGGTTCACGAGTTCGACGTCGTTCGCCAACCCCGCCGTCACGATCGGGCGCATCTTCACCGACACCTTCGCGGGCATCGCACCGGCGTCGGTCATCCCGTTCGTCGGGGCACAGGTGATCGGGGCAGCGGTCGCCCTCGGTCTGGCCTCCGTCCTCTTCTCCGGCATCACTGCGAAGCAGGGGGAGTGACGGGCCGGCTCCTCCCGCCGCTCCGGTCCCTTCGATCTGACATAATGTGCATTATCGGCTATACGGATCCTCCTGAGAAGGGCTGTACCCGCCCGGCCACCTAGGCTCGAGGTGTGCTGGACTCGCTCACCGGATTCGTCGTCGTCGGCGTCGCGATCCTCGTGGGCTGGGTCATCGCTCGCATCGACCTCCTCGGTCCGCACGCGCGACACGTGCTCGGACGGCTGACGTTCTTCGTCCTCTCGCCGTTCCTGCTGTTCGTCGTGCTGGCGCAGGCCGACGTCCACATGCTGTTCTCCGCGCTGCTGCCGGTCTCCGCGATCGCCGCCGTCGGCGTCTTCGTCATCCACGCCGTCGTGGCACGCGTCGTGTGGCGACGGAACGCCGGCGAGACGCTCATCGGGACGCTGTCGGCGGGCCAGGTCAACTCGAACAACATGGGCATCCCGCTGTCGCTGTACCTGCTCGGCAGTGCGGCATACCCGGCACCCGTCATCCTGCTGCAGCTGCTCGTCTTCACGCCGCTGTCGATGGCGGTCTTCGAGGCGTTCTCGACGGGACAGCGACGCGTCATCCCGATCCTGCGGCGGACGCTCACGAACCCGATCGTCGTGGGATCCGTGCTCGGCGTGATCGTCTCCCTCTCCGGCGTCCGACTGCCGCCCATCGTGTGGGAGCCGGCATCCCTCGTCGCCGACGCGTGCATCCCCGTGCTGCTGATCGGCTACGGGATGTCGCTGTACGGCCAGCGCGTGCTGTCCCCGTCCGGCCGGCGCCGTGACATCCTGCTCGCGACGACGCTCAAGCTCATCGTCATGCCGGTCATCGCGTGGGCCGTCGCGGCGCTGCTGTTCCGCCTCGACCCGTCCGACGTCCTGATCGTGACGGTCCTGGCGGCCCTGCCGACCGCGCAGAACGTCTTCAACTACGCGCAGCGCTACGACGTCGGCGAGACGATCGCCCGCGACACCGTCCTGCTCACGACGATCGGCTGCGTACCGGTGCTGCTGGGCATCACGTTCCTGCTCGGCTGAGCTCGCCACCGGATGTCGTAGCCCCGGTGATGCCGCGGGGTCTACCCTGGTGCCACCTTCGTCCCCCGAGAGCTTCGAGAAAGGGCCTCCCTTGACCACGGACACCGACCTCGGAAGGCCCGCCACCGACACCCTCCGCGCCGCCCTCGGGATCAGCGGCATCCTCGCCCTCATCGCGGGCCTTCTGATCCTCATCTGGCCCGGCAAGACCGCCCTCGTGGTCGCTGGCATCATCGCGATCTACGCCATCGCGTCGGGACTCGCCTACGCGGCGCTCGGCCTCTTCTCGCGGAACAAGGGCGGCTGGGCGCGCCTCGGACACGTGGTCCTGGGCGTCATCTTCATCGTCGCCGGCATCGTCGCGTTCGCCAACCTCACCGCGACCGCGGTCTGGCTGGCGGCGTTCCTCGGCATCCTCGTCGGCATCATGTGGATCATCGAGGGCGTCGTGTCGCTCTCGACGCTGGGGAGCTCACCGTCGCGCATCTGGACGCTCGTGTTCGCCGTGCTGTCCATCTTCGCCGGCGTCATGCTGCTGTTCTCGCCGCTCTGGGGCGCCGTCGTGCTGTGGTGGCTCCTCGGCATCGGCGCGATCGTCCTGGGCATCACGAACATCGTCCGCGCCGTCACGTACGGACGCAGAGAGCCCGCCTCAGCCCGTGACGGGCAGGTGTCGCGCCCACCACTGGAGCACGGCGTCGAAGCGCTGCACACGGTGCCGGGGCTGGCCGGCGCGCGTGAGCTCGTGGTCCTCGCCGGGGAAGACGAGCATCTCGGCCTCGGTCCCCTGGCGCTTCAGCGCCGCGTAGTACCGCGTCGCCTGCTCGAGCGGGCAGCGGTAGTCGAGCTCCGAGTGCAGCACGAGCGTCGGCGTCCGCACCCGGTCGACGACGGCCATCGGGCTCTGCGCGGCCATCTGCACCGGGTCGACGCCGACGTACTCGTCACCGAAGAACGAGCCGATGTCGCTCGTTCCCTGGAAGCTCACCGGGTCGAGGAAGCCGCGCTCGACGATCGCGCCGGCGAACCGGTGGTCGTGCGCGATGGTCCACGCCGTGAGATAGCCGCCGTACGAGCCGCCCATGACGCCGACTCGGGCGCCATCGAGGCGCTCGTCGCCGGCGACGACGCCCTCCAGGAAGTCGATGACGTCATGGAAGTCGACGGTTCCCATCGCCTGACGGATGCTGCGACCGTGCGCGCGACCGTAGCCCGCACTCCCCCGCGGGTTGCAGTACACGACGGCGTAGCCGGCGTCCACCAGCACCTGGGTCTCGTCGAAGAGATGTATGCCATAACTGGCATAGGGCCCGCCGTGGATCTGCAGGATGACCGGGAACGGCCCCTCCCCCGCCGGAACCGCCACCCAGCCGTGGATCGGGTAGCCGTCGCGGCCGGTGATCTCCCGCTCGCCGGGCAGGACGAGACCCTGCGCACGCAGTGGTGCACCGAAGTCCGTGAGCGCGCCCCGATCCACGAGGGCGAGCTCCCCGAAGGAGTCCGGCGTCGCGTAGGCGACCACGATCCGCTCCCCCGCCGCCGCGTGTCCCGCGACCTCGACGTCGCCGTCGAACACGGAAGCAGTCGCGCCGTCCCGCGACACGCGGACCAGCGACACCGTCCCGCGGGAGCGGCTCTGCACGAGGAAATCGTCGCCGACGGCCGTGATGTGCGAGCCGACCTCGCCGAGGTCGAGGACGTCCGGGTCGGTCAGGAGACGGGGTCCGTCCGCTTCCAGCAGGTACAGCCCGACGGCGGGCGCGATGAAGTCGACCCGCCCCTCCCCGACGCCGCTCGCCTGGAGCGCGACGGTGCCGTCCGACGCGACCACGATCTCGTCGACCGAGAGGAGCGCGGTCCGGGCGAGCACCTCGCGCTCCGTCCCGCCGTCCGCGGACAGGGCGACGACACGCGAGCTCAGGTCGCGTCGGTCGGTCTCGATCTCGTCGACCGCCGCGAGGATCTCGCTGCCGTCGGCGGTGAAGGCTACGCCGCCGTAGGAGCCCGCGCCGCTCGTGAGCTGCACGGCCTCGGCCGCGACGAGCTGCTTCTTCGGCGCGTCCTCGCCCTCGGGGCGCACGGCGGGCGCCGGCTCGTAGAACGGCTCGGCGTCGACGGACGGGACGTCGATGAGGAACACGTGCGCCGGGCGGTCGGCGAGATAGCCGAGGCCGTTGGCGTGCCAGCGGATGCCGGTGATCCGACGCGGCGCCTCGGCGATCGGCTCGAGACCTTCGACGGTCCCGTACCGACCCTGTTCGGGGGTGCGCGCCGTGTAGGCCAGACGCGCGCCGTCCGGTGACCACGCGAACGAGCCGACCCCGGCGCGGGCGTCCGTGGCCTGCACGGGCTCCCCTCCCCCGGCCGCGACGACGAAGACCTGCGCCTTCCCCTTCGCGTCGGCGCGGAGGAAGGCCACCGCGGCACCGTCCGGCGCGAGGCGGGGCGCGGTGTCGGAGACGCCGCGGGTCAGGCGCCGCGGCGTGCCGTCCGGCAGGTCGACGCGCCACAGCTGACCCACGGCGCGGTTGGCCGTCAGATCCGGACGGGATGCCGCGAACACCGCGAACGCGCCGTCCGGCGCGATCGTCGGGCGTCCGACGCTGACGAGCTTGTCGATGTCGGCCGCGCGCATGCTCACTCTCCGCCGAACGAGCTCACGTCGCCGACCAGGCGCGTGTTGTCGGCGGGAACGGGTTCGACGGCCGCGAGGGCGACCTCGGCGGCGAACTCGGCGACGTTGTAGAGCTTGCCGGCCGATTCGCGGCGACCCGCGATCGCGCCGGGGTTGGCCCGCTCGAGCAGGGTCGCGGTGATCGTGCCCTCGATCATGTCGCCGGAGACGACGACGAAGTCGATGCCGCGCTCGGTCAGCGCCGGGATGCGCTCGCGGAGCGCGTCCTCGCCGGCGCGCTTGGACTGGGCGACGACGTCGTACTCGGCCATCGTCGGCGTGGTGCGGATGAAGTGGGCCTGGTGGCTTGTGACGAAGACGACCCGCGACCCGTCGTGCAGGAGCGGCAGCGCCGCCTCGAGGACGCCGACCTGGGCGTCGCGGTTGAGCGTGAGGGCGTAGTCCTCCGCCATGCCGCTCTCCATGCCGCCGGAGGCGTTCAGGACGAGGATGTCGAGGCCGCCGAACCGCTCCTTGACGGCGGCGAACATCTCGGTCACGGATGCCGGGTCGGTGAGGTCCGCGCCGATCACGAGCGCCTCGACGCCGAGCTGACGCAGCTCGCCGGCGAGCTTCTCGGCGCGCGGCGCCTTGTTGCGGAAGTTGATCACGACGTTCGCGCCGGCCTGCGCGAAGTAGCGGACCGTATCCGCGCCGATGCCGCGCGAGGAGCCCGTGACGAGGGCGGTCCGCCCGGTGAGCGATCCGGCGGGGATGGGCTGGGACATGTGCTGCTCCTGCTGCGTCGAGTCGCCGACGGCATCCGCCGAGGGCCTCTGCGAGCCTACCAACCGGGTCGCTCGGCTCCCGGTGTAGGTTTTGATCAAGACGACGCGGAAGGAGCGGGCGATGCTGCCGGATCTCACCGAGTACCTCTGGATCGCGTGGCTGGTGCTGGCTCTCCTGTTCATCATCATCGAACTGCTCACGCTGGAGTTCACCTTCCTCATGCTCGGCGCCGGGACGCTCATCGGCGGCCTCGGCGTCAACCTGCTGGGCGGCGTGTGGTGGCTCCAGGTGCTCGCCGCGGCGGCCGTCTCGGCGCTGCTGCTGTTCACCATCCGGCCGCTCCTGCTCCGCGCCCTGCATCGCAGCAGCGCGCTCATCCCCACGAACGTCGACGCGCTCTACGGCATCGGCGCCCGCGTGGTCACTCCGTTCGTCGGCGGCGACGGGTCCGTCCGCCTCGACAACGGCGAGACCTGGACGGCGCGCCTCGTCGGCGATCCCACCGGCCTCGATGTCGGCTCCCGCGTGGTCGTCCAGGCCGTGCGCGGCGCCACCGTCGAGGTCGCGCCCGAAGAAAGGACCACTGACCATGGGTGACGTCGGAGCCTTCATCGGCCAGATCTTCATCGTCGTGCTGCTCGTCGTGGTGGCGATCTTCGTCATCGTCGTCGTGTTCCGCTCGATCCGGATCATCCCGCAGGCCTACGCCGGGGTCGTCGAGCGACTCGGCCGCTACCAGCGGACGCTGAGCCCCGGCCTGAACCTGCTCGTCCCGTTCATCGACCGGGTCAGGCCTCTCGTCGACATGCGCGAGCAGGTGGTGTCCTTCCCGCCGCAGCCGGTCATCACGGAGGACAACCTCGTCGTCTCCATCGACACCGTCGTGTACTTCCAGGTCACCGACGCGCGCGCCGCGACCTACGAGATCGCGAACTACCTCGGCGCCGTCGAGCAGCTCACGACCACGACCCTCCGCAACGTCGTCGGCGGGCTCAACCTCGAAGAGGCCCTGACGAGCCGCGACAACATCAACGGGCAGCTGCGCGTCGTCCTCGACGAGGCGACCGGCAAGTGGGGCATCCGGGTTTCACGCGTCGAGCTGAAGGCCATCGACCCGCCGCACTCGATCCAGGACTCGATGGAGAAGCAGATGCGCGCCGAGCGCGAGCGTCGCGCCACGATCCTGACGGCTGAGGGTTCGAAGCAGTCGCAGATCCTCGAAGCGGAGGGCCGGCGCCAGGCGGCGATCCTCGGCGCCGAGGGCGACAAGCTGGCCGCGATCCTCCGCGCGGAGGGCGAAGCCGCCGCGATCAAGAACGTCTTCGACGCGATCCACGCCGGTCGTCCGGACGAGAAGCTGCTCGCATACCAGTACCTCCAGACCCTGCCGAAGATCGCCTCGAGCACGTCGAGCAAGCTCTGGATCATCCCGAGCGAGATGACCGAGGCGCTCAAGGGACTCAGCGCCGGCTTCGCCGGGCGGACCTGGGATGCCGCGGAGCCGTCGCGGGCGACCCCCACGGCCCCGGACGCCCCGGCGGCAGGGCCGACGACGGCTGCTTCCCCGCCGACCCCGCCTGCCGATCCCGTGCCGTGACGCACCCGTGGTTCCTGGCATCCGCGGCGCCGCGGGTGCTGGCCCACCGCGGGCTCGTGCCGCACGACGCCGAGGGCGTCGCGGAGAACACCCTTGCGGCCTTCGCCGCGGCGCATGCCGCCGGCGCGGCCTACGTCGAGTCGGACTGCCACCTCACGGCCGACGGTGAGGTCATCCTGTTCCACGACGACGACCTCCGCCGCGTGGCGGGCGACCCGCGCCGTGTCGCCGACGTGGGACTGCGGGAGCTCCAGGCGATCATGGGCACCCGTGGCGGGTTGCTGACGCTGGCGCAGGCGCTCGACACCTTCCCCACCCTCAGGTTCAACCTTGACGTGAAGGTTGAAGCCGCCGCGCTTCCGGTGGGCCGCGCCGTGGCAGCGCACGCCGACCGGGTGCTGCTCACGAGCTTCTCCGACGAGCGCCGTCGGGTCGCCCTGCGGTCCGCAGCCGCGGGCGGCGGCTCCCCCGCGACATCGGGCGGCACCGCGACCATCGCGCGGGTCCTCGGCGCCGTCGCGAGCCGTTCGGAACGACTCGCGCGGCGCGCGCTCGCCGGCGTCGACGCCCTGCAGATGCCGGAGCGCCATCGCGGCGTCCGCGTCGTCTCGCGGCGCCTCCTGGACGTCGCCCACCGCGCCGGTGTCGAGGTGCACGTGTGGACCGTCAACGACCCCGACGACATGCGCCGCCTGCTCGAGCTGGGTGTCGACGGACTCGTCACCGACCGCGCCGACACGGCCCTGCAGGTCCTCTCCGGCCGCGGCTGACACGATCCCCTGAGCATCCGCTGTGAAAGGCGGCCGGCATCCCGTCGTTCGGATGATCCACCCAGGTGCGGACGTTATACCTGAGGACGACGAGAGGACCATACGATGGCAGATCGCAGCCTTCGCGGCATCCGACTCGGCGCTTCCAGCCTACAGAGCGAGGAAGGCGTCGTGTTCCATGACCGCGCCAATCACACCTACGTCTGCACGCAGTGCAGCCGCGAGACCGTCCTGACCTTCGCCGCAGACGCAGAGGTCCCCGAGGCCTGGGAGTGCCGCACCTGCGGCGCCGAGGCCGTTCTGCGTGTCGGCGACACGCTCGTGGAGGTCGACCACTCCGGCGACAAGATCGCGCGTACGCACTGGGACATGCTCCTGGAACGCCGCAGCCTTCCCGAGCTCGAGGAGCTCCTCGAAGAGCGCCTCGCCCTCCTGCGTGCGCGTCGCGGATCCGGCGAGGACGCCCGCCTCTCCGCCTGACGCTCACACCACCGAGACGCCGGCCTCTTCGGAGGCCGGCGTCTTCGTCGTGCGCCGGCGCCGCGCCACCCCGCCGAGGACGACGAGGCCCAGGACGCTCCCCCACCCGAGCACGAGCTGCACCGCCGGCCCGATGACGACGGCGGGGGTCAGCCCCGTCCGCAGCGGCACCTCGGCGAGGATCGCGCCCGCCTCACCGGCAGGCAGCGACTCCAGCGTGGACCCGTCCGGCGCGATGACCTGGCTCGTCCCGACCGTGGACAGGTTCACCACCGACCGTCCGGTCTCGATCGCGCGCATCCGCGCGAAGGCGAGCTGCTGCAGGTTCTCGTCGGTGTCGCGGAAGTCGGCGTTGTTCGTCTGGAACATGTAGACCTCGGCGCCCTCCCGGGCGCCGGACCAGATGACGTCGTCGTAGATGACGTCGAAGCAGATCGCGAGCCCCACCCCGACCCCGCCCACGTCGAAGAACGGCGGGTTCGTCCCGGGCGTGTACTCGCGCTGGATGAGACCGATGAGGTCGGGGGCCAGCATCTCGAAGAACCACCGGTCCGGGACGTACTCCCCCATCGGAACGGGACGCGACTTGTCGTGCACGGCCACCGGGTTCTCCTGCCCGGCCTCCCACACCATCGAGGTGTTGAAGATGTCGTCGCCGCGCTCGGTCGCGGCGTTGACGACGAGCGGCGCGCCGGCGGCCTCGGAGAGCCGGTCCAGCGTGCGGGCGACGGACGCGTTCGCGGTCGGGTCGGCGTCGATCCCGCCCTCCGGCCAGAGCAGGATGTCGAGGTCCTCGCCGATCAGCGGCGCCGTCGCGTCCAGCTGGGCCTGCAGCACGGCGTACCGCTCCCGCTCGTCGAAATAGCCGGCGGGGCCGTTGCCCTGCACGGCCCCCACGCGCACCGATCCGGCATCCGTCGTCGGGAACGCCGGCAGCGCGACCAGCAGCAGGACGGCGACCGCCGCCGGGAGCGCGGTGCGGACGTCGCGGAACGCGCCGAGCCGCACCCACTCGATGACCGCCGCGACGACGAAGACCATGAGGAAGGTGAGGCCGGTGACGCCGGTCCACGAGGCGAGGTGTGCGAGCGGGCTCTCGGACTGGCTCATCCCGATCCGCCCCCAGGGGAACCCGGTGTAGGGCCACGACCCGAGGAAGAGCTCGCGCGCGGTCCACAGTCCCGCCACGAGGGCAGGGAGGGCGAGGAGGCGTCCCCATCGACCCGGCAGGACCCGCGGCATCCACCGGTAGGCGAGCGCGATGAGGATGGCGCCGAGACCGCTCAGCACCGTTTCGAGGCCGGCCAGCGCGAACCAGGGCACGACCCCGAGGTACCGCGTGATCCAGACGATGTGGATGAGGTAGAAGGATGCCGCGAAGACGAGCCCCACGCCGAACGCGCCCCACGCCGTCCGGCCGACGAGCGACACGAGCGACAGCGCCACCCCGGCGAAGGCCAGGGGCCACCAGCCCACGTCGGGGAACGCGAGGTCCAGGACGGGCCCACCGGCCGCCGCGGCGATAAGCGCCGCCCACAGGGGCAGCAGCGGGCGAGGACGTTCGGGCACGGCTTCGAGCCTAGGCGACCGACTGCGCGGGCCGGCGCTCACACCGAACTGTAGGCGACGATGCCGCGGCGGACGGACTCCAGCGCGCGGCGCGCGGTCCCCGCGACGTCCGCGTCGGCGACGATCGAGAGCTGATCGAGCAGATCGATGGTCTGCTTCACCCAGCGCACGAAGTCCCCCGCGGCGAGATCGGCCTCGTCGAGCACGATGTCCAGCGGCATCCCGCGGGCCCACGAGTGCATGGCGCGGGCGAGCCCGGTGGCGACGGGCTCGGAGCCGGGAAGGCGATGGTCGCGTTCGAGGTCGTCCAGCCGCACCCACAGGTCCTGGGTCTCGCTGAGCGCCTGACGGAACGCGCCGCGGGGCAGGCCCCGCTCCCCCGGCCCGGCCTCGTCGCGCCGCGGCTCGTAGACGAGGCAGCAGGCGAGCGCCGCGAGCCCGGGAGCGTCGAGATCGCGCCACAGGCCGAGGCGCAGGGACTCCGCCACGAGCAGGTCGCGCTCGCCGTAGATCCGCCGCATCGTCGCACCGGCATCCGTCAGCGTGACGACGCCGTCCGGCGCCACCGCGACGTAGTCCAGCGTCGCGAGGACGTCGACGACCCGGTCGAAGATGCGCGCGACCGTGCCGGTGCGGGTCTCGATCTGCTGGCGCAGCTTGTCAGTGCGCCGCCGCAGTTTCGCGTACCGCTCCGCCCATCGCGCGTGGTGCTCGCGGTCCGGGCAGGACTGGCAGGGGTGGCGCTGCAGCCGGCGACGCAGCGACAGCATCTCGTTCTGCCGGTGCTGCCGCGTCTTCGCGGTCGCGGTGCGGTCGGCCCGGTTGAGCTTCTCGAGGTCGTTCAGCTCGCTGCGGAGGGTGGCGAACTCGGCGAAGTCGCCACGGTCGCAGGTCATCGAGGCGGCATAGCCGGCAAGCGACTCCTCGGCCTCCTTCACCTGGCGGGCGAGCCCCACGACCGCGCGATCGGCCTGGAACTGGGCGAACGAGGACTCCAGGATCTCCCGGGCCCGCGGCCGGCCGAACTGGTCGATGAGGTTCACCGCCATGTTGTAGGTGGGCCGGAAGCTGGAGTTCAGCGGATAGGTGCGCCGCGAGGCGAGGGCCGCCACCGCCTGCGGGTCCAGGCCCTCCGTCCACTGGATCACGGCGTGGCCCTCGACGTCGATCCCGCGGCGTCCCGCGCGGCCCGTGATCTGGGTGTACTCGCCGGACGTGATGGCGACGCGCGCCTCGCCGTTGAACTTCTCCAGCTTCTCCAGCACGACGGTGCGCGCGGGCATGTTGATGCCGAGCGCGAGCGTCTCGGTCGCGAAGACGGCCTTGACGAGCTTCCGCTGGAACAGCTCCTCGACGATCTCCTTGAAGGCCGGCAGGAGCCCGGCGTGGTGCGCGGCGACGCCCCGCTCGAGGTTCTCCTTCCACTCCCAGTAGCCGAGCACCCCGAGGTCCTCGTCGAGCATGGTCCGCGTCCGCTCGTCGACGATCTGCCGGATCTCGTCGCGCTCCTCGCGGCTCGTGAGCCGCACCCCCGACCGGCGCACCTGCTGCACGGCGGCGTCGCAGCCGGCTCGGCTGAAGATGAAGAAGATCGCGGGCAGCAGGTTGTTCCGCGCCAGCAGTTCGACGACGTCGGGACGGTCCAGGCGCTCGATGCGCTGCACGTTCGCGGAGCGGACGGGCCGCTTGCCGCCCTTGTGCGGACGCCGGTGGGCCCCCTCGAAGCCCCCGGCGCTGCGCTGCTGCTGCACCTGGCGGTTGCGCTCGAAGTTCGGGCCCTTGACGGAGCGGATGCGCATGAGCTCCTGGTTGACCTGCGCCGTCGCGATGCCGGCGCGGTCGTCGAAGAGCGGAAGGAGGTCGCCGCGGACGAGCACGTGCTGCTCCAGGGGCACGGGCCGGATCTCCGAGACGATCACCTCGGTGTCGCCGCGCACCGTGTCGAGCCAGTCGCCGAACTCCTCCGCGTTGGAGACGGTCGCGGACAGCGACACGATCCGCACGGTCTGCGGGAGGTGGATGATGACCTCCTCCCACACGGCGCCGCGGAACCGGTCGGCCAGGTAGTGCACCTCGTCCATCACGACGAAGCGGAGACCGCGGAGCGCCGGCGAGTCCGCATAGAGCATGTTGCGGAGCACCTCGGTCGTCATGACGACGACGCGGGCGTTGCCGTTGATGTTCGTGTCGCCGGTGAGGAGGCCCACCTCGTCGGCGCCGTAGACGTCCTGCAGCTCGCGGAACTTCTGGTTCGACAGCGCCTTCATGGGCGTGGTGTAGAACGCCTTGTCGCCGGGCTGGAGCATCGCGAGATGGATCGCGAACTCCCCCACGATCGTCTTGCCCGCCCCGGTGGGGGCGGCCACCAGGACGCTCTTGCCCTCCTCGAGTGCGTGGCATCCCGCGATCTGGAACGGATCGAGGTCGAAGCGCTGCGCCTGGGCGAACGCGGCCGACAGCGGGTGGGACTTCGTGGCCTCGGCCCGAGCGAATCGCTCGGCCGGATCCATCACGACAGCGGTCCCGGCGTCGAGCCGAGCACGGCGGCGTCACGCTTGGCGCGGCGGCGGTCGAAGATCATGGACAGACCGGCCGCGGCGAAGAAGAGGACGATGAGGATGCCGGCCAGCAGCAGCATGCTCACGATGTCGGCGGCCGGTGTCGCGAGGCCCGCGAAGACGACGGCCACGAGGATCGCGACCCGCCAGCCGCCGAGGATCGCCCGTCCGCTCATCACACCGGCGAGGTTCAGCGCGACGAGGAACACCGGCAGGACGAAGGAGACGCCGACGACGACGAGCAGCTTGAAGACGAAGTCGTAGTAGTACCGGGCCTCGAACATGTTCGACGCGCCGTCCGGCGTGAAGCCGGCCATGATCTCCACGATGTGCGGCATGACGAGCCAGCCGACGTAGCAGCCGGCGAAGAAGAGCGGAATGGCGGCGACGAGGAAGCCGATCGTGTACCGGACCTCCTTGCGGGTGAGCCCCGGCACGAGGAACGCCCAGATCTGCCAGAGCCAGACCGGGGCGGAGACGAGGATGCCGACGGCGAACGCGATCCGCAGACGCATGTCGAAGGGGCCCGTGACGTTCTGGTACATGAGGCTGACGAGCTCGTCGTCGCCGCGGCGCTCCGCGACGAGACGGATGGGCTCTGTCATCGCCCAGATGACGGCATCCGTGAGGAAGAAGGCGAGCACCATGCCGACGACGAGCGCGGCGGCGCCGATGATGAGTCGTTTGCGCAGTTCGAGGAGGTGTTCGGCCAGCGTCATGCGCTTGTCGCGACGCGGGCTGTCGGCCTCACCGAGCCGCGGGCGGAAGGCCGTGGCCACGACCGGTTACGGCCTGGCGGTGTCGGAGCCGGTCGGTCCGGGCGTCGGATCGGCGGGGGCCGTGGGTGCCACGGTCGGGGACGCCTCGTTCTCGACGGTGGATGCCGTCCCGGCCGCGACGTCGTCCTGCTTCATCGCCTTCATCTCGCCCTTGAAGATGCGGGCGGACTGCCCCATGCTCTTCGCCAGCGCCGGCAGCTTGGCCGCCCCGAAGAGCAGCAGGATGACGATCAGGAGGATCCACAGGTGTGGACCTGCGAACAGATTTCCCATGGGCGGCTCCTCGTCGCGAGATTTTTCTCAGTCTACCTGTCGGGACCGCGGGACCGGTCAGCGGTACTGCGCGAGCCCTGCGTCGGCCCACGCCGCGGCGGCGCGGCGGCCGGGCTCGGGAGCGAGGATCTCGACGTCCCCGCCGTGACGGGCGGCCAGGCGCTTGAGGCTGCGTTCATCGGCGACCCGCAGGCGTGCGCTGCGGAACTCGCCGTCGCCGGTGACGGTGGCCCGGTCGAGGTAGTCCGCCAGCAGCGGTGCGATCGCGGCGCGGTAGCGCACCTCCACGACGGCATCCGTCTCGCTCGGCTCGAACAGCTCGGGCACCGCGTCGGACCCGTGCGCGATCGGGATGTCGGTGAGGCGCACGTCGGCGACACGGTCGAGGTGGAACGTGCGCATCGCCTCCCGGAGGTGACACCAGCCCTGCAGGTACCACTGCCCGCCGGCGATGTGCACCTTGACGGGGTCGACGGTCCGGATGGTCGGGGTGTGATCGGGCGCCTGGTAGGTGAAGGAGACGGCGACGCCGCGGCGGAGGGCCTCCGCGACCTGCAGCCGCACGTCGTCGACGGCGTCCGGCGCGACGATGACGTCGGCGGGAGCCGCCGACGCGCCGCGCGCGAGCTTCGCGAGGAGGCCTTGCACCACGCCGCTGTCGCCGACGCCCGGCAGCGAGGCGGCCAGCTGCAGGCCGGCCAGCAGGGCCGCCGCCTCGCGCGCCGTGAGGCGGGGTGTCCGCTCCAGGCCGACGCTGTTGGTGATCGAGATGATTCCCTGCTCGTCGAGGAGGTCCCAGTCGATGTCGAACAGATCGTTCGCCATCTGCCAGAAGCCGCCGTCGCCGGGCAGGCCGATGACGGTGAGCTTCTCGACCATCTCCCGCATCTGCTCGGGGGTGACCTCGAAGGCGTCGGCCGCCTCCGCGACGGACACCTCCCCCTTGCCGATGAGATACGGGACGAGCTGCAGGATGAGCGCGGCGCGATCGGTGGCCAGCAGCGGCTTCGCGCTCATGAGACTCCTCTGTGCACGGCGAGCGTCCGCTCCAGCCGGGCGATGACCTCGTCGCGCAGCTGCGCGGGCCCGACGACCCGCACCTCCGGACCGTAGGAGGCCAGCTCGTCGGCGAAGACGTGGCCGTCGACGTACGGTACGTGGATGCCCTGCTCGGCCGGGATCGCACGGCGGTGCAGCCGCAGCGCGGCCTCGGTGCCGGGCGCGACCTCGAGGAGCGCGTGCTGGCGCTCGGCCACGTCCCGGAGCCCGCGGAGCGCCTTGTCGCCCGCGCCGTCCCGCAGCGCCAGGTCGAACGTGTCCCGCGTGAGGCGGACGTCGGAGACGATGCGCGAGAGGAGGAAGGTGCGCTCGGCGTCCTGCGTCAGGTCGAAACCGTAGACGTGCCAGCGGCCTTCGTACTCGAGCAGCGCGAGCGGCTGGATGCGGCGGGTGTGGGCCGTGTCGTCGCCGCCCTTGAGGTAGTCGAACTCCGCGACCCGCCCCTGCTCGATGGCGCGCTGCAGGGGGCTGAACGCCGGCTCTCGCAGGTTGATGCGGGGCGAGTATCCGATGATGGGTGCGTCGACCTCGTTGCCGAGTGCGCGGATCTTGCGCAGGCCGCCACGCGCGTCCGCGGACATCGAGCTCTCGCTCCAGACGCCGCCGGCGAGGTTGAGCACGGCCAGTTCCGCAGGGGTGAAGGTGATGTCCGCGGGCAGCTCGTATTCCGCCGTCGGCACGCGATACCGCGCCTCGCGCAGGTCGTCCGGATCGGCGTAGTCGCCGATCGTCTCGATGGGGACCCCGAGCGCGCGGAGGTTCTCCTTGTCGCGCTCGAACATCTTCTCCAGCGCATCCTTCTTGGCGCCGGCCTCGCTCTGCTCGCGGTAGCCGGACACCGAGGTCAGGATCGTGTCCTTGGTCAGCCCCTGCTCGGTCGCCATGAGCGCGACGACGAGGTTGACGAGACGCTCCTCGGGCGCAGTGCGGGTCGAGTCCTTGGCCACTGCACCATCCTAGGCCGGTGCCGTCGCGGCCCTCCCTGCGGCAGTGCCGTGTCGGTGCTACGGCGTCGCGGCGACCTCGTCCAGTCCCAGGATGTCGATGACGAAAACGAGGGTCGCGTCGCCCGGGACGGCACCGCTGCCTTGCGCCCCGTAACCGAGGTCCGGCGGGATGACGACGAGCAGCTGCGATCCGACGGTCTGACCCTCGAGCGCCTGCGCGAAGCCGGGGACGACGCCGTCGAGCGTGACGCTGGCCGAGGCGCCCTTCTCCCACGTCGAGTCGAACACCTCGCCGTCGTCCCACGTGACGCCGGTGTAGTGGATGCGGGCGGGGGCCTCCGCCGTGACCGGCTCGCCGGCGCCCTTCTTCAGCACCTCGACGACGAGATCGGTCGGCGGCGCGGCGTCGGGGACGATGACTCCGGGGCGGCCGTCGGGCGCCAGCACGACGGAGGGCATGCCGCGGCGGTCGTTGAACTGCGGAGCACCGTCGGCGGCGGCGAGGAAGACGCGCTCCAGGTCCAGGACGATGACCGCGGCCTGCCCGTCCGCGAGCCCCAGGTTGGCGTTGGCCTCGTCGGAGAGATCATCGGGCGCGACGGCGCCGACGATGCGGGAGCCCTCGGTCGCGCACTCGAGCATCTTCGCGATGCCCTCGTAGTAGGTCGCCCACTCGGCGACCGGCTGGGCCTGCGTCCCCGCGGAGACGAGCGTCTCGCCCGACTCGCCGTCGACGATCGTCGCGGTGAACTGCACGTCCTGGGCGCGCGAGGTCACGGCGGGACCGTCGCCCACCTCGGCGTCGGTGAAGACGGTCTTCTCGACGTAGACCGGCGGGGCGACCGTCACGACGGCGGAGCCCGTGGCTCCGCTCACCTCGATGAGGTCGAGGGCCGAGGAGTCCGAGTCGGCGCGGTCGCACGAGGCGGCCGGGGCCGTCGACGAGCAGCCGACGAGGGCCAGAGCGGACAGGCCGAGAACGGCGACGACAGCGGGGATCCTGCGCATCCGATCAGTTTACGGCGTCGCCGGCACTCTCCCCCGCCGCCAGCCGCGCACCCTCCGCGGCGCGCTGCGCATCGCGCACGCGCTTGCGCAGGTTCTTGTCGGTGATCTGACGGTCGCCGACCGCGCCGGGGGTCCACTGCTCCACGTCCTCGTCGGCGTAGGTCGGCTTCTTGAGCGCGCGCTTGCGGACGTCCGGCGGCACGGCGCCGGGCGCGAGCCTGCGGGCGGTGAGGAGGAATCCGGTGTGGGCGACCATGCGGTGGTCGGGGCGCACCGACAGGCCTTCGACGTGCCAGCCGCGGACCATCGTCTCGGTCGCCTCGGACTCGGTGAACAGCCCGGAGGCCCGGATGTACTCCGCGACACGGCTGAGCTGGGTCGCCGTCGCGATGTAGCAGAGCACGACGCCGCCAGGGGTCAGCGCCTCGGCGACGGCATCGATGCACTCCCACGGCGCGAGCATGTCGAGCACCACCCGATCGACCGATCCCGGCTCCACGACGCGCGGGAGCTGCTCCACCAGGTCGCCGACGACGACCTGCCATGCGGGCGGGTAGTGGCCGAGGAACGTCTCGACGTTCGCCTCGGCCACCTGCGAGAACTCCTCGCGCCGCTCGAATGACAGCAGGCGGCCGCCGTCGCCGATCGAACGGAGCAGCCACAGCGACAGGGCTCCCGAGCCGACGCCGGCCTCGACGACCGTCGCGCCGGGGAAGATGTCCGCCGCGGCGAGGATCTGCGCGGCGTCCTTGGGGTAGACGATCGCCGCCCCCCGCGGCATCGACATCACGAAGTCGCGGAGGAGCGGGCGCAGCGCGAGGTAGTCGTGGCCGCCGCTGTTGGTGATGACGGAGCCGTCCGGCTGGTCGACGATGTTCTCGTGCCGGAGGACGCCGTGGTGCGTGTGCAGCTCGCCGCCTTCGCGCAGCGTGACCGTGTGCAGGCGCCCCTTGGGGCCGGTCAGCTGGACACGGTCGCCGTAGCGGAACGGGCCGCTGGGTCGCAGGTCGGCGGTCATGCGGACACTCCCGGTCGGCGTGCGGCGTGTTCGGCGTGGAAGGCGCGGATGTCGTCGGTCGTCCTGCCCTCGAGCGTGTCCCACAGTCCGTCGGCGCCGGTGCCGACGAGGGAGACCATGAGCGGGACGCCCAGCGTCACGGCGCCGGACGCGACCGCGGCGCGCATGCCGTTCGGCGAATCCTCGATCGCGATGGCGTCCGCGGGGTCGACCCCCAGCATCCGCGCCGCCTGCAGGTAGGCGTCCGGGAAGGGCTTCGGACGTGTCGCGTCGTCGCCGGCGACGACGACGTCGAACGCGTCGAACGGCAGCTGCCCGACGACCGTGTCGGCCATGCGGCGCAGCGACATCGTGACTAGTGCGGTCTTCACGCCGGCATCACGCAGGTCGCGCAGCAGTTCGACGGCCCCGGGACGGTACGGGTTGCCGCTCTCGGCGAGCTGGTCCGTGACGGCCTCGGTGAGGTGATCGACGATCGCGCCGACGCTCATCTGCACACCCGCCTGCTGCAGGATCGCGGCCGAGCCCTCGAGGCCCATCCCGACGAGGCTCAGGGCCTGTTCGTGCGACCACTGCCCTCCGAAGCTGTCGACCAGCGCGGTCTCGGCGGCCATCCAGTAGGCCTCGGTGTCCACGAGCGTGCCGTCCATGTCCCAGAGGACCGCGGCGGGAAGGGGGGAAGTCACCGCCCTATGCTACCGAGCGGGGCTCCGCCGGGACCGCGCCCCCGCCCGCACGGTGCTCGCCGGGCGTATCGTGGGGGAACCGCACACCAAGGGAAGGAGCGGGGTGGACAGTCTGGGTCAGCGTGTCCTCGTGGTCGCCTTCGACGGCTGGAACGACGCCGGGGAAGCGGCCTCGGCCGCCGCCGCGCGCCTGCGCGCCGAGAACGAGTACGAGCCGGTCCTGTCGGTCGACCCGGAGCTCTACTTCGACTATCAGTACACCCGCCCGCAGGTGCGACTGGATGCCGACGGCACCCGGTCGCTCACGTGGCCGGAGGCCACCCTGTGGCGTCCCGCGTCGGGCGAAGGCACCCGCCTGTGGCTCCTGAGCGGGGTCGAACCGGCGCGCGCGTGGCAGGCCTTCGCGGCCGAGTTCATCGATGCGGCGCTCAGCGAGGACATCACCGGGCTCGTCGCGCTCGGCTCGATGATGTCCGACGTGCCGCACACCCGCCCCATCTCCGTCTTCGCCGGCAGCGACAACGAGAAGTTGCGCACCGAGCTCGGCCTCGAGCGCTCGACGTACGAGGGGCCTGTCGGCATCCTGAGCGTGCTCGCCGCCGCCGCCGAGGACGCCGGCATCCCGACGGCCGCCCTGTGGGCGAGCGTCCCGCACTACGTGGCGGGGCACACGACCTCGCCGAAGGCGACCCTCGCCCTCCTCGACAAGCTCACCGAGCTCACCGGAAGCCCGATCGCGCGCGGCGAGCTGCCCGCCGAGGCCCTCGCGTGGGAGGCGTCGATCGATGCCGCGGCGGCCGACGACGAGGAGATGACCGAGTACATCCGCCAGCTGGAGCGCACGCGGGACACCTGGGACTCCCCCGAGGCCTCCGGCGACGCCATCGCGCAGGAGTTCGAGAAGTACCTGCGGCGCGACGGCGAGGGCCCGTCGAAGCCGGGTCGCGACGAGCCGCGCCGCTGAGCCCGCGGAGCGTCAGAACGCCTGCAGCACGCCCGTCGCGAGCAGCACGATGAGCACGACGCCCAGCACGAGCCGGTAGATCACGAACGGCAGGAAGCTGCCCTTCTTGAGGTAGCGCATGAGGTACGCGATCACGGCCAGCCCGACGCCGAAGGCGACGACGGTCGCGACGGCGGTCTCCCCCAGCGTGAACACCGCCTCGCCCGGCTCCTGGATGGCCTGCAGCAGCTCGTAGAGTCCGCTGCCGAACACGGCGGGCACCGCGAGGAGGAATGCGACCTCGGCCGCGGCCGGCCGCGTGTACCCGAGGGCGAGGCCCATCGTCGTCGTGGCGCCCGAGCGGGAGACGCCCGGGATGAGGGCGAGGGCCTGCGCGAAGCCGAGGGCCAGGCCGTGCGGGTAGGTCAGGTCGGCCTCCTGACGCGTGCGCCGGCCCAGCGCGTCGGCGGCGCCGAGGATGAGACCGAAGACGAGCAGCACGATCGCGACGAGCCAGAGATTGCGGAACGTGTCGCGGATGACGTCCTGGAAGAGGAAGCCGAGCGCGCCGATCGGGATGGTGCCGATGATGACGATCCAGCCCATCCGGGCGTCGGGGTCGTTGCGGGGCACGGCGCCGGTGAGCGAGCGGAACCACTGCGCGATGATGCGCACGATCCGGTGCCAGAAGTACACGAGCACGGCGAGTTCGGTGCCGATCTGGGTGATCGCGGTGAAGGTGGCGCCGGGGTCTTCGGCCGACGGCAGGAACTCGCCCACGATGCGCAGGTGCGCGCTGGATGAGATCGGGAGGAACTCGGTCAGACCCTGCACGAGTCCGAGGATGATCGCCTCGAGGAGGTGCATTCTCGCCTTTCAGTACGTCCGGAGGAGGTCGGTCAGCACGCGCTGCCCGAAGCGGAGGGAGTCGATCGGGACACGCTCGTCGACGCCGTGGAACATGCCGGTGAAGTCCAGGTCGGCGGGAAGGCGCAGCGGAGCGAACCCGAACCCGGCGATGCCGAGCTCGGCCAGCGCCTTGTTGTCGGTGCCGGCGCCCAGCAGGTAGGGCACGACGGGGACGCCCGGATCGTGGCGGCCGAGGGCTTCGACCATCGCGTCGACGAGCGAGCCGGCGAACGGCACTTCGAGGCCGATGTCGCGGTGCGCGATCTCGAGACGGATGTCGTCGCCGACGATGCGCTGGACCTCGGCGATGACGAGGTCCTCCTGGCCGGGAAGCGTGCGGATGTCGATCGCGGCGCTCGCGGCGTCCGGGATCACGTTGTGCTTGTAGCCGGCGGACAGACCGGTCGGGTTCGCGGTCGTGCGGAAGCTGGAGCGGAGGAACGCGGATGCCGGTCCGGTCGCATCGGCGAGGGCGTCGGGGTCGGCCGGGTCGCCGCCGGTCAGCCGCGCGAGCGCGTCGACGAGTTCGCGTGTCGTTGTCGTCAGCTCCAGAGGCCAGGTCGTGCGGCCGAGCGCGGCGACGGCCTCGGCGAGACGCGTGACGGCGTTCTCGGGGTGGTGGCGGCTGCCGTGGCCCGCGATGCCGGTGGCGTGCAGCCGGAGCCAGACGAGGGACTTCTCCCCCACCTGCAGCAGGTACGCGCGGCGGTCGCCGACCGAGATCGAATAGCCGCCGACCTCGCTGATGGCGTCGGTCGCGCCGGCGAACCATTCCGGCTTGTCCCGGACGACGAGCTGCGAGCCCTCGACGCCGCCGTTCTCCTCGTCGGCGAAGAAGGCCACGATGATGTCGCGGGCGGGCCGGTCGCCGGCACGGAGGATGTCGGCGACGGACGTCAGGATCATGGCGTTCATGTCCTTCATGTCCACGGCGCCGCGGCCCCACAGCATCCCGTCCTTCACGACGCCCGCGAACGGGTCGACGCTCCAGTCCTCGGCGACCGCCGGAACGACGTCGAGGTGACCGTGCAGGACGAGGGCGGGCTTGTCGCGGTCGCGGCCGGGGATGCGCACCGCGAGGTTCGTGCGGCGCGGGATCGGCTCGTAGTACTCCGGCTGCAGCCCGACCGATTCGAGGTACGCGCCGACGTACTCGGCCGCCTCACGCTCGCCCTTCGCGCGTCCCCCGCCGTAGTTCGTCGTGTCGAACCGGATGAGGTCGCGCGCGATGCGGGCGACCTCGGGAAGGTCGGCGGTGTCGGGCATGCCGTCCACGCTACCTTCCCCTGCGGAGCCTTCCGAAAACGAGAACAGGGCCCCTTTCGGGACCCTGTTCCACTGTGCGCGAGGGGGGACTTGAACCCCCACGCCCTATACGGGCACTAGCACCTCAAGCTAGCGCGTCTACCTATTCCGCCACCCGCGCATGGGTGTCTGGTTGTCTCCAACCGAAGATCGACATTATCACGTTCCGGACGGCGTGCAGAATCGGCGGCGTCAACCGACGGACACGCCGAACAGCAGGCCCAGCAGATACGTGACGGCGGCCGCGCCGAAGCCGATCGCGAGCTGGCGGAGCCCGCGGCGCAGGGGCGAGCCGCCAGACAGGAGTCCCACGGTCGCGCCCGTGAGGAGCAGCGCGAAGCCGACGAGGATCAGCGCCGTGACGACGGCCGCGAGGCCGGACAGTCCGAAGATCCACGGCAGCACGGGGATGACGGCGCCGGAGGAGAAGAAGAGGAAGCTCGAGACGGCGGCGCCGAGCGCCCCGCCGACGACCTCGTGATCGGAGCTGTCCGGCGCGGTCGGGCGATGCGGTGCCGGCGTGCCGGTCCCTTGCGCCGCCCCGACGACGCGGCGGGCGCGCTCCATGGCATCCTCGAGCGGCATCCCGCGGGTGCGGTAGACCAGCGCGAGCTCGTTGGCGTCGAGGTCGAGGTCGGACAGCACATCGGCGGCGTAGTCGCTCGGCTCGGTGGCGGCGAGCATCTCGCGCTGCGAGCGGACCGAGACGAACTCCCCCGCACCCATCGACAGCGCACCCGCCAGGAGGCCCGCGATCCCGCTGAAGAGCACGAACTGCGGCGCGACGCCGGTCGCGCCGATCCCCATCACGAGGGCGAGGTTCGAGACGAGGCCGTCGTTGGCGCCGAAGACCGCCGCGCGGAACGTGCCGGACAGCCGGCGGCGGCCGCGCGCCGCGAGACCGCGGACCACCTCGCGATGGATCTTCTCGTCCGCGGCCATCCGCGCGGTCGCGAACGGCTCGGCCTCGTAGGGCGAGCGGTCCTCGGCGTTCTGCGCGAGCGCGAGCACGAAGATCGATCCGAACCGGCGGGCCATCCAGCCGAGCAGGCGGGTGCCGACGCTGGGCGCCGGCAGGCGGGAGGGCTCCTCGCCGAGCAGGTGGAGCCAGTGCGCCTCGTGACGTCCCTCCGCGTCGGCGAGCGCGAGGAGGATCTCGCGCTCCTCACCGCTGCGGCGTGCGGCCAGGTCGCGGTACACGCGCGCCTCGGACCGCTCGTCCACGAGGTACTGCGCCCAGCGTCGGCGGTCGCCGGCGGTCGGCACTCGGGGGTCGTTCACGGGGCTCCACACTCTCGGGTCGGTCCGTTTCACGCTACCGGCGCCGCAGCGACAGCCCGGACCGAACGCCGTGATTGCCAGCATTTCGGAGCTCCGAACCCCGCGCGGTCAGGAGCGGACGCGAGCCCGGAGAACGTCGATGCGGGACTGCAGCTGCGCGACGGTGGCCTGCGGCACGGCCGGTCCGCCGCAGACGCGACGCAGCTCCGCGTGCACGGCGCCGTGCGGCTCGCCGCTCTGCCGCGCGTACACCCCGACGAGGCTGTTCAGCAGCTGGCGCTGCTCCCGGAGCGTCCGGTGCAGCGGCGCCGGCAGGGCCGGGGCGACCGCGTCCCCCTCGGTCTGCTCGCGCGCCTCGCGGACGCGCCGGTGCCGGGACTGCCGGGACTGCCGCTGCATCAGGAGCTCGTGGACGTGCTCCGGCTCGAGCAGGCCCGGGAGCCCCAGGAACTCCTCCTCCTCCGGCGTTCCGGGGACCGCGAGCTGCCCGAACTCGCGACCGTCGTACAGGACGCGGTCGAAGTGCGCGACCGACCCGAGCGCTTGATATGTGAACTCCTGCTCGAGCTCGTCCGAGGCCTTCTCCTCGCGCTCGGCCGCGTCGAGCAGGCCGTCCTCGAGACCGTCCTCGTCCTTCTCGCCGCGGTCGAGCGCGTGGTCGCGTTCCCGCTCGAGCTCGCCCGCGAGGGTCAGCAGCTGCGGCACGTTCGGGAGGAACACGGATGCCGACTCGCCGCGGCGGCGCGCACGGACGAACCGGCCGATGGCCTGTGCGAAGAACAGCGGCGTCGAGGCGGACGTCGCGTACACGCCGACGGCGAGCCGCGGGACGTCGACGCCTTCGGAGACCATCCGGACGGCGACCATCCAGCGCGTCGTGCTCTGCCCGAACGTCTCGATCCGCCCTGAGGCCGCCTTGTCGTCGGAGAGGACGACGGCGGGCGCCTCACCCGTGATGTCGCGGAGGATCGCGGCGTATGCCCGGGCGGCCGTCTGGTCGGTCGCGATGACGAGCCCGCCGGCATCCGGGACGTCCTGACGCACCTCGCTCAGGCGCCGGTCCGCGGAGCGCAGCACCGCGGGAATCCAGTCGCCTTCGGGGTCCAGCGCCGTCCGCCAAGCCTGGGATGTGACGTCCTTCGTGTTGTCCTGCCCCAGGTGGGCTTCCAGCTCATCGCCCGCGCGGGTGCGCCACCGCATCTTCCCGGCGTAGACGAGGAACAGCACCGGACGCACGACGCCGTCGGCGAGGGCCCGGCCGTAGCCGTAGTTGTAGTCGGTGCGGGAGAGGCGGATGCCCTTGTCGTTCGGGTGGTACTCGACGAACGGGATCGGCGCGGTGTCGCTGCGGAAGGGCGTGCCGCTCAGCAGCAGACGCCGCGTCGCGCGGCCGTACGCGTCGCGGAGCGCCTCGCCCCAGCTGAGCGCATCGCCGCCGTGGTGCACTTCGTCGAGGATGACGAGGGTGCGGGACTCCTCGACGATCCGCCGATGCACGGAGGACTTGACTGCCACCTGCGCGTAGGTCACCGCGACGCCGTGGTACTGCCGCGACGGGGTGCGCTGCCCGTTGCTGAAGCGGGGATCGAGGCGGATCGAGACGCGGGCCGCGGCATCCGCCCACTGCGTCTTCAGGTGCTCCGTGGGGGCGACCACGACGATGCGGTCGATCACGCCGCGGCGCAGCAGTTCGCTCGCGAGGCGCAGCGCGAAAGTCGTCTTCCCGGCGCCGGGGGTCGCGGCGGCGAGGTAGTCCCGAGGCCCCTTGCCGATGCCCTCCGGGCCGTCCATGCCGAAGTACTGGTCGAGAGCCTCGGCCTGCCAGGCGCGCAGGCGCTGCGCCGTGCCCCAGGGCGCTCGCTGCGGGAACGACGGCGACAGGTGCTCGGCGGCGAAGCTGCCGAAATGCTCCTGCTGGTCCTCGTACACGAAGGACCACCCTAAGCGAGATGTCGGACGCGCTAGCGTGGAAGGGACCCGGAGTCGAGGAAGTGTGATGTCTGAAGACGAGGCCGCTGCGAGGCCCGAGCCCGTGCCGTACACCCTGAACGAGACGGCGCACCCGTGGCGTCGGATGGTCGCGGTCGGCGACTCGTTCACGGAGGGCATCGGCGACCCCGATCCGCTGCGCCCCGGCGGTCACCGCGGCTGGGCCGACCGTGTCGCGGAGGTCCTCGCGGCATCCGTCGACGACTTCGCCTACGCCAACCTCGCGGTCCGCGGGAAGCTCATCGGCCAGATCGCGGATCAGATCGAACCCGCCCTGGCCCTGCGCCCCGACCTCGTGACCTTCTCCGCGGGTGGGAACGACGTGATCCGGCCCGGCGGCGACCCCGACGCCGTCGCGCAGCAGTTCGAGGACGCCGTCATCCGGCTCTCCTCCGACGGGGCGACCGTCGTGGTGTTCACGGCGATCGACACGAACTTCACGCCGGTGTTCCGCGGCATCCGCGGCCGGGTCGCGATCTACAACGAGAACATCCGCGCGATCGCGGAGCGCTACGACTGCATCGTGGCCGACCAGTGGGCGCTGAAGGAAGTGCAGGACATGCGGTTCTTCGACGACGACCGCCTGCACTACAACGCGCTCGGCCATCACGAGGTGGCCCGGATGGTGCTGCGCGCGCTCAACGTCCCGAACGATCTGCAGGCGATGCAGCCCGAACCCCTCCCCCGCCTCACGTGGCGCGCGGCCCGCACGAACGACATCGTGTGGGCGCGGACGCACCTGGTGCCGTGGGTGCTGCGGCGCGTGCGGCACCAGTCCTCCGGGGATGCCATCACCGCGAAGCGCCCGGATGCGCTGCCGGTGCAGCGGCGCGTGATCGCCGAGGAGCCCTCCGCCGCGGACTGAGATCGTCGGTCGCGCGCGTCAGTCGCGCGGGCGCAGCTCCCACAGGGCCACGGCGGCGGCGGCCGCGACGTTGAGCGAGTCGACGCCGCCCGCCATCGGGATGGTGACGACGGTGTCGGCGGCCTGCAGCGCACGGCGGGAGAGGCCGTCGCCCTCGGCGCCCATCAGCAGCGCGACCCGCTCGGGGCGGGCGGCGGAGAAGACGTCCAGCCGCACGGCGCCCTCGGCGAGGGCGAGCGCGGCGAGGTGCAGGCCCGCGTCGTGCAGGATGCCGCCGGCCTCCGGCCACGCCGGCAGCCGCGTCCACGGCACCTGGAACACCGTCCCCATGCTCACGCGGACGCTGCGGCGGTACAGGGGGTCGGCGCAGCGGGGCGTGACGAGCACGGCGTCGGCGCCGATCCCCGCCGCCGCGCGGAACGCGGCACCCACATTCGTGTGGTCCACGATGTCCTCTAGCACCAGCACGAGCCGGGCACCGGCGACGGTGTCGGCGACGGACGGCAGGGCGGGGCGATGCATGGCGGCGAGCGCACCGCGGTGGACGGCGTAGCCCGTGACCTGCTCGGCGACCTCGTCCGACACAACGTAGACCGGCGCGTCTCCCGCGAGCGCGGTCACGTCGTCGAGCCACTTCTCCTGCACGAGCACCGACCGCGGCCGGTGTCCGGCGGCGATCGCGCGGGCGATGACCTTCGCCGACTCGGCGATGTACAGCCCGCCCTCCGGCTCCAGCACACGACGCAGCGCCACATCGGTGAGGCCCCGGTAGTCCGCGAGCCGCGGATCGTGCTCGTCGTCGATCCGCAGGAGGGGCATGGCTCCATGCTGTCACGCCCCGCGTAACATCCCGGAAAACGAGGGCGCGTAGGCTCGGGCCGTGGCAGCGCAGACGACGATCGATCCCGACCCGGCGGTCACCGCCGCCGTCGGGCGCGCGATCGACGCCCTCGCGGGCCGGAAGGTCGCCGTGCTGACCGGGGCGGGCGTGTCGACGGACTCCGGCATCCCGGACTATCGCGGCAAGGGCGCGCCGACCCGCACGCCGATGACGGCCCAGCAGTTCCTCGCGAGCGACGCGGCCCGCCGCCGGTACTGGGTGGGCAGCCACCTCGGCTGGCAGGCGTTCTCGGCGTCCCGTCCCAACGACGGCCACACCGCGCTCGCCGACCTCGAGCGCGCCGGCATCGCGACCGGCGTCATCACGCAGAACGTGGACGGCCTGCACCTGCGCGCCGGCAGCCGGCGCGTCGTCGAGCTGCACGGGACGATGCGGCGGGTGTTCTGCACGCATTGCGGGCAGGTCTTCGACCGGCGGGACCTCGCTGTGCGCGTCGAGCTCGCGAACCCGTGGATCACCGTGCCGGAGGGCATCAAGCTCGGCCCCGACGGCGACGTGCTGCCCGAGTCGAGCGACGGCTTCGTCATCCCGGACTGCAGCGTCTGCGGCGGGATGCTGAAGCCCGACGTCGTCTTCTTCGGCGAGTACATCCCGGCGGAGAAGTTCCGGGAGGCCGAGCAGCTCGTCGGCACCAGCGAGGCGCTCATCGTGGCGGGATCCTCGCTCGTCGTGAACTCCGGCATCCGCCTCGTCGAACGCGCGCGCCGCCGCCGACTGCCCGTCGTCATCATCAATCGCGGGGAGACCCGGGCGGATGCCAAGGCGACCGTCAAGGTGGACACCGGGACCAGCGAAGCGCTGCCCGTCATCGCGCGGGCGCTGACTGCGCTGCGGTGAACCCCGCCGCTCTCTCGGACCGTAGGCTCGACGGGTGACGACTCTCACCCTCGTGCGCCACGGCGAGACCGATTGGAACCTCAACCGGCTCATCCAGGGCTCCACCGACATCCCCCTGAACGACACCGGACGCGGTCAGGCCCGCGCGACCGGTCTCCGCCTCAAGGAGGAGCTCGCGGCGGAGTCGCCGCTCGTCGTCGCCTCCAGCGACCTGTCCCGCGCACACGAGACCGCCCGCATCATCGCCGCCGAGCTCGGCGCCGCCGAGCCGCGCACGTACCCGCAGCTCCGCGAGCGCAGCTACGGCGATGCCGAGGGCGTCGATGTGCACGAGTTCCTCGAGCGCTGGGGCGATTGGACCACCGCCGAGATCCCGAACGCCGAACCGTGGGCCGACGTCCGCACGCGCGCCGTCGCGGGCCTCCGGCGCGTCACGCGCGACGCGCGGCGGCTGACGGCCCCGGCCGCGCCGTCGCTCGTGATCGTCTCGCACGGCGCGCTGATCCGCGAGCTCATCCGGCACGCGACCGGTGGGGCGTTCCCCGCCGAGGGCGAGAAGCTCGCGAACGGCTCGACGCACACCTTCCTCGTCGAGCGCGACCGCCTGAGCCTGCTGTCCTACGTCGGCGTCATCCACTGACCCGCGGCCGCCCGCGGGCGCGGGTCAGGCGTCGGCGCGGCGGACGAGCGTGCGGGCGTGCCGCAGCACGGGCTCGTCGACCATACGGCCATCGAGCGCGAAGACGCCGCGCTGCCCTTCGGCGGCGGCGAGGACGCCCCGCGCCCACGCGAGCGCACCGGGGTCGGGGCGGTAGGCGGCACGGATCGCGGACACCTGGTCGGGATGGATGCAGGCGGTCGCCGCGAAGCCGCTCGCCGCCGCATCCGCGGCCTCCCGCGCGAGCCCCTTCTGGTCGGCGATGTCCAGGTGCACGGCGTCGATCGCGGCCTTGCCGCGGGCGCCGGCGGCGAGCAGCACGCGCGCGCGGGCGTGCCGGGCGACGTCGCGGTAGCCCCCCTTGGGCTTCCGGCTGGCGGTGCCGCCGAGCGAGGCGACGAGATCCTCGGCGCCCCACATCAGCGCGACGACGTTGTCCAGTGCCGCGATCTTCTCGGCCGCGACGACGCCGCGCGCCGTCTCGCACAGCGCGATGACCGCGAAGCGCCGATCGAGGCGCCCGATCTGCTTGGCCGACTCGGCTTTGGCGACCATGACGGTGCGATAGTCCGTCAGCGAAAGGGTCGCGAGGTCGGACTCGATGTGCTCGCCGTCCAGCGCGTTCACGCGGACGATCGTGTGCTCCGGGTCGAGGTCGGACTCCATGACCGCGCCGCGGGCGAAGGCCTTCGCGTCCGCGGACACGGCGTCCTCGAGGTCGAGGATCACGGCGTCGGCGCGGCCCGCCGCCTTCGCGAACCGCTCCGGCCGGTCGGCGGGGCAGAACAGCAGCGCCGGGCCCATCGCGAAGCCGCTCACGACTGCTCCTCGGCGGGGGTGCAGAGCATGAGCGCGACACGCGTCGCCGTCGCGACGACGGTGCCGTCCTGATTGCGGCCGGTGTGCCGCATCGTCACGACGCCCTGCCCGACACGGGACCGCGACAGGCGCGTCTCGAGGATCTCGGTGTCGACGTACAGCGTGTCCCCGTGCAGCAGCGGCGCGGGGAACGCGATGTCCGACAGGCCGAGCTGCGCGACGAGCGTCCCCTGCGTCACCTGCGCGACGGAGGCTCCGACCATCGTCGCGAGGGTCCACATGGAGTTCATGAGACGCTCGCCGAACTCCTGAGTGGCCGCGTACGCGGCATCCAGGTGCAGCGCCTGCGTGTTCATCGTGAGGGCGGAGAACAGCACGTTGTCGGCCTCGGTGGCCGTGCGTCCCGGGCGATGGTAGAACACGTCGCCCACCGCGAGCTCGTCGACGTACCGGCCGCGCTGCAGGATCTCGGTCACGCTGTCACCGTACCCGGTTCACACGACGCCGAGGGCGCGGGCGATGACGAGCAGCTGCACCTCGGAGGTGCCCTCTCCGATCTCCAGGATCTTCGAATCGCGGTAGTGCCGGGCGACGGGGTACTCGTTCATGAACCCGTTGCCGCCGAAGATCTGCGTCGCGTCGCGCGCGTTGTCCATCGCGGCGTCGCTCGAGGTGAGCTTCGCGATCGCGGCCTCCGTCTTGAAGGGCTTCCCCGCATCGCGCAGGCGTGCGGCGTGCAGCCACGCGAGCCGCGCGACGTGCACGCGCTGCTGCATGCGCGCGAGCATGAACTGGATGGACTGCCGTGTCGACAGCTGCTCGCCGAACACGATGCGGCTGCGGGCGTAGTCGGCGGCGGCCTCCAGGCATCCTTCCGCCGCTCCCGTGGAGAGCGCCGCGATCGCGATGCGGCCTTCGTCGAGGATGTGCAGGAAGTTCGCGAACCCGCGCCCGCGCTCCCCCAGCAGGTTCGCCTCGGGAACGCGCGCGCCGGAGAAGGTGAGCGGATGCGTGTCGCTCGCATGCCAGCCGACCTTGTCGTACGCGGGCTCCACCGTGAAGCCGGGCGTGCCCGACGGGACGATGATCGTCGAGATCTCCTTGCGTCCCTCGGTCTCGCCGGTGACGGCCGTGACCGTGACGAACCGTGTGATCGGCGTGCCGGAGTTCGTGATGAACTGCTTGGCCCCGTCGATGACCCACTCCCCGGCCTCCAGTCGCGCGGTGGTGCGGGTCGCGCCGGCGTCCGACCCGGCCTCGGGCTCGGTGAGTCCGAACCCGGCGAGCGCGCGGCCGGCCAGCAGATCCGGCAGCAGCTCGGCGCGCTGCGCGTCGGTGCCGAACCGGAACACCGGCATGGCGCCGAGGCTCACTCCGGCCTCGAGGGTGATCGCGAGGGACTGGTCGACGCGCCCGAGCGCCTCGATCGCGAGGCAGAGCGTGAGGTAGTCGCCGCCCTGTCCCCCGACCTCCTCGGGGAACGGCAGGCCGAACAGGCCGAGGTCGCCCATCTGCGCGACGACATCCATCGGCAGGGTCTTCGTGCGGTCGGCCTCATACGAGACCGGCGCGACGACCTCGTCGGCGAAGGCGCGGACGAGCCGGGCGAGCTCGAGCTGCTCCTCGTCGAGTCCGTACGTGGACAGGTCAATCGTCATCGGTTCCCTCCCGGGTCTCGGCGGCCACATCGGCCAGCAGTTCGTCGCGGCGCACCTGAGCGCCCACGGCCACGTGCACGCGCGCGACGCCGTCGTGCGGCGCCGTCACGGAGTGCTCCATCTTCATCGCCTCGACGGTCACCAGACGGTCACCGGCAGCCACGACCGCACCGTCGGCGACGTGCACCGCCACGACGGTCCCGGGCATGGGCGCGCGCAGCTCGGGGCTCTGCGCCCCCGCGTCGCGGCCGCGCGCGGCGAGGCGCTCGGCGAGTGCGGCCTCGCGGGTGACCGGGCGGAGCCGGTGCGTCCCGGCGTCGGTGTGCACCCAGAGGGCGCCGTCGACATCCACCGCGACATCCGCGGTCGGCCCGCCCGCCGTGGCCCGGTGCAGCACACCGGCCTCGTCGCGCAGCAGCACCGCGCGGGGCTCGCGCCGACCGCCCTCCCGCCAGCCCGGGAGCGACCCCCAGACGCCGGTCGCGGCCGGCGGCGCGAGGTGCGCGGCCGCGGCCGCGAGCGCCTCCGGCGACGGAGCCGCCGCCTCGGGTGCCGGCATCCGGTCGATGAGGCCCGTGTCCAGGTCGCCGGCCCGTACGGCGGGGTCGGCGAGGAGGCGCCGTAGGAAGGCGATGTTGGTGTCGACCCCGAGGAGGACGGTGTCGGCCAGGGCCGCATCGAGACGCTCCACCGCGACGGTGCGGTCCGCGCCGTGGGCGATGACCTTCGCGATCATGGGGTCGTAGTCGGCCGTGACGATCGAGCCCGACTCGACGCCCGCGTCGGTGCGGACACCGGCGGCGGGGCGCCACAGCAGCACGTCTCCCGTGGCCGGCAGGAACCCGCGCTCGGGGCTCTCCGCGTACACGCGGGCTTCGATCGCGTGGCCGTCGAAGCGCACGTCGTCCTGCGTGAACGCGAGGGGCTCGCCGGCGGCGATCCGCAGCTGCTGCGCGACGAGGTCGATGCCGGTCACGAGCTCGGTGACGGGGTGCTCGACCTGCAGGCGCGTGTTCATCTCGATGAAGAAGCACTCCTCGGGGCTGTCGCCCGGGACGAGGAATTCGACGGTGCCGGCCCCGCGGTAGTCGACGCTTGCGGCGGCCGCGCAGGCGGCCTCGCCGAGCCGTGCCCGCATGGCGGGGTCGACGAGGGGCGAGGGCGCCTCCTCGATGACCTTCTGGTGCCGGCGCTGCAGCGTGCACTCGCGCTCGCCGAGGTGCACGATGCGTCCGTGCGCGTCGGCGAGCACCTGGACCTCGATGTGCCGGGGGCGCTCGATGAGCCGCTCCAGCAGGAGCGTGTCGTCGCCGAAGGCGCTCGCCGCGACGCGCCGCGCGGCGGCGAGGGCCTCGGGCAGCTCGTCGAGGGTCCGGACGATCTGCATGCCCTTGCCGCCGCCGCCCGCCGAGGGCTTGACGAGCAGGGGCAGACCGACCTCGGCCGCCTGCACGGCGATCGCGGCATCGTCCAGCCCCGCCGCGCTGAATCCCGGCACGATCGGGACACCGTTGCCGGAGACCTGCGCCTTCGCGCGGATCTTGTCGCCCATGACCTCGAGCGCCCGCACATCGGGTCCGATGAAGACGATCCCGGCCGCGCGGCACGCGCGCGCGAAATCGGCGTTCTCGGAGAGGAACCCGTACCCCGGGTGGATCGCCTGCGCCCCGGTCTCGCGCGCCGCGCTGAGCACGGCCTCCCCGTCGAGGTACGACTGCGCCGCCGGTGCCGGGCCGAGCCGCACGGCGACATCGGCCTCCCGGACATGCGGCGCGCCGGTGTCCGCATCGCTGAAGACGGCGACCGAGCGGATGCCGAGGGCCCGCAGCGTGCGGATGACGCGGCGCGCGATCTCCCCGCGATGGGCGACGAGGACGGTGTCGAAGAGGGTCATCGCGTCACATCCGGAAGACGCCGAAGCGCGGTTCGGGCAGCGGGGCACGGGAGACGACGTCGAGGGCGAGGCCGAGGACGTCGCGCGTGTCGAGCGGGTCGATGATGCCGTCGTCCCAGAGCCGGGCGGTGGCGTAGAGCGGGTCGCCCTGCTCCTCGAACTGCGCGCGGACGGGGGCTTCGAAGGCCGCGCGTGCGTCGGCATCCCACTCCTCGCCCCGCGCGGCGAGCTGGTCGGCTTTGACGGTGGACAGGACGGAGGCCGCCTGCGGGCCGCCCATCACCGAGATGCGACTCGCGGGCCAGGACCAGAGGAAGCGGGGAGAGTAGGCGCGCCCGCACATGGAGTAGTTCCCGGCCCCGAACGAGCCGCCGATGATGACGGTGAGCTTCGGGACCCGCGTCGTCGCGACGGCCGTCACCATCTTGGCGCCGTCCTTCGCGATGCCGCCGGCTTCGGCATCCCGTCCGACCATGAACCCGGAGATGTTCTGCAGGAAGAGCAGCGGCACGCCCCGCTGGTCGCACAGCTCGATGAAGTGCGCGCCCTTGAGGGCGGACTCCCGGAACAGGATGCCGTTGTTCGCGACGATCCCGACGGGGTGCCCGTGGATGCGGGCGAACCCGGTGACGAGCGTCTCGCCATACTCGCGCTTGAACTCGTGGAAGGCGCTGCCGTCCACGAGCCGCGCGATGACCTCGCGCACGTCGTAGGGCTGGTTGACGTCGACGGGCACGGCGCCGTACAGCTCGGCGGGGTCGACGGCCGGCGGGGCGGGCGGAGTCACCTCCCAGACCGGTGCGGCGGGAGCGGGCAGCGTCTTCACGATGTCGCGGACGATCTCCAGGGCGTGCTCGTCGTCCTCGGCGAGGTGGTCGACGACACCGGAGGTGCGGGCGTGCAGCTCTCCCCCGCCGAGCTCCTCGGCCGTCACGACCTCGCCGATCGCCGCCTTCACGAGTGGCGGGCCGCCCAGGAAGATGGTGCCCTGGCCGCGGACGATGACGGTCTCGTCGCTCATCGCCGGGACGTACGCGCCGCCGGCGGTGCAGGAGCCGAGGACCGCCGCGATCTGCGGGATGCCGGCGGCCGAGAGCCGCGCCTGGTGGAAGAAGATCCGGCCGAAGTGGTCGCGATCGGGGAAGACCTCGTCCTGCATCGGCAGGAACGCCCCGCCCGAGTCGACGAGGTAGATGCACGGGAGCCGGTTCTCCAGCGCGACCTCCTGCGCACGGAGGTGCTTCTTGACGGTCAGCGGATAGTACGTGCCGCCCTTGACGGTCGCGTCGTTGCAGACGACCATGACGTGCCGGCCGTGCACGAGACCGATGCCCGCGATGACGCCGGCCGCGGGCGCCTCGCCGTCGTACAGGCCTTCTGCGGCGAGCGGGGCGAGTTCGAGGAACGGGCTCCCCTCGTCGAGGAGGCGGGTGACGCGGTCGCGCGGGAGGAGCTTGCCGCGCGCCACATGGCGTTCGCGCGACGCCACCGGACCGCCGAGGGCGACGGCCGCGAGGCGTGCGCGCAGCCGGTCGGCCGCATCCTGCTGCGCGTCCCGCCGGCGCGTGAACTGCGCGTCGCGGACGAGGGCGCTCGTGAGCGTGGCCATGGCATCTCCATCGATGTCGGCGGATCGGCCATTGTCGTGGGACCGGTCCATCGGTTAGTGTGCACTAACTGAGAGCACCAGGTTAGCGAGGATTAACTGACATGGCAAGGCGTTCTCCGTCCCACCCCGCCGCGGACACCACGGCCACGCAGCGCGAGCGCGCGAAAGCCGACCGCCACGCGGCGCTCCTCCGCGAAGCCGCACGGCTGTTCGCCGAGAACGGCTTCGACGGCGTGAGCCTCGAAGACCTCGGCGCGGCCGTCGGCATCACGGGTCCCGCCGTGTACCGGCACTTCGCGAGCAAGCGCGCCCTGCTCGGCCGCATCCTCCTCCGCGCGAGCGAGGACCTCCTGAGCGGCGGTCGCGCCGTCATCGCGGCCCACGCCGACCCGGACGAACGGCTCCGCGGCCTCATCGGGTTCCACGTCGACTTCGCCCTGGACGCCGCGGACGTCATCCGGGTGCAGGACCGCGACCTCGCGCGGCTCGACGACGACGATCGTCACCGCGTCCGCCGCCTGCAGCGGGAGTATGTCGACGTGTGGACGGGGGTCCTCTCCGATCTGCACCCGCACCGCTCCCCCGGCGACCTCCGAGTGCGCGCGCACGCCGGATTCGGGCTCATCAACTCGACGCCGCACAGCGTGCGCGGCCTCCGCGACGCGCCCGACGACGACGCCGTCCGGGCGCTGCTGGCCACGATGGCCCACGCCGCCCTCGCGACCCCGCACTGACAGTCGGGCGACGCGACGCGGCGCCGGATCAGCGCAGGAGCATCGCCCGACCAGGCTCGCGCAGCACGTCCGCGACGTCGCGGAGGAACAGCGAGCCCTGCTCGCCGTCCGCCAGCCGGTGGTCGAACGACAGGCTGAGGGTGAGCACGTCGCGGAGCGCGATCCCGCCCTCGTGCTCCCACGGCTGGCGCCGCACGGCGCCGAGGCCGAGGATGCCGGCCTCGCCCGGGTTGAGGATCGGGGTCCCGGAGTCCATGCCGAACACGCCGAAGTTCGTGATCGAGAAGGTCCCGCCGGTCAGCACGTCCAAGCCCGCCTTGCCGGCGCGCGCCGTCTGGGCGAGGTCGCCGATCGCGTCGGAGAGCTCGACCAGGGTCAGCCCGTCGGCATCCTTCACGTTGGGCACGACGAGCCCGCGATCGGTCGCCGCTGCGATGCCGAGGTTGACGTAGTGGTACTGGACGATCTCGCCCGCGGCCTCGTCCCAGCGCGAGTTGAGCTCGGGGTGCGAGGCGAGGGCCAGGCAGACGGCCTTCGCCGCGACCGCGAGGATGCCGATCCGGTGATCGGCGAGCCGCCGATCGGCCTTCAGCCCGGCGAGGAGCTGCGTCGTGGCGGTCACGTCGATCGTGAGGAACGTCGTGACGTGCGGCGCCGTGAACGCGCTCCGCACCATCGCCTCCGCGGTGTGCTTGCGGACGCCGCGGATGGGGATGCGGGTCTCCCGCTCGCCGCGCTCGACGCGCGGTGCGGCCGGACGCGCGGGTGCGGCGGTGGCCGCGGGCGTCGTCGTGCGGGCGGCGAACGCCTCGACGTCGGCGCGCGTGATGACACCGGTCGCGCCGGAGGCCTCGACGAGGGCCAGGTCGATGCCGAGATCCTTCGCGAGCTTCCGGACCGGCGGGGTGGAGCGCGGGCGCTCGTGCCGGGTGTCGTCCGGCGGCGAGGCCGTCACGACGTCGTGCGGCGCGGCCTCCAGGACCGCCGTGTCGCTCGCGGCGGCCGGCGCGCCGACGCGGGCACGCCGCTGCGGTCGCGCGGATCCCCGCGGCGCGGCGCCGTAGCCGACCAGGTTCGGCTGCGCCGCCTCGTCGGCCGGGGCGGTGGTGTCCGCAGCCGCGGGCGCTGGGGGCTCGGCGCCGGGCCCGGCGCCGGCGACCTCGAACGCGATGAGCACGTCCCCCACCGCGACGACGTCGCCGTCCGCGTGCTTCAGCTCGCGGACGGTGCCGGCGTACGGCGACGGCAGCTCGACGATGGCCTTCGCGGTCTCGACGTCGGCGATCGTCTGGTTGAGGGTGACGGTGTCGCCCACGGCGACGTGCCACTGGACGATCTCCGCCTCGGGGAGGCCCTCCCCGAGGTCGGGCAGGCGGAACTCGACGATCACAGCTGCACCCCCGAGAGGCTGTTCGGACGGTCCAGGACCCGGTCGACGGCGTCCAGGATGCGGTCGAGGTCGGGCAGGTGGTGCTTCTCCAGCTTCGCCGGCGGGTACGGGATGTCGTGACCCGTCACGCGGACGGGGGCGGACTCGAGGTAGTGGAAGCACTTCTCCGTGATGCTCGCGATGAGCTCGGCGCCGACGCCCGCTTCGCGGGCCGCCTCGTGCGTCACCACGACGCGCCCGGTCTTGCGGACCGAGGCGGTGACGGTCGTGTAGTCCACCGGGGAGATCGATCGGAGGTCGACGACCTCGATGGAGATGCCGTCGTCCTCAGCGGCGAGGGCGGCATCCAGCGCTGTCGAGACCTGCGCGCCGTAGGTGAGCAGTGTGACGTCGGAGCCCTCTCGGACGACGCGCGCGACGCCCATCGGGGCGGCGTCGGCGATGTCGCCGTCGAGGTCGACCTCACCCTTGGAGTGATAGAGCCGCTTGGGCTCGAAGAACACGACGGGGTCATCGCACGCGATCGCCTGGCGCAGCATGACGTACGCGTCCTGCGGGTTGGAGACCGCGACCACGCGGAGCCCGGAGGTGTGCACGAAGTACGCCTCGGGCGACTCGGAGTGGTGCTCGGCCGCGCCGACACCGCCCGCCCACGGGATGCGGATCGTGATCGGCATGGTCACGTTCCCGCGGGTGCGGTAGTGCAGCTTGGCGACCTGGCAGACGATCTGGTCGAACGCGGGGTAGACGAAGCCGTCGAACTGGATCTCGACGACCGGGCGGTAGCCGCGGAAGGCGAGGCCGACGGCGGTGCCCATGATCCCCGACTCGGCCAGCGGGGTGTCGATGACCCGCATCGCGCCGAACTCGGTCTGCAGCCCGTCGGTGATCCGGAAGACGCCGCCGAGCTTGCCGACATCCTCACCCATGACGATCACGCGGTCGTCGTCGGCCATCGCGCGACGCAGTCCCGCGCCGAGCGCCTTGCCCATCGTCAGCTGCGTCATGATGCATCCCCTTCGCCCTCGAAGCCGGACAGGTACGCCGCGAACCGCGTCCGCTGCTCGTCCAGGCCCGTGTGCGGCTCGGCGTAGACGTCGTCGAGCACCTCGATCGCCGGTCGGGTGACGGCCGTGAGGGCCGCCTCGCGCATGCCGGCCGTGAAGCGGTCGGCATCGGCCTGGACGTCGGCGGCGAACGCGTCGTCGAACGCGTCCTGCGAGCGCAGCAGCGCCTCGAGCCGGGTCAGCGGGTCCTTCCGGCGCCACGCCTCGACCTCGTCGGCCGAGCGGTAGCGGGTGGGGTCGTCCGAGGTGGTGTGCGGGCCCATCCGGTAGGTGACGGCCTCGATGAAGACGGGGCCCTTACCGGTGCGGGCGTGGTCGAGCGCCCACCGCATCGCGGCGAGGCAGGCCAGGACGTCGTTGCCGTCCACGCGCAGGCTCGGGATGCCGAACCCGGGCGCGCGACCGGCGATCGGGTACTTCGCCTGCACCGTGACGGGCTCGGAGATCGCCCACTGATTGTTCGAGCACACGAAGACGACGGGCGACCGGAACGACGAGGCGAAGACCATGGCCTCGTTGACGTCGCCCTGGCTCGTCGCCCCGTCGCCGAAGTACGCCACGGCGACCTGGTCGGTGCCGTCGCGCTGGACGCCCATCGCGTAGCCCACGGCGTGCAGCGTCTGCGCGCCGATGATGATCTGCGGGGTCGCGGTGTTGAGCTCGTACGGGTTGTAGGTCGAGTGCATCTCACCCCGCCAGGCGAGGATGAAATCCGCCGGCTTGGCGCCGCGGACGAGCTGGACGCCGAGTTCGCGGTAGCTCGGGAACAGGAAGTCGTCGGCGCGGCAGGCGCGCGCCGTGCCGATCTGCACGGCCTCCTGGCCCTGCGCGGGCGCCCAGAGTCCGAGCTGCCCCTGGCGCTGCAGCGCGACGCCCTCGGCGTCGAGCCGTCGCAGGAGCGCCATGTCCCGGTACAGACCGCGGAGGGCCTCGCGGTCGAGGTCCTCGATCCACGGGTCGAGCTGGCGGTCGGAGATGCGTCGCCCGTCCGGCGTGAGGAGCCGGGCGAGGTCGTCGAGGTCGGTCGAGGTCTCGACCGAGGGGTTCAGGGTGTGCGTCATCGTCATCCCTCCTGTTCCCGGCCGGAGGTCTTGTGGACGTCGGCCGATGCAGAGCGCCGGCATCGTCGCCGGCTGACCTGAGGTTACGTCCGCATCGCACCTAGCTCAAGCATGCCACTGGGGGTTGAGCATGTTGCCAACCTGCGCGCGACGAGGCCTGCTATTGTTTCGCACTATGGGATCTTTGGACCACGTCGATCTGGAGCTGCTGAACGCGCTCGCCGATGACCATCGGGCCACGGTCGTCGCGCTCAGCGAGCGGCTCGGGCTCTCACGCAACACCGTGCAGGCCCGCATGGCGAAGCTCGACCGCTCCGGCGTGTTCCTCTCCTTCGAGCGGGCCATGGCGCCGTCCGAGCTGGGGTTCCCCATCGAGGCCATGCTGAGCGTCACGGTACATCAGGCGCAGCTCCCGCGGATCACGGCGGAGCTCGCCCTCATCCCCGAGGTGCTGCAGGCGCACGGGCTCAGCGGTCAGGTCGACCTGCTGGTCCGGGTGGCCGCCCGCGACACGCAGCACCTGTTCGACGTGGACGCCCGCATCCTCGCCATCGAGGGCGTCGAGCGCACCGAGACCTCGCTCGTGATGGGCGAGGTCATCGGCTATCGGGTGCGGCCCCTGCTGGAAGAGGCTCGACGGGAGCGCTGACGGCGACCGCCCCGGCATCCATCCGCACGAGCACGACGCCGACGAGGATGAGCGCGCCGCCGGCGAACTGGATGGGCGCGGGCGCCTCGCCCAGGAGCAGCCACGCGAACGCCAGCGCGAACAGCACCTCGGAGAGGCCGATGAACGACGCCAGCCGCGAGCCGACCCGCGGGACGGCGACGACGCCGAGCGCATAGCCGAGCGTCGTGCCGACCCCGCCGACGAACAGCAGCGGCACGATCCCGGGCAGCTCGACGCCGTGGAAGGCGACCGTGACGGCAGGGGCCGCGAAGGGCAGGATGCCGGTGACGGCCAGCAGCGCCATGAACGCCGCCCCGACCAGCAGCCCGCCGGAGGCGAGCGCGAGCGGCGGCAGGTCGTCGCCGGTGCGCTCGGACATGACGAAGTACACGCAGACGCAGACGGCCGCCGCGAGGGCGAACAGCGTGCCGAGCAGATCGAACCGCGCGCCGACGACGTCGACGACGAGCACGAGCCCGATCACCGCGACGGCGGAGCCGGCGAGGACGAGGACGGAGGGGGCCCGGCGCGTCCGGAGCCACACGTAGGCGACGAGGAAGACGGGCGCGAGGTACTGGATGAGCAGCGCGACGGCCACCGGCATCCGCTGCATCGCGGAGAAGAAGAGCAGCTGGCAGCCGGCGACGGGGATGAGGCCGAAGGCGAGGAGCGAGGGCCAGTGCCGGCGCAGGAACGACCGCTCCCGGCGGAGCACGCGGAACAGCATGGGCGAGAGGAGGAGGCCCGCGAGCCCCATCCGCACGATCAGCGCGGCGGACAGCGACCAGCCGGCCTCGAGGAGCGGCTTGACGAGCGGCCCGCTGGAGGAGAACGCGAGGGCCGAGACGACGGCCAGGACGATGCCGCTCGCGCGGCGGTCCGGCGCCGCGACGGCCGCCACGGGGATGATGGGCAGGGACGCCGTCTGAGTCACCGTCGGTCCTCGACTGTCAGGGGTGAAATGTGTTTACACTGGTGACCGTACCGCCCGCGAGCGTCAGGAGTCAAGATGGTCTTCATCCGTGACACGGAGCTGTCCCTCCGCGCCGCCACCGCCCTCGTGAACACCCTGCCGGAGACCGATTTCGAGGGCGTGGACCACCTCGCCGATCAGGACGATCTCGCGGCCTTCCTCATCGAGTTCCCGTACACCGGTTCGATGCGACGCGACACGGAGGAGCTGGTCGCGCTGCGCGGCATCCGCCCGCGGCTGCACGCGCTCTGGCAGGTCGACCGCGCAGCGGCCGTGCCGCTCGTGAACGCGATGCTGCGCGACGGGAAGGCGCTGCCGCAGCTCGTCATCCACGACTCCTACGACTGGCACATCCACGCGACGGACGAGGGCGCCCCGCTCGCGACCCGCATCCTCGTGGAGGCGGCCATGGCGTTCGTGGACGTCATCCGCTCGGACATGTACGACCGGGTGCGCGTGTGCGACGCGGACGACTGCCGCTCGGTCTACGTCGACTACTCGAAGAACGGCTCGAAGCGCTACTGCGACACCGGCAACTGCGGGAACCGGATGAACGTCAACGCGTACCGCCGCCGGAAGGCGCGAGAAACCGCGTGACGGCGGCTGCCGCGACCCGCGGCGTCTCGTAGTGGATGAGGTGGCCGACGTCGTCGATCTCGACGAGCTCGGCCCGCGGGAACAGCGTCTGCAGGTGGCGCTCGGCCTCGATCGGCGTGATGTCGTCGCGGACCGCGGCGATCAGCAGCGTGGGCTGCGTGATGCGGGGCGCGAAGGCGCGCACGTCGTTCGACACCGACGCCACGAACGCGTCGCGCAGCACCTCGCGGTCCGCGAACCGCGAGAAGTACGTATCGTGCTGGTCGTGGATGAAGGCGCGCAGGGCCCGGTCCTTCGTCTTGGCCATCGAGACGCTCATGATCCGCACGACCAGGCGACTGCGCAGCACCGCCTCCCCCAGCCGGCGCGGGAGGCGTGCGCCGGCCCAGTAGTAGAAGACGGCGAGCCGCGTGAGGATGCCGCGCGGGCCCTCCAGCGCCGGAGCGCCGATGGGGTTCACGAGGATGACGCGCGGCGTCGGCAGCCCGCCCGCCACGGCGGCCGCGACGACGATGGAGCCGAACGAGTGCCCGAGGATCTCGGCGCCCGGGGCGACCGCGCCGGCGAACGCCGTGAGCCACTCGGCGTAGAGGTCCAGCGTGTGCCGGCGTCCGGGGACGGCCGCGCTCTCCCCGAAGCCGGGGAGGTCGGGTGAGATGACGCGGATGCCGTCGAGGTGCGCGACGACCGGTTCGAGCCCGTGGTGCTCGCCGCGGAAGCCGTGCACCGCGATGACGGTGGCGGCGGCGTCCTCCGGGCCGTAGACCCAGTACGCCGTCGTCCCGCCGAGCACCGCGACCTCGCGTCGCTGCACGGGGATCGCGGCGAGCAGGTCGGCGTACGGGTGCGGCGCGGTCACCCGTCGAGTCTACGAGTGCGGCGCGGCTCCCCCGTCGTGTCGGCGCCAGGACCTACCGTCGGAGCATGGACATGTGGCAGCCCGAGCCGCTCGCCCTCTGGGACGACGCGTGGGCGCAGGAGCAGGAGCCTCCGCAGGCGCCGGCGCTTCCCCCGTGGGCGCACGCGATCGGCGTCTTCGACCTGGAGACGACGGGTGTCGACGTCGCGACGGACCGCATCGTCACGGCCCACGTGGGGCTGCTCGACGCGGACGGCGGCGTCGTCCGTGCGCACGGATGGCTCGCCGACCCGGGTGTGGAGATCCCCGCCGGCGCGACCGCCGTGCACGGCATCACGACCGCCCACGCGCGAGCGGAGGGCCGCCCATCCGCCGACGTCGTGGCGGAGATCGTCGAGGCCCTGCGGGCGCTCCTGGACGCCGGCATCCCCGTGGTCGCGTACAACGCGCCGTACGACTTCTCGCTGCTCAAGCACGAGGCGCTCCGGCACGGCATCCCGCCGATCCTCGATCCCGCCCCCGTCATCGACCCGCTCGTCCTGGACAAGACGTACGACCGGTACCGCCGCGGCAAGCGGACCCTGGAGGTCGTGGCGGCGCACTACGCCGTCACGCTGGAGGGCGCCCACGATGCGGCAGCCGACGCGATCGCGGCAGGACGCGTCGCACAGGCGCTCGCCGCGCGCTTCGCGCTGCCTCCGACGGTGCACGAGCTGCACACGCAGCAGATCGGCTGGGCGCGCGCGCAGGCGGAGAGCCTGACGGAGTACTTCATCCGCATCGGCCGCCTCGACGCCGAAGACGCGCTCGACGGCAGCTGGCCCATCCGCTGACTCGCGGGGTCAGAGGCGGCGGCCTGCCGACGTGGAGTCAGGCCGATCCGGCCGCGATCGGCCTGAGCCGGGCGGATCGCCTGAACCAGGTGGCACCGACGGGCCGGGATCACTGCGCCGGCAGGCACCCGCCGTCCATGATGATGCCGCCCACCTCGACGGTGACCCGCTCCGCCTCCAGCGCCCCGTACACGCAGCCGCCGGCGGGGCCCGCCGCGCCGAACAGGACGTCGCCAGCCCCCGTGCGGGTCTGGATCGCGGTCACTCCGGCGTCCGCGAGGGCAGCGCGCACGCCCTCCTCGGTGAAGCCGCCGTCGGCCGTACGCAGGGCCTCGAGCGCGGCGGTGACCGGGGCGATGAGCCGCTCGTTCTCCGCCTGCGCGTCGGCGCTCAGCTCCAGGCGCTGGCGGTAGAGGTCGTTCAGCGCCATCGCGGCATCCGGGTCGTACCCGGCGCAGCCCTCCGGGAGGTCCACGCCCTCCTGCTCGGGGCACGCGGCCGTCGGCGACGGGGACGCCGACGCGGACGGCGACGGGGAGGCTCCGACCACCGTCGCGCAGCCCGCGGTCAGCGTCAGCAGGGCGAGGAGGGGCGCGAGGAGCACGAGTCTGCGAACGGCCATGCCGCCACGCTAACCGAGACCCCGGCGCACGACGAAGGCCCCGCCGGAGCGGGGCCTTCGGGGACGGCTGCTTACTTGGAGCCGAAGTTCTTGAAGCGCTGGTTGAACTTCTCGACGCGGCCGGCGGAGTCCATGATGCGCTGCTTGCCCGTGTAGAACGGGTGCGAAGCGGACGAGATCTCGACGTCGACGACGGGGTACGTCACACCGTCGAGCTCGATCGTCTTGTCGCTGGTCACCGTCGAACGGGTGAGGAAGGTGTCGCCGGAGCCCAGGTCGCGGAACACGACGGCCTGGTAGTCGGGGTGGATGTCAGTCTTCATGATGGTCCTCTAGCCGGGTGTCCTGGATTTGGCCAGGACGGTCAAAGTCTGCGGTGCGAACGCACCAAAGAGAGATTCTATCAGGTTCAGGATGCGGCGCGCGCGGCGAAGCGTCCGCCGTCCTCGGAGAGCGCGATCTCCACGCCGAACGTCGCCGTGAGGTTCTCCGCCGTGAGCGTCTCCGCGATGGGCCCGGCGGCGACGATCGCGCCGTCGCGGAGCAGCAGGGCGTGCGTGAAGCCGACCGGCACCTCCTCGACGTGGTGGGTCACCATGATCATGGCGGGCGTCGTCGGCGTCTGCGCGTAGCCGCCGAGGAGACCCAGGAGCTCCTCGCGCGCGCCGAGGTCGAGGCTTGCGGCCGGCTCGTCCAGGAGCAGCAGCTCCGGGTCGGTCATGACGGAACGGGCGATCTGGACCCGCTTCTGCTCGCCGTCGGACAGGGTGCCGAACGTGCGCTCGGCGAGGTGCTCGAGCTTCCACTCGGCCAGGACGCGACGCGCGCGGCGCTCGTCGATCGTCTCGTAGTCCTCGTGCCAGCGGCCGAGCACCGAGAACGCGGCCGTGAGCACGACATCCAGCACCGTCTCCTCCGGCGGGATCCGCTTGGCCATCGCCGACGAGGCGAAGCCGATCCGGGGACGCAGCTCGAACACGTCGGTGCGGCCCAGCCGCTCGTCGAGGATCGTGACGGCGCCGGACGTCGGGTGGATGAGGGTCGCGGCCAGCTGCAGAATGGTCGTCTTGCCGGCCCCGTTGGGTCCGAGCACCACCCAGCGCTGGTCGTCGGAGACGGTCCAGGCCACGTGATCGACGATGTTGCGGGCGTTGCGGCGGACGACGACGTCGGCGAAATCGAGGACGTGGGGCATACCTCCAGCCTATCGGCCGACGGCGGTCACCTCGCGGTACAGCGCGGCCGTGGCGTCGGCGATCGCCGCCCAGCTGAACTCCTCCGCGGCGCGTTCCCGGCCCGCCGCGCCGTAGGCCCGCGCGCGCTCTGGATCGGAGACGACCTCGGTCAGGGTCGCAGCCAGATCGGCGACGAACTTCTCCGGATCCAGCGGCGTCCCCGTGCCGTCCTGCACCTGCTCGATCGGGACGAGACGGCCCGTCACGCCGTCCACGACGACCTCGGGGATCCCGCCGGTCGCGGTGCCGACGACGGCGACGCCGCACGCCATCGCCTCGAGGTTGACGATCCCGAGCGGCTCGTACACCGACGGGCAGACGAACGTCGTGGCGGCGGTGAGGATGGCGCAGAGCTGATCGCGCTGCAGGAAGTCGTCGATCCACACGACGCCCTCACGCGTCTGCTGCAGGCCGCGCACGAGCTCCTGCACCTCGGCCATGATCTGCGGGGTGTCCGGCGCTCCGGCGCAGAGCACGACCTGCACGTCCTTCGGGAGACGCTCGGCGGCGCGGAGGAAGTACGGGAGGCCCTTCTGCCGCGTGATCCGCCCGACGAAGACGACGGACGGGCGGGCAGGGTCGATGCCGTAGCGCGCCAGCAGCGCGTCGTCGGAGACGGGGCGCCAGGTCTCGACGTCGATCCCGTTGTAGATGACCCGGACCTTCGCGGGATCCAGCGCCGGGTAGCTGCGGAGGATGTCCTGGCGCATGCCCTCACTGACGGCCACGACGGCCGCGGCGCCCTCGTACGCGGTCTTCTCGATGTAGCTGGACACGGCGTACCCGCCGCCCAGCTGCTCGGCCTTCCACGGACGCAGCGGCTCGAGGGAGTGCGCCGTGACGACATGCGGGATGCCGTGCAGCAGCGAGGCGAGATGGCCGGCGAAGTTCGCGTACCAGGTGTGGCTGTGCACGACGTCGGCACCGGCGACATCGCCGACGATCTCCAGGTCGGTGCCGAGGGTCTGGATGGCCGCGTTCGCGGCGGAGAGCTCCGTCGGGACGCCGTAGGAGGTGGTCCCCTGTTCGTCGCGGTCCGCGCCGAACGCCCGCACCTCGACCTCGATGGCGGTGCGGAGCGCCTTGACGAGCTCCGTCACGTGGACCCCCGCTCCCCCGTAGACCTCGGGCGGGTACTCCTTCGTGACGATGTCGACGCGCATGAGTTGAAACTAGTACAGAGCCCGAACCCGGGCCTAGTGTGGGGGCATGCCTGCAGCGCCGAAGGTCTTCGGAATCATCCTCGCCGGCGGCGAGGGCAAACGCCTCATGCCGTTGACGGTGGATCGCGCCAAACCGGCCGTGCCCTTCGGCGGGCAGTACCGGTTGATCGACTTCGCCATCTCCAACCTCGTGAACTCCGGTCTTCGGCAGATCGTCGTGCTCACGCAGTACAAGTCGCACAGCCTCGACCGCCATGTGTCGCAGACGTGGCGGATGTCGGCGCTCCTGAACGCGTACGTCGCGTCGGTGCCGGCGCAGCAGCGCCTGGGCAAGAGGTGGTTCTCCGGGTCGGCCGACGCGATCCTGCAGTCGCTGAACCTCATCCACGACGAGAAGCCCGACATCGTCGCCGTGATCGGCGCCGACCACGTGTACCGCATGGACTTCGAGCAGATGATCGATGCGCACATCGAATCCGGCGCACGCGCGACGGTCGCCGGCATCCGGCAGCCGATCGCCCTCGCCAATCAGTTCGGCGTGATCGACCTCGACCCGGCGGACAACCTCACGATCCGCGAGTTCCTGGAGAAGCCGCAGAACCCGACCGGGCTCTCGGACAGCCCGCACGAGGTCCTCGCCTCGATGGGCAACTACATCTTCGACACCGACGCGCTCATCGAGGCCGTGGAGGCCGACGGGGAGCTCCCGACGTCGAATCACGACATGGGTGGCGACATCGTCCCCTACTTCGTGCGCCGCGGCGAGGCCGCCGTGTACGACTTCAAGCGCAACGACGTGCCCGGGTCCACGGATCGCGACCGCGACTACTGGCGGGACGTGGGGACGATCGATTCGTTCTTCGACGCCCACATGGACCTGATCTCGACGCTGCCGATCTTCAACCTGTACAACACGGACTGGCCGATCCATTCGCAGTCGGTCAACTCGCCGCCCGCGAAGTTCGTGCGCGACGGGGTCGGCCGGATCGGCAATGCGATCGACTCGATCGTCTCGCTCGGCTCCGTCCTGTCCGGGACGCATCTCGAGCGCAGCGTCGTCGGCCCGTGGACGCTCGCCGGAGGCGGCTCGACGATCACCGACTCGGTGCTCTTCGAGCAGGTCAACGTGGGAGCGGGAGCCCGCGTGCACCGCGCGATCCTGGACAAGAACGTCGTCCTCGATCCCGGTGCGACGGTCGGCGTCGACCGTGCGCGGGACCTGGCCCGCGGGTTCACCGTGACCGACAGCGGCATCACGGTCGTCGGCAAGAACGTCCACGTCACGGGCTGAGCGAGCGCAGCGCTAGCGTGGTGGGGTGCCTGACGCCCGCTTCCTCGTCGTGTTCGACGCCGACTCCACGCTCATCCGCAACGAGGTCATCGAGCTGATCGCCGACGAGGCCGGCCGCGGTGCCGAGGTGGCACTCGCGACGGAGGCCGCCATGCGCGGGGAGGTCGACTTCGCGACGAGTCTGCGCTCCCGCGTCGAGGCGCTGGCCGGCGTCCCGGTCGCCGCGTTCGCGCGCGTCCTCGCGCGCGTCGAGCCCACGCCGGGCGTCACCGCGCTGATCGAGGCGATCCACGCGCGCGGCGGCGTCGCATCCGTCGTGTCCGGCGGGTTCCACGAGGTGCTGGACACCGTCGCCCCGTCGCTCGGCGTCGACGTGTGGCGCGCGAACCGCCTGATGGCCGCCGACGGCGCCCTCACCGGGGTGGTGGACGGCGGGATCGTGGATGCCGAGGGCAAGGCCGACGCGCTGCGGGAGTGGGCCGCGGCGTACGGCGTGCCGCTGGCCCGGACGATCGCGATCGGGGACGGCGCGAACGACCTGAGGATGATGGCCGCCGCCGGCCTCGGACTGGCGTTCAACGCCAAGCCCGCCGTCCGCGCGCAGGCCGACCTCGTGATCGAACGCGTAGACCTGGCCGAGGTCATCCCGCTCCTGCCCTGACGATGTCGGGGGGCGGGAGTAGCGTCCGTCTATGGACATCCTGCTGATCCCCGGTCTCTGGCTCGACGCGTCGTCCTGGGACGACATCTCCCCACGGCTGCGCGCGGCCGGCCATACGCCGCACGCCCTCACGTTGCCGGGTGTCGGCGCACCCGCCGCGGAGAGCAGCGGCATCGGCATCGCGGACTGGGTCGCGGCGGTCGTCGCCGAGATCGACGCCCTGCCGGGACCCGTGGTCCTCGTCGGGCACAGCGGCGGCGGCAACGTCGCGTGGGGTGCGGCCGCGGCGCGACCCGACCGTGTCGCCCATGTCGTCTTCGTGGACACGGTTCCCCCGCCGCCGGACTCCGGGATCTCCGAGTTCCCCGTGGTCGACGGCGTCGTCCCGTTCCCGGGGTGGGACTTCTTCGAGGACGAGGACGTGTGGGACATCGACGAGGCCACGCGCGCGGCGACCGCGCCGCGCACCCGGTCGGTGCCCGCGCGTGTGCCGACCGACCCGCTCGCCCTGACCGACGAGCGACGCTTCGGCGTGCCGGCGACGCTGCTCATGGGCGGGATGGACGAGGAGGCGTTCCGTCAGGCGGTCGCGAACTGGGGGCCGTACGGCGAGGAGTTCGGTGCCATCGCGGAGGCGCGGGTCGTGAAACTCGACACGGCGCACTGGCCGCAGTTCACGCAGCCCGAGCGACTCGCGCAGGCGATCATCGCCGCGATCGGCCGCGACGAGACACCGTGAGGCGACCGTGCAGGTTCAGTGCCCCATGCCCAGGCCGCCGTCGACCGGGATGACCGCGCCGGAGATGTACGCGGCATCGTCGGAGGCGAGCCATGCGACGACCCCGGCCACCTCGTCGGCGGTCGCGAAGCGCCCCGCCGGGATGTTCTTCTTGTACTCGACCTGAGTCGCCTCGGGCAGCTCCGCCGTCATGTCGGTCTCGATGAAGCCCGGAGCGACGACGTTCGCGGTGATGCCGCGTCCGCCGAGCTCGCGCGTGAGCGAGCGCGCGAATCCCACGAGCCCGCTCTTGGAGGAGGAGTAGTTGATCTGCCCGGCCGAGCCGTAGAGGCCGACGACGCTGGAGATGAGGATGACGCGGCCCCACTTGGCGCGCAGCATCCCCTTCGCCGCGCGCTTGACGACGCGGAACGCGCCGCCGAGGTTCGTGGCCACGACCGAGTCGAAATCGTCCTCGGACATGCGCAGCAGGAGGGTGTCCTTCGTGACGCCCGCGTTCGCGACGACGATGCCGATGGGGCCGAGCTGCTGCTCGACCTCGGTGAACGCCGCGTCGACGGCGGCGGCGTCGGTCACGTCGGCACGCACCGTGAGCGTCCCCTCGGGGCCCTCCCCCGAACGGGCGGTGACCGCCACGCGGTATCCGGCGGCGACGAAGCGCTCCGCGATGGCGCGGCCGATGCCGCGGTTTCCTCCGGTGACGAGGACGACGCGATCCGTGGACATGGCTGCTCCCTGCTCGTGGTGAATCCGCACCAGCCTATCCGCGGTGCCGCACCGCGCTTCCGAGCCCCCACCGCTACGCTGGAGATCCCGGTCAGAAGGAGCATTTCCGTGAGCGAGCCCACCCCGCCGCAGCCCCCGTACGCGCAGCCGCCCGTCGCACCTCCCGCGTACGTCCCGCCGGCGTACCCGCCCGCTGCGCAGACCCCGCCGTACGCCGCGCCCGGTGCCTACCAGCCGCCCGTCAACCCGTACGCCTACGGCGGGTACGCGGCCGTACAGAAGACCAACACGCTCTCGATCGTGTCGATGATCGCCTCGATCGCCGGCTTCATCTGGATCCTCCCGTTCGTCGGGTCGCTCGCGGGCGCCATCATGGGCCACATCTCGCTGAACCAGATCAAGCAGACCGGCGAGAAGGGCCGCGGCATGGCGCTCGCAGGGGTCATCGTCGGGTGGGCCGGACTGGCACTGGTCGTGCTCGGCGTCATCGCGTTCCTCGCCTTCGCCTCATGGGCCGGGACGGTCGGCACGGGCTACAACTCCTGACCGGCGCCGTCGACCGTGCACGGGCGTACCCTGGAAGGACCAGGAACGTCGGGACACACCGTGAAACCGCACACGCCGCAGTCGGCGACCTCGCTCCCCCGCGACCCACGGGACGAGGCCCACACCCGCATGACGAAGTACTTCGCCATGATGGCGGTGCGCCTCACGTGCCTCATCCTGATGGTCGTCGTGACGCCCTACTCCTGGTACACGTGGATCTTCGCCGCCGGCGCCATCGTCCTGCCCTACTTCGCGGTCGTGATCGCCAACGTGAGCTCGGGCCAGGACCAGGCGCGCCTCGTGCCGCCGGAGCGCCAGCTCGAGTCGCCCGCCCCGGCCGCCGCACCGGAGCCGACGGTCCCCCCGGTCATCCGCATCCGCGAAGCCGATCGCACGGACGAGTCGTGACGGAGGCGATCTGCTCCCGCGCCGGATGCCGCGCGGGCGCTGCCTGGCAGGTGCTCTGGCGGAATCCGCGCATCCACGGCCCGGAGCGCCGGAAGGTGTGGACCGCGTGCGACGAACACGTGGACTACCTGCGCACGTTCCTGGCAGCGCGGGACTTCCCCGTCGAGGTGCAGCCGCTCGATGAGGCGGTCACCCCGTGAACCGGCAGACCGTGCTGCGCTGGACCGGGTACGTCGCCGTGGCCGTCGCGTTCGCGATCGCCTGCGGCTTCCTGTCGAACTGGCAGTTCACCCGCGACGCCGACCGCTCGACGCAGCTCCGCCTGATCGCGGACAACTACGACGCCGAGCCGGTGCCGCTGGCCGATCTCCTCCCGGTGGGCGCCGACCTCGATCCGGACGACCAATGGCACCCGGTGGTGCTGGAGGGCGAGTACCTCCCGGACGGTCAGCTGCTCGCCCGCAACCGCGCGCACGGCGGCACGAGCGCGTTCGAGGTGCTCGTGCCCTTCCGCACGACGGACGGGCGCGTGCTCATCGTCGATCGCGGGTGGGTGGCGCCCGGCGCCGATCAGCCCGAGCCGGACGAGGTCCCGGCGGCACCCGCCGGGGCGTCGGAGGTCGTCGTCCGGCTGAAGCCGGGGGAACCGCTGCCGAACTCGGGTCGATCCGCGCCCGAGGGCCAGGTGCCCACCATCCACCTGCCGCTCATCGCCGACGCGCTGGCGGGCGAGGACGTCATCACGAGCGCCTACGGTCTCCTCGTCTCCGAGGACCCGCCGCCGGCGACCGCGCCGGCGCCGCTCGAGGCCCCCTCCGAGGACCCCGGCCCGCACCTGTCGTATGCGATCCAGTGGATCCTCTTCGCCATCATGGGCTTCGTCTTCATCTGGTACATGATCCGCACCGAGCGCCGGCACCGTCGCGAGGATGCCGAGGAGCGTGCCGCACGATCCGTGCGCCGGCGCGATCGCGACATGCAGGAAGAGGACGCGCTCCTCGACTCCGCGCGCTGACGCGGCGGAGCGTCACGCCAGGGTGCCGTCCCGCGTCACGCCAGGGTAATGAGGTCGATGTAGTCGCGACCCCAGATATCCTCGACGCCGTCCGGCAGGATCAGCACGCGCTCGGGGTTCAGCGCCTGGACGGCGCCCTCGTCGTGCGAGACGAGGACGACCGCGCCCTCGTAGTGCGCGAGCGCACCCAGGATCTCCTCGCGGGAGGCGGGATCGAGGTTGTTGGTGGGCTCGTCGAGCAGCAGCATGTTGGCGCTGGAGACGACGAGCGTCGCGAGCGACAGGCGCGTCTTCTCGCCGCCGGAGAGCACGCCGGCCGGCTTGAGCACGTCGTCGCCGGTGAAGAGGAAGGAGCCGAGCACCTTGCGGGCCTCGGTCGCGGTGATGTCCGGCGCTGCCGACATCATGTTCTCCAGCACCGACCGGTCGACGTCGAGGTTCTCGTGCTCCTGCGCGTAGTAGCCGATCTTGAGGCCGTGACCGGGCTCGAGCTGTCCCGTGTCGGGCGTGTCGACGCCGGCCAGGATCCGCAGCAGCGTCGTCTTGCCGGCACCGTTGAGGCCGAGGATGACGACCTTCGAGCCGCGGTCGATCGCGAGGTCGACGTCGGTGAAGATCTCCAGCGATCCGTACGACTTCGACAGTCCGGACGCCATGAGCGGCGTCTTCCCGCACGGCGCGGGCTTGGGGAACCGCAGCTTCGCGACCCGGTCCTCCTGGCGCACCTCGTCGAGCCCGGACAGCATCTTCTCCGCGCGCGCGACCATCTGGTGCGCGGCGGCGGCCTTCGATGCCTTCGCGCCGAAGCGCGCAGCCTGCAGCTGCAGCGCCGTGGCCTTCTTCTCGACGTTGACGCGCTCCTTCTTGCGGCGCTCTTCGTCGGCCACCCGCTGGCGCAGGTAGTTCTTCCAGTTCATGTTGTAGACGTCGATGACCTGGCGCATGGCATCCAGGTAGAAGACGCGGTTCACCGTCTCCCCCACGAGCTCGACGTCGTGGCTGATGACGATGAGCCCGCCCTTGTAGTTCTTGAGGAACTCGCGCAGCCACACGACGCTGTCCGCGTCGAGGTGGTTCGTGGGCTCGTCGAGGATCATCGTCTGCGCGTCGGAGAACAGGATGCGCGCGAGCTCGATGCGGCGGCGCTGACCACCGGAGAGCGTCTTGAGGGGCTGGTCGAGGATGCGGTCGGGCAGTGACAGGTTGTGCGCGATGGATGCCGCCTCGGCCTCCGCCGCGTAGCCGCCGAGCGCTTCGAACCGCTCGGTGAGGTTGCCGTAGCGGCGCATCGCGCGGGCGGCGACGGCCGGGTCGTCCGACCCCATCTCGAGGGACGCCTCGCTCATGCCGAGCGCGAGCGTGCCGAGGCCGCGAGCGTCGAGGATGCGGGTGCGGGCGAGCATCTCCGGGTCGCCCGAGCGCGGGTCCTGCGGAAGGTAGCCCAGCTCGCCGGACCGATCGACCTTGCCGTCGGCGGGGATGAGATCACCCGCGAGGACCTTCGTGAGCGTCGTCTTGCCGGCGCCGTTGCGCCCGACGAGCCCGATCTTGTCGCCGTCGGAGACACGGAACGACACGTCCGCCATGAGCGTGCGAGCGCCTACGCGGATCTCGAGATCGTGTACGGCGAGCACAGCGGACGTCCATTCATTGCGGGTGGAGGGGCGGCCGACCGGCCAGCCTCCCAGTATAGGTCGGGATGCCGCACGTCGCCTGAGCGCGACGGCACGGGCGCCCTGCCTCTACGCTGAGAGCCATGTCAGCCATCGCCGCCGCTCCCCCGTCCCGCCGCGTCCTCGCCGACGTCATCACCCGCCCCACGTCGCGGGCTCGCGCGTTCGCGCTCGACGCCGCCCTCGTGGCCACCGGCGCCGCCGTCGTGGCGCTGCTCGCCCAGGTCTCCATTCCCCTGTGGCCCGTCCCGATCACGGGGCAGACGCTCGGCGTCATCGTCGTCGGCGCGGCCCTCGGATCGCGCCGCGGTGCGGCGGCGTTGATCACCTACCTCCTCGTCGGGCTCGCCGGTCTCCCCGTCTTCGCCGACTTCACCGGATCGATCGCCGCCGTCGCGAAGCCGAGCTTCGGGTTCGTGCTCGGTTTCATCGTGTCCGCCTTCGTCGCGGGCTGGTTCGCGGAGCGCGCGTGGGACCGTCGCCCCGCGCTCGCCTTCCTCGGGTTCGCCGCCGCGAGCGTCGTGCCCTTCCTCTTCGGCATCCCGTACATGGCGCTGATCCTCAACGTCGTGATGGGCCTGGACTACTCGTTCGGCGGGCTGCTCGAGGTGGGCCTGCTGCCGTTCATCCTCGGCGGCGTCGTCAAGGCCGGCCTCGCCGCGCTCGTCATCCCCGCCGCATGGGCGCTCGTGCGGAAGGTCGACGCCACCAAGAAGTGAGCGATGCCTCCCGCGGGGGCATCCGGAACAGCGGAAAGCCCCGGCCGAGACGGCCGGGGCTTTCCCTGTATCTGTGCGTGTGACGCGGACCGCGGGACGTCAGCCCTTCGCGACCGCCGTCGCGGCGGCGAGCTGCTCGACCATGTCGGGCAGGATCCAGGGCAGCGTCAGCGCGGTCGGCGAGATCGCGGCGACGTTCTCCTCGCCCACGATCGCGCCGACGGCGCCCGTCGCGACGGCCGGGATCAGCTTCGTGCGCGCGGACGTGAGGAACGTGTCCAGCTGGTCCTCGCTCTCCACCTGCGTGAAGACGACGTCCGCATCGACCTGGTCGAGGTTCTCGGCGCTGACGGTGGTGTAGAAGGTGGCGGCCCCGTCGTCGAGCGCGGTGACGGACTCGGCGGTCACGAAGCCGAGATCCTCGAGGATCTCCACCCGCGGGTCGGCCGGGAGGTAGAGGTAGAACGTGTCGACGTCATCCGCCGCGTACGCGATCGTCGTGCCGTCGAACTCGGGGTGCTCCGCGGCCGCGTCGGCGACCTGCCGGTCGAGGTCGGCGAGCAGGTCCTCGGCAGCGGCATCCATGCCGAGGGCCTTGCCGGTGTCGGTGATGACGTCGCGCCACGGCGTGGACCAGAGCGCCTCCTCGGGGGCGACGACCGGGATGCCGGCGTTCGTGACGGCGTCGTACTCCTCCTGCGTCAGCCCGGAGTAGGACGCGATCAGGACATCGGGATCGGTCGCGAGCAGCTCCTCGACGGAGAGCTCGTAGGTCGCGCTGTCCAGGATGACGGGCTCCTCCCCGCCGAGGTCCGCGATCGCGTCCTCGACCCACGGCGTGATGCGGTCCTCGCCCCCGCCGTAGTCCATCGAGGAGATGGCCACGGGGACGATGCCGAGTGCCAGCACGGCGTCGGTGACGCCCCAGCCCCAGGTGGCGATGCGCTCCGGCGGCGCATCGATCGTCGTCGTGCCGTAGATGTGCTCGAACGTGACCGGGAAGCTGTCGGTCGAGCCGGGAGCGGCGTCCGGGGTGGCTGCCGGCTCGGTCGTTCCGGCGCAGCCGGACAGGACGAGGCCGCCGGCCACGGTGAGCGCGACGAGCGCCCCGAGGCGTGAGGTGCGTACGGACATGGGTGCGTTCCTTTCGAATCGCGTCACGCCTCGTCCGCGGCGGCATGGGCGCCGCCGGGGACGGGGATGACGAGGGGGGTGGAGGTGAGCGGGTCGGGGATGACGAGGGCGTCGAGGTCGAACGCGCGGGCGACGACCTCCGAGGTCAGGACGTCGGCGGGGGTGCCGTGGGCCACGACCCGTCCCGCCTGCATGACGACGAGGTCGTCGGCGTAGCGGGCCGCGAGGTTCAGCTCGTGCAGTACGACGACGATCGTGGTGCCGTCGGTCCGGTTCAGGGTGCGCAGCAGATCGAGGACCTCGATCTGGTGGCTGAGGTCGAGGAACGTCGTGGGCTCGTCGAGCAGCAGGATGCGCGGCTCCTGAGCGAGGGCCATCGCGATCCAGACGCGCTGGCGCTGGCCGCCGGAGAGGTCGCCGACGGGGCGGTCGGCGAGGGGGGCGACGCCGGTCTTGGCCATGGCGTCGTCGACCCGGGCGGTGTCGGCGGCGCTCCAGCGCTGGAAGACGCCGCGGTGCGGATGCCGTCCCCGGGACACGAGCTCCGCGACCGTCAGAGCGTCGGGGGCGGTCGGATGCTGCGGCAGCAGCCCGACGGTCTGGGCGAAGCGCCGTCGCGACAGCGTCGAGACGTCGGTGCCGTCGAGCTCGACGGCACCTGCGAGCGGCGCGTTGACCCGCGCGAGGACGTTCAGCAGCGTCGACTTCCCGCACGCGTTGGCGCCGATGATCATCGTGATGCGACCGGGCGCGATGTCGAGGTCGAGGTCGTCGATGACGCGGCGGCCCGGGTAGCCCGCGGCGAGCCCTCGTGCGCTCAGGCGCGGCGGTGCGGAGTCGGGGGTCACAGGTATCGTCCTTTCGACGTCGCGAGGAGCCAGAGGAGGAAGACCGCTCCGATGGCGCCGGTGACGACGCCCACGGGCAGCGAGAACCCCGGCAGGGCGAACTGCGCGATGAGGTCGGCGGCGGTCAGGAGGAAGGCGCCCACGGCGGCGCTCGTGCCGAGGCCGACGGCGCCGTGGCCGAGGAGAGGCCGCGCGATGGCGGGCGCGCACAGGGCGATGAAGGCGATCGGGCCGACGAAGGCGCACGTGACGGACGTGAGCAGCACGGCCGTGAGGACCGCGACGATCCGCACCGCTGACGGCTGCACACCGAGCGAGGCCGCCGTGGGCGCTCCCATCTGCGTGAGCGGGAGCCAGCGGGCGCATGCCACGACCGCGGGCACAGCGACGAGGACGGCCACCGCGACGATCGCGACGTTCCACCAGGGCGTCGAGGCGAGGCTGCCCGTCAGCCAGATCAGCGCCGCCTGGGCGAGTTCCACCTGCGCGCGCACCATGAGGTAGTTCGTGATGGCGACGCAGAGGAACGCCACGCCGACGCCGGCGAGGATGAGCCGGAACCCGCCGTCCGCGCGACGACTGCCGGCCAGGAGCAGGAACGCCGCGACGACGAGCCCGCCGGCGAAGGCGGCGAGGGCGAGGAGCGGTCCGGTCAGGCCGAGGATGAGGATCGCGAAGACGGCGGCCGCGCCGGATCCGGCGCTGATGCCCAGCAGGTCGGGGCTCGCGAGCGGGTTCCGCAGCAGCGACTGCAGCAGCGCGCCCGCGGCGCCGAGGGCGGCGCCGACGAGGAGCGCCATCGCGAGGCGGGGCGCGCGGACCTGGAAGACGACATAGGACTGGACGCGGTCGCCGCCGCCGATGAGCGTCCGCCAGAGGTCGGCGGGAGCGATCGCGTAGTCGCCCACGGAGAGCGAGACGATCGTGGCGACGAGCACCGCCGCGAGAACGCCGGCCACGACGACGCCGCGCCGCCGCGCGACGCGGGCGCGGATCTGCTGCACGGACGCGGTCACAGGCTCACCCGCCCTCGGCGGAGCACGAGCGAGATGAGCACGGGGGCGCCGACGAAAGCGACGACGAGGCCCGCCTGGATCTCTCCGGGCGGGGCGATGACGCGCCCCAGCACGTCGGCGGCGAGGAGCACGATGGCGCCGACCGGCGCGCCGATGGCGAGGAGCCAGCGGTACTCCCCGCCGACGAGGGCGCGGAGCGCGTGCGGCACGAGGAGCCCGAGGAAGACGATGGGGCCGGCGATCGAGGTCGCGGCGCCGCAGAGCAGCACGGTGGCGACGATCCCGAGGACGCGCGTGCGTGCGACGCTGTGGCCGAGGCCCGTCGCGGTGTCCTCGCCGAGAGCGAGGAGGTCGAGACCGCGCGCGGAGGTCACCGCGATGACGGCGCCGACGAGGATCGGGATGACGACGACCGCCACCGTGTCCATGCCCCGGGCGGTGAGGCCGCCGACCTGCCAGTAGCGGAAGACGTCGAAGGCCGTGATCGAGGTCGTGAGGATCAGTGTCGTCACGGCGGTCAGCCCGGCCGTGACGGCGGCCCCGGTCAGGGCCAGCTTGGCGGGGCTCGTGCCGTCCGGTCCGCGCGTGCCGATGAGCGCGACCGCGATGGAGGCGAGCGCGGCGCCGCCGAACGCGAACCACACGAAGCCTGCGGGCGCCGTGATGCCGAAGACCGTGATGGCGGCGAGCACGGCGACGGAAGCCCCGGCGTTGACGCCCAGAAGGCCCGGGTCGGCGAGCGGATTGCGCGTGAGGCCCTGCATGAGGGTTCCGGCGAGGGCGAGGGCGGCTCCCGCGAGGATGCCGATCACGGTGCGCGGCACCCGCTGGGTGAGGATGACGGAGTGATCGGCCAGAGACAGGTCGGGCCGCAGCAGCGCGTCGATCACGACGCTCGGAGCGACCGAACGCGCGCCGATCATGAGGCTCACGACGGCCATGACGGCCAGCAGTGCGATCGCGCCGGTGAGCAGCAGCCGTCCGCGCCGGTCGCGCGCCGTGGTCATTCCTGACGCTCGGACTGGCCGAGTCTCCAGTACCCCATGAACGCGACGCGTTTGCGGTCGACGCCGCAGCCCTGCACGAGGTGCCGGCGAAGCCCCTTGACGGTGGCCGCCTCGCCGGCGATCCACGCGTAGAACTCCCCCTCGGAGTCGTCGGGACTGTCCCACAGCAGGTCGTGGTCGACATCGATGTCGGCGAGCACCTGGCGACGGGGCGCGGCGGCGTGCGCGAGGACGTCGCCGGACACGGCGCTCCAGGCCGTGAGCGCTTCGGTCAGCGCCTCGCCGTGGGGGCGGTCCTCGCGCGGCAGCCACGACACGCGGAACGAGTCGGGCACGTCGAGGGCGATCCGGTCGGCGCCCGAGGGCACCTCGATGAACGCGTCGACGTCGTAGGAGGCGTCGAGGGTCTCGAGGATCGCGCAGATCGCGGGTGTCGCGGTCTCGTCGCCGGCCAGCACGACGCGGCGCGCGGTCCCCGGATGCCAGTCCAGTCCCTGCCGGTACGCGTCGCTGCGCTGGTCGGGACCGATGATGACGATCTCCTGCCCGGTCACGGCCTTCTCGGCCCAGCTTCCGGCCGGCCCGGCGTCGTGATGGACGACGAAGTCGACGGTGAGCCGGCGCGCGACGGGGTCGATGCGCCGGACCGTGTACGTGCGGAGCGGGCTCCGGGTCGCCGGCGGCAGTGCCCGCCACCTGGAGTACCACTCCCCCGCGTCGATGACGTCGCTGTCGTGCTGCCCGATGTCGCTGAGGGTGCCGTCCGGCAGCGGGAGGATCAGCTTGATGCGCTGGTCCAGGCCCGCGGTTCCGAAGACGTCGAAGTCCTCACCGGCGAAGACGACGCGGGTGAAGTGCGGCGAGAGCCGCTGCACGTCGGCGACCGTCGCGGCGTAGGGCCGATAGGCGGGGCGCGTGCGGACGTCCTCGGAGATGCTCACATAGTTAGGGTAGCCTTGCCTCTCCCCGGCATCCAAATCGGATCGTCACGCGGAGGGATCAGCCCGCGGTGGCGCCGTCGCGACGTTCCAGCCGCAGACCCGGGACGAGCGCCAGCAGCGCGAGCGCGGTCGCGACGAGGAACACGGCCGGGAACCCGGCTCCCGTCCCGGCGAGCGCCGTGAAGGTGAGGCCCATCGCCGCGATGGATGCGGAGGCACCCACCGAATCGGAGATCGACAGGGCGGAGGAGTTGAAGCCCTGGTTCTGCGCCGTCGAGTAGCCGAGCGTCAAGACGGTGAGCCGCGGGTACATGAGCCCCATCCCGCCGCCGGCCAGCGCCCACCCGGTGATGAGGATCCAGGGCGGCAGGTGCAGCCAGGCCGTCAGCGTGGCGATGGCCGTCGCGGTGGCGAGCTGCGCCGTGCCGATGAGCGTGATCCGCGTGTTCCCGATGCGGTCGCCGTACCGGCCCTGCACGTCGGATCCCGCCGCCCACAGCAGCGCGGCCACGGTGAGGGCGAGACCGGCCCACGTCGCGGAGAAGGCGTACCGGTCCATGAGCAGGTAGGGCACGTAGATCTCCGCGCCGAACAGCGCCCCCGCGATGAGCGCCCGCATCGCCACGACACTCGGGAGCCCGCGGCGGAGCCGCAGGGTTCCCGGCGGCAGAAGCGGGCGGATGGCGACCGCGATGACGACGACGGATGCCGTGACCACTGCCGGGGCGAGCGCGCCGGCCTCCCCCGCGAGACTCAGCGCGAGCGCCCCGCCGGCGACGACACTCGCCCAGCCGAGGCGAGCCGCCACGGGGTCGGTCGCGGGATGCTCGGTGCCGAGCGGGCGGTCGTGCAGACGGGCGAGGACGAGCGCGAACGCCGCGAGGGTCAGCGCCGCGACGCCGAGGAACACCCACCGCCAGTGCAGGTACTCCGCGACGGCGCCGGCGAGGAACGGCCCGACGATCGAGGGCACGACCCACGCGGCCGAGAAGGCGGCGAAGACCCGCCCGTGCAGCGTCGCCGGGTACACGCGTGCGACGACGACGTACAGGGCGACGGTCTGCCCCCCGGTGCCGAGTCCCTGCAGCAGGCGCCCCGCGACCAGGACCTCCATGGTGGGCGCGGCGCCCGCGACGACCAGTCCCGCCACGAAGAGGACCACCGACGTCGTGAGGGGAAGGACCGGGCCGGCGCGGTCGCACCAGGCCCCGACGGCGACCATCCCGATGACGCTGGTCGCCAGTGTCCCGGAGAACGCGACGGCGTAGAGCGCCGCGCCGTCCAGGTCGGCGCTCACGAGCGGCATGACGGTCGTGACGGCGAGCGACTGCGTCGCGGCGAGGAAGATCATCGCCACCGCGCCGATCGTCACCCAGATGTAGCGCGGATGCCAGATCCCGCCGCCGGGGACGGACCCCGCCGTTCCGCGCCGCGCGGCGCTCACGAGCGGGCAAGCGCCCCGATCCGACGCACCGCCTCCGTGAGCACGTCGGGCGCGCACCCGAAGTTCAGCCGGACGTGGCCGATCCCCTGCACGCCGAAGAGCGGCCCGTGATGCAGAGCGACCTTCGCGTCCCGCAGGATGCGCCGCGCCGGGTCGTCGCCCCAGCCGTAGGCGGAGACGTCGATCCACGCCAGGTAGCCGGCATCCGGCACGCGGTAGCGGGCGAGCGGGAGCTCCTCCGCCAAGAGGTCGGACAGGAGGCGACGGTTGACGTCGAGGGCCGCCATCTGCGCGTCCAGCCACGCGTCCGACTCGGGCGAGAACGCCGCGACCCCGGCGAGCGCACCGAAGAGGCCGGTGCGCCACTCGACCTCCGGCCACAGCCCGCTCACGACGGCGCCGGTCTTCTCGGACGCGCTGATCATGAGCGCGCACTTCAGGCCCGCCAGGTTGTACGCCTTCGAAGCGCTCGTCACAGCGAAGCCGACCTCGGCGGCGGTCGACGAGGCCGCGAGGAACGGCGTGAAGACGCCGCCGGGGTGCACGAGCGGCGCGTGGATCTCATCGCTGATGACGACCGCGCCGAACCGCTCGGCGAGGTCGGCGAGGTCGGCGAGCGCAGCACGGGAGTGCACGGTGCCGGTGGGGTTGTGCGGGTTGCACAGCAGGACGGCGCGCGCGCCGCCCGCCAGGGCCGCCTCGATCCCCCGCAGGTCCAGCTCCCAGGCGTCCCCGGTGTCCAGGAGCGGCACCTCCTCGACGACGCCGCCGGCCTCGGGAATGCACATCGAGAACGGCGGGTAGACGGGCGGTGCGATGACGACGCGGTCACCGGGTCTGATCGTGGCGCGGAGCAGCTCGACGACCCCCATCATGACGTCGCCGGTCGAGCGGATGCGGGTCGGCTCGACCGCCCACCCGTACTGTCGCAGCGCGAACGCGGTGAAGGCGCTCCGCAGTCCCGGGTCCGGCGGCGTGTAGCCGGTGTCGCCGCGGGTCACGGCCTCCGCGAGGGTGCGCGCGATGGCCGGGGCGAGTGCGAAGTCGGTCTCGGCGACGAACATGGGGATGACGTCCTCCGGGTACGAGCGCCACTTCGTGCTCGACCGTCGGCGCAGCTCGTCCAGGGGCAGGGTTCGGAGAGGGCTGACACTCACGCCCCGAGCCTATCGGCGCCGCTGTCCACCGCCTCGGCATCTGGTTCGGCTGTGACCTCCGGTGACGCGGACTCGTCCTTCTGCCAGGGGCGGGCGAGCACCAGCCACGCGACGACCGCCGCGGCGGCGTACACGAGGTAGACCCCGACCCAGGCGCCGAGCTCCCAGCCGACCTCGTCCCACGCGAACGGCATCGGCATGAGGACGATGAAGAACGCCAGGAGGCCGACGGCGTAGCATCCCGCCCACAGCCACCGGCTCCATCGCCAGATCGGGTATCCCGGCATCCCGCGGAGCGGAATGAGTGCGACCGGCAGAGCTGCCATGCCGCCGACGGCGACCGCGGCGAGCGCTTCGACGAGGAGCGTGGCCAGGAACGAGTCCCCCGCGGAGTCGGCGACGGCTCCGTAGACGACCCAGGCGACGGCCGCCCACGCGAACGCGTAGCCGAGCGTGACGAGGGCGGACTTCGCCTCCGCCGACCGGCCGGCCAGCGCCCCGAACGCGACACCGGCGACGAGCCCGAAGACGATGCCCGGCTCGAACCCCGTCACGCGGGTGAAGACGACCGCGGCGACCACGACCAGCAGGGTAAGCGGACGGAACGAGTAGGAGTGCGTGACCCCGGGATTCATCCGCGACATGATCCACACGACCGCGGCCCACCCGAGGACGACGTCCACCGCGAACGAGATGAGGATCGAGAGGACCATGCGCCCCGATCCCGGGTTCAGACCGAACTGCGGGTCCACGAACGCCGAGATGACCGACGCCGCGACCACGCCCGCCCCCGCCCACCACCAGGAGGCGGTCCATTGCCGGCGCGGCGTGATCACGTCCTCGCCGTCGGCGGCGGGGTGGCGTCGTGTCTGCCGCGCCGACCACCAGCCCGCGGCGCGTTCGGAACCGGACTCGACGGCGCTGTTCAGGAGCGCCGTCGGGAAGGCGACGAGCAGGACCAGCACGAGGGTCATCAGGGCGGCGAGGCCGAGCTGGATCGGCGCGGTGCCCGCCGTCGCCGGCGTCGCCAGGGCGGACAGCACGCTCGGGGCGGCCGGGTCGCCGGTCGCGAGTGCGGAAGCGCTCTCCGTCGCACGGCACCCGGCCTCGCTGAACATGCACACCGGCCCGGTCACCAGGGCTCCCGTCCAGGTGATCTCCCTCGCGTGGGAGTACGCCTCCGAGCCGTCCCCGCAGTCGTTCCAGCCCAGCGAGTCCTGCGTGAGAGAGGCGCGGAAACCGGTCGCGTCGGCCGTCACCTCGATGCGCCGCTCCCCGATCCCGTCCCCGCAGGCCGTCGCGGCGCCCGGCGACGTGGATTCCCCGACCGCGGATGTGCCGAGTTCGAGCGGCAGGCCGCGCAGCAGGGAACGGTAGGGCTCACCGGTCACCCGGCAGGTGCTGCCGGCGCACGTCAGCTCCACGATGCCCGACGCCCCGTCGGTCTCGGTGGCGCCGTCCGGGCCGGTGCTGACCTCCTCCGCCGTGACCTGATACGTCGCCACGAGCGTGGGTGCCGGCTCGTCGACCGGCGGGGCGGCGGCGCCCAGGAGAAGCGGCAGGGCCGCGACCGTCAGCAGGAAGACCGCACGCGTGTTCATCGTCCCGCCCTCGCCAACTCGATCGTGCTCGTGGTGTCCCAATCCGCCTGCCAGCGCTCGCAGCCGGGGAACCGGCCGCTGTCGACGGGGCTCAGCACCGTCACATAGGCTGCGGCGTCTCCGCCCATCGCGGTGACGACGAAGGCGCCGTCGACGACGTCGGCATCGGTCGGCTCCGCGGACCAGGACAGGCCGTTGTCGGCGCTGCCGGTCGACTCGGTGCGGCCGTCGCCGTAGTCCCAGATGCACACCTCGAGTCGATCCACCCACCCCCACAGGTACCGGGTCCCATCGAACCGGAGCGGCACCTCGCGGGATTGGGTCTTGCCGGTTGCGAGGTCCGTGAACTGGGTCGTCACCGTCGGCGCGCACGGGATGCCGTCGCTGCAGTCGGTTCCGAAGCTGTAGCTCAGATTCCGGACCCGGCCGGTCTGGCTGATCGTGTCGCAGACGAGGTCGCCGCCGTCGCATTCCGAGGTGACCGTCGTCACGACGACGTCGAACGTCCCCGACAGCGACGCGCGGCCCGGTTCTGCATCTTCGAACACGTCGGTGACCGGCGGCAGTCCCGCCTCGGCGTCGAGTTCGGCGTTGCGCTGCGCCCACGGGTCGCCGAACAGTTCGCCCCATGTCGCCGCCCTCGTCGTGCCCACGGCCGTGAGGCTCCCCCGCCGGAGCGTCGTCTTCGAGCCGTCTCCGCCTCCCCCACCGACCCCGGTGACCCGGCAGGTGGAGGAACGGCAGTCGATGACGAAGTAGGCGCCTCGGTCGGCGACGACCGTGCCGGCGGAGCGCACGGCGTACTCGCCCTCCTCCGCTGCGGCCGCCTCACGGTTCCAGCTGAGTCCGCCGATCTGCTCGCCCCTCGTCGTGTCGGAGCCGTCGGCGCCTCCGAGGAGGAAGCGGGACTCCGGCCCCAGGCGCGTCACGGCACCGTCCGACCAGGCCAGTTCCACGAGCGCGTCGGCCCCGACCGCCTCGACGATCGCGCCGGCGGTGACCTCGGCGCCGTCGGGCTCTGCGACGGTGTCACCGTCCGCGCCGGTCACGTCGGCGTCGCCGGCGTGGATGTGCACGGTCGCCGTGAGCGGCGGTTCGGGCGTCGGACCCGGCTCCGGGACCGGCGCGCAGGCGGACAACCCCGCCGTCGCCAGCAGGACCGCGAGTACCGCCATCCGCCTCGTGTGCGCGTCGATCATGTCGCGACCTCCTCTTCCTGACGGTCGGGCGCCGGCGGGGCGGCCTCCGTCGTCGTCGCCGTACCCGCGCCAGCGGTGCCGACGTCGTCCGCATCCCGCCGCCAGGGCCGTGTCACGAGCAGCCAGGCGGTGACGGCGGTCAGGGCGTAGACGAGGTACACGGCGATCCACGCGCCGAGCTCCCACCCGACCTCGTCCCAGGAGAAGGGCATCGGCATCAGCACGATGAAGAACGCTATGAGGCCGACGGCGTAGCAGCCGGCCCACACCCAGCGGTTCCAGAGCCAGATCGCATGCCCCGGCATGCCGCGCAGCGGGATGAGGGCGATGGGCAGCGCGGCCATGCCGCCGACGGCGACCGCGGCGAGGGTCTCGACGAGCAGCGTCGCGAGGAACGACTCGCCGGACGTGCCCGCGACGACGCCGTACACGACCCAGGCGACGAGCGCGAGGACGAATGCGTAGCCGAGCGTCACGAGGGCGGACTTCGCTTCCGCGGAACGGCCCGCGATCGCGCCGAACGCGACACCTGCCACGAGTCCGAAGACGATCCCCGGTTCGAATCCGGTCAGCCGGGTGAACAGGACGGCTGCGACGACGACGAGGAGGGTCAGGGGCCGGAACGAGTACACGTGCGTCGAGCCCGGGTTCACACGAGACATGATCCACACGACGAGCGCCCACCCGAGGACGACGTCGACGGCGAACGAGACGAGGATCGACAGCACGACCCGGCCGGATCCGGGGTTCAGTCCGAACTGCGGATCCGCGAACGCCGTGATCACCGAGGCGATCACGACACCGGACGCCGCCCACCACCAGGACCGCGCCCAGGCGGCGGCGCGCGGCTCGGATGCGGTCGTGTCGGGGTGCGGCGCGCGGCGCCTCGCCCACCATCCCGACAGGCGCTCCGACCCGGACTCGACGGCACTGTTGAGCAGCGCGGTCGGGAAGGCGACGAGCAGCACGAGCACGACGGTGAGGAGCACCGCGAGCGCGAGCTGCACCGGCGCCGTGCCCGCGGTCGCGGGCGTCGCGAGGCCGGACAGCATGCTCGGCGCGCCGGGGTCGCCGGAGCGCAGCTGAGAGCCCGGAGCCGCCTCGCCCCCCGGCCCGGCGGCTCCGGGTGGTTCGTCGGCGGGGCCCGCCTCGGGCGCGGCGGCCTCCAGGAACGGGCACGGGTCACCTTCGAGCGTGCACAACCCGCCGGACACCCAACTCCCGGTGAAGGTCCATGTCACTCCGGGCGAGAAATAACGGACGCCGTCATCGCACTCCACCCACCCTGAGGCAGCGCTCGAGCCCTCTACCGACAGAGTGTCCGTGTCAAAGGAGACCGTCATTGACCCCGCACCGACCCACGGAGCGTCGTCGGCGCAGAGGTCCCCTGACTCGGGCCACGAGACGGAGCCGACCGACTGCCCCACGAGCAGCTCCACCGCGGAGTCGTAGCCGAACTCCTTGTACACGCAAGAAGCGATGGTGCAAATGAGGTGTGTGTACCTTTCGTCGGCGTGCGTAGAGACTCCGTTAGAGGCGTCATAGGTCGCCTCATGCACGCCACGGAACGTCACTTGCCACACCGTGTCGGCATCCGCGTCCTCACCTGCAGCGGCGGGCGCTCCCAGCACAGCTAGAGCAGTGAGGCCCAGTGCGAGAACTGTGATCATCGGCTTCCCCCTCGAAGTCCGCGATCGGGTGACGGCCGATGGCCGTCAGGGCGTGAAGACGTGGAGCAGGGTGACGAAGTCGTCCGGCCACGGCTGGCCCCAGACGCTCATGCCGTTCCCCTTGCCGACCGGCGACACCCCCGCCTCCACCTCGTCCGAAGTGAAGACGGTGATGGTGTAGCTCGCCGTCGGTTCCTGCGAGACCGTGAAGCCCTTCGCCGTCAGATCGGCGACGAGTGTCGGCGCGATGGACTCGTCGCCCACCCAGACGACCAGCACTCCGCGGCCGCCGGTCGAGACGTCATGCGTCACACTGCACTCCGGCGTTCCCGGCAGCTCCACACCCAGCGCGGATGCGGCGGAATCCACTTCGTCGCTCGTCGCGACGGCGGGCGCCGATTCGTCCAGGAACGCGAGGGCGGCTCGCTCGCAGTACTGCTGCTCCGGCGACGCCGCCGTCGTCGGCTCGGCGGACGCGGTCTCGGATGCCGCAGGCGCACCGCTCGCACTCGCCGCCGGCGGCGGCGAGGAAGCGTTCCCGCTCGACGCACATCCCCCCAGCACGAGCGCGACGCTCAGCGCCGCGAGTCCGACAGAAACACGGAGCCACGAGCGGACACTCCCCAGCTGTCCATTCATCGCCCACCTCCCCAGGTGTGCACGATGCCCGAATACGGGTGTTCCCGAAGGTTAGACCCGCGCGCCTCGGAAAGGCAAGGAACGATATATCAGATCGCGAACCCGAGCGCGCGCATCATGTCGCGGCCGTCGTCCGTGATCCGCTCCGGGCCCCACGGCGGCATCCACACCCAGTTGATGCGGAACTGTTGCACGACCTCGTCCAGCGCCTGCGCCGTCTGCTCCTCGAGCACGTCGGTCAGCGGGCAGCCGGCGGAGGTGAGCGTCATGTGGATGACGAGGGCGTCGTTCTCCTCATCCCAGGACAGGTCGTAGATGAGGCCCAGGTCGACGACATTGATCCCGAGCTCGGGATCCATGACGTCCTTGAGCGCTTCGGTGACCTCGTCGTACTTCTCGGGTGTGAGGGTCGCGGTCATGAAGGGATCCTAGCTCTCGACGTCGACGGCGGACTCGGCGACCTCGGTGTACCGGTCGTAGCCCTCGTCCTCGAGGCGGTCGGCCAGTTCCGGGCCGCCCTCCTCGGCGATCCGGCCCTGCACCATGACGTGCACGTAGTCGGGCGTGATGTAGCGCAGGATGCGGGTGTAGTGGGTGATGAGCAGGACGCCGAGGTTGGTGCTCTCCTTGGCGCGGTTCACGCCCTCGGAGACGATCTTCAGCGCGTCCACGTCGAGGCCGGAGTCGGTCTCGTCGAGGATCGCGAGGGCCGGCTTCAGCAGCTCGAGCTGGAGGATCTCGTGGCGCTTCTTCTCGCCGCCGGAGAAGCCCTCGTTGACGTTGCGCTGCGCGAACTTGGGGTCCATGCGCAGGTTCTTCATGGCGCCCTTGACGTCCTTCGTCCACGTGCGGATGGCCGGGGCCTCGCCGTCGATGGCGGTCTTCGCGGTGCGGAGGAAGTTCGTGACGGTGACGCCCGGGATCTCGACCGGGTACTGCATCGCGAGGAAGAGGCCGGCGCGGGCGCGCTCGTCGACCGTCATGGCCAGCACGTCCTCACCGTCGAGGGTGATGGTGCCGGAGGTCACGGTGTACTTCGGGTGACCGGCGATCGTGTACGCGAGCGTCGACTTGCCGGAGCCGTTGGGGCCCATGATGGCGTGCGTCTCGCCGGTGCGCACCGTGAGGGTCACGCCGTTGAGGATCGGCGTCTCACCGGCATCCGTCTCGACCGTCACATGCAGGTCGCGGATCTCGAGAACAGACATTGCTGACTTCCTTCTTCAGTTCACAACTTTGGTCACGGCGGGGTCGATGAGCACGTCATCGCCCTCGATCGTGACTTCGTAGACAGGGACCGGCTCATAGGCCGGGAGGTTCAGGGGGCGACCGGTGCGCAGCGAGAACGCGGACCCGTGCGCCCAGCACTCGAGCGTGTCGCCCTCGACGAAGCCGTCCGCGAGCGAGATGTCGCCGTGGGTGCACGTGTCGCCGATCGCGTGGACGTCGCCGTTCGAATCGAGCACGACCGCGATGGGGACTCCCCCGACCTCGACGCGCACGGGCGTGTCCTGCTGGAGCTCGCTGACGTTCAGCACCTTCTGCGCGGTCATGCCGCACCCTCCTCTTGGGAAAGCTCGGCCTCGATGGCCGCGGTCAGCTCGTCCTCCAACGAGGGGATGCCGAGCTTCTGGACGATCTCGGTCAGGAAGCCGAGCACGACGAGACGGCGGGCCTCGTCCTCCGAGATGCCGCGCGCCTGCAGATAGAAGAGCTGCTCGTCGTCGAACCGGCCGGTCGCACTCGCGTGCCCCGCGCCGACGATGTCGCCGGTCTGGATCTCGAGGTTCGGGATGGAGTCGGCACGGGCGCCGTCGGTGAGCACGAGGTTGCGGTTGGCCTCGTACGAGTCGGTGCCGGTGGCGTCGGGGCCGATCAGCACGTCGCCGATCCACACGCTGCGCGCGCCCGCGCCCTGCAGGGCGCCCTTGTAGAGGACGTCGCCGGTCGTGTGGCGGCCCTTGTGGTGGAGGTAGACCTGGCTCTCCAGGTGCTGGTCGGCGTCGGCGAACGACAGCCCGAACAGCTTCCCGTGCGCGCCGTCGCCGGCGAGCTCGACGGAGGGGTTGATCCGCACGACGCCGCCGCCGAGGCTCGCCACCACGTGCGTCAGGGTCGCGTCGCGCTCGACGCGGGCCTGGTGGGCCGCGAGGTGCACGGCGTCGTCGTCCCAGCCCTGCACCGTGATGACGGTGAGCGCGGAGCCCTCGCGGGCGATGATCTCGACGTTCTGCGCGTGCAGCGCCGTGCCCTCGTGACGCATCACGACGGTCCCCCGAGCGTTCGCCTGCGCTTCGATGACGACGTGTGCGTGCGCGAGGCCGCCGTTGCCGGTGAGGCGGATGACGACGGGCTCCTCGAGCTCCACGCCCGCGGGGATGCTGATGAGGGGCGCGAGCTCTTCCTGCGACCAGGCGATCGCGCTCGGCAGGTCCTCGGGCCGGAAGACCTCGCCGCGGGGGGCCTCGCCGACGCGGAGCCGTCGCTGCAGGACGGCAGCCGGGGCGGTCACCTCGACGCCGATGACGTCGTGGGGCCCTGCCTCGTCGACGAAGAGCGCCTGCAGACGCGCCACCGGGGTGTGCTTCCAGTTCACCTCGCGGCCGGTCGGCACGCCGAAATCGGCGGGCTCGAACGACGAGGGGCGCTCCGAGCGGGTCTGCACGGGAACGAACGCCGCCGCAGGGTCGATGTGGCCCTCCGCGACGAGCGCGGGGGCCGGGGTCGCTGTCGTCATCAGCCGACGGATCCTTCCATGCCCATCTCGATGAGCTTGTTGAGTTCGAGGGCGTACTCCATCGGCAGTTCCCGCGCGATGGGCTCGATGAAGCCGCGCACGATCATCGCCATGGCCTCGGCCTCCGGCATCCCTCGACTCATGAGGTAGAACAGCTGCTCCTCGCTGACCTTCGAGACCGTGGCCTCGTGGCCGAGCTGCACGTCGTCCACGCGGATGTCGATCGACGGGTACGTGTCGGAGCGGGAGATCGAGTCCACCAGCAGCGCATCGCAGCGCACCGTGTTGGCGGAGTGGTGCGCGTTGGCGTCGACGCGGACCTCGCCGCGGTAGCCGGCACGCCCGCCGCCGCGCGCGATCGACTTGGAGACGATCGAGGACTGCGTGTACGGCGCCATGTGGATCATCTTCGCGCCGGCGTCCTGGTGCTGACCGGGACCGGCGAACGCGACCGAGAGGGTCTCGCCCTTCGCGTGCTCTCCCATGAGGAAGATCGACGGGTACTTCATCGTGACCTTCGAGCCGATGTTGCCGTCGACCCATTCCATCGTGGCGCCCTCGTGGGCGACGGCACGCTTGGTGACGAGGTTGTAGACGTTGTTCGACCAGTTCTGGATCGTCGTGTAGCGAACGCGTGCGTGCTTCTTCACGATGATCTCGACGACGGCGGAGTGCAGCGAGTCGGACTTGTAGATCGGGGCCGTGCACCCTTCGATGTAGTGCACGTACGAGCCCTCGTCGGCGATGATGAGCGTCCGCTCGAACTGGCCCATGTTCTCGGTGTTGATGCGGAAGTAGGCCTGCAGCGGGATCTCGACGTGGACGCCCGGCGGCACGTAGACGAACGAACCGCCCGACCACACGGCCGTGTTCAGCGCTGCGAACTTGTTGTCGCCGGCGGGGATGACGCTGCCGAAGTACTCCTCGAAGAACTCCGGGTGCTCGCGCAGGGCCGTGTCGGTGTCCATGAAGATGACGCCCTGGTCCTCCAGCTCCTTCTGGATCTGGTGGTAGACGACCTCGGACTCGTACTGGGCGGCGACGCCGGAGACGAGGCGCGAGCGCTCCGCCTCGGGGATGCCGAGCTTCTCGTACGTGTTCTTGATGTCGTCCGGGAGGTCCTCCCAGGACTGCGCCTGCTTCTCGGTGGAGCGCACGAAGTACTTGATGTTGTCGAAGTCGATCTCGGAGAGGTCGGCGCCCCACGTCGGCATCGGCTTGCGGCCGAAGAGCTGCAGACCCTTCAGACGGGTCTTCAGCATCCATTCCGGCTCGGACTTCAGGGCGGAGATGTCGCGGACGACACCCTCGCTGAGGCCGCGGCGGGCGCTGGATCCGGCGGCGTCGGCATCGTGCCAGCCGAATTCGTACACCCCGAGACCTGCGAGCTCCGGGCGGTCGATGAGCACATCCGACATCGTTTTCCTCCTCTAGGCCGCAACGGTGTCAACCGTCCCGGCATTCCCTGTCCCGTGTGGAGTTCCGCGGGTGGGATGCCGCTTGCAGGGCCGCTCTTGTGGCGCTGACGACGCGCCTAGACTTGGGTGGACCCGGCACGCCGCGCGCGCCGTCGTCACAACCCCTCAAGTCTACAGGCAACGCCTGCCCGCGGCGTGGCGTACCGAGGACGCAGGGGCGACACACAGGAGGACCCGCGCATGACCCTCGCGCAGACCGCACCCCGCTCCGCGCAGATCCCGGACCGCGTCGGCCGCCCGCTGCGGCTGCTGGCCTGGTCGTCGTTCATCGCCGAGGTCGTCATCATCGGGACCGGCGGCGCCGTCCGCCTGACCGGATCGGGGCTCGGATGCACCGAGTGGCCGCTCTGCACGCCGGAGTCGCTCGTCCCGCTCCCCGCACAGGGCATCCACGGGATCATCGAGTTCGGCAACCGTCTGATGACCGGCGTCGTGGGGATCATCGCCCTGGCCGTGCTGCTGCTGACGATCGCGACCTTCGCGGGTCGGCGCCTCGTGAACCGTGCGCTGTGGTTCGCCGCCGGCGGGATCGCGCTGGGTGTCGGTGCCTACGTCGTGGCGAACCCGTTCGACCTCGGGGCCTTCGGGTTCTCCAGCGGCCTCCTGCTGGCGGTCCTGGCGGCCATGATCGACTCGGTGCGGCGGTCGGAGCGCCGCCGGGATCTCATCGTGCTGGCGTGGATCGTGCTCGCCGGCGTGATGGCCCAGGCCGTCGTGGGCGGCCTCGCGGTCGTCACCGATCTCAACGCATTCGTCGTCGGCTTCCACTACACCGCCTCTCTGCTGCTGGTCTGCGTGACCGCCGCCTACCTGGTCCGGCTCGCCGCTGTGCCCGGTCCCCGTGAGCGCGCCGTGCCGGCGTGGTTCGCGATCCTCGCCCACGTCACGACGCTCGCCCTCGCCGCGACGATCTTCTTCGGCGTGCTGACCACGAGCAACGGGCCGCACTCGGGCGACGAGGACATCATCCGCAACGGATTCGACGCGACGTTCCTCGCACACGTGCACGCCTGGCCGGGCTACATCCTGGCAGGACTCGTCACCGTCCTCACCGTCGTCGCGTGGGTCCAACGTCTGCCCGTGCGCCGCTGGCTGCTCGTCCTGGTGGCCGCCGTCGTCGTGCAGATCGTCGTCGGCGTGTGGCAGGCCCGCGAAGGGCTGCCCGAGGTCCTCGTCGGCATCCACATGGTGCTCGCGTCCCTGTCGGCCGCGGCGATGACGGTCGTCATCCTGCACCTGAAGGCGCCGCGTGCCGTCGTCCCGGCGACTCCGGACGCCCCGGCGTCCACAGTCTTTTCATAGGCGACGCATCGGACCCGTTCGGACTGAACCGCAAGAGTAGCCGGATGCCGTTTCGGCGGACGCGGATGTCTCCGCGCCGCGGGACGGCCACCCCAACCATCAAGGAGAACCACATGAACCCCCGCCCCCGTCTGACCCGCAGCATCCCGTTCTGGCTGCTCGTGGCCGGATCGCTCGCCTCGGTCGGCGTCGGCTCGTACGTCCTCACGAACAACATCGGCACCATGGTCACGACCCTCACCGACGGCACCGCCACCGGTGTCGAGGTGTACGCCGGCCAGGTGTGGGGCGTCCTCGGCGCCATCCTCATCGGCGCGGGCCTCATCGGTCTCGCGCTGGCCCTCACGCTCGGCGCGCTGCGCGCGTTCGCGCCCGCCCCGGCCGTCGAGGTCGTCGAGGCCGCCGCGTGGGACGAGCCTGTCGAGGCTGAGGCCCCGGTCGCTCCCGTCGCCGAGGCCCCGACCGCCCAGACGACCGTCGTCGAGACGGCCGCCGACTCCGAGGTCGACGAGCCCGCCGTCACCCGCTGAGCTCTCGCGCAGCGCCGCACCGCGCCGCATCCACGGATCCCAGGCCATCTGCCTCGGGTTCAGGATGCGGCGCGGTGCCGTCTGTGCGGGGCAGGCGCCGTGGATCCCGAGAACCTCAGCGCGGATGACGAGAAGGCCTCAGCACGTCCGCGGCACAGTGCGGGTCTCGCGGGCATGCACCCGCGCTTTGCCGCGGAGCAATGGGGTTCGCTGCAGTGGGGATCGCTGGGGATTGCTCGGCTCACCCGCGCCGAATGGCGGGTGGACGCGGCCCATACCCGCACATCGGCGCGGGTGAATCGTCGGCGCGGGTCCATCGCCGCGCGGGTCCATCGCCGGGCACGGAGAGCCGTGCGGCTGGGCGCCTAGAAGGGCAGCAGCGGGTCGATCGCGATCGCCACGAACAGCAGCGTGAGGTACGTGATCGAGGCGTGGAAGACGCGCATCGCGCTGCTCTTCTCACCGCGGACCGCCCGGTTGTACAGGACGTGCGCTTCGAAGATGAACCAGCCGCCGAACACCAGCGCCGACACGGTGTACACGAGGCCCATGGGCGCCACCGGGATCAGCAGCAGCGACGACGCCACGGTCGCCCACGCGTAGAGGATGACCTGCAGGCCGACCTGCGAGCCGTTGCGCGTCGCGCCGAGCATCGGTACATCGACCCCGGCGTAGTCGCCCTTGTACTTCACCGACAGCGGCCAGTAGTGCGGCGGCGTCCAGAGGAAGACCAGGAGGAAGAGGATGAGCGGGGTCCAGCTCAGCGAGCCGGTCACGGCCGACCAGCCGATGACGACCGGGAAGCAGCCGGCGATGCCGCCCCACACGATGTTCTGCTCGGTGCGGCGCTTCAGCAGGATCGTGTAGACGACGACGTAGAAAAAGATCGCGAAGACGCTGAGCGCCGCGGCCAGCCAGTTCGTCGTCAGGAACAGCCAGACGGTGGATGCCACCGCCAGCGCCCACGAGAAGATCAGCGCGCCCCGCGGCGAGACCTCACCCGTGACGAGCGGCCGGTTCTCGGTGCGGTGCATGTGCGCGTCGATGTCGCGATCGAGGTACATGTTGAACGACGCCGCAGAGCCGGCACTCATGGCCCCGCCGATGACGGTCGCGAGGACCAGCCACAGATCGGGCAGGCCGCCGGCGGCGAGGATCATGACCGGGACCGTCGTGACGAGCAGCAGCTCCAGGACGCGCGGCTTCGTCAGCGCGACGTACGCCCGGACGGTGCGGCCGACGGAGGGGCGTGTCGAGGCGTGCTCTACCTCGCGCGTCGTCGTGATGTCCATCGCCCCCGCCGCTGTTGATCGGTCCGGCCCAGTCTATGGCATCGCTTCTCGCCCCACGGCGTCACACAGCGCCGTCCATCACCCGTCGCGCATACCGACTCGATATGCTGAGAGCCTCTGCGCGCCCCGCGCCGACCCCCTCCTTCCGAGGCCGCGATACGTCTCGCGTCGGGCGCAAACCCCAGACGAAAGGCGACCGAGTGTCAGAGCTGCAGTGGGACGAGATCGATCGGCGCGCGGTGGACACCGCGCGGATTCTCGCGGCGGATGCCGTGGAGAAGGTCGGCAATGGCCACCCCGGGACCGCGATGAGCCTCGCCCCCGCGGCCTACCTGCTGTATCAGCGGGTGCTGCGCCACGATCCGACCGAGACCGACTGGCTCGGTCGCGACCGCTTCGTCCTCTCCGCGGGACACTCCTCGCTCACGCAGTACGTGCAGCTCTACCTGGGCGGGTTCGGCCTCGAGCTCGATGACCTCAAGTCGCTGCGCACATGGGGCTCGAAGACGCCCGGCCACCCCGAGTACGGCCACACGGCCGGCGTCGAGATCACGACCGGCCCGCTCGGCCAGGGTCTCGCCTCCGCGGTGGGCTTCGCGTACGCGGCACGCTACGAGCGCGGCCTGTTCGACCCGGAGGCACCGGCCGGCGAGAGCCCGTTCGACCACTTCGTCTACGTCATCGCCGGTGACGGCGACCTGCAGGAGGGCATCACCAGCGAGGCGTCGAGCCTTGCCGGCCACCAGCAGCTCGGCAACCTCATCGCGCTGTACGACTCCAACCAGATCTCGATCGAGGACGACACCAACGTCGCATTCACCGAGGACGTCGCCGCGCGCTACGAGGCATACGGCTGGCACGTGCAGACGGTGGACTGGAAGAGCACCGGCGAGTACGTCGAGGATGTCGCCGAGCTCCACGCGGCGATCCAGGCGGCGCAGGGCGAGACCGCCAAGCCGTCGCTCATCATCCTGAAGACGATCATCGGCTGGCCCTCCCCCGGCAAGCAGAACACCGGCAAGATCCACGGCTCCGCCCTCGGCGGCGACGAGCTCGCCGCGACGAAGAAGGTCCTCGGGTTCGATCCCGAGCAGTCCTTCGTCGTCGCAGCCGACGTCCTCGAGCGCACCCGCGGCCTCGCCGAGCGCGGCGCCGAGGCCCGCGCCGCGTGGCAGCAGTCGTTCGAGGCCTGGGCTGCGGCGAACCCGGAGCGCAAGGCGCTCCTGGACCGCGTCGAGGCGAAGGAGCTCCCCGCGGACATCGCCGACGCCCTGCCGTCGTTCGAAGCAGGGAAGGACGTCTCGACCCGCGCCGCGAGCGGCCTCGTCATCAACGCCCTCGCCGAGCAGCTCCCCGAGCTGTGGGGCGGCTCCGCCGACCTCGCCGAGTCGAACCTGACCACGATCAAGTCCGGCAAGAGCTTCATCCCGGCCGAGTGGTCGACGCACGAGTGGTCCGGCGACCCGTACGGCCGCGTCCTGCACTTCGGCATCCGCGAGCACGCGATGGGCGCGATCGTCAACGGCATCGTGCTGCACGGGCCGACGCGCGCGTTCGGCGGCACGTTCCTCATCTTCAGCGACTACATGCGCCCCGCGGTGCGCCTGGCCGCCCTCATGGACGTGCCCTCGATCTTCGTCTGGACGCACGACTCCGTGGCGCTCGGCGAGGATGGCCCCACCCACCAGCCCATCGAGCAGCTGGCGACCCTGCGCCTCATCCCCAACTTCACGGTGGTGCGGCCGGCCGACGCGAACGAGACCGCCGCCGCGTGGCTGGAGATCCTCCGCCGCCACGGCGGCCCGACCGGCATCGCGCTCACGCGGCAGAACATCGCCGTGTTCCCCCGCGGCGAGGGGGACGCGGAGGGCGAGACGTTCGCCTCCACCGCGGGCGTCGCGCGCGGTGCGTACATCCTCGCCGAGGCGCCCGGCGGCACGCCGGACGTCATCCTCATCGCGACCGGCTCCGAAGTGCAGCTGGCCGTCGAGGCGCGGGAGACCCTGCGCGGCGAGGGCGTCAACGCCCGCGTCGTGTCGGCTCCGTCGCTGGAATGGTTCGCCGAGCAGGACGCCGCCTACCGCGAGAAGGTCCTCCCCGCCGCCGTCACCGCGCGCGTCTCGGTCGAGGCCGGTGCGACCGGCCTGTGGCGCGGCGTCGTGGGCGACCGCGGCGCGAGCGTCGGCATCGACCACTTCGGCGCTTCCGCCGACTACAAGACCCTGTTCGAGAAGTTCGGCGTCACCGCCGACGCGGTCGTCGAGGCCGCACGCGCCACTGTCAAGGAGAACGCATGAGCACCCCCACCAAGGCCCTGTCCGACGCCGGCGTCAGCATCTGGCTGGACGACCTGTCCCGCGCCCGCATCGAGTCGGGCAACCTCGCCGAGCTCATCGCGACGCGCGACGTCGTCGGCGTGACGACGAACCCGACGATCTTCCAGAGCGCGATCGGCAACACCGCCGACCACTCGTACGACGAGCGGATCGCTGCCCTGTCGGCGCGCGGCGCGGACGTCGACGAGGCGATCTTCGAGCTGACGACCGAGGACGTGCGCGACGCCGCCGACCTCTTCCGTCCCGTCTACGACGCCACCGCCGGCGTCGACGGCCGCGTGTCGATCGAGGTCTCCCCCGACCTCGCGCACGACACCGACGCGACCGTCGCCGAGGCGAAGAAGCTGTGGGCGAAGGTCGACCGGCCGAACACCCTCATCAAGATCCCCGCGACGAAGGCGGGCCTGCCCGCCATCACCGCGGTCATCGCCGAGGGCATCTCCGTCAACGTCACGCTGATCTTCAGCCTCGAGCGGTACGCGGCCGTCATCGACGCCTACCTGGCCGGCGTCGAGCAGGCTCAGGCCGCCGGGCACGACGTGTCCGGCATCCACTCGGTCGCGTCCTTCTTCGTCTCGCGTGTCGACACCGAGATCGACAAGCGACTGACGGCGATCGGCACCGACGAGGCCCTGGCACTCAAGAGCAAGGCGGGCGTCGCGAACGCGCGGCTCGCGTACGAGCTGTTCGAGCAGAAGTTCGCCGACCCGCGCGCGACGGCACTGACGGACGCCGGCGCGAACGTGCAGCGGCCGCTGTGGGCCTCGACGGGCGTCAAGGACCCGAACCTGCCCGACACGCTCTATGTGACGGAGCTCGTCGCGCCCGGCACGGTCAACACGATGCCGGAGAAGACGCTCGAGGCGACCTTCGACCACGGCGTCATCGCCGGCGACGCGGTCACCGTCAACTACGCCGACGCGCACGCGGTCTTCGACGGCCTCGCCGCCGTCGGCGTCGATCTCGTCGATGCCACGCAGCTGCTCGAGGACGAGGGCGTCGAGAAGTTCATCGCCTCGTGGCACGACCTGCAGGGCACCGTCAGCGCGGCGCTGCAGTCGGCGCCCGAGGGCGCGCGTTGAGCTTCGAGATCCACGTCTCCGGCCACGTCAAGGACGTGGTCGAGCAGACGCTGCCGGGGCTCGTCGCGAGCCTCGTGGCGAGCGGCATCACTGCCGGCGACGCGGACCTCTGGGGTCCCGCCGCCGCCGATGAGGCCTCCCGCCGCCTCGGGTGGGTCGAGGCCGTCTCGGTGTCGCGCCCGCTCGTGGCCGAGATCACCGCGCTGCGCGCGGAGCTCGTCGCGCAGGGGCTCACCCGCGTCGTCCTCGCGGGGATGGGCGGCTCGTCGCTCGCTCCCGAGGTGATCGCCGCCACGGCCGGGGTCCCGATCGTGATCCTCGACTCCACGGCGCCCGGTCAGGTCCTGGCCGCCCTCGATGGCGACGCCGAGACCGGCGGTCTCGACAAGACCGTCCTCGTGGTCGCATCGAAGTCCGGATCGACCGTGGAGACGGACTCCGCCAAGCGGGCGTTCGAGGCCGCGTGGAGCGACCTCGGCGTCGATCCCGCCGGTCGGATCATCGTCGTGACCGACCCCGGTTCGCCGCTGGATGAGGCGTCGCAGGCCGCCGGCTACCGCGTCTTCCACGCCGACCCGTCCGTGGGTGGCCGCTACTCCGCGCTCACCGCGTTCGGCCTCGTGCCGACCGGCCTCGCCGGTGTCGACATCGCCGAGCTGCTCGACGAGGCCGAGGCGACGCTCCTCGAGGTCGCGATCGACGACCCGAAGAACCCCGCGCTGGTCCTCGCGGCCGCGATCGCCGGAGGCACGCCGCGCCGCGACAAGATGGGGCTCGTCAGCGACGGCACCCACATCGTCGGGCTCCCGGACTGGATCGAGCAGCTCGTCGCGGAGTCGACCGGCAAGACGCGCACCGGCATCCTCCCGGTCGTCCTGCTCCCCGTCTCCCCCGAGGTCGACGAGACGCCCGCCGATCTGCAGATCGTCCGCATCGTCGACGACGCGCAGCACTTCCAGATCCTCGAGCAGTATCCCGACGAGGTGCTCGTCAGCGGTTCGCTCGGCGCCCAGTTCGTCGTCTGGGAGTACGCGACGGCGATCGCGGGACGGATGCTCGGGATCAACCCCTTCGATCAGCCCGACGTGGAATCCGCGAAGACCGCGACCCGCGGGCTGTTGGATGCCGCGCCCGCTGCCGGCGCGCCGTCGTTCACCGAGAACGGCGTCGAGGTGCGGGTCACCGACCCGGCCCTCGCCGCCTCCGGCACGCTCGCCGGCGTCCTCGGCGCCCTCTGGGGCGCCGTCCCGGCCGACGGGTATGTCGCGATCCAGGCCTACGTCGACCGCGTCGCCGTGCCGCAGCTCTCGGGTCTGCGCGAACTCGCCGCCGCCGACTCCGGCCGTCCGACGACGTTCGGGTGGGGTCCGCGGTTCCTGCACTCCACCGGGCAGTACCACAAGGGCGGGCCGGCGCACGGCGTGTTCCTGCAGATCCTCGAGTCGACCGACGTCGATCTCGAGATCCCGGGACGGCCGTTCACGTTCGGCCAGCTCATCCGCGCGCAGGCGGCCGGCGACGCCGAGGTGCTCGCCGCACACGGTCGACCCGTCGTGACCCTCACCCTCACCGACCCGCAGGTCGATGTCCTGACGCTCTTCGAAGCAGCACAGTAGGAGTTCCCCCGATGACTGTCGAGATCTCGCGCGGGATCAATCCGCTGCGCGACACCGGTGACCGCCGCCTGAACCGCATCGCCGGTCCGAGCGCGCTGGTCATCTTCGGCGTGACGGGTGACCTGTCGCGCAAGAAGCTCATGCCCGCCGTGTACGACCTCGCGAACCGCGGCCTGCTGCCGCCCGGCTTCGCGCTGGTCGGCTTCGCGCGCCGCGACTGGGAGGACCAGGACTTCGCGCAGGTCGTGTACGAGGCCGTCCGCCAGAACGCGCGCACCCCGTTCCGTGAGGAGACGTGGGGGCAGCTCCTGCAGGGCATCCGCTTCGTCTCCGGCGAGTTCGGCGACCCGGATGCCTTCCGCCGGCTCCGCGAGACGGTGGAGCGTCTCGACGTGGAACGCGGCACGATGGGCAACCACGCCTACTACCTGTCGATCCCGCCCAAGGACTTCCCCATCGTGGCGAAGCAGCTGCGCGACTCGGGGCTCGTCGACGACACCTCCGACGACGGCGACAGCTGGCGACGCGTCGTCATCGAGAAGCCGTTCGGCAGCGACCTGCAGAGCGCGCGGGAACTGAACGCGGCCCTCGAGGTCGCGTTCCCCGCCGACTCGATCTTCCGCATCGACCACTACCTCGGCAAGGAGACGGTCCAGAACATCCTGGCCCTGCGCTTCGCGAACGAGCTGTACGAGCCGATCTGGAACGCCAACTACGTCGACCACGTGCAGATCACGATGGCCGAGGACATCGGCGTCGGCGGGCGCGCGGGCTACTACGACGGCATCGGCGCGGCACGCGACGTCATCCAGAACCACCTGCTCCAGCTCCTCGCGCTCACGGCCATGGAAGAGCCGATCTCCCTCGACGCGAAGGATCTGCGCGCCGAGAAGGAGAAGGTGCTCGCCGCGGTGCGTCTGCCCGAGGACCTGTCCACGGCGACCGCCCGCGGCCAGTACGCCGGCGGCTGGCAGGGTGGCGAGCGGGTCACCGGCTTCCTCGCCGAGGACGGCATGGACTCCGACTCGCACACCGAGACGTACGCGGCCATCAAGCTCGAGATCGCGACGCGCCGCTGGGCCGGAGTGCCGTTCTACCTGCGCACGGGCAAGCGGCTCGGCCGTCGCGTGACGGAGATCGCCGTGGTCTTCAAGCGCACGCCGCAGCACCTGTTCCTGCGCAGCCAGACCCTCGAGCTCGGCCAGAACGCGCTCGTCATCCGCATCCAGCCCGACGAGGGTGTCACGATCCGGTTCGGGTCCAAGGTCCCCGGCGCCGCCACCGAGGTGCGCGACGTCACGATGGACTTCGGCTACGGCCACGCGTTCACCGAGTCGAGCCCGGAGGCCTACGAGCGTCTCATCCTCGACGTCCTGCTCGGCGACCCGCCGCTGTTCCCGCGGCACGAGGAGGTCGAGCTCTCCTGGCGCATCCTCGACCCCGTCGAGCAGTACTGGGCGGCGCAGGGCGGGCCGCTCGAGCAGTACTCCCCCGGATCGTGGGGTCCCTCGTCCGCCGATGAACTTCTGGCCCGCGACGGCCGCGTCTGGAGGCGCCCGTGATCGTCGATCTGCCCGACACCACCGTGTCGAAGATCGCCCGCTCCCTCGTGAGTGTGCGCGAGGAGGGTGGCGCCGTCGCGCTCGGCCGTGTGCTGACGCTCGTGATCGTGACCACGCACGGCCTGCAGGAGGACGCCATCGAGGCGGCCAACGACGCGTCGCGGGAGCACCCCATGCGCGTCATCGTGCTGATGTGCGACCGGGAGGGTGACGCGAAGCTCGACGCCCAGATCCGCGTGGGCGGCGACGCCGGCGCGAGCGAGGTCATCGTGCTGCGCGCGAAGGGCGACGCCGCGAGCAACCAGGAGAGCCTTGTCACGGGCCTGCTCCTGCCCGATGCCCCCGTCGTTGCCTGGTGGCCCGACGAGCCCCCCACGGAGCCCGCACAGTCGCCCATCGGGCGGATGGCGCAGCGCCGCATCACGGATGCCGCGACGAAGCCGTACGCCGCGGACCGGCTGTCGCGTCTCGGCCCGTCCTACGCCCCCGGCGACACCGACCTCGCCTGGACCCGCCTGACGCACTGGCGGGAGCAGCTGGCGGCCGTGCTTGACCAGCCGCCGTACGACCCCGTGACCGACGTCGTGGTGGTCGGCGCCGGCAGCTCCCCGTCGACGGGACTGCTGGCCGCGTGGCTGCGCCTCAAGCTCGACGTCCCCGTCACATGGCGCTACGCGCCGAGCGACGTCTGGGACCACGGCATCAAGAGCGTGCGGCTCGTGCGCGCGTCCGGCGACATCGTCCTGGAGCGCAGCAACGACATCGACGCGACGCTCACGCAGCCGGGGCAGCCCTCGCACGACATCGTGCTGCCGCGGCGGACGCTGCGCGAATGCCTCGCCGAGGAGCTTCGTCGCCTCGATCCCGACGTCCTGTATGGTCGGGTCATCACCGAGGGCTGGGAGCTCCTGGGACCCCCGACGACGTAGGAGCGACATGGCCGAGTTCTGGACCGAGAAGCGGGTCGTGATCAGCCCGGATGCCGATTCCCTGGCATCCTCCGTCGCGTCGCGCTTCCTCGATCGCATCGCCAAGCGGACCGCGGAGGGGAAGCGCGTCCATGTCGCGCTCACCGGCGGAGCCATCGGCACGCACGTGCTGGAGGCGATCGGAGCACACCCCGGCCGCACGGCGATCGACTGGTCCCGCGTGCACTTCTGGTGGGGCGACGAGCGATTCGTGCCCCGGGCCAGCCCCGACCGCAACGAGGCGACCGCGCGGGTGCTGCTGGACGCCATCGACGTGCCCGCGGCGAACGTGCACGCGATCGCGGCGTCCGACGACGGCCTCGACCTCGAGGACGCGGCGAACGCCTACGCCGCCGAGCTCGCGGCGTTCGGCACGACGGAGCGCGCCTGGCCGTCGTTCGAGATCTGCTTCCTGGGCGTCGGACCCGACGCGCACATCGCGTCGCTCTTCCCGGATCGCGCCGAGATCCAGGTGACCGACCGGTCCGTCGTCGCGGTGCGCGACTCCCCCGCCCCGCCGTCCGAGCGCATCACGCTGACGCGTCCCGTGATCAACGGGTCCAAGCGGGTGTGGATGGTGCTGTCCGGCCCGGACAAGGCGTCGGCGCTGGGCCTCGCGCTCGCGGGCGCGAGCTACGCGAGCGTTCCCGCCGCGGGCGCGAAGGGGCGCAAGCGCACGATCCTGTTCGTCGACGAGGCCGCCGCCGCGCAGGTTCCGGCCGAGCTCATCGACCAGGAGTACTGAGACTCGGCTCAGCGGCTCAGCGGCTCAGCGGCTCAGCTCAGGCCACGACGGTCGCGGAGCTGCTGCAGCGCGTCCTCGAGAAGGGCCTCGGCCTCTTCGTCGGTCCGGCGCTCCTTCACGTAGGCGAGGTGCGTCTTGTACGGCTCGGGCTTCGCGAGGGCCGGCGGGTTCTCCTTGTCGCGACCGGCCGGGAGCCCGGAGTGCGGGGAGTCGATCGTCTCGGGGATCTCCTCCGCGGCGATGCCGGCGGCGAAGTGGCGGACGGTCTCGTTGCCGAGCGCATCCCAGTAGGACACGGCGACGCGGTCGGCGTGGTGGCCGTGATCCTGCTCGCCCATCGGGCCGGCGCCGACACGGGTGCCGCGGATTGCATTTCCTCCGGTAGCCATCAGATCCCCTGGAACTTGGTGATGAGGCCGAGCGCGACGATCGAGACGAACCAGACGAGCGCGAGCACGACGGTGAAGCGGTTGAGGTTGCGTTCAGCGAGACCCGACGAACCCATCGCGGAGCTCATGCCGCCGCCGAACATGTCGGACAGGCCGCCGCCACGCCCCTTGTGAAGGAGGATCAGGAAGGTCAGCAGGAGGCTGGTGATGCCCAGCAGCACCTGCAGCACGAACTCGAGAGTCTGCACAGTCGTTGAAGCCTTTCGCGGCGATCACGTCGGATCGCACAAGGGTCGAGTATACCGTCTGGGGCGGCACGGCCCGATGTCCCGGGCCGTGCCGCTCACATCAGACGCCGACGTGCTTCTGGAAGCGGATGATCGCGGCGAACTCGTCGGCGAGGAGGCTGGCTCCCCCGACGAGTGCGCCGTCCACGTCCGGCTCCCGCATGAAGCTCGCGATGTTGCCGGATTTCACCGAGCCGCCGTACAGCACGCGCGTGCGCTCGGCGGCGCCGGCACCGAGCTTCGCGCCGATGACCTGGCGCAGCTTGGCGCAGACGTCCTGTGCCTGCTCGGGAGTGGCCGCCTGACCCGACCCGATGGCCCACACCGGCTCGTAGGCCACGACGATGTCGGCATCCGCCGAGACGCCGTCGAGCGCCTTCTCGAGCTGACCCACGGGAACCGCCGACGCACCGAACTCCTCGAGGTCGGCCGCCGTTTCGCCGACGCAGATGACGGGGACGAGCCCGTGCGTGAGCGCGGCCTTCACCTTCGCCGCGACGACCTCGTCGGTCTCATCGTGGTACTCGCGACGCTCGGAGTGCCCGATGATCACGTACGTGCAGTCGAGCTTCTTCAGGAACGCGCCCGAGATCTCGCCCGTGTAGGCGCCGGAGTCCTTCGTCGACAGGTCCTGGCCGCCGAGGGCGAACGGGATCTTGTCGGCGTCCAGAAGCGTCTGCACGGTGCGGATGTCGGTGAAGGGCGGGAAGACCGCCACCTCCACGGAGCCGTTCTCGTGCTTGGCCTCCTTGAGGGTCCAGTGCAGCTTCTGGACGAACGCGACCGCCTGGAGGTGGTCGAGGTTCATCTTCCAGTTGCCCGCGATGAGCGGGACTCTGCTCACTGCCATCCGAGGATCTCCAATCCGGGCAGCTTCTTGCCCTCGAGGAATTCAAGGCTCGCACCGCCGCCGGTCGAGATGTGCCCGAACCGGTCGTCGGGGAACCCGAGCTGACGGACCGCCGCCGCCGAGTCGCCGCCGCCGACGACGGAGAGTCCGTCGACCTCGGTGAGCGCCTGTGCGACGACCTTCGTGCCGGCGGCGAACGCCGGCATCTCGAAGACGCCCATGGGGCCGTTCCAGAAGACAGTCTTGGCCCCCCGGATGGCGTCCGCGAAGATCTCGGCGGTCTTCGGGCCGATGTCCAGGCCCATGCCGTCGGCGCCGAACGGCGTGTCCTCCAGGGCATCCGCCGCGGCGACCACGTGGTCGGCGTCCGCAGCGAACCCGGACGCCATCACGGCATCCACGGGGAGCACGATCTCGACGCCGCGTTCCTGCGCGGTGGCGATGTAGCCCCGCACGGTGTCGAGCTGGTCCTGCTCGAGCAGGCTCTTGCCGACCTTGTGCCCCTGTGCGGCGAGGAACGTGAACAGCATCCCGCCGCCGACGAGGACCTTGTCCACCCGCGGCAGGAGGTGCTCGATGACGCCCAGCTTGTCGCTGACCTTCGACCCGCCCAGCACGACCGCGTAGGGCCGCTCCGGCTTCTCGGTGAGGCGGTCGAGCACGTCGACCTCCTTCTCGATGAGGAACCCGGCAGCGGACGGCAGCAGCTCGGCGAGGTCGTAGACCGACGCCTGCTTGCGGTGCACGACACCGAACCCGTCGGAGACCAGCGCGTCGCCGAGTTCGGCGAGCTGCCGTGCGAAGGCGCCGCGCTCGGCGTCGTCCTTGGCGGTCTCCCCCGCGTTGAAGCGCAGGTTCTCGATGACGGCGATCTCGCCGTCCTCGAGCGCGGCGACGGCGTCCTTCGCCGAGGGGCCCACGGTGTCGCGCGCGAATGCGACCGGCTTGCCGAGCAGCTCGGACAGTCGCTGGGCGACCGGCTCGAGGCTGTACTTCGCGTCCGGCGCGCCGTCAGGCCGACCCAGGTGCGAGCAGGCGATGACCCGCGCACCCTGGTTGATGAGATGGTTCAGCGTGGGCAGAGCCGCCCGCACGCGGCCATCGTCCGTGATGACGCCGTCCTTCAGGGGGACGTTGAAGTCGACACGGACGATGACGCGCTTGCCGGCGAGCGAACCCAGTGAATCGAGGGTGCGCAGAGCCATGATCGTCAGAGCTTGCTGGCGACGAGCTCGGTGAGGTCGACGAGGCGGTTGGAGTAGCCCCACTCGTTGTCGTACCAGCCGACGACCTTGACCTGGTTGCCGATGACGCGGGTCAGGCCGGCGTCGAAGATGCAGGAGTGGTCGTCGGTGACGATGTCGCTGGAGACGATCTCGTCCTCGGTGTACTTCAGGATGCCCTTGAGGGGACCCTCGGCGGCAGCCTTGTACGCGGCCTTGATCTCGTCGACCGTGACCTCGCGCGACAGCTCGACCGTGAGGTCGGTGGCGGAGCCGGTGGGCACCGGCACACGCAGCGCGAAGCCGTCCAGCTTGCCCTTGAGCTCGGGCAGGACGAGGCCGATGGCCTTGGCCGCACCGGTCGAGGTGGGGACGATGTTGAGGGCGGCGGCGCGGGCGCGACGCAGGTCGCTGTGCGGGCCGTCCTGCAGGTTCTGGTCGGCCGTGTAGGCGTGGACCGTCGTCATGAGGCCACGCTCGATGCCGAAGTTGTCGTTGAGGACCTTGGCGAGCGGCGCGAGGCAGTTCGTGGTGCACGACGCGTTCGAGATGATGTTGTGCGTCTCGGGGTCGTACAGGTCCTCGTTGGCACCGATGACGAACGTCGCGTCCTCGCCCTTGGCCGGAGCCGAGATGAGGACCTTCTTCGCGCCGCCTTCGATGTGCTTCTTGGCGTCCGCGGCGTCGGTGAACCGGCCGGTCGACTCGATGACGATGTCGACGCCCAGCTCGCCCCAGGGCAGGTTCGCGGGGTCGCGCTCTTCGAAGACCTTGATCGTCTTGTCGCCCACGGTGATCGAGTCACCCGTGTACGTGACGTCCTGGTCGAGGCGACCGAGGATCGAGTCGTACTTGAGCAGGTGCGCGAGCGTCTTGTTGTCGGTGAGGTCGTTCACCGCCACGATTTCGAGGTCCGCGCCCTGCGCGAGGGCCGCCCGAAGGAAGTTGCGTCCGATTCGGCCGAAGCCGTTGATTCCGATCTTGACAGTCACGGAAGTTCTCCTGATTTTGTCGTGCGCGAGTGCGCGGTTGTTGCGGCTTCAATCAATGGACAACGGCGTCCAGGCAGGCCCCCCGCAGGGGCGGCCTCCATGATCATGACAGTACCAGCAGGCCCTCGGTCTTCTGGCGGGCCGTGTCAAAGCGCTTCTGGACGTTGGCCCAGTCGGCGATGTTCCAGAACGCCTTCACGTAGTCCGCGCGGACGTTCTTGTAGTCGAGGTAGTACGCGTGCTCCCAGACGTCCAGGAGGAGCAGCGGAATGCTGCCGGCGGCGAACTGCGACTGCTGGTCGAAGAACTGCTGGATGATGAGGTTCTGGCCGATGGAGTCCCAGAAGAGCCCCGCCCAGCCGGATCCCTGCACGCCGAGGGCGGCGGCGGTGAAGTGCGCCTGGAACTTGTCGAACGAGCCGAAGTGATCGGCGAGGGCCGCCTCGAGCTCGCCGGTGGGCTTGTCTCCGCCGTTGGGCGAGAGGTTCGTCCAGAAGATCGAGTGGTTGGTGTGGCCGCCGAGGTTGAACGCGAGGTCCTTCTCGAGCTTGTTCACGTACGCGAAGTCGCCCTTCTCGCGCGCTTCGGCGAGCTGGTCCAGCGCCGTGTTCGCGCCGGTGACGTACGCCTGGTGGTGCTTGGAGTGGTGCAGCTCCATGATCGTGCCGCTGATGCTGGGCTCGAGCGCCGCGTAGTCGTAGGTGAGCTCGGGGAGGGTGTACTTCGCCATGATCTCTTCTTCCTGTCGGCGCCGCGACGGGTCGCGACGAGGGGACGTTGTCATCCTATTGACTGGCAACGCCGCCGGCATCGGGTTGCTTCCCCCTGTGACCGGGTGTAACGGCGACCCGGTGCGCGTCAGTCTTCGAAGCCGACGGGGACGGCGGACTCGGTGTCCGGGATGCCGTCGACGGCGGCCTTCTTGTCGGCCATGGCGAGGAGCCGGCGGATGCGGCCGGCGACCGCGTCCTTCGTGAGCGGCGGGTCGGCGTGGTGGCCGAGCTCGTCCAGACTCGCGTCGCGGTGCGCGAGGCGCAGCTCCCCCGCCTGCTTCAGGTGGTCCGGGACATCGTCCGCGAGGATCTCTAGAGCCCGCTCGACGCGCGCGCAGGCGGCGACGGCGGCCTGCGCCGAGCGGCGCAGGTTGGCGTCGTCGAAGTTGACCAGACGGTTGACCCCCGCGCGCACCTCGCGGCGCTGGCGCAGCTCCTCCCACGACGCGGCCGTGCGGGCGGCGCCCATCGCGGACAGGGCGAGGCGGATGGCCTCGCCGTCGCGGACGACGACGCGCGGCACGCCGCGCACCTCGCGGGCCTTCGCGGCGATGCCGAGCCGGTGCGCGGCGCCCACGAGGGCCATGGCGGCCTCGCCGGACGGGCAGGCGATCTCGAGCGCGGCGCTGCGGCCCGGCTCGGACAGCGACCCGGCCGCGAGGAAGGCCCCGCGCCAGACGGCGGCGAGATCGGGACGGGCACCGGTCGTGAGCTTGTTGGGGAGCCCGCGGACGGGGCGGCGGCGCTGGTCGAGGAGACCGGTCTGGCGCGCGAGGGTCTCGCCGCCTTCGATGACCCGGACGGCGAAGTGCCCGCCGGCGCGGCCGCCGGAGGCCTGCACGCGGTGCAGCTCGGGGCGGACCCCGTAGATCTCCATGAGGTCGCGTGCCACCCGGCGGGCGAGCGGCTCGGATTCGACCTCGGCCTCGACGGCGACGCGTCCGGCGATGGAATGCAATCCGCCGGAAAAGCGCAGGAGCGCCGTCAGTTCGGCGACCCGGGCCGTGGGTCGAGCATCGCGAACGGCTGCGAGCTCGCTCTTCACGTCAGCGGTCAACGGCACGGCGATCCTTCGCTTCGGGGGTCTGGGGACGAAGGTCCAGCCTACTCGCGACCCAGGTCGCGGTGTTTCACCCGCACGGCCACACCGGGCACCTGCCCGAGGCGCTCGGCGAGCTCCCCCACCGTCACGACGGAGCGGTGCTTGCCGCCGGTGCAGCCGATCGCCACGACGGACTGGCGCTTGTTCTCGCGCTGGTAGCCCTCCAGCACCGGGCGCAGGGCCAGGGCATATGCGTCGATGAACTCCTGTGCGCCCTCCTGCGCGAGCACGTAGTCGCGGACGGTCGCGTCCTCGCCGGTGAGGGCCTTGAGCTCCGGGATCCAGAACGGGTTCGGCAGGAAGCGCATGTCGGCCACGAGATCGACGTCCGTCGGCAGTCCGTACTTGAAGCCGAAGCTCATGACGGTGACGGTGTGCTTCGCGGCACCCTCCTCGCTGAACGCCTCGATGATGCGCGTCGCGAGCTGGTGCACGTTGTCGCGGGACGTGTCGACGATGACGTCGGCGCTCTCCCGGATGGGGGCGAGCCGAGCGCGCTCACGTCGGATCCCCTCGAGGATCGTCCCGTCGCCCTGCAGCGGATGCGGGCGGCGCACCGACTCGAACCGGCGGACGAGCACGTCGTCGGCGGCGTCCAGGAACAGCACCCGCAGGTGTCGTCCGTCGCGCAGCGCCCGCGTGATCTCCGGCAGCTGGCCGAAGAGGCCGCGACCACGCACGTCGACGACGGCCGCGATCTTCGGCAGCGTGCCGACCGCGAGGCCCGTGAGCTCCAGCAGCGGTCGCAGCATCTGCGGCGGCAGGTTGTCCACGACGTACCAGCCGAGGTCCTCCAGCGCGTTGGCCGCCGTGGAACGGCCGGCCCCCGACATGCCTGTGACGATCAGAACCTCGCCGGCAGTACGCTCATCGCCCGTGCTCATCGCTGTGGTTCCTCCGGGTCCAGCCTACCCGGCGGAAAGATGCTGGTGGATCGTCGCGGCGAGCTTCGGGCCGACGCCCGGCAGCGCCTCGATCTCCTCCGTCGTGGCGTTCTTCAGCGCCGCGACGGAGCCGAAATGCCGCAGCAGCGCCTTGATGCGCGTGTCGCCCAGGCCCGGCACCTCGCTCAGCACCGAAGTGATGTCGCGGCGCCGGCGCTTGCGCTGATGGGTGATCGCGAAGCGGTGCGCCTCGTCGCGGAGGCGCTGCAGCAGGTACAGGGCCTCGGAGGTCCGCGGCAGGATGACGGGGTACTCCTCCCCCGGCAGCCACACCTCCTCGAGGCGCTTGGCGATGCCGCACAGGGCGACCTCGGAGTGGCCGGCATCCGCCAGCGCCCGGGCCGCGGCTTCGACCTGCGGCTGGCCGCCGTCGACGACGAGCAGCTGCGGACGGTAGGCGAAGCGGGGCTTCCGACGGGTCGTGACGACCTCGCCGTCGGCCATGGGATCGAAGGGCTGCTCCTCGTCGTCCTCCTCCGGACGGTCGAGGTAGGCGAGCCGGCGCCGCAGCACCTGGTACATCGAGTCGGTGTCGTCCGTGGTCTCGGCGACGCCGAACGAGCGGTACTGATCCTTTCGCGGCAACCCGTCCTCGAAGACGACCATGGATGCCACGACGTTCGTGCCGCTCAGGTGCGACACGTCGAAGCACTCGATGCGCAGCGGCGCCTCCTCGAGCCCCAGCGCCTCCTGCAGGTCGGTCAGGGCCTGCGTGCGCGCCGTGTAGTCGCTCGTCCGACGCGTCTTGTGCAGCATCAGCGCCTGCTGCGCGTTGAGGGTCGCGGTCCGCATGATGTCGGCCTTGCGACCGCGCTGCGCGACCTGGATCGAGACCTGCTTGCCGCGACGCTCGCGGAGCCACTGCTCGAGCTCCGCCTCATCCTCGGGCAGGACCGGGACGAGCACCTGGCGCGGGATGTCGGCGGGCGATGCCTCGCCGTAGGTGCGCTGCAGCACCTGATCCACGAGGTCCGCGCGGGAGATGTCGAGCTCCTTGTCGATCGTCGTGGCGCGCACACCGCGCACGCGCCCGCCGCGGATCACGAAGAGCTGCACGGCCGCGGACAGCTCGTCTTCGGCGATCCCGAACAGGTCGGCATCCGTGTCGCTGGCGAGGACCAGCGCGCTGCGGTTGAGGACGGCATCGATCGCCTGCAGCCGGTCGCGGTACAGCGCGGCGGACTCGTAGTCCATCGCCGCGGAGGCCTCGTGCATCCGCTTGGTGAGGGCCTTCGTGAAGCGCTGGTCCCCGCCGGACATGAACGCGATGAAGTCGTCGACGATCGCCCGATGCTCCTCGACGGTCACCTTCATCGAGCACGGTCCCCCGCACCGGCCGATCTGGCCGGGGAAGCACGGCCGCCCCGTGGCCATGGCCTTCTTGTACGACGCATCGCTGCACGTGCGGATGGGGAAGACCTTGATCATCAGGTCGATCGTGTCGTGCACGGCCCAGACCTTCGGATAGGGCCCGAAGTACTTCGCCCCGCGGATCTTCCGGTTGCGCGTGACGATGACGCGCGGCGCCTCGTCGGCGAGCGTGATCGCCATGTACGGGTAGGACTTGTCGTCCTTGTAGCGGACGTTGAACGGCGGATCGAACTCCTTGATCCACATGTACTCCAGCTGGAGCGAATCCACGTCGCTGTCGACGACGGTCCACTCCACGGAGCTCGCCGTCGTGACCATCCGGCGGGTGCGCTCGTGCAGCGTGTGCAGCGGGGCGAAGTAGTTCGACAGCCGCGCACGCAGGTTCTTCGCCTTGCCGACGTAGAGCACCCGGCCGTCGGCGTCGCGGAACCGGTAGACGCCGGGGTTGGTCGGGATCTCGCCTGGACGGGGCTTGTACGACAGTGGGGATGCCACGTCAGCCGGCCTTGCGCGCCGCTTCGACTCCCAGGAGCTCGGCGAGGAACATGCCGGTGTGGCTGCCGGGGACCGACGCGACCCGCTCGGGCGTGCCCGTCGCGACGACCTGCCCGCCGCCGGCACCGCCCTCCGGTCCCATGTCGATGACCCAGTCCGCGGACTTGATCACGTCGAGGTTGTGCTCGATGACGATGACGGTGTTGCCCTTCTCGACGAGGCCGTTAAGCACGCTGAGCAGGAGACTGACGTCCTCGAAGTGCAGGCCCGTGGTCGGCTCGTCGAGCACGTAGATGCTGCGCCCGTTGGAGCGGCGCTGCAGCTCGGTGGCGAGCTTGACGCGCTGCGCCTCGCCGCCGGAGAGCGTCGTGGCCGACTGCCCGAGCCGCACGTAGCCGAGGCCGACGTCGACGAGGGTCTTCAGGTAGCGGTGGATCGCCTGGATGGGCTCGAAGAACTCCGCGGCCTCGGCGATCGGCATGTCGAGCACTTCGGCGATGTTCTTGCCCTTGTAGTGCACGGCCAGGGTGTCGCGGTTGTACCGCTGCCCGTGGCACACCTCGCAGTCGACGTAGACGTCGGGGAGGAAGTTCATCTCGATCTTGATGGTGCCGTCGCCCGAGCAGGCCTCGCAGCGCCCGCCCTTGACGTTGAAGCTGAACCGGCCGGGCTGATACCCGCGCGCCTTGGCCTCGGGGGTCTCGCTGAAGAGGGTACGGACGCGGTCGAACACACCCGTGTAGGTCGCCGGGTTCGAGCGCGGCGTGCGGCCGATCGGCGCCTGGTCGACGTGGACGACCTTGTCGAGGTTGTCGAGGCCCGTGACGCGGGTGTGCTTGCCGGCGACGCGGCGCGCGCCGTTCAGGCGCGTGGCGAGCACTTCGTACAGGATGCCGTTGACGAGGGAGGACTTGCCCGAGCCGCTCACACCGGTGACGGCGGTCAGGACCCCGAGCGGGAAGTCGACCGTCACGTTCTGGAGGTTGTTCTCCCGTGCGCCGACGACGGTGACCTGACGGCTCTTGTCGATCTTGCGCCGTCGCTTGGGCGTCGGGATGGCGCGCCGCCCGCTGAGGTACTCGCCCGTGAGGGAGTTGCGGTCCTCGAGAAGCGAGGAGAGCGGGCCGGAGTGCACGACGCGCCCGCCGTCCACACCGGCGCGGGGTCCGATGTCGACGACCCAGTCCGCGGCGTGGATGGTCTCCTCGTCGTGCTCCACGACGATGAGCGTGTTGCCGAGACCCTTGAGCTTGAGGAGCGTTTCGATCAGGCGCCGGTTGTCGCGCTGGTGGAGGCCGATCGACGGCTCGTCGAGGACGTACAGGACGCCGGTCAGGCCGGAGCCGATCTGCGTCGCCAGGCGGATGCGCTGCGCCTCACCGCCGGACAGCGATCCGGCGGAACGGCTGAGACTCAGGTAGTTGAGCCCCACCTGGATGAGGAAGTCGAGGCGGGCGCGGATCTCGCGCAGCACCGCCGCGGCGATCTGCGCCTCCCGATCGGTCAGCTCGAGCTTGGCGAAGTACTCCTGCGCTTCGCCGAGGCTGAGCCGGGACGCATCGGCGATCGAGTGGCCGTGCACGAGCACGGCGAGCACCTCGGGCTTGAGACGGTCGCCGTCGCACACGGGGCAGGGCACCTCGCGGAGGTACTCCGCCCAGCGCTGGCGCTGCGTGTCGGAATCGGCCTGCGTGTACTGCCGCTCGATGTACGGCACGACGCCCTCGAAGCCGGAGGTGTAGCGCATCTCGCGGCCGTAGCGGTTGCGCCACTTGACCGTGACCTTGAAGTTCTCGCCGCGCAGGACCGCGTTCTTGGCGTCGAGGCTGAGCTCGCGCCACGGCGTGTCGAGGGAGAACCCCAGGTCGTCCGCGAGGCCCGCGAGGAGGCGCTCGTAGTACTGGTACAGACCCTTGCCCTGCGTCGTCCAGGGGATGATGACACCCTCGTTGATCGAGAGCTCCTCGTCGCCGAGCATGAGGTCGGTGTCGACCGACATGCGGGTGCCGAGGCCGGAGCACGCGGGGCACGCGCCGAAGGGCGCGTTGAAGGAGAAGGTGCGCGGCTCGATCTCGGTCAGCTGCAGCGCGTGTCCGTTGGGGCAGGCGAGCTTCTCGCTGAAGCTCTGCCACGCATCGTCGCCCTCCTCGTCCACGAAGTTCACCTGCATGACACCACCCGCGAGGCCGAGTGCGGTCTCGACGGAGTCGGTGACGCGGCTGAGGATGTCGGGGCTCGCGACGAGACGGTCCACGACGACCGCGATGTCGTGCTTGTAGCTCTTCTTGAGAGTCGGCGGCTCGGCGAGCTGGATGAGGTCGCCGTCCACGACGGCGCGGGCGTAGCCCTTCGCGGAGAGCTCCTTGAAGAGGTCGACGAATTCGCCCTTCTTCTGCGAGACGACGGGCGCGACGATCTGGTAGCGGGTGCGCTCCGGAAGCTCCATGAGCTGGTCCGCGATCTGCTGCACCGTCTGCCGCTGGATCTGCTCGCCGCACTCGGGGCAGTGCGGGATGCCGATCCGCGCCCAGAGGAGACGCATGTAGTCGTGGATCTCGGTGATCGTGCCGACGGTCGAGCGGGGGTTCCGGTTCGTCGACTTCTGGTCGATGGACACGGCGGGGCTCAGGCCCTCGATGAAGTCCACGTCGGGACGCTCGACCTGACCCAGGAACTGGCGCGCGTACGAGCTCAGCGACTCGACGTAGCGGCGCTGGCCTTCCGCGAAGATCGTGTCGAACGCGAGGCTGGACTTGCCGGAGCCGGACAGCCCTGTGAAGACGACCAGCGCGTCGCGGGGGATGTCGAGGTCGACGTCGCGGAGATTGTGGACGCGGGCACCGCGGACGGTGAGTTTCGAGGAGCTGGCGACGGGGACGATGGGCACCGGACAAGTCTAGGTCGGGCCCCGGACACCGGGTTCGGACTTCGCTCTCCGCGAGACTCGTGCGGGCGCGTCAGGCGCGGATGGCCCCGGCGAACGGGGCGAGGCCGTCGCGCAGCCGCGCGAGCTCGATCGCATCCAGCCCGGTCCGCGCCATGACCTGCGCCGGGACATCCAGCGCCCGTTGCCGGAGAGCGCGGCCTTCCGCGGTGAGCGCGATCTCGAGCACGCGCTCATCGGCGGCACGCCGGGCTCGGGTGACCCGCCCCTGCGCCTCGAGGCGCTTGACGAGCGGCGATAGCGTCGCCGGCTCCATCGCGAGCTCGTCGGCCAGTTCGCCGAGCGAGCGCGGGGCGCTCTCCCACAGGGCGAGCATGACGAGGTACTGCGGATGGGTCAGACCCAGCGGCTCGAGGATCGGTCGGTAGATCGACACGACGTTGCGCGCCGCCGTCACGATGGCGAAGCAGAGCTGGTTCTCCAGCTTGAGCAGGTCATCCCGGGGGTCCATGGAGCCAGTGTATCTAATCATTTAGTACACTAATCATCATGGCGCGAAATGAATCCGACCCCCGTCCGCTGCGCACGCGCGTCCGCGACGCGGGGGGCTGGTACGCCTACCTCAACATGCGCCTCATCTCGATCGCCGGTCCGGCCTCCGTCGGCCCTTATGACACCGAGCCGGAGCCGGTGCGGACCGGGCGCGCCTGTCCGCTGTGCGGACATCCCATGTCGGCGCACGCGTTCGACCGCTCGGGGCCGAAGCCGCTCATGACCTGCCCCTGACGGACTCGGCTGCGGTCAGGCGTGCCCGGCGCGCTCCATGGCGCGCAGCTCCTTCTTGAGGTCCTGCACCTCGTCGCGCAGGCGCGCCGCGAGCTCGAACTTCAGCTCCGCCGCGGCGGCCAGCATCTGATTGGACAGATCGCCGATCGTCGCCTCGAGCTGGTTCGCGCCCTCGGCGGCGATCCCCTCGCGGCGCAGCTGCGGCGTCGGCGACTTGCCCTTGCCGGACTTGTTCTTCCGGGAGAGGAGCTCGGCCGTGTCCGATGCCTCGCGGGCCAGGACGTCGGTGATGTCGGCGATCTTCTTCCGCAGCGGCTGCGGGTCGATCCCGTTGGCGAGGTTGTAGGCGACCTGCTTCTCCCGGCGACGGTCGGTCTCATCGATCGCCTTGCGCATCGAGTCCGTCATGTTGTCGGCGTACATGTGCACCTCGCCGGACACGTTGCGCGCCGCGCGCCCGATCGTCTGGATCAGCGAGGTCCCGGAGCGGAGGAACCCCTCCTTGTCCGCATCGAGGATGGCGACGAGCGACACCTCCGGGAGGTCGAGGCCCTCCCGCAGCAGGTTGATGCCGACGAGCACGTCGTAGACGCCGGAGCGCAGCTCGGTGAGCAGCTCGACGCGGCGGAGCGTGTCGACGTCGGAATGGAGATACCGGACGCGCACGCCGTGCTCGCCGAGGAAGTCGGTGAGCTCCTCCGCCATCTTCTTCGTCAGGGTCGTCACGAGCACGCGCTCGTCGCGCTCGACGCGGATCCGGATCTCCTCGAGCAGGTCGTCGATCTGGCCCTTCGAGGGCTTCACGACGATCTCCGGGTCGATGAGACCTGTCGGCCGGATGATCTGCTCGACGACGCCGTCGGCGATGCCCATCTCGTAGCGGCCGGGGGTCGCAGAGAGATACACGGTCTGACCGATGCGGTTCTTGAACTCGTCGAAGCGGAGCGGACGGTTGTCCAGCGCGCTCGGCAGCCGGAAGCCGTGCTCGACGAGCGTGCGCTTGCGCGAGGCATCCCCCTCGTACATCGCCCCGATCTGCGGGACGGTGACGTGCGACTCGTCGATGACCATGAGGAAGTCGTCCGGGAAGAAGTCGAGCAGCGTGTGCGGCGGTTCCCCCGGCATCCGCCCGTCCAGGTGTCGCGAGTAGTTCTCGATGCCCGAGCAGAACCCCAGCTGCTGCAGCATCTCGAGGTCGAACGTCGTCCGCATGCGGAGGCGCTGCGCCTCGAGGAGCTTGCCCTGCCCGTCGAGCTCCTTGAGGCGCTCCTCCAGCTCGTGCTCGATCGTCCCGATGGCGCGCTGCACCGTCTCGGTGCCGGCGACGTAGTGGGATGCCGGGAAGATGGGCACGCTGTCGAGCTTCTGCACGATGTCGCCGGTGAGCGGATGCAGCATGTACAGCGCCTCGATCTCGTCGCCGAAGAGCTCGATGCGCACGGCGTACTCCTCGTACACCGGGATGATCTCGATCGTGTCGCCGCGGACGCGGAAGTTGCCGCGCGAGAAGTCGACGTCGTTGCGGTTGTACTGCATCGCGATGAACTTGCGGATGAGGGCGTCCCGGTCGTACCGCTCCCCCACCTGGAGGGCCACCATGGCGCGCAGGTACTCCTCCGGCGCCCCGAGACCGTAGATGCAGGAGACGGTGCTCACCACGACGACGTCGCGGCGGCTCAGCAGCGAGTTCGTCGTCGAGTGCCGCAGCCGTTCGACCTCGGCGTTGACCGAGGAGTCCTTCTCGATGAAGGTGTCCGTCTGCGGGACGTACGCCTCGGGCTGGTAGTAGTCGTAATAGCTCACGAAGTACTCGACCGCGTTGTGCGGCATCAGGTCGCGGAACTCGTTCGCGAGCTGGGCCGCGAGCGTCTTGTTGTGCGCGAGGACGAGCGTGGGCCGCTGCACCTGCTCGATGAGCCAGGCCGTCGTCGCCGACTTGCCGGTTCCGGTGGCGCCGAGGAGCACGACGTCGGTCTCGCCCGCGTTGATGCGCGCCGCGAGCTGCGCGATCGCCTGCGGCTGGTCGCCGCTGGGCACGTATTCGCTCACGACCTCGAAAGGGCGCACGGATCTCGTGGTCTGCATCCATCCAGCGTAGGCGGGGCCTGCGACAGTGGGGCGGGTGTTCGCGGTCAGCGACCGGTCCACGCGGCACCGGCCGCGTACGCTGGGGGCGTGCTGGAGTTCCTCGTCGGGTCGGGCCTCGCCGCCGCGGCCGGCCTCAACGCCTGGATGCCGCTGTTCCTGCTCGGGATCGTGGACCGGTTCGTCGCGGGTGTCGACCTCCCGGCCGGGTGGTCGTGGCTCTCCAGCGATGTCGCCCTGTGGATCACCGGTGTGCTCCTGGTCGTGGAGATCGTCGCCGACAAGATCCCCGCGGTCGACTCGGTCAACGATGTCCTGCAGACGGCCATCCGCCCCGCCGCCGGCGGCATCGTCTTCGGAGCGGGTTCCAGCGCCGAGACGCTCCGGGTCGAGGACCCCTCGACGCTGTTCGCCGACAACGGCTGGATCCCGATCGTCGTCGGTGTCGCGATCGCCCTCGCGGTGCACCTCGTGAAGGCGACCGTGCGCCCCGTCGCCAACGCGGCGACCCTGGGTCTCGCTGCGCCCGCCCTCTCGACCGCCGAGGACGTCTCCTCGCTCGCCCTCGCCGCCTCGGCGATCTTCGCGCCGGTGATCGCCGGCGTGCTGCTGATCGGGCTCGTCGTGGGGGCCGTGCTCCTGCTGCGCCGACGGCGTCAGAGAGGGCGCGCGTCCGTTCCGGGCGCCTGACCGGGGCGCAGGCGCTCCCACAGCGCGTCGGTCTGCGCGAGGGTGTCCTCCAGCGTCCCCGACGTGTCGATGACGACGTCCGCGACCGCCAGCCGGGCATCGTCGTCGACCTGCGCGGCGATCCGTGCGGCGGCGTCCGCCTCCGTCAGGCCGCGGAGCTCGACGAGCCGCCGGCGGCGGAGGTCGGCCGGCGCGTGGGCCACGACGATGAGCTCCCACGGGTCGTCGACGCGCGCCTCGACGAGCAGCGGCACGTCGTACACGACCACGGCGCCGGGATCGGAGGCGAGCGCGTCGGCGAACCGGCGCGCGGAATCGCGCCGCACCGCAGGGTGCACGATCGCGTTGAGCCGCGCGAGTGCCGCGGTGTCGCCGAACACCCGCGCGCCGAGGGCGGCGCGGTCGAGCGAGCCGTCCGGACGGATGACGGCCGCGCCGAACTCGTCGGCGATCGCGTCGAGGACGGGCGAGCCGGGCGCCTGGACCTCACGGACGATCTGGTCGGCATCCACGATCACGGCACCGTGCTCGGCGAGACGGCGGGCGATGGTGGACTTCCCGGATGCGATTCCGCCGGTGAGCGCGACGAGGGCCATGCCCTCATCGTGCCATGCGCGCGCGTCGCTCGATCCGAGGCCTCCATGTCCACACGTGGCATGCCTGGAGCCACCGACGGCCGACGTGGGATAACATCGCCCACGACTCCACTTCCCCCGGTTCCTGTGGAGTCCTGGAGGATGAGAACGTGGAGAAGCGCGTCGCAGTCGTCGTCGAAGACGACGCGGACATCCGCTCTCTGCTCGCAGAGGTCCTCGGCAGCGGCGGATTCGCCGTGCACGCCGCGAGCACCGGCGAGGAGGGCGTGGCTCTCGTCGAGGAGTTCGACCCCGTCGTCACGACGCTCGATGTCAGCATGCCCGGCATGGACGGCTTCGAGACCGCGAAGCGCATCCGCGCCGTCAGCTCGACCTACATCGTCATGGTCAGCGCGCGTTCGGAGCAGATCGACGCCCTCCGCGGTATGCGCGCCGGCGCGGACGACTACGTGACCAAGCCGTTCCGTCCCCGCGAGCTGCGGGCGCGGATCGAGGCGATGCTGGAGCGTCCGCGCGTGACCGACGAGGCTAGCGGGCAGCAGACGGCGTGACGTCGTCGACGTCCACGACGTCGGTCCCGGTCTCCCCCGCCGTGGCGCGGGCCACGGCGATGAGGTCTTCGGTCGTGATGCCGCGCCGTGACGAGATGGCCGTCCCCACGGTGACGATCGGGAGGACGCTGAGGCGCGCTTCGCGGACGCCGTCGAAGACGGCGTCGCGGACCGAGGTGGCGACGTGCCGGGCCTCGGACGGCGACGACGGGAGGAGCGCGACGGCGAGCCCGCCGTTGCCGTCCTCGCCGACGAACGACTGGGTGGGGGCCGCGCGGCGGGTGGCCTGACGCCACGCCGTCGCGACCGATTCGGCCTCGCCGCGCCCGAACGCCGTCGTGATCTGCGGCAGATCGTCGACCCGGACGGAGACGACCCCGACGGTCTCGCCCCGCACGCCCGCCCGCACGACGAGCTCGCCGAACAGCCGGGCGAAGGAGTCGGCGCGCAGGACGCCGTCGTCGGTGCGCTGGAGATCGGAGGTGACGCTCACGCCGCGGACACCCGCCAGTCCCGCGCGGAGGATCGAGGTCGTCAAGAGCGCGACGATCGTGAGCACGACCGTGACGAGACTCGTGGACTCCGTGCTGAACCAGGTGCGGAACAGGGCGCTCTCGGTGCCCTGCGTCACGAACACGATCGTGCGGGCGACGTAGTAGAGGCTCTCCGCCGCGAGGACGACCGCGAGGCCGATCGCGTTGCGATTGCGCCGCATCTCGCCGCTGAACGACTCGCCCGCCCCGAGACCGGCGAACGCGGCGATGAGGATGAACATCACGAACGCCCCCGCCCAGTCGCCGCGGGCGACATCGATGAGCGCGGCCGCGAAGGTCGCCACGGCACCGGCGGCCACGGCGCAGGCAGCGATCAGGATGCCGCGCTCGTTGAAGCGACGGCATCCCACCCACATGCACCCCGCGGAGCTGACGAAGGCGGCATTGCCGAGGGCCGTCGGCCAGATGGAGCTCGGGTCGAGCGCCCAGATCATGTAGGCGACCGAGGTCAGCATCCCGGCGAGGAAGCTGAGCGCCCAGATGCGGCCGACCGTCTCGTCCTTGCGGAGGAAGGTCTCGAGCAGGAACAGCGTGCCGGCCACGAGGACCACGACCGCCGTCATGACCGAGACCGTGAAGACGTCGAGTCCCATCAGGCGCTCCTTCTTCTCTTGCGCAGCGGGATGCGGACGGTGAACGTGCTGCCCTCGCCCTCCGCGCTGCGCACGGTGATGTCGCCGCCCTGCTTGCGGACGATTTCCTGGCTGATCGCGAGCCCCAGGCCGCTGCCGTGCGTCGAGGTGTTGCGGACGGCATCGGCACGGTAGAACCGGTCGAACAGCATCGGGAGCTCGTCCGCCGGGATGCCGGGACCGTCGTCGCCGACGACGATCCAGCCGTCGTCGATGTCGGCCGTGAGGCTCACGTGGATGCTGCCGCCGTCGCGGTGGTACTTGACGGCGTTGCTCAGCAGGTTGTCCACGACCTGACGGATGCGGACCGGATCGACCCATGCGGAGACCTGCTCGACCGCGGTGGTGTCGATCGTGAGGCCGCGGGCGCGCGCCTGCGCCTGGATCCCCTCCACGGCGGCGTGGAGGATGGCGGTCAGGTCGGTCTCCTCGCGGTGGAAGGACAGCGCGACACCGCCGCGGGCGTCGGCCGAGGCGGCGAGGATGTCGGCGACGATCGTGAGCAGCCGGTTCGCGTTGCGCTCGACGACCTCGAGGCTCGACCGTGTGGAGTCCGGCAGGTCGTCGGTGTCCAGCGCCAGGTCGAGGTAGCCGAGGATCGACGTCAGCGGGGTCCGCAGTTCGTGCGAAACCGATGCGATGAGGTCTTCGCGGGCGCGCAGCGCCGTCACCTCGGCGGTGACGTCGCGGGACACGACGAGGGCGCCCTCGCTGGACTCGCTCGTCCCGCGCAGGCGTCGCGCCGTCACGCTCAGGGCGCGGCGCCGCGTGCCGGGGGCGCCGTACCAGATCAGTTCGGACTCGAACGTCTCGCCCTGCCGCGCCCGGGCGATGGGCTCATCGTCCTCCTCGAGCGGAGTGGAGCCGTCGGCCCCGTAGAGCTTGCGCGCGGATGCCGGATCGCCGCCCGCGACGCCCTGCAGACGGGCGTGGGCGTCGTTGGCGACGGGTGTCGTGCCGTCGGCGTCGATGCGGACGACGCCGAAGTCGACGGCATCCAGCACCTCCGTGACGAGGACCTCCTGGCGTCGTACGCGATCCAGCGTGCGCTTGAGCGCCTCGCCCTGCTTGCTGAGGAGGAGGCGCTGCGCACCCGAGCGGCGCGATGTGAGGTAGCCGGCGAAGGCGATGGCGGCGATGGCGAGCGGCAGAAGGACCATGGAGGGCCGGAAGTCCGGGCTCGGCACCACGACCCCGGAGATCCAGAACGCGGCGCTGACGAAGGCGATGCCGAGGATCGTGCCGAACAGCCCGAAGGAGGAGGCGAGCCACAGCGCCGGGAACACCCAGAGCAGCGCGAACCCCGAGCTGGGGCTCGACATCTCGAGCAGCGCGATCGCGGCGATGTCGATCGCGGGCAGGATCGTGATGGCGATCGTGGGAAGTCTGTTCCACGGCACCGCGACCGCGACGCCCGTGGCCAGGAAGACCACCACGACGCCCGCGATAAGCAGGTTGACGTCGACGATCGCATTGCTGAGCGCCATCACGACCGTCGCGACGAGAGCGACGAGCCCCATCAGGAGCTGGTTGATGCCGGTCACGCGCTCGCGCGTGCGGTCATCTGCGCCTGCACCCGGGGTCCACGGTGCGCGAGCGGTCATGCATCGACGCTATCGCGGTCCGGCGCCCATCCGCGCCAGCGTCGCCGAGGATGCCGAAAGGGCCGGAACCCGAAGGTTCCGGCCCTTTCTGTGCTCAGGGACGAGCGTGGATCAACGACCCGAGAGCTTCTCGCGGAGAGCCGCGAGAGCCTCGTCGTCGGCGAGGGTGCCACCGGCGCTGCTGTCCGAGGAGAACGAGCTCGAGCTGGAGCTCGACGCGGACTCGGCCGGAGCGGCGGCCTCGGCCTCGAGGGCCTTGGCGACGGCAGCCTTGTGCGCCTCCCAGCGACCCTGGGCAGCGGCGTACTCCTGCTCCCACTTCTCGCGCTGGGCGTCGAAGCCCTCGAGCCACGCGTTGGTCTCGGGGTCGAAGCCCTCGGGGTACTTGTACTCGCCGTTCTCGTCGTACTCCGTGACCATGCCGTACAGGGCCGGGTCGAACTCGGTGCCGAACGGGTCGACGGACTCGTTGGCCTGCTTGAGCGACAGCGAGATGCGGCGACGCTCGAGGTCGATGTCGATGATCTTGACGAAGACCTCTTCGCCGACCGACACGACCTGCTCGGCGAGCTCGACGTGCTTGCCGGAGAGCTCCGAGATGTGCACGAGGCCCTCGATGCCGTCCGCGACGCGCACGAACGCACCGAACGGAACGAGCTTGGTGACCTTGCCCGGTGCGACCTGACCGATCGCGTGGGTGCGGGCGAAGACCTGCCACGGGTCCTCCTGCGTCGCCTTGAGCGACAGGGAGACGCGCTCGCGGTCCAGGTCGACCTCGAGGATCTCGACGGTGACTTCCTGGCCCACCTCGACGACCTCGGAGGCGTGCTCGATGTGCTTCCAGGACAGCTCGGAGACGTGCACGAGGCCGTCCACGCCGCCCAGGTCGACGAAGGCGCCGAAGTTGACGATCGACGACACGACACCCTTGCGGACCTGACCCTTGTGCAGGTTGTTCAGGAACGTGGTGCGCGACTCGGACTGCGTCTGCTCGAGCAGGGCGCGGCGCGAGAGCACGACGTTGTTGCGGTTCTTGTCCAGCTCGAGGATCTTGGCCTCGATCTCCTGGCCGAGGTACGGCGTGAGGTCGCGGACACGGCGCAGCTCGATGAGCGAAGCCGGGAGGAAGCCACGGAGGCCGATGTCGACGATGAGGCCGCCCTTGACGACCTCGATGACCGAACCGGTGACGACGCCGTCGTTCTCCTTGATCTTCTCGACGTCTCCCCAGGCACGCTCGTACTGTGCGCGCTTCTTGGAGAGGATGAGGCGGCCTTCCTTGTCCTCCTTCTGGAGAACGAGGGCTTCGACCTCGTCGCCGACCTTGACGACCTCGTTGGGGTCGACGTCGTGCTTGATGGAAAGCTCACGCGAGGGGATGACACCCTCGGTCTTGTAGCCGACGTCGAGGAGGACCTCGTCGCGGTCGATCTTCACGACGGTGCCTTCGATGAGGTCTCCGTCGTTGAAGAACTTCAGGGTCTTTTCGACCGCGGCCAGGAAGTCCTCAGCAGATCCGATGTCGTTGATGGCGACCTGCTTGATGGCCGGGGCGGTCGTTGCGGTAGTCATGTAGTGGGTTGTCCTTGTTGGGTTGGGGTGTCGGGCTTCACGCTGTCAGCGACATCCGACGTGCAAGAGCGATCGGATGCCTCGAGCCGAAGCGGTTGGAGTTTGATTGCGATGTCAACAGAGCATGGCGAAACAGCCACACGAGTGACAGTCCAGGGTACCAGAATCCGGGCCCGTCCATCGGGAGGGGCGACGGTCGTGGCGCGCTCATTACGCTGACACCGTGGATGAACTGCAGCCGGGCGTGTACCGCCATTTCAAAGGCGCCCGTTACGAGGTCATCGCCCTGGCGCGGCACAGCGAGACCGAGGAGACCATGGTCCTCTACCGCCCGCTCGTCGGAGACCCGGCGCTGTGGGTGCGGCCGCTCGCCATGTGGAACGAGCATGTGAGCCGCGACGACTACCGGGGGCCGCGCTTCGTGCGCGAGGACGCGTCGGTCTAGCGCTCGACGACCTCGGACTCGTCGACCTCGCCGTCGAGATACCACCAGCGCTCGCGCTCGAAGACGAACCGGCTCGTCTCCTGCAGGATGCCGCGGGCGCCGTCGGGGCCGACCCAGTGGGCGCGGAACTCGACGAGGCCGCGCGTGTCCGTCGCCTGCCCGGCCTCCGTACGACGGATCTCGAGGCTCTCCCAGCGCGTCGCGTCGTCGAGGCTGAGATCCGTGGGCCGGGTGGACGGATGCCACGTCGCCGCGAGGTGGTCGACGTCGCCGAGCGCGAACGCCGTGTAGCGCGACCGCATGAGCGCCTCCGCCGTCGCGGCGGGGGTGCCGGCGAGGACGGGTCCGCAGCAGTCGCCGAAGGCGGCGCGCCCGCAGGGGCATGTCGACGCCGCCCGTGGCCGGCGGCCTCGGCGTGACGCAGCTGCTCCGAACGACATGGCGCACCTCCCCCACCGACGGTAGTCGAGGCGACGGGTGATGCATCGGCGCCGTTGGTCGTTCGCCCTTGACCCGCGCCGAAGTGCGGGTGGCGAGGCGCCGCACCCGCATTTCGGCGCGGATGAATCATCGGCCCGCCGTTGACCCGTGCCAAGGTGCGGGTCCCGAGGCGCCGCACCCGCATTTCGGCGCGGATGAACGCTGAGGGGGCGGTGTCCGCCCGGGCGACGAGTGCGCCGTGCGCCGACTTCCCGTCGACATCCGCAGCGTGTCCTCCCCATCGGCCGGTTCGTGCATGGCGCAACCGCGGCTGTGGAGAACCCTCGAACGCGTCAGCGGAGGTGGCTAACGTGGGCACATGTTCGTCCGAAGTCGCCGAATGGCGGGCGTGTGGGCCATCGCGGTCCTCGCGCTTGCGCTGACGACCGGGTGCATGCCTGAGCCGGAGCCGACTCCGTCGCCGACGGGTTTCGCGTCCGAGGAGGAGGCGTTCGCCGCCGCCGAGGAGACGTACCGCGCATACGTGGACGCGCTCAACCAGGTCGATCTCTCGGATCCAGAGACTTTCGAGCCCGTGTACGCGCTGACAACTGGCGAAGCATTGAATACCGAGAAGACCTCCCTCACTTCGATGCACGCGAACGATTGGACCGTCTCGGGGAACACGCTGGTGGGCGGCCTCTTCGTCGGCGGCACGCGAAACTCGCCCACTGCGGTGGTCTGTCTTGATGTAACGGAAGTGGAAGTTAGGGACGCAGAGGGCGTCTCTCAAGTGGCGCCGGAGCGACGAGACCGATACGCACTAGACGTCCGGTTCACCGCTGGCGGTCATTCACCGACGGGCCTGCTGATCGAGCAGAGTAGAGCCGTAGAGGACGAGCGATGCGAATAGTTCCCTCCGCGTTGCTGACCCTCCTGCTCGCGTTCGCTGCTACGGCTCCCGCATACGCTGCAGGAGGCTGTGTGGGGTCCTCCACCTGGACCAACTGCGATGTCACCAACACCGGCACCTCCGTCGAGATCGGGGCATCGCACGACACGCCGGGCCGCGGAGGCGGCGGCGGGGGCGATCAGGGCGTCACCGAACCTCCTTCTGGCGGAGACGGCGGCGGCGGCACTGTCCCGGAGTGCACCGGCCTGTGCCGGGGCAACTACGAGGTCGAGCTCATCCGTGACGTGACGCTCAGCGACCTCGCGTCGTTCGCGCCGGATGCCCCGCCGCTCACGGGCCAGCCGGCGGGCGTCGCGATCGTGGGGATGCCGGCGAACTTCGTCGTCGACGCCCACGCACACACGGTCACCGGCGAGCTCTTCGACCTGCCGGTCCGCGTCCGGTTCACGCCGGCCTCGTATCTCTTCGTGCACGGCGACGGCAGCGCGCGCGAAGCGTCGACCGGCGGGCAGACGTGGGAGGAGCTCGGGCAGGCGCAGCTCAGCGCGACGGCGACCAGTCACGCCTACGGGTCCCGCGGCACGTTCACGGCGCGCGCCGCCGTCCGCTACGCCGCAGCCGTCGACTTCGGCAACGGATGGGCGCCCGTCCCCGGCGTCCTGGAGCTGTCGACCGGTGGCTACACGGTCGATGTCCTCGAAGTGCGCACGGCGCTCGTCGACCGCACCTGCATCGAAGACCCCGGCGGCCCCGGGTGCTGACGGGGTGTCGTCCTCGCGTGTCAGGATGAGGCCGTGACCGACCGCCTCATGCTGCTCGACACCGCGAGCCTCTACTTCCGCGCGTTCTACGGCGTCCCCGACACCGTCAAGGCGCCCGACGGCCGCCCCGTCAACGCGGCGCGCGGCCTGCTCGACATGATCGCGAAGCTCGTCACCACCTACGAGCCGACCCACCTCATCGCGTGCTGGGACGACGACTGGCGGCCGCAGTGGCGCGTCGACCTCATCCCCAGCTACAAGACGCACCGCGTCGCCGTGGTGGTGGAGGGGGCACCCGACATCGAGGTCGTCCCCGACCCACTGGAGATCCAGATCCCGGTGATCCGTGAAGCGCTGTCGACGTTCGGCATCCCGATCATCGGACGGGCCGACCACGAGGCCGACGACATCATCGGCAGCCTCGCGACGCAATCGTCCCTCGCCGTCGATGTGGTCACCGGCGACCGCGACCTCTTCCAGCTCGTCGACGACGAGACGGACGTCCGGGTCATCTACACCGGGCGCGGGATGAGCAACCTCGAAGTGCTCACCGACGCGACCGTCGTCGCGAAGTACGGCATCCTGCCTGCGCAGTATGCGGACTTCGCCGCGCTGCGAGGCGACCCCTCCGACGGCCTTCCCGGAGTCCCGGGCATCGGCGAGAAGACCGGCGCGAGCCTCCTCGCGGCCCACGGCGACCTCGCCGGCATCATCGCCGCGGCTCACGCCGGAACGGGGCTGACGGCCGGCATCCGCGCGAAGATCCTCGCCGCCGACGACTATCTCGCCGTCGCGCCCGCCGTCGTGCAGGTCGTGCGCGACCTCGACCTCGGCGACGTCGACGGGCGCATCGCGGACCCCGACGACGCGACGGTCGCGGCGCTCGCCGCGAAGTGGGCGCTGGGTTCCTCGGCGACGCGCGCGCAGACCGCCCTCGCCGCACGCGCCTGACGCGCCTGACGCTCCTGACGCCGCGTCAATCGCGCGCGGTCCACTCCCGCAGACGCTCGAGCGACCACGTCGTGACGATGCGCTCGGCCGGAACGCCGGCCGCCTCCGCCCGCGCAGCCCCGTAGTCGATCAGGGACAGCTGTCCGGGCGCATGCGCGTCGGAGTCGATGGAGAACAGGCACCCCTCGGCGAGAGCGATCGCGATCAGCTCGTCCGGCGGGTCCTCGCGTTCCGGACGCGAGTTGATCTCGACCGCGACCCCGTGCGCCGCGCATGCGGCGAACACGGCCTGCGGGTCGAAGGTCGACGGCGGACGCTCGCCCCGCGATCCCCGGATCAGTCGCCCCGTGACGTGCCCGAGGACATCGACCCGCGGGTCGGACACGGCCGCGACGAGGCGCCTCGTCATCGGGTGGTGCTCCATCCGCAGCTTCGAGTGCGCGGAGGCGACGACGACGTCCAGCTCGTCGAGAAGGCCCTCCTCCTGATCGAGGGCGCCGTCGTCCAGGATGTCGACCTCGATGCCCGTGAGGAGCGTGAAGCCGTCGCCCCGGAAGCCCGCGACCACCTCGAGCTGCGCGCGGAGACGCTCCGGGGACAGTCCCCGCGCCACGGTGAGCCGAGGCGAGTGGTCCGTGAGGGCGAGGTACTCGTGGCCGAGGGCGCGGGCCGCGTCGACCATGAGGTCGATGGGCGTCAACCCGTCCGACCACTCCGAGTGGCTGTGCAGGTCGCCGCGCAGCAGCGCCCGCAGGCGGGACGTCTCGGTCGGTTCGTTGCGTGCGCGGAGTTCCGCGAGATAATCCGGGACCCCGCCGGCGAGCGCCTGCTGGATCACCGCGAACGTCGAGTCGCCGATGCCCTTGCGACGCCGCAGCGCCGCCGAATCCCTCAGGTCGGCGTCGCCGAGACCCGCGATCGCGTCGGACGCGGCGCGGAACGCCTTCGACTTGTAGCGCGAAGACCGCTCACGCTCCAGGAGCGTGGCGATCTCGTTCAGCGCATCGACCGGGTGCACAGGCGGAGAGGGCCCGCTCGCGCGGGCCCTGCCGGCTCAGGCCGTCGCGACCGTCGATCGACGGACGACGACGGGGATCGACGCGAGGCGATGGATCGCCCAGCCGAAGAGGATCGACAAGACGCCGATGCCCATGGCGAAGGCGGCCACGCCGAACGACACGACGGACGTGAACAGCGACGCGCGGAGGAACGACGCGTTCATCATGGTCGCGCGCACCGGGTCTTCGCGGTCGAGCTCGGCGTACGTCTTGCCGCCGGATGCCTCGAGCGCGTGGTGCTGGATGATGTCGGCCTGCACGAATGCCGTGAAGGGGCCGGCGACCGTCTGGCCCTGGAAGGCCATCGCGTCGTCGGGGACGACGATGTTCTCGGCGCGGAGCTGGCTGGAGACCATCACCCAGACGACGATGCCGACGATGATGAGGGCGAGGCCACCGAGGATGCCGAGGATGCCGACGACCTTGACGAGGCCGGCCTTCTTCTCGGGCGACTCGATCGTGTCGGCGGTGCCGACCGCTGCTTCTGACATGGGGTTCCTCTCGGGAGACCGGGTGTTGCGATCACGGTAGCGCCTGGCGCGCGACGGTCAACAGGGTCGGGCGCCGTGCTTAATCCCCTGGTCGACAGCCGGATGGCGTGCGTTACTCCTCGTGAGCGCTCCGTCCTCGGGGCCGGTCGCGCCCGGATGTCAGGCTGTGGAGCGCGCGGTCGCCTCCACCCAGGCGTCCAGCTTCGCGGCGGCCGCACCCGAGTCGATGGTCTCCGCCGCCGCATCGCGCGCCTCGGCGAGGCGCTCGACGATGGGGCGCTGCACCTGCGCGGCATCCTGGAACAGCCGGTAGGACACGATGCCCGCCGCGGCGTTCAGCAGCACGATGTCGCGCACGGGCCCGGCCTCCCCCTGCAGCACGCGGTGGACGACGCCGGCGTTGTGGGCGGCGTCGCCGCCCAGCAGGTCGTCGATGTCGGCGAGCGGGATGCCGATGTCGCGCGGGTCGAGGTCGTGCTCGTGGACGTCGCCGCGACTGATCTCCCACACGCGGCTGTGCCCCGTGGTCGTGAGCTCGTCCAGGCCGTCGTCCCCGCGGAAGACGAGGGCCGTGGCACCGCGTGTGCGGAAGACCCCCGTGATGAGGGGCACGCGGTCGAGGCTCGCGACGCCGACGGCGTTCGCCTCGGCACGTGCGGGGTTGCAGAGGGGTCCGAGGAAGTTGAAGACGGTGGGAACGCCGAGCTCCGCACGGGTCGGCCCGGCGTGGCGGAAGCCCGGGTGGAAGGCCGACGCGAAGGCGAACGTGATGCCGACCTCGCCGAGAACCTCCGCGACGCGCTCGGGGCTGAGCGCCAGGTCGATCCCGAGGGCACCCAGCACATCGGACGATCCGGATGCCGAACTGGCTGCCTTGTTCCCGTGCTTGACGACGGGGATGCCGCTGGCCGCGGCGACGATCGCGGACATCGTCGAGATGTTCACGGTGCCGAACCGGTCACCGCCCGTCCCCACGATGTCGAGGACCTCGGCAGGCACCGGAAGCGGCAGCGCGGCCTCCAGGATGGCGTCGCGGAAGCCCACGATCTCGTCGACGGTCTCCCCCTTCGCACGCAGCGCGATCAGGAATCCGGCGAGCTGGGAGGGGGTGGCCTCGCCGGCCATCACCTTCCGCATCGCCCAGGTCGATTCGGACACGCTGAGATCGCGTCGGTCGAGGATCGTGGTGAGAATCTCGGGCCATGAGTAGAGCTCCGCCATGGAGATCGATCCTATCGGCACTCTTCCGGCGCACTCTCGGCAGCTTCTTAGGTGGGCCTAACCTCCAACAAAGTCGAATCCACCTTCAGGGATGCGAAAACCTGGCGCCGAAATCGGCCATAATGGGGTGCGTGACGACCTCTTCAGCGACGTATCCCCAGGCCTTGCGGTCCGTCAAGCGGCCGGACCCGGTCGCGGTCGGAACCATCGTGTGGCTCGGCAGCGAAGTCATGTTCTTCGCCGGCCTCTTCGCGATCTACTTCACCCTCCGCAACGCCTCCCCGGAGCTGTGGGCGGACCGCACCGAGCTGCTGAACATCCCGTTCGCCGCGGTGAACACCGTCATCCTCGTGCTCTCCTCCTTCACGGCGCAGGCCGGCGTGTTCGCGGCTGAGCGCTTCCAGCCCTACCGCAAGGGCTCGTTCTGGCAGTTCCGCCAGTGGGGCATGGTCGAGTGGTTCTTCCTCAGCTTCGTCATGGGCGCCGTCTTCGTCTCCGGCCAGGTGTGGGAGTACGCGACCCTCGTCGCCGAAGGCATGCCGATCAGCGCGGATTCGTACGCGTCGGCCTTCTACCTCACGACGGGCTTCCACGCCCTGCACGTCACCGGCGGCCTCATCGCCATGCTCCTGGTCATCGGCCGCGCCTTCGCGGTCAAGAACTTCGGGCGCAAGGAGATGACCACCTCGATCGTGGTGTCCTACTACTGGCACTTCGTCGACGTCGTCTGGATCGTCCTTTTCTTCGTCATCTACTTCGTCAAGTGACAGAGCGGAGCTGAAACTTCCCATGGCATCGAAGACCCCGCGTCGCTCGTCCGGACGCCGCAGCAAGTGGGCCACGGCCGCCCTCATCGGGATCGGCCTGCTGGTCACCGGCGGCGTCTACGCCGGCGCGTCGGCAGCCATGGCTGCGACCGAGACGCCCACCGCGGCGACGCAGCTCACCGTCGAGGATGGCAAGAAGCTGTTCCAGGCCAACTGCGCCACGTGCCACGGCCTGAACCTCGAGGGCACGAACGACGGCCCGTCGCTGTACGGCGTCGGCGAGCTCGCGGTCGAGTTCCAGGTCGCCACCGGCCGCATGCCGCTGCAGATGCAGGGGCCGCAGGCTCCGCAGAAGCCCGTGCAGTTCACGCAGGACCAGATCGAGGCGATGGCCGCCTGGGTGCAGTCCGTGGCCCCCGGTCCGACATACCCCGACGACGAGGTCCTCGACGGCGAAGGTGACGTCGCCAACGGCGCCGAGCTCTTCCGCATCAACTGCGCCATGTGCCACAACGTGGCCGCGGCGGGCGGCGCGCTCACCGAGGGCAAGTACGCCCCGGCCCTGACGGAGACCAGCCCGCTGCACATGTACGCGGCCATGGTCACCGGTCCGCAGAACATGCCGGTCTTCAACGACCTGAACCTCACCACGGAGGAGAAGCGCGACATCATCTCGGCGCTGCTCTTCCTGCAGGAGAACGAGTCCGCGGGCGGCTTCTCGCTCGGCTCGCTCGGCCCGGTCTCCGAGGGTCTGTTCATCTGGATCTTCGGCATCGGCACACTCATCGGCGTCACCGTGTGGATCACGGCGAAGTCCAACTGATCGATCACTGACTGTACGGAACGACGAGGAGCACCATGGCACACGAGGAAGACGCACTCGAGCACGAGAGGGCTTCGTGGAAGCCCTCCCCCGGGCTCGCTGTCGCGGTTCCCGACCCTGTGCAGAACCCCGGACTCCCGCCGCACCGGGCGCGGATGACGGACAAGGACCCCGCGGCGATGGCCCGCGCCGTCCGCACGGTCTACACGCTGTTCTACCTCTCCCTCGCGGGCAGCATCTGGGCTATCGCCGCCTACATGCTCTTCCCGATCGAGAGCGGTCGGATCGTCGACATCCGCAACAACAACCTCTTCATCGGTCTGGGCATCGGCCTCGCCCTGCTCGCCCTCGGACTCGGCGCCATCCACTGGACCAAGGCCGTCATGTCCGACAAGGAGTTCATCGAGGCCCGGCACGCGACGCGCGGGCGCGACACGACCCGTGAGGGCGCCGTGCAGGCGTTCCGCGACGCGAACGAGGAGTCCGGCTTCGGCCGGCGCACCGCAATCCGCGGGTCGCTCATCGCGGCCCTCGCCGCCTCGATCCTCCCCGGCATCACCCTCTTCCGCGGCCTCGCGCCGCACAGCACCGACGCGAACCCGGAGCTCGGCGACCCCGTCGCGCTGCTGAAGCAGACGATGTGGAAGGAGGGCGAGCGTCTCGCGCACGACCCGAGCGGCGAGCCCATCCGCGCCGCCGACGTCACGCTCGGCTCCGCCGTGCACGTCATCCCCGAGTCGCTCGCCGAGCTCGGCCACAGCGAGGGCTACCTCGAGGAGAAGGCCAAGGCCATCGTCCTCCTCATGCGTCTGCTCCCGGAGGACCTGCCCGCCGAGCACAACAACCTCGACTGGGCCTACGACGGCATCGTCGCGTACTCCAAGGTGTGCACGCACGTCGGCTGCCCCGTCGCCCTGTACGAGCAGCAGACGCACCACCTGCTGTGCCCGTGCCACCAGTCGCAGTTCGACGTGTCGCGCAGCGCAGCCGTCATCTTCGGCCCGGCGGCCCGCCCGCTGCCGCAGCTGCCGATCACCGTCGACGCCGAGGGCTACCTCGTGGCGAAGAGCGACTTCACCGAACCCGTCGGCCCGAGCTTCTGGGAGCGCCATTGAGCACCTCGACTGTCACTGAGACGGGAACTGACAAGACCCAGAACGAGAAGCCCCTCGGCGGTCGGTTCGTCGCGGGTGCGGCGAACTACATCGACGAGCGCACGAGCATCTCCGGCTTCGTCAAGGAGCTGGGCCGCAAGATCTTCCCCGACCACTGGTCCTTCATGCTGGGTGAGATCGCCATGTGGGCGTTCGTCGTCGTCCTGGTCTCCGGCACGTTCCTGACGTTCTTCTTCCAGGCGTCCATGACCGAGACGCACTACAACGGCGCGTACATCCCGCTTCGCGGCGTCGAGATGTCCGCGGCGCTGGAATCGACGCTGCGGATCTCGTTCGACATCCGCGGCGGTCTCCTCGTCCGCCAGATCCACCACTGGGCCGCCCTCGTCTTCGTCGCCGGCATCGGCGTGCACATGCTGCGCATCTTCTTCACGGGGGCGTTCCGCAAGCCGCGCGAGCTGAACTGGGTGATCGGCTTCATCATGTTCATCCTCGCGATGGCAGAAGGCTTCACCGGCTACTCGCTCCCCGACGACCTGCTCTCGGGCAACGGCCTCCGCATCATCGACGGCATGGTCAAGGGCATCCCGCTGATCGGCACCTGGACCTCGTTCCTGCTCTTCGGCGGCGAGTTCCCCGGGTCGCTCATCGTCGGCCGCCTCTACACGCTGCACATCCTCCTGCTTCCGGCGATCCTCGTCGCGCTCCTGGTCGTGCACCTCATGCTGATGATCATCAACAAGCACACGCAGTTCGCCGGCCCCGCCCGCACGAACAGCAACGTCGTGGGCTACCCGATGATGCCGGTCTACATGACCAAGATGGGCGGGTTCCTGTTCATCACGTTCGGCGTCATCGTGCTGATCGCCTCGCTGTTCACGATCAACCCGATCTGGAACTACGGCCCGTACGACCCGTCGCCCGTCTCGGCCGGAACGCAGCCCGACTGGTACATCGGCTTCGCCGACGGCGGCCTGCGCCTCGCGCCGTCGAACTGGGACATCGTGTTCCTCGACCGCACGTGGTCCTTCGGCATCCTCGTGCCGCTCGCGGTCATCGGCCTGTTCATCGTCGCCGTCCTGATCTACCCCTTCCTGGAGGCGTGGATCACCGGCGACAAGCGTGAGCACCACATCGCGCAGCGCCCGCGCAACGCCGCGACCCGCACCGCCATCGGCGCGGCCGGCGTCACCTTCTACGCGGTCCTGTGGGCGGCGGCGTCCTCGGACATCATCGCCACGCACTTCCACCTCACGATGGAAGGCGTCATCCACACACTGCAGGCGCTGCTGATCATCGGCCCCGTCATCGCCTACTTCGTCGCCAAGCGCATGTGCCTCGCGCTGCAGAAGAAGGACCGCGAGATCGCGCTGCACGGCTACGAGTCGGGTCGCATCGTCCGCCTGCCCGGCGGCGAGTACATCGAGGTGCACCAGCCCGTCGACGAGTACGAGCGGATCAAGCTGGTCGAGCACGAGACGATGGCTCCCCTCGTCGTGCGCTCCAACGACAAGGGCCGCATCCCGTGGCACGAGAACGTGCGGGCGAGCCTGTCGCGCTGGTTCTTCGAGGACCGTCTCACCCCGCTCTCGCAGGGGGATGTCGACGCAGCCCTGGCCCACCAGCACCACTCGCTCGACCACATCGCCGAAGAGGAAGCCCTCGAGCTGCAGGGTGCGCACGAGCGCGCGGGTGTCCCCGACGCGCCGCTGCACCCCATCGACGACGGCCACAACACCGAGACGGCGAACCGTCCGTCGAACATCATCGTGGTCGACGAGACGAGCCCCAAGAAGCCCAAGAAGGGCGACTGACCGCAACGGCAGGAAAGCGGCGAGGACTGACCGTCACGGTCGTCCTCGCCGCTTTCGTCTTCCCCTAGCGTGAGAGCCATGACCGATGCGCTCGACTACTTCTCCGCCAAGCTCCGTTTCGAAACGGACGCGTCCGACGTCTACGCAGCGCAGAAGGCCGGTGAGCCCTTCCTGCTGATCGACGTGCGGGGGCAGGAGGCCTGGGACCAGGGACGGATCAGCGGCGCGATCCACATGCCGTATCGCGAGATCGCCGACCGCGCTCCCGTCGAGCTCGACCCCTCGACGGAGATCGTCGTGTACTGCTGGAGCCCCGGATGCAACGCCGGCGCGAAGGGGGCGCGGGAGTTCGCCCAGCTCGGCTACCGGGTCCGCGAGATGATCGGCGGCTACGAGTACTGGGTGCGCGAGGGGCAGCCGACCGAGAACGCGGCGGGCGCGAGGCCGCGCACCTTCGACCCGCTCGTGATGGTCGTGCGCCCCGACGTCGCCGAGACGCGACGGAGCGCCGCCGAAGCCGCCTGAACGGCTCTCAGGCGGTCGCGAGGCCCTCTTCGACGACCTCGCCGAACCGGGCCGCGGCGGCGCCAACCAGTCTCGGCACGGCGGCGAGGTCGGGCACGCCGTCCACGATGTCGCACACCACCGCCGTCACGTTGTCGCGCGAGGCCGCATCGAGCGCGAGCGCCACGACGAGGGCAGCCGCCTCCCCCGGGTCGGGTGTGATCGCGAGGATCTCGGCCACGTCCGGCTCGGGCACGTAGTCCGTGATCCCGTCGCTGCAGAGCAGCCAGCGGTCGCCGACGACCGCGTCGCGGGTCTCCACGCGGATGACGTCCCGCTCGTCACCGCTCAGCGACGCGGTGATGATGTTGCGGCGCGGATGCGACCAGGCGTCCTCGGCGCGGACGAGCCCCTGGTCGATGAGCGCCTGGACGAACGAGTCGTCCCGCGTCTGACGCGAGAGTGCCCCGTCCCGCAGCAGGTAGGCCCGGGAGTCGCCGGTGTGCGCGAGCAGGAGCGCACCGCTCTGCGCGAGCCACAGGCCCGTGTAGGTGGTGGCCATGCCCGCGAGCGCCGGGTCGCGGCGCACGTGGGCACCGAGGTCCCAGTTCGCGCCGCGGATGCGGCCGGCGAGCTCCTCGGCATCCGCACACCGCGGTCCGCCCGCGACGAGGCGGTGCACGAGCGCCGCCGAGGCGAGGTCGCCGGCAGGTCCGCCGCCGACGCCGTCGGCCACACCGACGGCCCAGGGCGCGGTGAACGCCGCGTCCTGGTTGACGTCGCGGTAGGACCCGACGTCAGAGGAGACACCGGCCCGAAGGCGGTAGGACATCGATCTCAGCGTGCGAAGTATCCGCGGTAGTACTCGAACACCCAGCCGACGATCGCGACCGCGAAGATCGCGATGCTGATCGGCATCAGCCACGTCCCGACCGCGAGGCCGATCATGCCGAACGCGGCGGAGGAGGCGAGCACGATGGGCCACCACGACCAGGGGCTGAACTCGCCCATCTCCGGGTCGCCGTCGTCGATGTCGGCCGTGAGGACGTCCTCGGGCAGCTCACCGCCCTGCGCGCGGTGCACGCGGTTGACGTAGAACGCGATGAGGATCGACATGAACGCCGTGAACAGCAGGGCGACCGTGCCGACCCACTCGATGGCGTTCGGCCACGGGAGGTCGGCGTGGGCGAGGATGTTCCACCCGGTGTACACGACCGCCATGAGCAGGAAGAACCCGGTGAGCAGCCACCAGAGGTTGACGTTGGTCTTCACTTACTTGACCTCTCCCTCGGCGAGATCGACGACCGGCGCATCCGGGGCATCCTTGGCGGGACCCACGCCGACCGGGATACCGGCCTCGGGGTGGTTCAGGTCGAACGCGGGGCGCTCGCTGCGGATACGCGGGATCGACGTGAAGTTGTGCCGCGGCGGCGGGCAGGAGGTCGCCCACTCGAGCGATCCGCCGTAGCCCCACGGGTCGTTGACCGTGATCCGGGGCGCCTTGCGAGCGGTCAGCCACACGTTGAACAGGAACGGGATCATCGAGGCGCCGAGGAGCATCGCGCCCACGGTGGACACCTGGTTCCCCCACGTCCAGCCGTCGGCCGCCGAGTAGTCGGCGTAGCGGCGGACCATGCCGTCCACGCCCAGCCAGTGCTGGATGAGGAAGGTCATGTGGAAGCCGATGAACAGCATCCAGAAGTGCACATAGCCCAGCCGCTCGTTGAGCATGCGGCCCGTCCACTTCGGCCACCAGAAGTAGAACCCGGCGAACATCGCGAACACGACCGTGCCGAAGACGACGTAGTGGAAGTGCGCGACGACGAAGTACGAGTCGGACAGGTGGAAGTCCAGCGGCGGCGAGGCGAGGATGACGCCGGTGAGGCCGCCGAAGACGAAGGACACGAGGAAGCCGAGCGCGAACACCATGGGCGTCTCGAACGTGACGGAGCCTCGCCAGAGCGTGCCGATCCAGTTGAAGATCTTCACGCCCGTCGGCACGGCGATCAGCATCGTCATGAGCGCGAAGAACGGCAGCAGGACGGCGCCGGTGACGTACATGTGGTGCGCCCAGACCGAGACCGACAGCGCGGCGATCGCGATGGTCGCGTAGATGAGGGTCTTGTACCCGAAGATCGGCTTCCGGCTGAACACCGGGAAGATCTCCGACACGATGCCGAAGAACGGCAGGGCGATGATGTACACCTCGGGGTGGCCGAAGAACCAGAACAGGTGCTGCCACAGCAGGACGCCGCCGTTGGCGGGGTCGTAGATGTGTGCGCCGAGCACGCGGTCTGCGGCGGCGGCGAGGATCGCGGCGGCGAGCACCGGGAAGGCCATCAGGATCAGGATGCTCGTGATGAGCGTGTTCCAGGAGAAGATCGGCAGGCGCCACATGGTCATGCCGGGCGCGCGCATCGTGATGATCGTCGTGATGAAGTTCACGGCACCGAGGATCGTGCCGAAACCGCTCATGCCGAGACCCAGCATCCAGAGGTTTCCACCGGCCCCTGGGGAGAACGTCGCGTTGGCGAGCGGCTGATACGCGAACCAGCCGAACGACGCCGCGCCCTGCGGGGTGAGGAAGCCGGCGACGGCGATGAGCGAGCCGAAGAGGAACAGCCAGAACGCGAACGCGTTCAGACGCGGGAACGCGACGTCCGGGGCGCCGATCTGCAGCGGCAGGATGGCGTTGGCGAAGCCGGCGAACAGCGGCGTCGCGAACATCAGCAGCATGATCGTGCCGTGCATCGTGAACAGCTGGTTGTACTGCTCCTTCGTCGGGACGATCTGCATGCCCGGCTCGAAGAGCTCCGCGCGGATGATGAGGGCCATCACGCCGCCGAGCAGGAAGAACAGCACGGATGCGATGAGGTACATGTACCCGATCGTCTTGTGGTCGGTCGAGGTGACCCACTTGACGATCAGGTTGCCCTTCTGGTCGACGCGCGACGCGCTGAGCAGTGCGGCCTGACGCGGGGGCAGAGTCGTCGGACGGCTCTGGGTGTCGCTCTGCAGCGGAACCGTGGTGGCCATCAGTTCTCCTCCTCGGACTCGCCGGTGCCGGGCAGGTTCTGCAGCCGGTCGAAGGCGTCGTCGATGTCACCGGTCTGACCCGCGTCGCGCAGCGACTGCAGGTAATCCTGGTATTCGGCGTCGGAGACGACGTCGACGTTGAACAGCATCATCGAGTGGTACTGGCCGCACAGCTCGGCGCACTTGCCCTCGTACTCGCCCTCGCGGGTCGGCGTGAAGGACCAGTAGTTGTCCCGCCCGATGTACATGTCCTTCTTGTACAGGAAGTCGATGATCCAGAACGAGTGGATGACGTCGCGCGACTGGAGCTTGATCTTGACTTCCTTGTCCACCGGGAGGACGAGGGTCGGCAGCTCGCTCGTGACGTTGCCCTGGGCGTCGGTCTGCGCCTGGACGCCCATCGTCCAGACCGCGTCCTCGGCGTCGTCGCAGTCGCTCTCGGTGTACTGGAAGTCCCAGGACCACTGCTTGCCGATCGCCGTGATGCAGACATCCGGGTCGTCGTACTGGGTCTCGAGGATCGCCTGGTCACGCGCCGTGAAGGCGAAGAAGCCGAGCACCAGGATGAGCGGGACGACCGTGTAGAAGATCTCGATCGGCATGTTGTACCGCATCTGCACGGGCAGGCCCGACTGGCCCTTCCGGCGGCGGTACGCGATGGCCGCGAACCCCATGAGCGCCCACGTGATCACGCCGACGGCGAGGAGCACGATCCAGGAGTTGACCCACAGCCCGGACACCATCGCGGTGTGGTTCGTGGCCTGGGAGCCGTCCTCCTGGAAGCCGGGGAGGTAGCCGTTCAGCTCGGTCGGTGTGCAGCCTGCAAGCGCGATGGCGGAGGCAATCCCCATCGGGATGACGGCCCAGCGGAGTCGGCGTTTGGCGCGCACGGTTCACCTTTCGGGGTCATGAAGGTCGATCGATGCCAGTCTAGGGCAACCTTTCACCCGATTCAGGCCAACCGTCCAGGATGTCGAGGGTCACCCGACGCGGTTTTCCGGCGCGATCAGTGGAAGCTGTCGCCGCACGCGCAGCTGCCCGCGGCGTTGGGGTTGTCGATGGTGAAACCCTGCTCCGAGATCGTGTCTTTGAAGTCGATGGACGCACCGTCGAGGTACGGCACGGACATGTCGTCGACGATGACCTCGACGCCGCCGAAGTCCACCGTCGCGTCGCCGTCGAGGTAGCGCTCGTCGAAGTACAGCTGGTAGATCAGGCCCGAGCATCCGCCCGGCTGCACCGCGACGCGCAGGCGCAGGTCGTCGCGGTTCTCCTGCTCGAGCAGGCTCTTCACCTTCGCGGCGGCAGCCTCGGTGAGGCCGACACCGTGTGCCGGCGTGGTCTCGACGGGGGTCGTGGCGATGTCGGTCATGGCGCTCCCAGGTTTCGGGCCGTTGTCAGACGGCTGGATGCCACGATTCTACGCCGCTCACCGGTGCACGGGCCGCGACCGGTGAGCGCGCCGCTCAGAGCGCCGACGCGTCGAGGCTCTCCAGGAGCAGCGCCTCGGAGACGAGCGCCCGGCGGAACGTGTCCAGGTGCAGCGATTCGTTCGGGCTGTGCGCGCGAGCGTGCGGGTCCTCGACGCCGGTGACCAGGATCTGCGCAGCGGGGAACTCGCGGACGAGGTCGGCGATGAAGGGGATCGACCCGCCCACGCCGATGTCGACGGAGTCGACGCCGTACCCTTCCGCCAGCGCTTCCCGCGCCCGCGCGACGGCGGCGCCGCTCGTGTCGACGAGGAAGGCGTCGCCGAGGTCGACGTCCGTGAAGCTCAGCGCGGCGCCGAACGGCGCGTGCGCGCGCAGGTGCGCCTCCACGGCGGTGTAGGCGTCCTTCGCGCTCTGACCGGGCGCGATCCGCGCGCTGATGACGACGGTGACCTCGGGGCTCAGGGTGTTCGAGGCGTTGAGGACGGAGGGGGCATCGATGCCGGTCACCGTGATCGACGGCTTGTTCCAGATCCGGCTCAGGATCGTGCCGCGCCCGACGGGGCTGACGCCCGCGGGCAGACCCGCCTCGCTGCGCAGCGTCTCCTCGGTGTAGGCGGGCGTCTCGGCATCGCGCTCGGTGAGCCCTGCCACCGCCACGGCGCCCTCGTCGTCCCACAGGGTGGCCAGGAGCTTGACGGTCGCCATCATCGCGTCCGGCACGGCTCCCCCGAACATGCCGGAGTGGGAGGCGTGGTCGAGGGTCCGCACGGTCAGCGTGAACCGGGCGTTTCCGCGGAGCGAGACGGTGAGGGCGGGTGTGACGGCATCCCAGTTGCCGGAATCCGCCACGACGATCACGTCGGCGCGGAGCGCGTCCGCGTTGTCGCTGAGGAACGGGGCGAAGGAGGCGGAGCCGGCCTCCTCCTCGCCCTCGATGAAGAGGCTGACGCCGAGGTCGAAGTCGGTGCCGAGGGCGTCGACGAGTGCGCGCAGGGCGCCGACGTGCGCCATGACGCCCGCTTTGTCGTCTGCGGCACCGCGCCCGTAGAGCCGGCCGTCGCGCACGGTCGGCTCGAAGGGCGGCGAGTCCCACAGGGCCTCGTCGCCGACGGGCTGCACGTCGTGGTGGGCGTACAGGAGGATCGTCGGCTTGCCGTGGCGCGCGGCGCGGGTGGCGAGGACCGCCGGCATCCCCGCGTTTCCGGTCGCCGGGACCGTCGCCGTCTTGATCTCGACGCTCTCGAAGATCCCCAGCCCGTCCAGCAGGCCCTTCACCGCCTCCGCGCTGCGCTGCACCTCCGCGCGGTCGAAACCCGGGAACGCGATCGACGGGATGCGCACGAGCGTGCCCAGATCGGCGAGGGCGGCGGGAACGGCGGAGAGCGCGGCGTCGCGGACGGCGTCGCGGCGGGACAGGTCGGAGGTCATGCGGGTAATCTTAGAGGGCACGTTTCCAGCGAACCGAGGACCCCCACCGTGGCCAAGACACCTTCCGTCCCCGCATCCGACGCCGAGTCGGACGCGACCTCCGGCCCCGGCAAGAACCGGCCCACCCCGACGCGCGCCGAGCGTGAGGCGGCCCGCAAGCGCCCGCTCGTCGCGGACACCAAGGAAGCCAAGGCACGCGCCAAGGCGGACCTCGCCGCCAAGCGCGAGAAGGCCCGCATCGGCATGGCCAACGGCGACGAGAAGTACCTGCCGCTGCGCGACCGCGGCGCGCAGCGCCGCTTCGCCCGCGACTTCGTCGACTCCGGGTGGCACCTCGGCGAGCTGCTCATGCCGCTCATGGTCTTCGTGATCCTGCTGAGCCTCCTGCCGAACGCCGCCGTGACCTACTACGCGTTCGTCGGCCTGTGGGTCTTCATCCTCTTCGCCGTCGGCGACATGATCATCACGAGCATTCGCGTCAAGAAGGCCATCTCGGCGAAGTTCGGCGCCGACCGCCTGGAGAAGGGCAGCGGCTGGTACGCGGCCATGCGCAGCGTGCAGATGCGATTCATGCGTCTGCCGAAGCCGCAGGTCAAGCGCGGGCAGCACCCGGCCTGACGCGCGGCGCGCTCAGCGCCGCGCGAGATCGCGGTTGATCTGCCGCGCCCACAGCGGGCCGCGGTAGATGAACCCGGTGTACCCCTGCACGATCGTCGCGCCGGCGGCGAGGCGTTCGCGGACGTCGTCCGCCGTCTCCACTCCCCCGGCCGCGATGATGCAGAACTCGGCCGGCACGGCGGCGCGGACGATCCGGAGCACCTCGAGCGCACGCTCGCTCAGCGGCGCACCGGAGAGCCCGCCCGCGCCCGCGGCATCCACCTTCTCGGGCGGCGTGGACAGTCCCGTGCGGGAGATCGTCGTGTTGGTGGCGACGAGACCGGCGAGTCCGAGGTCGACGGCGAGCCGCGCGATGGCATCGACCTCGTCGTCGTCCAGGTCGGGTGCGATCTTGACCAGGAGCGGGGTCGACCCGGCGGCATCGCGCACCGCCGCCAGCAGCGGCCGAAGCGTCTCGACGGCCTGGAGCCCTCGCAGCCCGGGTGTGTTGGGCGAGGAGACGTTGACGACGAGGTAGTCCGCGACGGGGGCGACCTCGCGGGTGCTGGCGACGTAGTCCTCCGTGGCGTGCGCGACGTCGACGACGCGGCTCTTGCCGATGTTCACTCCGAGCACGAGGGTGCCCGAGCGGCGACGCGCCCTGCGCAGACGTGCGGCGGCAGCGGCCGCGCCGTGGTTGTTGAAGCCCATGCGGTTGACGAGGGCCCGGTCACCGACGAAGCGGAAGAGCCGCGGGCGGGGGTTGCCGTCCTGCGGGATCGCCGTCACGGTGCCGACCTCGACGTGCCCGAACCCCAGCGCGTAGATGCCCGCCGTGGCGATGGCGTTCTTGTCGAAGCCGGCCGCGATGCCGAACGGCGAGTCGAACACGAGGCCGAGGGCCTCGGTGCGCAGCCGGGGATCGGGGCGGGTGAGGACGCGGGCGATGGGCCGGAGGGGCCAGACGCCGAGGGCGCGGATCACGAGCATCGCGGCGTGGTGGGCCGTCTCGGGGTCCATGCGGGTGAACACGTGGCGGAAGACGAAGGGATACATCGCGTCCAGCCTACGGTCGCGAGGCGCGGCGTCCCGGCCGCGCGCCGGGTTTATGCCTCGGTGTCGGCGACGCGTGCCGTGTGGTCGGCGCGCAGCTGCGAGATGGAGGACTCGAAATCCTCCAGCGAGTCGAACGCCTGGTACACGCTCGCGAAGCGCAGATAGGCCACCTCGTCGAGGTCGCGCAGGGGTCCGAGGATGGCGAGCCCGATCTCATTCGTGTCGATCTGCGACGAACCGGTCTGCCGCACGGACTCCTCGACCGCCTGGGCGAGGACGGCGAGGTCCGCCTCGGTCACCGGACGGCCCTGGCAGGCCTTGCGCACGCCGGACATCACCTTCTCCCGGCTGAACGGCTCGATGACGCCGGAGCGCTTGATGACGTTGAGGCTCGCGGTCTCGATCGTGGAGAAGCGGCCGCCGCACTCCGGACACTGCCGACGGCGTCGGATGCTGAGGCCGTCATCGCTCGTGCGGGAGTCGATGACGCGCGAATCGGAGTGACGGCAGAAGGGGCAGTGCATGGCGGCTCCAGACTACGCGTCGAAACGCGCGGTGACGGCCTCGCCGTGCGCGGGGAGCACCTCGGCGGTGGCGAGCGCGACGATGTCGTCCCGCACAGATTCCAGTGCTGCGCGGTCGTAGGCGATCACCTGCTGGGGGCGGAGGAAGGTCGACGCGGACAGTCCCGCGGCGTACCGCGCCTGCCCACCGGTGGGCAGCACGTGGTTGCTGCCGGCGAGATAGTCGCCGAGGCTCACCGGCGAGTGATCGCCGACGAAGATCGCACCCGCGTTGACGAAGTCGGTCACCAGCGGGTCGGCGAGGTGCAATTCGAGGTGCTCCGGGGCATAGGCGTTGCTGAATGCGGTGGCGGCGGCGAGGTCGTCGACGAGGACGATGGCGGACTGCGGGCCGGTGAGGGCCTGCGCGATCCGCGCGGCGTGGAGCGTGGCACCGGCGCGCACGGCGACATCTGCCTGGACGGCCTCGGCGAGACGCGCCGACGTCGTGACGAGGACGGCCGCGGCCTGCTCGTCGTGCTCGGCCTGGCTGATGAGGTCTGCGGAGACGAGCGCGGGGTCGGCGGAGTCGTCGGCGACGATGAGGATCTCGGTGGCGCCTGCCTCCGAGTCGGTGCCGACCATGCCCGCCACGACCCGCTTCGCGAGCGCCACAAAGTTGTTGCCGGGCCCGGAGATGACGTCGACGGGGGCGAGCCCCAGCGACGGCACCCCGTAGGCGTAGGCGCCGATCGCGCCGGCCCCGCCCATCGCGTACACCTCGGTGACGCCGAGGAGCCGCGCGGCGGCGAGGATGACGGGGTGGACGCGGCCGCTGTGGTCGCGCTGCGGCGGCGAGGCCAGCGCGACCTGCGTGACGCCGGCGACCTGCGCCGGCACGACGTTCATCACGACGCTGGAGGGGTAGACGGCCTTCCCGCCCGGCACGTAGACGCCGACCCGGCGCACCGGCACCCAGCGCTGCTCGACGCGGGCCCCCGGGCCGAGGTCGGTGACGATCGGCGGCGGCACCTGGGCGGCCGAGGCGAGACGGACGCGACGGATGGCCTCCTCGAGGGCACGGCGGACATCGGCGTCGAGCCCCGCGAGCGCCTCGTCGAGGTGGGCGTCCGGGACGCGGATGTCGTGGTCGGCGACGCCGTCGAACTGCTCCGCCTGCTCGCGCAGCGATTTCTCACCGCGCGCCGCGACGTCGTGGACGATGCGGGCGGCGGTGGTCAGGGCCTCGTCGCGAGCGGCGGTGGCACGCGGCACGGCGGCCAGCAGCTCGGTCGGGGTGAGGGCGCGGCCGCGCAGATCGATCGTGCGGAGCATCACTCCAGACTACCGGTGCGGCCTCGCCGCTCAGCCGCGCGTGACGCCCGAGGTGTCGTGCAGGTACCCGACGCGGCCGTCCTCGTGACGGACGACGAACGTGTCGCCGCGGTCCTCGATGACGAGCGCCCACGCGGTGGGTCCGACGGTGAACAGCGGCATCCCGAGCTCGTCGACGACGTCGCGCTCGACCGGCGAAAGCGCCCAGAATGCCTGGGTGGCGGGCGCCTGCGGCTCGGGCGTCGGCTCGTCCTGCGGCTCCTGGAAGAGGACCGCCGTCGGGTCCGCGGGTTCGGTCGTCTGCGGCCAGGCCGCGTCGACGGGCTGCGCGACGGGCGCGGAGCCGTACGCGGGAGCATCGCCGTAGACGGGTGCGGCAGCATCCTGCGCACGAGTCTCCGGCCGGTCCGCGACGGGGCGGGCGGGACGGACAGGACGCGGGACGACGGCGCGCGTCGGACGGGCGACATTGTGTGCCACCACCTCGGCGCGGCCGCGGAAGTCGTCGCGGAGCGTGGGGAGAATCGGCGCGAACACCGTCAGCACGACGCCCGCGAGCATGAGGAAGAACTCGACCCACACGACCCAGGTCGCGACGAAGACGCGGGAGCCCGCGAGCGAGACGAAGGAGTTCCACAGGATGCTGAGCCAGACGACCGCGGAGACGGAGAAGGCCACCGAGGCGAACTGGTCGATGCCGAGCGAGCCGACGCGGCGGATGCCGTCCGGCGAGAGGCGACGAAGCGCGAGGAGGAAGACGGCGGCCGTGGGCACGCCGATCGTGAGGACCCAGTCGATCCCGGCGCCCCACACCGTGACGCCCGACCCGATCGGGCCGTAGATCGGGAAGAAGGAGACGATGAAGGCCAGCAGCCACACGCCGCCGAGGGCGACCTCGCGGACCGAGAAGGGTCCCACGCCGTACGGGCCGGCGGCCGGGCTGTCGCCAGGCGTGCTGTCTTCCAGCGTGCTGTCTTCCGGCGTGCTGTCGTCGAGTGTGCTGCCGTCAGTGGTGACGTCCTCGGCGGGCGTCGTCGCCGCCGTGTCGTCGGTGCTGTCGGGGGTGGGCTTCGCGTCGTTCACGATGATCCTTCCGGGGCCGTTCAACGGGCGTCTGCGATCCTACCTGCCTCACCCGAGGCACTGCGGGCCGAGGAGGCCCTTGAGCTCCCCGTACAGATCGACGCTCACCGACACCGGCATGGGCACCTCGAACACCTTCGCGGTGCCGCCCTTGTGGAGCTTGAGCGCGACCTCGGTCGACCCCGTGTGCCGCCCGAGCACCTCGGCGAGGCGCTCGATCATCGACTCCGTGGCCCGGTGCTCCGGCATGAGCAGGACGAGTGGTCCGGACGCGTCGACGGCCCCCAGATCGGGGACGAAGGCCGTCTGCCCGTGCAGGTTCAGCCCGTCGTCGCGGCGCGACACCCGTCCCCGCACCACGAGGATGGCATCCGAGACCAGCAGCGACTGGAACTCGGCGTACGTCTTGCCCATGAACATCACGGTGACTTCCCCGTCGAAGTCCTCGACGGTGATCATGCCGTAGGGGTTGCCGCTCTGCTTCGCGACCCGGTGCTGCACGCTCGTGACGAGCCCGGCGACGGTGACCTGGTCGCCGTCCTGCACGTCGTCGGAGGCGAGCAGGTCGTGGATCGACGTGCTGGCGTGCTTGGCCAGCGGGATCTCGAGTCCCGCGAGCGGGTGGTCGGAGACGTACAGGCCGAGCATCTCGCGCTCGAAGGCGAGCTTGTCCTTCTTGGTCCACTCCGGGCGCTCCGGAACCTTGGCCGGCATGATCTCCTCGGCCTCGTCGTAGAGGCTGTCGAAGTCGAACCCGATGGCCCCGGTGGCCGCCTTGCGCTTCGTGTCCACGGCCGCCTCGGTGGCGTCCTCGTGGATCTCCATGAGCGCGCGGCGGGTGGAGCCGAGCGAGTCGAACGCGCCGGCCTTGATGAGCGACTCGACGGTCCGCTTGTTGGCGACGTGGATCGGCACCTTGGAGAGGAAGTCGTGGAAGCTCACGAAGGAGTCGTCCTGGCGCGCCTGCACGATCCCGTCGACGACGTTCGCGCCGACGTTGCGGATGGCGCCGAGGCCGAAGCGGATGTCCTCGCCGACGGCCGCGAAGTACCGGATCGACTCCCCCACGTCGGGCGGGAGCACCCGGATGCCCATGCGCCGGCACTCGTTGAGGTAGACGGCGAGCTTGTCCTTCGCGTCGCCCACGCTCGTGAGGAGGGCGGCCATGTACTCCGCCGGGTAGTGCGCCTTCAGATACGCCGTCCAATACGACACGAGTCCGTACGCGGCGGAGTGCGCCTTATTGAACGCGTAGTCGGAGAAGGGCAGGAGGATCTCCCACAGCTTCTGAACGGCGCCGTCGGAATACCCGTTCGCGTGCATGCCGGCTTCGAAGCCCTCGAACTGCTTGTCCAGCTCGGACTTCTTCTTCTTGCCCATCGCGCGGCGGAGGATGTCGGCCTGGCCGAGGCTGAACCCGGCCACCTTCTGCGCGATGGCCATCACCTGCTCCTGGTAGATGATGAGGCCGTAGCTGGTGTTCAGGATCTCGCTGAGCGATTCCTCGAACTCCGGGTGGATCGGGGTGATCTCCTGCTGCCCGTTCTTGCGCATCGCGTAGTTGATGTGCGAGTTCGCGCCCATGGGGCCCGGACGGTACAGCGCGATGACGGCGGAGATGTCCTCGAAGTTGTCGGGTTTCAGGAGGCGCAGGAGCGAGCGCATGGGCCCGCCGTCGAGCTGGAACACGCCGAGCGTATCGCCGCGCGCCAGCAGGTCGTAGGCCGCCTGATCGTCGAGTGTGAGGTCCTCGAGGACCAGCTTCTCGCCGCGGTTGGCGGCGATGTTGTCCAGCGCATCGTCGATGATCGTGAGGTTCCGGAGCCCCAGGAAGTCCATCTTGATGAGGCCGAGGGACTCGCACGACGGGTAGTCGAACTGGGTGACGATCTGGCCGTCCTGCTCCCGCTTCATGATCGGGATGATGTCGATGAGGGGCTCGGAGGACATGATGACGCCGGCGGCGTGCACCCCCCACTGCCGCTTCAGGTTCTCCAGGCCCACGGCGGTGTCGAACACCGTCTTGGCCTCGGGGTCGGTCTCGATGACGGCGCGGAACTCGCTGGCCTCTTTGAACCGCGGATGCGTCGGGTCGAACATGCCCTCCAGCGGCATGTCCTTGCCCATGACGGCCGGCGGCATGGCCTTCGTCAGCTTCTCGCCCATGCTGAACGGGAAGCCGAGCACGCGGCCGGCGTCCTTGAGCGCCTGCTTCGCCTTGATCGTGCCGTAGGTCACGATCTGCGCGACGCGCTCGTCACCGTACTTCTCGGTCACGTACTGGATGACCTCACCGCGACGCCGGTCGTCGAAGTCGACGTCGAAGTCGGGCATCGAGACGCGGTCGGGGTTGAGGAACCGCTCGAAGATGAGGCCGTGGCGGAGCGGATCGAGATCGGTGATCCGCATCGCGTAGGCCGCCATGGAGCCGGCACCCGAGCCACGGCCGGGACCGACGCGGATGCCGTGGTCCTTCGCCCAGTTGATGAAGTCGGCGACGACGAGGAAGTAGCCCGGGAAGCCCATCTGCACGATGACGCCGGTCTCGTACTCCGCCTGCCGGCGCACCTCGTCGGGGATGCCGCCCGGGTAGCGGTACTCCAGCCCCTTCTCGACCTCCTTGACGAACCAGCTCTCCTCCGTCTCGCCGTCGGGCACGGGGTAGCGCGGCATGTAGTTCGCCGACGTGTTGAACTCGACCTCGCAGCGCTCCGCGATGAGCAGCGTGTTGTCGCACGCGATCTCGTGGTCGCGGAAGATCTGCCGCATCTCGGCCGGCGTCTTGACGTAGTAGCCGTCCCCGTCGAACTTGAAGCGGTTGGGGTCATCGAGGGTCGAGCCGGACTGCACGCAGAGGAGGGCCGCGTGGCTCGTCGAGTCGTGCTGGTGCGTGTAGTGCAGGTCGTTCGTCGCGACGAGCGGGATCGACAGATCCTTCGCGATGCGGTGCAGGTCGGTCATGACGCGGCGCTCGATGGAAAGGCCGTGATCCATGATCTCGGCGAAGTAGTTCTCCTTGCCGAAGATGTCCTGGAACTCCGCGGCCGCCGCGCGCGCCGCGTCGTACTGGCCGAGCCGCAGGCGGGTCTGGACCTCGCCGGACGGGCAGCCGGTCGTCGCGATGAGTCCCTTCGAGTACTGCTGCAGCAGCTCCCGGTCCATGCGGGGCTTGAAGTAGTAGCCCTCCATCGACGCACGGCTGGAGAGGCGGAAGAGATTGTGCATCCCCTCGGTCGTCTCCGACAGGAGCGTCATGTGGGTGTAGGCGCCCGACCCGGAGACGTCGTCGCTGTTCTGCTCGGGGCTGCCCCACCGCACCCGCGACTTGTCGCTGCGATGGGTGCCGGGGGTGACGTAGGCCTCGATGCCGATGATCGGCTTGACGCCGGCATCCTTCGCCGTCTTGTAGAACTCGAACGCGGCGAACGTGTTGCCGTGGTCGGTGACGGCGAGCGCCGGCATCCCGAGGCGGGCGGCCTCCTGGACCATCGGGCCGATGCGCGCAGCCCCGTCGAGCATCGAGTACTCGCTGTGCACGTGCAGGTGTACGAAGGAGTCGGATGCCACCCGTCGAGTCTACGTCGGCCTCCGGACACGGGTTCGGAGCGCCCTAGGCTGGTCGGCATGGCCACTCCCGATTTCGTCCTGGCGCTGCGCGAGCAGATCGGGCATGCGCCCCTGCCCCTGGTCGGGACCACGGCGGTCGTGTTCCGGGACGAGAAGGTGCTGCTCGGCAAGCGCGCCGACAACGGCGCGTGGCAGTGCGTGTCGGGCATCGTCGACCCGGGCGAGGAGCCCGCCGACGCGGCCGCCCGCGAATGCCTCGAAGAGGCCGGCGTCGTCGTGCGCGTCCAGCGGCTCGCGCTCGTTCACCAGATCCCCCGCATCACCTATGCCAACGGCGACCAGGTGGACTACCTCGATCTGGTGTTCCGCTGCGAGTGGGTCTCCGGTGACCCGCACCCCGCCGACGGCGAGCTGACCGAGGTCGGGTTCTACGACCTCGGCGCGATGGGCGACCTCGCGCCGGAGCAGGTGCGTCTCGTCGCCCTCGCGATCGCGGAGGACGATCCCGCGACCTTCCGCGGCGGTCGCTGACCCCGCCGCGCACGCCTGTCCCCCGCGTCCGGCGATCAGCCCGGCTCAGGCCGGTGTGCCCGGCATCCGCCTGACTCCGGCAGATCGCCTGAGTGGGGCTGCGGGATCCCGCGGGCTAGAACTCCTCGTCGAGGGCGTACTGCTGCTGCCACGACTCGGGCCGAGGGATGCCGAGCCCGTACAGGTAGCGGATGAGCTGGCCGTGGTGCTGCGTCTCGTGCTCGAGGAGCGCGAGCGCGTACTGCCAGTCACCGTCGGACTCGACGCTCCCGAGCCACTCCGCCACGTCGGTGGCCGTCGCCGCGAAGGCGGCGCGGAGAGCGGCGCCATCGGTCGTCTGCTCGTGCGTGACGGGGCTCGTGAAGCCCTGCCAGGCGCCGGCCCGGGCGGCGCGCGGGTAGCTCTCCCGCGCGCCGAGCACGCACCACAGCTGCTCGCCGAGGGGGTTCGACGGCAGGCCGGGCAGGCGTGCGCCGAGCTGCTCGGCCGACACCGCCTCGACGAGGTCGAGCCACAGGGCGTCCGCGCGGGCGAAGCGGCGGCCGAGCACGGTGGTCGCGGTCATCGGAGGTCCTTTCGCATGAGCACCCGCGGGTACCCGTTCAGCACGGAGTCGGTGCCGGCGGCCCTGCGGAAGCCGGCCTTCTGGAACAGGGCGCGGGTGCCGACGTACGCCATCGTGAGGTCGACCTTCTCGCCGTGATTGTCGACGGGATACCCCTCGACGGCGGGAGCGCCGTTCGCACGGGCGAACTCGACGGACCCCGCCAGCAGCGCGTGCGAGATGCCCTCCCCGCGATGGCCCGGCCGCACGCGGATGCACCAGATGCTCCACACATCGAGGTCGTCGACGTGCGGGATCCTCCGGTTCGTCGCGAACGCCGTATCGGCGCGCGGGTGCACGGCCGCCCAGCCCACCACCTCGTCGCCGTCATACGCGAGCACGCCGGGCGGGCCGAGTTCCATGAGCTCACGGACCCGCTCCCCGCGGGCCTGCTTGTGGAGGGACACGTTCTCCTTGGGCTGCACGCGGTAGCTCAGGCACCAGCACACGTCGGCGTCCGGACGCTTGGGCCCCAGCATCGTCTGCACATCAGCGAAGCGCGTCGCCGGCCGCACGTCGATCGTCATGCCGACAGGATGCCAGAGGCCACGGTCACTGCGGAGGGCGGAGCTCGGTCGGGTCGAGGTAGGTGAGGCTGTAGACCGGGCGATCGCCCAGGGGCTCCGCGAGCTCCAGCACGAAGGCGGTCGGCGGGTTGCTCTGGCATTCGGCGGCGCCCTCGCGGGGGGTCACACCGAGGAGCACCTCGACGACGTCGTCGGCCTCGTTCAGCGTCACGACCTGGATCCGGCCCGCGGCATCCTGACCCGAGTTGCACGCGCGCTCGGTGACGAGCAGGTGCAGTGCGGTCTCCTCCGCTGCCGGCGGGTGCGCAGGATCCAGTGCGACGTCCACCGAGCCGAGGCCGTCGAGGACGGTCTCCAGCCGGCATCCCTGCCACGAATCGAGGGCCCATTCGCCTCCGGTGCGCCGGATCGTCAGCAGCTCGTGCGTCGCGCCGTCACCGGACTGCGTCTCCTGATGGATCACGGTGGACATGAGCAGGAGTTCGTCGGCGCTCTGCGACACGACGAACCACTCGTCCGGGTTCAGGCCCGGAACCTCGCGGCCCTCGAGCGCCGCCTGGCCGGCGTCGTCGAGTTCCGACAGCGGCGTGCCGAGCGCGAACGCCTCGCCGGGGATCAGCGTCCCATTGCACCGCGCCCCGTCGCCGGGCTCCGCGTCCGGAACCGCCTCATCGGGCGCCTCCGTCGCGATCGACACCGTGACGGACCAGGTGGGGGCGGGGAGGCCCGTCGCCGTGCCGCCCACGTCGACGGCCGCGCTGGATCCGCTCAGCGGCAGGAGGCTCTCGCCGTCGACGAGCGTCGTGCTCGGGTAGGGGCCGCCGACCTCGACCAGGAGGTCACCGTCCGGCTGCTCGGTGACGGTGGCACCCGCGTCGCGCACCGCGTCGAGGAGGCCACGGCGCTGATCGAGCGCGGCGATGTACCAGGGGGCGGCGTCGCCCAGCATCGACTGGGCGATGAACGACGCGGAGCCGGTGCCGTCGGTCGGCCCGAAGTAGCGTTCGGTGAAGGCCGCGATGATGCCGTCCGCGTCTGTCGGCAGCGCCTCCACCCAGGCGGGATCGACGGCCGGGAAGTCCGTCCCGGTCGTAATGGAGGGCGGTGAGAGCCAGCCCTCGCCGGCGACGAGGGCATCCGCGTCGGGACCCTGACCGTCGATCACGGTGGTCTCGCTCTCCGGGCCGGCGATGCGCCACGGCCCGCCGTCGACGGGGGCGTAGAGGGCGTCGACCGAGCGGATGCGGAGGTAGCCGTCCGCCTCCCGGACGCCGGACTCCGCGCCGGGGTCCTCGAGTTCGCCGATGAAGTTCGTCTCCGCCGTCGTCAGGATCCGCAGGAACCCGCCGTCGGGCACCTGGTCCAGCAGCGGCCTGCCGAGGTCGAGCGTGCCGGTGTCGTCGTTCGTGCTCGGCGCCGGCCGCGGCATCCACTGCGCCACGAGCACGGCACCGGCGGCGATCAGCGCGACGACCACGACGGCCGCCACGGCGGCGAGGACGCCTGCCGGCATCCCCCACCGCGGGCGGCGCGCCGCCGCGATCACCCGCGCGGCGGGCCGCCGTGCGGGCGCCTTCTCCTCGGCGATCTGCGCCATGAGACGTCGCCGTGCCGTCGCGACGGCATCCTCGCCGACCGTCGTCCCGGGCGCGAGGTCACGCACCCTGCTGAACTCGTCCATCGCGCCCCTCCTCTCGTCCGATTCCCCACGCCGCGCCGGCGGCGCCGAGCTTTCTTCGCACCCGGTTCAGCCGTGACCGCACGGTTCCCACCGGGACGTTCAGCGCGACGGCGATCTCCTCGTAGGTGAGGTCGCCCCACGCGTGCAGCAGCAGCGTCTCCCGATCCCGCGACGGCAGCGCGTCGATGTCCCGCGCCAGGCGCGCCAGCGTCGCGGCCGCATCCGTGCGGTCCTCGGCGCGCGCGATGTCGCCGTCGGTCCACCCGTCGGCCACCCCGGCGGAAGCGACGACGGAGCGCCACTGCCGCGCCTCGTTCGCCCGCTGCTTCTTGATGAGCCGTGACGCGATCCCGAGCAGCCACGGCATCGCCGACTCCCACGCGTGATCGAACGTCGATCGGCGCCGGAAGGCGACGAGGAACGTCTCGCTGAGGACGTCCTGTCCGCCCTGCTCGCCCACCCGCCGTGCCGCGAAACGGCCGACGGCGCGGGCGTGCCGGTCGAACAGCTCCGCGAAGGCGGAGGGGTCATCCAGGGACCGCCGGATGATCGCGCTGTCGGTGCTCACACTGGGTATTGCCCGCACAGCGCGATCCGGTTCACGACTGGTCGCCGCGGAGGACGTCGAGGGCGTGGGCCAGGTCGGCCGGGTAGTCCGAGGAGAACGTCACCCAGTCGGTCGTGCCGGGGTGCGCGAAGGACAGTTCGTGCGCATGCAGCCATTGGCGGGTGAGGCCGAGGCGCGCCGACAGCGTGGGGTCGGCACCGTACAGCGGGTCGCCGACGCACGGGTGGCGGTGCGCGGCCATGTGCACGCGGATCTGGTGGGTGCGGCCCGTCTCGAGGTGGATCTCCAGGAGCGAGGCGCCGGGGAACGCCTCGAGCGTCTCGTAGTGGGTGACGGAGTCCTTGCCGGTGGGCGTCACCGCGAACTTCCACGAGTGCGTGGGATGCCGGCCGATGGGCGCGTCGATGGTCCCGGCCAGCGGATCGGGATGCCCCTGGACGACGGCGTGGTAGATCTTGTCGACCTCGCGCTCCTTGAACGCGCGCTTGAGCGCGGTGTACGCCCGCTCGCTCTTGGCGACGACCATGAGCCCGCTCGTGCCGACGTCGAGGCGGTGCACGACGCCCTGACGCTCGGCGGCGCCGGTCGTGGCGATCCGGAAGCCGGCGGCCGCGAGCGCGCCCAGCACGGTGGGCCCCTCCCAGCCGACGGACGGGTGCGCCGCCACTCCGGCCGGCTTGTCGACGACGACGATGTCGTCGTCGACGTAGACGATGCCGAGGTCCGGCACGGCGATCGGCACGATCTCCGGCTCCCGCCTGGCCTGCCAGCTCACCTCGAGCCAGCCGCCCGCCGCGAGCTTGTCGGCCTTGCCGAGCGTCCGGCCGTCCAGCACGACGCCGCCGGCCTCGGCCACGTCGGCCGCGAAGGTGCGGGAGAACCCGAGGAGCTTCGCGAGCGCGGCATCCACCCGGACGCCGTCCAGACCGTCCGGGACGGGGAGACTGCGGGAGTCCATGTCAGGCGTCCGCGGCGGTGACGGCATCCTCGTCGTGCGCCGCGCGGCGGCGCTCCCGCGTGCCGTCCAGGTGGAGGCCCAGCAGGACGAGAAGCGCGACCGTGATCATCATCGAGACGATGAAGATGTCGGCGACGTTGTAGATCGCGGGCATCATCCACGGCGTGTGGATGAAGTCGACCACGTGCCCCGTGGGGAATCCCGGGTCGCGCAGCAGCCGGTCGGTGAGGTTGCCGAGGATCCCGCCGAGGAGGAGCCCCAGGACGACGGCCCACCAGCGCGATCGGACCCGGCGGACCGCCAGGACGACGATCGTGACGGCCGCGGCCGCGAGGATGATCGTGAAGACCCAGGTCACGCCCTCGCCGAGCGAGAATGCCGCGCCGGGGTTGCGGGTGAGGTAGAGCTGGAGGAACTCGCCGAGCACGGGGACCCGCTCCTGATAGGGCAGGTTCTCGAGGGCGAGGTGCTTGGTGAACTGATCGGCGGCCAGCACCAGCACCGCGAGGAACGCGATGATGGTGCCGGCCGCCGCAGCACGCAGGGGGGCCTTGCCTGTCAAAGGCGAGGCCTAGGAGGCGGGAATCGGCGTGGCGCCCGAACCCGTGCCCGCGACGTCGAGCTCGCGGAGCTTCTCCTCGATCAGGTTGCGCAGCTGGGTGCGGTAGTCGCGCTCGAACTGGCGGAGCTCGGTGATGCGGCCCTCGAGCTTGGAACGCTCGCTCTCGAGGCGGGCGACCTCGTCGCGCGCACGGGCCTCGGCCTCGGCGACGATCGACGCGGCCTTGCCCTCGGCCTCGGAGATGAGCTTGTCCTTCTGCGCGAGACCCTCGGCGACGTGCTCGTCGTGCAGGCGCTGGGCCAGCTCGATGATGCCGGCCGATGCGGCCGCGGGAGCAGCGGATGCCGCCGGCGCGGGGGTCTCGACGGCGGCGACGGGAGCAGGCTCCTCCTCGACGACGGGTTCCTCCTCGACGTGCTCCTGCGGAGCCTCGGCGGCGGGGGCCGGCGTGGTGCCGGACTCGTACGCGGCGAGCTTGGCCTTGAGCTCCTCGTTCTCGGCGATCGTCTTGCGCCATTCGACGACGATCTCATCGAGGAAGTCGTCGACCTCATCCGGGTCGAACCCTTCCTTGAACCGGACGTGCTGGAACTGCTTGGTGACGACGTCTTCGGGGGTCAAAGCCATGGTGTTTCCTCTTATCGGGGCCCGGACACGGGCTGATTCAGGGGGTGACCCGCGTGCCGCGAGCCGTACTCACCCAGCATAGACCGCACGCCACAGGGGCGCGAGAATCTCAGAGCTGGGCGATGGTCCGCACGACGGAGAGCAGGATGAAGCACAGCAGCATCGTCAACGGGAACCCGAGGTCGATCGCGATGACGCCGATGCGCAGCGGAGGGATGAGCCGGCGGAACAGCTTGATCGGCGGGTCGGTGACCGTGTACACGATCTCCGCCAGCACGAGCCCGAAGCCCCGGGGCCGCCACTCGCGGTTGAACAGCGGGATGTACTCCATGATCAACCGCGCGAGCAGCAGAAGGATGTAGACGAGCAGCAGGACGTTGGCGATCTGGGCGATCAGCCGGACAAGCTCCACGACTTAGTTCGAGAAGGGCGCAGCCTCGGGGTCGGCCTGCGCGACGGCCCCGTCGCCGGAGACGGCGACGTTCTCGGGCGAGAGCAGGAAGACCTTGCTGGTCACGCGCTCGATGCGGCCGTACAGGCCGAGCGACAGGCCGCTCGCGAAGTCGATGAGGCGGCGTGCGTCCGCGTCGCTCATCTGCGAGAGGTTGATGATCACGGGGATGCCGTCGCGGAAGTTCTCCGCGATGATCTGCGCATCGCGGTACTGCTTCGGGTGCACGGTGAGGATCTCGCTGACCGTGCCGGCCGTCGGCTGACGGACGACCGTCGGGCGGTGGATCGGGGTCACAGGGGCTGCCTTCTCGACGGAGCGCTCGCGACGGTTGGGCGTCTCGGCGACGGGCTCGTCGTACGCTTCCTCCTCGTCGGCGAGGCCCAGGTACACCATGGTCTTCTTGAGCGGGTTCGACATCGCATCCTCCGTTTGCTGTCTGTCTCGAGGTTAACCGTGGACGGGCCGCGGACCCGTGATTGCCGAGCCGATCCGCAGGTGTGTCGCACCCGCCGCGATCGCCTCCTCGAAATCGCCGGTCATGCCGGCGGAGATCCAGTCGGCGCCGGGGACGACGGCGCGGACGACGGCGGCGGCATCCGCCAGGCGGGCGAACGCCGGGGCCGGGTCCTCCCCCAGCGGCGCGACCGCCATGACGCCCCGGACGCGCAGTGACGGGCAGGCTCCGGCGATGTGCTCCGCGAGGGCGGGGAGTTCGGTCGGCTGTGCGCCGCCCCGGCCCGGGTCGGCGGTGAGGTTCACCTGCAGCAGGACGTCCAGCGGTGCGGCGTCGGGCGCCGCCGCGTGCAGCGCGTCGGCGAGTTTGGCGCGGTCGACCGAGTGGACGGCATCCGCGGCGGCGCGGATCGCGCGCGCCTTGTTCGTCTGGCCCTGTCCGATGAAATGCCAGCGCAGGTCCGGCAGCGCGGCGAGCGCATCGTGCTTGGCGGTGAGCTCCTGCTGCCGGTTCTCCCCCACGTCGCGCACGCCCAGGGCGTACAGACTCTCGATGAGGGTCGGCGGATGGAACTTCGTGACCACGATGCGCGTGATCTCGCCCGGCGCGCGCCGCGACGCCCGCATCGCGCTGGCGATGCGGGCGTCGACGTCGGCGAGACGCTCGGCGAGGGTCACGGGCTCGTTACTTCAGGAAGTCCGGGATGTCCAGGTCGTCGTCCCCGAAGGCGGACTCGTAGCCCGTCGTCGCGGGCGCCGAGACGGACACCGTCTCCTTGACCTCGGCGACCTCGAGGTCGCGCGCTGCCTCTTCGGCCGGCACGGCGGGGAGCACCGGCGCCGAGACCGGACGGCTCACCGCGATGGGCTCCACCTTGAGAGTGGGCTCACCGCTGTCGAAGCCGGCCGCGATGACCGTGACGCGCACCTCGTCGCCGAGGGTGTCGTCGATGACCGTGCCGAAGATGATGTTGGCCTCGGGGTGCGCGGCCTCCTTCACCAGCTGCGCGGCGTCGTTGATCTCGAAGATGCCGAGGTTCGAGCCGCCCTGAATCGACAGCAGCACGCCGTGCGCACCCTCGATCGACGCCTCGAGCAGCGGCGACTCGACGGCCAGTTCGGCCGCCTTGATGGCGCGGTCCGCACCGCGCGCGGAGCCGATGCCCATGAGCGCGGAGCCTGCCCCCTGCATGACCGACTTGACGTCGGCGAAGTCGAGGTTGATGAGACCCGGCGTCGTGATGAGGTCGGTGATGCCCTGCACACCGGCGAGGAGCACCTGGTCGGCCGTCGCGAACGCCTCGATCATCGAGATGCCGCGGTCGCTGATCTCCAGGAGCCGGTCGTTCGGCACCACGATGAGGGTGTCGACCTCTTCCTTCAGCTTCGACACGCCGAGCTCGGCCTGCTGCTGACGGCGACGTCCCTCGAACGAGAACGGCTTCGTGACGACACCGATCGTCAGGGCGCCGATCGACTTGGCGATCCGCGCCACGACGGGCGCGCCGCCCGTGCCGGTGCCGCCGCCCTCGCCGGCGGTCACGAAGACCATGTCGGCGCCCGCGAGCGCCTCCTCGATCTCCTCCGCGTGGTCCTCCGCCGCGCGGCGACCCACCTCGGGGTCGGCGCCGGCGCCGAGGCCGCGCGTCAGCTCACGTCCGACGTCGAGCTTCACGTCGGCGTCGCTCATCAGCAGCGCCTGCGCGTCGGTGTTGACCGCGATGAACTCCACACCTCGCAGCCCGAGCTCGATCATCCGATTGACGGCGTTCACGCCGCCGCCACCCACACCCACGACCTTGATCACCGCGAGGTAGTTCTGGTTCTGGCTCATGCCGGCCTCCGTCTCATCCGAACCACAATGTCTAAACCTTGAACCTCAAGTAGAGGTTTAAAGAATTGCCGAGTATGCAATTCCTTGATTGAAAGTAAGCGGGCAGGATGCCACGGCACGCCAGGCCCCGGGCGTGTCGCGACATCCGCACGCACATTGGCCGGCGCGGACCGATCGCCGACTCAGCGGACGACGACAGCGGCCGGCGAGGACACGTCGTAGGTGTCGACCTCGCTCGGCGGGAGGGAGAGCATCGTCTGCGCGAGGACGATCGCCTTGCGCGCGGAATCGTCGGCGTTGCCCCACACGATGGTCGTGTCGGTGGCGCCGAGGGTGAGGGTGACGTCGTTCGCGGTCGTCGCCGAGATGGCGGTGACCTGGCCGCGGATGTCGTCGGGCAGCGCCCGGAACACCGTGCCGGCGGCGTGGAACGCCTTGGAGCCCACTCCCCCGGTGATCTTCAGCGTCGGGTGCCCGCCCGGCGCGTCCGGGGTCGTCGACAGCGCGACGCCGGCGGCGTCGACGAGGGTCCATCCTGCGGCGGAGCGGACCGACCCGATCGGGGTCCGCTCGACGATCCGGATGATGAGCTCGTGCGGCGGCCGCGCCTCGATCGCGTAGGACTCGACGAGCGGGAAGGCGACGAGGGCGGCCTTGACCTCGCTGGAGTCCACGAGCGGCAGCGGCCTGCCGAGCTGATCGTCCAGCGCCGCCTCGACGGCGGCGGCGTCCAGCGTCGATGCCCCGACGACGCGGACCTCCTCGACCGCGAACAGCGGGCTGTAGGCGGCGCCGAGCGTGCCGAGGATGAGCGCCGCGAGCGCCACGCCGACCGCGAGCCACACCGTGCGCCGACGGCGCTGGCGCGCCGTGAAGCGGCGCACCTCGGCGCGGAGCGTGCGCCGGCGGGCCCGGGCGGCGGCCCAGACGTCGCGGACGCCGACCCGGTCGTCTTCGGCGGTGACGGCATCCGTCGCCGTCGGGAGGACCGGAGCGGTCTCGTCGGAGCGCCGCGCGGTCTCCTCGTCGAACCACAGCGGCTCGATCGGGGCGGTCTCGTCGATGACCGCGCGCTCCGCGACAGGCGTGCGCGGGAGCGGGCTCGGCCGGCGCACGACTAGTCCTGGGCTCCGGCCAGCGCCTGCAGGACCTGCGGGATGATGAGGTTCACGTTGCCGCAGCCGAGGGTGATGATGTAGTCGCCCGCGTGGGCGACGGATGCCGTGTAGTCCGCGGCCTGCTGCCAGTCGGCGACGAAGTGCACCTTGCCGGGATCGTGGAAAGCCCCACTCACCAGTTCGCCGGTGACGCCCGGGACGGGATCCTCCCGCGCGCCGTAGACGTCGAGGACGACGGTGTGGTCGGCGTGCGATTCGAGGACGTCGGCGAACTCCCGGTACATCTCCTGCGTGCGGGAGTAGGTGTGCGGCTGGTGCAGTGCGATGATCCGCCCCTCGCCGACGACCGTGCGCGCGGCGGCCAGCGCGGCGGCGACCTCGGTGGGGTGGTGCGCGTAGTCGTCGTAGACGCTGACGCCGTGCTCGATGCCGTGCAGCTCGAAGCGGCGCACGGTGCCGCCGAACTCCTCGACGGCGCGGAGCGCCGGCTCGAGGGCGTAGCCGAGCGTCAGGAGAACGGCGACGGCGCCGGCGGCGTTGACGGCGTTGTGCGCACCCGGGACGGCGAGGCGCCCCGGGACGGTGACGCCCTCGTGGGTCAGGGCGAACGAGACCGGCCCCTCCGTCACGATCTCGGTGAGGCGGACGTCCGCGCCGTCGGCCTCGCCGAAGGTGAGGACGTGCGGGTGGGTGAGGCCGGCGGCGACCTGCTGGGCGCCGGCGTCGTCCGCGGAGATGACGACCGCCTCGCGCGCCTCGTTCGCGAACCGCACGAACCCGTCGTAGAACGCCGCGCGGGTGCCCCAATGGTCGAGGTGGTCGGGGTCCACGTTCGTGATGAGCGCGACCGAGGTGTCGTACAGCAGGAACGTGCCGTCGGACTCGTCGGCCTCGATGACGAAGAGCTCGTCGCCGCCCGTGGCGCTGGAGACGCCGAGGTCGGCGATGACGCCGCCGTTGACGAACGTGGGCGCCGTGCCGAGGCTGCGCAGCGCCGTGACGATCATCCCGGTCGAGGTCGTCTTGCCGTGCGCGCCGGCGACGCTCACGAGGCGACGACCGCCGATGAGCCAGTACAGGGCCTGCGAGCGGTGGATGACGTGGAGGCCGCGCTCCTTCGCGAGGAGGAACTCGGGGTTCTCCGGCCAGATGGCGCCGGTGTGCACGACGGTGTCGGCGTCGGCGGGCAGGTTGGCGGCGTCGTGGCCGACGTGGACCGTGGCGCCGCGGGCGGCGAGGGCGCGCAGCGTGGGGCTGTCCGCGCGGTCCGAGCCGGACACGCGGATACCGCGGTCGAGGAACATCCCGGCGAGGCCGGACATGCCGGAGCCGCCGATGCCGATGAAGTGGGCGGCGGTGATGTCCTCGGGGATGGGGAGGCTCAGGTCGGGTCGGATCATGACCCGTCAAGTCTAGGTCGACCCCGCCGGGGCGGAGCCTGCGGCGCGCGGCCGGAGGCGCACCGGGACCGTCAGCGCGCGAGCGCCTCGTCGATCAGCGCGACGACGTTCTCGGTGCCGGTGCGGGTGCCGACCGCGGCGGCGGCCTCCCGCATCCGCTCCAGGGCGGCGGGGTCGCCGAGGAGCGGGACGAGTTCGCCGCGCACATAGGCGGGCGTGAAGTCCGCGTCCGTGACGACCCGCGCCGCGCCCGCCGCGACCGATGACGCGGCGTTGAGCGCCTGCTCGCCGTTGCCGACGGCGTAGGGGACGTAGACGGCGGGGATGCCGAGCGCGCTGATCTCGCTCACCGTCGCCGAGCCGGCGCGGGAGACGATGACGTCGGCGAGGGCGAAGGCGAGGTCCATCCGGTCGATGTAGGGCACGACGCGGTAGGCGGGGTCGCCGGAGTCGGTGGCGTCGTTGCGCTCCCCCGCGGCGTGCAGGACCTGCCAGCCCGCTGCCGTGATGTCCCGCCACGATGCCGCGAGCGTCTCGTTGAGGCGGCGGGCGCCGAGCGACCCGCCGAAGACGAGGACGACCGGCTTGTCGGCGTCCAGGCCGAAGAACGCGGCCGCGTCGCCGCGGAGCGCGGCGCGGTCGAGGTCGACGATCTCGCGGCGCAGCGGCATCCCGACGGTGCGGGCGCCCCGCAGCGGAGTGCCGCCGAAGGCGACGCCGATGCCCGCGGCGGAACGGGCGCCGAGGATGTTCGCGAGCCCGGGCCGGGCGTTCGCCTCGTGCACGACGAACGGGATGCGCTCGCGGCGCGCCGCGACGTAGCCCGGTGCGGACGCGTACCCGCCGAAGCCGACGAGGACGTCGACGCCGTGGGCGCGGATATGCGCACGGACCTGGGCGACGGCGCGCTGGAAGGCGACGGGGAAGCGCAGCGCCGTGCCGTTCGGGCGACGCGGGAAGGGCACCTTGTCGACGATGAGCAGCTCGTAGCCGCGCTCGGGCACGAGCCGGGCCTCGAGGCCCTCCTTCGTGCCGAGGACCAGCACCCCTGCCTCCGGGTCACGGGCGCGCAGCGCGTCGGCGACGGCGAGGAGGGGATTGACATGGCCGGCGGTCCCGCCGCCGGCGAGGAGATACGTCGTCACCCGGTCGAGGCTACCGGGCGCGGGTCGTCGTCATGGGCCGCACGGGCGCCGTCAGCCGGTCGACGGGCGCCGGCAGCGTGCGAGCGAACGAGAGCAGCACGCCGCACGCGAGCAGGACGGACAGCAGCGACGTGCCGCCCTGCGACATGAACGGCAGCGGCACGCCCAGCACGGGCGAGAGGCGCAGCACGACCGCGATGTTGATGAGCGCCTGACCCACGACCCACACCGTGATGCCGCCCGCAGCGATGCGGATGAACGGGTCATGCGTCTTGCGGATGACGTGGAAGGCGCCGACGGCGAAGAGCGTGTACAGCGCGAGCACGACGACGCAGCCGATGAGGCCGAGCTCCTCGCCGACGATCGCGAAGATGTAGTCGTTCGCCGCGGCGGGCAGCCACTCGTACTTCTCCCGCGAGTTGCCGAGGCCGAGTCCGAAGACGCCGCCGTTGGCGAGTCCCCAGACGCCGTGCAGCGGCTGGTAGCAGGACGTGTCGTAGCAGGCGAGGCTGTCGACGTCCAGGAAGCTCATGATGCGCTTCATGCGGTTGGGGCTCGTGACGGCGAACGCCGCGGCCGCCAGCAGCACGCCCAGGAGCGGCAGCAGGAAGATGCGCAGCTTCACGCCGGAGAAGAACAGGCAGCCGAGGAGCACCAGCATGAGGATCATGGCGGTGCCGAGGTCGTGCCCGGCCATGACGGTGCCGATCACGAGGATGCCGACGGGCACGACCGGGATGAACACGTGCCGCCAGAGGCCCAGCAGCGTCTGCTTGCGGTAGAGGACGTAGCCGAGCCACAGCGCGAGGGTGAGCTTGAGGAACTCCGAGGGCTGCGCCTGGAACCCGCCGATCGCGATCCAGTTCTGGTTGCCGTCGTTCTCGATGCCGAGTCCGGGGACGAACACGAGGAGCTGGAACAGCAGCGCGCCGATGAGCGCGGGCCAGGCGATCCGCTTCCAGAACGTCAGCGGCAGGCGGCTCACGACGAACATCAGCGGGATCCCGATGACGGCGAACACCGCCTGCTTGAGGACGACCTCGAACGGGCTCTGCCCGCCCGCCGTCGAGGTCGCCATCGTCGCCGAGAGCACCATCACGAGGCCGAAGCCGGTCAGCAGCAGGGCCGTCGAGGCGATGAGGAGGAATTCGCTCGGGACCGGGGCGAACGCGCGGCCCAGCGAGACGCGCGCCGCGAAGCCGCTCCCGCCGCCGTGCTCGCCGTCAGCGGGAGGGATGGCCGGTCGGGTCCGCCCCGTCGTGGTCGTCGCCACCGGCTCCCCTTCCGATCCGTTCCTGCACCGCGGCGGCGAAGCGCTGCCCGCGATCCGCATAGGACGCGAACTGGTCGAAGGATGCCGCGGCGGGAGCGAGGAGGACCACGTCTCCGTCACGCGCGATACCCGCCGCCAGTTCGACGACCTCTGTCATGACGTCTTCAGTCTGAGCGGCGTCGACCTCGAAGACGGGGACCGCGGGCGCGTGTCGCTCGAACGCCGCCGTGATCGGGGCGCGCTCGGCTCCGATCACGATCGCGGCCTTGACGGCGGTCCCGGGACCGGCGATCAGCTCCGTGATGTCGACGCCCTTGAGCAGCCCTCCCACGACCCATACGGCGCCCGGGAACGCCGCGAGCGAGGAGGCGGCGGCGTGCGGGTTGGTGGCCTTCGAGTCGTCGATCCACGAGATCCCCGCCGCGACCGCGACCAGCTCGATGCGGTGCGGGTCGAGCCGGAACGTCGTCAGTGCATCGCGGATCGCGCCGGGCGTGACCTCGAGCGACCTCGCCAGGGCGCTCGCGGCGAGGATGTTCGCGACGACGTGCGGGGCGCCGAGCCCGCGGGCGGCGAGATCGGCGACCGTCGTGAGCTCGAGCGCGCTCGTCCGGCGGTCCTCGAGGAAGGCGCGGTCGACGAGGATGCCGTCCACGACACCGAGGTCGCTCGGTCCCGGCACGCCGAGGTCGAAGCCGATCGCCCGGCATCCCTCCACGACGTCGGCGTCCTCGACCATCTCTCGCGTCGCGGCATCCGCCTTGTTGTAGACGCAGGCGACGCGGGTGTTCTGGTAGACGAAGGCCTTCGCGTCACGGTACCCGCGCGCCGAGCCGTGCCACTCGAGGTGGTCGTCGGCGAGGTTCAGGCAGACGCTCGCGTACGGCGAGAGCGGCTCCGGCCCTGTCTGCAGGCCGAGGTACCAGAGCTGGTGGCTGGAGAGCTCCACGACGAGGACGTCGAATCCGGCGGGGTCGCGGACGGCGTCGAGTACGGGCACCCCGATGTTGCCGCACGGCGCGGCGCGGAGGCCGCCTGCGACGAGCATCGCGGCCGTCAGCTGGGTCGTCGTCGTCTTGCCGTTGGTGCCGGTGATCGTCACCCAGTCGGCGGGGCGGCCATCGGGCCGTACGACCTTGTCCCGCACGCGCCAGGCGAGCTCCACATCGCCCCACAGGGCGATCCCCTCCGCGCGCGCCCACGCGATGACGGGGTGGTGCGGAGGGAAGCCGGGCGAGGCGATGACGACGTCGGGCCGGTGACCCGCGACGGCATCCGGGACGGTGTCGAGGGGACCGGTCCACAGGTCGACGCCGATGACCGGGAGGAGGCGCGTGTACTCCTCCTCGGCGGTCTCCGTGGCCACGAGCACGTCCGCGCCGAGCTCCGCGAGCGTGTCCGCGACGGAGAACCCGGTCACGGACAGGCCGAGGACGACGACGCGCAGGCCGGACCAGTCGGCGTGCCAGCTGGTCAGCGTGTCGAGCCGAGCGCTCATAGGGCCGCGAGCCACGCGACGTAGAAGAGGCCGACGCCGGTGACGGCGAGCATCCCGGCGATGATCCACATCCGCACGACGATCGTGATCTCCGGCCAGCCGCGCATCTCGAGGTGGTGGTGGAAGGGACTCATGAGGAAGAGCCGCTTGCCCCCGGTCGCCTTGAAGTAGTACCGCTGCAGGAGGACCGAGCCGGGTCCGATGATGAAGATGCCGGCGACGATGACGGAGAGCACCTCGGTGCGGGAGAGGACGGCCATCGCGACGACGACCCCGCCGATCGCCATCGACCCGACGTCGCCCATGAAGACCTTGGCCTTCGGGGCGTTCCACCACAGGAAGCCGACGAGGGCGCCGACGAACGACGCGGCGATGATCGTGAGGTCCATGGGGTCGCGGGTGTCGTAGCAGGCCGACTGGTAGGCCGCGACGAGCGCGTCGCTCGTGCAGCGCTGCTGGAACTGCCAGAAGGTGACGAGGCTGTACGCCGAGATCGTGAAGATGCCGGCGCCGGTCGCGAGGCCGTCGAGACCGTCGGTGAGGTTCGTGGCGTTGGACCACGCGACGGAGAGGAACGACACCCACACGAGGTAGAGCATCCAGCCGATGACGGCGCCGAGCGCCATGAAGGAGAGCATCGGGATGTCGCGGAAGAACGAGATGTACGGGGAGGCGGGGGTCTCCCCCACCTCGTTGGGGAAGTTCAGCGCGACGATGGCGAACGGGATCGCGACGGCGATCTGGCCGACGATCTTCCGCCAGCCGGACAGGCCCAGGCTCCGCTGCTGGCGCACCTTCATGAAGTCGTCGATGAACCCGACGGCACCGAGGCCGACCATCATCCAGATGACGAGGAGGCCGGAGATCGTGGGCGGGGCGCCGCCGGTGAGCGTGCCCACCGTGTACCCGACGATGGAGCCGGTGATGAAGATGAGACCGCCCATGGTGGGCGTCCCGCGCTTGGCGTGGTGGCTCGGGTTCGTGACGTCGTCGGGGGTGCGGATCACCTGCCCCCATCCGATCCGCTCGAAGAGCCGGATGAACAGCGGCGTCAGGAACAGGGTGAACGCGAGCGAGATCGTCGCGGCTGCCAGCAGGGATCTCACGAGAACGATTCTCCCAGACGATCGCCCAGATGCCGCAGACCCGCCGAGTTCGACGACTTCACGAGCACCCGGTCGCCGTCGCGCAGCTCGCCCAGGAGGTAGTCGTACGCCTCGTCGGCGGTTTCGAAGAAGACCGCCTCGCCGTCCCACGAGCCCTCGCCGATCACCGAGATGAACAGGCGCCGCGCGTCCTGGCCGACCACGACGATGCGCTCGACGCGCAGCCGTACCGCGAGGAGGCCGACCCGGTCGTGCTCCTCGCCGGCGTACTCCCCGAGCTCGCTCATGGCGCCGAGGACGGCGACCTTGCGCTGGCCGGGCTCCGTGATCTGCGCGAGGGTGCGCAGCGCCGCCGCCATCGAGTCGGGGCTCGCGTTGTACGCGTCGTTGATGATGCGGATGCGGTCCGAGCCGAGCGGCTGCATGCGCCAGCGCTCCGCGATCTCGACGGTCTCCAGGCGGGCGATCGCGTCGGCCAGGGTCACGCCGAGGGCGTCGGCCGCCGTGATCGCGGCCAGCGCGTTCATGACGTGGTGCTCACCGAGCACACGCAGCCGCAGCGGCATCCGCTCGTCGCCGCGCACGATCGTGCACGTGGTGCCGGATGCCGAGACCTCGATGTCCTCGGCTTGGATCTCGGCCGCGGTGCCCCGGCCGAACCACCGGACCGACACGTCGCGGGCCGTCGCGACGGCCCCCATCGTGACGACGCGCGGGTCGTCGGCGTTGAGGACGGCGACGCCGCCGGGGCGGACGGCCTCCACGAGCTCGGTCTTCGCCTTGAGCGTCGCCTCGACACCGCCGAAGCCGCCGGCGTGGGCGAGGCCCACCATGAGGACGACGCCGACGTCGGGGGTCACGAGGCCCGCGAGGCGCGCGATCTGGCCGGGACCGGCGGCGCCGAACTCGCTCACGAGGAAGCGCGTGTCCTCCGTGACCCGGAGCATCGTCAGCGGCGCGCCCACCTCGTTGTTGAACGATGCGCGGGGGGCGACGGTCTCGCCCTCGTCCTGCAGGATGCGCGCGAGGAGGTTCTTCGTCGTGGTCTTGCCGTTGGACCCGGTGATGCCGACGATCCGCAGCCGGCCGCCGGCGCGCACGCGGGCAACGACCTCGCGGGCGAGGTCGGCGATCGCGACGACGACGTCGGCGACGACGATCTGCGTGATGTCCGCCTCGACGGGGTGCTCGACGAGGGCGAGGGCTGCACCGGCATCCGCGGCGGCGGGGACGAACAGGTGACCGTCGGTGACCTCGCCGGGCTTGGCGACGAAGAGGTCACCCGGCCCGATGTTGCGCGAATCGGTGTCGACGGTCCCGGAGACCACCGTGTCGGGCGTGTCCGTGCCGGCGAGCCGGAGCTCCCCCGCGACGGCGCGCGCCACTTCTGTCAAGGTCATGCGGATCATGCTGTGAACACCTCGTGCACGGCGCGCCCGGGGGCCGCCGCGCTTGTCGCGTCTGTCTCTACCCGGTGAAGGGTCATCCCGTGATGGGAAGAAGGGGGGTCTTCGAATCCGACGGCATGATGCGGTAGTGCGTCAGCACCTGCGTCATGGCCTTCTTGAAGACGGAGCGGTTGGCCGACGACATGCGGACCTTCTCCGGCTCGTCGAAGACGCCGATGACAACGTACTCCGGATCCTCCGCGGGGGCGTAACCGACGAGGGACGTGAAGTACAGGTTGTCCTTGTACCCGCCCTTGCCGTCGGAGACCTGTGCCGTGCCGGTCTTGCCGGCCATCCGGTAGCCCGCGATCTTGATGTCGTCGGCGAGCGTGCCCTGCGCGAAGACGTTCTCCAGCATGAGTCCCACCTGCTGCGCGGTGGACTTCTTGATGATCCGCTCGGGTTCGGGGAGGTCGGGCTCGATGACGCTCCCGTCGGCGCGCGTGCAGCTCTCCACGAGCGAGAGCGGCTCGCGGACGCCGCCGTTCGCGATGGTCTGGTAGACGCTGGCCACCTGCGGCACGGTGACCGTGAAGGCCTGGCCGAACGTCGTCGTGTAGTAGGTCTGGCTGTCCCAGTCCTCGGTCGGGAGGAAGGTGCCCTTCGGCTCGCCCGACCAGTTCAGCGCGGTGCCCTGACCGACGCCGAAGCGCTGCAGGTACTCCAGGCGCGTCTCGGGGTCGACCTGCGTGCCGAACTGCGACATCGCGACGTTCGAGGAGTTGACGAGGCCGCCGGTGAGCGTCATGTTCTGGGTTGCGTGGTGCTCGGAGTCGTTGATGACCGCGCCGTTGGGGAACTCGATGCGATCGGGCGCGACGACCGTGGACCCGGGCGTGAGCCCGGCCTGCTCGATCGCCGTCGCGGCCGTCACGGGCTTGAACGTCGAACCGGGCTCGTACGAGTAGCGGAGGAGACGCGAGGCGCGGTCCTCGGGTTCGGAGGCACCGGGATCGTTGGGGTCGACGGTCGCGGTCTCGGCGGCGGCGCGGATCTTCCCCGTGGCCACCTCGACGACCATGATCCCGCCCCAGCCGGCGCGGAGCCGTTCGGTCTCCTCCGCGATGAGCTGCTGCATGTACCACTGCAGGTCTCGGTCGATCGTGAGCGCGAGCGTTCCGCCGTCGACCGCGGGCGTGACGGATTCGGTGCCGGGGATGATGACCCCGTCGGCGCCGCGCTGGTAGCTGCGCGTGCCGTCGGTGGCGGCGAGGCACGAGTTCTGCAGGTCTTCCAGGCCCTCCAGCGGGGTGCCGTCGGAGCCGACGAAGCCGATGAGGTTGCCGGCCACGGCTCCGTCCGGGTAGGTGCGGGACGGGTGCTGTTCGAAGCTGAGGTACGGGATGCCGAGATCAGCGAGGGCCCGGTACTCCTCGGTGGAGACGTACCGCTTGACGTACTCGAACCGGTCGCCGGACTGCTCGGTCAGCGAATCGACGACGATGGCCTCGACGTCGGCGGCGGACTGCCCCGTCACCTCGGCGATCTGCGCGGCCAGCTCGGGCCAGGTGACCTTGACGGGCTTCCCGTCCTCACCCTGGACGACGTCGCCGTCGGCATCCTTCTCGTCGAGGCCCTCCACGGCCAGCAGCGGGTCGATGCCGACGTCGTACAGGACGGTGCTCGTCGCGAGGACGTTGCCGCTCGTGTCGACGATCGCGCCGCGCGCACCGTACAGCGTGACGGAGGCACCGGTCGCGTATTCGCGGGAGTCGGCGATGTGGTCGTTGGCGTTGACGACCTGGATGTCGACGAGGCGGATGACGAACGCCGCGAGGATGCCGAGGACGACGGCGAGGGCGACGACCGTGCGGCGGCGCGGGCTGCGGGTGGCTCGTGTCGTCATGTCATTCAGTGTGTGGCGGGCGTCGGCAGACCGTCGGCGATCGCGGGGGGTGTCGGCGTATTCAGGAGCAGCGTCTGGTCGACCGTCACGCCGGACTGCAGGCTCGCGTCCGGGTCGGTCACGAGCGGCACGCCGCTGACGAGCGCGTTGGTGACGGCGGCGCGGGAGAGCGCGTGCACGGACGAGGACGAGGACGCGGCCTTGCCGGTGCCGACGATGGCGCCGTCGCTGAGCCGGAGGTAGTTCGGGGTCTGGCCGACGACCATGCCGAGGGCCGACGCGTTGGCGGCCAGGTACTGCGGCGAGCTGAGGCCCGCGACGTCGTCCTCCAGCATCTGCGTCTCCCACGACAGGGAACGCTGCTGCGCGGTCAGCGCCGACATCTCGTAGGTGCCCTGCGTCGTGAGGATCGACAGACCCATCTGGGCCGCCGCGATCGCGAGGGCGCCGCCGACGGCGACGATGCCGTACAGGAGGCGCGGGCGACGGGCCGGGAGCGGTGCGTCGAGGGCGCGCAGCGGTCGGCTGGTCTCGTGCGGAGCCGGGAGGGCGACCCGGAGGGCCTCGGCGCTCATGCCGCCTCCCGTACACGCTCGGCGGCGCGCAGCCGCACCGGGGTGGCGCGCGGGTTGCGCGCCTTCTCCTCGTCGGAGGCGAGTTCGGCGCCCTTGACGATCAGGCGGAAGCGCGGCGCGTGCTCGGGGAGCTCGACCGGCAGGCCCGCCGGCGCCGTCGAGGCGGTGGCCTCGGCGAGCGCGCGCTTGACGATCCGGTCCTCGAGGGACTGGTACGCCATCACGACGAGCCGCCCGCCGACCGGCAGGAGGCGCAGGGCCGCGGGCAGCGCGTCCTCGAGCGCCGCGAGCTCGGCGTTGACCTCGATGCGCAGCGCCTGGAAGACGCGCTTGGCGGGGTGGCCGCGCTCCCGCTGCACGGCGGCGGGGGTCGCGGAGATGAGGATGTCGACGAGCTGCCCGGATCGTTCGATGGGCGCCGCGCGCCGCGCCTCGAGGATCGCGCGGGCGTAGCGCCCGGCGAGCTTCTCCTCGCCGTACCGCTCGAAGATGCGGCGGAGGTCGCCCTCGCCGTAGGTCGCGAGGATGTCGGCGGCGGTCGTCCCGGCGCTCTGGTCCATGCGCATGTCGAGGGGCGCGTCCTGCGCGTAGGCGAATCCGCGCTCGGACTCGTCGAGCTGGAGCGAGGAGACGCCCAGGTCGAAGAGGATGCCGTCCACGTGCGTCCGGCCGGTGGAGGCGACCGCCTCCGCGATGCCGTCGTACACCGTGTGCACGAGCGTGACCCGGTCGCCGAAGCGCGCGAGCCGCTGCCCCGCGATGCGGAGGGCGTCGGTGTCACGGTCCAAACCGATCAGGTGGACGCCGGGGAACCGCTCGAGCAGCGCCTCGGAGTGCCCGCCCATGCCTTCGGTGGCATCGACCAGGACCGCGCCCTCGTGGGCGAGGGCAGGAGCGAGCAGCTCGACGCAGCGGTCGAGCAGGACGGGGGTGTGGATGTCGCGGAGGTCCATGATGCGAGGGGTCCGGTCCCAGGCCCTGATCCCCATCCGCTCCGACCTGACACCGGGGAAGTGCGTCAGGGCGTGCGGCTGGGAGTCACGACCGGGGCTCAGAAGAGTCCCGGGATCACCTCCTGCTCCATGTCCGAGTAGCTGTCTTCGTTCGAGTCCGCGTAGGCGTTCCACGCCTCCGCGTCCCAGATCTCCGCGTGCGCACCGACGCCCGTGACGACGAGTTCGCGGCCGAGGTTGGCGTAGCTGCGCAGGTGCGGCGGGAGCGTGATCCGGCTCTGGCTGTCCGGCTTCTCGTCGCTCGCGCCGGAGAGGAACATGCGCTGGAAGTCGCGCGACTGCTTGTTCGTCAGCGGCGCCTCGCGGATCCGCTCGTAGACGCGCTCGAACTCCTTCGTGCTGAACACGTAGAGGCAGCGCTCCTGGCCGCGCGTGACGACGACGCCGTCGCCGAGATCGGTGCGGAACTTCGCCGGCAGGATCACGCGGCCCTTGTCGTCGAGCTTGGGGGTGTAGGTGCCCAACAACATCGGCTCCACCCCCTTCTGCGCCCGGCCGCCTCAGATGTCCGCCACTTTACTCCACTTTGCTCCACTTCACTATCGAAATCTGAGTCCATTCCCCACCGGGCACGAAAAAGAGCACCGACCCGGAGGTCGGTGCTCTTGGCGTGTGCGGTGCTGGTGGGTCAGCCCCCGTCGTGGCGGCGGTCCCAGCGTTCGTTGATGCGGTCCATGAAGGAGGAGGCCGGCTGCGCCGCCGGGCCGGTCTTCTTCTGCGCGGTCTCGGTGGGCCGCACGGACGCACCACCGCGCGAGGGCGTCACGGCGAGGACGACGCCACCCACCATCACGAGGAAGGCGATGACGCCGACCACGATGAGGCTGGTGGAGACACCCACCACGAGGGCGGCGAGGCCGACGAGGACCAGGACCGCGCCGTAGACGATGTTGCGGTAGCTGAGGGACTGCCCCGCTCGAGGCGCGCTGACGACGTCGGCGTCGTTGCGCATGAGATGGCGTTCCATCTCATCCAGCAGCCGCTGCTCCTGCTCTGACAGTGGCATGCATCCCCCTCTGTGGAGTGTCGATGGGACGATTCTACGCGTCCCCGCGAGAACTAGGCTAGGCCCGTGACCCTCCCTGATGCGCTGATCGAGGCTGTTTCCCAGCGACTGGAAAGGTTCACCGACGAGCAGCTCTCCGCGGCCGCCGATCTGGGTCCCGAAGCGCACGCGTTCGTCCGCTCCGGCGCCGGCACCCTGGACGGCGGAAAGCGCCTCCGCGCCCGGTTCTGCCTCACCGGCTGGCAGGCGATCGAGGAGCTCCGCGGGGTCCGCGCTCCCGCGCCGGCCCCCGACGTCACGGCCGCCGCCGCGGCGCTGGAGATCTTCCATGCGGCCGCCCTCGTGCACGACGACGTCGTCGACAACTCCGACACCCGGCGGGGACGCCCGGCCGCCCATCGGCGCTGGGAGACCGCACACCGGGACGCGTCCTGGGACGGCGACGCGGCGGGCTTCGGGCGATCGGCGGCGATCCTGCTGGGCGACCTGCTCGTGGCCTGGAGCGACGACCTCCTCGAGGAAGGGCTCGCCCTCGGCGATGCCGCGCGCGCGGCGACCGCGCGGGCGATCTACGCCGTCATGCGCCGCGACGTGACGATCGGACAGTTCCTCGACGTCGCCGAGGAGGCGGCGTATCTGACGGCGCCCGACAGCGAGCACGCCGCCCGCGCCCTGCGGGTCGCGTCGCTGAAGTCCGCGCGGTACAGCGTCCAGCATCCGCTGCTGCTCGGGGCCGCGCTCGCCGGCGCCGACGCCGCGCAGAGCGACGCGCTGGAGCGGTTCGGTCACCCCATCGGCCTGGCGTTCCAGCTGCGCGACGACGTCCTCGGCGTCTTCGGCGACACCGCCGTGACCGGCAAGCCGTCCGGCGACGATCTCCGCGAGGGCAAGCGCACGCTCCTCATCGCCTACGCGCGCGAGGCCATGGCGCCCGGCGCGCGGCGCGTGCTCGACGAGCTCGTCGGCGATCCCACGCTCGAGGACGAGCAGATCGCGGCCCTGCAGTCCACGATCGTCGACACCGGCGCGCTCGCCCGCGTCGAGGAGCTCATCGCCGAGTACGCGCGGGAGGCCGACCGCGCGCTGCGCGGCGCTCCGCTCGGCACGACGGCCGTCGGCGCACTCCGCGACCTCGCCCTCGCGGCGACCACCCGCGCGGCCTGACGCTGCGGCGGGCCCGTCGGCGGTGCGCTCAGGCGAGCGACTGGGCGACGCGCCGGACCTCGCTCTTACGGCCGGCGCGCAGCGCCGCGATGGGCGCCATCCCGATGGACTCCTCCGGTGCGAGGAGCCAGTCGATCACCTCGTCCTCGGTGAACCCGCCGTCTTCGAGCACGATGACCGTGCCGCGCAGCGCCGGCAGCGGGTGCCCGTCCATCAGGAAGGCCGCGGGCACCTTCGTCGTGCCGTCGCGGCGCGAGGCGACGAGGTGCTTGTCGTCGAGCAGCCGGCGGATGCGCCCGAGCGGCTCGCCCGTGAGGGCGACGAGGTCGGGCAGGGTCAGCCAGTCGGTCGGGATGGTCGGCGTGGAGTCTCCGGTCACACGTCCACTATTCCATCCGGGCGGCACCTGCGCTCCCGGGGTCGGAACGCGGTTCAGACGACTTTCGTCACATTGGTCACTCCTTTATCACTGGTTGACTCTGATTCACTTCCGTGACACGGTGGCGGAGGTCGAAAAGGAAGGGAAGTTTCGTGAGACGACGTCTTGACCGCACCACGACGGGCCTGCCCGCGACGACGCTGCCCCTCGCCATCGTCGGCGCGATGGCCCTGTCGCTCACCGCCGCCCCCGCGCAGGCCGCCGCCGCCGGAGGGCCGCGCGACGGCGCGATCGGCGCCACCCCGACATCCGCTCTCCGCCTCTCGACGGCGAGCGCCCTGCGCACCACGTCCCTCGCGGCGACGGCGGCGAAGCGCGCCGTGTCGCACACCGTCGCCCCCGGCGACACCGTGAGTGCCGTCGCGGCCCGTCATGGTCTGCGGACCGCGGACGTCCTCGCGTGGAACGGCCTGACGTGGAAGTCCGTCATCCGACCCGGCCAGGTGCTGCGCCTCTCCCCCGCCGCCGCACGCACCGCCGCCCCGAAGGCGGCGAGCACGACGCACGGGAAGACCCACACCGTCCGACCCGGCGACACCCTGTGGGCGATCGCGCAGAAGTACGGCGTCTCGGTGGCGTCCGTGCTGCGCGCCAACAGGCTCTCGGGATCCGCGATCATCTACCCCGGGCAGAAGCTCGCGGTCTCGGCATCCGCGCCGGCGGCGAGCACGCCCGCGAAGAGCGCCGCCCCCGCGAAGACGGCGCCGAGGACCTCCTCGGCTGCGACGCACACGGTGCGCTCGGGCGACACGCTGTGGGCCATCGCGCAGAAGCACGGCATCTCAGTCGCCACGCTGTGCGACCTCAACGGCCTCCGGTCGACCTCGGTCATCCACCCGGGTCAGAAGCTGAAGCTCGCGCTCGCGGCGAAGCCCGCGTCGAGCACGAGCCCCGCACGGCCCGCGGCATCCGCCCCCTCCGCGTCCTCGCACACGGTGGGCAAGGGCGACACGCTGTGGGCCATCGCGAAGAAGCACGGCATCTCGGTGTCGGCGCTGCTCGCGGCGAACGGGCTGAGCGACTCCTCGATCATCTACCCGGGCCAGAAGCTGCGGCTCCCGGCCCGCGGATCGCTCGCCGGCCTGGACGCCGAGCAGATCGCCAACGCGAAGGTCATCGTCCAGGTCGGCCGCCAGCGCGGCGTCCCGGACCGCGGCATCGCGATCGCCCTGGCGACCGCGATGGTCGAATCGTGGATGCGGAACCTCGACTGGGGCGACCGCGACTCCCTCGGACTCTTCCAGCAGCGGCCGAGCCAGGGCTGGGGCACGCCGGCGCAGGTGCGCGACCGCGCCCGGGCGACGGCCGTCTTCTACGGAGGAGCGAGCGATCCCAACGGCTCGAGGTCGCGCGGACTGCTCGACATCCCCGGCTGGAAGAGCATGGGCTTCTCCGAAGCCGCGCAGGCCGTGCAGATCTCCGCATACCCCGACCGGTACGGGCAGTGGGAGAAGAAGGCGTACGCCTGGCTCTCCGCTCTCGGATAGCGCGATTTCCCGGGCTCCCAGGGTGAGCCGCTGCCCGGGCTCACGGCATCCGCTCCGTAGACTCATCGCGTGAGCACGAGCCAGCAGACGGACCCGCTGATCGGCCGTCTGGTCGACGGCCGGTACCGCGTGCGTGCTCGCATCGCCCGCGGCGGCATGGCCACGGTCTACGTCGCGACCGATCTGCGCCTCGAGCGCCGGGTCGCGCTCAAGGTCATGCACAGCCACCTGTCCGACGACACGGTGTTCCAGGGACGGTTCATCCAGGAGGCGCGGGCCGCCGCACGGCTGGCCGACCCGCACGTCGTGAACGTGTTCGATCAGGGCCAGGACGGCGAGATGGCCTACCTCGTCATGGAGTACCTGCCCGGCATCACGATGCGCGAACTGCTGCGCGAGCAGCGGCGCCTGACGATCCCGCAGACGATCACGATCATGGATGCCGTCCTGTCCGGGCTCGCCGCCGCGCACCGCGCCGGGATCGTGCACCGCGACGTCAAGCCCGAGAACGTGCTGCTGGCCGAGGACGGCCGCATCAAGATCGGCGACTTCGGCCTGGCCCGCGCGACGAGCGCGAACACGGCGACGGGCCAGATGCTCCTGGGCACGATCGCGTACCTGGCGCCCGAGCTCGTCACACGCGGCACGGCGGACGCCCGCAGCGACATCTACGCGCTCGGCATCATGCTCTACGAGATGCTCGTGGGCGAGCAGCCGTACAAGGGCGAGCAGCCCATGCAGATCGCCTACCAGCACGCCACCGACTCGGTGCCGCGCCCGAGCGCGAAGAACCCCGGCGTGCCCGAGCAGTTCGACGAGCTGGTCATGTGGGCGACCGAGCGCGAGCCGGACGACCGTCCCGTCGACGCACGGGCGATGCTCGACCGGCTCCGCGAGATCGAGAAGGACCTCGGCGTCTACCCGCAGGTCGTGCGCACCTCCCCCGCCGTCCTCGCCGACGCCGACGGCCTCGACTCCGGCGAACTCACCAAGGTGATGCCCGGCACCTTCACGGCGCCGACCGTCACGACCGACGAGGACAACGCGACGCGGCTGCGCCGTCGCACACGCCGGAACGCCGCGAAGGGCGTCTGGATCCTGCTCCTCGTGCTCATGCTCGCCGGCACGGCGGGCGGGGTCGGCTGGTGGTTCGGCTCGGGGCCGGGCTCGCTCGTGGCCGTGCCGGACGTCAGCGGCGGCACGTTCGAGGACGCGCAGGCGGAGCTCGCGGAGTACGGGCTGCTGGCCGTCGAGGGCAGCGACACGAGCCTCGACGTCGATGAGGGCCTCGTCATCCGGTCGGAGCCCGGCCAGGGTGCGCGTGTGGAGAAGGAGGCGGAGGTCACGGTCGTGGTCTCGGCCGGCCCCGCGTCGCAGACCGTGCCCAAGCTGTCCGGGATGACGCTCGATCAGGCCACGGAGGCCCTCGCCGGCCTCCGGATGACCGTGACGGACTCGCACCCGCGCTTCACGTCGGCGGCCGAGGGCACCGTGATCGACGCGACGCTCACGCCGCGCGACGGCGGCGACGGCGTCGACTGCAAGGACGGCTGCACGGCCCTCGAGGGGTCCGGCGCCGACCTCTACGTCTCACTCGGACCCGTGCCGGACGTCGTGGGCGACAGCCTCGACACGGCGAAGGAGAAGCTCACGTCCGTCGAGCTCACGCCGGTCGTGACCGAAGCGTTCAGCGACACGGTCGAAGAGGGCCGCGTCATCAGCATGGGCGGCCGCGACGGCGGCGGGAACTTCCGCCCCGGCGACAAGATCGGCCTCGTGGTGTCGCAGGGCCCGCAGCTGTTCGAGATCCCCGGCGTCGTCGGCATGACGCGCGACAGCGCGGCGCAGAGCCTGCGGGATGCCGGCTTCGAGGTGAACTACTCCCCGCTCTGGAACGTCTGGCCGGACGGGCTGACCGAAGTCACGGCGCAGGATCCCGAGGGCGGCGCGTTCCGCCGCGCCGGGACGACGGTCACGATCCAGATCACCGCGACGGGCTGACCCGCTCCGGATCAGCGCTTCTCGAGCTCCTCGGCGACGAGGAAGGCGAGCTCGAGGCTCTGCATGTGGTTCAGACGCGGGTCGCAGAGGCTCTCGTAGCGGGTCGCGAGGGTGGCCTCGTCGATCATCTCCGAGCCGCCCAGGCACTCCGTCACGTCGTCGCCGGTGAGCTCGACGTGGATGCCGCCCGCGAAGGTCCCGACGGCGCGGTGCGCCTCGAAGAACCCGCGGACCTCGTCCACGACGTCGTCGAAGCGGCGGGTCTTGTAGCCGGTCGGCGTCGTGATGCCGTTGCCGTGCATCGGGTCGGTGACCCACAGGGGCGTCGCGCCGGAGTCCTTGACGGCCTGCAGGAGCGGCGGCAGGGCGTCGCGGATCTTGCCCGCGCCCATGCGCGTGATGAACGTGAGGCGGCCGGGCTCGCGGTCCGGGTCGAGCTTGTCGATGAGCGCCAGCGCCGTCTCCGGCGAGGTCGTCGGGCCCAGCTTGACGCCGATGGGGTTGCGGATCTTGGAGAAGTAGTCGACGTGCGCCCCGTCGAGCTCGCGGGTGCGCTCCCCGATCCACACGAAGTGGGCCGACGTGTTGTACGGCGTGCCGGTGCGCGAGTCGATGCGCGTCATGGGCCGCTCGTAGTCCATCAGGAGGCCCTCGTGGCCGGTGTAGAACTCGACGCGGCGGAGCTCGTCGAAGTTCGCGCCCGCGGCCTCCATGAACTTGATGGCGCGGTCGATCTCGCCGGCGAGGCCCTCGTAGCGCTCGTTCGCCGGGTTCTCCGCGAAGCCGCGGTTCCAGCTGTGCACCTCGCGGAGGTCGGCGAAGCCACCCTGCGTGAAGGCGCGGATGAGGTTCAGCGTCGAGGCGGCCGTGTGGTACCCCTTCAGCAGACGCTGCGGGTCGGCGGCGCGGGAGGCCTCGGTGAAGTCGTAGCCGTTGACGATGTCGCCGCGGTAGGCCGGCAGCGTGACCTCGCCGCGGGTCTCGTTGTCGCTCGAGCGGGGCTTGGCGAACTGCCCGGCCATGCGCCCCATCTTGACGATGGGCATCGAGGCGCCGTAGGTGAGGACCACGGCCATCTGCAGCACCGTCTTGATGCGGTTGCGGATCTGCTCGGCGGTGGCCCCCGCGAACGTCTCGGCACAGTCGCCGCCCTGCAGCAGGAACGCCTGTCCGCTCGCCGCGCGCGCCAGGCGCTCGCGCAGGAGGTCGACCTCACCGGCGAAGACGAGCGGCGGCAGCGTGGAGATCTCGGCCGACACGGCGGCGACGGCATCCAGGTCGCCCCACAACGGCTGCTGCTTGATCGGGAGCGTGCGCCAGCGGTCGAGATCGTCGTGCGGGGAGGGCATTCGGCCAGTCTAGCGGCGCGGAATGGCCCCTCCGGCCGATGCTACGCGGGCGGGCGGCGGTCCTTCACGCTCGAGGCGTAGACGTCGTCGTACTCCTGCTCGCCGAGCCGCTGCAGCGCCACCATGATCTCGTCCGTGACCGAGCGCAGGACGAACCGGTCGCCCTCCATCCCCTGGAAGCGGGAGAAGTCCAGCGGCTCGCCGATGACGATGCCGACGCGGCCGATACGCGGTATCGTGCGGCCGATCGGCATGATCGCGCCGGTGTCGACCATGACGACGGGGACCACGGGGACGTGCGCCTCGAGCGCCATCCGGGCGAGGCCCGTGCGACCGCGGTAGAGCCGGCCGTCGGGGCTGCGCGTCCCCTCCGGGTAGATGCCGAGCAGGTCGCCGCGGCCGAGGACCTGCAGGCCGGTGTTCAGCGACGCCTCGGAGGCCTTCCCGCCCCCGCGGTCGATGGGGATCTGGCCGGTCGCCTTCATGAACATCCGGGTGGACCAGCCTTTGACACCCTTCCCCGTGAAGTAGTCGCTCTTCGCGAGGAAGGACATCGGGCGGTCGATCATGAGCGGGAGGAAGATCGAGTCGCTCACCGACAGGTGGTTGCTCGCGAGGATGGCGGCGCCGGATGCCGGGATGTTGTTGCGGCCCACGATCCATGGCCGGAAGATCGCCTTCACGATCGGTCCGATGACCACGTACTTCATGAACCAGTAGAACACCGCTCAGCCCCGGATCCGGGCGAGGTCCGCGACCCCGATGAGACCCGCGTCGTTGCCGAGGGTCGCGATCGCGAAGGATGCCACGGGGCGGTCGCCGTACCCGGGCAGGGCCGTGGAGTACGCGAGCTGCACGGGGTCCAGCAGCCGGTCGCCCAGGCTCGCCACTCCCCCGCCGATGACGAACAGGTCGGGGTCGAGCACGGCCTGGAACCCGCCGCAGGCCTCGCCGAGCGCGGTCGCCACGCGGCGCAGCGCCTCGAGGGCCCCCGGGTCGTCGGCCATCACGAGCTGGGCGATCGCGGCGCCGTGGAGGTGGCCGTCGGGGTCGCGCATGGCGGCGAGCGGTTCGCCGATGCCACCGGCGTCGGCGATCTCGTTGGCCTCGCGCTGCAGGGCCCGACCCGACGCATACTGCTCGAGGCATCCGTTCTGCCCGCACCCGCAGGGACGGCCGCCGCGCAGGAAGCGGATGTGTCCGAGCTCCCCGCCGATGCCGTTGCCGCCGATGAGGAGCGCGCCGTCGATGATGACGGCGCCGCCCACGCCCGTGCCCATCGTGAGCATCGTCATGTTGCGGGACCCGCGGCCGGCGCCGAAGCGATACTCGCCCCAGCCGGCCGCGTTCGCGTCGTTCTCGAGCGTCACGGGGCGGCCGATCCGGGCCTCGAGCTCCGCGCGCAGCGGCTCGTTCGTCCAGTCGATGTTCGGCGCGTGGATGATCACGGAGCGCGTCGCGTCGATGAAACCCGCCGCGGCGACGCCCACGGCGTGCACGTCGTGCCTCGAGGCCAGCTCCCGCACCATGGCGGCGACGGCGTCCGCGAGCGCGGCGGGGTCCAGCGGGGTGGGGACGCGCAGCTGCTCGACGATGGTCCCGTCCTCCGCCACGACGCCACCGGCGATCTTGGTTCCGCCGATGTCGATGCCGACGTTCAGCACACGTCTCCCTCCCGCTCGCGCGCTCCGCGCGGCATCCGTGAATTCTAGTGGGCGCGCTCCCGCCTTCGCAGGCGCGCCGGCCGTGCCGAGGAAGGCCTGAGTCGGGGTTTCACAATTGATGAACCTGGGTCTCACAGGTGGGGGCGTATGGGCGACTAGACTCGTGCGGACCCGTCACATCCGACGCCACCCGGTACCGAAGGAGTTGCCGCCCATGAGCGCCGTCCAGTTCGAAGTCCCTGCCATCGTCCCCGCGGACCCGCAGGCGAACGTCGCCGATCTTCTCGTCGAGCGCGTCAAGGCGACGCCCTCGCTCGCCCTCTTCTCCGTCCCCGAGGGCGACGGCTGGCGCGACATCACCGCCGCCGAGTTCGAGCGCGAAGTCATCGCACTCGCCAAGGGCATCGCGGCCTCCGGCATCCAGCCGGGCGACAAGGTCGGCTTCATCGCCCGGACGACCTACCACTGGACCGTGGTCGACTTCGCCCTGTTCTATGCCGGTGCCGTCATGGTCCCGATCTACGAGACCAGCTCCGCGGCGCAGGTCAGCTGGATCCTCTCCGACTCCGGCGCCGTCGCCGTCATCGCGGAGTCGACCGAGCACGCCACCCGCATCGCCGAGATCCGCACCGAGGTGCCGCTCATCCGCGAGGTGTGGGTCATGGACGAGGGCCACCTCGACACGCTGCGCGCCACGGGCGTGGACGTGACCGACGAGGAGATCGCGCGCCGCCGCGGCATCGCCGTCGGCAGCGACATCGCGACCCTCATCTACACGTCCGGCTCCACGGGACGCCCGAAGGGCTGCGTCCTGACCCACAGCAACTTCGTCGAGCTGTGCCGCAACTCCGCCAGGGCGCTGCACGAGGTCGTGTCGGTGCCCGGTGCCTCGACGCTACTGTTCATCACGACCGCGCACGTGTTCGCCCGCTTCATCTCGATCCTCGACATCCACGCGGGTGTGAAGACCGGCCACCAGCCCGACACGAAGCAGCTGCTGCCCGCGCTCGGCTCCTTCCAGCCGACGTTCCTCCTCGCGGTCCCCCGCGTGTTCGAGAAGGTCTACAACTCCGCCGAACAGAAGGCCGAGGCCGGCGGCAAGGGCAAGATCTTCCGCGCCGCGGCGCACACCGCCATCGAGCACTCGCGTCTCCAACAGGAGGGCAAGAAGGTGCCGCTGCTGGAGAGGATCAAGTTCGCGCTGTTCGACCGGCTCGTCTACAGCAAGCTGCGCACCGCCATGGGCGGGCGCGTCACATACGCCGTCTCGGGCTCGGCGCCGCTGGGCCCGCGCCTCGGCCACTTCTTCCACAGCCTGGGCGTCGTGATCCTCGAGGGCTACGGCCTGACCGAGACGACGGCTCCGGCGACGGTGAACCTCGCGACGAAGTCGAAGATCGGCACCGTCGGACCCGTGCTCCCCGGCGTCGGGGTTCGCCTCGGCGAGGACGGCGAGATCGAGGTGCGCGGCATCAACGTCTTCAAGGAGTACTGGCGCAACCCGGAGGCGACCGCCGAGGCGTTCGACGAGGGCTGGTTCAAGACCGGTGACGTGGGCGCGTTCGACGAGGAGGGCTTCCTCACGATCACAGGCCGCAAGAAGGAGATCCTCGTCACGGCCGGTGGCAAGAACGTCGCCCCCGCCGCGCTGGAGGACCCGATCCGGGCCAACCCGATCGTCGGGCAGGTCGTCGTCGTCGGCGACCAGAAGCCGTTCATCGGCGCGCTCGTCACCCTCGACTCCGAGATGCTGCCGACCTGGCTCGCGAACAACGGCCTCGACAAGGACATGTCGCTGACGGATGCCGCGAAGGACCCGAAGGTGCGCGCGGAGGTCCAGCGCGCCATCGACATCGCGAACAAGAACGTCTCGCGCGCCGAGTCGATCCGCAAGTTTGCGATCCTCGACACGGAGTGGACGGAGGCCAGCGGCCACCTGACACCCAAGATGAGCATCAAGCGCAACGTCATCATGTCGGACTTCGCGCACGAGGTCGAAGAACTCTACGCCGTGCCCGTCACGACGACGAACGTCGCGCTCGGCGGCTGATCAGAACCAGCTGGATTCGCGGATCTCGCGCATCGCCTGGCGGCGGGTCTCCGGCGGAAGCCGGTCGAGGTAGAGCCTGCCGTCCAGGTGATCGCACTCGTGCTGCAGGGCCTGGGCGAGAAGGCCCTCGCCCTCCAGCACGATCTCGTTGCCGTCGACGTCGATGCCGGTGACCTTCGCGTGCGGGTGGCGGATCGCATCGTGCCACAGCCCGGGAACCGACAGGCATCCCTCGCCGACGGGCTCCGGCTCGCCGGACACCTCGAGCACCGGGTTGAGCACGTAGCCGATGTCGCCGTCGATGTTGTAGCTGAACGCGCGCACGCCGACGCCGATCTGCGGTGCCGCGACGCCGGCGCGGCCGGCGGGCTCGACCGAGTCGAGCAGGTCGCGGACGAGGGCGCGGATGCCGTCGTCGACGACGTCCACGGGCGCGCTGGGCGTGCGGAGGACCGGGTCGCCGAACAGGCGGATGGGACGGACGGCCATCAGGCGACGGCGGTCAGGGCGCGCAGGCCCTCCACGACGGCGGCGGCGAGCCGACGCGCGGCCAGGCGCGTCTCGGGCCTGAGCTCGCGGAAGCTGACGGCGCTGCCGGCGGCGATGTGCGGGTCGTACGGGACACGCACGACGGTGCGCACGCGGCTGCGGAAGTGCGACTCCAGCTCGGCGGCGCGCACGAGCGGGGTGCCCGGGCGCGAGGTGTTGAGGACGACGACAGCGCCGCGCACCTGCTCGGCGAAGCCGTTCGTCTCGAGCCACGTGAGCGTCTCGGAGGCGAGGCGCGCCTCGTCGACGCTCATGCCGGCGACGACGACGAGCTGGTCGGCGAGCTCGAGGGTCGCTTCCATGACGGAGTGGACGATGCCGGTGCCGGTATCGGTCAGGACGATGGAGTAATAGTGCGCGGCCACCGCGGCGACGTCGTGGTAGTCACGGTCGTTGAAGGCCTCGGAGACGCGCGGGTCGGCGTCGGAGGCGAGCACGTCGAGGCGCGTCTCGTCGCGGGCGACGACGGCCGAGAGGTCGTTGAAGCCGACGACCTCGCCGCGCATGCGGACGAGGTCACGGACCGTCTTGCCGCCCGTGCTGCCGACGCGCTCGGCGAGCGTGCCCCGGTCGGGGTTGGCATCCACCGCGATGACGCGGTCGTCGCGGGCGTCGGCCAGCGCCATCCCGAGCAGCGTCGTGACGGTCGTCTTGCCGACACCGCCCTTGCGGGAGAGGACCGGCACGAACTTCGCGCCGCCGGACAGGGGCGCCGCGATGCGACGATCCATCTCCTTGCGGGCGCGGGCGCGCTTGCTGTCGCCGAGGTTGAGGCGGTGGCCCGACACCGTGTACAGGAGGTGCTGCCACATGCCCTCGGGCTCGGGGCGCACGATGTGCGCCGGGTCGAGGAGGCGGTCGGCGGTGAGCAGGTCGGAGGTCTCCCGGCTCCCCTCGAAGTCGTCGAGGCGTCGGGACTGCAGCGAGACGTCGGCGGCGCGCGGGTGGCGCAGCCGCTCGACGGCGTGCCTCGCGTCGTCGTCGGGGTGGTGCGCCTCGCGGCGCGTCGAGGGCTGCGGTCCCGTGACGGCCGGCACGATCACGGCGTCCTCGATGTCGGCGTCGTCGATACCAGAGTCCTCGGGCTGCTCACCCTGCTCGGCCTCGTCGGTGCTCTCGGCGGCGGCGGCGGCCTCGATGTGCTCGAGGACCTCCGCGCGGTCGTCGTCGACCACGTCGTCGTCGATGTCGTCGTCGTCGTGGGCGTAGGTCGGCAGCGCCACCTCGACCTGCGCGGTGGCGCCGTCGATGATGCCGATGCCGGTCGTGTCGATGCTGCCGGTGCTGCTGAGGACGCCGTTCTCGGGATCGTCGGGCGTCTGGTTGTTGCGGTCAGGCGTCACTGCTGTTCACTCCACGTCGCTGTCGGGCGGTCCGCCCGACGTTCCAGACTACTCGGCGGGGCGGATGACGAGCAAAAGGTCCCCCGCCTCGACCTGTGCCGTCGCGGCGATCGCGAGCCTGTCGATGACGCCGTCGACCGGCGAGGTGATGGCCGCTTCCATCTTCATGGCCTCGATGGAGGCGACCGGCTGACCGGCCGTGACGGTGTCGCCGACCTCGGCCTTCAGCGTCACGACACCCGAGAAGGGCGCCGCGACCTGCCCGGGACGGGACGTGTCGGCCCGCTCGGCCTGCCGCGCCTCGACCGTGATGCCGCGGTCGCGCACGAAGACGGGTCGCAGCTGGCCGTTGAGGGTCGTCATGACCGTCCGCATGCCCTTGTCGTCCGCCTCGCCGATGGCCTCGAGACCGACGTAGAGCTGCACGCCGCGCTCGATCTCGACGACGTGCTCGGCGCCCGGGACGAGACCGTAGAGGTAGTCGGCGGTGTCCAGGACGCTGAGGTCGCCGTAGGTGTCGCGCACCTCGCGGAATGTGCGGGTCGGCGCCGGGAAGAGCAGCGTGTTCAGCGTGTGACGGCGGGTCGCGGAGTCGCCCGCGAGCGCCGCGGTGTCTTCGGCGGAGATCTCGGTGACCCCCACGCGGACCTCGCGGCCCTGCAGCACCTTCGTGCGGAACGGCTCCGGCCATCCGCCCGGCAGGTCGCCGAGCTCGCCGGCCATGAAGCCGACGACGGAGTCCGGCACGTCGTACTTCTCCGGGTTCGCCTCGAAGTCGGCGGGGTCGGCCTTGACGGCGGCCAGGTGCAGCGCGAGGTCGCCCACGACCTTCGACGACGGGGTCACCTTCGGCACGCGACCGAGGATCGCATTCGCCGCGGCGTACATGTCCTCGATGAGCTCGAAGTCGTCGGCGAGCCCCAGGGCGATCGCCTGCTGGCGGAGGTTCGAGAGCTGCCCGCCCGGGATCTCGTGGTGGTAGACGCGGCCCGTGGGGCCCGGCAGCCCCGACTCGAACGGCCGGTACATGTGCCGGACGGCCTCCCAGTAGGGCTCGAGGTCGGCGACCGCGGACAGGTCCAGGCCGGTCTCCCGCTCGGTGTGCGCGAGCGCGGCCACGAGGGCCGACAGGGAGGGCTGGCTCGTCGTCCCCGCCATGGGGGCCGCGGCGGCGTCGACGGCATCCGCACCCGCCGCGCTCGCGGCCAGCAGCGTCGCGAGCTGCCCGCCGGCGGTGTCGTGCGTGTGCACGTGCACCGGCAGGTCGAAGCGCTCGCGGAGCGCCGCGACGAGGCGCGCGGCCGCGGCAGGGCGGAGGAGCCCCGCCATGTCCTTGATCGCGAGGATGTGCGCGCCGGCATCCACGATCTGCTCCGCCAGGCGCAGGTAGTAGTCCAGCGTGTAGAGGTCCTCGCGCGGCGAGAGCAGGTCGCCGGTGTAGCAGACGGCGACTTCCGCGACGGCGGTGCCGGTCTGCAGCACCGATTCGATCGCGGGGCGCATCTGCGAGACGTCGTTGAGGGCGTCGAAGATGCGGAAGATGTCGACGCCGCTCGCGGCGGCCTCGCTGACGAAGGCGTCGGTGACGGCTGTGGGGTACGGCGTGTAGCCGACCGTGTTGCGGCCGCGCAGCAGCATCTGGATCGCGACGTTCGGGAGGGCGGTGCGGAGCGCATCGAGGCGCTCCCACGGGTCCTCGCCGAGGAAGCGCAGCGCGACGTCGTACGTCGCCCCGCCCCACGCCTCGACCGACAGCAGCTGCGGCGTCAGGCGCGCGACGTAGGGCGCGACCGTGACGAGGTCCTTCGTGCGGACGCGCGTCGCCAGCAGCGACTGGTGCGCGTCGCGGAAGGTCGTCTCGGTGACCGCGAGGGCCGTCTGCGCGCGCAGAGCCTTCGCGAAGCCGGCCGGACCGAGTTCGAGGAGCCGCTGGCGGGAGCCTGCGACCGGCTCCGCGGTGAGGTCGATGGCGGGGAGCTTGACGGCGGGGTCGACGGACAGCGGGTTCTCGCCGTTCGGCCGGTTGACGGTCGTGTCGGCGAGCCACGCGATGATCTTCGAGCCGCGGTCCTTGGACTCCTTGCCCCTGACCAGCTCGGGCCGCTCGTCGATGAACGACGTGCTGAGATCGCCGGCGACGAACGCGGGATCGTCGAGCACGCGCTGCAGGAAGGGGATGTTGGTCGAGACGCCGCGGATGCGGAACTCCGCGAGCGCGCGGCGCGAGCGCTGCACGGCGGAGGCGAAGTCGCGGCCGCGGCAGGTGAGCTTGGCGAGCATCGAGTCGAAGTGCGGGCTCACCTGGGAGCCCGCGGCGGTCGTGCCGCCGTCGAGGCGGATGCCGGCACCGCCGGGCGAGCGGTAGGTCGTGATCTTGCCGGTGTCGGGGCGGAAGCCCTGCGTCGGGTCCTCGGTCGTGATGCGGCACTGGAGCGCCGCGCCGCGGAGGTGGATGTCCCCCTGGCGCAGGCCCAGCTCGTCGAGGGTCTGGCCGGCCGCGATGCGCATCTGCGACTGGACGAGGTCGACGTCGGTGACCTCCTCGGTCACGGTGTGCTCGACCTGGATGCGCGGGTTCATCTCGATGAAGACGACCTCGCCGGTGCGGGGGCCGGCGGTCTCGAGGAGGAACTCGACCGTGCCGGCGTTCTCGTAGCCGATCGACTGCGCGAACGCGACGGCATAGGCGTGCAGTGCCGTGCGGACTCCGTCGTCGAGGTTCGGGGCCGGCGCGATCTCGACGACCTTCTGGTGGCGCCGCTGCACGGAGCAGTCCCGCTCGAACAGGTGCACGGTGTGCCCGGTCTTGTCGGCGAGGATCTGGACTTCGACGTGGCGCGGTCGCTGGACGGCCTGCTCGAGGAACACGCGGGCGTCGCCGAACGCGCTGTCCGCCTCGCGCATGGCCTCGGCGAGGGCCGGTGCCAGCTGGTCCTTCTTCTCGACGCGGCGCATGCCGCGTCCGCCGCCGCCCGCGACGGCCTTCACGAAGATGGGGAAGCCGATGCCGTCGGCCTCGCCCAGCAAAAGGTCGACGTCGTCCGAGGCGGCCGTGGAGCGGAGGACCGGGACGCCCGCGGCGACGGCGTGCTCTTTCGCGGTGACCTTGTTCCCGGCCATCTCCAGCGCGCGCGCCGGCGGCCCGATGAACGCGATGCCGTTCGCGGCGGCCTGCGCGGCGAGCTCGGGGTTCTCGGAGAGGAAGCCGTACCCGGGGTAGATGGCATCCGCCCCGCTCTCCTTCGCGACGCGGATGATCTCCGCGACATCCAGGTAGGCGCGGACCGGGTGACCCTTCTCGCCGATCTCGTATGCCTCGTCGGCTTTCAGCCGGTGCAGCGAGAACCGGTCTTCGTACGGGAACACTGCGACCGTGCGCGCTCCCAATTCGAAGGCGGCGCGGAAGGCGCGAATCGCGATCTCTCCGCGGTTTGCGACCAGGATCTTGCGGAACATGCTCACCTCTATGGTCCAAGGGCGCCACTGGGCGGCCGCCACGAGCGGGGCTGAGTACCCTCTCAGCCTAGGGGACGGTAACGTAGAGCCTCGTGCACGTACTCTCGGTCAGCTCTCTCAAGGGCGGCGTCGGCAAGACGACGGTGACGTTGGGCCTCGCCTCTGCCGCATTCGCCCGAGGCGTGCGGACCCTCGTGGTCGATCTCGACCCCCAGTCGGATGTCTCGACGGGCATGGACATCCAGGTCGCCGGACGCCTCAACGTCGCCGACGTCCTCGCCAACCCGAAGGAGAAGGTCGTCCGTCAGGCGATCACCTCGAGCGGTTGGGCGAAGGTGCACCCGGGCACGATCGACGTCATGATCGGCAGCCCTTCCGCCATCAACTTCGACGGACCGCATCCGAGCGTCCGCGACGTGTGGAAGCTCGAGGAGGCCCTCGCGACGATCGAGCCCGACTACGACCTCGTGCTGATCGACTGCGCCCCGTCGCTGAATGCGCTGACCCGCACGGCCTGGGCGGCGTCGGACCGCGTCATCGTCGTGACCGAGCCGGGCCTGTTCTCGGTGGCCGCCGCCGACCGCGCGCTCCGCGCGATCGAGGAGATCCGCCGCGGCCTCTCGCCGCGTCTGCAGCCCCTCGGCATCGTCGTGAACCGGGTGCGTCCGCAGTCGATCGAGCACCAGTTCCGCATCAAGGAGCTCCGCGACATGTTCGGCCCGCTCGTGCTGTCGCCGCAGCTGCCGGAGCGCACGTCGCTGCAGCAGGCGCAGGGCGCCGCGAAGCCGCTGCACATCTGGCCCGGCGACTCCGCTCAGGAGCTCGCGGCCGACTTCGACTCGCTGCTGGACCGGGTGGTGCGGACCGGTCGGATCCCCGCCGTCGGCGCCGCCGGCTGACGGCACGCGGGAGCAGGTCGCTCGCGCTGCGCGTAGGACGCCGGGTGGAGCTGCGTCGGCGCGCTAGGCGGTCTTGACGGAGCGGCGGGCGGCGAGCTCGTCGACGGGGTCCGGCGCCTGCGGGTCGAAGTCCAGCAGGGTCGACTCGACCTCGTGCAGGACCTTGCCGACGGCGATGCCGAAGACGCCCTGCCCGCGGCTCACGAGGTCGATGACCTCGTCGTTCGAGGTGCACAGGTACACCGACGCGCCGTCGCTCATGAGCGTCGTGCCGGCGAGGTCGCGGATGCCGGCGGCGCGCAGCTGCTCGACGGCCGTGCGGATCTGCTGCAGCGAGATACCGGTGTCCAGGAGCCGCTTGACGAGCTTGAGCACGAGGATGTCGCGGAAGCCGTACAGCCGCTGCGACCCGGAGCCGCTCGCACCGCGCACGGTGGGCTCGACGAGCTCGGTGCGGGCCCAGTAGTCCAGCTGCCGGTACGTGATGCCGGCGGCGCGGGCGGCGACCGCACCGCGGTAGCCCACTTCGTCGTCCATGGCCGGCAGGCCGTCGGTGAACAGGAGGTCGGTGGCGAACGGCTGTCCGCCCGGCGCATCGTGCGCGTTCATGTGAGCCTCCTGCTTGTGATGGCGTTCTCTAACGCTAGATGAGGGATGACGGTGCGGCAACGACATCCGCTCTCAGCGTTCGGCGTGTCGCGCGTGGTCAGGGCAGCAGCCGTTCGAGGGCCGCGTGCACGAAGCTCGCGCGCACCTCGTCGAGCCGGCGCAGCAGCTCGGGTGCCAACTCCCCCGCCCGCCCGCGGGAGGCCGCGTCCGTGCGACGCAGCAGCGGAGCGAGAGCGCTCTCGACGAGCGACACCTCGCGCTCGGCGGCCTGACGGAGCCCGCGCACGTGGCGGGGCTGGATGCCGTGGGCGTCGAGGGCGACGAGGGTGCGCAGCAGCGCGAGCGCGCGCTCGTCGAAGGTCTCGGCGGCGGTCAGGAGGCCCGCGCTGATCGCGTCGTTGAGGAGCCCGGCCTTCGCGCCCGCCGCGGTCAGCAGCTCGTCGCGGTGGTAGCGGCGGGCGGTCTGCACAATGGATGCCGGCACGCCGGGAGCCGCGGCCGAGTCGGCGCCGTGCTCGTCGAGGTACTCGCGGATGCGCGCGAGCGGCAGGTAGTGGTCGCGCTGCAGCGTCAGCGCGACGCGAAGTCGGTTGACGTCGGAGGGCGAGAACTTGCGGTAGCCGGACTCGGTGCGCATCGGCGTGACGATCCCCTGGACCTCGAGGAAGCGCAGCTTGCTGCTGGAGAGGTTCGGGAACTCGGGCGTCAGGCGCGCGAGCACCTGGCCGATGCTGAGGTGCCCCGCGGACGATGATCGTCCGCGCGGTGCTGCGGCCGGGGTCACTCTCCGGTCACCGCGCCGCGGTCGAGAGGCGACACGAAGAAGTTCAGCCGGAATTTGCCGATCCGCAGCTCGGAGCCGTCGGACAGTGCCGCGCGATCGACGCGCTCCCCGTTGACGTACGTGCCGTTGAGGGAGCGCTGATCGACGAGTTCGAAGGTGTTGCCGGTGCGGGTGATCTCGGCGTGCCGACGGGAGACGGTGACATCGTCGAAGAAGATGTCCGCCTCGGGGTGGCGACCGACCGTGGTCACGTCCGTGTCGAGCAGGTAGCGGGCCCCCGCCGTCGGGCCCGAGCGGACCAGCAGCAGGGCGGAACGGGACGGCAGCGCACCGATGGCTTCGACCTCGACAGGGCTCAAGTCGCTCCCGAACGGGATGAACGACAGGTCCGCATCGTGACCGAAGGTCTGGGTCGTGTCCGACAGACCGGAACGTGCCCGGCCGTCGGCGCCGCGCCGGATGTCGTCGTCGGGTCGAGCGTTGTCCTCCACGGTGTCCTCCTCTTTTGACACCCTAACGGATCGGGGCCTCCGAGGAAGAGGCCGAGGCGGGGGTTCTGCGGGTCTTCACACACGTCGACCGACTCGGCGCGCTGATTGTTTCCGCGTGTGTCGACCGACGTGACCTGCGACGGACCCGGAACGTAGCCTCTCCCTACCGAAACCGCCTCAGAAGGAGCATCCCGTGTCCCCGCAGCAGAGCCACTTCACGACCACCCCGGTGCGTCAGGTCGCGGCATGCATGTGCGCTCGCGGCGGTGCCTGCTCCACGTTCGCTCCGGGACACGCGGTGCACCTCATCCAGTCGCGTCTCGTCTCGGCCACACCGGCCGAGTGGGTCGACGCCCTCGTGGGCGAGCGCCACGACGACGGCACGATCATCGTGCACACGCTGGACGGCGAGCGGATCGAGCTGTGGAACGGTGCGGGGGCCACGGATGCCGTGCAGCCGGGCGCGCCCGTCGCGTTCCACCCGCGCTACCACGTGCTCACCATCGGCGCGCGGCAGTTCAACGCCCTCCGCCTCGGCTGACGACGGCGGGCGCCGCGGGCGCCGAGGACTGCGATCGAGATCGACTCTCACGCCATCGACATCGCGCCCTTCATCGCCGTGCACGCGTCCATGCAGGCCTTGCAGGAGTCCGCGCACATCTTGCACACGGCGCTCATCTCGGCGTGCGGCATGCACATGTCCATGCACGCCTGACACATCGCGATGCAGGCGTCGAGCATCGACATCATCGAGGCCGGCGTCATCCCCTGCATCCGCATCATGGCGCGCATCATCGTGTTGCACATGTCGGCGCAGTTCATGCACGCCGGCGCGCAGTCCATCATCTGCCCGTCCATCATCTGGACCGAACACACGACGCATGCCTGCTCGCAGGCCGCACAGGCGTCCATACACCCCTGCATGACCGCCATGTCCATCTCCGGCATGCCCTCCATCGACATCATGTCCTTCGACATGGCGTCCCTCATCACAGCATCCATCCCGCACCCGCTCTCGATCCGCCGCGGGCCGGCGTGCCCGCCTGCCGCCATGGTAGGCGCGCCGCCGCCGCTCCGAAAGGCACCGGCAGGGGTCATCGCTAGGCTCGATGGGGTGACCTCCCCCGCTCCTCGTCCCCGCCGCCGCGCCACGGCGCTGGCCGGTCTCGTGCTCGGCCTGCTGCTGGCGATGACGGCGTCGCCGGCGTTCGCGCACGACGAGCTGATCGGCACCGACCCGGCGACCGGGGCCGCCGTGGAGACGCTGCCCGCGGCGCTGACGCTGACCTTCAGCGGTGTGCTCCTGACCGATGCCGGCGCCACCGAGGTGTCGGTGCTCGACGCGGCGTGCACGCCGCTCACCGACGGCGCCCCCGTCGTGGAGGGCACCCGCGTGACGCAGGCGCTGCGCGGCGACGCGACCGGCACCGTGACGGTGCTCTGGCGCACGGTGTCCGGCGACAGCCACCCGATCTCCGGCGAGTTCACGTTCGTCGTGGGCGACGGTGCAGCGGATCCCGCGTGCGACGCGGCGACGCCGCCCGCCGGCGGCGACGGAGGTCTCGACGTCGCCCCGCTCCTGGTCGTCGGCGGCGTGCTGGTCGTCGCCGCCGGCATCGTCGTGGCGGTCCTGCTGGCACGGAGACGCCCCTCCCGCGAGGACTAGGCTGGAGGCATGCCTCATTACGACGTCGTCATCCTCGGCGCCGGCCCCGGCGGGTATGTCGCGGCCGTCCGCTCTGCCCAGCTCGGCCTGTCCGTCGCCATCGTGGAAGAGAAGTACTGGGGCGGTGTCTGCCTCAACGTCGGCTGCATCCCCTCGAAGGCTCTTCTGAAGAACGCGGACCTCGCGCACACCTTCCTGCACAAGGCGGAGCTGTTCGGCATCCGCGGCGACGTCCAGTTCGACTACGGGTCGGCATGGGACCGCAGCCGCAAGGTGGCGGACACGCACGTCAAGGGCATCCACTTCCTCATGAAGAAGAACAAGGTCACCGAGTACGAGGGCCGCGGGACGTTCCTGGATGCCAAGAGCCTCCAGGTCGCGAAGGCCGACGGGTCGAGCGAGACCATCACGTTCGACAACGCGATCATCGCGACCGGCTCGACCGTGCGACTGCTCCCGGGCGTCACGCTCAGCGACAACGTCGTCACGTACGAGGAGCAGATCCTCACGCGCGACCTGCCGAAGTCGATCGTCATCGTCGGCGCGGGCGCCATCGGCATGGAGTTCGCGTTCGTCATGACGAACTACGGCGTGAAGGTAACGATCATCGAGTTCCTCGACCGCGCGCTCCCCAACGAGGACGTCGAGGTCTCGAAGGAGATCCAGCGCCAGTACAAGAAGTACGGCGTCGAGATCCTCACCTCCACCAAGGTCGAGTCGGTCGTCGACTCCGGCGACAAGGTCACCGTCAGCTACGCCGCGAACGCGGACGGTGCGAAGGGCTCGATCGAGGCCGACAAGGTGCTCATGTCGATCGGCTTCGCCCCGCGCATCGACGGGTTCGGCCTGGACAAGACCGGCGTGAAGCTCACCGACCGCGGCGCGATCGCGATCGACGACAACATGCGCACGAACGTCGACGGCATCTACGCGATCGGCGACGTGACCGCGAAGCTGCAGCTGGCCCACGTGGCCGAGGCGCAGGCCGTTGTCGCCGCCGAGACGATCGGCAAGGCGGAGACGCAGACGCTCGGCGACTACCGGATGATGCCGCGCGCGACGTTCTGCTCGCCGCAGGTCGCCTCGTTCGGCCTCACCGAGCAGCAGGCGCGCGACGCCGGCTACGACGTGAAGGTCGCGAAGTTCCCGTTCAGCGCCAACGGCAAGGCCAACGGCCTCGGCGAGCCGATCGGCTTCGTCAAGCTCGTCGCCGACGGCGAGCACCTCGAGCTGCTCGGCGGCCACCTCATCGGCCCGGACGTGTCCGAGCTGCTCCCCGAGCTGACCCTCGCGCAGAAGTGGGACCTCACGGCCCTCGAGGCGGCGCGCAACGTGCACACGCACCCGACGCTGTCGGAGGCGCTGCAGGAGGCGTTCCACGGTCTCGCGGGACACATGATCAACCTCTGAGCCACGCGCTCCGGGCGCTCAGGGTAACCTGGCTCCCACGACTGACGCCGCCCCAACCGAAGCCGGGGGCGGCGTCAGTGCTTTCCGGGCGTGGGCGGCGTGGGCACCGCGCCGCCGAGGGTGCGCGCGAGCTTCGAGTCGGACGCCGCGACGCGGCCGCCGACGGCCTCGACGAGCGCGTCGGCGGCGGCGAACAGCTCGGCGCGGGCCGCGGGGTCGGTCGGCGCGGCGGGGCCGAGTTCGAGCTCCCATTCGCGCCACGACGCCGTCGCGCCGCGGCGGACGTCGGTGGCGTCCACCCGGTCGTCGACGAACTCCGCGACGACGCCGCCGGCGTCGTCGTACAGGGCGTAGGCCGTGCGCGCGTTGCGGATGCGGGCGAGCTGACGGAACGGCGGGGCCGCGACGCCGGCGAGGGCGGCGATGATCGCGTCGGGGACGACCGGATCCTCGCCGTCGGCCTCGTCGGCCTCCGCATCATCGAGGGGCCAGATGGTCTCGTGCTTGCCTTCGGCCGTCGACTGCTTGATGTGCCAGCCGGCATCGGGCCCGCCGGTGCGGCGGCGCAGCGCGGTCGCCGCACGGGCGAGCGCGCCGTCGTCGGTGTCGAGGTACCGGGCATCGAGCGCCCGCGGCTCGGGCTCGCCCTGGCGGGCGATGCCCGGCAGCGCGGTCCACTCCGGCAGCGGCGTGTCGGCCTCGACGTCGTACTTCCGCTCGATCTCGAGCGACCGCGCCGGACCGGTCACAGCCCCCGGTCGTCCCGGTCGGCCTCGTCGCGCTCCGGGTCGATGTCGTCCTGCGCCTCGAGGAAGCGGAACGTGGCCTGCGTCGGCCCGTCGTGCGCGCCGGTGTTCTCCGGCGTCCCCTCGCGCGTGTAGACGACCTGCGTCTCGCTGTAGGGCAGGATCAGGCGATCCTGCGTCTCGTCGTCGATCGGAAGAACCTGCCCGTCGAGCGGGCCTCCCAGCAGTCGTGCGATAGCCATCGTGACCTCCTGGGGCCAGCCTAGTGCGTGGGGAAGCCGAGGCTGATCTGGCTCTCGCTGGGCTCGGGCCAGCGTGTCGTGACGACCTTGCGGCGCGTGTAGAAGTTGAACGCCTCCGGACCGTACATGTGCGTGTCGCCGAACAGCGAGTCCTTCCAGCCGCCGAACGAGAACGCCCCGATGGGCACCGGGATCGGCACGTTGATGCCGACCATGCCGACCTCGATGTCGTACTCGAACTGGCGGGCGGTCTTGCCGTCGCGTGTGAAGACGGCGGTGCCGTTCGCGTACCGGCTCGCGTTGATGAGCTCCACGGCCTCGTCGTAGGTCGCGACGCGCACCACCGAGAGCACCGGGCCGAAGATCTCCTCGTCGTAGACCCGCATCCCGGGCTTGACGCCATCGACGAGCGAGGGACCGATGAAGAACCCGTCCCCCTGCACGGGCAGCTCCCGGCCGTCCACGACGACGCGCGCGCCCTCGCCCTCCGCGCCGGCGACGAAGCCGGTGACCCGGTCCAGCGCGTCGCGTGTGATGAGGGGACCCATCTCGCTCGTGGGATCGGCGCCGTCGCCGACCTTCAGCTTCCCGATGCGCTCGGACACCTTGGCGATGAGGTCGTCGGCGACCTCGCCCACAGCCACGACGACCGAGACGGCCATGCACCGCTCCCCCGCCGAGCCGTACCCGGCCGACACGGCGGCGTCCGCGGCCGCGTCCAGGTCGGCGTCGGGCATCACGATCATGTGGTTCTTCGCGCCGCCGAGCGCCTGCACGCGCTTGCCGTTCTCCGCGGCGCGCGCGTAGATGTACTTCGCGATCGGCGTCGATCCGACGAACGAGACGCCGCGGATGATCGGGTCGTCGAGGATCGCGTCGACGGCCTCCTTGTCGCCGTGCACGACGTTGAGGATGCCGGCGGGAAGCCCCGCCTCGGCGAACGCCTCGGCCAGCCAGACAGCTGCCGACGGGTCGCGCTCGGAGGGTTTCAGGATGACGGCGTTGCCGGCGGCGATCGCCGTCGTGACCATCCACAGCGGCACCATGGCGGGGAAGTTGAACGGGGTGATGCACGCGACGACGCCGACGGGCTGACGCACCTGGTGCACGTCGACGCCGGAGGCGACCTGCTCGGAGTAGTCGCCCTTCAGGTGGTGCATGAGGCTCGTGCAGAACTCGACGTTCTCGAGGCCCCGGGCGACCTCGCCGAGGGCGTCGTCGACCGTCTTGCCGTGCTCGGCCGTGATGATGCGGGCGAGCTCCTCGGCTCGAGTCGAGATGATCTCCCGGAGCCGGAACATGACCTGCTGCCGCTTGCCGAGACCAGTGTCCCGCCAGCCGCGCTGCGCAGCCTGCGCGGTGCGGGCAGCCTCGTGCACGAAGTCGGCCGACGCGAGCGCGACCTCGCCGGTCTGACGGCCCGTGGCCGGGTTGAAGACCGGGCCGACCCGATCCTCCGCCGTGACGCGGCGGCCGCCGACGACGTGCGGGATGGCGGTGAGGGCGGTGGTGTCGATCGTGGTGCTCATGGAGGTCTCCAGGGCTCAGGCGGACGCGGGGACGGATGCGGCGGACGGTGCGGCGTCGCGGGCGGGGTCGTAGCCGCGCAGCGTGCCGTCGGGGGATGCGAGCTTGGCGACGAGGGTGCAGTCCTTGCCGCCGAGGCCCTCGGCGATGAGCTCGTCGAGCTGTGCGAGGGCGAGCTCGGCGGCCGGCAGGTGGACGCCGGTCGCCTCCCCCGCCTGCACGGCGAGACCGCAGTCCTTGCGGGCGAGGTCGACCGAGAAGGTCGGCTCGAAGTTGTTGTTCGCGGCGGCCTTCTCGACGACGCCGGGCACGGGGTACCACGTGCGCATGGCCCAGGACGAGCCGGACGACACGCTCGCGACATCCCAGAACACCTTGGCGTCCAGGCCCAGCTGCTCGGCGAGCTGCGAGCCCTCCGACATGGCCATGACCCCGATGAACAGCATCATGTTGTTGACGAGCTTCGCGGAGATGCCGGCGCCCGCCTCGCCGCACGGGATGACGTTGCCGGCCATCGGGACGACGAGGTCGGCGGCCCGGGCGACGTCCTCGGGACGTCCGCCCAGCATGAAGGTGAGGGTGTGCGCCTCGGCGCCGGCCGTGCCGCCGGAGATGGGGGCGTCGACGAACGACAGACCGCGCGCGGTCGCCTCCTCGTGGCACCAGCGCGACGTCTCGACGTCGACGGTGGAGGTGTCCATGAGGAGCGTGCCGGGCGCCGCGTGTGCGAAGACGCCGTCATCCGAGCCGTACACCAGGCGGACGTGCTCGGGCTTGGGCAGCGACGTGAAGCAGGCGTCGGCGCCGTCGAGCGCCTCGCGGATCGAGCCGACGACCTGCACGCCGCGGGCGGCGGCGGCCTCGGCGGCGGCGGGGTTGACGTCGACACCGCGGACGGTGTGTCCGGCGGCGACGAGGTGGGCGGTCATGGGCGCGCCCATGTGGCCGAGTCCGATCCAGGCGATCGTGGACATGAAGGAGCTCCCTGCAGCATCGAAGGTCACCGGCGGGTCGTCCTCGACCGCGCCGCACCCCCAGGCTAAGCAGGTCCTGGGTGCAGATCAACGCACAAGGCCGCGGCAATCTTGCACTCGCGCTGTGCACTGGTGCACACTCAGGGCCATGCCCGCCGCTTCGCAGGAGCCACCGCTCGATGCCCTCATGACATTCCTCGCCGTCGCGCGCCTCGGGCGCTACACGGCGGCGGCCGAGGTGCTCGGGGTCAACCATTCCACCGTGTCTCGGCGCATCGCCGCACTCGAGCACGCGATGGGCGGCCGGGTCCTCGTCCGGACCGCCGGCGGATGGGAGGTCACCGACCTCGGTCGCCGCGCCGTGGCCATCGCGCAGCGCATCGAGGGGTCGCTCCGCGAGCTCGTCGCCGACGACGACGGCGACGCCGTGCACGGGATGGTGCGGATCGCGGCGCCGGAGGCGTTCACATCGGTGTTCCTCGTGCCTGCCATGACCGCGCTGCGCGAGCGGCATCCGCGGCTCGCCGTCGAGCTGCTCGCGGCGACGCGGCGCGCGCAGCAGAACCGCTCCGGCGTCGACCTCGAGATCGTCGTCGGCCGCCCGCAGGTGCTGCGGGCGTACGCGACCCCGCTGTGCTCCTACGACCTGCGGCTCTACGCGACCGCGGAGTACCTGGCCGCCCACGGCGAGCCGAAATCCCTCGCGGATCTCGCCGATCATCCGCTGGTCTACTACGTCGAGTCGTCGTTGCAGGTCGACGAGCTCGACCGCGCGATCCAGGAGCTGCCGGCCTCTCCCCCGTCGATCCGCTCGACGAGCGTCTTCGCGCACGTCGCGGCGACGGCGGTCGGGGCGGGCATCGGCATCCTGCCCGACTTCCTCGGCGATGCAGACGCGCGGCTCGTCCCGGTGCTCGCCGGCGTGTTCTCGCATCCGCTCGCCTACTGGGCGGTCGCGCGCGACGAGGGCCCGCGCAACCCGGCGGTCGCGGAGACGCTCGCGGCGATCACGGCGCACATCCGGACGGTCCAGGGCGGCACGGCGCCCGCCTAGACTTCTGCTGATGAAGCCTTTCCTGCTCCTCGCGACGCGGTCCGAGGACGTCCCCGCGGATGAGGAGTACGGGCTCTTCCTGCGCTACACGGGTCTCGACGAGCGCGACCTCATCCGGGTGCGGATGGAGGCGGGCCCGCTGCCGCCGGTCGACCTCGACGCACTGTCCGGCATCTTCGTGGGCGGCGGACCGTTCAACGCGTCCGATCCGCCGGCGAGCAAGTCGCCCGTGCAGCACCGGGTGGAGGCCGAGTTCGCCGCTCTCCTCGATCGCGTCGTGGCCCGCGACTTCCCGTTCCTGGGCGCCTGCTACGGCGTCGGCACGGTCGGCGCGCACCAGGGCGCCGTCATCGACCGCACCTTCCGCGAGCCGATCTCGGTGATCGAGGTCACGCGTACCGACGAGGGGCGCGGGGACGCGCTGCTGGCCGCCCTCCCCGACACCTTCACGGCGTTCGTCGGGCACAAGGAGGCCATCAGCGTCCTGCCGCCGTCGGCGACGCTGCTCGCGACGTCGCCGGGGTGCCCCGTGCAGATGTTCCGGGTCGGGCAGAACGTCTACGCGACGCAGTTCCACCCCGAGCTGGACGTCGAGGGCATCACGACCCGCATCCACGCCTACGCCGGGCACGGGTACTTCGAGGGCCACGAGCTGCAGGACACCCTGACGGCCGTGCGGCGGATGCCGGTGACGCAGACCGGCGAGATCCTCCGCGCCTTCGTCGAGCGCTACGCGCGCTGACCGCGGCTTCGCCGCCGCTCCCCCGGTCAGAGCATCGGGGGCGTGTGCCAGATGCGGTCGATGTAGTCGCGCATCGACCGGTCGGACGAGAAGAACCCGCAGCGCGCGACGTTGAGGATCGCGGACCGCGTCCACCCGTCGGTGTCGGCGTAGGCGGCATCCACCCGCGCCTGCGCGGCGATGTACGACGAGTAGTCGGCCAGCACCATGAACCGGTCGTCGTACAGCAGGTTCGACACGACCGGCTCGAAGACCGACTTGTCGCCGCCGGAGAACGCGCCCGACGCGATGAGGTCCATCGCGCGGCGGAGGTTGTCGTCGGCCTGGTAGAACTCGGCCGGCTTGTAGCCCGCCGCCCACAGGTCCTCGACCTGCGGCTCGCTCATCCCGAACAGGAAGAAGTTGTCGTCGCCGACGAGCTCGCGGATCTCGACGTTGGCGCCGTCGTCGGTGCCGATCGTGAGCGCGCCGTTGAGGGCGAACTTCATGTTGCCGGTGCCCGAGGCCTCCTTGCCGGCGAGCGAGATCTGCTCGGAGAGGTCGGCGGCGGGGATGACCCGCTCGGCGAGCGTGACGTTGTAGTTGGGCGGGAAGAGGACCTTCAGGCGCCCCTCGACGCGCGGATCGGCGTTGACGACCGATCCCACCGCGTTGACGAGGTGGATGATGCGCTTGGCCATCACGTAACCGGGCGCCGCCTTCGCACCGAAGATGAACGTGCGGGGCTGCACGTCGGCGGCCGCGACGCGGCCCGACGTGATGCTCTCGTACTGCGTGACGATGTGCAGCACCTTGAGCATCTGGCGCTTGTACTCGTGCAGGCGCTTGACCATGACGTCGAGCATGTGCCCGTCGCTGACCTCGAAACCGTCGCGCTCGAACAGCACCTCGTTCAGGCGGCGCTTGTTCGCGGCCTTCACCTCGGCGAAGGCGGCCCGGAAGTCGGGGTCCTCGGCGTAGGACTCGAGTTCGCGCAGACGCTCGAGGTCGGTGAGCCAACCGGTGCCGATGGCCTCGGTGATGAGCTCGGACAGTCCGGGGTTCGCCAGCCGCACGAATCGACGGGGCGTGATGCCGTTCGTGACGTTGGTGAACTTCCCCGGGAAGAACTCGTTGAAATCGGGGAGCACCTTGTCGCGGAGCAGCTGCGAGTGCAGCTCCGCCACGCCGTTGACCTTGGAGCCGGCGACCGTCGCGAGGTATGCCATCCGGACCGAGCGGTCCGGGAACTCCGAGATGATCGACATGTTGCGGATGCGCATCTCGTCATCGCCGAAGCGCTCCCGCACCTCGACGAGGAACTCGTCGTTGATGCGGTAGATGATCTCGAGGTGGCGCGGCAGCAGGCGGCCGAGCAGATCGACGGACCAGACCTCGAGCGCCTCGGGCAGCAGCGTGTGGCACGTGTACGCGAAGCACTTCTTCGTGATCTCCCACGCGGCATCCCACTCGAGGTGACGCTCGTCCACGAGGATCCGCATGAGCTCGGGGACGGCGATCACGGGGTGCGTGTCGTTGAGCTGGAAGATGACGCGCTCGGGCAGCGTCTCGATGGCGTCGTCGCCGAGGACGTTGACGAGGAAGTCGCTGATGGACGCCGCGACGAAGAAGTACTGCTGCTGCAGGCGCAGTTCCTTGCCCTGCGGCGTGGAGTCCTCGGGGTAGAGAACCTTGGAGATGTTCTCCGCGAAGGTCTGCGCGCGGACGGCTTCTTCGTAGTCGCCGGAGTTGAAGATGCGCAGGTCGAAGGCGTCGGTCGCGACGGCGCTCCACAGGCGCAGCGTGTTGACGCGGCCGTTCAGGTAGCCGGGCACCATGTAGTTGTACGGGACGGCCTTCACGTGCCAGCCCGGAACCCAGCGCGAGCGGATGACGCCGCCGTCGTCGTAGGTCTCGGTGTGGCCGCCGAAGGCGACCTGGCGCGCCCCTTCGGGGTGCGGGAACTCCCACGGCGAACCGAGGGTCAGCCACGCGTCGGGCTGCTCGACCTGCTGGCCGTCGACGAAGGTCTGCCGGAAGATGCCGTACTCGTAGCGGATGCCGTAGCCGACGTTCGGGACGCTCATGGTCGCGAGCGAGTCGATGAAGCAGGCGGCGAGACGACCGAGGCCGCCGTTGCCGAGGCCTGGCTCGACCTCCTGCGCACGCAGCTCCTCGATGTCGAGGCCGCACTGCGCCATCGCCTCGGCGGCGATCTCGCCGAGTCCGGATGCGAGGAGGTTGTTGTCGAGCTGACGGCCGAGGAGGTACTCGGCGGAGAGGTAGCAGACGCCCTTCGCCTTCGTCACGCGCTGGCGGCGAAGGTCTTCGAGCCACCGCGCCATGAGGTAGTCGCGCACCGTCATCGCGAGGGCGAAGTACCGGTCGTTGACGCTCGAAGCGGAGAGCGGAACGCCGCGCTCGTAGTTGAGGTTCCGCAAAAACTGCCGCACGAAACCGTCGACGGAGCTGGCCGGGCCGGTCACCGGAGCGAGCGCGAGCGGGTGGGTCGCTCCGAGGACATGGGTGGCGGGGGTGTTGGCGTTCTCAGGCACGCTTAGACGGTACACACTGCGTCTGAGAACTGTGACCGTTCACAGCGGGATTACCCGAGATGTTTACATCACCGTGATGTCGTCACTGTGATGTCGTCACCGTCATGTCGTGACTGTCATGTCATCACCCGGACGCGGCCGCGGCCTTGCGGCGCTCCTCGGCCTCGGCCGTCCGCGCCGCGCGCAGCTCGTCGGTCGCGAGCTGGACGGCGTCCTCGGCCTTGCGCACGCGGCGCTGGACGAACGTCTTCGCGCCGTAGCGGGCGCGGACCCGGTCGGCATCCTCTTCGACGCCCGTCACGATGTACGACGTCGCGATGAGGATGACCTGGGCCGACAGGTTGAACCACAGCAGCAGCGCGATGAGCGATGCGAACGAGGCCAGGAGCGGGTTCGAGCCGGCACCGCCGACGAAGAGGCCGGACAGCTGCTGCAGGACGGTGAGCCCGACGCCGCCGAGCAGCGACCCGACGACGATGGTGCGGGCGCGGGCCTTCACACCGGAGAGGACGCGGAAGAGGACGGCGATCGCGATGACGTCCAGGAGGAAGGTGACGACGATCGTGAGCGACCGCCCGCCGAAGACGATGAGCGGGTGGTCCGCGGACAGCCCCAGGAGATCGCCGAGGAGGCCGAGACCCGCCGCCCCGACGAACGTGACGCCGGCCGACGCGCCGAGGGCGGCACCGATCCCGATCGCGAGGGCGAGGTTGCGCAGTATCACCCAGACGAAGAGGGTGTCGTCGGTGAGCTTGTCGGCGATCACGCGCATGGCCGTGCGGAGCGACCCGATGGCGCCGATCGCGGCTCCGATGAGACCGACGGCGGAGAGGATGCCGGCGAGCGACAGGCTCAGCGGGGCGCTCACCGCGGCGGGGTCGATGAGGCCGTTCTCGCCGACGAGGCCGGGGATGACGTTGTCGACGGCGTCGACGAGCGCATCCATCGCCTGCGGGTTGCCGGCGAGCCACAGCCCGGCGATCGAGAACCCGAGGAGCACGCCCGCGAAGACGCTGAAGAGCGTGCGATAGGTGACGCTGTCGGCGAGCATCGGGCCGCGATGCTCGCTGTATCGGAGGTAGGCCCGCACGATCTTCCGAGAGAGGACCCAGGCGGTGATGCGCTGCAGGTTCATCGCGCCAGGCTATCGACGCACCGCGGGCGGGCAGCGGGGGTTGACAGGGCCGTGGGGGCTCGCGCCGCTTTCTCATCCGTCACGGAGGTCACATGAATCTCACTATTCACATCCGTGCCACGAGCCGCATAGGATAACCCCAGGGGAAGGGGAATTGGTGAAGGGACTCGCCGAGACCCTCGTGCGCAGTGGGATCATCCGCGCCGAGGACATGTGGGACGCTGTCGCGCAGTTCGGCGACGGTCCCGAGCTCCGCCAGCAGCTCGTCGCCGCGCGCCTCGCCACCGAGACGCAGATCGCGGAGGGCATCGCCGCCCAGACCGGCTTCCCGTTCGTCGACCTCGGATCGGCCGGCCTCACCGCCGAGACGATCACCACCGTCCCGGCATCCCTCTGCCGCCGCTATCACCTCATCCCGGTCGAGCGCGGACGCCGGAGCCTCACGATCGGGATGCTGGATCCCACCGACCTCATCGCGATCGACGATGTCGCCACAGCGACCGAGCTGAACATCCGGCCCGTCGTGGTCGCCGCCGATGCGCTGGAGGCCATGTTCGGCCGGTTCCTGCGGTCGGACGAGGAGCTCATCGACCTGTCGGAGCAGATCGGCGAGATCGCCGCCGCCGACTCCGGGCCGTCGGCGACGGAGTCGATCGAGGAGGGCGTCGACGATGCCCCCGTCGTGCGGTTCGTGAACCTGCTCATCGCACAGGCCATCAACGACCGGGCGAGCGACATCCACATCGAGCCCGGCGAGCGGCAGCTCACGGTAAGGTACCGCATCGACGGCGTGCTGCACGAGATGCAGCGGGCCGACCGCGCCATCCAGGACGGCGTGCTGTCGCGCCTGAAGATCATGGCCGCCGTCGACATCGCCGAGCGTCGCAAGCCGCAGGACGGTCGCCTCTCAGTGCACCATGACGGCCGCCAGATCGACCTGCGCCTCGCGACGCTGCCGACGGTGTGGGGCGAGAAGATCGTCATGCGCATCCTGGACAGCTCGGCGCAGTCGCTGACGATGGGCGACCTGCGCTTCTCGATGCGCAACGAACAGCGCTTCCGCGGGGCGATCACCCGCCCGCACGGCATGGTGCTCGTGACGGGTCCCACGGGGTCGGGCAAGTCGACGACCCTCTACACGGCGCTCAACACCGTCGCGAACCCTCGCATCAACGTCATCACCGTCGAGGACCCCGTCGAGTACCGGATGGCCGGCATCAACCAGGTGCAGGTGAACCCGCGCGCCGGGATGACGTTCCAGGCGGCGCTGCGGTCGATCCTCCGCTCCGACCCCGACGTCGTGCTCGTCGGCGAGATCCGCGACCAGGAGACGGCGACGATCTCGATCGAGGCGGCGCTGACCGGTCACCTCGTCCTGTCGACGCTGCACACGAACGATGCGCCGAGCGCGCTGACCCGCCTGACGGAGATCGGCTGCGAGCCCTTCCTCGTGGGGACCGCCCTGACCGCCGTCGTCGCGCAGCGCCTCGCGCGGCGGCTGTGCGTGCGGTGCCGGGAGTCGTACACCGAGTCGCGTGACGTCCTGTCGTCGGTGAAGTTCCCGCACAACCCGCTCGACCCGCCCGTGCTGTATCGCGCTGTCGGGTGCTCGGACTGCTCCGGCACCGGCTACCGCGGCCGTGTCGCACTGCACGAAGTCATGGAGGTCACCGAGAGGCTGGAGCAGCTCGTGGTGGGTCACGCGACCGGCACCGAGATGCGTCAGGCTGCGCTCGAGGAGGGCATGATCCCCCTCCGCGAGGACGGCTTCAGCAAGGTCCTCGAGGGCACGACGACCATCGAGGAAGTGCTGCGCGTCTCGATCTGAGTCGGGGCGTGGGTGCCTGCCAAAGGAAGACGGGGCGCAGGACGTCCCCAGTCCCGCACCCCGTCCGTTCGTGGGGGCTACTGCTGGCCCATCTCGCCGTAGATGCTGAAGATGGGCATGTAGAGCGAGACGACCATGCCACCGATGAGGATGCCGATCCCGACGATGAGGATGGGCTCGATCGAGGCCGTGAGCTGCTCGGTCGCGGTCTCCACCTCGTCCTCGTAGAAGTCGGCGATGCTGGAGAGCATGTCGGGCAGGGTGCCCGATTCCTCGCCGACGGACGCCATCTGCGCGACCATCGGCGGGAAGATCTGCGCCTTTGCGAGCGGAGCGGAGAATGACCGCCCCTGCTTGACCGACTCCTGCACCTCGCGCACGGCCTTCTCGATGGCGTAGTTGTTCGAGGCCTCCCCCACGATGCCCAGGGCCTGCACGAGCGGCACGCCGGCATGCAGCATCATCGACAGACCCCGACTGAATCTCGCTACGGCGATCTTCGTGGAGAGCGGCCCGAAGACGGGCAGCTTCAGCTTCAGCGGGTCGACCACACGTCGTACGCGCTCGGAATCCTTGTTGCGCATCCACCAGAATGAGCCGATGAGGCCGAGAACGATGAGGAGCGGGAGGAGCCAGACCATGCTGTTCGAGAGGTTCACGAGGATCTGCGTCGGCAGCGGCAGCGCCGAGCCCATCCCGGTGAACATGTTCGCGAACACGGGGACGATGAAGGTCACCATTCCGATCACGCCGAGGATCGCGATGACGAGCACGATCACCGGGTAGGTCGTCGCCGATTTGATCTTGTTGTGGAGTTCCGCCTCACCCTTGTAGGTCTGCGCGACGCTCGTGAGCGACGTGCCGAGGAAGCCGCCGGTCTCCCCCACGCGCACCATGCTGACGAACAGGGGCGGAAAGACGAGCGGATGCTTGCCGAGCGCGACCGACAGCGCCGAACCTGATTCGACGGCGGCGTGCACCTGTAGCAGCGCCTGCTGCAGCTTCTTGTCCTCCGCCTGCTCGATGAGGATCGACAGCGTGCGCATGAGCGGCAGTCCGGCGTTGATGAGCCCGGCCATCTGCTTCGCGAAGACGGCGAGGACCTCGGGCTTGACCGTCTTCTCCATGCCGGGAATGGAGATCTCCCGGTTGAGGCCCGTCTTGGAGGTCAGCGCGACCTCGAGCGGTGTCAGGCCCTGCGCACGGAGCTTGTTGGCCACCGCCGACTCGCTCGCCCCCTCGATCGAGCCCTTGACGACGCCGCCGCCCTTCGCGTCGATGGCGCGGTAGGTGTACTCCTCGATGAGTGGCATCAGTGGGTCCAGCTCTCGGCACGTGATCCGTGCATGGACCACGACTCGATGTCGAGGTCGCGCGGCCGGACCCGCACATCGTCCAGGCTCTTCGGGTCGTAGGCGGCCATCTTGGCCGCGGAGAGCGAGACGGTGCCGTCCTCGACGAGTCGTTTCAGATCCTGGTCGAGGGTGTGCATGCCGAGCCCACCGCCGGCCTGGATCATCGAGTAGATCTGGCTCACCTCGCCCTCACGGATGAGGTTGGCGATGGCGGACGTGTTGATGAGCACCTCGGTCGCGATCGCGCGCCCCGCGCTCTGCGCCATGGGAAGGAGGGTCTGCGTGATGATGCCCTGCAGCGTGTCGCCGAGCTGCGTCCGCACCTGCGGCTGCTGCGCCGGCGGGAAGGCGTCGACGATGCGGTTGATCGACTTGGCCGCGCTCTGCGTGTGCAGGGTGGAGAGGACGAGGTGTCCGGTCTCGGCCGCCGTCAGGGCGGTCGCGATCGACTCCGGGTCGCGGAGCTCACCGATCAGGATGATGTCGGGGTCCTGACGCAGCACCCGACGAAGGGCCTCCGCGAAAGACGCGGTGTCGCTGCCGATCTCGCGCTGGTGGATGAGCGACCGGCGGCTCGTGTGGCGGAACTCGACGGGGTCTTCGACGGTCACGATGTGCGCCGGGAGCGTGCGGTTGACGGCGTCGATCATCGCGCTGAGCGTGGTCGACTTGCCGGAGCCGGTCGGGCCCGTCACCAGCACCAGACCGCGCGGCTTCATGGCGAGGTCGTGGGCGATGGCCGGGACGCCGAGCTCGTCGAGGCTCTTCGCCTTGTCGGCGATGAAACGCATCGCGACGGCGACCTGCCCGAGCTGGCGGAACACGTTGACGCGGAACCGGGCGACGTCGGGCACGGAGAACGAGAGATCGACCTCGCCGCGCTGCCGGAACTCGACGATCTGATCGCCCGAGAGCATGTCGCCGAGCGCGGACTCGAGCCAGGCGGCCGTGGTCGGGTCGGGGTAGTCGAGGATCGGCTCGAGGTCGCCGTCCACGCGCATGAGCGGCGGGTGACCGGCCGTGAGGTGGACGTCGGATGCCGACGCCCGGGCCGCGATGGCGAGCATGCCCGCGAGGGCGCTGTTGATGGTCGTCATGTCAATCCTCGGTCCGGATGAAGGTGAGCACGGTGACGGTGAGGGTGCCGTCGTCGAGAGTGGCGTCGATCGGCGCGATGAGGCGCTTCCCGCGGCCGAGGGCGTCGACGAACGTCATCGCCGCCTCCGCGTCGGCCACCTCGACCTCGATCGTCACCGTGAGCTGCTGCTGAGGCTGAGGGCCGACCTGTTCCTCGGTCGCCGTGCCGTCGGTGGCCGCTTCGTCTGTCGCCGACCCGCCGGTCCCCTCTGCCGACCCGTCATCCGTGGCCGGATCGGTGGCTGCATCGGCATCGGGGGCCGCCTCGGCCGCTGCCGCGGCTTCGGGGTCTGTGTCGACGCCCGCGCGCGGTGCCCACTGCTCGGGGTCGACGACTTTGATCGTGCTGATGGTCACATCCGCTCGCGTCGACGCGGCCGCGATGATCTCGAACACGTCGTCCAAGCTCGTGTTCGCCGGGATCGCCGTGCGAAGCGTTGCCAGATCGGCGTCGACCGCATCGATCTCTTCGTCGGCGGCAGCCAGCTGCGTGATCTGCGCTTCATAGATCGCGTTCGTCTGCTCCACGGCGACCGTGTTCGCATCGATGGTCCGGGATTGCGCGTACATCGGCAGTGCGACCAGGGCGACGCCGGCGACCAGGATGGCGACGACGAGCAGCAGGCCGACGAGATTGACGAGCTGGCGATTCCCGTTCACTGGGAGTCCTCCTCGAGTGTGTAGGCACCGGTGTAGACGGACTGGTCGTAGGCGATCCGGAGGACATAGGTGTAGACGCCGTTCTCCACCGCGACCTCCCAGCCGTCGACTTCGAGGACGCCATCGAGCGGGCGCAGGGCGCGGATGAGGCGGACGATCTCAGCGGGCGTCTCGCTCGACAGGGCGAGCGTCCCCTCCGCCCCTGTCTCCGCGAGCGGGTCCTCCCCGGCTGCCAGCAGACCGCCGGGCGCCAGACTGAATCCGGCGACGGTGACCCCTGAGGGGAGCGCGCGTTCGACCGTGGCGAGCAGCGCGGACCAGCGAAGGTCGGTCCCCATCGCCTGGGCACGGTAGCCTTCGAGCTCTGCTCTCAGCTCCAGCTTGCCGCGCACCGGAGCCAACGCCGCGACTTCGCTGAGAAGCGTGTTCGTCCGTTGCGTCGTGATGGCATTGCGCACGGCGGCCGTGGTCTGCAGCCAGAACGCCGCGCCCGCCAGCAGCGCCACGACGGCCAGAGCCGCGATGACACCGCGGAGCCACCGGCGGATCAAAGTGCTGCGCTGGCGCCGCTCGATCTCGACGCGGGGCATGAGGTTGACGCGCGGAAGACCACCGAATCCGGTGATCGCAGGCTGTGCGAAGGCCATCAGCGTCCCTCCCCGAGCGCGAGACCGATCGTGGTGACGAGGTTGAGATCGTCATCCGGGCCGTCGATCGGGATCTTCGTCCGCACGAGCTGCGACGCTCCAAGGAACTCCACCGGCATCGGGATGCTCGCCGCCAGCGCGTCCGAGACTCCCGGGACGATTGCACCGGCGCCGCTCAGCAGCACGCGCGTGATGGGGTGATCGGCGGACCGGTCGGTGTAGAAGCGCAGGGTGCTGGCGAGCCGCACGACGAGATCGTCGATCGCCGAGGCCGACATGCCGGCGGTCGGCCGAACCCCGGCGGCTCGCGCTGCGGAGCGCGACCGGCGGGCGGCTCCGCCCGGAGGCACGGTCTCGAGGATCTCCTCGACGACCGCGGCAGGCTGTTCCAGCGCCTCACCCAGCTGGGCGTTCTCCCGCGCGCGGACGGCCTCCGTCATGATGTCGATGGGGATGATGCGGACGAACCGCGGCACACCCTCCTCGAGCACGACGACATAGCTCGTGTGGTCGCCGAGGTGCAGGGCGGCGACGGTCTCGCCGGGCGCGGCCACCCGTCGAGCGGCACGGGCCAGCCCGAACGGGGCGAGATCGACGACATCGACCTTGATCTTCGCCTTCCCGATGGTGCCGACAACCTGTTCGACGCTCTCCGCGACGGCGGCGACGAGGAGGCCCGTCACCTGACCGGCTTCCTCGGAGACGGGGTAGAAGTCGAGTACCGCCTGCTCGGCGGGAACCGGCAGCAGGTCCTGCACCTGGAACGGCAGCGCCTGACGGAGCAGGTCGGGGCGCATGGCGGCCGTCGTGTACTCGCGGACGAGGATGCGGCGGCTCGCGATGCCGAGGACGACGTTCTTCCCCTTGATGCCCGCGCGCGACCACAGCTGCCGGAGCGCCAGGGCGACGGCGTCCACGTCGTGGACCTCGGAATCGCTCGCCGCCTCGGGAGGGAGCGGGACCGCCCCGTACGCGACCAGCGTCGGGGACTTGCCGATCGTGACCTCTGCGGCCCGGACCCCCTCTTCGGTGATCTCCAGTCCGACGATCGTGTTCGCCATTCTGCTCTCCTTTCGTTGCCGGCCGCTCAGCTCGCGCCGAGCAGCCCCAGATACCAGTGGGCGATGTCCTCGCCCGCGACGATGCCGATCCACGCGCCCGCGATCATCCAGGGGCCGAACGGAATGGCGCTCTTGCGGGTCGCCCGGCGCGCGAGCATGAGGACCACACCCACGACGCCGCCGAGGATGAAGGCGGCGAACGCGCCGACGATGAGGGATCCCCATCCGAGCCAGCCGAGCGCCGCACCGAGCACGCCCGCGAGCTTGACGTCTCCGCCACCCATTCCGCCCGGTCGGATGAGACGCAGCAGGAAGTAGAACGCGTAGAGAGCAGCCCCGGCGATGGCGGCCCGCAGGAGCGCCTCCCACGGGGTGGCGAGGACGCACGCCACGGTGAAGAGGACGGCGAGGACGATGTAGGCCGGCAGGACGATCGCGTTCGGCAGCCGTCTCGTGTCCAGGTCGATCATCGCGAGGGCGATGCTGATGGACGCCAGATAGAGGTAGGCGATGATCACCGGCACGGATGCCCAGGTGAGCGGAGCCGCGAGGAACAGCCCGACCACGCCGACGAATGCCAGTCCGGTGGCCAGCTCCACGAGCGGATACCGCGCCGAGATCGGCGCACCGCAGGCGGCGCACTTCGCACGCAGCAGCAGCCAGGACAGCACGGGAACGTTCTGCCACGGCCGCACCGGAGCCCCGCACTGCGGGCAGCGGCTTTCGCGGGTGAGGCGGATTTTGGCCGGGACACGGTAGATCACGACGTTGAGGAACGAGCCGATGACCAGCCCGAAGAGAGCGGCGAAGACGAGGATTGCGGCGACGAGACCCGGGGTCATCACGGCACCCACCCGGAGAGGTCGGCGTAGACGACGTCGCGCTGACGGACGAGCGCGCCGACCGTCTTCGTCTCGACGCTGATGCCGTGTTCGGCGCCCATGCCCGGCAAGCCGATCGGGTCGGCCGTGAAGGTGAACTGACCACCCGGGGTCCATGTGCCGCCGTAGAGCGTCCCGCTCCATTGGTCGATTCCCATGCTGCCGACGTCGACAGTGCACGGGCTGTACCCGATCGCGCGCACCGAGGCCTCGATGATGGTGCCGTTGATGTAGAGCTTCGACTGACCGGAGCCGCACGTCGGCTTCACATCGGCCGGTGTGCGGTCTTCAGTGGTGATGTAGAGGGAGGGCTTGCCGACGGCCGTCGCCGCGGCCTTGACCTTGAGCATCGTGAGGTCGAACTCGTTCGCCAGGAGCACGAGGTTCTTCTTCAGTTGCACGGTGGGGTTGGATCCGTTGTTCGAGGAGAGCTTCGAGCACGCGCGCGCGTCGAGAACCGTGTCGGCCGACAGGCTGCCGAGCCAGGTGGTCCATCCGGTGCCTGGTGACGCATTCAAGTAGTCGCACGAACCCACCCCGCTGCCGGAGTTGACGAGCGTCACGACGTTGTAGCCCGGCCAGTCCGATGCGTTGTACTTGTACTCGAACCACGTGGGCAGGACGAGCGGTGGGACCGTCGGCACGGTCGCGGGCCGCACGACACCGCCGACGACGACGCCCGAGTTCGGCGTGTAGGTGCGCGCTGAGGGGAACGTGAGTGATCCGTTGATGCGCACGTTTCCGAGCTGAACGTCGCCCGTGGTCCGCACCGATCCGCCGATGATCTTGTTCTCCCAGCCGAACTCGAGGGCGCCGTTGGCGAGGATGTTGCCGCTGACCGTGCCGCGGACGGTGCTGGAGCCGGTGCCCCGGAGCGTCAGGTCGGCGCGGAAGACGTCGCTGCCGCAGCACATGTTCAATGTGCCCCCGGCCTCGACGAGTCCCTTCACGTCACACCCGGAAGAAGTCTTGATATTGCCCTTGACCGTCAATGTGCCGGGGATCTTCGCGTTGCATTCGAACAGCGTCGCCTGCGGGATGACGACGTTGACAGACCGTCCCGGATCGGTAACCACGACGTTCGAGTTGAAGGTGAGGGTGCCCGTGCCGAAGAAGATCATGTCGCCGCCGGTGCTCGACACCGACGAGTAGGCGTAGTCGGCCTGCACCGACGTGCGCGCGCCACGGACGTCGGCGTTGACCCGCACCATCGCCGTCGTGCTCGAGCACGACACGGAGTAGGCGTAGGTGGCGCTTCCTGCATCACTCGACACGGGTGCGCTCGGCACGGTCAGCTTTGCGGGCGCCGTCGGGCAGGTGATCTCACCGCGCTTGAGCGATGCCGAGACAGCGGCAAGCCCGGCATCGGCCGTCGCGCGCGATTCGGCGCTCGAGCGGGTGTCCGAGACCATCCCCGCCGTGTTCACGACGATGCTCCCGAGCGCCAGTCCCGCGATCGTCAGGACGAGCATGATGATGAGCACGGCCACGAGGGAGGAACCGGACTGATCACGGCGCAGATCGGCGAGTTTCACCAGCATGCGATTGCTCCTGTCGTCGCCACAGCCTGTGCCGTCATCCCGTCGGACAGCTTCACGGTCTTCTGCACGTCACCGACGGTGATGTCGAGGGTGGTGTGGACCCCCTTCGATCCCACGAGGGTGAAGGGCACGCCGCCACTGGGCGCCGCGACCTTGTCGAGCGGCCGCTTCGCCGACTTTCCGACGAGCACCGTCCACCCCGAGGGATCCGCCCCGCGCGGTGTGGCTCCCGCGCTGTACCGGATGGATTGGTCGGTGAGAACCCACGCGCGGCACTCCCACGTCCACGTTCCGCTGAACGACGCGCTCGGCTTCGTCACGACGGCGTCGATACGGGTCCCTGCGCCGCTGACGCGGATCGACGTGGCGTTGCGGAGCGCATTGGCCATCGTGGACGTCAGGACGTTCGCCTGACCCGTCGCGGAGTCACGGGCGATCGACTTCTGCTGCGTCGTCCAGCCGTTGATGAAGACCATCGTGAGCAGGCCGGCGATCAGGGAGGACACGATGACGGCGACGATGAGTTCGACGAGGCTGATGCCTTCGTCGTCGGAGATGATGCTGCGCCCGCCCGCCATCACGCGCTCGTCACTGGGATCCGGGTGCGGAGCACCGTGGCATCCCCGTCGACGTCCGTGATGCGGACGGTGACGAGGATCGCGGCCGGCTTGCCGACCCCGGCGCCCGTCGGGCAGGCCTCGACGGTCACGGTGCGCGTGAGGCCGGTCGGGATCACGACGTTCGGAAGTGTCGCCGGGTTGGCGTCTACGAGGAGGGTCGCGGCGGTGCGCAGCTGCGCGCACGTCGTGTCGGTTGTGGGCTGCGTCGGGAACTGAGCACGGAGTGCCGCGATGTGGGCATCGGCCAGGGAGGTCGCCTCGACCGAGTCGCGGTTGTCCACGCTCAAGCGTGTCGCGCCGATGATGAGCGGCAGGACAGCGAGCGACAGCACCGCGAGGAGGAACATCGCGATGATCACCTCGACGAGGCTGAAGCCGTCGTCGGACTGGGTGGTCATGCTGGGACACCTCCGAGGGGGTGAGGTGGGTCGTTCTTTGGAGAGACGTCGAGGCCGGCCCGTCGGGTCGGGCCGGCCTCGAGGTCAATGAGCTGACTAGCAGCCGGGGCCGGAAGTCGCGGTGGTCGCGCCGTCCTGGGTGGCAGTCACGCAGATGTTGTCGATCGTCGTGCCTGCGGCCACAATCGTCACGGCCGGGTCAGTACCGTCCGACAGGTTCGTCAGGTCGACCGAGCTAGCGGCTGTGATGGCCGGATCCTGCGCCATCGCCGCGGAGACCTGCGTCGCGCCGTTGGCAGCGATCGCCGCGAGCGCGTTGTTTCGCGCATCCTGCTGGATGTTGAGGAAGATCGGGATCGCCACCGCGGCGAGGACGCCGAGGATCACGACGACCACGATCAGTTCGATGAGTGAGAAGCCGCCCTCGTCGCCAGATTCCTCGCGGCGGGCCTTCTCAGCCTGGACATAGTTACGGATGGTGCGCATGTGCGTGCCTCCAGTTGGGGGGATTGAACAGGACCGGCTCCTGGTGCGCACGCCGAAGTTTGCGATCCGGGGGGAATCGTCGCTCTTCGGGGGGATCACACGGCTCGGGTGAACCGTGGGATGTGCAGAGCCTGGTTTGGGAATGCCCGCCGCGAGGACGATCTCCCTCTCCGGTCCCCATCATGAGAGTTCTCTCATCTTGTTGTCAATGGGGAGTTTGGGAAAATTGTTACTTCTGTGTTTCGCAACGCTGAATGAGCGGCGATGCGCGGTATATCGAGAGCCGCTCCTACGCGTCCAGCACCTCGATCCGCACGCGCACCACATCGCCGTCGCCGATCCCCTCGGCATCACGCACCGCGCGCTTCAGCGGCAGCACGTACGCGCCGCGTCCCCCATCCGGGAAGATCGACGTCCGCCACGACGATCCGCCGATCGTCACGGCGACCCGGACCGATCCGAAACCGCGCGCCGGCCGCGGGATCTCGCGGATCTCGGCGCTCAGGTCCTCGGGCAGCGCCGCGAAGAACCACGTCTCGGTCCGCGCCTCCCACCGGAAGACCTCGCCGTCGAACTCGAGGATCATGCCGCCAGGCTATCCGCGCCACCGACACGGCCTACCGGCACGGCCTACCCTCGGATCAGGCGTGAGGCGAAGGAGCACCATGGCGGATCCCCGCGACGAGTCCCTCGACGCCGCGCTCCGCGCCGGCATCCCGTTCGTCGTCGCCGGGACCACCTCCCTCGCGGAGACCACGTACCTGCGCGCTGCGGGCTTCCGCTCCCCCGCGACGTCCGCGCCGGCGACGGACGACACGGTGTTCGCGCTCTACTCGGTGACCAAGCTGTTCACCGCGACGGCGGCCCTGCAGTGCGTCGAGGACGGACTCATCGACCTCGATGTCCCCGCACGCACGTATCTGCCGGCGATCGGCGACCTCGAGGTCCTCCTCTCGATCGAGGAGGACGGCACGACGGTCACACGTCCGCCGACGCGCGACATCACCCCGCGGATGCTGCTTCTCCATACGGCCGGCATCGGGTACGACATGTTCGACGCACGCTGCGCGCGGATCGCCCGCGCCCGCGCCGTCCGACCTTCGACGACACCGCTCCGCGACAGCCTGTCGACACCGCTCCTGCATGACCCGGGTGACCGCTGGACGTACGGGATGTCGATCGACTGGCTGGGTCTGATCGTCGCCGCGGTCCGCGGTCGGCGCCTCGAGGACGTCTTCCGCGAACGGATCTATGCGCCGTGCGGTATCAGTTCGACCTCCTTCGATGTGCCGGAGGGCATGCGATCGCGTCTGGCAACTCCGCATCGCCGCGGACGGGACGGCACCATCGCTCCGATGGCCACGAATCCCCCCGGCACCGCCGAGCTCGACATGGGCGGCCAGGGCCTCTTCTCCACCGTCCCCGACCTCCTCGCGCTCCTCCGCGTCTGGCTCGGCGACGGGTCGGCACCCGGTGGCCGGGTGCTCCGGCCCGAGACGATCGCCTGGGCGACGCGCGGCGAGCGGGGCGTCACCGTCACTCCCCTGCAGGCCGCGATCCCGGCGCTCACCCGCGAGGTCGAGTTCCTGCCCGGCATCCCGACATCATGGGGGTACTCATTCCTCGTCAACGAGGCGGACGTGCCGGGACGCCGTCGCGCCGGCTCCGTGTCGTGGGTCGGACTCGGCAACGTCCACTACTGGATCGACCGACGTTCCGGCATTGCCGGGGCCTGGGCGACGCAACTGCTGCCGTTCTACGACCCGGCCGCCGCCGAGGGTGCGGCCGCGTTCGAGCGCGCGGTCTATCGGGAGGCTGTCGAGGTCTAGGCCCCCGTCACCACTGCGGGTGGATGTCCGCCCGCAGCAGCCGGTCGTACACGTCGGCGACGACATCCTCGAACACCGTCAGGTCGGTTTCGCCGACGAGCTCGCCGGCGACCGCGTTGCCCTGCGCCTGCGTGACACTGCGCGCCCCGGGGATGACGCTCGTGACGCCGGGTCGCGACGCGACCCAGGCGAGCGCGGCAGCCGGCAGCGTGAGTCCCATCGGCACGGCGGCCGCGAGCTCGGCTGCGGCCCGCAGGCCGACCTCGTAATCGACGCCGGAGAAGGTCTCGCCCTTGTCGAACGCCTCGCCGTGCCGGTTGTAGGAGCGGTGGTCGTCGGCCGCGAAGGTCGTCGCGGCGGAGTACCTGCCCGACAGGAGCCCGGATGCCAGCGGCACGCGCGCGAACACCGCGACCCCGGCGCGCTCGGCGGCGGGCAGCACCTGGTCGAGGGGCTTCAGCCGGAACGGATTCAGGATGATCTGGACGTTGGTGACATTCGGCCGCGCGATGGCGGCGAGCGCCTGTGCGCAGGTCTCGACGGAGACGCCGTACGCGGCGATGGTCCCGTCGGCGACGAGCGCGTCGAGGGCGTCGTAGGTGGCATCCGACTCGATGACCGCGGTCGGCGGGCAGTGCAGCTGGACGAGGTCGAGGGTGTCCGTGCGCAGGCTGCGACGCGAGCGGTCGGTCCACGCGCGGAAGTTCGCGGGCGTGTAGTTCCCCGGCTCCTGCGCCATGCGGCGGCCCATCTTCGTCGCGACGGTGACACCGTGGTCCGGGCGCTCGGCGAGCACCGCGCCGATGACTGCCTCGCTGCGGCCGTCGCCGTAGACGTCGGCGGTGTCGATGAGGGTGACCCCGGCGTCGAGCGACGTGCGGAGCACCGCGCGGGCGTCGTCCTCGGAGACGCTCCCCCAGTCGGCACCGAGCTGCCAGGTGCCGAGGCCGACGACGGAGACGGAGCGACCGGTACGGCCGAGGCTGCGCTGCTGCATGCCCTCAGCCTACGGTCGCGCCGCGACCCGCACGCCCCTCGCACGCAGAAGGGCCGGGGATGCTCCCCCGGCCCTCCTGGCGCACTGGACTACGCGCGCTGCTTGTCCCGCTTGGCGGGCTTCACCACCGCGATCGTGCCGGTGGCGGCAGCGGCCTCGGTGTGTGTGGTCGCGCGCTGGGCGCGGACCTCGTCGAACGAGGTGCCGTAGTACGCGGCCTCCATGAGGGTGCGCATGTCGGCGAGCATCGGCATCCGCGGGTTGGCGGGTGCGCACTGGTCCTCGTAGGCGGCCATGGCGACCTCATCCAGGCGACCGATGAAGTTCGCCTCGTCGACGCCCTGCTGCTGGAACGAGCGCTCGATGCCGACCTTGTCGCGCAGCTCCTCCACGGCGCGGGCGTAGCTCTCGACGCCCTCCTCCGGGGTGGATGCCGGCAGGCCCAGGTGCGCGGCGATCTCCTGGAAGCGCTCCGGCGCGATGTAGCGCTCGTACTTCGGCCAGCTGGTGAGCTTCGTGGGGATGCGGCCGTTGTACCGGATCACGTGCGGCAGGTAGATCGCGTTGGTCCGGCCGTGCACCAGCTTGAACTTCGAGCCGGTGACGTGGGCCATGGCGTGCACGATCCCGAGGAACGCGTTGCCGAAGGCCATGCCCGAGATCGACGCCGCATTGTGCATCTTCTCGCGGGCCCGGATGTCGGCGGCGTCCGTGCTGTTCGGCTTCGCCTGCGCGCTGCGCTCGATGTTCTCGAAGATCAGCTTGATGGCGTGCAGGCACAGGCCGTCGGTGTAGTCGTTCGCGTAGACCGACACGTACGCCTCGGTGGCGTGCGTGAGGGCGTCGAAGCCGGCATCGGCGACCAGGAACCCGGGCAGCGCCGAGGTGAGCATCGGGTCGATGATCGCGACGGACGGGGTCAGCGCGTAGTCGGCGAGCGGGTACTTCATACCCGTCTTGTCGTCGGTGATCACCGCGAACGGCGTCATCTCGGAACCGGTGCCCGACGTGGTCGGGATGCAGACGAGCTTGGCGAGCTTGCCGAGCTCGGGGAACTTGAACGCGCGCTTGCGCACGTCGAAGAACTTCTCCCGCATGTCGGAGAACTGCGTCTCCGGGTTCTCGTAGAGGAGCCACATGACCTTCGCGGCATCCATCGGCGACCCACCGCCGAGGGCGATGATCGTGTCGGGCTGGAAGGCGCGCATCTCGGCGGCGCCGGCCTGCACACTCGAGACCGTCGGCTCGGGCAGCACCCGGTCGATGATCTGCAGGTGCACGCGACCCGGGCGGCGGTTGAGGACGTCGATGATCTTGTCGACGTAGCCGAGGTTGGTCATCGTGCCGTCGGTGACGATCGTGACGCGCTCGACGCCCTTCATGTCGATCAGGTAGCGGATCGCGTTCGGCTCGAAGTAGGTCTTCGCCGGCACCTTGAACCACTGCAGGTTGTTGTTGCGTCGTCCGACGCGCTTGACGTTCAAGAGGTTCACCGCCGAGACGTTGTTGGAGACCGAGTTGTGACCGTAGGAGCCGCAGCCGAGCGTGAGCGACGGCATGAAGGCGTTGTAGATGTCGCCGATGCCGCCGAGCGCCGAGGGGCTGTTCTCGATGATGCGGACGGCCTTGACGACGGCCGCGAACTTCGCGATGACGGCCTGGTCGTTGGAGTGGATGGCGCCGGAGTGCCCGAGACCGTCGAAGTCGACCATCTGCTTGGACAGCTCGATGCCCTCATCGGGCGTTGCGGCGCGGAGCACGGCGAGGACCGGGGCGAGCTTCTCGCGCGTCAGCGGCTCGTGCGGGCCGACACCGGAGACGTCGGCGAGGAGGATCGAGGTGTCCTCGGGAACCGTGAAGCCGGCCTGCTCGGCGATCCACACCGGGGACTGCCCGACGACCTTCGCGTTGAGCTTGGCCTCGGCGCAGTTCGCGCTCTCGGCGCTGACACCGAAGATGAACTCCTCCAGCATCCGCTTCTCGTCGGCGGTCACGCGGTAGGCGTGCAGCCGGGCGAACTCGGCGAGGGCCTCCTCCGCGATCGGCTCGTCGAGGATGACGGCCTGCTCCGACGCGCACACCATGCCCATGTCGAAGGACTTCGACAGCACGATGTCGTTGACGGCGCGACCGACCTTCGCGGTGCGCTCGATGAAGGCGGGGACGTTGCCCGCGCCGACGCCGAGGGCCGGCTTGCCGCAGGAGTACGCGGCGCGGACCATGGCGTTGCCGCCGGTGGCGAGGATGAGGGCCACATCGGGGTGGTTCATGAGCTCGCCGGAGGCCTCCATGGAGGGCTCTTCGATCCACTGCACGCAGTTCTCCGGGGCGCCGGCGGCGACCGCCGCGTCACGCACGATGCGCGCGGCCTCGGCCGAGCACTTCTGCGCGGACGGGTGGAAGCCGAAGATGATCGGGTTGCGGGTCTTCAGCGCGATGAGCGACTTGAAGATCGCGGTCGAGGTCGGGTTGGTGACCGGCGTGAGCGCGCAGATGACGCCGACCGGGTCGGCGATCTCGGTGATGCCGGTGATCTCGTCGTGCGAGATGACGCCGACCGTGCGCTGCTTGATGATCGAGTGCGTGACGTGCTCGCACGCGAACATGTTCTTCACGGCCTTGTCCTCGAACAGGCCACGACCGGTCTCTTCGACGGCCATGACGGCGAGGTCGCCGTGGTGGTGGAGCGCGGCGACGGACGCCTTGCGGACGATGTGATCGACCTGCTCCTGGGTGAACGACGCGTACTCGGCGAGGGCCTGCTGGGCCTTGTCGACCAGAGCATTGATCGAGGTGGACATGATTTCTCTTCTCCTCCCGGCGCGGGCGTATTGTCCCGCACCGTTGCTTGCCGGGGGTTCGAGATCCAGCCTCAGACCCTCTCGTGCCTCCAGTATGCACCTTGTGGTCTGACCACACAAGTGGGTGCGCGAGATCGGCGTGTCGGGGGGCGAATGCCCGGGCCCCGCACCGCCCGCGTCAGCTGCTGCGACGCATCGAGCGGATGCCGACGGTCAGGCCCACGGCGGCGAGCGCGAGCGCGGCCACCCACCCCCACAGCACGACGGAGTCGCCGAGGTCGCCGGCGAACAGCGCGCGCTCGGCCTGCACGACCCAGTTGATGGGATTGACGGTGGCGACCACCCGCATCCACGCCGGGCCCTCGTCGAGCGGCAGCAGCATCCCGGAGAGGATCAGCAGAGGGAAGATCAGTGTCTGCTGCACGCCCCAGAAGAGCCACTCGCGGTCCTTCGTGGCGAGCGCGAGCGAGTACGAGAGCGAGCCGAGCCCCACGCCGAACACGGCGAGGAGCAGGAGGCCGATCCCGAGCCCACCGACGTGCACCGTGAACCCGAACGGCCACGCGATGAGCACGATGATGAGTCCCTGCACCATGATCGGGGCGACCTCCTTGAGCGCGCGCCCGACGAGCAGCGACGAGCGCGCCAGCGGGGCGACGAGGGTCCGCTCGTGCGAGCCAGTCATCATCTCGTACTGCAGATTCGACCCCACGGCTCCCGTGCCGAACAGCACGATCATGACGAGGACGCCGGGGACGAACCACTGCAGCGTCTCCCCCGCCGGCGCACCGGACTGGCCGATCAGCAGGGGCGCGAACAGCCCGAGGAAGACGAGCGGCTGCAGCAGGCTGAAGATCAGCGTGAAGGGGTCGCGGACGACGGGCTTGAGCTCGCGCGTCAGCACGTGCCAGGTGTCTCGGGCGGCGTTCTCCCGCACCGGGGTCGAGGTGGTCGTGGTCATCGGACTGCTCCCGTCTTCTGCGCCGGCGATGCCGGCTCCTCGGATGCCGCGGCATCCGTCTCCGCCTCGATCGGCTCGCCCTCGCCGGCCTCGCGCAGCGTGCGCCCCGTGAGCGCGAGGAAGACGTCGTCCAGGGTCGGCGGCACGCCGGTGGCGCGCTCGACGCGGAGGCCTTCGGCATCCAGGGCGCGCACGGCGGCCGGCAGGAGCCGGTCGCCGTCCGGCGCCGTCAACGTGACCGACGCACCCTCGCGGACGACCTCGCGCTCCGCCAGTCGCCGCACGATGTCGATCGCCCGGTCGGCGTCGTCCTCCGATCCGAATCCGAGGGTGACGACGTCGCCCGCGAGTTCCGCCTTCAGCCGCGTCGCCGTGTCGTCGGCGATGACCCGGCCCCGGTCCATCACCATGACGCGCTCGGCGTAGCGATCGGCTTCCTCGAGGTAGTGCGTCGTGAGGAACACCGTCGTGCCGTGCTCGGCGCGCAGTCGCAGGATGTGCTCCCACAGGTTCGCGCGGCTCTGCGGGTCGAGACCCGTCGACGGCTCGTCGAGGAAGAGCAGCGGCGGCGCGTGCATGAGCCCGAGGGCGATGTCGAGGCGCCGTTTCTGCCCGCCGGAGAGCTGCTGCACCGAGCGGGTCGCGAACGAGGCGAGGTCGAGCGACTCGATGAGCTCGCCCGCGCGTTTCCGCGCGGCGGCTGCCGGCATCCCGTAGAACGCGCCCTGGCTGAGGAGCTCGTCGCGGACGCGCTGCGCGAAGCTTCCGCTCGTGAGCTGCCCGACATAGCCGATGCGCGCCCGCACGGCGGCTGGGCTGCGGAGGATGTCGTGACCCACCACGCGCGCCGTGCCGGCGGTCGGCGGGAGGAGGGTCGTGAGCATCCGGAGGCTCGTCGACTTCCCGGCGCCGTTCGGCCCCAGGAACGCGACGAGTTCACCGCGCGCGACGGTGAACGTGAGGTCGGTGACGGCCTCGACAGGCTTCTTCTTGACGGTGAAGCGCTTGGTGAGACCCTGCGCCTCGATGATCGGTTCGTTCGTCATGCCGCGAGCGTAGGATCCGATGCGGACAGATACTGTCCTGAACGTCGAGGAAGATGGATGCCATGTCCGACACGACCTCGCGCGCTCTCTCGCTGCTGAACCTGCTGCAAACGCACCGCCACTGGCCCGGCTCCGAGCTCGCCGACCGGCTGGGCGTCACCGAGCGGACGGTGCGGCGCGACGTCGAGCGGCTGCGGGAGCTGGGGTATCGCATCGAGTCCTCCCCCGGTGCCGCGGGCGGGTACCGGCTCGAGGCCGGCAGTGCGCTCCCGCCGCTTCTCCTCACCGACGACGAGGCCGTCGCGATGGCGATCGGGCTGCGGGTTGCGGCATCCCAACGGCTCGTCTCGGGACCGGAGACGACGCTCACCGCCCTCGCGAAGCTCGAGCAGGTGCTCCCCATGCCGCTGCGTCGCCGCGTCACGGCGCTGGCGGAAGCAGTGCAGCCGGCGGGGCTCAACGCGGGGGCCGCCGTCTCGGGCGAGGTGCTCGGCGAGCTCGCCCTCGCCTGCCGCGATCACGAGCGGGTGCGCTTCACCTACACGTCGGCCACCGGGGAGGTCACCCGCCGTCGCGTCGAGCCGCACGCCCTCGCGCCCGCCGACCGGCACTGGTACCTCCTGTGCTGGGATCTCGAGAAGGCCGACTGGCGCACCTTCCGCGTCGACCGGCTCGCCGACGTCGACCACACGCGCGTGCTCTTCACGCCCAAGCCGCTGACTTCCGAGGAGATCGAGGAGTTCGTGCTCGTCGCGCGCAGCTGGGTGCGGCAGGCCGTCGAGGCGGATGCGGTCATGGAGCTGCCGATCGAGGAGATGCGGGCGTACTTCGGGCAGTGGGGGCAGGGGGCCGAGCCGGAGGACGCGACGCACACGCGCTGGCCCGTCGGCGGCTCGGACTTCCGCGAGACGGCGTACGGCCTCTCGTGGATCCCCGCCGGTGTCGAGTACACGCTCGACCTCGCCGAGCCGGCACGGGGCGAGCTGCGCGAGTCGCTCGAGCGGATGCTGCGCGCCATCGACGCGCCGCCTGCGGTGCCGCGGGAGCGGTGACCCGCTTACCCTGGGTCGAGCAGACGAGGAGGACCCATGGCGACGGTGGATGAGGTGCGTGCCGAGTTGGCGGCGCTCGAGGACCCGCGCATGCGCGAGGTCAACGAGCGGCACGGCGACGATCACGGCGTGAACCTCACGAAGCTGCGCGCGGTCGCGAAGCGGCTGGGCACCGATGAGGCGTTCGCGCGGGAGCTGTGGGCGACCGGGGAGACGCCGCTCCTGCTCGTGGCGCTGCTGATCGCCAAGCCGCGCCACTTCTCCGTCGACGAGTTGGATGCCATGCTGCGCGACGCCCACGCACCCAAGGTCGTGGACTGGCTCGTCAGCTACATCGTCAAGCCCGGCCCGCACGTGGAGGAGCTGCGCCGTCGCTGGATCGACGACGAGGATGCCACCGTTTCGGGGGCCGGCTGGGCGCTCACCGCGCACACCGTGACGAAGAAGCCGGAACTGCTCGACCTTGAGGCCGTGCTCGACACGATCGAGTCGGACATGAAGGAGGCGCCGGGGCGCCGGCAGTGGGAGATGAACACGACGCTCGCGATGATCGGCATCCATCACCCCGATCTGCGCTCGCGCGCCCTCGACATCGGCGAGCGCCTCGAGGTTCTGAAGGACTACCCGACGCCGCCGAACTGCACGTCGCCCTTCGCTCCGGCGTGGATCGGCGAGATGGTCAGCCGGCAGGAGCGGTGAGGATCGTGGATGGCCGCCGGGCGACGAAGCGCGTCGCCGCCGCAGGCATGATCGCGGTGATCGGATATGCCGTGCTGGCGGGTCTTCAGATCCCCGTCCTGAACCCCCGGTATGCCGTGCCGGGGAAGGACCTCGCCGCCATCGGGCGCGACCTCGACGCCGCGGGCGAGTCGATGCAGCCCGGGTACACGTTCGCGGTCCTGGGGCTCGGAGTGGCGCTCGCGCTCCTCACCTTCGTCGTCCTCACCCGCCGATCGGATGCCACGGCCCGCGCGGCCCTGGTCGCCTACCTCGTCATGCTCGTCTTCGGCGCACCCGCCTACTTCGTCGCGTCCTTCGCGCCGGGGATGGCGCTGGCCGACACCTACATGATCAGCGGGGCGGACTACTCGCCCTGGTCCGTGCCGCTGTATGCCGTCAGCGGGCTCGCGATCGTGGCCCTGCTCGGCGTCGCCGTCCACGCGACCCGCCGACGGGGCACTCTGCAGGAGTCGCATTCCTGAGCGATCATTCGACCGACCGCCGACTGCCGAGACTCTCTCTGAGCTCGCGGATCTCGATCCTGAGGTCAGAGACGACCTCGTGCAGGGCCGCGACTTGCGCCTCGGTCGCTGCGGCTGATCTGTCCGTTTCGAGCGAGACCCGTTCAACGATCCACGAGGCGAGCGTCGCCGTGACGACACCGATCAGAGCGATCCCGCCGACCATCAGGCCCGCGGCGACCACACGACCCGTCGGAGTGACCGGGACGAAATCGCCGTACCCGACGGTCGTAATCGTCACGAATGCCCACCAGACAGCATCCCCGAAGTTGCTTATCTGACCGCCACTTCCTTGCTCAGCATCGAGCACCGCGAGACCGGCGAGAAAGATCGTCATAGCGGTCGCACCGACGGTGTAGACGACAACCCTCCCGCGAAGCATCGACCCGGCGTTGCGCTGGATGAGGGCGATGATCGTCAGGAAGCGCATCAGGCGCAACGGTCTAAGCAGGGGAAGCACGACGATAGCGAGGTCGAGAAGGTGACGATAGAACCACCTCCAGCGGTGCTCGGTGAGCATGAGTCGCACGATGTAGTCAACGAGGAACCCTCCCCACGTTGCCCATAGAACGGCTTCGGCGATAGCAGCGACGACGCCGTCCGGCCGCGCGAGAATCTGCACTGCGTAGGCGGCGAGGAAGAGGCAGGCCGCCGCCATGAGCGGCCACTCGACCGCGCGCTCCCACTGAGCAACTCGCTTTCCATACATGCGCCGATTATGTCGAACCGGATGCGCGTCCATGGGAACGCCCGACCCGTTCAACGCGTCAGAGGCCGGCGAGCCATCTTTCGGCTCCTGGTCAACAGTGCTCACCTCCAGCCCCGCCCGATCACGATTCCGGCGCCGACTCCCCCGCGTCGAGGACCGGCGGGGCGGCGGCGATGTACGAGATCGACCGCCAGACCAGCAGCAGCGTGATCGCCGACCCGCCGAACGCGAACCACCATGGCGCGGTGAGGCCCCACGCCTGGGCGATGAGGCCGCCGAGGAACTGTCCGATCACGAGACCGCCGAACACTCCGACCATGTTGACGGACGCGATACGGCCCTGCAGCGGGATGGGGACCAGACGCTGCCGAACGGTCGTCGAGATCGTGCCCCAGACGAACGCGTACGCGCCGAAGCCGAACATGATGATGAACGCGACGACGCCGGAGGTCGTCAGAGCGAAGGCGAGGTGCATGACCACTTCGAGCGAAAGGCAGACGCGCATGAGGGTCGCGAACGACACGTGACGCTCGAGCCAGCCGAAGCATCCCGTGCCGATCAGCCCGCCGAGCGCCGACGCCGTGGTCAGCGCCCCGAAGCCCACAGCGCCCATACCCAGGTGCTCGGTGGCGTAGAGGACGAGGACGCCCCAGGGCGCTGCCCACGTCACGTTGAACACCAGGATGATGATCACGAGCGTCCGCACGGGCGCGTTACCGCGGAGCCAGCTGAGGCCCTCCCGGATGCGGTGGCTCGTCCCGGCGGGGGCGGCATCGGTCTCGGGAATCGGGGTGCGAGCGATCCGCGAGATCAGGATGACCGCAAGGCTCACGCAGAGGATCTGTACGAGGAACGGCCAGAACGACCCGACCGCGAACAGGAAGGCGCCGAGCGGAGGCCCGGCGAGCTGATTGCCGACGAGGAACCCGGCCTGGAGGCGGGCGTTGCCGATCCCGAGGTCGGCGGGGCGCACCATCATGGGCAGCAGCGTGCTGCCGGCCGTGTCGGCGAACACCTCGGCGGTGCCGTAGAGGAAGGACGTCACGAGCACGATCCAGACCGTGACCTGCCCGGTGGCGAGGAAGACCACCAGGCCGAGCACGATCACCGCGCGCGTGCCGTTGGCCAGCATGACGAGTCGGCGCCGATCGTGTTGGTCGGCGATCGATCCGGCGAGCAGTCCGAAGAGGAGCCAGGGCAGGAACTGCATCATCGCGCCAGCCGCCACCAGAAGGGGCGACGACGTCAGCGAGGCGATCAGGAGGGGCGCAGCCGAGAGCGCGATGCCGTCGCCGATGTTGCTGGTCCACGAGGAGGCGAGCAGCCATCGGAAGTCGCCGCCGAGCCGGCGGGGTGCGATCAGTTCGCCGAGCGAGCGCCTCGGCGTTCGGTCTCCCCTGCCGTCAGATTCGGACGACTCCGCGTCGTCACGCGTCATCGGTCGGGGCCTCGTCCTCCACGAAGTCGTACTCCTGGAACTCCGCGACCTCCGGAATCCACCGCTCAGCGACGAACGCGACGTGAGTCGGGTGATCGTTGTACGCCTCGTACGCCGCATCGTCCGCGAACACCATCGAGAACTGGTGAGTGAGCGGGCTCTTCGCGCTCACCTGACGCCGGACGACGAACTGCTCGACGCCGGGGATGGATGTCAGCAGCACACGGGCGTCTGCGAAGAACGCCGCCGCCTCGGGAGAGTCCGGGCCGTGGACGAGGCGGAAGACGACGGTGTGCAGGATGCCCATTCATCCGACAGTACCCGCCGGCATAGACAGTGGCGGATGCCGCGGGTCAGTGCCGGTCGACGAACGCGAGGATGTCGCGGGGCACCTGGCCGCTCGTCGCGACCTTGACGTGTCCCTGCCCCGCGTAACGGACCCGAGCGCAGTCCGGGATCAGCCGGGCCGTCTCCTCGACCAGGTCGGCCGGAAAGAAGAGATCCTCGTCACCGCACAGGACGATCACGGGAACGGCGATGTCCGAGAGCACCGATCGGGCATCGAAAGCGATCTCGGCTTCGACCTCGACGAGGACATCGGATGCCGGGTAGTTCTTGCCCGACAGCAGCCCCCGGCCGATCCACGGCCCCATCAGCCGACGGAGCCACCGGGCCCGGTCACTCGGGAGGATGTACTCGGCGAAGGCCGCGCCGACGGCCGCGGCATCCCCCCGTTCCAGGGCGGGGGCCAGGCGAGAGTCGACCTCCTTGCCCCACGCGCTCACGTCGGCCGCTGCGACCACCATGGCGACCTCGCCCACGCGTTCACCGTGGCGCGCCGCGAGGTACTGGGCGATCATGCCTCCGTAGGACTCCCCCACGACGAGGTCCACCCGACCATCCAGCTCCTCGTCGATCATGAGTCCGTAGTCGTCGGCCATGTCGGCGACGGTGTGGCCGCGCGGCATGTTCCGGCGGCGAGTGACGTACCAGATCGTGAAGCCCGCATCCACGAACGGAGCGAACCATCGCCGGCTCAACCGGCCGGTGAGTCCCACCGGCAACCCGCTGCCCGGTCCGCCCGGGATGAAGAGCAGGGTGCGGGATCCCGCACCCCAGGTCAGGTACTCCATCCCGTGCGACGTCGTCCCGCGGAGCACTGCCGGTTGTTCTGTCATGCGTTCACCCCCCTGGCGCGCTGGCGCGTCCCTCGACGACGTCGAGCATGTCGTGCGACCACGCGTGCACCTTGTCCAGTCGCGCCGCGAAGTCGGGATTCACCTGCGCGGTCCCGGTGTACCAGAGGTCGAAGGCGACCTGGCGCAGGGCGATGTAGTCGTCGAGGTGGGTCAGATCGATCTCCCGCCGTTGCCGGTAGGACGCGACGAGCGCGTCGCGGAACCGCGGATAGTCGGGTTCGTCGCGGAGTTCCCAGAGCGCGACGGCCACGTCGTAGACGCGGGGTCCGCGCCCGCAATCGTCGAAATCGATGAGCTTGACCTGCCCGGCTTCGAACAGCGCATTGCCGAGGTGCAGATCGGCATGGATGAGACCGGTATCGAGGTCGGACGCCATAATCGGCCCCAGCCGATCCGCGACCGCGTCGAACCGTCGGCGCAGCGGCGCCGGGAGCAGCTTCCAGCATTCCTCGGCCGGAAGTTCGCCGTAGACCATGACGTTTCCGAAGAACGTCTCGTGGTTCCAGTCGATTCGGACGAAGTCGGCGGGCGGCGTCCATGAGTCGGCGTGGTCGTGGACCGTCGCCATGGCGGCGCCGAGACGAGCCAGGTGAACCGGTCGCGCCGATTGCTCGTGGATCCGCCCGTTCATCCACCGCAGCACCGAGACGACGCGGGTCTCGGAGCCGGCCGTCACCTGCGCTGTCATGGTTCCGTCGCGGGTCGGGCGCACACGCGGGACGTGGATGCCGGTGTCCGCGCGGATGGCGGTCATCCAGGCGATCTCCGACCGGATGGCGAGCGTCGGGTCGGCGTCACGGCCGTGGCGTCGGGGACGGTGGACCCGCACGAGGTGTCGACCGTCCGCACTGTCGTGCCGGAACGTGGTGTTCTCGCCGTGGTTGACGAAGGTCAACGTGCCGTCTGCGAGGTCGAATCCCGGCAGCGCCGCGACGGCTACTCGCCGAAGGCGGGCCACCTGAGCGCGACGAGAGAGCATGTGGTCATTGTGTGCCCGATTCCGGCGGAACGACACACTGTGTCCTCGGGACTGAGTGGTCCGGCGAGATGAGAGTCAGAACGGTGCGGCTTCTGTGGCCGGAAGGTGGCGCTCGTCAAGGGAGAAGGCGACGGCCGGTGTCGGTGCGTCTTCGCGGTAGATCGTGCCGAGGGGTGAGGTCCATTCGAGAACTCCACCCGTGAGTTGTCGAACCCGCCAGGCGGTGAACTGCTTCATGGAGTGGTGCCGCTGGCACAGGCAGCCCAGGTTGCGCGTCTCGGTCTTGCCGCCCAGCGCGGCGTCGTGCGTGTGGTCGATCTCGCATCGGATCGCCGCCATCCGACATCCGGGAAAGCGGCAATGCTGGTCGCGGGCCTGCAGATATCGCCTCATCGGCATCGGCACACGGTAGCTGTCGACCGCGAGCACCGTCCCCTTTACCGGGTCGCTGACGAGCCGTTCCCACGTGGGAGCGTCGCCGGCGAGTCGTCGTGCGGTGTCCGCGTCGATGGGCGATCGGCCGACGAGATCGCACGGCTCGTTCGTCCCGCTGAGAGCGAGCGCCGGCACCACGACCTGGACCCGGGCGCGGATCGCGCCCAGCGGCCCCGCGGTCGTGTCTCTCGTGTCGTCCAACGCCGGTGTGCCGGCGAGGAGCAGATCGGCGAAGACGTCGGCCCGCACCTGGTCGGTGGTCCGTGCGTCCGTCGCGATGATCTCGCCGCGGTCGTCGGATGACGGCGACGTCTGGCCGACGTCGGCCGGTCGTTCGGCATCCGCCCGCTCGCCCCGCGTGTCGATGATCGCGCGAGCCTGCTGAGTGAGCCGGTCGTGAATACCTTCGGCGATCACCGTCGGGAGGGTCGCGATGAGATCCGACATCCCGTCCCGACCGGGCGTCAGCCGCACGCAGCGTTCGGCGGCCGCCGCCTCGTGGCGCTCGCTGAAGGACCGCGGATGCATCCGTTGGGCAAGGATCTCCAGCTGAGCGCGCACGCGGTTGGGCGTGTCCTTCCGGCAGCGTTCGATCGCGACGGATTCGTACGACGCTCGCACCTCAGCGGGCAGCACCGACCCGGCATCCACGATGACCATGACGTGCGCACGGGTGATCGTCCCGCTCTCCCAGGCGCCGAGTGCGGCCGGGTAATCCTCTACGACCGTCCGCGCCTCGTCGATCCGGCGCTGCACCGTGCGGTCGGTGACCCTCATCGCGCCGCCGAGTTCCGCGGCGATGGAGCGGACTGCCATCTCGTGCGCCTGCACGCGGGCCGGCGACCCCGCTGCCTGCCTTTCAGCCAGTTGACCGGCGCGGGCGAGGACTCGGAGCTGAGCGATCTGGACCAGCGACAGCCGACGCTCGACGCCCGCGATCTCGTACACGAGGTCGGCGAGCGTAGCGAGATCGGCGTCCGATCCGAGTGCCTCCGCCGTGCTGGTCATACCCCAAGTTTGGTGGGGGCCTCCGACATTGCGATGTGCGATCGCGTCAGGCTCAGCGTGACGTCTCCGGACCGGACGGGTCGACAAGAAGTCGCGGGAGCGCGTCCTTCAGCCACGCGCCGAGGCGGTCGACCGTCCAGCCGCGTTCGAGCGTGAAGGCGAGGAACGACTGGGGCATTTCTGCTGCCCGCCGACTCGGGGATGCGGATGGTGCTCTTGATCGTCGGCGGGATTCCGGTCGCGCTCGCGATGGCGGCATTGCCCGCGTGGTGGATCATCCTCGCCGCCACCGTGCGCTGATCGGGTGTGGCGGGACGCGCCCCGTGACCACCACCGATGGCCTCAGCGCCGCAGCGCCCGCGCCGCCGTCCGCAGCGCGGTCGACGTCGCCTCGTCGAATTCGCCCGTCGCGTGGAGGCTCTGGGCGACCTGGAAGTCCCGGATCCCCTCCTGTGTGAGCGCGCCCGCCCTCCCGTCGATGGCGCCCGAGTAGTACCCCGCGTCGGCGAGATCCTGCTGCCGGGACGCGATCCGGTTGGAGTTGGTGATGCTCCAGCTGCCTGGGGGCGCCGGGCTGACCCACCCGTCGGCATCCCCCGCGTGCTCGAGGGTCTGGAACGACCAGAACAGCGCGAAGGCCAGAAGGCCGATCACCTCGATCCAGAAGATCGCGTCCCCCTGCTGCGCGCCGCTGAGTGCGGCCAGGACGACGATCGCGATGACGACATCGGCGACGAGCGTGATCGCGAGGATCGCGTAGATCGCGGCGTAGGCACGCCGCGGAAGGTAGGCGGGCTTGCGGACGTTCGGGCTGAAGGCCTGCCGGATCGCTTCGATGGCCGCGACGAGCATGATCAGGATGAAGAACGTTCCCGCCGCGGTGATGTGTCCCCAGAGCTGCAGGCCGACGAAGGCATCCGTCCGCCACCACGACAGGTACAGGATCAGAATCCCGACGCCGAGAATCAGTGCGATCCAGTACCAGACAGGCTCCCGCGTGCGACCGGGCCTGAGCTTCAGCAGCCCCCGGATGAGGGCGAGCAGCATCCCCACCGCCGCGAACAGCGCCCAGACGTAGAATCCCAGTTCGACGAAGGCGAGCTGGTCCCTCGGGATGCAGTCCGACCCCGCCGGCCACCCGGCGACGCATGAGCCGAGCTCCGCCGCTTCGCCCACCTCGGTCCTCAGTGTGCGGGTCGGGATGAACGCGATCAGCGGCGCCAGCAGCGCGGCCACGTCGAGGAGGTAGTTCTGCACGCCCCGTCCGGCCAGTGAGATCAGCGCGAGCGCCGCTCCGCACAGCGCCGCAGTGAAGACGATGCGAGCGGGCGTGTAGTAGTAGTGGCTGATCGATCGGAGGATGCCGGCACCCTCGGGCTTGTACTCCGCCGGGGTGGATGCGATGGCGATGAAGATCGCCGCGACGACACCCACGAGACTGATGCGGAGGTAGAGGTAGGAGTTCTTCAGCGCCTCCAGAACCTCTGGATACCCGTCGTCAGGCGCGCTCGTGACCATGTGCGGAAGCTAGCGCGGGGACTCGCGGCTTCGCAATCACCCGCGGGTGTTGCTGTGGTTGCCCACCGTGACCGACCCGGATCCGGCGCCTGTCACCGGGGTGCCGCAGCTGATCGGATCGGACCGCGATAACGCTGTTGAATCGAGCGCGGTACTCGGATCGGTTGGCCCCTACGATCACACCATGAAGCGTGCGCGCGTCTCGGCGTTGATCATCACGGGAAGTTGTGTCGCGGCGCTCACGGGATGCGCGCCATACGGTTCAGACGTGACGTTCGGGCCGCCCGAGGGCACTACTGTTCACATCTGCCTCGCGGAGTTCGCTGAGCCGTTGACATACGGTGACTCGGTTGAGCTGGCCGAGGGAACCGACGCGGTCGCCCTCGTCGCCGCCGACCTGGTTGGAGCCGAAGGGGTTCGCGTCATCGAGCAAGCTGCGTCGCGGGCTGTGGTGCTCGACGATGGCACTCATCTGGGCGTCGGGATGGTGCTCGTGAGCGAGGGCGATGAGGCCTGGGACGCGCGTGTTCCCCTCAAAGGGACTGTCGTCAACGACGATGGCGGGGAGACGTGGTTCGTCGCGCTCGCGATCGAGCGAACGAGCGTCGCGGCTGGTGGTTTCGAAGGGGTCGACCTCACTTACGAGGTGGACGGACGAGTGCACGTCGTTCGGAGCGCCCAATCTGTGAGCTTCCCCGCCATCGGCGACGCGTGCGGCGACTGACGGTCGTGGTCGCACCGGAGCCCGTTGGCGTGACCTGCGTGCGCGTCAGTGACGCGCACCGCTACTTCGGGATGACGTAGACGTTCTCCGATAGTCGGACATGGTCTTCGTCGGGCGCTTGACCCCTGCCAGGCAGGAGCAAATACGTGACGGCGCTGCCTTCCCCCAAACTGATCTCGTGGCCCGCGATGTCGCGGGCCACTTGAGTGTCGCCAACGCGACGAGCCTCGCTGATTCAGGATTGATGGCGGCGTCGGCCGCCGCCGGGTCAGGGAGCTGATCAGACGGCTGCGCAGCGCGGTTCAAATCCGCATATGGCGAGGCCGCGATGTCGCAACCGGCCAGGGCAAGTGGGCTAGCTGCGATAGCGATTGCGACGCCAACCGATCGGATCGGTCGAGCAGAGTTCATGACACCTCTCCTTTCCGGCTGAACGACTCAATCGGCCCACACGAACCGTGCGACCTGTGGGCGGGTGCGGCACTCTTTCGGTCGCGTCACTGTGCTCTGCCACGATAGAGGTCGCGCACCCGGCGAGAGCAGACCGAATGCCGACCGACCTGAGGATGCTTCCCGCTGTCGACGGCCCCGGCGAACTCGCGCGCCCACACAGCGCCGCTAGGCTCCGGGCATGCCGCTGCTTCGAGCCGTCGTCCTGCCGGGGCTCGGCGCGATCGCCGCGTTGGCCGTGGCCGGGCGCGTGATGCGGCTCCTCGGCGGCGACGACCCACGCGAAGACCACGCCGTGCGTGCGCTCCAGGACGCGTTCGGCCACCGGTCGGACGACGGCGATGCCGCCGTCGCGACTGATCCCGCGGAACTGATTGGGCCGCGCGAGGCGCTCGACCGGATCACCCGACCGCTGTCGTGGTACTCCGGCGTGCCGCAGACCATCGCGACCGGGGCGCTCTGGTGCGGCGTCACGTGGCTGTTGACGCGCGACCGACGCTCAGCGGTCGCCCCTGCCGCGGTGCTCGCGCTGGAGGCGACGTGCTTCGTCGCATCCGCGGCGCTGGTGGGACGGCCACGACCCGAGGGGGTGTGGCGCCCCGAGCCGCCGCATGCCACGTCGTCGTTCCCCTCCGGGCACACCGCGGCAGCCTTCGCACTCCACGGCACGCTCGCCGACCTGCTGGATCGCCATGGCGCCCGGGGCGCGCGGCTTGTCGGTCCCCTTCTTCGGTACGGGATTCCGGGCGCGATCGCGTTCTCACGGGTGTACCGCGGCCAGCACCACATCTCGGACACCGTTGCGGGCGCCATGCTCGGACGGTGGAGCACCGCTGTGGTGCGGCGGGCGCTGATGTCGTAGCCGGGCGGGCCGGAGTCAGTCCCCCGGCCCGTCAGCCGACCACCGTTGCTTACGCGTTCGCCGGGATGACGAGGGTGTTGAACGAGTCGGCCGGCAGGGTCGGGGTCAGCACCCGATCGCCCAGAAGGATGCGCACGGGCATCTCCTCGCTCATGTCGTTCTGCATGACGATCACGATGCTGCCGTCTTCGTTGAGGAACGCGAGCTGGTTGGCGTGGCCCGAGTAGGTGAGGCATTCCAGCGCCCGCGCGCCGGGCCTCACGAACGCGCTCACGTGCTTCAGTACCTGATACTCATGCGACAAGCGGTAGGACTCGGAGTCCGGATCGACGACGACCAGTGAGTTCTGCGTCCAGCCCCACCGGCTGCGACCGCCCTCAAGCAGCGAGATGTTCCAATACATGTACGCGTTGGCGCCGTTGGTGAAGAACTGCTTCATCAGCGACCAGGCGTGCCGGGCGTGGCGCCAGTCGTTGCGCCCGTCGCCGCACTCCTGCTCGGTCTGGTAGATCCGCATTTCACGGTGCAGCCGGTGCAGCGCCGCGACCGCACGCTTGCCCTCCCATTGCACGCCGAGCCCCGACACGTACTCGGCGACGGCGGCGTCGTCGAGCACATCGCCGACGAGGCTGTCATCGGCACGCTCGAGCGTGCCGAGGAACACGTCGACGCCGCGGGAGCGCATCTCGGGTCCGAGGTGGCGCAGGAACTGGACGAATCCGGCCGGCGTCCACGTGCAGCTCGGGAAGACCTGCGCGGAGTTGAATTCGTTCTGCGGCATGACCATGTCGATCGGGATGCCGAGATCACGGTATTCGTCGATGAACCGGCCGAAGTAGCGGGCATAGGCCGCCAGATGGGGTTCGTCGAGGATGAACATGTCGGTGCCCTCATGCCCGACCTGGTCGGGGCGGAGTCCGTTCTCGACGTTGTTCATGAACGGGTTCGGCTGCGCGCCGGCATAGTGACGGTTCGACTTCATCCAGCTCGGCGGGCTCCACGGTGACGCCCAGATCTTCAGGTCGGGCTGATGCTCCTGAGCTGCCTGGATGAACGGCACCAGTGTCTCGGTGTCGTTCTCGATGCTGAAGTGCTCCAACGCGAAGTCACCGTCGACCTCGTCGTACGAGTACCAATCGCGGGAGAAGTCGTTCGCGCCGATCGGCATCCGGCACAGGGTGAATCCCGCTCCCTCCCCAGGAGCGAAGAGCTCGCGGAAGATCTCGTCACGCTGTTCCTGGTCGAGCACCGCCAACGAGGTCCAACCGAGCTCGTTGAAGCTCGCGCCGAAACCCTCGATGGGCTGCTTCGGGCTGTCGATCATCACAAAGACGTTCGGCATGTCCGCGATTTCCCCGAAATCCGGTGGGACGACCTCCTGCCACGCGGCATCCTGCGTCGTCACGATCCAGCGGATTCCCGACGGGCGGGACGGAGGCACAGCAGCGTCGTTGCTCATCCGCTCAATCTAGCCTAAATGCGAACGAACGCTAGGTTTTCATTTTCGGAGGTCCTGACTTCGCGGGTGCCTGACGCCTATCATCCGTAGCATCAGCACTCGTCACGGGACAGGGGGAAGTCCGTGGTCACTCCAACGCCGCCGCCGTCGGATTCAGACGCCATCGCACCGCCCGACCAAGAGTCGCCACATCCACCGCCCGATGTGGATGGCCGATTGCGTGAGCTGACAGAGGAGTTGCGTGTTCGTGGCCGTGAGCTCGATGAACTCCAGGCGAAGGATGAGCATCGACCGTGGTACCGGCAAGTGAGCTCGCTCGTGGCCATCGGTGCTCTCGTCGTTTCCCTGCTCAGCGCGGTCGCCAGCTATCAGCTACAGACGAGCGCGGAAACGCGCGCCCAATCGAGAGAGCGAGTGCAAGACAGGTCTGATCTCCGGTCGATCCTGCAGAGACTCATCCTTCTTCCGACTTTGACTCAAGAGCTGTATACCGACTATCCGGAGGCGGCCGCCGAACTGTCGAGGAATGTGACCAGTGAGTACGCCCTGCTGACGGGGCAGGCAGCCACGATCATCGAAAATCTCCGTCGAACAGGCGCCGACGACGTGTCCGCGAGTGAGTACAACGCGTTGGCGTCAGCCATCACCCATTTGCCAGGAGGACAGGAGGAAGCCCGGACCTACTTCGGGCGTGCCGTGAAGCGGGCGAACAACTTGACCGAGGGGATCACCGCGGTACGAAGCATCGCAGTGCTGGACTATCAGATGGGCGAGTACGAAAGCATGCGCGCGCAGTTCGAGCGAGCAGTGGGAGTGACGCAGAAGTACCCCGCCACCGACTACGTGGAGGCGGAGACCGTCACCGAGACGTACTTGATGTGGGCGGCGAACGAGATCGTCCTCGGCAACTGCGACGCTGCCCAGGGGATCCTCGATCGCGCCGACGAAGCAGCGACCGAGGTCGGCGTCTTCACGTCGAATGCAATTCTTCGTGCGCGTCACGAAGCAGTACGCCAATCACTGTCCGGGTGCGTCTCCAGCGAGGCCGCGCCAGCGGACGGCGACTAGCCGCGGTGCGAGTAGAGGACGCGGCACTCCACAGACGAGCAAAACCCGGCGTCAGAGTCGTTTGCGGACCGTCCAGACATGCTCGTTTGGGAAATCACGTGCCCAGTCTGCGGAGATGCCTGATCGCGACCCGGTCGCGTCCGCAGGCGCCTGGATCTCGATCAGGTCGATGATCTCGAACCCGGTCGAGCGGAAGAGTCTGATCCACTCTGAGAAGGTCAGCGTGAACTCGATGCCGCCTGGGTCATCCGCCGCGTCCCGCCAGTCGAGCCGGTGGCTGCCGAAGTACGGCCGCTCGAGTCGACGGGTGATCGGATATGACCCGTCGACCGGTGAGCACAGGCCCACGAAGATGTGGTTGCCCAGGAATACCAGCGTGCCACCGGGCCGCAACAGTCTGTGGGCCTCGGGTATCCACCGGTACGGGTCTGCCCAGATCGCTGCTCCGTACTCGCTGATCGCGAAGTCGAAGGAGCTGTCGGGCAGGGGGACGTCCTCCGCGTTGCCGTGGATGAGCTCAAGGGTGACGCTGTGCTCCTCGGAGAGCCGCTGGGCGGTGCGGAGTTGCTCGGCCGAGTTGTCGATGCCCGTGACCGACGCTCCGCGTCGTGCCATCCATGCGGACACGTAGCCCGTGCCGCACCCCAATTCGATAGCACGCATCCCGGCCATGTCGTCGGGCAGCAGGCGCAACTCGCTCTCGGGGACACCCCACTGGCCCCAGGTGGGTTCGGCCTGCTTCCATGACCGCTCGCCGGCCTCTACCCATTCGTGGGCCATGCCGTCCCAGTACTCACGGTTGACAGCGACGTGTTCGGGGAGCTCGCCCATGGCGCGACACTAGCGCGGAGACACGCCAAGACTCCAGGGACCACGTGAGCGGCGGTCGGGGGCAGGCGCGTGGTCACCCCCGACCGCTCAGTGAAGCGACACGACCACCTGCACGACGTCGCCGACATCCTTACCGAGCTGCTTCCGGACCTTGGCACTCAGCGAGACCATGTGACCACCTCGACCCGTCACGATCGCCCCCACGTTCTCGAGACGAACGTGGTCCACCTCCGCGTCGACCCGCACCGCCTTTCCCGTCCCGAAGAAGGCGGCGGAGTCCGGGATCTCGACGCATGACCAGGTCTCGCCCTTCACGTCTACGCCGATCGGCGTCTGGAAACGCAGCTCGTCTGTCATGGTGGCCACTGTAGCGAGAGCGTCACGGGTTGCCCTCCTCGTCAGCGTCTCTCCGCGGCGGGCGGACGACAATCCCCCCTGTGCGAGCATCAGGAGATGTTCGTCACCGACGACGCGTCCGTTCATCGAGCCCAGGAGATCGCGACCGCGACCCGCGAGCTCCTCGAGGAGCACGCCGTACCCGGCGTATTGATCTTGACCGGCGGCAGCAGCCTGCCGGGGCTGCTGACGAAGGGCGACATCGACCTGCACCTGCGGGTTCTCACGGAGGAGTTCGCGCAGGCGGTCGAACGGCTTCATGCCGTCGCCGCCGCCGTCCACCCCGAGATGTGGACGGGCACGTTCGCGACCTTCGAGCGCACCGATGAGCCGGCCGTCGGCATCGCGGTGACGGTGATCGGATGCGAGCACGACATCCGCTTCACCAGCGGTTGGGCGTGTCTGGCCGAGGATGCGGCAGCGCGCGACGAATACAACGCCCTGAAGCGAGCCGCAGAGTACGAAGGGGCGAAGTCAGCATTCTTCGACAAGATCAGCGGGGCTGCGGCGACCGATGCTCGGGATCGAGAGCCGGGAGCGCATGGGCCGCGAGCTTCGCCACGAGATCGGCGTACATGAGCCGCATGTCGATGGTCGTGAACACGCGGACCGGAGGCAGATCGGCGATGTCGTCGCCGTAGGAACCGTCGTCTTCGATCACTTTCCGGGCGACAGCGGCTCGGTCACCTGCCAGATCGTCGCAATGGACCGGAAGACGATCTGTGCGGCGAGGACGTCGATGCTCGTGTCGGCACGTCACGCGCGCGTCAACCGAAACCGAGCGCTCGGGTGATGATCGCGGCGATGACGCCGGCTACGACCGCTATCGCGCCGTCGGCGACCTTGTCTCGCCAATTCACGCCTGGCGTCCTGGGCGCGTCGCTGTGGACAGCGAGGCTCGACGCCGCAGGACCCACCGTGGGTTGAGTCCTGTTCTCCTTCGTCCTCGGCTGCGCCGATACAGTGCGTGATCGTCCCCTGATCGCTGACTCGATCAGAGTTCTCGCCGATGCCGCCATCTCGGGATCGTCACAGTCGAACCGGACCCGAAGTCGGCCCCTCCGGCGGTCGCCACGCGGCGGTGCGATCCGGAGGTCCACTGCGTTAGAGATCTCGCGCCCCGAGTCCCCGCCGCCGGCATAGCTCAGCTTGACGCGCGCGAAGAAATGCGTCGGCCTCATGCGCACAGCGTCGGCGCGCTTCCAGAGTTCACCAGGGTTGGGGGCCCGAAGTTCACGAACGCTGGCGGCGGGCCGCACGAGAGGCGCTGGGGCCAAGTCAAGGACGTGAAACTCGTTCCGGATCTTGACGTTCCGGTTCGACCGCACGATGTCGTCCGTGGCCGTCTGCAAGGCGGAGAACAGTTCGCGCGCGAGCGAAGTCATGTCGGTGCGCGCCGGAAGATCGACCTCTGTTTCGTTCGACAATGATGCGCCCATCGACACCGTCCCCAGATCCGTGTGCCCACAATCTAGTGCGCGCCGGGGCGGAGTCTCCCATCTCGCGCCGCAACACGCGTCGGCGTCGACATAGAGGTCCGCCGGGCTCCGTGTCGATGGCTCGCCGTAGCCTCCCTGCATGCCGGAGAGAGTGGAGCTGTGGTGGGCGCGCCGCCAGTTCTCCCGCGGCGCCGAGACCCCGTACCCGGTGGGGACGTACCGGGAGGCATGGGCGGCGTACCCCTCCCTGATCCGGCAATACCATCCGGAGCTCAACGCCGGGGTCACCCTCACCCAGATCCCACCGGCAGCGGACGTGCTGCTGCTCTGGCAGTGCGAGGCGGGCCACACGTTCGCTGCCACCCCTGGTGAGCAGCGGTCGCGGCCCGGTCGAGAGCGTCGCCGGTCCGCATGGTGCCCGGACTGTGCCGAACTCGCCCAGCCAGCGCGCATCCGACCCACCGGCGTCACGCGCCCGACGCGCGCGAGCCGACAGAAGACGATCTGCCCGAAGACCCCTGCCGTACCGGTGGGCGAGCCGTTCATCAGCTCATGCGCACCGAAGCCCGCGTCCGCTGTGGAGGCGCGGCTGCGCGCCGACCTGTCCGCGGTGCTTGCCTTCACCCCGGGGATGAACGCCGTCCGGGTCCGCCGTCCCTTCTTCGATCACGTCGAGGTGTGGCCGGACATCCTCCTCCCTGAGCTGCGGATCGCGATCGAGTACGACAGCATCGGCCGACATGGGCTCGAGCACGTCGGGAAGCGCGAAGACGCCGACCGCCGCAAGGACCGCGCGCTCCGCGCTGCGGGATGGGAAGTGGTCCGGATCCGAACCGGGAAGCTCGAGTCCCTCGGCCCACACGACGTGCAAGCCCCGGCATGGAACCGCAAGCAACTCGGACGCCTCATCGACGCGCTTCGTGACATCCGAGGCCCGCTGTTCGTGGACGCCTACCTCACGTGACTCTTCCCAGCCTGGCCTCCCACGTCAGCCGAGGGCGCCGTTGCGGTTGCCACCGGTGTCGACGTCGCTTCGGCGCCGGAGCATCTCGGCCGTCCGCAAGACGTCCTCTCGGGATGCGTGGATGCTCGGCAGTATCCCTGTCCACATCCAGATCGCTTCGTAGCCGCCGCCGCTCTGTCGCTCGACATAGGCCACCAGCCGCGCGGCATCGGCAGCGTCGACGTCGGTGTCGCACAGCCTCCACCCTGCCTCGCCGAGCGGCTCGAACACCAGCCTTCCCTGATCGGCACTGATCATCGGAACCTCCGACCCCCAAGATGCTCGCGCGTCGGCAGCTGCGCCCTCCCCTTGACAACGCGCCATGTCGCTGTCTCGCCGAGCGACGTACGTCAGACCGGGAACCAGTCCCCTGAGTTCGCCCCGCGCCGGTGCTGCATCGTTCCGCCATCGATGGGTGCGGTCTCGTGACCGGCGAGGGCATGGATCCATGGCGGCTGGTGGTCCATCGTCACCGAGCCCGCACCTGTCGTGAAATAGGCGGCGATGGGCGGACTCGCGACGAACTCTGCCGCGAACGCAGCCGCGAGCGGAATACGGACCATCGCGGCGCGCGCGTGCAGGTTGCGCATCAGCACGGCGAATGCGTTCGGGTAGTCGGGTGGCGGTTCCTGCGGCGCCTCGGGCAGCTCCGCGCGCAGCTGGCCGACGATCTGAGTGCGTTGCGTGGCCGAGAGTCGAGCGAAGGCGGCGGCGTAGGCTCTGTCGGCGACGGTCGTCGGAACGTTTCCCAGGACGTACGCATATCGAGCGATCTGCTCGTCGTCGCTGATCGCGTGCTGTGCCTGGCGCCTCTTCACTGCCCCTCCCCAACGATGAGGGTCAGCGTACGCCGCACCGGGGGCGGCGTCGATGCCGCCTCCGGCCCCTCGGCGATCAGCGGAAGTCGCCCGGCACGAGCCG